>CAKAHF010000004.1 GCA_916439225.1 uncultured Oribacterium sp. | reverse complement strand
TTACGTGGAAAAATCCTACGGAAAAAAACATTGGATGATTTAAGGAAAAATCTTGACGAATAAATACTGTTTTTTTATAAAATATTAATAAAAAAATGGGTCGAAAAACGGATAAAAAAATATCAAATATTGTCGATAAACAGTTAAGGGTACTTATGCATATAAGAAAGTTGCAGAAGTATATATCATACACGAAATTAAGAAAGCCGAGGTATATGATGAAAAAACTGGGGAGCGAGAAGGATATCCATTTCGAGAGTGGCTTATTTAAGCCGAAATTATGGTCAAGGCAGATCTTCAAAAAAGGAATGGCGTATTTCCTGTGCTTTGTTTTACTTGTAGGAAGTATGCAGGGAATAAGCTGTGCAGAGGGAAATTTGGAAGAGATAGCTGAACGGATTGAGTCGGAAGAACAGCAGAGTGTAAGCCATGATAGCGAAAATGAGCAAAGTGTCTCTTCAGAAGAGGGGATTCCATCCGTTAATGAAGAGGAAGCCGGCAATCAGGCTGAAAACGGAGAAAATATTGCAGAAGACCGCCCGGAGGAGATAGGCGCTGTGGATGGCTCCGAAGAAAATTCTGAAGCGGGAGAGTCCGGACTTTCCGAAGAAGAAGCACAGAAGAAAAAGGCGGAATATATGGACGCCGGTTCTTTTAGTGAGCAGGCAGACCATGACCTTACGGTAACGGCTATTTTTGGAGATAAGACCTTTTTTGAAGGAACCAAGATGAAGGTAGAAGTACTGGAAGAAGAATCCATTATCGAGGAAGCAAAGGCTGCATTGGAAGCGCAATATCGTAAGGAGGATGCGAAGAAAGAAGCGAAGGCAGAAGAAAGGAAAGAAACGGCAGAATCAAAAGACATAACCGATGAGTCAGAAGAAGAAAAAGAAGTAGAAGAATCAAAAGGAGAATCAGAAGAAGAACCGGAGATAGAGGTTTTAGAAGTGGTGGATATTTCTTTTTATCGGGAAATTGACGGGGTAGAAAAGGAAGTCCAGCCGAAGAATGGGAAAAAAGTTGAAATCCGTCTGGAAAAGACAGAAACAATAAAGGAAGCTCTCGAAGAAGATGAGCGAGAAGAAGAAATCATAGGGAACGATACAGAGGATTCGACTACGCAGGAAGAATCTTCAGAGACAAGAGAAGCGCAAAGCAAGGCAGAGGAAGCAGAAGGAAAGAACGAAGGCAAGAAAGTAGAAGAGAAAGCAACGGATTCCGAACTTGCAAAAAAATTCGAAGAACAGCTGGAAAAAAATGAAGAAATAGAAAAAGAAGTAGATAAAATTAAAAAAAGCGGAGAAGGAAGAGAAAAAGACTAAAGCAGAGAGTGAAAATAAAACGGAGAAAGAAGCTAAAACGGAGAAAGAAGCCAAAAAGGAGAAAGAAGCCAAAAAGGAGAAAGAAGCCAAAACGGAGACAGAAACTAAAGCGGAGAAAGAGGATAAAAAGGAGAAAGAAGAGATAGAAGCGGAGGATGAACTTCGCATTGTGCATCTTTCCGAAGGACGTCCGACAGAGATTCTTCCGGTCAAGGAAGAGGAGGAAAGTCTTGTTTTCTCCACAAAACATTTCAGTCCCTTCGTACTGGCGAGATTGATGGGAGCCCCGGGGATTGTTACGCATGAATTGCGGGCGTATTGGAAGGAACCGGCGGATCCTCATGCCGGAACAGTGGCGGCAAGGACCGGGCATAGTTATAAGGATGGCAGTAATGGAGATATACGAAAACAGGAAAAACTAAGTATTGTTCCGCCTGAATATTATTCCAATGCAGTGAATACGACAACACTTGCGGTAGAGATGACCCTAAGAGGAGATAAAAATACAAAATACGATCCCGGATCTGTAAAACTCTATATCCCTGCCCGTATCTTTAAGGGCTGGGATGATGCTGCTTGGAATCAAAAATAAAAATCACTGTGTCTACCAATAGGGAAAAACTGGGTATATAAGGTGGAGCCTTCTGTTAGGCACGGAATTCCCATGGCCCCGGATACCAACGACCAGAGTAGCTTCAACTATACCTTTGGAAGAAAAGGACGGGGAGCCCTTCTTGTGCTTACAGAACTATAACATATTAAGTGGCGGAATCACCTTTTAAGGCGGACTTTGCTTACGACCTCACTCCCAGCATGTTGAAGGTGCGACATGATAATGCACTGAATAAAGGTGTCTACGATTATGAGTTTCCTATTCAATTAAAGATTGAAAACAGCGGAATCTTAAATGGAGAGTCCGAGAAAAAGGATGTCGGTTCATGTAGAAACCAAAGTCAATCCGACGAAGGTCACTTTAAAGCCGGGTACTGCCGATGTAAATGGAGGTGTATTCTTTAAATGGGATACTTCTTGGGGGCCGGTGCCCGCCGACGCAAATGACTACTTTTTATGCCGTATGGTATGTAAGAGTAGACAGAGCAAGGGGAAGTTCACAGCCCTTTAAATATCAGCTTAATATGACCGTCTGATCTCAACAAAAAGGGATGGAGGTGAGCTTGTCGGCGCGAAAAAAAGATGCCTATGGATAGTCAGATCAGACTACTTTTTTTGTACAATCTGGACGGGCAGGATAATATCGAAGTGTATGCACGAGACGGATATAGAAATATTACCAAGAATATGAATCTTCCGCCTACTGCCCCTCTCCCGGCAGGAAATGAACGATACCTTGTAAATCCTATTGGAAGAGATCAGGTTGGTATATCCCAAGACCCCAGTCTTTATAGATTACCGGATAATGAACCGTATCTAACGGAACACAATTACTCTCCCTATGCGAAATACAATTCTCAGCTCTATGCCCTTTTATTTAAGTATCCCTATTCAAAATTGAAAGCGGCATTGGATGATCCTACACAAAAATGTAGCGGAGAATGGATTACAAATAAAAAATGAGATTCAATTTACGGAAATCTGGGCGGACGGACATAGGAGGGAGAATTTACCTGTCACGCAGAGCGAGGTGATGAGAATCTTCCCCGCGCCAAAGGGTGGCGGGATGTTTTCCTATAAAAAATATGCTGTTGAGGAAAGACAGAACTATCTGGATATTTTTGGCTTACAGAGTATCTATAAGGAAGGAAACAAAGCGCTCCCTTACGACATGGAACGCGGACCAAGAGCTTTAGCCTTTCTGCGGTGTACAAAGCGGATGCCGAAAATATAGCTTTTTCCGGAGCGAACTATTCTACTTCAAATGGAAGCGCGGATCCGAATGGTTCCGGAGTTACGATCACTGACGGAAAGTACTATCTCTTTACTTCCAGAGATTCGTTACCCGAGTCCTTTGAACGGACAAACCCGTTAGCACGGACCTTGCAAAGGATGATCTGTATGGGCTCGAACTTGATAAGGGAACAAACGACTTTTATCGGGGAAGACCCTATGAACTTAAGGAGAATGACTACCATTATAGCAGTATCTATCTGGATTGGATGAAGGTTTATGATGTGGAGCAGGTAACGAATTCCCTGGTTCCCGGCGTTAAGTTTAATGAAAAGCCCAACATGCGGCCGAGGCATGAAAACTATCCTCCGGTAGAAGTCTGGTTGAGAAAAAAAGGTGAACCAAACTACTTTAAGTATGGAGCATTTTTCCTATGATAGCCAAGGAAAACTGGTGTTTACTGCGGAGTCGGGGCAGACGCCACCGGTCTATACCGCGAATTCCGGAGCAGCTATTGGTGTAAACAATCAGATTAGCCTGGAGCATGTTGTCCCGGGCGATAAAAAATGCGATAGTAGGATTACAATTGAGGCAAAAACTCCCCTACTATAGGAATGAGTTTGAATGTAGCTATACCATTGACATTACCCCCACTCCGGATATGCAGAATACCATATCAGCCACTATGGAGAGAACGGATGACTATAATGTCAATTTTCTTGCAGGAGCCGCAATTGCAGAAGGCAGACAATATAGCAAAGCTCCCTGTAGGAAACACGTATTGGGCATTACTGGCCGCAGATAGGCTATGTTCTGACCCCCTTAAACATCATTTCCAGACTTACCAAGGTCAATAAAAACTTTGAGGATCATCCTGAAACCGGCACACAAACCATCGATGTCTGTGTTCAAGGAACGAATTCAGGATCATTACCCGCCAGTCTTCAAGGGGATGAATATACCAAAACCTATCAAGTTAACCAAGGCATCATCTATGATTTATTGCCCGCCGGAACGGAGGTTATCGACAGTTCCATTGATATCGGAACATGGCTTGACGGTTGGGCGGTTACGCCTTCCTTGCGATATCAGAGGGGACATGATTATACGGTTCAAATCTCCAAAAACTGGGAAGGTTCGGGGCAGGATATGATGATCATTAGCTTTACCGCACCGAACGATCCCGTTCACCGTCTTTGGAATAAGCGTTTTAACATAAGTGGCTGGAAGCTGACTTATACCCTAAGTAACCCCTACTTCAATATTGTTGACAGAGGAAGAAATGTGGTGAATACCGTGGGCTATGTCAACACGGACCCGAACACGGTCTGGTTTGGGAACTATATATCCGATGAACGGGGGAAATTTCCTGTTCTGGAAAAGATTCGCTATTATAAGAATATTCGACATGATGCAGCTGAATTGAATTCTCGCTTTACCACTTCGGTTTTCCAAAGACCGATGGTCTTTGGACCGGTCACGGTTCTGGAAGCGGGCTTTACGAATACTGTATCAACAGAGATTAATTCGAATTATCTGACGGACAATATCAGCTATATGGGAGACCCTTATAAATATCGTATACTTTATCAGGCGGCTGGGACAACCAGAACCACGGATATGGTACTTTTCGATCTTTTAGGAGATAAGAACGGGGAATTTGACGGCGTAGATATTGAGACCATGCTTACAAAGAGAACCTATGATCCTGCCAATTCGGCTTCTTTGGATACTTTAAACCCCGAGTATTCGTTTCCTACAGCGTTCCGACCGAGGCACAAAAAGACCTTGGTAAAGCACTGTATGATCCGGGCTATGCAACGGATGGAAATCCGAATAATCCTAAGAATACCGGCACAAGCATTTGGAAAGAATGGAACTATGAAAATGAGAGTGCGAATACCGGTATAGATAAGAAGCAGATTCAGGCTATCGCCTTTGACCTTCGTACCACAGCTGCCGGAAAGAAATTTACGCTGGACCAGCAAGGTTTACTGATTGCCAATCTAAAAATGAAGGCAACGACAGATCAGGCGAAAGTCAGTGTAATCAATGTCAATACGTCACAGATGAAGTGTATTCAGTTTAAGGGGACACAGCCTCCTTCCACTGCGATTGTGGAAACCTTGCAGTCGTTTTGCAAAACATAAACTGGTAAAGCCGTATATTTTTGACCTTCCTGTAAAGAAGGTTCTGGAAATACAGGGGGGAACGCATCCGGGATCGATTGCGCACAAATTCACTTACACTATGGAAGATGTTACCGGTGCACCGGTAGAGAATAAAGACGGGAATCCTCTACCTTCTATAAAGAATCCCGATCCCGACGGAGGTACGGCAAGCTTTTTACCGATATCCGCTTGCTTCGTCCCGGAACCTATAAGTATAAGATTAGTGAAGAAGGCTTAGATAATCACGGATTTAAACTGGATATGGGAGAAAAGTTTGTTACCATTACCGTGACGGATCCGGACCATAGACAGCTGACCTCGAATTTGACCTATAATACGGATAATCCCCTTATCTTCCACAATGCTTATAGGGCTACATCTTATGAGACGGAATTTAAGGTGCAAAAAATTCTTTCAGCAGCGCCCGGACTTAGGACACCGAATATCAGTCACCACTTTAACTTTATCTTAAAGAGAAAGACTCCGTCCTGTCCTATGCCTGCCGCTGCCGGAACGGGAGACAGTCTGACCCTTGAAAACCCGGATGCAGATGGCGGAGAGGTGGATTTTTGGAAAGATTGTATTCTCGATGTCAGGAGTGTATGAATACACGATTACGGAAAGTGGAGATTATCCCGGAGTGGAAAATGACCAAAATCCGATAAGAAATATAAAGGTTTCGGTAAATGAATTTGGGGTTGGTAAGTTCTTTGGTTTGGTAACGGGAGATGATTTGGAGTTCACGAACACTTTTAAGCCTTATTCCACAGAGGGAAGAATAGAACTGGATAAGATTGTTTCCGGTACCCCTCCCGCATCTGCCGCCAATTTCGAATTTAATCTGAAAGCGGAGGCCCCGGGTACAGGACAGCCTATGCCGGATGGCAGCTTCTCGGATAGTGAAATCGTGATGCTTGTGGGAGAGGGGCACACAGCCTTTGAGCCGATACATTTTACAGAACCGGGAACTTTCAACTATACCTTAGAAGAAGTGAATAATGGAATACATGGATATACCTATGATCCCTCCGTCTATACCATCAGCTTTACGGTAAAAGCAAAGTGAAGACAGCTTATATGATTTGATTGTAGAAAAGAAGATTTATAAGGATGGAGAAGAAGTAACGGAGATTGTTTTTGACAATCAATATACGCGAAGCAGTAGTGGAGGCGGCATAGGCGGTGGAGGTGGACGTAAACCGATACCGATTCCCGTTGTGCCGCCGACTCCGGGCAGGACCGGGAGAGCCGGAAATCATTCCCCCTGTTCCGGATGGGGGGCACTCCGGAGGCTGAAAAAGCCGGAGGAGAAGTGGAATAGCAATCCGAAAGTTCCGAGAACGGCGAGAGAAATAGAAAAAGCGGATAGATGAGCTTCTTGCCATAAGCAGAAAGCGAGCCTTATCAGGAGAAGAATTGGCAGAATTAAGACGTCTTAAAAAAAGCTTTTAAGCACTCTGCGAAAAAGCGGGGCTTGGAAAAGGTAAAAAAACAGCGGACAGCTCAAAGATGCTCTACTATGCTTTTGCCTTTGTCATGAGTTCACTTTGTATCGCTCTGTACTATCTTCTGTATAAGAGGAAAAAATAAAAAATAGCCTGTAAAACTTGAAAAGGGGCTGTAAAAAATCAAAATAATTAAGATATTCTTTGCAATATAGGTCTGAATGCGGGGTAGTCTGAGCCCGATACTTGCGAAAAAAACAAGAGAAACGCAGTTTTTCGCTTAGTATCCGTTACGTAAGGACAAACTTTTCATCAGAAAAGTTGTTCTGTACGAGACCAACTTCCGAAGGAAGTTGCTTTGCGAAGCAAAGTGAGCAGTGGTTAACAAAACCACTGCTCAGTCAGGCGAAGCTAGCGAGAGCGTGCCCCAAGTTCAGACCTATATTGCTTAGAAAAATCATTTTGATTTTTTTACTTAGAAGAATAGAGTAAAGATTTTTGTCAGTTGATAAAGAAATAAAAAGAGAGTAATCATTAATCCTTTGATACAATGGTTTCGACTAAAAAACTATGCAAAGGAGACTACTCTCGTGGATATTGTAGCACTATTAGAAGATTTGGTAAAAGGGTTACTTGATGCAGAGAAGAAATTTTTTGACAATCCTAAGGACTTTAGTTCTCTGGAGAGGTCTGTGAAAAGCTCTACAGAGTCTTTTTTTCTGCTTCTTTCTTGGGCGAAGTCCTTTCAAGAATGAATTCAATGCTTAGTGAGTGTGGAGTTAGAAAAGAACGTTTCAACATCCAGAGAGTCGATAAGCGTACGCTGATTACCTCTGTTGGGGATGTTGTGTTTGATTGTACGTATTTCAAGAGGAAAGCAGAGCAAGGAGGTCATTCTTACTTGCTAGAAGAACTAATAGGTTTGGATTCCCATGAGAGGTTTAGTGAAGAAGCTGAGGTAATGCTACTCACGGAGGCATTAAAAAAACAAGCTATTGTGAGGCAACAAAGATACTACCATCCAAACAAAGAATTAGCAAAAACTACAGTGATGAATAAAAATACATAGTCTATCAGATAGCATTACCCTTGAGGATCTTTCCGGCAAGAAGCAAGTGGAGTATCTTTTTATCGAAGCAGATGAAGATCACATTGCGGAACAGCATGGCAAGGTGTCCAAGGATAATAAGAGCTTTATTTCTAAACTGATTTACGTACATGAAGGAAAGTTTGAATCCGGCTGTAAAGGAAGAAAAAGAACTCAAAAAAATAGCTTTTTATTTTGCCGGACTTTATCCCGGAAAAAGAAGGAAATGCATGTCTTTGGACTAAGGTTTCTGACTACATTGAAAAGACATATGATAAAGAGACCTTAAAGAAAGTATTTATTAGTGGTGATGGAGCCCAGTGGATAAAGAATGGGGCGGAGTTCATTGAAAAATCAGTCTTTTGTGCAGATAAATTTCACTTGATGAAATATATTAATCAGGCTGCAGCGCAGATGTTAGATGAAAAGGATATCGCCAAAGAAGAATTATGGCATTTACTATACTCTAAGCATTCCACTAAGGCTTCATTCTCAAAATATATAGATTGTATGGCGGCATCAGGGAGAAATATAGAGAGAATAGAAAGCTTACGGACGTATGTGCTAGAGAATTGGGCAGCTATCAGGAGAACGCTAAGAAACAAGCTTGTACAAGGCTGTAGTGCAGAGAGTCATGTAAGTCATGTGTTATCTGATCGCTTAAGTTCAAGACCTTTATCATGGAGCCAAAAAAAGGTGCTGACAAGATGAGTAAGCTAAGGTGTTATGAGAGAAACTATGGAAGAGAGAAACTTCTTCAGTTGGTGAGGATAGGTCGAGAAGAAAGGAAGCTGGGGGCGACCGGAACAGAAGGGATAAGCGTAAAAGAAATAAGGCTTAGAGATGTGTTGAAAGAGCACTATGATGCGTCAAAGAAATATATAGATGGGCTCCATGCATCAATTCCGGGAGAAACGGTTAAGAAGACTTTCTCCATACGGAACCACCTCCGTTTATTATAAAAATTTTTGACATGAAATAAAAAAATGATAATAAGATAATTGAAAAGTTGAAGACCTTTATCAAGGTGTATTTTTGAAGCTCGTTAACTGACAGTAAGTTTACTCCATCCTTAGAGAGGCATTTGATTGTGTAAGTAAAAATAATGCTTTAAAATTTTACTTACAGCAAGTATACTTATTCTAAGTAAAATAGATTTTACTTAGGGGGATGATATTTTGAAATTAGAAAAATAATAGAGCAGGACAATTAAAGAAAAATGCAAAGTGATTATCAATGCTTTGTTCCCCATAATCTAAAAGATATAAAGTTAAATATTGACAGCGAAATAAATGCTTTAGTCAATAAAGCATATTTACTATTAGGAAGATTGGACGGAATGGCCATTACATTACCGGATATTGATCTTTTTGTATCGATGTACGTACAAAAAGAGGCGGTTATAAGTTCTCAAATAGAGGGAACACAGGCATCTCTTGTTGATGTGTTGCAAAAGGATAAGGGAAAAGAAAAAATAAAAGATACGGAAGAAATTGTAAACTATATCAAAGCAACTCATTATGCATTTAAAAGACTCAATAAGATGCCGCTATGTATGAGACTGATAAGAGAAACACATGCTGTTCTCCTCTCTAATGTTAGAGGGGAAGAAAAGATGCCGGGTGAATTTAGAAGATCACAGAATTGGATTGGCCATGCGGATTCAACTTTAAAAGATGCAAGTTTTATTCCACCGGCACCGGACGAGATGGATATTTGCTTAGGTGATTTAGAAAGATATATACATGAAGATAGTACTATTTCAAATTTAATAAAGATAGCTCTAATTCACTATCAATTTGAAACAATACACCCATTTTTAGACGGTAATGGAAGAATGGGCAGGTTGCTGATTATATTATATTTAAGAGAGCAAGGTTTGATTGAATACCCTGTTCTGTATTTGAGTTATTTTTTTAAGAAAAATAGAAACAGGTACTATGAACTCCTTAATAACATTCGTATTAAAGGAGAATTTGAAGAATGGATTAAATTTTTTATAGATGGAATTTGTGAAATATCGGAAGATGCAATTACTTCAATTCAAAAGATTGTTGAGCTGAAAAATACGGATATGAAAAAGATTCGTGAGCTTTCAGGTAGTAATATTTCCAATCTTCTTTTGATATATGATTATCTATTGCAACATCCTTTTTTAGAAGCGGAAGATATAAAAAATTTAGTAGGTGTCAGTAAACCGACTGCTAATAAGCTTTTAGAAAACTTAATGACTATAGAAATTGTGGAGCTTGTAGAAGATAAAAAAAGATATAGAAAATATGTATATAAAAAATATGTAGATATTCTTTCAGAGGGAACAATTTTGTAAAAGGGAAAATAGGCAAAATGCCCTGTAGAATGATGCTCGTTCTGCAATAAAAAGAAGGGGTTGTAAAAGAACCAAGCTATAGAATATATAGCTGTACAACTCCTTCTTTCATTTCTTATTCGGAAATCATCCTGCCGACTTATCCTTATACATTCAGGATATAGTTCCCGGTAATCAGAGAATAGATCCCCATTACAACGATTGCGATGCAAGCAAGCAATCTGATGGGGTGAATGGTTGTCGGTGTGTCGGACTGCTTCGCATAGCGGATGTTTTGAATCTCCGCGAAGGTGATACCGGCACAAACAAGGGTAACAACAATGGTCATAATCTGCTTTGATTCCATTTTTAATCTCCTTTTTTTCTTCTTTACTAATTGAATGATGAAAATATTTGCGATTAAAAATTTCTTTTCAATCATAAAAATCAATCTTTGCCATTATAATTTTTATACTTAATTATGGCAATATAAATTGCATATAAAGATGGAGTGAAAATGCGGATAGAAAAGTAGGGATAGAGTTTTTTCCAAAAAGAATTGACAGAGAGAGGGGTTCTATGCTATTTTCTTAATGTTCTGAGTATGCTGATGTAGCACAGTCGGTAGTGCGTCGCATTGGTAGTGCGGAGGTCACGGGTCCGATTCCCGTCATCAGCTCTATATCGCAGCGGAAGCTTCCATAGATAAGCTTCCGCTTATTTTTAACAGATTAGCTTGAAAAATGCTTTGTATTTCAGCGATATTCCATCATTTTCTGTATTGTTGTTTATGCCGATAATACATAGAGGATAATTGGGAAGGAGGTTCCGAATGAAGGAAGGTTTTACAGTGGAGTACCCGGTAATTGATGTTTATGCTACGGGGAAGAATATTGAACGCCTTAGAAAAGAAAAGGGATTGAAAGTGAAAGACATCTCTTCTTATATGGGATTTTTAGAACCTCAGGCAGTATATAAGTGGCAGCAGGGAAAGGCTCTTCCAAGCTTGGACAATATGTTTGCGCTCAGCGTTTTGTTTCAGGTCCCCATGGAGAATATTCTGGTAAGACAGAATACGGAGATGGAAAAGGGCAAGCATCTCGCCGCTTAGCTTATTTCTTTGGTATTTTCAGGAAAAGTACTCGATATTTTTAAAAAAATATGTATAATAGATAGGCTTAGCAATGATGTTTTCGTGAGAGTACCGTACCATGTTTCGGAACTTGCGAAGAAGAACAGCACTTCTCGCTGTTGTATAGTAGAAGAACAGCGTTTGCCTGCTGTAATATAGTATAAGGATAGGAATGGAGAACGTATGAAACCAGTATTAGAAGTAGAAGAGCTTATAGAAGAACAGGGTTATGGTCGTTTTGTCTGTACTTCTCTGGCAAAGGGAGAAGGTACTGTACTTGGGAACTCTCTTCGGAGAATCCTTCTTTCTTCTATGCCCGGTGCAGCAGTCAGTGAAGTAAAGATTGACAGTGTTTATCATGAGTTTTCTTCCATTCCCGGAGTGAAAGAGGACGTTTCCGAGATTGTGATGAATCTGAAGAAGCTGGCTATTCGTTACAGCGGAAGCTCGGAAGACCCTGTTATGGCTTATGTGGACTATATGGGCGAAGGTGTTGTTCATGCTTCGGACATCAAGGTGAGCTCTGAAGTAGAGATTATGAATCCTGATTTGGTGCTTGCAACTCTCTCCGGAGAAGATGCAAAGCTGTATATGGAACTGACGATCACAAAGGGGAGAGGATATGACGGGGCAAATACCCGTGACCACAGCGACTCCGCTATCGGTGTAATTGCAATCGATGCAATTTATTCTCCGGTTAAAAAGGTCAATGTCTTTGTGGAAGAGCAGGGGGAAGAAGAGGAAAAACTGATTCTGGATGTCAATACGGACAAGACGATGAATCCGGAAGAAGCAGTTTCCCTTGCAGCTAGAGTTTTGCAGACTCATTTAAGACTTTTCATCGATATGGAAGGCAATGTGCGGAATCTGTCCGGAAGCGGAAGCAATACACAGGATGTGGAAAGCGATGATTTAAACAAGAGCATCGATGAGCTGGAGCTTAGTGTACGTTCCTATAATTGCTTAAAGAGAGCGGGCATCAATACAGTGGAAGAACTTTGTGCCAAAACCATGGATGACCTGATGAAGGTGAGAAATATGGGAAGAAAGTCATTGGATGAGATTTTAAATAAATTAGAGGGTATGGGACTGCATTTGGCTACAAAGTCAGAGTAGTTTTGAGACAGGGGATCGTTTTTACGATGCCCTGTTTTTCAAATAGATATAGGCGGTACAAGCGCAAATTCTGCTGAGCTTAGAGGGTAGAATGGAGAAAAAGAAGAGATTTTGGACCGAGCGAAGGAAGAGGGAGTATATCCGAAATGTAGAAGACAATCTCTTTATTATCGCAGGGCCCGGAACGGGGAAAACCACCCTACTTTCGAGGAGAATATTGAATCAAATTATGGGAGGGGAAAGACTGTCCCACTTCCTTTTGATTGCCTTTACCGAGGAAGCGGTACAGGAATTTAAGCAGAAAATAAAAAAGCATCTATATAGGGAAATCGCAATAAACAAGGAAGCTGCACATCGACTGAAGAAAAAGGTACATGGTATAGACAGCATGCATATTATGACTTTTCATGACTTTTGTTTATGGATTTTGGAAAAAGAGAAAAGCTTCCGTGATGAAAATGTTCAAAATCAATCAGATAATAAAAAAAGTGAACAAAATGGAGATGTTGTAGAAATAGAAGAAGCCGGAGAACGGGAAGATCTGCCTTTGGAAGAGCGTTGCTATAAGCTTTTGCAGAAAAACAAATCCTTTCTTCAGCTTTTAAGAAGAGATTTCAGTAAGATTTATGCAGATGAATTGCAGGACTTAAATCGCAGCCAGCTCAATATTCTACTGAGTCTTGCAACGGATAAAAAAGGAAAAATGCGTCATAACTGTCTTTTTATGGTGGGGGATCCGCGTCAGACGATATATCAGGAAGCGGAGAAAGAAAGACAGGTCTTCTACGATATGAAAAGAGAGATGGAGAAGAAGCGAAATGTCCGAGTTCTTTATCTGAATGAAAACTATCGTGCCAATAAGATGCTGGTGGATTGGATAAATGATGCTTTTCGGAGACGAATGCATTCCTATAGAGACATGGAAGCATCGCAAAGACCCGAATTTTTAAAGCACTGTCCTTTTCACGGGATATTTCAAAGAAGGATATCCGGAACAGAAGGAGAGGGATTACGGAGTCTCTTTTTGGAAATCTTGGGACGATATCCGGATTTAAAGGAAAGAGATTTTTTGGTGCTTTGCAATTCCGGAGAAAAGCAGGCGTATTTAAAGAAAGCCTAAAAGATGTCGGCTTCAGTTCTCAGGCTTTGGATTATATTGTGCTTGAGGCTCATCTTTCCAAGGGATTGAATGCCAATATTGTGATTATTAGTTCTGCCGGAGGAAGCTCCGTCAACCGTTCGGACAGTAGAAATGTCTGCCTGGACTATGTTGCGGTAACAAGGGCTAAGCATGTGCTTATCTTCCTGACAGGAGGAGAAGAGGAGTGGTTCTCGGATAAAAATTATGGGATTTCGGGTCTTCCGGACTTGAAGCTTCTTCCGGATAGAGGAGCAGAATAAGAGGCAAAGACAGTCAAGCATAGATGAGGTGGCAGAAGCAGCAGGGTAGAAAGGCTACTTTTCTCTATATAAAAATTTTAGATACAAAGCAGTTAAAATAGTGTATACTAACTTATGGAGATTTTGTATTCAGAACTTCTTGCCGGAAGCAGGAATAAGGATTTTTATAAAGAGAGGGTTTTATGCAGTTTCAAATTTGCCATGAAAATGACAGTTCACTTCGACTCAGACTGGAGTGTTTTCGAATCAGCGAAAAGGAGGAGACGGTTTTAAGCGGGATGCTTGCCTGCCATCCTCAGATTACGGGGCTTCAGATTTATCCGGCCACTTCCGGTATCCGTATCTTTTATAAAGGGGAGAAGAAGAAGCTTATGGAAAGTTTGGAAGCTATTCCATATAGCAATGTGAGATATCTTGCGGACAATCTTCCTAAGGAAGAGGATATTCGTGTGCAACTTCTTCCGAGTTGCAAGGAGATAGTACAGGAGCTAACAAAAAGCAAGAAGATGAAACCCTCTGTAAAGCGAAAAATAGGGACGAGTGTAACCTTGGAAGCACTGGCGGATATGTTTCTTCCTGCTCCGGCATCCTTGGCTTTTCATGTCTATCAGTTATTTCTCCTTTCCAGATCTTAAGTTTTCACTTACAAGAAGGGGCTGTAAAAAAATCAAAATAATAAAGTGATTTATGCAAGAAAATTATTTTACTTTTTTTACAGCCCCTTTTTTTATTCCGAGATTCTTAGTGCTGAGTCTTATATCTCTTTTTTTCTTTGCCGATATAGATTTAGACGTTATCATGTTCATAATAGAAGAGGAAGGAAGAAAATGGTGATTCATATTCAAGATTTTGCAGGAAAAGAGCAATTTCAATCCATGCTTTGTGACTGGGCGATGGCCACAGGACTGGAGGCAATGGTGCAGTCGCAGGATACGAAAGCTACGTATTTTGCCAATGCCGAAAAAAAAGAGCCAGGGAAGGCCGATGCTTTGGAACGCAGATCCCAGGAATTTGGCTCTTCTTCTATTCAGGCTGACCTCCAATACGAGGGAGAAAAAGTTGCTACTATTTTCATTAAAAAAGGAATGAGCGACGATTCGGAAAAAGAAAGGCGGCGTTAAAGCTCTTAGTCTTTAGTATGGAGCAGTTTATGCTGGCAGATTGCAGTGAACTTCGATTCCGCGAGTTTGCGGATAAATTATCGGATGGAATAAAAGAGACACAGAATCTGGTAAAAGATATTCGGAAGAGTACCAATGATTTGAAGAGTATTCAGAGCAGACAGAAGATTTTGGCTTTAAATGCCAATATTGAGGCTGCAAGAGCCGGAGAACACGGCAAGGGCTTTGGTGTGGTAGCGGATGAAGTAGGAAGACTTTCCGACAGCAGTTCCGCGGTAAATGAGAAGATTTCCGCAGTGGTAAAGCGCATTTCGGAAGTGGTTATCAGTTTAAGCGGAGAAGAGATAGAAGAACAGGCATAATAGATTTTGTGTTTTGATTCATAACGAGTATCGTGCGCGAGAGCGTGCGATATCTCGTTTTAAAAAGAGAAAATGGAATAGGCTTGATTTTTAAAAGCCACAAAAGAAGAGGGGCCATGAGAATTCATGGTCCCTCCTTTTTCCGCTTTAGCAGGGGGGACTGGCTAAAGGGATATTCGAATATTCGGGATTTCTGCTTTTATATTACCGTCCCGGAATGCGAACGGACCAAAGCGGGCCTCCCGCGTCATAATTTTGTTTCAATTCCCGCATAATCTGTGCCGGGTCCCAGTCCTTTTGGGAATTGGGATAGCTGTTCGGATCGGCGATGGATATGCTTCCGTTGGCATTTTGCTTCGTGATGATGATAAAATGCCCTCCATTGGTGAGTGCACCCTTTCCCATCAGCGCTACAAGAATATGCCCGTTGTTTAAGAGATTTGCGATATTTGCAGGGGTTCTTTCTTGCACACTGTCCACAACGAGGTCAAAGGCGGATAGTACAGCCGGAATATAGTCGTGGTAGGAACCGCTCTTAGGGGCAAAATAGCCGTAAGCCGCGGACCAGTTGGACATTTCTTTCGGGGTAATACTGCCGTTTACATTTCCAAAGGCGGAAACAATCATAGCTGCTGTAGTGGGGCCGCAGCCATATTTACTGATACTGTCCTGTCCGCCATAGAGATAACTTCCCCAGTGGCTATCGTGTTGATTATAGTAGGGCATGGGGCCCAAGGCAGTATCCAAATAGACATTGTAGTCATTGAATGTAGAAGTACCGTAATACTTTTCAAAGGGATCGGATTTTATGGGAACAATCGCCGGCTTTTGTGCATCCGCTGCTGCTTCTGAAGCAGTCGAGGGGGAGTTTAAGTCAATTACCGGTAAGTTTTCCGTTTCTTTTATACTGCGAGTTTCCGGGATGCTTTCCGCTTCGCTTTGACTTTCTGTTGTACTTTCTTTCACCGTTTCAGTCTCTGTTTCCGATTCCTCTTCTATAGCTTCCGTCTCAACTAGGGGAAGCATCTCTGAATCGGATGCAATTTCTTCCGGACTATCTTCCTTAAAAGCGGCTTCCAATTCCTCTCCGAAATAGACCAAGCGTTCCGATACACTTTGTTCCCGAAACAAGAGTTCCGGAAAATCCTGCCCGGAAGCCATGCTGCTTTCTTTATTGTCTTTTGGAGAAGCAATTTTTTCCGTATTAAAACTGTCTTTGTATCCCTCATAAGCGATTGCGGAAAAGCTGACAGTCATTACAGATAGAGATGCCACCGCTAAAATCCCCAGATGCTGGACAACACCGGTGGCTATTTTGTGTAAAACCGCCCTTAAAATTCCCATATTTTGCTCCTAAACTGTTCAGAAAAAGACGAAGAGGCTGAACTGCCATACGATGCTCTACATACGATGTTTATATCGACAAAAGAGAATACAAAGATAAGGGAAAAACGAGATATCGCACGCTTTGCGCACGATACTCGTTGTGAATAAAAAAGGAGCACTGATTTTACTCTGCTCCTTCTTTCATATTGTTAATCAATAATGCAGCAATTTCACTGAGATTTCCCTGCCGGTCTACAGCCCCCAGTTTGTAGGCTTCCATGGGCATGCCATAGACTATGGAACTTTGCTGATCCTGTCCCATGGTAAAGGCCCCCTTTTCGTGCATGGCAAGAAGTCCGTTTGCACCATCCTTTCCCATGCCGGTAAGAATGATTCCGATGGCATGGTTTCCACATTCTCTGGCGACGGAAGAAATAGATAATCAATGGAGGGACAGTGTCCGGAGACCTTCTCACCCTCCTTACACTCTACCTTTAGTCCCTGACTGTCCCGTACAACCTGCATCTGCAGTCCTCCGGGAGCGACAAGACAGAGCCCCGGGTAAAGTCGATCCTGATTCTTTCCTTCTCTTACTTCCATTTGGCAGAATTTATCCAGCCTTTCCGCATACATCTGGGTAAAAACAGGAGGCATGTGCTGGGTAATGACTATAGGGGGAAGGTCGGCAGGTAATTTTTCCAGAATCGAAAGAAGAGCTTCCGTCCCTCCTGTGGAAGCTCCCATGGCAATAAGCTGAATTTGATTCTTTGAAAAAAATGATTTCATTTTTGCCCCTCGACTATTCTTCTCTCCGATAGATAGCCGGCTTGATGTATTTATAGGGACAGCTGTGCTTGGTCAGTCCTTCGGAATGACCGATAAACAGATATCCCCCCGGATACGTTGCATCATAAAAACGTTTTACCAAGGCATCTTTTGTTTCCTGGTCAAAATAAATCATGACATTGCGACAGAAGATGAGGTCAAAATTTCGTTTAAAGTGAATGGGCTCCATTAAGTTGAAGGGCCGGAAAATAACATTTTCCCGGAGTTCTTTACTCACTGTGAAGTAGTCATCCTTCTGCGGGATAAAATACTTATCTTTCCATGCTTTCGGAAGTTTCTCCAGGCTTTCCGCAGGATAAGAGGGATTGATTGCCTTATTCAGAACATTTTGTGAGATATCCGTGGCAAGCATTCTGGTATCCCATTTTCCGGGAAGCTTCCTGAAATACTCCAGGAGATACATGGAAACATTATAAGGCTCTTCTCCCGAAGAACAGCCGGCGCTCCAAATGGAAAGGACCTTGTCCTTTTCGTGCTTTTTGGCAAGCTCCGGAAGAACGACCTGTTCCAGATAATCAAAATGAGATTCCTCTCTCATGAAATAGGTATAATTCGTAGTGAGCTTATTCAGAAGCGTAGTCAGCATGTCCCGGTTTTCTTTCGAAAGAATATCGTTTACATAGCTGTGAAAATCTCCATACCCTGATTTCTCTAAAATGCTGGACAGTCGGCTAATGATTAAAGGTTTTTTCTTCCTTAAGTCAATGCCGAACTTTTCCTGCATATAGGTATAGAGTCGTTTAAAGTCTTCATCCGATAAATCATACATGGAAGAACCTCTTATACAGCTTCAGAGGAAGAAGACTGTACCAAAGCTTCCGCATCAAAAGACATGGCCACTTCTCCTGTATCCAGTGTAATCATACCGTTGCATAGCTTCTGTCGATTACGGAGCGGGATGGATTGGACTTCGTCCGGGTCAATGTCGATAACCTGTCGCACTCTGTCCACAATAATGCCGATAGGAATGGATTCAATGTTTAAAACAATGATACAGGTTTTCGAAGTATATTCTTCTGCCTCTCTGTCCATCAGTAACCGGATATCGATGACAGGTAAAATAGAACCTCTCAGATTGATGATTCCCTTTACATAGTGGGGCACCATGGGGAGAGAAGTGATACTGTGGTCATTGATGATTTCAATCACATAGCTGGTACTCATATACATGACAAGTCCGGCGGATTCAAAGGTAAGACAGCGCTCCACATCATTTGTTTCCTGCTCTTCCAATTTTTCGTCTTCAAAAAATTCATCCATAAATTCTTCTGCCATGCTTCCCTCCTTATTCGTTTTCAATAGCTTGAGAGTACAAGCCTAAGACATCCAAAATGATACATATATTTCCGTCTCCGAGTATGGAGCAGCCATTGATTCCGTTTGCCTTTAGATCAAAGGCATTAAAGTAAGCAGGGAGAGGCTTTACAACAACCTGCTGTTCACCGATTAAGTCATCTACAAAGAGACAGCAGGACTTGTCGTTGGCTTCTACCCAGATGAGAACGCCGTCTGCAAGATCGGTATACTTTCCTTTAATACCGTAGAAATTGTTCAGACGAACGATGGGATAGAAGACGTCCATTCTTTACCATCTCGTTTCCATTTTCATCAAAGACAACTTCCGCATCGTCTATTTTAAAGGACTGGCGAATATTTACGATGGGGATGGTGAAAATAGTATCACCGACATTGACCTTCATACCGTCCATAATGGCCAAGGTAAGCGGGATTTTCATTGTGAAAACGGAACCCTTTCCCAGCTCGCTGGAAATGCTGATAGTACCTCCCACGGACTCCAGATTCTTCTTTACCACATCCATTCCCACGCCTCTGCCGGAGAATTCGGTAACACTCTTATTGGTAGAAAAGCCCGGGAGCATGATTAAGCCCAGTGCTTCTTTTTTCGAATACTCGGAACGAGGCTTATACAGCAGGCCCTTTTCCTCTGCTTTATCCAAAAGCTTCTCGGGGTTCATGCCGTAACCATCGTCTTCTACGGTAATGATGACTTCGGAAGAAGTGTGAGAAGCGGAGAGTATCAATTCTCCCTGTGCATCTTTTCCTGCTGCAATACGTTCTTCCTTAGTGGCTTCGATTCCATGGTCCATACTGTTTCTTACGATATGCATTAACGGATCCTGCAGGCTGTCCACAATGGTCTTATCTACTTCCGTATCCTCTCCGATGATGGTAAGCTTTACATCTTTTCCGAGCTTCTGCTTCATATCGCGGACAATACGATTCATTTTCTGGAAGACACCGGAAATGGAAACCATTCGAAGGCTCATAGCGATGTCCTGTAAGTCATCCGTAAGCTTACGAAGCTGTCTTGCAGACTTCATAAAATTATCCAGACTTTCCTGCGGGAGCATACGAAGAACAGGAGAGGAAGTAACCATGGATTCCGTGATTACAATTTCTCCTACAAGGTCATTTAGACTGTCCAGCTTTTGTAGATTAACGGAAATCAAACTCTGTTTTACGGGAGCGGTTGATTTCTGCTGTGTATTTTGTGTCTGCGGAGCAGCTTCTTTCTCTTTATTTTGTTTGGGACTCGGCGCAGAAACGTTCTCTTTTTCTTCCGGCTTTACTTCACTCTTTTTTGCATCCACGATTTCATAAGAGAGAATATGGCTCTGCTCTCTTAACACCTTTTCTCCCTTTTCAAGGACTTCTTCCTTTTCAAAGGCAAGGAAAAATCCGTCATCGACAATGACTTGGGCGGTTTCCGAGTTTGTATCCATATCACTTGGATAATAACGGAAGTCCAGATCATATTCTTTTAAAGCATTCACAATCATAAATGCTCTAAGATTCTCCATGCCGATTCCCTGATCCAGGAAGACATGGATGAATTTGATGGCTTTTCGGATCATGCGGAAGCACTCTTTCGATATTGGCCTGCGTACGGCCTGATCCGGAAGAAGCCTTTGCCTTTCCGCTATCTTTTCCGGAAATCTTTTGCCAGGAAAGTTGTTTATCTCTTCGGCAAACTCTTCTATATTTGTCATCTAAAGCATCTCCCGGCTTTCACTTTTTTTCTAAAAGCACCGCGAAGAAAAATCTTCCGAGCGGAACATCAGGTCGAAGAGCTCGTTCTTTTGCTCGTCACTTAAGCAATCCATGCCCTTATCTCGAATAAAGAAGAACATATCTTCAATATGGTGGGCAATGTTGGAAATCGGAGTAAATTCCATCATGGCACTGGAACCTTTTATGGTGTGCATGATACGGAAAATTTCATTTACATCATCGGAGGAAAAATCGCCGATTTTTTCGTCGGCAATCAGCATTTCATCTAACTTATCCAAGAGTGATTCCGTCTCCAGAAGATAGGTATCCAACATTCCTTCCATTGTACTATCCATAAGTTTTACCACCTTTTTCACTATTTTCCCGGGAAATGCTTTTTCCATCTCCCCCAATCGGTTCTTTTCAACAGAAAAAAGACTAGAAGTTTTTCACTGCTGCAGAGAGCCGCTTTAAATCATTGTTAATGGAGTTCACCATGAACTGGTAAGCATAGGTGGTCTTGACAAGCTCCACCTGCTCTTGATCCATATCCACGTTGTTCCCGTCCAAACGACTGGACTCATTCCTGGTACTGTGTATCCTGGGTCTTTGCATATGAATTGCTTCGGATACTCTTATTTTTTTCTGACTGCCCTTTTCTGCCATAGTGATATGGTGAAGAAGCTCGTTCTCAAAAGTGAGGTACTTGGACTTAAAGTTTGGGGTATCCACATTGGCAATATTGTTTACCGTAAGATTCTGTCTTCCCCATAGCAAATCAAGCGTCTTCTCTGTTAGGGCTATTCCATTTCCGTAAAACATTGACATAGCAATCCTTTCTCCAAATCGGTCTTTCCTCACTTTATCGAACGCAAAAACGACAAATTGTATAAGAGAAAAAAATGGAAAAAAAGCGAATATTTTGCAATATTTTTCTCCCGATTTATTCTCGAAAAAGAAGCGACTTGCAATGTCTTCCGGTTTGAAACGAATGCCCTGAAATCAGTATGCAACATTCCGACATATTTTAAGAATATTTTAACATTACTGCGTTCTCTCGTAAAAGTCGTAGTTCTATTGAAAGAGACGGATATTGCGCCGAGATCTGATGAATACTCCAAAAAAATAGCCTTTCTCTTTGTAGAAGAGGAGAGCAAAGGGAATGGCAAACTTATAGAAAGTCAAATCTTTAGTCGAAAAAAACAAGGAGAAAAGGTTGGACTTTGCTTTAAGGAGGTTTTTAGAACGGTATGAGCTAAGATATGTGGAAAAGAATAAAGGCAGTTTCCTGAGGAGAATCAGTCTGAAAGGAAGACTGTCTATTGTTTTGGGTGCAGTTTCTTTTGTGCTTATTCTGGTACTTATGCTATATCCTGGTGCATTCCTTTGAGCTGGATATTGATCCTCAGATTGATGATTCCATGACGGAAAAAAAGCGATGAACGGAGCTGCGGAGTTGTCTTCTACAGTGGATAAATTAAGCCATATTTCCTCTACAATCAATGAAGGAATCAGCTTTATTTATGATGAAAAATGACAAGGGTGGGAGATGCTCCCGTTCAAAATTCTTGGAAAGGTGCAGGACTTTTCAAAAAAGCAGCATGGTTTCCGTTACTGGGAATGGATCCGGTGACCCTGCGAAGCAGAATTGTGGATAAAGAGATTCCCTGCTTTCAAGATACAATGCGGAGAGAGATTTCTCCTGAATACACTTTGCATGCTTCCATTTTGGAAGATGAAAATATTATCGGCGGCGGAACCTTTTTTTGAACCGAAATGCCTTTTTTTCCGGATTCTTCCGACTATGGTATGTTTATTACAAGAGAAGGTGCGAAAGAGAAAAGATTGTACAACGTATCGATTATGACTTATATAAGGACAAGGAGTATTACAAAGCAGGGAAAAAGATGGAAAAATCAGTCATTACCAATGTTTATAAGGATGATAAGGCAGGAGGAGCAGAGCTCTTTACCATTACAAGTCCGATTATGGTAAACGGTGAGTTTAAGGGTCTTACTCTATTAGATATCAATGCAGACGTTCTTACCAAGGTAAGTAAGACCGATGCAGAGTATCCGACTATGTTTTCCGAGATTATCGATTCGGAAGAAGTGATACATGGAAATGAAAAAAACAAAAGGGGTATGAAGCTTTCGGATGTTCTTTCCGAGAAGGCATATAAAGAGGTAAAAGGATCTTATGGCCGGTGGAGAACGCTTTACCAGAAAGGTAATAGGAAAGTCCGGTGCAGCAGAAAGAGAATTTTTTGAACCGGTGAATCTGAACGGCACAACTTGGTGGTTCCGCATCAATATGACGGAAATTGATTATGATCATGCCGTGGACAGGATGGTGCTTGTAGCAACGGTACTAGGACTTTTGACGGTCGCGATTGTCATATTGGCAACGGTATTTTTATCTGAATAAGAGTTTGAAGCCACTTGCCATGGTTTCCCGGTGCGGAAAAAAGCTTGCAGAAGGCGATTTTGATATTGAGATGTCCTATGCCTATCAGGATGAAATAGGTGCATTGATTTTGGCAATACAGGAAGTGGTAGACAGAGTCAGACATATCATTTCGGATTTAACCGAGAAACTGGGAGAAATGGCAAAGGGCAATTTTAATCTGAGCAAAGATAATGAAGAATATTATACCGGTGCATATATTCCGATTCTGGAGGCTCTTTCCAAGATTACCACCGACCTTTCTCGGACGATGTCCGAGATACAAGGAAGTGCAATGAAGGTAAATAGCAGTGCAGGGCAGGTAAGTTTTGCGGCGCAAGGACTTTCCGAGGGTGCAACCGAGCAGGCTTCTTCTATAGGAGAGTTGAGCTCAACAATGAGCGATATTTCTGAAAGAATCAAGGAAACGGCACATACGGCACAGGAAGCGTCTCGCTTGTCTACAGATACGGGGAATGCCGTAGTTATGAGTAATACAAAGATGGAAGAGATGTCCAGGGCTATGGTGGAAATCACCGAGAAATCCAATGAAATCAGTAAGATTATAAAGACCATTGACGACATTGCCTTCCAGACCAATATCCTGTCCTTAAACGCGGCAATTGAAGCTGCAAGAGCAGGGGCTGCCGGAAAGGGCTTTGCCGTTGTGGCGGATGAAGTCGGAAATCTCGCACAGAAGTCGGCGAAGGCGGCACAGAATACGGCATCTCTGATAGAGGAAACCATTGATGCTGTAGAAAAGGGAGCAAGAATCAGCAGAGAAACTGCGGAATCTTTGGATACCGTTTCTCAACACACCGAAAAGATTAACAACTATATTCAGGATATTTCAGCTGCCTCGGAAGAAGAGGCTCGAGGGATAGCGCAGCTTACACAGGGAATCGATCAGATTTCTTCCGTTGTGCAGAATAACTCCGCAACGGCGCAGGAATCCGCTGCCGCTTCGGAAGAAATGTCCGGTCAGGCAAATATACTGAATGATTTGGTAGAGCGCTTTACTTTAAAAGAAAATTAGATTCGGAAGGAATCCGGAATTTTTTTCAGGGAGGGAAAAATGATGAAAAAGGGAAAGGGGCAGCAGGGAAAGAAGGGATCAATCGGAACCAGACTCTCTGCAATCTTAGGGCTTGTGCATTGTTCTTGTATTTTTTTATTGATGAGCCTAAAGTATTATTTTACACCGGACAGAAAGCTATCAGCTCTGCGCTGGATGGCAATCTAAACGATAAAGCAACGATGTCCATGGGAGACGTGCAGAAAAGTCATTGCAAGCTTGGAATCTATTTCATCCACTATGGAAGTAGGGCGTACAAAAAGATGAATGAGCAGGAGGACTCTCGTCGGAGCAGTGCCCGGAATCAGATTTGGAAGGTGAAAAGATCTGAACGCGAAAAGCGCTTTCCTCTCCAGGTATGGAGGCAACTCATTTTCAATCCCGAGTTGATGATGCAGAGCTTTCCGCATCCCAGATACAATGCGGAATCAATGTTTCTGGATTCTCTCAAATGCATCGGTTGCAAAGCAATCCTCATTTGCTTGGGACAGGGATCTTTCTTCGAGCCGAACGGGTTTCAACAAGGAATAAAAAGAATATGGGAATCTATATGACTCCGACTGCCAGAGAAGCCGGAGAGATTATGTCTTTGTCCCTATGACTTTTTATGGTGCTACAGACTGGTATAAAAAAAGCAAAAGAGACAGGGAAACAGGTTTCTTACAGATGCATATGCGGATACCTTGCGTCCGGACATCAAAGTGATGACGATGGCCAGCCCCATGACAAAAATGCAAAAGGGAGAGTATATCGGCTGTGTCATGTTGGATATTAATGTAGAGATCTTTTTCCAGCGTAAAAACAGGAGGATGACAGTTTTTAAATCCCTGCATACCGGTGTTTTAGACCATAAAGGGACTGTGCTTTACAGCATGAATCCGGAGATGCAGAAGAAGAAGTCTGGAAGAAGTGGTGCCCGGAGAGTTCCATGGAAGAGATCCATCGCAGCATGGAGACAGAAGGCAGCCATTTTCTTGTGACGGTACCCGATGAACCGGGGGAGAAGTAAGAAGAGTCTATTTTAGACCTATGGATATCCATGGCAGTGACGCTTTGGACGATGGTCAGTGTATCTGAAACAGCGAGTTTATGTCTGCGAGAAATCATCTGGTCTTACTTTGTGCACGCTTTTTCAGTGCAGCAGGGCTCTTTGCAATCTTTAATCGTTGTAAGCTCCATATTGATTCAGAAAAAGCCTTTGCATCCACTGAAAGGAAATCGCAAAAGGTCGGTGAATCCGTTGCAGAGGGAGATTTTGCGGTAGGATATTCGCTATGAGAATAAAGATGAGATAGGAGATCTGTGTACATCTATTCAGGATGTTGTCTCCAATATTCAAAGGATTATTACGGACCTTTCCGATAAGTTGAAAAGAACTTGTCACAGGGAACTTTCTGTGTTGTGCTGGATAATGAAGAGAACTATCCCGGTGCATATAGACCGCTTGCTTATCACTTTACAGGAGATTACCGGAGATCTGGATAAAGACTATGTCCGAAATCAAGAACAGTGCCGGTGCAGTGAATTCCGGTGCAGGACAGGTCAGTTCTAGCGGCGCAGGGACTTTCCCAAGGAGCGACAGAGCAGGCTTCTTCGATTGAACAGCTGAGTGCTACCATGAATGATATTTCCATAAAGATTAAAGGAAACGGCGGAGATGGCAGTGAAAGGCCTCCGTTCTTTCCGGACATACCGGTGAGGCGGTGGAACGAAGCAATAAAGAAAGATGTCGGAGATGTCTAAAGCAATGCTGGAAATCACTCAAAAAGTCCAATGAGATCAATAAAATCATCAAAACGATTGATGACATTGCGTTTCAGACCAATATCCTTTCTCTAAATGCCGCAATAGAAGCGGCAAGAGCAGGTGCTGCAGGAAAAAGGCTTTCGCGGTAGTTGCGGATGAAGTAGGAAATCTGGCACAAAAAAATCGGCAAAGGCCGCTCAGAAATACGGCAACTCTCATTGAAGAAACCATTCTTGGCAGTGGAAAAAAAGGCGCTAAGATAACAGAAGAGACAGCAGAGTCTTTGGGGACAGTTTCAAAGCATACGGTACAGATTAATAGCTTTATTCAGGGATATCTCCGCAGCATCGGAAGAAGAAGCAAAAGGTGTATCACAGATTAGTGCGGGTATTGAACAGATTTCCGCTACGGTACAGAACAATTCAGCGACAGCGGAAGAGTCTGCAGCTGCCTCGGAGGAGCTTTCCAGACAGGCAAATCTTTTGAACAACCTGGTATCGAAGTTTCCGACTGACAAGGGAAGAGGGAAACAAGCGAAACCGAAACAGTTTCATTAGAGAACGCTGTACCGAATAAGATTGAATTCGGGAAGCAGGAAGAAGCGCTGAAGAAAGTTTTTGCCGGAGAAGCCAAAGCAAGATGTGGAGAAGCCTAAAGAAGTTTTAGAGAAGCCAAAAGCAAGTTGTGAGAGGCCTAAAGAAGTTTTAGAGAAGCCAAAAGCAAGTTGTGGAGAAGCCTAAAAGAAGTTGTAGAGAAGCCTAAAGAAGTTGTAGAGAAGCCTAAAGAAGTTGTAGAGAAGCATAAAAGAAGTTGCGGAGAAGCCTAAAGGAAAAAGAGCCGAAGAAAGCTTTTGAGAAAAAGGAAGAAATCGGGCCGAAGAAAAATTGCACCGAAGCAGATGGTGATATCGTCCGAGCCAGTTCTTCCGGAGGAAACAGGCAACAGAGCCGATAGTGGATATCAGTGGAATGGATGGCATGGATTTGTCTCAAATTCCCAATTCCCGGAGATAGCTCTATGTATGCTTTGCATCACAAAGACGACATGAAGTCTGCTGCAGGAAAGGCTAAAGAAAAGACAGTTACGAAGAAAGCAAAAGCAGGATATAAAGCAGAGAAAGAAAAACGGGTGGAACAGTTCCCGATGGAGCTGGGGACAAATGAGAAGTATTAAAAAAATTGCTTAGATTTTGCACTTTGATAAAAAAATAATTTCTTTGATATTTCGCAGGATTTTTTTGGGGAGATGTAAAAATCATCTCCATTATAATCCTGCGAAATTATCATATATGGAGGAAAATGGGATTTTCTGGATGAAAGATCAGGGACAAGATGACAGATACAGAAAGTAGAGAAAGAGATGAAACAGAAATCAATGTTGGACTTCACTACGGTCTTTTTATATATAATGCTGATAAAGGAGGGAAAAAAGCTACTCAAGTTCTTTGAGTTTTTGTAGCTTGAAAATCAGTTTGACAAATGAAACAGAGGAATAGCTATCCTGACAGAGAAAGCATGGCTTGCATCAGAAATGCAGCTATTTATTTTGCTGTGAAAAGCTAATATATATTTATATAAAAAAAGTTGAATTAATTACTTATATTTGAATATGAGTTTATGACGAAGTTGTCCCAAGTATTAGACCATGCTTTTTTTCTTTTGAACCCATAAACCAAAAGAGAAAGGTAGAGCAAAAATGAAGAAAAAGATATTTACGATATATCGGACTCTTCCTCATCTGTACTTTGCTTTTCTGCTGTCCTGTAAAGAGAGTTGAAGAAGGCAGGTAGAAGAGGAGAGTTCGTATAAAAAAGCCAATGAGAAATATGGGAACTGCGTATCTGGAGTTATTATTCCGGAGCGCAGCTTGAGGCATTTAAAAAGGACGATAGAAGAATTTCAATGACGGACGGGGAGGGAGTTAAAGTTTCTCCGTACGTTTAATGAATCCGGGGCTCTGTTGAAGATATCGAGAAACAATCTTTGATTGCTTTAACCGATAAAAAAACTTTTACACAGGAAGACTATCCCGGATATGGCTTTTTATGTATGCGGACATCGCCTGGGATTTTTGGATAGAAAAGCACTATCTTGTGGACTTTAAGCCGGTATTTTTTTCCGAGGAAGAGCTGAAATGCTTTTTGTTCCCCGGAGTTTCTTTGAAATGAGGGACGACTGGGAAAAAGAAAGGATGAAGGAATCAAGATTCTTCCTGTAGGGAAAATCCACAGAGCTCTTTCTTTTCTAAATGGGAACAGATTGGAAGAAAATTTGCAGATGCTACAGGAGCCGATATTTCCGAGTTGCAATCCAGAGAAGGTCTGTTGGATATCGCCAAAAAATATTATGAATATACCGATTCTTTGACTCCGGAGGAAAATGACGGGAAGCCTTTCTTCGGTATGGACGACTTTGCAAATTATTTTCTTGTCGGAGCAAAGCAGATGGGAGTGGATTTGATTTCTAAAGACAGCTCCGGAGATGCGTCTTATAACTTTCCCGCAAAGCCCATTTTGCGTAAGCTTTGGGACAATTACTATGTTCCTTATATAAAAGGCTATTTTGCGTCTGTGGGACGCTATCGTTCGGATGATGTACGGACAGGGGAAATTCTTGCCTATGTAGGTTCTTCGGTGGGCTACAGTTATTTTCCGCACGATGTGATCCTTTCTGATGAGGTGCACTATCCTATAGATTGTACCGTTTTGCCTTGCCCGCAATTTGTAAAGGATGAACGCTTTGCCATGCAGCAGGGGGCGGGTATTTCTGTTTTAAATGGAAAGGAAGAAAGAGTTAAGGCATCTGTGGAGTTTCTACGCTGGCTTACCGGGAAAGAGGAGAATTGCAAGTTTGCCATGAGTGCGGAATACCTTCCTGTTCGTATCGACAGTTTCACAATACAAACCATAGACATTTTAAAGGGAAGAGGTTCGGATCCGGCTATAGAGGAAGCCTTAAACATCATGAACTCGCATACCTTGTACAGCGCTCCGGCTGTTGCAAACTCGAAGAATGTACGGGAAATCCTGGAATATTCTTTATCGGATAAGGCGGAAAAAGACAGGAAAGAGGTGGAAACAGCTATAGCCTCCGGCCTGAGCTATGAGGATGCCATAGGCGAGTACAATACGGAGGAAAATTTCAATCTTTGGTACGATGCCCTGCTTTCTGAAATAAATAAACTGGAAAACTAGATTGTTGAGATAAAAGATGAAAAAACAACCGATTTTTAGGAAAATATTGATACCGTTGACTCTTTTGGTTATCTTGCAAATAGGAATTCTCATGATGTCCATCTATGGTCAGGGACTTTTTACTTTGATTCACACCAATGCCAGAGAGATTGTGGAAAGTAGGGTGGAAGCCAGAAGAAATTACTTGGAAAGTATTATGGTAAACCAATGGATGAACCTGGGACAGACGGTACAAAAGATCAATCAGTTGGCAGATGGACTTGTTGAGGCGGGAAAACTGGATATAGAAGCCATTGATGACAGTTCGGAGAATGCGGCTCCTTTCTTAAATGCGGTTTCAGACGATTTGATTTCTATGATGCGCACCAATCGTGTTACCGGTGTGTTTTTGATTTTAAATGCAGATAATTTACAGAGCGATATGGAGTCCGGGCAGTATACGGATAAGCCGGGGCTTTATTTTCGCGACCTGGATCCGGAGTCCAGACCAAGTAGTAAGAATCTGGATCTTTTGATTGAACGCTCTCCCCTCCTTGTGGCAAGGAATAAGCAGTTGGCTACGGACAAGACCTGGAATACGAATTTTCAGTTTGGGACAGCGGGTGTTCCTTACTATGATTTTTTTTATGAGCCTACTCAAGCCTCCTTTCAATATGATGTAGAGACCTCTTGGGAAGATCTTGGCTATTGGGGCAGACCCTTTTCTCTTTTTGGAGAGGAAAGAGAAGCAATCAGTTATTCTGTCCCTTTACGTCTGGCAGACGGGAGGGTTTACGGTGTATTGGGGGTGGATATTCTGCTAAGCTATTTGCAAAGCTATCTTCCGGAAAAAGAACTGGATAGCGGAGGAACGGCCTTCTATTTTTTAAGTGCGGAAAAGAGCGGAGAAGACAGCATCAGTTCTGATAAATATCGGCAACGAATCCGCTTACACTCTTCTCAAATCAGTACAGAAAAGGAGGATGGCAGGTCTTCGGAGACGGAGGATAGCAGGTCTTTGGAGACAGAGGAAGAGTATTATACCTACAGTATTCCTTTGCATATTTTCCCAACAAATGGTCCATTTATTGATATATCTTGGAAGCTTGGAGCGGAGATTCCGTATAAAACCATGAATCGCTTTGCGAATCGTATGCTTTTTGTGATGGCGGTGACCATCGTGCTGACCTTACTTATCGGTATTGTGGGAAGCCTTGTGATTTCCGTTTTCCTGCAAAGACCGATACGCAATTTGGCATCGGAAATACGGGCAAACAAAGCGACGGAGAAGTTGGAACTAAAGGAAACCGGTATTTTGGAAATCGACCAGATGTCAGAGGCATTGGAAGACCTTTCGGACAGACTTTTGAAAGAACAACAGAATCTGCAGTATGAGAGAGACCACGATTTTCTTACGGATCTCTATAATCGACGGGCATTTGGCAGACGCATTCGGGAACTTTTGGAAGAAAAGGGAGGTGGAAATGCCATCGGTGCCTATATCATGATGGACCTCGACAATTTGAAAATGGTCAATGACACCTTCGGGCATGAGTACGGCGATAAGTATATCCGTTGTGCATCTGATGCAATGAGGACTGCGCTTGGGACAGAAGCTTTGTACTCCCGTATTTCCGGTGACGAGTTCAACATTTTTATTTTTGATGAAGACGGAGAGCGAAGCAGGGTCAATGCTTTAATTGAAAAATTACAAAAAACCATTGATGAAAGCTATATCCTGCTTCCCGACGGAAGCAAGAAGATGCTTCGCCTTTCCGGAGGTGTAAGTTGGTACCCTGATGGGGGATCCAATCCGGACGAATTACAGAAAAATGCGGACTACGCCATGTATGTTGTTAAGAAAACCACAAAATCACAGATTCGTGTATGGTCGAAGGAGACCGACATGGGAAAAGAAAAGGAGGAGAAGAAAAGCGTAGCACAATAAGATATGGATAGGATTTAGCACAGAAAAAAGGGTGCGGAAAGAAGCTGAATCGGAAGATAAACTTGACTTTTCCTGCCTGATTCAATATACTTCGGGGGAAATGCGATGAAGGTGCCCAGTACAAAAAGAGTCCGCTTAGCATAGAGAGAAGAATCACAGGCTGCAAGTTCTTCCCGAAGCGCTTTTTGGAATATTCCCACCGGAGCAGTTTTTTTGAAATTCAAGGAGAGTAGGAAAAACCGTGAGACTGCGTTAAGCATAAAGAGAGCCTGAAAGAAATTCAGGAATCAGGGTGGTACCGCGAACATTCGTCCCTGTCTGCACTTGCAGACGGGGACTTTTTGCTGTGCGCCTAGCGGCGCACGTTTCTAACGGGTTAAAGTCCCGAATCCGCCCGGTAGTGGGAAGGATATAGCCGAAGGCAAGGGTGTCGAGGGTGACCTCGAATCTGAAGGAAGCTGGATATGAGGAAGATACTAACTCATGGGCAAATCTCTGGTCTGACGAACAGAAATCTCATATGAGGTTATGCATGAGGATAAGACTGCAGCACAAGCCAAAGTCCAATAACTACACGGAATCATGCATGATAAATGAGGCAGATATATGGAGAGGAAGAAACGTGTGGTACCTAGGGAGGTCTGTGTGATATGCCTCGAAAGAGGTAACCATTGCCCAAAGCAATGCTGAACACACAGAAGTCAGCAGAGGTCATAGTAGTCGAGAGACAAAGGACCGAATCAGTAGGAGTCTCAAGTATGACTGAGAAAGGAGGAATGACTGGTTATGGCAGAAAACATTGAAAACAATGGCTGTTCGCAAAGAGATAGTGCGGAACATGAAGGGTATGTGAAAGCGCGTAGGTCATTCAATCCGATATGGAAAGAAAGAGGCAGTGCACAGCCAAGACTGATAAACAGTGGCTTTTACGATTTAGCCATAGCATATCAGTCTGTGCACGTCAACTATTGAAAGCGCTGTATACGAGAACCGTACGTACAGTGCTGTGAGAGGACGGCGGTTAGTCACCGCCTCCTACTCGATTTACAGTGCCATAAGTCCCCATACCCATTGCAAACTTGTTTGCAAGAGGGAATGGGACTTGATGGCACGCCCCTGCATGAGCACGAAGAGACGAAAGTCTCGAGAGTGCGAATGCAGGCAGGAATCGAAAAAGCGCGAAGCGCTGACGATTCCGTAAAGGAAACTTGTTTATATTAAGGGAGGAAAAATGAACACATTCAATCTCGAGGAAATCAGAAAGGCGGCAGAAGAGCGTTTGCGCTCTGCCATGGATATGAATTCCATCAATGAAATTCGTACCCATTTTTTAGGGAAAAAAGGTGAACTTGCGGAGGCGAAGAAAGCTTTAAAGGACTTAAGTGCCGAGGAAAGGCCGGCTTTCGGACAGCTGGTAAATGAAGTTTCTCAGAAAATCGAGAAGGAGATTAAGGAGCGTACGGTAGAGCTGGAGCGTGCCTTACAGGATGCCCGCCTTTCTGCGGAAACGATTGATGTGACACTTCCCGGAAAGAAGATTCGCTACGGACACGCGCATCCGAATACTCTTGCCTTGGAAGAGGTGGAAAAAATCTTTATCGGCATGGGCTATGAAGTTGTGGAAGGCCCCGAGGTAGAGTACGACAGTTATAACTTTGAAAAACTGAATATTCCGAAAGGACACCCTGCAAGGGATGAACAGGATACCTTCTATATCAACAGCAATATTCTTTTAAGAACCCAGACCTCCTCCGTGCAGGCCAGATATATGGAAACCCACAAGCCGCCACTTCGTATGATTTGCCCGGGAAGAGTGTTCCGTTCCGACGCAGTGGATGCGACCCATTCCCCTTCCTTCCATCAGGTGGAGGGCTTGGTCATTGATAAAAATATCCATTTTTCCGATTTAAAGGGCACGCTGGACCTCTTTGCCAAGGAGCTCTTCGGACAGGATACGAAGACGAAGCTGCGTCCGCATCACTTCCCCCTTTACGGAGCCTTCCGCTGAAGTGGATGTTTCCTGCTTTAAGTGTAAGGGCAAGGGCTGCCGTTTCTGTAAGGGAGAGGGTTGGATTGAGATTTTAGGCTGCGGAATGGTGCACCCAAAGGTGCTGGAATCCTGCGGCATCGACCCGAACGAGTACAGCGGTTTCGCCTTCGGTGTAGGTCTTGAGCGTATCGCACTTCTGAAGTACGAAATTGATGATATGCGTTTGCTTTATGAAAATGATCTGCGCTTCTTAGAGCAGTTTTAAGGGGGATTAAGATGAATACATCCATGAATTGGTTAAAAGAATATGTTCCGGGCCTTTCCGTAAATGGCAAAGACTTCGGAGACAGAATGACCCTGGTCGGAAATAAGGTAGAAACGATGGAAGACCTCGGGGAAAATCTGGAGAAAATTGTAACCGGAAAGATTCTTTCCGTGAAGAAGCACGAGGATTCCGACCACCTCTTAATCTGTCAGGTGGATATCGGAAAAGAGACTTTGCAGATTGTAACGGGAGCTCCAAACGTAGAAGAAGGACAGGTGGTGCCGGTCGTTTTAGACGGCGGTAAGGTAAAGGTCGATCACGAAGGAAAGCGCCCGGAGGGCGGTGTGAGCATTCATAACGGAAAGCTCCGCGGTGTGGAATCCTTCGGTATGATGTGCTCGATCGAGGAACTTGGAGGGGATCGTAACTTTTTCCCGGAAGCACCGGAAAGAGGGATTTACATCTTCCCGGAAGGAACACCTGTGGGAGAAGATGCTCCGGCACTCCTCGGATTTCGGGATATTCTGCACGAGTATGAGATTACCTCTAACCGTGTGGACTGTTTCTCCGTAGTGGGACTGGCAAGAGAAGCGGCAGCAGCCTTCGGACAGGCATTTCATTTTCCGGAAATCAAGAAGGTGGGAAATGAAGAGAAGCTCTCCGACTATCTCACTGTGGAATTAAAGGACAGCGAGCTTTGCAGTCGTTATACTGCACGTCTTATTAAATGTGCGTTTTGCGCCGTCTCCCTCCTGGATGCAGATTCGTCTCCGGACTGCAGGCATTCGCCCGATCAATAACTTCGTAGATATCACAAACTATGTGATGCTGGAACTCGGACAGCCCATGCATGCCTTTGATTACGAAGACATCAGCGGACAGAAAATTCGCATAGGACGTGCCGAAGATAAGGAAAAGTTCGTGACCTTGGACGGCGTGGAACATGAGCTCGACTCCTCTATTTTATGCATCAAGGACGGGGAGAAGACCATTGCCCTTGGAGGTATCATGGGCGGAGAGAATTCCATGATTACCGATAAGGTGAAAAATGTGGTGCTGGAGGCGGCTTGCTTTAACGGAACCAATATCCGTCTTTCCGGAAGAAAGCTGGGACTTCGTACCGATGCTTCCTCTTATTTGAAAAGGGCTTGGATCCGAATCTTTGTGAAATGGCCATGGACAGAGCCTGCACCTTAATCGAAGAACTCCACTGCGGAGAAGTGGTGGGCGGCATGGTGGATTGTTATCCGGTGAAGAAGGAAGAGAAGCATTTATCCGTATCCGTTTCCGAAATCAATAATTTATTGGGCCTTCATTTAAGCGGAGAAGAAATGAGAACGTATCTTCTTCCTTTGGAAATCAAGACGGAAGTGAAGGGAGACAGTCTGGAGCTTGTGATTCCGACTTTCCGACAGGACCTAGAGAGAATGGCGGATATTGCGGAAGAAGTAGCTCGTTATTACGGATATGACAAGATTCCGAGTACTCTTCCTCTATCTAGTACCGTAGGAGGAATGCACCCGAACCTGGCTTTGAATCGCAGTCTTAGGCACTTAGCCGAGGCACTCGGTTATAACGAAAGTTATTTCTATTCCTTTGAGTCGAAGAAGGTCTATGAGAAGTTACTTCTTCCGGAAAATGCTTCCGAGTGGCAGCAGATTATGATTTCCAATCCCTTGGGAGAGGACTTCTCCGTTATGCGTACCAGCTCCGTTCCGGGAATGTTGCAGGCGCTTAGCTTAAATAACCGTCATAAGAATAAGGATGTAAAGCTCTTTGAAATGGCAAAGCTCTATATTCCGAAGAGCCTGCCCCTGACTGAGCTTCCGGACGAGCGTATGACTTTGACTCTCGGTTTTATCGGAGAGGGAGATTTCTTTAGCCTGAAAGGAGAAATTGAAGAGCTCCTCGCACACTGCGGTCTAAACGGTCGCTTCCGCTATGACGGAAACTGTGAAAAGCCCTACTACCACTCGGGCAGAAAGGCGAATATCCTCTATGAAGGAAAGTACTTGGAACAATGGGAGAGATTCATCCGGATGTCTTAAAGAACTTTGATTTGAAGGAAAGAGCCTATGTGGCGGTACTTGATTTAGAGGAAGTATATCCCTTGGCGGGAGATCACAAAAAGTATACGCCGGTTGCCAAGTTCCCGGCAGTGTCTCATGATTTCTCCCTCCTTGTACCGCTTAATGTGACTGCCGGAGAGGTGGAAGACGCGATTCGTGAAGCGGCATCTCCGCTCCTTGAGAAGGTGGAGCTCTTCGATATCTACGAAGGCGCACAGGTTCTTGCCGGATTTAAGTCCCTCTCCTACAATGTCAGCTTAAGAGCAAAAGACCACACCTTAAGTGAAGAGGAAATCAATAAGGTACGAGGGGATTTACTCGCTGCGCTGGAGAAAATAGGGGTGAAGTTAAGGGATATGTAATTTCATACCACAGTTCATAGGTATTGCAGCAGGGGCACGCTCTCGCTAACCTCGCCACGTAGTAGTACTAAGCTTCAAGCTTCGCTACAGCTCGCTTTCAGCAAGTACTAACGGGCTCAGATTGCCCCCTTGCTTTAATACCTATGAAACTGTGGGATAATTTTTTTGCCCATTTACTTTGTTTTCTGCAAGTGCCGGAGCCTCCAAACGCTTTACTCAAGAACATATCGGAGGAGGTCTATATTTTAGTGAATGGTTATTTTAAATCTGCAGTTCTACAACACATAAAGAAAGCCGGCGTTTAAAGCGCCGGTTATTCGTCGTTTTTCCGGAGATTACAGGGGGAGTTATGAGACAGATTTTTTTTATTTGTAAATACTGTTTGTTGATAGCTTTTTTACTTATCACGATGTATCTAGTTAAGATATGTGTGTTCGGCGATTATATTGCAGAAGCCTTAATGGCCAGGGCATTACCTTTATCTGTGGTATTACTATCTATGGCAATTTTATTCTTTGCTCTACAATACAAAAGTAAAGAGTAAAGTTCCAATATCTATTAAATACGAAGTTAGCGAGAGCGTGTCTTGCTTTAATACCTATGAAACTGTAGAACTATATTTCTTTTTCCGTTTTTCTCTATGCTATGTGGAAAGCCATTTGAGGGACAAGAAATACATAGGAAGAAATATGTAGGAATAAATCCTCCGGTTACACTCCGGAGTAAAGCGTTTGGAGACGCCGGCACTTGCAGAAAACAAGCGATAGCGAAGTTTTCTGCTTAGTACCGTTGCGTCGGAACCGAGCGAGACCGTCTTTACGTAGGAGTGTATCCGGGGGATTTTGCTATCCCATATGTTCTATTTTTACACGCGAATATTCGCCTTCTTAAACTCCTTCTCAAGCTCCCTTCTCTGTGCCTTTTTCTTCATATCCTCACGCTTATCATAAATCTTCTTACCGCGGCAGAGTCCCATGTCGAGCTTTACGAGGCTTCCTTTAAAATAGAGACGGAGGGGCATAAGGGTATAGCCCTGCTCCTTGATTTTTCCAAGCAGGCGGTCAATTTCTCTTCTATGGAGGAGAAGCTTCCTGTCTCTAAGCGGATCTTTATTGAAAATATTTCCCCGCTCATAGGGGTTGATGTGCATACCTACAATGAAGCATTCTCCGTTTCGAATCTGACAGAAGGACTCCTTAATGGAAGCCTGTCCGAGGCGGAGAGATTTGACTTCCGTTCCGAAAAGCTGAATGCCGCATTCCAGGCTTTCCTCCATGAAAAAATCATGGAAAGCCTTTTTGTTGTTTGCGATTTGCTTAATGCTGTCTCCCATTTATTCGTTCCTTTCTGCCCCCTCCAAGGGGATTTTATCTTGCTTAAACTTTCCTTAAGGGAAGTCTATCTCGATGGAATCTGCTTATTCCGGGGAAAGTACATCTCGACTAAATTTGTTTATTCAGAGGAAAGCTTATCTGTATTATTCTTCCGGTAATTCCGGGGCCGGCACAAAGTCGATAGTCCGGCTCAAGGTATCTACAGCATACACTAGAACAGAGATACTGTCACCGATACGGAAGGTTTTTTTCCGCTCCGTTCGCCTCTCGTTATCAGTTCCTTCTCTATAAAAACACAAAAATAGTCGTCATTCAGCATACGAAGCGGAATCATGCCTTCGATGCCATTTTTCCAAAGTGACATAAATGCCGTACTCCGTAAGGCCGGAAATATTGCCGGAGAAGCACTCTCCAAGGAAGTTCTTCATGTACTGGCACTTTTTTTCAGCTTCATGCAATCCCGCTCCGCCTCATCTGCTCGCCTCTCGCGCAGGGAACTTTGCATGGCTACGTCAGGTAAAATACGACTGTAGTGGGCGAAGCGCTTCTCATTTTCCTGAGAAAAACAGATTCTCCTTAATGATTCTGTGAATCTGGAGGTCAGGATAACGCCTGATCGGAGAGGTGAAGTGTGTGTAATATTTACTGGCAAGCCCGAAATGCTCTCCACATTCCACGCTGTATTTTGCCTGTTTTTAAGGAGCGGAGAATAAGATTACTGAGCATCATCTCTTCTTCCTTTCCCTTAATCGTCTCCAAAATTCCTTGTAAGACTTTCGGGCGAATGCTATCCGGGTCCTTTGCACGGAGGAGAATGGAGAAATTCGATAGAATCCGCGAAAGCTCCTGCCACTTGTCAAAGTCCGGTCGCTCGTGCACACGGTAGAGGAAGGGAATGTCCCTCCAGTAATATTCCTCCGCAACCGTCTCATTTGCCGCAAGCATGAAATCCTCGATGATTTTATGGGATTCCTCACGGATGACGGAGCGAATTTCGGCAATCTGCCCTTTTTTTCATTGAAAAATAACCTTGGACTCCGGAAAATCAAAGTCCAAGCCGCCTCGCTCCACGCGCTTATGACGAAGCAGACGGGAAAGCTCTCTCATATGAAGAAGCAAGTCCTTAAAGGGGAGATAGGAGGAATAGTCCTCTGCAGTTTCTTCGTTTCTCTTTCCCATATCTAAAGAAGCTACGGAAGCGCTATTCTCTGCACCTAAAGAAGCTGTGCCTGACTCTTTTTCTAAAACTGCCGTCACGCCCGTATAGCTCATTCTTTTATCGGAGCAAATGATTCCTTGGCAGATTTCGTGGGAGAGCTGTTCTCCCATTTCGTTATAGTCCATGATACAGGAGAGGGTCAGACGATCCACGCCCTCATGCAGGGAACAAATACCGTTGGAAAGCTCTCTCGGAAGCATGGGAATCACTCTGTCCGTTAGGTACACGGAGGTTCCGCGCTCCAGTGCCTCTAAATCGAGGGAAGAGCCCTCCTTCACATATTCCGTGACATCGGCAATATGCACGTAGAGACGATAAAGCTTCTTTTCCGGAAAATATTCCAAAGAGATGGCGTCGTCCAAGTCCTTGGCATCTTCTCCGTCGATGGTAATCGTAGTGAGCGCGCGGAAATCTCTTCTTGCCTTGGAACTTAAGATAGACTCCGGCACTTCCTGCGGAATCGCCTCCGCCTCTCTCTTCACTTCCTCCGGAAAGTCCTCGGGAAGAGAAAATGCACGAATGACGGAGAGTACGTCTACACCGGGCTCCGTACTGGCACCAAGCACTTCCGTAACACCGCAGACGGGATAGGAGAGAAGTGGACTGCTCTTATGTGGAATAAGAGAATGTCTCCGACTTCCCCGCTTTTCTTCCTTACTAATCCCTCCGTAGGAGAGGATTTTTGCCATAACCTTATCTCCGGGAACAGCGCCCCCGCTCTTCCCCGGCTGAATATAGAAGGGAGAAGGGAGCTTTTGATTGTCCGGAAAGAGGAAGAGCCCTTCCCGCCTTTCCTTCACAAGCCCGAGGACCTCCGTGACAGCGCGCTTCATGACCTTTACGACTTTCCCCTCGGCACTGGAATTGCCCTGCTTTTCCCTCGTGATGAGAATCTGCACGGTGTCCCCGTCCATTGCATTTCCTTCTGAACCCTTCGGGATGTAAATGTCATCGAGCTCCTTTTCCGAAAGGCTCACAAAGCCGAAGCCTTTCTTTGCCTTGGAATAGACCCCCTTTAGAGTCCGCTCCTTCTCTACACTTCGCTTTTTTATGCCTCCATGCAGTGCGAGTTTTCTCTCATTGTGAAGTTCTTCAGAAGAAAAAAACTTTTCTGTATCTTGCTCGCGATGCTTCTTCTGCTTATTCTCTTTATGCTTTACGGTATGGCTCGTTTTTTGTCCTTCTTTTCCGGAGAAAGAGACGAGTCCTTCTTCTAGCATTTCCGCTAAAAGAGCCGTAAAGTCTGTTTTCTCTTCTTTCGGAATACCTAAAAAATGGATTAGCTCCTTCTCCTTCATTTTCGGGAGGGAGTTATCCTTTTCTATATCTACAATAATTTTCTTTAATTTTTCCTTTTGCTCTTCGCGCATGCTACTCCTTATTTTGAAAGCTCGAAAAGTAAATTTTTAAGCTTGGATAAAATGAGCTTCTCTTTTGAGAAGGTGGTTCCGCTTGGGATTACGGAATATTTACAGAATAGAAAAAGCCTGCAAAAACTTGCAGGCTTAAAAAACGGTGAAAAAGAGTATTACCAAATAATATCCAAAAGTAAAGCAACCGCAAAAAATGCGACTGTGCCGAACTTGGTAAACTTTTCTAAACTTCCCTCTACAGAACGTCCTCTGTTTTTCTGCCAATACGTGTCGGTTGATCCGGACAAAGCCCCCAAACCGTCACTCTTTCCTTCCTGCATAAGGATAATGGCAGATAAGGCAAGACCTAAGATTACAAATAAAATTACTAAAGCTATTTTTGCTATTCTCATGAAAACCACCCTTTTATGGAAATAAACTTGCAGACCAAGCTGCAGACTATAACCCATCTTTTGTCAATATCTACGGAAGTATAGCACAAGTGTAATTTCGGTGCAAGAGCGGATTTTCGGAAATTTTGCAAGTTATGTAGGATTTTCGGAAATTTTGCAAGTTATAAAAACATTAATCGTTGACAAATAAAATAATTTTCGGTTAACTTAAGTTAACCAAAGGAAAGAGGCAAGATTTTGAATAGCAGAATTGAGGAATACAGGAAACCTTTAGGTTTATCCTAACATAGATTAGGCAAAAGGTCGGAATATTAAGGATAAGCATAAATAAAATAGAAACTGGAAAAACTGGTAGTTATTCTGAAGATCGAGAGGTATGGCTATGAGGAACATTGTTTATATTTGTAAATGCTGTTTGGGAGTAAGCTTTGCATTAATTATTATATATCTAGTACAATTATGTTTATTTAGTAATTATATTGCAGAAGCATTAATTGCTAGGGCGTTGCCTTTATCAATAACATTAGTAGCTATATCGATTCTATTTTTCGCTATAGGACATGAAAATAGAGAATAGATAGTCTTCGTTGAAGGTTGTACAAAATATGAGTTAGGGTGAATTTACATCCTGACTCGTATTTTTTATATAACAATAAAACCTACTAAGAAAAGTCAATAAAAAGCATCCGTGCTTATAAGAAAAGGAGAAAGGATGAAAAAAATAGAGGTTGTAGCGGCAATTTTCAGGAAAGATAATAATATTTTTGCTACGGAAAAAGGCTATGGCGAGTTTAAAGGCTATTGGGAATTTCCCGGGGGGAAGGTTGAGCCGGGAGAAAGCTTGGAGGAAGCCTTAAAACGGGAAATTCGGGAAGAACTGCAAGTAGAAATCTATATAGAAGAAAAATTCACGGAGTTGGACTACGACTATCCGCATTTTCATCTCACGATGCACTGCTATTTTTGCTCTGTTGTATCAGGAGAAATCAAACTGGTGGAAGCAACAGACGGAAGATGGCTTAAGAAGGAAGAGTTGAATACGGTGAAATGGCTTCCTGCGGATATTTCTCTTATTGAGGAGCTGAAAAAATGTCTTTAATTCCTTTACAGGAAAGAAAGTTCATGCTAATCTTTATTCGGAAGCAACCGAATCGGAGGTGACCGAATAAAATGAAATTTATTGGAAGAGAGAAAGAAGTACAGAAAATCAAAGGCTTGTATCAGTCACATGGCATGGAAGTTCTTCTGTTATACGGACGAAGACGAATCGGAAAGAGCGAGTTGATGAAACATTCCATGCAGTACTTTGAAGGAAAAAAGATTTATTACGAGTGCAAACAGACTTCTGAAATGAACAATGTAGAAAGCTTGGCGACTTTACTTTCGGAAGAGTTTGGCTATCCGAATATGTCCTTTTCAGGCCTCGAGGAAGTGCTCGATTTTCTTTTTAAAAAGGCGACGGAGGAGAATATTCTTTTAATTTTGGATGAATATTCTTATCTTAGCGATGTGCTGAAGGGCATGGACAGTGTTTTGCAGGCACTGATTGATCAATATCGAAACCGGAGTAAATTAAAATTGGCCTTGTGCGGTTCCTTTGTGGATACCATGCAGAAATTAATCGAGAAAGAGAATCCCTTATTTGGCCGTTTTGATTTGGTTCTAAAGCTAAAGCCCATGGATTACTATGATTCAGCACAGTTTTATTCCCATTTTTCCAATGAGGATAAGGTAAGGCTATATAGTGTTTTTGGCGGAATTCCTTATTATAATCGACTAATTCGCGAAGACAGGTCCGTAAAGGAGAATATTATAGATTTGATTGCATCCCCCGGTGCAAGACTGGAAAATGAAGTCCTGATGTATCTTAAGTCGGAAATTGCGAAAATTGTGAATGCCAATGAAGTCTTTGAGGCTATGGCAAGAGGATTTTCCCGTTTTAACGACATTCTGTCTCAGTCTCATGTTTCCAGCGGTCCTACCTTAGTGGATGTGCTGGATAAGTTGATTCGTATGGAGCTTGTTGAGAAGGCATCTCCTATTAATGATGAAATAATCGAAAGAAATCAGGATATTATATCAGTGACCCCATGTCTTTGTTTTATTATCGATATATTTTCCGCTACAGCTCTCAGTTAAATGTGATGAATTCGGATATTTTCTATCAGAGATATATTCAGGATGACTTTGAAAATGCCTATGTGCCGAAGCGTTTTGAGACAATAGGAAAACAATATTTAATCCGGCAGAACCGTGCTGGTTTAATCGAGGAGCCTTTTGAGAAAATAGGCAGATACTATTATGACATTCCGAAAGAACGGCGAAACGGAGAGTTCGATATTGTCACTTACGATCCAAAAGGCTATATCTTTTATGAAGTAAAGTTTCAAGATAAGCCTCTTAGCAAAGCGGAAATAGAAAAAGAGATAGCACAGGTGCAGGAATGCGGTCTGCAATGCTATCGTTACGGCTTCATTTCCAAAAGCGGATTTGAAACTGTTTCCGAAAAAGATAGGGTTCTCCTTAGCTTGGATGATCTATTTACATAAATAGTTCAAATTATATCCAAATTTTGACCAAATTTTGACACTTTGAATCTGAAAATGAAATGACGAGTAAATCGCACAAAAAACTGCTTGCCAGAAATCAGCTCTATGCGCTATACTCGGAAAAGCACAAAAGTGCTTTTCTTTTTTGAGGAAATACTTTAACACATAAAAGCATAGACGCATAAAAGCATAAAAGTGAGAAAGTAAATAATAGAACCAAGCTATCCTAATTGCAAGAAAACAGGAGGGGAAATGAATAGTCTATTAAATGGAATAGTTTTTGTGATCGAGAAGATGACCGCTTTACTCTGGGGGGATTTATTAAGGATTCCGCTACCCGGAGGAAGTACTTTGGGGCTATCTCCCATGGTGCTCTTATTAATTCCGGCAGGTATTTATTATACCCTCCGAACAAAATTTCTCCCGATTCGCATGTTTAGGGAAATGATATCCGTGCTCATTGAAAAGCCGGATTCGAAGATGCAGGGAGACCTTTCCAAGGGAAAACTCTCCGGTCTTCAGACGCTGATTGTTTCTACGGCAACGAGAGTCGGTATGGGAAACCTTGTGGGTGTAGTTGCGGCAATCTCCGGAGGTGGAGCAGGCGCGGTATTTTGGATGTGGATTACCGCGTTAATTGGTTCTTCTACGGCTTTTATCGAGGCTACACTGGCACAGCTCCATAAGAGGAAGGATCCGCTCTACGGCGGTTTCCGTGGTGGTCCTGCCTACTATATCCATGATTTTTTCTTTAAAAATAAGCCCGGCGAAAAGCTGGAAGAGGGAATTCCGAAGAAAAAAAGCATTATCGCGGTTTTGTTTGCTCTATCCGGTCTTATTTGCTGGGCGGGAATCAGTCAGGTTATCGGAAACTCCGTGTCCTCCGCCTTTGAAAATGCCTTTTCCATTAAGCCCCTTATTTCCAGTATTCTTCTGGTACTCATTGCAGCGGTGATTGTCCTTCGGAAAAATGCGACAGCGCGTGTCTTGGATGTAATTGTTCCTGTGATGGCAGGACTCTATTTTGCTATGACTGTTTTTGTGATTCTTACCCATTTACCGGCACTCCCTCGTGTTTTCGAGCGGATTTTCTCGGAGGCTTTCGGGCTTAGACAGATTGTTTCCGGAGGTTTTGCGGCAGTGCTTATGAACGGCGTGAAAAGAGGGCTTTTCTCTAATGAAGCAGGTTCCGGTTCCGCACCTTGCGCCGCAGCGGCAGCCGATACGGATCATCCTGTGAAAATGGGACTTTTCCAGGCAATCGGGGTCTTCATTGATACCATTGTTCTCTGCTCCTGTACCGCATTTATCATGCTGCTTACCCCGGAAGGAATGATTAAGGACCTGCAGGGCATGGACATTTTGCAAATGGCAATGAACTACCACTTCGGCGCCTTTGGAAAAATCTTTATTGCCGTGATTTTATGGCTTTTCAGCTTTTCCACCTTCCTCGGTATCCTCTTCTATGCGCGTTCCAATGTTTCCTACATTTTTGGGGACAATTGGGGCTCACAGACTGCCTATAAAGTTTTTGCGCTCATCATGCTCTTTGTGGGAGGACTTGCGCAGTATACCGTGGTTTGGGATTTGGGAGATGTCGGAATCGGCCTTATGACCATTTTCAACCTCCTTGTTATGTATCCTTTAAGTAAGGAGGCCTTGTCTTCGCTAAAGGACTTTGAGGAAAAGAGGAAAACGGCTTAAAACTTAAGTCGTTGTAAAAATAGAGTTAAAATGATATGATTCCCCTGTTAGTTTTATGATTGTGAATGGGAGGGAATTCGTATGAGTGAAGAGGAAAAGAAGGAGAACGAGTTGTTCAACAATTCTCCGAGTGAAGAGATTCAAGAGAGTACAGAGGGTCCTGTTGCTGAGGATGTACAGGGAGAGCCGGTTATTCGGGTAGAGCCGCCACTTCCGAAGAGTGAAGCGAAGAGCGTGGAGACAACAGAGGAAAGTTTTTCGGATAAGGCAGAAGCGGTAGAGCAAGCGGTTTCTGAAAAAGTGGAGACTGCAGAGCAGTCTGTTACCGAAAAGGCAGAAGCAGTAGAGCAAGCGGTTTCTGAAAAAGTGGAGACTGCAGAGCAGTCTGTCACCGAAAAGGCAGAAGCAGTAGAGCAAGCGGTTTCTGAAAAAGTGAAGACTGTAGAGCAGTCTGTCACCGAAAAGGCAGAAGCAGTGGAACAAGTGGTTTCTGAAAAAGTAGAGGCTGCAGTTCCTGCGATGAAAGAAACTGTAGAAGCTGCGGCTGCGAGTGTCGGCGCTGCGGTGCAGGAAGTATCAGAGAAGTTGGAAGAAAAGACCGAAGAAAAGCTTTCTGCAGCAGAGAGAATCAAGCAGAATGTCAATAAGTATAAGCCGGCACCGAAGACCAATGTGCACGGCAGTGGCGGAGCAGAAGACAAAAGTGGAACCGGAAAGAGCCAGTCCGCTTTGATTGTGGGAATAGCGGTGGGAATTCTTCTTCTTGTGCTTGCTTTTGCGTACGCCTTATTTCCGAGACGTACGAAAATCAACTTGGATAAGTACATCAGTGTAAACTTCTCCGGATATGACGGATATGGAACAGCTGAAGTAAAGTTTGATGAGGAGAGTTTCCTAAAGGACTATAAGAAGAAAATCAAACTGAAAAAGAAAAAAGATATCTTCACAACTGCTCTTTTGGCAGAGTACAGTACAGAGGCTTATTTATATGACTACTTTATTTCCGGAAACTGGAGTCTTGACGGAGTAAACGGAGAATATAAAAATGGCGATAAGGTACATCTGACCTGGAATATTGATAAGGATGTAGTTGAAGAGGACTTTAAGGTAAAAATCAAGGATGCCGGACAGGAATTTACTGTAAAAGACCTTGAAAAGATGGAAACTTTTGATGCCTTCGAGAACTTTACGATGGAGTTTACCGGTACAGCCCCCAATGGGTCTGCAGATTGGAGAGCCGGTGGCATTATGGACGGCTCCAAGGGTCTCTACTTTAAGGTGGATCCGGAGTATGGTCTTTCCAATGGAGATCGGGTTACGGTGACGATAGAGCCGAAAGAGTATTTAAGTAACTTCGTTCAAAAAACGGGGAAGGCTCCAAAGGAAATGGAAAAGGTTTTCACAGTGGAAGGACTTCCCTCATATATTGATTCTGCAGCTAAGATTGACGATGCACTTCTTGCAAGTATGAAGGGTGAACTGGAGGATGTGATTAAGAGCAATATTGCAAGGGAAGGCGAAACGGTTCAGCTCCTGAGCACAGAGTACTTGGGATACTACTTCTTAAAGGCAAAGAGTGATACTGCTTATGCAAAAAATATATTCTATCCGGTATATAAGGTGAATATCCGAATCAGTCTTCCTGAAAGTAACTTCATGCAGGATTACAGCTTCTTTACCTCAGGTGCTTTCAGGAACATTATGGAAGAGGGTAAAGATGGTAAGGTAACGGTGGATGTAAATGAGATGAGTACCGTTTATCACAGCTTTGTTATTGACACCGGTGTGGGAACCTGGTTTACAACCAAGTACTATTTAGATGGCTTTGAAACTTTGGAAAGCTTGAGAAATGAATGTGTAACAAAGAATCTTGCCGACTACAAGGCGGAAGAGAAAATTGCCGAGACAGCCACTGCGGGACAGGCGGAGGAAACTCCGGCAGAAAGTGCGGCTGAAACTACGGAAACGGAAACGACAAGCAATTCATAAGGCTTTTGTGCAGCATGAATAAATGAGGTAGCGTGTGCTTTGCAAGCGGTGCCTGTCTAAAAAGTGGAGTTGTAAAAAAATCAAAATAATAAAGGAATTCTTTGCAATATAGGTCTGAATGCGGGGGTAGTCTGAGCCCGTCGGTACTTGCGAAAAACAAGAGAAACGCTGTTTTTCGCTTAGTATCCGTTACGTGGCGAAGCTAGCGAGAGCGTGCCCCAAGTTCAGACCTATATTGCTTAGAAAATTATTTTGATTTTTTACAGCCTTTATTTTTCTGTACAACGATTAGGACGGATCATTGAAATGCCGGAAGACTTTCGCTTTAAAAAGAACTTGAAAATCTTATTCGAATAAGGTATATTGGAGAACGTTGCGGGATGTAGCGCAGGTGGTAGCGCGCTTGACTGGGGGTCAAGAGGCCGCAGGTTCAAGTCCTGTCATTCCGAGAAAAAAACTCTTCCTTGGGAAGAGTTTTTGTTTTTACAAGATATAAAGAAGCATTACACCTATAATAATCTTAAGCCCTATAAAAATCTTAAGCCTTTCCGCCGGTTAAAAAGATATCCGGGGAATTGTACCATTGAAAATCATGCTCCTTGCAATAAGAAGAAATCTCCTTGGAAAGTTCTTCATCCGCCATATATTCCAAATATAGATGGAAAGACCGGAAGACTTTGCTCTTTCCAGATAGTTCTGATAGTAGGAACGGCTGTCCGCATCCTGTACGGACGAAGTATCCGTATTAAAGTTATAGGAGGTAAAAACATCTTCTTGATTCACGCCATGAAAGGGAAGATTTGCGGGATTTTCCTTGATGGCACGACTCACATAGGTATCTCCTCCATTTAAAATAATCGGCATATTGTATTTTTGAAGACCGCTTACTACAGAATGCAGTCCCTGATAGATTTTCTCTTCCGGAAAAAGATAATAGACGTCAAAATTGTCGAGAAAGAAGCCGTCAAAGCCGAGTTCGGCAATCTCTTTGGCGACATTTTCCGTAAGGTAATTTTGCCAGTCCTTATTGGAAACATCCATCCATGACTCGTCCTCCCAGTTTTCATAGGGGGCAAGGGTGAGATCCTTAAATCGGGAATACGCCGGATTATAATTTTCCAGAGCCCCGACATTGATATAGGCATAAGCTTTGGTTCCTGCACGATGCAAGTACAGTAAGTTTTCTTTTGTAAAGCTTCCGGGTGAAAGTACAACGGTCTTAAATTTGGCTAGATACTGAAGGCGGCTTGTTTCACTATCGTTAGCCCGTAAACCCTCTTCTGCGGTGCTCGGTATCATGGATACCCCTAGGAAAACGCCGTAATCCTCCGTTTTTCTCGGATAAGAAAAAAAGTACAGGAGGACAAAAAGAAGGAGGCTGAGCGGTGCCAAGAGCTTGAAAGAATATTGTTTAAAGAAGTTCATAGTGAATTTCCTTTCTTGATTTTTGCCGAATCTGTAACAATGGGATATAAAATAATATAATCCTTAAGTGAAATAAAGTCATTTATTCATTTCTTTTTTATCGTTTTTTTGAGATAATGGTTCAAAATTCGAATCCTTTCTTAGCTTTTACGTCATATTTGCCGATGTATATAGGGATTTTTATATAAAAAACTAAGCTGATGGTACATGAAGAATCAAAGGAGAAGAGAATGAAGCGAAAATACTGTGCTGTTCTGGCTGTTACGATGATGCTGATGATGAGCTTCAGTGCATTTGCCGGAGCATGGAAGAATGATGCAAAGGGATGGTGGTACGAAAATGCGGACGGAAGCTACCTCAGGAACGGATGGAACTGGGTAGACGGAAACAATGACGGTGTTTCCGAGTCCTATTATTTTCAAATGACGGTTACATTGTAACGAATACTACGGTAGAAGGCTATCAGGTAAACGGAGACGGTGCCTGGGTGGTAAACGGTGCTGTACAGACTAGAGGAGCTGCCGTGCTGGATGCACAGGTCAATGACAGCGTTTTTTCCCGCTCCGGATCCAAGAAAGGCCTTGCAACCAGGGATACATTGTTGGATGCCACTTCCGTAAAGGACCTTGGGGTAAAACACATTATTTATAATTTTACCAATTATGAGCAAAACTTTATGACGAACTTCCGGAACACCAAGGCGCAGGGGGTGAGTGTGACCGCCATTATTTTGAATACGCCGAGAAATAATCCGGAACCGCAGTCACTTCCGGCAGGAATCAGCGGACAGGAAGCAAATTACTACGGTTTCAATGTGGCAAGTCAGGAGGGGATTGATGCCACAACTCGTCTTGCAAATCGCTTTGCTTCCCTATATAAAGACTCTATCGATAACTGGGTAATTGGAAATGAAGTCAATTATCCGAATGCATGGAATTTTACCCCGCATAACGGGATTGCCAATTATGCGGATCAATATGCGTTGGCATTTCGCATTTGGTACAACGCGATTAAAGCAAACAATCCTTCGGCAAATGTCTATATCCCCTTTGATTATGTGTGGACCGAGCATTCCCCTGCAGGAGGATATTACAAGGCAAAAGATCTTCTGCAGCTCTTAAATGAAAGATTAAGAGATACCGATTACGGTATTGCATGGCATCCTTATCCGGAAGGACTTGCCGATCCCAATTTTGAAGATGACGGAAAGGCTATAAACAGCGAAAACTCTCCCATCATCAACATGAAAAATATCCATGTTTAACCGATTATCTGCAGAAAGCAGAGTATCTGTCTCCGAATGGAAGGGTAAGACACCTGATTCTTTCCGAACAAGGATTCAATGCAACAAACGAAGATGTTCAAGCGGATCAGATTGCCAAGGCTTACAATATTGCGAAAAACAATCCCTATATTGAGGCTTTTTTCCTCGCCAGAGAGTATGACCAACCCGGCGAGATGCACAATGTAAACGGCGCACTGCAGGAGATGCACTTTGGTTTAAAGGAGGCCTATGAGAGAGGCGGAAGACCGAGAAAAGCCTATTCAGTATATAAGAGCTTACAGTAGCTTTTATTAAATAATAAAACATTCTAATAATTCGGATAAAAAAAGCTGTCCAATTGGATAGCTTTTTTATTTATTTTCTCTAAAAAAATATTAAGTGTAGCAAAAAATTGCCGATAAACCAATAGAATTCTTATTCCTGACAAGTCTGACAGCAATATCTGCAATGTCTTTTGTATAACGGAGGACGATCTGTAGTATCTGTGGATTCTTGTTTATAAAAACCATAGTTAGTTGAATTTGGAGAAGAAGCTTTATGCATTTATCATTGAAAAAAAGAATAATTTTGTTTTTTTTGCTGGCAATGATGCTCATGGTGGCTTTTTTCGCATCGTATTTTTATCATTCGACCAGGAAGATGCTTTCCGATTCAGAACAAAATTTGGAATTGATTGTCAGCAACTCCATTTCGCAGGACATCCAGGATAATTTAGACTATACAGAGGCAAATGTACGGGCGGTTGTGGAAAATGAGAAAGTACAGGAACTTTTTGCCAATCGGGATCGGAACGGCTTGTATGAGTATCTGCGTCCATCCTATGAAAGTATGAAAGACGAGTTTCCCCAAGCGCATTTTCATTTACCGGATTCGACCTCCTTTCTTCGAATGAATAAGCCGGAGAAATTTGGAGACAGTCTGAAAAGCTTTCGATTTACGGTAAATGAAGCCAACAGTTCCAAAAAGACGGTAAAGGGGATAGAGGGGGGAGTTTCGGGATTCGGTTTTCGAGTAGTTATGCCCGTATTTTACAAAGGGGTACACTTGGGAAGCTTTGAATTTGGACGGGAGATGGAACACAGCTTTTTGGAGACCCTCAAACAATCCTATAACGGAGACTTCAGTTTATATAAACTGGAGGGGGAGAAAAGTGAATTTGTATCTTCTACGGCATCGGATGAGGCAGTGGACTTTCTTTTCCCGGATAGACTGGAAGAAATCCGGAATGGAAAATCTCTTTTTCTGACTTCAGAGGATAAAAACTATAATTACTATATTCTGCCTTTAAAGTCTTTTGACGGAAAGACTCTGGGATTCTTACAGTTTGCGGATGACAGAACGGAGCTTGTGGAACAGGAAAAGAAGCTACTGCAAAATCTTCTGCTGGTTGTCCTGGCAATGCTTGCCATTGTTCCGATTTTTGCAACGCTTTTCTTAACGATTGCCTTTCGACCGCTTCATACTTTGGTTCGGGATGCAGAAGTCATTGCACAGGGAGATTTTACCAAGACCTTTACGACAAACCGTAAAGATGAAATCGGCATGATCAGTAAATCTTTGAATCATATTTCTGCAGGGCTCAGAGACATGTTCCATGTGATTGGAGATACTTCGACGAATGTCGTCAATGTTTCGGAAGAGATAGCGGCCTCCGGACAGGAACTCACTGCTTCAAACGAAGAAGTATATCGCAATGTTCATGGCGTAAGTGAAATTGCATCGGAGCAACTGGCTTCCGTGGATTCGGCAAAAGACAGTGTTCAGTTTATGGTGGAACGTATCTTAGAACTGAATGAGAGCGTCAAAAAGATTAACGCCTCTATGGATAGCGTGATTCAATCCACCAATGAAGGGACGGATGCCTCAGCCAGAATCGAAGAAAAGATTTTAGATTTACAGGAAACTTCTGAACGAAATAATGTGAAAATCGAAAAACTCAGTGCAGGATCCGTGAAAATTGAAGAAATTGTTCGTACGATTCGACGTATCGCCGAGGAAACCAATATCTTGGCGCTTAACGCATCGATTGAAGCTGCTCGAGCAGGGGAAGCGGGGAGAGGACTTGCTGTTGTGGCAAGTGAAGTCAGTAAGCTTGCGGACCAATCTAAGATCGCAACGAACTCCATAGCCGTTTTGATTCGAGAGGTTCGTGAAAACATTGAAAGTGTCGTTTCATCCTCTGTGGAAAAATAATGAAAAAAACTGGGTGAGGGTGTTTCTGTTGTACAGGAGTCCAAAAGCAACCTTTGCTGTAATCAGTACGGAAGTACAAACCATTGTCAAACAGGTTACGGATATTACGGAAAAAGGTAAGTCGTATCCATGAGAAAAATAGATATCTTGCTAAGTGGCTTCCGGGAGATTGTTGAAAAAAATCCGATAATACGATGATTCATATCGATAGTGTAAAAGAAATCTCCGAAGCACAAAAAAACAGCCATGGATGAAATCGGACATTCGACTATGGCGCTGGAAGAAATGTCCGCAGAACTGAAAAGAAGCCGTATCGAAATTTAAGTACTAGAAAAAAAGGATTGTAAAAATGATTAGATCGCATAATTGGGTTTCATGATGTACAGATCCCAAAAAGAAATACTGGAGTGAAAAGGAAAAAAAGATTGGGAAGAGAAAAGGGGACCTTCCATATCCGCTTTTCTCTTTTTTTCGTAACGAGTATCGCTTGTGTAATGTGCGGTATCTCGCTCTTAATGGGGATTGCGCACGGAATGCATGGTATCTCGTCTTTTTTTATACATAGCGTATAAGGATATAAAGAGGAATTGCGTATGTCTACTTTAGTGCAGCTATCATTTGGATTGCCCTAAGGAAGAAAATAATTTATAATACTATTCTTTGAATGTTGATATAGTTTATAAAGCTTGCGATACAAATATCGTTTAGAGGAAATAAAAAATGTGGTTGATAGCAGGACTCGGAAATCCGGAAAAAAAATATGACGGCACGAGGCACAATGCCGGCTTTGCGGCAATCGATGCCTTACTAGATGCACTTGGAGGAAAGGGGCTGGAAAGCACGAAATTTCATGGCGCCTTTACGAAAGTGCGAATTGGAACGGAAGAAGTTGTTATCTTAAAACCCCTTACCTATATGAACCTTTCCGGAGACAGTATTGCGCCGATGGCGAACTTTTATAAGATTCCGGCAGAGCAGGTGCTCATTATCTCTGATGAAATAAGCCTCTCTCCGGGGAGTATTCGCATCCGAAAAAAAGGCTCTGCAGGCGGACATAACGGCCTAAAGAGCATCATTGCAAGACTCGGAACGGAAGACTTTCCGCGGATTCGCCTGGGAGTAGGGGATAAAGAGGAAAACCGGGATTTGGCAGTCCATGTCCTCGGGCATTTCTCCAAGGAAGAGGAGAAGTTGATGGAAGAGGCCTATGCGGAGGCAGCGAAAGCCTGCATTTGCACTGTTACGGAGGGGATTGAAAAGGCCATGAACCTCTATAATAAAAAAATATAAACCTATTTGGATAAAGAAAAACGTCCCTATATCCTTTTGAATAAAGCGTATGGAGACGTCGGCACTTAACGAACACGAGTATAACGAAGTGTGAGTTTAGTACCGTTACGTCGGAATCGAGCGAGAGCGTCTTTATGAAAGAGGATATAGGAGACGTTTCAGATCCAATTTTTTGAATTAGAGGTTCATAGTGTTAAACAATAATGAGGTCAACAAGGGAGAATCCGCATATACGAATCCGATTGAGGAAACTTTGCTTTTTCAGTCCATGCGTGAAAGGCTGGACGAGGGAGGGCAGCTTTTTTATGCCGGAATAGTCGACAGTCTTAAACCGCTTCTTGCACTTCCTTTTGAGAAGAACTGGGCACTTTATCTTTGCAAGAATGAGGAGAGGGCGAAGGAAGTTTTGCAGGACTGTAAGGCTTTTTCAGATAATGCGTATTACTATCCTCCGAAGGATTATCTTTTTTACAAGGCGGATACCCGAGGCCATTATATTCTTAGGGAAAGAGGGGAGTGCCTTCGACACCTCCTGGAAGAGGAGAGTGGTATCGTAGTGACGACTTTTCCGGCTCTCATGGAAAAGATGGAAGGAAAAAATGCCTTTCGTGTCTCTCTTTTTACCGTGAGGGTCGGGATGAATATAGAGCTTTCCGAATTACAGGAAAAGCTATCGCAGATGGGCTATAAGAGGACGGAGCAGATTGAGATGCGAGGGGAATATTCTATCCGAGGCGGCATTTTCGATGTCTTCTCTAACCAGATGGAAGACCCTGTCCGTATCGAGTTCTTTGGAGAAGAAGTGGACAGTATTCGCTATTTTTCTTTAGAGACGCAGCGCTCCTTGGAGCAGATTGAAGAAGCAAAACTCTATCCTGCAGGGGAGAGAGGATTTTCTTCTTCTCTTAAGGCCTTTTCACTTCTGGACTATTTTCCGGAAAATGCGCCTGTTTTTTTGGATGAGCCGGCAAGGCTTTTGGAAGAGGGTGAGCGGGTAGAAGCGGAGTTTTTAAACTTTTTTGAAGCGAATACGGAGGAGGAAGAAAAGGTAGAGCTTTTTTCTCCGCAAACGCTCCTCACGGAAATTGGAGAAAGAACCTTTGCTGCCTTCTCCACGCTCGGGACGGGACTCGATTCCTTAGTCGATGTAGCGGATGCCCGGAAATTTACAGAAAAAAGCGTAAGCAGTAAGGAAATTCCTTCTTATGGGAAACAGCCCGGACTCTTTCAGGAGGATTTGAAGCGTCTTTTTAAGGAGAAATACAGGGTTCTTCTCTATTCTCCCTCTACGCTTCGTGCGTCCCGCCTTGCGGAAAGACTTAGGGAAGAGGGGATTTCCGCCTACTGCCCTGACGAATTCAGCCTCCCTAAAGAGGGGGAAAAGAGTATTCAGGTTTGCACGGGCTTTCTTCGACATGGCTTTTCCTTAGAGGAGGAGAAGCTCTTTATTCTCACGGAAGCGGAACTTTTCGGGCAGAGCCTAAGCCTTAAGAAGAAGAAAAAGAAAAAGAAAGCGGAAGGTGTGCGCATCGGCTCTTTAACGGAGATTGAAAAGGGCGACTATGTGGTGCACGAAAGCCACGGCATCGGTATTTACCAAGGGATAGAACGCATCGTTACAGATGGGGTGAGTAAGGATTTTATTAAGATTCTCTATGGAGACGGAGGGAACCTTTATTTGCCTGTAACGAAGCTTGACGGTATCGAAAAGTACGCAGGAAAAGAGGCAAAGGTGCCGAAGCTGAATCGCTTAAACGGCACGGAATGGCAGAAGACGAAGGCAAGAGTACAGGGGGCGGTCAAGGAAATCGCAAGGGAACTCCTGCGCCTTTACGCTAAGCGGCAGAACGAGGAGGGCTATGCCTTTTCCGAGGATTCCGTTTGGCAAAGAATTTGAGGAAGCCTTTCCTTATGAGGAAACCGGGGATCAGATTTTGGCCATCGAAGCTACGAAGGAAGACATGGAAAGCAGAAAAATCATGGATCGCCTCGTTTGCGGGGATGTGGGCTACGGAAAGACGGAGATTGCGTTAAGAGCCGCATTTAAGGCGGTGCAGGACTCGAAGCAGGTAGCCTACCTATGTCCGACGACCATCCTTGCGCAGCAGATTTACAATAACTTCGTAGAAAGAATGAAGGGCTTCCCGGTAGGGATTCGCCTGCTCTCCCGTTTCCAAAGCGGAAAAGAGATGAAAAAAAGTCTTGAAGAGCTTTCACATGGCAGTGCGGATATTGCGATAGGCACGCATAGACTTCTTTCAAAGGATGTGCATTTTAAAAATCTGGGACTCCTTGTAGTGGATGAGGAGCAACGCTTCGGTGTATCGGATAAGGAACGCATCAAGTCCTTAAAGGAAAATGTGGATGTGCTGACCCTTTCCGCAACACCCATTCCGAGGACGCTTCATATGTCATTGGTAGGCATCCGCGATCTTTCCGTCCTGGAAGAGCCGCCTCTCGACAGGCTTCCTATTCAGACTTATGTGATGGAGGAGAATGAAGCTTCTGTCCGGGAGGCGATAGAACGGGAGCTTCGGCGAGACGGACAGGTTTATTATGTGCATAATAGGGTGAAGAGCATAGCTGATACCGCAATGCGTGTGCAGCAGCTCGTTCCCTATGCAAGAGTTGCTTATGCGCACGGGCAGATGGGAGAGCGAGAGCTGGAGAAGATTATGCTATCCTTTATTGCCGGAGAAATCGATGTACTGGTATCCACCACCATTATTGAAACCGGACTCGATATTCCAAATGCCAATACCCTGATTATTCAGGATGCGGACAAGATGGGCCTTTCTCAGCTCTATCAAATTCGCGGACGAGTAGGGCGTTCCAACCGCATTTCCTATGCCTTTCTTCTGTATAAGAAAGGAAAGAGTCTTACAGAGGAGTCGGAAACGCTTAAAGGCAATCCGGGAATTCACGGAACTTGGCTCCGGAATCCGTATTGCGCTTCGTGACTTGGAGATTCGCGGTGCGGGAAATGTTCTCGGTGCGGAGCAGCACGGACATATGGAAGCGGTGGGCTATGAGCTCTACACCAAGCTTCTTCGCCATGCCGTCCTCCTCGAAAAGGGAGAAACAACAGAGGAGGAAAGCATAGAGTGCCAGATTGATGTGGATCTCGATGCTTATATCCCGGAAAGCTATATAGCCAATGAGGAACAGAAGCTGGAAGCGTATCAGAAGATTTCCACTCTGGAAAGCGACGAGGAGGAAATAGACTTAAAGGACGAGCTGATCGATCGCTACGGGGACTTACCGGATATGGTGGAAAATCTCTTCCGCGTAGCAATGCTGAAGCTTTCACTAAGTAAAATCGGTGTCTTGGAATGCAAGATTAAAAGAGGAGAGATTCTTATGCAGTTTTCTCCGAAAGCAAAGCTCGATACCACAAAAATTCCTGTGCTTGTACAGGAGTCAAAGGGAGAAATACGGTTCCAAAACGGGGATAAGCCGGCACTGTTATATAAAAAGAAAAACCTCAGGGATATTCCGAACATCCGGGAAAGCATGGAAAAGGCGGGAGAAATTGCAGCTGTGCTGGCAATTTAAGTTTCTTTTCTCCACTTTCGACTAAGTTTAAAGCATCTCTCTTTCGGCTTGACTTATGCTTTCAAGCAATATTTTTTCGTTTTTTAAGATAAAATTACTCGTTTTTGCTTAAAAAACACAGGAAATCGGCATGAAATGTGCATGGTTCATTGACAGGAGAAAGTGAGAAAGCTATAATGCAGTCGTATAAGGGCGTTCGTCCCTATTATGAGCTGAACTATTCCTAGTTTCCGCTCTCTAACAAGAAGAGACTGCGAGCCTTTGCAGTACTCGCAAACGAGATATCGCACGCTCTGCGAACGATACTCGTTATGAATTATAATACGCCGCCAGAGGCGGCAATCATGGAGGATGAAATGAACAAGAATGAGTTGGTTTCCGCTGTAGCTAAGCAGGCAGAATTATCCAAGAAGGATGCAGGACTTGCAGTAGAGGCTGTATTTGATGCTATTGCAGGTGCTTTGGAGAAGGGCGACAAGGTTCAGCTGATTGGCTTCGGAACATTTGATGTTTCTCAGAGAGCTGCAAGAGAAGGACACAATCCAAGAACCGGTGAGTCCATGAAGATTGCTGCTTCCAAGGCTCCGAGATTCAAGGCAGGTAAGGCTTTAAAGGAGCGTGTAAACTAAGCCATGCGCTTAGACAAATATCTTAAGGTATCTCGCCTGATAAAAAGACGGACAATAGCTAATGAAGCCTGCGATACCGGTCGAATATCTGTTAACGGCAAAGTGCAGAAAGCATCCTATGACGTGAAGATTGGAGACGTAATCGGTATCCGTTTTGGAGAAAAACAGGTGGAAGCAAAAGTTCTCTCCACCAAGGAACCAATACGAAAGGATGAAGCTGAAGAGCTATTCGAGTATCTATGAAAAAAAGCAAGGAAGAAAGAAAAAGCGGAATGTTTGGAAACGGAGTTACCATTTTAGGACTGGTTCTGGTGGTAGCTCTCCTTGCTATTGTGATTTTTGTCAGGGGAAATACACTGCAAGAACAGAATAAAAACTATCTCGCCATGGAAGAAAGTCTCGAAGAAGAATTAAATAAAGAAAAGCAACGAGAAAAGAAACTGGATGAAGAAAGGGTTTATAGCAAAACCAAGGAATACATCATGGAAGAGGCGAGAGAGATTTTTGGTTTACAAATGCCTGATGAAATCATTGTAAAACCGGAAAACTAAGTACTTGAAAACGAAAGAGGATTCTTCTTCTTTCGTTTTTCTTTGCGAATAGAGGGAAAATGCAGAAGGGAATCGATACAGAACTTTTCTTTTATATTAAAAAATACAATTTAATTCTTCCCGGTGAGCAGATTCTTCTGGCGTTTTCCGGCGGAGCAGACTCCTTATATCTTCTTTATCTCTTAAAGGAGTTGCAGAATCATATTGCATTTTCTCTGGAAGCCATGCATGTTCATCATGGGATTCGGGGAAAAGAAGCGGAACGGGATTTGGAATTTTCCAAGAGTAAAGCAAAAGAATGGGGGATTCCTTTTTCTTTTGTACGAGTGGATGTGCCGGGCTTTTCCGGGGAGAATGGCTTTGGACTGGAAGAAGCAGGCAGGATTCTTCGCTATGAGGCGCTGGAAAAAAGAAGGGCGGAGTGGGAAAAAAAGACAGGATGCGTGACTAAGCTTGCTCTCGCGCAGCACATGGATGATCAAGCAGAGACGATTGTTCATAATTTTTTGAGAGGTTCCGGTGTTTCCGGTTTTTCCGGGATGAAAAGAGAGGAAGGGCATTGTATTCGTCCGCTTTTATCCATAAGAAAGCAAGATATTATTGGACGACTTCAAGTCTTGGCGTTAGAATACATGGAGGATGAGAGCAATCTTGATGAGCAGTTTACGCGGAATTACATCAGAAAAAATCTGATTCCTGCTATGGAAGAGGTAAATGAGCGTGCAGTAGAACATCTGTCGGAAGAGGCAGAGCTGATGTCTGAGCTGGAGTTGTATCTGGAGCAAAAAGCACTGGAGTTTTTGCGAAGCTTTGGAAAAGAAGAGGGAGAAACCATAGCTATTTCCCTGATGGATTTAAAAGAAGAGCCCGCCTTACTGCGAAGAGAAATATATCGTGTAGCTGTGAGAAAGCTGCGAGGAGAAATAAGGGACCTTGCGAGAGCACATCTTTATGCACTGGACAGACTTATTTTTTCAGGAAGCGGAAAAAGGACAGAGCTTCCCAAGGGGTATATCGGAGAAGTACGGAATAAATTTCTCTATCTTGGGAAAAGAGATGAGAAAGCCGGAAAATTGTGATACAGTTAAGGAAAACAGCTATACTGTGCTAATAAATGGAGAAGAAAAGGTGAAAGAGAGATTAGAAGTCCTTTACTCTGAAAAAGAGATAGAGGAAAAGGTGAAGGAACTGGCAAAAATCATAGATGAGGATTATAAAGACAGACCTCTGCATCTGATTTGCATCTTAAAGGGTGCAGTTATGTTTATGTGTGAGCTGGCAAAGCGTCTGGAAAATCCGAATGTGACTATGGACTTTATGGCGGTAAGCAGCTATGGAAATGCTACGGAAAGCTCCGGTATTGTGAAGATTGTAAAGGACCTGGACGAGCCTTTGGAAGGGAAAAATGTACTTTTGGTTGAGGATATTGTAGATACGGGAAGAACCTTAAGTCATTTAACAAAACTTTTGGGAGAGAGAAATCCGGCTTCTTTGGCGATTTGTACTCTACTGGATAAGCCCGAAAGAAGAGAGTGTGAAGTTGAGGTAAAGTATAAGGGATTTTGGATCCCGGATATTTTTATAGTGGGATACGGCATTGACTATCAGCAGCGTTATAGAGGACTTCCTTATCTGGCCGGAATTCACTTTGAGGATTAAAGTGTAAGGAGGAACGATGGGAATCAATAGGGATGCCCTGTATAGTATAGGGAAGGGCTTTTACCGAGAACCGGATGAGAGCCCCTCTTTTTCGACGGTAATATTACGCTTTCGGACCTTGAAAGAGGATGTGGACAGCGTAAGTTTGGTTTTCATGGAGGAAGATCGTAAGCTTTTCATGGAAATCGTGAGCAGTGACCGTTATTTTGACTATTATGAAATAGAAATTGCGCTACAGGACAAGCCTTTTTATTACTATTTTCAGATACAAAAAGGGACGGAATACCTGTCTTATAACCGTCTTGGCGTGACGGATGATTTGGACTTGCAGTATGCTTTCTCCATTTTCCCGGATTTTTTTGTGCCCGATTGGGTAAAAGGAGCGGTGATGTACCAGATTTTCGTGGACCGCTTTTACAATGCAGACGGGAAAAACAATGTAGAGGACAGAGAATATATTTATCTTGCACGACCGGTTGAGGCAGTGGCGGACTGGGATGCCAAGGTGGAGCCCTTTGATGTGCACCGCTTTTACGGAGGAGATCTGGAAGGGGTTTGGAAAAAACTGGATTATCTGCAATATCTTGGGGTAGAGGTTTTGTATTTTAACCCCTTGTTTGTCTCGCCGTCCAATCATAAATACGATACCCAGGACTATACGCATATCGACCCGCACCTTGGGTGTATTGTAAAGGATGGGGGAGCAGTTTTAAAAGAGGGGGACCGGGAAAATAAAAATGCTTCCAAGTACAGCATTCGCAGTACGGTTATAGAAAACCTGGAAGCCAGCGATGCGCTCTTTAGGGATTTTGTTGATGCCTGCCATAAAAGAGGCATGAAGGTCATTATTGACGGTGTATTCAATCACTGTGGATCCTTTCATCATTATATGAATGCCTCCTTCTTCTATAAGACCGGGGAGGGCAGTCCTTATCCCTTGGGAGCTTATGAAAGCTACGCAAGTCCGTACAGAGAATATTTTCACTTTCTAAAAGAGGAAGATAGAGACTGGCCGTATAACGATTCCTATGAGAAATGGTGGGGAAACGATACCCTCCCCAAATTGAATTACGAAAATGCGCTTTCTCTGGAAGAAGAAATTCTTTCCGTTGCCAAGAAATGGGTGAGTGCACCCTATTTTTGTGACGGATGGAGACTGGATGTGGCGGCGGACCTGGGGCATACGGAAGATTACAACCATTATTTCTGGAAAAAATTTCGTGAAGTTGTAAAAGAGGCCAATCCCAATGCGGTAATCCTTGCGGAGCACTATGGAGATCCCAGTGCGTGGTTACAGGGTAAGGAGTGGGACAGCATCATGAACTATGATGCATTTATGGAGCCGGTAAGCTGGTTTTTAACCGGAATGGAGAAGCATTCGGATAGAGAGATGCCGGAGCTTTTTGGTGATGGAAACCTCTTCTTTAATACCATGCGTTACAATATGGCAAAGATGCCGGAAAATACGATTGACGCTTCTATGAACCAGCTTTCGAACCATGACCATTCCCGCTTTATGACAAGGACCAATCGACGTGTAGGAAGGATTAAAGCCGGATTGGATGATGCTGCCGTAGGAATAGACCCTGCACTCTTTCGCCTGGGAGCGATGCTTCTTATGACTTGGCCGGGTGCGCCCACACTGTTCTACGGAGATGAGGTCGGTGTCTGCGGTTGGACAGAGCCGGACTGTCGTCGCCCTTATCCATGGGGAAAAGAAGATATGGAGCTTTTGGACTACCACAGATACCTGCTGTCCAACAGAAAAAATATGCCTTCTCTTCGAAATGGAGCACTTATGCTCTTACAGGCAGGAAAGAACTATGTAGTCTATGCCAGAGGAAGTGAAACGCAGGTTGCCATCATCGTGATTTATACCGGAGATTGTGACTGCACCCTTTCTATCCCTGTTTGGCGGGCTTCCGTTACGGATAAGATGCTTATGAAGCGCGTATTGAAAACGGATTATAGAGGCTACAATGCCGGACAGACCAGACGGTTTCCGAGAAATGGACAGATTGATTGTCGTATGTGGGCAAAGACCGGAAAAATCTATATTGTGGATCTGATGGAAGTAAATCATCCTTATACAGAATAAAAAAACAAGGTCGAAATGACCTTGTTTTTTTACAAAAGAGAATGTCTTTGTTTAAGATGCCTTAGCGTTCTGTACCAAGTATTTTTCCAATTTCTCCTTGACCAAATACATATACTCCTTCGGAACACTCAATTCGCATACATTGCCAACACCGAGGAAGAGTACACCCAAGAAAGATTTTGCATCAACGATGCGACTTCCTCGTCCTAAGTTCAAATCAAAAGAAAAATTGCCGGTCTTGTTTACGAAGTCATTCACGGCTTCAGAATCCGGAATTAAAATTCTTACTGTCTCCATCTTTATCTCTCCATTTCCAATCAAATTTTTAATCAACCCTACTATTATAATTTAAGTTATTTTTATACACCTACGTTGCAAAATCATACCCTGATATGGAAGAATAAGCAAGGACTTTTCTCTAAAAAAAGCATAAAGCTTTAATATAAAATTCATATCTAATTTCTGTTTTTTTTCTCTCTGCGCTTTTTTTCAAGCAGCAAATCCCGCTTTGCTTTTTGATCCCGGCTAAGGTCTTTGGTGTGTTTCAGCATGCGCTTTCTTCTTCTGGCGCGATAAAGTTCTTCCCTTCTTTGGAAAAGATAAACCCCCAGGAAAGCAAGTGCTACAAGTATGGCAATAGCAAGAAGAATCCGGAGAAGCTTTAAAATCGGTTTTTGGATAATAACTTTTCCGGCCTTTTTATCAAATATAACAGGGGCGTTATTTTGCCTCTCCGTGCTGCTGTCCACAGTTTCTTTCGTGCTTTTTTCTTCATTTTTTAATTCTACGGAAATGCGCTTTGGAATGCTTTCTTCCTTTTTCAAAGATGTCTGAGAAGATTATTCTTGTCTTTACTGCTTTCTTCATCTTCCAGGTAAATATACGCTGTTCCTACAGTACGGTCGTCAAAGTTATAAACGAGCTTTGCTACCTTTCCTTCCTTCTTTTCTTCCTCCGTTACATCATAACTTAAACTGGAAAGGACATCCTGGAAAGGGATTTCTTTCGGGAGGCAAACCTGATCCGTACTGCCGATTGTAAAGTGCAGTGCTTTGGATAGCGGAATACCATCTACATTCCAGTTATTTTCCAAAGCAAGAAGTCGCTGGTCGTTTTTCTCTACAGGATAAGAATTAAAGTGGGAAAAGCCGAAATCAAAGAGTTTCTTTGTATCCTTATACTGCGTGTTGTGTCCGTTTAAGATGGCGCAAACCAGTGTGGTATCGCCTCTTTTGCAGGCAGTTAGCAGGGTATTTCCGGCAAGCATGGTGTAACCTGTTTTTCCGGCAAATACACCCTCGTAGTAATCTTTATAGCTTTTACGCATCATTTTGTGGTGCGCATAAATTGTATTTTCACTTGCCTCTGCGTCCGGATACTTACTGATCGGAGCATGAGTATAGGCCTGCGTGGCATCAATTTGCAAGAAAATGGGATTCCGGATTGCATATTGCATAATCTTTGCCATATCCATGGCACTGGTGTAATGCTCCTCGTTATTCAGTCCGGAGGGATTGGTAAAATGAGAGTCTGTACAACCGATTTCTTTTGCTTTCTCATTCATCATCTCGGCAAATTTGGCATTGGAACCGGCTACATACTCTGCCAGCGCATTTGCGCAGTCGTTTGCGGAGTGGAGAAGCAAGCTGTAAAGGCAGTCTCTTACACTTAGCTTATCACCGGGAACAGCGCCGATTACCGTAGAATTGGCTTCCAGATTATCCTTTGTTGCAGCAGAGGAAAAACTGATTTTTGTTTCCAGATTTTCCACATTTTCCAGAACGACGATTGCGGTTAAAACTTTGGTGATGGAAGCGGGAAAATATTTGTTATGCTCATTTTTGGCATAGAGCACCGTGCCGGAGTTGGCATCCAAAAGGACGGCTCCCTCCGCTTCTATGGTTTCCGGGCAAGCCGGCCAGCTTTCCGCAAAAGAAAGGATAGGGGTAAAAAGGCTTAGAATCAGGCTGAGCACTAAAATAAGCGAAGTATGTCGTATTCCAAATTGTCTTTGTCTTTCAAGTCTAAACATAAAAGCTAAGCTCCTTCTTCCTTTTCCACCAGCGGAAAGAGCAGAGATACCTTATAAAGATCTCCGTCTATATCAATAATCATCTTACCGGACATAAGTCTGGTAAGACTCTTGGCAATGGAAAGTCCCAAACCGGAACCTTCTGTACTACGGGAGACATCCCCACGAACAAAACGCTCTGTAAGTTCATCCGGAGAAATATTTAAAGGAGCTTCAGAGATGTTTTTCATAATGAAAACAGCCTCTTTATCCCGTTTTTCCAGAGTAATATAGACTCTGCTTCCGAGGAGCGCATACTTCGCGCAGTTATTAAAAAGATTTTCCAAAACACGGAAAAGCTGTCTTCCGTCAGCCATAATCAGAATATCTTCTTCCGGTATGGAAGTAAGGATGGTGAGAGAACGCTTTTCCAGTTTTTCCTGGAATTCCCCTAATGTTTGCAGAAGAATCTCGCTGTAGTTAATGGGGTGCAGCTCAAGACTGATATTGCCGGAGCTCGCCTTGCTGGCTTCTACAAGATCCTCCGTCAGATTTTTAAGACGGATGGACTTTTGTTCCAGTACTTCAATATAGCCCTGTACCCGTTCATCTTCGATGTTTTCCCGCTTTAAGAGGTCCACATAACTGATAATACTGGTCAGGGGGGTTTTTAAATCATGAGAGACATTGGTAATCAGATCCGCCTTTAAACGTTCAGACTTAACCTGTTCGTTCACCGCATCGTGTAAACCTCTACTGATAAAGTAGGTGTAGTAGTCAATGGAAACGGTGATAAAGATTAAAACCGTAGCAAAAAGCAGGTGTAAGAGACTTCTTCTGTTGATAAAGCAATATGCATTATAGAGAATCAGCACTAAAGAAAGCAGATTCGGAAACAGAAAAAGTAGATAAGAAAAAGCCTTAGACCTGGCAAATTGGCTTGCGGTGATATAAGTTTCTATTAATTTCAAGATCTTTTTGGCATAAGAACAATTAAACAACATAGACTTCTTGTACTGCCGTACCAAGGATAGAAATAAAGGCAGGAGCAAAAGATAGCGAATGGAAAAGAGGCTTAAGGAACCGAAAAAAGCCGGTTCGGGAAAATTGCCTACAACCAGTAAAAGACTTTCAAAAAAATATTTTGTGAGGATTTGTGTAAAATAAAACCAGATCAGACCGAGCAAAAGCGTAAGCTCTACCGGGGTCTTATCAAAGGGATAAAGCTGTAACTCACTTTTCTCTCCGTGTCCGGTATAGGCAAGGAGCAAAACAAAGCTTGTTAAAACCGAAATGAGGCTGAAGATAAACAGGAAAAGCCCTAAAAAAGTAAGTTGCCTTCTGGTGCTGTATTCCATATAGGAAGCCTTGTATTCATCCTCATCCGGAAAGAGAGTATCCACTCCGGCGGAGAAAACATAGCTTCCATTCCTATAAGGGTCTCTTGCTTCCAAAAGGGGAACAAGATTGGAGGGCGCTGTTTTCAGATTGCTTTTGATTTCCAATGTATCGGAATCGGTGTAAAGGAATCTTCCCAAGGCTTGAATCTGCTTTTCAGTGATTTCCTGTGCATTGGTATAGCAAGTGGAATTTCCTTCACTGGAATAGGCTACATAAAAAGAGAAGTTGGAACCCTTATCAAAGTAGCGGGAACGAATAGCATAGTATTTCGCAAGATATCCCAGTGCCTCCTTGGCTAAGCGTCCCAGACTCATAAAGCCGTCTGCAGGGGTCGCCGGTTGATAGTCAGGAAGATAAGCACGATAAATAACCCGGACCATATGCTCTTTCTCGTCCTGTTCTTTTGTGACGGTGGCCGGTCCATCTTCCATGATTTCATTCTTTTCGTTTAAATAATAGCCCATAGAGCGGGCATATTTGATTAAATAGTCCAAGCTGTAGGATCTGGTGGCGCCATTAGTCTCACTTTGCGCAATGGTGTGATTTAAGTCCAAAGTCCCCCTTGTCTCGAAGATATCCCTTAAATCAATGTAATCAAAGATATCGTTGACACTTTCGGAAATGGCACTGTCAAAGTCGGAAGAGGAGAGATAGTCTTTCTCCTTTAAGAAAGAGACAGCATCTCCACCCTTTGGTGCAAAATGCAAAAGAACCAGGCTGCAAAGCAGAAGAAACAGGGAAAAGAGATGTAAGAAAGGGATGAAAAACTTTTTCATTTTATTCCTCGGTCTTTCCTTGCTTTTCAATCTTATAACCTACGCCCCAAACCACCTTCAGATACTTGGGCTTTCTGGAGTCGATTTCAATTTTTTCACGAATGTGTCGAATATGTACGGCAACGGTGTTATCCGCACCGATTGCTTCCTCATTCCAGATGGAAGTATAAATCTCATCAATGGAAAATACCTTCCCTGCATTTTTGACAAGAAGGAGAAGAATATTGTACTCAATCGGAGTCAGCTTGACCTGTTCTCCGTCCACACTTACTTCTTTTGTGTCGTCATTAATCAATAAACCGCCACAGCTGTAGACGGCATCGCCCTTCGCCGTTTCGTTCATATTGCCAAGCTGGGTATAGCGTCGTAACTGAGACTTTACCCTTGCAACAAGCTCCAGAGGATTAAAGGGTTTTGTGATATAGTCATCCGCACCGATGTTTAAGCCCAAAATCTTGTCCGTGTCCTCACTTTTTGCGCTAAGGATGATAATGGGAACGGAGCTCTTCTCTCGAATCTTTAAAGTAGTTCGAATGCCGTCCAGTCCCGGCATCATCACATCCAAAATCAGGAGGTCCAGAGCCTCCTTTTCCATGATTTTTAAAGCATCAAAGCCGTCATAAGCCTTGAGTACATGGAAGCCCTCTCCCGTAAGGTAAATGGATATGGCTTCCACAATCTGTTTATCATCATCACAAACCAATATATTTTGCATAAGCACTCCTTTAATATAGAGAAATACTAAAAATTTCGCCATTCTGTCCTAGTATAACAAAGCTTTAGAGAAAGCGGAAGAATCGGAAAAAGTATTCAGAAAAAAATAAGAGAAGTGTACAAAACAAAAAGGATGTCAACTCGTGACATCCTTTTTTAAGACTGCGCCCTCAGGGACTCGAACCCTGGACAAATAGATTAAGAGTCTACTGCTCTACCAGCTGAGCTAAGGGCGCATATGCCGTAGCACCCGTATACTATACAAAGATTCATTTTTATTGTCAAGCAAAAAATTAGAAATATTTTTTCTTCATTCTTTCCCGCCCTTTTTTCGTTTTTATTCCCGGTTCATCGATTTGAAGATTCGAAAACAGTTTTATCATCTCTTCGGTCCATTATTATCGGCTTTCTGTGAAAATATACAAGAAAGTATCGGATTATTTTCCATATTCGTCAAAATGTATAATTTATAATACAATTATAAGAAGATGAGCTGTGTTTTCCCGGTTTCCGAATAAGCCGGGATAGGACTTGGACGAAGGGAGAAAAAATGAAAAAAACTGTTTCCATGTTGTGTGGCTGTTTTTTGGCGGCGGGTCTCAGCATTTCCGCTGTATTTTCGGCTTATGCCTGTACAGGAGTGATTGTCGGAAAGGACCTTACCGAAGACGGCAGTACGATTTGGACGTACGGAGGATCTGGAAGTTAACCATAATAAGGTGTATAAGGTTCATCCTGCCGGAGAGTATAAGAGCGGAGAGACCATGCAGGACGTGTCTTACGACCCGGATAACGGCTACTCTTTTACGTTTATTCACGACTCTTATCGCTATACCTCGGTAAGTGATACAACACCGGAGTACGGTAACTTTGACGAGGCGGGATTTAATGAAAAGGGCCTCATTGCGGATATGACCGTTTCTGCAAGTGCAAACGATGAGGTACTTGCTGTGGATCCTTATCTGGACGGAACGGACAGCTCGGTACCGGTTGGGATTACCGAAGCCATCATCACAACGGCAGTGCTCGGAAGCTGTGAAAATGCAAGACAGGCTGTGGAGTTTATTGCGGAAGAGGTAGCAACAAAGGGCGCTGCAGAGGGAAATGGTCTTGTGGTAGCGGACCATAACGAGCTTTGGTATATGGAAATCTATACCGGACACCAGTTTGTAGCGATGAAGTATCCGAGTGACAAATATTCCGTTTTCCCGAATTCTTTCTGGTTAAATGAATGTGAATTAAGCGTGGGAGAGGAGAAAGAGCATTTCAACATTTCCAAAGACGGTATGTATATTTACTCGAAGGATATCTTTAAGGTGGCAAGTGAAGCGAAGACCTTAAAGGGTAATGAAGAAAGCTCGTCTATTGATTTATATGCTTCCTATGCAGGGGAGCTATCCGATAGTACGGAGTCCCGCGTTTGCTCCGGTATCAAGCAGTTTAATCCGGATGCGAAGTTTGACGGAAATCGTTATCCTTTCTTGCAGGAGACGGCAAAGAAAATCACGCTGGCAGATGCCATGGCATTTACCAGAAATCGTCTGGAAACTATTGATAAGGTAGCCGATGATATGAGTCGCGGAGACTTATACCCCATCGGAAACAGAAATACGATGGAAGCACATATTTACCATGTTCCTTCTACTGCAACAGCAGAGTATCCGGGAACCATGTGGCTTGCACTGGGCTCTCCTCTTACTTCTCCGTTTGTAGCGTACTATCCGAACCAGACGGCAGGGATTAAGGAAGCGGAGAATGAGGAAAATGAATTTAATGAAGACTCCGTATATTGGCTTGCCATGGATACCCTTTACATGGTGGAGTACAATCGTGACGAGTTTCAGCCTATCGTATCCGAGAAAATCAATACTTTGGAAAGTGAAGAATTGCAAAATGCCGTAACAACGATGCTGAGTGCCGAAGAAGCAACTGCGAAAAATCAAGAGGATGCAGAAAAGGCGTTTGAAACTTTAAAGGAAATTCATAAGGAAATCAAAGAGAAGTTCCAAAACTATATCAAGGAAAATGATTACACCATCCACTTTAGCGGAAGACGCGCTACGGCAGTATTTTCCGGTACAGAGGTACTCGTTCCGAAGAATAGTTCCGAACTTGGTTTAAAGCTGCAGGTTAAGCCGGGGGAAGAGGAAGAAAACGGAGAGCTTCTCATCGTGGATCACTACGGAAATCCCGTAACGGAAGTGAAAGAAGAACTGCACTTTTCGATTCCGACTTCCGCTTTTAAAGGAATGGCAAGCTTCTTTGACGGAGAGACGGAAATTGCAAGTGAAGTAAAGGATGAGCACTATGTTTTCAGTACTAAGGCTCTTTCCATCCGATATGAAGTGGCCGAAGAAGAAAGCATGGAAAACACGAATCAGGAAGAGATGGAAAGTGAAGCAAGTGCTGAAATCAGGGAAGTACGAATGCCGGAAAGAGTGGAAGCGGATTCCCGAAATCGGCAGGAATGGCTATCGGTGCAATTGCTCTTCTCGGCATTGCTTATGCAGCAAAGAAAAAAGCCCGTCAGTAAAATGACAGGCTTGGATAAATGTTAAAATTACAATATCAAGCTAAAATAATGTTAAATCTATAGCTTAAATCGGCAGGCGGTAGAAAGTCTCTAAGAGACTGCTATCGCCTGTACTGCTGTATAGCTCTACACTTGGATTTGGAGTTCTTCTGTCTGCATCATGAAGTTCATTACGCAGCAGTCCCTTTTCCGCTAATCGATGCCTGGTCTCCCTTGCTGTTCCTTTTGCACCGTCAAAGAAGGGGACAGTATATCCTAAAGCATCCATAATTTCTTTTTTTACAAAGGGAAAATGCGTGCATCCCAGTACGATGGAAGAAATACTTCCTTTCTTATAAGGAGAAAGGAGCTCCTTCAGATAAGTGCGCATTTCTTCTCCGTGTCCTTTGCCCTCCTCCAAGAGGCGAACGATTCCCGGTGCAGGAAGAAGGATGTATTCTCCTTGCTCTTTCAGGCTTTCAATCAAGTGGTGAAGCTTATCGCCCTTTAAGGTACTTTCTGTAGCCATGACAAGAATTCTTTTCTTTACTGTTTCTTTTTGAGACTCATCTTTTTGGGATTCATCTTTTTGGAACTCATCTTTTTGGGATTCATCTATTTCGGGCTTATCTTTTTCAGGCTTATCTTTTCTGCATTGATCTTCTTCTCTGCAATCTTCTTCAGCGGTATTTTTTCCCTGAAAAAGGGCAGCAGGCTTCACTGCCGGTTCCATACCGATGATGATTTCATCCGAGAAGCGCTCCCGCAGAAAACGAGCAGCGGCGGAGGTTGCGGTATTGCAGGCAATCACGGTGGCTTTTACCTTCTTTTTTTGTAAAAAAAGATAAGCCTCCAGGGAAAGAGTACGGACTTCATCCCCGGATTTTTCTCCGTAAGGTGCATTTTTTTGGTCTCCGTAGAAGATAAAATTTTCGTATGGCATTTCCTTTTGCAGCTCTTTTAGTACACTGATGCCCCCGACGCCTGAATCAAAAATGCCGATAGCCTCTTCTTTTTTCTCTCTACTATCCATACACGGCGCTTCCTTTCTTCTTCGCTAGAGTCTAGCATAGCTTTTCGGGGATTGCAATTTCAGTCGGGAAAACCTATACTTTAGGAACAAAAACAGGTACAGGAGGAGCTCATGAAAAGTAACGAAAAAGTTAGTGTTTCTCAGCTGATAGAGAAGGAGGGGTTAAAGAATCTGACTCCTTCTATAGATACGGATAAGATTTTTATGACCATTCCCGATGTGAACAGGCCTGCATTGCAGCTTGCGGGTTTTTTTTTAAGCAATTTGATTCGGAACGAGTGCAGATTATCGGAAATGTGGAGACGGCCTATCTTATGACTATGGATAAGCCCATGCGAAGAGCCAGATATGCGGAAATTACAAGGTACCCTATTCCCTGTATCATTTACGCCAGAGATATAGAGCCGGATTCTTGCATGATTTCCGCTTGTGAGGAAGCGGGGATTCCTCTTCTTTCCAGCGAGCGCCCCACTACCGAGCTGGAGGGGGAAATTATTCGTTGGCTGAAGGTGAAGATGGCCCCTATGATTACAGTGCACGGGGTTTTGGTGGATGTATACGGAGAAGGTGTTCTCATTACCGGGGACAGCGGTATCGGAAAGTCCGAGGCGGCACTGGAATTGATTAAGAGAGGACATCGTTTGGTCAGTGATGATGTTGTGGAGATTCGCAAGGTCTCCGATGAGTCATTGGTAGGAACTGCGCCGGATGTGACCAAACATTTTATTGAGCTGCGCGGTATTGGAATCATCGACGTAAAGCAGATGTTCGGTGTCGAGTCCGTAAAGGATACTCAAACGATCAACATGGTCATTTCCCTTGCCGAGTGGTCGAGGGACAAAGACTATGACCGCCTGGGCTTAAAAGACAATTATACGGAATACCTGGGAAATCAAGTTATCAGTTATGATATCCCAATCCGCCCGGGTAGAAATGTGGCCATTATTGTGGAGTGTGCCGCAATCAATAACAGAGCGAAGAAGATGGGCTACAATGCAGCTCAGGTTCTGTATGAGCGAGTAACAAAGAACATGAAGAAGCAGGAAGAGGGGTAAATGGAACATTTTAAAGGCAAGCTACTAAAAGAATACACCAGCTTTTTAGTAGGAGGAAAGGCAAAGGACCTTTATATACCCCGCTCTTTTGAAGATGTGGAAAGACTTCTTAAGGAACTGTATACAGAAAGAAAGGACTTCTATGTCCTCGGAAAAGGCTCCAATGTCCTGATTTCCGACGAGGGACTGGACGCTCCGGTGATTCTTCTTCGGGAAAATCTTTCCGGAATGCAATTTTGTTCCTATAAGGAGTATTTGGGAGAAAAGAGAAAAGAAGAGAATCAGAAAGCCGCACGGATAAAAGATGATTTTCCCCTTAAAAACAAAGAAGACATAAAAGACATAAAAGACATAGAGGATGTAGAGGAACTTGCAATTTTTACGGCTCTTGCCGGAACAAGTCTTTCCGAGCTTGCAAAATTTGCGGAAGAAAAGGGGTACACGGGAATGGAAGCTCTTTCGGGTATTCCCGGTACTGTGGGAGGCGCTGTGAAAATGAATGCAGGTGCCTATAACAGTGAAATCAAAGACGTCTTTCATCATGGTGTCTTTTGCAAAAGAAGCGGCGAATTGCTTGAACTTCCGCTTTCGAAAATGGATTTTTCTTATCGACACTCTGCAGTGGAAGACGGGATGCTCTGTCTTTCTGCAAGCTTCCTTTTAAAGAAGGGAGAACCGGCTTCCATTCGGGAGAAGATGGAGGATTTTCGCGCAAGAAGAGCGGAGAAACAGCCTTTAGAACTGCCCTCTGCCGGTTCTACTTTTAAGAGACCGGAGGGAGACTATGCCTCTCGCCTCATTGAAGTCGCAGGGCTCAGGGGCTTTCGTATGGAAAATGCTGCCGTTTCAGAGAAACACTGCGGTTTTGTGGTGAATCTAGGGGAAGCTACAGCAAGAAATATCTATGAGCTGATCGAAGAAGTGAAAAGAGTGGTGAAAGAGAAAGAGGGCGTGCAGCTGGAAACAGAAATCAAACTGTGGGGCAAGTTTTAGAAGAAGGAATTTTATAGTAGAGAATAGCATTTAGCAAAGGATAGTTTTTGGTAATAGAAGGAGCATTTAGCAATAGAAGGAGCTGATTTTGGAAGAGATGGAAAGAGCGCTCCGAAACGAAAAGGAAGCAAAGCGCTCCTGTCTTATCCTGACCGGCATGAGCGGTGCGGGAAAGACGGTTGCGCTGAAGATTCTGGAAGATTTCGGATTCAATTGTATAGACAATCTCCCGGTTGCCTTGCTGGATAAATTCTTGGAGCTTGTGATGGAAACGGCAGGGAAGAACAGATTGCTCTCGGAATTGACAGCAGAAATATACAGGATTTGGATGGGCTGGAAGAGCATCTTTCCCGTTGGGAAGAGAAAATCTCCTTTCAGATTGTCTTTTTGGATGCGAAGGATGAGGTTCTGATCCAGCGTTTCAAAGAAACCAGAAGATCGCACCCCCTTTCCAAGGAGGGAAGAGTGGAGACGGGCATTGCTTCCGAACGGAAGAAGTTGGCATTTTTGCGGAAGAAAGCGGATATCATCATTGATACTTCGAAGCTCTTAACGAAAGAATTGAGAAGCCAGCTTTTTTCCATCTTTTTGGAAAAGAAAAAATATAAGAATCTCCAGCTCAGTATCGTTTCTTTTGGCTTTAAGTACAGCATTCCGGAAGACTTGGACCTGCTCTTTGACGTCCGCTTTTTACCGAATCCGTATTATGAAAAGGATTTGAAATCCCATACGGGCATGGAAGAGATCATACAGCGCTTTGTATTTCAGGATGGCAATGCGGAAAAATTCCTGCATAAGTTGCAAGATCTGTTGGATTTTTTGATTCCTTTATACATCAGTGAGGGGAAAAACCAACTGGTTATCGGCATTGCGTGCACCGGAGGAAAGCATCGCTCGGTTAGCATTGCCGAAAAATTGTATCAATCCATAAAGGATATGGAAAATATCGGAGTGAGACTGGACCATAGAGATATAAATAAATAATATGCAATTTATAAACGAAGAAAATTGTAAAAAATTCAAGAAAAACAAGGAAAATTATAGGGCAAATCGTATAGTGGAAAAATTCAAAAGCAAAGAAAAGGGAATTAAAAAATCCTCTTTTTCGAAGAGAATTAAGGCTGAACTACTGAAAATAGGCTTTACAGACCCCGGAAAAACAATTAAGATGAAGCCATATGATAGGGAGAAAAACAAGGAAGAGTTGAGACATTTTTTTCTTGCCGGAGCTTCCGTAACGGATCCCATGAAAGAATACCATCTGGAATTTATACCGGAGTCGTCCAAGGAGATGGAGCGAATAGAGGAGATATTAGAAAGCTTTTCGATTCGTCCGAAGAGAGGACTACGAGGAAAAATCCCATAGTGTACTTGAAGGATGCAGGGGAAATAGCGGATGTATTGAAGATTCTAGGGGCTTTTGACAGCCTGATGGAATTGGAAAATGCTCGTATTCTCAAGGAAGTCAGCGAGAATGTTAACCGTAGAGTCAATTTTGAGGCGGCAAACATTAATCGTACGGTTAAGGCAAGTGTTAAGCAACAGGAAGACATTCTTCTTATCAAAGAAACAATAGGATTGGAACGAATTGAATCCGGTTTACGAGAAGTTGCTGAACAGCGTTTACTCTATCCTGACGCATCCCTTGAAGAACTTTCCAAGGGGCTCGCAACACCAATCGGAAAGAGCGGTGTCAATCATCGACTGCGTAAACTAGCTAGAATTGCAAAAGAGCTTCGTGATGGAATTTAATCAATCTGCGTTTTGGATGCTCATAGGCACTAGGGAGGCACAGACTATGAAAGATAACAATATTACAGTAAATTTACCGAGGAACAAGGAGGATCATCCGGTGGCAATGCTGGTACAGATTGCCAGCAGTTTCCAGTCGAGCATTTATATGTCTGAGGGAAATCGAAGAGTCAATGCCAAGTCTATCATGGGCATGATGGCATTGGGCTTGGATAACGGTACAGAACTTTATGTTTCTGCAGAGGGAGAAGACGAAGAGGCAGCTATTATGGCAATCAGCGACTACCTTTTGGGAGAAGCAATATAGAATACAGACTCTTGTGAAAGAAGGGGCTTTCGGGTAAAGTATTCCGAAAGTCCTTTATTTTTGTATATACAGCTTTTGCTTGTATATTAGGAAAGAGAATACTGTGTTTTAAGCTAAGAAGGAGAACAGAGAGAAAAATGGCATTTACACATTTACATGTTCACAGCAGCTATAGCTTGTTGGACGGCTCAGGAAAGATCCCGGAGATGATTTCCCGGATAAAGGAACTGGGCATGGATTCCTGCGCTTTAACGGATCACGGAGTGATGTACGGTGTCATTGACTTTTACAGGGAAGCCAAGAAACAGGGGATTCATCCTATCCTTGGTTCGGAAATCTATCTCACGGAAGATATGGCGGAGAAAAGCCTCCAAAAGGGAGAAGCGAGATACTATCATCTTGTCCTTCTTGCGGAAAACGATACCGGCTTCCATAATCTGATGAAGCTGGTTTCTTTGGGCTTTACGGAGGGCTACTACTATAAGCCTCGTGTGGACTATGCCACATTGGAAAAATACCATGAGGGTCTCATTGCCCTTTCCGCCTGTCTTGCAGGAGAGGTTTCCCGTGCACTTCGCTATAACGACTTTGAAAAGGCGAAAGAGGCAGCTTGCCGCTATGAAGACATTTTCGGAAAAGGGAACTTTTTCCTCGAAATGCAAGACCATGGATACCCGGAGCAAAAGCTGGTCAATCAAGGCATGCTAAGGCTCCATGAGGAGACAGGGATTCCTCTTGTTGCAACAAATGACATTCACTATACCTATAAGGAAGACGCAAAACCGCATGATATCCTGCTCTGCCTGCAGACCGGAAAAAAGTTGCAGGATGAGGATAGGATGCGCTATCCGGGAGGACAGTTCTACATTAAAAGTGAAGAGGAAATGGAAGCGCTTTTCCCCTTTGCGAAAGAAGCCTTGGAAAATACAGCGCGTATTGCAGAGCGTTGTCAGGTAGAGATTGAGTTTGGAAAATACCATTTACCGAAGTACCGCATCCCGGAGGGCTATGAGGATTCTTACCGTTATTTGGAAGAGCTTTGCCTAAAGGGCTTGGAAAAACGCTACGGAGAAGTCACGGAAGAGAAGAAGGAACGCCTCTACTATGAACTGGGAGTCATCCGGAACATGGGTTTTGTCGACTATTTCCTTGTGGTCTGGGACTATATTAACTTTGCAAAAACTTCCGGCATTGCCGTGGGACCGGGAAGAGGTTCTGCAGCAGGCTCTATCGTGGCTTACGCAATCGGAATCACCGATGTGGATCCCATACAGCATAAGCTCCTTTTTGAGCGCTTTTTAAATCCCGAAAGAGTCAGCATGCCGGATATCGACGTGGACTTTGAGTACGAAAGAAGACAGGAAGTCATCGATTACGTCGGAAGAAAATACGGGAAAGAGCAGGTTAGCCAGATTATTACCTTTGGAACCCTTGCGGCAAGAGGGGTTATTCGTGATGTCGGAAGAGTTCTGGATGTCCCTTATGCCAAGTGTGACCAGCTTGCTAAGCTCGTTCCTGCGGAACTCAATATGACTCTGCAAAAGGCGCTGTCGGTCAGCAAGGAGCTAAAAGAGCTCTACGACACGGAAGAAGAGACTAAAAACATGATTGACCTCTGTCTTCGTCTTGAGGGACTCCCCCGTCACAGTTCTATGCACGCAGCAGGTGTGGTGATTGCCGGCGGACCGGTTTCCGACTATGTCCCTTTGGCAAAGGCGCAGGACGGTTCCATCACCACCCAGTTTACGATGACAACCATCGAAGAGCTGGGACTTTTGAAAATGGATTTTTAGGCCTCCGTACTTTGACGGTGATTCAGGATGCCATCCGTTTTGTAGAAAAAAATCACGGAATTCGGATTGACCTTGACCATTTAAACTATGAAGACAGCGAAGTCTATGCCATGCTGTCAAAGGGCGATTGCGCAGGAGTATTCCAGCTGGAATCAAGCGGTATGGTAAACTTTATGAAGCGCCTACGCCCGTCGAACCTTGATGATATCATCGCGGGAGTCGCTCTTTACCGCCCGGGGCCCATGGACTTTATTCCCGACTACATTGCGGGGAAGAAGAATCCGGAGAAAGTCCACTATGACTGTAAGGAAATGGAACCGATTTTAAAAAATACCTACGGCGTTATTGTCTATCAGGAGCAGGTTATGCAGATTGTGCGAGACCTTGCGGGATTTAGTATGGGTGCTGCCGACCTGCTTCGCCGTGCCATGAGTAAGAAGAAGCTGAAGGAAATGGAAAAGGCCAGACAGAGCTTTGTTTACGGAAACAAAGAAGAGGGAATATACGGTTGCCTCTCGAAGGGAAATTCGGAAGAAGTGGCAAATCGTATTTACGACAAAATGATTGACTTTGCAAACTATGCCTTTAATAAGTCTCATGCCGTATCCTATGCTCTTCTTTCCTATCAGACAGCGTACTTAAAGCGCTACTATGCTCCTGAATTTTATGCCGCAACCATGAGTTCCTTTATGGACAATACCGTAAAAACTGCAGAATACATTGAAGTGGCAAGAGAGGAGGGGATTCCCATTCTCCCGCCCGATATCAATGAAGCGGAGGTGGGATTTTCCGTAAAGGGCGGAGAAATCCGTTACGGTCTCTCTGCGGTTAAGGGAGTGGGAAGAACTGCCGCGGAAACCATTTTAGAGGAAAGAAAAAGGGAAGCTTTAAGAACTTTGAAGACTTCGTGCTTCGAATGAGTGCAAAGGGCTTAAACAGAAGAGCTATGGAATCCTTTATTCATGCCGGATCTTTGGATAGTCTGGAAGGAAATCGGAGGGAGAAGCTCGTGATGCTTTCGGAAGTGCTGGAAGACCTGCAAAAGGGGAAGAAAGACACGATCCCCGGACAGATGAGTCTTTCCGACCTCCTTGGAGAGGAGTCGGAAGAAAAGGGAGACTTTGAACTGCTTTTTCCGGATTTGGAGGAGTTCCCGAAGGCAGAGCTTCTTAGAAATGAAAAGGATGCTCTAGGGGTTTATCTTTCCGGACATCCGTTAGATAGTGATAAGGCCTTGATGAAGGAGGTCTGCACGAGAAGAGCCGTGGATTTTTCCGAAGAGGCACAGGAAGAGCAGAAAGAGGACGGTATCCGGGACGACGAAGTCTGCATCGTGGGCGGACTCCTTACGAATATCAATAAGAGAATCACGAAGAAAAATGAGATGATGGCTTTCCTTACGATAGAGGACAATACTTCAGCTGTGGAAGTGGTGGCATTTCCCCGTGTCTTTGAAAGCGTCAAAGGCTTTTTGGAAGAAGACGGAAAGGTCTTTGTGAAAGGTAGAATCCAGAAAAAGGATGAGGGGGAAGCAAAGCTCATTGCGGAAAAGATAATTCCCTTTGGAAAAGTGCCGAAAGAAGTATGGATACAGTTCCAAGATAAGGAAGAGTATGCAAAAAGAGAGGCGGAACTCCTGCAGCTCCTTCGGGAATATAGCGGAGAAAGCGAAGTGGTACTGTATCTCAAAAAGGAAAAAGCCATAAAACGTCTTCCGAGCGGATTCAGGGTTGATTGCACTGAAGAAAGCGGAGCAGTTCTTATGGAAAAATTTGGGTCAGAAAATGTGAAAGAAAAGACAAAGTCCTTGAAATTCCTATAGAAATACAGTAATATATTGTGCTTAATCGAGATATTTTTTGCTAACCGTTATTTAGTAAAAAATAAACACACAATATTTTATTGATTTTAACGATATGGTTTTGAGAATAGAGGAGGAGAAAATTATGGCAGCGGTGAAGACGATTGGGATATTAACTTCCGGTGGAGATGCTCCGGGGATGAATGCCGCAATTCGAAGTGTGGTTAGATCGGCAATTCATCATAATTTAAAGGTTAAGGGCGTCATGCGTGGTTATGCAGGACTTTTAGAGGAAGAAATTGTAGATATGAACAGCCATTCCGTATCGGATATCATCAGCCGCGGAGGAACCATCCTCTATACTGCACGTTGCAAAGAATTTACCACCGCTGAAGGGCAGAAGAAGGGTGCAGAGATTTGTAAGAAGCACGGGATTGACGGCATGGTCGTGATTGGAGGAGACGGATCTTTTATGGGAGCGGGAAAGCTTTCTGCACTCGGAGTGAACACCATCGGCGTTCCGGGAACCATTGACCTCGATATCGCGTGCACGGACTATACCATCGGTTTTGATACTTCCATTAATACCGCTATGCAGGCAATTGATAAGATTCGTGATACTTCCACTTCTCACGAGCGTTGCTCCATTATCGAAGTCATGGGAAGACGAGCAGGCTATATTGCCCTTTGGTGCGGTGTGGCAAATGGAGCGGAGGAAATCCTTCTGCCGGAAAAATATGAGGGAGACGAGCAGGCCATCATTAACCGAATCATTGAAAGCCGAAAAAAGGGAAAAAAGCATTACATCATCATCAATGCGGAGGGGATCGGGCACTCCTCTTCCATGGCAAGTCGCATTGAGGCTGCCACGGGAATCGAGACCAGAGCGACGATTCTCGGACATATGCAGCGAGGCGGATCACCGACCTGTAAGGATAGATATTATGCGTCTATCATGGGAGCAAGAGCGGTGGAATTGCTTTGTGCAGGGAAGTCGAACAGGCTTGTTGCCTATAAGAAGGGCGAGTTTGTGGACTATGATATTCAGGAAGCATTGCAGATGAAGAAGGATATTGATGAAGAGCAGTACCGGGTTGCACAGCTTCTGGTACGCTAAGAGAAGATAAAGAGTGATTTTGAACGAAGATTTTAAAAATAGAATTGAAAATATCATAAAGGCACACGGGATAGAAGGCTTCTCCTTAAAGGAGGAGCTTCTTCCTCTTATGCCGGAAGAAAAAGAAATTGCTAAAGAAAGTACGATGAAAAGGAAAGCGCTCTTTCATCCTGTTCGTATCGGAAAACTCGAGCTTCCGGGAAATATCCTGATGGCACCGATGGCGGGCGTTACCGACCTGCCTTATCGCATACTCTGTAAGGAGATGGGGGTGAGTCTATCCTGCACGGAGATGGTTTCTGCAAAAGCGATTCTATATGGTAATAAGAACACGGATTCTCTCTTGGAAAAGGGAGAAGAGCCGGGGTTTAGAGCAGTGCAGCTTTTTGGTTCGGATCCGGAAATCATGGCGGAAATGGCGAAACGGGTGGAAGCGGATTTTGATATCATAGACATCAATATGGGCTGTCCCGTACCGAAAGTCGTGCGAAATCAGGAGGGATCCGCTCTTATGGAAAATCTTCCTCTGGTCGAGAAAATCTTATCTTCCATGGTAAAAGCTGTCGAGAAGCCGGTTACCGTAAAGTGCCGTTTAGGTTTTACGGACTCCCATATCAATGTTTTGGACTTTGTGAAAGTTGCGGAAAGTGCAGGGGTCTCCGCCATCGTGGTACATGGCAGGACAAGAGAGCAGTACTACCGAGGAAAGGCAAATTGGGATTGGATTCGAAAAGCCAAGGAAGCTGTAAAGATTCCGCTTTTTGGAAATGGAGACATTTTCACGGAAGAAGATGCCCTGGCAATGCTCTTATCCACCGGAGTGGACGGCATTTCCCTCGGAAGAGGTGTACAGGGAAATCCTTTCTTGATACGAAAAATTCGCAGCCTCCTGGAAAAGGGGGTGAAAGAGTCTGCCCTTTCTTTGGAAGAACGAAAAGAAATGATGCTTCGGCATCTTCATCTTATGGAGGACATCAAAGGGGAACATCTTGCGCTTTTAGAAATGCGAAAGCATTTATCGTGGTATATGGAGGGACTTCCGGACTCGGCAAGATGGCGGAAACAGGTGAATCAGGAACAGGATTTGAGAGAAGTCTATAAGATGGTGGAGAGTCTATAGAAAATAGATTGACTTCTTTACACCGAATTGTTAAAATATCCATTTGTATTGAACGCTTTACGGCTTCCGGCGGACCGGAGGCCGTATTCTTAACAAGTGCTGTTTCCTTCTTTCAGGATACACCATATCAATTTTTAAAGAGAACGGGTTTCGTCTTTTCATGAATATCGAGATTATCTTCTCATGAATAGTAAGATTTTTTCTCATGGATAGCGGGTCTTACTCGTTTCAATAATAAAGAAAGGTCAGGAAGATATCGTGGCAGAAGCAAAAAAGAATCTCCTCACAAGAGCCGGCTTAAACAAGCTGGAGAAGGAATTACATGATTTAAAGGTCAATCGACGACAGGAAATCGCAGAGAAAATCAAAGAAGCCAGAGAGCAGGGAGATTTATCCGAGAACGCAGAGTATGACGCAGCGAAGGACGAGCAGAGAGAGATCGAAGAGCGTATCGTGGAAATTGAAAACCTGCTGAAAAATGCAGAAGTGGTGGACGATGCGGAAGAAGGCAGCATCAATATCGGTTGCAAAGTAAAGCTCTATGACAAGGAATTTGACGAGGAAGTGGTGTATCACATCGTAGGATCTACAGAAGCGAACTCCTTACAAGGTAAGATTTCCAATGAATCTCCGGTGGGCATGGCATTACTGCACCACAAGGCAGGAGATGAGATTGTTGTAGAGACACAGGCAGGAAATATGGAATACAAGGTTTTGTCTGTGGAACGTTATACTGAAGAATAAGATATTGAGTAGAAAGACTTCTTTGATGAATCCGGATTAAAATTCACGACAATGAAAGAAGTCTTTTTTGATGAAATGTCTAACAGTAGATGAATATGTCTGACGGTAGATGAATATGTCTGACGGTAGATGAATATGTCTAACAGTAGAGAACAGAAAGGGAGAGCTATGAGCGAAAAGGAAAAGAACAATGCAAATCAGCAGGACATGAACCATATTTTAAAGGCAAGATATGACAAGTTGAAAGAATTACAGGACGCTCAGGCGGACCCGTTTCTGATTACGAAAGCGGAGCAGACGCATCACTCTACAGAGATTAAAGAGAACTTCTCTGCTTTGGAAAATCAGCAGGTAGTGATTGCCGGCCGTGTTATGGCAAAACGTGTCATGGGAAAGGCAGGATTTCTTCATGTGCAGGATAGAGACGGAAAGATTCAGGTCTATGTGAGTCGGGAAAGTCTTGGGGAAGAGGAATACAAGACCTATAAGAAGTTGGATATCGGAGATATTGTGGAGGTTTCCGGCTTTGTGTTTAAGACTCAGACAGGTGAGATTTCCATTCACGGAGAGAAGATTGTTCTGCTCTCCAAGTCCCTCTATCCGCTTCCGGAAAAGTTCCATGGTTTACAGGATACGGATACCCGTTATCGCCAGCGCTATGTGGATCTCATCATGAATGAAGATAGCCGTACGGTTTTTATGAAGCGCTCCGAGATTCTCCGTGAAATTCGAAATTTCCTTGCCGGAAGAGATTTCATGGAAGTGGAGACACCGATGCTTGTTGAAAATGCAGGCGGTGCGGCAGCTCGTCCTTTTGAGACCCATTACAATGCCTTAAATGAGGACGTAAAGCTTCGTATTTCTCTCGAGCTTTACTTAAAGCGTCTGATTATCGGCGGTATGGAGCGTGTTTATGAGATTGGAAGAGTGTTCCGTAATGAGGGAATCGACACCCGTCATAACCCGGAATTCACTTTGATGGAGCTCTATCAGGCGTACACCGACTACGACGGCATGATGGAGCTTACCGAGTCCATGTTCCGTTACCTTGCGGAAAAGGTCTGCGGAACTCTTCATATCAGCTATCAGGGGACTCCTATCGATCTGGAAAGCCCCTTTAGAAGACTGACCATGACCGATGCCATTAAGGAATATGCAGGCATCGACTTTGATGAGATTCAAACCTTGGAAGAGGCAAGAGCCCTTGCTAAAGAAAAGGAAATTGCCTTTGAAGAGCACCACGGTATCGGGGACATCGAGAACCTCTTCTTCGAAGAGTACTGCGAAGAGAAGCTTATCCAGCCGACCTTTATCATGGATCATCCCTTATCCATTTCCCCGCTCACGAAGAAGAAGCCGAGCGACCCGACGAAGGTAGAGCGTTTCGAGCTCTTTATTTACGGAAGAGAAATGGCAAATGCCTACTCTGAGCTAAACGATCCGATTGACCAGAGAGAGCGTTTCAAGGCGCAGGATGCTTTAGCGGATGCAGGAGACGAGGAAGCGAACCACACCGATGAAGATTTCTTACATGCTATGGAAATCGGTATGCCCCCAACAGGCGGAATCGGCTACGGTATTGACCGTCTTGTGATGCTTCTCACCGACTCGGCATCGATTCGTGATGTTTTACTCTTCCCTACGATGAAGTCTTTAGAGAAGAAAGATGAGGGAAATAGGGCATCTAAGGGTAATGGAAACGGAATTTGCGACCAAGTTGCGACCGTTCCAGAAAAGATTGATTTTTCAAACGTGAAGATTGAACCTCTCTTCGAAGAACAGGTTGACTTTGAGACTTTCAGTAAGTCTGACTTCCGTGCGGTAAAGGTAAAGGATTGCTTTGCCGTTCCAAGAGTAAGAAGCTCTTACAGTTTACCTTGGACGACGGAACCGGTACGGACAGAACGATTCTTTCCGGCATTCATGACTTTTATGAGCCGGAAGAGCTGATTGGAAAGACCTTGATTGCTATCACAAATCTTCCCCCAAGAGCAATGATGGGCGTAGAGTCCCGCGGTATGCTACTTTCCGCTATTAATCAGAAGAAGGATAGTGATGAGGAAGAATTGCATTTGCTGATGGCAGATAACCATATCCCGGCAGGAGCAAAGTTGTATTAGTATTTTTGTTTGTTATTGAAATATTTTTGAAGACAAAGAGATTATGCCTTATGGCGGATGAAGTTAACTTCATCCGCCATTTTATAAAAAAAGAATTGATGATTTACAAAGACTTGTTTCATCCCGTGTGCTATTATAAACTTAGTAATCGTATGTAGATGAATAGATAGTTAATTAAAGAAAAGAGGTTGCCTATGAGAATACTATTTAAGCTTGTCTTGTTTCCTATTAGTCTTCTATTATCGGTTAGCACCGCTTTTTCTAACATTTTTTTGCTAAGTATAGGAACGGCTATCTTGTATTTATTGATGATTCTTTGCATTTTTTTGTAGCAATAGGTTCTTTTCTATTCTTTCAGGACGGAAAAAGTTGCATTGGAGGCATTAATTGTTGGCTTTATCCTCAGTCCCTATGGATTACCTATGATAGGGTGCAACAATTATTGCTTTCCTGGAAGTGCTAAATCAGAGAATACGATCTTTTTAAGAAAAGAGAAGTGAAGTTATATGAAGAAGGCGATAGAAAGTTCTATCGTCTTTTTTTATACCTAAAATTATGTAAAAAATAAAAAGGAGAGAAGATGTGGAGTTTGATTATTTTTATAACCGAGATGGTGAGCGATTTAGTTACTATATGCTTCCTAAGATTCTTGTGACTGATAGAAAGTTTCAATCCTTATCTTCAGATGCCAAGATTCTTTATGCCTGTTTACTTGAGAGAACGGCTTTGTCCTTCAAAAATAAATGGATTGATCAAGAGAATAGAATATACATCATTTTTACGTTGGAAGAGGTTATGGAAGTATTAGGTAGATCTAATAAAACAGCTGTAAAAGTTTTAAATGAATTAGATAACAGTACAGGAGGACTAGGGCTCATAGAGAGAAAGAAACAGGGTTTAGGAAAGCCAAATATCATTTATGTAAAGGATTTTCTTAGTATCATTTCTTCCGGAGGTAAAAACTACAGTTCAGAAGTGAAGAATATACATACAAGAAGTGAAGAACCTACACTTCAGGAAGTGAAGAAAATACACGGAACTAATTCTAATATTAATAAACATGAGGGTAATTATCCTGATTTTAGTTTTGGAAAAAAATCATATGGGATTTTTCAAAACGTTTATTTAAGAGATGAGGAAATAAAAGAATTGAAAGAAGTTCTAGTTAAGGATTTTTCAAACTATGTGGAAAGGTTGTCAGCATATCTTAAGAGTACGGGAAAGACTTACAAAGACCATAAGGCAACTATCCTTTCATGGTTTTATAAAGATCAGGGAAATCGGAGGGGAATAAAAGCTTCCAACATTCCCAGTTTGGAAGAATACGATAAAGGAGAGCATTTATAATGAGTGAAATGAAAAGGACTTGGATTGAGGGCGTGGAGTATTCCTACGATGCAAATGAAGAATATGAAAAGGATGGACATGTTTACTGTAAGACTTGTCATGAAAGAAAAGACGGAAAGATTTTGGAGTTCTTTGGTGGGAAGATGATTTGTCGTGTATCTTGTCATTGCGACAAACAGAGAGAAGAAAAAGAAGCTAAGAGACAGAAGCAATTGGAAATAGAACGTCTCAAGAGTAGTTGTTTTAGTTCCAGAGCTGAATGGGAGTACAGCTTTGAGAATTATCAAGGAGAAGAAAATCAAAGTCTTCTTATTGCCAAGAACTTTGTGAAGGATTATCAGCAAATGAAGAAGGAAAATATAGGACTTCTTTTTTATGGTTCTGTTGGAAGTGGAAAGACTTATCTTGCCTGTTCTATTGCCAACGCTCTAATAGAGCAATATCAAATTACGGTGAAGATTCGGAACTTTTCGCAGATTATGAATGAAATGCAAAAGTGTGGTTTTGACTTTGATAAGAATGCCTACATTGAATCTTTGGTTAATACTTCCGTACTGATTTTAGATGACTTGGGAATTGAAAGGGACACAAGCTATGCAAAGGAGCAGGTGTACAACATTGTGAACAGCCGGTACTTAAGAAGGAAGCCGACCATATTTACCACAAATCTATCTTATGACACTATTCAAAACTGTATAGAAAGTGTGGAGTATCAAAGAATTTACTCAAGAATTATAGAGATGTGTATTCCGGTTATGGTTGTAGGGCATGATTACAGGAAGCAAATTCAAAAAGAGAAGCTTTCTCGAAACAAAGAGCGATTATTGAGCGGAGGTGAAGGAACATGATCAATGAAGAAGTATCCGATAAAACCCTTAACTTAGAAATAAAGGCAGCTAAAATCACTGCAAAACTGATTATTCAGCAGATAAAGAAATTACTAAAAGAAGCTAAAAAATTTGGGGGAATGGAGAAATTTGTCAGTGAAAAGGGTAATGAAGTGAAGCTGAAGGACTTGGTTCAGAAAGGACAACTGGAAGAAATTGCTATTAGAGAAGAAGAGCTTAAAAAGCCTGAAAAAAAGAATTGAATAAATATGGTGTTAAGTTTTCTGTTATGAAAGATAAGAAGACAAAGCAGTATTCCCTATTTTTTTCAAGCGAAAGATGTAAAAAAATCATGGATAAAGCATTTAAAAAAAGGTCCTGGCAGACTTGGAGAAAAAAACAGAAAGGAAGGAGTCTATCCATAAGAACCTTGAGAAGTTCAAAGAATTGGTTAAAAATACTATTTTCAAAGATAAAATCAAGAATAAGCAAAAGGAGCAAAGCCTATGATTGAGGAGATACTAAAGGATATCAGAGGCTTATTTAAGGTGCAGGATAAGGCAATATTTGTAAAGCAAAATATTCCCTATCTTGCATTTTTCTATTTAGGGAATATTTTTTCTCATCATATCAGAAGCTATACCGGCGGTGATGTGATAGATAAAACCTTGCAAGGATTATTGGAGCTTAACAGAATGAGCTTTTTCCCAAGTCTTTATCTTATTGACATTATCATGGGAATAGGGACGGCAGTTTTAATCAAATTTATTGTCTATACCAAAGGCAAAAATGCAAAAAAGTTTAGACAGGGGAAAGAGTACGGATCAGCTCGCTGGGGAAATAGGAAAGACATTGAACCGTACATGGACGAAAAATTTCAAAACAATATATTGCTTACCAAAACAGAGAGATTAAGCATGAATGGAAGACCAAGCAATCCAAAGTATGCAAGAAATAAAAATGTTCTTGTGATTGGTGGATCAGGATCCGGGAAGACAAGGTTTTATGTTAAGCCTAATCTTATGCAAATGCATTCTTCCTATTGCGTAACAGACCCGAAAGGGACGATAGTTCTTGAGTGTGGCAAAATGCTGGAAGATAATGGGTATGAAATTCGGATATTAAATACCATTAACTTCAAAAAAAGTATGAAATACAATCCTTTTAGCTATATCCATTCAGAAAAAGATATTCTGAAATTGGTGCAGACCATTATTGCCAATACCAAAGGAGAAGGAGAAAAGGCAGGGGAAGATTTCTGGGTGAAAGCCGAGAAGCTTTATTACACGGCTCTGATTGCCTATATCTACTATGAAGCGCCAAAAGAAGAAAAGAATTTTGCAACACTGCTGGACATGATAGATGCTTCAGAAGTCAGAGAAGACGATGAAAATTATAAAAATCCGATAGATAGGCTTTTTGAGGCATTGGAAAAGAAAGAACCAAGGCATTTTGCAGTGAAGCAATATAAGAAATATAAGCTTGCAGCCGGAAAAACAGCAAAGTCCATTCTTATCTCTTGTGGAGCAAGGCTTGCTCCCTTCGATATACAAGAACTAAGGGACTTAATGAGCGAAGATGAATTGGAGCTGGATTGCCTTGGAGAGAGAAAAACGGCACTCTTTGTCATTATCTCTGATACAGATGATACCTTTAACTTTGTGGTCTCCATTATGTACTCTCAGCTTTTTAATCTTCTATGTGACAAGGCAGATGATGTCTATGGAGGACGATTACCTGTTCATGTCAGGTTTCTCCTAGATGAGTTTGCAAATATCGGCTTAATCCCAAAGTTTGAGAAGCTTATAGCCACAATTCGTTCCAGAGAAATTTCTGCAAGTATTATTCTACAGGCACAATCTCAGCTGAAAGCTATTTACAAGGATAATGCGGATACGATTATTGGAAACTGCGATAGTACTTTATTCCTGGGAGGGAAGGAAAAGACTACATTAAAAGAACTTTCAGAAACTTTGGGAAAGGAAACCATTGACTTATACAATATCTCGGAAACCAAGTCCAATCAGAACAGCTTTGCCATGAACTATCAAAAGACTGGAAAAGATCTGATGAGTCAAGATGAGATAACAGTGATGGACGGTGGAAAATGTATCTTTCAACTTAGAGGTGTCAGACCTTTTTTCTCTGATAAATTTGATATAACAAAACATAAGAACTATAGGTTATTAGAGGACTATGATAAGAAAAATAGGTTTGATATAGAGAGGTATGTAAAGAGGAGAGGAAAGGTAAAGCTATGTCGATTAACACCTATTATTCATTTATAGTTTTTGATATAATTAAATACAAGTTATTAGAAACAGAAGTAATATTTATCACGGAGGTTTATGATGGGGGGGCGTCTACAATGGATGGAAAAGAAGAATATGATAAAGGGTTAGAACTGTTTTATTCTAATGATGTGGAAAAACAAAGAGAAGCATTAAATCATTTTTGTTTAGCAGCAGAAAAGAACCATGATGAAGCAATGCTATATGCTGGATGCATATTATACTATGGATGGCATGGAAGCTTACAAAATACTTCGAAGGCATTTAATTATTTTAAGAAAGCAGTCGACTGTGGCATAGATGGAGCTAAATATTATTTAGCAGAATGTTATTATAAGGGAAAGGTGTTGAACCAAATATAGAATTAGCTGTTCAACTATTCGAAGAAGTAGCTGCACTGGGGAATCCCATTGCTGCTTATGCTGCTAATACATTAAGTGCTATATATACAAATGGTTATGGCAATATTACAAAAGACGAAAATAAAGCAATGATGTACAATGCCCAAGCACTACAAGCAAACGTTCCGGGTGCTGAGATTCAGTTTTTAAATTTGATTTTCCATCACAATCCTAATTCCAATTTGTAGTATTAAAATTCCCTATATCTTACAAGGTGATAGATTTTTTCCTATCGCCTTTTTTATTACCTAAAAGGAGGAAAAATGATAAGGAATAGAAGCCCTACCTAAAAAAATAAATATTAAGTTGATGAGCGATTGGAAAGAAACACTTCCAGTCGCTTTTTTTATTTTAAGCAAGTATCGCTCGTAAAACGTGCGGTATCTCATAGAAAAGGAGAATTTCTAAATGAAGGAAGAAATGATTAACATTAATGCCAATCTGCTCGATGAACCAAGCTTTACAAGTTTTGAAAGAGATAGCGAGAGAGTAGAGGCTGTCAATTTCACGCTTGTAAAAAAGTATGGGAAGGGTAAGGAATACATCAATTGCTCAGCCTACGGTGACAAGGTGGAGAAAGCAAGAGATTTTCAGAAAGGCGATCTGATTCATGTCTTTGGCTATTTTAAGGAGCGTGAAAAAGAAGGAAAGAAATACAGGAATTTTCTTGTAAAGTCTTACAACAAGATTGAAAAGAAGGAAGAAAACGAGGAGGATTAAATATGGATTTTTTTGTTCAGGCAGTCAATGTATTACAGATTTTGGTTATGGCAGTAGGAGCAGGACTTGGGGCATGGGGAGTCATTAACCTTATGGAGGGATATGGAAATGATAATCCAGGAGCAAAATCCCAAGGCATTAAGCAGCTTATGGCAGGGGGAGGCATTGCCCTTATCGGATTAAAACTAATTCCGCTTCTTGCCAATGTGATTAAGTAAAAGGGAGAGAGTATGTTTGAGATATTAGACAAGATAGAAGAGTTTTTCAGAGAGCTTCTACTGGGCAGTATCCAAGCAAACTTAGAGTCTATGTTCCTTGATCTAAACGATAAGGTTGGGTCAGTGGCAACAGATGTAGGACAAACGCCAATGGGCTGGAATAGTGATGTGTTTCAATTCATTAAAAGCATTAACGATACCGTCATTATTCCGATAGCCGGGCTAATCATAACAGCAATCCTATGTATTGAACTTATCAACATGGTTATGCAGAAAAATAATATGCAGGATACCGATACCTTTGAGTTTTTCAAATACATTATCAAGATGTGGATTGCTGTTTGGTTAGTGTCTCATTCCTTTGAGTTTTCCATGGCGGTTTTTGATGTGGCACAAAATATGGTCAATAAGGCAGCGGGAGTCATCAATACAACTGCTGTTGTATCAGGAGATGAAATTATCGCTATGGTGGATTCCATAAAGGGAAAAACGCTAGGGGAGCTTATAACGATTCTTTTTGAAATCTCTTTAATCAAAGTTGCCATGCAAGCAATCTCTATATTAGTCATGGTCATTGTCTACGGGAGAATGTTTGAAATCTATGTTTATGCTTCTGTCTCGGCAATTCCCTTTGCCACTATGGGAAATAAGGAATGGGGACAGATTGGAACGAACTACATTAAAGGCTTGTTTGCCTTGGGACTACAAGGACTCTTTATTATGGTTTGCCTTGGAATATACGCAGTGCTGGTAAAAACGATAGAAATCACGGATATGCACAAAAGCACGATGATGATTCTTTGCTATGCAGTTTTACTCGGGCTCATGATGCTAAAGAGCGGAACATTAGCAAAGAGTGTATTGAATGCACATTAGGAAAGAGAGGGAAGAAGATGAACAAAAGAAAAACTGGATTTTTAGTAGGAACAATGGTTTTGGCAGGTTTGGCAGTTATCAAATGGATTAGCCTAAATCAAAGACTGGAAGATTTAGAGGAGGTGAAGGAGAGTCTAATTGCTTCTCAAAATAATCTCCAGCTAACGCAGGAAAGACACAATAGAAGGACGGAAGGGGATATTGCAAGAATTCAGGAAGAAATTGGAGCAGTATATGAGCATATGGAAGAATTATCCAAGGAAAGAGCAGAGAGGATCTAAGCCATGGCGTATGTACCGATTCCAAAGGATTTAAAGAGAGTGAAAACAAAAGTTGCCTTTAATCTTACGAAAAGACAGCTTATCGGCTTTTCCATTGCAGGATTGTTGGGCTTTTCAGCCTATATCTTTGTACGGAAACTGGTGCCAAACGATATTGCCGTCCTGTTTTTGATTACCGCCACCCTTCCGGTATTTTTTATTACGCTTTTTGAAAAAGACGGCTTGGTTTTCGAACAGTATTTTAAGCTCATATATCTTCATAGGTTTTATCAGCCGGGGAAAAGGGTGAGAAAGGAGGTTTACCTTGCAGAACAAAAGAAGATTGCAAACAATCATGCTAAAGAAAAATAAAAGGGCATTAAAAAGAAGGCTACAGGAGAAAGACCATAGTAAGTTGACAGTTTCTAAAGCGAGCAAAGGATTTTTAACGTCGGTTCTTAAGAAAGAGCCAAAGCGTTACACCGTAGAAGATACATTGCCCTATATCAGACTTCTAAAAAATGGCATTTGCCAGCTTGATGAAAGGCATTTTAGTAAGACTATTTCCTTTCAGGATATTAACTACCAGCTTGCCTTAGATGAGGACAGAGACTTGATTTTTAATCAGTTTGCCAATTTCCTAAATTCCTTTGATCCAAGTGTTGCCATAGAGTTTTCCTATATCAATCAGATTGGAAGAAATGAGGAAGTTCAAGCGTCTATGCAGATACCGGATCAGCATGATGGATTTGATGCCTTAAGACTGGAGTTTAGGGAAATGCTAAAAAGCCAGATTGTAAAAGGAAATAATGGACTGAAAAAGGCAAAGTACATCAGCTTTACCGTAGAAGCCGATAATTTGGAACAGGCAAGTGCCATGCTGGAAAGACTGGAAATTGACATTTTATCAGGCTTTAAAAATATGGGAGTTCGGGCAGAAAGCCTAAATGGAGAAGAGAGACTGAAGATTTTACATGATATGCTAAATCCGGATAAGAACTTTTCCTTTTCTTACAAGGATTTAAAGAAAAAGGAAAGCACGAAGTCCTATATAGTTCCCGATATGTTTAACTTTACACCGAACAGGTATTTTAAGTTTGGTAAGTTTATTGGGGCAACAAGCCATTTTCAAATCCTTGCCAGTGAGCTTTCTGACCGTATGCTTTCTGAATTTTTGGATATTGATGACAATATCACTGTATCATTCCACATTCAGGCGATTGATCAGTCGGAAGCAATCAAGATGGTAAAAAGAAAGAATACTGACCTTGATAAAATGCGAATTGAAGAAAATAAAAAGGCAGTAAGAAGTGGTTATGATATGGATATTTTGCCATCAGACCTAGTCACTTATGGGGAAGATGTAAAGAGCCTTTTAAAAGATTTACAGACAAGAGATGAGAGAATGTTTGTGGTAAGCATTGTCTTTTTTAATTTCGGAAAAACAGTGCAGAAGCTTGAGAATACAATCGCAAAGATTAGTTCCATTGCCAACAAACATAACTGTAAGATTAAGAGACTGGATCATGCTCAAGAACAGGGCTTAGTGAGTGTCCTTCCTCTTGGGCTAAATCAGATGGAAATCAATAGGAGCTTAACTTCTTCTTCCACGGCAGTATTTATTCCTTTTACAACGGAGGAGCTTTTTATCAATTCTGAAAATAGTCTTTATTATGGGCTGAACGCCCTTAGTCATAACCTGATTATGGCAGACAGAAAAAAGCTGAAGAACCCTAATGGACTTATCTTAGGAACACCGGGTAGCGGTAAATCCTTCAGTGCCAAAAGAGAAATGGCAAATGCCATTTTGATTACCAATGATGATGTGATTATTTGTGATCCTGAGGGAGAGTATGGAAATCTTGTGAAACAGTTTCATGGAGAGGTGATTAAGGTAAGCAGTAAGTCTAAAGACTATCTGAATCCCCTGGATATTAACATGAACTATGGAGACGGAGATGCACCATTAAAGGATAAGGCAAACTTCATTATGTCTATGCTGGAGCTTGTGGTAGGAGGGAGCGGGCTTACGGCAGAGGAAAAGTCGGTTATTGACCGTTGTCTTCCGAAAATCTATGAAAAGTATTTTGAAAATCCGTGTGCAGAGAATATGCCGATTTTACAAGACCTTTACGATATGCTGAAAGGGCAGGAAGAAAAAGTAGGAAAGAAACTGGCAACGGAAATGGAAATCTATGTATCAGGAAGCCTGAATGTCTTTAACCATAGATCCAATGTAGACTTAAACAAAAAGCTTCTTTGCTTTGATATTAAAGAGCTTGGCAGCCAATTAAAGAAAATCGGTATGCTGGTTATTCAGGATCAGGTCTGGAACAAAGTTTCTTTGAACAGAGGAAATAAGGCCACAAGATATTATATTGATGAGTTTCATTTACTGCTAAAAGAAGAGCAGACTGCTTCCTATTCTGTAGAGATTTGGAAGAGGTTTCGTAAGTGGGGCGGTATTCCGACAGGCATTACGCAGAATGTGAAAGATTTACTGATGAGTAAGGAAATAGAGAATATTTTCGATAATACAGATTTTGTTCTCATGCTTAATCAGGCTTCGGGAGATCGGGAGATTTTAGCGAAGAAACTGAAAATTTCTGTACCGCAACTTCGTTATGTCACGAATTCCAATGAAGGAGAGGGGCTTCTTTTCTTTGGAAATACTATTGTGCCGTTTCTGGATAAGTTTCCAAAAGATACGGTTCTTTATAAGAAGATGACCACTAAGCCGGAAGAGCAGGGGTAGCCTATGAGGAAAAGAGCCGAAAAGGATTTTCGGGAGAAGATTCTTCATAATCATGAACGCTTTCAAGATAAGGTACGAAGAAAAGATAGTAAGTTGGTTTTAGGGAAGGATATTCCTAAAAAAGATAATCCAAAAGCTGAGGGAAGTTCCAATAAAAAGAAGTTAATTAAAGGTATTGGGAAAGAAAGACAAAAAAGAGCAGAGCATAAAAGGCGGAACTTTACCGAGAATCTCTATACAAGAAACAGGGAAGCAACGACAGGAGAAAAGCTTCCTTCTAAAGAAAAAGAAGACTCTGAGGCACTGAATGCAGTTAAAGAGAAACTTACAAAGACAGGGAAAAAACAAGTTTCGAAAAAGCCAAAGGCTGCAAAAAAGAAAAAGAATTTATCATATCTTAAAAGTTTTTCCAAGGGAAGTGAGGTGGTAAGAGACTACTTATCCCAGGGGAGTGAGGACAATCAAGGCGTTGAAACAGGAGAAAAGACAGCTGATTTTAGTGCAAAGCTCATTCGGGGGACAAGGCGATATGCAGAGAAGAAAAGAGATAGGAAAGCCTTTCGACTTGAAAAGTACAATAGGAAGACCAAAGAACGAAATTCCAAGCTTATTTTTGAAGAAAGTGAAGGTGCAAGGAAAGCTTCAGATGATTCTCAAAGGATAAATGCCTATAAGCGTTTTCAAAAGAAAAGGCAAATGAAAGAAAGCATACAGAGTAAATATAAGACAAGACTTAGGGATAGGCTGAAAGAAGGACTGCTCGGAGCGATTAAAAGCTCAAAAGAGGTCATGATAAGAAATGCCAAGGGCTTCATGCTTATCTTTTTAAGTCTTATTATTTTGGGGACATTCCTTATGAATTTTTCCGTAATGTCCTTGTCCGGCATGATGAATTCTTCCAGTGGTGTACTTAGTACAAGCTATTTATCGGATCCGAATGTCCTTACGGAAGTCAATCAGCAATTTGAAAGCATGGAAGAAGGATTGCAGGACGAAATGAATTCCGTGCAGAAGAATCACCCAGGCTACGATGAGTATATTATTCAGAAGGATAAAGAAATCGGACACAATGTACATGAGCTTTTATCCTATGTTACTTCACGGTATGGAGAGGTAAAAAAGGCAAGAGATGTTGAGGATATCCTGAAGGATCTTTTTCAAAGAATATACAGCCTATCGTATCGGGAAAAGATAGAAATCAGATACAAAACAGTTAAGGAGACTTATGTAGACAGGGAAGGGAAAATACGAAGTAGAAATAGGTTAGTGCCTTACGAGTATAAAAAGCTGTTTATAAGCTTAAAGAAAAAAGAGATGGATACTGTCATTAGGGAGATATTTGAAAAGCATCCGAATAATGTAAGCCACTATGAATCCTTACTTTCTGCAAAAGGAAATATGGAATCCTTTTTTGGCAGTGGAAATGCAAATACTTCCGAGTTGATTTTAAATCCTGATTTCGAAAATCCGGGAATTGCTTTCAATGAAGAGTCTGTTAAAGCCTTATTTAGTGAAGCAGAGAAACATATCGGAAAGAAATATGTCTTTGGAGCAAATGGGCCGAACAACTTTGACTGTTCGTCCTTTGTGTGCTGGAGCTTTACCCATTCCGGGGTAAAAAATATGCCTAGGACAACGGCTTACGATATTTACAAATCCTACTGTAAGCCTATTTCCAAAAGTGAAGCAAAGGCCGGAGATATCATTTTCTTTAAAAATACCTATAAAAGTGGAACTCCCATTTCTCATGTCGGTATCTATGCAGGAGACGGCATGATGATTCATGCCGGAAATCCGATACGCTTTGTCAGTATCAATACACCATACTGGAAGGAGCATTTTTATGGTTTTGGAAGAGTTCGTTAAGTGGAGAAAGGACGGATAAAGGTGAATAAGGAACTTATTTTAGTGAAAAATAAAATACAAAGATTAAAGGATAAAAGGGCTCTGATTGATGAAAAATTAGAGCCTTTATTTATTAGGGAAGAGGAACTCGAAAATGAGGAAATTATTGCGATATGTAGAAGCAATAAGATTACGATTGCTGACTTAATGGAAAAGCTAAGAAAAGAAAGAAGTGACGGGAAAATACAAAGCGAAGAAAAAATGCAAAGAGAGATGATTGAGGAAAAAATAAAGGAGAATAGCGATGAAAACTAAAAAGTGGAGAAGACTTATTGTGGCTACTGTACTTTCTTCCATGCTGACCATGCATGGATATCCAATACTGTCTTATGCCCAGGTTAATGAGCAGGAAGCTGCAGAGGAAAGTGTAACTAAAGAGGAAGAAAATGCAGAAACTACAGAAACTACAGTCACGCAGGAAGTAAAGGAAGAGGTAGAGAGAGAAGTACGTTTTCCCAATAAACTGGAGGCAAAAGATCCTGAAAATGGAAAGCAGGGGAGCAACGAAGAAAAAAGTACCAATAAAGGGATTGCCACCTTACCGGGAGAGGCTAGGGCAACAGTTACGGAAGATGTTGATAATGCTAACAATGCCTATCCGATTCATCATGGAAACGAAACAGAAGCGAATGACCAATTTTCTGCTGATGCCAGACAGTTTATTAGCTTTAAAACCAAGAGCGGAAAAGTATTTCATCTGATTATTAACCATGATGAGCAGGATCAAAACGTAATGCTTCTTACGGAAGTTTCGGAAGATGATTTGTTAAATATGGTAGAACAGAAAGAAAGCAAGCCGGAGATTACAAAAGAGGAACCGGAAAAAGAGGAAAGTAAGGAAGAGCAAAAGCCAAAGACAATGGAAGAAAACGGGAGCATGGGAAGCTATGTTTTACTGATTTTTGTAGTGATTTTGGTTATGGCAGTTGCCTATTACTTTAAGGTAGTAAAAAAGAAAGAAGCAGAGGCGGTAGAAAGCCTTGAGAAAGAGGATAATTTCTTCTCAGAAGCTGACAGTAGTGAAGAGGCTGGGGGAAATTTGGAAGCAGAAGACATGGACATGGTAGAAGCAGAAACGGAAGCAGAAACGGAAGCAGAAGACATGGAAGACGATGAGGAAGAGGAGTAAAGCTTGGGACTTTAGTCTATGTGTTTAAAAAGAATGTTTTATGGATTACAGGGTGGAAGATAATCATACTTCCACCCTATTTTTTTTGAAAAAAGGAGTAAGAAAAGATATGAAATTAGTGATTGCAGAGAAACCTTCGGTTGCCTTGTCTATTGCCAAAGTCTTAGGAGCGAATGCTAAAAAAGATGGTTATGTGGAGGGGAATGGATATAAAGTTTCCTGGTGTGTTGGGCATCTAATTCAGATGGCAAATCCTGATGCCTATGATAGTAGGTATACAAAATGGAATATGAAAGATTTACCGATTTTTCCAAAAGAATATAAATATGAGGTCACTAAGGCAACGAAGAAACAGTTTTCCATTTTAAAAAAGCTGATGAATGAAAGCAGTGTTGACACGATTATCAATGCCTGCGATGCAGGACGAGAGGGAGAAGCCATTTTTAGACTGGTCTATACTGAAGCTTCTTGCAAAAAGAAGGTGGAAAGACTTTGGATTTCTTCCATGGAAGACAGTGCCATTAAAGAGGGATTTTCTCATTTAAGAGATGGCTCGGAGTACAACTCCCTTTTTGCTTCAGCTCAGGCAAGAGCCATTGCGGATTGGTTGGTGGGTATGAATATCAGTAGACTGTATTCCTGCCTTTATCAGCAAAACTATTCCGTAGGACGTGTTCAGACACCTACCCTTGCCATGATTGTAAAACGAGACGATGAAATCGCTCATTTCAAAAAAGAAAAATACTATACGGTAGAGCTTTTAACCGATGGCTTTTCTTTGTCCAGCGAAAGAATAGATGATGTAGAGACTGCAAAGCGACTAAAAAACAAGGTTGGAAATACAATTCAAGTGAGTGATGTTACGCAGAAAGAAAAAATTACCAATCCGGAATTACCATTTGACCTTACGACTTTGCAAAGAGAGTGTAACAAGTTCTTTGGATACAGTGCAAAACAAACCCTTGACTATGCACAAAGCCTTTATGAGAAGAAGCTTATCACTTATCCAAGAACAGACAGCAGATGCCTTACAGAGGATATGATTGTAAATACGCTTAACAATATCGTAGGAAAAAATGATTTTGATAAAGAGCGGATTAAAGCAGTCTTTAATTCGAAGAAGGTAACGGATCACCATGCAATTATTCCAACCATTAGTTCCTTGAAAGAGGATTTATCGAAACTTCCTGAAAGTGAAGCGAAGGTATACCGGCTTATCCTAAACAAGCTTCATGCCAGCTTAGGATATCCCCTTAAAGAAAGTCTTACTAAAGTAATAGCAGAAGTTGAAGGATTTTCCTTTAGCTGTACAGGTAAGGTAATTATAGAAGAAGGCTTTACGAAGTACCTGAAAGCATATAAGGCGAAGAAGAGCGAGGAACTTGTCTTACCAAGTGTTTCGAGTGGAGACATTTTACATCTTGAAAGTTCAGAGCTTAGAGAAAAATATACTGCAGCACCTAAGCATTTTACGGAAGATACCCTTTTAAAGGCAATGGAACTTGCAGGAACGGAAATGATAGACAAGGCAGTAGAAGTAGAACGAAGAGGCTTAGGAACTCCGGCAACAAGAGCAGGAGTTATTGAAAACCTAATCTATAAAGGATTTGTGGAAAGAGATAAAAAGAACTTACTGGTTACGCATAAAGGCATTAACCTAATCACGATTGTGGCGGAAAAGTTCAAGTCGGCGGAAACCACTGCGAAGTGGGAAATGGAGCTTTCAGATATTGCTTCCGGAAAAGAGAGTAAGGAAGAATTTCTTCGGAGAATTGAAAAAGAGATTCAAAGTCTGGTGGAACAATATAGAAACAGCATTTAGGGGAACGAGAGAAAATCTTGTTCCCTTTTTTTATTGGAGGTGGTGAATATAGAAACATTGAATGTATTGGAACTGTTTGGAGGCATCGGAGCGATTCGAAAAGCATTAATTCGGCAAAAAATACCGCATAAAGTCATAGACTATGTGGAAATCGATAAGAATTGCGTGAAAAGCTATAACGCCTTGTATAATGCGGATTTTAAGCCAAATAGCGTTATTGGCTACAATCCCCCGAAGCAGAGAATTGATTTACTCATGCACGGAAGTCCGTGTCAGGACTTTAGCAGAGCCGGTTTAAAGCAAGGAGGAGAAAGAGGGAGTGGCACAAGAAGCAGTCTTTTGTTTGAGACAATACGGATTATTGAAGAAATGGACATGCGACCAAAGATAGTCATCTGGGAAAATGTTAAGGGAGTTCTCGATAAGAATTTGAGAGCTTCCTTTTTTCATTATTTAACAGAAATGGAAAGGTTGGGCTACGAAAACAAATATGCAATTCTAAATGCTATGGATTTTGGAATCCCTCAAAAAAGAGAGAGAATCTTTGTGGTAAGTATGTTCGGAAAAAATGATTTTGACTTTTATAAGCTAAAGCCTGTTCCAACAAGAGATATATCCGAATTTTTGGAAGAAAGTGTTTCAGAGATATATGAGGTAAGACAGGAGTCCATGCTTTGCTACTTAGGAGGACAGCCTAAGAATAAAAATTTCAAAGGAAAGCTTAATGTGATAGACAAATATGCTTATACCATCACTACGAAGCAGGTAAGAATCCCTAATTCCGGGATTGTGGACTTAAAGAATGGAAAGTATCGCTATCTTACAGAAAAGGAATGCTTCAGGCTTATGGGCTTTGATGAAGAAGACTTTGAAAAGCTTAGGACAGTTTTTCCTGAGAGAAAAGGCATGACTTCATCTATCCTATATAAACAGGCAGGGAACAGTATAGTAGTGAATGTCTTGGAGGGTATTGTAAGATTGTTGATTCCATTATAAGATTCCTGTGCTATATTATGTAGATGAATGTCTGATAAAGAGAGAAATTTAAATGTTAAAGAAAAAGACAAGAAAACCCATTAAAAACAGAGCAAGACAAAAACGGAGTAAACAGAATCTAGATGATTCAAGTGGTGATAAGGAAGAAAGAAAATATCCAAATCTGAATGCCCAAATGATTTTTGATGAATTTAAAAGCAAGTATAAAGAGCCTAACTTAGGTCTTAAGTTTGGGGCTCTACTTGCATTTTTTCTTGTAGTATTCTTGATTCTTGCGGAGTTCGATTGGGGAGAATGTGGAAGTTTAATAATAGAGTGCATTTCAATATTGGTGATTGGAGCCATAGTAATAATTTTAAATGATAAGAATCATAGAATTCCAAATGTTTGCCTTTTTATAGGAATGGTATGGGTACTTTTTAAATTGGATTTTGCTTTACATCAATGTCCATCTTTAATGAATGTATGTAGAGATATTATTGATGGATTACCTAAGGGCATAAAGGACTTTTTAATTGATTTTTATCATGCTTTTACTTATTGGTATAAAAATATGCCTATGTAAATCTCTTGTTTTTTTTACTATTTACTATAAGTGTTATAGATTTTTATTTTGCTACTTTTGAAGATAAAGTTAAACTTAAGGCTAATCAAGCTATTGATGATGTAATACAAAAAGCATTAAAGGGTAATAATAAGTTTGAAGTTACTGAACATTCTATTGATTTAATACTTAATTTAAGTGATGAAATTGAAGATGATATGATAACAGAAATTAAAAAAATAGCACGGTGCTTCAAATTATTACAAAGCTCGCTGTTTTTTTGTTAGGATGGTATTTTGGTGAAAAGAAAGGTTCTTATATAGCGGCAATAGGTAAACTTAATGAAAGCGAAGTGGCATATTTTTTTGAAAATATGATTTTATTATGTGATGTGGCACTAATCTTGTCCATTCCTATGTTTTATATATATAAATGTAGTAATAGAAAAGCAAATTTATATAAAGAGGTTTTAAAAGATAAAAAATTAAACTTTGCTAGGGTAAAAGATGAGTGTAATAAATAAAGATTTAAAAAGGGCGATAATCCATCGCCTTTTTTTATTGCAAGAAAAAGGAGGAACAATGAGGACGAACGATTTTTATGCTCTGATTGAGCTTGTAAAAAGAGAAGTTTTAGATTCTGAAACAGAGTATCTAAAGCTTCTAAAAGTTATCGGTAACAATCAGAGATATGATTTTTTGAGTCAGTTAAGTATTTACGATAGAAATCCCAAAGCAGTAGCTTGTGCAGGCTTTGATATGTGGCGGGAAAGGTTTCACCGAACGGTTATGCGTGGAGAGAAAGGGATTCCGATTTTCTACGAAAGTGAAGGAAAACAAAAAATAGCTTATGTTTTTGATATTGCTCAAACTGTCTCTATAGACCGAAACGTAAACGAAGTAGAACTATGGTCTTTTGATAAAGAGAAAGATACGGATACATTGAAAGAAATGATTAGGCTCGAGGACTATACTCCTCATGACAGTTTATTAGAAAATCTTTACTTTCTTAGCAGAATATATGCAGATCAAGATATCTATGAACTTGCCAACAATCTACGAGTTCCGGCTGAGGATAGGAATTCTTTTGTGCATTTTATGAGAGAGTCTATTAGCTATGCCTTATCTGGCAGATTTCATGTGGAATATCCAATAGATATGGAAAAGGGCAAGGAAAACTTTCTTTACATAGATAGTGTGTCTTTAATGTTTGTAGGAAATTGTATTTCTAACGCTTGTAATAGGATTTTAGAGGCAACTATTGAACGCACAAAGAAATTATCCCTAAATCAAGGGCTGACAAAAAATAGAGGTGCAGAATATAATAAGAACAATCCTGAAGAAGTAAGAGTAGAGACTGAAAGAAATAGTGAAGCGGAACAAGGAGGTATGGAAGATGCTGTTCGATCAAATGACGAAAGAGGTGATGATAGAGGGGAAGGAGTTTTCTCAGATGGAGAATACGGACGAAATAGCGAGCATAATCAAGCAGAAACTTTAGACAGCCTGGAAGAGGAGACGATCTTTCTGTCGGAATTTCCGAATCCGACTTACGCCGTAATGAGACTGGAGTATCTGGCAGAGAGTCAGAACGAAATGAATTATCAAATGCTGCTCGAGCTATACAAGGAGAAGAAGCTGGTCAGTCACTTAATGGAAGTACAGAAGAGAGCAATCCAACTTATGAGGGAAGTGAAGCCTCAAATGATGAAGGAGCTGAATATAGCGGGCGAGGAAGATCCGAAGTACCAGACCATGATTTCAGCATTGAAAGAGATGGTGATAAAGGAAGTGGTCGAAGTTTAGCATCGGCTTCCAATTTCAAAATACGGCAAGAGATTTTCCCTGAGAAACTCACCCCAAGTGAAAGGCTAAACTATAACCTGGAAGCCATTTCTATGCTGAACAGAGTGGAAAAGGGGGAAAGAGTCCTTGATGAATCAGCCCAAGAAGTATTGGCAAGATATGTCGGCTGGGGAGGGCTTTCCGAAGTCTTTGATGAAGAACGGACCGGGCAGTGGTCGGAAGCCAGAAAATTCCTAAAAGAAAACCTAAGTTTAGAAGAATATGAAGCAGCTAAGGAATCCACCTTAACTGCTTTTTTCACGCCTAAACAGTGATTGACAGCGTATATAAAACAGTTCTGGATATGGGATTTAAGCAGGGAAATATCTTAGAGCCGAGCATGGGCATTGGGCACTTTATCGGAAATCTTCCAGAGCAAATGAGTCAGTCCAAGTTTTATGGAGTGGAGATTGACCGGGTAAGTGGCCGCATTGGAAGGCTACTTTATCCTAATAGTGATATTCAGATAAAGGGTTTTGAGGAAACAAGCTTTTCCAATAATTTCTTTGACCTTGTCATTGGAAATGTGCCTTTTGGGGATTTCAAGGTAAATGACAGAGCGTATAACCAAAACAACTTTTTGATTCATGATTATTTCTTTGCCAAGTCCATAGATAAGGTTAGAAATGGTGGTGTGATTGCCTTTATCACCTCTTCCGGCACAATGGATAAGAAAGATGAAAGTATCAGAAAGTATATCAATGCCAGGGCTGAGTTTTTAGGAGCGATAAGGCTTCCCAACGATACTTTTAAGGGTGTCGCTGGTACAGAAGTAACAAGTGATATTATTTTCTTAAAGAAGAGAGACAGCGTTCTGGAGCGAGATGACAGCTGGGTACATTTGGAGGAAGATGAAAAAGGGCTTACTTACAACAAATATTTTGTGGAACACCCGGAAATGGTACTTGGCAAGATGGAAGAAGTTTCAGGGCGATTTGGAAATACTCTCGCTTGCTTACCAAAGGAGAATGCAGATTTAAAAGAAATGTTGGAAAGTGCCGGGAAACAAATTTCTGTAAATACAAGATACGAAGAGATAGAACTTCTTGATGATGAGATTAGCTTTATTCCGGCAACAGATGATGTGAAGAACTTTTCTTATACAATCCTTAACAATGAGGTGTATTACAGGGAAAACTCCCTTTTCATCAAGAAAGAGATTCCGGATAAAAAAATAAGGAAAAAGATTAGGGACTATCTCAAATTAAAGGAAGCGTTAAAAAAATGTTATTTACAAACAAAAGGAAGATTTTAGTGATGCAGAAATCAAGGCTTCTCAAGAAATTTTAAATGAAGTCTATGACGGATTCTCTAAAAAGCATGGCTTTGTCAATACTCTTTCGAATACAAGAGCTTTACGGGAAGACAGTAACTTCCCATTGGTATCGTCTATTGAAGTTCTTGACGAAGAGGAGAATTTTAAGGCAAAGGGAGATATTTTTTCGAAACGCACGATCAGTAAGGCAAAGGTGATAAATCATGTGGATACTTCTCTGGAAGCCTTGGTACTTTCCATTTCCCAAAAAGGCTATGTGGATTTTGACTATATGCAGGGTCTTACAGATAAGGATAGAAGCACCATTATTTCGGAGCTAAAAGGAGAGATATTCCTAAATATCCGTGAAGAAAACGTAAAGACCAATCAAAAGTTTTCTTTTAATCTTGAAGACGGAGACCTGCCCTTTAGTTGTAGTGATGATAGGAGCACCTTTAAGTATACCTATGTAACAAAGGACGAATATCTGAGTGGAAATATTCGGGAAAAGATAGGGGCAATCGATAGCTATATCTTTCGAATCAGTCAGGCTAAAAGAATCTTGTCTGATGATAGAGAAACAGAAAAAGAACTACTGGATACGGAACTAAATCGTTTGGAATATCAAAAGGCAGAACTTCAAAAAGTGATGCCAAAAGAACTTGAAGCCAGTGAAATCAATATTCGACTAGGGGCTACATGGATTCCCACAAAGGATATAGAACGCTTTATCTTTGAGACTTTAAAGACACCGGGCTATGCCAGGTGGAACATTCATGTGAAATTCTCCGGTCTTACCAGTGAATGGAATATTGAAGGAAAGAGTCAAGACAGAGGGAATGATTTAGCGGAAATGACCTACGGTACTTCCAGAGTAAGTGCTTATAAGCTTATTGAAGATGCCCTCAATCTAAAAAGAAACCAAGGTATTTGACCAAATAGAAAATGCAGATGGCTCTAAAACTTCTGTACTAAATAAGAAAGAAACCATGCTTGCCGGGCAGAAACAGGAACTTCTTAAAGAAGAGTTTCAGAACTGGATTTTTGCTGATCAGGAACGGAGAAACAGACTGGTAAAGTCCTATAATGAGAGATTCAATTCCATTCGGAATCGTGAATATGATGGAAGTAATCTAAGCTTTGATGGTATGGGAGAAGGAATTGCACTTTATGAACATCAAAAAAATGCTATTGCAAGAATTCTCTATGGAGGAAATTCGCTTCTTGCTCATGTGGTCGGTGCCGGGAAGACTTTTGAAATGGTAGCAAGCTCTATGGAAGCAAAAAGGCTTGGAATGTGTACAAAAATCCCTTTTTGTTGTACCAAACCATTTGACTGGGCAAATCGGAAGAGAGTTTATGCAGCTCTATCCTTCAGCGAACATTATGGTGGCAGACAAAAAAGATTTTGAGCCCAAAAACAGAAAACGTTTTATCGGAAAGATTGCAACGGGTGAGTACGATGCAGTCATTATAGGACATAGCCAGTTTGAGAAAATTCCAATGAGTAAAGAGTATCAAGAGAAACATATTAAAGACCAGATTGACGAGATTATCAATTATGTTGAGGAATATAAGCATGATAGAAATCAGAACTTTACCGTGAAGGAGTTGCAAAAGACAAGAAAAAAACTGGAGACTAGGCTGGAAAAAGCTAAACGATGATTTCAAGAAAGATGATGTCATTACTTTTGAAGAACTTGGTGTGGATAAACTGATTGTAGATGAAGCCCATAATTACAAAAAAACCTTTACCTTTACACGAAAAATGAGGAATGTGGCAGGCATTGGACAGACAGAAGCGTTCAAGTCTTCAGATATGTTCATGAAGTGCCGCTATATGGACGAAAATGACCAATGGAAAGGGCATTGTCTTCGCTACAGGGAACACCAGTAAGCAATTCCATGACGGAACTTTATACCATGCAGAGGTATTTGCAGTATGAGGAATTAAAGAAAAAAATGGTTTGGAGCATTTTGACTCCTGGGCTTCCACTTTTTGGAGAGACTCAATCCGCTTTTTGAATTATCGCCTGAGGGAACAGGATATAGAGTAAAGACGAGATTTTTCAAAATTTTTATAATCTGCCAGAACTTATGAGTCTGTTTAAAGAAGTGGCAGATATTCAGACAGCAGATATGTTAAACCTTCCAGTTCCGAAAGCTCACTTTGAAGTCGTTAAGACCATGCCCAGTGATGAACAGAAAGAAATTTTAAAAAGGCTTATCGGAACGGGCAGATAAGGTACGGAACAGAGCGGTAGAG
>CAKAHF010000003.1 GCA_916439225.1 uncultured Oribacterium sp. | reverse complement strand
AGATGCATAACAAGAGAAAAGGGATTCTCACAGAAGGGATTCCAAGGTTTTTGTATTCCTTCTATTTTCTACGTTCTCATGACTCAAAATAAGAATTTTTATCCTTTTAAGTTATATTCTCATTCTTACAAGTCGATAAACAAAAAGATGAAGTTTTACTCTGTTTATATAAGGAAATATGAAAAGTGCAAGGAGGCAAAGGAGTTGAAACAAAACAGATGGATTTTTTCAATAGCAGTATTGCTCTTTTTTTCTCTTCCCTTCACCGCTTACGGGGAAGAAAATTCTGACGCTACAAGCGGTCCGGGAGTTGAACGCTGGAAACAGGATGAAGTCGGATGGTGGATGCCACAGCCAAATGGCGGATATGCGCAGAACGAATGGAAGCAGGTCGGAGGAGAATGGTATCATTTCGACGACCGCGGCTATATGCAAACCGGATGGATAAACGATAACGGAGCCCGCTACTATCTAAACGAAAGCGGCGCCATGGCTAAAAATACAAGTCTTACCATTGAAGGAAGAGACTACCAATTTTCCGACGACGGACAGTGTCTGACTGAAGTACAGGTCTTTGACTTACCGGAGGGCGTAAAGCAGCCCAACAACATCATTCCGGAAGAAGAAAAATCGGATATTCATCGTCAGGTAGATGCCATTGCTGACGACATTTTGTCCAGAATTACAAACGCAGCCATGTCGGAGAGACAAAAGGCGGAAGCCATTTATGCATGGGTACGCGGAAACTTCCGCTACGCAGGTCATTCCGCGAGCCGTGACTGGCCCAGTGAAGCCTATAGAAGCCTAAGAAGTCATCATGGAGACTGCTTTTCTTTTTATTCCGCAGCCAATGCGCTTCTTTCTCGGGCGGGAATCCCCAGTATAGAAGTGATTCGCAGTACAGATGCAGATCATTATTGGAATCTGGTTAGAGTAGACGGAAACTGGTATCACTTTGATACTACTCCACGTTCTGTAGGCGGATATTATTGCCTTTGGACTGATGCACAGATGAATGCATTTTCAAACCGGCATAAGGGCTGTTTCCATTTTGATGCGTCTCTTTATCCCAGAACACCATAAGGAGGAGAGCGATGGAAGAGCTTTTAGAAATTTTAAAAAGTGTTCGTCCCAATGTGGACTTTGAGCATTGTGAGGATTTAATCGGTAATGGCACCCTCGATTCTATGGATATGGTCATGATTATGACACAGATTATGCAAAAATTCGACCTGTCTATACCGCCGGAGGAAATGGTTCCGGAAAATTTCAACTCTGCTAAAGCTATGTATCGTTTAATTCAAAAACTGGAAGACGAAGAATAATATGTCTATTGTTTCTCAGCATTATTTTATATTTTTGGCATTGTTGCTTCCGCTGTATTATTTCACAGCGGAAGCTTCTCGCTGGAAAGTTCTGCTTTTTGCAAGTTTTGTATTTTATCTGTTTAGCGGAACTTCCTTTTATATTGTCTTTATTTTACTGACTACTCTCAGTACTTTTTTCTTAGGAAAATGGATTGAACGCATGGCGGAAGATACAAAAAAGAAGCTTACCGCAGAAGTCCTGGAGAAAGAAGAAAAAAAACGTCTAAAAAAGGAATTAAAGAAAAAACAAAGTCGAATCCTTCTTATAGGGCTCTTCTTTAATTTTGGCATTTTAGCTATCCTAAAATATACCAATTTTGTAATCGAAAACGTAAATGCTCTTCTCTATCAAAGCGGAAGCGAGCAGCAATTTTCCATGATGAGCTGGATTTTTCCCTTGGGAATCTCCTACTATACCTTTCAGGCAATGGGATATCTGATAGACCTCTACAGAGGAAAAAGCTCTGCAGAAAAAAGTCTTCCCCGTTTTGCTCTTTTTTTGTGTTTTTTTCCGCAACTTTCTTTTGGACCAATCAGTCGGTATAGCGAACTCAATCGGAGTTTGTTTGCAGGCCATGCTTTTGACTTTAAAAATATTCGTTTTGGAGCATCTCGCATACTTTGGGGATTTTTCAAAAAACTGGTCATTGCCGATAGACTGTCGATTGCCATTTCACTCATTACTTCCGATCCGGAGACCTTTAACGGAATCTACGTTCTGGTAGGGATGATTGGATTCACACTTCAGATGTATGCCGACTTTTCAGGTGGAATGGATATCATACTGGGTACAGCAGAGCTCCTCGGAATCCGTCTACCCGAAAATTTCAACCGTCCTTTCTTCTCCAAGTCTTTGGCGGAATTTTGGAGAAGATGGCATATGACGCTTATGCAGTGGTTTAGAGATTATATTTTCTACCCGCTTTCCGGAAGTCGCTTCTGTATTTCCGGAATGAACTTTTTCTCCTCTAAACAACTGCCCTTTTTAGCTTCCCGTTTTCCAATTTATGTCGCCTCCATTTCCGTGTGGTTTATTACCGGCTTATGGCATGGAGCGTCTTGGAAATACATTGCCTGGGGGCTGGTAAACTGCTTTGTTATTTTGCTTTCTCAGGAAATGACACCGCTCTATAGAGCCTTTCACAAACATTTTCCCAAGTGCAGAGGAAGAGTTTATGATGCTTTTCAAGTGATTCGAACCTTCCTTTTGTTCTCTTTTATCGAAATGTTTGAATACTACTCTTTTGTAAATGTTTTCCGTATGTCTTTCAATATGCTGACAAACTTTCATATACAGGACTTATATGATGAACGTTTTAGCACTTTAGGCTTAAGTCTATCCGATTGGATTGTGGTATTCCTTGGAGTACTCTTGATGCTCTATATCAGTCTTTTGCAAAGAAAGGGAAGCGTCAGGGAAAGGCTTTCCAAAAAGCCCGAAGCACTTCGTTTTACTTTATATTTTTTACTCTTCCTTTCCGTACTTCTTTTAGGAATATATGGACAGGGCTATGATGCCGGCAGCTTTATTTACAATCAATTTTAAAAAAGGGGGAGAACATGAGTGTGGAAAACATGGGGGGAGAAAAGATAAAGCGTAAAAAATACATTTCCTATCTTATATACCCTGTGATATTTTTTTTGATTCTCTACTTCTTGCAAAGGCTATTTGTGCCGAAGTATATGGGGAGGGTTGTAGAAGGAAATTTTACGGAAGAATATTATCAGGAAATCAGTCCTCATGATGTACTGATTCTTGGGGACTGCGAAGCCTATGAAAACATTTCCCCGATTACGCTATGGAAAAACTACGGAATCACAAGCTACATTCGCGGAAATGCGTCCCAACTGCTTTCACAGTCCTACTATCTTCTCCGTGACAGCTTAAAGACGGAAACTCCCAAGCTGGTGATTTTAAGCATTGCCGCCATGCAATACCCTGCGCAGACAAATGAAAGCTATAACCGAATGGTTTTAGACGGAATGCGATGGAGCATGGATAAAATAATGGCCTACCGCGCAAGTGCAATGGAAGGAGAACATTTCCTCGACTACCTTTTTCCCTTGTTCCGTTTTCATTCCCGTTGGAAGGAACTGGAAGCGGACGATTTTCGTTATTTTTTTCAAAAAAAGAGAGTTTCTCATAACGGATACTATCTTCGTGCAGATGTGCGTCCTTTAATGGAGTTTCCCAGAGAACGGAGGATAATCGATTATAACTTTGACCCCGTCTGCATGGAGTACTTGGATAAAATACGAAAACTATGTGAAGAAAAAGGCATTTCCCTTATGCTGATGAAAGCGCCTTCTCTTTATCCGAGCTGGTATGAGGAGTGGGATTTACAAATTCGAAACTATGCCTTAAAGCATAGGCTCCATTATCTGAATGCCATTGATTGCATTCCGGAGATAGGTCTCGATTTTCAGCATGACAGTTACGACGGAGGACTCCATATGAATGTATATGGAGCAGAAAAGTTATCCGATTTTCTGGGCAGAGACTTGGTAAAAAACTACAGTCTTCCGGATCACAGAGAAGAGAAATCTCTACAGAAAATCTGGGCAGAAAAAGTAAACCATTACGAAAAGGCTCGCGAAGAGCAGGAGCGGGAATTTTCGGAATATGGGTATCTCAAACAATTTTCAGATGAACCATAAGGAGGCTTTATTCATGAAAAAAATTAGCAGGATGCTAACAATGGCTTTGGTACTGGGTATCAGTATCTTCAGTATGTCTATCGCGGCTTACGCAGGGAAGCAACAGCCGCAGGCAAAAAAACTTGCTCAAGAAGAAAGTAAACCGAAAGAGTACAGCTTCAAAAGCGGAAATACAGCTGTAAACATGGGGGCTGCCGCAAAAGATATTCTTACTGCACTTGGAAAGGCGGAAAGAATCGGAAGTAAATAGCTGTGCCTGTCAGGGAAAGTTGAAAACCTATAGTTATAAAGGTTTTGAAGTTTCCACTATCCAGGATAAGGGTACAGATATAATATCTTCTGTATACATTCTGGACAAGACTGTCTCCACTCCTGAGGGAATCAGTATCGGATCCAGTAAAGAGGATGTGCTAAGGATATACGGGAAAGATTGTAAGGAGAACAAGGGAGTATATATCTACAGTCTCGGAAATTCCGAGTTAAATATTTTTACCACCAACAATCTTGTTGACGGAATAGAATACCTTTATCTTGCAAAATAAAAAGAACAGATTCAAAAAAAGCACTCGGAACAATTTTGCCCGAGTGCTTTTTCTTTATGAGTATCCTGTGTGGAATATACAAAAACTCTTATCATTTTTCCTACGAAATCTTTTATCCGGAAGAACGCATGTACAGCTGTTGTTTTAGTTGCTTACGATCTATTTTCCCATTTAAATTCAGAGGCATACTCACCAACTTAATATACCGTCTCGGCAACATATAATTTGGAAGCTTATTCCGCAAAGCCCCTTCTACTTGACTGCCTTCCATCTTTCCTGTATAAAAAAGAACAATTTCTGACTTCTCCGTATCATACACACAGCAGACTCTGTCAACGTGTATCAGAGAGGAAGCTGCTGCTTCGATTTCTCCCAGCTCGATGCGATATCCCATGAATTTAATCTGGAAGTCTTTTCTGGAAATAAAAATCAATTCCCCACGTTCATTATAGTGTACCAAATCTCCGGTACGGTAGACGATTTCCCGATAAGCGGATTGGAGCGGATTCTGCACAAAAGCTTCTTCCGTTTTCTTTGGATTGTTATAGTAACCGTAAGCTAAAGAAGAGCCACGAACCAAAAGTTCTCCTTCTTCCATTCCCTCTGCTAAAGTTCCATTATCCTTAATAATGAAGGAATCCATATTTTCTGCAGATCTTCCAATGGGAATCGCTTCATCATCCTCTATCTCTCGATTAATAATATAATAGGTACAGATATCCGTAGCTTCCGTCGGTCCGTAAAGATTGGCATACATCACATTCGGGAGAGCCCTTCTCCACATATTGAGCTGTTTGGCCGGCATAACTTCTCCCGCAAAAAGAACCTTCTCTATACTTTTCAGCTTATCCTTATCCAAGGCACCGAGATTTGCCAGAAGACAAAGGGCAGAAGGAACCCAATAAAGAGTATTAATCTGTTCTTTTTCAATCAGATTTAAAAGTTCTCCCAGCATAATAAACTTCTGAGGCGGTATTAAAACCAAGCGGGCGCCGACACAAACCGTTTGAAAAATATCCAAAACCGACATACTGAAATAAAATGGTGTTTGGTTTCCAAAAACCGTATATTGGTCAAAGTGGAAGGCCTTCTTACTCCATTCCATATAGCAAATGACATTTCGATGAGAAATGATAACTCCTTTGGGATCCCCTGTGGAACCGGAAGTAAAAAGAACATACAGGATATCCGTATCAATAATATGCTTTTCGATTTCCTTTATTTTTTCAAATTTCGCTTCCGTAGCATAAATTTCTTCTATCGTAACAGTCTTAAAACTCCCCGTAAAGGAATCCGGCAGTTTTTTATGTGCCTCATCCGTGATAATCATCTCGGGGGACAGAATGTTCAAAATTCTTTGAATCCGTTCCGCCGGCATTTTCACATCAATAATGGTATAATAATTTCCACTATAGGCAATTCCAAAAAGGGAAGTAAAGCACTCCGTACTTTTATCCAGTAAAATTGCAATAGGTCGTTTGAATAAGCCATATTGAGAAATCAACGTTGCCGTCTGCATAGCCTCTTTTTGTACTTCTCTAAAACTTAAACTCCGTTTACTGTCCTGCACTGCTATTTTATCCGGATACTTTTCCACGCTCCTGTTTAAATAATCCGTAACTGTCTTGCTATACATCTGTAATCCTTCCTTGTCAAAAGGCTTAATCTACATAGATATACCGACCATTTTCTAAAACAAGCCCCCAATAATCGGCTATTTCCTTGTCATTAATAATGCCATTTAAATCACGACGTTGCCATGTCCAGGTATGGCTCCATCTATTTTGCGGATCAATGGAACTCATCGTTAAGTTCTTTCCATTGAATTCCACAATTGTGTTCGAATCGAAGATAGAATAGTATTTATTCTTATCAATTCGGGTTTTGGGATAAATGTAGGCATCCCCATCCCCCTTTTGCACCATAATAAAAAGACCGCCCTTACGTGTCCGGATAACTGCAGTATTATCTTCATCATAGGCACCGGTCGGATCATCAATTCCTTCCAGATTTAAGAATTCTCCGTTCCCATTTGTTTGATTCTGCTGTCCCACATTGGTCAGCTGTACCTGCTTTGTCTGTACAGTTCCACTTACAGTCCACGCCCCATTCACATCTACGGTAAAGCTATCAGGAGTAATCCTATTGGACAGCATCCAGCCTGATTGATCAAAGTAATAGCATTCAGCCTGACCATCTCCATTTCCATCTATCCATTGCCAGCCGTTGGAATAATACTGACCGTTATCAAGGTCATACCACCAGCCCTTGCTTCCCATTCTCCAACCGCCGGCAAATGCCGTTCCGATCATGAGAGTGCTTAAAATACATACAGCTCCCACAAATGCCCAAATTCTGTTCTTCATACTCTTTGTTCCTCCTTGTTTTTTAAGTTTTATAAAACAACAATGTTGTTATAATGATGGTCATTGCAAAGGTCATAAATCTTTCCTGTCTGAATCTCTACAACCTTCGGACGCATCGGATAACGCTTGTTATTTTCCACAACTTTAGCCATCTCTCCGGTAGATAGCTCCACAATAGAGTCCACAGGATACAAAATGACACTTTCCACAAAGCTTTGAATCACCTTATTATCCAACTCTTCTCCAAGAGCCAGTACCATTTCCAAAGCCTGTCTTCCACTGATTGGTCCTTTGTAAGGACGTTTTGTTACCAAGGCATCATAGATATCCGCAACCGAAAGGATTTTTGAAAAAAGAGAAATCTGTTCATCTTTCAAACAATCCGGATAACCGGTTCCATTCATTTTTTCATGATGATGCAAAACACCGTCCAAAATGAGGGGAGAAAAGCAATTTTTTTCCTTCAGTATTTCAAAGCCATAAAGACTGTGATTTTTAATAATCTCAAATTCTTCGTCTGTCAGTTTTCCCGGCTTATTTAGTATTTCATTCGGAATCTTGGCTTTTCCAACATCATGAAGTAAGCCCGCAATACCCAGCTGATGGATTCCATCTCTGGATAATCCGTACTCTCTTCCAATCATCATGGCAATGGCCGCAACATCCACACTATGTTTAAAGGTATACTCATCACTGACTTTTATCAAATTCACATCAATCGCTACTGCATCATTTTTAAAAATAGCAGCTTCCAGCTCCTTAAAAATATCCAAAGAGCTCGAGGTAAAGTCTGCATCTTCCGTATGGCCGAAGATATGTTCCATTCTGGTTTCCAGTTGGCGCTTTACCTCTGTAGAAAGCCATATCTTTGCTCTATCCGGCTTCCTGTTCTTTCGAATAATTTTTTTGGTTGCTTCCGGAATGGGGATCCTACTGTTATCTATATCTCTGTATGTATAAATCCCCGGATACATCTTTTCTTTGATATAACGAATTTGATAATCATCCAAAAATACTCCATTTTCAATCATTACTCTTCCCATGGAGTCTTTAATGCTTTGACCAAGTTGCATGCCTACCTTGATTTTATCTTTATGGATAAATATCTTTTCTTCTCTTTTGTTTCCTGAACTTGCCTGCATTTTTTCTTCCTTTTTACAAAAATGAAGTCAATAAAAACCATCCTTTCTTACAATAGAAATAGAGCTACCTCTCTATCGTCTGAATCTCCGTAATTTATAAGAGTGCACAAAAAAATCTGCTTGCAAGATACTTACAGCAGATTTTTTTCTTAAGCTATTTTTTATTTTTAGCAGATTTGTCTACATTTTATTCATAACGAGTATCATTCGAAATGCCCTGCAATACTCATTTTATAGATCATCCTCTATTGCGGTGCTCTTTGCGTAAGCGGTGGAGCGTGCTTCGAAGAAGTCTGTTTTTACCATATTGGCATCGGCATACTGAGATACCCACTTCATGGATTCAGGCTCTTTCTCATAGCCCGGGTAAAGGGTTCCGAAGCCTAGGGAGCTGTAGCGTAAATTTCCCAGATACTTGATATAATCCTCCACCATTTTTCCGTTTAAGCCCGGAATGACTTCTCCGATAACATACTGTCCCCAGGCAATTTCCTGTTCTACGCCTTCTTTTACCATGGCGGTAATTTCCTCGACATGCTTTTCATCGAAGAGCTCCGGCTCTTCCTTTTTCAGCTCCAGAAGAATGTTTCTAAACAGCCAAAGGTGCGTATTTTCATCCCGGTTAATATAGCGGATTTCCTGCACGGAGCCCGGCATCTTTCCGTTTCTGCCCAAATTGTAGAAGAACATAAATCCGGAATAGAAGTAGATTCCCTCTAAGATGAAGTTTGCAATGCAGACACGGAGGAAACTCTCCTTCGTTTGCGTTTCCACAAACTCATTGTAGAGGTTTCCGATAAATTCATTTCTGCGAAGCAAGTGCTCATCCGTCTTCCACTGGTAAAGAATATCATTTCTCTCTGTCGGATTGCAAATGGTATCCAGCATATAGCTGTAGCTCTGGCTGTGGATGCATTCCTGGAAGGTCTGGATAGAAAGGCAGAGGTTGACCTCATTTGCCGTAACATACTGCGAAATATTCGGCAGATTCGCAGACTGCAGGGAATCCAGGTATACGAGGAAGCTTAAAATCTTGTCATAAGCCGTCCGCTCCGGAGCCGTGAGATTCGGATAATCACTCTTATCCTGATTTAGGTTGATTTCCTCCGGCACCCAGAAATTGTTCATTGCCTGACGATACCAGTCTGAAACCCACTCGTACTTCATATTGTTAAAATCATTGATGTTTGTCGTGTTAAAATTGATCATCCTACGATTCCGAACATCAATATCCCCTTCCGGGTTAAATAAAGGCTTACGCTTAATCTCTTCCATTCTATATTTCCTTTCCTACTGCACGAACGCAGCAGAGTAATCTATTGTCTTTATGATCCTTAAAAAAGCATAGTTCAATTTTTATAGATAAACATCCTCATGTATAAGGGAGAAATTTATGAGACTTCCTCCGTATATGCTGTGAAAAGGCTATTACGAGGCTTCCGTTAGGAGCCCCATGCTAGCAACGAGTGCGATGCGTGTCTGAGCGAAGCGAGTTCGCAAGGAGCACGAGTGCATCGGCGCATGGGGCGAGTAGGAAACGCAGTAGGCCTTAAGCGGCATATACAGAGGAATCGATTACTCCCTATGCGGAGCAAGACTCACATTCATCCGGATCCAATGCTTTCGAGCGCACATAGTAAATCGTCTTCACACCGGACTCCCAAGCCAAAGTATAGAGATTCAAAAGTTCACTCATCTTATAATCGTTGGTAATCCAAAGGTTCACGCTCTGCGCCTGATCAATATGTCTCTGGCGAAGTCCCGCAGCCCGTACCGACCAGGTCTGGTCAATCTGGTGCGCCGACTTATAGTACCAGTAGCTCTCCATGGAAAGCTCCGGAGCAACTCTCGGTAAGATTGCTCCCTTCTTCTCCTCTAAGAAGAAACGGTTCATAATCGGATCCAGTCCCGCTGTTGTACCAATCAGAATAGAGGTGGAACTGGTCGGTGCTGTTGCCAAGATCCAGGCATTTCGGATTCCTTCATGCACTTCCTTTTCAAGCGCCTTCCATTCGGAAGAACTATAGTCTCTTCTACGGAAATACTCTCCGCTTTCCCACTCGGAGCCGGCAAATTCTCTATAGCTTCCGCGCTCCTTGGCAAGCTCTGCACTCGCCTTAATCGCCGCAAAGTTAATATTTTCAAATACGGTATCCACAAAGCGCAAATGCTCCTCGGACTCCCACGCAATATGATGCTTGGCAAGCATGTGGTGATAGCCGGAAACACCGAGCCCGATGGCACGATACTTCTTATTGGTCAACTCCGCTTCCTTAACCGGATAGAAATTCAGGTCAATTACATTATCCAAGGCACGAACGACCGTCTTCGTGATTTTCTGTAACTCTTCCTTATTTTCCACATCAATATTTCCAAGGCAGAGAGATGCCAAATTACAAACCACAAAATCGCCGGGCTTTACGGTGCTGACAATGACCTCATCACCCTCTTCCGTAATGACCTTCCGCTCCAAAATCTCCGCTTCCTTCATATTCTGCGCAATTTCCGTGCAGAGGTTGGAGCAGTAAATAATCCCCTTATGCTTGTTCGGATTCATGCGGTTTACCGTGTCTCTGTAAAAGGCAAACGGGGTGCCGGTCTCTACCGCGGACTTTAAATCAGTCGCACAATATCCTTTAACACATAAACCCTCTTACTGATTCGGTTATCGCGTACACAGTCTTCGTAGCGACTTTCCCATTCTTCCCCGTAGAAGTCCTCTAAGCAATAGCCCTTAATCAGGAAAATGTCGTGCGGATCCATCAGATACCATTCCTGATTTAAGTCTTCCTTTACCTTCTTCCAGAAAAGGTCCGGGTAGCAAACTGCCGGGAAAACATCATGTGCTTTCATACGGTCATCACCGTTATTGGTACGAAGCTGTAAAAATTCCGGTAAGTCCTTATGCCATGCATCAAGATAGACTGCCACGGCACCCTGCCTCATTCCCAGCTGGTCAACCGCCACCGCTGTGTCATTGACAACACGAATCCAACGAATAACTCCGCCGCTTGCCCCCTCAAAGCCGCGAATCTTTCCGCCGCGGGAGCGCACCTTTCCGAAATACATTCCCATACCGCCACCGTACTTGGATACATCTGCAAAACGGGAAATGCTCTGGTAAATGCCGTCCAAAGAGTCCGCAACCGTATCAATAAAGCAGGAGCTAAGCTGATGGTAAGGCTTTCTGGCATTGGACTGCGTCGGCGTCGCCATGGTTACCTGATGCAAGCTCATAATGTCGTAAAATTCCTTGACATAGAAGGCACGGTTCTTTTCTTCCTTCATGGCAAGGTGCATGGCAATGCCGAGATACATCTCCTGCGGAGACTCAAGCGCAATATGCTGTCTATCCCGTATCACATAGCGGGATAGGAGAAGGTCCAGTCCGGAGTAGGTGAAGAGGTCATTTCTTCCCTCATCAATCACCTTTGCCAGCTCTTCCACTTCTTCCTTCGTATAAGCCTCCAAAATATAGCTTCCGTAAAGTCCCTGCTCGGTTAAATAGCAAAGCTTCTCATAGAAGCCGTGAAGGGCACGACTCTCTTTCGTCCTCTTTAGTTCCTTATGGAAATGGTAGGAAAGCAGTCTCCCCGCAATCTTCTCCCAGTTCGGCTCTTCTTGTGTGGTAAGCTCTGCCGCCGCTCTTGTAAGAAGGGCGAGGCGCTTCGGAATTTCCTGTTCTCCCTTACTTAAGGAAAGATACTTTGCGGAAAGACGGGAGAGGTCATAATCCGGAAAATCCTTCTGGATCTTCTTTAAAACTTCCTCAATGCCTTCTTCTCCGATTTCTTCCTTGATTCTCTGCCTTAAATGGCGAAGCAGAGTCCGCTTCTCTCTATAGAGGATATAGGCTCTTGCTACACGGTAGTCCCCGTTTTGCATGAGGGATTCCTCTACTGCATTTTGAATTTCCTCCACGGAAACACGGAACTTATCCTCCAGAGCTTCCTCCACTTTTCCCAAAAGAAAGTGGAGCTTCTCCGCCTCTACTGCAATTCCCTCCGAGAGAAAGGCCTTCTCCATGGCTTTTTCAATCTTCTCTCCTCTGTAATCCTCTTCTCCGAGTCCCCTCTTAATGATTGTTTTCATTTAAATCGTTTCCTTTATCTGATGTACACTCGATTTTGCAAGACATTCCGTAAGCTAGCCTACGATTTTCCAGTGATGAGCCTTTGCGCAGTATTCCTTGCCTTATTTTTTCGCCCTCTCCCAATTACTTTAAAAATACTTATTCTGCTTCAACAGACCGAGCAGTTTTTTTGAAAAGATATTTTCTAAAATCGGGGAGAATGGCAAAAAAAATACAGCTATAAGCAGTAAACAGGGCTGTAAAAGGGTTCTTTTTCAATACGGAAGTAATTCCCTAAAAATACAAAATCTTGTGTCCGTTAATTGGCACCAACACAATATAGCAAGGATTCGCATTTTTCTCAAGGACTTTTTATATAGAAACAAACTACCATTTTTTATAAAAAATCCCGATGCCGCATTTTTCAACAGGTATCGGGGTTTCAAATCTTATTCATAACGAGTATCGTGCGCAAAGCGTGCGATATCTCGTTTAGGAAAAGAAAGCGGTCCCATATTTCACTTTTTACTACTATGCCCCCCTCCTGTATATGCTGTTTCAACAGGGAATTTTGGCTTTGCCGTTTTAAAGCTTATAAGTTTAGACAGGCTACGCAACTTTAAAGATAGCGATTATCGATTGCTCTACTCATATAGGCACCTTTTTTGAAAAATCCGCCTTCCTTTAATCCCCAAGCAATTGCCGAGCAGGCAAGCTCTTCTTTAGCATTCATTTTCGCGCTTAGAGAGGTGAGAACTATACCATAGGGGAACAGCTGTGCACTCAGGTATTCATACAGCCTATCCGCCTCTCCCTTTTCCACCAGCTTCGTAAGATAGGTGGGATTGGTATCCCACCATTCAGATGGATTACAGAAGGATGCACTGGCACGCATTTCCTCTTTAGAAAGTTTCTCCCCACAAAGGACACGCAAATTTTCCAACTGTGCCTCCTCAATCACACCATTTGTAATCGAATAAGCATAGTACGCACAGGCCAGACCTTCATCTTCAGCTTCCTTTAAAAGGTAAAGATTCGAAACACCTCTCTTTTTGTATTTCTTCCATTTTGCGGCAATATCATGAAACACCTTTCCACTATAGCGATTAGAGTTTCCCTGCTCTAAAGCTTCTTCCAGCGCAGAAAGATCCACCTCTTTCTTTTCCCAATCATCAATTAAGTTATACTGTAACTCTGCCATCCTCTTCCTCCAAATCTTAAGGTAAAACACAAGACTAATTCCTTTGCAGTCCATTATATTGCGAAAATCATAAACTACAAGAGAAAGGCAACTATATTCGTCTATGGATTACCCCCCGCATACGCGGGACAAATTTTGGAAGGACGCTCTTTGGTTCATGATTGCCTTTGTACGGATAAGGAGGGAAATATTTACAATATTGAACTGCAAAATGACTCTCTAGGTGCCAGCCCAAAACGAGCACGCTATCATTCCGGACTTATAGACATGAATATTTCAAAAAAAGGAAAATCTTTTGATTATTTACCGGAAAGCTATGTTATATTTATATGTAGTCGAGATATTTTGAAAGGGGATAAACAAATCTATCACATTTCCCGAATCATAAAAGAATCCGGAGCAGTTTTTCCGGACCAAACAAATATTATCTATGTGAATACCAGTAAAAGTAGCAGTAACGAGCTAGGTAAGTTGATAGAAGATTTTTATACTGCAGACCCTAAAAAAATGCATTCGAAAATACTTGCAAAAAGGGTTTCAAAGCTAAAAATTGCAGAGAACTTAGAGAAAGGAGACAAAAAAGCCATGACTACATACTATGATCGTTTAAAGAGACAATGGAAAAAAGAGGGAACAGAGGAAGGAATAGCTAAGGGAATGGCGGAAGGACTCGAAAAAAGCGAAGATATCATGGCTAAACTGATGGGTATCTTGGTCGAAGAAGGGCGTATCGATGATCTCGCCAAAGCTTCCAAAGATAAATCCTATCGAAAATCTCTCTTAAAAGAGTTTCAGTTGATTTAAACGAGATATCGTACGCTTTGCGCACGATATCTCGTTATGCATTAAAATAAAAATAGTATATTCGATGCGCCAAAGAGAAACGGATAGTTTTACTTGCATATTCGTCATAGAGAATATCTCTGACTTCGCCAAAATTTTTATCAAAAAACACTGTATGCCCCTGTTTATTGGGATTATACAGTGTTTTTTTAGATAAAGGGCTCGCTCTCTAAGAGAAGAATCGTATGTCAGCAGTATCTTTGTAGTATCCCTTTAGTATCTCTTTAGCATCTCTTTAGCATCTCTTTTTAGAAAAATAGCATAACAAATCCTAAGCTTCCTAAAACTCCAGCTGTCTCTTTACCTGTTCTTTGTGTTCCACCTTAATTTTCTTTAAGCTCTCGGGCTCTTCAAAAAGCTCAAGAGCCGTAAAGGCCAAGACCTTAGCACCGAGCAGAATAGACTCCAGTCCGAGGTTTGAGCAGGAAGCCTTTACAAATTCCGGGCTGTGAGCAGGGATTTTCTTTTTACTGATGCAAATACTCGGCTGAATGGTAGGCACCACCTGTGAAACATTTCCCACATCGGAAGATCCCATTTGCAAAGCTTTCCAATCACAGGGTGTAAACGTCTCTCCGAATCGGTTCAAGTGCTTCTCATACAGGTCATCAAAAGAGGGTGTCGGAACGATATTTTCCACCCAGTTCTGATAGGCCTGCATCCTTCCCTTCGCTCCCATAGAAAGAGCAGCGCCTGCTACAACATTTTCCACCTTCTTATATAAGGCTTCGAGACTCGGTTTTGCACTGGTGCGGAGATAAAACTTCGCATGGGCATAGTCGGGTATGACATTTGGGGCAGAACCGCCGGAGAGTATAACGCCATGGATTCTTGTATCGTCGGTCAGATGCTGTCTTAATGCATTGATGGAATTATAGGTTTGAATGAGGGCATCCAAGGCATTGATGCCTTCTTCCGGCTCTCCTGCCGCATGGGCGGACCTCCCCCAAAATTCAATATCTACCGGAACACAGCCCAGGTTTCTTCCGGTTCTCTTGTGCTCATCCGCCGGATGGGCGCAAAGAGCGAAATCCACATCCTTAAAATATCCCTCTCTCACGAAGGAGCCCTTTGCAGAACCTTCCTCGCCTCCTTCTTCTCCCGGTGTACCATAAACACGGATTTCACCCCCCACTTCATCAATCACTTCCTTTAAGGCTACAGCAGAAAGAGAAGCCGTTGCGCCGAAAAGGTTGTGTCCGCAACCGTGTCCCAGGCCCTCCAAGGCGTCGTACTCCGCAAGGAACGCTACAACCGGTCCTTTTTTCTTACTCTTATAGCTTGCTGCAAAACCCGTTCTGTGTCCTGCTGCCGGCATTTCCACGGAAAAACCGAAGGAAGAGAGTGTCTTTGACAGCTCTTCCGATGCAAAAAACTCATAGTTACTGACTTCCGGCTTTTTATGAATAGCAAGTGCAAGGTCCTGAAAGAGCTTTCCCTCTTTTTCGACCTTCTTCACAATTTTTTCTTCTTTATCTGAAAGCTTCACTTTCTCTGTTTTTATCTTTCCCATGTTTTCCTCCTTTGCAAACGAGATACCACACGCTTTTCGAGTGATACTCGTTATGAAAAATAGGAGGAGCAATGCTCCTCCTCGGGTTTCATCGAACCCTCTATACTCTATACAAATACTATTTTCATTCCAAGTACAGTCCCATAAGATATGTCTCTCGGTTTAAGCTTAGTCCCAAACCGGGATGGACTGTCCGTCGTAGTGCTCTAACACAACCTGCTTTACTTCATCGGAGTTGTAAGCCTTCTTGATCTTCTGGAAGTCTTCGCTCTCAATACGATCCTTCTTTGCAGCAATGATATTCCAGTAGTTCTTCATATCCGGATCTTTGTAATCTTCGTAGACAATAGCATCGTCCTTCAGGGTAAGTCCTGCTTCCTTTGCAACACCGTTATTGATGCAGGCAAAAGCTAAGTCAGGAAGAGAAGTCGGAATCTGGGTTGCTACCATTTCCACAATCTCCACATCCTTGTCATACTTCTCGATATCCATTACAGTCGGGGTAAGTCCTGCTTCCTTCTTTAAAGTGAGAAAACCGTTCTTCTCCAAGAAACGGAGTGCTCTTCCGCCGTTTGTTACATCGTTTGGAATAGCGATAATCAAATGTCCTGTTGCCTCATCCAAAGTCTTATACTTGGAAGAGTAAATGCCCATCGGTGCAACCTGGGTATACGCGAGAACACCCAAATCCGTGTAGCCTCTTTCCTTCACGAAGTTATTGAAGTAAATTTCTGTCTGGAATGCATTCAAATCAATTTCGCCGTCCTCTAAAGCTTCATTCGGCTTAATGTAATCACTAAACTCTACCATTTCAAGCTTAATATTGTCCTTTGCAAGAAGCTCATTTGCCTTCTCCCACTCCTCGTGGTCGGAACCGTTTACACCGAGCTTATAAGTGCGAAGCTCTCCGGACTCTGCCTTTTCCTCCTTTGCAGCCTCTGTAGCCTTTTCGCCGGCCCGCTCTGTTCCTGCTTCAGTCGCTTTCTCTGTAGTTTTTGTGCTTGCTCCTCCGCATGCTGCTAAAGATGCCGCAGCAAGTGCTACTGTAAGTCCTAATGCTAAAATTCTCTTTTTCATAATTCTCTCTCCTCTAAAACTGTTTTCTATATCCTCATCCATGATAGGCTTTTACTACTCTGCATAAACCTGTCTCTATCTTTGAAACAGCATGCTTCCAACAAATTTTTTCCTATCGAAGATGCCGAATAACTACATTATCGGTGGCTCACCAGCTTGCTTAAGCTGTCTCCCACCCATTGTACGAAGAACACCATGATAAGCATGATGACTATCGTTAGAAACATGACATCGGTCTTATTTTGCCCATAACCGTATCGAATAGCAAAGTCTCCGAGCCCGCCACCGCCTACCGATCCGGCTACCGCCGAATAACTGATAAGACCGACCAGCATAATGGTCACCGCCTGAATGATTGCCGAAAAGCCTTCCTTCAGCATGACCTTGAAAATAATGGCGATTTCCGAAAAGCCCATTGCACGGTATGCCTCAATGACTCCCTATCAATGCTTTGAAGCGCAAGCTCCGTCTGCTTCGCCATAAAGGGAATGCAGGCAATGATCAGGGGAACAATGGCTCCCTTCATACCTATCGTCGTGCCTACAATGGCACGAACAAGCCAAGGAATGGAAGCAATCAAGATGACGAAGGGAATGGAACGCACTGTATTCACAATCTTCGAAAGAATGGAATATAGCGGTGGAAAAGACAAAAGCTCGCCTTTCTTTGTTACCGCAAGGACTATTCCTAAGGGAACACCGAGCAGTGCTGCAAAGACACCGGAAATACTGACCATGATGAGTGTTTCATTTAAAGATTTCACAATATAGGGCCAAAGCTTTGCTACATTCGGAAACACAGTATTTAGCCATTCCATATTTTGTCCTCCTCTCTCAACTCATCATCTATCTTAACTTCCTCAGATCTTTCTGTATTCTTATAGTATTCCGGGTTCTGTCCTCTACAGGAGTCATTTTCTTCCCCTGAAAATCCCTCTATCCTATGCCCTCCCAGCTCTTCTACCTTGATTTCTCTACTCTTTAGATAGGCCACCGCATCCAAAATATCCTTTCCTTCCCCCTTCATATCTATTGTGAGAGTTCCAAAGGGGACGCCGGAAAGAATTTCGATATTTCCGAAAAGAATGGACACTTCCACCGGGTAAGTTCGCACCAGCTCCATGATAGCCGGATCATTGGCCTTCTCACCGATAAAGGTAAGCTCATAGAGATTTCTTCTATTCTTTTCGGTAAGAGCAAGGGCTTCTTTTCGGTAAAGTGTTTTCTCGCGAAACTCTTTTGTGATACTGGATTTCGGCTCGGAAAATACCTCTACAAGACTTCCCTCCTCTATTACCTTTCCATCCTCCATGACGGCGACCTTATTGCAAATGCTTTTTACCACTTCCATCTGGTGGGTAATCATCACTACCGTGAGCTTCAGCTTTTCCTGTAAAGAACGAAGAAGTTCAATAATCTGTGTCGTGGTATTCGGATCCAGTGCGGAAGTTGCCTCATCGCAAAGGAGTATCTTCGGTTTTCCGACCAAGGCTCTTGCGATTGCCACTCTCTGCTTCTGTCCTCCGGATAACTGCGAGGGGTAGGCTCTTGCCTTATCTTCCAGCCCCGTTAATCGAAGCATTTCCTCAACTCTCTCTTTAATTTCTTTTCCGGAAAGCTTTTTATTGCTTTTAAGCAGAGCCTTTTCCTTTTCTTTAATTTCTTTTTCAGGTAAAGAACTGTCTTTCCTTAGTTCTGCTCTCTTTTCCTCAATTTCGTCCTTAGTGAATCTTCTTTGATTTTTCAGCGGTGCCGCTACATTTTCAAAAACATTTGCAGAGTTTAGAAGATTAAAATGCTGGAATATCATGCCCATTCTCCGCCTAACAGACCGAAGCTGTGCTTCCGAATAAGCAGTAATGTTCTTTCCCTCTACAAGAACTTCTCCGCTTGTCGGGCTTTCCAAGAGGTTTATGCAACGCACCAAGGTGGACTTTCCTGCCCCGGAATAGCCGATGATACCGAAGATATCGCCCTCTTCAATGCTTAAGCTAACATCTTTTACCGCGTGAACTCCCTCTCCGACTTTCTCCGAAGGAAAGGTTTTCACTATATTTTTTAATTCAATGATTGCCATTCTTTTCCCTCCGGCTCTTAATACTGCTCAAAAAAATAATCCCTCTATATACACATTTCCTTGTCTTACAAAGACTACTGTGAATATTTTGGGATTATATCTATCTTTTTTTCTTCTGTCTAATTTATTTTCTATATGCCTTGCTATAGTTCCAGCCTATATCCGACTATCTTTCTATAATTTTAAACATTTTCCCCAAGAACGATAGCGAGCCAAAGTATATTTTACCAGACTCTTCCACGAATAAGTCTATCGAAGAGCTTTTTCGAATGACTTTATGAAACACCCTCAACAAACATCTTTTCTGTAATACTTTAGTAAATCTCCTCCAGCGCTCCCTGTACAATAAAGCGTTGCTGTCCGCCTGCAGGACCCGAACAGGTCGAAAGCGTCAGAAGATTAGGCCGCGTCGAAAAATCCAATGTTTCTTCCGGATAATCTTTATAAGAAGAGAGTCTCTTAACCAAACTAATATAACTGTCATAGCCATCATCCCCCACAAAATCATTGTAGATTTCACTGGAGGTGGTCGTTAAATAATAGCTAAATATTCGATAGCGGTAAATACCGTCCGGTCTGCACAAGAAAATATAAGGGTTTGTATTGACCAAACCTTCCTCTTTCAGAAAATATTTCAGCTTGCCGAACATGGAACCATTTTTCATATTGTGGCCAAAGATAAAGGTATTTGACTGATCATAGTTGCCGTTTGCATTGTAATCCAGGAAAATAGCTCCTGCGAAATTGTTTTTTCCTTCAAAAGTCCTATGGAGATAGTCCTCATTATCCTTACTGCGCGCTACAGGATAATTGATTCCGAGCGCAGGAATATAGATAACCGCAGAAAAATCACTGTTAATCTTTGTTAAAACATCATAATCAATCTGGAACTTCGGATGTGAAAAATCCACCTGTTCTTTCGCAGCTTCAGACTCCTGTACTACGTTTCCCTCATTCTTTTCCTCCGGCTCCTCGATTACAATATGCTCTTCCAGTTGTGCATACTCATCGTTTGCCGCTTTGTACTCCAAGAAATCGCGCAAAAATAAACCACCGAATACAAGCATAGAAATAAAGAGGACTGTCGGAATCAAATAATGAACAATACTTTGCTTCTTCCTTTTGTATGATCTGTTCGAACTATTCTTTCTATCTCTATCCTCATTCTGTATCTCTTCCATTGCTCTCCTCTCTATCTGTAAAGCTTTTATCCGTAAAGCTTTTATCCGTAAAGCTTTTACCCGTAAAGCTTTTACCCGCAAGTTTTTATCCGTAAAACTTTTATCCGCTAAGTACTATCTAAAATCCAATTCTTCGGGGTAAATACGTTTCATCCGTTTCTACTAAGCAAACAGCATTTTCAAACTTGTTGCTTGATTGAGGATACAATGTATTGCCCTTTTCATCAAGCATTTTCACGATTTTTTCATCTTTCATACACAGAAGTGTCCGTCATAATCCAATGATGAAAAAAAAGGAGGACTTCTGCACATAGGCATAATAAGTCCTCTGAAATAAAAAAAACTTGCTCTTTCCTTATATTTTAAATTTGATTTTTTATGATAATTACCAGTATCAAAAAGGACTATTATTTTTTTCTATATGAATAACAGACCCTAAATAATTCATAGCAATTACCTCCATTCTTTAACCCATTTTTCCCTCACAAACAAAGATTGATTAAATCACTCCTGCTTTTTCAAAATGTTTTTTAAGTATCCTTGTTGCAACAAATGCTCCTATGCAAGCAAGAACAAAAGTTATTAAACCAAATCCTACTGCCCACGAAACTTTGAAATAAGATAATGCTTCCTTTATTTGTGCTTCGCTCATTTTCCATTTTGATGCTCTTTCCACAAAAGAAGCTGTTCCGAATAAAATTACAGGAATTACTGTTCCTAAAAAATCTGCTAATGCAAATGTTCCATATCCAATAATCATTCGTCCCTTGCTCTCATAATTTCCTATAATCAAATCACATATCATTCCACCGATTACAGCAAAGACTGCATGAGGTAAATGTCCTCCTGACAACGCAATGAAAGCAAGAAGCGTTCCTGATATGGTAAATACACCCTTCTTTTTAACTTTTACAGCCATGAGAATATAAACGGTAGCAGCTACCATAAAGCTAACTCCTGAAGCAATAAATCCTCCAATAACTGTTGTTGCCATAGCAAAGCTTGCCGCCATGTATATGACAATTCCAATTGCATTAAAGATTCCGATTGTAATAAAATCACGGCCATTCAATTTGTTTTTCATAAAAGTTCTCCTAATAAATTTTCTGTATTACTATCACAAGAGCAATCATCAAAGCTCCTAATAGTCCAATCATTAAGTCTGTTTTTCTAAACCGCAATTCTGTTAATGTTACCCTCTTCTCGTCACTATCAAGTCCTCTAATGAGTGCTGAAGCTGACAATTCGTCTGAAATTTTAATCATTCTCATTAACAGCGGAACAAGCGTATATTCCATATATTTAATTGGATATAGCAACGGGAAAAATCTGCTTGTTATAATTCCTCGAATCATCATATTCTCTTTTAATGCCTTGCGTTCTATTTTTATAGTTGGTACAAACCTAAGCAAAACACTAAAAGGTATGCCAATGCTTCTTGGTACTTTCATTCTATTTAACGCTTCCAGCATTTCACTTACACTTGTAGTCTTTGTTATATATCCACCAAACATAGCAATTAAGGTCATTCTTGATGCAAAGTAAATAAACATATATATTGCAAATACGATGCTTGCTTTACAAAATTTTCCAAGCCCTAACTCTATGCAGTATAAAAGGACAAAAAACAAAATAAAGCGTAAGGCTATTTTCCACATACTGCTGTATACATACAGAAAAAAGGCGAAGACAAGCAGTCCGAAAAGTAGAATTGTATCGCTTATAAAAAAGCTCGTAAAGGAAGCAATTGGAAGTAGAGTGAGTTTTATTCTAGGATCTATAGTTTTTCTATCTTCCAAGCTCCCTACCTCCTCTCATCTTGTCTAATATGAGAAATTTATTACTTTCATTCATATTCAGAACCTTTTCTATTTTTCCATCTCCCATTACCCAGAGCCGACTCACTGTGTTTGCTAAAAACTCAAAATCATGACTTATCACCAAAACTGTTGTCCCAATTTTCAATTGTTCTTCAATCAGTTTTGCGACGGAAAGCATTGAGTCTTTATCACAACCTGATGTTGGTTCATCATAGATGAAAATCTTTGCCTGTTTCATCATTCCACAAGCTATTGTCAATCTTTGTTTTTCTCCTCTTGATAAAGCAAACGGATGCTTATCAATGTATTTATCTAAGCCAAGTACACTCAAAATAGACTTTGCCTTTTGAGTATTTTCTTTTTTATCTTTACCCTCCATACCAAGCAGCATTTCATCAAGTACACTTTCCGAAAACAACTGATAGTCTGAATCTTGAAATACAAAATAGGACATAGCCATTAAATCTTTATGATTCAACTCTTTATCTTTTTCCGCCCACATTTTCCCCTCTTTTATCTTCTCAAGTCCTGAAAGCACCCTTGCAAAGGTAGTTTTCCCGGTACCATTTAAGCCGATAAGACCAATGGCTTTTCCGCACTCCATATTGAAATCAAGATGATTTAAGATGTACTGTTTTTTCTTCTTTCCATCCTTAGCTACATTTGGATAGCAAAATTTCAAGCCTTTTCCACTAATACTTTCATCATTTAATTGATATGAATCTTTCTTCTCACTTATCCTGTATTCTTCTAATTCAAGAGTTCTTAGGCCATTTTCATCCCAAAACTTCCCTTCAAGATGGATAACTTCTTCCCGACTCAAATCCTGTGCAATCTCTCCATCTTTCATCAAAAGAAAACGGTCAAATAAAGACTTTACATAGTACAAACGATGTTCAATTAGAACAACCGTTGTTCCTTTTTTCTTTAATTTTTCCAAAAATTAAAAAAACAGGTCAAATGTTGCTTTCATATCCAAATTTGCTGAAGGTTCATCTAAAATTAAAACTTTCGGATTCATCGCATAGATGCTTGCAATAGCTATCTTTTGTTTCTGTCCGCTTGATAATTCAAAAACAGATTTTCCTTTCAGTTCCGGGGTATCCAGCTCTGCATATACTTCTTCTACTCTCTGTTTGATTTCATCTCTTGATTTGCAGATAGTTTGAAGCCCAAAAGCTATTTCTTCCTCTGTCGTTGTCGTGAAAAACTGACTTCTTGGATCTTGAAATACAGTCCCTACAATATGCCCTACTTCATGAAGTAATAATTTGCTTATATCTTTTCCGGACACAAAGGCTTCTCCTTGCATTTTACCTTTGTAATAATGTGGAATAAGACCATTCATTACACTTCCAAGAGTGCTTTTACCACTTCCGCTTTTCCCCGAAATTAAAACAAATTCACCTTTTTTAATTTCAAGATTGATATTTTTTAAAGCAGTTCGCCCATCTTCCCATGCATAAGAAACATCTTTTAACAAAATCATGGTTACACCTCATACTGAGCTTTCCATAATTTTGTGTAGTAGCCATCTTTCTCAAGAAGTTCCCCATGCTTTCCTTTTTCAAGTAAATTTCCTTTTTGAAATACGAGAATTTGGTCAGCTTTTTGAATGGTTTTTAAATGATGAGCCACCACAAGTACAGTTCTGTTCTTTGCGAGTTCTGTAATGGCATCTTGTATCAAAGATTCATTTACAGGATCAACATTACTTGTCATTTCATCAAGAATTAAAATCGGTGCATCTTTTAGAAAAGCTCTTGCAATGGATATTCTCTGTCTTTGTCCACCTGAAAGAAGCCCACCATTTTCGCCAATATCCGTTTCATAACCCTTTGGTAAACTCATAATGAAATCATGTATCCTTGCTTTCTTTGCAGCTTCAATGATTTCTTCTTTCGTTGCTCCTTTTTTACCTACCCTGATGTTTTCTTCAATCGTGTTATCAAACAGTTGAACATTCTGCATGACAATGCTGATACGATCTAAAAGCTCATCATAAGGAATATCCCTTATATCAGTTCCTCCAAGTGTGATTTTCCCTTTATGCACATCATAAAATCTTAAAAGCAAGTTGGTTATCGTAGTCTTTCCACTACCTGATTCTCCAACTAAGGCTGTCATTGTTTTTTCAGCAATAGAAAAGCTCAATTTTTCCATTTTAAATTCATCTTTTTCATAGGAAAAATCTATGTTTTCAAAAGCTATATCATTATCTTTCGGAACAATTCCATTCACTTTGTCCGGGATTACATCTGCATATAAAATTCTTGAGAGTCTTTCGTAACTATCTGCCGCCGAAACATAGTACATATAGTGTTGTTCCATAGAAGCGAACGGCTTATAAAACTCTTTTGAAATTACTGCAAAGATAATAAAATAAAGTACATCAAGATTTCCCTTTACAACAAATATTGCTCCTGCGATTAAAAGAATTAAATATCCAATATCCAGTAAAAGACCAAATATAGATAATTGTTTTGCCTTAAATTTTGAAGCTGCTTTGCTTGTTTCTCCAAACTTTTTTGTCTTGTTCATAAGCTCATTATCCAAGCTCTTATTGTTTGAAAAACTCTTTAATACAGGTATTCCTCTAACATATTCAACAAATAAGCTAACCATATCAAGAAGCGCTGAGTTGTTTTGATTTTCAATTCTTTCAGATTGCTTAATTGTCAGATATAGAAAGATAAGTGCAAAAGGAACAGATACAGCCATCAGAATAGCAAGTTTTAAATCAATACTTGCAAGACCAATAAATACGACTGCAGCTATCAAAAAATCGCCAAACATTCTTGACCACATGTGTCCTACAACAAGGGACATATTATCAACATCTTTGTGTAAAATTGTATTGATCTCCCCAAGTCTTTCATTGGTATAAAATCCCAAACTGAATTTCTTTAATTTGATAATCATGCGTTCTCTGATTTGCTGAACAATATCAAAACCTGCACTATGCTTTTTCATATCTGCGACCATATTACAAATACCTTTGAAGACTACAAGTAATCCAATCGCAATAAAATATTTATATAGGCTTGCTAAGCTCGTTCCATCAAAGATTTGGAACAGTATAGAAAATACGATAACAATCATGGCTATGGAGCTTAGTCCATAAAGAGCAAAGAATACACTTGATAGAATCAAATCTCTCTTACCGGTTTTTGTAAGTAGTTTTAACATTTCTCTAAACATTTTCTGTTACCACCTCCGTACACTCGCAATCCACTCCGTTCCTTGCTCATGAAAGACTTTCGTTGATACACTCGCAATCCACCCCGTTCCTTGCTCGTGAAGGACTATCGTTGATACACTCGCAATCCACTCCGTTCCTTGCTCGTGAAAGACTTTCGTTGATACACTCGCAATCCACTCCGTTCCTTGCTCGTGAAAGACTTTCGTTGATTCACTCGCAATCCACTCCGTTTCTTGCTCGTGAAGGACTATCGTCTTTCAAATTCCATCTATCAACTTTGTTCTGTGCATCAACCATATCCTTATAAAAATCACATCTTTTCATCAGCTCTTCATGGCTTCCCGCATCAAGAACAACGCCCTTATCCATAACTATAATTTGGTCTGAATCTCTAATCGTATTTAGATGATGAGCAATTGTAATGATGGTTTTATCCTTGCTTAAATCATCAATTGCGTCGCCGATTAGTCTTTCATTTTCACTATCAACAGCTGCCATTGCTTCATCTAATATCAAAATCGGTGCATTTTTCAGTATCATTCTTGCTATGGAGATTCTTTGTTTTTCTCCACCAGATAACTTAACTCCCATTTCACCTACTCGTGTTTCATATCCATTTGGCAAAGCAGAAATAAAATCATGGCATCTTGCTTTTTTAGCTGCCTCTATAACTTCTTCTTTTGTTGCATTTAGTTTTCCGATTGCTATATTTTCAAAAATGCTTAAATCAAAAAGGATAACTTCTTGTTGCACACTTCCAATCAGCATTGAGATGTTTTCTTGACTATATTCTTTTATGTCTTTTCCATTTATCAGTATTTGTCCTTCATCTGCATCCCAAAATCCCATAAGCAAATTAGATACAGTACTTTTCCCACAACCGCTTGCCCCTACAAAGGCATTCAAACTATTTTTCTTAAAAGTCAAATTGATATTTTTTAGCTCAAAGCTATCTTTTCCGTATGCAAAATTCACATCTTTAAATTCTATGTTTCCAAATTCTAAACCTTGTTCTGTCTTTTTCTTTGGAAGCGGAACGGTTAAAACTTTTCCGATCGCCTTTAATGCCTCCTTAAACACAATAGAAAAATGTTGTAGAGTGGCTGTCTTGCTTATGGATGCTGTAAACGCAGAGGATAAAATAATTGCAAGGATAAAATTAGGCGTTGTAATATTCCCCTGATAAAGAAAGATACTTCCCAAAATCATGACAATTACCACTCCAATTTCCATAAATATGTCAATGAGTCCCATTGGAATGGTAATTGCTCCCATACTCTTTTTAACCCAGTAAATATACTCTCTTGCCGTTTTTAATGTTCTTTCACTAATCTCCTCTTCTTTAGCAAAAGCCTTAATCACAGAAATATTTTTTACATATTCCATTAGCTCTTCTCTCATCTTGTTTTCATGGTTAAAGTAAATAGCAAAGTTTTTATCCATTGTTTTCTGTGAAAGAACTTTTACCAAATACATGAGTGGAACTCCGGCAACCATTCCAAGTGCAAGACGCCAATCCACAAAAATCATAGCTACAAAAATAATGATAGGCAGAAGTGTAACTGCCATTATTTCCGGAAGACCATGGGCAAGGTATACTTCCACTTGCTCTACATCATGTTGAACGATATTGGTAAGCTCCCCCGTATTATGTTCTTTGAAAAATCCCAAACTTAGTTTTTTTAGATGCCCGATAATATCTATCCTAAGCTCTGTCAATTTTTCGTATGCTTTCTCATGGGCAACCTTTGTTGCAAAATAGTAAAACACGCCTTTTAATACAAACGATATAAAGATTCCTAAGAATATATACTTTAAATTACCTTCGTTAATATTGTTTGTGATTAAAGAACTAATCAAATATACAAGTAAGATTTGTGGTATCAAATCACATACTATTTTTAAAGCAAGAAGTGAACCCGCTAAACCATTTTTTCCAATCACTTTTTTCCTTAATTCTTTTTCCGGCATGAACAACTCTCCTTTCAAAATTGAATAATATTGAATTTTAATTCAGTATTAAGGTTTAAAGTAAGACTTTGCTGATTATGCAAAGTCTATTTTTTAGTGCTGATTACAGGGATTCTACCCCCTTATAATAACACCTTGCAATAAGTTTTAGCATATCTTTTGCCCACTTTTCACTTTGATAGTGCCTTGCTATTTCAAGAAGCCCCTCTGTAAAGTTACTGGCTAAAATATGGGCAAGCATTGGATCATATTCCTGTTTCGATTGTCTTTTTAAACTTACTTCAATATGAACCTGCATTTGCGATATGAGTTTTTGTTTTGCTTCTGTATGCTTCGTACCTGAGCTTTTATCCATTAAAATAATTAACTTCTTACGCTCTTTTAATAGTTTATGAATATAGTTTTCTCCAACTTCATCAAACCTTTCAGAAGCAGAACCTTTTTCCAAAGACTCCTCCTCATCAAAAGCTGACTCGAAATTTATATAAACAGAACTTACTACTGCATCAAACAAAACTTCCTTATTCTCGAAATAGGTATAAATTAGTGCCACAGGAATATCTGCTTCTTTTGCAATTTCTGTTAATTTGGCACCTCTATAATCCTTTTTATAAAATACTTTTTCTGCTGCTTCGAGTATTCTATTTCTAACTTCTTCTTTTAATACTTGTGCCATAGCACACCTCTTTCTATTCCAATACTGAATTTATATTTAATAATAAATTTAAATTCAATATTTGTCAAGTTGCCTATAGAAAATATATGGATACTAAAAAAATAATAGCGATGATAGTAAAATCAACCTTCTCAGCCTTATGCTTTTAAGATATTTTTCACCATCAACGCTATAGATATTATATAGCCAACCCATTAGTTTATAATGGGTATGACACTTATAAATTTATTATATTCACCTGATGATACCCATTTCCCAGCAATAACTATAATCTTATCTCTATTATTATATATTTCAGAGCGAATCTTTTTATAAACTTCGCTTTGCCCGTTTTCTTGGGCATGCTTTGCACGGGCAGTTCCATCTTTTAGTTTGCGTCATTAACCGACTTAACTAAAAGGGTAACCGTCTCCACATGAAACGAGCGAACATCAAATATGGCAATCATTCCTGTCTGTATGTGAAAAAATGTCCACTAAACTATCTAACGTAAGTGTCATAAAACAGTTTAATGTTCAGCTAGTCAGACTATTATTTATTTAAAATCATATCGTAAATACGCATTTTAATAAAATCTAACGTTGCTGTTTCTATAAGTCCAGCATTCTTTCATCCAATAGAAAATCCTCTACACCAATGTATAAAATTCCATCATCATCAAATCTAGGTACTATGTTATTTCTAACTATAACAACTTTCTTAAATGAATCTCCTATTCTTCTCAAGGATTCCGTCTCTTGTACTTGTTTTTTTCTTTTTGTATCAACATTAAGTGCCGATTGAATATAATATCTATTACTTCCTCTATTGATAATAAAGTCTACTTCTAAATTTTTTTCTAATCGTTTTTTTATTCTCATCTTTGTAGTTATATTCCACAACACCAACATCTACATTTAACCCCCTCATACGAAGTTCATTGTATATTACATTCTCCATAATATGTGACTGCTCATTTTGTCTGAAATTTAGCCTTGCATTTCTAAGCCCAATATCTGAAAAATAGTATTTATACGGAGATGATATATATTTCCTCCCTTTCACATCATATCTTCTGGCTTTTTCGATTAAAAAAGCATCAATAAAAATAATCCAAGTAATTACTTACTGTAAACTGAGATATCTTTATATTTTTTTCTGACATAAATGTATTTGCCAGTTTAGTTGGATTTGATAAAGAACCAATAGATGAAGATATAATATCCAACAAATCATCCATTATAGATGCATCTTTAAGAACTTTATTGCGCTCCATTACATCCTTAATGTAGGTGCTTGTAAAAACATTCTTCAAATATTCACTCTTTTGTTCATGATTACTAAGCTGTACAGACATTGGCATGCCACCGTACAGACAATATTCATCAAAAACCTTTCCCTTATCTCCTTCATAACATGAATAAAAATTCTGCAAATGAAAATGGATATACTCTTATTTCATCACCACGATCTCGAAATTGTGTTAATACATCTGATGATAGCATTTTTGAATTACTACCTGTAATGTATATATCTGCATTTGGAATTTTCATGAGTCCTAGCACAAGATCTACAAATGTTATCTTAGAGTGTTCTCCTTCTAAATATGGATTAGAAATCTCTTCTACAAATTGAATTTCATCAATAAAAAAATATAATGTTTAAATTCATTATCTTGAATTTTTATCTCTTAAATAGTTATCTAGCTCTATTGGGTTTCTATACTTGATATTCTTCAGACTATCAAGTGCAATCATTATAATTTGCTCTTCACTCACTCCACTTGAAAGCAAATACTTCCTATATAACTCAAATAAAAGATAAGATTTTCCGCATCTTCTAATACCTGTAATAATCTTCACTCTTCCATTATCTTTTTTATCAATAAGTTGATTTAAATATCTCGGTCTTTGTACTTCCATCCCCACACCTCTTTTTAACAATATTTTTGTAAATACGTAATTATATTAAATTCATTTACAATATTATAGCATTCTCTATGAAAGACCTCAAGGTATTCATTTAAAATAAATGCGTATTTACTACTTTTGTTAAAATCTTTAGCGCCTTGCATGAGACCTACACCAGCTCAGCAAACTGTGATTTTCTCATTTCATTAAATCAGCTATTTCTTTCTTCCCATACATCTTAGCTGCGTCAGGTGCGCTCACACTTGCCTTTACAGTTTCAAATAGATTCATAGTCTGGTTCCTCCTTTGGATTTTATTTGGATACTTGATCCTGATGTCTTATACGGAGGAAAACCGGCGGACTTGAAAAATTGGGCGATATTGGGATTTTAAAGAGGTGAACAACAGAAAAATTGCAAAATTGCAATCCATTGTCAAAACTTTTGGACAGATATATGAGTATGATAGAGTCATGGAAGTGGTTTTGAAGATCTCTACCGGACAAAATTCCAGTATGTGAGAATATTGTCCAGTATAATGGACATAAACGGCATTCAAAGGTAAAATGTCCAAAAGGTATAACACACTAGACTTTGCCAGCAAAGTCGTGTGCCAAAAGGGACTCTGTCCCCTTTGGAATCCTCTACCACGAAACCTATGGTTTCTTTGGATTCTTCCTTTTCTTCTCCGGCAGTTCTTCCCACATACTCTGAACCAGCTCACACAAGAACTCCCGATTATCTACGTCATCAACCAGAAGCATCTCCTTCGCCCCATCATAAGGCAATTCCAGCTCTGCATCCGGCATCAACTTCACCGCCATTGGAACCGGCTTTACGAGAAACCTGTCATCGTATATTCCGCCAAATACCTTTCCGCGATAATAGAGGATGTATTCTCCCATCATCGCCCGACTGCTGACTTCTTCCAATTCTGATAATTGCTCCAGAACAAAGTCCAGATACTCTTTTGTTGATGCCATACTCCCCCCTCCTATCCATTCACGAGCTTCAGGAACTTTTTATCGTTCATCTGCTCATTCGTAATATATTCTCCATCATGGAACATCGCGTAGTTTGTGATCGAAGTCGGAGCGTTCTGTGCTTTCTCTCGGCTATCGATATGGATCACATGGAGCGATATATCATTTTCTCTGGCAGTCTGCTCTAGCACCGGAACATACTTCGCATTGAACGGACATTGGCTGGTGTAATACAGAACATATCCTTTTTCTTTTATGTGTGGATGCTTCGCACATTCCCTGAACCCAGGCCTTTCTGCCTCATTTCCAAAGGGTAAATACCACAACTGGATTCCATTATCCGCCTCATCGCACACGGTAAAACCTTTATATTTCAGGAACTTTGGATCGGCAAGGAACGGCTTCTTCTTCGCCGCTGCCAGTATACACAGCCCCTTCTTTCCCTTATCTTTACTGTCTTCGATACAGGCATCCAGTAATTCCGTTGAATACCCATGTCCCTTGAAGGATCCGGACACCCACAGACAGTCAATATACATATATTCATCGGCATTGATTGGAACCCATGCATTCTCAGCAGGAATATACTCAATAAAGCACTTCCCTCGCTCCACACTCTTGAGAAAAACAAGCCCCTCATCAAATCTGTCTGCCAGCCAAGCCTTCTTAGAAGAAACCTGCACGTCCTTATTATTGGAAATGGCACAGCAGATGTGCTCCTTTTCCAGATTATCCTTAGTAACTCTGATGTACTCCATACAATCACCCCTTCACTTTTATTGGATGCCGGATCACAGTTTTCAACTTCTCCGGCGTTACTTTTCTGGCATCGCTCAAATATATCTCGTGATGCATTCTCCGATCTGTAATATCAAGAACATATCCCTGTTCGTCCATAAATCGATACATCGCTTCTACCGAGGCAGGCTCATCGTCATACGATCCGATGTGCATGCATTGAACACAAAGGCCTTCATCATAGGTGAAGAATTCGACCTTTGAGAAATCCTGCTTTTTCTTTGCTGTTGCTTCTCTGACAGCCCAGTCAAAATCTTCTCTCGTTACAAAGTCAGGCAGTCGGATGACGGAAATCCACTGAAAAAAATCCTTATTTGCATAATCTACTCCGACCACGCCGTCCTGCCACCAAAATCCTTCCAGCGGAGGCACAACATAATCAAAATAACCATCGATCTGATGATCACTCTTCTTGCTCATCTTAATCGTAAAAGCAATTCCGTACAATAGACCTATGGCCTGTTTATATTCTCCATCCTCATCATTTGGATTCCCGCTGCCGCGTACCGCAATATAATTCATCTTCGGAACATTGACGATAGATGGTGTACCCTTCGGCATATAGAATTCTTTGTATTCCTTTTTGAAATCAAATGCCATACCCTTTTTCTCCACTTCATTTCGGTCGGTGCTAAACGATTGTCCACCGGACGTTTAGCCCCTTGATATACTCATATCTCCGGTTTGTCATCTTCTCAAAATTTTTCCCATGTTCTCAACAGCAGCCCAAAGCCATCTAATCTCATTATCCTAATCCTCCATAGATTTTTAATGTTTCTTCGGCATTCCTGCAGATAATGTCCCGCGCCTCTGCAGGCTCTATTACCTCCGCTTTTGCCCCAAAGGTCATAAGCCACGTCACAAGGTTTTCCATATCCGTGTAATCTGCCGTAAAGAGCAACATTCCATCATCGGCTACAGTAAAGCAATGAAGCCCGAATTCTTCAACCAGCCGCCACTTCATATCTGGTGTAAAAAGAGCCTTTACTTTAATTCCACCTGGGAAGATCTTTTCAGTTGACAGATCCGGCATAGGTGCATTCCGACATATAAATTCCTTATCAGTTTCCGCAACCTTATCCATACGGTTCAGCTTAAACAATCTGTAGTCCTTACGATCTGCACACCAGCCCCAAAGGTACCAGCTGGACCATCGAAACACCAAATAATATGGCTCAACCGTTCGTTCACTTTCCCCTGAAGGAGCATAGTATCGAAAGCTGATCAAATTCCTGTCTCCGATTGCATCCTGTATAGTTTCTATCTTTGGAGCCAGCGATTCCCGATACCATGATGACAGATCAATCAAAATGGAATCCTTTCCAGTAATGAACTCAGAAGATCCCGCCTGTATTTTCTCCATCAACCGGCCGTAGTAGCTGCTTCCACTCACACTATCCAGACTCCGAAGCCCGGCAAGGATCATCTGCATATCCTTTGATGTCAGGATCGTCCTGTCCATACGGTATCCGTCCATAATACTGATGCCACCGCCGGTACCTTGCGCAGTCCTTATTGGAATCCCTGCCTTGCAAAGATCTTCAATATCCCGGTTTATCGTCCTACGTGATACCTCAAACCTTTCTGCCAGTTCAGGAGCCGTTATCTTTTCTTCCTGCAGTAAGATTGACAATATCCCGATCAGCCTGTCTATCTTCATAATCCCTTACACTCCATACATATTATAGCAAGTTAAACACGACATCTATATGTCATGTTTATTATATCAGTTTCGATATACATGTAAACGAGATATCGCACGCTTTGCGCACGATACTCGTTATGAATAAAAAGCAACCGATGAAATGATTTTCTTCCACCGATTGCTATTTCTATGATATTTCGATATTGCTTTATACTATCATCTGGAAATGTTTCAAGGCTTCCTTTATGGCTTGCTCCTTCACCCACTCCTGGATCTCCTGATAGGTCGCTTTACTTTCAGCACTTGTCAAATCAAGCTCATCAAGCTTAATTTCAATTTCTATATGTTTTCGACATCAAGTTTAGACAATAATGCTACCGTCTCCACATTGTTTGTCCTTGGGAACATGTCCACGGCGCAGAGTTTCTTTACTCTATATCCCGCTGCCTGTAAAGGCTCCAGGTCTCTTGCCAAACTCTTCGGCTTGCAAGCCACATAGATTAAGCGTTCCACTCCATAGCGGATAATTAAGTCCAGCGCTTTTTTATGCATGCCGTCTCTTGGCGGGTCCACAATGATAAAATCCGGAACAGGGAGTATGGAGTTTTCTTCAGAAGCTTGCAAGACAGTACTTTGCTCCAGGACTTTCAGCACGTCTCCTGCAATAAAGTGACAATTCTCTATCCCGTTTTCTTTTGCATTTTCCTTAGCAGACTCCACAGCCTCCTCAATGATTTCCACACCGTAGGCTTCCCTTGCCACCTTGCTCATCAGCTGCGTAATTGTCCCTGTCCCGGAGTATAGGTCAAAAATTAGAGGTTTCTCAGTAGCCTTATCCGACAAATCTGCATATTCCCATATCTTCTCGTATAATTTCTCCGCACCGAGGCTGTTCGTCTGAAAAAAGGAGAAAGGAGTAATCTTAAATCTCAAGCCTAGGAGTTCCTCATAGAAGTATTCCTTTCCATAGAGAATCTCTGTGCCCTGATTCACCACCGCATCCGCAAGACTTTCATTTTTCGTATGGAGAATTCCTGCAAAACGCCCCTCCAGCTTTCCTTCTTTTTCCAGAGAAAGCAGGACTTCACACCAGGCTTTTAATAGTGACTCTTCCGTAAAAGCCAACTCTCCCTCTTTTTCTCCTGTGGCTTTTTCAAAATCCGGACAGTTATGCACCAGAGAAACAAGGATTTCTCCCGTTTTTTCCCCTCTTCGAATCAAAAGATGCCTAAGATAGCCCTCATGTCTTTTTATGAAAAATAACCCACTCCCTTCTCACGAAAAGAATTCTCTGGTACTGTAAAGAATTGCCCCCATATCCGGATGTGGAAGCCTGCAATCTTCCGTATTTAAAAATATTGAAAAAAAGCTGCGTTTTTGATGAAGCCCCAGACAAAAGCGGACCGTCTTTTTCCTGATCCCCGAAAGAAAAACTCCATTTTATTTCGATAAGCTTCTTTTTGGGGAAGAAATAATTCCCTCAAAAGGAAGCTCTCCTACAACAATAGGTGCAAACAGGGATTTGATTTCCTCTTCTTTTATCTTGATCTCCTCTTCATAGGAAATGTCCTGATAAAAACATCCCCCGCAACGCTCTTCATTACTGCACCAGTTCATGGCTTCTCCTTTTTACTTAAGAAAAGGAGGCAAGACTGCCTCCTTCGCTACTCTTCATACTTAACACAATTCTTTTTTTACTTTAGGCGAAAAATCAAAGTTTTTTTCAGCCTTATTCTTCCTCTAAAAATATCGTCTTCTTCCTCGTCTTCATAGTCATCATAATCTTCCAGATAATCCGGGGCAAGGAAGCGAAAAGCACAATAAACCAATCCGCATACCAAAATGATTCCGCCGATGACAGCAAAAGCAATACAAATCTTTTTTGTTATATCATCGTCCTCTTTCTGCTTCTCTTTCAGCTTAAGAGCATACTGTAAATCGGTACTGAAACTTTTTGCTTCTTCTGTCAGTCTTTTCGCCCTATCCTTCAAATTTTTCTATATTCCACTGATCCATAGCTTTTTTTCCTTTCGTAAAAACGGAGTGAAGCCTCCTCTACCGCCCTTCTAACTGCAGATATCGAAATCAGTATATCGGTCTTTTCCGGAAAATGCAACGAAAAATCCGACCGTCTCTCCCCTTAAATCAAGACTCTCTAATGCACGATATATTCTCACTGAGGCAGTAAAATTTACTCGAGAACCCAGTTTCCGTCTGCCATAACAAAGTTCTTTTCTACACCGAGTTTATTGGTCCAAAACTTGGTCAAAGCAATGGTATAAGTCTCCTGATCTTCTGTAAACGCATCTTTCCGCTTATCCCAAAGTTCCTTGGAACTCGGCCAAAGTGCATACTTGGGAGCAACTGCACTGTAAAATGCGAAACTGCCTCCATGCTGACCGTGGTGTGCCATCTGCACAATATCCGCCTTTAACTTCTCTGCCGGAAGCTCCTCTAAAAGCTTTCCTGCCGCTTCATAGGGAAGATCTCCGGTAATCAAAAGCTTCTTTCCGTTAATGGTAATCATGTAGCAAATGGAACTGTTATTTCCGGAATCAATCGGAATGGAATACGCCGTATTTAAAACCTCCACAGACACATTTCCGAAAGAAAATGTTGTACCCCTCGCAGAGTTTTCGTGTTTCTTCTCTGCAGGATACGCAGCAAGATCCTCCATTACTTCTTTAATCATCGGAAGCCTGTAAGCCTGCTCATACTGCTCATAGAAAGAGTAGGGAGCAAAGCTGAAATATATTTGTCCCGGGTCAATATCATAGAAATCCGGATGTCCCGCTACCTTCTGTTGCTCCAAGATAACAGAAATCGCACCGACATGATCCTCGTGAGGGTGGGTAAGAAGCCAAGCGGCAACCTTTCCTCCCTTATTCTTGATATACTTGGAAAGATAAGGAGCATTGGTCTTCAATCCTCCATCTACAACAATCAGCTGACCATCATTGCTTTCGATAACAATACTAATCTGCTGACCACTTTCATTTCCCTTAATCATGGTGATTTTTGCACCGCCAAGTCCGATTGTGGAATCCGTATAAGTAGCTGTACTTTCCCCATTTCGAACATAAATCGGGGCATTCCCCCCACTACTCTTATTCTGCGCTACATTTGCCTCTGTGTTCGCATTGGCATAAAGTGTTCCTGTACTACTTTCATCTGCAAATGCCGGAATGGCCAGAACGAAACAAAGCCCTAAGGCAATCGCCATACTAGTAAATCTTTTTTTCATTTTTACCCCTTTACTTTTCTACTGCTGCCATACTCCGTTGGCATCAACAATATAACCATCTTTGACTGTATTCTTTTCCATTGCACCGACAGGGAATCCCGCATCATTGATATTAAAGAAATACCACTTATCCGCAATATTCTGCCAGCCCGTTTTCATTTCTCCGCTTTGAAGGTCAAGATAGTACCATTGCTCATTGAAAAGTCTCCAAGAGCTTGCCATCTTACCGGCGGCATCTCCGTCTGTATCAAAGTAGTACCATTTTCCATTGATTTCCTGCCAACCGGTGAGCATAACGCCGTCTCCGTTAAAAGAAATACCAGCTCTCTCAAGCTTCTGCCAATTGGTCTGCATCTTTCCCTGATCATCAAAGAAGAACCAGTTATTGTTCACCTTCTGCCAGCCCTTTACGAGCCTCCCGTTTACCTCATAATACCAGTCGGTCCCATTCTGGCGCCAACCTTCAACACCCTCTCCGGGTCCCTTTGCATTCGGATCTGCCTGATTTCCGTTATGCTGTTCAGAAGCTCTCTTCTTGCCGTCATTTTGCTTCTTATTCTTACCTTTCTTCCCTTTCGCAGTGTACTCCTTAAAGCTTCCCTTGGAGATGCCGTTTGCCTTTAAGGTGATTAGGTTGAAAAATGTATTCATCGTCCTCTCCGTCCGGGCTCTCCGGGCTTCCACTGGAGTCTACATACAAAAGAACTCGCAAAAATACTGCTTCATATTGTCGTTCTTGTCGTACACGGCACGAACTGCAATATGATCAAACTCCTTACCGCTCTGGTTAAAGGAATTGATATTAATCTTCGGAGAATTGCTATGCTTCTTTGCAATCTTTTCATCCCCATTTTTATTGTTGTAATATACCAGGATGTCATAGCCTGTTGCATACTGTACCCTGTCCCAACTGTAAGTTGTGTCCGTGGTATTAAAGTTAGCCGGCTCCTTCAAAACATAGAAAGGATAGGCATTTGCCTTAATCTTAATGCTGTTCTTGCTTTTCTCCACAACAGCCATTTCATAAGCACCACGCACTTCTACTACCGTAGAGGAATCAAAACTGTGTCCGCTCTCCGGCTTTACGGAAATGGTATAAGTATAGGGTTTTTTTATGCTGTTTTGCTTTCCGTCCACAGAAAAACTGCTGACTTCATAGCCGCTATCCATCGCTACCGCTTCCGGCTTAAAATAGGTTTCTCCCGAAGCTAACTCAGCATCCTCACTCGGACTGATATCAATCTGCACCCTTCCTACCATCTGTTCTGCAAAAACCGGGAAAGCTAACAATCCGGATATCAGTGCAGTTAAAAATATAACTCTCTTTTTCATCATAACGCTCCTTTGATTTATAAAGGGTGTGCCTATTGGCACCGCATTGTTTCTCTTCTATATATTTCGACCGCTTCGGTCAAAACATAGAATTTCTTGCATCTTGTGCTCTGTCTTCCGGCCTCTTAACCTCCGCTTTTTCTTTTCAAAGAAAAAGTATCTTTAGCATGGATAAAGACAGATTTTCTATACGAAATGAATTAAGGCAACCATGCACCGGATACATCAAAGCGATAATCCACTCCGTCTATATTTCTTACCGTATTTTCCAGCATCGCACCGGATTCTTCCATATAATACCATAGATTATTGATATATTTCCATCCTGTTCGCATAGCACCATCTTGGTTTAGCCAGTACCATTTTCCATTGACATATTGCCAATTCGTTGCCATAGCACCGGAATCCTTCAGATAATACCAGACATTGTTATAATATAACCAGCCTGTCTTCATGATTCCATTCTCATCCATGAAATACCAAATGCCATTGACCAGCTTCCAACCTGTACTTGCTTTTCCATTTTCCATATATTTCCACTGTCCGGGCACGCCCTGTACCCAGCCGTTTTCCACTGCAGTTGCAGCTTTTCCCGGTCCTTCCTTGGAAACTATGGTTCCATCCGTGCCGTTTGCATTGTTTCCGGACGGACTTACTGCGGGCTTAGAAGCTTGATTAGAAGGGGGAGTCGAATTGGAAGAGCTATTGGAATTGGAAGAATTTACACTGCCCTGTTTTCCGGCATTCTTCTGAGAAGGATTTCCTCCTCCGTACACCTTCCATGAAAATTCCGTTGTAACCTTCCCTTTTATTCCCTTTATCACACCTTTTTCACTGGACTGCCAAATAGTAGTCTTGCTTCCTTCGACCGGAACATAAATCCGATTCTCGGGGTACGCGGCAAACCAAACATCATAGGGAATCTTTGATAAATCCATATACTTGGTAAGCCAGGTACGGTTAGCATAAACCATAGGGATAAATCCGGCATTTTGCACTTTATTACAATAGGCATTGACCATTGCAGTCAAGTCTTCCCGGCTGAGGCCTTCAGATAGCATGGAAGCCACTTCCAGGTCGTAAGCCACCGGATATTCCAGCTTATACGGCTTTAACTTTTTCAAAGTCAGTTCCGCTTCCGCCATGGCATCATTCATATTTTTTGCTGTAGAACAAAGATAAACTCCTACCTTTATCCCCGCTTTTTGCGCACCCTTTACATTTACATCAAAATAAGCGTCTTCTTTGGTTCCATAAGCTAGACGGACCATAACAAAATCCAATCCATCTTTCTTTGCTGCACTCCAGTCAATATCTCCGCTCTCATTTTGGAACTTGGAAACCTCTGTTCCTTTTTCAAGGTATAAAAATCAGATCCATCCTGATTGGTATAACCATACCATCCGGAATAATCTATACTCCCTGAATTGGTCACAGCCTTGGAAGCACCTCCGAGAGCATCTCCCGGACCTACCGCAAGAGCAGGCATCGCACTTAAGTTCATAAAAAGTACTGCCGAAAAGGCAAGCAAAGCAAGCTTCTTGCTCTTTTTTTGCAGCGCAGGAATCCCTCCGTTTTTTCTTTCTGGCAAATTCATCCTCACCTCCACTTTTCTACCCTCCTAGAGTAGCGGGAGGAAGGTAAAATGGCAATAGCGGGGGAAGAACTGTAAGAGATATTCAGAAAAGAGTAAGGACTTTAAAAAAGACAAAAAGCCCCGGAGTTCTGATTTATCAGGATCCCGGGGCTTTTATCGCATCTTTTAAGTTCTGCTTTTACAGTAACTCCTTATATCACACAAGTTCCTACTATTAGGGAATTGCATACTATTTATATCATATATCGGAGCAAAAAACCTGCCTTATTTATTATTTATATTAAATTTTAATTAAAAAGAATTTTATACGAGTCTTCTAATTGATTTTATAGGCTTATAAGTCGCAGAGTTAATGGTAACACCGGAACGAGAATTCAATGCAGAAAGCATTAATCCGTTTCAAGATAAATTCCAACGTGACCGGAATACGCTAAGACATCGCCTGGAATTGCATTTTCCAGACCTCCTACATTTACTCCTACAGAACGAATTTCTGCAGAAGAATGCGGAAGAGATACACCGAAATGTCCAAATATTCCCATCAGGAAACCGGAGCAATCGGAGCCGTTTAACAGGCTGACTCCGCCATATCTATACGGGCGTCCAAGGAACTGCATCGCATAGTCTACAACCTGCTGACTTCTGCTTTTGCGTATCTCCGCTAAGGACATCCGAAGTAAATAACTCTACAGTCTGATCATCCTGTGAAACGATTTCTCCTTCATCACTGAATACGAGAATTTCCTCTTCAGCCGCATTTGGTGCTGCAACGGAGGAAAATGAGGTAACGGCAGAAAGAGCAAACATACTGATTCCCAGGGTAAGAACTCCTTTCTTTGTATTATGAATGAAGGAAGTCAATCTCTTCTTTTTTTCAAGCTGTTTGGGTTCTACCCCTGTTGTCCAAAAACTAGTCTTTACTTTTTTTGCATAAAATCTCCTTTTCACTTCCTCAAGTCCTTTTACAAATAACGAAATGGTCCTGAGTAGTTTTCTTTTTTTGAAATTTTGACTTTTCATCTCCAAACTGCATCTTGTTTCCAATGCAGTAAATGAGCACTCCGTCTCAACAAAAGAAAACTGGAATAATGTGGTACGAGTTTAAATCTTAGGGAGAAGTTATGGCGAAAATAAAAACACAGTATGAAGATTCACTGACACATTCTTACGAAGAAGGCCTAGTTCTATCAATTTCATACCGTGTTATTTACAATTTTTCTGACATTTAGTCTATTTTATATCATTATTTTTGAACTATCTCGTTTTTTTCTTCCTCTTTCTCCCCTTCCGGAGTATACCCGATAAACTTCTCGGAAACATGGACATCAAAGAAGTGAATAATCGGTCCAAGACACAGGGCAGAAAGGAGAGTTCCCAATCCGACGAGGCCACCCAGTAAGAAGGTCGCAAGTGCCGCAATTCCATCGGTAAACATCCTACAACCATAATAATGTTTCTTCGTTTTGTCCCGAAGCCCCAAAGAGAGATAGTCGTAAGGAGCAACTCCAAGGTCCGCCGTCTGATATAAAGATACGCCCAAAGATGTTACCACAACGGCAATCAGAGCCCATGCAATCTGTATCGGCATACCGTATTGCTCTGCATAACCGAAGTTCTTGACAAGAATTCCGTAGATAAAGCTTACGGCATATCCCACCAGTATTCCATTTGCAAAAGTTCCTGCACCGATATATTTTCTTCCAAAGAGAATTTGAAGAATAAGGAAAAATAATATTTGCATACAAATTCTGTAATCCGAGCGAAATACCGAAAATTTCCGCAAGTCGCATGTTTAATGCGGAAATCGGGTCATTCCCCAGATGAGACTCCTTAAATAAAGCAATCCCCAAGGAAATGATGAATACACCGAGAATCATACCGATGTATCTTCTCAGTAAAATATTCTTTTCCTTCATAAAACCCCTCTACCCCCTACTTTTTTACAGATGCACAACAATAGGACAGCCTATCGGGATACGGTTGTATAACTCTCCCGCCTTGTTTTTCGGAAGATTAATGCAGCCATGAGATCCTCCTCTTACATAGATATCCCCTCCGAACTTGGAACGCCAGGAAGCATCATGCAATCCGATTCCGCCATTAAAAGGCATCCAGTAATCCACATGAGCTTCATATTCCGGCTTGCCGTTAATCATTCTTCCCCGTAGGGTACGGTTTGTTTCCTTTCCTCTTAAGAAAAATATCCCGGGAGGTGTTGCTCTGCCGGCTGACATCATTCCCGTAACTGTCGGACTCTCCCAAACCAAAGCTCCATTTTCATAGTAATAAACATGCTGTAAGCTTAAATCAATTTCCGCAAAAGTAGTTCCAAACTGAGGCTGTGCATATTGTGCAGGCTTATAAGCGTAAGCCGGTTCCCTTTCCATACTTTGGAAAGAGGAAATCGCTTGTTTTAAAGCTTCCTTTTCCGCAGCAACGTTGATGTGAAGAGCGTACGGTGTCAGCATGGCAACCTCTTTTCCGCTTGCGGAAGTGAAAGAAACGGTATTTCCCGGATTGCCATATTTTCCTTCCAGGTAATTTGCATAAGCCAAAACTTTTTCTTCATCAAACTGCACTCCGGAAGCATTGATTCCTGTAACCATTTCATAAAGACTGTCTCCGGAAAGCTTTTCCTTATTTCCCAGTATATCCGTTACAATCTCCACGGAATGAAGACGCTTTACCGCATCCAGCTTAGCCTCCAAATCCTTCTTTCGAACAGTAAGTTCTTCGTAAATCCCTCTCTGGCTCAAATCAATGGTATTCTCTCCACGCTGTAAGGCAGAGCGAACATGGGCAAAAAACTTCTCTTCATTCAGTGAGTTTCCTTCCTGTTCCGCTACTATAGTAAACTTCCATCCTTTTTGATATAGGCATTGCTGGTTTTCTTACTATCCTTCAGAAAAGAGAGCTGACGAAGCTTCTCATTCAACTTTCCTTCATCGTACGTTGCCGTACTTCCCTCTAAGGAATACTCGTATCGTGCATCAGGATTTCCCGTTAAGGCTTTAGCTGTTTCATCCTGTAAAATTTGGGCCAAATTCGTCGGAGCCTGAAGGTGATATCCGATCTCCGAACCCTGAATCTGTTCCGTTCTATCTTTTCCTCTGATATACAGAATATAATTCCGGCTGTATTCTCCTTCCAGATATGCCTTTGCTTCCTCAACAGTCTTTCCGGAAAGAGGAATTCCGTTCCCGTATGTTCCGGCCACAAAACGGTCCAAAGCATAGGCATAGCGCGGCAATAAGAGAATGAACAGCAGTACACACAAACAAATTTTTAATTTCTTCATCTTCTCCTCCAAAAAAAGTAGTCTATCTATTCTACACCTGCTCCGGCTTATTGAGTAGTCATAAAAGTAAAATTACACTTTAAAAATAAAATTACACTTTATGTAGAATAGTAAAATTAAGCTTTATCCAGAATAGTAAAATGTATGTTTCAATCTACTTTCAAAAATGCAAATCTCTTACTTTCTCCCTTATTCTCCAAATACTTTTTTTCGCAAGGCTCTTGCTGTTGGAGTATCAGCCAAACCGCCCTGTGCCGTCTCCTTTAAATTTACAGACATACTGTCTCCGACAGACTTCATTGCAGCAATGCATTCGTCAACAGGAATCTTAAGTCTATCCCGGCAAGTGCCATATCCGCACTGGAAAGCGCAATAACCACTCCGGAAACATTTCTCTTAATGCAGGGAATCTCCACAAGTCCTGCTACCGGGTCGCAGACCAGGCCCATCTGATTGATGATAGACATTCCTAAAGCATCTCCGCAAGATGAAGGGCTTCCGCCCATAAGTTCCACTAAAGCCGCAGCTGCCATTCCGGATGCCGAACCGCACTCCGCCTGGCAACCGCCTTCTGCACCGGAAATGGATGCCATTTGGGCAATGACCATACCAAAAGCTCCGGCAGTAAAAATGGACATAACTACATCTCTTTTGGAAAAGCCTTTATCCTCATACATGGAAACAAGACAGCCCGGGAGTATTCCGCAGGAGCCTGCTGTTGGCGTCGCTACAATCCTTCCCATTGCTGCATTGCAATTCGAAACACACATTGCCCGCCCTATTGCTTTGGTCATAAAATTCCCGGATAGGCCTCCGTCTGTCTTCTCGGAATACTGCAGCATCTTTGCACCTTCCCCACCGGTAAGGCCGGATGTCGAAAGAAGATTCGGATCATTCCCTTTTCTTACCGATTCTACCATGACATCAAAATTTTTCTCCATCATAGCGTAAAGCTCTTCCTTTGGTCTTTGCATTTCCTCAGCTTGATCCTCCAAACAAAGCTCACTGATTTTAATCCCTCGCGTTGTCGCAGCATCGCAGAGTTCTTTAATACTGGTATATTTAAGCATTTTTCCCTCTTTATTTTTCAAATTACTAGACTGTTTCTTTAAATTGACTTTCCAAACTTTTTGCTTTGAACTAAATTGCCCGAATCAACAGGGCATGCTCTACATTTTCCAGCTGATTGATATCCTCCATCAGTTCCTCCGGTGGAAGCTGGTCGATTTCTATTGTCATAAGCGCCGTTCCTCCTTTTTCAGGACGACTCAGACGGAAGTTCCCTATATTTAATTCCTTATATTTCATACATAATATGAGTCACTTCTGCAATAACGCCGGGTTTATCCTTGTGAAGAACCAAAATGGTATTATTATCCCCTGTAAAATCCACTTTCATCCCGTTAATGGAATCCACACGGATATTTCCGCCACCGATACTGGCCCCTTCCACTACACCCTTTTCTCCTCCGGACAGTGTGTAGTGAATTCGTGCTGTATTGGGATGAGAACCCGGAATATCATTTTCAATAAAACGGTAGTCTATTCCTCTATTCTTCGCAATCTCCAGGGCATCCCGAATTTCCTCCGAATAGCTGTGATAGCCCATAATGCCTGCAAGCAAAGCTCGGTCTGTCCCGTGCCCCCTATAGGTCCTTGCAAAAGAGCCGGAAAGTTCAATATCCAACTCTTTAAAATCCGAGCTTCCCGCAACCTTATTGACCACTCTTCCAAGACGCACCGCTCCTGCAGTATGGGAACTGCTCGGCCCAATCATAATAGGACCGATTATATTAAAAACGTTCATCTGTCTTCCTTTCCTCTACTTCTTTATCTATGCAAAAACTGAGTGATTCATTCTTCTCCTTATTCTACAGGGTAGAACTGAATAAAAATATAAATCAAATGAATTGAGATTACAATCCGCAAAAAAAACCGCCTATCTTTTCAGATAGACGGTAAATAACAATTTCTTATAAAATGCCACCCACAGCCACAATAAGCGGAGCGAAAACCAAAGCGATAACAGTCATCAGCTTAATCAGGATATTGATGGAGGGTCCTGAAGTATCCTTAAACGGATCTCCTACCGTATCTCCGACAACGGCAGCCTTATGCGTATCCGAGCCTTTTCCACCGTTGTGTCCTTCCTCAACATACTTTTTCGCATTGTCCCATGCTCCACCGGAATTGGACATAAAGATAGCCATCATTACACCGGAAACAAGTGCTCCTGCAAGCAATCCTCCAAGAGACTCCGCACCAAGCAGTAATCCGATTCCCAATGGAGCAAGAACAGCCAATACACCGGGAACAATCATCTCTCGCAAAGCTGCTTGTGTGGAAATGCTGACACAGGTTCTGTAATCCGGCTTTTCGGTTCCCTCCATGATGCCCGGCTTCTCTCTAAACTGTCTTCTTACTTCAGAAATCATAGAGAAAGCTGCTTTACTTACAGAACTCATCGTAAAGGCAGAGAAGAGGAAAGGAAGCATTGCACCGATGAAAAGCCCGATGCAAACACGGCTGTCCAAAACATTGATATTGGTGAGGCCCACAGCCTGTGCATAGGAGGCAAATAATGCAAGAGCGGTTAACGCCGCAGAACCGATTGCAAAGCCCTTACCCATAGCAGCAGTGGTATTTCCAACCGCATCGAGCTGATCGGTAATGCATCTTACTTCTTCCGGAAGACCGGACATTTCTGCAATACCTCCCGCATTATCCGCAATAGGACCATACGCATCTACCGCTACCGTAATAGCTGTTGTAGAAAGCATACCTACTGCCGCAAGCGCTACACCATAAAGTCCAAGAACACTATAAGAAATAAAAATTGCAACGGAAATCAATACGATGGGAACTGCTGTGGAACGCATTCCGATAGCCATACCGGAAATAATATTGGTAGCCGGACCGGTTTCAGACTGCTTTGCAATATCTTTAACGGGGTTATAGGAAGAAGAGGTGTAGTACTCTGTAACCGCACCGATAGCCAGTCCTGCGATAAGTCCCGCAGTTACGGCAAAAGCTGCATGCATATTTCCAAAGAAATACTGAGACAGAGCAAAGGCAAAAACCAGCACCGCAGCAGCAGAGGAATAACTCGCTGTCTTTAAAACCTTACTCGGGTCTTCGCCTCCCAAAGCCAAGACAAGAATACTTCCTAAAACGCAGGCAATCAAAGACAGACCTGCGAGGAGTAAGGGGAAAGCAACTCCACCAATCATATTTTTCCATAAGAGCGCCTAAGGTCATAGCAGAAACCAAAGCACCGACATAGGACTCAAAAAGGTCTGCTCCCATTCCGGCAACGTCACCGACATTGTCTCCAACATTATCCGCAATAACCGCCGGGTTTCTGGGGTCATCCTCGGGAATTCCCGCCTCTACTTTTCCTACAAGGTCAGCTCCTACGTCTGCTGCCTTGGTGTAGATTCCGCCACCTACACGGGCAAAAAGGGCGATGCTGGATGCTCCGAGAGAAAATCCGGAAAGCACGCCTACATCTTTCGTCAACATATAGAAGAGTCCGATTCCGAAGATACCGAAACCGGCCACACACATCCCCATAACAGAACCGCCGGAAAAGGCAATGGAAAGTGCCTTCTTCATCCCATACTTTCTGGCAGCTTCAGCTGTACGCACATTTGCCGCTGTAGCAGAACGCATACCGAAGTATCCTGCCAAGGTGGACAATAAAGCCCCAAAAAAATAAACGCTACGGCACTAAGCCAGCTTCTTGTTCCAAATCCTATGCAGATAAATAAACTGCAAACAAAAAAAGAAGAATCCGATACTCTGCAAAAAGAAATGCTTCCGCGCCTTCTGCTATCGCCTTCGCGATTTCTTTTCATTCTCTCATTTCCGGAATCCTCTTTCAGAATCTTCTGTCCCTGGAATAAGGCGAACAGAAGCCCTAAGACACCCAAAACAGGTACTGCAAAAAATAAACTATCCATTTCGTTTTCCCCCTTAAAGAAAAGCAACACGATCTCTCCTCGTGTTTGTCACCTAATCATAACAAAGGAATAGAGATTTTTCTACTATTTGTTTTAAAAAAAGAAATTTTTTTAAAAATAAATAATGATATCTTCCGTACTTAGCTATTTCTAATCCAAGAAAAAAAAGTTCCAACGGCATACAGAATGCCACCAAAGTAGAGTGCTATATCTCCAATATTGATAATCATCTTTTTCAAGACCCAAAAGCGAATATAGATGTAATCCGTTACCTTTTCATAGCGCACACGATCATAGGTGTTGGACATCGCACCGCCCAAAACCATCGCCATACCGTATTTTTGTAAAAGATAGCTGTCTCCCATTCTATAACTCATATAAGGAAGAGCAAAGGAAAGAAAAATGGTTGCCAAAACGGACAGTGCCTTAACGAGCTTCGGGTAGCGCCCCAAGCGTCCCATGGAAAAGCCGGGATTAAAGGCTCTCCGAATTTCTATAAGTCCTCTACCGCCTTTCAGTTTTTTCGGAAAATCTTCATCCTTTGCTCGGTTAATCTTTTCCTTTAAAATTCTATCCACTGCAAAGATTCCTATCACCACAAGAAGCAGATAGACAAATTCCTTTGGCAAAAACCAAAAATACTTTACTTTATTGCGCAGCATCACTTCTCCTCCTTCTTTTTATCCGATTAATATGTCGTTCAAACTCCCCGCTTTGCAAGAGCTCCGCAAGGATACATTGCTCCAAAACCGGAACCGAACAACTGTAAAATGCAATTTTCTCCAAATCCTCCTCCGCTCTTTCCTTAGGAAGCAATAGATAGGCCATACGAAAAGCGGGACCTATGGTTTTGGAAAAACTGTTGATGTAATACACGGAATTGCTTTCATCCATACTAAACAGGCTGTCCTCCGGTTTTCCCAACGCGGAAAACTCCGAATCATAATCATCCTCAATAATAATCGCCTTTTTTCGCCTGACAAAGTCCAGGTATTCTCTTCTTTTCCCTGCCGTTGCCGTAATTCCCGTAGGAAAGCTGTGGAAGGGTGTAACATGTAAAACCCGACTCTTCGCCTTTTGCAGGGCGGAACTGTGAATTCCATTTTTCCCCATTTCCAAAAATTCGAGAGTAATTCCATTTGCCTTGTAAATCTTTTGCATCTTCTCATAGGACGGGGACTCTACCGCAAAGCTCTGTTCTCTTCCCAAAATCTGTACCAATAAAGTATAAAGTTGCTCCGCACCCGAGCCGATGAGAATCTGCTCTTCTTCTACGAAGATTCCTCTACTCCTACGTAAATAATCCTTTAGTGCTCTTCGTAAAAAATATTTTCCCTGACTTTCCGAAGGACTCAAAATCTCCTCTCCATATTTGGAAAGTACCTTTCGTACCGTTTTCGAAATTGCAGAGTAAGCCATTTCCTCCTTATCTCCACTTGGAAATGCTCGAAGAATAAGCCCTGCTCCTGCTGCTCTTCTACCGGAAAAAGAAGTCCGTCCTGGTAAGAGACAAAGTAGCCGCTTCGCTCCTTGCCCTCAATATAGCCTTCTTCTTCCAAGAGAGCATAACTGTGCTCAACCGTGAGTAAGGAAATTCCCATGGTGGATGCCAAAAGGCGCTTGGAAGGCATCTTTTCCCGAAAACGGTAGCGTCCGTCAACTATATCTTTCCGGAGAGTCTTATATAAATCAATGTATTTGAACTGCCCGGGCATCTTCCCTCCTCCCTATGAAACCGCTCCTTTTTATTCTTCTTAAGCGATATTTCTTTAGCTGTGTTTTTCTTTAGCTGTGTTTTTCTTTAGCTGTGTTTTTCTTTAGCTGTGTTTTTCCCTAACTATCTTTCTGGATTCAAATTTCTTTAATCTACTCTTTTCTATTTTCCCAAAAACGCAATACTCGATCGCTTTTACTCTGCATTTTCCAAAAAGTTTAAAGAAATGCTTTGTAATAGGAATAGGCGGACGGAACACTGAGTTTCGATTCTATTTCTTCCTTTGTGTATAATTCCAACTCTTCTCTAACTCCTAAGGGAAGCGGAAACTCTCCGCACTCCGCCTCATATCCGATCATTTCCCATTCTTTATGGGTGAAAATATGTCTTGCACTTCCCAGCTCTTTTAGTTTTAGAGGAGTAAAACCAAGACGCTTCACCTCTTCCAGTGCTTCCTTTTTACTTAGATGCCCCTCTCTTTGGTAAAAGCCGTATAGACCGGCAAGAACCCCTTTCTTCGGGCGCTTTGTCATGACCAGCTTCCCTCCCTGTCGAATCAGGAAAATGCTGTACTGCTCGACTTTTCTTCCCTTCTTTTCCTTCTTTACAGGATAGTTTTCCGGATTGCCCTCCTTTGCACTTTTGCAAAAAAAGGAAAGGGGGCAGGCTTCACAGGCAATCTTCCCTTTTGGAATGCAAACTGTTGCCCCTAAATCCATGAGCGCTTCGTTAAAGTCTCCCGCCGCTTCCTCCGTCATGCGCTCCTTAAAATACCGGAAAGCAGAGAGTTTCGCTTCTTTCGACTGAATATCTTTATCATACTGATTGCAGCGAGCAAAAATACGTAGAAGATTTCCGTCTACTGCCGGAATTTTCTCCAAAAAAACAATAGAGGAAATGGCCGCCGCAGTATATTCCCCTATACCCGGAATAGAGCGAATCTCCCGATATGTTTTAGGCATTTCTCCCCCAAAATCCTCCATAATCAGCTTCGCACCCTTATGGAGATTCCTTGCACGAGAATAATAGCCCAGACCCTCCCAGAGTTTTAGAACTTCTTCTTCTTTCGCTATAGCAAGACTTTCTATATCCGGAAAACGAGTAATGAAGCGATGAAAATAGCCTTTTACCGCCTCTACTCTTGTTTGCTGCAACATGATTTCCGAAAGCCAGGTATAATAGGCATTTTTCTTTCCGCGCCAGGGAAGCTCTCTTCCATTTTCTCTAAACCAGCTTAAGAGACTTTTTTTGCAAAAACTGTCTATTTTTATGCCCTCCCAAAAATTCTTTTTAAACGAAGACTCATGCTCATCATAATTTGTCTTGTATCCCAAATAAATACTTAGTTCCCAATTGATGTTTTCCCTGAAATAGATCCGTTAAAACAGGAAAATCACAAACAATAAAATTATGCCTCCCAGTAAATCAGCTTCCCCGGAGAATAGAGTACCAAATTTCAAGTATGCACTGTAAAACACTGTTTAAAACAAACATACTACTCCCCAATATAATCAAAAAGCCAAACAGGGGACTCCCGTCCTCCACATGCACTATCCCGCAATACTGAAATCCGAAGCGCTTCAATGCTTCCTGCATAGAACGGTTTTTCGTGGGTATCGATTCGAAGATAGGGAATCTTTTTCCAAGCAGAAGGAAAAGCAAGTCCTCGTAATCCCTGCTTTTTTCCCGGATGACGCAACTCTATGAATAACACCATAGCTATCTTCCCGTCTCCATGCACCATCTATTTCTTTATAATTTTTCTCTTCCCCGATAAAGAAAGTAAATACAGCCAAAATCTCTTCCTCTTCCACTACATAGAGCTCGCTCTTTATTAAGTCCTGTCTCGCATCTTCCTCATTCGGGTAGGTCTTCCATTGCATAGCGTTCCCCTCTTTTCGCATATAAGCTCTTGCCAAGTCATAGATTTGACAGATTTCCCGAATATCTTCCTCTTTCGCTAAACGAATATTCATGCTCTCTCATTCCCCCGGGTAGCGAAAGCTCCTGTAATATTAAATACTGCACAGCTTCCGAAACACAGACTAAATCCTTTTTTAAGATAAATATGTATTATAGCACCATTTTTCTCGGAATTACTGCACAAAACTCCTTTTTATTTTTTGTAAAAATAGCATAAGTGTTTCGCTTTTCTTACTTGCATCTGTATTGAAAGCGGATTCTTTTGTCATAAAAAGGGGAGGACTTTCTCTTTTTCGCATTATAGATATTCGGATAATATCCAAAGATGGATATTATCCGAATATGAAGTATAGGAGATTCTTACCACTCCCTCTATACTGACTTCACGGAAAAACAGTGCCTCGCACTTTCCGATACGGAGGTGGATATGCTTCATTCTCACTATGAAATCCTCTTAGTTTTTCTACTCTATGCCGCGATGAAAGACCTACAAAAAAGAAAGATTTCCAATTTGTTTTTCTTATTCTCCTTTCTTTTCTTTTTTCTATACTTCGGTTTTTTCCATTGCGGTACTTCTTACACGGATCTCATTCTTTTCCCCTTAAAGCTTATTCTCACTCTTATCCTAAGCTATCCCCTCTTTTATTTTACCGGAAGCGGGGGCGCGGACTGGAAGCTCTTTTCCCTGATTCTATCCGTCCTCCCCTTCGACAGGAGTCTTTTCATTCTTCTTTTCTCCACTCCTTTTTCTCTTCTTCTTTTTTATATTCTGAAAGAGGACATACCTTTTGCATTTTCTCTCTTTCTTTCCGCAGTCCCCCTATTAACACTCTTTCCCTAATTCAGCAAAGCATTTATTTTTCTGCCAAAAATGTTTTAACCCGCTTTTGAAAGGATCAAACATGGAAAAAATCTTAGCCATTTATGATGAGGACAGTCTCTATGCAAAACGTCTTTCCCTCTATCTTCGACAAAATACAAAACTCCCCTTCCAGATTTATCCCTTAAGTAGCCTGGAGAGCTTTACAGAATTTTCCAAAAAGAAGGAGCCTGACCTCCTCCTTGTATCCGAAAATAATGCAAAAACGTTGCAACATTCTCCCAAAAGCGGAAGGGTTCTTTATTTAAGCGATGAAAGTCTTCTATCATCAGCGAAAAAGGAAAACCATATCTATAAATACCAGTCTGCTGACCAAATTATGAGAGAAATCCTCCTGCAATACGGAGAAATCGAACTCTTGGAAGACGGAAGACAGCAAAAAGCCGATATCTATATGGTCTACAGTCCCCTAGGTCGTTCCGGAAAAACCGGTCTTTCCTTTGAGATGGCAAAGCTTTTAGGAAAGAACCGAAAAACGCTCTATCTTTCCCTTTCCGAATCTGCCGGAGCAAAAAAATATCTGCCTATGGAGCGGGAGTGTTTAACAGAAGTCTTGTATCATTTCAAAGAAAAAAATCTAAGCCCCATGATACTTCGTGCCCTTTCCTATGAGAGAGAAAGCTACTCTACCATTTTACCGGTAAGGAGTCCTGAAGACATCAATAGCCTAAGTTCAAGGGAACTTTCCTTTCTTCTTGATAAAATTGCGGAAGATGCCGGAGTAAGCACTCTGATTATCGATACCGACAGCTCCATGAGTCGCTACCTGGACTGCTTTCATCAGGCAAAAAAGATATTCATGCCGGTTCTATCAGACAAAACCTCGAAAGAGAAGTTGGCTTTCTTCGAAGACTATCTGAAAAAAAACCTTTCCCCTGAAATTCGGGAGAAATTTATCCAATGCAGTCTTCCTTTTGAGGAAGATGATTCAAGAAATGAGATAGAATCCACTTCAGATTCACTCCTGAATTCTCAGGCTATTAAACGGGTAAGTTCTAGCGGCTCCCCCTACACATCCCTTAAAGAATATGCGGAATCCCTCATCTTACGTTACATCTACGAAGAGGAAGATAAAGAAAGAGAACAGTATAGAAAAATGGTACTTTAGGAGGAATTATGTTAGCGTTAGACAACATTAAACAGGAAATCAAAAAGGAACTCCTTACGGACCTGGAAGAGCGGCATATCTCCGACTCCCACCTCTACCGGGAAATCGACAGTGCTTTACTAAGTCGAAAGGATATAGCCCTAAGGGAAAAGCTCTATCTCCGGAGCGCGGTCTTTGACAGCTTTCGTCGCCTGGACCTTCTTTCCGAGCTTTTAGATGACCAAAATGTCACAGAAATCATGATTAACGGTCCTACGGAAATCTTTGTAGAAAAAAGGGGACATATGGAACGCTGGGAACGTTCTTTTCAAAACGAAGAGCAACTTTCCGACTTAATCCAGCAGATTGTCTCCCGTATTAATCGTGCGGTCAACACAAAAAGCCCCATAGTAGATGCCAGACTGGAAGACGGTTCCCGTGTTCATGTTGTCCTTCCTCCAATTGCTTAAAAGGCCCGACCGTCACAATTCGAAAGTTCCCGGAACCTATCACCATGGATAAATTAATTCAGCTTGGGAGTCTAAGTGAGGAAGCTGCTGAATTCCTAAAGAACCTGGTACGAAGCTCCTACAACATCTTTATCTCCGGTGGAACCAACAGCGGAAAAACAACCTTCTTAAATGCCTTATCTCAATTCATCCCAAAAAGTGAACGAATCATTACCATTGAAGACAGCGCGGAATTACAGATTCAGAATGTAGATAACCTGGTTTCTTTGGAAACCAGAAATGCCAATGCGGAGGGAGAAGGTGCCGTCACGATTTCCGAACTGATTAAAGCCTCTCTTCGAATGAGCCCCAACCGCATTATCGTTGGAGAAGTCCGTGGCAAGGAATGCCTGGATATGTTAAATGCGATGAACACGGGACATGACGGCAGTATCTCCACCGGACACGGAAACAGCAGCCAAGATATGCTTCGCAGAATGGAAACCATGGTACTGCAAGGTGCAGATCTTCCTTTAAGTTCCATTAGAAACATGATTGCCTCAGCAATAGAAATCATGGTGCATCTTGGAAGAACAAAGGACCATAAAAGAAGAGTTTTGGAAATTAGTGAAATCATAGGAGTGGAAGATGGAGAAGTTAAGCTTAAAAAACTGTATCAATACAATGGGAAGAGCCTGGAAAAACTGTCGGATCTGTCTCAAGAAGAAAAACTCCTCCATCGATTATAGAGAATATGAAATCAGTTTAGGAGAATATCTTTTTGCTGCTCGGGAAATCCCTGTTCATTCTTCTGGCAATCAGCTATACATTCTACCATTCCTTTCTGCTCTTTCTTTTCTTTATTCCCTTTGCTCTCCTCATACCTTTTTTTCCTGCGATCCGAACTGCGAAAAAAACGGCAAAACCAGCTTCTTATTCAATTTAAAGAAATGATTTCGATTCTAAGTTCCTTTCTTAGCGCAGGCTATTCCATTGAAAAACGCCTTTATTGCCACTATTGCGGATCTTTCCGCACTGATAGGGGAAAAAAGCTATATGGTAGAAGAACTGAAACAGATAAAACGTGCCCTCTCCATAAATCGTCCTTTGGAAGAACCTCTCTCTCAATTTGCCTTGCGTTCCGGACTTGACGACATTCACAATTTCTCAGAAATCTTTTTGGTCGCGAAACGGTCCGGCGGAGAGCTCTGTGAAATCATTCAACACAGCAGCTCCATCATTCATGACAAATTGACGATTCGGGAAGAAATTCTGACTTTAAGTGCCGCAAAAGCGCTTCGAGCAAAAAAATCATGAACGGAATTCCCTTCTTCATTATCCTTTATCTCAATGTCTCTTCTCCGGATTTCTTTTTCCATTTTATACAGTTCCATCATGGGAAGAATTATCATGACTTTTTGCCCTTCTCATCTATCTCTTTTGCTATTTATCTTTCTCAAAAAAATCATCTCGATTCCAATCTGATTCTATGCATCTGTATACGGTGAAAAAATGAACAACGTCTATCCACATATTCATAAGCTGCTCCGTACCTTTACTTCTCAGGATGAAGCCATGCTAAAAAAACAAGCTGCTATTCTTATCGTTTCCCTTTTGCTCTCCTCTTTCCTTTTTCTGGAAAGTAAGGAAGATAGCCATATTCAATCCGGCTACATCCTGGAGCGCGAAGGAATAGGAGGCAGCGAATACAGTCTTCCTATTCAGGTAGAGGGAATCAATCCGAAAAAAAAGGAAGATTTTACTATTACGGTTTCCCCCAGAATCTATACAAAAGAAGAAGCCGATCGTCTTTTCTCCGACCTTCATGAAAAGCTTGAGAGTCTGATTCTTTCCGAAGAGGATAGCTTTGATGAAATAAGGGGCTCTCTCCATTTATCGAATTATTTTCCGGAAGAAAATGTGAAAATGAGCTGGAGCTTTACCCCCACTGCTTTAATCAGCAAAGATAATAAAATCACGGAAGAAGAAAAATCTGGATTTGCTTCTCAATTACCGTGGAATTTTGGGAGATAAAGGGAAGCTTCGTCACGAAATCTTAGAACAAGATCAAATTTTGGAGGGAAATCTCGAAATAAAGTTTAGTACGACTATTTTGCCCCCGAAAGAAGAAACAGACAATGCCGACTTGGAAAATTATTTTCAAAGCCCTGAAGATTATCTTTACTCTTCTCCGACCTATCTTTTCCCCATAAGAATCTTTCCGGAAGAAAAAAATTCTTTGGAAAGTTTGCGAGATCTTTTAGAGAAGAAAATTGCGATTCAAAATTCCGAGGGACGGGGAAGTGACAAACTGGAACTCCCTAAAGAAATTGAGGGGAAGAAAATCATTTTCACAGAAGAAAAAAGCCCCCGTTATCTCTTTATTCCCCTTCTTGGTCTATTTCTTGCCGTTCTTCTTCCATTAAAGGAGAAAGAAGCCAAAAAAGAAAAACAAAAGGAGAGGGAAAACTCTTTAAGCCTGGATTATTCCGAATTGGTTTCCAAGCTGGTGGTCTATCTTGGTGCAGGGCTTGCTTTACGAAATGCCTTTTCTGAAATCAGTAAACAGTACAGTTTTTTGGTAGAGCATTGCGGTCTGGCAAACCACCCCTTATATGATGAGTTACATACCTTACTCAATCAATTAAAAAGTAACGTCGGGGAAGGTAAGGCCTACCTTGATTTTTCCAAGAGAATTGCTCTTCGTCCCTATAATAAGCTCATTAGTGTCATTGAACAAAATCGAAAAAACGGAAGTAAGCATCTTCGTTTGCAGTTACAGGTAGAAATGCAAGAAGCCTTTGAAATGCGAAAATCTACTGCAAAACGTCTCGGTGAAGAGGCAAGCACAAAGCTCTTACTCCCCCTCTTCATGCAGCTCTTTATCATCATGCTCATTATCATCTATCCCGCCATGCAATCCATGGGATAAAAAGAAAACTATTTCTTCGATATTACGGCAGAGGAAATCTTGCCAAACAGCAATCTTTTCTTTGCTTTGTAATATACAGCATGCAAGCATGCTGCAATTTATCCGGCAAGCATGTTGCAATTCATCCGGCAATCCTGCCATTTCTAAAAGGAGGTTATTATGCAGTTACAAAATCTTGTCAAGGCTCAATATGCTTTTGACGCCTGGCTCTTTTCTCACATGGAACAATGTAGGAAAAAAAGACGGAACTTAATCAGAGGAAATGAAGCTCTGGGAACGATTGAATTGGTTCTCATCATCGTAGTTCTTATTTCTCTCGTCGTTATCTTCCGAGACAGAATTAAGAATGTTTTGAATGACATCTTAAAGAAAATCGAAAGTAACGCCAAGTCCGTTTAAGAATCTCCCTTTTATGGAAAGGAAAAATCATGATAAAACGAAAATCTTCCGCCTCCATTACGGTATTTCTTTCCCTTAGCTTTGTATTGATTGCCGCATTGATTCTGACAATCACAGAGTCTGCAAGGACAATCGCACAAAGATACTATATACAAACCGCCTTAAACAGTGCCATGGAATCCCTCTTTTCCGAATTCCATAGGCCTCTTTGGGAAAACTACCGTATTTATGCTTTGGAATACAGAGATGATGCCTTGTTACAAGAAGAATTGGAAACATTTATAAAACCCTATACCGAGGCGCATAATCTCTTTCCGGCAAAGGTTAGTAAAGATGATTTTTCCTTCTCCGGAAGGGGAAGCCTTGTAGAACAAAATTACTTTGAGGAAGAAGTTTGGAGTATATCCCTACACTTCTAGCAAAGGATGCGCTGGAGTTTATCGGACAAAAACAAAACAGCACAAACATTCCTTCCCTCTTAGATGAGGTGAGTAAAAAAGAAAAAGAAGCGGACAGTATACAACGTCTCCGAGAAAAATACGTTTTAAATCACTATGACGTGGAATATCTCGAAGACTGTATTAACGACATTGATCAGTTTTGTAAAAACAGTAGTTCCTCGCACACACAAGCCTTATCCGCTCTTCATAGAACCGATGCATCCGGTTTCTTTTGGTACGCCTCTTCGCTCCGTTCCTCCTTGGACCAAATAAAAAGCACCGTACTTCGTTATGATACACGGGCAGATATTTTAAAGGGAAAGGTAGAAGAGCTACGGCAAGATTTTGAGCTCGAAAAAGTCAATTTAGAAGAAGACGGCATCCAAGCGATTGAAACGGAATTAAAAAGTTACGATGACTATGTAGATGAAGGAGGAAAGGTCCGACAAATGATTGACCTCTTTCCTGCAGAATGTGACAGTTTACAAAGCAGTATTCAAAGTATTGAAGAAGCCGTCCAAAGTTTTTGAGGAATACATCCGCGAAGAACGCGAAAGAAGAAATGAAGATGAGGAGGAAGATACAGATGACTTACAAGCAGAAATCGATGCCTTTTTATCGAGACATCGCAGGAGAATGGCAAAAGCCTCAAAATGCCTGTCTACGGAGGTTCCGTCACCAAAAATCAACAAAAATAAAAAAATTCTCGAAAGTATCCGGGAATTGGGAAAAAAGAAACTCCTGGAATTACTCCTTCCAAAAGGAAGGGCATGCCCCGATACCGCAGAAACCTATACCGAATCCCCCTTTACAGCAGGATCTTCCGCTAACCCCTTGCAGGTTGGATTATTGGGAGAGTATTCCTTACGTTACTTTCACTCCTATCACAAGGAGGATAATGGAAACACCATTCCTTACAGCAATGCAGAAGGACTGGAGGTGGAATATTTACTACACGAAAAAAAGAGTGACTATGAAAACCTTGCAGCGCAAGTCACCTCTCTTCTAGCTGTAAGAGAAGCCATGAACTTTATTCATATCGTCTGTGACACGGAGAAACGGCAGGAAGTGGAGCACTTTGTCACCAGCTTCCTTGCCGCAACGGCAAATCCTATTGTGATAGCCGTTTTCAGTATCTTTGTTATCGGAATCTGGGCTTTTGCCCAGGCCTTACTGGATATCAAGCATCTCTTAAATGATGAAAGAGTTCCTTTAATGCATGGAAAAGATTCTTGGGATCTCGGACTAAGCAAGCTTTTGGACTTCTCTTCCTTACTGTCCGACGAGGGAGAAGAAAAGGAAAGACACGGTTTTTCTTATACCGATTATCTTCGTGCTTTCCTATTTACTAAAGGGTTATTGCATCAGGACAAAATTAATTCTTCCATGCTTTACTGTATGGAGAAAAATATTCGCACCACTGTAAATGAAAAAGAAAGCTCATTTCAAATAAAACAATGCCTATACTATCTTTCTACCGATGCAGGAATAGAGTCCAGACACAGCCTCTATCACAGAGGGTTTTTGGATATGATTGGCGTAAATCCCGGCAATTCCGATTATCGTTTTATCCTGCACTCCGATTATAAGTATAAGAATCTCAGCCACTAAAGGAGCCCCTATGAAATCCTATTCCGCTTCTATGACCATCGAAGCTTCCCTCTCCTTAAGCCTCTTTCTTCTTGCCATGGTCATGCTGATGACCCCTCTTTTAATCTTAAACCGCAGTATCAAATCTCGACGGTCTTAGAGAAAAACGCGCGTTCCATCAGTATGTACAAATACTTGGAGCATTATGGGCTCATGAAAACTTCCGTAGCGGATATCCCCCATATTGAGGAAATCCTTGCCGTAGGAGAAACCGCACTAGAAGATATTCTTCTACCTAGTGAACTAAATACCATCGGAATGCAAAATATCAGAACTTGGAAGTCCCGAATCACAAAGGAGGATATTCTTCTGGATTTAGAATATGAAGAATTAATTCCACTCTCCATTATTGATAAAAAATCCATTTATCAGGAAATCATCGCACATAGAAGAGCATGGATTGGCGTAAAAGGAGCCCGGTGGGAAAAGGATAGTGAAGAAGAAAAAACAGAGGAAGAAAAAGTCTTCGTCATAGACGGCCCGTCCATGGTCTACCATAAAAATCGAGACTGTACTTATATTTCCAATGAATTTTTAAGCAGCAGTGCGAAAGGGCTTGATGGAACTGAAGCAAAATACGGCGGAAAATTTTCTCCCTGTAAAGCTTGTAAGCCATCGAAAAACAGTTCCGTAGTCTATTATACGGAAGCAGGAAGAAGATACCACAGCAGCACCGACTGTCCGGCAATGCGCTCTTCCGTCCATGAAATCCCTCTATCGCAGGCGATTTCCGAAGGACGGCACAGTTGTCCTCGTTGTGGAAGCTAATCATTTCCCAACTCTCTCCAACATACTCTTTCCAATACACTTTCTCCATCAGGAGGTATCATGCAAGCTGCTTTTTATATTCTGCTATTCAAGTCCTTTTGTTTTTTTCTCTTCTTTCTTCTATCAGTGGCATCGGATTTCCGAAAAAAATCTTTATCAGGAGCGCTTCTAAAGCTATTTTTTATAGTAGGTCTTCCTTTCTTCCTGTTTAGTGCATGGCATGATTTTTTTCAAACTTCCTTTGTCTTTTCTCTCCCCTTTCTATATAGCTTTTATCCTCTGCTCTTTTCCATATTTATGCTTATTTTTTCAAAATGGTCTAAGGGTGCCTTAGGAGAAGGAGATGCTTATTTCTTGCTCTGTTCCGCACTATATATGAATTATATGAGTTTTTTCTTCTTCTTTCTTTCCGCCTTACTATCTTCTGCTATTGTTTCCATCCTGCTCTATTTACTTCATAAAAAAAAGAAGAAAAATCTCAAAGAACTATCCTTCCCTTTCATTCCCTGTTTTTATTCCCGGAGCACTATACCTCTTCGTTCATATTTTTTCTTTCTAAATCTAAGAGCTAAAGCAACATCTCTTCATACTATCTCTCCAAAAAAATCAATATACTACCGATTACATTGCTATCCATGTCAATGGATATGAAAGGAATATTATGCATAGTATTGAAGCAAGCCTCGTTCTCTTTATCAGTTTTATTTGCATTGTTCTTTTATTGCAGAGCACTATTTTTTTACACACGACCATAAAAGAAAGGAGCGAAAAGGAATTCACAAGAGAGTTAGACAGCCACACTCTGAATAAAGAAAAAGATTTCTTTAAAGCGGAACTGTATACCCGCTATTTCTCGGTAGCAGAAGATTTACTGCTTCGAAAAAAGGCAAAAATGGACACAACACAAACTGAATCTGAAGGAAAAGAACTTTCTGTTCCATAAATATCTTTATACTTATCCCTATCCAATCTCCATTTATATTTTCCCTTGTAGATTCCTCTGTATCTTTCCTCTGTTTGTTCTCCCTATATATTGCTTCTCTTTATTTCTTCTCTTTATATTTCCTCAATATAGTTCCCCCTATATTGTTTCCCCTTAAACTTTAGAACAAGAAAGGATAAACCATGTCCCGAAATCTTCTGAGAATAGAAAAAGATCTTACACACAGCTACCTCTATCTTCATGGGATGGAGTGGAAAGAAAAAAGCCATGAGCAAAAAATCATTCAACAATGTCTTATCCCGGGAACTCTTCCCTTTCGTTTAATTCAAGAAGAAAAGGATACCATTTTTCAGTATAATTTCTCCAACCACGAAAGAATGGTAGATTTTTTCGCAGAAAATAAAATGAACCTGATACATATAGTCAGTCTTTTCGAGTCCATTCACAATACTTTATTACAGCTGGAAGAATATCTTCTTTCCCCGGAGATTCTAGGCTTAGATTTAGAGGAAATCGTCTATGATGATGAAAATAATTGCTTTCTATTTCCTTTGGTTCCCTCCGCTTCCGTAAGCACGGATACAGAAATCAAAAATTTGATTGATTTTATCTTTGACCATATTGATGATTATGATGAGAATGCGATTCTTTCTGCCTATAGACTCCAGCAAATAAAGAAAAAGGAAAACCTGCAGATTAAATCCATCTTACAAGTCCTATATTCTCAAAAGGAAAAAACAAGTAACTCTACTCCTCTTTACAGAATAGCCGCTCTCGAAAAAACAGCACAAGCCGGTTTATATCCCAAAGAATCCATTCTTAAAAATGGCTCGATAGAAAAATGTGAAAATCTTCCCGGAACAAGCATGTGTAATACCAATGTAGAAAATATCCCTCCAAATCCCCTTGGAAGTAAGCAGAAAACTCCTTTTCAGGAACTGGATTTATCCGATTGTAAATACACGGACTACATGATGAGTATAAAAGAACACGAAGACAGCCTTTCTCGATATAAAGATGAAGCTACTTCCTTTTCAGAGCATAAAGATAATACCTCCCCTATAAGCGAGGATTTGATGGACGGAGTAAAAACAGAAACAAAAACTGCCTTCAACTTTAAAAATATTTTCAAAAAAAGGGAAAAACGAGATACCATAGGTCCTGCGGATGACTCTCGTTATCTAATGCAAGAAGTAAAACGAGTGAAAGGAAAAAAGATACAAAAACAGGGACTTAGAAAAATCCTTCTTTGTCTTTTCCTTATGATAGCCTTTCCCGTTTCACTTTATCTATGGAAGGGTTCGTCCATGCTTTACGACTATCTTCCCTTCCTTATACTGATTGAAACAGCGATTTTACTCTATGCTTCACTGGACTTTCTGTCACTGTTTTTTTCTACAAAAAATTCAATAAACAAAAAAGCTTCCTAGGTTTTATTCTACTTAAAAAAACTCAACTCATCTCCCGCTTCTCCCTTAAAATCATCGGACAAGAAGGGTTTACTTTCCCGGAGGAGCATAGATAATTTATCCATACTTAAAGCATGGATGCCGAGCACTGCTTTCTCTTCTTCTCCTATATCATAGGAGCGAACCAAAACAAAGCGTTTCCAAACAAATCTACTGTGTTTATTTCTACCTCTAAAGTAGGATAACAAAAATCCTTCATTCTCATTTTCCAATCTTTCCCACATATCAGCAGGATTTAAAAATGCCCAGCAACGCTCCCTGTCTTCCGGATGCACATTTTTTTGGACATACTTGCTGATTTCAGCAGAAATGTTTTCACTTTCCTCAAGCCTGTCGAACAATTCACACATATACACCGGTAACAAGGTATTGTTCCTTAGGTTCAATAGAACCACCATGTCATAGACGGAATACAGTGTGCTTAAAGTATCATTCATGTCTTTAATCTTTCGGAATACACGGTTATTGGTCAAAACATCAATCCGAATCAAATAGATATAGCACTCATCCATACTGGTCACAAGTCTAGCCTGCAGGTGACAATGCTTTCCGGAAGAAATAAAGTCCATCGATTCCACTTCCATGGATTCTCTCGCAATCCTCATAATATCCCGTATTTTTTCTGCCAGTAAAACTTTTCGGTTATTTAAGGCATCTTGGAAATCATGGGTTCCTGCATAGCCTAAATCCAAAAGATTATCCCGATAAGGTTCTGTAAATTTTAAATGACATATCTTTCCTGCCGTCTCAGAACAACCGCTATAGGAATGACCGTTTCAAATCCATAAATATTAGGGGAATCATCCAAGCGCTCCAATATAAACGGAGTCGGACTTATAATATTTACCAGTCCAACCTGATCAAAGAGATAATCTTCTTTTCTGCTTTCCACTCCATTTGTTTTAATTAAATCCGAAAGCCAGTTTTCCATTGGTTCCGGTCTTCCAAAATAATAGCCTTGCATACGCTCACAACCTGCTTGCCTCAGAAAACGAAATTGTTCCTCTGTTTCTACGCCTTCTGCAACTGTGTGTATGCCGATTTCCTTCGCCATATATAAAATAGAGTAGATAATGATTAGCGATTTCTTTCCCATATCACTTAGGAATCGCATATCTATTTTAAAAGTATCAAATTCAAAGTCCTTCAACAAATTTAAGGAGGAATAGCCTGAGCCGAAATCATCCATCCATACCTGATATCCCAGTTCATGCAGCTTCTTTACTACATACTTCATATAGCCTTCATTGTGCATAACCACAGATTCCGTCACTTCAATATGCAGTAAAGACTTAGGTACATGGTATTGTTCCACTATGGCTTCCAGCTGGTCCAAAAAATCTCCGATATTGAAATCCAGGCGTGAAAAATTTAAAGAAATTGGAAATATCGTTTCCTTTCTTTCCAACCTTTCTCCCAGAATTTTACATATTTCACAGAAAACATAGAGATCCAAAAGATGTATTTTCAGTGTTCTTTCCAGTACAGGAATAAAATCACCGGATAAATCATTCCGTATTTGGGGTCAATCCAACGAGAGAGTGCTTCAGCGCCACACACTCTCTGGGTTAAGCCACGCACATTGGCTTGCAGATATACTTTTACCTGCTTTTCGGCGATAGCTTCTTCAATATGGGATTCGATATGCTTTTCCAGCTCTAAACGGGCAAGGTTCTTCTTCTCCTTCTTGGAGTGCGTATAACTGCGGATTCCCTTCTTTCCCGTCCATCGTTATGAACTCGCTCCATCACTACTCCCCAAATTCCCAACTACGTCTAATAGAACTTCGTCGAAATGTCGGCGGAAAATAAGGAGCTATAATGCTCGGATAGCAATTTTATAAATTTTTCCGGAGCAAATCTTTGATAACTTCCCCAGCCAATATAAACCCACAAACCGGGGGAACAAAAGAGATAGAACCGGGGGTATCCCGTCTTGTTGTTATACCCTGCACTTCTTCTGAACCGGACGCACACAGTCTATCCGGCTTCTCGCTCTCTGTTTTTTGGGGACGCGTAGGTTCTTCCTCGGAATACACAACTTTCAGAGTCTCAATCCCACGTTTTTTGCACTCTCTTCGCATAACTTTTGCCAAGGGACAAACTTTCGTTTTATAAATATCTGTTACTTTAAAGGCTGTCGGATCCAGTTTATTGCCTGCTCCCATAGCACTCACAATCGGAACATTCAGACGATGGGCCTCTGCAATTAAACTAAGCTTTGCCGTTACCGTGTCCACTGCATCAATAACATAATCATAGTCGGAGAAATGGAATTCCTCCTTGTTTTTCCGGTAAATAAAAAGCATTGAAAAACAATGCACTTCACAGTCCGGATTGATGCTATGGATTCTCTTCTCCATCACTTCCACTTTTGGATTTTTCCCACTGTTTCATCTGTTGCAATAATCTGTCTGTTTATATTGCTTATGCTGACCAAATCATTATCTACCAGATCAATTCTTCCAATACCGCTTCTTGCCATTGCTTCCACGGCATAGCCTCCCACTCCGCCGATACCAAAAAAACAATGACCTTAGAGGCTTTCAGTTTCTCCATGGCTTCTCTTCCCAGTAAAAGTTCTGTTCTTTCAAAACGTTCCGCCATCCTTACTCCGTTCTATCCTATTGGTTTTCCATATCTTTCTCGATATATTTTCTATATATTTCTATATGTACTTTCTATATGTATTTTCTATATCTTTCTCTATATCTTTTTCTATATATTTTTATATATGGTTTTCTATATATTCTTTCCGTATATATTTTTCTATATTTTTCCATACCCTTACTGCAAGCCTCAGCTTCTTCCCCAGTTTCAAAGCAATAAATACCTTGATGCAATCCGGAATAATAAAGGGAAGAACCCCAAGCGATACCGCTTTTAGCAATATCCAGAGAAAGAACTTTGGCAAGCCACAAGGTTCCAAACAGATAGCAGAGTGCTATCCCCAGCAGGAAAAAGAAATATTGTACTGCAAAGAGACCGGGGAAATGCTCCAGACCAAAGCCTCCCACAATACTTAAAAAAAGCATTCCAAAAAGATAGCCGCCGGTTGGCCCTAAGAGCTTTTCCCAGTCCTGCTCCGTAATTGGAAAAACCGGAAGACCGATTAATCCGAGTAGCAGGTAAAGCAAATACGATACGGTCCCCATCTTTCTTCCGAGTACGGCAACCGTTAAGCAAACCGCAAAGGTACCTAGCGAAATTGGTACCGGGCCTATGGGTATGGAAATCGGTGATAAAACTGCCATGACTGCAGTCATTAAAGCCAATACAAGTAATTCTTTAATATTGAATTTCATAAAAACGCTCCCTCTGATGTCTATTTATTATTCCAAAAAACTGAGTAACCACTCTCCCTCTCCGGAAAATTCAATATCTCCGCTTCCCGCGGGAATAAAAAATCCATTTCCTTTTTCCGCTTTAACAGAATGAAGGGCATTTTGCAATTCTGCCATATTTTTCCAACTAATCATTCCTTGTCCATCCACAAGCATGGCAAACAGAAAACTATCTTCTTCCACTCTTCTCTTATATGTTTTTGTCAAAGCAGTATGCAATCGCTCTACCGTAAAATACTTACAAGATCCAAGGCGCTCCAGTTCAGAAAGCTTATGCTCCTCCTGTTTTTTTACCTTGTCGGAAAAAATGCTGCATCTTACATTTTCCAAAGTAACTTGAGCAGTGGTGAAGACAGCGCTTCCAGTATGCATCACTTCCAGTGCTTTCTCAATATGTAATTCTCTTTCTTTCCCCTCTTTATCCTTTCGTCCATAATCATAGACCCGGTAGGTTAGATTAGAGTTTTCCTGTACTTCAGCAAGGAGAATTCCCGCTCCGATAGCATGCACGGTTCCTGCCTCGATAAAAAAACACATCACCCCGTTCAACTGGGACCTTTCTAAAGCAATTCCGTGAGGTATTTCCCTTCAATAGCTTGTTTTATTTCTTCCTTACTGTAGTCCTCTTTAAAAACCGAAATAAAGAAATGCCCCTTCTTCTCTTTCCGGGATAATCCACATTTCCGTCTTACCGAGCTGTCCCTCGTATCTTAGCGCATACTCATCATCCGGATGAACCTGAACGGAAAGAGGAAGCTTTGCATCGATCAATTTAATCAGCATTGGAAAAATGAGAAAACGCTTTTCCTTTGTTCCCAATGCTTCGGGATGTCTCGCCAAAAAAATAGGGATAAGCTCTCCTTTTCCCCATCCAATAATGATTTTTCCGCTAAAAGCAAACTCTCTCCATCCTTATGGCAGGAAAGCATCCATGCCTCTGCAAGCGGTGTACCGGAGTAGGGGATATGATATCGACTCTTTAAGTTTTCTCCACCCCAAAGGTAATCCTTACAAGCAGCTTCCAGTCTGTATGCTCCCATTTCACTCCTTCTTCAATATTTACAATATGGATTTACATTATGGACTTACACCCGGTCCATTTTCACTATCCGCTTCCCCGGGGAAATTACCTTCTCCCGGTCCATTATAAAAGGGAGATCCGCCTCCCGTACTACCGCTGTCGGAACTTCTTGCGGGAAGCTTTCGCACTCTATTGATCGCTCTCTCCAGCTGTTGGCTGAGAGAGGAATAATCTTCTGTACCGCTCAGTTCTTTTAAGCGCTCTATTGCATCGGCAATAAGTGCCTCCGTGTCTCCATCCTGGTATTCCAGACTCTGTAAAGCGGTAAGAGCGGAAAGGAAGGCCTCTCTATTTATATTTCGGGAAATCTTATCCTCCGACTCTTTTACTTTACTCTCTTCCAAGGACTCCTGCTTGCTGGATTCCTCTTCCTGATTTTTTAAATACTCGTCAATCTCATCTGCCCATTCCTCTTCAATTTTCAGGAATTCTTTCTGCTTTACAAAGAGCTTCTCTTGGTATTCTGCCTTGAATTTCTCATCAGAAATATCATTTAAGAGCTCACGAATCTCAGAGAAGAGAGCTCGAGCCGTAAAGACATCCTCAAGACTTGCAATCCTCAGATTCTCATATCTTTCCAAATCTTTTTATTATGCTTTGTTTATTTTCCTTCTCTTCTCTTTTTCTGACTTTCTTCCCCTTTTTCTTAGTACTTAAAGAAACATAATCCGTTAATCCGCTTTGTTCATCTGTGACCATTTCCACTGTATCCGGTTTTACCCAATCTTCTGCGGGAAGCCCTTCATGAATGCTGTCCATCACATTCTTCCAAATCTTTCCTGCGTAAGTTGCACCGTATATACCCGGCATTTCCACCGGTATATCATGCCCCACCCAGACTGCCATACTGTAATACTTCGTATAACCGCAGAACCAGGTATCCTTCGAACCATTACTGGTTCCCGTTTTACCCGCTGCAGGCATTTTGTTTTTCAGCTGGAGACCTCGTCCGGTTCCATACTCTGTATTCATGGTCCCTTTCAGGATATCGGTCATAATAAAGGCAGTATCTTCACTAAATACCTGCGTACTTTTGCAGACTGTTCTCATCTGCAACAATACCGTCCTTCTCCGATTCAATTTTTTTAAGATGCAGCTCTTTCCATCATAGACTCCACCATTTGCCAAGGTGGAATATCCCTTTGCCATGTCTACAATACGAAGACCATGGGTAAAACCGCCTATAGATACAGCTAACGCATCATAGTCTCTAAGACTGATTCCCAGAAAATGCATATTTTCCAAATAGGCAAGTCCATTTTTAATGCCCACTGCCTCTAAAACCTGCCAAGCAACCGTATTTAAGGAGCGATTGGTTGCCTCCCTAATGGTCACTTCTCCGTGGTAGTTCCCTCCCGAATTGGAAGGACCGTCTTCCCACTTATGGTCGTCAATCAAGCTTGCAGCACGAAATACGCCAAGATCCAATGCAGGCGCATAATCCAGTAAGGGCTTAATGGCAGAGCCCGGTTGACGGAAACTCAGATAAGCACGATTATACTTATCTTCGGTTCCTCTACCTCCAATGGTTGCCACCACATATCCGCTTTTTATTATCAACAATGACAGCCGCTCCCTGCATGGAGAACTTACCGTTTTCCTGCACTTCCCTGGAACTTGAAAGACTCTCATCTACAATCTCCTGTGCCTTCGCCTGTATCTCAGGGATTCAAAGAAGTATAAATTGTATATCCCCCTGCACGAAGTTCCCGATTGTAATACGCATAGCTTTCCTCGTACTGTTCCTGATAATTTTCTTTCTCCGTCTGTTCTGCAAAATGATAGGTAAAAGGAAACTGATTTACCTCCATCATGCGAATCGTTGCCGAGTATAAGGCATAGGCGCTAAGATAGTCCTCATCTGTTGATTTTTGTGTATTCTTAGAAATTGTCAGTTCCGCATTAATCAACTGTCCGTATTCTTCTTCCGTAAGATATCCTACGGTTTCCATTGATTTTAATACCTGATTTCGTTTTTTTAGTGCTCTATCGGGATGACGCAGGGGGTCATAACGAGTAGGAGCATTGGATATTCCTGCCAGCGTTGCTGCCTCTTCTATACTCAAGTCTTTGGCTGCCTTATCAAAATAAAACTGACTGGCAGCCTCCACCCCATAGCAGTTATTTCCATAGAAATTCGTATTGCAATAAATTTCCATGATATCCGCTTTGGAATAGCGCTTTTCCAATTCTTGCGCCAGGATAATTTCCACTATTTTACGGGTATAGGTTCGTTCTGCACTTAAATATGTATTCTTAACCACCTGCTGGGTAATGGTGGATCCGCCTTGTGTAATCTTTCCCTTATTTTTTACCAGCTGTAAAAAAGCCCTTAAAGTAGCCTTATAATCCACTCCGTTGTGACTTAAGAATTTTCTATCTTCCTGGGCAATATAGGCGCGCTGCAGATTGGGAGAAATCTGATCAATCGTAACGTAGACAAAATGCCCGGCATTGATAGTTCCCAGCGTTTTTCCCTCATAGTCCAAACCACTGTATCAGAGCGTTTGGTCAAGTCACGTAAATTGCTTCCGGCAAGCTTATCATAAGCGATTCCACGAAGCCGGCTCAATTCCGGTTGTATAAAAAAGACAAAACCCAAAATAGAGAGAATTGTCAATAATGCAGTTACAGATAAGAAGAATTTAACAAAAAAACCCAGGATGGAACGTTTTTTTGTTCCTCTCCTTCTACCCTTTCTACTCTTTTCTTCCATTTCTTACCTCTTATGAAAATTCGGCACAAAGCCCTTTTAGACTTTGTGCCGTTCTACTTTTAACCATAATGTAGGAAAGCCCAAAGCTCTTACTTCGCGTAATCTACCGCTCTCGACTCTCTGATAATATTCACCTTAATCACACCCGGATACTGCATCTGGTCCTGAATCTGCTGAGAAATGTTTCTTGCCATAATAGTCATATCGTCATCGCTGACCTCTTCCGGGACAACCATGATTCGTACCTCACGTCCTGCCTGTACAGCAAAGGACTTTTCCACTCCCTGATAAGAGTTGGCAATCTCTTCCAGCTCCTTCAAACGATTGGTATAAGTCTCTAAAGACTTTCTTCTTGCGCCCGGTCTTGCTGCAGAAATTGCATCTGCGGCCGCCACTATAAAGGAAATCATGGATGTAGGCTCCGTTCCTCCGTGATGGGATGCTACCGCATTGATCACCACTTCCGGCTCATGATACTTTTGACAAAGCTCAATTCCCAAGTCAACGTGGCTTCCTTCCACCTCGTGGTCGATCGCCTTTCCGATATCATGAAGCAGACCTGCACGCTTTGCAAGACGTGTATCGAGTCCCAACTCCTGCGCCAAAAGACCGGATATCTGCGCCACTTCCATGGAATGCTGTAAGGCATTCTGTCCGAAAGAAGTACGGAACTTCATCCTTCCCAAAAAGGAAAAATAAGTTCCGGATGAATTCCGTGAAGTCCCAGCTCTAACGTAGCTGATTCTCCCTCTTCCTTTATGGTATCGTTTACTTCTTTTCTACTCTTCTCTACTACCTCTTCGATTCTAGCCGGGTGAATACGTCCGTCCACAATCAACTTCTCCAGCGCAATCCTGGCAACCTCTCTACGCACAGGATCAAAACCGGAAAGAACAACAGCCTCCGGTGTATCATCTACAATCAGCTCTACTCCTGTAAGTTGTTCCAAAGTACGAATATTTCTTCCTTCACGTCCGATAATTCGTCCTTTCATTTCATCATTGGGAAGTTGCACAACAGAAACGGTGGATTCCGTTACCTGGTCCGCCGCACATCGCTGGATGGCTTCCACAATATATTCTCTGGCCGTCCTCTCCGCTTCTTCTTTCGCTCTGGCATCATATTCTCTGATAATCAAAAGCGGTATCGTGCTTTATACTGTCTTCCACGGAAATCAAAAGTTCCTGCTTGGCCTCGGTCCCCTGGTAAGCCCGGAAACCCTTTTCCAATTCTGTTAACTTCTGATTGTGTAATTGCTCAAGTTCTCCTTCTTTGGCCTGCAGTCCCTCCTCTTTTCTTGAAAGTTCTGCTTCTTTTTCTCTCTAAAGTGGCAGCCTTCTTCTCCGAGCTTTCCTCTCTTTTTTTAAAAATTCTTCTCTCTAATTCGGTAACTTCTTTTTCTTCTGTCCTTCAGTTCCTTATCCAGATCATTCTTCGCCTTTAAAGCTTCTTCTTTCGCTTCCAGTAAGGCTTCTCTCTTCTTATTCTCTGCTGTTCTGATGGCATCATCAATAATCTCTCTGGACTTTTCCTCGGCACTTCCTACCGTTTTTGCATAAATAGACCGCTCTTTATTCTGTCCGAGGATAAACATGATGACCCCTACCACAGCTGCCACTATCACGGTAATGGCTATTGCCAATGGCTGGTTCACTGTTACTACCTCCTTCGATATTCCTTTGTTAATGTACAAATATGTGAGGCAAATATTTTCTTGCGAAATTTACGGATTCCATATTCATCATCATAACAAATCTATTCTAAAGTATCGGAAAACATGTGTCAACGACATTAGCGGAACAAGACCATCATTTAGCGGAACAAGGCCATCATTTTGGCAGACAGACTTTCTCCCACTCCCATCACATTGTTGACAAATAAAATTTCATTAATTTCCTTCTCCGCTATCAATTCCGGTAATTTTTTATCATAATATCTGTAGTCAATCACATAAATATTTTTATAGTTCTGGGCCAAAAAGGGAACAATCGCATTTCCGTAGGAATCTTTAATTACAATCAGATTCTTCTCTCCATTTTCATTGTGAATTTCCGCATAAGGATGGTCCCCCAGCATAAAGCAGTTGTATTTATTTCCCGGAAGCATCTGTTCCGCATCATTAATGAGATACGCAGAAAATTCCTTTCCGGAAGCATCCAAAAAACGCATATCATTGACTTCTCCGGTATAAGCAAAAACCGTATCGGGATTTCCTTTCATTGCCTCGGGACGGTTCATATAAAAATAAAAGGTACCGTAAAAATCCTTATACTCTGCCTTGGTAAAACTCTCCAAAGGCCTAGGAGTGAATCCTCTTTCCTTGCAAAACTCTGCATAGGCATAGTATGCCCCAAGCTGGGTCCAGTGATGATCTGTACGGAAATAGATGTAATCCTTTTTATGCTCGGAGAGGGTTTTGAAAGCATCTATGGTATGGATCTTTGTATTCATCAGGCTGTATGTGTAAGAAATGGCCTGATCCATTCCGGAAGAAGCCAACTTTTCCTGCGTCTCCGGCTCCAAAAGGATACCAAAAGAATTTGGTGCAATCAAAGTACTGATTTCCAGATTAGGATACAAGCTTTTCACGGTATTCAAAAGAGAGGCATAGCTTCTTACTCCTTTTTCACTGAAATAGTAGAGTTCAAAAGCCTCCTTTCCACTTAAATACAGACTTCCCACTGTTTCACCCTGTAGAGTAATATCGGCATCAGCTTTTTGTATTTCCAGATTCCCTGCCGCATCCGTTTCAAAATTTTGCTCTTGTTTTTTATCTGAAGATGCCGCCTGCTCTGAAGAATTCGAATTGGAGTTTTCCTCCTCTTCGCTTCCTTTTACTTCCCTTTCATTCGAAATGAGACTTGTTTCTTCTATCTTTTCTATTGCAAAGGTTTCAGCAATTTCACCTGTTTCCGGAATGCTCTCCGCTACATTTTTTTCCCTCTCCATACAATACATCTCCCTGAAAACCATAAAGAGCTTGCACCTTGCCGGAAAGAGAAAGCCACTCTTCTTTTCCGGGATAACTGTCCTGGTACCAGGTTGAAATGTCCTTAAAATATTGTCCATTTAATGCCGCCTGAACAGAAAAAGTCGGAAAGTGTTTCAGCTCTCTTTTCTCCTCATCGGAATAGCTTTTTCGTAAGGGAAGCGCTATTCCGAGAACAAAAACACATAGGAAAAAGAGCAATATGACAGAAGCTGTAAGCGCTTCATAAATTGTTCCCTTCTCCTTATTCCAATTCATCCTCTACCTCCTACTACTCCTACTGAAAAACAATTTTAGAACTGATTGTATAAAAATGGGGTATAGCTCTGTCCCGCCATTGCCGCAAAAGAAATACACAAAGCAAGTAAAGCAAGCAATAATTTTACAACATAATAAATCCTCTCCCCATTGTCCAAGAAGAAAATCGTCCACTTGGTTCTTCTTTGAATCTTCTTTAGTGCGAGACTATGCCGTTTCAGTTCTTCCTCCGAAAGACCGGACTCTTCATTTTCACTTGTATTCTCTGCAGGAATTGCCCCTGCAGGTATTGCCTCTACAACCATCTCCCCTGCAGCTATTTCCTCTGTAGCCATCTCCTCTGCAACTATTTCCCCTGCAGCTAACTCTCCTGTAGATTCCGGCACAGTATACTCTTCTGCAGAATCGTCCTCGTCATCCTCCATGCCGTAGAAGCCTTCCTCTTCTCTCTTTCCTTTTTTCTCTTTTCGGATGCGTCCGCGAAGCATTAAATCCTCACAAAAGATATCCAGCTTCTTAAAAATACTGGTGGAAAAAAGAATGGCAAAAAGGAAAAGAAAGATATGATTTCGGAAAAGAATCAAAGTTCTTCCGTCAGAAAGGGCATTTCCATTCAATAAGAAAAGACTCCTTAGCACATTTTTTTAAAGCCGTGAAATTCGAATAGCGGAAGAAAAATCCAGGAAATGAAAAACAACAGCAAGGGGTATAGATGTGTTGCAACACAGGATGCCGAAAAAGGCAATCTATGAATTAGATGCTTGCCAAGCAGTTCCAGGACAATAATAAGAAAAATAATACAAACCCCAAAGAACGAAGTTTGCCGTTGCCCCATGCCACATTCCGGTAAGAATCCAAATCACAAGGAGGTTCAATACCCTTCTTCCAAAGGAAAGACGATTTCCTCCTAAAGGAATATAGATATAATCCCTGAAGAAACAGGAAAGGGAAATATGCCAGCGACGCCAAAAGTCTCGTATACTTCTTGCTTCATACGGGTAATGGAAGTTCTCCGGAATACTGAAACCAACCATTTCCCCTATGCCGATTGCCATATCCGTATAGGCGGAAAAATCGATATAAATCTGCAGCATAAAAGCAAGACTCGAAAAAAATACTGCCAAGAAAGAAGGCGCATTGCTTCCCTGCACTGCCAAGCCGGTCAATCTCTCCATAGGAAGGAAAGAAGCGGAAAGCTTCCCAAGCTCATCTGCCAAAATCAGTTTCTTCCATAAACCGAAAGAAAAGCGGAATAGCCCCCGGGAAAGGTGAGTGAAATTACTTTCCCTCGATATGATTTCTTCTCGCATCTCTTTATATCGAAGGATCGGTCCCTGCGAAATGATTGGAAAAGCAAAAGCATATATGGCAAAATGAAAGAAATTTTCTTCCGGATCCATTCCTTCCTTACAATCCACTAAATAAGAAATCAGACGAAAGCTGTAAAAAGAAATACCAAAGGGCATAATGCCTTTTATCCATGGCGGAAGAAAAGCTAGGAATGCACTGTATTTAAAAAAGAGAAGCGGAAGCAAAAGAAGAGAAATAACACAGGGAAAAAGGAATTTCTTCTCCGTCTTCAAATGTTTCGCTGCATAAAAGCTAAATAGGCTCAACACCAACAGGATGCCGAGGGAAATCAAACCCTGAAAAAGCAGAAAAACAATCGAAAAGAAGAGAAAAACCGTATTTTTCCCTTTAATGTCTTTTCTGATGAAAGAAAAAAATAGAAACAGGGGTAGAAATGCCCCCACAAATATCATTTCTGAAAATTGCATAATCCCTTCTTACTCTTGATTTATTCCAAGTTGTCAACCCGATGTCTGATATATCTTCCATGTCCTATGAAGCAGGACAATGCTGCATAGACTTGCAAAGCCATGAAAAATCCGTTATACTTCTACTGCTTCGGGGGCAATGAAGCTTGGGCCCCACGCAATGGGAGATACCGAACCGTGTCAGGATGGGAACATAGCAGCACTAAGGTAAACCTTTCATGTGCCGTGGGTAATCCTGGGTGGAGTTCCCGAAGTTTTTTATTGTTTAAAGCTCAATTACTTTATCCTGTAGACTTTCTTTCCATTCTCTTCCGTCTTACGAATCACTTCTTCTACGGATATTCCCTTTAAATTTGCAAGAAGCTCTGCTACGTAACGAAGATTTCCCGAATAATTTCTGCTGCCTCGTACCGGAACAGGAGCCATATAAGGACAGTCTGTTTCGAGCACAATATGCTCTAAAGGAATCTCCTCTGCAACCTGCTTCAGCTTTTTGGCGTTGGTAAAGGTCAGCACTCCGCCAATCCCAATCATCATATCTAGAGAGACAAAGTCCTTTGCCACCTCTAAAGGATAGGAAAGCAATGCACAATTCCGCCGTTTATATAGGCCTTATGGTCTCTTACTATACGAAAACTGTCCAGTGCCGCATCCCGGGAATGAATCACAATCGGAAGATTTCTCTTCTTTGCAAGCTCAATCATCGTGATAAAACATTCCTTCTGTACTGCAGGTTCCGGATCAAAGTCTTCAAAGACTTCTTCTCCCCTTTTTTTCTTTTCTTCATCCTGCTCTTTTTCTACAGGACTACGTTTATCCAATCTATAATAATCTAAGCCGATTTCTCCAATGGCAACTACAGATTCGGAGTGACTCAGCTCTTCCAGCTTTTGTAAAGCATCCGGATTCAATTCATCCGCATTTTCCGGATGAAAACCCACAGCACTGTAAACAGAAAGGCCTGTGCCCTTATATTGTTTTGCCAAATATACTGCTTTTTCGGAACTTTCCAAATTGTAGCCGATTTCACAAATCCGGTCTACCCCATCTCCGGGAAGCCCTTTTAATAAGTCATTTCTATCCGAATCAAAGGATTCGTCATTGTAATGACAATGTGTGTCAAATATCATCTTCTTCTCCCTACTACTTCTATTTCGCTTTTTCCTGCGCTTTTGGCGTTTTGCCGCTAATTCTGTTTGCTTCCTATTCCAGAATATATTTCGGCGAAAAGAAAAATTTCAAATAGTATGTATCATAAAATCCTAGGCTGTAATCTTTGCCCCAAAGTAAATCAAAAGATAAAACAGTGTCAGGTGCAAAGGATAGTATAAATAGAAGAATCTCCCCAGAGGAAGACGACCCTTTTCTCCATTGTAGAAAAATATAGGAACAAAACTGAGTGCCGCAGCCCCAAAATCAGCCAAAGACAGTATGATCGAGAAAAATACGCCGGAAGCAATCTGAAGTGCCTTCTCCTTTCGGAAATTATATAGAAATGCAATAAGCAAGATTCCGAGAGCTCCATAATCACAGCGAAGAAGCTCCGCTAATGCAGCACAGAAAGCTACACTTCCCCACTTTAGAAGTGGCTCTCTGCGAAGTCTTTTCATGAGATACATCGTTGTAACTCCAAAAAGCCAAGGTAAACCCTGATGTTTTGTGCCGAAAAAAATTATACCATTGATTATAAAGACAAAGATCAAAGGGTACCTCTGAGAATACAGCCATAAGAAGGATTCGGAGAAAATATTTCTTCCTGTTTTTCGTATGAATAAAGCCTTCAGTCAAAAGAAATGCAAAAATCGGAAATGCAAGTCTTCCGATGGTTCGGAAAATGTGATACAGCTGCATCAGCCTTTTTCCCTCGGCGGTGGCAATCGCCATTTCATGGTATTCCGTAGAGAAACCGTAGAGATTTCCATTGTAAATCACAATGGCGGCATAATGATCTATCGTCATGGAAACAAGGGCAAGAAGCTTCAGCAAATCCGCTGAAACTCCTCCCCCTTTTTTCTTTGTATCCAATGCCGTAAATGCAGTCATATTATGCAATATCCGCTCCTGCAGGCATATCCCGCAAGGAGGTCATAAGAGATAAAATCTCTTCTCCATTCTCTTCAAAGGCAGCAGACAGAAGCATACCCTGCGACTCATAGCCGGCAATCATTCTGGGCTTTAAGTTTACAAGCACCATGACTTTCTTTCCGACTAAATCCTCCGGATTGTAGGCAGACTTAATACCGGAAAGAATCTGGCGAACTTCCTCTCCGATTTGCACCTTAAAGAGCAGAAGCTTCTTGGACTTCTTTTACTTCTTCCGCATGAAGAATTTTTTTCCGATACGGAAATCCAGCTTTTCAAAATCCTCATAACTCACTTCCTCTTTATAAGGAATCACAACAGGATGGGCATCCTTTGGAGCATCGCCTTCCACTACAGACTCCGTTGCAGAGGATTTTTCTCCGCCTTTATTCCCCAGCTTCTCCTCTTCTAAAGAAGCCTTACGAATCTGCTCTTCCGTAATCTTTTTCCACTTCCTTCTCGATTTCCTTCCAGTCCTTTCTGTCAAATAAGGTCGAAGGATTCTCGGAAACCTTTGTACCGGACGGATAAAGACCAAACTGATCAAGTTGCTCAAAGGCTCTCTTTTTCTGTCGCAAGCTCTTCCAAAATCGTCTTTGCCGTGTTTGGCATAAAGCTCTCCAACAGAGAAGCCCCTATAACAATCGATTCCGTCAAATTGTAAAAGCACAGTCTTAAGGCGCGGAGCAAGCTCCTCTTCTCTTGCCAAAAACCCATGGCTCTGTCTCATCAATATATTTGTTGGAGCGTCTGAATATCTCAAAAAAATGGCAGTAAGTGCGTCAGCTACTCTGTGCTCTTCCATCTTTTCTACGGCAAGCTTCGCTTGAGACAGCACCGTATTCTTTAAATCCTCATCCACCGGATCTACAGCAGAAGTTTTTTCTACAATACCCTCGAAGTACTTATTGCTCATGGCAATGGTACGCTTTACAAGATTTCCTAAAATATTGGCAAGCTGGGAATTATAGCGCTCTACCATAAGCTCCCGGGAGATTACGCCGTCATTTTCAAAAAGGCATCTCGTGAAGAACAAAGAAACGCACCGCATCTACACCAAAGAGACGAACGAGGTCGTCCGCATAGATTACATTACCTCTGGACTTGGACATCTTTGCGCCCTCTTCAGCCTTTCCTACAGCGGTAAGAAGCCAAGGGTGCCCAAATACCTGCTTCGGAAGCGGAACATCCAAGCTCATCAGGAAAATGGGCCAGTAAATCGTATGGAAGCGGACGATGTCCTTTCCGATAAGGTGAAGGTCGGCCGGCCAATATTTTTTGTAGTTCTCACCGTGTGCACCTTCCGTGTCATAACCGATACCGGTAATATAGTTTGTAAGCGCATCGAGCCACACATAAACTACATTTTTTTCTCATCGAAATCCACAGGAATTCCCCAGGTAAAAGAAGAACGGGAAACGCAAAGATCCTGAAGACCCGGCTTTAGGAAGTTATTGACCATCTCATTCTTACGGGAAACCGGCTGAATGAACTCAGGGTGAGACTCGATATGCTCCATTAAACGGTCCGCATACTTGGACATCTTAAAGAAATAAGCGTCTTCACTTGCCTTTTCCACAGGGCGTCCGCAGTCCGGACACTTTCCATCCACAAGCTGTGAATCCGTCCAGAAAGATTCGCAGGGGGTACAATACCAGCCCTCGTATTTTTCCTTTTATAAATATCGCCTTTTTCGTACATCTTCCGGAACATCTTCTGTACCTGTTTCTCATGGTAAGGCTCCGTTGTACGCATGAATTTATCATAGGAAGTATTCATCAGGTCGAAAATCCCCTGAATCTCTTCCACAACCTCATCGACAAACTCCTTCGGAGTCTTTCCGGCTTCCTTCGCCTTCCCCTCTATCTTTTGTCCATGCTCATCGGTTCCGGTCATAAAAAACACATCATATCCCTCGAAGCGTTTGAATCGGGCCATTGCATCCGCAAGGATAATTTCATAAGTATTTCCGATATGCGGCTTTCCCGATGCGTAGGCAATCGCTGTAGTGATGTAGTATGGTTTTCTTTCCATGGACTCTCCTTTTTCTTTATTTTCAACTACTTCGCTCCCTCTTTTTTTCTTACAATAAGAAGCGAAAAATAACGATTCTAGTCTAGCATAGATTTTTCGTTAGTCAATCTTTGCGGATTTATCATAAAGCAATCATTAAGCCCGGCAATTAGACAATCTATAATCAGTTTCCTATGCAAAAGTGGTGCGGATTCTCCGCACCACTCTATATAGAAACTCTATACAACTTGCTTTTTGCTTACTTAAGTTTTTACTTACTTGACTGTTTACATACTGAAGATTTTTACTTGTTCAACTTCGTTTATTACATGTTGGACTTTTTCCGGTAAAACTATTCCTTGGAGAGAGCGTCTGCCGCACCATTTGCAGCATCTTCAACTTTGGCTGCCGCTTCTTCTACCTTTTCTGCGCCTTTAGCCGCTACATTCTTTGCTTCTTCAGCCACATGCTCCGTAGTCGTGCTTACAGCTTCCTTTGCTTCCTCCGTAGCGTTCTCTACCTTTTCTACTACGTCAGCCTTCAAAGCCTTCAGCTTCTCCTGAAACTCGGCAATCTTCGCCTGTGCAGCATAAATCTCATCAACAAGCTCCTTAAAACCTTCTGCAGGAGCATTCTTAAAATCTTCGAAGTACTTTTTTCCAATCTTGCTGTAAACCGCTGTGATCTTCTTTTCTTCGTCATGAATCATAGAATTGAACTTGGCAGTATCTGCCATTTCTTTTCCCTTTTGCATTACATCCTGACTTGCATCCGAAATCTTCTTTCCAAGTTCATCAAAAAATCCCATGGGCACCTCCTATAAAAGCTTCTACGAATCTTTTTCATTCTAACATTTATTTTCTTAAAATTCAATTTAAGATGTGAGTTTTTATTTTTATTAAAAAATAATTAAACAAAAAAATCAGAAATCTCATACATCCTTTACCATACTTTATGAGTACCTGTAGACTTCTTGAATACAAGGCCTGAAAAAAATGATAGGACAAAAAGACCGGGAGAAATCCTTTCTGATTTCTCCCGGTATTCTTTATGAAAAGTATCGCTTATTACTTTCTGTTGAAAGCGCCGAAGCCGGGATAACAAGCACCCTCGCCAAGCTCCTCTTCGATACGAAGAAGCTGGTTGTACTTAGCCACTCTCTCGGAACGAGAAGGAGCACCGGTCTTGATCTGGCAGGTATTTAAAGCTACTGCAAGGTCAGCAATGGTGGTATCCTCTGTCTCTCCGGAACGGTGAGAAGAAATTGCTGTGTATCCTGCCTTATGAGCCATCTTGATAGCCTCTAAAGTCTCGGAAACGGAACCAATCTGATTTAACTTAATCAAGATGGAGTTTCCGCATCCAAGCTTAATTCCCTTGGAAAGTCTCTCGGTATTGGTTACGAAAAGGTCATCGCCAACGAGCTGAACCTTGTCTCCAAGCTCCTTGGTCATCTTCTCCCAACCTTCCCAGTCTTCCTCATCAAGACCATCTTCGATGGAGTAAATCGGGTACTTCTCCACTAAGGACTTCCAGTGAGCAATCAGCTCATCGGAAGTGAAATCCTTACCGGACTTCGGCTGGTGATAGAAGCCCTTACCCTTTTCGCTCTTCCACTCGGATGCAGCTGCGTCCATAGCCAGAACGAAATCCTTACCGGGCTCGTAACCTGCATCACGGATAGCCTTTAAGATATGCTCAATGGTATCTTCATCAGAAGCTAAATTCGGTGCGAAACCACCCTCGTCTCCTACTGCAGTGGTATTTCCCTCGTCCTTTAAAATCTTCTGGAGAGCGTGGAAAACCTCAGTACACCAACGAAGTCCCTCTCGGAAGGAAGGAGCGCCTGCCGGCATAATCATAAACTCCTGAGTATCAACGGAGTTGGTAGCGTGTGCTCCACCGTTTAAGATATTCATCATCGGAACAGGAAGACGGTTTCCGTTTACACCGCCTAAGAAACGGTAAAGAGGAATATCCAATGCATTTGCTGCAGCCTTGCAGGTAGCAATAGAAACAGCAAGGATAGCGTTAGCGCCGAGCTTGGACTTATCCTTTGTTCCGTCAGCTTCAATCATTGCACGGTCTACCGCATAGATATCCATCGGATCCATGCCAAGTAAAATATCATTGATTACCGTATTAATATTTTCAACAGCCTTGGAAACACCCTTTCCGCCGTAACGGGACTTATCTCCATCACGAAGCTCCAGTGCCTCGAACTCACCTGTGGAAGCGCCTGACGGTGCAGTACCTCTTCCAATCGTTCCGTCAGTTAAGATAACTTCCGCCTCAACGGTAGGATTTCCTCTGGAGTCAATAATCTCTCTTCCAATGACCTTCTCAATCTCTAAGTAGCTCATTATGCCCTCTCTTTCTTACGCAAATCCTTTGCATAAACCATATTTACCTTTTATTTCAAGGTGATATGCACCTCAAAACTGTAGACTTATCATGTAGTGAAAATGCTCTCCTACATCATAAAAACAACCTTTCTAATAGTAATGGATTGACTAATTTGTGTCAAGGCGGAAAGTTCCCCGAACACCTGCAGAAGCGTTCCTCAAGCTTCTATGGAAAAGTTCCCCGAACACCTCTGTCTCGTCCCGCGTAATCTTGAAAAACTTCTACATCTAAAAAGCCTTCTTTTTGGAAAATATCTTTCACGCTAGTCCCTTGGTCATAGCCGATTTCCACATAGACTCTTCCTCTCGGAAAAAGAAAATGCTTCCCCTCCTTTGCAATGCTTCTATAAAAATCAAGGCCGTCCTCCCCTCCGTCCAGAGCTAAAACGGGCTCATGAAGAGCAACTTCCGCATCGAGTGATTCTATTACATCACGCCTTATATAGGGCGGATTGGAAACCAGAATATTAAAGCCGGAAATGCCATTTTCTTCCATATAAGAGGGAAGAGATTCGAAAAGATCCGATTCCAGAAAATGCACGGAAGGATTAAGCACTTGCTCTCTTATTCGATTAGAATCCGGTTCTCTTCCGCTAGAAAGCACGGAGCATTGCCATTCTTCTTTGACACTTTCCTGTTCTAAAAAAAGCCTCCTGTAGTTCTCTTTTGCGACTTCCAGCGCTTTATCCGACTTATCGAGAAGCAGCACAGTTTTGCAATATAAATGCTTTGCCAAGGCGAGACCGATACAGCCCGAGCCGGTGCAGAGGTCCAGGATACTAAGTTCCTCCTTTTTTTCTTCTTCCTCCAAAATGCGCTCCATAATGCACTCCGTATCTTGCCTTGGGCTAAGCACATTTTCGTTGACCAAGAAAGAAAGGCCGAAGAACTCCTGCCTGCCAAGAATTTGAGAAAGAGGAATACGCCGGAGACGTTTTTCCAAAAAGGTGAAAAAACGGTTAAGATCGGAATCCGGCTCTTTATCAGCAGAAGAAGAAAGCGCTAAATCTCCGGTAACTCGCGAAGACGAAAGTGCCGGCTTCTCTTCTGCTCTTTTCCTATATAGGGTAAAAACCGCCTCTCTTTTTCCTAAAAGATAATCCTTTGTATCCAAAGAAAAGGCTTCCTGTAAAAGAAGTCTTAAGTCCAACTCTGCCTCTTCTACACCGGCTTCTTTCAGGAGCGGAAGAGCATATTTTTCCAAATCAAGAAAAGAAAAGACAGTGCTTTGCCCTTTCTCATCTTGACTCCTTAAAAACTCTTCTTTCAGACTATTTCCCATCTTTTTTTCTTTTCCATTTTTTTCTTTCCCATTTTTTTCTTTCCCGTCTTCTCTCAAACCCTGTCCTTCTCTCCGGCAATTTCTGTATCGAGTATTGCCCAAGCCCGATATTTTTCAGCTACTTTTATCAAGCTTCATCCACTTTTTCATCAAAAACTTGCATTTCCTTTATGGCTTTTCCGAAAAATGTTCCCTCTGAAATGCCCTCCAATCAAAGACCTTTTCCACAGCAGCAATGGCTACTTCCACCTCTTCGGCATCAGGCTCTTTCGTCGTCAGGCCCTGCATCCACATACCGGGGATAAACAAAATGCGCGTTAAGGCATTGTCCACCATGCCCACAAGGCGAAGTACTTCATAGCTGATGCCGGCAATCACGGGAATAAGAAGAAGACGCGCCAAAACCTTCATCCACAGACTGTCAAATTGCAAGAACATAAAGAGGAAAATAGAAATCATCATGACATAGACGATAAAGCTCGTTCCGCAGCGCTTATGCTCTTTGGAGGAAAGAAGAACATTTTCCACGGTTAAATCAAGACCATGCTCCACACAGTTTATACACTTGTGCTCCGCCCCATGGTACTCGAAAGTCCTCCGGATATCCTTTGCCCCGGAAATCAACTTGATATAAATAATAAATATGAGGATACGAAGCAGTCCCTCCAAAAAGGCGAGCATCGGTGCAATCGGGAGGACTGTCTTTAAGAAATTCAGCAATATGGTCGGGAGTGCTACAAAAAAATAAAAAAATTGCAGCAGCAAAGGAGAAGACCATCACAAGAGCCGATAAGACCTGCTCAAGCTTATCGCCAAAGATTTTACCCATTGCTTTTTCAATAGCTCCCGGTTCCGAGCCTTCATCATCCTCATAAAAACTTGCACTGTGACTTAAGCATTTCATTCCTAAAGCCATGGAGTCGTAAAAAGAAATGATTCCTCTTAAAAAGGGGAGCTTCAAAAAAGGATATTTGTCCGTAAGGGAAAGGTACTCGCTTTCCATAACGTCGATTTCTCCGCTTGGCTTTCGAACCGCAACGGAGTATTTCTCTCCGTTTTTCATCATGATGCCTTCTATTACAGCCTGACCACCTATTCCGCTATATACCTGTTTACTCAATCTTTTCCTCTTTTCTATTTTACTTACACTTTTTTCTGTTTTACTTACACTTTTATAAATCTATTTACTTTATAGTTCTACCTATACTCTGTAAGCAACGGGTATGCTGTACAAATTCTTATGCATTTTGTTCTATCTGTTCCTATCATTCTAATGATACTTCTTCCTTCATACAATAGAGTCAAGCCATACTATCTCTATTTTATGAAAAAGAAGTGAACAAAGAAAGAATCGGCGCAAGAAAAAATCGAACAAAAAAAAGCAGAGCCAAAGCCGGTGCTACTAAGGGATTTTTCCTTATGTGGAAGTACAACCTCTCCAATGCAGTTCCACACTATCCGGATGCGCTGTATCTTAAAGCCGTCCACACGTTCAGTTTTGTACACATAGACCTTCTCTACGAATTCCCTGATAAGTTCCGGGGTAAGCTCCTTAATATCCGTGTATTTCCTTACGATTGAGAGAAAACCGTCCACATTACTGCTTTCCTTTTCGGTAGCAATCAGAGCTTTAAGTTCTGTCACACGAATTTCCAATGTGTGCTGATATTGCTCTACATGATAAAAATGATGGAAACCCACATTGCCATATCTTACTTACTATGCGACCACTAAACGAAGATACAACATAGGGAGCAAAATCAAAAAAGGAATATATCCTTGATAAAAAAACGGAGAAAAAGGTAAAACTCAAAAAATGGTAATTACAAAAACAAGAAAAAAATAAATACAACAGACTGGAACGAGCAAGACAAAGCGGAAGAGTGGCGAAAAAGCATGGGCAGACATTACAAACAAATATCTTGAAGAAAACAGCATACAGGACAAAGTGGATCATCGTTCTTATCAAAGACAAGGCATAGAACAAATACCGACTATTCATTTAGGAGTATCAGCAACCCAAATGGAGAAGAAAGGCATAGCTACAGATAGAGGGAATATCAACCGAGAAATCAAACATCAAAAATATGATTTTTAAGAGAAATCTCAAGAAGAATAAAAAGCCTTGTTAAGTTGGATAAGAGGAATTGGCAAAGAAGAAAAAAACACAACTCATCGACCAATCAGAAAAAAATATTTGAAGTATAAGGACATCTACAAAGCCTATACCAAAAACAAAGAAAAAGCAAACAGGAAAAATTTTTTTATAACGAGCATACGGCAGAACTTATTTTATTTGAAAGTGCCAAGAAATATCTGAAAGAGCAATTAGGGGAAAGCAAGACATTAGCCATCAGTAAATGGAAATCAGAAGTTGCCAATTTGAAGAAAGAGAAAAAGAGCTTATACAATCAAATATTAGAGATACGAGAAGAAGTAGAATAAGCAGAAAAAAAGTTAAGACTTGTATAGAGCAGTTACAGGAACAAGAAAAAGCGACTATCACAGGTAAAGAAAAAAACGAGTTAGAACTATAATACTAAGTGAAAAAAATGCTATAAAGATTTAATATAAACAAAAATTTGAATTTGGCGGAGAATAGAAAAATGAAAGTATTTCTTGAAAAAAATAAGAATACCTCAAAAAGGTGTTACTTCAAAAATATATATTGGCAACGGTAGGGTTCATGTTATTTGGGTTTGCACTTGGAGTATTTCAGAAATGGATTGATGGTACAGCAAGCAATTATTTCCCAATGATTTTTCAACAACTTAATGTTGTAAATTATTTTGGCAGATTATCTATATGGATTTTGCTTGGAACAATAATATCAGTTTATTCTAAATCTCCTTTGAGAGCATCTATTAACACATTTTCGTTCTTGATTAGTATGCTGATGGGGTATTATTTATATTGCAATTATGTTTTAGATTTTCTGCCGAAAACTTATATGATGATATGGGTAGTGATTGCTTGTGTATCCTTTTTTATGGCATACATGTGCTGGTATGCAAAAAGGAAAAAGGGGTTTTTTTGCAACTGTTCTTTCTGGAACAATTATTGGAGTGTTATTTGCTCAGGCTTTCAATCTTAATCCCCTACAAGGCTTTTATATGTATGACCTTATGGAGGTTATAACATGGATAATAGGTGTTCTAATCTTGTATAGAAAGCCAAAAGAATTTGTTTTAGAATTAGGAATATCCGTCATAGTTGCATTTATATTTCAATTGATTATTCCACATTGGGGATAACTAAAAAAATCCTAGCTTTTGTAAAAAAACAATTTTTTTTAATAAAAAAACTAACACAGAAACAGTAAATCAAAAAAAGGTTTACTGTTTTTTTCTTGTCCAAAAAGTGAAAAAAATATCCTACAGAAAAAAAGCATCCATAAATATAAAAAAGGTACTTGACAAAAACGCTTCATGGCGTGTGCGGCCGGATTCAGGATATGTCTTTCAGTTATCTGATTTGCAATCTGTGACACACCATAACCCTGCACACAAAGCCTGAAAATATCCCGTACCACCTCGGCAGCTTTCTCGTTCACAATCCAATGTGTCTTATCCTCCGGGTCTTTAACATGACCGTAAGACGGGTTCGTACAGAGTGGTTTCCACGCCTGTCCCTTTGCTTTGAAAAAAATAGCTCTAATCTTTCTGCTGGTGTCCTTGGCGTAAAACTCATTGAAAATATTGATGAACGGTGTCATGTCGTTTTCTGCCTGATCATCGCTGTCTGCACCGTTATTAATGGCGTACTTCTGAAGGATTGCATTCTGAGACAAGATTTGTCAAGGGGGTTTTCTCCCAAAAATCAATAGTAAAGGACAAGGCAGTGCACGCAAAAAGGGTGCTGCCTTGTCCTTTAACCAATAACATATGACAGATAATCTTATTAGCTTCCCGCCTGCAGCCTTACCATATTGCTGAAAATACCACCATGCTTCATCAACTCTTCCGGTCTGCCCTGTTCTGCAACCTTGCCATCTTCCAGCACCACGATTTTGTCTGCCCCTGCCACAGTACGCATACGGTGGGCAATCACGAGTACAGTTTTGTCGCGCAGAAGTTCAGATAACGCCTCCTGCACCATGCTTTCATTTTCTACATCCATAGATGCGGTAGCTTCATCCAGAATAATGACCGGCGCATCCTTCAAAATCGCACGGGCGATGGAAATTCGCTGGCGTTCGCCACCGGAAAGGGTACAGCCGTTTTCTCCGATTCTGCTTTGATACCCCTCCGGCAAGCGGGAGACAAATTCCTCACACCTTGCTGCTTTGGCAGCTTTTATCACTTCCTCATCCGTGGCGTTTTGCCGACCAAGCCGGATATTTTCCATTACGGTATTGTCAAACAGGGTAACATCTTGAAAAACAATGGAGTAGTTTCGATACAACACCTCCGGCTCTATGGTCGTTACATCCACGCCGCCGAGCAGAACCTTTCCCTTATCTGCATCCCAAAAGCGGGCTGCCAATCGGGATACGGTTGATTTTCCACTGCCGGAATGTCCTACAAGCGCAGTAATTTCCCCCTGCTTTGCTACAAAGGAAACGCCTTTCAACACAGGGGTATCCTTATAGGAAAATTCCACATTGGAAAATTCAATATCAAAGCCTTGATTATTGCAGACATTCGCACCGGTCTGTTCCGGAGTAGCCTCCATTTCTTTTGTCCGGCGGATACTGACCAGTGCGGAGAACATTTCAGCCATCAGCATGAAGCAGGAGCCAAACGGCTCATAAATCCTGCCTGCTATCAGCAGATAAAGCAGGAACATATTAACAGAGAGGCTTCCCTGTGTCATTAAAACCCCGCCTACAAGCAACACCGTCACCAGCCGAAGCGAAGGACAAACTGTGCAAGCGTAACTACTGTACCGGGAACAAGCTCATTGCGAAATGCACACGCAATTACATTGTCCAGTTTTTTTCTTACTCCGGCTAAATATTCCTGCTCCGTTCCAGAAGAACGAAGTTCAGAAACTACATCAAGATACTCCTGCACACCGTCATAAGCGGCACGATAGGCATCGTAATTCTTTTCCTCCGCATTCTGCTGCATCCTTCTTCCGGCAAATACAATCACACCGGCAACAGGAACGGGAAGGACAATGCAAAGTCCCATACGCCAATCGACACAGAGCAAGCAGGCGGAAACCACAAGGAACATCACGATTGTTCCAAACAGCCCTGGAACTGCATTTGAGAATATCCGTTCCAGTTTTGAGCAGTCACCCATCATCGTGGACGTCAGGTCAGAAAGGTCACGCTGCCCAAAGAAAGAGAGCGGAAGCCGCCGCAGCTTTTCTGCCAGAGTAATTCGCCGGTTTGCGCTTTCCCGATAGGCAACCGTATAGGTAAGATGGTACTGCACCCATTGTGTTAAAAAGATAATTCCACAAAGCCCTATTGCCATCAGCAAAATGACATCTAACCGGAGGGTAAAACCTTCGCCGCCACATATTTTTATCTAAAAAGCGCCATCGTTACCATCATTAAAAAGCGAAACGGGAGCCATAATCGCTAAATTGGAAATCGCTGTGGCAGCGATACCCCTTTTCAGTTCACGCACTCCGTCATCGCTCAATCCGAGTAAATTCTTCAGCATGATGCAGCCTCCTGTTCCTGTTCGCTTTTCAGGGCATCATGGTGCACCCCTGCGGTATTTCCTGCGTTATCCATCTGCCAGCGAATTGACTTCTGATATTCTGTCCACATACGGGCATATTCGCCCTGTCTTGCAGCTAATTCCTCATGTCTGCCGTACTCCGCTATCTGTCCGCCCTTCATCACGATGATTTGGTCTGCATCGGTAATGGTAGAGAGACGGTGCGCAATCATAATTACCGTTTTGTTTTTTGTCAGTTCTTTCAATGCCTGTTGAATCTGTGCTTCATTTTCCGGGTCTGCAAAAGCGGTGGCCTCGTCCAAAACGATGATAGGGGCATCCTTCAATATTGCTCTCGCAATAGCAAGCCGCTGTATTTCGCCACCGGAAAGATATACACCTTTTCCTCCAATCATCGTATGGATTCCATCAGGGAGTTTTTCGAGAATATCATCACATCCAGCTAAATGCAGAGCGTTCAAAATATCCTCTGCGGCTGCGTTCTTTTTCCCGCCCCGGACATTTTCTTCAATGCTTGCTTTCAGCAGCTTTGGATTTTGAAATACAAAGGCAACTCTTTCCATCAACGCCTTCCTGTTCATGGAAGAAAGTGCTACGCCTCCGATGGAAATGCACCCTCCTGAATATCATAAAAATCGTGGAATTAAAGAGCCTATGGTACTTTTGCCTGAGCCGGAATGTCCCACTAAAGCAGTCACGGTTCCGCCTTTCGCAAGGAAGCTGACATCGGAAATGGCAGGGCCCTCGCCTGTAGGATAAGTAAAGGTCACATGGTCGAATCTTACATCATTACCCTGCGGCAGTTTGAACTCTCTTGGCTCTGCCTGCTCCCTTGTCAGCAGGATTTCATCAATGCGCCGCATGGATTCCACAGCCTGCATCTTGTAGTTGGTCATATACATCAATTTGTTCAGCATAGCTGCACAGGCAGGTGCAAAAATCAAATAGAATAAAAAGTTTTGTGCAAATGTTTCCAAATCTGCCACGGCTGCCATACCAATCAAGGCTGCCGGGATCAAGGCAAGAAACGAGGAGTTTACCACAGTATTAAACGCCACATACCCCGGCTTGCAGGCCATCGTATAGGCTAAGGCGTCATCCCGGTAGGCATGGATGGCTTCTTTGAAACGGCGCAGCGAATGAACAGACTGACCAAAGATTTTAATGACGGAAATTCCTCTGACGTACTCCACCGCTTCATGGCTCATGTCCTCTTGCGCATCCTGATAGCGTTTCATAAAAATTCATGGTTTCTTCACCCATCATAGACATTTGAAACGCAAAACCGATCATCATAAGCACCAGCACAGGAAGTCCAATCCGCCAGTCAACCGCAAGCATGAGAAGCGCCGCAGCAACCATAGACACCTGTGCCCCTACGAGGTCAGGAAGCTGATGTGCCAGATAGCTTTCTGTCTGTTTACTGTTTTCATCTATGATTTTCCGCAGTTTTCCGCTGCTGTTTTCTTCAAAATATCCCAGAGGCAGCCTTGACAGATGTTCCAATACTGCCATTTTCAAATTCTGTTCCGTATGAAAAAGCAGCTTTGTGAGACAAAAAGCAGGGCAATAAAATTGACAATCAAGCCTGCCAGTTCAAACCCAAGCGCCCAAAGCCCCCAATACGCCAACGCAGACGCATCTATGCTGCCGCCAAGCAGGAAATCCAAAAAGCTCCCTTTGCGGCAAAAATAAACACAAAGGAACGGCGCTAACAGCAATAGTGCACTCGCTCCGGCAAGAAGCTGGGAGAGAAAGAGCATGGGACCAAATGGAGCCGTAAATTCCAACAATCTTGGAATACCGGTTTTTTGCGGTTTTCTTATCTGTGCATCTTCTCTAAATACTTTCCACATATAGATGTTCCCCCTTTCATCTAATGGCAGGAGCTTTTTTACTTCTCCTGCATGAATATGTAAAATATGTGTGGCACAGCGGGCAATCAGCTCCGGGTCATGGGATACGATAAGAGAGCATACGGCATTCTCGTTCGCTTTTCGTATGATTTCTACAGTGCGAAGCAGATTGTCCCCATCCTGTCCGCTGGTTGGCTCATCATACAGCATGACCGGACGTCGGTTACAGATCGCTGTTGCAAGAGCAAGCCGCTGCTGCTGTCCGCCGGAAAGAGAACCGGGGTGTCTGTTTTCCAATCCCGCCAACCCTAACTCACGGAGTACCGCCTGTGCCTGTTCCTCTGTTAAAGAAGGATTGTTTAGCGTAAGCTCACCCATTACACTGTCGCTAAAAAGCTGGTGTCCGGCCTCCTGCATGACAAGGAAAGCTGTTTCCGGCAGTCTTTTGTTCGGAACTGTTTTTCCTTCTATCATAATCGTTCCGTTATGCTTGAGAAGCCCCGCAAGGCATAAACTCAGCGTGGACTTACCTGCACCGTTCTCGCCAATGACCGCAACAATCGCTCCTTTTGGAATTGCCAGGTGGCGAATATCCAATACCTGGCGTTTCCCACGGTTAAAGGTCAGACCGTGGATTTCGATTGCCGGTTCCTGATTCAAATTTCGATTCGCGGTTTCGGGCATGATATGAAGCTGCTGCGGATTGACTGCACGAAGCCCCAAAGCAGTCCTTTCCTGCTGCGTCAGTGCGTTTATTTCTTGCGGCTTAAATTCCCTGATAATCCGTCCGTTATCCATTAAGATATATCGGTCAGTCATTCCGCTAAGATACCATAGGCGATGTTCGGACATTAAAAATTGTCTTTCCGTCCTCTTTCATGGTGCGAATCAGCTTTTTGCAGCTTTTTGTATGCTTTTCCATGTCCAGATTGGACGAAGGCTCATCCAATACCACCACCTCTGGCAAGGACGCATAGACAGAGCCACAGGCAATCTGCTGTTTTTTTCTCCGCCGGACAGTTCAAAAAAATGTCCCGTTCCAGCAGTTCCTCCAAATGCAGATGATAAGCGACTTCCTCAAGCCGCTTTTTTTCATTTTCTCCCTTGGCATATTTTTGATTTTCCAGATTAAATGCCATTTCCCTGTGGTATCCATGTGAAAAAAACTGAGTCCGTGGATTTTGAAAAACACTTCCCACAAATCTTGAGATTTTCGGCAGATCAGACGAGGGGATGTCCATGCCATGTACCCTTACAGCTCCCTGTAGGTTTCCAGCGTAAAAATGTGGTGCAAGCCCATTGACAAGACGCAGCATTGTGGTTTTTTTCCACAGCCGCTTTTTTTCCGCACAGGACAATACATTCGCCCTTTTTTTGATGTGCAGATTCACATCTTTTTAATACTACAGCGGAAGCAGGCGTTTCCATACCCGTCTGATAGGAAAATGATACATTTTCAAATGTTACCATAAAAAAATCCTCCCTCTCACCAAAGCAGATTCCATACAAGGACAATGACGGAAGCTGCAACAAATATCCAATCCAGCGCCTTCATCTTCACTTCAAGGAAACTGCTTCGGGGATGGTCTTTATCAAATCCACGAGCCATAACTGCTGCGGACATTTCATCCACAATCGCCGAACTTTGCAAAAGAAACGGCACTAACATATTTTCCAGCATATACAGAGGGCGGCGCAGCACATTTTTTATGGACAGAGCCATTCCACGCAGACGCATTGCCTGTGTGATGACCTGCCATTCCTCTGTCAGCGTGGGCACAAAACGAAACATGACCGCTATGGGAATAATGACTACATTTGGCAGGTGCATCGCCATAAACGCGCTGATATATTGTCCCACAGTTGAGGTTTTCGTGACAATATAAAAGGCGCCAAACAGAGGAAGCAAAAACCGAAGCACATGGCACAACAACAGGGCTACATATTGGGGCGGGCCGGACAATCTTCCCACCACAAACAAGTCACATAAGAACATAACTGCAAATGTAATGGAAACATTCAACGCCCACCGCCACTTTTTTTACAAATCAGCATTGTAATACCGCAAAACAGAAGCAGGGCAATCTCCTGAATATACGTCATACCTGAAAAAGTCGAGAAGCAAGCAGCGACAAATACCGCCAGCTTGCTTCTCGGATCTAACACAGTTCTTGAATTTTTTTCTGCGTCATTACGCAACAATACCGGCTTTCACAAAATGCTTGCTCAGAATACGCTTACCGAACAGACCGCCCAGAAGTCCGCCCAACAGAGCCAGTGCAATGAATACTACAATAATCCAATTCGAGTCAGAGAATCGAGTGTAGCAGCATACTCAGCTCCATAATATGTAGTGCAGATGGAAAGAAACGCATCTTTCGCAATCAAAATTGCAAAGAACGGGCCCATCGAGGTCAGGGTTAAACACACAGTAGCTTGCGATAAGAGCTTTGGCAGAATTGCGGCGTTTTTCCGGCTACGATAAGTTCTGCAATCACGCCCCCATACGATAGCGGCAATCAGCGGATAAAAATGTAGCCATAGAGGTAATCAGTCCCTACAAGCACAGCGAGAATAAAAAAATAGAGCCGGTGCGGGGGACTTTCAATGAATACAGCATATACACCGAGCCTAATATAATGCCGGCAATCAGCGGTGTTGCCAGATAGAGTATTGGAACGATAGGCAGTATCATTGACGATAATACAGTGAGCAGGACAAGGTAGATTGCTCCGAATGCACCTGCGGAAATTAAGTCTTTTGTAGTAAGTTTTGTTTTCATAACGACCCCTTCGCTTTCTTGAAAATGGCAGGAGATTCCAAGCCATTTTATTTTTATGTAGTACGCAGTATGCAGTTAGCCTCTGCTAACCACAACACATTTTAAACGAGAAACGACTGCTTCATCTACCCCGAAAAGTCGTAGCAATACAAAAAAATAATCCAAAAGGTCTGAAAGAAAAATGGAGTGCCATACATGACACTCCATTCTATTGTTCTTCATTCTGTTTTCGATATTCCAAAGGTCTCTTTCCCATGACGGAGAAAAAAACGCCTCTGTAAACTTACTTGGATTCTGATACCCCATTGCCGCCGCAATTTCGATTACACGCTGCTTTGTTTCCAACAGCAGTTTTGCAGCTATGTGCATCTTATATCTTTTTCAAATAGACATAAGGGGTTTCGCCATAAACCTGTTTGAAGCTGGTTTTCAGTTGCGTCAGGCTGATTTCATGCTCTGCCGCCAGCTCCTTGAGGCTGACAGAATGTTCCAAATCTTCAATCAGATGGTTCCTGACATGTTTAATTTTTTTCAGTCAATGGTTTCGCCATATATTCGTGATTTTCTTCCAGAACAGTCTGCCTGGCCTGGAAATGATACAGCAGCTCCAATATTTTCAGGCGCAAATATGGCAGCTCCGGTTGAGTAAGGCTGCGATACAATTCTCTGTATATATGTTCCACATTCTCATTACGTCGAAACACCATACAACGAGTATCCAGGGAATATTTCCTGGTCAAAATATCTGTATCTATGCCGAAGCTGTTCAATTCCGGTACTGTTTTGCATAGCTGTGGATAAAGAATTATGGTGGAACCGGAGTAATAATTCAAAGGGAAGGATGAGGCAATGGGAGAATGTAAAACATTATTGATTGCAATATCGCCTTCACCCATATACGCACAGTTTCTGTTGTCAAAAACACATTCAAACCGCCCTTTGAAGCAATGGTTTATGCTGATGACATCCTGCTCCATACCATCCTGATAACAGGTTTCACTTTCAAAAGTTGTTATCATCAGTTGAACACCGGGAAACACATCATACAAATGAATATCCGCTCTTCCGTTCTTCATAGGATAAATGATGTCCGTAATGAAGGCTTCCTCTCGCCTTATTATTTCCTTATCTATCAAGTATTTTAATTCCTGCATTGTGCTCTCCTTGCTTTGAGCGATTGTGTTCTTAATTCTTGGGTTAGATATGACTAATCTCCTGACAATTATTATAGTGCCTTTTGCGGGCAAATTCGATACCGCACAAGCATTTTAAGAAAGCAAAGTTACTATAGAGTCAAAATAATACTATAAGTCTTTTATGAAAAAAAAGCGAACAAAAAAAGCAGAGCCAAAGCCCTGCTTTCTCTTTTTACTGCTGAATTCCAAAGCGCTTATTGAACTTATCAATTCTACCCTTAGCAGCTGCTGCCTTCTGGTTTCCGGTATAGAACGGATGACACTTGGAACAAATTTCCACGTGAATCTCCGGCTTTGTGGAACCTGTTACGAAGGTGTTTCCACAGTTGCAGGTTACAGTTGCCTGATGGTAACTTGGATGAATGTCTTCTCTCATATTTTCCCTCTTTCTGCATGGTTTCCAACCATGCGCATTCGCCTATCCGTAATCGGATTACTTGGTTTTCATAAAGCAAAATCCGCTTTAGCCAAGATACGATACCACAAAAAGGAAAAACTGGCAAGTCTTGTTATACAAAAAACATAGTCATCTTACACCAAAACCATAGACCAAATCAATCTCAAAACCAAACTTCACATTGTCTAAAACCGTACACTACATTTCCCGAATACTGAATTCCGCCATTCCCAATAATGGGAATGTCATAGTCTTTCGTCACTGAAATAAAAGGATATATTTTTCTATCTGAATTCAAGACCTATAACTCCGTATGTGATTCCTCCGTAACTGCATGAATCCTCTCTTCCATTCCCTCCGGGAGGCTTCCGCTCTCCTCCCCTTCATATTTCAGATATGCCAAATACTCAATATTTCCCTCCGGTCCTTTGATGGGGGAAAAGCTGAGTCCCTCTACGGAAAATCCGATGCTTGCCGCAAACTCGAGTACCGTACGAATGACCTCTTCATGCACCTTCGGATCCCGAACTACGCCTTTCTTTCCAACCTGCTCTCTTCCGGCTTCAAACTGAGGCTTAATCAGGCAGACCACTTCCGCAGGAAGGCTTGCGAGCTTTTTACCACCGGAAGCACGAGCTTTAAACTGATAAAGGAAACATCAATGGAGAAAAAACTCGGTTTTTCTCCCAGATCCGTCTCTTCCACGAAACGAATATTGCACTTTTCCATGCAATGCACCCGCTCATCATTTCTTAATTTCCAGTCTAACTGTCCGTGTCCGACATCCACAGCATAGACTTCCTTTGCCCCATTTTGCAGCATACAATCGGTGAAGCCTCCGGTAGAAGCCCCAATATCCATACAAATCCGGTCTTTCAGTGCAATCGGGAAGCTTTTTAAAGCCTTTTCCAACTTAAGTCCCCCTCGGGAAACATAGGGAAGGGATTTCCTTAACCAGGATTTCCGCCGTAACGGGAAAAGGTCGTTCCCTGCCTTATCTTCTTTTTTTCTCCATTCACAAAAAAACGAGGCCTGCCATAATGGCACGCTTCGCCTTTTCTCTACTGTCAAAATGTCCTTTTCTCCACTAAAAAGTACATCTAAACGCTCTTTCTTCTCACCCATGTTCTTTCCTTCTTCTCTATCCTCTTATTCCTACATTTTGTATTGTCAAATAGATAGTATCCAATTTATATTATCTATTTGATAACGCCCAGTTTATAATATCCAAACACTATAGCTTCTAAACAGAACCCGATTTTTCATTGCAAGTGATTTTCCTATTATATACTAAATTTTTATAAATTACGCAGAATAAGCTGGTCTATTTCCCTAAAATCCGATAGACTGTCCTTTGCAAAAATGTTTTACACAGAAAGGAAGATAAAAATGATTAGTGCTAGAAACCATTTTCATGGAATTGTTAAGGAAGTTCGTAAGGGAGCAGTAAATGCCATCGTAAAGCTGGAAACCGCAGGTGGCCACAAGGTAAGCTCCACTATTTCTTTTGGAGGCAGTTGAGGATTTAAAGCTCGTTGAAGGTAAGAAGGCTTGTATCTTTGTAAAGGCTACAGAAGTTATGATGGCCAATGAAAACCTTCGTATTTCCGCAAGAAACCAGTGGAAGGGCGTAGTAAAGGAAATCAAGGAAGGCGCTGTAAATGCTATCGTGAAGTTGGAAATCGAAGAGGCTGTAATCATCAGTTCTACCATTTCCATGGAAGCGGTAAAGGACCTTTCTCTCAGCGTAGGGAAGTCACGCCGTAGCCATTGTAAAGTCTACTTCCGTAATGCTTGGGGAAGAAGAGTAATTGCTTATTTTTTAGCATAGCTATTTTAGGGCTTTAGAAGCTACTTTCTACAGCCCTTATTTTTACTTAAAAAACCCCATCTCCTCCAGCCCTTCTATAATGCTGTCCGAATCGATCCTCAGCATTTCCCGAAGAGTGGAAACGTCACCGTGTTCCACATAGGCGTCGGGCAAGGTGATATTTTCCACAAAAATTTCCTTGTGATGCGCCTCCATATAGGACAGCACCGCCTCTCCAAAACCGCCGGCACGCACGCCCTCTTCCAGCGTAAGAATCTTTCTATAGCCTTTTTTTCAGAAAGTTTGTCCAGTATTTCCGTGTCAATCGGCTTTTGCAAATCGGGCATTCACGAGGCTTAAGTTCACGCCTTTTTTTGCCATTTTTCTCCACGATATGCTCTCCGGTAGAAACCATGGAACCAAGCGCAAGAAGCGCAATTTTTCCCGTCTGTTTCTCTCTATCTTCGGCTGTCTGTTCTGCTGTCCATTCCGTTGTCTGTTCCATTTTCTCTACTGTTTGTGTCTCTTCCCTTTGCTTCGACTCTTCTATTAATATCTCCGCCTTCCCGTACTCTATCGGATCCTGTTTTTCGGAAAATCTTTGGTAGGCTGTTCCTCTCGGGTAGCGAATCGCAATCGGACCCTGAAACTGCAAGGCAAAATGCAGCATCTCCGTAAGTTCCTTCGCGTTTTTCGGCGCCATAACCGTCATATTCGGAATACTTCTTAGATAGGAAATGTCAAAAATCCCCTGGTGCGTTTCTCCGTCCGCCCCAACAAGACCTGCACGGTCAATCGCAAAGACAACCGGAAGCTTCTGCAGGCAGACATCATGCACCATCTGGTCGTAAGCTCTTTGCAGGAAACTTGAGTAAACCGCAAAAACCGGCTTTAGGCCCGCGCTGGCAAGCCCTGCTGCAGAGGTTACCGCATGGGCTTCAGCTATTCCCACATCAATGAAGCGTTTCGGAAAGGCCTTTTCGAACTTAGCAAGACCCGTTCCGTCCGGCATGGCCGCAGTAATCGCTACAATTCTCGAATCTCCCTTTCCCTCTTTAATCAGGCTTTCCGCAAAAATATCCGTGTAACTCTTCTCCGTACTTTCTTTTTTACTTTTTCCCGTAGCAATGTCAAATGGCCCGACGCCATGGAATACACTTGGATTTTTTTCCGCCGGAGCATAACCCTTTCCTTTTTTGGTAACCACATGCACGAGTACCGCATGGTCTATACGTTTTGCCTCATGGATGACCTGCTCTAAGGCATGGAGGTTATGCCCGTCCACCGGTCCAAGATACGTTAGTCCCATATTTTCAAAAAGCATACCGGGTACAAAAAGCTGTTTGATGGAGTTCTTTGTATTCTTCAGCCGCTCCACAAGATGATTTCCAACCAACGGAATCTTCCCAAGACCGGAAGCCAGATTTTCCTTAAAACGCGTATAACCCTTATTGGAACGGATGCCGTTTAAATAGGTGGACATACCGCCCACATTTTTGGCAATCGACATCTCATTGTCATTTAAAATGATGATGAAGTTCTTCTTCATCTTGGAGGCATTGTTTAAGGCTTCGTAAGCCATACCTCCCGTGAGTGCCCCGTCACCAATTACTGCAACGACACTATAATCTTCTCCCAAGATATCCCGTCCCTCCGCAATACCGAGTGCTGCGGAAATCGAGGTCGAGCTGTGCCCGGTATTAAAGCTGTCGTATGGACTTTCCTCCCGCTTTGGGAAACCGCTGATGCCCTTGTATTTCGAAGAAGCGCAAAGTCATCCCGTCTTCCGGAAAGAATTTTATGGGTATAGCACTGATGCCCCACGTCCCAGACAATCTTGTCCTTCGGGAGATTTAGCGTGTGAAATAAAGCAATGGTCAGCTCTACCACGCCGAGATTTGAGGCGAGGTGTCCTCCATTGTCGGACATTTTTTCTATAATAAAGCGTCGTACTTCCTTCGCTAAGATTTTTTGCTCTTTCAGGGACAGCTTTCGTACATCCTCTGCCCCGCTGATGTTCTCCAGTAACATAACTCAACCCTTTACCGTTTTAATTCTTCCTCTTTTTAGTCTGCATGATATAGCCCGCAAACGTTCCAAACCATCTCCCAAAACGAGATTTTTCAATTTTTAGTTCTTCCTGCTCGCAAGATACAGCGCAAGTTCCTTTAAGAAAATATAGGATTCCTCAGCCTGTTTGGAAAGTACCGACTTCCTCTTAGGCATTATACTTTCGGACTTTTTATCCGAATTTCCCAGTATAGTATTTTCGGCGTTATCCCTGTTTGCACTAGCATTATCCTTAGTTGTGAAGGCATGATCTACTTCAACTAAGACTTTCTCCTTAAGGCTTTTCAGCGCAGAAATCGCATCTTCCGTATATTCCCTTACCTTCTCTTCTGCCCTTTCTCTTCCATAGAGAGAGTAAGCTGTAGTCTTTCCCTCCTCCGTATCGGAATGCACCGGCTTTCCAAGCTCCTCCGTCGTAGAGATTTCGTCTAAAATATCGTCCCGAATCTGAAAGGCAAGACCAAGTTTTTCCCCGTAAAGCGCAATCTCCTCCTGCACTTTTTCCTCGGCACCGCCCAAGATAGCGCCCATGCGGAGAGATGCCCGAAGCAGTGCGGCCGTCTTCTTCTCCATAATAAAGAAGAGCTCCTCTTCGGAAAGAGGCTGTCCCTCCTTTTCAAGATCCACGACCTGTCCGCCCACCATGCCGTCTATACCGGACTCTCTAGCCAAAACAAGAAGTGCCGAGAGCACTCTTCCTTCATAGCGGGAAAGCAGGGGATTCTTTCTCTTCTCTTTCTGAAATGTTTCCAAAACCGCCTGAAAAGCATAGAGCGAAAGAGCGTCTCCCGCAAGGATTCCCTGCGCCTCCGAAAAATGTGCCCAGGTGGAGTCCTGCCCTCTTCTCACGCGGTCATTGTCCATAGCAGGAAGGTCATCATGGCAAAGGGAAAAGCTGTGAATCATTTCGATGGCAGCCATAAAGGAATGTAAAATCGGAAGAAGCACATCCTTCTCTTCCTCTTTGCAGCAGAGAAAAAATGCCTCCTCTACTAAAATCGGGCGAATCCTCTTTCCCGGCGCCATAAGACTGTAGTTCATCGCCTCTCTACCGATCCGGTCAAAGCCCTTTTCTTCCGCTAAGAAACTCTGTAAAATGGCTTCCACCGCTTCTTTCTTTTTCCCGAGTGCCTCTTTGATACTCATTATTTTCCCTCTTCACCGTCTAAGATACGGACTTGCTTTTCGATTCGGTCAATGCTGGAATTCGCTTCCTTTAGAAGCGCTACCGCCTTTTCATAAATTGCGAAGCTCTTTTCCAGACTTTCCTCTCCCTCCATCTTTTGTAATAGGCTATCCAAGTCCGTGAAAATCTCGCTTAAATCTTTTTTCTTATCGCTCTTTTCGTTCTTTTCGCTGTTCTCCACTTTCTCCGCTTTTACTTTTTTTTCAGGCTTGCCCGCATTTTCCTTCGAAGCAAATTCTATCTGCCCATCCTTGCCTAATGCCGGCATCTCGTCCTTTCCCTCTATCATATCCTACACTCTCCTCTTAATTGTTAGTTTATCCGATATACATTCTTAGTTTTTTCACCTTTTCTTTGCATTTCCGGAAAAAAAACGATTTGTCAAATCCATCCATTCTGTCTTCCCATATCACATGGTTCTCTTACTTTCAATCTCTTCCACTCTGGCTTTCGCGGAACCGTCCGAGAAATGCAGTTCCAAAAGCTCTCCCTTTGTCAGCTTCCCTGCGCTGCTTATCCTGTGTCCTTCTTCGTCTCGAACATAGGAATAACCGTTTGAAAGAAGGCGAAGGGGGGAGAGCGCATCAAACTGTTCCGAAAGAAGCTGCATTCGATGTCTGCTTTCCTGTAGCTTCTCCTCCATTAGCCTTGGAAAATCCTGATAAGCCGTAAGACCATGCCTTGCCTTTAAAAGCTTTTCCTCCATAAGATGCGGAAAGCTCTGATAGCGACTGAGACGCGCCTTATCTTCACTGAGTCTTCGCTCCATAAGCTTTGCAAAATTGCCGTAATCTTGCAAATTCTCCTTGGCACCCTGCAGAGCCTTCCCCATCTGATTTTGCAAGCGATTCTGTAAATCCAAGAGCCGATGCTGTTTTCCCTGTAAAATGGCTTTGGGATGCAGAACAGAGAATTTCAGTTCCTTCTCCTTCAGCCTTTGCCTAAGGAAAAGGATTTTCTTCTCGATTCGCTCGTGAAAACTATAGGTATAGGAACTTAAATCATCCACAAACTGCATATAGTCAAAGACCGCAAGCTCCGCCGCGGCAGAGGGAGTCGGTGCGCGTAAATCCGCGACAAATCCGAAATGGTTGTGTCGGTCTCATGCCCGACAGCAGAGATAATGGGGGTCTCAGCATTAAATATTGCCTTTGCTACCGCTTCTTCATTGAAGGCCCAGAGATCTTCAATGGAGCCGCCTCCTCGCCCTACAATGAGAGCGTCCAGACCAAGCTTGTCCAGCCTCTCTATTCCCCTAACAATGGACGCCACAGCGCCTTCTCCTTGCACAAGAGCCGGGAATAGCGTGATTTCCACAAAGGGATTTCTCCGTCTTGCAATCTGCACAATATCCCTCACCGCCGCACCGGAGCTTGCCGTAACCACCCCGATGCGCCGGGCATACTTTGGAATCGGCTTCTTATACATGGGATCAAAGAGTCCCATTTCCATTAGCTCCTTCTTCAGCGCTTCAAAGCGAAGGTATAGATCTCCCTGCCCTGCAAGCTGGAAAGAATCCGCATAAATCTGATAGCTCCCCCCCCCTGTTCATAGAGACCGATTCTTCCCGTGCAGAGTACCTTCATGCCATTTTCCAAACGAAAACCAAGCCCCGCCCTCTTTCCGGCAAACATGATGCCCGAAAGCTGCGAAGCTTGATCTTTAAGCGTAAAATAAATATGTCCCGACGGGTGCATTTTCAGGTTGGAAATCTCTCCGGACACCGTAAGGTGAGAAAGAAAGAAATCCTCCTGCATCATTCGTGCAAGATAACGATTGACCTGCGAGACCGTATATTCTTTCTTGGAAGCTCTTTCCATAAACTAATCTTTCTTGTTCAGAACGATGTGGAAAGAAGACTTTTTCTGCTCTTTCTTCCCCTTCTTCTCGCTCTTTTTTCCCTTCTTCTCTACCCCTTCGGAAAGTTCCGGAGAAAGCTTCGGAAGAATCCGCGCAAGCACACCGTTTACAAAGGAACCGGAATCCGCACCTCCGTACTTCTTGGCAATCTCCACTGCCTCATTCAGAACAACCTTCTTCGGAATGTCCTCTTGGAACTTCAGCTCATAAAGAGAAAGTCGAAGCACCGTAAGGTCTGTCTTACTCATTCTCTTTGTGGTCCAGCCTTCCGTATCCGCATTAATCATGCTGTCCAGCTCGGGAAGCTGCTCTAAAATCTTCAGCACCTCTGCCTCTAAATATGCCTTTTCTTCATCGGGAAGACAGTCAAAGGCGATGATACTCTCATCGTCCTCCTCTTTTTCAAAGGAATAGTGGCTGATTCTCTCTGTCTTCTCCTCTCCCTCATAAAAGAGGGTGGAAAATTAAAAAGCTTAAACTTATGGCTTCTTTCTTCTCTCTTATTCATTCTCTTTATTTACCACTCCGGAAATCCTGATATTTACTTCAGAAACATTGAGTCCCGTCATATTGTTGATGCTTGCGGAAACCTTATCCTGCACAAGGTCGGAAACCTTCGGGATAGCATAGCCGTATTCCATATTGAGGCTTAAGTCCACCTTGACCTCTCCCTCTCTTACCTGTACCTTCACACCTCTTGCAAGATCCTTAATCCCGAGCTTGGAAATGAACTGTCCGGACCAGCCTCCGTCCATGGAATGCACACCTTCTACCTCGGTTGCCGCAATACCGGCAATAATGGCAAGCACCTCATCGGCAATCACCACATCTCCAAAACTGTTATTTCTCTCTATCTGAATGTTCTTCTCGTCTTCCATATAGCCCTCCTATCGTCTTTTACAATACTAAGCCTTGGAAAATTCTACCATAAAAAGAGAAAAGGGGAAAGATGTTTAGACGGAGCAGAGCTCCTTATCTTTTATTGATAACAAACATCGAAAGCCGGTCTCATGTCTTCTATTTGTCCATGGGATATTCCATAAGATTTTGCTATCTTTTCCCAATTTTCTCTTACAGTCTCCAGGATATTATGGGCCAAATCTACCGCTTCCGACTCCGCTATTCCGAATCGGTAAGCTGTCTGAATCGCAAGTTCAATACAAATCCTGTTATCTTGTTCATCTACATTGAGTGAAAGCTCATCTCCGTAGGGAACCGGTATTATTTTCATCATTTTTAGAAGGAAACTTCGCAATCCAAAGCTGATTCTTGGTATCTTTTACTGTTGCCTTAGGTCTTGCTCCCCCTAGTGAAGAACCGGGCTTGATTAACTGTCTAAGCCACTTTTCAATCGCCCCTCCATCATCACTTTCAAGCTTTCTGGAAGCTTCCTCCAGAGTTCTTAGAGTAGCCCAAGGAGGAACAGCAGCTCCTTGATCAGCAGAAAGAAAGGGCCCATCCGGGTCTGTTTTTAATCGAATCCCTCCCATTCTGGTTTCATCATATACTCCCAAAAGATAATCACTGTCATATAGCTTCGAAGGCTTACGCCCCTCTTTCTCCGCCTGTAATCTTTCACGCTTATTCATCAAAACACGCCCCCAACGGTCAGGAGAAGAGTCTGAAAATAAACCAAAAATAGTCTTTCCGGAAGGATATTGTCTACCGGAATATGGCATAAGCTCCGGATCCGGCGTAAATGTAAGACCGGTTCTTTCCAACCATATTTTATCAAACTCAAAGGAGTAGGACTCTTCTCCTTTGAGCACATCTATCCAAAGACATCCCATCAGACTTGTCTTGTCAAAGCTGAAATCATCGTAGACATAAATGGTCTTTTGTTTGGATGCCATTAGCCTTTCCTCCTCGGTGCACGCTTTCTTGTAAGTAGATTTAAGTCCTGCAACCGTCTTCCCATTTCATCATCTTTTAGCAAGGAAAAAGCAGGTCCTTATCCAGATTGTTTAAGGCATGTAAAACTGCTGCATAGATTCCCATAGCCACAGCCGGTTCCCCTCTTTCCACTTTCCATAAAGACGCTCTGCTGATTCCCGCACGTTCTGCCACAAGTTCAGCAGATAGACTTCGTCTGAGTCTGGCAAGCTTTATTTGTTCTCCCATACTTTTTAATATTTCTTCCGTTCCCGGAAGTATGTTATATGCAGCTTTTTTCATTTTTTTCACGCCTCCTATATAATGTTTACTATTATAAACATATTTTAGGATTTTGTAAATATTAGAAGCGCTTATTTAATCTTGCCGCCGCTTAAGATATCCTCCGCACTTTCCTCGATAAATCCCGGATCCATATGGGTAAGAAAATGCCAGTCTTCCGTTCCCTTTTTTCTGTAAAGCATGGCTTCTCCGTCTTCCGAACCAAAGTAGGCCCGGTCCGCTTCATAACCCATTTCCTCTAAGAGCCCTTTTATCTTTTCGTACTGTTTCTCCCGCTTTTCAATATAGTCTTTCACTTCTTCATTCGGAATAGCATAAGCATCCACTCGGGTACAGCCTTCTACCATGCCTTTTCCGGGAGAACTCAAATCCGGTATTTCTTTCCAAAAAATGTCGATATCGCCTTCTCCTGTAAACATAAACTTGCTAAAAGGGACAATATTTTCATTATAACTAAGCTCCAAATACTCCGGAAGCTTCCGAATATCCAAGCTTTCATAGACAAATCCCTCTTCTTCCTCGAAGCGGTAGCCGTCCACTTGAGAAATAAAGGCTCTCCCCTCTTCTATTGTCCGGAATAAGCCGATTTCCGTTCCTATACCCTCTTGGTTTAGTTCTAAGATAAACATCTTTCCTCCTTTATCCCTTACCCGCTCTGATACAACACTTTTCCTAAGCGCATTAGAGTAAACACTGAATCCGAAAGACAAATTTCCCGTCTTGTTCTAAGCTCTCATAGGGAATCTTATAGTTGTTCAGTAAGGTGCTCACAATGTACAAACCTAAGCCATTGCTGTTTTCCTTACTTAAATCAAAGTTCATGGCATAGCGTTTTGGAAAGCTGTTCTCCATATAAAACCAGCCCCCCTCGGCATAAATCCTGATTGCTCCGGCTTCTTCCGTGTATTTTACCGCATTACTGAGAAGATTAGATAAAATGATTTTCAAAGCAGGCTTTCCGATATAGAGTTTCTCGTCTTGCAATTCATTTTTTAAGTGAAGCTTTTTTTGCTGGAGTAAAACCTCATATTTTTCTAAAACTGTCCTTAAGACAGGCTGAATTTCGAGATTTTCTTCATCTTCCTTTAGATTTTCCAAAGAGGATACGGAGAGAATCTGGGAAATATTTTGGCTAAGACTGTCTACAGTGGCGATACATTCTCCGATATAGAGGTCTCTATCCTTATATTTTCCGATATTGTACTGCATATTTTCCAAAATGATTTTCAAACTTGCAAGCGGTGTTTTCAACTCATGGGAAGCCCCCTTTAAAAAATCATATTTCAGTTTTTCGAGCCTTAAAATCTCCTGATTTTTCTTTTCTACATTTTCAATGGATTGTAAGAGGCTTCGATACAGGGTATTGATTTGTGCTTTCAACTCCCCTACCTCATCTTTGGAATCAACCTCTAAGCGCGCCTCTTCATTTAACGCAATCATCTTGTCGGTCTCGTTTTTAATTTCCGAAATATTATTTTTAATCGCTTTGGCATAAACCAAGGAAACCACTGCGGAAAATAAAAGGGAAATCGCCAAGGAATAGGGCAGAAATTGAAGGCTCAGTTCCTTCGCTTCCTTTTGCATATCCGCAGTGGAAATGAACTGTAAACTTAGTGCCTCTCCCGCATTCGTTTTAATCTCCCTCTCCTCGATAATCATGGAATTTGTTTTGCTCTGAAAATCAATGGGCACCGCACTGTCTATGGGAATATTCGTGTCAACGGGAATGGACAGACTCTCCGTATCATTCTTTACAAAGGCATGAATATCACTGCTTTTAGAATAAAGAGCCAAAGTATTCTCTATTTCTGTAAGGGACTTTCCCTCCATAGCGGCGGAGACTTCATTTGCCCGATTCGTAATGGCTTCCTTCCTCTTTTCTAAGTAGCTAATGGGAAAAATGAAAAAGACCAAGAGATGAATCAAGAGGATAAGGATTCCGAGAACAGAAAAAAGCTGTATGAACATTTTGGGAAATAGCTTTAGATTTCATTCTCTCTCCAACTTATAGCCCACATTTCTTATTGTGAAAATGCAGTCCAGCTTGAGTTTTTTTCGTAACTCTTTGATATACACATCAATCACCCTGTCAAAGGGTATTTCTTCCGTTTCTTTCCAGACATGGTCTAAGATCTGTTCTCTTGTTAAGGCCTGCCCCTCATTTTCGAAAAGATACTTTAATATCTCCACTTCTTTCGCATTCATGTCTACAGACTTTCCCTCCACCTTTGCAGTGTAACCGGAAAAGTCCACCTCTACATTTTTATAGGAAAACTTCTCCTCCTGCCCGTAATTCTTCTCTATCAGCGAGTCGATTCTTGCCTTTAGAAGCGGCAGGGAAAAGGGCTTTTCCATATAGCCGTCCGCAAGGCTTGTAAAGGCATCAATCTTATACTCCTCATCGCTAAAGGCGGTGAGAATGAGGACAGGGAGCTTACTCTGCTTTCGAATCTCCTTTAAGACCTCGAGACCGTTAACAAAGGGAATCTGAATATCCAAAATAACAAGATGAAGCTCTTTGTTAAATTTCAAGAGAGCTTCCCGACCGTCTTTCGCTTCCATTATAGTGTAGCCAAATTCCGAGAGGAACGCTGCGATGCCCTCTCGGATACTTTGATCATCTTCCACGACAAGGATGTTCATAGTCCCTCCCACCTCGTTCATCTTCTTTCGTGCCATATTCTTAGAGCTTGAGGCAAGACTTTACTCTACTGCCCTCTCTAGGCCTTTGCTTTTACCGTTTCTTTCGACACATCCGGCTTCGTTATCCCACAGGCAATCGCATCCACCGGACAGACGTTCTTACATTTTCCGCAACGGATACACTCCAAATCATTGCAGTTTTTCACCGGATCACATTGCATTTCGCAAACCGCCTTACATCTTCCGCAGTGAATGCACTTCTGATGATCCAAGGTATAGCGGAAGAGGGAAACGGAATTAAAGAGGGAATAAATCGCCCCAAGCGGACAGATATATTTGCAAAACGGTCGATAAATCACGATGGAAAGAAAGATAGTCAGGATCAAAATCAAGCCTTTCCAGGCATATAAAAAGCCAATAGCTCCTCTCATGCTTTTATTCATCAGCACCAAAGGAATACCGCCCTCCATCATACCCACGGGACAAATCAATTTACAGAAATAGGGGGCTCCCTGTCCTATAATATCCACTAAAAAGAGAGGGAGGAGTATTACGAAAACAAGCAAGATAAGATATTTTGCCTTTCGTAAAGCCTTGTCTCCCTTAAAGGTTTCTATCTTTTTCACAAAAGGAATCTTATGCAGTAAATCCTGCACCAAGCCGAACGGACAGAGATAACCGCATACCCCTCTTCCGATCAGTGCTCCCACGAAAAAGAGAAAGCCCACCACATAATAGCTAAACTTAAATTTCGGGCTTCCAATGACCGCCTGTAAAGCCCCAATAGGACAGGAGCCCTTTGCTCCCGGGCAGGAATAGCAATTCATGCCGGGCACACAAAGCTGTTTCCATTTTCCTCCGTAGATTTTTCCGGTCTTAAATCCCTCAAAGAAGGAATTCGTAAGCAGAAACCAAAAGGATTGGAAAACATGCCTTACATTGTTTCTTGCTTTATATTTATCTTTTTTTGACTTTCCATTTATGAGCTCTTTTAACTTATCCAATGCCAATACACTCCATGCAAACTTTGATTGCCTTATTTAAAACGATTAGTACCTCTCCCCGCTGCGCTCCGATATACATCATGGCAATGCCGAGTGCTACGAGAGCCACGGAAAGGACACGAGATTTAAAAATATTTCTGTACATTTTTCCTCATTTCTGATTCATTATTTTACCTTTTTTCGATTCTAAGTTTCGTGAACTTCTTTTCTTCCTACAACGATATACCTTTTAAAATAGTATCTAATGTAATCGATAAAGGACTTTAGTTCTTCAAAGCGGAAAGTTCCTTCTCGATAATTTCTGTCCAGTCCTTCTTATTGTGAGAACCGGAATAGGTCCCTCCGACAATCTGTCCGTTCTTATCCACGAAGAAGGTCTCCGGGAGGGCCTGAATACCATTTAATCTGCCGTTGAAATTTGTCTTATCCGGCATAAGGAAGGAGTAATTCGCCTTGGTTTTCTCCTGAATGAGCTTCGCCTTTTCCAATGCTTCCCGATTCTCTCCTGTATCATCCACGGTATCGGTCACAATTCCGATGATATTAACTCCCTTTGCCTGCATTTCCTTTTGCACCTCGACAAGGTCCGGGATTTCCTGAATACAAGCAGTGCACCAAGTTGCGAAAACATTGACCATGGTAAGGTCGTAATTTGCAAAGTCTTTACTGCTAAACTCTTTTCCGTGAATGTCCTTTGTCGTGATATTACTTAAGTCGGTAACCGTATTTCCTGCACCCTCCATAAAGGCCATGGTATTTTCCAAGTCAGACTTTTCTGCAAGAACAAAGCCATTTTCCGGACGAGCCTTCATCTCTATTACTTTCACTTCTGTTTTTTTGAATTCTTCTACGGCTTCCGCATCGGCATCACTCTTTACACTAAGGTAATAGCTGTATTTTCCGTCTTTGGAATCTCCGAGCTTCGTATGACTGTCGCATTTTGTAATCTTCCCGATTTCTTCTTCGGAAATACTCTTTTCGAACATCCCGATGGTACCGATTCGTTCAAGGCTCTCCTGCCACTTTTCGTAGCCGTCTCCCATCTTCCCGATTTCCGCATTTTTCTGCTCATCCGTAAGCTTACTGAAGTATAAAAGCGCATACTTTAAGTCCTGATCCAGAGGACTCTGGTCATCGAGCATCACGATGTCTTTTGTCTTCATCATTTCCTTTATCTTATCGGAAAGCTTAAACTGCAAACCTAAATACTCGTATACATACTCATCCTTTACCGGAATGGTATAATCCGCAGGCTTAAAGCTGTCGCCTTTACTGTCCATATTTACGGAAACACCCGCTTCTTCCGGGCTAACTACAAGCCCCTGCTGCCTGGCAGCTTCTTCCCCGGTCGGAGCAGTTTCTGTCGAAGTCTGCTCTGCAACGCCCTTATTTTGACATGCAGTAAAGCTTAAGCTTACACATAAGCCAAGTAAAAGAAATACTCCCTTAAATTGATTCTTAACCATAAATCTTCCTCCTTAAATCACTTTATCATTATACGTCCTAATTCTTAAACTATCTCTCTTAAAAAAAGAAAAAATTCCTTCTCCGGCATAATGTTTCTCTAAACAGAATACAGGGCATTTATAAAATGAATATGAAATGGAAGGAGATATCTTTATATCATCCAAACCGGAACAATGTAGTTTTCTTTATTAAATGCAGATAAGTCTGTCTTTAAGCAGATGACCGCTCCGTTTCCCCTTTTTAAAGATGACTTGTCTAAGACCGGAAAGACACGAAGAATTTCCGATGCCGGATTGGCAGACTTTTTAATTTCTATAGGATGCAGTTCTCCATCCTGCTCCAGAACAAGGTCGATTTCTTTGGCATCTTTATCCCGATAGTAATAGATAAACGCCTCTTTCCCATGATTCAAATAGCTCTTTCGTATTTCCGAAACCACGTAATTCTCCAAAATAGCCCCGCTCATTGCGCCGCTTGCAAGTGTTTCCGGACTGCTCCACTTGGTCAGATAGGCCACGAGTCCCGTATCGTAAAAATATACTTTCGGTGTTTTAACAAGACGCTTTAATAAATTATTGGAATACGGATATAAGTAAAACAGAATTCCCAAGGTTTCCAATATCCCGAGCCAGTCTTTCACCTGTTTTTGATTCAGCTCCGCATCTCTTGCAAGTTCACTGACATTCAGCATCTGACTGCATCTTGCAGCAAGTGCCGTAATAAAGCGTAAAAACTTTAAGGAATCTATCGCATCCGACAGGCTTTTGACATCTCTCTCAATATAAGTACTTAAATAGCTGTTATAGAAAATACCGGTGCTAGTTATATCCCCACTCACAATAGCCGGCATGGAGCCTTTAAAAATACGTTTAAAGATCTCTTCCGCATCGGCAAGCTTTCTCCCCTTTTTTCTGGAAAGCAGGCTTTCCGGATCAAGGGTGAACATTTCCTCTTCTCCGCCGTAGGCCTCTGCCTGTGAAAGCGAAGACAGAGAGAGTAAGGCAATTCTTCCTGCCAAGGATTCTTGTACACCTCGCATCAGCGAGAACACCTCCGAACCCGTTAACCAAAAAGCTCCCTTGTTCTGTTCTTTATCCACAATAATCTTTATGTAGGGAAAAAGTTCGGGAGCATATTGTACTTCATCAATGAGAATAGGCGGTTTATGGAGCTGTAAAAACAGTTCCGGATCTGTCCTCGCAAGCTCTCTGTCCTGCAAATCATCCAAAGAGACATAATTTCGCGCTGTCCCTTCCATCAGTTTCTTAAGCATGGTGGTTTTTCCCACTTGACGTGGTCCCGAAAGAAGCAGCACCGGATATTCTTTTGTCACTTGCAAAACAATCTTTTCTAAACTTCTTCTGATGTAGGACATATCTTCCTCCTATTTCGAAAGTAAGGCAATGGAATTACCGAGTCTTTTATAGCTGTATACTCTATCCTTTTTTTGTAAATTTTTCGGCTAATTTGTAATATAATTCCATATTAGCCGAAAGTTTGTATTTAGACAATATATAACTTCGGCTAAAATAGAGTCTCTTTCTATTCTAGCCTAAGCCACTCTGCGTAAAATAAATACCATTATGAAAAATATACCTCTCTATTTCCTTGACTTATCCTCTAAACTCTTAATTCCTGCGTTGTTCAACTTTTCAATGGACAGCAGCTGAGTTCTTGCAAGCTTTCTTAGCTCTATCATTCTTTCTTTTTGATTCATGCCTTTACCAATAAGAATTGCATTATAGCTTTCCATATTGGCAAGAACCAATAATTCATTTAAACTCGCATAGTCTCTCATATTACCTTTTAGGTCCGGATTTTCTTCACGCCACTGTTTTGCTCTTTGTTAAACAAGGCAACATTGAGCATATCTGCTTCACTTGCGTATTTATAGGATAACTGTTCGTTAGTAAGATCCTTTAAGAGATATTCTTTGATTGCATCTGTATGAATTTTATAGTTAATCTTAGAAATTTCTCTATTTAAATTCCAACCTAATGATAACTTAGAATTTTCATCTGACTTAAGCCTCTTATAATCTTGGATTAGATAGAGCTTAAACTCTGCTGAAATCCATGAAGCGAACTCCATCGCTATATCAGGATGAGCGAACGTTCCTCCACCTCTCCCGGATTTTAGAAGCAATACCGATTGCATTTGTGTTTTCGATCCATCTCTGAGGCGACAATGTAAATGCATTTGTTCCTGCTTCCTTTCTAAAGGAGTCGAATTCGACCCCTTTGAAACTCGGATTATGAATAGTCTCCCAAAGACCAAGGAATTCAATTGTATCTCTTACTCTTAACCAGTTTTTAACAACATCTTTAGGTTCATGCACGTTTTTATATCTTGCAATATCCGTTAAACTTATATAGTCATTTTTAAAGTCCTCAGTATAAATTTGAATAGCAAAACCTTTTGCTTCGATCGTGTCTTTTTTCACCATAGACATATGAGTTCCTCCTTAGTGGACGAGCTAAGATCCGCCCTTTCCTACAGTGCTGGTTTTTCTCTTTTCGCCGATAGATTTTTGTTTTCAGCTAAAATGGAGTTCCTTTCCATTCTAGTCGAAGCTACTCTGCATAAAATAAATACCACTTTGAAAAACCATATAGAATATATCTCTTCCAAGGAAATTCAAGAAAATCACAAGCTAAATTTTAATGTCCACATCATATACCTTAATCTATTCTTCCCTCAAAAAACGGCGTACTTCCTGTTCTAATTGCTCCTTGTTCGGTAAATAGAGTTGATACCGACTGACGAACAGCTGATTGGAAATGTTCTGTGTCGCATACTTAACCATCAGTTTGTCCTCATAGGCTCCCAACACAATTCCAATAGGCTCGGTATCGCCCTCCGTATTCAACTCTTCACGAAAGTAGTTTAGATATAGGTTCATCTGTCCAATATCCTCATGTTGTACCTCGCCTCGCTTCAAATCAATAAGGACAAAGCACTTCAGGATACGGTGATAGAAGACCAAATCGACCTTATAGATTCTTCCGCCGATATTGATTTTCTGCTGTCTGCCCACATAGGTGAATCCTTTGCCAAGCTCCAACAAAAACTGACTCAGGTTGTTAACCAGCGCATTTTCGAGATCTCCCTCTTTGTATACCGGAAGTTCCGGCAAACCGACAAACTCAAAAACATAAGGATCTTTCAGAATATCCTCTGCCTTCTCAACCACCTGTCCTGCTGTTGAAAGCCGGATTACTTCCGTTTTGTCTTTGCTCAACACCAAACGCTGAAACAGCATACTCTTCATCTGTCTTCGGAGTTCCCGAACGCCCCAGTTCTCCTGTTCACATTCTTTTAGATAGAAGGACCGTTCCATAGAATCTTCAATCTTTAAGAGCTCTACGTAATGGCTCCAGCTCAATTTTGCAGACACTGTCTGCAAAATTGGGTACAGCGAATAAACTTTCGCATCTTATTGATATTGCTCATTCCGAAGCCATTACCGTATCGTTCCGTCAAATCTCTAGAAAGCCTTTTCAGAGTCTCAGAGCCATATTCCGCTTTCTCATTACCTGCCTGTTCATACTCCACAATATGCTTACCGATTTCCCAGTAGGTTCTAACCATGGCTTGATTCACAGCGGACACTGCCTGCTTCTTACCAGTTTCCAGTAGAGAGCCAATATTCCGAATCAGCTGTCCGTAAGAATTATCATCAGCGTGCCAGAGCCTATCCTTTTTCTTAATTTCATTCATGGCAACCCCCCACGACCTTCTTTCCAAATTTCACGCGGTCAGTAGCATTCTCCATCCCGATAACATTGCTAAGGAAATCCAGCCAGTATGGCCTTCCATCCTCGTCCTCATTCCCTTTTCCCACCATTTATTTACAAACTGCCTTGCAGCTTCTCTCTGTTCTGCATCTGTAATTATCTTCTAATCTACCTCTTTTACAATCTAATCCTGTTTTGTCCTTAGAGTCTGATAGTTCAGCAGCATATCTTTTCCCAATAAATTAAGAAGGTCTATAAGCTAAATTTTAATACTCGCATCATATAATAGAGATTTTCCACTTTCACCTTAAACACCTTGGCCACATCAGGGATTTTAGCATTCTTACTGGGATTATGAGTGTTTAATCCCTTATTTGCAATTTCAAAAGATATAATAGTATAGTTTCCAACAACTGCTGAAGCTATAAGCCACGGGTCAGCCACTTCCTCACGTGACCACTCCGTTAATGCTGCGGGCTTATATACAGGATTCTCTTGTATGTGCCGAAGAACTTCTCCATATTTCACTATTATTGCCGGTTCTCGATGATCAATCAAGTGTCCTGCTTCTATATTTTCCATCCATTCTTTTAGGCTGTCTTTTCCTTTGAGGACTTCTAATTTCACCAAGTCCAAGATAGCAATATTTCCATTTTGGATATGCCATTCCATTTGATTCCAAAAAGTTTGCTAAATCGAAGGAATAAAATGTTAGATATGGGGTTATCAGCGAGTTCGCATCAATTAAAAACAGTTCCTTTTCCATCATCCAACACCCCTCATCTTCTCTGCCAAATTAGAAAAAGTCGTTCGATTTGTGTTGGTCAATCGAAATGCATCAGTATATAATGTTCTACCCTCTGATACGCTTCCAAGGAGTAAATCAAAAAATCTTCTATCCACTCTACTGGCAGCAGTACTGTAATAATCGCCTCCGCCGCTGCCGATTTGTTTTTTTTCTAAGTACTGCTGAACGGCTTCCCTCGCAAAATTTTGATAACTTTGAAAATCAATAAATTTCTGATCATAGGCTCTTCTTGCGATAACTGTATAACCGCATTTAAAATATTTTGCCAATTCTCTTATTGTTGCTTCTTCATCTTTTTCTCGGATTTGTTTTTTCCATTTTTCCAAAAAAATATGTTCAGGAACCAGAATCTCTGCCGCCAATGCATTGCATATTTTCTCAGTGGCAGATACTTTATCTATACTTCCGTAACGATCGTTGAACAGGCTGTTCTCACCTAAACAAATGTGAGCGAATTCATGCAATAAAGAAAACAACTTTCCGTTAAAAGAATCATTAGAATTAATAAAAATCAGTGGTGCTTTTTTATCCATTAAAGCAAATGCACGGAATTCATTCGTATCCAATATTCGGTGGGTATTGTTCCCTACAATTCCACTCATCATTACTACAACGCCTAGGTCACTGATATAATTCCTAAGCAATTTAAAACTTTCCTCGCCGTTTTTGCAGCTTTCATACCAGTTTATTTCAATTTGAAGACTTCTCCGTACAAAAGTTGCGAAATCATTGTTCTGAACAGTTTTTTTAATGGCTCCCACAAAACTTAAATCATCAGACTCAGTAGCTTGCAATTCGTTTCTTATCCATTCCTGAATCAATTCCATATCGTGCAAGGTATCCATCAGGTTTCTACTGGGATTAGAAAGCTCTTTACTATCTACCGTCCTGTACTCCACAAAAGAAGACTCCTCAACAGGCGGTTTCTCCAAAAAAAAGTAGCCTAAAGGGATGCCTGTCACCTTACTCATTTTTTCTATTTGATTATAAGTCGGTGCCTTTCTGCCTTCTTTCCATGCATACAACAGTTCTCCCTGCTTTGAAGAAAGCACAGACGGACCAACTCTTTTCATTACCCAGTCAAGAATATTTTCAGATACATTGATATTTACTTGCATGCTGTGCCTCCTCCGTTAAAGATGGCTCCATGGTATCATATTGCTAAAGGGTTTTCTATGGCCCTGAGACTTGTATGGCATAATTACCCTTCTCCATAAATCAGAATCCCATTGTTGAAACGCTCAAGTCTATCTTAACTCCACCCCTTTTTTCTCCAGTTCCTTTTTTTCTTTTTCGGAAAATGTTTTATCCGTAATCAAAACGTCAAATTCCTGAATACCACAGATTGTCATCATAGCTTGTTTTTCAAATTTACTCTCATCCGCCAGTAAAACCGCTTTTTTGGACTGTTCCAAAATAGTCTTCTTTAGGGCTACCTTCTCCATAGTCGGCGTACTCAGCTCCAGCTTACTATTGATAGAAGAAGCCCCGAGAAAAGCGATATCAAAGGAATAATCCTTAAGCTGATTTACGGTATAGCTTCCCAAAGCCGAGCCCGTGCTTTTTTGAATTTCTCCTCCACAAAAGAAAAGGCGCGCAGTTCCGCTTTGTAAGACCCCTGCAATCATAAGGTCTGTCGTCACAACAGAAAGAGTCTCTCTATCCTTTAATAAAAAAGCAAGTTCCCTGTTCGTTGTACCTGCATCCAAAAAAACCACCTTGGCATCATCCAAGAGTTCCAAAGCCTTTTTTGCGATAAACTTCTTCGCCTCTATATTTTGTATCTCTTTTTCCTGATAAAGCACTTCATCACGTAAAACAGCACCACCATGAAAACGTTCTATCCGGTTCTTGGCTTCCAAATATTTCAAGTCTCTTCTAATTGTCATTCCACTGACAGAAAACTGCCTTGCCAAATCATCTACGGATACAGAACCGTCCTTCTCCAGAATAGATAGGATGATTTGCTGCCGTTCTCCCAGTAAAATCTTCTCTCGTCTCATTTCTTACTCCCTTGTTTCAACAAGAAAACCGTTTTATGGATAAAGTATATGGGGATTCTATCTCTAATACAAGAAGGCTATTTATTCTTTTTAATAACTAAGCTTCGCATTCTCTTCGATTAAATAAGTTTCGCATTCTTTTCGATAAATAAGCTATTCATTCTTTTCGATAAATAAGATTCCTCTTACTTCCCATTCGTTTCTCTTTAGGAACAAAAAGGAGATGTAAAAACTTTTTTCTAAAGTAGTGAGCTGAAAGGGGGAAGCAGCCCTTGTACCGATAGAAATCCGTTATTTTTACATCTCCATAAAGGGAACTCTCCCTTGCAAAATACAAAGGCGAAATTTCTCTTTTATATTTGTTCTTTAGTGCAGGATGAAGCTTAGGATAATAACCTCTAAGCAACCCACTGCCCAGATAATGGTTGTGGTAATGGACCAAACACGAATCTGATCCTTTGCCTCACTTACACCAAGAGTTCTGTTTACTACCCAGAAATAGCTGTCGTTAAAATAACTGAAAGCAGGAACCCACGCAGCAAGCCAAAGCGGAAACAACGGGATTCGCCCCGGTAGCCAGAATAATCGGTGCGGAAATACTTGCCGCAGTGGTCATTGCCACTGTTCCGGATCCCTGAATGAAACGCATTACAGTGGAAATCACAAGCGGAAGAAGGATAATAGGCACATTCATAGCGGTAATGCCCTCTGCCATATAAGTACCGAGACCGGAATCCTTAATAATCTGTCCTAAAGCTCCGCCACCACCGGTTACGAGCATGATAATACCGGCAGACATCATTCCCTTTTCCATGGACGCCAAGATTTCCTTACGGCTCATATTCCTACCAAGGATGAAAATAGCTGTTAATAATCCGATTCCTACTGCAACAATAGGCTGTCCCAAGAAAATGAGGACATGGAAGAATCCATCGGTCATCTTCATTGCTGTAAATACGGTATTCATTAAAATCAAAATTACAGGTAATACAATAGGGAGGAAGGAAGAAAATGTAGAAGGAAGCTTTTCCGCTCCAAGATTGATCTCTTTTCCACTCTCTACACCGCCTGCCGGAGCTTCAACAAGCTCATCATTTTCATTTACAATCCAGTTCATTTTCTTTGCGATATACTTTCTCGCATAGAAAATAGCCACTATGGTCATGGGAATGGAAAGTACTAAAGCCAGTAAGATAAACTGTCCGACATCCACTCCGAAGATTCCACAGACACCCAAGGGGCCGGGAGTTGGCGGCACCATGGTATGCGTGATTACAAGGCCGGCTGCCAAAGCCACTCCCAAAGAAATCAAGGATTTCTTGGCAACCTTGGAAATTGCCTTAGCGATAGGAGACAGGATAATAAAACCGGAATCACAGAAGATTGGGATAGAAACCAAGAAGCCGGTAAAAGCCAAAAGCCTCTTCTTCCTTATTTTTTTCCGAAAACCTTCAAGAAACAAAGAGCCATTCGCTTAGCCGCTCCCGTTTCCTCGAAAATCGCTCCCAACATAACGCCGAAGCCAATAATAATACCGATACCGGATAAGGTATTTCCAAAACCGCTGGTAATAGACTGTAAAATACCAAACTTTGTTCCGTTTTCCAAAGTGATTGTGTTCAAAGGCATTCCTCCGATAACCCCAATCACTACTGTAGTGATGATCAGCGCCAAAAAGGCCTGAATCTTCGTCTTTAAAACCATAAAAATCAGTAAAACAATACCGATTGCCAAGCCCAAGAGCATTTTGCTCTCCATGTAAACCGTTAACCATACTTTCCTCCTCTTTAGAAAAAGTTCTTCCTTTACCCCTTCGTTGTTCAATTAACACTTTAGTTCTTTAATGCCCCATTAAGCGAAACACTTCAAGGCATAAAAAAATTCTAATGTTTAAAAGCCTCTGCATACTTTGCAGCAAGGCGAATCGCTTCTTCCATACTGATGCTTTCCGCAATACCCGTTCCCGCAATATCAAAAGCCGTTCCATGATCCACGGAAGTTCTCAATATCGGCATACCGTTGGTAACGGAAATGGTTCTGTCAAAGTCCAGTGTCTTTGTGGCAATATGCCCCTGATCATGGTAGAGGGAAAGCACGGAGTTGTATCTTCCCTGCGCAGCCTGATGGAAAACGGAATCCGCTCCAATCGGTCCTACTACAGGGTATCCTTCCCCTTGCAATTCCTCTACCGCAGGCATAATCTCCCTTACTTCCTCATCTCCGAACAAACCGTGCTCTCCGCAGTGGGGATTCAGGCCTGCAATAGCCATTTTCCCATCTGTAACCCCGAGCTTTTTCAGCGCCTCAAGACAGCGTTTCACATAGTCCTTGATTCTCTCCTTTGTAATCATGTCCAGCATCTGTCGAAGAGAAACATGTCTGGTTAAGAAGAACACCCTCATACCGTTACATTCAAACATAGTCAAGGGATCCTCTGTATGGGTTAATGCCCCAAAAATCTCCGTATGACCTATAAAGGGAACGCCTGCCGCCTTCAAAGACTCCTTATTGATGGGTGTGGTAGCCACAGCATCAACCAGCTTTTCATTTGCCAGTTCAATGGATTTCTTGATATAGGAAAATGCCGCCTGACCGCACATGGCACTAACTTCTCCATAAGCAAATTTCTCTAAAGAAATCTCTCCCTCCTGCATGTAGTACAGGGTATCTTTTTCCTCTCCCAGTTCTTCTACTTTCTCAATTTGTTGTAAACGAATCGGCAGCTGACAGATTTCCACTGCCTTCTCCAAAATCTTGCCATCTCCGATAACCAAGACCTTCGCAATATCTTGGATTTCTTTTTTTGAAATTGCTTTGACTACTATTTCCGGACCGATACCGGCAGGATCCCCCATCGGCACCGCAATAATTGCTTTAGACATTTTTATTCTCCTTCTTTCTCTCTTACTTTATGATTCTTTTTGAATATTCGTTTTTTAGATTTCTTTTCTTAGCACGGCCACTAATACAGTCGCTTATACAAAGAACTTTTCGAGCCAAGTAGCTGTAAGTTTCCTTGAAACGTGCATAAGCACTTATACAAAGAGCTTCTCCTTCAAGAAGGAAATACAGCGGATAATGGCGTCTCTTCCGCCCTGACTGCCTCCCTTTGTAACCATATGCATCCCGGGAAAATCTCCCATCAACATCTCTCCATGTGCAGCAAGCGGTAAAACCTCTTCCTTCAGGCTAAGTCCTGCTGTTTGAAAACGTTTGCAAATGGAAACCGTAACATCTCCTCCACTACTGTAAATTCCCTTAAAGCTCTTCTCTCTCTCACAGATTCTGTGTGCTATTTCCGCAAAGGCCAAGTTCATCTTGTTGGAAATCTCTTCTATCTGACAGGCTCTACTCTCTGCAAGTTGAGCAAGGTCAACTCTGTTTTCCGGATAGATACCGTCTCCGGTTACCGTAAATACTCTATCCTTATCCACATCTTTAAGAATTGTGTCTACGACTCTCTGTACTTCCTGTTCCCACTGCTCTTCGCCTTCCAAAAGGGCTCTTGTCTCCACAAAAACATTTTTGCATCTTTGCGATAGCCAGAGGTCTTCCAACTGAAGTCTGGTATGCGGATTCACACTTCCCACTACAGCCAGTACCTTGTTTTTCTCCTTCTTTTCACTTGGAGGAACCCGTTTTCTCACAAGACTTGCGGTAAATACTCCCGGGTCCACTGCCAGAACCTTTAGCTTTGAGGTTTCCACTGCATCCGCAATCAAATCAATATCCTCTTGGCTTACGCAATCCACTACCAGAATTCGATTTCCCTCTTCCACCAGCTTCTTCATGCAATCCGCCAGATAATGCTTCCCATGAAGTAAATCCTTCATCAAAATGGATGCAATGGAATATTTACTCTGCTTTCGGAAAAGCTCCGCCACCTCCGGATTATTCACCGGAGTCTTCGGATCAATCGCAATATCCGTCTTATGTAGAGGAAGCCCCTCTACCAACATGTAGCCACCAAGCACAATACGAGACGAAGTAGGGAAGCAAGCAACCACAATGGCCACATACTCTTCTCCGAGGGACTCCAGCATGGCATCTACTTCCGCCCCCAGATTTCCTCTTAAAGTACTGTCAATTCTCTTACTGTATACCTTTGTTTCCTCGTTTTTTAGCAAGTTGCAAACATTGGAAACTCTTCTGTAGGCTAAGTCCTTGTCAATTCCACGACTATCTGTGGGATATAAAAGGCAGTCGCAGCTTTCGAGCATGGATAGTTCCAAGCGTTCCGTATTGAGCACTGTGTAAGCACTATAATTCATCTTTTGCAGTAAGACACCCGTGGCATTGGCTCCCGTTAAATCATCTGCAATGACAATGCACTTTGCCATTCTTTCTCCTCTTTATAAAACGATTTCTTTGTCGATATTTTTGAATTTACATGTAAAAGCATAGTTCATAATTGTTTATTTACGCTCTATTAACGAGAATATAAACATATAGTGCACAAGTGTCAAGAATATAATAACGGATATAAACATTTTTGTTTATTCCCTATAAAAATAGATTTGTGATTTTGTGTATAATTGATTAAAGAATTCATCTTTAAAGCGATAATGATTTTATCGATTACCGTATAGGAAAGAGAGCCGAATAAGATACCTAAGCATTTTCCCTTTCCGCCCGACATACTGATGCCACCCAAAACCACGGCTGCAATAGCATACATTTCAAAGCTAGACCCGGTAGTCGCAGGATCCGAAGAAGCATTCATCGCTATCCAGAAAATAGAAGGAAAAAAGAGGACAGGTTATTTACATTTACACTTATTTTAGGCCTCCCATGATGAAAAAACATCACAGAAGGCCTTTCTTTATCTATTCCAAAGACTTTGCTTTATTATATTATCTAAATTCTACTTTCTTACCTGGTCAATCACTACCGCAATCAGAATAATTACTCCCATTGCTACGGTCTGCCAGTAAGCAGAAACCCCAAGCAAACTTAATGCATTATTGATGATACCGATAACAATAAGCCCAATCACGGTCTGTGGAATTCCACCACGGCCACCGGACATACTCGTCCCGCCCATAGCAACAGCCGCAATCGCATTTAATTCATAACCAACAGCAGCTGTAGCCTGTCCGTTCTGAAGCTTAGAAGCAAGAACCAAACCGGCAAGAGCAGACAAAATGCCGGATATTACATACACGGAAAAACGAATCTGATCCACATTGATTCCGGTTAACTTTGCAACTTCTTTATTGCTCCCGACTGCATAAACATATCTGCCATAGCACGTCTTAGTCAGAAGAACATAACTTAGTAAGATAATAAGAACCATTAAGATAACACAAACCGGAATAATACCAATTTCCTTTAATCCAATGAATCCAAAGCTTTCTGGAAGTCCGAAAACCGGCTTTGCGTCAGTAAAGACATATGCTAAGCCTCTTGCTACGTTCATCATTGCCATCGTTGCAATAAAAGGAGGCACATTTAACTTCGCAATACAAAATCCATTGATTGCCCCACAAATCGTTCCAATCACAAGGGAAGTTAAAATTATAATCAGAATGGACATCGGTACTGATGCATTTGGCATGGTTTTTACAAGGGATGCTCCTGCTACACCTGCAATGGCAGCAACGGATCCTACAGAAAGATCAATTCCATCTGACAAGATGGTAAAAGTCATTCCACAAGCAATTAAAGCGTTGATGGAAATCTGAATCAGTATATTCTTGATGTTTCCACCTGTTGCAAAACGGGGAACAAAAATTAAACAAACGGCAAAAAGTGCAACAGCAAAGAGGAGCATGGTATTTTCCCCTTTTAAGACCCCTGCAATACGATTTTTCTGTTTATTCATATGCCACCTCCTCATTTCCCTTGCTTGCAAAGAGCATAACATTTTCCTCCGTTGCCTCTGCACTATCTAAAAATCCTGTTACATACCCTTCACGCATCACCATGATGCGATTCGAGCAACCTAGCACTTCCGGTAGCTCCGAAGAGACTAAAATTATACTTCCACCACTTTCTACGAAATTCTTCATAAGTTCGTATATTTCCGCTTTCGCATTGACATCAATTCCTCTCGTCGGTTCATCCATAATCAGAATTTTAGACTTTGCCAGAAGCCACTTTGCAATAACCACTTTTTGCTGATTTCCACCTGAAAGATTCTTAGTGACCGCCAAATCGGAAGGTGTTTTGATTCTCAACTTTTCTATATAAGATACGGCTTCCTGCTTTTCCCACAAAAAGTCAATAAAGCCGTTATGACTATTCTCTTTTAAGGAAGCTAAACTGGTATTCTCACGAACTGTTTTCTCCAGTAATAGCCCCTGTCCTCTTCTATCTTCCGGAATAAGTCCAATTCCTCTTCGGATAATCTCTTTAGGACTCTTCCCTTTAATACTTTCTCCATACAATAGCACGTCACCATGCTCATAAGTGTCTGCACCAAAAATAGCACGCATTAACTCTGTTCTTCCTGCACCAATTAAACCTGCAACACCAAGAACTTCACCTTTATATAATTGGAACGAAACATTTTTAAAATGATGAGCAGAAGATATCTCTTTTACTTCTAAAACAACTTCTCTTTTCTTCGGTACTTCTGCCTTATAATAGAATTGAGAAATTTCTCTACCCACCATCATTTCAACCATTTTCTGCTCTGTTACAGTTGAAACAGGTACTGTCGCAATCTTTGTACCATCTCTAAGAACTGTAAGGGTATCTCCCATTTCTAGAATTTCTTTTAAACGATGGGAAATGTAGATAACTGCTACATTATCTTTCTTTAGCTGACGGATAACTCGGAAAAGAGACTGTACTTCATGGTCCGATAAGGAACTGGTAGGTTCATCCATAATAACCATTTTACTATTCTGCGAAACAGCTCTGGCAATTTCCACCATCTGTTTTTCACCGTTGCTCAGTTTATAGACCGGTGTGGTCGGATCAATTGCCACGTCCATTCCATCCAGAATCTTCTTGCATTCGGCAATCATCTTCCCTTTATCCAAAAAACCGGATTTTTTCTTTTCCCTTCCTAGGAAAACATTTTCGTAAACTTTCAAATCAGGGATGACACTTAACTCCTGGTGAATAACACTGATACCGCGATGCTGGGCTTCACGAATATTTTTCGCTCCGGGTGCTCCTTCTATCAGCACTTCACCTTTATCCGGCTGATAAATGCCCGAAATAATCTTAATGATTGTAGACTTTCCTGCACCATTTTCCCCTAAAAGTACATGTACTTCTCCAGGATAAAAGGCAATGGAGATATCCTCCAGAACTTTCACGCCGGGAAACTCTTTATGAATATGTTTCAGCTCTACTAAAGCCTCTCTTTTCTCATCCATCATCGTTTACTCCATACTCTTTGAAAAAGGCGCCCTTCCAGAAGGACGCCTCCTTGTAAACAGTCTTTTATTACTTTGCATTCTTCGCATCAATGATATACGGCGCAATCAAAATCTCGGAATCTACCTGCTCTCCTTCCAAATGCTTCTTAATTGCTTCCAGAGTGGACTTGCCAATTCCTGCAGGATCCTGTGCTACATCAGCAACCCAGTTTCCACCCTTCTTAATTTCAGCAACACCTTCCGGATTTCCGTCATAGCCAATAATCTTTGTCTTTGCACCGGCAGCTGTAATGGAAGAAAGTGCTCCTGTTGCTGCAGGGTCACCTACGCAGAAACAACATCGATGTTGTCATTCTTTAAAAGCATATTCTGCATAACATCTGCAGCTTTCTGCTGGTCTCCGGAGTAGTTCTGTACATCTACAATCTTGATGTCCGGAGCATTTTCTTTCAGATAATCTGTAAATCCTTTTTCTCTATCTACACAGCTCTCGATTTCAGAGTATGTGATGACTGCTGCATTTCCTTTCTTGTCGGTAAGAATATTGTTCACTACATACTCAGCAGCAAGCTGTCCACCCTTCTTGTTATCTGTAGCAACGTGGGTAACCGGCTTTCCATCAGAAGCGATATCCATGGTAAATACAGGAATACCTGCCTTATCAGCCAAATCAATCATGGACTTGGATCCGGCAGAGTTTGTCGGAGCAATCACGATAGCATCTACCTTCTTGGTGATGAAGTCCTGTACCTGACCAAGCTGCTTGTTTGCATCTCCGGCTGCATCCTGTACATCCAAGGTCCAGCCATACTCTTTTGCCTGCTCTTCCATAGCAGATTCAATGCTGTTATAGAACACATGTGTACTGTTTAGAAGGCTCACACCAATGGTCTTCGCCTCTCCTTTACTTTGCTCTTTTGCAGCTTCTGTCTCACCAGCTTTCTCAGTAGCTTTCTCACTAGCCTGCTCTGTTTGCTTCTCTGTTCCTGCTGCTGTTGTACTCTTTGCAGCACCGCCACCGCAAGCCATAAGGGACACTGCCATTAAGGCTGCGAGTGCAAAAGAAATACCTTTTTTCATCAATTTTTCCTCCTCTTTAAATTAAATTGGTAATATTCAGAACGGATGCAGTAAAATTGCATTTCCGTTTTGATACAAATTGTAAAAACTAAGCCTTATTTACGCTATTCAAAACCTGCATCTTATGCATAACAAGCTCTTTCACTTTCGCTCTACCTGCACCATTATATTTCTTAGGATCAAAGGCATCCGGATTCTCCGCTATAAACGCTTTCACTCCCTTTGTAAATGCACCTCTTAGCTCAGTTGCAAAATTCACCTTGCAAATTCCAAGTCCTGTAGATTTCTTTACATCCTCATCCGGTATTCCGGATGCTCCATGTAATACGATAGGAATACTTACCAAACCTTTCGTCTTCTCCAAGATATCAAAACGTAGTTTTGGAACCCCTTGATAAAAACCATGTGCATTTCCAATTCCAACCGCTAGAAAATCCACCCCCGTCTGCTCTGCAAACGCTTTTGCCTCCTGCGGATCGGTGTAGGCCTTTTCACTATCCTTCACTTCATGCGTGTCTTCTTTACCTCCGACTGTTCCAAGTTCTCCCTCAACCGGAACTCCCATAGCGTGAGTAAACTCCACAACCTTCTTTGTAAGTTCAACATTTTCTTCAAAAGGAAGTTTCGAACCATCAATCATGATAGAAGTATAGCCGGAGCGAAGCGCCTTCGCACAAAGTTCCGCGCTGTTCCCATGATCCAAGTGTAATGCTACAGGAACCTTTGCTTTCCCTGCCACCGCATTCACCATTCCAAAAAATAGGTCCGTATCTGCATACTGCAGGCTTCCCGGAGTTGTTTGAATAATCACCGGAGAGGACGAATCTTCTGCTGCAGACACAATTGCCTGCACCATCTCCATGTTCTCTGCATTAAAAGCACCTACTGCATATCCCTCTCTTTGTGCTTTTAACAAAATATCTTTTGAACTGACTAAACTCATTCTGTTCCCCTTTCTCTAACCTATGATGAAATCTTACTTTATCTCCTCTATTTCCACTTTTGAAAGCATCTCTTCCAAATCCTGCCTTTCACATAGCTCTGTCCCGGGGTGAAGAAGAGATCCCGTTGCACAAGCTACCGCATAACGAAAAACCTCTTTGTCCGGAAGCCCTTCCATCATAGCAAGACAAGCACCTGCAACCATAGAATCCCCCGCGCCTTGCACACCTTGCACCAAAACCTTCACCGGCTTTGCCTGATAAACCTTACTTTCTGTTAAGAACACGGCGCCTTCTTCTCCAAGCGAAATACAAAGATAATGGACTCCCCCCTGAATCAAAGTCTTTCCAAAAGAAAGCATCTCCTCTTTATCTCGGAAAGCTTTCCCATATAGGATTTCCAACTCCCCTCTATTTGGCTTCACAAAAAACGGCTTTGCCGGAAGCGCCAAAGAAAGTAAATCCCCACTGGCATCCAAAATTGTTTTCACTCCCTTTTCATTGGCCTTTTGGATTAAATCCCGATAAATACTTCTCGGTACTCCGGGCGGGACTGACCCATCTACAACAAGAATGTCTGTTTTATCCCACTCTTTGTCCAATAGAGCAAGAAATTCCGCTACATCTTGTTCTGTAACTTCTCTCCCTTTATCATTAAACTCACTCATCACTCTTTTTTCCGTGTCAAAAATCTTCACATTGACACGCAATGCTCCCGGAACAGAATATAAAGTATACGGGCAATGAATTTCCTTGAAAAATCGTTCTAATTTTTCTTTATCCTCCTGATAAGAAAAACCCGCCGCCTTATTCTGAATTCCCAGATTCTGTAGTGCAAGACTAACGTTGATTCCTTTCCCGGAAATATCCTCTTGCGTTCTTAAAACTTTGTTTGTTCCTCCATATAGAAATTTTTCAATTTCAATGGTGCGATCAACGCAAGGGTTTAACGTCACTGTCAGAATCACTGCTCTTCCCCCTTTACAAAATCAGCCATAGCCTGAAAGATAATATACACGGAAGTTGCACCGGCATCCTGCAGTCCAATTGCCTTTTCCCCAAAATACTTCGCCCTTCCAAAACGCGCCTTAATGGTCTTGGTATACTCCATGCCTTTCTTTGCTGCTTCAGCAGCCTTCTGAAAGCCTTCTGTTAAATCCAAACCGTCTTCACTACCTTCTTCCAAAGCAAGCACAGCCGGCTCCAGTGCATCTACCATGGTCTTATCTCCCACTTTTGCTTTTCCTCTTTTTTTTAGAGAAGCAAGGGAAGTGAAGAATACTTCTGCAAAATCCACCAAGGAAAAAGTATCTCTTTCCTCTCGTTTTACAATTCCCGAGATAAACACTGTTCCAAAAAGTACACCGGAAGCACCGCCCATGGTATCTAATAAACAAGTCCCTACGGCTTGGAACACCTCTTCACAAGACCGCGGGCAGAAGGTTTCCAACATCCGTTCCACAGCAAGAAATCCCCGCTTCATACCCGTACCATGGTCACCATCTCCAATCTTTAAATCTATTTCCGTAAGATAAGGCTCCGCTTCCACAATTCTCTTCGCTACGGACTTCATCATTTCTTTTAGTTGTTCTTTATTCAATTCTTTCATAGTTTATCTACCCTATAGCCGCCAAAGTAATCCGAATTTTATATCTTTCTTTTATAGAACAGTGGAGAATATGCCTCTTTCCGATAAAAATCTCTATATTGCTCCTGCATTTTCAAGAAAGTGATGGATAATCCCCCTGCTCCTTGAGTTGGAAAAAGAGACTGTACAAAAGTATCAAACACTTTAATCTTTTTATCCCGCAACAACTCCTGCAAGCTATGTAATAAGATGCACTCCTCTAAAACGGTAGTCGCCTGAAAGGGATTTACAAAAACTGCAATTTCACTTCCAGCTTCAATTTTTAAGTCACAAAGGAGAGGTTCTACCAACTTTTCTATCATCACATCTGCATGGGGAAGCTCTGTCCTTTCTTTTCCCATCTCTCCGTTAAATCCCATGCCGTATTCTACAAAACCATCCGGTAAATCATAGGCTTCTTTTCCTGTTTCAAAGACAAACGCAGGTGACGTTGTGACACTTGCTGTCGCCAGATTCCGGTTTAACTCTTCCCCAAGAGAAACCAGTTCATCCAGACTAAGTCCTGCATCCCTCGCAGCGGAAAGAACCTTTAAAACAATGGTAACTCCGGCAATTCCTCGTCTTTCTTCTCTGTCAGCAGCAGAATCTACATCATCTGAAACATAAATTTGTCTCGTTTTTATTCCTTCCAATTCTGCAAGTTCACTAACTAATTCAAAATTCAATACATCTCCGGCATGGTTCGTTGCGATACACAGAACGCCTTTCTCATGGGGAAGCGCACGAATCGTCTTCAAAATACTTCCCGCTGCGGGTGCAGTAAAAACGTCCCCTAAAACACAGGCATCTGCCAGTCCTTCTCCTACGTAGCCAATCGGCCAAGGTTCATTCCCTGCTCCTGCCCCAATCAAAATAGAAACTCCGGCTTTTTTCCCTTTGTAGAGAATTACTTTTTGCCCTTCCAGACGTTCGAAAAGCGTCGGATAAGTTTCCGTATACCCGTTAATCATATCTTCAACGGCTTGATCGGTTCCATTATGTATACGATTCATTTCCTTCCTCCCTGCTTTTCTTTTTATTTCACATGCTCAGCATGAATCTCATTGGAAAAAGTTTTAAAATAGCTGATATTTTTCTTCTCATTTTTCCTTGCCACCAGCATGTATATACAATCCACCATGACAAGCTGTGCAAGATTCTCACTCGACGGATCAAACAGGTTCCCATCCTGTGCATTATAGTCATATGCACTGAACAAAGTATAATCCGACACCTTTGACAGTGGAGACTCCTTAATGCTACTAATTCCCACTACCTTTATTCCTCTTTTTTTTGCCCTTTTTGCACCTTCTACTACAGACTTACTTAAGCCAAAATTACTCACACAAATCAGTAAGTCTTTTTCTTCCAAAATCGAGGTTATATTCACAATTTCATGCGAATCACTAAACTTCATAATGGGATAACCAATTCGATAAAGCCTTGAAAAAAGGGCTTCCACTGTAATCTTAGATCTTCCAACTCCAATGACCGCAATCCTTCTGGCCTTATGAATTAAGTCTGCCACCTTCTGTATCAGTGAAAAATCCAAAATCCCCCAAGTTTCTTCCAACTCTCTTACACTCTTTGAAAAGATAGTTTTGCAAATTGAATAAGCGTCTCCACTGATTGTTTCCCCATTATAATTCAGCTCACTCTTAGCTTGTCTTTTCTCCTCTCCTTGCTTCTCTAATACAATAGGTAAACGAAAATCACGAAATTCTTTGTACCCCATCATCTTTACAAATCTACTTACAGATGCAGTACTAACTCCACTTCTTTGCGCTAACTCGCTAGCCCTTTCGACACCTTCTATCTCATCCGTATCTATTAGATAATCTGCAATCTTCTGCATTGCATCATTCATTTGAGGATATAATGACTTTATTTCTGTAATCACTGATTGGCGCACAATCGTTACGTTCCTTTCTTGTATATTTATTTCACGAAATAAATATACAGTAATTTTTATTTCATGAACACTTTATTCTTATTATTAAAAAATGTCAATTACTGTAAAAGATTTTCGTAGAATCAGACAAGAATACCAAGAGATTTTATGCAAAATAACCGATTAATGATCCAGGATAACTACATAGTAAACTCTATAAAAAAACGATAAATCCGATTTGATGTGCCCCCAAAAGTTAGACTTTTTTAGCGTAGCAGTTCATGTGGCTGCTACGCTATTTTTATGCAGCCAAGAGTCTAAGCCTGTATTGCACTGGACTTAGCCATCCTAGTTTATCTTTAATTCTTTTACATGTTCAGCACTAGTATCAACAACTCTTTCTTCAATTTCTTGTTTTTGAATTTTTATTCTATGTATGTCCAAAGTTTTCTTCCGACCTTTCTTGTGAGGTCTCACTTGATAGATATAACTCTACAATAGAAATTTTCTTTTCGAAAGAATATTTTATTTGTTTACGAGAACGCATTAAGCCTTCATCACCGAACGCATTGTATGCATTAATCCATTTGCGTAGCTGTGAACCAGAAGCAAGCCCATATATTTTAAAAAGATATAGCGCTCCACCTTTACCATCCAAATATTCTAAAACAACTTTCTTCTTAAATTCAAAACTATATTTTGCCATAAAAATACCGACCTCCAAATCGTTAGATTTTGGTCTAACTTTTTGGGGGTCGGTACACATTGTCTGAGCACTTTCTTCCTAGGTACTACTATAGCCGCCCTATAACTTCAATCCTATTTACTTTCGCTAACCAAAGTCTGGAAAAGTTCATATCCTTCCGCACCGGTCAAGCCATTGTGAACGACCTCATGCACAGCATGTGCCATCTGAACCGGATGAGTACTTTGGAAAATATTTCTTCCCATGTCTACACCGGCTGCACCGCCCTGGATGCACTTATAGGTCATTTCCAGAGCATCCTTCTCTGTAAGCTTCTTGCCGCCCGCAACCACAATGGGAACAGGGCAAGCGGAAACCACTTCTTCAAAGTTATCGCAGTAATAGGTCTTTACAATCTGGCAACTAATTCCGCAACGATTCTTGTCGCAAGCTTAAAGAATCTGTCTGTTCTCTCCATTTGTTTTCCGACAGCTACAACACCCATTGTCGGAATGCTGTACCGGAAGCCGGCATTGACAACCTTGGAAAGGTTATCCAAGCTGGAAAGCTGACCATCTGCACCAATAAAGGTCTGCACTGCCATACAGTCCGCATTCATGCGAATTGCATCCTCAATATCTACTGCCACAATTTCCTGACTAAGATCCTCTTGTACCATGGATGATCCGGAAGTAACACGAAGCGCAACTCCGTTTTTCAAGTTTGCCGGAATACAGGTTCTGAGAGCGCCTCTCGTAGCCATCCAGACATCTACATAAGGTGCCAAAGGCGGAATCTTAATATCCAAACGCTCCAAGCCTGCTGTTGATCCCATAAAATAACCATGGTCAAATGCAAACATCACTGTTTTTCCAGTCTGCGGATTGAAGATATTGGACAAATGCTTCTTCATTCCCCAATCCAGACCATTACATCCTTTTACCTGGAAATCCCCCTGATTTGCAAACGGAACATCCACATAATAGTTTTTCGCAACTTTTAATTCATCTAAATCCGCCATTCTTTATCTCCCTCTTACCCTGTTTGACAATATGCAAACTATTACCTTTCACTATAACTTAGAAGTTATAATCTTTTACATTCTCTTTCGTAAATACAACTCTTTCCGGAAGAAGTACTACACCGTTATTCTCCGGAGCAGTCTCTGTTCCTGATACAAGCTCACTGTTCGGTACGGTCTTTACAGCTCCGATTCCGGGAACATCAATGGTATCTCCTGCCTTGATTGTATTTCCTGCTGCAAGATATGCTGCAAAATAGCATCCTAAAGCACCCTGCACACCACAATCCCAAAGTCCCCATCTCTCCAAGATTCCTGCATCAAGATATGCAGTCATTCCGGAAGGTGTACAGAAACCGGTAATGGTTACATCCTTCATGGTTAATCCCTTATTCTGTGCAGCTTGGCACTGTCCGGGAAGTGCTGTAGAGTCATTACAAATAATCAAATCAATATCCGGATTATCATCCAGAACCGCCTCACCGATGGTTACGGACTTCTGAGAATCCTGCTCGGAATAGTACGGATCATGTACAGCAACCCACTTCGGGTATTTTTCCTTGATATACTTCTCGCCTGCAACATACCAAGAGTTCTGGTCTGCTACCGCTGCCTGAGAATAGTGCCAAGCATACTTAACTTCTCCCTCAGGATCAACGCCACGGTTCTTCAGCGCTTCAACGCCCATATCTACAAGCATTGGTCCCAAAACATCAGCAGTACCCTGAGAAACCATCATAGATCTTGCATCCGGAGAAACATCGGAGTCCCAAGTACAAACTACGATTCCTGCATCCTGTGCCTCTTTCAACTTCTCATCCAATGCTGTAGCATCTACAGAGGAAATGGCAATGGCATCTACGCCCGCATCAATCGCCTGCTGAATAACTTCAAGCTGATCTGTTACAGTTGCGTTAGCACTTCCCATATAGTCAACTGTGATGCCCCAATCCTTTGCATACTTCTGCGCTCCATTATTTGCCGCCTCAAAGAATGAGTTTCCTGTAAGCTTCGGAATAAAAGCCACCGTCTTTCCCTCAATGGACTTAATGTCACCGGATGCCTGATTTTCGTTAGCTTCTGCAGCAGCCTCTGTTTTAGCCTCTGCCTTGGTTGTCTCGGTAGATGCTCCTCCCGATGTGTTTCCTCCGCCGGCACATCCCACTAAGGACATCACCATACTTGCTGTTAATACAGCTGACAACAACTTTTTCATAATAAACCTTCCTTTCTTATTGAAAAATTATGGGGATTTCTCCCTCATTTTTTACCTATTTATTTTCCTCTTTTAAAAAGCTGAAGAATGAGTTTATTCTTAGAAAGCTCCCTTCCTATTACAACAATCAAAAGCATGATTCCAATTGGAAGATCCAAGGACTGTGTCTTGATTCCGAAGCAAAGCGGTAGTCCGTATCGCATAATACAAATCATTAACGATGCCAATACCGTCCCGAGAATGCTTCCCTTTCCTCCTGTGGATAAGGTTCCGCCAAGCACTACCGCCGTAATGATAGATAGTGTAAATGTCGAGCCTAAATCATATTTAGCCGAATCAATATTTGCCGTCAAGAGCACTCCCGCAATCGATGCACCGATACTGGTCAATATATAGGTACTCATCACTATGAGTCGACTATTGATGCCGGAATACTCAGCAGCTTCGGGATTCACTCCGATAAGAAATACTTTTCTGCCATATTTTGTTCTGTGCAAAAGGATAAAACAAATCAAAATCAAAACTGCATAAATTGCGACCGGAACCGGAATAGTTCCAAACAGCATTCCTTTTCCCAGAAAACGGAAGCCTTGGAAACTGCCATTTGCCGCTTTTGCCGGAAATCCGCTAATGCCCTGATAAGCAGGCGTTTGGGAAAGACCGGAAATAAGCAGTGCAAGTCCCGAGTATAGTAAGCTTCCTCCCAAGGTTACAACCATCGGTTGAACTCCACAATATGCTATGAAATACCCCGACAAAGCTCCACAAAGCGTAGACAGAAGCATTGCAAGCAGCACAGCAGTCCAGATATTTAATCCCAAGTCGCTCCACAATACACCGATACAAATAGATGTTAGACCGATTAAGGAACTTGCCTGAATATCAATCCCGCCGGTAATCATAACAAAAGTAACAAACAAAGCAATAATACAAACACTGATATAATTTGTTACACTCGCCAAAATGGAACTTGCCCGGAAAAATTTTGCAGGATTGGCTATGCCGAAGATGCCTATCTCCAACACAAACAGCAATAAAAGAATAAACTCCCAATGCTTCAGTAGGCCTTTTATTGTTTTCATTTCAGTGTACCTCCCACCTTAGCATCCAAAGCCGCTGTCCTGGACAACAGTCTTTTTCTTCTGGCTGACTCTACAGCATGTCTCTGTACCAAAGCATCTGCCACAACAATAATTAAGAGCATCACTCCCGTCAGCGTGTTGTTGAAATTGGAAGGAAGATGGATAAATACCAGCATACGACTTACCGAAGACATAATCACTGCGCCGAAAGCAGCACCCAGTATATTTCCAAGTCCTCCGGAGAGTGATATTCCTCCCAGTACACATGCTGCAATCGCAGACATCTCATAGCCGGTTCCGGCCACGATATTGACCTGTCCGTATTTGGAAGCAAAAACAACTCCTGCAAGCCCCGCAAATACCGCAGATAACATAGGCGAGCATTTTTGTCTTCATCACGGAGATTCCTACCAGCATTGCACCATTCGAATTGTCTCCCACCGCAATAAAGTACTTTCCTTTTTTTGTTTTTGTAAGCAGCAAATGAATCACCACGATGATAACCACTATAATAGCAAGATAAATTGTCACTTCCGCAAACAATACCTGATTTCCAATCTTTGTAAAGGCTCCGGCAAAGTTTTCTGTTGTTTTTCCGCCGGATACGATATAAATAAGACCTCTTAAAGCTCCATTTACACCCAAAGTAAAAATCAAAGACGGCACACGAAAAAGCGAAACTCCAATTCCATTCATTGCTCCGACAAGCATTCCGACTAACACGGCAAATACCAACATCTCCAAGATATTTCCGTTTCTTTTGGCAATCTGACCGGCCATTGTCGCCGTTAGTCCCATCACTGCACCGATAGAAACATCTATTTCTCCGGTCATAATCACAAAGGCTATTCCGATTGCCAACAAAGCAAATACAACCGATCCGTTGAAACAAGTAATAATATTAGAATAGGTCAAAAAGTCCGGATTGACCATTCCTGTAACAAGGAATAAGGCAATAAGAAAGAGGAAGCTTGACAGCCATCTCGCTTTCTTTAACTCATTCAGATATCTCACTCGGACACCTCCTTTTCTCCCTTAAAGCCGAAGGAGGCCGAGGTTAATCTATCCTGCGTCAGCTCTTCTCGCGAAAACGTTCCTGTAATTCTTCCTTGGAACATAATAATTGCTCGATCTGCGAGCTCCTCTATTTCCTCCATATCGGACGATACGAGTAACACCGCAACTCCGCTTCGCTTCAAACGGTGAATAATGTTGTAAACATCTCCTCTTGCCGCCGCATCAATTCCTCTGGTCGGTTCATCCAAGATAACCACTTTGGGACTAGTAGACAATGATCTTGCGATAATGACCTTTTGCTGATTTCCACCGGAAAGGCTTCCGATTTCATCATTTAAACCTACTATTTTGGTCCTGAAGTCATCCGCATAGCTCTTGGCAATCTCATCTTCCTTTTTTCGATTTAGAAAGAAACGGCCAAGCTTCGAACCATTTAAAAGTGCCGAACTCGTATTGGCAGAGATAGAACTGATTTTAAACAATCCCTGATAATGTCTGTCTTCCGGAACATAATTAATTCCTGCTTCCAAAACCTTACGAGTAGAAAGTCCAGTAATATCCTTTCCATCCAACTTTACGCTTCCGGACAATACCTGATCTCGACCGTAAATTGTACTGACAAGTTCCGTTCTTCCCGCCCCGACAAGACCGGCAATTCCTAAAATCTCTCCCGGATATAGCGAAAAGTGGATGTGACTAAATCCGTAGCCGCTAAGATCGTCAACCACCAGCACCGGATCTAGATTTTCGCGTTTGAACACTTTTTTTCTTCCTGTTGTCCCTCCGTCTTTTTTTCTCCAAGTTCGGAGGTAGTAAGCCATTCACAAGATCTTCCTTTGTAAAATCCGAAACCGGACCATTTACGGTTATCATCCCATCTTTCATGATAGAAACGTGCGTTGTGATCTCAAATACCTCATTCAAGCGATGCGTGATGTAGATAATACCGATTCCCTTCTTCCCGAAGTTACGGATTACCTTAAAGAGAGACTGCACTTCATCAAAGGTCAAAGCACTCGTAGGCTCATCCAGAATCAAAAATCCTTGCTTCACGCATCATGCCTCTTAAAATTTCCACTAACTGTTGCTCCGCAATGGAAAGTGTACTCGCCTTCCGCTGTAAATTAACATTCCAGCTGAGCTCGCTCACCTTGTCCGAAAGACGCTTCTTTAGCTCGGAAGAACTCTCAGAAAATCCCATCAGGATATTTTCTTCGACCGTCATATTCGGAAATAGCATTGGTTCCTGCGGAACCATGTAAATCCCTTTAGACAATGCAACAGAAGGATTAACAAGTTCTGTCTTTTCTCCGGCCACATAGATTTCCCCCGAATCCGCCTGATAGATTCCCATAATGATTTTCATTAAGGTACTCTTACCGGCACCATTTCCTCCAATCAGAGCAATAACTTCTCCTGAACGAAGATCTAAGTCAATTCCTTTCAGCACCGCATTGCTTCCGAAGGTTTTACAGATTCCTTTTACGGACAGCAAGCTATTCGACAGCTCCTGTACAGCTTGGTCTTTTTCATGATCCATTACAGTTGTCTCTTTCATTTTCATACCCTTATTGCATCATTTGTTTGTGAGTATAACTTTTGTTCTTAGCAGTATAATACTGGATTTCCCCTGTATTGTCAACTGATTTTTGTCTTTCCAAAACACAATTCAGCATCCTCTCAATATGCATTAATTCTATATTTTAAGCCACTGAATCCGAATTTTTTCGACTCTTTTTAATAAGAAGAATTTTACCGCATTCTTGCAATAGTTTGTTGACAGAGGATTCTTTGATTGCTATACTTCAATTGTTAACATTTGTTTTGTTTTAAAACATTTATCAAAGAAGGAATTATGGAAATATATGATTATGAAGAAAGCTTGATGGCCAAAACCGCTTGGTACTACTATTCCGAGAATATGACACAGCAAAATATTTCTGAAGTTCTCGGAATAAGCCGTATGCGTGTGATTAAGCTTTTGGAAAAGGCAAAACAAAACGGAATTATCCAGTTTCGAATCCGTTCTAATATTGATAAGAGAATGCAGTTGGAACAAAATCTAATTGAAAAATTCGATTTGAAAGACTGTTTTATTGTTCCCGATTCTGTTCAGACTCTGGCCGTGAATGAAAATGTAGCCAGAGCCGCTGCAATGTATATCTCGAACCGAATCAATGCCGATACTTTCATTAATATAGGATATGGAGATACAACCGGAAGAATCCTGAATCATCTGGCTATCAACACCGAGTATACACCATCGTTTGTCTCCTTAACCGGAGGAGTCAGCTATTATTTGCCTAATGCCAGTTCTTCCACCTTTAATTCCAGGCTGTACCTGATTCCTGCTCCTTTAATTACTTCAACCAAAGAGATGACAAGCGCAATAAAAGCGGAAAAGTCCGTGAAAGAAATAGAACAATTGATTCCTTCTTCTCATCTTTCCGTTGTCGGAATCGGTGCCATGAATCCGAAAGCCACTATTTTGCAATCCGGAATTTTAAGCCAGAATGAATTTTTGATTTTGGAAAACAACGGTGCCGTAGGGGATTTGCTAAGTCATTTTATTGATAAAAATGGGGACGTCGTGAATTCTTCTTTAGAGGACCGAACCATCAGTACCTCTTTAGATGTTGTTAAGCAGTTGGAAAATGTCATCGGCGTAGCCGCCGGTCAGGAAAAAGTTACCGCAATTCGTTCCGTCTTAAACGGACGTTATCTGGATGTATTAATTACCGATGAGGGAACCGCAAACTCATTAATCTAAATAAAACTGGGTAAAGGAGCATATTTATGAATCAACAATATTTGCTTGCAATCGATGCCGGAACAGGCAGCATCAGAGCCGTATTGTTTGACACAAGCGGTCGACAGATCGACTGTGTACAGGAGGAATGGGAACACCACGAAGATTCTCGCTGGCCGGGAAGTATGGACTTCGATTGGACCTTCAACTGGAATTTGGCTTCAAGCTGCATAAAAAGACTCATTGAGAAGACAAAGATTAACAATAAAGATATTGCCGGAATATCAACCACTTGCATGAGAGAGGGCATTGTTCTTTATAATAAAGAAGGAGAAGAAATCTGGGCATGTGCAAATGTTGACGGCCGCAGTGTTGACGAAGTTGCCGAGTTAATTCGGCAGAATCCCGCTTTAGAGAAAGTCCTCTACAGCGAATCCGGACAGACCTATGCTCTCGGCGCACTTCCCCGCCTTCTTTGGATCAAAAACAAATTACCTCGTATTTATGAGGAAACGGCTGTACTGGGCATGTTTAACGACTGGTTAATTCATAAACTTACCGGCGTACTGGCAGTAGAACCTAGCAACGGTTCCACAACCGGAATCTTTGATTTGAAGAAGCGTTCCTGGAATCCGGAAATTGCTAAACAATGCGGTTTAAGAGATGACATTTTCCCACCGGTACAGGAATGCGGAAGTAAAGCGGGCTATGTCACGGAAAGCGCCGCCGCGGAAACCGGTCTTGCCGCAGGAACCCCCGTCATTGTAGGCGGTGGAGACTGCCAACTGGGATGCATCGGTGTCGGAGCCGTGAACCCGGGAGATGCAACCATCTTTGGAGGAAGCTTCTGGCAATATGAATATAATACAGAAAGCGGACAAACCGATCCGGAATGCAGAGTCCGTGTAAACTGTCATGCCGTGCCGAATCTTTGGCAATTTGAGGCACTTGCTTTTAAACCGGGACTCGTTATGCGTTGGTACAGAGACGCCTTCTGCCAGCAGGAAAAGGAACTTGCAAAACAGATCGGAGATGACCCCTACAACTTGATGAACAAAGAAGCGGAAAAAATCCCCGCAGGTTGTTACGGCATGATGTGCACCTTCTCCGATGTGATGAATTTTATCCAATGGAAGCATGCCGCTCCCTCCTTCTTGAATTTTGAGTTGGATGCGGAAAAATTCAATCGTTACACCTTCTACCGTGCCATTTTGGAAAATGCAGCACTGATAACAAAGGGACATATGGAACTGGTACAGGCTTCCACAGGCAAGGCACCAAGTCATGTTGTTTTTGCAGGTGGAGCAAGTAAAAGTCCTCTTTGGTGCCAGATTCTTGCCGATGTATTAAATCTGGAGGTAAGAGTTCCTGTCGTAAAAGAGGCCACTGCACTCGGTGCCGCCATTCTCGCAGGATATGGAGTCGGAATTTACAAAGATATCTCGAGCGCTGCAAAAGAATGTGTGAAATGGGATAAAGTTTATACGCCGAATGCTGAAAACCATGCCGTTTATCAAAGGATGTATCCCGTTTGGAGAGAAGTTTACAAAGCGCAATTAGAGCTTTGCGATAGAAAACTGACCAAGAATATGTGGATTGCCCCCGGCATATCTTAAAAAAATAAATTATAGAAAATAGGAGGGAAAAATGTACGTAGTTGACGAGAAGGATTATGAGTACCGAAACGAAAATTTGAATGGACCGAAATACTTAATGAAAGGACCAAGAATGAATTTTGCGCTGGTTCAGTTCCAGCCCGGAAAGGATTTTAAAGCACATTATCACAACATCATGGAAGAAAACTTCTATATTCTGGAAGGAAAAATCGATGTGATTGTTGACGGTGTTGTGAACCATCTTTCACCGGGACAATTGATTCATATTGAGCCGGGTGAAGTACACTATGTTGTGAACAACTATGACGAGCCGGTCAAGATGATTTCTACCCTTGCGCCATATCAGGAAGTGGATAAGGTTGAAGTCGACAATTATACCTATTAAGTTTGGAAATAGAAAACAAGTAAAAAAGAGGCAAAAGATTTGTATTTCAAAATCATGCCTCTTTATGCTTGTCCGAAATGGCAACACCCCCGTGGCAGAAATCTGCTGCGGGGAATTTTGTTTTTAAGGGACATGTCATGTACCATTTACGAGAAAAAAGATGACAGGTTATTTACAATTTACCTATGTTGCACTTGACTTGACAATTCAAGCAAATAAAAAAAGGCGGTTAGATTACTCTAATCACCTTTAAATTCTGTAATTCTGTTTTTTTCTATTTCATTGCTATCCATTTTCCTGACTTAGTAGAGCCTTCTCTTTTAATCTTACCGTCTGCTCTTAATTTCTTTATGTGATAACGAACTCCGTCAAAAGAAACATTTAAATATTCCGCAATTTGTTTTGCTGTAATATTTGGCTCCATCATCATCAATTCAATAATTCTATTCGGTACGGATTTCTCAATTTTTTTATTTCTTGGGTAGTTTCTTGGGTAGTTTCTTGGGTAGTACTACCATTAAACTCTTTCAAAAAAATTCTTTATTCACACCCATGACTGCGTTAGTATAGTTATCTTCTTCATTATCCGGATAAAACTTAAGCTCAGGGAGAACCATTTGCTAATAATGCATCCTTTGCACGCCTTATACCTGAACCGTAAGACTCTATTAAGTTAAGGGAAAAGAACATATCTTTAAGTTCTTTGTTAAGATACTGCCTTCTATCAAAGCTTCTGTCCTTGTTAAGAGCTTCAATTGTCACAGGAGGGAGTGGTCTATTATGATTTACAAAAGAGATTCTGTCCTTGTAAATATATATTCCTACGTATTCAGGCGTATCGTATTCCTTATGCAAAATGGCATTCGTAGCAAGCTCTTCAAATGCTGTAAGAGGATAGTTATAGACAATCTTATGCTCGATTTTATCTGCTTCCCTTATGGTATATGAAGCCATAATATTATCTTCAAAATATTTGCTGACTTGTTTTACCTGTATCCAAACCGGCCCATCAAATCTTTTTGATTCCATTTTATCCGTTCCGTCAATTTCTCTTATGATTTCAACATGGGCATTTGGAATAAATTTATTTGGTGTTTCCGCAAACATCAGCACAGCAAAATTTTTAGCTCTATAACCGCCATACTCACTTTCACTGACAAGTCCCATACTCTTTGCCATATCCAACTTAGACATTTCTCTAATATCTTTCTTTGCTCCCGTCTGAAGCAGATATTCTTTCATATATTCATAGCTTAAATCATCTATGGTAGCTCTTTCATTGAGATTGGAACTAAAAGAAAAGTTTGCAAATTTCTTTAAAAGTTCAAATTCTTCGGTTGGATTTGGAAGTCTTGAATCTCTGCCGACTCTGATATATCTTCCTGCCTTTAGCTTAATATCTTTATCCCTTTCTGCCCTTTCACTTGTTTGAAACGGTCCATTACTACCGCTCTCTACCGCAACTACGATATAATATTCATCATCAATTTTGTCCGTAATAATATGGTAATTTATTTTAGGATGGATATTAGAAAGGAGCGATTTAATCTCATTTTCAATTCCCTCTAATTTTGCTTCTTTTATCCCTTCAATTGGTCTTTTAGGAATTGCTTTTTCTCCCGTAGCTTTATCATCAACTTCTTCAATACCAACAAATAACAATCCTATCTCATTGTTCATATAGTTATTGGCGAAAGCACAAGCGGTTTTTAGTATTTTATCTTTAAAATTTGCCGACTTTTTATACTCGATAAAACTACTCTCTATGTTTTGATTTTCAAGAATGCTATGAGCCATTCTTTTTATATCTAAAAGCTGCATAATGCCTCCTCTTTTCAAAGCTTTATCAGCATATTATAGCATTTTTAGAGGTTTTTTTTCCACTCAGAAATTAGCAGGTGCTCTAAGAAAAAAAGAGACATAAGATTTGTACCGCAAAAATATGTCTCTTTATGCTTGTCCGGAATGGAAATACCCCCCCGGCAGAAATCTGCCCGAGGGGGTGTTTTTAAGGAACAAAGCACTTTGTTTTCGGTTTGATTCTAAGTCGTTTAACAATCGGCTATAAATCGGTATAGTTACTCCTGACTTACAATCTCTACATCTCTCTTAGAGTTATAGTTTGCCGCATCCTTAGCTTCCAGAACCTGGTTTCCTAAAACAACCTGCTTGGGAACTTTGCCGCCGTCAAGATAGGTATGAGCCGCTTCAGACTGAACAACTTCAATATTGGGATACTTCTTAATTTCATCCGTAAATCCTTGGTGTCTGTCCTGTGCCACATTGCTTCCCATGATACCCTGCAATTCAACAACTTTACCTTTTTCGGAAAGGGCCTTAGCTAAATAATCCGCAGCCATGGCGCCGGATTTGATTGCATCGTAGCCGATGTGAGAAACCACCTCTCCGCCGTTGGCCTTTCTGTCCATGGTGAATACAGGAATTCCCGCCTCATTACAGGACTCAATGGCCGGAACAATGGCATCCGAATCGCAAGTGTCCACAATGATTGCAGCAGGCTTCATAGAAATTAAATTTTCAATATCCTTTGCCTGAATGGCAGGATCGTCCTGTGCATCGGTTGCTACAATTTAATTCAGCGACATGTAAGCTCAAAGAGCATACTCGGATAGACAATAATATCCTCTCAAATGTAAATAAAACACATTTGAGGGGATACCTTTTATAATCCGATCATTCTCTCTAAAATACAACCTATCCTATCCGAGTCTAGTCCACAAGCAATACTTAGACTCCTTTACCCTCTCCGCCTCTTATATTCCAGTTGATACTTTTCTATTTTCCTATAAAAGCTACTTCTGGAAATACCAAGTCTATGGCAGATTTGCTGTACCGTATAATCCCCTTTTATCAATTGTTCCAAACCGGCTCTCTCCATTTCTTTTATACTGCCCTCATTTTCCAAAGACGCAAAGCTTCTATTCATGGCTGTATTATTTTTAAAATAGCTTTCCAGACAAGTTTCTATAGTACTTAAGTCCTTCTTTCCAATCATTCGCCAAAGCTTTTGATATAGCTCCTCAATCCCCTTAATATCCTTCTCTCCATATATTTTACTGTAGTAAAGTACTCCGCTTCTGAAAAAGCGTTCAAATACAGCTCTGTTATTGTATACGCTCTGAAAATCCACTATTCTATTTTTTGTAATAATGCTGTATAAACGATAAGAAAACAGATGTGAATGAACCAATTCTTCCAAGTTTTCGTTAGTACAAAAAATAAATTGGATAGAAATCTCATCCTGCTCTCTTTTTTTCACCTTCTCCACTTCTTTTTCCAGATAACACGCTAATTTTTCCTGTACAGATAGTAGCATCTTTTCCGGTTGCACAATAATAAGGCTCCCTCCCTGCATTTGCCAAAGCATACCGCGCTCGCCGAACATGAAGCTTGTCATTAATTCTCTATACACATTCTGCATATAAATGACTCGGAGTTCCTTTAAGCGTCGTTCCGAGTAATTTACAATTGCTTTTCCTATCAACTCATTCAGAGCATTATCTTCACTTTGAATTAATATACACTCCTCTTTGCTGACTCTATTTTTACATTCTTCTATTGTTTCTTTCCCTACATATTTTGATAACCATGAAAAGGTAACCATAGTGCTGTTCGAGAAGATATTCAGTTCTTTGAATCTGGCTATAGGGCTTAAACTTACATAAGAATTCTTTCTTTTCTTCTTCTATAACAATCGGAATAATGCTGATGGTCCCATAAAATGAAAAAATTCCCCTTTCTATGGTGATTTTAGCCTCTTCCACTACTTTCCCTTTTTGCAGATATTTATCCAGTTCCTCGGATAATTCCCGAATATTACCGATAGACTGTTCCAATGAAAAAATAGAATGGAATGAAGCATTTTGGTAAATAATATTTCCAAAATGATCGCAGTAGAGTAGGGCATCCGGCAAAGCTGCAATAATGGATTCTACTCTTGTTAGCTTTTCTTTTAATTTCTTTTTTTCGATTGATGCTCTATGATTCTTTTTTTCCGATAAGCTCCGCCATGTTATCCATAAACATAAGAGTGGAATCTATTTTTTTTCAAAGAACTTTTTTTCCTCTCTTTTTGCTGACAATTAAAGCAAGAGCTCCTATCACCTCCGTCTTATCGCGGATAGGAACTCCCACAAAACCGTCAATTTTACATTGCGCATATCCCTTACACTCTTTGCATTTCGGAACAGACTCTCTGTTTTTTACATAGAACTGTTCTCCACTTTCTATGACCGTATAAATAAGAGAGCCATAGTCAATTTTTTGATACATATCATAAAAGACCAGCTTTTGCCCTAGCAAATTCAAATCTGAATCCACGATAATCACATCGATATTTAATACATCCGAGACTACATTTGCAAATTGATTCAAATAAGACTTGACTGCCATCGCACTCTCCTATTGCTTTAATTCATTGTCAAAGCAGAGCTGAACCGTATTTCTTCCACTTTATTTTTGTTCCGGGAATATATTCATTATACTAAAAAGGGGCTGTAAAAAATCAAAATAATAAAGTAATTTTTGCAATATAGGTCTGAATGCAGGGTAGTCTGAGCCCGTCGGTACTTGCGAAAAACAAGAGAATCGAAGTTTTTCGCTTAGTATCCGTTATGTAAGGACAAACTTTTCATCAGAAAAGTTGTCCTGTACAAGACCAAGGTCCACAGGGACTTGCTTTGCGAAGCAAAGTGAGCAGTGGTTAACAAAACCACTGCTCAGTCAGGCGAAGCTAGCGGAAAGCGTGCCCAAGTTCAGACCTATATTGTTAAGAAAACTATTTTGATTTTTTACAGCCCCTTCTTTGTGACATTTTATACAGCACTGTATACAACTCTCAGAATTTATCTCTTTTCCTTTGCATACTCTTCGGAAATATCTTTAATCCACTGCAGTCTTTCCAAATCGATATCCTCTCGGATGGTACAGTCAGCACCAAGTCCCACACCCTTAGTTCCACTCTCATCCAGAATACGATATATTTCTTTCTTAATCTCTTCCTTTGTTCCGGTATACAGAAGGCTTCCCTCCGCATTATCAAATCCACCAAAAACAGGCTTATTATTCAATATCTTTTTCCCCTCTGCAAGAGAAATATTCTCAGAATAAATCGCCCAATTGAAAGCCTTTACGGGATAATCTTTATACCATTCCAAATGGTTTGTATACTTTCCATATCCGCAAATGTGGAGGAGTACATTATCCGTATACTGAAGAATCTCGTTTAAAACTTCCAGATCCAATGGTTGTACTCTTTCTTTATGCACTTCCTCGGTAAAGCTCTTGTCCTGTACACACTGCACACTGTAATAAATTCCGTCTACATCCGTTTCCGTAAACAGCCTCTTTACAAGCGCCTTTGTATCCTCGGCGATGCGCTTTGCAACCATAATCATTGCCTTAGGATCTTCCTTGAAGAGTCTGGTAAACTTTGTAAAGTCCTCATCATATTCCTCAAAGCGGAGACGAATATACTGTAGCGGAGAAAAGATATTATAGTATTTATAGACATCTTTTCCTGCATGAGCACAGATTTCCTTTACATAATCCACCTGTGCCTGTATCCAAGGGTGATTCTCTCCGACGGATTGTACTTCCTTTAACTGCTCCAGTGTAGTAATGGTAGACTTGCAAAGAGACGGATGTCCAAAGAAACCGTCAGACATAATCTTTATAAAGTCCGGCTTTGCCTCATCGATATATTTTTTTTGTTCTGCAACAACTGTCCTCATGATGCTTGGGTCTTCCCATCCATAGTGGTTGTGAAAGGACACAAAGTGGTGCCAGAATCCGCCAATAACTCTTTCACCTTCTTCATTTTCCAAAAAAGCATTCATTAATTCTTTTCTGTTTTCCATGTTTACTCTCCCTGTTCTCTATTCTTTTCCTGTGCACAGTAGGTTATCCAACGCAGACGTTCATTTGCAATGCTGTTCGGTACCGAGCAATCCGCTCCAAGGATGAAGGAGCGATATTCACTCTCCTCTATGCAATCCTCTGCAAATTTCTCTACATCCGCTCTATCACCTTCTGTTATCAAAGTTTTAGGATTGTTATCAAAACCGCCGAGAATGCATTTTCCGGGGAATAATTTCCTTCCCTCCGACAAACTGACGCCTTCCGTATGTACTGCCCAGTTATACGCTCCTGCTTCGTAGTCTTTATAGAAGTCTAAATTGTTTTTGTGATGTGCATAGCCGCAAATATGGAGGATGTTATAAGGGCTTAATTCATTTGCCAGTTTTAACACGGCAAGCTCGTCTTCTCCCACGATTTCTTTGTAGGTCTTCTGATCATATTTCGGGCTCTGTACATTTTGCACACAGTAATAAATGCCATCCAGTTTTGTTTCAGTAAGGAGTTTTCTTACCAGTGTCTGAATATCCTTTCCGAGCTCTTTTCCCGCATGCTGCAACTCTTTGGGATAATTCTCTGCCAGATACACAAAGCGTTCAAAGTCCAAATCAAAAAATTCCAATCGGATTCGGATCCACTGTACAGGGGAGAAAATATTGTAAAAGCACATGACCTTGTCGGAAAAAAGCTCCGTCATCTTTTTAAGATGCTCCACCTGCTCCGTAATCCAAGGATGATCTTCCGGGAGGCTTTTTATAGCGAGAAGGTCCTCTCCGTTTCTAAGAGGATTTTCCATCACAGTCGGATGTCCGATAAATGCATCGTTCATAATCTTCATGATATCGGGCTTAACTTCCTCAAAAAACTTTTTATGCCCTTCTATGGCTCTTTTTTGTGCAGCCTTATCACCGGGCTTGGCAAACTGCTCCTTTTCCGGGAGAAAATGATGCCAGAATCCTGCAGGTACTTCCTGCATCTTTTTCCCCGGAAAAATGCCATTTTTAACTAGATTTCTTTTGGATTCTTGCATCTAATTTCCTCTTTTTTCTAATGCCTTGTTCATTAAGACCTTAATTTGCAGCGCCATGGTAACCGCACCGGGATCCAAATGCCCCATCCCCTTATTACTCTGATAAGTTGCTCGCCCTTTAATGGATTCCATATTTCTGGTTTCTTCTGCACCCTTTTCCGCTGCAGCCGCTACCCTCTTACACAACTCTTCGACACTTACTCCCTCTTCCAAAGCAGCCTTATAGGCTTCTACCGCAGGGTGCAAGCTGTCAATCATGGTTTTAAATCCGGGCTTAGCCTGTCCTCTTTCCATAATGGCGTTCAGCATTGCGTTTAAAATCTCAAAAAGTTCCTCTTTATGGATAGCTTCCTTATCCTTCATCACTTTGGAGGCATGCAGGTAAGCACTGCCGTAAAGAACTCCGGAAGAACCTCCGATTACCGCCATCATGATTTTTCCGATTTCTTTTAATTCGGAGCTGATATCCAGGGTTTCCAATCTTTCTTTTTCTTCTGTGAGTTTTGTGAATCCCATGTGCAGGTTTGCCCAATGGTCTCCATCTCCTGTCGCAAGATCAAGATTGGTAATATACTCCTCTTTTTCATTTAATTCCTGATTAACGGCAACAATATAGTCCATATAATCTTTACTGTTTAATGTAAAATTCATATTTCCTCCTCATTAATCAATCTTCAAAGCCGGAGTGTCGCAGGATGCATCCAAAAGTGTCTTCATCTTGTCGTTCAGCTTTAGTAAAGAAAGAGAGCAACCAGTCATCTCTAAAGAAGTGGTATAGTTCCCTACAAAGGTCTTATATGCAGTGATATTCTTTTCTTTCAGTAACTTTGCACTTCATAGTTCAGGATATAGAGTTCCATAAGCGGAGTTCCCCCTAAGCCATTGACCAGTACCGCTACTTCACTGCCTTCATAGTCATAATCATCTAAAATTTTCTGAAGTAGAATCTCCGCAATTTCTTTCGCAGTCTTCATGGTAGTCTTTTCTACTCCGGGCTCTCCATGAATTCCCATTCCGATTTCGATTTCATTTTCCCCAAGGGTAAATCCCGGTCTTCCCACAGCGGGTAAAATGCAGGGGCTCATCGCCATGCCCATACTTCTAAGGTTTTCTACCACCTCTCTGGCTACACCTGCCACTTCACTAAGAGGAGCGCCTGTCTCAGCCATGGCACCGGCAATTTTATGAACAAACATGGTGCCGGCGATTCCTCTTCTACCTGTAGAATAGGTGCTGTCCGGTACTGCCACATCATCTTTTACAACAACACTTTCTACCTGGATTCCTTCCATTTCCGCCATATCCTGTGCCATACCGAAGTTCATGATATCACCGGAATAGTTCTTTATTACAAACAGTACACCCTGCCCCTTTTCCACCTTCTCAATAGCGGCTTCAATACGATCCGGACTCGGAGAGGAGAACACATTTCCGGAAACTGCGGCATCCAGCATTCCTTTTCCTACAAAGCCGGCATGAAGAGGTTCATGGCCTGCTCCGCCCCCGGAGATAACCGCAACCTTCTTATCCATATTTTTGCGATATATCACTTCCTTTTCCGGAATATACTCCAAGGTATCGCTGTTTGCCATCTGTAAGCCCATAAGGCACTCTTTTACTACGTCTTCCGGCTTGTTAATTATCTTTTTCATGCTTTATCCTTTCTTTATCCTATTCCTAAATATGCTTCTTTTACCTTGGGGTTGTTTGCGATTTCCCTTGCATCTCCCTGCATGGTAATGAGTCCATTTTCCAAAACATAGGCACGATTAGAAGTCTGTAATGCCAGGTTGGCGTTCTGTTCTACAAGAAGTATGGTTACACCCTGCTTCTGTATTTCCTTAATCATGTCAAAAATCAATAAACAATATTGGGGGCAAGGCCCAGAGACGGCTCATCTAAGAACAAGAGCTCCGGAGAAGACATCAGTGCACGTCCGACAGCAAGCATCTGCTGCTCTCCGCCGGAAAGGGTTCCGGCCTGTTGCTTGATTCTTTCTTTTAATCTTGGAAACAAAGTGAATACTCTATCGTAATTTTTCTCAATCTCTCCTTTATTGCTGATAGAAAAGGCTCCAATCCTTAAATTTTCAAGCACCGTCAAATCCGGAAAAACTTCTCTTCCCTCCGGAGAAATACTGATTTTCTTCTTACTTAACTGGTAGGGAGCAATATTGGTAATATCCTCATCATAGAGCATGACTTTTCCGCTACTGGCCTTCTGAATTCCCGTTACAGTGCTTAGCAAGGTACTCTTTCCCGCACCGTTACTTCCTATCAGAGAAACAACCTCTCCCTTATGAATTTCCAAGTCTATTCCCTTTAAGGCGTGAATTGCCCCATAATGCGTATTAAGTCCCTGAATTTTCAGCATTTTGCAACCCTCCCAAGTACGCCTCTATTACCTCTTTATTGTTTGCAATTTCCTTAGGCAAACCGTCTGCAATAGGCTTTCCATGATCGATTACATAGATTCTGTCGGAAATGTTCATGACCACGCTCATATCATGCTCTATCATCAAAATGGTATAGCCCATGTCTCGAAGCTCACGGATAAATCCCATAAGCTCCAAGGACTCCTGCGGGTTCATCCCTGCTGCAGGCTCATCCAACAAAATCAACTTCGCTCCCGTTGCGATGGCTCTTGCAATTTCCACCTTTCGTTGGTCTCCATAAGGAAGATTTGCCGCATACTCATCTCTTCTGTGATCCAGCTTTAAAAGTTGCAAAAGTCTAATCGCCTGTACTACTCTTTCATCTTCTTCTTTTCTAAAGCGTTTCGTTCGTAAGCTGGAATCTAAAAATGTATATTTTGTTCTGTGATGGGTTCCTACAAGAACGTTTTCAATCACCCTCATGTCATGAAATAGGCGAATATTCTGGAATGTTCTGGCTATCCCCTTGTGCACAATTTCAATCGGCGGAAGATGGTGGATTGCTTCTCCTCTGAAATAAATTTCTCCGTGATCCGGTTTATAAATTCCTGTTAACAGATTGAAAACAGTTGTTTTTCCTGCCCCGTTGGGACCGATAACACTGATAATTTCTCCTTTTCTTATCTGCAGATTCACGTTATCGACAGCCTTAATACCACCGAATTGCTTGGACAGATTTTTTACCTCTAAAAGCATTTCTTCCGTACTCATACTAGCTCCTTACTCTCTTTTGCCAAATCCTCCTTTGCCTGACGAGAAAGAGGATAGGGTAGCCTGGATTTCCAGCCCAATAAGCCTGCCGGGCGGAAACGCATCATCAGCACCAGAATCACGCCGTACAGTACGAAACGGTACTCCATAAGGAAGCGAGATACTTCCGGAAAGGCAATCAGCAAAATAGCGCCGATATACATTCCTCTCTGTGTTCCCATCCCTCCTAAAATCACGATACTGAGTATCATTGTAGATACGTCAAAGTTGAAGGTATTCGGATCCACATAGCCGATTAAGCGGGAATACAGGGAACCGCCCAGAGCACAAATCATAGCGGAAATGACCATAGCCAGTATCTTATAAAAATTCACATTGACTCCCATCATAACGGAAGCAAGCTCATCTCCTTTGATTCCTCTTAGTGCTCTGCCTGTCTTGGAACGAACTAGGAAGAAACAGAAAACACTCACAAGGATGAGGAAAAAAAGAGCAAGATAGTATAATCCATAGTTCTGTACTGTCAGTTCCATTCCAAAAATCTCAGGCTTCGGAATATTCTTTATTCCTAAAGTTCCACCGGTAACACTTTGCCAGTTCATCAGAATCATTTTCATAATCTCTCCGAACCCCAAAGTAATAATCGAGAGATAGGTTCCTGTTACACGAAGACTTGGAAGCCCCAGAACTACACCGATTGCACCGGCTAAAAGCATCCCTAAAAGAACGGATGGGAAGAATGGCATCCCGGCTTTCATGGAAAGAATCGCACTGCAGTAAGCTCCGATAGCCACGAATCCTGCATGCCCCAGAGAAACGAGTCCGGTATATCCTGTTAGCACATTTAATCCCAGTGCCAAAATGCTGTAAATTCCGATTTTTATAGTGACAGTCAGTAAATACTGGTTAGATAAAATAAATGGAAAAGCCAGCAAAAATAGAAGTAAAGCCGGAAGCAAAATCCGCTTCTTCTCATGTGCCCATTTTTCAAGCTGATGCAAATTAACCATTTCTCCAATGGCAAAGTTCTTCTTTTCTTTTGCTGTAGAAGCTTTTATATCTTTATTCTCTGCCATAGCTTACACCTTCGTTATTCCTTTCCGTCCGAATAATCCTTGCGGTCTCAGTAAGAGCACAAGAATTAAAATGATAAAGGCGATGGAATCTCTATAGGTTGACCCCAGGAAGGTCGCAGCCATACTTTCCGAAACTCCGACCATAAGTCCGCCTATCAATGCTCCCGGCAAGCTGCCGATTCCGCCTAAAACCGCTGCCGCAAAGGCCTTCAGTCCCGCCATGAATCCCATGTTAGGATAGACAATCTGGTAATATCCGCTTACCAATGCTCCGGCTATTGTTGCCGAAACACCCGCGAGGAAAAATGTGAAAGAGATAATAAAATTCACGTTGACTCCCATAAGATTTGCCGCCTTCGGGTTTTGTTCGCAGGCTCTCATGGCAAGTCCTATTTTCGTCTTAAAAACGATGAACATCAGGATTCCCATAAGAAGAACCGATACTACAAACATCATGATTTGGGTGATAGAAATGGGGAATTTTCCAAGCATTACCGTTCCTTCTCCAAATACGGAGGGGAAGTTTCTTTTTTTCCGAACCCAAGAAGATTATTAATAGGTTCGTTATAATATTGGATATACCGATTGTAGTAATGAGAGAGGCGATTGGCGGTGACTTTTTTTCTTTCTTAAAGGTTCCAATGCCACTTTATCGATTGTAATTCCCAAAATTCCTGTCAACAGCATCGCAGCAATGATTCCCGGGACTATTCCGAATTGCATCCCTATAAAAAAACCATAGCCATCTCTGCACCGAAAGCATAAATTGCACCATGAGAGAAATTCACCAGACGAAGAATTCCGAATACAAGGGAATATCCTACAGCAATCAAGGCATATCCCATTCCCAGTGCTAATCCATTTTATAATCTGCTGTGTGACCATAGCTACTCCTATTTCAATATCAAATACTTTTTAGAATAGAATGGGAAAAAAACATAAGCTATGTTCTTTCCCATCCCCCTTGAATCGTTCTAACTTTTTATTACTTGTCCATCTTTACAAACTTACCGTCTTTAATGGTTACCTTTACGAACTGCTTATCTACATCCCCGTTCTCATCAAACTTGATTTCTCCGGTTACACCCTGATAAGTAGTCTTATAAATCTGATCCTTTACCTTTTCGGAATCAGTTGTATTTGCATCTTTGATAGCAGTAAGAAGAATACCTACTGAATCATAAGCCTGAGAGGTAAGGGCAGACGGAGCATTGCCGTAAGCTGCCTTATAGGACTCAACATAAGACTTAATCGTCGGATCATCGGACTCGGAGAAGAAGATAACCGGGAAGCATACGCCCTCCACTGCGCTTCCGCCAAGCTCGATTAACTGCTGGCTGTATGCGTTGGAGAATCCTACAATCTTAATATCCGGATTAATCTGCTTATACTGCTTTGCAACCGGTGCTACCAGATTGTACATTCCGCAGCAAATTACTACATCTGCACCCGCCTCATTTAACTTGGTAATCGCCGGAGTATAGTCGTCGGAGCCTTCCATAACTTCCTCGTGTGCAACCACTTCCGCATCGGTCTTTGCAATCAATTCCTTAATGATGGAGGAAGTATTGGTTCCCCAGTCTGTCATGATGCTGATGATACCAACCTTTTTCTTTCCTAAGTCATTCACTGCAATATCAATACTTGCTGCAGCCTCTTTGGAAATGACGGTATTATTTCTGAAAATGTAATCTCCGATTTTGGAGTAATCCGGGTGAGACGCTGACGGAGAAATTTCGATAATCTTGTTCTCCTGATAGATAGGAGCCGCTGTCATACATACTCCGGAGGAGAAGTGACCAATCACGCCGACTACCTTCTTATCGGAAATAATCTTCTGTGCAATGGTTGTTGCTTCCTCAGCGGTGTTTTTATCATCATACTGTACGATTTCAATCTGTTTTCCTAAAACGCCGCCATTATCGTTCCACTCTTTCGCCTTCAATACAGCAGCATTGTAAAATCCGATTCCGTACTCTGAATTATCGCCGGTCATAGGTCCGCAAACTGCGATTTGAATCTTATCTCCGCTTGCTTTTGCATCGCTACTCTCTGTTTTCGCTGCTCCTCCGCCGCAGGCACTCAATAATGCTGCGCAGAGTAAGCCGGCAATTAAACTTCTTTTCTTCATCAACACACCTCCTAATTTTTTTACGACGAGTAAAACATGCTCTGTTTTCTCCTTATTTGCATGATTCTATCTTATGGTATCCGGAGGATATTATCCATCATTTTCGTGCATTTTCACTAATTTCGTTAATTTTATACTGAATTTTTTTGGTACATTATTAGCGAATTAGG
>CAKAHF010000002.1:952500-2113346 GCA_916439225.1 uncultured Oribacterium sp. | reverse complement strand
AAAAGTAAGCTCTTAGTTTACCTTGGACGACGGAACCGGTAGGGACAGAACCATTCTTTCCGGCATTCATGACTTCTACGAGGCGGAAGGCTGATCAGGAAGACCTTGATTGCGTTACAGTCTTCCCAAAGAGCCATGATGGGCGTAGAGTCCTGCGGTATGCTGCTTTCCGCCATTAACCAGAAGAAGGATGAGTGATGAGGAAGAATTGCGCCTCTTGATGGTGAATATCATATTCCGGCAGGGCGAAGTTGTATTAGTATTTTTGTTTATTGTTGAACTATTTTGAATACAAAAGAGTTATGCCTTATGGCGGATGATTAACTTCATCCGCCATTTCTATATTGATGATTTGCAATTTCATCCCGTGTGCTAGTATAAACTTAGTAATCGAATGTAGATGAATAGATAGTTAATTAAAGAAAGAGGTTGCCTATGAGAATACTATTTAAGCTTGTCTTGTTTTTCCTAATAGTCTTCTATTATCAGTTGCTTTTCTTTTCTAACATTTTTGCTAAGTATAGGAATGAGCTATCTTATTTATTGATGATTCTTTGCATTTTGTAGCAATGGTTCTTTTTCTATTCTTTCAGGACGGAAGAGTTGCATTGGAGGCATTAATTGTTGGCTTTATCCTCAGTCGCTGGATTACCTATGATAGGTGCAACAATGTTGCTTTCTGGAGAAAGTGCTAAATCAGAGAATACGATCTTTTTAAGAAAGAGAGTGAATTTATATGAAGAGGCGATAGAGTTCATCGTCTTTTCATCTCAAATTAATAGTAGCATAAAGGAGAGAAGATGTGGAGTTTGATTATTTTTATAACCGAGATGGTGAGCGATTTAGCTACTATATGCTTCCTAAGATTCTTGTGACTGATGGAAAGTTTCAATCCTATCTTCAGATGCCAAGATTCTTTATGCCTGTTACTTGAGAGAACAGCTTTATCATAAAAATAAATGGATTGATCATGAGAATAGAATATACATCATTTTTACTTTGGAAGAGATTAGCAAGTCTTAGGTAGATCTAATAAAACAGCTGTAAGATAAATGAATTAGACAGCAGTACAGGAGGACTAGGGCTTATAGAGAGAGAAAAGCAGGGGTTAGGAAAGCCAAATATCATTTATGTAAAGATTTTCTAAGTATCCTTTTTCTTTCGAAGGTAAAAACTTCTGAGTTTCAGAAGTGAGAATCTACATGCAAAGTGAAGAGCTACACTTCAGGAAATGGAAAGAAAATACAGAACTAATTCTAATACTAATAAACATGAGAGTAATTATCCTGATTTTAGATTTGGATCATATGGGATTTTTCCAAAAACGTAAAGAATGAGGATATAAGAGGGAATTGAAAGGAGTTCTAGTTAAGGATTTTTCAAACTATGTGGAAGGTTGTCAGCATATCTTAAGAGCAGTGGAAAGACTTATAAAGACCATAAAAGGCAACTATCCTTTCACGGTTTTATAAAGACGGAAATAGGAAGTGTATTAAAAGCTTCGAACATTCCCAGTTTGGAAGAATACGATAAAGAGAGCATTTGCAATGAGTGAAATGAAAAGGACACGGATTGAGGGCGTGGAGTATTCCTACGATGCAAATGAAGAATATGAAAAGGACGGACATATTTACTGATGGACTTGCCATGAAAGAAAAAGACAGGGAAGATTTTGGAGTTCTTTGGTGGAAAGATGATCTGCCGTATAGCCTGTCATTGCGACAAACAGAGAGAAAAAGAAGTAGAGACAGAAGCAATTGGAAATAGAACGTCTCAAGAGTAGTTGTTTTAGTTCCAGGCTGAATCGAAGTACAGCTTTGAGAATTATCAAGGAAAGAAAAATCAAAAGTCTTCTTATTGCCAAGAACTTCGTGAAGGATTATGAGCAAATGAAGAAAAGAAAATGTGGGACTTCTTTTTATGGTTCTGTTGGAGGCGGAAGAAACTTATCTTGTCTGTTCTATTGCCAATGCTCTAATAGAGCAGTATCAAATTACAGTGAGATTCGGAATCGCAGATTATGAATGAAAGTACAAAATGTGGTTTTGACTTTGATAAGAATGCCTATATATGAATCTTTGGTTAATACTTCCGTACTGATTTTTAGATGACACAGGAATTGAAAGGGACACAAGCTATGCTAAGGAACAGGTGTACAACATTGTGAACAGCCGGTACTTAAGAAGGAAGCCGACCATATTTACCGCGAATCTATCTTATGACACTATTCAAAACTGTATTGAAAGTGTGGAGTATCAAGAATTTACTCAAGAATTATAGAGATGTGTATTCCGATTATGGTTGTGGGGCAGGACTACAGGAAACAAATTCAAAAAGAAGCTTTCTCAGAAACAAAAGAGCGATTATTGAGCGGAGGGTGAAAGAAAGAACATGATCAATGAAGAGTATCCGATAAAACCCTTAACACGGGAAATAAAAGAGCAGCTAAAATCACTGCAAAACTGATTATTCAGCAGATAAAAGTACTAAGAAAGCTAAAAATTTGGGGAATGGAGAAATTTGTCGGCGAAAAGGTAGTGAAGTGAAGCTTAAGGACTTGGTTCAGAAAGGACAGCTAGAAGAAATTGCCATTGGAGAAACAGAGCTTAAAAGTCTGAGATTGAACAATATAATTGTTAAGTTTTCTGTTATGAAGATAAAGAAGACAAAAGCAGTATTCCCTATTTTTCAAGCAAAAAGATGTAAAAATTATGGACAAAGGCATTTAAAAGGTCTGAGCAGACTTGGAGACTGGAAGAAGGTCCATCCATAAGAACCTTGAGAGTTCAAAGAAATGGTGAAACATTATTTTCAAAAGATAAAATCAAGAATAAGCAGAAGGAGCAAAGCCTATGATTGAGAAGATACTAAAGGATATCAGAGGCTTATTTAAGGTGCAGGATAAGGCAATGTTTGCAAAGCAAAATATTCCCTATCTTGCATTTTTCTATTTCAGGGAATATTTTTCTCATCATATCAGAAGTTATACCGGCGGTGATGTGATAGATAAAAATCTTTCAAAGGATTAGTGAGCTGACAGAATGAGCTTTTTCCCAGAGTCTTTATCTTATTGACATTTTCACGGGAATAGGACAGCAGTTTTAATCAAATTTAGTGTCTATACCAAAGGCAAAAATGCAAAAGTTTGAGACAGGGGAAAGAGTACGGATCAGCCTCGCTGGGTTGCATAATATTAACTGAACAGGGTGATATAGAGCACGAGAAAGGAGGATAATGCCATGATAGAATATCACAATAAAATTACAGCGACTATACTCCCGCCTTTCAGTTGGTGATGAAGATAGAGACGGTGGCGAGAGTAATAGTATTGTAAATCAAAAAGCGCTTTTTCAGAAAGGTATGCGAGAAAAAGCTGATAAACATTCGCCACTATATCGACGATGACGAAAGCGGTACAGGTTCTTTGACCGTTCAGCCTATACACAGATGATAAGCGATGTAGAGCAAGAGCAAAAGTAGAATTGTCATCATGAAAGATATGACAAGATGGGGAAGAGATTATCTCCAAGTAGGAAATGCGATGGAGATATTTAGAAGAAACAATGTACGCTTTATCGCTATCAATAACAGGAATAGACAGCATTGACCAAAACACATTGGAATTTGCCCCCATTTATCAACATCATGTCAGAGTGGTATGCAAGAGACATCAGCAAAGAAAGTAAAGACAGGAATTAAAAACCAAAGGAGCAGACGGAAAGCCTGTCGCAACAGAAGCCCCATACGGCTATATAAAAGACCCTGAGAACAAAGATTATTGGATCGTTGATAGAGAAGCTGCCGAAGTTGTAAAAACTCATTTTTCGAGGCTATTTATGGAGGGAAAAACAGAAATCAGATAGCTGTTTACCTGAAAGAAAAATACTAACCCCAACCTTTTAGTGAAACAACAAGGGCAGAGGAACAGCACAAACCACTAAATGAAGAAAACAGATATAACTGGAACAAAGCAACTCTAACACGCATACTGAAAAGACAAAAGAGTATTGTGGTGATGTAGTCAACTTCAAGACCGAAAAAGCATTACAGAGATAAGAGAAACCATTATGTAGATAAAAAGCAAATGTGAAAATAACAGAAAATGTGCATGAGCCGATAATAGATAGAACTACCTTTTGAAAATGTAGAGCGTATGTTAAAAATGCACCTGTAAAAAGACCAAACGGAGATGGAAAATTCACACTTTCAGGCTTGATGTACTGTAAAGATTGCGGAACAAAAATGCACATTCGCACATACACAAAAATGGAAGAGTACAACATGTAACCTATTGCAGTGAATATGCCAAAGGGAAAAGCGAAAAGCACCCCAAATGCAACTCCCACACCGAATTGATGTTGATGAGGTTATGGAGAAATATCTATGAAGTCTTGCAGAAGATAACAGTATTCTGGACAAAGCAGAATTTGAGAAACTTGTAAAAGAGAAGTCTGTATAAAGAACAGACCGAAGAAGTCAAGAAAAATCAAAAAGCATATGCCTACAAATCACAGATCGAATGGAACAGATAGAAAAGAGTGATGAATAAACTCTATGAAGATAATGCACTTGGAAATCTGGATACAGAACGCTATGAGCAGTTATCAAGAAAAGTATGCAGAAGAATACTACACACTTAAAAGCAGAAAAAGAAGAAATCCAAAGAGCAACCTCGAATGTGAAAATGCAAAACCAAAGAGCAAAGAAATTTATCAGACTTGCAGAAAGCTATTCCAACTTTGAAGAACTTACCCCTACCATTATCAATGAGTTTATCAGTAAAATCGCAGTGCATGAAAGAGATGTAAAAAGAGCAAAATATGTAGTTCAACGAATAGAGGTTTATTTTAACTATATCGGAAAATTTGAAAATGAACTTACAAAACAGATAGAGCCGACAGAACAAGAAATGATACAGAGGGGGGAAGAAATAGAAGAAGCAAGGAGAGAAAAATCACGAGCTTATCATAGGGCATATTCTAAAGCATACAGAGCCAAAAATCTTGAAAAGTGCCGAGAGTATGAAAAATTAAAAGCAAGAGAATACAGAGCAGAAACTGCAAGCAACAACCTAAAACCAAATATCAATTAATCGCAAAGAGAGTTTCCTAATCACAGGAAATCTTTTTGTGCAAGTCGAAAGGAGGAACTAAATGGCAGAAAATGAAAACAGATATTAAAGAAATACAGACAGAACAACATCAAAAAGCCCGATGGCATTCTTACAAAGAAGATAAATGGAAGAGACCTTTGTAACAGAGAGTATATTTTGATAAAAAGAGTAAAGAGACATTTCAAGATAAGCTGTTCAAAGTAATACATTCAAAGGACAAATAGTAGTGAGTAGAGAAATATGACAGTAGAAAAATATCGATGCTATAATAGTCAATATGAGATAAACAAATTAGAATTTGTGAGAGAGTAATTAAATGTTAGTAAAGATAGCAATACTTAGGGGAATTATTCCTTTAATCATAACTGACAATAATATCAGCTAATAATGAAATATCAAGGGATAGATCCTTTCGAGGTTAGAGGGACATTCATAGTTGGTATCATTATAGCTTCGGTAGCTGCAGCTTCTGTAATATATGAAATCGAAAATTGGTCATTGTTTAAGCAATCAGTCATACATCTTAATTATGCTGGTAACAGTGTTGCCTTTATTATATATAAAGTGGTTGGTATAAGTGAATAGTGTTTTTAGACTATGTAAAGTATTTGGAATATTTTTATTTGTAGGGTATAGTTTTATGGACTATTTCATATTTTATTTTTGGGAAAACTTTACTAAATAAATCCCAGTTTGTAGAACTAACAATTTAATAAAAATTACCACAGGAACAGTAAATCAAAAAGGTTTACTGTTTTTCTTTTGCTCAAAATTAGAAGAGAGGACACGAAAATAGAAAAACATGAGAAAAATCTTAATGGCAGATGAAGAAATCAGGCAGTTACAAAACAAAAAGGAAAAAGCTCATCAGTCAGCACGAAAACAGGAAGAAAGAAAAAAAGAGATAAAGGATATATGAAAAAGAGCAGTCTTTGAAAGCATATTTACAGAAAGTAAGAATTTAACCAAAGATGGATTTATCAGCTAATCATCTCTAATTCGTAAAAGAAGAAGCTAATATCAAAATTAATCATTGAAGCAGAGAAGAAACGGAAAATCAAAACACCGACCAAGAGGAAGAAACGGACATAGAGAATAGTCACTTGTTTACAAGGCGCACATACTCTACCTTAACAGGTGCGTGCGTTCTCCGAAGGCTCTTAGCAGAGGGCATATCAGCTAACGCTGATACAGGGGAACTACACTCCCCTACGAAAAAATTTCCTACCCCTTGTGTACTTCCCAAAAGAAATCGGATAAAAGCTATCGATAGGAAGTTCTATCTATCTCCTGTAACCATATCGAAAAATGGAAAGGGTTTTTACTATGGCGATATATCATCTTTGCATAAAGATTATTTCAAGAGGTAAAAGCCAAAAGTGCAGTAGCAACTTCCGCCTATCGAAGTGGCGAGAAGATAAAAACAGAATATGACGGTATAGTCCATGACTTTACAAGAAAAGGTGGAATAGCCCATACGAAATTCTTTTACCACAAAATGCACCACAGGAATTTTCAGATAGAGGACATTATGGAATAGTGTTGATGAAAAGAGTAAAACTCACAACTTGCAAGAGAAATTAGAGTGTACCCAAAAGAATTAGACCGAGGAGAAACAAATAAATCTTGTGCGAGAATATGTAAAAGAAAATTTTGTAAAAGTAGGTATGTGTGCCATGTAGTGCATACGATAAAAAAATGATGGAAACCCACATTGTCATATATTACTTACCATGCGACCACTAAACGAGGATACAACATGGGAGAGCAAAAATCAAAAGGAATATATCCTTGATGAAAAACGGAGAAAAAGTAAAACTCAAAAATGGAAATTACAAAACACGAAAAAAATCAATACAACAGATTGGAATGAGCAAGACAAAAGCAGAAGAGTGGCGAAAAGCATGGGCAGATATCACAAACAAATATCTTGAAGAAAACAGCATACAGGAGAAAGTGGATCATCGCTCTTATCTAAGGCAAGGAATAGAACAAATACCGACCATTCATTTAGGAGTATCAGCAACTACAAATGGAAAAAAAGGCATATCTACAGACAGAGGATACATCAACAGAAAATCATACATCAAAACAAGATATTAAAAGAAATCTCAAGAAGAATAAAGGCATTGCTAGAATTGGATAAGGGGAATTGGAAAAGAAGAAAATACAGAAAATGAAAATACAAAAGTTCACCCTCCACTCAAAGAAAAAATTTTGCAGTCAATCTTTGAAAATCTTATCCGTGAAAATGCAGATAAGAATAATGCTGATTTAGAAAAATATATTGAGAGTTATCAGCTACTCAAAGATAAAAATATCACTTCATTATCCCAGCTAAAAGAAAGTATAGTTACCTTACGAGATAAAATTACCAAGACCACAAGAGCCTTAAAAAGATACCGAAAGAAAGTTGATGATAAAAACAAAACTCATAGACCAGTCAGAAAAATATTTGAAGCATAAGGACACCTACAAAGCCTATACCAAGACAAAGAAAAAGCAAAACAGGGGAATTTTATAACGAGCATACGGCAGAAATTATTTTTATTTGAAAGGTGCTAAGAAATATTTGAAAGACCATTTTAGGGAGAAAAGTAAAACCTTAGCCATCAGTAAATGGAAATCAGAACTTGCCACTTTGAAGAAGAGAAGAAGAACCTACTGCAGATCAAATGTGGAGATACGAGAAAAGTTGAACAGGCTGAAAAAGTTAAAACCTGTATAGAGCAAATGAAGGGACACGAAAAGCGACTATCACAGGTAAAGAGGAATGAGTTAGACCTATAAAACTACAGTGATGGTATAATATTAAAAAGATGAGAAAGGGGCTTTGACTGAGTAAAAAATAAAACAGCTACATTTTTGCAATATTAGCAGCAGCATTATATGCAATCAATGTACCAATATCGAAAAATATTGTAACATGTGTGCTCCGACAATGCTTGCCGGTTTTGTATTTAGAGCAGGTGTTGGTATTGGATATTACTTGGAATAAAGAAAACTCAAAACAAATTGACTGACGAAAAATGGCTTAATATAAATGATTTTACCTATACACTGCAATGGTTGTTCTTGATATAGCAGCACCGATATTTCTGATGTTTGGCATTGCCAATACTAAAATTCTGCTAATGTCTCGTTAATTAATAACTTTGAAAGTGTTGCAACATCGGTCATTGCCCTTTTGATTTTTAAGGAAAAGAATTTCTAAAAGATTATGGATTGCTATTGTCCTTGTACTTTTTATCAAGCAGTCATTCTTAGCTTTGAGGGGATGGAAGCATGTAGCACTGAATAAAGGTTCAATGTTTGTTTTATGTGCTTGTATTTGTTGGGGGATTGAGAATAATTGTACAAGAAGTATAAGTGATAAAAAGTTCTGAGGAAATTGTGTTAATAAAAGGAATTTTTCTCGAGGTATTGACAGTAGTTATTGCTTTTATCATTGGAGACATCTACCTGAAATACTATATATACTTGCGGTTATGTTACTTGGTTTTGTGGCATATGGTTTAAGTATAAATTTTTATATTATGGCACAAAAGAACTTGGAGTGCAGCAAAAAACAAGTGCATTTTATTCTATAGCACCATTTTTTTAGGAGTGGGATTTAGTTTTTATTATTTTTGGGTGAGAAAGACCAACAGTAAAATTACTATATCGCCCTCGGCATTATGATAATCAGCACATTGATTATGAGTAAAAGATACGCTTAGTAACGAAAGAAAATATAATGGATATGTCCATACCCACCAGCATAAGCACGGAAAAAGTAGTACATTCGCATGAGCATGAACATTTTATATTTAACCCTATGCTATACACAGTCATTCTCATGCAAACACATAAATGATTGGAAAAATGGCGCAACTTATATAACCGTTAGAAATAAGCATAATACAACAAGAGAAACAGTGAATCAAAAAGGTTACTGTTTTTCTTTGTAAAGAGTAATACGGCTTACAGAAGAGCGTCCATAAATATAAAGAAGTGTGGGTTTGTCAAAGCATATGTTACACCCCATCTAATAAATTCCTTTAGGATGAGTGCGGGAGATTTCCACCCTAAAAGGTCTCATGGGAAACTGGTTATAGTCCCTCCTATTGTATACCTGTAATTGCTTTGAAAAAGTCATCAAAGGAATAGAAACTATGTGTGGTATCAGAATCTTTCGTTGTCTTTTTCGATGACTACGCTCGACTTTACCATTATGTCGAGGAGTAAACGAGTCGAATCAACATGATGAATTCCATACTGCATTAATCGTCGCTTCAAACAAAAGTAGGTTTGTCTCTGTGAGAAGTAAAAGCGGTTGGTAAACTCTGTTCCGTTATCCGTCTGTACACTTCAATGCTCATTGGAAATGCTTTTAAAAGATGATCTAGAAATACAGCAGAAGAATAGGTGTTATGCTCTTCAAAAGCTTCTACATAGCGCCAGCGTGAGTACTCATCAATAGCGGTATACTGGAAAAATTGTTTGCCAATGACTTTACTGTTTTTAAGCAGGCAGAAGGGACATATTTCACATCATCTGAACTCGCTGTCCGGTAATGCATTTGCTCATGGGGCTTTGGGATATACTTGGGATTGGGAGGCTTTACGCCATAATACCTTGCTTTTTCAGAACACGATATAGCCCTGAAATCAGAACGTTTGTAACCTCTTTGTATAAGTTTTACCCAGAAAATAACAAGGCCTGCGTGAGGGGTTTTCTGCGGCGCATATCAGAGATAAGTTTAAGCTCATCGGAATTATGCTGATTAGGGTGACTGTGTGGCCGTCTGGAGAGATAGCGCAGGGATTCCGGTGAGCCATCAAAACGTTTTTCCATCGATAGATATACTGCCGATTGACATGATACTTAACAGCAGCCTTTGTTACGCCATGTTTTTCAGCGTAGCGAATAGTGATAGCCTGAAGAGTAAATCTTGTGTTATAGTAGCCACAGCGGAAGACCTCCGAGTTGGGTGTTGTTTGTGGTGAACTAACTTTAACACAAGACAGGCTCTTCCCGCTTTCTTTTATTCAGTTGTGATGTAACACTATGTATTGTAATCCTACAAAAGAGCGTCCATAAATATAAAAAGGTGCTTGACAAAAACGCTTCCTGGGAAATAGGAAAGACATTGAGCCATACATGGACGAAAAAAATTTCAAAAACAATATATTGCTTACCAAAACAGAGAGTTAAGCATGAATGGAAGACCAAGCAATCCAAAAGTATGCAAGAAATAAAAAATGTTCTTGTGATTGGTGGATCAGGATCCGGGAAGACAAGGTTTTTATGTTAAGCTAATCTTATGCAAATGCATTCTTCCTATTGCGTAACAGACCCTAAAGGGACGATAGTTCTTGAGTGTGGCAAAATGCTGGAGGATAATGGGTATGAAATTCGAGATATTAAATACCATTAACTTCAAAAAGTATGAAATACAATCCTTTTAGCTATATCCATTCAGAAAAAGATATTCTGAAATTGGTGCAGACCATTATGCCAATACCAAAGGGAGAAGGAGAAAAGGCAGGGGAAGATTTCTGGGTGAAAAGCCGAGGAAGCTTTTATTACACAGCTCTGATTGCCTATATCTACTATGAAGCGCCGAAAAGAAGAAAAAGAATTTTGCAACACTGCTGGACATGATGGATGCTTCAGAAGTCAGAGAAGACGATGAAAATTATAAGAAATCCGATAGACAGGCTTTTTGAGGCATTGGAAAAAAGAAAGAACCAAGGCATTTTGCAGTGAAACAATATAAAGAAATATAAAGCTTGCAGCCGGAAAAACAGCAAAGTCCATTCTTATCTCTTGTGGAGCAAGGCTTGCCCCTTCGATATTCAAGAACTAAGGGACTTAATGAGCGAAGATGAATTGGAGCTGGATTGCCTTGGAGAAGAAAAAAACAGCACTCTTTGTCATTATCTCTGATACAGATGATACCTTTTAACTTTGTGGTCTCCATTATGTACTCTCAGCTTTTTAATCTTCTATGTGACAAGGCAGATGATGTCTATGGAGGACGATTACCTGTTCATGTCAGGTTTCTCCTAGATGAGTTTGCAAATATCGAGCTTAATCCCAAAGTTTGAGAAGCTTATAGCCACAATTCGTTCAGAGAAATTTCTGCAAGTATTATTCTACAGGCACAATCTCAGCTGAAAGCTATTTACAAGGATAATGCGGATACGATTATTGGAAACTGCGATAGTACTTTATTCCTGGGAGGGAAGGAAAAGACTACATTAAAAGAACTTTCAGAAACTTTGGGAAAGGAAACCATTGACTTATACAATATCTCAGAAACCAAGTCCAATCAGAACAGCTTTGCCATGAACTATCAAAAGACCGGAAAGGATTTAATGAGTCAAGACGAGATAACAGTTATGGACGGTGGAAAAATGTATCTTTCAGCTTAGAGGTGTCAGACCTTTTTCTCGGATAAATTCGACATCACAAAGCATAAGAACTATAAGTTCTTAGAAGATTATGACAAGAAGAATGTGTTTGATATTGAAGAATATATAAAGAGAAAAGGTAAGGTTAAGCTTAATAGAAATACGGTAATTACAAGATTGTAAGATTTACTGTTATAACTATATGGTCGAGGGTATATTTGATATAATAGAGCTAGATAAATTTGAATTTGCGAGATGATTAGTATAATGGAAAATTAGAAGTAGCAGAAACAATTCAAAAAGTATGGAGGTATAGTATGTGTGGAATTTATACCGATTTATAAAATAATAAATTTACAGAACATAGATTGGAGGCAATAATGGATTATGTAATTAGAGAATTAAAGCAGAATGAAAATTAATTTATTGGATACTTTTTCTATATGAAGCTATTTTTATTCCTGAAGGAGTACAAGCTCCATCCAAAGATATTATAGAACATCCCGATTTACAAATATATGTTGCTGATTTTGGCAAGAAAGATGATTTATGTTATGTGGCGGATTTTGATGGAAAGGTAGTAGGAGCTGTATGGACTCGTATCATCAATGATTATTGATGACACAACACCCTCTCTTTCCATTTTCTCTCCTCAAGGAATATAGGAATTTGGGGAATTGGAACTGAACTTATGAAACAAATTCTTTTTGACATTGAAGAGAGAGAATATAAGCAAGTTTCATTATCGGTTCAAAAGATAAACTATGCAGTGAGTATGTATAAAAAAGTAGGTTTTGAAGTTGTTCGTGAAAATGAAGAGGACTATGTTATGTTTTTGTAAACTTTAGTTTATGGTAACTCAGGGTTTGTAGATTTAAAAAAATAAATTTGCCGGTTTGATAAATTTTATTTCCCACTCGTTTGGACTAATAAATAATGAATAGATGAATAGTTAATATTTAGAGGAGAATGCTGAAGATGATAATAAAAAAATGAAATTCCTATACTTGAATATGACAATTTTTTTCTATAGAGGTAATTAAACCAAATCATGGTTGCGAGGAGTTGAAACTTCCGGAAAAGTGTGTGTTTGCTTTCTTAGGAGACTGCGTAGATGAATTCGCAATGAATAGTAATGCAATAATTGCCGAAGAATTTGAAAAATTGCTGTAGAACTACAAATATATATGTGATTGAGTATAAAGGGCAAAAGAATATGTCTTGTCCGTCCTAATATTAGTGCACCTGCGTCCGTACAGCTTTTGGACAGGCTGATTGCTTGTGGTTGTAAGAAAAAATAATTGCAACAGGTTCTTGTGGGGTTCTGAGGGATATAAAAAGAAAATGCATTCCTTATTCCTACAAAAGCATTGAGAGATGAGGGAACATCATTCCATTATTTACCACCATCACGATATATTGAAATCGACCGGAAAAATGATTGGTGAAATTAAGGATGTTTTTGAAAAAATTAGACATACCATTTGAAGAGTGCATAACTTGGACAACAGATGGTTTTTAGGGAAACACAGGGAAATGGTTCAGTATAGATTAAGTGAAGGCTGCTCTGCTGTCGAAATGGAATGTGCTGCACTTGCTGCGTGTTCACAAAAAGAGGAGCATCATTTGGTCAATTCTTTTTACTGCGGATTCGCTTGCAAGTGTTACTGAACATGATGAAAGGAATTGGGGAATTTCGTCACACTCTAGAGCATTACACCTTGCTTTGAATTTAATATGCAATATATAAAAAGATACTCCATTTTATTGAGATAATAATTGAAGGAAAAATTGTAATTTTATCTATGTAAAAACTATGACAAATTTGAGTTTACCGAGGGTAACATAGAATGAAAAAGATGAGAGCAATAGTGGAAAAAAAGGGCGCTCAGGTGTTCCAAGACCGTTGTTTTTGATTTTGATGACCATTTTTCTTCTGACTGGTTGTTTGGTAAATACTGCCGGTTCAGTGCAAGAGGTCGAGAGCTATCATCAGATCGATCAAAGATATGGCAAAAGCAGATGATGACCAGGGATGACGGGCATGTGATTATGTAGATGCCCGCAGGCAAGATGAATACGATGCAGGCCATATTCCTGGCGCAATTCTAATTCCGAATGAGAGCATTGAAGCGGAGCGGCCGGAAGAACTCGGATCTGGATCAGATCATCCTGATTTACTGCCGAAGCGGGAACAGATCCAAGCAAGCAGCGCAAAAAGCTTGCGAACATGGGATATACCAACATCTACGAATTCGGCGGGATCAACACCTGGTCCGGAGAGATCGTGACAGGAGAAACTACTATGGAGATACCGGAGGATATAAAAACAATCTATCTTGCAGGCGGCTGCTTCTGGGGAACGCAGAGTTCTTTGATCAGTTTGTCGGCGTAATCCGAACAGAAGCAGGTTATGCAAACGGACCTGACGAAAGCTCCGACCTATCAGGACGTCTGTAACAGCAGCGGGCATGCCGAGACAGTGCGGGTCGACTATGACCCTGCTGTAATTTCTCTGACTGATTTGCTGAATTACTATTTCATGGTGATCGATCCGCTCTCTGTAAACAAACAGGGGCAATGATCGAGGGCATCCAGTACCGGACGGGGATCTATTATACGGAAGAAGACCAGCTTCCGGAGATCGAAGCGGTTTATCGGGCGGAGGAAGAAAGCCGGAGCCAGGCTTGCTGTTGAACTGCTTCCGTTGGAAAACTTCTTCCCCGCAGAAGAGTATCACCAGAAGTATCTGGACAAGAATCCCGGCGGCTACTGCCATATCCCGCGCAGTTACTTTGATCTTCAGCAAAACAGCGCAGAAGAATCTGCAGAAGAACTTCGGGTGCGGATCGGCGATTTGGCCTTTGAGGTCACACAGCACGCCGCCACGGAGTACGCCTTCACCGGCGAGTATGACGACTTCTTTGAAAAAGGGCCTTTATGTCGACATTGTCAGCGGCGAACCGCTCTTTACATCCATGGACAAGTATAATTCCGGGTGTGGCTGGCCGGCGTTCACCAGGCCGATCGCGGAAGATGCTGTCACTGAGGCCGTGGACACTTCACATGGTATGGTCCGGACGGAAGTGCGCAGCAGCAGCGCGGATTCCCATCTGGGTCACGTGTTCAACGATGGTCCCCGCAGAGTCCGGCGGGCTGCGTTATTGCATCAACTCGGCAGCTCTTAGATTCATTCCCTACGATGAACTGGAAGAACAAGGGTATGGGGAGTATCGGAAGCTCTTTGAGTAAGAATAATCAAAAAAATCAATACAAGGAGGCATATAGCAATGGAAGAAAAAAAGAATCTATGAAATGGACATGGTAAAACAAAGAAGACAAAAAAGCTGCAAAAGAAAACACCTTTTTACCAAACAGAATCTACAGGAGGGTCGGTGTGGGTGATTAAACCGGGACAAACCCTGCAGAAGCACCGATCACCACAATTCTGATGATATCTGGATCATTTTACAGGGAGAAGGAATATTCTATCCCGAACCGGATAAAGAGATTCCCTTAAAAAGGACAGGTTATCGTTTCTCCTAAAGGTGCATGTCACGGCGCAATGAACACAGGAACAGAGGATATAGTTTTTGTGAGTATCGTTGCACCGGTTCCGGCAGATTATGATCCTATAGGCGAGATGAAATACATTTTTGAATGTGTTTTGATAAATTCAAGTTTGTTGAACTGAAAAAAATTGAATACTAAATGCGTAAGACGATAGAAAAGAAAAAATCTATCGTCTTTTTCATCCTATTTTCAATTTATATTGCGATCAATAAATAGGGAAACTCACTAATTAGCGAACTAGTATTTCAAGTACCTTTCACTAATATATACACGACAAAAATGCTAATTCCCTTAAATATGTTAAAGACAATAAAGGAGATAAGATGATAAGGATCAGAAGTCCCACTAAGAAAAACTAAATAGTAAGAGTATCAGCGATTGGAAAAGTAATACTTCTGGTCGCTTTTTATTGAAATGAAAAGGAGAAATTTAAAAAAAGATGAAACAAGAAATGATTAACATCAACGCCAACTTATTGGCGGAACCTACTTTCTCAAACTTTGAAAAAGACGGAGAAACAGTAGAAGTTGCAAATTTTACGCTTGTAAAAAGTACGGTAAGGGTAAGGAGTATATCAACTGTGCAGCTTATGGAGAAAAAGACAGAAATAGCAAAAAGCCTTTGAGAAAGGCGATTTGATTCATATCTTCGGCTACTTTAAGAAGCGTGAAAAAGAGGGAAAGACTTACAAAAACTTTGTAGTGAAGTCATATAACAAGATTGAAAAGAAGGAAGAAAACGAGGAGGAATAAATATGGATTTTTTTGTTCAGGCAGTCAATGTATTACAGATTTTGGTTATGGCAGTAGGAGCCGGACTTGGAGCCTGGGGAGTCATTAACCTTATGGAGGGATATGGAAATGATAATCCAGGAGCAAAATCCCAAGGCATTAAGCAGCTTATGGCAGGGGAGGCATTGCCCTTATCGGATTAAAGCTAATTCCGCTTCTTGCAAACGTGATTAAGTAAAAGGGAGAGAGTATGTTTGAGATATTAGACAAGATAGAAGAGTTTTTCAGAGAGCTTCTACTGGGCAGTATCCAAGCAAACTTAGAGTCTATGTTCCTTGATCTAAACGATAAGGTTGGGTCAGTGGCAACAGATGTAGGACAAACGCCAATGGGCTGGAATAGTGATGTGTTTCAATTCATTAAAAGCATTAATGATACCGTCATTATTCCGATAGCAGGGCTAATCATAACAGCAATCCTATGTATTGAACTTATCAACATGGTTATGCAGAAAAATAATATGCAGGATACCGATACCTTTGAGTTTTTCAAATACATTATCAAGATGTGGATTGCTGTTTGGTTAGTGTCTCATTCCTTTGAGTTTTCCATGGCGGTTTTTGATGTGGCTCAAAAACATGGTCAATAAGGCGGCAGGAGTCATCAATACAACTGCTGTTGTATCAGGAGATGAAATTATCGCTATGGTGGATTCCATAAAAGGAAAAACCTTAGGAGAGCTTATAACAATTCTTTTTGAAATCTCCTTAATCAAAGTTGCCATGCAAGCAATCTCTATATTAGTCATGGTGATTGTTTACGGAAGAATGTTTGAAATCTATGTTTATGCTTCTGTCTCAGCAATTCCCTTTGCCACTATGGGAAATAAAGGAATGGGGACAGATTGGAACGAACTACATTAAAGGCTTGTTTGCCTTAGGACTACAAGGACTTTTTATCATGGTTTGCCTTGGAATATACGCAGTACTGGTAAAAACAATAGAAATCACGGATATGCATAAAAGCACGATGATGATTCTTTGCTATGCAGTTTTACTCGGGCTCATGATGCTAAAGAGCGGAACATTAGCAAAGAGTGTATTAAATGCACATTAGGAAAGAGAGGGAAGAAGATGAACAAAAGAAAAAAACAGGAATTTTTAGTAGGAACAATGGTTTTGGCAAGTTTGGCAGTTATCAAATGAAAGCTAGCCTAAATCAAAGACTGGAAGATTTAGAGGAGGTGAATGAGAGTCTAATTGCTTCTCAAAATAATCTCCAGCTAACGCAGGAAAAGACAGAATAGAAGGACGGAAGGGGATATTGCAAGAATTCAGGAAGAAATTGGAACAGTATATGAGCATATGGAAGAATTATCAAGGAAAGAGAAGAGAGGATCTAAGCCATGGCGTATGTACCGATTCAAAAGGATTTAAAGAGAGTGAAAACAAAAGTTGCCTTTAATCTTACGAAAAGACAGCTTATCGGCTTTTCCATTGCAGGGTTGTTAGGCTTTTCAGCTTATATCTTTGTACGGAAACTGGTGCCAAACGATATTGCCGTCCTGTTTTTGATTACCGCCACCCTTCCGGTATTTTTTTATTACGCTTTTTGAAAAAAAGACGGCTTGGTTTTCGAACAGTATTTTAAAGCTATATATCTTCATAAGTTTTATCAGCCGGGGAAAAGAGTGAGAAAGGAGGTTTACCTTGCAGAACAAAAGAAGATTGCAAACAATCATGTTAAAGAAAAACAAAAGGGTATTAAAAAGAAGGCTACAGGAGAAAGACTACAGTAAGCTGACAGTTTCTAAGGAGAGCAAAGGATTTTTAAAGTTGGTTCTTAAGAAAGAGCCAAAGCGTTATACCGTAGAAGATACATTGCCCTATATCAGACTTCTAAAAAATGGCATTTGCCAGCTTGATGAAAGGCATTTTAGTAAGACTGTTTCCTTTCAGGATATTAACTACCAGCTTGCCTTAGATGAGGACAGAGATTTGATTTTTAATCAGTTTGCCAATTTCCTAAATTCCTTTGATCCAAGTGTTGCCATAGAGTTTTCCTATATCAATCAGATTGGAAGAAATGAGGAAGTTCAAGCGTCTATGCAGATACCGGATCAGCATGATGGATTTGATGCCTTAAGACTGGAGTTTAGGGAAATGCTAAAAAGCCAGATTGTAAAAGGAAATAATGGACTGAAAAAGGCAAAGTACATCAGCTTTACTGTAGAAGTCGAGAATTTGGAACAGGCAAGTTCCATGCTGGAAAGACTGGAAATTGATATTTTATCAGGTTTTAAAAATATGGGAGTTCGGGCAGAGAGCCTAAACGGAGAAGAGAGACTAAAGATTTTACATGATATGCTAAATCCGGATAAGAACTTTTCCTTTTCCTACAAGGATTTAAAGAAAAAGGAAAGCACGAAGTCCTATATTGTTCCCGATATGTTTAACTTTACACCGAACAGGTATTTTAAGTTTGGTAAGTTTATTGGGGCAACAAGCCATTTTCAAATCCTTGCCAGTGAGCTTTCTGACCGTATGCTTTCTGAATTTTTGGATATTGATGACAATATCAGTATTTCATTTCATATTCAGGCGATTGATCAGTCGGAAGCAATCAAGATGGTAAAAAGAAAGAATACAGACCTTGATAAAATGCGAATTGAAGAAAATAAAAAGGCAGTAAGAAGCGGTTACGATATGGATATTTTGCCATCAGACCTAGTCACTTACAGGGGAAGATGTAAAAGAGCCTTTTAAAAGATTTACAGACAAGAGATGAGAGAATGTTTGTGGTAAGCATTGTCTTTTTTAATTTCGGAAAAACAGTGCAGAAGCTTGAGAATACAATCGCAAAGATTAGTTCCATTGCCAACAAACATAACTGTAAGATTAAGAGACTGGATCATGCTCAAGAACAGGGCTTAGTGAGTGCCCTTCCCCTTGGGCTAAATCAGATGGAAATCAATAGGAGCTTAACTTCTTCTTCCACGGCTGTATTTATTCCCTTTACTACAGAGGAGCTTTTTATCAATTCTGAAAAATAGCCTTTACTATGGGCTGAATGCTCTTAGCCATAACCTAATTATGGCAGACAGAAAAAAAGCTGAAAAAAATCCGAATGGGCTTATCCTAGGAACACCGGGTAGTGGTAAATCCTTTAGTGCCAAAAGAGAAATGGCAAATGCTATTTTGATTACCAATGATGATGTGATTATTTGCGATCCTGAGGGAGAGTACGGAAACCTTGTGAAAGCAGTTTCATGGTGAAGTGATTAAGGTAAGCAGTAAGTCCAAAGACTATCTAAAATCCCTTAGATATCAACATGAACTATGGAGACGGAGATGCACCATTAAAGGATAAAGCAAACTTCATTATGTCTATGTTGGAGCTTGTGGTAGGAGGGTAGCGGGCTTACGGCAGAGGAAAAGTCGGTTATTGACCGCTGTCTTCCAAAAATCTATGAGAGATATTTTGAAAATCCTTGTGCAGAGAATATGCCGATTTTGCAAGATCTCTACAATATGCTGAAAGGGCAGGAAGAAAAAGTAGGAAAGAAACTGGCAACGGAAATGGAAATCTATGTATCAGGAAGCTTGAATGTCTTTAACCATAGATCCAATGTGGACTTAAACAAAAAGCTCCTTTGCTTTGACATTAAAAGAGCTTGGCAGCCAATTAAAAGAAAAATCGGTATGCTGGTTATTCAGGATCAGGTTTGGAACAAAGTTTCTTTGAACAGAGGAAATAAGGCAACAAGATATTATATTGATGAGTTTCATTTACTGCTAAAAGAAGAGCAGACTGCTTCCTATTCTGTAGAGATTTGGAAGAGGTTTCGTAAGTGGGGCGGTATTCCTACAGGCATTACGCAGAATGTGAAAAGACTTACTGATGAGTAAGGAAATAGAGAATATTTTCGATAATACCGATTTTTGTTCTCATGCTTAATCAGGCATCGGGAGATCGAGGAGATTTTGGCGAAGAAACTGAAAAATCTCCGTACCACAACTTCGTTATGTCACGAAATTCCAATGAAGGAGAGGGACTTCTTTTTCTTTGGAAATACTATTGTGCCGTTTTCTGGATAAGTTTCCAAAAGATACGGTTCTTTATCAGAAGATGACCACTAAGCCGGAAGAGCAGGGGTAGCCTATGAGAAAAAGAGCCGACAAGGATTTTTCGAAGAAGATTCGTCATGACTCATGAACGCTTTCAGTGACAAGGTACGAAGCAAAAGACAGCAAGTTGGTTTTTAGGAAGGATATCTCCTAAATAGATAATCTAGAAGCTGAGAGAAGTTCCCAATCAAAAGAAGTTGGTCTAAAGTTATTGGGAAAGAAAGACAAAAAGAGCTGAGCATAAGAGGCGGAACTATACGAGAATCTCTATACAAGAAACACGGAAGCAACGACAGGAGAAAAATATTCCTTCTAAAGAAGATTCTAAGACAGTAGAGGAAGTTAAAGAAAAGCTTACAAAGACAGGGAAAAAACAAGTTTCAGAAAAAGCCAAAGACTGCAATAAAGAAAAAGAATTTATCATATCTTAGAAGTTTTTCCAAGGGAAGCGAGGTGGTAGAGACTACTTATCCCAGGGGAGTGAGGGACAATCAAGGCGTTGAAGCAGGAGAAAAGACAGCTGATTTTAGTGCAAAGCTCATTCAGGGGGACAAAGCGATGCAGAGAAGAAAAGAGATAGGGAAAGCCTTTCGACTTGAAAAAGTACAATAGGGAAGACTAAAGAGCGAAAAGTCTAAAGCTTATTTTTCGAAGAGAAGTGAAGGTGCAAGGAAAGCTTCAGATGATTCTCAAAGGATAAATGCCTATAAGCGTTTTCAAAAAGAAAAAGGCAAATGAAAGAAAGCATACAGAGTAAATATAAGACAAGACTTAGGGATAGGCTGAAAGAAGGACTGCTCGGAGCGATTAAAAGCTCTAAAGAAGTCATGATAAGAAATGCCAAGGGCTTCATGCTTATCTTTTTAAGTCTTATTATTTTGGGAACTTTTCTTATGAATTTTTCTGTAATGTCCTTATCCGGCATGATGAATTCTTCCAGTGGAGTACTTAGCACAAGCTATCTATCGGATCCCAAATGTCCTTACGGAAGTCAATCAGCAATTTGAAAGCATGGAAGAAAGGCTTGCAGGACGAGATGAATTCCGTGCAGAAGAATCACCCAGGCTACGATGAGTATATTATTCAGAAGGATAAAGAAATCGGACACAATGTGCATGAGCTTTTATCCTATGTTACTTCACGGTATGGAGAGGTAAAAAAGGCAAGAGATGTTGAGGATATCCTGAAGGATCTTTTTCAAAGAATATACAGCCTATCGTATCAGGAAAAGATAGAAATCAGATACAAAAACAGTTAAAGGAGACTTATGTAGACAGGGAAGGGAAAAATACGAAGTAGAAATGAGGTTAGTGCCTTACGAGTATAAAAAGCTGTTTATAAGCTTAAAGAAAAAAAGAGATGGATACTGTCATTAGGGAGATATTTGAAAAGCATCCGAATAATGTAAGCCACTATGAATCCTTACTTTCTGCAAAAGGAAATATGGAATCCTTTTTTGGCAGTGGAAATGCAAATACTTCCGAGTTGATTTTAAATCCTGATTTTCGAAAATCCAGGGAATTGCTTTCAATGAAGAGTCTGTTAAAGCCTTATTTAGTGAAAGCAGAGAAACATATCGGAAAAGAAATATGTCTTTGGAGCAAATGGGCCGAACAACTTTGACTGTTCGTCCTTTGTGTGCTGGAGCTACCCATTCCGGGGTAAAAAAATATGCCTAGGACAACGGCTTTCGATATTTACAAATCCTACTGTAAGCCTATTTCCAAAAGTGAAGCAAAGGCCGGAGATATCATTTTCTTTAAAAATACCTATAAAAGTGGAACTCCCATTTCTCATGTCGGTATCTATGCAGGAGACGGCATGATGATTCATCTCGGAAATCCCGATACGCTTTGTCAGTATCAATACACCATACTGGAAGGAGCATTTTTATGGTTTTGGAAGAGTTCGTTAAGTGGAGAAAGGACGGATAAAGGTGAATAAGGAACTTATTTTAGTGAAAAATAAAATACAAAGATTAAAGGATAAAAGGGCTCTGATTGATGAAAAATTAGAGCCTTTATTTATTAGGGAAGAGGAACTCGAAAATGAGGAAATTATTGCGATATGTAGAAGCAATAAGATTACGATTGCTGACTTAATGGAAAAGCTAAGAAAAGAAAGAAGTGACGGGAAAATGCAAAGCGAAGAAAAAATGCAAAGAGAGATGATTGAGGAAAAAATAAAGGAGAATAGCGATGAAAACTAAAAAGTGGAGAAGACTTATTGTGGCTACTGTACTTTCTTCCATGCTGACCATGCATGGATATCCAATACTGTCTTATGCCCAGGTTAATGAGCAGGAAGCTGCAGAGGAAAGTGTAACTAAAGAGGAAGAAAATGCAGAAACTACTGAAACTACAGTCACCCAGGAAGTAAAGGAAGAGGTAGAGAGAGAAGTACGTTTTCCCAATAAACTGGAGGCAAAAGATCCTGAAAATGGAAAACAGGGGAGCAACGAAGAAAAAAGTACCAATAAAGGGATTGCCACCTTACCGGGAGAGGCTAGGGCAACAGTTACGGAAGATGTTGATAATGCTAACAATGCCTATCCGATTCATCATGGGAATGAAACCGAAGCGAATGACCAATTTTCTGCCGATGCCAGACAGTTTATTAGCTTTAAGACCAAGAGTGGAAAAGTATTCCACCTGATTATTAATCATGATGAGCAGGATCAAAATGTAATGCTTCTTACGGAAGTTTCGGAAGATGATTTGTTAAATATGGTAGAACAGAAGGAAAGCAAGCCGGAGATTACAAAAGAGGAGCCGGAAAAAGAGGAAAGTAAGGAAGAGCAAACACCAAAGAAAATGGAAGAGAACAGAGCATGGGAAGCTATATTTTACTGATTTTTGTAGTGGTTTTTGGTTATGGCAGTTGCTTATTACTTTAAGGTGGTAAAAAGAGAAAGAAGCAGAGGCGGTGAAAGCCTTGAGGGAAGAAGATAATTTCTTCTCAGAAGCTGACAGTAGTGAAGATACTGAGGGGAGATATGGAAACAGAGACAAGGACATGGTAGAAGCAGAAACGGAAGAAATAGAAGTGGAAGACGATGAGGGAAGAGGAGTAAAAGCTTGGAACTTTAGTCTATGTGTTTAAAAAGAATGTTTTATGGATTACAGGGTGGAAGAATAATCATACTTCCACCCTGTTTTTCGAAAAAGGAGTAAGAAAAGATATGAAATTAGTAATTGCAGAGAAGCCTTCAGTTGCCTTGTCCATTGCCAAAGTTTTAGGAGCGAATGATAAAAAAGATGGTTATGTGGAGGGGAATGGATATAAAGTTTCCTGGTGTGTTGGGCATTTAATCCAAATGGCAAATCCTGATGCCTATGATAGTAGGTATGCAAAATGGAATATGGAAGATTTACCGATTTTTCCAAAAGAGTATAAATACGAGGTCACAAAGGCAACGAAGAAACAGTTTTTCCATTTTAAGAAAGCTGATGAATGAAAGCAGTGTTGATACGATTATCAATGCCTGCGATGCAGGACGAGAAGGAGAAGCCATTTTTCAGATTGGTCTATACTGAAGCTTCTTGCAAAAAGAAGGTGAAAAGACTTTGGATTTCTTCCATGGAAGACAGTGCCATTAAAGAGGGATTTTCTCATTTAAGAGATGGCTCGGAGTACAACTCCCTTTTTGCTTCAGCTCAGGCAAGAGCCATTGCGGATTGGTTGGTGGGTATGAATATCAGTAGACTGTATTCCTGCCTTTATCAGCAAAACTATTCCGTAGGACGTGTTCAGACACCTACCCTTGCCATGATTGTAAAACGAGACGATGAAATTGCTCATTTCAAAAAAGAAAAATACTATATGGTAGAGCTTTTAACCGATGGCTTTTCTTTGTCCAGCGAAAGAATAGATGATGTAGAGACTGCAGAGCGACTAAAAACAAGGTCGGAAATACACTTCAAGTGAGTGATGTTACGCAGAAAAGAAAAAAATCACCAATCCGGAATTGCCATTTGATCTTACGACTTTTGCAAAGAGAGTGTAACAAGTTCTTTGGATACAGTGCCAAAGCAAACCCTTGACTATGCACAAAGCCTTTATGAGAAGAAGTTTATCACTTATCCAAGAACAGACAGCAGATGCCTTACGGAGGATATGATTACAAGTACCGTCAATAACATTTAGGGAAAAACGATTTTGATGCAGGTCGTATTAAGACGGTATTTAACTCTAAGAAGGTTACGGATCACCACGCTATTATTCCAACCATTAGTTCCTTGCAAAGAGGATTTATCGAAACTTCCTGAAAGTGAAGCGAAGGTATACCGGCTTATCCTAAACAAGCTTCATGCAAGCTTAGGATATCCCTTAAAGAAAGTCTTACTAAAAGTAATAGCAGGAGTAGAAGGATTTTTCCTTTATCTGTACAGGGAAGGTAATTACGGAAGAAGGCTTTACGAAGTATCTGAAAGAATATAAGGCGAAGAAGAGTGAGGAACTCGTCTTTACCAAGTGTTTCGATTGGAGACATTTTTACATCTTGGAAAGTTCAGAGCTTAGAGAAAAAATATACTGCAGCACCGAAGCACTATACGGAAGATACCCTTTTAAAGGCCATGGAACTTGCAGGGAACGGAAATGCTAGACAAGGCTGTAGAAGTAGAACGAAGAGGCTTAGGAACACCGGCAACAAGAGCAGGAGTTATTGAAAACCCTAATCTATAAAGGCTTTGTGGAAAGAGATAAAAAGAACTTACTGGCTACGCATAAAGGTATTAACCTAATCACGATTGTTGCGGAAAAGTTTCAAAGTCAGCAGAAACCACTGCAGAAATGGGGAAATCGGGAGCTTTCAGATATTGCAAAGGGAAAGGCAAAGTCAGGGATGAGTTTTTAAGAGAAATTGAATCTGAGATTAAAGACGATAGAAAAATACAGATAAGCATAATATTGAATACTTCTAAACGAAGCAATTTTAACTGTAGGAGTGAAAACTATTGCACTCTAAAAAGCAGTTCGTGCTACTACTATGAGCGTAATAGCTTGCACTCATAGTGTAGTGAAACAAATTAAAGGAGATATTATATGAGGATACAATTTTATCCAACTACAGACCTTGAGGAAAAAGCTTAATCAAGAGTCTACAAGACTTGGTATAGCTTTAAGTGTGCTTTGTAGTAGATGCACTAAATGATTATTATGAGGGTTGAAACTGCCAAACACAAAAACAGAAGCAGAGCTTGAGACCCAAGTGTTAAAGGAAATAGAAGATTTTTGTAAATGATCCCCTGAAATACCAATACTAGAATTTGATCTGAATATGGCGTCTACTACTATAATCAAATTAGTATGACTACTTACACCGGTAAACCTAAGATTGTAAAAAGCAAGAATAGGTAAAGCATTTGTGAAAGTTGAGTAGAGCCCTTTCCTTAAAGTTAAACAGGCTTTATTAATAATGGTAAGCCTAAGCGCAGTGTTGGAAACAGAGCTCGTACTATATAGCGTGAGAACTGGAGTGCAAATGGATAAGAGAGCTATAGAAAATCAATAAGTATTTGAAATCCTACAACATAAAAAGTTCTGAAAAAATTTGGACTTAGGGACTGTCTCGTTTCACAATGGAGTATCTTGGTTTTGAGATTCCCTCGGCATATCAATTGAAAGCTGTGTATGGTGGTATGATGACAGCAGCAAGTCAGAGTTTATTTCAATGAGACTGGAGCTAAACTTTGAAAAGAACAATCCACAGAAATTATAATGAGTTGTATAGGTTATTGAACTTCATCAATGCCTGAATCTGGCAAGCGTAGTGATGATTTTTCTGGTGAAAGTTTATATAGTCGTCAGATTTATATAACCCTAGTCATCTATGATGGAAGATGGGTGCTATGATATAACTATGACTTTTATGCTCCATATGACTTTATGAGGTTGCTCCACTTGAGTCAGAGGATTTTATTACTGCTACTTTACCAGATTTATTAAATCGGCTTTCTCCAACAATATTTTTCAGTTATACTCGAGGGAGTGCAGAAGAAGCCATTTTTCATTTTTGAAGCATCAAGGGTTTACAGGATAAGTGAATACAAATAAAAGAAGCAAATATTATTCAAGGGAATGAGAGATTATCTTATTCCCTTTTTTTATTGGAGGTGGTGAAGATAGAAACATTGAATGTATTGGAACTGTTTGGAGGCATCGGAGCGATTCGAAAAGCATTAATTCGGCAAAAAATACCGCATAAAGTCATAGACTATGTGGAAATCGATAAGAATTGCGTGAAAAGCTATAACGCCTTGTATAATGCGGATTTTAAGCCAAATAGCGTTATTGGCTACAATCCCCCGAAGCAGAGAATTGATTTACTCATGCACGGAAGTCCGTGTCAGGACTTTTAGCAGAGCCGGTTTAAAGCAAGGAGGAGAAAAGAGGGAGTGGCACAAGAAGCAGTCTTTTGTTTGAGACAATACGGATTATTGAAGAAATGGACATGCGACCAAAGATAGTCATCTGGGAAAAATGTTAAGGGAGTTCTCGATAAGAATTTGAGAGCTTCTTTTTTTCATTATTTAACAGAAATGGAAAGGCTGGGCTATGAAAACAAATATGCAATCTTAAATGCTATGGATTTTTGGAATCCTCAAAAAAGAGAGAGAATCTTTGTGGTAAGTATGTTCGGAAAAAAATGATTTTGACTTTTTATAAAGCTGAAAGCCTGTTCCAACAAGAGATATATCCGAATTTTTGAAGAAAAGTGTTTCAGAGATATATGAGGTAAGACAAGAGTCCATGCTTTGCTACTTAGGAGGACAGCCTAAGAATAAAAATTTCAAAGGAAAGCTTTAATGTGATAGACAAATATGCTTATACCATCACTACGAAGCAGGTAAGAATCCCTAATTCCGGGATTGTGGACTTAAAGAATGGAAAGTATCGCTATCTTACAGAAAAGGGAATGCTTTCAGGCTTATGGGCTTTGATGAAGAAGACTTTGAAAAAGCTTAGGACGTTATTTCCTGAGAGAAAAGGCATGACTTCATCTATCCTATATAAACAGGCAGGAACAGTATAGTAGTGAATGTCTTGGAGGGTATTGTAAGATTGTTGATTCCATTATAAGATTCCTGTATCATATATTGAAATGCTAGAAAGGAGCAAATTTGTCATGATAAAGCACAGAGAATGTAAAACTCAGTTAAAGAAAAAGATCAAGAAACCTCGAAGTAAAACCCAGAGATTTCAGAGATCAAAGATAATGGAGGATACAAAACAGAATATACCGGATCTGATGAACAAGATGGTGATGAAAGGAAGAAAGAAAATATCCAAATCTGAATGCCCAAATATGTTTTAGAATCTTAAAAGGTGATTTACATAAAGAGCCTAACTCAGCGTCTTAGTTTTGGGGTCATTGCATTTTTCTTGTAGTATTCTTTGATTCTTGCGGAGTTCGATTGGGGAGAATGTGGAAGTTTAATAATAGAGTGCATTTCAATATTGGTGATTGGAGCCATAGTAATAATTTTAAAATGATAAGAATCATAGAATATCCAAATGTTTGCCTTTTTATAGGAATGGTATGGGTACTTTTTAAATTGGATTTTGCTATTTACATCAATGTCCATCTATAATGAAATGTATGTAGAGATGATTATTGATGGATTACCTATGGGCATAAAGGACTTTTATAATTGATTTTTATCATGCTTTTACTTATTGGTATAAAATATGCCTATGTAAATCTTTGTTACTATTTACTATAAGTGTTATAGCATTTTTATGTTTTGCTACTTTTGAAGATAAAGTTAAACTTAAGGCTAATCTGTTATCTGATGATGTAATACATAATAGTCATAATATAAGGGTAATAATAAGTTTTGAAGTTACTGAACTATTCTATTGATTTAATACTTAATTTAAGTGATGAAATTGAAGATGATATGATAACAGAAATTAAAAAAATAGCACGGTAGCTTCAAATTATTACAAAGCTCGCTGTGTTAGGATGGTATTTTTGACGACAAAAGAAAGGTTCTTATATAGCGGCAATAGGTAAACTTAATGAAAGCGAAGTGGCATATTTTGAAAAATATGATTTTATTATGTGATGTGGCACTAATCTTGTCCATTCCTATGTTTTATATATATAAATGTAGTAATAGAAAAGCAAATTTATATAAAGAGGTTTTAAAAAGATAAAAAATTAAACTTTGCTAGGGTAAAAGATGAGTGTAATAAAATAAAGATTTAAAGAAAAAGGGGCGATAATCCATCGCCTTTTTTTATTGCAAGAAAAAGGAGGAACAATGAGGACGAACGATTTTTATGCTCTGATTGAGCTTGTAAAAAGAGAAGTTTTAGATTCTGAAACAGAGTATCTAAAGCTTCTAAAAGTTATCGGTAACAATCAGAGATATGATTTTTTGAGTCAGTTAAGTATTTACGATAGAAATCCCAAAGCAGTAGCTTGTGCAGGCTTTGATATGTGGCGGGAAAGGTTTCACCGAACGGTTATGCGTGGAGAGAAAGGGATTCCGATTTTCTACGAAAGTGAAGGAAAACAAAAAATAGCTTATGTTTTTGATATTGCTCAAACTGTCTCTATAGACCGAAACGTAAACGAAGTAGAACTATGGTCTTTTGATAAAGAGAAAGATACGGATACATTGAAAGAAATGATTAGGCTCGAGGACTATACTCCTCATGACAGTTTATTAGAAAATCTTTACTTTCTTAGCAGAATATATGCAGATCAAGATATCTATGAACTTGCCAACAATCTACGAGTTCCGGCTGAGGATAGGAATTCTTTTGTGCATTTTATGAGAGAGTCTATTAGCTATGCCTTATCTGGCAGATTTCATGTGGAATATCCAATAGATATGGAAAAGGGCAAGGAAAACTTTCTTTACATAGATAGTGTGTCTTTAATGTTTGTAGGAAATTGTATTTCTAACGCTTGTAATAGGATTTTAGAGGCAACTATTGAACGCACAAAGAAATTATCCCTAAATCAAGGGCTGACAAAAAATAGAGGTGCAGAATATAATAAGAACAATCCTGAAGAAGTAAGAGTAGAGACTGAAAGAAATAGTGAAGCGGAACAAGGAGGTATGGAAGATGCTGTTCGATCAAATGACGAAAGAGGTGATGATAGAGGGGAAGGAGTTTTCTCAGATGGAGAATACGGACGAAATAGCGAGCATAATCAAGCAGAAAACTTTAGACAGCCTGGAAGAGGAGACGATCTTTCTGTCGGAATTTCCGAATCCGACTTACGCCGTAATGAGACTGGAGTATCTGGCAGAGAGTCAGAACGAAATGAATTATCAAATGCTGCTCGAGCTATACAAGGAGAAGAAGCTGGTCAGTCACTTAATGGAAGTACAGAAGAGAGCAATCCAACTTATGAGGGAAGTGAAGCCTCAAATGATGAAGGAGCTGAATATAGCGGGCGAGGAAGATCCGAAGTACCAGACCATGATTTCAGCATTGAAAGAGATGGTGATAAAGGAAGTGGTCGAAGTTTAGCATCGGCTTCCAATTTCAAAAATACGGCAAGAGATTTTCCCTGAGAAACTCACCCCAAGTGAAAGGCTAAACTATAACCTGGAAGCCATTTCTATGCTGAACAGAGTGGAAAAGGGGGAAAGAGTCCTTGATGAATCAGCCCAAGAAGTATTGGCAAGATATGTCGGCTGGGGAGGGCTTTCCGAAGTCTTTGATGAAGAACGGACCGGGCAGTGGTCGGAAGCCAGAAAAATTCCTAAAAGAAAAACCTAAGTTTAGAAGAATATGAAGCAGCTAAGGAATCCACCTTAACTGCTTTTTTTCACGCCTAAAACAGTGATTGACAGCGTATATAAAAACAGTTCTGGATATGGGATTTAAGCAGGGAAATATCTTAGAGCCGAGCATGGGCATTGGGCACTTTTATCGGAAATCTTCCAGAGCAAATGAGTCAGTCCAAGTTTTATGGAGTGGAGATTGACCGGGTAAGTGGCCGCATTGGAAGGCTACTTTATCCTAATAGTGATATTCAGATAAAGGGTTTTGAGGAAACAAGCTTTTCCAATAATTTCTTTGACCTTGTCATTGGAAATGTGCCTTTTGGGGATTTCAAGGTAAATGACAGAGCGTATAACCAAAACAACTTTTTGATTCATGATTATTTCTTTGCCAAGTCCATAGATAAGGTTAGAAATGGTGGTGTGATTGCCTTTATCACCTCTTCCGGCACAATGGATAAGAAAGATGAAAGTATCAGAAAGTATATCAATGCCAGGGCTGAGTTTTTAGGAGCGATAAGGCTTCCCAACGATACTTTTAAGGGTGTCGCTGGTACAGAAGTAACAAGTGATATTATTTTCTTAAAGAAGAGAGACAGCGTTCTGGAGCGAGATGACAGCTGGGTACATTTGGAGGAAGATGAAAAAGGGCTTACTTACAACAAATATTTTGTGGAACACCCGGAAATGGTACTTGGCAAGATGGAAGAAGTTTCAGGGCGATTTGGAAATACTCTCGCTTGCTTACCAAAGGAGAATGCAGATTTAAAAGAAATGTTGGAAAGTGCCGGGAAACAAATTTCTGTAAATACAAGATACGAAGAGATAGAACTTCTTGATGATGAGATTAGCTTTATTCCGGCAACAGATGATGTGAAGAACTTTTCTTATACAATCCTTAACAATGAGGTGTATTACAGGGAAAACTCCCTTTTCATCAAGAAAGAGATTCCGGATAAAAATAAGGAAAAGATTAGGGACTATCTCAAATTAAAGGAAGCGTTAAAAAATGTTATTTACAAACAAAAGGAAGATTTTAGTGATGCAGAAATCAAGGCTTCTCAAGAAATTTTAAATGAAGTCTATGACGGATTCTCTAAAAAGCATGGCTTTGTCAATACTCTTTCGAATACAAGAGCTTTACGGGAAGACAGTAACTTCCCATTGGTATCGTCTATTGAAGTTCTTGACGAAGAGGAGAATTTTAAGGCAAAGGGAGATATTTTTTCGAAACGCACGATCAGTAAGGCAAAGGTGATAAATCATGTGGATACTTCTCTGGAAGCCTTGGTACTTTCCATTTCCCAAAAAGGCTATGTGGATTTTGACTATATGCAGGGTCTTACAGATAAGGATAGAAGCACCATTATTTCGGAGCTAAAAGGAGAGATATTCCTAAATATCCGTGAAGAAAACGTAAAGACCAATCAAAAGTTTTCTTTAATCTTGAAGACGGAGACCTGCCCTTTAGTTGTAGTGATGATAGGAGCACCTTTAAGTATACCTATGTAACAAAGGACGAATATCTGAGTGGAAATATTCGGGAAAAGATAGGGGCAATCGATAGCTATATCTTTCGAATCAGTCAGGCTAAAAGAATCTTGTCTGATGATAGAGAAACAGAAAAAGAACTACTGGATACGGAACTAAATCGTTTGGAATATCAAAAGGCAGAACTTCAAAAAGTGATGCCAAAAGAACTTGAAGCCAGTGAAATCAATATTCGACTAGGGGCTACATGGATTCCCACAAAGGATATAGAACGCTTTATCTTTGAGACTTTAAAGACACCGGGCTATGCCAGGTGGAACATTCATGTGAAATTCTCCGGTCTTACCAGTGAATGGAATATTGAAGGAAAGAGTCAAGACAGAGGGAATGATTTAGCGGAAATGACCTACGGTACTTCCAGAGTAAGTGCTTATAAGCTTATTGAAGATGCCCTCAATCTAAAAGAAACCAAGGTATTTGACCAAATAGAAAATGCAGATGGCTCTAAAACTTCTGTACTAAATAAGAAAGAAACCATGCTTGCCGGGCAGAAACAGGAACTTCTAAAGAAGAGTTTCAGAACTGGATTTTTGCTGATCAGGAACGGAGAAACAGACTGGTAAAGTCCTATAATGAGAGATTCAATTCCATTCGGAATCGTGAATATGATGGAAGTAATCTAAGCTTTGATGGTATGGGAGAAGGAATTGCACTTTATGAACATCAAAAAAATGCTATTGCAAGAATTCTCTATGGAGGAAATTCGCTTCTTGCTCATGTGGTCGGTGCCGGGAAGACTTTTGAAATGGTAGCAAGCTCTATGGAAGCAAAAAGGCTTGGAATGTGTACAAAATCCCTTTTTGTTGTACCAAACCATTTGACTGGGCAAATCGGAAGAGAGTTTATGCAGCTCTATCCTTCAGCGAACATTATGGTGGCAGACAAAAAAGATTTTGAGCCCAAAAACAGAAAACGTTTTATCGGAAAGATTGCAACGGGTGAGTACGATGCAGTCATTATAGGACATAGCCAGTTTGAGAAAATTCCAATGAGTAAAGAGTATCAAGAGAAACATATTAAAGACCAGATTGACGAGATTATCAATTATGTTGAGGAATATAAGCATGATAGAAATCAGAACTTTACCGTGAAGGAGTTGCAAAAGACAAGAAAAAAACTGGAGACTAGGCTGGAAAAGCTAAACGATGATTTCAAGAAAGATGATGTCATTACTTTTGAAGAACTTGGTGTGGATAAACTGATTGTAGATGAAGCCCATAATTACAAAAACCTTTACCTTTACACGAAAATGAGGAATGTGGCAGGCATTGGACAGACAGAAGCGTTCAAGTCTTCAGATATGTTCATGAAGTGCCGCTATATGGACGAAATGACCAATGGAAAGGGCATTGTCTTCGCTACGGGAACACCAGTAAGCAATTCCATGACGGAACTTTATACCATGCAGAGGTATTTGCAGTATGAGGAATTAAAGAAAAATGGTTTGGAGCATTTTGACTCCTGGGCTTCCACTTTTGGAGAGACTCAATCCGCTTTTGAATTATCGCCTGAGGGAACAGGATATAGAGTAAAGACGAGATTTTCAAAATTTTATAATCTGCCAGAACTTATGAGTCTGTTTAAAGAAGTGGCAGATATTCAGACAGCAGATATGTTAAACCTTCCAGTTCCGAAAGCTCACTTTGAAGTCGTTAAGACCATGCCCAGTGATGAACAGAAAGAAATTTTAAAAGGCTTATCGGAACGGGCAGATAAGGTACGGAACAGAGCGGTAGAGCCTGACGAAGACAATATGCTAAAAATCACCAATGACGGAAAAAAGCTTGCTTTAGATCAGCGTTTAATCAATCCATTATTGCCTGATAATCCGGACAGTAAGGTAAATGTGTGTGTGAAAAATGTATTTTCCATTTGGGATAAAACAAAAGAAGATAAGTCTACGCAACTAATCTTCTCCGATATGTCAACGCCAAAGGGAGATGACAGCTTCAATATCTATGATGATATCCGGGAAAAGCTTGTGGGCATGGGCATTCCGAAAGAAGAGATTGCCTTTATACACGAGGCCAATTCCGATAAGCAAAAGGACGAGATGTTTGCCAAGGTAAGAAACGGGGAAATCCGAATCCTAATGGGATCCACACAAAAAATGGGAGCCGGCACAAATGTGCAAAGAAACTCATTGCCTTGCATGACTTAGATGTACCTTGGAGACCTGCAGACCTGGAGCAAAGAGCAGGAAGAATTATTCGACAGGGAAATGAGAACAAGGACAAAGGCGGTGTATATATCTACCGCTATATTACGGAAAATACCTTTGATGCCTACCTTTGGCAAACCATTGAAAACAAGCAAAAGTTTATTTCCCAGATAATGACCAGTAAGACTCCGGTTAGAGTTGCAGAAGATGTAGACGAAAGTTCTTTGAACTATGCTGAAATCAAGGCTTTGGCTACAGGAGATCCCAAAATCAAGGAGAAAATGGACTTGGACAATGAAGTTACTAAGCTAAAAATGTTAGAAGCAAACTATAAGTCCAATCGTTATAGATTAGAGGACAAAGTGTCGAAAACTTACCCCGAAGAAATCGCAAGGATAGAAAAGCTTATTGAAGCAGTTAAGAAGGACATTTCCCTCGTAGAACCGCAAGGAGAAGGAGAGAACAGATTTACTTCCTTAATCCTACATGGTGAAAAAATCATGGATAAAAAAGAAGCAGGAGAGAGACTGCTGGAAGCAATAAAGAATGTCAAAGTAAATGAAAGTAAGGTGATTGGCCAGTATCGAAATTTAGACTTGGAGGTAAGTTACAATATCTTTACGAATGAGCGAGCTTTCAGCCTGAATGGGGCATCTAAAACCGTTGGGGAGCTAGGAGTCAGTGCAGATGGCAATATCACAAGGTTAGATAATGCTATCGATAAATTACCCGAAAAGTTAAGTTACCTGGAGGAAAAGCTGATCAGCACCAAAGAACAGCTACAAAATGCCCTGGAAGAACTTGAAAAGCCTTTTGAGAAGGCAGAAGAGTTAAAGATGAAAGTACTAAGACTTGCTGAACTGAATAAGCTTTTAGATATGGGAGAGGTCGAGGAACAAGAAAACACCAATCCTTTACTGGAAGATGTGAAAAAAGCAATTATTGACTTCTGCAACAGAGAGTATGAAGAAAAGCACAGTTATGATGAATTTGACACGCTGTATCCTGATTTAAAGCATATCGGGATTGCCTATACCAATACACCGGATGAAAGGCATGGGATTCAGTACGAACTGAATTTAGAGGATTACACATGGACACAGTACATTGATGATACGGTGGTAAAAACCGAGAGCTTTGATTATGAAAACAAGGGAGAAAATGAAGCTCTAAGGAATATGAAAAATGAGATTGAGCTATCCTCTTTTGAAGATTTAGTCTATGTGGACTCGGAAGATTTAAGGGCAGCAACGGGACTTGACATTGATGATGAGGGAAATTTCTATGATCCGCTTGCAAAAGACCTCGATAATGACAGTATCATCGATAGATATGACAATGATTTCAGGGATAGCGATTACTTTGAATCAACCTATGATGTGGAAGATAATCTTCATACAAAAGAGGAAACTTCTCAAAGAACGGAAGATAAACCGTCTATTTTAGGACAGATCAGAGCTTATCAAAGTGAAAGCAAAACGGAAGATAAACAAACTACAAAAGAACAGGAATATGCAAGATAAGGGGGCTTATAAGCTCCCTTTTACCATGAAAGGAGATATAAAAACATGGATTACAAAACAATAAGGGATAGGATTGAAGATATGGCAAAGGATAACCACAAAGATTTTGTGAAGGCGGTTATCAGCATGGAAAAAGGCATCAATGATGAGAGTGCCTTGGATAAGATCTATGATGCTTATATGGCAAATGATACCATCAATCTGCTTCATGAAGATTTCGACTATATGATTGAGGATTTAAGAGAACAGGGGAAGATAAAAGACCTACCCTATGTTCAGCAGGAGAAAGATGACCTTGTAAATATTGTCGGAAATGTTGTAGGCAATGTAGATGTAATCGAAAGAGAAAATAAGAACGGAGAAGCCTTTAAGGTGGCAAATTTCTCCGTAGTTTCCAAAGATGATGAGGGAAATAAGGTGTATCATAATTGCTCCGCCTACGGAGAAAAGAGTGATATTCCAAAGGACTTTAAACAGGGAGATTTTGTAAAGTTATTCGGACAGCTTAGAATCTCTATTGATGATAACGGCAAGGAGCATAGCAATGTAAGGATATTATCCTCAAAGCTCTTAAAGGCGAAAGAACAGATGAAAGGACAGGATAAGAGTCAAGAGATTGCTAAACTGAAAAGCGAGATAGAAGAAAGAGAAAAAGACTTATTTTATGCAGATTCTTGGGAGCAATCAGGACAGATTAGAGCAGATATTGAAAAAATGAAAGCGAAGTTAAATACTTTGCTCAAATCTGAAAAAGGTCAAGAAAACGGTAAAAAATCCATACTTGGTGCTATCAAAGAATATCAGGCGGAAGATAAGCAAAAGTCAAAAGTAAAGCAGGAATCGTCAAAAGAAGCAGAAAGATAATGATGGTCGGTGTGGTCTTTTGGGCTGCACCGGCTCTTTTTTTGTCTAAACATTGACTTTTATTCTTATAAATACTATAATTTAAGAACGAAAAGGCGGTGATAGAAATGAGTAAACGGGAACTGCTACTAAAAAAAATAAAAGAAAATAATGGGATTATAACTACCAGAGAAGCCTTAAATCTTGGTATTCATAAGGATATCCTAAAAAGAATTAACCATAAAAGAAGAACTTGAAAAAATAGCCAACGGACTCTATGTACTTCCGGATGAGAATATTGATGAGTATCTTTATTTCTCATACAGAATACCCAAAGGTATTTTTTCTCACGAAACAGCGGCATATTTACAAGGATTATCAACACGAATGCCCCTTATTTATGTGATGACTGTAAAGGTAGGAGATAATGTCAGCAGAGTTAAGTCGGCAAGAGATAATATTATTTTTAAGTATGTAAAAAAAGATTATTACGATATTGGGAAAATAACTATAACCAGTCCTTTTGGCAGAGAAATATCAGTGTATGACAAAGAAAGAACCATACTTGATATTATCAAAGATAAGGACAGAATAGATGCACAAGTATTTAGCGAAGCAATAAAAATCTTACTTTACAGGTAAGGAGAAAAAAATTTATTAAAACTGTCGAAATATGCTATTAAGATGAATATGGAGCAAGCTTTTAAAAACGATATACGGAGGTGCTATTATGAAAAACATCGGAACAGATAAAAAGGAGCGATTAGGAACATATCTAAGAAAAACGGGAATTAATCCGAACTCTCTACTTCAGATGTGCTTGTTTGAAGGAATACTTGAAAAAAACTCTCCAAATCAAAAATATAGTGAGAATTTTTATATTAAAAGGAGGACTTCTTATCTCCTCTCTTATCGGTGTTGATATGCGTAGTACGATGGATATGGATACCACGCTTAGAGGTATTCCGCTAAATGAAGTCTCTATAACAAAAAAATCTTAAATGAAATATTAGCGATTGAAATTGACGCAGATATTGAATATAAGCTGATTAAATTATCGCCAATAAGACAGGAAGATGTGTATGAAGATTTTTGTGCAAGCATATCCTGCATTTTTTTGGGAAAAATAAATGCAACCTTAAATATAGATATAACGACAGGAGATGTTATTACTCCAAGAGAAATGAATTATTCCTATTCAAAAAAATCTTAGAGGAAGGTACAATACCAATTATGACCTATACCATAGAAACTATACTCGCTGAAAAATTTGAAACCATTTCAAGCAGAAATATTACCACAACAAGAGCAAGGGATTTCTATGATTTGTATATGATATACAGCATTTATAAAGATAAAATTGATAAAGGCATATTAAGAAAAAGCAATAGAAAGAACGAGTAAATACAGAGGTTCTTTTGAAACAGCTTTTACAGTACAAGGAAATAGTAGAGTTGTTCCGGGAAAGTGAAACACCAAAAAAACTATGGAAAAAATACATACAGAATAACCCATATGCTAAAGATGTTGATTTCTTAGATACTATATCAGTCTATGAAGAAATAGGTACTGTATTAAATGTGAATGATGATACTAAATAGTATTATGGTCGGTGTGGTCTTGGGACTGCACCGACTCTTTTTACAACTAAATGAGAAAAGAAGAAAAAACAAGACTACGAAGAGAGAAAATCATTACCGCTGCTTTGTTTGAATTTGCTACAAAAGGCTATCAAGGTTTTGTCATCAATGAACTTTGTAAAGTGGATGGTATTTCCAAAGGAGTTTTGTATCATAATTTTTCAGGGAAATCAGACCTCTATCTAACTTGTTTTCAGGAGAGTTTTGAGAAAGCTTTGGCAGTGTTTCTGGGGGTGGAAGGTCAAGTGCCCTCCTTAGCTGATTATATGGAAAGACGTCACCAATTTTATCAGCAATACCCAGAACATAGCCACATTTTCTTTGAGGCAATGATTGCGACACCAGAAGAATTGGAAGCAGACATTGCACCACAGAAAGCTATCTTTTTGGACTTGAATGAACAAGTTTGTCAAAAACTTATATCAGAATCCAAACTGAAAGAGCATATTGATGAGAAACGAGCTATGGACTATCTGCGATTGATTCAGGATATGTTTCGTTCCTATTATTTAACTGTTTCGTCAGATAGCAGTTTGCCTGACTTGGTTTCAGGATATGAACATCAATTATCACAGGTTTTGGATATGATGATTTATGGAATACTAGAGGAAGATTCCTCTAAAAAAGGAGAAAAATAATGTCGAAAATTTGGAAATGGTTGTTACTAATTGCGGGTATTTTTGCAGTTTTTGCAGGTTTTAATATGTTTGCACATCCTCTTATTAGCTTGGCTTCCATGACTTTCTGGTTTGCACTTGTATTTGCAGTTCAAGGGATTTCTGAGATTGTACAATACTTCAAATCAGAAGAAAAGCATGGCTGGAATTTATTTGGAGGAATTGTTACCCTCATCCTCGCTCTTACCTTGTTCTCAGGTAGCTTTATTGAAATGGTAACATTTGTACCATTTATCATTTCTTTATGGGCCTTGACAAATGGTATTACAAAAACTATCGTTGGTTTCAAGGTTCGTAAGACGGATAAATCGGTAGGTACCCCTCTAGTTTGGATGGGGATTTTAGGAATCGTAGCAGGTTTAATCATGATGGGACACCCATTGATGACCGGTCTCTATATTAGTTACACCATTGCCTTTGTCTTTATTTATCAAGGTATTGTGGCAATTGTTCAATTCTTCAAGATTAAATAAGAATAAAATGGAGTCTGTCTCCATCTCCTTACCCATATAAATTCCGTAATTTTTTTCGTATCTTATAAAGCTCGTCCATAGTGGATTTTTGAGGAAGAATACTCTTGCATAAGGTTGTTCTTTTTTTCTTGTAATTTATCAAGCTCAGCTAAAAATATCCTTTGAATTTGGGAGCTTGGAATAGGATTTTTTTAAGCTCTGAGAGAGCATTTTCATATAGGGTAATCTGAGCTTTGTACTCTTCAAAAAATGCCTTGTCAGATGGATTAGAACGATATTCTTTGTAGTATCCTCGATATTTTTTAACGGTATGAACTTGCTCCATAGTGGTGGAAAGCTTCTGCATTTCCTTATCAATAGTCTTGATTTTCTCTTGTATATTTTGCGTTTCATCGGCTGCTTTTTGAATATACTCGTCAAGCTGTTTAACGGATTTAATGCCATGTTCTCTGATATAAATAACAGACTCAGCCATTGTATGAAGGTTATGTTTGGTTGCCCAATATTCGTAGCCTTTGCTTTCCTTTACCTTTGCATTGGAGTTCATGTCAATAACATTGCCGATGCGTTTTTTGACGTCGGGAGTCTTGATAAACTCTCTTTCTGCAATTCGTTCTTTTAATCTTTCTTCGGTATAATCTTCTCCGATTGTTTTAGTCCTTGTAAATCTCGCCTTATCTTTTGGCTTAAAAGCAATGTGCTTACCGTATTTGATTTCATAGCCAAGCTCAGCCATTTTCTTTAGAAATTCGTCCCAATCCTTAGACTGTTTTACCATTCTGTCAATATCAAATTGCAACCTGCTTTTCCAAGAAGTTCCACGCTTTGCCTGTTCATTCTCATACCAAGATTTACCGTTAGTCTTATATTTTTTCTTATAGTTTTCGTAGTGTTTATCAATGACGGAAAGGTTATTTTCCTTGCAGAGCTTATCACTTTGGTAACGGATCTTATGATAGCTTTTCTTATTGGATTGATAGCACTTGCCGGTAACCATATTTACATTATTGAAGATGATATGATTATGGATATGCCCTTTATCTATGTGCGTCGATAGTACAAACTCATATTCATCTTTCAGAATCTTTTTACATAACTCAAGACCGATCTGATGTGCCATTTCAGGCGTGGCTTCTCCCGGTAAAAAAGATTGAATGAGATGTCTTGCAAGAACAGTTCCTTTTGTTCCTGCATTTTCTCTTGTCCTTAAAAACTGGGTATGGGCGGTTAACTGGTGGCATTTATTGGTACTGACTAAAAGCTGTTCATCTGTTTTATCTCCATTAACAATGTAGTCGATAGCAAGATGAAGGGTTGATTTTATAGGGTGTATTTTTGTAATCGCCATTGTCATTCCCCTTCAGTTTCAGAAGTTCTTTTCATAAGCAGGGAGTGAATTTGCCACAACTCTTTTGAAAAATGTTCAATCTCTTTCTTCATATCTTGGATGTCATCTTTATAGATGATACCTGTCTGATTTACTCTCTTTGCAATCTGATTGATATTATTTGTAGCATTGGAAAGTAAGCCTTGCAAATCCCGAAAAGGATCTAAATCTACTTGATAAATCTCCTTTTCTAAAACGCATTTGCGGATAAAGCGGCTCATATTTCTGCACTTTGCAAGTTTTCTTTTCTCCTCAAAAAGAGCCTTTTCTTCTTTGGTCAACTTAATTTCAAGTCGTTCATTTCGTATCCTATTTGCCATAGATAGTTCCTCCTTTAGATGTATTTCGGGGTTTTAGGGTCTCCCTAACAAGCTAAAAATTGATAAAAAAAGAAGCAGTTCCCAAAGGGCTGCTTCATCAATTTTCCGTAAGTGTACGTACACTTACTGTGCTTGCTACATAAGAATGATTTGTAGAATAAGCATTAAGCGAGTATTTATTTTGTAATAGTTATATCCTGAAGGATAGAGTTTGTCAGCTCATTATTGGACTTCACTACAATTTATAGGATTATAGTCCTTTAAGAAATCAGCTTTTGGTCTTTCAATGGTGCAGGGAGAAGAGCCGAGCTTTCCCATTTTGTACAGTTCGGATATTTTAAGATTCACAAGATTAATTTCCACACCTAATTCATCGGCAAGAGAACGATCTGAAACAAATCCATTTTCTAAAAGCCGGATAATTTCCTTATCGTCAATCAGAAGATGGGCTGCAAAGATATTTGCTTCAATTTCGTAGTGGTTTAATTCTCTAAATATTGAAACTTCGTGAAAGGCATTTTGCTTAGCATATTTTCTATGAAGCTGGTCATGACCAATCTCGTGAGCTAAAACAACTTTTCTGATATTGGGGTGCAAATTTGAAGAAAGAAAGATAAAACGATTCCTTTGAATGATTTGATACATACCAAGTAGAACAGTTGTATTATTTATTTCTTCAAGATGTATATTTAAAATTTGAGTAAGCTCCAGAGGATCACGAGTAAAATATTTTTTTACCAAAGCATTTGCTTTTTCGTATATCCAATCGTTTGCCATTATTCTCCTTTATCATTCTTCCTTTTTTTCCGAATTTCTTATTCATATCTTTTGCTTTCCAATAAGCCTGGGTAATAGCTTGAAAGGCTGATTCAATGTCTTCTTCCGGAAGCGTTCCACCGGCAAACATACTGCTTACTCCATCTGCCAGAGCTCTGACTTTTGCGACCTCTCCAGTGCCATATCTATTGGAAACTTCTTCTAAAAACAGGTCTTCTTCGCCCATTAGAAAATTATAGTCGCAGTTCATAAGCTCTGCAATTTTCTCATAAACTTCCTTCTGTTTAGGAAATCTCTTTCCTTGTTCGTACAGAAGAAGAGTTCTTTTGCTTACACCGATAAGCTTGGCAAACTCATCTTGCGTATAGTCATTCTCCATTCTATAGTTCTTTATTTTCTCTCCAAAGTTCATTTCAACCTCCATATAGTACTAAAGTTTACTTCTGAAAGCATTATGTGAATTTTAGTACTTGTAATTCTTGAGTTCCTTTTATATAATTTAATAGAACTTAAGTGCACTTATTATACCACCTAAGAAACTTAAATTCAATGTTAAATCTGCGAGTTGATTAAAGGAAATAGCTAAAAAAGGGGTGATGTTAAATTGGCAAAAGGAAAAATGTTAAGAGAGTTAGAAAAGATGTATGAGAACCATGAGCTTCCTTTTTTACCGACTATGATGAAAGCAAAAGCAGTACTTTCCATATACCGAAATGTTGTTTGGGCGGTAAAGAATACAGCACAATGTCTTGTTTGCGAGCAGGAAGTAACTTATGGCAGTGATTTGGGAACAGCACTTTCTTACCTTGAAAACTTTGCTCCGGATAGAGTCTTGGAAGATTTTGAGTCTCGGGTTAGAAACATTTTTGAAACAAAGTGGTTGATTGAAATTATTGACAATGCTTTAGCGAGAATAAAGGAATATCCTGTGTATGGGAAATGCTACTACACTATACTTCATTTTTCCTATTTAAGTTGCGACAAACATTCCAATGAAGAGATTATGAGAAAAGTTGCATTGGAAAAGACAGCATTTTACCAGAGAAAAAACGAGGCTATTGCGATTATGGGAATAGCACTTTGGGGCTATGCACTTCCAACACTTCTAAAAGAACTTAGTGATGAAAAGAAAAAAGAGTTTTGCTATAGAGAGCATATTTACGCATAGATAAGGAGGAGGAATTTTGAAAATAATGGAATCATTGCGAACGGATTGCGGAGTATTATCGGACATATTGTGGATAAAGAGAGGACAGTGTATGAACTAACTTTATAGTAAGGTAGATATGCTGGAGAAAAACTGAATATTTATTTTGGGGCAAAGACCGTAGGAAAAACCTATGGTCTTTTTTTATGCCCATTTTTGGGAGGACTATGAAAAGAATTAGAAGCCCTCCGAAGTCTTTTGGATTTTTGAGCAAACACATTTCAAAAGATAACGGAGGAAAACATGAACAAGAAATATTACATTTTCGTTGGAAACGAGAAGATAGAAGTGGATCAGAAGATTTATCAAAATTATTGGCAAATTACAAATCGAGAAAATTATTTGGAGCGACTTGACCGAAAAAGCAAGTTGCTCTTTTTTTCTAATTTAAGTAGCGAGTATCCATGCGAGGAAAGTTTGGTGGACGAGACTGTCAATGTAGAGAAAATCGTGGAAACCCAGATGATGTTACAGGCAGTGAGAGAGGCGATTTCTGAACTAAATGATGAGGAACGGGAAATCATTTTCCGTCTATTTTATGAGGAAGAATCCCTTCGTTCGATTGCCAAAGATAAGGAAATATCTGCACCGGCTCTTCTAAAGAGAAGGAATAAGATATTCGAAAAGCTAAAGAAATTATTGAAAGATATTATCTAGGATTTGCAGGAGCAGGCAGAAGGATTTCTGTCTGCTCTATTTTCAATTGATTTATAGGCGATTGTTTTGGCTTTCTAAAGGCAGGGGATGTAGAACCTCGTTTTTGGGTAATTCTACTTATGGCTTGAAAAATTTTGAAAAAAATTCCGCATTTGGTTAACAGAGAGTTTGAATTTTCACTTTGTATATTGAAGGGCATTTACACCTTGTATATAGGAATGAATTTTCTATGTGAAGATGCAAGCAAAGCCCTTTATAGCGAAAGCGATTTGTTCTTTGACAACTGAATAGACCAAGGTAGGACTTTATTCACTTATTGAGAGTTATGACCTACGCCAAGATCTTTCTGCTGATTCTATCTATTTAATGATGGAATTAGTTCCAATGGACACCGGTATAGACCGGAAACATAAGAAAGGGAGCGAACAATAGGATTACATAAAGATAAGGGTGGCATCTTATTTCCATGACATAAGTGATGATAATGATACTTCAATAGTTTAAGCCGGCTCGTCTAAACAAGAGGCGGAGGTGAGATTCCTATGTTGCTGCCAAGCACCTACTAATGTCAAAAAACTTTAAATTTAATTAGGGAGATAGATTTTAAAAATGAATAATAAGTTAGTCCCTATATGGGAAAAAGTAAATCTTACACTTGAGGAAGCTGCCATTTATTTTGGTATTGGACAGAATAAGCTTAGAGAATTAACCAACAGTGATAACTGTCCTTATGTAATTTGGTGTGGAAATAAACGACTTATAAAGAGAAGATTGTTTACAGAATACTTAGAGAAGATGTATTCAATATAAAAAAATTGAGATATCTTTCGTTAGACAAAGAGATGTGAGTATCGGTATAATGTAGATGAGCATATTCTCTTTGTTGTTATGGAAGGAGCACAAAACATGGCAGTAGAGAGACGCAAAGATAATAAAAGAAGAGTTTTGAAAGAAGGTGAATATCAAAGAAGTAGTGGAACATATGAATTCAAATGGAGAGATAAAAGAGGTAACAGGCATTCTATTAGTGCTGTCACATTAGAAGAATTGAGAGAGAAGGAGCTGGATGTTCTTCGAGATGTATTAGATGGTGTAAAAGTTGATAAGAACAATCTTACAGTTAATGATTTGTATAATAGTTGGATTCAACTAAAAAGGGGATTGAAAGAAAATACTTTCTCCAATTACAAGTACATGTATAAGATGTTTGTCGAACCAGATTTTTGGAAAAAAATCGGATTACAGACTTAAAAGCGTTCTGATGTGAGAGGATTTTTATAACTTTTTAGCTGAAGAAAAACATGTTCAGATTAATACAATTGATAGTATTCATACAGTTCTTCATCAAGTCTTAGAAATTGCTGTTGAAGATGACTACCTTAGATATAACCCTTCTGATAATGCACTTAAAGAACTCAAAAAAGCTGTTAACTTTGAAGTAGAAAAGAGGCGTGCATTAACAGTTTCAGAGCAGGAAATATTCGAAGCATTTCTGCGCAAGAAGGGACAATATCATAGGTGGTATCCAGTATTTACTGTAATGCTATGGACAGGAATGCGTGTAGGAGAAATTACAGGTCTTAGATGGTGCGATATTGATCTAGAAGAAGGAAGTATCAATGTTAATCATACTTTAGTGTATTTTGACAAAAGAGCAGAAGAGCGTTGCACTTTTGCTATTAATACGACAAAGACTAAGGCCGGTGAGAGAAGTATACCAATGCTACCAAAAGTAAAGGAAGCATTTCTCATGGAAAAAGAATATCAAAGAGAATGTGGCGTTAAGAGTGAATCTGTTGTTGATGGTTATCGCGATTTCATTTTTGTAAACCGTTTTGGTAATGTTCAACATCAGGGGACACTAAACAAAGCCCTTAGGAGAATAATCAGAGATTGTAATTTTGAGATACTTGATAAGAACAAACAGAATGATGTGATTATCCTTCCGAAGTTTAGTAATCATTCTTTGAGACATACTTTTACCACTAGAATGTGCGAAGCAGGAGTAAACATAAAAGCAATGCAAGAGATTTTAGGGCATGCAGATGCTGAAACCACCATGGATATATATGCCGAAGCAACAAAGGAATTAAAAAAATCTGAGTTGATCAATTTCGAAGAGTTTTTTGCAAGACATAGTAAAGAAAAACTAATAGTTTAATATAATATGTCTTGCGACCAGTATGCGACTGATTTGCGACTACTTATGTAGATAAGTGTAGAATAATAAAATTAGAGACATAAATCGATTGTTTGAAAATATAGATATAATCACTTATAAAGATTTAGACTGCTTTAGTTTTTGTGTTCCCCACGATGAAGCCCCTCGAGAAGAAGGAGGAGGGAAAGAAGAGTGAAGTGAGCGGAGCCGGAAACGAAAACAACGGCTTCTTTACGCCGAATAACAAGATTGATTTTTCAAATGTGAAGATTGAACCTCTCTTCGAAGAACAGGTTGACTTTGAGACTTTCAGTAAGTCTGACTTCCGTGCGGTAAAGGTAAAGGATTGCTTTGCCGTTCCAAAGAGTAAGAAGCTCTTACAGTTTATTTTAGACGACGGAACAGGCGCGGACAGAACCATTCTCTCCGGTATTCACGACTTCTATGAGCCGGAAGAGCTGATTGGAAAGACTTTGATTGCCATCACAAACTTACCGCCGAGAGCTATGATGGGAGTAGAGTCCTGCGGTATGCTACTTTCCGCAATCAACAATAAGAAGGACAGCGACGAAGAAGAATTGCATCTTCTTATGGTAGATAACCATATTCCGGCAGGAGCGAAGTTGTATTAGTATTTTTTGTTGAACTATTTTGAATACAAAGAGATTAGGCCTTATGGCGGATGAAGTTAACTTCATCCGCCATTTTATATAAAAAAGAATTGATGATTTACAATTTCATCCCGTGTGCTATTATAAACTTAGTAATCGAATGTAGATGAATAGATAGTTAATTAAAGAAAAGAGCTTGCCTATTCGAAACTGGGGAAAAGTCAGGGGAGAAATGGCAATAATGTATCCTGACCGAATTCCTGAATAACGAAAAATCAGCTGTCTTATCAAGGGTAAACTGAACTCTCAGCAGAGCTGAGCGCCCTAGACATTCCAACTGATTTTTGTTAGATACTAACCAACGCTTGAACAGCAGCTTATGCTGCTCAAGCAACGTAACTTTCATAGAAGACCATCATTTACAGAAAAAATTTCAGACTCTCGAGAAAGAAACATGCGCTACCCGGGGAGGTCTCGTCAGCGGTGGAAGCAGAATAAGAAACCGTAGTAACAACGAATGGTGAGAATGAAGTCAGCAGAAGTCATAGTACCACTGTGGTTGCATCACACAGAGGGAAGGACGGAACTTTAGGCGGTGTAATGCGTGAAAGCAACCAAAAGTAAATTTAAGGATAGACAACTTTATAAAGAAGGTCATCTGCAAAGTATCTGCGGAACAGAGAGGATATGTAGAGGCATCCGCTTGCCAGAGGATTGCACACATAACCGACAATACTATCGCAAACTTGCCGTACAAGTAAGGGAAAACTAAAGAACCACCGTGTACCGAACGTATGCACGGTGGTGTGAGAGGTCCAAGGGCAGATATGCCCTTCTCCTACTCGATTTAACGCTTTTTAATTTTATATAGCCCTTTAAATCCAAGAAGCAACCCAAAAACCATCCAAAAGAATGATAGAATGGTCATAGTTATTGTTACTTCTCCATAGTTTAGTATACTTTTAAAGAAAACTACAGAGCCAAGAATACCAGCAATTATTTGAAGTATTGCTAGACTTATATTGAATTTACTATTCATACATGAACATCCTTTTTTAAAAATTAGTATCTTCTTACAGAAAGACTTGTTGGGCTCCAGCCATTTACAGAATAACCTTCTTTGTGTAGATATGTTTCTGTGTATTATAATATATGGTTTCTGTAATTTCTACAGGAATCATTTTTCCATTACCATCGTCTTGTAGCAAAAAAATATTAATTTGATTTTAGTATTTTGCAAATACCTGTAGTGATAAAAAAACCCTAAAGAAAGGAGTACAATTTTTTTATAAAAAGATAAATCCTATGAGATACAAGAATGGAGATTATTATTTTGTTTAGTATTGGAATGTTGCTATAATCAAGTATTTTTTTCGATATTTTATACTGGAAATATAAAAAGAATAGTAAAATATATACTTGAAGATTTTTTTATTAAGCAAGGAGGAATACAAGATGAAAAAATATTTTAAAATAATGTCTCTAGTATTAAGTATATGTTTATTATCATTGAATGTTGGATTTAATACTTATGCCTTAGAGAATGATACGTTGTATTATCAGGGTGTTGCTATTGAACAAAAAGAACTATCAGAAGACACATTAGAGTGGTTAGATTGGTATAATTCTTTATCTCTGGATGAACAAGATAGCATTAATTATGAGCCAGTAGACTTACAAAAGCTGATTGTGAATTCTGAAGATATTATAGTATCCGAGCCAGAACTAGGCGAATTAGACATAGATGATATAGTGCCTTTTACATTAGGAGTACCAATATATAATCCAAGTTGGTGGAATAATAGTTATCTGAATCAAGTATCTTTAGTGCTGTTGTGCGTGATGGTTCTAGTTTAGGTGGAGGACGCTATATTAGAAGATCAAGCTCAAGTGAACGTCCAGGTTCAGGAGAGTATAAAGTTGTGTTAGTCATTGCGCCAAATAGGGATTACCATTGGTATGTACTTAATACTAATGGGTATTGGTCACACAAAAGAGGACATTCAAGAGTTACAGATGTAGATGCTAGTGGGAAAAGGATTACAAACCCTCAAACCCGCAACCGAAATTATGGGAATTTAAACTATTCAGTTTTTATTCAAATAACGGATATAAGTTGGCTGAGGATAAAGAATTTAGGTATAAGGAGTTTTAACCTTGCGGAATTATACACAAAAAAATTGCTTGTTTAATAGGATGAATTTTGTATATTTGATTATACCGATTCTTTGTTGTGGTTTTTATACTGCTATACAGTTGACTTTGCCAATAATGGTTGAGAAGTTTATTGATATAATTGCATATGGTGGTTCAGAAGGGAAAACAATCATTTATATGTATTCGGGGTTAATTCTTTTTCTAGTAGTTGTAAAACTTTTAAAAGGCTACTCAGAAAAAGAGGCGGCCCTCAAAATAACAGATAAAATAAGATATACATTATTAGAAAAAAGCTTATTAAAGGGACAAGTGTTTTTATAATCGTTATTCAGTAGGCGAGATATTAGAGGTTGCAGAAAAGGATATAGATATAATAGATGGATTTATAGTTAATACAATCATTCCTGTGCTTGTTGATTTATTTACTTTGATTGGCATTTTTATTTTTTTCTTTATAAAAAACGTTTATTTAGGTGTGGGTAGTGTATTAATAACAATTGCTGTGAGCATAATAATTTATTTTGTTCAGAAACAACAATCAGATGCTATATTGAAAGAGAGAGAACAAGCAACCAGAGTTACATCGTTTATAGGTGAAATAATAACAATAAAAAAAGAAATAAATGTTATGAACGCTAGCAACGAAGTTGTTGCCCGAATGGATAAAGTATTTGAAAAATTGAAAGAATATAAAGTAAAAAAACAAAATTATCTTTATCGCATTTGGACATGTACATTGCTTGCAATATTGGTGGTGAATGTTATTTCTTTTGTTGGAGGAGGATTTTTTTATTCAAAAAGAATTATAAGCTTTGGATTTGTTTATGTCATATATAGTTATGGAAACATGCTTAAAAGTCCATTAGAGAATATGCAAAATTATATACAGAGTTATATGATGGCCAAGGAGAGTATAGGAAGGATAAATGATATTATTAGTTTTGATGACGAAATTAGTAAGGGGCATTTGTGCTTAGAGAAAAAAATATCATCTATAAAGGTTGAAAATGTGTTCCATAAGTTTGGGAATGATTATGCCCTGCAAAACATCAATTTTGAGATTGGAAATGCAGAAAAATTAGGCATATTTGGAGGGTCCGGATCAGGTAAATCAACATTGTGTAAGATATTATGTAAACTATATGAAATACAAGAAGGAAATGTGTTTATTAATGATGTAAATATTAAAGAAATATATACGGAAAAATTTAAGAAAGCATATTGGATATTTGACTGCCGGGGAACAAATTTTTAAAGCTTCTCTGAAAGATAATTTAGATATGTTTTCAAATCTTGATTTTGAAACAGTACTTTCAATTATTAAAGATAATGGTCTAGAGTTTTTTTCTTGGGGATAAATAAAAGTGATGATATATGTGAGAAGTTAAACAGTGAGCTTGATAAAGATAAATTATCATCAGGGCAAAAAGCAATTAATAAATCTTATTAGACTATTTTTTTCTGAGAAGGATTTTTGTTATTTTTTTGATGAGGCTGCTGCTAGCATCAGTGAAGACATAGAAAAAAAGAATACTATGAATTGTTAGATAAGATATCGAAAAAAACATATATTGATTATTATTACGCACAATGTTGAACGTTTGGAAAAAAATGTGACAAGATATTAATGCTAAATAATGGAAACGTGCAAGAATATGGATTGAGAAGTGTTTTGGAAAAAGATCCCAATTCATATTATTACAAGTATTCTAGAAGAGTTGCAATTAATTCATAAGGATTTATTTGATTGTAGAAGGAGCTATGGTTTATTATTAACACCATATAAGGACAATGGTAAGTAATCTAAAAAAACGATATTAAAGATAAATTACAAATTATTCAGTATAAAAACCTATATTTTTTTATAGGTTATTTTTATAATGATTATGATATGGACGGTTTCTCCCTTTATCACATCTTATATAATTGGAAATATGTTTGATATTCTTGAGAAAAGAAATGATGAGGGATTATTATTTTTTTTAACAATTGTTCTGTTTGGAATAAATATGTTCTCAATATATATAATGAAAAAAAGCAGGGATTATAGATGCCTTAATCTCTTTTTTTGTTAGTGAATCAATCAAAGAAAAACATAGTAAAACAATTGGTTAAATCAGATAAAAAAATATTAACATTGGAGAAATATTAGATATTATATCTTATGATATTGAAATAATGGAATATATGTTGCTGACACAGTTAGAATTGCTGAGTCAGTGCTTATTTGTAATAAGTTCAACAATTGTATTGATATATATAAACTTTACGATAACCATGTTTATTATAATACCTTTAATCATTGTAAGTGTATTGTATTGGATGTGGTGTAACATATATAAAAGAAAATATATGAGGGCACGGAAAGAAAGCATCAATTATTCTATCAGATTGGCAGAGTTCGTGAATAATAGAGAATCAATACAATTTTGGGGAAATGATAAAACTTTTAGCGAATTTCAAAGAGTGAATAAAAATAAAAATCAAGTATTGATGGATAAAGTTAAACAAAAATATTTTTGATGGATGCCGTTACAGAATTCATTAAGCATGCAGGAATTATTCTGATTCTGTTATTTTATTTATCTAATCATAATAATACTAATTTGACTGTTGGTAATATTATTCTTTTCATTTCCTATATTGGTTATGCCGGGGCATTTTTACAGTTGTTTAATACAACTGCGAGTATTATTAAGGGTGGTGAGAATGCATTAGAAAGAATATCAGAAGTTATTAATTGTAGCATTGAAAAAACTATAAATCTGTTAATTAGTAAAGTTGAAAATGATATAGTAAACGAGGGGATGAATTCCAAGCTAATAATCAAAGGATTTAGATTATCTGAAAAGGATCGATTTCATGACATTATTTTAAATGCCGGAGATATGTTCGGAATAACAGGTGATACATGTAGTGGAAAGACAAAATTTGTGGATTCTATCATGGGATATTCAGATTATGAAGGATTGGTATCTTTTGATGGAAATGATAATGTGAAAATAGGTTATGTTTCACAGGAAATTCATTTGTTTGATGCTTCTGTTGAAGATAATATAACAATATTCAAGAAGATGGACAAAGATAAATATGACGAAGTTTGTTATATCGCAAATATAGATGAAGCAACGATGCATGATTTGTCAAATATTGGAATAAATGGAAAAGAATTATCGGAAGGACAAAGACAAAGAGTTGCAATTGCAAGAGCACTTTATAACAATAACGGCATTGTTATATTGGATGATGCATTTTCGTATTTGGATAAAGACAATAGGAAAAGTATTATAAATAAGATATCTCAATGCAAGAACATTCTCGTCATTTTTGTGACAGGCGATACACAATTACTAAATAAGGCGAATGTTATTATGGTTATGAATGGTATGAAAATGAACTTTATTTCTGGATGAGTATTCCGGACGGTTTGACACCGCCTGTCCGGTCACGGAAACCGTCGATTCCGGTATGATAGAAACCGCCATTCCGGAAACTCAGAACCAGTGATTCCAGAGCCGGAATCCGGCATTTCGCCTCGTGAAACCCCTACCTTATAATGAATCCATGCGCTTTTACAGCGTAAATTCATTATAAGGAGGTCACTATCATGACTAGGTACCGTGAGATTATCCGGCTAGCGCAATCTGATCTGAAATTTAGTCAGCAGAAGATTGCATTTAGCTGAGGAAGAGTTGCACCTCTTGATGGTAGATAACCATATCCCTGCAGGAGCGAAGTTGGACTAAACATAACGAAGAAAGTGTAAGGGACTGCAGAGATGCTTTTTGTGTGATTCTTTTGTTTTTGCGGAATTCGCGCAGGTTGGTAGAAGATGCCATACTCATACCCTCATCGAATACTTTCTGATTAATTACACGCCTGAAGGTCCGGAAGGAATCTGTTTCCTGAACGATTTTCGGGCTCTTTTTGTGCTATTTAACGAGATTCATTACGATTTCTGATCTTGCTGGAAACAAGGAAAGGCAGGAAGGCCACGTTGGAACATTTTAAGGTGGTTTGCTATATGAAATAATGGATGTGATAACAAAAAGAAATATTGGTAACATATAATTGACTTGTGATAACATATGGAATACTATAGTTGCAGGAGGGATGCTTATGTACACGGAAATAATTAAGATTATAGAAGGTGGTTTGTCCGGTGACCGCGAGAAAGTATATAATTATGCGAAAACTTTATCAGGAAATCTGATTGAATCAGGAGATACCCAATTTGGAAATAAGATAGCAACAACACTTTTGAACAAAAGAGTTGGTATGACATCATTAGACTCGTTATCCTCGAAACCAGTAGATGGTGAGAGCAGAATGGAAATAGTAGATGTTAGTGTTCCGATTATATATAAAGAAAATCTAAAATTAAATCCTTCTATTGAAAAGGAAATAGAAGATTTTATTGCTATATATAAAAAAAAGGATGCGATTATGGCAGCTGGAATTGATACATCTAAGAGTTTACTTTTGTATGGGCCACCTGGATGTGGGAAAACATCGATTGCAAGTTATATTGCGATGAAGACAGGCTTGCCACTGGTGACAGCTAGATTAGATGGAATGATTTCTTCTTTGCTAGGTAGTACTGCAAAAAATATTAGAAAGATATTTGATTATGCATCGAGACAGGAATGCGTCTTATTTTTAGATGAATTTGATGTGATAGCAAAATTAAGAGATGATAAAAATGAAATGGGAGAACTAAAAAGAGTAGTAAATAGTTTGCTTCAGAATATAGATATGTTTAGTCCTCACAGCATTATAATAGCAGCGACAAATCACCATGAATTATTAGACTCAGCTGTTTGGAGAAGATTTAATAGAGTATTGTTGATTGATAAACCTGATGAGCAGAAAATCAGTGATTATCTAAAAATTCTTTTAAAAGAAAAAGGTTCAGCTATTGTTTCAAATGAAAAAAAACTAAAGAGCCTGTCCCATTCCATGAATGGCCTTAGCTATTCGAATATAAAAACGGTTGTTACAAATAGTGTGATGGAAGCAATTGTGCATGATAAAAAAGATGTCGATTTACTAGATCTATTTCGCGAGACATATTTGTTTCTGCATCACAGTAATTCTGATGGAGATGACTTCATGGAATTCTTAATCAGAAATGATATGACCCATCGGGAACTACAGGGGTATGGCTTCCCTTTGAGAAAGATTCAATCAATATCAAAAAGATTAAGGGGGGGAGGAAATGGAAAGACTACCAATTAAGTTTTTTGCAAAAAGAGAAGAAGATAACATGAGAGTTGAAGGTGGCGGTAATAATACATTGCCCTCATTTGTTCTAGATGGAGATGCTCTAGTAAAAGGGCAGACAAACTTTGCGCAGAATTTGATAAAGTCTTAGATGGTATTGAATGGAAAAACAAGGATGTCCCATCGGTAATCACAGCAGTTTTGAATCTTGATGCATTAGCAAAGAGCCATCGAGGAAAAATAAATACACTATTTTCGGGGAACAGAAAAAATAATATTATCGGACTATGTGATGAAAAAACAATTAAAATAATGGTTTCTGGAGAAGATGAAGCTTCAGAAATAAAAAATAGAATTACACAACCACAGAAATATGCATATGAGATATCTTGTATTGAAGAAATTGGAGAATTTAAGCCAACGATAGTAAAAAGTTCAACTATTGACGACTACAAGATTAAATTAATCAACTTTCAAAATTATGCACAAAATAAAGTGTATGCTAGGCGTTTTGAAAACTATCTGATAGAAAAACAAATTGAATACAAAAAGACAAAATATTCTCCTGATTTATATGTTTATAAGTTGAAAAAAGCCGATTCAGCGGTTGTAGATTCTCTGATGAATTCAGATATATTTGATTTAACAGAAGAAATAGTTCCTATGCCTAAAGTTTTTTTGGATTTAGATAGTATAGAGACTGGTAATGAATTTCCGGTAATGTATCCTAAAGACTTTGAAACGTATGCAATTGTAGGCGTTCTTGATAATGGTATAGAACGCAATAAATATCTTGAACCATGGATTGCGGGAACTGCATCCCCTTATCCGAAAAACGTAATAACACCATCTCATGGAACAAAGATTGCTAGTATTATTACTTATGGGGATAAATTGGATGGTAGGGAATATGTCGGAAATTGTCATGTTAAGGTTTTCGATGCAACCGTTTTTCCAGATACTAATAAAGAATCTTTTGATGAAGATGACTTGATAGCAAATGTTCAGGAAATAGTAAGGAGGTATTGCAAAGATATTAAAATATGGAATCTTTCTATCAGTATTACAAGAGAAATAAATCCTGATTCGTTTTCGGATTTTGCGGTTGCGTTAGATAGTTTACAGGACGAATGCAACGTATTGATTTGCAAATCAACTGGAAATTGTAGAAATTTTGCATTTAGAAATCCTGTTGGACATCTTCATGAAGGCGCAGACTCTGTAAGATCTTTGGTTGTGGGTTCTATTGCACAATCGTCTGAGAGAGAGGATCTTTCTGAAGAGAATACTCCGTCTCCATTTACGAGAATTGGGCCAGGTCCAGCATATATTGTTAAGCCGGATTTAGTTCATTATGGCGGAAATGCAAGAACGGATGGAAAAGGAAGTATAGAAGAGACTGGGAATCTGACCATTGGAATGGGTGGAAATACAGTATATTCGTCGGGGACAAGTTTTTCTACACCTCGAATTGCTGCTTTGGCAGCAGAACTTAGTATTGACATAAAAGAGGAGTTTGACCCATTGTTAATAAAGGCATTATTAATTCATTCATGTAATTATCCTGCTGAAATAAGTATGCCTATAAATGAAAGGACTAAATACACAGGATTTGGTAAACCCTCATCTGTATCGCGGATATTATACAACTCACCGAATGAAGTTACACTAATTTTGAGGGATACTTTGGCAAAAGGACAGTATATAGATATTAAGGACTTTCCGATGCCTGATTGTTTAATTAAGAATGGATACTATTCAGGCCAAATTATAGCCACATTAGTGTATGATTCGGTTTTAGAGCCCTCGCAAGGCTTTGAATATTGTCAATCAAATATGAATTTAAAGTTTGGATCCTATGACGAGAAGACAGAAAGAGACACGACAAGAAGGACAATTTTAAATCCAGTTGGTAAAGATGGTGCAAAAAATGTTTTGCTTGACTCGTTTTACAGTAAACGGAAGCAAGCGACAAAGAATCAAAGTGAATTCGCCAAAATGGAACGATTACTAATACAATATGGTGATAAATACTATCCTGTTAAGAAATATGCTGTTGATTTATCAGAAGTAACGGATGGAAATAAAGAGAAATATTTGACTGAAGATAAGACTTGGTTTCTATATTTAGATGGAACATATAGAAATTATTCTGAACTTAAATCACAGACACAGAATTTTGAATTAAGCCAAGAATTTTGCCTGATAATTACATTACGGGATCCAAGCGGTGAAATTGAAGTATATAATGGAGTAACACAGAAACTTAATGAATATGGTTTTTGGCATAGTAACATAAAAGTTGACAATTATATTGCGATTTCTCTCTAATTCTTTTGTGATAAGTACTAATATTTTAAACATATTTAAAAGGTTCGAAAATTAATATGAAAAAGGGCTGTCGCAAAGTGTGAGGCCCCTTTTTGTGTTTTTGCTGAGAATTATGTTTTTTATAAATGGAGATTTGCGGCTTATAGGACGTGGAGATGAGCCGAAAATATACAGTGGGTGTTATATCTATCAAGTTCAATTTTTTGCAAATAAATATCCATGTAAAATAAAAGAAACAATATCAAGAGTTTATCAGACAAGGAGGTCGTGGATAGATGAGCGAGCGTGTGTACGGAGAACAAATCAGTATTGATACAAAAAACACCGTTTCTTTTTATGATCAAAGAGCAAAGACAATTAAGAATAGAAAACAGGAATACACGACGGTGTTACTGGGCGATCAGGACCCGGATTTTTCTGTTCAATGGGATAAGTTTGAAAAGCAATTTATTCTCCCCAAATTAAAGTTAGATCAGAACAAGGTGATTCTGGATATCGGATGCGGAATAGGAAGATGGGCGGAAGCAGTATCGGATAACTGCAAAGAATATTATGGTGTGGATTTTTCGTCCGAAATGATTGCTGTGGCAAAACAGAATATTAAGGATGAGAATTGCCACTTTTATACGATGTCGGTTCTTGATGCGGTCTCCAATCCCCTAATTATGGCCAGGCAATATAACCTTGTTATCGATGTCGGTGTTTCCATGTACATTAATGAAGATGAACTTAAGGAATGCTATCGAGGGCTAAGGAAGCTGGCAAATCATGACACTCTGTTCTATTTTGAAGAGAGTGTCGGAAAAAAGGAAAGAATTACCTTGAACCATATATGGTCGGATAACTTAAATTCCTATTACGGCGCAATCTATAGAACACGGGAAGAATATAAGAGTCTTATCGAAGAATATATGGATGGGGTAGAATTTATGGAGGAAGGATATCTGAACTTTCTTGATAAAGAGGAACATTCGGAGACAAGCCATTGGTATGCGTTGTTTAAGCTGAAAAAGGATTGAGGTTGGGGGTAAAGCTAAGGTAGAGATAAACTAATTAATAAGATAGGTATCTGGTATTTCTCTTTTTGCCGGAGTGTATTGTGTGTCATTGCATGGGAATTGCATGTAGTTCTGTTTTTAAAGGATCTCTCAAGAGGTCCTTTTTTACTTTTGATTATTTGTAAGAGATGAGTGCAATTTTGTAAGAGATGGGAGCATTTTCTTATCTCGAAAATGAGATTTATATGCTATACTTGGAAAGTTAAAGATATTCATGTAATTGAACTGATTAAATATAAACGGATTGTATACATAAACTGACTATATACAGGAACTGCAGATAAAGGAGCTTCGAAAAATGAAATCATTGGAAGGTATAAAAAGATTCGAAAAGAAAGTATGGCTTAGTTCTCCTACCATGCATGGCGAGGAACTGCGGTTAATGAAAGAAGCCTTTGACAGTAATTGGATGTCCACGGTAGGACAAAATATCAATGAAGTGGAGAGCCTTGTTGCAGAAAGAATAGGCTGTCAATATGCAGTTGCACTTTCTGCGGGAACTGCAGCGCTTCATCTTGCTACGAAGCTTGCCGGAGAAAAGCTTTACGGTCAGGCTAGACCTAATGAAGGAACGCTAAAAGGAAAGAAAGTCTTTTGCTCGGATCTAACCTTTGATGCTTCGGTCAATCCTGTGGCATATGAGGACGGAGAAGCAGTTTTTATCGATACGGAATACGATACTTGGAATATGGATCCTATTGCATTGGATAAAGCATTCACGATTTATCCGGATGTAAAAATAATCGTACTCGCACATCTTTATGGAACTCCCGGGAAAATGGATGAGATTTTGGAAATTGCAAAGAAACATGGTGCTCTTATTATAGAAGATGCGGCGGAATCCTTCGGAGCAAGGTATAAGGGAAAAGAAACGGGATCCTTTGGGGATTATAATGCCATTAGTTTCAACGGAAATAAAATCATTACCGGATCTTCCGGTGGAATGTTTTTAACTAACTCCAAGGAAGATGCGGATAAAGTGCGAAAGTGGAGCACTCAATCCAGAGAAGATGCTCCTTGGTACCAGCATGAGGAGATAGGCTATAACTATCGCATGTCCAATGTTATTGCCGGGGTAGTACGAGGACAAATGCCTTATCTCAATGAACATATGGAGAAAAAGAGAGCCATCTATCTTAGATATAAGGATGGATTTAAGGGATTGCCAATCAGTATGAATCCTTATGACGAAAAGCATAGTACCCCCAACTTCTGGTTAAGTTGCCTTTTGATTGATAAAGATGCGATTTCTCCACTCGTTCGCGGAGAGAATGCGTATTTGTATCAATCTCAAAAGGGAAAGACGAATCCACAGGAAATCATGGAAATGCTCTCTGCAATCAATGCAGAAAGCCGTCCCATTTGGAAGCCAATGCATATGCAGCCGATTTATCGGATGAATGCCTTTGTAACACGGCAAGGTAATGGACGAGGACGGACCAATGCCTATATTGATGAGGGAGAGATTGCGGATGTCGGAGCGGATATTTTCCGAAGAGGACTCTGTTTACCTTCGGATAATAAAATGACGGAAGAAGAACAAGATAGAATTATTGAAGCTGTGAAAAGAGCGTTTCAATAAAGTTTTATAAGTTATAAAGAATACTTGTTGTAATCTGGAGTATAAAATAGATGAAAATCCTTGCGAAGCTATGTAAAGCAATTTTGGTTATTTCAACTTTTTTCGGTGGAGTTGCTTTTGTCATGGAAATACTGGCAGAAAGAAAAACAAAAAATAAAAAATGCAAAGGCGTATATGAGAAGTTTGTTAAAAGGCCTATGGATTGCTTTTTGGCTACCTTGTGCCTACTGATTTTTTCTCCACTTATGCTAAATCTTGCAATTTTGGTTCGAATATTTCTTGGAACACCTGTCCTATTTGAACAGGATAGGCCGGGAAAAAATGGAAAAGCATTTAAATTATATAAATTTAGAACTATGACTGATAAGAAGGATAAAAATGGACAGTTATTATCTGATGAATTGCGATTAACTGCTTTTGGGAAAATACTCCGATCAAGTTCGTTAGATGAGTTGCCGGAACTCTTTAATATTATAAAAGGAGAAATGTCTTTAATTGGACCCAGGCCGTTGTTGGTACAATATTTGCCTTTATATAATCTGGAACAGGCAAGAAGACATGAAGTAAGACCGGGACTTACCGGTTTAGCACAATCTAGAGGAAGAAACTCTCTAAGTTGGGAAGAGAAATTCAAGTTAGATGTAGAGTATGTAGATCATATTACATTTTTAGGGGACTTAAAAATCATTGCTGATACAGTTGTCCAGGTATTAAATAGAGAGGGGATATCTGATAATTCAGGTGTGACGATGGAAGAATTTCGTGGGTCAAGAGAATGAAAGATGTTGTTATAGTAGGAGCATCCGGACATGGAAAGGTTGTTGCGGATATTGTTTTGAAGTCAGGAGATAAAGTCTTTGGTTTTTTAGATGACAATCCGGAAGTGGGAAGAGAATTTTGTGGATTTTCTGTTCTGGGGGCAATAAACAAATGGAGGTATTATAAGGATAAATTCTTTATTCTTGCAATAGGAAGTCCACAAATAAGAGAAAAAATCAGCAATATAATCCAGGGCAGATTTATACTGCTATACACCCTTCGGCACAACTCAGCTGTATAGATGTGAAGATTGATGAAGGTACTGTGGTTATGGCGAATGCGGTTATTAATAGTGGTACACACATAGGAAGACACTGTATTATAAATTCCGCATCTGTTGTTGAGCACGATAATCACATTTCCGATTTTGCTCATATTTCAGTTGGAGCTAAAGTAGCCGGAACAGTAGATATTGGAGCAAGAACATGGGTGGGAATAGGAGCATGCATTAATAATAACTTATCGATTTGCGCTGATTGTATGATTGGAGCAGGAGCTGTTGTGGTAAAAAGTATAGAACAAAGTGGAACATATGTTGGCGTTCCTGCGAGAAAAAGGTAAAAAAGTTTTCTCTATAAAGTCAGATAAAGGAAATTCTAGACTTAAAGATTGATGATATTCCAAATCGGTTCCGAAGACTTGGGCTTGATGATAGCTTAGTCATGCCATCATACGTTGTTAATACCTCATACCTTTATGAGCAAATAAAAAATGTGAAGAGGCGAATCCTGAACTAAAGTATCATGGGGACAATGAGTCTTTCCTCGAGAATATTATGAAAACAGTTTGCTTCGAAAATACCGGCACCGATATCATATAAGAGTAATGACTGCATACTTTGTCAGCTGTTTCGAGAGGGGGAGATAAAAAAGGAGGATATTCAGGAATGTAGAAAGGACGAACGCAAAATAACCTATAGCATGGAACAGTCAGATTATTCTACAGCCTTAGTGACGGAGATGGTGGATAACGACAAATTTATGGATTTGATAAAGAATGAATCAGTACATATCATTTTTTAATCAAATTGCATGTTGTTCTGTTTTTAAAGGATCTCTCAAGAGGTCCTTTTTTACTTTTGATTATTTGTAAGAGATGATTTCATTTTTGTAAGAAATAGGAGGATTTTCTTGTCTCGAAAATGAGATTTATATGCTATACTTGGAAAGTTAAAGATATTCATGTAATTGAACTGATTAAATATAAACGGATTGTATACATAAACTGACTATATACAGGAACGGCAGACAAAGGAGTTTCGAAGAATGAAATCATTGGAAGGCATAAAAAGATTCGAAAAGAAAGTATGGCTTAGTTCTCCTACCATGCATGGTGAGGAACTGCAGTTCATGAAAGAAGCGTTTGACAGTAACTGGATGTCTACCGTGGGACAAAATATCAATGAAGTGGAGAGCCTTGTTGTAGAAAGAATAGGCTGTCAATATGCAGTTGCACTTTCTGCGGGAACTGCAGCGCTTTATCTTGCTACGAAGCTTGCCGGAGAAAAGCTTTACGGTCAGGCTAGACCTAATGAAGGAACGCTAAAAGGAAAGAAAGTCTTTTGCTCGGATCTAACCTTTGATGCTTCAGTCAATCCTGTGGCATATGAGGACGGAGAAGCGGTTTTTATCGATACGGAATACGATACTTGGAATATGGATCCGATTGCGCTGGAGAAAGCTTTTGGTATTTATCCGGATGTTCGGGTGGTAGTTCTCGCCCATCTTTATGGAACGCCGGCTAAGATAGATGAGATTAGGGAAATAGCAAGAAAACATCATGCACTGATTATCGAAGATGCAGCGGAATCTTTCGGGGCTAAATATAAAGGAAAAGAAACGGGATCCTTTGGAGATTATAATGCCATTAGTTTCATTTGAAGTAGTCGTTAATTAGTTATCTATTATTGGCTACATAAGACGAAATAAATAGGTGTAGTATACTGTTTTACATTAAGGGAGATATTTCAATGAAAAAAAGGATATGGATACTAAACCATCATTCAAATGTCATGTTTTTTGATAATGGAGGTAGACACTATTTTTTGGCTAAGTATTTAAAGGAAAATGGATATGAGCCAGTAATCTTTTGTTCAAATGCGGAGCATGGTACTGGGAATACTTATTTTGATGAAGATGATATTTGGCATGAGCATATTAATGAGAATATTAATGTTCCATTTATCTTTGTTAAGGGAAGAGTGTATTCAAGAAACGATAAAAATCGAATCAAGTGTATGTTTGATTATTATCATAATGTGAAAAAGGCGGTAAGAGAATATTCTATATTGCATGGAAAACCGGATGTTATTATTGGATCTCAAGTTCATCCTCTGGCTGTACTTGCCGGAGAGCAACTTGCAAAAGAGTATGGAATTAAATGTATAGCTGAATTTAAAGATTTATGGCCCGAATCTTTAGTTGCGCTTGGGATTGCAAAGAAACATAATCCTGTAATTCTTGCTATGCGTTTATTGGAAAAAAAACTGTATGAAGATGCAGATGCAATTCTTTTTTCGATGGAAGGAGGATTCGACTATGTAGTTGAAAGAGGTTGGGATAAAAGAATTTCCAAGGAGAAATCCTATTATATTAATAATGGAGTTGACTTGGAAACATTTAGATATAATGAGAAAAATAGTAATTACAATGATAAAGATTTAGAGGATGATGTCTTTAAGGTCATCTATACGGGGTCGATTCGTCGTGCAAATGGATTAGATGAATTGATTAAAAGTGCAATTTTATTAAAAGATAATCTCCGAATTCGCTTTTTTATATATGGAGATGGGGATTATAAATCCGAACTTGAAGCGATGATCAAAAAATAGGGCGAACAATGTGTTTTTTTAAAGGAAGAGTAAAAAAACAAGATATACCTTATATACTTTCAAAAAGTAATTTAAATGTATTGGATTTTCCTGTTACTGCTGCTGAAGCTGGTTTATACAGGTTTGGAGCGAGCCAAAATAAGTTATTTGAGTATTTAGCTAGCGGAAAGCCTATTCTTTCAGTTTATACGACACCTTATGATATTGTAAAAAGATATGATTGTGGGATTTCCAAAAAACTAATCACTGCTGAGCAATATGTTACGGCAATTAATGAAATCGTTAATTGTAATGAGGAAAGATATAGGGAAATGTGTGATAATGCTCTAGAGGCTGCTAAAGATTTTGATTATAAGTTTTTAGCTAAACAACTAATGCATATTATTGAAAGTATTTGATGTGCTGTAATTAAATATGAACACATATAAGTATCTATTTTACTATATGGTTAATAACGGTTAGGGACGGCAATCCAAGTATCTAAAAAATCAAATTATACGTGGTAAAAAGTTTAAACAATGTTCTTGTGGAAAGGTGAAAATAGATGAATGATAATGTTTTGATTTTAGCGCCTCATACAGATGATGGAGAGTTAGGGTGTGGCGGTGCAATTGCTAAATATCTTGAAGAGGGGAATAATGTCTATTATGTGGCATTTTCAAGCTGTCAAGATTCTATCCCTGAAGGCTACCCAAAAGATATCCTTAAGCATGAATTAAATAAGGCGATGAGTTGCTTGGGGGTAGAACGAGATCATGTTAGAATACTAGATTATCCGGTAAGAAGATTCGGCGAATTTCGCCAAAATATTCTTGATGATATGATTAAGTTAAATAGAGAAATTAATCCAAGTATGGTTTTTCGACATCTCCAAGAGATATACACCAGGATCATTATGTTATCGCAAAAGAAGCGATGAGAGCTTTTAAAAAAACGACTTTATTTGCTTATGAAGTACCATGGAATAATTTTGAATTTCATAATCAGGCTTTTATTACACTGGAAAAGAAGCATATCGAAAAGAAGATACAGGCAATTAGCTGTTATGATACGCAAAGGAACAGACCGTATACATCCAGTGATTTTACATTTGGACAGTCGAGGCTACATGGTGCACAAATTGGAAGAGAATATGCAGAAGTGTTTGAAGTAATTCGGTGGATTTATTAGTTTTTAAAGAGTTATAGAGGGGAAAAATGAAGATATGCCATGTAACTAGTGTACATTCATTATTGGATGGTAGAATTTTTGAGAAAGAGTGTTGTTCCTTGGCCAAGCTCGGCTTGGAAGTTTTTCTTGTGGGAATAGGAGAAACGGAACTGAGGAATGGAGTACATATTATAGGAATTAAAACTACAAACAGAGGAAGAATTAGAAGAGTCTTGGATCTTGACAGAAAGGTAATAGATGCATCTTTGAGCTTGGAATGTAATATTTATCATCTTCATGATCCGGAGTTATTGAGATTTGCTGTGGAAATAAAAAAGAAAGGACATAAGGTGATTTGATTCTCATGAAGACGTTCCGAGGCAGATTATGTCAAAGTATTGGATTCCTAAACCTTTGAGACGGGTTGTATCTGCAGTATATGAGAGTAAGGAGAAAAAAATATGTAAAAAAATAGATCTTGTTATAGGAGCGACAGATAAAATAAGAGATATCTTTAGGAATCATGGTGTAAAAGCAGAATCAATTTTTAACTATCCTGTGTTAGGCGGCGAAAATAGAAGGTCGCCACTAAACAATCAAGTCTTGTGTTTTGCTGGAAGCCTGAGTAAAAGCAATGGAATAATTGAATTAATCGAAGTGGTAATGGAATTAGAAACTGTACAATTGAAATTAGCGGGAGAGTTTGATCCTATAGTAGAAAAGTTTTTTATGGAAAATTCAAATAGCAGAATCCAGTATTTGGGTGTTCTTTCGAAAGAGGAGGTAGAAAATTTGTATTTATCCTCAAGCTTGGGGGTGGTGGTGGATCTTCCTACTGGGAATAATGTAGATGGGCTTCCGATAAAAATGTTCGAATATATGAAGTTTGGTTTACCCATTATTACGAGTGATTTTCCACTAAGAAAATCTATTTTTGCAAAATTTACATGTGGAATACTTGTAGACCCTTCGGATAAAGAGAGCTATAAAAAAGCAATTGTCTCAATTTTGAATAATCAAGAAGAAGGCAAGCTATTTGCTGATAATGGAATTCAAGCAACAAGAAATATTTATAATTGGGAGAGCCAGGAAAAGAAGCTAATGGACTTATACAAGGAGTTGTTATAATGGTAAAGTGTGCGATTCACCAACCTCATTTTTTTCCATGGTTGGGATATTTGAACAAGATGGCTAGCGTAGATATATTCATTATTTTGAACGAGGTTCAAATTGAAAAACAATCAAGTATGTATAGGAATAAGTTAAGTACATGGGAAGGAGTAGAAAAGTATATTACAATTCCGTATAAAAAAAGAAGGGATGTTTAGAAAAGAAATTCTCTGAAATTGAAGTTGAAAATACTATTGCATGGCAGGAACGGCAAAAAAATTTTATTTGGAACAATTATAAAAAAGAAGTATATTTTAATGAGGTCTGGAAAGCTATAGAGTATATTTTTGAGAAAAAATATACTACTGTGGAAGAAGTTACGCTAGATACCATACTGCTTGAAAAAAAACTATTTAATATAAATACGGAATTAATACTTCAAAGTGACCTGAAATATGATGCTAATTTGAAAAAAATAATGAGTTATTAATTTGTTTGTGTAAACAAATTAATGCGGATTTCTATCTATCGGGAAATGGAGCAAGAAAAATATATGGATATCGAATTATTTAATAAAAAAATGGGATTAAAGTTGACTATCAAAAATACAATATGATTAGATATCCGAAGTCTCATGAGTTTATACCGAATCTATCTGCCTTGGATTTGTTGTTTAGTACAGGAATTCAATCTGCAAATACCATATTTTGGGAGAATTATTATGCTACGAATTAAAAAGTATACAATAATGATTTTTATACTTTTTAAACTTTTTCTTGACTTCGTCTTCAAGTACTACATAGCTGAACAAAGATTGTATTACGGATATGTCTTGAATTATAGTTTTGGGAAAACAATTATAATGTGGACTGCATTATTTCTATATATTCCTTTTGGATTAAGATGGCTGTACTCAGAGCAATATAAAGGGAAAGTTCTTTTCTTTCTTTCTGCTCTGTATTATATTCCGGGGTTATCAACATACCAATACATAGAGATAGATAAAGGAATGTTATTTGGATGGATGATTTTTTGGTGGAGTCTTTTTGTTTTTAGTAAGCTACTTTCGTTCACATTTGATAAATTGTATATAGTTACCAATACAAAAATTTTATTTTATTTTTATTATTTTAAGTGTGTCAGCTGTAGTGATTTATTATTCATGGAAGCATGTGGGGTTTAGAATTCTTATTACCTTCACAAATGAATATGTCTTACGCTATGAAGAGAGCCAAATAAATATGCCGTTCATTATTGACTATATTTATTCATCTGTACCGGTTATGTTGACCATGGCGTTGGCGGTATTTATTTTTAATAAGAAGTATATTGTTGCATTACTTTTTATGCTACTACAAATCTTATATTTTTCTATTGGGGGACATAAAACTGTTCTAATAATGACTATTATTGCAATTGGACTTGTATTTTGTGGAGAGATTTTTGGTGCAGTAATTAGAGATTTTTTGATTTTGATAGCGATGCTTAGTGAATTGTTTTTGGAAATAGTTTGTGTAGAGTTTGCCAATACAACTTTTTTGGTGGATAATATAAGTAGAAGAGTATATTTTGTGCCACAAATATTGAATTCCTTTTACTATAATTATACTACAAAAAATGGTTTCGACTATTTTGCTCATGGAATAGGTAGGCTGTTTGACATATCTTCAAGTTATAATTCTCCTCTTTCACTAATTATAAGTAAGGCATATTTTGGAACAGATGGAAATTCAAATAATGGAATGTTTAGTGAAGCTTATAGTAATTTGGGATTTTTGGGATGCATTATTTTACCGATAGTTTTACTTCTGATTATCAATTTCATGGGGTATTTCCTCAAGGGAAAACCATATACCATAGTAACACTGTTTGCCTTTATGTGTGCATATATCTGGGGTTCGGGAAATATATCAACAGGATTATTAACAAATGGGTTGCTCTTATGTGCAATTAGCTTGTTTATAGTTCATTTTGAAGGAGAAAAAAGATATGGAAGAGCATGCTGTGCAAGAAAAAATACAACTCATATGTGATAATATAAACGACTATGGATTGTTTCGATATGATCCTAGAGATATAGATGATTTTACCAACGAAATGGAAAATAAAAAACTAGCAAAACTGCTTAGTGTGGCGTTACAACTATTCGAAGTATTTGACCCATATCTTACTAGGAAAATCATTCAATCAAAAAAAAGGATATACCCTACTACGTATACTTTTTTGGCAGAGAGCCAGTTTATCGTTGGAGATATCCTTTCGATTTCCAAAAGCATAGATTATTTATCAGAATGTATAGAATGCTACTATGACAGTGGCGGTTTATGGAAATTTAAAGAGAATAAATCTTTCTTTCCTATTGATACAGATAAAAATGCATCTATGCCGTTATATATGTTATGCCGTTGTAATAATTTATTGGCTAGAGTTGGCAAGGAATATAATAAAAAAGAGTGGGTTGCACTATCTCTAGAATCAGCGGATTATATGCTCAAAAATCATATAATAACTATGTATGAAGATGAATCTGAAAGCATTAGCTATTACTATAATTCAGATGATTTTACTATTAATGTAAATACGGAAGTGATAGATTGGCTTACACAATTAACGTCTATTACTCAAACATCAATTTATATTCAGCATGTTAAGAGAATTATGAAGTCGATTATTAATGAACAAAATGAAGATGGGTCATGGTTTTACTTTGCAAAGTCGACGATGGAAAAATATGGCTTAAAAGGGAAAGTTGATTGTCATCATACTGCTACAACACTTTATAATTTGCTACACGTGTATGAGAAGGGAAATTTTTTATTAGAAGAGGAGAAAGAAAGACTGAAAAAAACCATAATAAGAGGGATGAAGTTTTTTGTGGATAATTTTTTTGATGAGAATACCGGAAGCGGAATAACTGTTATCGGAAAAAAAAGAAAAGCATCAACTGTTCAATACTCTGAATCTCTAGTTGCTCTGATTGAATTTTTACGTGTAATGAAAGTAGAAGAGAATTGGAAAAAATACGGTAAACTTGTTCGTTTATTGTGTGATAAAGTTTTACAACACGTTTGTAATGATGGATCTGCTCCTGGAGATATGAAAATAAAGAAAATAAACATAAATAATATTAATTGGGGGAATGGAGTTGCCCTTTTTGCTTTGTGTACATATTGGAAAAGTGAGATATTACAATGAAAAAACATAATGAAATGCAGGTAGTAATATTGATAACAGTGTGTACTGTTTTTGGCAAAGCACTGGGAATATTTCGAGATATTTTGATTTCGAGTTATTATGGAGCGACGCAGGAAACGGATGCGTTTTTTTTGGCTTTGTCAATTCCAACCATAATTCTTGGTGTATTTACTGCATCGACTGACAGTGCTATTATACCACAATATAAGCGAGTAATGGCACAAAACTCTAAGCTGGTTGCGGATAATCTATTTTCAAAGATTGTCAATTCCCTTTCCTTAATTGCAATACTTTCTAGTTTGGTGATTTTTTTGTTGCCTAATTATTTTATCAAAGTTTTTGCAACAGGTTTTAATCAAAATACTTCTGAAATTGCGACTCGTTATTTGAGGATTTTTTCTCCTATTGGTTTTTTTCACTTGTTGTACTGTTTTTTTTGTACTTATAACGCTGCACATCGAAAGAATATAGTAAGAAGCATTTTGGCATTTTTAAATAATATGATTCTTGTTTTGGTTTTACTATTTACTGGCAGTACTGGTTTGGTTTATATAGCATTTGCGTACTTTTTAGTAAATGTGTTATGCGCATTTCTTCCATTAATAGAAATGAGCCGACTTGGATATATACATAAATTCAAAACAGATGATACACACGGTGAATTTGGCAAGTTTATACATATCTTTTTTCCAATAATGGGTGGAGCGTTATTAATTGACATACAACAGTATGTTGATAAGAATTTAAGTTCAAGTATAGAAGGGGGTATTTCATACCTGAATTATGGTGATAAATTAGTTAATATTTTTGATAGTATTCTGGTTGTTGGTCTTGGAGTTGTGATTCTTCCGTTGTTGTCGGATTTAGAAAACGAAAAAGACTATCAGAAGATGTCGCGAGTCTCAAGCAAAGTGACACGGATGATGTTGGTGCTTTTGATACCTTGTATGATTGTATTGATTTCTTCTTCCAAAGAATTGACAACACTATTATTTGGGAGAGGAAAGTTTGATGCAAAAGCAATAGAAAATGTTACATTGGTATTGTTGGCATATGCGCCTCTTATCGTGATCACGCCACTGATTACAATATTTTCAAAGTTCTTTTACGTAAAAGAAATGAGTGACTTTCCTTTTAAGATTAACTTCTTTGGAGTGGTACTTAATACTGTGTTAAGTATATTATTAAAAATAAAATTTGGAGTGGTAGGAGTGGCTTCAGCAACTACGATTTCAATGTTAGTGGAGATATTTGCTTATGTAATTTTTATAGAAAAATATGTTAAATGGGATAGAAAGGAACTCCTGTTTAGGCATTATTTGGGAATGATACTCCCGACACTGATTTCATTGTTTGCTGTTTTTTGTATTCCTCTCAAACTGGATTTGATTCTGCAAATTGCTACAAAATCAGTATTCATAGGCTGTATTTTTTTGTTATTTTACTGTGTCTTTTTAAAAGAAGATGTTGTTTTTTTTGTTGTCAGATTAAAGAGGAGGTAAGATAATGAAAAACGTTTTTATTCATGATACCAGTATAGTGGACGATAATGTAGAAATTGGAGAAGGGACAAAGGTATGGTGCTTTTGTCATATTCAGAGTGGAGCCAGAATTGGAGAGAGATGTTCTTTTGGACAGAATGTTAATGTAGCTAATAATGTAAGGATTGGGAAAGGTGTTAAAGTACAGAATAATGTATCAATTTACGAAGGAGTAGAGCTGGAAGATTATGTTTTTTGCGGACCGTCCATGGTGTTTACGAATGATTTAACACCGCGTTCACGCTTTCCCAAATCATGTTAAATTTAAAAGGACTTTAATTAAACATGACGCCACGCTTGGTGCAAATTGTACCATAGTTTGTGGTAGTATTATTGGAGAATTTGCCACAGTCGCTGCTGGGGCGGTGGTGACTAAGAATGTCCCCCCCCATGCATTGGTTGCCGGTGTACCGGCAAAACAAATTGGATGGACCTGTGTTTGTGGCCAGGTTATTGATGCAGACACGTATGAATGCCCTGACTGCAAGAGAAAATATGTAACTATTAACGGTAGTCTACAAGTAGTATGAGGTCAAAAAATGAAATTTAGAGACTTGCAAAAACAGTATAAAAAATTACAAGATGAAATAGACAGTAGCATCAAGGAAGTTTGTGTTGGAGCAAATTTCATTTCCGGTCCCGCTGTGCCAAGTCTGGAAAAGGAACTTGCAGAATACGTGGGAGTGAAACATTGCATTACTTGTGCGAATGGAACCGAAGCGATAACTCTTGCCCTTAAGGCATGGGGGATTGGAGAGGGAGATGCAGTGTTTGTTCCGGATTTGACATTTTTTTCCACGGGAGAGAGCCCTGCTTTTTTAGGATGTACATGCATCTTTGTAGATGTTGATAAACGTACCTACAACATAGATCCCAGTAAACTGGAAGTGGCAATAAAACAAGTGATAGACGAAGGAAAGGTTTTTCCCAAAGCGATTATTGCTGTGGATCTTTACGGATATCCTGCTGAATATGAAAAGCTTAGAGCTCTTTGCGATAAATATGGACTATTATTAATGGAAGACGCAGCCCAGGGATTTGGAGGAGAGATAAATGGGAAAAAGGCGTGTTCTTTTGGGGATATTTCAACGACGAGTTTTTTTCCTGCAAAGCCTTTGGGGGGCTATGGAGATGGAGGAGCAGTATTTACAGATAATGATAATTGGGCAGATTTAATTCGAAGCTATGCAGTTCATGGAAAATCTCTAGATGATAAGTATAATAATATCCGTATTGGGGTGAACAGCCGCTTAGATACCATACAGGCTGCAATTCTTAGAGTAAAGTTGAAAGCGTTCCAGGATTATGAATTAGATGCAGTAAATAAAGTTGCTGATTTATATAATACGTTGATGAGACGTGCTGAAATGGATAAACAAGTCAAATTGCCATTTGTGGAAAAAGGTAAATTGAGTAGCTGGGCACAATATACAATTCAGTTGCCAGAAGATTGCGATAGAGAAACATTACAAGAGTCATTGAAGGAAAAAGGTATTCCTACTATGGTTTATTACCCGAAGCCTATGCATAAACAAGGTGCCTTTGAAGGCACTTTGAGTGAACAAGCTGAATGTCCAGTAACAGAAGCGCTTTGTAAGACTGTGCTTAGTCTTCCTATTGGTCCTTATATGACAGAGGAGGAAGTTAGAAAAGTTGTCAAAGAATTAAAAGAAGAAATAAAGAAATTTTAAATTCATTATTGAATACTGATGTTAAGGAGAAAGGCAATGAAATATGCGTTAATTGGATGTGGAAGGATTGCAACTAATCATATAAAGGCGGCTGTTCTAAATGATCTTGAGATAGTCGCAATGTGTGATTTGGATTTGGATAAAATAGATGCTTTGTTGGCGATACATAATTTGCAGGAAAATAAAGCGATATCTAAATATGCGGATTATAAAAAAATGCTTGACGACCACCCGGAAATAGAATTGGTTGCAATTGCTACTTCTTCGGGAGCTCATGCTGAAATTGCACTTTTTTGTATCGAACATGCGATAAATGTTATCATTGAAAAGCCTATGGCTATGTGCATGGAAGATGCTGATAAGATTGTACTTGCAGCTGAGAAAAAGAAAGTAAAAGTTTGCGCTTGTCATCAAAATCGCTTTAATTTAGCGGTACAAGAAGTGAGAAAAGCCGTTGAAAAAGGCAGACTTGGAGAAATATCGCATGGTTCTGTTCATGTCAGGTGGAATCGAGGTAAAGAATATTATACTCAAGCACCATGGAGAGGAACATGGGCTGAGGATGGTGGATGCCTAATGAACCAATGTATACATTCAATAGATATGTTACGCTGGATGTTGGGTGGACAAGTGGTTTCAATTTATGGGCAGATTAGACAGCAACAACATAAATATTTGGAAGCGGAGGATGTGGGAGTTGCTATTGTGACCTTTGCAAATGGTGCTATCGCAACAATTGAGGGGACCACAAATGTATATCCCAAAAATCTGGAAGAAACACTTTACTTATTTGGAGATAAGGGAACAGTAAAGTTGGGTGGGAAATCGATGAATAATATTGATGTATGGGATTTTGAGGATCAAAAAGAAGAAGATATAGAGACTAAAAATTTAAAGGAGTCAACTACAAATGTGTATGGAAATGGTCATACTCCTCTGTACGCAGATATGCTCAATGCAATTAGAAATAATCGAAATCCATATATAGATGCAGTGGATGGCCGTAATGCACTTGAAATGATTCTGGGAATTTATAAATCTATGAAATCTGGTAAAACAGTGTACTTTCCTCTTTCTGGTTTTGGAAGTATTGATATGAAAGGTACATTTGGGAAATAATATCTTTTTGTGATGTGAGGTTATTCGCATTTATAGGGGGGACAATGGAATTTAATAGGCTTTATTCTAAACTTATTGCAGGAAAAGAAAAATTGGCATTAGTGGGTCTGGGCTATGTTGGTATGCCCATTGCGGTAGAATTTGCAAAGCATGTAAATGTTATTGGCTTTGATATCAATGAAAAACGAATCGAAGAATATAAAAGTGGGATTGATTCCACAAATGAAGTTGGGGAAGCAATTAAAAATACTACAGTTGAATTTACAGCAGATGCGAAGAAGTTAAAAGAAGCTAAGTTTATTGTTGTGGCTGTACCGACTCCGATAAATCCGGATACAAGTCCTGATTTACGTCCTGTGGAAGGGGCTTCTAGGATAGTCGGTCAGAATCTTACTCCGGGTTCTATTGTGGTTTTTGAGTCTACTGTCTATCCTGGAGTTACTGAAGATATCTGCATTCCTATCATTGAAAAGGAGTCCGGTTTACAGTGTGGAAAAGATTGGAAAATAGGATATTCCCCGGAGAGGATTAATCCGGGAGATAGAGTTCATACGCTAACCAATACCAGAAAAATTGTTTCTGGTATGGATGAGGAATCTGCTTTGGAAATCAAAAAGGTCTATGATATTGTCATTAAAGCAGGGACTTTTCCGGTCTCTACGATTAAGACTGCCGAGGCGGTTAAGGTGGTAGAAAATAGTCAGCGTGATATCAACATTGCATTTATCAATGAAGTGGCGATGATTTGTGATAAAATGGGTATTGATACCGATGAAGTTATTAGCGGTATGAATACAAAATGGAATGCTCTTGGATTTAAGCCGGGACTTGTTGGAGGTCATTGTATAGGAGTTGACCCGTACTACTTGACCAATGCTGCGGAAATGCTCGGGTATCACAGCCAGATTATTTTAAATGGACGAAAAGTAAATGATTCTATGGGGGCCTATATTGCAGACGCCGCCATTAAGCAGATGATTGAAGCCGGTATGGCTCCTAAAAAGGCTACGGTATTGATAATGGGAATTACTTTCAAGGAGAATTGTCCCGATACACGAAATAGTAAAGTGGGAGATATTATAAACCGCTTGAGAGAATTTGATATTCACCCTATTGTTACAGATGAGTGGGCTGATAAGATAGTAACCAAAGAGGAATATGGAGTAGAACTGGTTTCTTTTTCCTCTATTCCAAAAGCGGACTGTGTAATCGTTGCTGTTGGGCACAACCAGTTCCGATCAATGCCCATGATGCAGATAAAAAAATTATTCAAGGAAGAATTGCCGGACGAAGAAAAGGTATTGATTGACGTAAAGAGCTTATATCGTCGGGATGAGCTGGAGGCTTCCGGTATGCGGTATTGGAGGCTATAAGAATAGTAGGTAAAAAGTATCGTTTTGAATTTTGGAGATCTCAAATCAAAACGATACTTCTTTGTTCTTATTGAGTGTTAGTTACAAAGGCACAATATAATTTAAAAGAACTACTATGCCCCAAAGAAAAGTTTATCAGAATGGAAAAGAGACCCCAAAATGAACGACTTACAATATCCCTTTGATGCGGATAAAATCATGCGAAAGAAAAAGTCCATAAAGCGCCAACTTTTAGAAGACCAGTCTAGAACTTTTACGGAAAAAAAGATAGCTATTCTAGGCGGAGAAACAACGGAAGACATTAAACTGATTTTGGAGTTATTTCTCTTAAATTATGGAATAAAGCCCTTATTCTATGAATCGGAATATAATCAATACTACGAAGAGGGTATGTTTCCGAATCCGGAGTTGGAATCTTTTGCTCCTGACCTAATCTATATTTGTACCTGTATCCGGAATATTCTGAAATTTCCGGAATTGTCTGATTCTTTAGAGGAGATTCATCAGAAGAAAGAGGCACTTAAGAATAAGTTTTATACCTTATGGGATACAATAGCGACACGCTATCATTGTCCTTTAATTCAAAACAATTTTGAATATCCCTTTTTTCGATTAATGGGGAATAAAGATGCATCGGACAATCATGGAAGGGTGAACTTTATAACGTCACTCAATATGGATTTTTATAACTATGCACAAAAGCATGAGAATTTTTACCTTTGTGATTTAAATTATATTTCTGCGTCATATGGACTGGAAAAGTGGTCGGAACCTTATTATTGGCATATGTATAAGTATGCTGTAGCGGTTCCGGCAATTCCTTATTTATCCTTTAATGTGGCAAATATTATTAAGTCTATTTATGGGAAAAATAAAAAAGTTATAAATCTGGATTTGGATAATACCTTATGGGGGGGAATAATAGGAGATGACGGTGTGGAAAATGTAGAGATTGGACAAGAAACTGCCTTGGCGCAGACCTATAGTGAGTTCCAGGAATATATCCGCCTTCATAAGTCACTAGGAGTTCTCCTGACTGTAAATTCTAAAAACGATGAAAAGAATGCTCGAAGCGGCCTTGAACGACCGGATACTATATTAAAGAATGAAGATTTTGTCAGTTTTAAGGCAAACTGGAATCCGAAAAGTCAAAATCTATTAGAGACTGCTCGGGAACTGAATTTACTCCCGGAGAGCTTTGTATTCATAGATGATAACCCTGCGGAAAGGGAGATTATTAGAAGTCAATTTTCTGACACAGCAGTACCGGAGATGGAAACGGTAGAGCATTATATCCATACTATTGATCGTTCGGGATTTTTTGAACTAACAGCCTTCTCCGCAGATGATTTAAAACGAAATGAGATGTATAAGGAAAATGCTAAACGGACTGAGTTACAGGCTTCCTTTTTAAACTATGAAGATTATCTGAAGTCTTTGGAAATGAAGGGGGAAATTCAAAGCTTTATTCCGATGTATATGTCTCGTATTGCACAACTAACAAACAAAAGCAATCAGTTTAATTTAACGACGAAAAGATACAGCCAGTCAGACATAGAAAAAGTAGCAGAAGATCCAAAGCATATTACACTTTATGGAAAACTCGGAGATAAGTTCGGAGATAATGGAGTTGTTAGTATCGTTATCGGGCGAATTGATGGAGAGGGGCAGGATGAATTGCACATGGAGCTTTGGCTTATGAGTTGTCGTGTCTTAAAAAGAGATATGGAGTATGCCATGATGGATGAACTTGTGGAAAAGGCAAGAGAGCATGGAATCAAAAAAATCTATGGATACTACTATCCGACGGCAAAGAATACCATGGTAAAGGATTTTTATGCGTTACAAGGCTTTACAAAGATTTCGGAAGATGAGGAGGGTAATAGTATTTGGGAATTTATTGTGGATGAGACTTATCAAAAAAAGCAAAGTGTAATCCGAGTTAATGAATAAAAAGAACTGATTTCCAGAACTAGATATTCTATTTCTTGATATTTGGAATTATAACGAGTATTGCTCGAAAAGAGTATGGGATTTCATTTTATCATGGTGTAGACATTATATTGTAGTGGCTATAATGAATGAAGGAATATAGTTCGAGAGTAGTTGGGAGTAGAAAATTCATGCAGGATAAATTAATGCTGAGAAATGGCTTGGGAATCCCGAGAATTGGACTAGGAACCTGGCAGATTACAGCAAGAGAAGAAGTAGAAGAGGTATTAAGGAACGCATGTCAGATAGGCTATCGCCTTATAGATACTGCGGCGGCGTATAGTAATGAGATGGCTTTAGCAAGAGCAATCCGGAATATTGGTCTTGCAAGAAGGGATTTGTTTCTGGCGGATAAGCTTTGGAATACGGGGCGCGGATTTCGAGGAGCACAAGAAGCGTGCAGAATATCTCTAAAAAAGTTAAAAACAGATTATTTGGATTTATACCTCATACATTGGCCTGCTTCCATGAAGCTATATTCTGACTGGGAAGAAATAAATGCGGAAACCTGGAGAGGGATGGAAGCCTTGTACAAGGAGGGGTTGGTAAAAGCTATTGGTGTGTGCAATTTTAAGGAACATCACTTAAGTGCCCTAGAAAAGACTGCAGAAATCATGCCAATGATTAATCAAATTGAGATGCACCCCGGGATGCCACAGCTGGAATTACTGGAATATTGTAATTCAAAGGATATACTTATTGAGGCGAGCAGTCCCCTTGGGAATGGTCAGGTATTGTGCCAAGAATCACTTCTTGAATTGGCTCAAAGAAAACAAAAAACCCCTGCTCAGATTTGCTTACGCTGGGGATACCAGAAGGGTGCGATTCTTATTCCCAAAACAACTTCTTCGGAACGATTAAAGGAAAATCTGCATATTTTTGATTTTAACTTGTCGGATGAAGAGTTGCTGCAAATAGATAAAATGCCTTATTGTGGAGGTATCGGAATAGACCCCGATACAGTTGTAGAGTTTGGATGATTGGACAAAAATATGAATTCAGATAAAGAAAAAAAGGATTTACAAGAATTACGAAAACTAATATTTATAAATGGATATAAAGGAGGGATGGCTCATCTTGCCTCTTCCTATTCCTGCTTAGAAATGCTTTATGCTTTGTATATACAGAAACTACTGCGTTATGACTGTAAAAACCCGAAGTGGGAAGAACGAGATCGTTTTATACTCAGTAAAGGTCATGCCGGTCTCGCACTTTATGGTGTTATGCTAAAGCAGGTTTAATAACTGAAGAGATATATCACAGTTATCTTACGGATCATTCTTTCATTGCCGGTGAACCCTGTATGAGAGATAGTGAGTGGATAGAAGCTACAACGGGGTCTTTGGGGCATGGTCTTTCTATGGGACTGGGGATTGCCTTGGCTTTAAAAATGAACCACAGCTCTGCCAAGGTATTTGTGATGTTGGGAGACGGAGAACTGGAAGAAGGAACAGTCTGGGAGGCTGTTATGACTGCTCCGAACTTTGGGCTAACCAACCTTGTGGCAATACTTGATAACAATAGAATCCAAAAAATGGACTTTGTGGATAAAACTATCGGAAATCCGCTCTGGAAAGAAAAATGGGAGAGTTTCGGCTGGGAAGTACTGGAATGTGATGGTCATGATCTTGGGGATTTTAAGGAAAAATTACAAAAAGAAACAGGAAGTGAAAAGCCTCGAGTTATCATTGCCAATACGATAAAGGGAAAAGGTGTTTCAATTATGGAGAACAACCCTAATTGGCATTTCAAACTTCCGAATAAAAAAGAACTCAAGGTATTTAAGGAAGAGCTAAATATAAAAGAGGAAGAGTTGGAGTAGAGGATGAATAGTGCATATATTGGAAAACTAATGGAAATTGCTGAAAAAGATCAAAATGTAATTCATCTTTTGGCAGATAGCGGAACCGGCTTTGATGAAATGTTTCGTTGTTCTTTTCCGGAGCAATTTTATAACTTTGGAATAGGTGAAGAAAATATGGTTGCCGCGGCAGCAGGTATGGCAACGGTGGGAAAGATTCCCTTTGTGTTTACTGCGGGAGCATTTTTGGCATATCGCTCCATGGAATTTATCCGAAATGATGTGTGTTTTCAAAATTTAAATGTAAAAATTGTTGGAATGGGAAGCGGTCTTTCTTGGAGTGCCTTAGGGCCGACACATCATACTACAGAGGATATTTCTGTTCTTCGTGCCATTCCAAATTTGATGTTTCTTTCTCCGGCGACGCCAAAACAGCTTGCCTCTTGTGTAGAGCTTGCGTATAGACATCAAGGGCCGGTGTATATCCGTATGGAGATGAATCATGAAAAAGAATATTTTGAAGACAAGCCAGGGGAGCTTTGGAAAAATCAAATTCTCTTTGATTTTTCTGAAAACAGCAATGTTGAAACGAAACTTCACACGAAAAAAATACTAATTTATGTAACCGGCAGTATTCTTTCGGAAGCCTATGAAGCCTCTTTGAGATTAAGAAATGATGGATTCGCAGTAAAACTTGTGGATATAACAAAAATCAAACCGTTTCCGGAAGATGAGGTCCTTAAAGATTTGGAGGACTGCAATAATATTGCAGTCATTGAAGAGCACAATATCCATGGAGGTCTGGCAGGGGCTATTGCGGAAATAATGGTATATAACGGTGTGGCCGGAAGGCTGACTCCGATAGGACTGAAAGACAAATTTGCGGAGGGTTATGGAACCATAAATATCGTTCGTCGGGTGAATTCATTAGATGCAGAAAGTTTGTATCTGAAATTAAAGGAACTGCTATGAATGAATATACTATTTCTACAATCAATATTGGTATGAAGGAGAGTTTTTCGAAGCGGATTACAAAGGAGATGGAAGATTCATTTCGGGTAATATCCGGTGATGAAAATCCATTACATCAAGACGATTTGTTTGCGCAAGAAACAGGATTAGGAAAGTTTAAGTCTCACGTAACATTCGGAATGTTGACAGCTTCGCTTTATTCCACGATGGCAGGAATGTATCTTCCGGGGAAATACAGTTTGATACATAGTGTTGAAGAATTGTCTTTTAAGAAACCGGTTTATATGGGGGATACACTTACTGTTGTTGGTGAGGTGACAGATTTTGACCCGGATTTGAAATTGATACGCCTTAAGGTCTCCATTCGAAATCAAGAGGAGGAACTTGTTTCAAAAGGAAAAATGAAGATATTGCTTTTGAGATGATGAAGGAAAATGTGTGGAGCCTTCGTTGTATGTGGCTAAACAATAAAGAATAACAGTTATGCAGTATTCATAGAATGATCTCATTTCGGTAAAAATAGGCTAGCAAGTTTTGACAGCGGTTGTGTTGTAAGAAGAAATTATGATACTATCTGAATATTAAAATATATGGAGGTATTAAGAATGACTAGAGAAGAGGTTTATAAAAGATTAAATGCAGTATTTCGCGATATATTGGATGATGACAGCATAGAGCTGAGGGATGAGACAGTAGCTGATGATGTTGATGGCTGGGATTCTTTTGAGCATATTAATCTGATAGTGGGGGTAGAAGAGGAGTTTGGCTTTAAGATTCCAATGGGAAAGGTTGTTTCCATGAAGAATGTAGGGGAGATGGTTGATATCATACTTGAATTAGGTGTATAAAATGAGCTTGACCAGTTTTGGCTTTTTTGTTTTTTTGCTGTTTACTTGTGTTGCCTATTATGCAATAAAATCTTGTCAAAAAATTATATTATTTGCAGCAAGCCTATTTTTTTATGTACATATATCTTATGCGTTTGGTATACAAAATATTTTGATTTTAATTCTTGTCATTTGGATTTTATCTTATGCAGGAGCTTTGTTGCTTCAAAGAGTATGTACAGAGAGAAGACCAATGGTGCTTTTTGGACTTATACTAAGTTTGATAAGCATTTTATTTGTTTTTAAATATGCTTATAATTTGTTGAATATAGTTCAGACACTTTTCCATTTGGATAGAGACATTTCTTTTTTGAAATTTGTGTCAATTATTGGTGTTTCCTATTATGTTTTATCCGCTATTGGATACTTGGTGGAAGTTTATTGGGGGAATCTTGAAGCTGACAAAGACATTCTTAATGTTGGATTATTTATTTTTTTCTTTCCGCAGTTGATTTCGGGACCTCTTACTCGCTACCAAGCCATGCAATCCCAGTTTAATCGGAAGCATAGTCTTCGATATGATACTATATCGCATGGATTGAGAAGAATGATTTGGGGTTATTTCCAAAAGCTGGTTATTTCAGAAAGATTTGCCATAATAGTATCTTCTGTCTATGGGAATATAGACCACTACGGTGGATTGGGGATTCTAATGGCAAATTTAGCCTATGCGATTCGTCTTTATACGGATTTTTCGGGCTGTATGGACATTGTCTTGGGAACGGCAATGCTCTTTGATATTCAACTTCCGGAGAATTTTAATGCTCCATTCTTTTCGGAATCTATCCAGGAATTTTGGCAGAGATGGCATATAACTCTAGGGATTTGGTTTAAGGATTATGTAATGTACCCTCTGCAAAAATCCGGTCCAATGCAAAAATGTGGCAAACTGGCAAAGCGCATCATAGGGAAAAAATACGGAAAAAAGATCCCTTTTCATCTTTCGATGTTAGTGTTATGGTTTTTGATTGGAATATGGCATGGGGGAACAGCATATTATTTTATAGCCTCAGGCTTCATTCCCTGTGTTTTATTAATATTTTCCGAACTTCTAAATCCTGTATCTATTAGATTTTATTCTACATTGCATATTGAACGGAAGAATAAAATTTTCTGCTTCTGCAGAAGAATAAAAACACAAGTTTTATTATGCTTGTGTTGGATCTTTGTAAATGCGGAAAGTACCGGTAGAGGGATCCAAATAATTAAATATTCGTTAAAGCATCCTCTTATTCTTTCGACACAAGCTGATTTTCCATTTTCCATGGGCTTATCCTATGGAAGTATTTTTATTATGGTTTTTTCTCTGGCAATATTATTGTTTGTGGAACAAATCAAGTACAGGAATTCAACTATTTTCTTGGAAATGGATAAAAAGCCTTTTCTGACACGCATTTTTTTTATTTATTGCGAACTGCTTTTAATCTTGTTTTGTGGAAAAGTGGGTACTTCTGCTTTTATTTATTTTCAATTTTAAAGAGAGGATCAGAAGATGAAAAAAGAAAAATTGCAGTACCTGAAAATCCTACTTTTTTTTCCTCTACTGATTTGTCTAGTGTATGTCAATGTTGTAGGAGATGCATCCAATTACTTTCATGATATCAATAAGGATATTGCAAAATCATTACTGAGTGGTAAAGCGGCTGGTTCTAACACCGGAAATGATAATGAGCGAGAAATCAAAGCGTTTCTTATTCAAGGAATGAAAAAAGAAGTGGATACCATTGCTATTGGTCCTTCTCTCGTGACCTATATTGGGAGGGAAGCTGTTGGGACAGAATCTTTTTATAATCTGGGTGTAACAAACGGTGACCATTATGACATGATGGCACAGTTTGCTTTGTTAATGGAAAATAAAATCAATTACAAGAAGGTGATTCTTACAATAGATCCGGCTTATTTTACAGATGAGTCTTATGTTACAGAAAATGTCTTACATGATGCGCTCATGCCATATTCCGATTATATGGTGAATTTCCTTAAAGCAGAAAAGACTAAAGCGACACTAGAGAGTTCTATAAAAATGAATAATTTCAAAAAATGGAAAAATTCTCCCATTTTTTCTATCTCCTATTTCCAAGCAAGTTGGCCTTTCATATTTAATAGAGAGGAAAACAGGCTCTTGGACATCTCTTCAAATCCTACTGCCTTATATTACGAGCCGGATGGAAGCCGTCATCCTTCAGTAAGCATGGATTATGCAACGGAAACAGATGTGATACAAGCGGTTTTGAACTATGATTTTCAATCTTTAGATTGCAAAATATTTCCTGAAAGGCAGCAAGAATTTGAATTATTGCTAGATTATTTATTGAAAAACGGAAAAGAAGTGGAATTCTGGTATTGTCCGTTATCACCTGCGCTTTGGGATAATTTAGATCGAGCAGAATATCCAATTTTTGATCAATTGGAAGAATATACATTAAGTCTGGCTGAAAAAAAGGGCATAAAAACAGTTGGAACTTATAATCCGTATAAGCTTGGCATGGATAATTCCTGCTTTTATGATGCAAGACACTTGAAAAGAAAGATAATTCCTGAATATTTTATGTTCGCAAATGCTGAATAACCAAGTCGTCTTTTCCTTTCCTCCCCCAAAAAATTGAGACAATCATGAAAATTGTGAAAAGTTTAAGCGTACTTTTGTGCTTTTCAAACTATCTCAAGGAGAGACTCATGAAGGAAATTTCAGGAAGAACGTTTATTGCATGTCTCATGCCATGGACGAATCGACGAAAGAAATATTAATACCGGAGAAAAAGTAGAATTTGAAGTAAGTGGAGACAAATAAAAGTAGTCTATATGATTCCGAGCTGGAATCATAACATTATAAATATATCGACGACGGAAGATTTGGCTACGGTAATGATATGTAACGAGAACTTTGATCCTATGCATCCGGATAAATTTTTTGAAGAAGTATAAGATGAGATAAAAGAAAAAATTGTTTTAGATGAATTATTATTTTTCTCTTAATATTTACCTTAAGAACTTCGTAATAATTTGTTTATGCTTTGTAATAGACAGCAAAAAGAACTTGCGCTATATTGTTGAAAGTACGATAAAACCCTTGATGCAAAAAGTGGTATTGCTTTTTGTTGATAAAAAAACTTGAATCGATGAAAAAAAAGGGGTATAATCGTCACGCAACTTGGATTATTCCATAAATTTAAAAGGAGAGTGCATTAATTATGAGAAAGCAAACAAAATTAGTTGCAGCTTTATCTGCAACAGCATTACTTGCTATCGGAGCTTCCGCTGTAACATTCGCTGCAGGCTGGAACAATTCCACAGGTAACTGGCAGTATTTAGACAATGAAGGAACTCCTATCGCTGACGCTTGGAGAAAGTCCGGAGACTATTGGTTCTATCTTGGTTCCGATGGAAACATGGCTACGAATGAAGTTGTTCAGAACAATAATGACTTCTACTATGTAAACCAGGACGGTGCTATGGTTACCAATCAGTGGGTGGCTTTCGACGTTGAGTCCGATGACGCTAATGCAGACCACAGATGGATGTACTTCGGTGCTGATGGTAAGGCATATAGAGATTCCAATGGAAAGTTAACCATTTCAGATATCAGAACCATCAACGGCAAGAAGTATCTCTTCGACCAGGAAGGCTATATGCTTTATGGCTGGCTTGGTGATGATACTACACTTGTGATTTCTGAGGACGCTTGGGAGACTGCAAAGTATTACTACGGTGGATTTGATGATGGATCCGCTCAGTATGGTTGGGTACAGCTTCCGGTTCTTAAGGATGGCGATGAAGTAACTGCTTGGTTCTACATTGATGGAAACGGAAAGATTGTAAAGAATACAAAGAAGACTATCAATGGTCAGACTTATTATTTCGGTGCAGATGGTCGTATGATCGAAGACTGGTCCAACTTGAGAAAGAATGGATCTCCGTCTGAGATGAAGCCGGCTAATGCAAGTAGCAATGAAATCGTTTATGTAAACGGCGATGGTGGTGCTAGAAAGAATCAGTGGATTTGGGCTGTTCCGAGTGAAGAGTTAAACGTCGATGATTTTGAAGATGATTCTGCATCTTGGTGGTGGGCTGATAACAGAGGTAAGATTGTTTCCAACACTACTAAGAGAATTAAGAACAAGATTTATGCATTCGATCATCTTGGACGTATGCTTTCCGGTCTTCAGGTTTCTGTAGATGGACGCAAGGAATTCAGCAATGAGAACACGATGGGCAAAGCTATTTCAAAGATGGATGTTGAAGAATATATCGGTTCCTCTTTCGTAGGAGATATTTATTACTTCTCTGGCGATTATGAGAAGGATGGCTCCAGAAAGACCGGATACCAGACAGTAAGCTTTGAAGATGGTGAAGTTCAGATGTACTTCCAGAACAATGGTAAGGCTGTAACCGGCTATGTATCTAAGATTAAGAAGTATGTTAATAAGGGTGTTGTACTCGCAGCTGATAATGATCACTCCAACTATGGATATGTTCATTTTAATGGTGATGTAAATCACATCTCTAATACTACTGCAGTTACCTACTTTGAAGATAATGGTGTTCTTCCAACTGATATTGTGCTTGTAAATTCTACCGGTACTGTTCAGAAGGGTAAGGTTAACCTTAAGGACATCAATGATGTTTACTATGTAACTGATAAGAAGGGTGTTGTTCTGTATGCAAGCTACAAGAAGCTCTATACATCTAAGTCTGATGATCATAGCGTTCCTGTAACTATTGGATCTAGAACATACTACACAGAGTAATCTTATCTAAGTACTTTAAAAGAACTCCCGAAATCGGGAGTTCTTTTTTGTCGTGCGCCTAGCGGCGCACGTTTCTAACGGGTTAAAGTCCCGAATCCGCCCGGTAGTGGGAAGGATATAGCCGAAGGCAAGGTGTCGAGGGTGACCTCGAATCTGAAGGAAGCTGGATATGAGGAAGATACTAACTCATGGGCAAATCTCTGGTCTGACGAACAGAAATCTCATATGAGGTTATGCATGAGGATAAAACTGCGACACAAGCCAAAGTCCAATAACTACACGGAATCATGCATGATAGATGAGGCAGATATATGGAGAGGAAGAAACGTGTGGTACCTAGGGAGGTCTGTGTGATATGCCTCGAAAGAGGTAACCATTGTCCAAAGCAATGCTGAACACACAGAAGTCAGCAGAGGTCATAGTAGTCGAGAGACAAAGGACCGAATCAGTAGGAGTCTCAAGTATGACTGAGAAAGGAGGAATGACTGGTTATGGCAGAAAACATTGAAAACAATGGCTGTTCGCAAAGAGATAGTGCGGAACATGAAGGGTATGTGAAAGCGCGTAGGTCATTCAATCTGATATGGAAAGAAAGAGACAGTGCACAGCCGAAGCTCTTAGAAGCGATACTGCATAAAGATAACTTTAACAGAGCGTATAAGAGAGTGAAGGCAAACAAGGGAGCACCTGGAATTGATGGAATGACCATCGAAGAGGCACTTCCTTATCTTCAGGAACATCAACAGGAGTTAACTAACCGTATCCATCGTGGAAAGTATACTCCGTCTCCAGTAAGACGAGTTGAGATTCCTAAACCGGATGGTGGTGTGCGAAAAGCTTGGCATACCAACAGTGATAGACCGTACACTTCAACAGGCGATAACACAACAGTTAGTTCCAATCTATGAGCCACTTTTTACAGACGGCAGTTGCGGTTACCGTCCAAACAGAGACGCAAAAGGAGCAATACTTAAGGTTAAGGAGTACGCTGAACTGGGCTACACATATGCGGTAGTTCTAGACTTATCGAAATATTTCGATACAATCAACCACGAGATTCTTATCAACCTTCTGAGGAAAAATGTAAAAGATGAACGTGTGGTGCAACTTATCAAGAGGTATCTGAAAAGTGGCGTAATGGAAAATGGAGTGGTTATTGAAACAGAGGAAGGGTCGCCACAAGGAGGGAATCTATCCCCTTTGCTTGCGAATATCTACCTCAATGAGTTCGACTGGGAGTTTTTGAAAAGAGGTGTCCCATGCATAAGGTATGCAGATGACATAGTGCTTCTTGCGAAAAGCAGGAAGGCATCAGAGAGACTCTTAGAGAGCAGTACGAGGTATCTTGAGGAGAAACTGAAACTCACAGTGAATCGAGAGAAAAGCCGTACTGTCAGTGTATTTGCAATCCGAAATTTTAAATTCCTTGGCTTTGCACTGGGAAGGAACAGAAGTGGCATATATGTCCGAGTTCATGCAAAGTCTTGGGAGAAGTTTAAGTCGAAACTGAAAGAGCTTTCTTCCCGTAAGCGCTGTCAGTCAATCAAGCCGAGCCTAGAAAGAATCAAGGTATACGCAAGAGGGTGGCTTAACTACTATGGAATAGCAAGTATGAAGAGAAACATGAATGAGGTCAACGGATGGCTCTATCACAGAATACGTATGTGTATATGGAAACAATGGAAATGTGTGCGAACCAGGTACCGAAACCTGAGGGTCATGGGAGTTCCTCAAGACCTAGGGTGGAAAACGGCAAACAGCAGACGAGGCTATTGGTTTACAACACATACAGTTGTCATGAACATGGCAATGACAAAAGAAAGACTGATAAACAGTGGCTTTACGATTTAGCCTCAGCCTATCAGTCTGTGCACGTCAACTATTGAAAGCGCTGTATACGAGAACCGTACGTACAGTGCTGTGAGAGGACGGCGGTTAGTCACCGCCTCCTACTCGATGTGCGCCTAGCGGCGCACGTTTCTAACGGGTTAAAGTCCCGAATCCGCCCGGTAGTGGGAAGGATATAGCCGAAGGCAAGGGTGTCGAGGGTGACCTCGAATCTGAAGGAAGCTGGATATGAGGAAGATACTAACTCATGGGCAAATCTCTGGTCTGACGAACAGAAATCTCATATGAGGTTATGCATGAGGATAAAACTGCGACACAAGCCAAAGTCCAATAACTACACGGAATCATGCATGATAGATGAGGCAGATATATGGAGAGGAAGAAACGTGTGGTACCTAGGGAGGTCTGTGTGATATGCCTCGAAAGAGGTAACCATTGTCCAAAGCAATGCTGAACACACAGAAGTCAGCAGAGGTCATAGTAGTCGAGAGACAAAGGACCGAATCAGTAGGAGTCTCAAGTATGACTGAGAAAGGAGGAATGACTGGTTATGGCAGAAAACATTGAAAACAATGGCTGTTCGCAAAGAGATAGTGCGGAACATGAAGGGTATGTGAAAGCGCGTAGGTCATTCAATCTGATATGGAAAGAAAGAGACAGTGCACAGCCGAAGCTCTTAGAAGCGATACTGCATAAAGATAACTTTAACAGAGCGTATAAGAGAGTGAAGGCAAACAAGGGAGCACCTGGAATTGATGGAATGACCATCGAAGAGGCACTTCCTTATCTTCAGGAACATCAACAGGAGTTAACTAACCGTATCCATCGTGGAAAGTATACTCCGTCTCCAGTAAGACGAGTTGAGATTCCTAAACCGGATGGTGGTGTGCGAAAGCTTGGCATACCAACAGTGATAGACCGTACACTTCAACAGGCGATAACACAACAGTTAGTTCCAATCTATGAGCCACTTTTTACAGACGGCAGTTGCGGTTACCGTCCAAACAGAGACGCAAAAGGAGCAATACTTAAGGTTAAGGAGTACGCTGAACTGGGCTACACATATGCGGTAGTTCTAGACTTATCGAAATATTTCGATACAATCAACCACGAGATTCTTATCAACCTTCTGAGGAAAAATGTAAAAGATGAACGTGTGGTGCAACTTATCAAGAGGTATCTGAAAAGTGGCGTAATGGAAAATGGAGTGGTTATTGAAACAGAGGAAGGGTCGCCACAAGGAGGGAATCTATCCCCTTTGCTTGCGAATATCTACCTCAATGAGTTCGACCGGGAGTTTTTGAAAAGAGGTGTCCCATGCATAAGGTATGCAGATGACATAGTGCTTCTTGCGAAAAGCAGGAAGGCATCAGAGAGACTCTTAGAGAGCAGTACGAGGTATCTTGAGGAGAAACTGAAACTCACAGTGAATCGAGAGAAAAGCCGTACTGTCAGTGTATTTGCAATCCGAAATTTTAAATTCCTTGGCTTTGCACTGGGAAGGAACAGAAGTGGCATATATGTCCGAGTTCATGCAAAGTCTTGGGAGAAGTTTAAGTCGAAACTGAAAGAGCTTTCTTCCCGTAAGCGCTGTCAGTCAATCAAGCCGAGCCTAGAAAGAATCAAGGTATACGCAAGAGGGTGGCTTAACTACTATGGAATAGCAAGTATGAAGAGAAACATGAATGAGGTCAACGGATGGCTCTATCACAGAATACGTATGTGTATATGGAAACAATGGAAATGTGTGCGAACCAGGTACCGAAACCTGAGGGTCATGGGAGTTCCTCAAGACCTAGGGTGGAAAACGGCAAACAGCAGACGAGGCTATTGGTTTACAACACATACAGTTGTCATGAACATGGCAATGACAAAAGAAAGACTGATAAACAGTGGCTTTTACGATTTAGCCTCAGCCTATCAGTCTGTGCACGTCAACTATTGAAAGCGCTGTATACGAGAACCGTACGTACAGTGCTGTGAGAGGACGGCGGTTAGTCACCGCCTCCTACTCGATTTTATATTCTAATATTTCTCCTATCCCTAAACCGTAAGAACTTGTAAGATTATTCCGCTAGCAATCCTTTCACAAAAATCGTAGTATGAAGAAGCTTTGATTTATGGAACTTGCAATCACTATTGAAGAAAGCTGACTATACTTAGCAATAAATAATCAGCTATTTCAAACATTATTGCATCCAATGAGAAAGGATAGTCGAGGAAGAATTATGAGTTTAATGGGAAAGAAGAGTATAGGCGTTTTTTGTGCCTTAGCTATGTCTGCACTATTTTCATTTGGGGCATTTGCCCATACCATCAGTGGTAAGGTACGGGATGTCGGAATCAACCAGGAGAAGGATAAGATTTCCGTTACGGTTGACAGTGCCGGGGATAGCAGTGGGACAGATGGCTCTGTTTATATTTGAGATCAAGCCTTATCAAAATGATCTGTCCGGAAGATCGGATTATCTTGCAAAGGGAAATATTGGAGCAAATCAGAAGTTTAGCTTTCCGCTTCATGCAGGTCCCGGAGAGCTTCGTCTCTACAGTGCCTTTGTACCGGCTGTTAAGGTTGGCGGACGATACGAGATGATTGCGAACAGACGCTATATTGAGAATCCGGAGATTGTTGCGGAGAATCAGGAGCCGGCTTTAAATCCCGGAAAAAAAGGACTACGTGTAGATCCCAATATCTTGGATGATGCTCTTAGTTTGAATATTAAACATGCCGGAGTAGATATTCCGACACAGCGCTTTTTTGGAAATGGAATCAACTACACCTATGAGAGTAAGACTTACAAGATCAACAAAGAATTGATTGACCAGCTGGATGCGGAGGTAAAGAGACTTAGTGACTCTGGTGTAGCGGTTACGGCAATTCTTTTAAATGCATGGAATCAGACTGTTCCGGAGTTAAACCCTCTTGGTGTAACGGAACTCCCGAAAGAACAGGCTGTATACTATGGATTTAACGTAGAATCCGAGGCAGGCTTCCGTGCGGTGAAGGCGATGGCTTCATTCCTCGCAAAGCGTTATAATGGAAAGAACGGTCACGGTAAGATTACCAACTGGGTTGTGGGGAATGAGATTAACAACCAGTACTGGAACTATATGGGAGACCTTGATGTATCAGCTTATACTTCCAAGTTTCAGAGAGCATTCCGTGTTTTCTATACAGCGATGAAGTCCGTCTCTGCCAATGACAATATCATGTTCTCCCTTGATCATTACTGGAACATGTTTCCGGAAGCTGCACCGGTAGGGAAGTATAAAGGAAAAGACATTCTTCTTGCCTTCCATAATTATGAGGAAGCGGAAGGCTATATGGACTACGGTCTTGCCTTACACCCGTATCCGTATCCGATTTATTCTCCGAATTTCTGGGATGATGATACTACCGGACGTGTGAATGACACAATGGATTCGCCGATTGTAAACTTTAAGAACCTACATGTCATTACGGATTTTATGCAGATGGACAGCATGAAAAACCGTAAGGGACAAGTTCGTAAGATTTTCCTGACTGAAGAAGGCTTTAGCAGTATTGCGAAAGGCGTGGACAAGTCTACTGAACAGGCAGCTGCAGTAGCATATTCCTACTTTATTGTAGATAATAATCCGTACATTTCTGCCTACCTTATGAGTAGACAGGAAGATAATGAGGATGAGACAAAGCATGGACTTGCCTTCGGACTTTCCAGCATTGTAAACCATCAGCTTGTACCAAAGCCTGCCCACGAAGTCTTTAAGTGGATTGATAATCCTAGTGCAACAGAGGGAACAGCAGACTTTGCAAGAGCTGTTATCGGTATAGATTCCTGGGATCAGCTTATCCCGAACTTCCGCTTCCCCGGACGATAAATAATAAAAGAATGAAAGGAATGGAATAAGACTCAGATTATCCGGAATTTTCGTCCTGAAACGGGATAGATTTTAAAAGTCTGTTCAGAAGAATAGTATTAAGATACTTTTGAGAAGAGAAGTGAAGTAAAGAAAAGTATAGTAAGCAAAAAGCCACTGTACTCTTCAGAGAAAGCCGTTTGGAGACCTCGGCACTTGCAGAAAACGATGAAACGAAGTTTGATGCTTAGTGCCGCTAGGTTGGAACCGAGCGGGAGCGTGCTTTCGAGGAAGGGTACAGTGGCTTTTGCGATGCGAAAAAGTCTTACTATGAAGTCTGAACAGGCAGAGCCACCGCTAGGTCGAAACCGAGCGCGAGCGAGCTTTCGAAGAAGGGTACAGTGGCTTTTGCAATAAAAAATGCTTCCGGGCGGACTCGAACCGCCACTACCGGCGTCGGAGGCCGGGGCTCTATCCCTTAAGCTACGGAAGCATAGAAAAAAGTATAGAACAAAATCCCCTCTTTTGCAAGTTTCGCTATGAAAAGAGCTCATATTCTTAGCAGATTATAAATTGTATTAAAAAATACAAAAAAATCAGGAGGAAAAGATATTGCTTTAAAACCTTCTTTTCGGGTACTATAGGACTAATTGAAAAAAGTTTCGCTGATGCGTTGTTGAAGGGCAAAGTGGAGGTAGAGATGAAAAGAGGTCTTTTGGGTTCTGCGGTAGTATCTTTTGTGCTGGCGATGGCTTTGGCTTCTTGCGGAGCTTCCGGAGTTAAAGAGGAGGAAACAAAGGGGACGACTTCTGTAACAGAGGCGATGCGGGAAGAGACGGAAGCCGCCCAGGAAGCAACAAGTTCTATAGAGTCGGAGGTTGCTCTTCAAGAAGATGCGGCGAAGAGACGGGGAGAAGCGGAGTTTAAGGATTCTGCTGAGAAGACAGCAAGCTATTTAAACCATTACTTTAAGATTGATCTTAAAGCCGAAACGGACGCCAAAGCTTTTTCTGAAGCTTTGAAAGCGATTACGGAGAAAGATATAGCGGTAGAAGGGGAACTTGACCGAAGCACAGCGGTATCTGCGGCAATAAAGGCTGCAGGATATGAAGAGCTTGCTTTGACCTATACTACGGAGAAAGCGAAAGAAAGACTGAAACAATACGGATTGGAAGGGGAAGGGGATCATCTTTCTCTTATTGCTTGTGCTTTGGATGTGGATTTAATTAGTCCGGAGGAAGCTATGCTGCTTCTGAAGAATGAGAAGCCGGATAAAGCTTCTTTCGATACACTTCTTATGAAGGTCGCAGACGCAGTAGGAAAAGGAAGAAACTATCTGGGGCTTGCCAGTGATCCGGACATTTTCGGAAAGCTCGAGAAAGAGTGGAATTCTTTCCAGCTTTTTGAGGACGAGACGCTTTCAGAGGTGGGAAGACAGGCGGTGGAGCAGGAAATTACAACCGGTTATGGTTTAAAGTCTTCCGCTTATGATGCAAGATTCTTGCCGGACCTTACCTTACAATATGGACACTCGGATATACTTCATGCTCAGCAGTTAATCGGACTTTTAGACAGTGAAAATATCAATGCCAGAATCCAGCTGGAACCGAAAATCAGCATTTATCAGTATTTACTGGATTGGGGCCCTGTTCCGGATCCGACTCCGACATATGAGGTTAAGAAATTCAGTGATGACTTATATTTGGTTTATGCGGTGGAATACGACTTGAAGTTGGAATTTGCCGATACGGAAGACCTTATGGCGTTTGATAAGCTTATCAAGGCATTTGCCAAGAAGAATGCGGAAAATGCCGACCTAAAGGGCTTAATCTACGGTTCCTGGTGGCAACCTCTCTACAGTACGGTGAGAGAGGATATGCCGAAAGAGGACTATCACGAGATTTATGACTGTGTAGTGACAAACGGCAACTATTCCATTCACCCCTTTACTACGGTAGAGAAAAAGGATGAGGTGGTAAAGAGCCTTTCCGCGCTTTCCGACGGTATTTCCGTGGAACCGGAGAAGCGCTATGTAAATACGGCATTTTATAATTATTTGACCGGAGAAGATTATCAATAAGTTATGAACTTTCCCTGCGTGCCTTGTGCTGTCTTTCTGTGAAATGGTTTTTTATGAAATCTGTTTTCGTAAAATCTGTTTCAAGAAAAAACAGCACAGGGAGCAGGAAATTGTTTTTAAGAGAGGAGTAAGAGATGACGAAGCTGTATGAAAGACTGGAGAGAGCATACAAGAGTATAGTGGATAAGATTCCTTTTCGCCCTCGTCTTGCCCTGGTCTTAGGATCGGGACTGGGAGACTTTGCGGAGAGAATCGAGATAGAAGCGAGTATTGATTATCATGATATTACGGATTTTCCGGTTTCTACCGTGAGCGGTCATAAGGGAAGATTTGTCTTTGGGCATATCGGATCGGTACCGGTAGTGATCATGCAGGGAAGAGTGCATTACTATGAGGGATACTCCATGGAAGAAGTGGTACTGCCTGCTCGTCTTATGCATCTTATGGGGGCGGAGATCCTTTTCTTAACGAATGCCTGCGGTTCGGCAAATCCTGCTTATCAGGCAGGGGACTTTATGTTGCTTACCGACCACATTTTATATTCCGTTCCGAATCCTTTAATCGGAGCAAATGCGGAGGAACTTGGCGTGCGCTTCCCGGACATGTCGGAGGTCTATGACAAGGAGCTTAGAAAGGAGATTCTGACTGTCGCACAGGAGCAGGGGCTTTCTCTTCGAGAGGGTGTGTATATGCAGTTTAGCGGTCCTAGCTTTGAAACACCGGCAGAGGTTCGCATGGCCCATATTTTAGGGGCTGATGCGGTAGGAATGAGTACAGCCTGTGAAGCGATTGCCGGACGGCACTGCGGTATGCGTATCTGCGGTATTTCCTGCATATCGAACCTTGGGGCAGGACTATCCAAAGAGCCTTTAAGCGATGAAGATGTGAAGATCGTGGCCGATCAGGCAGCGCCTCGCTTTAGAAACTCGTTATGGAAGCTATTCAGCGTATGGTAAAAGCATAAGAAGAGCGTTTATGGAATAGGAAGACGGACACAGCAATAAATATATAGAATAGGGATATATTGGAGCCGGTTTTCTTGATAAAAAAGCCGCTCTATGATACTTGTATAGGAAATGCAGGAGGGAAAAAAATGGGGCAGGACAGTTTAAAAGAGGAAGAAATTGTAGAATTGCTCTCCGGAATTGAGAATGTTCGTTTAAACGAGGATGAGTCTGCAGTTGTGATTGTGGACCAGACTGCGCTTCCCGGAAAAAAAGAGCTCTTGGAACTGGGAGATGCAAAGGCACTTTATGATGCGATTTTTGAATTAAAGGTGCGTGGAGCCCCTGCTATCGGAATTTGCGCCGCTTACGGCATCTTTATCTTGGCAAAGCAGATTCAGGCAGATTCCGGAGAGGCTTTTTACAAGAAGTTTAAGGAAGATGCAGCGTATCTGAATTCTTCCCGTCCGACAGCTGTAAACTTAAGCTGGGCACTTCAGCGCATGGAAGATGTGGTAAAGGCAAACATTTCCAAAACTCCTAAGGAAATTGTTTCCTTATTAAGAGAAGAGAGTAGAAAGATTCAAGCGGAAGACGCCGCAATGTGTAAGGCGATCTCCGAGTACGGGCTTTCTTTGCTAAAGGACGGTGACGGGATCTTAACACACTGCAATGCCGGTCCCTTGGCGACTTCCAAGTACGGAACAGCACTCGGTCCGATTTTTCTGGGTAAGGAAAGGGGAGTGAAATTCCATGTCTTTTCCGATGAGACAAGACCGCTTTTACAGGGTGCAAGACTCACTTCGTACGAGCTTGAACAGGGCGGAGTAGAGGTGACCTTGATTTGCGACAATATGGTAAGTATTGTCATGAAAAACGGTTGGGTACAGGCCTGTCTTGTAGGCTGTGACCGTGTTGCGGCAAACGGAGATGCGGCAAATAAAATCGGAACGAGCGGTGTAGCCATCCTTGCAAAACACTACGGAATCCCCTTTTATGTACTGGGACCAAGCTCCACGATTGACTTTAACTGTAAAACAGGGGAAGATATCGTGATAGAAGAGAGAAACCCGGAAGAAATCAAGTGTAAGTTCTATGAGAAACCCATGGCGCTTTCTTCGGTAAAATGTTACAACCCTGCGTTTGATGTGACTGACCACAATCTGATTACGGCAATTATCACGGAGAGAGGAATCTTAAGAGCACCTTACACGGAATCTCTGAAAAAGGCTTTTCCGGAGAGGGTTATGGAGTAAAGCTATCGTAGATACAGTGCAAAAATAGCATAGATACTGCATAAAGAAGTCATAGAGTTGCTACGGAGATAGCGTAGGAGAAAGAAAGTCTCTACGATACTCATAAAAGCTAAACCTGTACGAAAAGGTCTTCTAATCGAAAAAAAGAGAAAGAAGCCTTTCGTATGCAATCTTGTAAAAGAAGGAGAGGAACGCATTATGAAAAAAACTTGGAAAGTTCTGACAGGTGTTGTACTGGTGGCTTCCCTTTTTGGCAGGCTGCGGTGCATCCGGTGCGGCAAAGTCCACGACTGCGGTTGCAGGAGAAAATGCTACAACTGCTGCAGCAGCGGATGGAGAGAAAGAAGCGGCAAAGGATGGCGAGGAGAAAAAAAGGGCTTAAAGATTGCCATCGTTTCCAGCCCATCCGGTGTAGATGACGGAAGCTTTAACCAGGATAACTACAATGGTATCTTAAGCTTTATCGAGAAGCATCCGGATGCAAGCGTAACCCCTGTTCGTGAGGAGACAGGAGATACTGCGGCTGTTATGCAGGCTGTAAACGATATCGTGGCGGACTATGATGTTTTAGTGTGCTGCGGATTCCAGTTTGCAGGAATCGGAACCATTGCAAAGGATAACCCCGATACAAAGTTTATCCTGGTAGACTCCTATCCTGTAGATGCTGACGGACAGGAAGTATCTTTAGACAATGTTTATGCTATGCAGTTTAAGGAGCAGGAGAGTGGCTTCTTCGCAGGAATTGCTGCTGCTTTAGAGACAAAGAGCGGAAAGGTTGCCGTAGTAAACGGTATCGCTTATCCGTCCAACGTAAACTATCAGTATGGCTTTATGTCCGGCGTAAACTATGCTAAGGCAAAGTATGATGCCAAGGCGGAGTATGTAGAGATTCCTTCTTATGCAGGAACCGATGTGACCAATAAAAATGTTGGCGGAAACTATATCGGAAACTTCGCCGATGAAGCAACCGGTAAGGTAGTTGGTAAGGCACTCCTTGATAAGGGTGTAGACATTATGCTTGTTGCAGCAGGCGGATCCGGAAACGGTGTATTTACCGCTGTGAAGGAAGCGGGTGACGCACAGGTTATCGGATGTGATGTGGACCAGTATGATGACGGAGCAAACGGCGACAAGAACATTATCCTGACTTCCGTTCTTAAGGTTATGCATTCCAACGTGGAGAAGCAGCTTGAGAAGGTTCTTGACGGAAGCTTTAAGGGAGAAAATGCGCTTCTTGGTGCAGATACCGATTCTACCGGCTATGTAAGTGCTGACGGTAGACAGCAGCTTTCCGCTGAGACTCTGGAAAAGCTGGAGGACGTGTACAAGAAGGTGCAGAGCGGAGAAATTGTTCCTGCTGCAAACTTTAACAACATGACACCGGATGATTTTACAGGCTTAAAGTAAAAAATAAGCTGTAGAGGGCGGCTGCCCGGTAAGAAGGATATTCCTGCCGGACAGCTGTCTTATTATAATGTACATAAAGCGTGTCGATCTCGTCCATCGAGATAGAGAGGAAACAGCATGTCCGAATATATAGTTGAGATGAAGCACATCACCAAGCGCTTTCCGGGAATTGTGGCAAATGATGATGTCTCCTTAGGGATAAAAAAAGGAGAGATCTTTGCCCTCTTAGGAGAAAACGGTGCCGGAAAATCCACCCTTATGAGTATGCTCTTTGGTATGTATGAGCCGGATGAGGGAGAGATTTGGATTAGAGGGAAAAAGGAAAATATCAGCTCTCCAAGCTATGCGACCAAATTGAATATCGGTATGGTTCACCAGCACTTTAAGCTGATTCACAATTATAGCATTACGGAAAATATCATCCTGGGCTTGCCTTCAAGGGATAAAAGGCTCGGCTTTTTGCCGTATGTGGATTTAAAGAAAGCGGAGGCAAAGGTTTCCGCGCTTTCTGAAAAATACGGACTGGAAGTCAATCCCAAGGATATCATTGAAATGTAGGTATTTCCGTGCAGCAGCGTGTAGAAATCCTGAAGATGCTTTATCGCGAGGCAGAAATTCTCATCTTCGATGAGCCGACTGCTGTTTTGACTCCGCAGGAAATCAGCTTCCTTTTGGAGATTATTCGGGGACTTCGAGATAAGGGGAAGACCATTATTTTGATTACCCATAAGCTCGCGGAAATCAAGCAGGTAGCGGATCGATGTGCCATTTTAAATAGAGGAAAACTCATTGATATATTGGATGTGGCGGAGACCTCCGCAAAGACCATGGCAAATCTCATGGTGGGCCGTGAGGTGAACTTTACGGTGGATAAACCGGAGCCAAAATACGGAAAGACGGTTCTTCAGGTAGAGAATCTTACGGTGAAAAATCGGGACGGCTTCTCCGTTGTGAAAAATGTCAGCTTCTCCATTCGAAGCGGAGAAATCTTTGCGATTGCCGGTGTTGCCGGAAACGGACAGATTGAAATAGCGGATGCCATTGCGGGGCTTGTAAAGATTTTCGAAGGAAAGGTCATTCTAAACGGAAAGGATATCAGCTTGGAAAGCATTCGAAAGAGAACGATGGAGGGCATTTCCTATATTCCGGAGGATAGACAGGATGTAGGGCTTGTGATGGATTTCTCTTTGGAAGATAACCTCGTTTTAAAGACCTATAAAAATGAGCGTTTTTCCAAGAAAGGGATATTATCTCACAAGGCAATTCGGGAAAATGGAGAAGAGCTTATCGCAAAGTATGATATTCGTTCCGGACAGGGCTGTCAGACGATTGTGCGTTCCATGAGCGGTGGAAACCAACAGAAGGCCATTATAGGAAGAGAAATAGAGCTCGATTCAGAGCTGATGATTTTTGTGCAGCCTACGAGAGGCTTGGATATCGGTGCCATTGAAAATATCCACAAACAGATTATTGCAGAGAGAAATGCCGGAAAGGCGATTCTCCTGATTTCTCTGGAGTTGGATGAAATCATGAACTGTGCAGACACAATCGGCGTTATTTACAATGGAGAAATGCAAAAGATTGCCGATGCGAAGGAGCTTAGCACAAATCAGGTAGGAGAGTTTATGATGGGGGTAAAACATGAAAAACAGTAAGACGAAGGGAAAGAGTCTGCTGCTTAGGCTTCTTGGGCAGGAAAAATCACAGAATATCACAATACCCATATTTGCTATTGTTTTAAGCCTTTTTGCCGGTGCGGTAATTATTCTTTTACAGGGAAAGAACCCCTTAATTGCGTATATGAATCTGTTGCAGGGATCCGGCATTTTACCGAAGGAAAGCTATGCGGGGTATAAGAATATCCTGACGGATTTTTGCAGTTTCCTAAATGCCTGGACCCCGATGATTTTTGCCTCCCTTGCCGTAGCCGTTGCGCTTCGGGCAGGACTCTTCAATATCGGGGTAGCAGGACAAATGCTCACTGCGGGCTTTGTAAGTTCGGTTTTTATCGGCTACAGCAATCTCCCTGCATTTCTTGCAAAACCCTTGGTTATCCTAATCGGTATTGGCGTAGGCATGGCTCTCGGGGCTTTTATCGGAGTATTAAAGCATCGCTTTAATATTAACGAGGTAGTTTCTACCATTATGGTGAACTATATTGCGCAGTATGTTATCGCTTTTTTTATCAATACCTATTATGTAAATCCGACCTCCAGACAGTCCAAGCCGGTTTCAGCGGCTTCCCGTCTGACTCTTATGGATACGCTCGTAGGAAATTTGAAAATTGACATTCCACTTGCGATAGTTTTGGCGCTGCTTGTTGCGGTTTGATTCAGTTTGTCTTGGACAGAACCTGCTTCGGCTTTGAGATTAAGAGTGTGGGCTTCAGTAAGAAGGCCTCCCGCTATGCCGGTATTCCGGTGGGAAAGAATCTGGTACTGACCATGGCGCTTTCCGGTGCGCTTGCAGGTCTTGCCGGTGTCAGCTATTACCTTGGCTATTTCGGCTCTATCCAGCCAAGAGTTTTACCGAGTATGGGCTTTGACTCTATTGCGGTAGCTCTTCTTGGAAACAGTAACCCTATCGGGATCGTGTTCTTCTCTTTCTTCATTACCATATTGAGCAAGGGAAGCACCTATATGAACTCCGCATCAGGCCTGGAGTCCGAGATTGCGTCCGTAATCACCGGTATCATTCTTCTTTTCTCCGCTTGCAACGCCTATATTCGTTACCTAGTGAATAAGGAAAAGCTGGAATTGGAGGAGCGGAGTAAGAAGCAGGAGAAGAGTAAAGCGGAAGGAGCCGAGGGGGAAGTAAAAGAGATAGATGAAAAAAGAGAAGTAGAGGAAAATAGGGGAGAAACAAAAGTGATGGAAGGAGGGAACGTATAATGGAAAGAATCATTATCGATGGACTGTCCTTTTCCTTACCGCTTTTTATCATGGCAGTAGGAGGAATCTACAGTGAGAAAAGCGGAATCACAAACCTCGCTTTGGAAGGTTTCCAAGGGATGGGCGCATTTACCGGAGCCCTAGCAGCGGTCATTATGATGAATCTTGGAATCGGAAATGCCACAACACAGTTTTTATGCCGCGATTTTCTTTGCCGTACTGGGAGGAGCCTTATATTCCTCTCTTCATGCCGTGCTATGCATTAGGATGAAAGCAAATCAGGTCATCAGCGGCGTGGTGCTGAATATTCTGGCCATGTCCTTAACTGCCTACCTCTGCAAGGCTCTTAACAAGGGACTTTTCCATGCGGCATCCGATAAGTTTGTGCTTAGCGTTTCGGATAAATTTACAGTGCCCGGACTTTCGGCTATCCCGGTTCTGGGGGCATTTTTTAAGGATATTTATCCCTTTGAAGTTTTGATTATCATAGCTGCCTTTGTATGCTGGTACATCCTTTACCAGACTCGTTACGGTATGAATCTTCGCGCCTGTGGAGACAATCCTCATGCTGTGGATGCGGCAGGAGAGAGTGTGAGCCGAACCCGTACCATTGCGGTAATGTTTTCCGGAGCCCTTTCAGGCCTTGCGGGAATTTGCTTTGCTTATTCCATTTCCGGAAATTTTTCCTCCGCGATTTTCGTGGGCTATGGCTACTTGTCCATTGCGGCACTTATCTTCGGAAACTGGACTATTTTACCGACTCTGGCTTCCTGTCTGCTTTTCGGTTTTGCTCGTTCCGGAGGATATTTTCTTGTACAGAAGATGCAGATGCCTAGCAGTTACTCGGATCTTGCGATGACACTGCCCTATATCTTGACCTTGCTGCTTTTGATTTTCTTCTCGAAGTTTAACAGAGCACCGAGAGCTCTGGGAGAGATTTATGATAAGGGTAAGCGGTAAAACTTCGAAGAGATAAAGAGAAGAGAAAAACAAAAGAGACGAATAAAAGAGAACACTTGGAAGAGATAAACATGGCGAAATAATAAAAAGGCTAAAAACATAAATGCATAGAAAACAAGGAAGGGGTGGCTATGGGAATTCGTTTTTATAATGCAAGAATCCTGACTATGCAGGACAATATGGAAATTCTTGACGGAGAGCTCTGGACGGAAAGGAGCGAATCAGCTATATCGGCCCGCAGAGAAAAGATATACAGGCAAGTTTTGAGCGGGAAATCGACCTAAAAGGGAACCTCATTCTTCCCGGTTTTAAGGATGCGCATACCCACTCTGCCATGACTTTCCTTCGCTCCTATGCGGACGACCTTCCCCTATGGGATTGGCTTTCGAAACAGGTCTTTCCCATGGAGGCGAAGCTTAGAGGAGAGGATATTTATTCCTTTTCGAAGCTTGCGATTCTTGAATATTTAAGCTCAGGTATCACAGCTTGCTTTGATATGTATTTTCATCCGGAGGAAATGGCGCGCCTTGCGGTAGATACGGGCTTCCGTACCGTTTTAGTCCCGGGCTTAAATGATTTTAATTTTTCTTTGGAAGAAATGCGGGACTGCTATCAAAAGTACAATGCTTTTCATCCTCTCGTTTCCTATCAGCTCGGATTCCATGCGGAGTACACGACTTCGAAAGAGTTGATGGAAGGGTTAGCCAAAATCTCGGAAGAGTTTAAGGCACCGGTATTTACTCATAATTCTGAGACAAAAGGGGAGGTGGCAGGTTGTCTGGAACGATACGGCATGACACCGACCGCGCTCATGGACTCCCTTGGGATGCTGAACTACGGCGGAGGCGGATACCACTGCGTTTACTTAAGTGATGAAGACATGGACATTTTCAAAAAAAGGGGAATGACGGTTGTCACGAATCCGGGCTCCAATATGAAGCTGGCAAGCGGTGTTCCTCGTACGGCAGAACTCCTAAAAAGGGGGATTCCTATGGCAATCGGTACAGATGGCTCGGCAAGCAATAACTGTCTGGATATGTTCCGGGAAATGTTTTTAGTTACCGGACTTGCCAAGATACGGGAAGAGGATGCAAGTGTAGTTTCCGCAGAAGAGGTTTTGAAAATGGCCTGCGTGAACGGCGCGCATTGCATGGGACTTAAAGACGCGGACTGTCTTTCCGAAGGGAAGCTTGCAGATCTTTGTGTGCTGGATCTTCATCAGCCGAATATGCAGCCCGTGAATTCCATTGTGAAAAATATCGTCTACAGCGGCAGTAAGCAAATGTAGATCTCACCATGGTAAACGGAAAGATTCTTTATGAAAAGGGAGCGTTCTTTATCGGAGAGGATCCTGAAGAAATCTATGCGAAGGCTAATCGCCGTATGCAGGAATTAAAGGGGTAAAGATGAGAGTAGGAATAATTGGAACAGGATTTATTGCGGATGTCCATGCTGCAGCATTGCGAGCGGCAGGACAGGATATCGTGGCGATTTGCGGAAATGAGGAGGCGGTTCTCGCCTCCTTTTCCAAGAAATGGGGAATTGCAAACAGCTATGCGGATTATCGGGACATTCCTTTGGAAAATCTTGACGCCGTGCATATCTGTACACCGCCGAATACACACTATGCCATAGCGAAGTATTTTCTGGAAAAGAATCTGGAGTTGGAAGAAAATCGGGAGTTAGAAAAGAACCTGGAGTTAGAAAAGAATCAGGAATTGGGAAAAAACCGGATTTCAGAGATAAATTTTAATATAGGAAAAAATCCTGAAAAAAACCTTGGAAAAAAATAAAGGAAAGCTGGCCATTGTCTGTGAAAAGCCTCTCTGCCTGGATACGGAAGAGGGAAAAGAACTTTTGGAGCTTGTGAAACAGTCGGGAACGCCTTTTGGAGTCTGCTTCCATAACCGTTTTTATCCGGCTATTCGGAAAATGCGCGAGCTTCTGAAAAGCGGAGAGCTCGGAAGACCGATTCTCCTCTACGGTGCCTATGAGCAGGAATTTCACATTCCCCCCGTTCCCTATTCCTGGCGTTTTGATGTAAAGGACGGCAACCATCTTCGCGCCGTTTCGGAAATCGGTTCTCATGTCTTAGACCTTACGCATTTCTTGCTGGAAAAGCCGGTAATCACTCTACAGGCTGCTTTTCAGAACCGAAACCATGTCTTATTTAAAGATCAGGCAGGTATGCTGTGGGATAAAGAAGACGCGGGAAAACTTCCCGTTCCGATTGAAAATGAGGATACGGCTATTCTTGATATGGAGGTCCGGGGAGGATGCAGAGTCTCTCTTGCTCTTTCGGAGGTAAGTTACGGTAAACAGAACCACATTTTTCTGAATCTAATCTGTGAAAGGGGAAGACTCGGCTGGGATAATGACAGGGCTGATCTGCTTTCTTTCTCTTCAGAAAAAGGAAGCTCAAAAGAACTGAGCCTCGGTATGCAAACAGGTTACAAAGACTGCTTCCGGGAGATGTTTAGCGATTTTTATAAAGCTATAGCTGAGGGACGGAGTCCTCTTATGGCAACGCCTTCTGATGCTTTGCAAAATGAAGAGCTTTGCGAGGCATTTTATAGAAGTGCTAAAGCGGAAAAGGAATTTATATTCAGTGATGCCTTGGAACAGGAGAAGGCTAAGCCGGATTCATTGGAAGAAGCCGATTTAAAAGAAGAGGTAGAGAATTTTGGAAAAGAGAAGTGTGAAAAAAAGAAGCGAAAGGATTTTTTGATTCGGCATTATTCCATGGAGCTTTTGGAAGGGGAGCACACCTTCTTTTCGGAGTGCTATCATTCTCCAAACCGCAATGAGGAGGGAAAGCTCTTAGCCTCTACCATGTACGGCTTATATTGTAAGGAACCGAAGAGCTATTCCGACTTCCATAAACTAAGTCACGAAGAAATCTGGACTTTTTTAGAAGGAGACTCCTTTACTCTTTATCTCTTATATGAAGACGGTTCAGTGGACACGGTAACTCTTGGTTCGGATCTGGCTTCCGGGCAGCTTCTGCAATATACGGTTCCGGTAGGAGTAATACAGGCCGGTTGTCTAAACCCCGGCGGCGAGTATGCTTTGTACAGCTGCACCGTAGTACCGGCTTTTGATTGGCAATGCTTTACTATGGTAAGCACAGAAGAGATTATGCAAAAATATGGAGAAAAGCAGGAAATCAAAGACTTCTATCAAAGACTATATAAAAGAATAGAGAAGTAGAACTGTAAATAACTTTATTATTGGACATAGCCCTATAGGATAATAAAGGAGAGAATCATACAAAATGGAATAAGTATTGACAGAGCACTTTTCCAATGCTAAGGTTCTTAAGTTGTTATCGAAAGGGGACTCTTTAGAGACTTACAAGAGAAATACCCTTATGACTTTTTAGGAGGAAATATGGGCGAGCAGTTTGGAAATCTTTTTAGACAGTATCCGTGGCAGATGCTCTGTGTTATTTCATTTTTATTTATTGTAGGACAGGTTGTACTACTTTACATTGCAAAACAGCGCGGTTGGTCAATGAGAGTTAGACCGTTACGCATTCTGGTATTTGTGGTTTTGTTTTTCTTTTCCATATATGCGATGATTACAGGACAGACTTTCTAAGCTTAGATAAGAGAAAGTACCGATTGCTCTTTTTGAAGTATCGGTACTTTTTGCTTTTGGGGCATATACAACCCTATAATTGGGGAAAACTTTGTACTTTAGAATCACGCTATGATTTTTAATTGAACCTTTCAAGAGTATTTAGAAAAATTCCTTTAAAATGTCTTTAGGAGAGCTGATATTCCTCAAGTAGAGACTTTCTAAAGCTTTCGCTTTCTGAGGCTTTTGCAATATCGTCAATGCGTCCATCTTTTACTAGCAGCCCCATCAATTTTGCCATTTTTGTTTCGGATTCAGCTCTACCCTCGGCTCTACCTTCGGCTCTTCCCTCTAAAACTGCTTCTTTTTTCCACTGTTGTTTTAGTCGTTCAAAATAGCTGGCCATAATTCCTTCCTCTCCTTTCTCAATGGCGTTATTTTCTTTTAACTCGAAAACTCTTCTGGCAAGAACTTTAGAATGCATCTTTTTAGGATCTGTTATATAAAAATCCTCAATCAATTTACCTAATTCTGTGTTATCACGAATGTACGTATTGAGATAAACAATATGAGTTTTATCTTGGAATGGCTCTCCGGTTTCCTCTATCACCCTGGAAATATGATAGATTTGTTTATTTCTTTTTAAAACATCCTTTCCACAAATAAATATAACATAGCTTTCGGGTAAATGCTCGAAATTCTGTCCGCTATGCAGGATGTTCATATCAATCATTCCGGAATGATAGCGTGCGCGTAAGGGGGCTTGCCCCCTGTGCCCCGTTTTGTATTTCAATGTTATAGACAGTGCCGGTTTTATCGGTACAATAACAATCTAGTATAAGGGATCTTCCTTGGAGATTTTTTAGATCCATCTGCAAGTTTTGTGATTTAACCCGTAAGTCGGGTTTATTCAAAACAATTTGTAAAATATATTCGGTGCATTTCATATCTTTTAAGACGACACGCATGAAAGCATCATCCATTAAAATGAGCCTGGGAATAGTCTCTCGCACCCAATCCTGAGTGGGAAAACTGTTAGAACAAGACGCGGATTTCTTCATGTAGTACCCTCCTTAGAGAATGTAAAAAAGAAAATAGAAATCAGAAATGAATTAGATTAGAATTAAAAAAACGATTAGAAAGTTAGACTTAGAAATAAATTGAGTCCTGAAAAACAGAACAAGAAATCATAAGAATCATAACAGGGATAGTGTAACAAAGAAAATATAAAATGCCTATACTTCATATTCGGATAAGGTTTAAAGGATTCTTTCAGGAATAAATTATAGGAAATACTTTTGAAATCAACAAAATACAAACTTCAAAAATAAAACTGTAAAATTTCCGACAAAAAAATCCGATAAAAAATTCCGACAAAAAATAAAAAAACTGCTTGACACTACATTTTCATAGTGCTAAGATACACAGGCTGTCGCTCCAAACGAGAGGTGGCAAGTACCTTGAAAATCAAAGATCGAATAATACACAGACCCTGAAGATTCTTGAAATAAGTTCTTCTAAAAGAAGAACAAAAAAGCCGGAGTTCCGGCAGAGAAAATTCAGAAGCACAGAAATGTGCAGCGAAAAACCTAATTACAGTAATTAAGGAAAAACAAAAGCTAAGCTAAGTTTTGACTTGGACTGAACTTTAAGAGAGAAATCTCTTTCATTTTTATGAGAGTTCGATCCTGGCTCAGGATGAACGCTGGCGGCGTGCCTAACACATGCAAGTCGAACGAGATGCGTATCGGAAAGCTTCGGCCGGAAGATGCGTTATCTAGTGGCGGACGGGTGAGTAACACGTGGGTAACCTGCCTTATGGAGGGGGATAACAGAGAGAAATCACTGCTAATACCGCATAAGCACACATTGCCGCATGGCAGAGTGTGAAAAGATTTATCGCCATAAGATGGACCCGCGTCTGATTAGCCAGTTGGCAGGGGTAAAAGCCTACCAAAGCAACGATCAGTAGCCGATCTGAGAGGATGACCGGCCACATTGGGACTGAGACACGGCCCAAACTCCTACGGGAGGCAGCAGTGGGGAATATTGCACAATGGGGGAAACCCTGATGCAGCGACGCCGCGTGAGTGAAGAAGTATTTCGGTATGTAAAAGCTCTATCAGCAGGGAAGATAATGACAGTACCTGACTAAGAAGCCCCGGCTAACTACGTGCCAGCAGCCGCGGTAATACGTAGGGGGCAAGCGTTATCCGGATTTACTGGGTGTAAAGGGAGCGTAGACGGAATGGCAAGTCTGAAGTGAAAACCCCGGGCTCAACCTGGGGACTGCTTTGGAAACTGTTGTTCTAGAGTGTTGGAGAGGTAAGTGGAATTCCTGGTGTAGCGGTGAAATGCGTAGATATCAGGAAGAACACCGGAGGCGAAGGCGGCTTACTGGACAATAACTGACGTTGAGGCTCGAAAGCGTGGGGATCAAACAGGATTAGATACCCTGGTAGTCCACGCTGTAAACGATGAATACTAGGGTGTCGGGGTGCAAAGCATCTCGGTGCCGTCGCTAACGCAATAAGTATTCCACCTGGGGAGTACGTTCGCAAGAATGAAACTCAAAGGAATTGACGGGGACCCGCACAAGCGGTGGAGCATGTGGTTTAATTCGAAGCAACGCGAAGAACCTTACCAAGTCTTGAGATCCCATTGACAGAGTATGTAATGTACTTTCCCTTCGGGGCAATGGTGACAGGTGGTGCATGGTTGTCGTCAGCTCGTGTCGTGAGATGTTGGGTTAAGTCCCGCAACGAGCGCAACCCCTATAGTTAGTAGCCAGCAGTAAGATGGGCACTCTAACTAGACTGCCAGGGATAACCTGGAGGAAGGCGGGGATGACGTCAAATCATCATGCCCCTTATGACTTGGGCTACACACGTGCTACAATGGCGTAAACAAAGGGAAGCAAGAGGGCGACCTTAAGCAAATCTCAAAAATAACGTCTCAGTTCGGACTGTAGTCTGCAACCCGACTACACGAAGCTGGAATCGCTAGTAATCGCAGATCAGCATGCTGCGGTGAATACGTTCCCGGGTCTTGTACACACCGCCCGTCACACCATGGGAGTTGGTAATGCCCGAAGTCAGTGTCCCAAGAGAGGGAGCTGCCGAAGGCAGGACTGATGACTGGGGTGAAGTCGTAACAAGGTAGCCGTATCGGAAGGTGCGGCTGGATCACCTCCTTTCTAAGGATAAAGTAGGGGTTTGTGTGTTATTCGATTTTTGAAACACCGAGTTTTCATAAAGAAAACTTGATGTGTACAAGGTGAACTCGAAGAGTTTACTTTTCGAAGAAAAGTTTTCGACGGCAATCCGATGCCGGAGAAAACCCTTATAAAGGTAAATTCGAAAAAAGTATCTTTGATAAAACAATTAAATAATTCATTCTTGTTTGGTGCTGATGCGTTTAGGGGAAACACCCGTTCCCATCCCGAACACGACGGTTAAGACTTAAACGGCCGAAAATACTTTGCTGGTAACGGCACGGAAAGATAGGTGGGTGCCAAACATTTTTTAGAAAATAAAAGAGAATGAAATACAATGCTGCGAGGAGCACAGGAGGTTCATGACTTCCCATTGTACTGCTTACGAAAGTAAGCATCGTACCTTGAAAACTACATATCAAGAAAGAAATAATTATTCTAGTAAATAGAGTAAGACATCCGAGGGTACAAGGTAAAACTTGTACAAACAATCGAGAGTAAGAAGAGAAATCTTCTTCACAATCAGAAAAAGAGATACACGCTAGTATCTCAAAACACTTGAGAAGTCAAGTGGAGAATTGGTTAAGCAATAAGAGCATAGGGTGAATGCCTAGGCACTGAGAGCCGAAGAAAGACGTGATAAGCTGCGAAAAGCTGCGGGGATTGGCAAATACGAGTTGATCCGCAGATATCTGAATGGGGAAACCCACTAGAGAAGAGCTCTAGTACTGTACAGCCAATACATAACTGTACAGAGGGAACCCGCTGAACTGAAACATCTAAGTAGGCGGAGGAAGAGAAAACAACCGTGATTCCGAAAGTAGTGGCGAGCGAAATCGGAAGAGCCCAAACCGAGGTGCGTGCACCTCGGGGTTCGGACTGCATAAAGATCTGTAAGTGAGTGGAAGCCGATGGAAATAGGCGCCATAGAGGGTGAAAGCCCCTTACACGAAGCGTAAAGGATTAAGCAGTATCCAGAGTACTGTCAGACACGTGGAACCTGGCAGGAAGACGGGGGGGACCACCCCCCAAGGCTAAATACTACTCAGTGACCGATAGCGATTAGTACTGTGAAGGAAAGGTGAAAAGGACCCCGGGAGGGGAGTGAAAGAGAACCTGAAACCCTGTGTTTACAAACTGTGGAACAGCGCAAGCTGAACCGCGTACTTTTTGTAGAACGGTCCGGCGAGTTATAGTTACTGGCAAGGTTAAGGACTTTAGGTCCGGAGCCGAAGCGAGAGCAAGTCTTAATAGGGCGTTAAGTCAGTAAATATAGACCCGAAACCGGGTGACCTATCCATGTCCAGGATGAAGCTAAAGTAAAATTTGGTGGAGGTCCGAACGCACATCCGTTGAAAAGGGTGGCGATGAGGTGTGGATAGCGGAGAAATTCCAATCGAACCCGGAGATAGCTGGTTCTCCTCGAAATAGCTTTAGGGCTAGCCTCGCTGATAAGTCTTTCGCAGGTAGAGCACTGAATTCTTGAGGGGGCGTCAAAGTCTACCAAGAGATATCAAACTCCGAATGGCGGTAAGATATAAGCGGGAGTCAGACTGCGGGATATAAATTCCGTAGTCAAAAGGGAAACAGCCCAGATCTACAGCTAAGGTCCCAAAGTACATGTTAAGTGGTAAAGGATGTGGGATTTCATAGACAACTAGGATGTTGGCTTAGAAGCAGCCACACATTCAAAGAGTGCGTAATAGCTCACTAGTCGAGAGGTCCTGCGCCGAAAATTAACGGGGCTAAAACATGACACCGAAGCTTAGGGATGTATTTATACATCGGTAGAGGAGCATTGAAAACGAGATGAAGCGGTACCGAAAGGATCCGTGGATTGTTTTGAAGAGAGAATGCCGGAATGAGTAGCGAGATGGAGGTGAGAATCCTCCAGGCCGAATATCTAAGGTTTCCAGGGTAAAGCTGATCTGCCCTGGGTAAGTCGGGGCCTAAGGCGAGGCGGAGACGCGTAGTCGATGGACAACTGGTGTAGATTCCAGTACCTTACTAAATCAGAAATGTGGGGACACATGGAGAAAGAGAGAGCCGGGAATGAGAAGACCGGTGCAAGGGAGGTAGGAGTGTAGTAGGAAAAACCGCTATACAATCTGAAGACCTGATGCGGATCGAAATAAAGTAGAGAAGCTCTTCGACTCTGTGGCGAGAAAAGCCGCTATAGTGTTTAGTAAGCCCGTACCGCAAACCGACACAGGTAGATGAGGAGAGAATCCTAAGGCCGGCGGGAGAAGCATTGTTAAGGAACTCGGCAAAAATGACCCCGTAACTTCGGGAGAAGGGGTGCCCAGGCAACTGGGCCGCAGAGAAAAGGCTCAAGCAACTGTTTAGCAAAAACACAGGTCTATGCGAAACCGTAAGGTAAAGTATATGGGCTGACGCCTGCCCGGTGCTGGAAGGTTAAGAGGAGAGGTTAGAGCAATCGAAGCTTTGAATTGAAGCCCCAGTAAACGGCGGCCGTAACTATAACGGTCCTAAGGTAGCGAAATTCCTTGTCGGGTAAGTTCCGACCCGCACGAAAGGCGTAATGATTTGAGCGCTGTCTCAACAATGCACCCGGTGAAATTGAAGTGCCAGTGAAGATGCTGGTTACCCGCGCCAGGACGGAAAGACCCCATGGAGCTTTTACTCCAGCTTGATACTGGGATTCGGTAATGTATGCACAGGATAGGTGGGAGACTGAGAAGATAGGACTTCGGTTTTATCAGAGTCGTTGTTGGGATACCACCCTTATGTTATTGGATTTCTAACCTTAGGCCGTAAGCCGGTCAAGGGACAATGTCAGGTGGGGAGTTTGACTGGGGCGGTCGCCTCCGAAAGAGTATCGGAGGCGCTCAAGAGTTCCCTCAGGATGGTTGGAAACCATCCAAAGAGTGTAAAGGCATAAGGGGAGCCTGACTGCGAGGTTGACGGACCAAGCAGAGTAGAAATACGGACTTAGTGATCCGGTGGTATGAAAGTGGGATTGCCATCGCTCAACGGATAAAAAGCTACCCTGGGGATAACAGGCTGATCTCCCCCAAGAGTTCACATCGACGGGGAGGTTTGGCACCTCGATGTCGGCTCATCGCATCCTGGGGCTGAAGTCGGTCCCAAGGGTTGGGCTGTTCGCCCATTAAAGCGGTACGCGAGCTGGGTTCAGAACGTCGTGAGACAGTTCGGTCCCTATCCGGCGCGGGCGTAGGATATTTGAGAGGATCTGTCCTTAGTACGAGAGGACCGGGATGGACTGACCTCTGCTGAACCTGTTGGGAATCAATCCCATCGCAGGGTAGGCAAGTTGGGAATGGATAAACGCTGAAGGCATCTAAGCGTGAAGCCAACCTCAAGATGAGATATCCCATCGTTAGGAGTAAGACCCCTTGAAGAGAACGAGGTAGATAGGACTGAGGTGTAAGTGTAGCAATACATTCAGCTGACAGTTACTAATAGGTCGAGGGCTTATCCAATGCGTCTGATTGATTTGTTTTACTTCTAGAGTTATTTCTTTGATATGTTGTTTTTCTGAGGAAAGGTAGTTGTTAGGTAATTGTGACCTAGGGATTACTAAGCACTCGGTGAGATATAAACTTCCATTATAGGAAGCAGGTACGAAATGGCCCGGTGGCTCAGTTGGTTAGAGCGCCGCCCTGTCACGGCGGAGGTCGACGGTTCGAATCCGTTCCGGGTCGCTAGGCTTTAAAGCACATCTGATAAGATGTGCTTTTTTCTTTTGTAATTTTATCTCAATTTTACCTTCTTCTATAAGTTTTTGTTTTTACCCTAGAAATACTAATTAATTTTTTTATAGAATATATTTATTAAATAATAATTATTGTAATGAAATACTTTCAAATTATTCAGTCGCTTTATCTATTTTTATGTGCATTTTTATATAATTGTTCTTGAATTCATACTTTAAAACTGCTATTATTCATTTTGTGAGCGAAGATTTTAGCGTATATTTTTACAAACAAGTATCGCTCGGCTTTTCTAGCTTTAGAAAAGAGTTACCCCCATCATGGGGAAGAATAAAGGAGGATAGTAGATGAAAAAAAGAAATTTAGCACTGCTTACAGCGCTTCTTGCTCTGGCTTTAACAGCTTGTGGAGGCGGTTCTGATGCAGGAGATGCAGCGAAAGGATCTGAGGCATCCAAGGAGGAAGGTGCTGCCTCTTCCGGGAAGGAGCTTCGTCTTGTTAATGGTAAGATTGAGGTAGATGCACAGCTGAAAGAGCTTGCTGCAGCTTATGAGAAGGAAAGCGGTGTTAAGGTCAATATTGAGTCCATGGGTGGTGGAATCGATATTCAGGGAACAGTCAAGGGGTACTTCCAGGCTGACAATATGCCGGACATCTTCGTAAACGGCGGTTCTTCCGATTTTAAAAACTGGGAGGGCTATCTTGTGGATATGTCCAACGAGAAGTGGGTTTCCGATACGGAAGCGGCTTTCAAGGATGATGCAGGAAAGGTAATCGGATTTCCTTACACAACGGAAGCTATCGGTTTAGCTTATAACGCTGATATTTTAGAGAAGGCCGGCATTGATCCGAAGTCCATCACAGGACCGGAATCCATGAAAAAGGCTTTTGAGACTTTAAATAGTAAGAAAGATGAGCTTGGATTAACTGCGGTTATCGGTTATGTTGCAGAAGCGACTAACCTTTATTGGTCCACCGGTAATCACCTTTTCGGTGTATATGAGGATGCCGGATTAAAGAGAGATGATACCAATTACTTCGATCTTCTCCAGGATGGTGGAAGAATTGATAATGAGCGTTTCACAAAGTATGCAGAGATGGTAGATCTTTTCAACAAGTATGCTGACCCTGCACTGCTTGTTTCCGGAACATACGATCAGCAGATTCAGAATTTCTCTTCCGCAAAGTACGCTTTTGTAACACAGGGGTCTTGGATTGGTGCAACCATTACCAACGACAACAAAGAGGCTTATGAAGCTGCAGGAAGCTTTAAGGTTGGTATGATTCCGTATGCTTTTGAGGAAGGAATTGACACCATTCAGACCAACTCTCCATCTTGGTGGGCTGTTTATGATAACGACAACAAGGAAGAATCGCTGAAGTTCTTACAGTGGGTTTCTGAAGATGCAGGACAGAAGATTCTTGTAGAAAAGGCAGGATTCATCAGTCCGTTTAAGTCTATCAGCTATGTAGCAAGCGATCCTTTTGCACAGACTATTTCCGACTATACTAAGGCCGGAAAGACTTCTGCTTGGCACTGGTTAGGAAACAAGGAAGGTCTTGCACAGAACGCATTAGGTGTTGTATATCAGGACTTTGCTTCCGGTAATTTGGATGTAAATGGTTTCGTTGAGGCTGTAGAAAAGGTAGTTGCCCAGTACTACGAGGGTTAATTCCGATAAGAGGCTATAGCTTGCAATTCGGTATAAATTATATTTTGATTTGCGATTTTAATCTAAGTAGAATAAAACTGATAAGCGGGGCAGCACTGCTGCCCCATTTTTTCAAAAGGGGGAACACATGACAGGACGAAATACAAAAATCGAGTCCACAGTCCTACTCTTTGTAGGAGCTATAGCCATGTTGGCTGCTCTCTTTTTTGCTTTTACCATGAAAGCAAATTATAGTGGGGCATTAAAGAGTTTTGCGACATTTAGAGGAACGATACTGATTATTGGGGCAATCTTATTTTTAAGAGGATTGTACTTAGTTCCCAGTACCAGACATCATAGAAAGATTGTTTACTTTCTTTTTCTTTTTCCCCTGCTTTTTGCATTTTTTGTTACCGTAATCATTCCCTTAATCCTCGGTATCGGCTATTCCTTTACTGATTGGACAGGAATAAAATTTACAAAAGTAGTAGGGCTTCAAAATTACTTGAAGATGTTTTCCGATCAGGCCTTTATCTGGTCTGTGCTGATTACTTTCGGTTTTGTAATCATGAACGTAATTTTGATTAATTTGGTGGGTTTCTTACTTGCTCTCCTTTGCACAACCAAGCTTAGAGGAGTTGCTTTTTTCAGAGCGGCTTATTTCCTTCCGAATCTTATCGGAGGAATTGTACTTGGTTATATCTGGCAGTTCGTCTTTAACAATGTACTTTTAAAGTACTTTAATTTTTCCATGCTTTCCGATACGAAGTTGGCTATGCTTGCTATTATCATTGTCTATATCTGGCAGTATGGCGGATACATTATGTTGATTTATGTTACGGGGCTTACGCAGATACCGGGAGATGTTCTGGAAGCTGCTTCCATTGACGGTGCAAGCACTACACAAACCTTATTTAAGGTAAAGATTCCGATGATTGCATCTACCGTAACGATTTGTACTTTCTTAACCCTTACTTCTGCTTTTAAGCAGTTTGATGTAAACATGGCTTTAACCAACGGTACCGGTTCCGTGGCAAACTTCCTCGGTTCTTACCTCTCTAACGGTACGCAGATGTTGGCTTTAAATATTTACAACACCGCCATTGCAAAGAACAGCTATGCTCTTGCACAGGCGAAGGCTGTTTTATTCTTCATTATCTTGGCTGTAATTTCTTTGATTCAAGTTCGAATCAGCAATAGTAGAGAGGTGGAAATGTGATGAGTAAGACAAAGAATGAAAAAGAGCATCCTTTTAGGAGTAGTGGGGACTTGTATCGCGTTATATATTCTTTTTTTCCCTTTTATCTGGTAGTAATGAATGCATTTAAGAAGCAGGCGGATATTGTAGCCAATCCGGTTAGTGCCGCCGGCGTAAATGCTTCTCAGCTTCTTAAGAATCTTAATGCGGTAATTAACAACTCTAACTTTAATTTCTGGTATGCCTTCGGTACTTCTGCCATGGTTACGATTATCTCTTTACTGCTTCTTGTTGTATTGGGAAGTATGGCAGCATGGGTAATCAGCAGAAATAACAAAAAAAGCCTGGGCTACTACGATTTATATGGTTTTTTTATTGCTTCTATGATTATTCCTTTCCAAGTGGTTATGCTTCCCTTAGTTTCCACCTTCCGTGATGTGGGAAAATTTATTGGAATCAATATGCTCCAGTCCATACATGGAATCGTATTTGCTTATTTGGGCTTTGGCGGTGCAATGACGGTATTTATCTTGACCGGTTTTATCAAGGGAATTCCTTATGAGCTTGAGGAAGCGGCGGCGATTGACGGCTGTTCTCCGGAGGGAACTTTCTTTAAAATTATTTTCCCGCTCTTAAGACCGATTATCACGACAGTCACCATCTTAAACGGAATGTGGATTTGGAATGACTATTTGCTTCCCTCTCTTATGCTTGGACAAAACGGAAAAGTAAAGACGCTTCCGGTTGCTGTGCAGGCATTTGTGGGTTCCTATGTTAAGCAGTGGGACCTCATTCTCTCTGCAGCACTTCTGGCTATTTTACCGATGATTATCATATTTATCGTGGGACAGAAGCAGATTATGAGCGGAATGGTGGAAGGAGCCGTGAAAGGTTAAGAGAGAAAACGGTCTAAATAAAGGTATAAGAGGCTTCTTATGGCGAGAATTAAAGATATTGCAAAAATGGCAAAGGTAAGCCCCTCAACCGTTTCCAATGTAATTCACAAAAGAGCGAATAAGGTAAGTCCGGAAATCTACGCAAGAGTCGAGAAAATTCTGGAAGAAGAACATTATGTTACCCATATGGGGCTAGGATGCTGTCGAAGAAGGGTTCAAAGCTCATAGCCCTCATTCTTGCGTATAAGAGGATTGAAAAAGAGAGTATTGTTGAGGATCCCTTTGTGGCTTCTGTAGTCGGAGCGGTACAGCTTGCTCTGCAAAATGCCGGATATTTTCTTCTTCTGTACAGTAATCCCGATATGGATGAATGTGCGCGGATTTCCAAGGAGTGGAATGTGGAAGGCATTATTCTGCTTGGAGCAAAGAGAGAAGGATATTATAAGATTCGGGAATTCCTCACGGTGCCTGTAGTTTCTATCGATACGCCTTTTTTACAAGAGGATCAGTCCTATGTGAATATAGGTCTTGAGGATTTTAAGGCGGCGAAAGAAATGACTCGATACCTTCTGTCTATGGGGCATAAACAAATTGCCTTTTTCTCTTTAACGGAGGGGGGAGACCTTTTAAAGAGAAAATATATTGATACGGAACGCTACGCAGGGTACAAGGAAGCAATGGAAGAAGCAGGACTTTTTGCGGGAGACTGGCATAATTTGTCGTTTACGGAAGTAGAGAGAAAGAAACAGTATCTGGAATTTTATAAAGAAAAATTCTTTCATGCCACTGCGGTTTTTGTAACGGCAGACATTATGGCGCTGGAGCTGATTCGCTTCTGCGAGGACCATGGCGTAAGAATACCGGAACAGCTTTCTGTGGTTGGATTTGACGGGATAAAGATAGGGAAGGCTTTGCATCCCATGCTGACTACGATGGAGCAGGATAGTGCGGAAAAAGGAAAAAGAGCGGTAAAAGAACTTTTTGAACTGATTAAAGTAGAATCCATGCATTCCTCTGCTGAAAGGGCGGAAAGAAGTGAAGAGAACAAATTTGCCCGCAAGGATATTCGGCTTCCGGCAAGATTGTTTATCGGAGAGACTGTGATTAAGCCGGAGTAGGAAGAGGAAAAAGCGGAAAAGCGAAAGCAAGAAGAAATGGAAAAGCGAAAGTAAGAAGAAACGAAAAAGCGAAAGCAAGAAGAAAAGGGAATAAAACTAAAGTGAATCATAAAGTGAATCATAAAGTGAATCATAAAGGAGTAGGGAAATGAAAAAAAACTGGTGGAAAGAAGCGGTAGTGTATCAGATTTATCCGAGAAGTTTCTGTGACAGCAATGGTGACGGAATCGGCGATTTACAAGGGATTATTTTAAAGCTTAATTATTTGAAAGAGTTGGGGATTGATGTGATTTGGCTTTCTCCGGTATATCGCTCTCCCAACGATGATAACGGTTATGATATTTCCGACTACGAAGATATCATGGAAGAATTCGGCACGATGGAAGACTTTGATGAGCTGCTTAAAGAAGCGCACAATCGAGGTATTAAGATTGTGATGGATCTTGTGGTGAACCACAGTAGTGATGAGCACGCCTGGTTTATAGAGAGCCGAAAAGATAGAGAAAAATCCGAAGAGGGATTTCTACATTTGGAGAAAGGGACGAAAAACTCAGCGAAGTTTCTCCGGAAGAAGCAGAGCATTTTTCAATCGGATATTGTAGAATTTCAAGGAGAGAAATTACTGCCTCCCAATAACTGGGGATCTTATTTCTCAGGTTCTGCATGGGGATTTGATAAAAAAACGGGAGAGTTTTATTTGCACCAGTTTTCCAAGAAGCAACCGGATTTAAACTGGGAAAAATCCGGAAGTGCGAAAGGAAGTTTTTGAGATGATGAGTCGCTGGTGCGAAAAGGGAATCGACGGTTTCCGTATGGATGTCATTTCTTTAATTTCCAAGCCGGATGGTCTCCCGAGTCAGCCGATTCTTAAGGGCTCCGTTTATGGCAATGCAGGTGCTGTGTGTGCAAACGGGCCGAAGGTACACGAGTATCTAAAGGAAATGAATGAGAAAGTCTTATCTCGTTTTGATCTTATGACAGTAGGAGAGACTGCAGGAGTAACTCTTGAAGAAGCGAAAAAATATGCCAATTCCGAAGGAACCGAACTCAACATGGTCTTCCAGTTTGAGCATGTAGACTTGGATATTAACCCAAAATACGGCTTTAAGTGGGCAAAAGAAAAAATGCCTCTCGTTCCGCTAAAGAAGAATCTTGCAAAGTGGCAAAATGGTCTTCATGATCTTGCCTGGAACAGCCTTTACCTTTGCAATCATGACCAGCCTCGAATTGTTTCTCGTCTTGGAGCAGAGAACGGAGAACTAAGAGAGCGTTCCGCGAAATGTATTGCAACCTTTCTTCATATGATGCAAGGAACACCCTATATTTATCAGGGAGAAGAGCTTGGAATGGTGAATTACCCCTTTACGGACCTTTCCGAGTTTCGAGACTTAGAGAGTATTAATGCCTTTTCGGAGCTTACGGAAAAGCTGCATTTAAGTATGGAAGAACTCTTTCCGCTAATCGCCCATAAGAGTAGGGACAATGCGCGGACGCCCATGCAGTGGGATGACACGAAAGAAGCCGGCTTTACAAGCGGAAAGCCTTGGATTTCCGTAAATCCGAATTATACGGAGATCAATGCAAAGGAAGAGCTCAGTCGAGAAGATTCTGTTTTCCATTACTATAAAAAGCTGATTAGCTTAAGACACAATTCGGAACTGATTGTATATGGCGATTTCCGCCTTTTGGAGGAGGAAGATCCGGATCTCTTTGTCTATGAGAGACAGTTGGGAGAAAAGAAATTACTATGCGTTTGCAATGTTTCAGGAAATGCGCGACATTACAGCATTCCGGAAGAATTTCGGCAAGGCAGAGTTCTTATTCAAAACATAGAGGGGAATACTGTTTTTGATGGAGAGCTTGCTCCGTATGAGGCCTATGTTTTGGAGATGGAGTAAGCAGATAAAAGTTGGAGTAAGCAGATAAAAGATAAAGTAAGTAGAAAATGATAGAGTAAGTAGACAAAAGATAGAGTAAGTAGAAAAAGATAGAATAAAAGGAGAAGAAATGAAAAAAGATTGGTGGCAGGAAAAGGTTGCGTACCAGATATATCCGAAAAGTTTTCTGGATACAAAGGGAAACGGCATCGGGGATTTAAAGGGCATTATCGGGAAGCTCGATTATCTTAAAGAACTTGGGGTAGATATTATTTGGATTTCCCCTTGCTTCCTTTCCCCTCTTGCAGACCAGGCTATGATATTGCAGATTATTATAAGATTGACCCTCGTTTCGGTACGAATGAAGACATGGAGGAATTGATTTCCGAAGCGAAGAAGAGAGATATGTATATCCTTCTCGATCTTGTGGTAAACCATTGCAGTGATGAGCATGAATGGTTTAAGAAGGCGGTTGCGGATCCGAAAGGGCACTATGCGAAGTATTTCTATTTTGAGGAAGGGGTAGACGGCCATGCACCGAACAACTGGAGATCGTATTTTGGCGGTTCGGTTTGGGAAAAAGTAGAGGGAACAGAAAACACCTACTATCTGCACCTCTTCCATAAAAAACAGCCTGACTTAAACTGGGAGAATCCGGAAGTACGGGAAGAAATCTATAAAATGATTAACTGGTGGCTGGATAAGGGCATTGCCGGGTTCCGCATCGATGCAATTTTGAATATCAAAAAGGTTTTCCCGCTTCAAGGCTGCAATTTCCCGACAGATCGGGAAGACGGTATGGCAAGTTGCCGCAATATGATTTATGAAGCAAAAGGTATCGGCGAATTCTTGGGGGAGATGCGGGACCGCTGTTTTAAGCCTCACCATGCCTTTACGGTAGGGGAGGTATTTAACGAGACGGAGGAGCAGATTCCGGAGTTTATCGGGGAAAATGGCTATTTTTCCTCTATGTTCGACTTCCGTGCACATTCCAGTGCGCACTCCGAAATTGGATGGTTTGACGCGGCTACGGTTACCCCGAATATGTATAGGGACTGTTGCTTCCTTACCCAGAAGCTTGTGAATCCGATTGGCTTCATTTCCACTATTATTGAAAATCATGATGAACCCCGCGGGGTAAACTTCTATATTCCGAAGGAGGATTTATCAGAAAAGGCAAAGAAATTCCTGGCTACCATGCAGATGCTGCAAAGAGGTCTTCCCTTTATTTATCAGGGACAGGAGATCGGAATGGAAAACATTGTTCTGGAAAATATTTCTGCAGTGGACGATATTTCCACCATTGATGAATATGCCCTTTGTCTGGAGGAGGGATTCTCGGAGAAAGAAGCACTGGCTATCGTAAACCGTTTTACACGAGACAATGCAAGAACACCGATGCAGTGGGACGAAAGCGAAAACGCAGGCTTCACAAAAGGAAAGCCTTGGCTTCCGGTAAATCCGAACTATACAAAAATCAATGTGGCTTCACAGGAGCAGGATGAGGACTCTGTTTTGAGCTATTATAAGAAGCTCTGTGCGCTAAGAAAGAATCCGGAGTATAAGGATACCATCGTGTACGGAGACTTGATTCCGTTCATGGAGGAAGAAGACCGCCTGATGGCATTCTATAGAAAAGGCGAAAAGACAATCCTTGTCCTTGGAAATTACCGAAAAGAAGAACGGGAAATCGAACTCCCCTCCGAAGTGAAGAAAGTGATTCTATCCAATGCCGAACCTTGTATAGCCGGGAAGAAAATACGACTGTCCGGATATGAGGCAACGATTTTAGAATTATAGATGCTTATTTAGCTGTGTGAAAATAATAAGGGAATATTCTTTTTGTGCTGTGCAGGTCCATAGAGGGGCGATCTGAGCCCGTGGGCAGCAGAGTCTATCCGGAAAGAGTGAAGACACATTATCTTCACTCTTTCTCCATTTTTAGAACATATTTTTTTTCTATTCTAGGTCTCGTAAAACAAAGAAAGTTTTACCCGCCCTTGGAAACAAGAGGGTGGAGAAAACAGATAAATAAGCTAGGAGCTTTGAAGAGCTAAGAAACTTTAGAATGTTTTAGGAGGTATAGATATGAATGGAGGAAGAAAATTTGCGGGACTGGTTTTATCGGCGATGCTCTTCGGAACGGTTGCCGGTGGCACGATGGTAGGGGTAAATGCTTTATCCGACCAGTATCGTTCGGAGGTTTTGGGACAGGCTTCCGACAATATAGGAAGTAGTCTTTTGGGCGAAAATGAGGTGAACAAGGAGGCACAAAGCAATTCTGTGCAGCAGCTGAATTCTTCGTCTAAAAATAATAGTTCGGAAGTGGGGGGAAGCGTTTCGGAGATTGCCAAGAATGCGATGTCTGAGGTAGTTTCGATAACCAATACCATTCGCTACCAACAGTATGGCTATTCCCTTTTCGGGCAGGGCGGAGAGCAGGAAGCGGCTGCGAGCGGTTCCGGTGTGATTATCGGAAAGAATGATACGGAGCTACTGATTGTCACAAACAACCATGTGGTCGAAGATTCTACGGCTCTTTCCGTACAGTTTGTAGATGGAAAGTCCTATGATGCGGAGATTAAGGGGACAGACAGCGATGTGGACCTCGCGGTCATTGCCATTCCGCTTTCCTCTATATCTCAGGATACTTTAAATAGCATTAGCTTTGCAAAGTATGGAGATTCGGACGGTATAAGTGTTGGAGATCAGGTGGTGGCTATCGGAAATGCTTTAGGGTATGGACAGTCGGTAACCACCGGTATCATATCCGCTAAGGATAGAGATATTTCCACGAAAGGCGGAACAGAGTCAGGTCTTTTACAGACTGATGCTGCAATCAATCCGGGCAATTCCGGCGGAGCACTCCTCAATATGAATGGAGAGTTAATCGGCATCAATGTGGCAAAGTATTCCGACACAACGGTAGAAGGAATGGGCTATTCGATTCCGTCTAAAAAAGTAAAAGAAATTGTGGAAGGGCTTTCCAAGAGAACCACAAGAGCGAAGGTGAGTCAGGAAGAAAAGGGTTATATCGGAATCCAGGGAAAAACCGTAGATAGCAGCATTTCCGAAGCTTACAATATGCCGGAGGGTATTTATATCTTTAAGCTCTTATCGGGAGAGGGAATCGACAACTCCGCCCTGCAGGAGAAGGATATCATTACGAAGTTCGACGGACAGTCTGTAGCAAGCCTGGAGGAGCTTTCCGGCCTTCTTTCCCGCTATAAGGCAGGAGAAAAGGTGGAAGTCACGGTACAGAGGCTTTCCGGAAAGGGTGAGTATGAAGAAAAGACCGTTATTGTAACTTTGGGAAAGAACAGCCAAAGTGAAACGAGAGGCTAAGAAAATATCTCCCGAATAAAATAGAATAGTTGTGATATAAAATGCGATAAAAAAAGCTGTATTATAAAAACGCCGGTTTCTACTCGTCTGCACATTGAAAGAAAGTAGGACAAAAACGTTCTTATAAGCCGGCTTTTTTTATTTATATTGAAAAATACTTATTTTTTTGTTAAGATTGACGAGATATTTTAAGCAGAAAATCTTTGCCTTTGTTTAAGTTCTTTTTAAGGGTGAATAGGAGGCGGATTGATATTTCTGAATCAAGATAAAGGAGTTTGCAGGAAATAACAGATTTTTAACTTGTTATTTCGCAAAAAAAGGCTGGATTATGGGAAGAGCACATTTTTTAGGAAAAGAGAAGTTTCGAAGATTCCTTAGGGTGGGCTTTTTTTCTTTGTTTATTTTCTGTATCGCATGTTTCATCGGTACGTCAGATACATTAGCAGGGTCTAAGAAATATAGTAAAGCTACGGCTCCGGTAAACTTAGCTGTCAGTAGAAGAGATTCCTATTATGAATTTATCTGCTATAAGAATCTTTCCTATCCTTCAATGTATCCGAACAATTATTATGATGCTTATGTCTATCCCAATGATAAAAGAAAGAAAGTTGTCGGCACAATTATCTATGTGCATGGTGGTGGCTTTGTTTCGGGATCTAAGGATATTGTGGAAGAGAATCCGTATTTTCTGGCTTGGCTTCGCGCCGGCTTTCAGATTATTGCGCTGGACTATTCTTTGGCTCCGGATTATCCGTATCCCGCGGCACTTAAGCAAGTTTCTTACTGCGTACAAAAGCTTATAGAGGATAAGGATAAGTTGGGAATCAATCCTCGAAAACTGATTTTTATGGGAGACAGTGCAGGTGCAAGTCTTGCGGGACAGTTTCTTTTATCTCAGGTAAATGAAAGCTATGGAAAGAGATTTGGCATTCCTTCTTTCCTCTCAAAAAGAGGGGCGAGAGCTTGCGGTTTTATTTCCCTTTCCGGCTTATTGGATTGTACACGTTTCCATAAGACCGGATTGGAAGAAAATGATGAGACTTTTCTTTCCTGGGGAAGAGATTATTTCCAGGAAGAAGAATTTTATTCCGGAAAGAAGGCTGCGGAAACCAAATTGGAAGATTATTTAACCAGGAATTTTCCTCCTACATTTTTATCGGATGCCGGCATCGGTTCTTTCCGTGATCAGGCTTTTGATTTTAAAGAGAAGTGTGAGGCATTGGGGATTTCGGTAAGTTCTTATTTTCCGGAGGGAAATCTTCCGCATGATTATGAGCTTCATGTGGATCTGCCCGAAGCGGAAGAAGCCTTACAAGAGCAGATAGACTTTGCTCATTCTGTGGTTTCCTAGAGTGAACTTTCCTCTTGGAATTATGGTAGACAAAGTAAGGAGAATATAGATTTTTAAAAAAGCAGGAGTTTCTCCTGCTTTTACTATGCAAGTGATTCATCCTATTGTATAATCGTCACTATGATTAAGGACTTTCAAAGACAATTAAACCAATTACAAGTGCTTTTAGATGCTTTGGTTTTGGCATTATCCTATAGCCTGGCGTGGTATTTTGCGATAAAGAATCCGATATTTCCTCAGGGGCATGGTGTGCTTTCTCCGAGCTTTTATTTTACTGTGCTGATTCCCATGATACCGGCTTATCTATTTTTATATTGGATTTTGGGCCTCTATAAGCCTATGCGAACCATTCGCATGAAGACAGCGCTCTTTAGAATTATTCAGAGCAATTCTATAGGGCTTCTTCTTTCTGCGTCTATCCTTTTTGTGTTTCGTAAGAGCGGTTATTTTGAGCATTATTCCACGAGGATGCTGGGCTTTTTCTATATTTTCTCCATCTGTATCACGACAGTGGAAAGATATGCTTTGCGGCGAACTCTCTCAACTTTGCGAAAGAGAGGGTTTAATCAGAAGCATATTATTTTGGTGGGATTTTCTCCTGTTTCCGACCGTTTTATTGACCTGTGTAAAAAAAATCCGGACTGGGGTTATCGTATCTACGGGATAGTAGACGATCTCAGTGAGCAGGGGGCATCTTATCGTGATATTTCCGTGATTGGAAGAATCAAGGACTTGGGAGAACTTTTAAGCAAGAACACGATTGACGAAATTGCCATCACTCTTCCGCTTGCTGCTTATGAAAAGCTTCCCGGCATCGTAGCTGTCTGTGAAAAATCGGGAGTGCACACGAAGTTTATTCCCGATTATCAGGAAATCATTCATTCAAAGCCTATTGCAGAGGATATGGACGGACTGCCGATTATCAACATTCGAAATGTTCCTTTGACAGAGCCTTTCAATGCGTTACTGAAGAGGGTAATCGATATCATTGGCGCTATAGTGGGAATCTTGATTTTTGGGCCATTGATGCTTGTGGTAGCGGTGCTTGTGAAGTGGAGTTCTCCGGGACCGATTATTTTTAAGCAGGAAAGAGTCGGATTGCATAACCGCCCCTTTATGATGTATAAGTTCCGTTCCATGGGGGTGCAGAAGATGGAAGAGGAGAAAAAAGCCTGGACGGTAAAGGGTGACCCGAGAGTGACCGGAATCGGGAAAATCATTCGAAAAACCTCTATTGATGAGCTTCCTCAATTTTTTAATGTATTGAAAGGGGATATGTCCCTCGTCGGTCCCAGACCGGAGCGAACACAGTTTGTGGAAATGTTTAAAGAACAGATTCCGCGCTATATGATTAAACATCAGGTTCGTCCCGGGATTACGGGCTGGGCGCAGGTCAACGGTTTTAGGGGGGATACCTCTATTCCCGCAAGAATTCGCTGTGATCTTTGGTATATAGAAAACTGGAGTCTCGGATTGGATATTAAAATTCTTTTTTTAACCGTATGGAAAGGATTTGTTAACAAAAATGCCTATTAACTTTTCCTTGATTTATGGTAATATACTCTATCATTCCTTGTGCAGACTGCATTTTTTACATTTCTCTGTCGGAGAATGGTAAGTATAAAAAAGAGTATAGACATAAAGCTGTTTGAAATTCCGGAGTGGCCTAAGAAGGATCCGGTTGATGGAGGTAGATTTTGGCATTAGAGCAAAATAGGGGACGCAGAAAACCCCATAGCGAGCTGAATAGGGATACGACCGATGCAAATAGACTGAATACCATATCCGGAGAGGGAAAGCGAAGAGCACCTATTGTGACTCTTCCCGAAGATAAGAAGGAAGGGAAGAGACGAATTGACCACTTGGATGTTTTACAGGTGAATACACCGAAGGATATTCAAGAGGAACTGGACGAGGTCTACAGTAAGAAGGAAAAAAAGAAGAAATCACGATGGAAGAAGATTTTACTGCTTTCCGTCATTGAAATTTTGACTTTGATTTTCATTTTCTGTACAGCCTATATCGTGCGTTACATGAATATCAAGCCGGAAGTGGAGTTTAATGTCAAGAATGTCAAGAATGAAAATATTGATGTGACTAAGCAAGAGCAGATGCAGGGCTATTGGACCATTGCCGTCTTCGGTGTAGATAGCCGTGACGGAGGTGTAGGACGAGGTGCCAATGCCGATGTACAGCTGATTGTTTGTATAGATCGGGCAACCGGTGCGGTTAAGCTTGCCTCCGTATTTCGTGATACTTATCTGAATCTGGCTGCAGGATCCCGCTTTGCGAAAATTAATGAAGCTTATGCGGACGGTGGACCGGAACAGGCAGTTAAAGCCTTAAATAAAAACCTGGACCTGGATATCGAACACTATGCAACCTTTAACTGGCGTGCGGTTGCGGATGTAATTGATATGTTGGGCGGGGTGAATATAGATATTACGGAAAAAGAATTCAAGTATATGAATGCGTATATCCATGAAACCAGTATTGAGTCTAAAATCAATGTCAAGAATCCTGCGGCAGAGTATATCAAGAAGCCCGGAATGCAACATTTAAACGGTGTGCAGGCGGTGGCTTACGCCAGACTCCGCTACATGGACGATGACTTTACCAGAACAAAAAGACAGAGAGAGGTTATTTCCCAGGTTTTAGAGAATGCCAAGAAGGCAGACCTTGCAACATTGACCAATGTGATCGACACAGTGCTTCCTCAGATTGCCTTCAACGTGGATGTGGGTGATATTTGGAACTTGCAAAGGGTGTAAATCGCTACAATATCGTCGGTTCTGAGGGATTTCCCTATGATTTAAAGACACAGATGATGGGGAAGAAGGGAGATTGTGTCATCCCGCTTAATTTGGCTTCCAATGTAACGAAGCTCCATGCGTATCTTTTCGGAGATAAAGAGTATAAGCCCAGTTCCGCAGTCTGGACTTTCAGTGATACCATAGCTTCCGACGCTGCGGCATATAAGAATGGCAAAGGCGATTCCGGCGAAAAGAATTCCGAGAAAAAATCCAAAAAGAATGAGGATGAAGAGGACAGTACAAAGTCCAAAGACGGAAAGCAGGAAGAGACGAAGAAAAAGAAAAACGGTACGGATGAAAGTGAGTCTGAAAAAAATAAGAAGCAAGAGACCGATGCGGATGGAAATATTATAGAAAGCAGCAGTTCATCCGGCAAAAATTCGGATCAGAAGCCGACTGTGGAAGACAGTAAGAAAAGTACGGATGAGACAAAATCGCAAGGTTCGTCCGAAACAAAGAAAAATGCAGATGAGAAGAAGAGTACGGAGGAAACGAAGAAACGGAGACGAGACTAAGAAGAATGAATCAAAGTCACAGGAGCCGAGTATCGGAGTTGAGCCTACTGCGGATTCCGGTGGAGGAAATGACGGTCCCGGTGTTATTGTGGATTAAATAAGTAAAGAAGAAAAGATAACGGAACTGGAGAACGAGGATGGAACAGCTTTTAGAACGAGAAACAACAAAGGCAGAGAAAGATTTTTATAAAATTGGAGAGGGAATAAGCTTGATTTACCTTGCAATCATTCTCCTAGTTTATCCCTTATATATCCATGACGGTTATTATGATATTTTGCAGGTGAAGTTTAAGTTCTTTTGGATTTCTACTCTGGCTTATACCCTTATCATGCTTTGCTTCTTTCTTTTACATGCTCTGACACTAAAGAAGGGGATGAGAAAGCCGATTTACTCTGCCTTGTTTCTGCGAGAAGAAGAGGGAAAGAAAAAGCTGTTTTTACCGACGGATATTCCTTTTTTTCTTTTGATTTTTGTTTTCTTGATTTCGATGGTTCATTCCGGCTATATCTATGAGACTTGGTGGGGAAGTACGGGAAGATATATGGGAAGCTTTACTTGGCTCCTGCTTTTCTGCGCTTATTTTTTTCTTAGTCGCTTTTATCGTTTTAAAAAAGTGCATCTTCTCTTTCTCTCTGTTTCTATATTTTTGCAGGCGAGTTGGGGTATCAGCGACTTCTTTTGGATGAATCTGTTTCATTTTTTTGATTTGGTGGAAGATAAAAGTTTGTGGAGTACTTTTGCGGGAGGTATAGGAAATATTAATGGCTATACCTCTTTGATGACTAGCTATACCGGTCTTTTTGCCGGGCTTTACTTGGGAGAAAAGAAGTGGAAATGGAGCCTGCTCTTTCTCTTGATGTATGCGTATACCCTTCTTGCTGCTTTCTACGGGATGAGTGATAACGTGGTATTTGCCCTTTTTGTCCTGTTTTTAGTCCTGCCGTTTTTCTGCTTTGGGAAAAAAGAACGCTTACTAAATTGTCTTGATTTATACCTTGCTTTTTTTCTGGTAATGAAGATGGCTACCTTCTTTAATCCTGAAACTGACAGTTCCTATCGGTATGGAGATAAAGGCTTTTTCCTTCAATTGGGTTTTACAACTATTCCTTTTCTTGCGATAGCTGTTTTAGGAATTCTTCGATTAGTGATTACAAAACTGAAGGAAGAAAGCATTGGAAAATTTTTAAGACCAATCTATATCCTGGTGCTAATCTTCATCCTTTTAGCTGTAGTCTTTGTTTTTTATGATGCGAATGTATCCCATCATTTGTCCTTCTTGGAAAGCTATAGCAATTATTTTCGTTTTGATGATAACTGGGGATCGGGTCGTGGCTTTATCTGGAAGATGGGACTGGATTATTTTTCCCATAAAATGCCCTTCAATCAGGTTCTCTTAGGCTATGGACCGGACGGCTATTATATGCTGACCAATGATCACTATAAAGTTGCCATTTCGCAAAGTCCTTTTAGCGCAATTGACAATGTCCATAATGAATACTTAAACTTTTTGCTGACGATAGGAATCTTGGGGCTTATAGCCTATATTTGCTTTATTATCTTCTTTCTTAAAACTCTTTTTACAAAGAAAGAATGGGATGGAGAGCAGAGTTTTACGCAAACCGCATTTCCTTCGCAACAGGGCTATGTCTTCTGTGCTATTTGGGACAGGCGGTCATCAATATTGCGGTTCCGATGGTTCTGCCGGTGATCTTTATTCTGGCTTTCATGGGACTTGGAAGCAAGACTGGAGGAAAGGAAGCATAAAGAGACAGTTCCGTTCGTTTTTCGGAACTGCCTCTTCAAAATTGCAGCTATTGTGAATCTAGCTTATATTCGATTTTTCATTCTGTTTCCAATTCATATTTTGACTTTTTGCTACTTCGCTTTTATTGTTACGTTTCGATCTGCCTATTCTTCCGGCTCAATCAGACCGTAACTTTTTGCCTTTCTCTTATATACTACATTGACCTTGCCTGTGTCTCCATTTAAGAACACGAAGAAGCTGTGTCCTAAGAGTTCCATCTGCAGGCAGGCCTCTTCGGGAGTCATGGGCTTTAAGTCAATCTGTTTTGTACGTACAATTTTAATTTCATCCTCATCGTAATCCGCGGGCTCCTCCAGGAACTCCGGTGTGAAAGAGGAAGACTGGTGCTTCGCAACCAGCTTATCTTTATACTTTCTGATCTGTCGTTCCAAAACATCCACTACAAGATCAATGGACTGGTACATATCCTCGGTAGACTCCTCCGCACGGATAACACTACCTTTTACGGGAATGGTAACTTCGATTTTCTGCATGTCCTTCTGCGTAGAAAGAGTTACATTACAAGGTGTGTCAGCTTGGAAAAATTTGTCTAATTTTCCAAGTTTTTTCTCCACCATATTTTTCAAACCCTCTGTCAAACTAATGGTTCTTCCTGTAATGCTAAATTTCATAATCGAATCCTTCCTTTCTTTGTTTTTCGGAAGAAAGTTCCCGAAGAGTAAGGAGGCTTTCTTCTTGCTTTTAGTATAGCATTTTCTATAAAAAAATAAAGTGAAAACCATAAAATAAAGATATTTTTCACAAATTATTCATGGATAAGGGGAAGAAAAAAGAAAAATATAATAAAGGCTTAAAGTACTGCAATATTCGTAAAGGATTTCATAGTATTTTCATGGCTTCTTCCTTGATAAGGCGGGGACTAATGGTAGAATCTATGAGTTATAGATTTATACAATGCCATACTGTTGCTGTATGGAGAAGGAGCATATCGAAATGAAGCTTTTTGAAAAAATATTTGGAACACATTCGACTAGAGAGTTGAAATTGATAGAACCGAAGGTGGATAAAATCCTTTCTTTACAGGAAACGATGGCGGCAATGTCCGATGAGGATTTGAAGGCGCAGACCGGAAAGTTTAAGGAGAGACTTTCTGCCGGAGAGACACTCGATGACCTTCTTCCGGAAGCCTATGCAACAGTTAGGGAGGCGGCAAAGAGAGTGCTCGGGATGGAACATTTCCCTGTGCAGCTTATCGGTGGTGTCGTTTTACATCAGGGTAGAATTGCCGAGATGAGAACCGGTGAAGGAAAGACTCTTGTTTCTACCTGTCCGGCTTATCTCAATGCTTTGGCCGGAGAAGGGGTGCATATTGTAACGGTCAATGACTACCTTGCAAAGCGTGACTCGGACTGGATGGGACAGGTTCATCGTTTCCTGGGACTTACCGTTGGTACCGTACTGAATGAGATGTCTACCGAGGAACGTCAGGCTGCCTATGCTTGTGACATTACCTATGTTACAAACAATGAACTGGGCTTCGACTATCTTCGTGACAATATGGCGATTTACAAGAATCAGCAGGTATTAAGAGGCTTGCATTACTGTATTATCGACGAGGTGGACTCTGTTTTAATCGATGAGGCAAGAACGCCGCTGATTATTTCAGGTCAGTCCGGAAAGTCCACGAAGCTTTATGAGCTTTGCGATATTTTGGCTAGACAGCTCGAAAGAGGAGAGGAGTCTGCCGAGTTTTCCAAGATTAATGCGATTTTAGGTGAAGAAATCGAAGAGAGCGGAGACTTTATCGTAAACGAGAAAGAAAAGACCGTAAACCTTACCCAGCAGGGTGTGGAGAAGGTGGAGAAGTATTTCCATATTGAAAATCTGGCTGATGCGGAGAATCTGGAAATTCAGCATAATATTATTCTGGGTCTTCGTGCCAACTACTTGATGTTTAGAGACAAGGACTATGTGGTAAAGGATGATGAGGTTCTGATTGTCGATGAATTTACCGGCCGTATTATGAACGGTCGTCGTTACTCCGATGGCCTTCATCAGGCGATTGAGGCGAAGGAACATGTGAAAGTAAAGAGGGAATCCAGAACACTCGCAACCATTACTTTCCAGAACTTCTTTAATAAATTCAAGAAAAAAGCCGGTATGACCGGTACTGCACAGACTGAGGAGAAGGAGTTCAGAAACATTTACTCTATGGACGTTATCCAGATTCCGACGAACAGACCGGTGCAAAGAATCGACTTGGATGATGCGGTGTATAAGTCTAAGAAAGAAAGTTCCAGGCGGTTGTGGATGAAATCGAGGCAATCCACGAAACCGGCGCTCCGGTGCTGGTGGGTACGATTGCGATTGAGACTTCCGAACTTCTTTCGGGCATGTTAAAGAGACGAGGAATCAAGCACAATGTCTTAAATGCGAAGTTCCATGAGCAGGAAGCTGCCATTGTGGCGGAAGCCGGTGTGCATGGTGCTGTAACTATTGCAACCAACATGGCAGGTCGTGGTACCGATATCAAGCTGGATGAGGAAGCAAGAGCGGCAGGCGGTCTTCATATCGTGGGTACGGAGAGGCATGAGTCCAGACGTATTGATAACCAGCTTCGCGGTCGTGCCGGAAGACAGGGTGACCCGGGACAGTCTCAGTTCTTCCTTTCCTTGGAAGATGATTTGATGCGTCTTTTCGGATCCGAGCGTTTGATGGGGATGTTTGAGGCTCTGGGCGTTCCGGACGGTGAGCAGATTCACCACAAGATGCTTTCCAATGCCATTGAGAAAGCACAGGAGAAGATTGAGTTAAACAACTACGGTATCCGTGAGAATCTTCTGAAATATGATGAAGTAAACAACGATCAGAGAGATGTAGTGTATGCGGAAAGAGAGAAGGTTCTTGAGGGCGACAATATGCGTCCGCTTATTACCCGCTTTATTACCGATATAGTGGATTTCTATGTTAATGAAAATATCGTGGACAGCGATAGCCCGAAAGATTGGGATTTCCAGGGCTTAAACGATACCCTGATGCAGATCATTCCTTTAGGAAAGCTGAATTTCACTGAGGAAGAGTTCGAGCATATGACCAGAGATCAACTTGCGCAGAAGTTGAAGGAAAAGGCTATCCGTCTGTATGAAGAAAAGGAAGCGGAGTTCCCGAATCCGGAGCAGATGAGAGAGGCGGAGCGTGTCATTCTCTTAAAGGTTATGGACCAGAAGTGGATGAGCCATATCGATGATATGGATATCCTCCGAGACGGCATCGGTCTGCAGGCTTACGGTCAGAAAGATCCGCTTGTAGAGTATAAGATTGCCGGCTATGAGATGTTCCAGGAAATGATGAGAGCTATTCAGGAAGAAACGGTACGCGTGCTCTATCAGATCAAGCTGGAGCAGAAAGTGGAAAGAGAGCAGGTGGCAAAGCCCCTTGCGACAAACCGCGATGAGTCTGCTGTAAGAACCCCGAAGACGAGAGAGAGCAGAAAGATTTATCCGAATGATCCCTGTCCTTGCGGATCCGGCAAGAAATACAAGAACTGCCACGGACAGAGCATTTACCGGAAAGAACAGTAAAATGCTTTCCGGCTTTGATAAAGAGTGAGAAAGAATGTGTTTTTGCCTTTGAGAAGGATTCTCTCAAAAGGAAAATACAAAAGGATTACGAGAAAGGAAGGAGCCTCTATGATTGAATTTGATCAATTTAAGACGGAGCTAAATACCAAAACGGAGCCGCTTAAAGCCTTAGAGCAGGCTCTGGACTTGGAAAACAAACAAAAGAGAATTGTGGAGCTGGACCGCATGATGGAAGAGCCCGACTTTTGGTCGGATGCGGAAAAGGCAAATCGCTTATCTACGGAAGTGAGACATCTGAAGGATGAGGCGGAGAGTTTTTATCAGTTGAAAACGACCTATGAGGACATCGATGCTTTGATTCAGATGGGGAAAGAAGAGGGAGATGAGTCCGTGATTCCGGAAATCCGGGAAATGCTGAGCCAATTTTCGGAAGAACTGGAAAATATGAACACCACCCTCCTTCTTTCCGGAGAATACGACAGTATGAACGTCATCCTGCGTTTAAATGCCGGTGCGGGCGGTACGGAGGCAAATGACTGGGCGGGCATTCTTTACCGAATGTATACCCGCTGGGCAGAGCGACACGGATTTTCTGTAAAAATCCTCGATTATCTGGATGGAGATGAGGCCGGAATTAAGTCGGTCACCATGGAAGTGGTAGGTCAATATGCCTACGGTTATCTTCGCTCCGAGGCGGGAATTCATCGCTTAGTGCGGATCTCTCCCTTTAATGCCCAGGGGAAGAGGCAGACTTCTTTCGTTTCCTGCGATGTCATGCCGGATATTGAGACGGAAATCGACATTGAAGTTCGGGAAGAGGATATCAAGATGGAGGTTTTCCGAGCGTCAGGTGCGGGCGGACAGCATATCAACAAGACCTCTTCTGCGGTTCGCTTGATTCATATTCCGACGGGAATTGTAGTAGCTTGTCAGGAAGAACGTTCTCAATTGCAAAATAAAAACAAGGCGATGCAGATGTTAAAGACCAAGCTCTACTTAAAGGAAAGAAGAGCAGGAAGCAAAGCTCGCCGGCATCCGGGGAGAGGTAAAGGATAACGGCTGGGGCTCCCAGATTCGTTCCTATGTATTGCAACCTTACAGAATGGTCAAAGACCTTCGTACCGGAGAAGAAACGGGAAACACCGATGCGGTACTGGATGGCGATATCGATCGTTTTATCACAGCCTACCTGAAGTGGATGCAGCTGGGCTGCCCGGATAGAAAAGTAGCCGGAAACGACTAAAACAATACCGATTCCGGAAAGAGAAGAAATCTAGGAATGATGCAGAGAGGAAAGGGGATAGGCATGAAGATTGCCATAATGGGATTCGGAACGGTCGGTTCCGGAGTAAAAGAAGTTTTAGAGTTAAATAGAGAGCAAATCGAGAAAAAGGGAGGGGAAAAGGTAGAAATTAAGTACATCTTCGCCCGTAGAGAGCATATTCCCGGAATTCCCGATGAAATGATTACCACGGATTTTTCTGTCATTGAAAATGATCCTGAGATCGAGCTTGTTGTTGAAGCAATGGGCGGGATTCACCCGGCTTACGAATACATCAAAAGCTGTTTGGAAAAGGGAAAGCATGTAGTCAGTTCCAATAAGGCGGTTGTAGATGCCTGCGGTTCCAAGCTCGTGCGCACTGCAAAGGAGCACAGTTGCAATTTCTATTTTGAGGCTTCCGTTGGAGGAGGAATTCCGGTTATCCGTACCCTCTACCATAACTATGCCGGAGAGAATGTGACGGAAATTACCGGTATTTTGAACGGTACCAGTAATTTCATTTTAAGTAAAATGAAGGACGAGGGCTCTACCTTTGCAGATACCTTAAAGGAAGCACAGCGTCTAGGCTATGCGGAAAAAGACCCGTCTGCGGATGTGGACGGTTTTGATACCTCAAGAAAGACGGCGATTCTTCTGTCCATGTCTTCGGGAATGCGATGTCGTCACGAAGATATTTATACCGAAGGAATTCGAAATATTTCAGATATAGATATGTCTTATGCGAAGCAGATGGGATATCATATTCGTCTACTTGGCTCTGTAGAGACGGTGGAAGACAAGTATTTTGCCTATGTTGCACCGATTATGGTGGGGAAGGATGATCCTCTTTACTTTGTAAATGGTGTCTATAACGGTATCCGTGTTGTGGGAAATTGCCTCGGCAATACCATGCTTTACGGTAAGGGAGCCGGTAAGTTACCGACTGCCAGTGCGGTAGTTTCCGATATCATCGCGGCAGCAAGACATAAGGATCATTTCCAGGGAATCGGTTGGTCCGAAAAGATGATTGAGATTGAACCTATGGGAGCCAATGCCTTCCGCTACTTCCTTCGCATAGAGGGAACCGCCGAGGAAATCAAGAAAGCATTAAAGACGTATTTCTTAGGGGATGGAGAAACGCTTAAGCCGGTTGTTCTGGAGGGTAGACAGGATGAGTTTGCGCTTGTATCGACCATCTTATTTGAAGAAGATTTCTTATCCAGAATGAGGGAGTTTGAAGAAGAAACAGGAAGAAGAGTATTCCATTTCATTCGTATAAAGGGAATGACGGAAGAATAAAAAACCAGGGCTAGAAAAGAAATCCGTTTTCTTTTATAGCCCATTTTTCATAAAAGACGGATAAAAGAGCAATGTCTTTTGACTTTGTAAGAGGGAAAATAGATGAACATCTTGGAAAGCAGAAGTGAGGAAGAGAGCATTTGGATAGCGGAGGAGCTGGGGAAGAAAGCAAAAGAAGGGGAAATATACTGCCTGGAAGGAGAACTCGGGGTAGGAAAAACCATCTTTGCAAAGGGCTTTGCAAAAGGTCTTTCTGTAGATGCTGTCGTGGATTCTCCCACTTTAATATTGTAAAGGAGTACCGAGGAAGAATTCCGTTTTATCACTTCGATGTCTATCGTATTGAGGATATTGAAGAACTTTGGGAAATCGGCTTCGAAGATATAATAGGAAGTGATGCGGTATGTCTGATTGAATGGGCAAGCAGGATAGAGGAAGAAATCCCTCCTTTTGCAAAGTGGATCAGGATTGAAAAGGATTTGGAACAGGGTTTCGAGTATAGAAAAATCACGATGGAAGAAGGCAAAGCATGATCACGATGGAAGAAAGCAAAGCATAATCACTATGGAAGAAGGAAGAGAATGATAAGTTTAGGGATAGATGCTTCCGGAAAGGTAGCCGGAGTAGCACTTGTTCGGGATTCGGAATTGATAGGGGAGTTGTACTTGAATCTGGGGCAAACACACTCGGAAACCCTGCTTCCCGCCTGTGTTTCTTTACTGGAGCAATGCGGACTTTCCGTAGAAGAGATTGATTTAATCGGGATTTCCAAGGGGCCGGGTTCTTTTACGGGGTTAAGAATTGCTGCGGCAACCGGAAAGGGGCTTGCGCTCGCAAGGCAGATTCCTGTTTTGGGTATCAGTACACTGGAAATGTTAAAGGAAAATCTCTCCTTTATGCCGGAGCCGATTCATGTTCTTTTGGATGCAAGAAGAGGACAGGTCTATACCGCGTCCTATCAATGCGGAGAGTGTATAAACGAAGAAAGAGCCTGTGCACTGGAGGAACTCTTAAATTATGCGAAGAGCCTTCCGGGAAAGCAGATATTTATGGGAGATGGGGCGCTTCGTTTTCAAGAAGAGATTCTTGGTACGGTCGGTACGGAAAATCTTATTTTCCCAAATGCGGGTTCTATCCTGCAAAGAGCTTCTTCTCTTGCCTTTCTTGCGGAAGCGAAATGGCGTTCCGGAGATAGAGGGGCCTTTCACTTAGAGTATTTGCGAAAACCGCAGGCAGAAAGACAGAAGGAAGCCGGAGAGTTAAAGGATTTTCAAGTGATTGAAGAAAAGGATACAGAGGAAATCGGAAAGACGGAAGACCGGCTTTCTGCAAAAAATTATCCTGTTTAGGCTTGGAGAAGAAGCTGTTCGTTAGAGAGATGGGAGAGGAAGATGTTCTTTAGAGAGATGGGGGAGGAGGATTTACCGGAGATTCTTCGCCTGGATCAGATGATTTTTCGCTCTATGGCGTATAGCGAGAGGGATTTTCGCCATGCCCTTTCCGGAAAATATGACCGGGCGATTCTCCTTATGGAAGAGGAAGAAGAAATCATTGGGTATGGAATTTTGCGCCTTCTTGCTTCGGAGGGAGAACTGGAGAGCATTGCCATTCGGGAAGAGTATAGAGGAAGAGGTTACGGGAGGCTACTCTTAGAGGAGTTTTTGCGCATTGCAAAACTGGCAGGAACGGAAAAACTTTTTTTGGAGGTTCGAGAAGGAAATCAGGCGGGAATACAGCTCTATGAAAGCGTAGGCTTCAAAGTATTTTCCCGAAGAAAGTCCTACTATCGGGATCCTGTGGAAGATGCCCTTCTTATGGAAAGGATTATAAAGTAAATGTTAGAGTTAAGTTTACTGGGAACCGGGGGAATGATGCCGCTCCCTAAGAGATGGCTGACCAGTCTTATGGCAAGGTGTAACGGCTCCAGCCTTTTGATAGATTGTGGAGAGGGAACACAGGTGGCTATGCGAGAAAAAGGCTGGAGCCCCTACCCTATTGATACCATTTGCTTTACGCATTTTCATGCGGATCATATTTCGGGACTTCCCGGGATGCTGTTAAGCATGGGAAATGCGGAGCGAACGAAGCCGGTGCGCCTCATTGGTCCTAAGGGGCTTTCAAGGGTGGTGGACGGACTTCGCATGATTGCGCCGGAGCTTCCCTTTCACTTGGAATATATCGAGCTTAGTGAAGAGGTGGAAAAGCTGGAATCCGAGAGTTTTGTGATTGAAGCATTTAAGGTACAGCACAGTATTCCCTGCTACGGTTATCGTCTTTCCATCCCCCGGATGGGCAAGTTTCCGTAGAAAGAGCTAAAGAGCAGGAGATTCCTTTGCAGTGCTGGAACAGGCTGCAACATGGAGAAATTGTACAATTTGAAGGAAAGACCTACCGCCCTGAAATGGTTATGGGAGAGGATAGAAAGGGAATTTCCGTTGTTTACTGTACCGATACCAGGCCTGTTCCGAGGATTTCCGAGATGGCAAAGGGGGTAGACCTCTTTATCTGCGAAGGAATGTACGGAGAGGAAGATAAGGCGGTAAATGCCAGAAAGCATAAGCACATGACGATGGAGGAAGCGGCAAAGCTTGGTAGAGAGGCGGAGCCGAAGGAAATGTGGTTGACGCATTATTCTCCGTCAGAACTCCATCCGGATCAGTATAAGGATAAGTTTAAGGATATTTTCCCTGTGAAGTTTGCAAAAGACGGTTGGAGTAAAGAGCTGGTTTTTGAAGATTAGAAGAAGCGGAGAAACAAATGGAAGATATTTATATACTGGGAATTGAGACGAGCTGCGATGAAACGGCGGCAGCGGTTGTAAAAAACGGGGAAGAAGTGTTTTCCAATGTGATCTCTTCCCAAGTGGCTCTTCATGCCGAGTTTGGAGGAGTGGTTCCGGAGATTGCTTCCCGAAATCATTTGGAAAAAATTGATGAGGTGATCCGTCTTGCCGTAAAAGAAGCAGGGATTTCCTTGCAGGAACTTACCGCGATAGCGGTTACAGTGGGACCGGGACTTGTGGGTGCCCTGCTTGTGGGCGTTTCGGAGGCGAAGGCGCTGGCCTATGCCCTCGGAAAACCGCTTGTTCCCGTGCATCATATTGAAGGGCATATTGCGGCAAATTTCATTTCCAATCCGGAGTGTAAACCTCCTTTTGTCTGCCTTGTGGCAAGCGGAGGACACAGCCATTTGCTTCTTGTGGAGGACTACGGAAAAATCAAAATCTACGGAAGAACCAGAGATGATGCTGCCGGAGAAGCCTTTGACAAGGTGGCTCGTGCAGTGGGGCTTGGGTATCCCGGCGGTCCGAAGTTGGAGAAGATGGCAAAGGAAGGGGATCCGTATGCCTACCATTTTCCGACGGCTAAGATGGAAGACGCCCCCTATGATTTCAGTTTTTCCGGAGTGAAATCGGCAGTCTTAAATGAGATGAATCGAAAGAAGATGTTGGGGGAAGAGATACATGTGGCGGATCTCTGTGCTTCTTTTCAGGAAAATGTCACGGAGGTGCTTTCGGAAAAGGCGATTGCCCTTTGCAAAGAGCTTCACCTCCATCGACTTTCCATTGCGGGTGGAGTTGCGGCGAACGGGAAGTTAAGAGAGAAAATGGAAGAAAAGGCAGGACAGGAAGGGATAGAGTTTTTTTGTCCGAAACTGATTCTTTGTACAGATAATGCAGCCATGATTGCGGCAGCGGCCTACCATGAGTGGAAGAAGGGAAATTTTGCGGGCTATGATATCAATGCTTATCCCTCCCTTACTTTGCGTGAGGCTTTGGACTAAGAAAAAGATATAGACTAAGAAAAGATATAGAATAAGAATTAAATTGTGAGGCAATGGTACTTGCCTTGGCCGGAGAGGGATATGGGAACAGGAGAAGCAGAAAGAAAACATGGCAGAGTGGAAGAAGAGAAGAATAAAAAGCTAGAAGAAGAGAAGAATAAAAAGCTAGAAGAAGAAAAGAATAAAAAGCTAGAAAAAGAAAAGAGTAGATCTGTTACCGCCGTTCTTCTTATGGCAGGCTCCGGAAAGAGAATGAATACGGAAGAGAAGAAGCAATTTATCCCCTTTTGCGGAAAACCGCTGTTTTATACCTCTGTGGAAAAATTTCTTTCCTGGTCTTTTTGTGAGGAGATTCTTCTTATCGTAGGGACAGATGATATGGAAGCTGTGGAAAAAATGGTAGAGCGGGAAGGCTGGAGAGAAAAAAAGAAGATTTCCCTTGTAGAGGGCGGTGAAGAACGCTTTGATTCCGTGGCAGCCGGGCTTCATTATATAGAAGAAAAGGGAAATTCGGAAAACTACGTCTATATTCATGACACAGCCCGTCCATTTTTTACGGAAGACTTACTGGAAAGGCTTTATCAGGAATTGCAACATTCCAAGGCGGTAATTCCCGGTGTTCCGGTAAAGGATACAATCAAAGTACAGCGAGACGGAATTATAGAAAAGAGTCTGGATAGGAAAACACTTTTTGCCGTACAGACCCCACAGGTTTTTAATTTTACCGTGCTTTCTTTGGCTTTTAAGAGCTTTCTAAAAAAAAGAGATGTGATGAAAGACCGAATTACGGATGATGCTATGGTGGTGGAAGAGTTTTCCGAAGAAAAAATTCACCTCATTGCAGGAGAAGAAGAGAACATAAAAATCACTGTAAAGGAAGATTTGCGCTTTTTAAAGGAAAAACATAAAAATTTTTTTCAATTTTAAACTTTACTTTCTTTCGGTCTACTCTTAAAATAACAGGAGAATAGTAGGAAGCTTGATAAATTGGTGAAGGATCATTATGGAAAAGAAAACGAAAATTTATGTGCAGATGCTGGGTGGTTTCTCCATAACTGTCGGAGACAAGAAATTGGATTTGGGGTCGAATAGCAAGGCTAATTTTCTAAAGCTGACCGAAATTGTATTATTAAGAGGCGTGGGCGGTGTTTCCAAGAGAGATTTGATTGACGGTATTTTTGGCCACAAGGCTCTTTTGGATGAGAATAACAGCTTAAACAATTTGCTGCATCAAGCAAGAACACAGCTGAAAAAGGCCGGAATGCCCGGAAGAAAGATTATTGACGGAAAGAGGGGAGTATATGCTCCCGAGAACAATCCGGATTACGAATATATTTTGGATGTACAGGAATTTGAAGACATTTGTCTGAAAGCAAAGAATGAGAAGAAAGAAGAGAAGAAACTCTACTATTATCAGAAGGCTTTCGGGATTTACGGGGGGGAGCTGCTTCCCGAGTTTGCGACAGATTACTGGGTTATTTTAGAGAGCGTTCGTTTAAAGAGACTCTATGATGATGTAGTGGATTTCTTGGGTAAGCACTATAAAGAAGCGGAAGATTTCGAAGCGCTTTTTGATTTGTATGACAAGGCCAATAAGATCTACCCGGATAATGGCTGGCAGATTGAGATGATTGATGCCTTAATCTTGAGAAAAGAATATAAGACGGCGTATGAGCTTTATACGAAGTGCGCGCATTACTATCAAGATGAGTTGGAAGTTCCTATTCCGGATGCACTTCGTTCCTGCTATGAAAGATTGTCTGACAATGTCAGAGTGGTAACGGATGATATCCGCCAGATTCAGGCCAATATTGTCCGGAAAGATGAGAAGTTAAAAAGTGAGATGGGTACACGGAAAATCGGTGCTTATCTCTGCCCGTTTACCAGCTTTATTGATGTCTATCATGTGTTAAGAAGAAACTTGGAAAGAAGAGGATCTTCCATTTTCATGATGCTTTGTACACTTGTGGACTACGAAGGAAAACCCATTCAGAACCAGGAAAAGCTGAATGCCAGAGCGGAGATACTGCAACAGTCTCTTTCCGAGGGCTTAAGAAAGGGTGACGTTTATACAAAGTACTCTTCCTCACAGTATCTGATTCTCCTTATCGGAACAAAACGAGAGGATTGTGCGATTATTTATCAGAGACTTTCCAGAAGAGTGAAGGAGCTTGCAGGCTCCAGAGCGGAGTTCCGTTATCGTATTGTTTCTCTTGCTGAGATTCCGGGAATTTTGGATAGAAGCCAGCAGGGAGAAGATGAGGAATAAGATTCAAAACGGATTCCAATTCAAAAGGGAAAAACAAAGAAATCAAGCAGAAAAAAAACTAAATTGAAAAAGTAAATTCCAGTGCAGAGGTAAATTCTACCTAGCTTTAAAAAATCCCTAAAATCAGGCAGTTTGAAATTTCATTTCTGCCTGATTTTGCTATAATAGTGCATAACAACCTCAAAAAATCTCTTTCCGGACATGGGAAATAAGCCACAGGACAAGTCGTGTGTAGGACTAAATTCCACTGGCTATATCGAAAAATGTAAAAGTTTTTGCCCTGTCTGACAGCAGATCGGTTTTGGGTTGTTGGGTTACTTAAAGCGAATCAGCTTGGGCCTCAGACAAACCTCGTCAGGATGAATGGGTCCGAGCTGAAGTGCTTTTAAGACATCTTCTCCATATCGGTTTAGTGCCCTTTGATAAGGAGTATCTCCATTTAAGCTTTCCCTTGGCGTGGAATTGATGTGGTTTACAATCCGATTCACATCCCATTGTGTAAGAAAAAGCAAAAAGAAGATCCTTTTTGGAAGAATCATGCGGAGCATGGTGTGGGCTTGCTCTAAGCCCCTTTTTGTCCACTACGCATAGGGATCACAATAATAAATGCTGCTACGTTGTATCCCATTGGGATTTGTTTCTAAAGCGACAGGATCTCCAAACTCCGAGCCTCGGTCTGTTAGGATATATTCAAAGATAGATTGAAAGTCAAAAAAACATCCTCAAAACGCCTTTTCTAAACGGTCAAAGACTGCTTTGACTGCTCCCTTTGTACATCGATTTAACAGATAAGCCGGGAAAAGTTTTTCCTCTGTAAAGAAAAAAGTTAGTAGAGTTTTTTGTGAGTCTCTGCATGAATGAACGGTATCCATCTCTACAAAAGCATTTAATCCAAGCTTCAAGAAGTCCTCATAGCTTCGACCATGAAATATTTCACGGTTTGAAATCTGTGTTTTATGGCATTTCCTTGGTTTGAATGTCACTTTTCGTTTTAAATCGATATTTTTGGAGCTAAAAATTCCTTGGTCAATGTAGGAGTACATGGTGCGAACAGACATCTGTAATTCCGGATGATTCACTAAAATCTGGTAAGGTGATTGCCCCTTTGCGATAAGTGGTGTGATGATGTTGTCTTTTTCTCTTGCTTCCTTTTCGGAAAGATTTATACCTCGACGAGAGTCCTTAAGGGTTTCCTATATTTTTCTATCAGCAAATCTGGCATCATAGGTATATTTATGGGCGATACTACAGAGATGAAGCTTTTGTGAGCAACCATTACATACGTAGGGAGCCTTCATTAAGCGATTACAGAATTCCTTTTCAAAGTCCTTACACGTTTGATTACAACTAGGACAAGAAGTGCACTTTATCCCACAAAGAATAATCTTCTTACAGACATTTGTTTTACGACACTGGTAACGATGAACACAGAAGTTCTTTTTTTGTTCAGAAAGCTGCCCTTGTGATACCAGTTTGATGCTCGGTGTTTCTTCACTTCCTTAGAAATGGTAGAAGGATCTTTGCAGAGGTACTTGGCAATCTCCTTAAAGGAAAGCCCTTGATTTAGACTTTGCTCTATAAAGAGTCGGTCTTCTAAAGAAAGATGCTTTTGGTTACCGGGAATAATTTTACTCATAATAATCTCCTTCCATCGCTGTCAGAAGGAGCATTAAACATACCATGAGTAGTGTGAAAGAGAAAATATCAACTGTGCAGAAGTAAAATCTACTGATAGACTGAGGACTAGAATTTACTTTTTCATTTTTGGAAGCAGAAAAAAATAAACTTAGTGCTTGACATGGATTTCACGATTTGATAAGATAACTCTTGCATTTCTTGAGCGTGCGTAGCTCAGCTGGATAGAGCGTCTGGCTACGGACCAGAAGGTCGTGGGTTCGAATCCTGTCGCACGCATAGAAAAAAGACTCTTCGAAAGAAGAGTCTTTTGCATTTTACGAAAAAACCTTGCATTTAGCTTTTAACTATGCTAGAGTGTAATGGTGATTTATTGATTCTGGAGAAGGGGCAAGCATTGGCTTGCTCCTTTTAATGATAAAGAGCAAAATCGATAAAGAAAAAGTCTTTTTTGAATGGAGAATAAGATGGAAATCGAAAGAACAACGGGTTATTTAGAAGAGATTCTTCCGGATATGGGTTATGTTTTAGACAGCGTAACGTTCACGGAAGAAGCAGGAACACATTATCTTCGGGCATTTATCTATAGAGCGGATGAAGAAGATATGACGGTCAATGACTGTGCTATGGTTTCGAGAAGATTGTCCAAGTGGCTGGATAAAGAGGATTTCATTGCGGAAGAGTATATATTGGAGGTTTGCTCTTTAGGATTTAAGGATAGTCCCGGGGAGGATGGCGAGTTCTTTCCGGAGGAAATCGGAGAAGACCGGGAAGACGACTCGGAGCTAGAGGAATTCGAGGATGAGGATTCCGAGAACTAAGGATTCCGAGAACTAAGGATTCCGAGAACTAAGGATTCCGAAAACTAGGGATTCCGAAAACTAAGGATTTAGACGAGATAAAAAACGGATACTGCATAAACAATAGATAGATGAGTTTCTTTCTATGATGAAGGGAAGAGGAGTATAGCAATGAATAATGATGAATTACGATTAGCGCTGGATATGTTGGAAAAGGAGAAAGGGATTTCAAAGCAGGCAATTATCGAAGCAATTGAGCTGTCCTTACAGACGGCTTGTAAAAACCACTTCGGTTCTGCGGACAATGTTCGTGTAAGCATGAATCCGGAAACGGCAGCCTTTTCTCTTTTTGCAGAAAAGACCGTTGTAGAAGTGGTGGGAAATCCGAGCACGGAAATCAGTTTGGAAGATGCCAAGGCGGTGGATGCCGGTTATGCTCTGGGAGAAACGGTTCAGGTACCGATTGATTCCAAGTCCTTTAGCCGAATCGCCGCACAGAATGCAAAGGGGGTTATTGTACAGAAGATTCGTGAAGAGGAAAGAAAGATTCTCTTTGAAGAATATTACTCCATGGCAAAGCAGGTGGTATCCGGTGTGGTAGAAAAGGATACCGGAAGAGCATTAATTGTGAATCTCGGAAAGGTTGACGGATATCTTGCCGAAGGGGAGCAGATTAAAGGAGAAAAGATTCTTCCGAACCAGAGAATTAAGGTATACGTTGTAGAAGTTAAGGATAATCCCAAGGGACCGAAGGTGATGCTTTCCAGAACCCATCCGGAGCTTGTGAGAAAGCTTTTCTTTGATGAAGTATCTGAGCTTAAGGAGGGTATTGTAGAGATTAAATCGATTGCCAGAGAGGCAGGCTCCCGTACGAAGATGGCCGTTCTTTCCCATGATGACGATGTGGATGCGGTTGGAGCTTGTGTAGGTTTAAACGGAAACCGTGTAAATACTATTGTAGAAGAACTAAGAGGCGAGAAGATCGACATCATCAATTATGACGAGAACCCGGCATATTTGATTGAAATGCACTGTCTCCCGCAAAGGTTATCGCCGTTATTGCGGATCAGGATAACAAGGACGCACTGGTAATCGTACCGGATAATCAATTGTCCCTCGCTATCGGTAAGGAAGGACAGAATGCCCGCCTTGCAGCCAAGCTGACCAACTATAAGATTGACATCAAGTCCGAGTCACAGGCTCAGGAGCAGGGCATCTTTGATGAGATGGGCATCGACTATCATGGTGACGGAGAGTCTTATGACGAGGGCTATGATGAGGATTACGATGAAAATGCGTACGAGGGAGAAGAGTACGAAGACGGAGAGTCCTATGAGGAAGAAGAATAAGACTTGCTAAAGAACCGGAGGAAAAATGAAAGTAGAACCTTTACGTTCCTGTATTGCCTGTAATGAGAAAAAATCGAAGAAAGAACTCCTTCGCATAGTGCGAGAGGAAGACGGAAACTATTCTCTGGATTTAAGCGGGAGAAAGAACGGGAGAGGGGCCTACATTTGCCCAAAGCTTTCTTGCTTGGAAAAGGCGGAAAAAAGAAAGGCATTTTTCAGAGCCTTTAAGGAAAATATTTCCGAAGAAAGCTTAGCGAAGCTAAGGGAGGAAATCAAAGAAATTGCAGAATAGAGTTTATGGATATATCGGACTGGCTATGAAAGCCGGTAGGATAAAGGCCGGGGAGTTTTCTACAGAAAAATCCATCAAATGCGGAAAAGCAAGACTTGTACTGGTTGCGGAAGATGCCTCGGAAAATACGATTAAAAAGTTTAGAAACAGTTGTTTGCACTATAAAGTTCCTTTTTATACTTTTGGGACTAAGGATGAGCTGGGAAAGATCATCGGTAAGGAAATGCGTTCTTCTCTATCTATAGAGGATGAAGGCTTCGGAGAGAGAATAATCGGTATTATGAATGGAGGGAATGCGGATGTTAGATGAAAATAAGGCAAAGGGAAGTACAGAAAAGAAAGAAGAAGGAACCGTCAAGAAGAAAAAACTGGCGGTGGTTTTCCATTCCCAGAATTCTGTAAATCATAAGAATCATCCACTGAGCGGTAAATTTTCCGATAAGGCAAAAAAGCTGAAGGAAGCTAAAGAAGTGAAGAAGGATGAAGATAAGAAGTCACCAAACGGAAGACCGCTTCCTCCGGGAACGGCAAGAGTGACTCCACTTAAGGCTTTGAACGCCATTCAGAAAGCAGGCTGAAGAAGAAAAGAAGTTGGAAGAAGAGAGACTGTTAAAGGAAGCAAGGGAAAGAGAAGAAGCTGCAAAACGAGAAGCGGAAGAGGCTGCCAAGAGAGCTGCAGAAGAGAAAGCGGTAAGAGCAGAGGATTCTGAAAAGACGGAGAAGTCGGCTAAGCCGAGGGTGAACAAGCTTTCCGGCATTGTGGCACATACCATTTCTAAGGACGGAAAAGAGAGAAGCACTTCGAGAGAGAAGACCGAGGGAAGGACTTCTGCATTCCCGAGAACGGATAGAAAACCCGGATTTTCCAAGGATTTCGGAAAAGACGGAGATAAGAGAGGCGGATTTTCGAAGGATGGAGAGAGAAAGCCGTTTGATGGAAGAGGAAAAGCTTCTGCAGGAAGAAAACCGGCTGCAGAGTCTTTTGCGCCGGAAATTGTGGAAAAGCAGAGCCGTGTAAAGCATGATGCTGTAAAGCCTGCAAAGAAGACCTACGGCAACAAGAGCTTTGAAAATGAAAAGGCGACGATTTCACAGAAGAACAGAGCACAGAGAAAGCAGAACAAGTACGGTGCCACCCAGTCCTACGAGAGAGATGATCAAGTAAAGGCAAAGAAGACCGGAAAGGGCGCATTTATTAAGCCTGAGGTGGTTAAGGTAGTAGAAGAGACCATTAAGTCCATTACTATTCCGGAAGTAATTACGATTAAGGAACTGGCTGAAAAGATGAAGCAGAAATCTGCCGACATCATTAAGAAGCTCTTCTTAAAGGGCCAGATTGTGACCTTGAACACCGAGCTTTCTTATGAAGAAGCGGAGAATATTGCGGTAGAATACGATATTCTTTGTGAAATGGAAGAGAAGGTCGATGTCATTGCAGAGCTTGTTCAGGACTCTGAAGTCGATGAGGAAAAGGATTTAGAGGCTCGTCCGCCTGTTGTGGCCGTTATGGGACACGTTGACCACGGTAAGACTTCTATTCTTGACGCGATTCGAAATACCAATGTAACCAGTAGAGAGCACGGCGGAATTACCCAGTCTATCGGTGCTTATCAGGTGTCTGTAAAGGTAAACGGAGAGCCCAGAATGGTAACTTTCCTGGATACTCCGGGACATGAGGCATTTACCGCTATGCGTATGCGTGGTGCGCAGTCTACGGATATTGCGGTACTGGTTGTGGCTGCGGATGACGGTATTAAGCCGCAGACCATCGAGGCAATTAACCATGCCAAGGCTGCGAATACCGAGATTATTGTAGCAATCAACAAGATTGATAAGCCGACTGCGAATATTGATAAGGTAAAGCAGGAGCTTATGACCTATGATTTGGTTGCGGAAGACTATGGCGGAAGCACCATTTGCTGCCCTGTTTCCGCAAAGACCGGAGAAGGCTTAGAAAACCTTTTGGAAAATATTGCTCTGGAAGCCGATGTATTGGAGTTAAAGGCAAATCCGAATCGTAAGGCATACGGTGTTGTTATCGAGGCGGAGCTGGATAAGGGAAGAGGTTCCGTTGCACGTCTTCTTGTGCAGAAGGGAACACTCCATATCGGAGATGTTGTGGCTGTAGGTTCTGCTTTTGGTAAGGTTCGTGCCATGATTGACGACAAGGGGCGCCGTATCAAGAAGGCGACTCCGTCCATGCCGGTGGAGATTTTGGGACTGAACTCCGTACCGAATGCCGGAGAGATTTTCCAGGTTAAGGAAATGAGAAAGAGGCGAAAGCTTATGCAGATACCTTCGTTTCCGAAGGAAAGCAGAGAATGGTGGAGGAGTCCAGAAAGAAAGTCAGTCTTGATGCACTCTTTGACCAGATTAAGGCAGGCGAGTTGAAGGATCTTCCTATTGTGCTTAAGGCCGACGTACAAGGATCCGTGGAAGCGGTTCGCGATTCCTTACAGAAGATTCAGAATGAGGAAGTACAGGTTAAGGTTATCCATGCCGGTGTGGGTGCTATCAATGAGTCCGACATCAACCTGGCGATTGCGTCAAACGCGATTGTTATCGGATTTGATGTGAAGCCGGACACAACAGCAAAGGATATTGCCGAGAGAGGAAAATGTAGACGTTCGTCTCTACAACATTATCTATAAGGCAATAGAAGATATTGAGCTTGCGATGAAGGGAATGCTTGCCCCTGTATTTGAAGAGAAGGTTATCGGTCATGCAGAAGTACGTATGATCTTTAAGTCCTCCGGTGTGGGTATCATTGCCGGATCCTTTGTTACGGACGGTAAGGTACAAAGAGGAGCAAAGGCGCGCCTTACAAGAGACGGCGAGCAGCTCTTTGACGGAAATATTGCTTCCGTAAGACACTTTAAGGATGATGTAAAGGAAGTGGGAACCAAGCAGGAGTGCGGTATCGTATTAGAAGCTTATACCGACATTCAGGAAGGGGACCAGATCGAAGTTTACATCATGGAAGAAGTAAAGAGATAGAGGTGAAGCTTGAAAAGGCAGAGTTTTAAAAACCAAAGAAGAAATGAGGACGTGCGGAGAAATCTCTCCGTCCTCATTCGGAATGAAGTAAAGGACAGCCGTGTTTCTCCCTTTTGTGATGTGACCGGAGTGGATTTGACACCGGACTTGCAGTATTGCAAGGTCTATGTTTCCTGTCTCGGAAGTGAGGAAAGCCTCGGAAAGACCATTGAAGGCTTGAAGGCGGCTGCCGGATTTTTAAGAAGGGAACTTGCGCGAAGCTTAAATCTTCGCCATACCCCGGAGCTGCAATTCGTTCCTGACCACTCTGTGGAATACGGCTCCCGTATGGATGCCTTAATTAACAAGGTAAAAGAAGAAGACGAAGCACGCCCCGTAGGAGAAGCGGTAAATCAGGACAATCATTATAAAGAAGACGAAGAATAGAGAAACAAAGAATAGAGAAACAAAGAATAGAGAAACGAAGAATAGAAAGGCGAAAAAAATGAGAGAGCTTTTGGAATCTCTGATTGGCAATGCAAAAAAAGCATCTGTGTATTGGGACATACCCGTCCCGACGGAGATTGTCTGGGATCTACCCTGGGGTGGAAAAAAATTATATACAGGGACGTTTTCCGGATAAGGAAGTAACGGTATTCCTGATGGAGGCGAACGATAAATTTGCCTATCTTCCGGGCTTTTCCGAAATTCGCCATGATGTTCCAAAAGATGAGTATGATTTGGCAATCATCTGTGATTGCGGCGTCTATGAAAGGCTTGGAGAGTACGGGCGTCTTGCAAAAAAATGCAAAAGAGCGCTATGTAATCGATCACCATATCACAAGTAGTGGCGAGGAGTTTCCGAATCATACGATACTTCCCGATGCTTCCAGTACCAGCGAAATCAGCTTTGACCTAATGGATGAGCGGTATTTCACAAAGGAGGTAGCGGCCTGTATCTATACCGGCATCATTCATGACACCGGCGTCTTTAAGTATACTTCTACAAGCTCTCACACCATGGAGATTGCAGGGAAATGTATGGATAAGGGGATTGATTTCTCCTCGATTATCGATGACAGCTTCTTTATGAAGACGGTAAACCAGCAGCAGGTAACGGGAAAAGTGCTTCTGGACGGAAAGCTTTATATGGAGGGGCGTATTTTTGCCTCATCCCTCAGCATGAAAGATATGGATAGCTTCTCGGTTGACCAAAAGGATGTGGACGGGATTGTCAGTGTCCTTCGGGAAACGAAAGAGGTGGACGGTGTTATCTTCCTCTATGAAGTGGGAAACAATACCTATAAGGTCAGCCTTCGCTCGAACAATACGGCACTCGATGTTTCCGCTGTAGCGGCGCACTTTGCCGGTGGCGGTCATAAGATGGCGGCAGGCTGCAGCTTAAAGGGAGATGCAGCGTCCATTTTGGAAAAAATTATTACGGAGCTTAGGAAGCAGATGGATGAGCCGGACTTTCCAAGCAACAAGGAATAAAGAACAATACAAACTATGGATGGAATCATCAATGTCAATAAAGAAGCGGGGATGACGAGCTTTGATGTGCTCCGCGCTTTAAAAAGAATTCTCCACGAAAAGAAGATGGGACATGCAGGCACCTTGGATCCTATGGCGGAAGGGGTGCTTCTTGTTTGTGTGGGAAAGGCGACTAAGCTTGTCGATAGCCTCATGAGTGAGGTAAAGGTTTACCGAGCGGAGCTCCTTCTTGGTGTAGAGACGGATACGGAAGACAGTACGGGAAAGCTTTTATCGGAGGAAGAGAGGCGTGTTACGGAAGAGGATGTTCTCTTCGCTTTTCAGTCTCTTCTTGGAAAAAGAGAGCAGATTCCACCCATGTACAGCGCAAAAAAAGTGGAGGGAAAACGCCTTTACAGCCTTGCAAGAGAAGGAATTGTTGTTGAGCGAAAAGCCTCACAAATCGAGATCTTTTCCATTGCGCTTCTTTCCGTGACGGATCCGGAGCCTTTTACGGTACTTCCCTGCAAGGGTAAACACCAAAGAATTTCTTTTCGTGTAAAATGCTCTAAAGGTACTTACATTCGTACACTTTGTACGGAAATCGGAGAAAAACTGGGAACAAAAGCCTGTATGTCGGCACTTCTCAGAGAGGAAGTCGGAGAATTTCAGCTTTCGGAAAAGTAAGACGCTCTCCGAAATTGAAAAGGATATGAAAGACGGAAATCTTTCTTCCTTTTTGAAGCCGGCTTTATACAGTAAAGTTCCGACAGTGCTTACCTTTGGGAAATTTGACGGTGTGCATCTCGGACATCAAAAAAATCTTTTTCTTCTGTTTTCGACATTGCTAAAGAAAAAAAGGCTTAAAAGCCTGCCGTGCTCTCCTTTACCATGGAAAAAGACAGCTTCTTTTTGCAGGAAAGAAAGGATCTGCTTTCTGCGGAAGACGAACATTTTACCAGACTGAAAAAATGCGGGCTTTAACGAGGTTTACCTCTACCCCTTGACAATAGAGGCAGCCCGGATGAGTCCTGAGGACTTTGTGAGAGTTATTCTTATCGAAGCGCTCAAGGTGAAGCATCTTGTAGTGGGGACGGATTGTAGCTTCGGTTATCAGGGAGCAGGAAATGTAGCGCTCTTGAAAAGCTTGCAAGAAAAATACGGCTTTCAATTAACGGTAGTGGACAAAGTGCTGACGGTAAACCCTGCCGGTGAGGAAGTGGAAGTTTCCAGCTCTTATATTCGAAAAGCTCTGGAAGAGGGAAGGGTAGAAGAGGCGGCTGCACTTCTTGGAAGACCATACAACATAAACGGTACTGTGGTGCACGGAAAGGCCATCGGAAGAAGTCTGTCCTTCCCGACTGCGAACATTTTCCCGAAGGAAGGAAAGCTGTGTCCGGAAGAAGGAGTGTATTACACGAGAGTTATGGTGGATGGAGAAGAGTATGATGCGATGACCAATATAGGAAGAAATCCCAGCATTTCCGCGGGAAATCCTTTGACTATCGAAAGCCATCTTCTTGACTTTGACAGAGATATCTATGGGGAGAAGATTCGCGTAAGTTTCGTGCGCAGAATCCGGGAGCAAAGGCAATTCCCGGACCTTACTGTGCTAAAAATACAATTACAAGAGGATCTTCTTATAGTGGAAAAGTTTCGAAAAGAGAAGGGCTGATCCTTTAGGACTTAGAGGTATAGGAATTCGGGTAGAACTAAAGTGGATTTCTTTACCTTTTCTTTACTTTATTTATTTTTTTGCTTATACTAGTAAGAAAATTAGTAAATGGAGGACTTATCATGGCACGGGTAGTTAATGTGAATTTCAAGTTAGATGCGGATATTAAAAACAGTATGGAAGAGGCTTGTTCGGAAATGGGAATATCAATGAGTGCAGCATTTAAAATATTTGCAAAAAAGGTAGGAAGAGAGAAGAGAATTCCCTTTGAAGTATCTGCCGATCCATTTTATTCGGAGAGTAATATGAGACATCTCAGAAGAGGCATTGCAGCACTTAATGCCGGCGATGGCAAGGAACACGAGATAATAGAGGTGACCGAATAAATGAAAAAAATATGGTTTGATGAGGCTTGGGATGATTATATTTATTGGCAAAAACAAGATAAAAAAGCTTTAAAAAGGATCAACTCTTTATTGCGAGACATTGAGAGAGACAATTTTGATGGAATAGGAAAACCTGAACCATTGAAAGGGGAACTTAGCGGTTTTTGGAGTAGAAGAATTGATGACACTAATAGATTTGTATATAGAATAAAAAATGGAATTTTGGAAATCCTGTCTTGCCGTGGACACTATGATGATTGAAAAGAATACAAAGAAATACTATTTTTTTGTCAATTTATATGTTTGATTTATTAAAATCTTTTTTTGGCTTGCTCCGCTTATGGGATATCTAATGATAACGATGAAAAATTCAAGACATTCAAGAAAATCTCGGCAAATCCTAAATTCCAAGAAACTCGTCAAATTCCTAAGAAGACCTTGACATTTCAGAGGAAAATACAGTATCATATTCCCTCGTGAAGAAATCAGATTTGTTTTGTCTTCATAGGGGATTTTTGTGAAAAAGGAAATCCAAGAAACTTTTTATGACGCGAAGGCGTAGCAAAGCGCGCTCCGACGCTTGTTCCGTTTTTCGTGAGTATCGAGCTTTGGCTCAAAGAAGGAGAAAAGATGATTACAAAAGAGAAGAAAGCAGAGTTGGTTGCTAAGTACGGCAGAAAGCCCGGCGATACCGGTTCACCCGAAGTACAGGTAGCGCTTCTTACAGAGAGAATCGTAGAGCTTACCGAGCACCTAAAGAGCAATCCGAAGGATCACCACAGTAGAAGAGGACTTCTTATGATGGTTGGTCAGAGAAGAGGACTTCTTGATTACTTAAAGAAGACAGACTTAAACGGATACAGAGCTTTAATCGAGAAGCTGGGTATCAGAAAGTAAGAAATTTCCGGGGCAGAGGGGGTTATCCCTTCTGCCCTGTTTTGCTTATTCCGCCCCTTGCGGCGACTTCTTCCCTTTAGTATAATGATTCATTAGTGATTTAATCAAAAATTTTTCTTTGGAAGGCAACCGAGATCACTGAAAAATAGACGAATTTCGTAGCTTTTTCAGTGCTTTTGGGGCTTCCGAAGGAAAGAAGAAAAAAGGAGGCTTTATGTACAAAAGTTATTCAATGGAACTGGCAGGCAGAATGCTCACCGTGGATGTGGACAGAGTCTGCGCACAAAGTAACGGTGCGGTTTTAATGCACTATGGAGATACCACTGTGCTTCAACCTGTACCGCATCGGCCAAGCCCAGAGACGGTATCGATTTCTTCCCTCTTTCCGTGGAGTATGAAGAGAAGATGTATGCTGTCGGAAAGTTCCCGGGCGGCTTTAAGAAGAGAGAGGGAAGAGCGAGTGACAACGCCATTCTTACGGCAAGAGTTATCGACCGTCCGATGCGTCCGCTTTTCCCGAAGGACTATAGAAATGATGTTCTTTTAAACAATACCGTTTTATCCGTAGATCAGGACAATTCTCCGGAACTCCTTGCCATGCTCGGATCTGCCCTCTCTACATCCATTTCCGATGTGCCTTTTGATGGTCCCTGTGCGACAACCCAGGTTGGTATGATTGCCGGAGAGTTTGTCCTTAACCCGGGGAATGGAGAGAGAGCGGTTTCCGATTTACTGCTTACCGTTGCGTCTACAAAAGAAAAAGTAATCATGATTGAAGCGGGAGCTAATGAGCTTTCCGATGAGAAGATGATTGAGGCTATTTATCTTGCGCATGAAACCAACCAGCAGATTATCGGCTTCTTCGAGAGTATCATCGCAGAGTGCGGAAAAGAGAAGCACAGCTATGAGTCTTCCGCTATTCCTGAGACCATTTTCGAGAAAATGAAGAGCGTGGTCAGCCCGGAAGAGATGGAAAAGGCGGTATTTACCGATGAGAAACAGGAAAGAGATGCCAACATCTCCGCGCTTAGTGAGCGTTTGGTAGAGGCGTTCCAGGATGATGAGGAAGCACTTGCAATTCTCCCGGATGCCATATATCAGTATGAGAAGAAGACGGTTCGGAAAATGATCTTAAAGGATCACAAGAGACCGGACGGAAGAGCAATCAATGAGATTCGTCCTTTGGAATCGGAAGTGGATGTTCTCCCGAGAGTCCATGGCTCCGCTATGTTTAAGAGAGGACAAACCCAGATTTTAAATATTACTACTCTTGCCCCTCTTTCCGAGGTACAGAAGGTTGAGGGCATGAATGAGTTTGAGACGGAGAAGCGTTATTTACACCAGTACAACTTCCCGGGATATTCCGTAGGAGAGGCAAAGGCTTCCAGAGGTCCCGGAAGAAGAGAAATCGGACACGGTGCTCTTGCTGAGAAGGCTTTGATTCCGGTGCTTCCTCCTGTAGAAGAGTTCCCCTATGCGATTCGTTCCGTTTCCGAGACCATGGAGTCTAACGGTTCTACCTCCATGGCTTCCACCTGTGCATCCTGTATGTCCTTAATGGCTGCCGGTGTACCGATCAGAAAGCCGGTTGCGGGAATTTCCTGCGGTCTGGTTACCGGAGAGAGCGATGATGAGTATTTGGTACTTACCGATATTCAGGGCCTCGAGGATTTCTTCGGCGATATGGACTTTAAGGTAACGGGAACGAGAGACGGTATTACCGCTATCCAGATGGATATCAAGATTCACGGACTTACCCGTCCTATCGTAGAAGAGGCGATTAAGAGAGCAAGAGAGGCAAGACTCTTTATCATGGACGGCGTAATGAAGGATGCGATTGCCGAGCCGAGAAAAGAGCTTTCTCCCTATGCACCGAAGATTATTACCTTACAGATTGAGACCGACAAGATCGGAGATGTTATCGGTAAGCAGGGTAAGACGATTACCGCAATTATTGATGAAACAGGTGCAAAGATTGATATTGATGACAGCGGTATGGTATCCATTTCCGGAATTGACCTTGCTGCTTTAGAGAGAGCGAAGGAAATTATCCTTTCCATCGTAAATGACATTGAGCCGGGTCAGATTTTAGAGGGAACCGTAGTGCGTATGATGAACTTCGGTGCTTTCGTGCAGCTCAGCCCGACAAAGGACGGTATGGTGCACATTTCCAAGCTCTCCGATAAGAGAGTCAATGAGGTGGAAGATGTTGTACACATCGGTGATAAGGTGCGTGTAAAGGTCATTGAGGTGGATAAGATGGGAAGAATCAATCTTTCCATGAGACCGCAGGATTTAGCAGAGTAATATAAGTTAGGGGGCATTTATGAAAATCAGGACCAGATATGCGCCTTCTCCAACAGGAAGGATGCATGTAGGGAATCTTCGTACAGGGATGTATGCCTATTTGATTGCGAAGCATGAGGGAGGAGACTTCCTTCTGCGTATAGAAGATACAGATCGGGAAAGAGAAGTGGAGGGGGCTGTGGATATTATCCGGAGAACCCTCGAAGAGACGGGACTTTTTTTGGGATGAAGGTCCGGACAATCCCGGCTCCTGCGGCCCCTATGTACAGTCCGAGCGTGTGAAGACCGGCATTTATATGCAGTACGCCAAGGAGCTTGTGGAAAAAGGAGAGGCGTATTACTGCTTCTGCGATAAGGAGAGACTTGAGTCTTTAAAGACGGAAGTGAATGGGGAAATTCTGATGCACTATGATAAGCATTGCCTTTCTCTTTCAAAGGATGAAGTGGAGGAGAAGCTTGCTTCCGGTCTTCCCTATGTTATTCGGCAGAATAATCCGACCGAGGGCACAACGACTTTCCATGACGAGCTTTACGGCGATGTTACCGTGGAAAATACGGAACTGGACGATATGGTGCTCATTAAGTCGGACGGCTTCCCGACCTATAACTTTGCGAATGTTGTGGACGACCATTTAATGGGCATTACCCATGTGGTTCGTGGAAATGAGTATCTTTCCTCCAGCCCGAAGTATCAAAGACTCTATGATGCCTTCGGCTGGGAGTCTCCGAAGCTGATTCACTGCCCCTTGATTACGGATGAGAACCATAAAAAGCTTTCCAAGCGTTCGGGGCATTCCTCCTTTGAAGACTTGATTGACCAGGGCTTTGTGGCGGAAGCGGTAGTGAACTTTGTGGCACTTCTCGGCTGGAGTCCGGAGGGGAATGAGGAAATTCTTTCCTTGGAGGATTTGATTAGAGAATTTGATTATCACCGCATCGCGAAGAGCCCGGCTGTCTTTGACATGGGTAAGCTTCGCTGGATGAACGGGGAGTATATTAAGAGCATGGACTTTGATAAGTTCTATGAAAGAGCGCTTCCCTTTATTAAGGAGGCTGCGGGAGAGAAGGTCGATGCGAAGACGGTTGCCGAGATGGTAAAGAGCCGTATTGAGGTTTTTCCGGATATTTGCGAGCATGTAGACTTCTTTAAGGCGGTTCCCGACTACTCTTTGGAACTTTATCAAAACAAAAAAGCCAAGACCAATTTAGAGAATTCGCTTAGCCTTCTTAAAGAAGTGCTTCCGCTTTTGGAAAAAGAAGAGGATTACAGCAATGACCGCCTCTACAGCCTTTTACAGGAATTCAGCACGGAAAAGGGATACAAGACGGGATTCACCATGTGGCCGATTCGGATTGCCCTTTCCGGAAAGCAGATGACTCCTGCGGGAGCTACCGAGATTCTTTCCGTTTTAGGAAAGGAAGAGTCCTTAAAGAGATTGAATGCGGCTGTAGCAAGATTAGAAGCGAACGCATAAGAGGGGTTCCGAAAACGGACGCATATAGGTGGAGATCCGGAGGAGAGAAATCCGGATGCATACGCAAAAGTGAAAGAATCACAAACGAATGCAGAAGTAAAATGAGGTTAAATTATGGATAGAGAAGAATTTTTAGAGAGATACAGACATTCCATCGCCCATGTTTTAGCAAAGGCAATGATTGAGCTTTACGGGGAGGAAGTGCAGTATGCTATCGGACCGCAGATTGAGGACGGAGCATATTATGACTTTTTGGTACCGAAGAGCTTGTCTGAAGAAGATTTCCCGGCTATTGAAAACAAGATGCGGGAAATCATTAAGAGAAGAGAAGACTGGACGAGAGAAGAGCTTAGCAGAGAGAATGCTCTGAAGCTTTTTTCCAAGCAGAAGTTCAAGAAGGAGCTGATTGAGGACCTACCTGAGAGTGAAATCATCAGCGTTTATCATACCGGTTCCGACTTCGTGGATCTCTGCCGAGGACCGCATGTAGAGAATTCCCAGGAGCTTATGAATGTGGCTTTTCAGGTCAAGTCCGTTTCCGGAGCGTACTGGAGAGGAGACGAGCATAGAGATCAGCTCCAGAGAGTCTATCTCTTTGTGTACCCGGATAAGAATGCGTTAAAAGAGCATCTTAAGTGGTTACAGGAAGCACAGGAGAGAGATCATAAGAAGCTCGGAAATCAGCTGGAGCTCTTTATGTTCGAGGAGACCGCACCGGGTATGCCCTACTGGCTTCCCAGAGGCTGGAAGATGTATCAGGCGCTTCTTAGCTACTCCAGAGAGCTCCAGAAGAAGCACGGCTATACCGAGATTTCCGCACCGCTTATCAACAATAAGAAACTGTGGCTTATCTCCGGTCACTGGGCACACTACATCAACAATATGTTCATGGTTCCGGGCGTTTCAGGCTGGCTAAAGGCCGATGCGGACCTCTCCGGAGTGCTGGAGCATCCGACCGATGAAAGCCTTGGAGAAAAGACGGTGAAGATTCAAGCCGGCTCCGTTGTCTATAACCGTGAAAATATCGACACCATGGCGGCAAAGCCCATGAACTGCCCGAATGCCATGATTACCTATAAGAGAAGAAATCGTTCCTATAAGGAACTGCCGATTCGTTACTCCGAATACGATGTTCTTCACAGAAAAGAGAAGTCCGGCCAGATGAACGGTCTTTCCGTGTGCAGGAGTTCCGTCAGGACGATGATCATACCTTTGTAATGGAATCTCAGATTGAGGCGGAGATTGCCGACATCATCTCCATTGCGGATGAAATCTATGGTACCTTCGGAGTAAGCTACCGTGCAGAGCTTTCCACAAGACCGGAAGACTTTATGGGAGACATCGCGGTTTGGGATAGAGCAGAAGCTGCTTTAAAGAAGATTCTGACCGACAAGTACGGAGAGGGCGGTTTTGAAATCAACGAGGGAGACGGTGCCTTCTATGGTCCGAAGATTGACCTGCAGATTAAGGATGCTCTCGGAAGAGAATGGCAGTGCGGAACCATCCAGCTTGACTTCCAGCTTCCGCATAACTTCGGCTTAACTTACCAGACTGCTGAGGGCGGACAGGAGATGCCGGTAGTAATCCACCGTGCAATTTACGGCTCTTTAGAGCGTTTTATCGGAATCATCATCGAGAACTTCAAGGGAAGTTTCCCCTTCTGGCTCTCTCCCGAGCAGGTAGGAATTGTGCCGATTCGTGAAGAGCATAACGAATATGGAAAGAAGATTTATGACGCTCTTTCCGACATGGGAATCCGTGCGGAAATCGACTACTCCGATAAGAATATGAAGGAGAAGATTAAGAGCTATAAGAACTACAAGGATCCGTATATTCTTGTGCTTGGAGACAAGGAAATGGAGGAAAACACCGTTTCCATTAACATGAGAGGCTCCAACAAGCAGATCAACAATGTGCCCTTGGACGTGTTCTTAAAGGTTTGCGCAAAGATGCAGAAGGAGCACAGCCTAGAGCTTACAGATGAGTTCAACTAAAGATAATCATGTAGAGTGCTATTTTCTTCAACGAAGGGAAGAGTGCGTCTATAGCTCCCATTCCGAAAGGATATAGGGAAAGCATGGCTTTTCCTTGCAGGAAAGGCAAAAAGGCTTTAAAATAGCAGACTATAGAAGTGATTTTAAAATAGTAGACTATAGAAAAGGGTTTTTCTTTATTTCCATGAGGTAAATAAAGGAAAATCCTTTTCACGTATAGAGTTTTTCAGGAGGCAAGATGAATAGTGAAAATGTAAGAGAGGGCGTGCAGCAGGCGCCCCATAGAAGTTTATTTAATGCCTTGGGCTACACCAAGGAAGAGATGAAGAAGCCGATGATCGGGGTGGTGTGCTCCTACAATGAAATTGTTCCGGGACATATCAATTTGGATAAGATTTGTGATGCGGTAAAGATGGGCATTGCCGAAGCCGGGGGGCTTCCTGTGGAATTTCCGGCTATTGCAGTCTGTGACGGCATTGCCATGGGGCATGTCGGTATGAAGTATTCCCTTGTGACAAGAGACCTGATTGCCGATTCCACGGAGTGTATGGCAAAGCACATCAGTTTGATGCGTTGGTCATGATTCCGAATTGTGACAAGAATGTACCGGGACTCCTTATGGCGGCAGCCCGTGTTAATGTACCGACGGTCTTTGTTTCCGGAGGTCCCATGCTTGCCGGTAAGGTGCATGGGAAGAAACGCTCCTTATCTGCTATGTTCGAAGCGGTGGGAGAGCATGAGGCAGGAAAAATCGGCATGGAGGAGCTTAAGCTCTATGAGGAAAATGTCTGTCCGACTTGTGGCTCCTGCTCGGGAATGTACACTGCAAACTCCATGAACTGCCTAAGTGAGGTTATCGGTATGGGACTTCCCGGAAACGGAACGATTCCGGCAGTCTATTCCGCGCGTATTCGTCTTGCGAAGCAGGCAGGATACGCTATCATGCATCTCTTAAAAGAAAATATCCGCCCACGAGATATTATGACAAAGAAGAGCTTTGAAAATGCGCTTCGTGTGGATATGGCGCTCGGCTGTTCTACGAATACTATGCTTCATCTTCCGGCTATTGCTCATGAGTGCGGTTTTACTCTTGATATGGAATATGCCAATCAGATTTCCGATACGACACCGAATCTTTGTCACTTGGCACCGGCAGGCCCCGCCTATATGGAGGATTTAAATGAAGCAGGCGGAATCTCTGCCGTGATGAAGGAGCTTTCCAAGAAAAATCTTCTGCACTTAGACGGCATAACGGTTACGGGAAGAACGACAGGAGAGAATATTGAAAGAGCTGTGAATCTCGATGAAGATATCATTAGACCGATTGAAAATCCTTTTATGCCAAACGGAGGCATTGCGGTTCTGAAAGGAAACCTCGCTCCGGATACCGCTGTAGTAAAGCGCTCCGCTGTGGCCCCTGAAATGATGGTGCATGAGGGACCGGCAAGAGTTTTTGATTGTGAGGACGATGCGATTAAGGCGATTAAAGGCGGGAAAATTCATGAAGGAGATGTTGTGGTGATTCGCTACGAAGGCCCGAAGGGCGGTCCCGGTATGCGCGAGATGTTAAATCCTACCTCCGCTATCATGGGAATGGGACTAGGAAGCACTGTAGCCTAATTACCGACGGAAGATTCTCGGGAGCTTCCCGCGGGGCATCCATCGGTCATGTTTCCCCGGAAGCGGCTGTAGGTGGTCCGATTGCCTTAGTGGAAGAAGGAGATATTATTTCCATCGACATTCCGAAGAATAAGCTTGACATGAAGGTTTCGGAGGAAGAGTTGGAAAGAAGAAGAAAGCTCTGGAAACCCAGAAAGCCGAAGGTGACGGAGGGCTATCTTCTCCGCTACCAGGCACTGGTAACGAGCGGAAACAGAGGGGCAATTTTGGAGCTTCCCAAGGACTGGAAATAAATATTGCATAAATAATGAAATAGTGTACACTGAAAGAGATATAGGCAATTTGTACAGTTTATATCTCTTTTTTGTGATTTTTGGGCATAATACACGATAGATAGGGGAGATAAACAACAAGGACGGGGAATGAGTAAAAGAGAAGGAAATCGCTTTATTAGAAGAAGCTTACTTGCAGCAGGAATTCTATTTCTGCTTCTTTTTATTGTCCTTTCCGTAGCTTCCTGGAATCGCTATTTTCGTATTAAACCGGGACAATGGAGAGAATGGAAGGGGATGGAAGAACCTTATGAACTACCGGAAAAGAAGAGTCTCCTGTTCTTAAGCTCCTATGACCCGGCAGATCTCATTTTCCCACAGCAGATAGAGGGAATAGAGGAGATTCTACATCAAAGCAATGTGCATCTGGATATTGTAAATATGGATTTTCGCCATTTTAATCATGATGAAGATGTCGAAGCGTTTTATACCTTTGTCAAAAGCCGTCTGGAAAACAGAGATAGTGCGTATGACGGTATCCTTGTGGGCGATGACAGGGCTTTGAATTTTGTTATAGAATATAAAGAGGAGTTGTTTTCGAATATTCCCGTAGTATTTTTTTCGATAGGCAGCAAAACCCTGGCGGAAAAGGCAGGGGAGGCTTCCGGAATGACAGGCTATTACTGCCCTTCTTTTTTGGAAGAGACTTTGAACACGGCAACCGCCTTACAGCCTAAAGCGGAAACAATTATGGCTATCTATGACAATAGTTTTTCGGGTGTTGCCGCAAGAGAAGACTTTTTTTCTTTGCAAAGACAATTTTCATCCTATCGCTTTGCGGGAATCAATTTTTCTCAATTAAAGAGAGAAGAATTTGTCCAAGCGTTAAAAGCGGTACAGGATAAAACCATACTGATATTTCTTTCGGCTTATCAGGATGGAGACGGAAATAATTATCCTACCGGTCAGATGGTGAAGCTGATTTTAAATACAGTGGATACACCGGTATATGGCAATATAATGGTCAGGAATATTCCCGGTTTTATAGGGGGAAGGGTACAGGATTACCGACAGATGGCCAAGGATGCTACTCTTTTGATGCTGGATATCCTGTCCTCCAAGGTAAAAATCGAAGAACGATCCTGTAAAATGGACAGTCCCGGAAATGGTCATTAATTACAGGGTCCTTACAGCATACGGATTGTCGAAGAATCGCCTTCCCAAGGATGTCTTTTTGGAAGAAAGTGCAGGGCATTTTTTTGCAAAATTTGCCGGATATTTTCTCTTGGCTCTTTTACCTATGCTTGCCATCCTTCTGTTCTTCCTCTATACCCTTCTTGGAAGATTACACAGCACCAAGCTTTTAGAAGAACTGGAGGAGAAAAATGAGAATCTTTTAAAGGTTCGGGATGAGTTGGAGCATAAGCTGAGCTATGATCATTTGACGGAGCTTTTAAACCGACAAACGATTCTTGCGGGAATAGAAGAACTTTTGAAAAACAGTGAAGTTTTTACCTGTGTTCTTATGGATATCGACAATCTAAAGGAGCTAAATGAGTCAAGGGGCTATGAGACAGGAGACTTATACCTTTCTGCGGTTGCAAACCGTCTCCGTAAGTTGGAAAAGGCTCATGGAGCAGTCGCTTCCCGCTATGGCGGAGATGAGTTTTTGATTGTATTTCCGGGAAGCATTTTACCGGAAAATTCACCGGCTTTACAGGAGTTGCATTCCATTTTCCGAAGATCGATTACCGTAGGCGAAGAGACCGTCAATATGAATTCATCCGGTGGGGTAGCGACTTCCAACGGAAAGGACAGTCCGAAGCAGATTGTTGTTTCTGCAGGAATTGCTATGAGTTCAGCTAAGAAAAAAGGAAAGAACCGCTTAGTATATTACACCGATGAACTCCGATATAAAAAAGAGAAAATCAATCTGATTTTAAAAAAGGTGGAAAAGGCTATCCAGGAAAATGCCTTTTATATGGTTTACCAACCGCAGATTGACTGCAAAACCAAAAAGATTGTAGGATTTGAGTCTTTGATGCGAATCCACAATGACGAGTGTTATCCGGATCAGTTTATTCCGGTGGCAGAGCAGTACGGTTTTATCACAAAGCTCGGGAAAATTGCCGTAGAGCAGGTTATACGACAACTGGCAAGGTGGAGAGAGGAGGGCAAGGAACTGCGTCCGATTTCCATCAATTTCAGTAGTTACCAGATTTATGACGATGATTTTGTGGAGTTTCTTTTATACCAGTTGAATCGTTTTGCTATACCTCATGAGTATGTTGTTCTGGAGATTACGGAGAGCATTCTCTTTGAAGAGAGTAAGCAAACTAAGTCGGTATTTAATACCTTGGTAGAGGCCGGTATACAGTTGCATCTGGATGATTTCGGTACGGGCTACAGCAGTTTTAGCTATTTACCCTATATCCCACTGAATACAGTCAAGATGGACAAGTCCATTATCGATAATTTTCTTTTGAACAACGGAGATGTGGTACGTAATCTGATTAGCATCATCCATGGTCTTGGAAAAGTGGTCATTGTAGAAGGCGTTGAAGAAGAATGGCAGTATGAAAAGTTGCTGGATTATAGCTGTGACATGATTCAAGGCTATTTGTTCGGGGGACCCTTGCAGGCAGGCGAAGTACATGGAGGAGAAACGCATTAAGGAGAAACACATTAAGGAGAAACACATTAAGGAAGAAATAGAGAATTATAAAGAAACTTCAATAATTTAATATAAAAGAAATTCCCTTAAGGTGCAGAATAATGTACTTTATGAGGGAATTTCTTATTTTGTTTAATCATTTATCTGTCATTATTTTAAATTTTTCTGTCCTGGAAAAACAGATTATTTAAATTATTTATAAATTGTGATAGACTAAAAAAACAAAGCTTAATGAATCAGTCTTTGATGGAGAAGAAGAACGACGCATTAGTCTATTAAGCATGCTTTTTTCTAAAAGCAAAAAGGAGAAAAAATGATACAAAAAAGAAAGTTACTGGCTATCTTCATGGCGGCAGCTATGGCATGGCAGGGCTTTTCTCTTGCGCAGGCAGAAGAGATAGGGCCGGGCGTAGTGTCACAGAGTAACATTTCCAATCCATCTGAAAACAGCGGCGTTCCCTCAGAAGAGGATATTCGGGCGGCACAAGCGAAGACGGAAGAAGAAAAGGCGGAGCAGGCCGGCGCGCAGCAGAATCTGGCGCTTACTCCTCTTGAAGTAATGACGACGGAAAGCAGTAAGGTGATATTGCTTAATCCAATCAGTGCAAGCTATACAAATAAGGAGGGGACCGCCCCTTATGACGGTACAGGACTCGGCAATAACGGTGAGTTCGGTATCCAAATGGAATTTGCCATTCCCAATGACGCACAGGTCAAGACCGGAGATACGAGCAGTATCAATATGCCTGCTTCTTTTACCGCTCTTTCTGCTAAGGATTTTGAAGTAAGAGATGGAGAGAATCTACTGGCTAAGGCTCATTATTCGCCGGACAGCAATGCAATCAATTTGACCTACGAACCCTATGTGGAGCAGAAAAGCGACATTCGAATGAGTCTTTTTCTTTCCATGCAGGTAAACCGGAATACGGAAGCGGTAGCGAGAAACATCACTACGGAAATCCGGGTGAATAATTATCTTAGTTATCCGATTGCCGGCAGTATTCAATATACGGGGATTGAGAAAGAAACCGACTTTAAATTTGTAAAGGATGCGAAGCAAAGTTTGGAAGAAGCAACCGATCCCCTGACAGGAAATAAGATTTTTTTGACGCGCTATCGGATACTGATAAACCTTGGAGAGGCCAGAACAAACCTGGTACTTCGGGACAGCTTGGGAGAAGGGGCATTTTCCTACTATGCGGATGATGCGCATCCAATATCGATACGCAAGGGAGTTTGGGAAAGAGGACATTTTGAGGGAAGAAGCTGGATTTCCGATCCTATTAACGGCAGTAATTTTGACTTAAGAACGCAAAGCAGAACAAACTCGGCAGCGCATGAAACTGCGGCAGAGTCGGCATTTCGAACTAACGCTCCGGGAAGAAAAAGTTTTTCCGTAAATCTTGGAAATATTGACCGTACGGAAGGCTTTGAGATATTTTACTATGCAAAATTTGACGGAGTTCCCTTGCAGAACTTTATGTATACCAATACTGCAGAACTGATTTCCAATGGCTTTGAGCCTCTTGGAAGGAGCTTTGACTTAACCGTTCAGAAAGCTTTAGGGACAGCTTCCGGGGATAATTATAAATTAAGATCAAGAAGGTAAATGAAGATAATCAGCCGCTATCCGGAGCTGTCTTTGCCGTGGCAAACAGCAGTGGACAACAGGTTGGACAGCTTACTACGGATGCGAACGGAGATGCTATTCTGGATAATCTTGTGCGAGATAATTATACGGTACAGGAGATTCAGGCACCGGTAGGTTACATCCTTTCTACGGAGCAGTATCAGCTTAATGTAGACAGTTTTGATCTGAGTAAACAGGCAAGCTTAAAGGTGGAAAATGTTAAATCCGGTCAAAACAGAAGTATTAGCATCAGTACAAAATGGGTGGATGCCGGGAATCAAGCGCAGGGAAGACCCGGGAAGGTAGTTGTAGAGCTTCTGCGTAATGGAAGCTTTACCGGAGATGCAGTAGAATTAATGCAGGGAAGTGGCTGGAAAGCAAGTTTTCAGAATCTTCCGAAATACGATGGCAACGGGAAGCTTTATGAGTACAGCATCCGTGAGCAAGCGGTAGCAGGGTATTACCCGACCGTCTCCGGATCACAGGACTTGGGTTTTAACCTTGTAAATACGGTCAATTCCAAGGTTTCCATTCCGGTAACCGCAGTATGGAAAGGAAAGGGAGAGAATCCTTCTTCCGTTACTGTTCGTCTTATGGCAAATGATAAGGAGATTGCATCGCAGAAGCTCTCGGATGAGAACAACTGGCAGTACAGCTTTACCAATCTTGAGAAAGTAAAAGATGGGCAGGAAATTCAGTATAAGTTGACGGAAGATACCATACCCGGATATAGCACGGAACCCACAGGAGACGGCGCTTCCGGCTATCGCAATGTGTTCATTAATACAAAGATAAAGGTAAATCCACTTTCTTCCGGAAATATCGGTAGCTTAGGAAATCCTCTTGATAACGGCAAGCTTGGTAGCGGGAATGAAAATAAAAACTCAAATTCTGAGCAGAGTCTGGCAAAGAAGAAGGAGAAGTCGGAAGCTTCTTCCGTATTGGGTGCTTCTCGTGATGCCGATTCGAAAAAGGAAGAGGAGAATGAGAGTACAGCTTCCAATGGAGAAGTACTTTCCGCAGAAAGAGATGCAAAGACCGGAGATCAAAGCAAGAGTTTACAATATCTATTCTTCTTTACTGCAGCAGGATTTGGACTTTTCGCCTTCTTTTACAAGGAAAAAAAGAAATTCGAGATAAAAAAATAAAAAGCGGAAGAGGACACTATGAATATCCACTTAGAGAAAAGAAATGAAAAGCTGGCGGAGACCGTTATGAAAGGGCTTCAGTCCAGAAATATGACCGGATATTATGCAAAGAATAAGGAAGAGGCACTTAGTACTGCGCTTAGCCTAATCCCTAAAGGAAGCGGTATTGCCATGGGCGGTTGTATGACTGCAGGAGAAATCGGACTTGTTGCCGCTTTGCAAGAAGGAGATTATCATTTTATTGATAGAACGAAGATGGAACCGAGGGAGGCGCTTCTTGCAGCTTATGATGCCGACATTTTCCTTTCCAGTGCCAATGCTATGACGGATGACGGAATCTTAGTGAATATTGACGGAAATGCCAATCGTGTTTCCTGTATAGCGCAAGGACCGAAGAAAGTTCTCTTTATTGTAAGCCTGAATAAGATTTGCTCGGATATAGACAGTGCCATGAAACGTGCCAGAAACGTGGCAGCGCCTGCCAATACCCAGAGATTTGAAATCAAAACACCCTGCAAGATTACCGGAAAATGTTCGGATTGCAAGTCTCCGGATACCATCTGCTGTCAGTTTTTAATTACCCGCTATTCTCGTCACACGGATCGCATTCATGTCATTTTGGTGAATGAGGATTTGGGATTTTAGGGGGGAATTTGAATTAGGAAATAGAAATGAGGATTTAGGAAACAGTTGTTGAAAAGGGGCTTTTAAGGGCCCCTTTTTTAATACACCAACAAAGAACTTGTAAAAAACTGAAAAATCGCACTAGATAGAAGTAGGAGATAGAAGTAGGAGATAGAAGTAGGAGATAGAAGTAGAAGATTATTTTGCTGAACAAACATGAAAGCATTTGCTATACTAAAAATAGAATTTTTTTACGGAATATTTTGTCTTAACAAGGAAAAAGGGTTCATGAATGAAAAAAATAAATCTATCTTTAATATTCTTAATCATTTTTATTATTATCACAGGCTGTGATAATAATAAAAGCATAGATATTAAAACCAAGAAAATAGTTGTGATTTTATCCGGTTCCATTGATGACATGAGCTGGAATAAGGCGAATATTGAAGGAATTGAGGCTTGTAATAGAGAGAAAAATATAGAAATTGAATATTTACAAAATGTAAAAGAAAAAGATTATGAGAGAGTGTTTGTAGAATATGCCTTAAAAGGATATGACTTAATCATTGGGGCGGGCTCACAGTTCAATGATTCGGTTGAAATGGTTGCACCAAATTACAAAAATTCTTTCTTTTGTGTAATTAATGGCTCTATTTTAGATATGGAAAATGTACTTTCTCTTCAAATTAATGAAAATGAGGCAGCTTATATAGCTTCCACAATAGCAGGAAAGGAAACGGATACGGGAGTATTTGCAGTGATAGGAGGATATCCGAACCATTCTATGAAAGATATGCTGGATGTATACGAAGAGAATGCGGTAAAGATTGCAAAAGAACGAGGTCTTAGCGAAGCGCATAGTCTGAGGGCATATACAAATAGTTGGGATAATGTAGGTTTGGGGAAAAAGATAAGTGAGAGAATGTTGGAAGAAGATGTGGATATCGTATTTGTTTACGCAAATAAAGTTTGTTTGGGAGCTTTGGAAGCGATAAAGGACCAAAAAGCGCGAATGATAGGTTTTGTTACGGATCAAAGTGCTTTAAATCAAGAGAAAGTAATTGCATCAGTTGTCTTTGATTTTCAAAAATTATACACATGGATTTTGGAGGAGTATGCTAAGTCCACTTTGGAAAAAAGAAGGATGTATTGCATTGGGATGAACCAAAATCTATTTTATGTGGCGGATACAGACAGAATAACTAATGATACAAATCTAGATATAGAAAGAATATTAGAAGACTTAAAAAAGGGTAAAATACAATTAGGCGAGGAGTAAATATGGCACTTTGGAAAAGAATTTCAATTGTACTGGTTTCGCTTTTAATATGTGTTAGCCTTTTTGTCGGGACGGCTTCTTATGGAATTGTAAAACAGTTAATTATTCAAAATAAAGAAGATGATATAGAGAATATGCTGAATCTAATAGATATGAGTATAACGGAGCAGATGCTTCAATTTAATACAATATTGGATTCTTTTAGCGAGTCCCGATATGTAAAAGGATTATTGCTTGTCGGTGAAAACAGAGAAGATGAAAATAAAGACTATCTTCGTGATTTAAGTGCATATTTCGTTTCTATTAGAAATATTTATCTCGTAAATAGAGAAAATGAACTAATTTTTTGCTATCAGGATGATACTTTACCGAAAGATGAAAGCATGACATCTTCTTTAAGTGAATCAAAAAATAATCCGGAGAAAACCATTTATCTTGCTGAAAATGGAAGGGATTCTATTTTCTTACTTCGAAGTATAAGAAAGGGAGACGTCGTTTTGGGAACGGCAATTTTGGAATTTTCACCCGAGATTTTTACGAAGCTATTAATTAACAATTTGAGTAACTTTCGACACCAGTATACTTTTATTGTAGATAAAGAAGGAGGGATTGTTTGCTCGAATAATAGCGTTCAAACGGAGTATTTGGAAACTGTGCAGAAACGATATGCGGCAGGAGAACGAAGATTTAGTTTTATTTGGGATAAGAAACAGTATTTTGTTTGTGGGCAATTAAATGGAATCAGCGGATGGAGGATTCTTTCCGTAATTGCATTGGATGATATATTTCCACAAATTCGAATCTTAAAGGAAAGGATATATTTATTTGTTATTCTTGCTCTGGTTTTGGGGATGATTATCAGCCTGCTACTGGCATGGTCAGTAACGCAACCATTAAAACAACTCTCCGAAGAAATGGGAAGAATAAAGTCGGGGAATTTTGACAGCAAAATAGAATCGAAAAGGAAGGATGAGGTTGGGATTCTAATTGACTCCTATAACTATATGATTGGAGAAATCAAAAGACTGGTCAACGAGGTATATGAAGAGAAAATGGCACAAAAGACAGCGGAAATAAAAGCCCTACAGGCACAAATCAATCCGCATTTTTTATACAATACACTTGATACAGTTAATTGGATGCTTTTGGATAGGGGGGAGGATGACATCAGTGATATTATTTTAAATCTTGGAGATTTGATGAAATACTCTATTTCAGGGAGCAATAATCTGGTCCCTTTAAGAGAGGAGATTAAATATGTTCGGAGTTATTTGGAAATACAAAAATGTCGAATGGAAGACAGATTGGATTATAGTATTTCCGTAGCGGATAATTGCATAGAATGCAAATGTCCTAAACTCCTTTTGCAACCTATTGTGGAAAATGCAATTAAACATGGAATTGAACCTCTAGCCAGAGGCGGAAGGATTGAAATAGAAGCCTTTTTAGGAAGAGGAGGTTTAAATATTTTACTAAAGGATAATGGCAAGGGAATGGAGGAAGAGGAGATAGAAAACATCATATCCGGGAATGCCAATATTGGATTGAATAACGTGATGAAAGAATCAAACTTCTGTATGGGCAAGAATACGGCCTTCATATCCAATCTCAAAAAAATGAAGGTACAGAAGTGGATTTGAGTATTCCCGCTTTGTTTGAGGATTAAGGCCTATGCGGATTATGATTATTGATGATGAACCGAAAATCAGAAGAGGGATTAAAACACTTCTTGAAGGACAGGAGGGTTTTGAAGTAGTTGGAATATACGACAATGCAATGTCTTCCCTCTCGGATATTACCGAAAAAGAACCAAATGTTCTGATCACAGATATAAAAATGCCGGAATTCAGTGGCTTGGATTTGATTGAAAAAATCCGAGAGAAAGATAAGAATCTCTATATCATCATTTTGAGCGGATATAGCAGCTTCAAGTATGCGCAAAGAGCGATACGTTCGGGAGTGTACAGATACTTGACAAAGCCTACGAATCCTAGAGAATTGCTCGGTGTACTGAGAGAAATAGAATTGAAAATAGAGGGTTCCTGCCAATCGGCTTCTAGGGAAAAAGAACTTGAGGCGTTAGAAGTGGGAAACCTTTTAATTAGAAAGGCTTTGGATTATATAGAGCTCCATTACGCGGAAAAAATAGGATTAAAGTCTGTTTCTGATGCGCTGTATATTTCCCCCAATTATTTTTCTGATTTATTTCGCCGTCATATGAAAGTAAACTTTTCGGACTTTTTGATTGATTTCAGATTAAAAAAAGCGTGTATACTGCTAAAGAAACCGGAATACAAAGTTTCTGAAATCTCTGAGATGGTAGGATTCAGAGATTCGACTTATTTCAGTACAGTTTTTAAAAAAACATATAATCTTACACCTGTGGAGTACAAAAATAGCAAAAAATAAAAGGATGGGTAAAAGAGCTTTGTTCACTATGGACTATAAGCTTCGCGTATGAATAAAGATTCTGTAAATTTTTAATAAAATATGTAAAAAACCATGTACGAAACGAAATACATAAAAGATATACTTTAAGAAACAAAAAAATTTAATAAAGGAGGAAATAAACAATGAAAAGAAGTCTATTGGCTTTTTGTGCAAGCGTTTGCCTTGTGGGAACGTTGCTCTCAGCGTGTGGCGGTTCGGGAGCGGCACCGAAAGAAAGCAAAGCAGAAGCCCTGGAGAGTATGAAAGAGGGAGAAAGCAGCGATTATGCAAGTATGAAAATTGTGCTTATCCTTCCGGGGAGCATTGATGACCAAAGCTGGAATGCAAGCAACAATGCCGGAGCTAAGCAGTGTGACAAGGAACTTGGGACTAAGATTGAGGTTGTGGAATCCGTTCCTGTAGAGGAGTTTGAACAGACTTTTACCGAATATGGGGAAAAGGGATATGATTTAGTTATGTCTGCGGGAAGCCAGTTTGATGAAGCTTGTGCAGCTGTCGCACCGCAGTACCCAAAGACAGTCTATACTGTAATAAATGGAACAAAGAGCGATTCTGAAAATATGGTTCCGGTATTTCCCAAGGAATATGAAGGTTCTTATATTGCGGGCATTATAGCAGGATATACAACAGAAAATGGAAATTTTGCGACTATGGGCGGAGAATCCAATCTTGCTATGGTGCACCTCTTGGATACTTATGAGGCTGCTGCAGTAGAAGTGGCAAAGACTAGAGGAATTGCAGATGCAAAAGCTAACCGTTCGTTCCTGAATACATGGACAGACGTATCTATCGGGAAGGCTATGACCTCTCAGATGATCGATAATGGCGCAGATACGGTTTTCTGCTACTCTAATGAAGCAACTTCAGGGGCAATTCAAGCTACCGCTGAAAAGAAAGCTAAGTTTGTCGGATTTGCTGCAAACAAGAATACAGAGAGTGATTGTGTTGTCGGATCCGTAGATATGGCTTGGGCAAATGTTTATCCGTGGATTATTAAAGGAATTAAGAGTGGAGAACTAAAGGGAGCCCAGGAAGTCGGTGTGAAAGAAGGCGTTTTTGAAACTATTCTTACCAATCAGTGTTCCGATGAATGTAAGGCTGCAGTTGAAAAAGCGACAGAGGATATAACTGCAGGAAAGCTGGACTTAAAGCAGTATTTTTCAGATTAAAGTACTATTTTAGAGTGATTAAACGAAACATGCTATACGTTTCGGACAAGTGAAAATACTATTTCTGTGGTTCGATGTAAAAGGCAATGTTTCAGACATTGCCTTTTACAATATTAACAGATATTTCGGGGGAAGCTTTTTATGGAGAGAAAAACACTGGTTGAGTTAAAACACATTTCCAAACGATTTGCCAAAGTGCTTGCCAACGATGATGTTTCTATGGAAATCAAAGAAGGAGAAGTTGTTGCTCTTTTGGGAGAAAACGGTGCAGGTAAGAGTACCATAATGAAGATATTATATGGTCTTTATCATGCTACATCCGGAGAGATTTACATTAATGGAGAAAAAAGAGATATTAGTTCACCTAGGGAGGCAATTGCTTCCGGGATTTCCATGATACAACAACACTTTTCTTTGATTCCTGCACATACAGTTACAGAGAACATTATTCTAGGGCATTGTAAGGGAAAGATAGATTATAAAGCAAAAGAAAAAGAAATTCAGGAGCTTGCAGACAAATATCATTTTGCGGTAAACGCGGGAGAATATGTTAAAAATCTTACTGTTGGAGCACAGCAAAAAGTTGAAATACTGAAAGCGTTATACTTGAATTCCAAAATTCTAATCATGGATGAACCCACAGCCGTTCTGACACCGCAAGAAGCGGAAATTCTCATGAAATTTGTGCGTGACTATGTAGCAAAGGGGAATTCCGTGGTTTTCATTACCCATAAAATGAAAGAAGTTATGGAGGTGTCGGATCGTATTATTGTTCTTAGAAATGGAAGAGTCAGTGGTACGATTAGTGAAGAGGAAGTAAGAAGTGTAAAAGAAACAGAACTGGTCAATATGATGATAGGTCATGCTTTGGAAGTTTTAAATCTCCGGGAGGAGAAGAAAGTCAGAAAGTGAGATTTTCTGTCTCCAACCTCAGCATTATTCCAAAGGATGAAGTCCCTATTCTTTCCAATATAAGCTTTGATATTCATGGAGGTGAAGTTCTGGGATTTGCCGGAGTTTCCGGAAATGGACAGCAGGAGTTATGTGAAGCAATTTATGGGGCGAGAACGATACACTCGGGTAAGATTATTTTAGATGGAGAAGATATCAGTGCTTTACCGATTAGCGAAAGAATTCGTAAAGGAATCGGGTATCTTGCTTCGGACAGATATAAGTATGGAATGGTATCGGATATGAGTTTATCTGAAAATCTTATGTTGAAAGCCAGCTATTTAGATAGGTGGGTGAAGCATGGGATTATACAGTGGAAAAAGGTAAATCAGGATACGGAAAATATTATTGAGAATTATAAGGTTAAGGCACCGGATTATAGTGTAAATATAGGAAGTCTTTCCGGAGGAAATCAACAGAAGCTGGTAGTGGCAAGGGAAGTAGACATGGGAAAAAATCTGGTTATCTTTGATCAACCTACCAGAGGATTGGATTTGGGGGCAATCAATTATGTTCATAAGACTATTTTAAAGGAAAAGGAGCTTGGAAAGAGCATTTTGCTCGTATCCACCGAACTTTCTGAAATTTTTGCTCTTTCTGACCGGATTGCCGTCCTCTATAAAGGCCGTATTATGGGGATTTATCGTAATGGTGAAATATCTACAGATCAAATTGGACTTCTCATGGCAGGAGTAGGTGAAAAGGAGGCAGCGAATGGATAAGAAAGAGCAAAGAAAGAAGCTTTCTTTCAACAATACACAAAATCTTCTGGATGTACTGCTTTGGACTGCCCTTGCAATTATACTGGGACTATTGGCAAGTTTTAGCTTTTTGCCACTTTTGGGAGTAAATCCTCTTTATGCCGTTTCTGTCATGTTTTCGGAAACGTTTTCCAGTACATTCAATATGGGAAACATACTTATTAAGACTGCGCCTCTTATCCTGACAGGTCTTGCCTTTGCTTTTACATACAAGGCAAATTTATACAATATCGGTGCACAGGGGCAATTTTATGCCGGATGTATTTGTGCATCCACAGTTTCACTCAGCCTGGGTGGCAAGATACCGGGCTTTATCGTAATCCTACTATCGTTATTTGCGGCAATGCTTGGTGGTGCACTCATAGGCTTAATTATTGGATTCTTGAAGGCTAAATTCAATGCAAATGAATTTTTGATTAGCATGATGTCTACCTATGTTATCCAATATGTTATGCAACTTTTGTTAAGAACTCTTTTGCAGGAATCCAAGCATGAATATTTAAAAACCGATTACTTGGATAAGAGTACTTGGTTGCCTAAAATTTTACCGGGAACATCCGTTTCTTTGGGGATTGTATTTTCTATACTAACTGCTGTTATAGCCTGGTACATTTTATATCACACATCTTTAGGGTATCGGATCCGTGTGACCGGTTTAAATCAGGATGCGGCCGGAATGTCGGGGATTGCTCCTAAAAAGCAATATATGATTGCATTTGCTATTAGTGGTGCGATTGCAGGACTGGCAGGATTGGTAGAAGTAAATGGGATGCAACATATGCTTCTTACCGGTTTTGATACACAAATTGGTTCCTATGGTATAGGCATAGCTATACTTGCCAATGCCAATCCCTTGGCTGTAATTCCGGCGGCGCTTTTATTTGGCTTTTTACAGGTCGGAGGGACTGCCTTGGGGCATGCTTCTGATGCTCCGGCAAGTGTGATTGATTTACTGCAAGGTTTTGTTATGCTTTTTGTGCTGATGTCTTTCTTCTTTAGACGTAAGATTGAGCTGAATAGATTGAAGAAGAAAAAAGTGGCGGAAGGAGGGGAGTTGGCATGAATAATTTAATTAATCTATTGACAAGAGCGTTCTTTATGAGTACTCCCTTGGTCCTGGGCGCCTTAGGGGAAGTCATTGCTGAAAGAACGGGAATGATGGTAACCGCAGTAGAAGGTATCTTTTTGATTGGCGCTTGGGGCGGTTTTATTGGAGCATATATTTCAGGTAATATATGGTTGGGATTCCTTATTGCTATGATTTGTGGTTTAACTGTTGCAGCATTATACGCATTAACGACAGTCTATATGAATCAGCATCAGATTGTAATGGGGACAGCAATCGCTATACTGGTAAGTGGATTTTGTACTTTTTTTTATCGTGTTATTTTTGGCATTCAAACAACGCCACTGAAGGTTGAGGTACTCCCTAATATAGAAATACCACTCCTTAGTAAAATACCTTTTTTGGGAACCATTATTTTTTCACAGAATATTATTACCTATTGCACATATATTCTGGTGCCGATTGTATTTTTTGTTATATTTAAGACTTCTTTGGGATTGACCCTCCGTTCTTGCGGGGAAAATCCGGAAGCTGTGGATGCAGCCGGGCTGAATGTTAGGCTGGTAAGATTTGGTGCTTTACTGTTGGCAGGTTGCTTGGGCGGTATTGCGGGTGCCTACTACTCTTTATGCAACGTGGGAATGTACACCTCGGAAATTATCAGCGGAAGAGGATGGATAGCTTTTGGAATCTGTTTTTTAGGAAACTGGAATCCGGTAGGTGCTTTGATTTTCGGTATTGTATTCGGCATTTCCGAAGCAATCGGGGTATATGTTAAGGCACTGGGACTTAGTACGATTCCTAGTGAATTATTTAGTGCTTTACCGTATATGTTGGTAATTATATTGACGGTATGTAGAAAGGAACTTAGAGTGCCGAACCGTTTGGGAGCAAAATATCTTAAAGAAAATTAATGTTTTTTTGCATTCTTTTTATTGCAAAGCACTAAAGTTTCTGGAAAATCAAGATAAGAAGGCAAAAGGATTGAATAAAGACTTTTGGTAAAATGTAGTTTTTAGGCATAATAAAGTATTTATTTATAAAAAAGGAGATGTAGACATTTGAACTACTACATCTCCTTTTCCGTTATTCATCATATATATTGCTCTTTAAGCCTTTGCTATCTCTTACTTTATGTACTTTTAGTCCTTGGACTTGCCTGTTCCTTTTTGGAATCCTACATGGTAAAAAAAGAATAAAAGGCAAGAATACAAAATGAAGATAGAAAATAAGAATAGAAAATAAGGATAGAAAAATTAGTTCAAAATAGTTACAATAGGGGGGATTTTATAGCAATATGCGGTCGGAAAGATTTAAAGGAAGGAAAAGAAATGCAGGATTTTTTAAAACGGAAATATTGAAATCTCTCTTAAGCGTTATGGCATAGATGCTTTATCCGCTATGGCGCAGGGACTTTTTTGTTCACTTCTTATTGGAACAATTCTCAATACCCTAGGGCAACGTTTGGGAATTACCGCCTTAACTCGAGTTGTGGCTAGCATTGGCGGTGTAGATTACACGGTGGGTGCTATGGCTTCCGCCATGAGCGGCCCGGCGATGGCTACAGCAATTGCCTATGCTTTACAGGCGCCTCCCTTGGTTCTTTTTTCTTTAATTACTGTGGGATTTGCTTCCAATGCTTTGGGGGGAGCAGGTGGACCCTTGGCGGTACTTTTTGTGGCGATTCTTTCTACGGAAATCGGAAAGGCGGTTTCTAAAGAAACCAAAGTAGATATTCTTGTGACACCGCTTGTAACTATAGCCTCAGGAATGCTTTTTTCCGCTGTCTTGGCACCGCTTATCGGAAAAATGGCAATCCAAGTAGGGGGCTTAATTATGTGGGCAACAGAGCTACAACCCTTTTTTATGGGAATCCTGGTTTCTGCTCTCGTGGGTATTGCCCTTACTCTCCCGATATCCTCTGCGGCGATCTGTGCAGCCTTGGGACTTACCGGTCTTGCCGGGGGAGCGGCTGTGGCAGGGTGTTGTGCCCAGATGGTGGGGTTTGCCGTCATTTCTTTCCGGGAAAATGGGGTATCCGGTCTTGTTTCGCAGGGAATAGGAACTTCCATGTTGCAAATGGGAAATATTGTGAAAAATCCGAGGATTTGGATTCCTGCGACCTTTGCATCCATGATTACAGGCCCCTTGGCGACTTGTGTTTTTCACTTTGAAAATAACGGTCCTGCCGTAACCTCCGGTATGGGAACCTGTGGCTTGGTAGGTCCTATCGGGGTGTATACCGGATGGCTAAAGGCTATAGAAGAAGGCGGTAAGTCCGCTGTAACAGCAACGGATTGGATTTCCCTCTTACTTTTATGCTTTGTATTACCGGCTATTTTGTCTTTGCTTTGTGCATCCTTTTGTAAAAAAATGGCTTGGATTAAGGATGGAGATATGAAATTGGCTTCCTAAAGACTACTCCTTCACCTTTCGATTATCAATTTTAAATATCGCCAGCAGGTCAAAAAGTAAGCTGCTGTCTTTTGGATAGGACAGGTATCTTGCCTCCCATAGGGGCGAGAACTTGTCCTTATATTTTCTCAGCCCCGAAAAGGAGTAGAAACGATTGGTAAAGGCGTAAGCCAGAAAGGCCAGTTTTTCCTGAAAAAAGCTATGCTCTTCCTGTCCCACGTTGGACAGGGGAGCCATACCCAAATCAAAGTATTCTACGCCTTTTTCTTTAAAATACAGAAAGTTTTGTACGAAGAGATAGTCCATGATGCCGTTGCTTTCTGTGCCCGGATTATAGCGCATGAGATCAATGCTGGCTTCTTTTTCTCCATTACAAATGAGGAAATTGGAAAAGGCCTGCACCTTCCCCTCGGAATCCAATACGCAGGCAATGGGGGCAAGGGAAAGATAGTTTTTGTCAAAGAAGCCCAGGGAAAAGCCTTTTTCCTGTCTGCCGGAAAGCCAGGCATCAGAAATATTTTCCAGATCCTGCAAAAAACTGTCGGAAAAAGGAGGATACATTACTTTGAAGGAATAGCCTTTATTTTCCAACTTATTGACTGCGGCACGAAACTTCTTTCCGGATTTTCCTACGAGATCAAAAGCGGCAAGAGGGACCTTTGCAGTCTCTCCAAACTTCATAAATTCATAGCCGTGGTTATGGAGGAGCAGTGTCAAATCCTGCCCTACCTCATAAAAGAGGGGAGTGAGATTTTTTTCCTCCGCTTGCTCTGTAAAGGAAGAGATAGCAGCGGGGAAATATTTTTTCTCGCCGATAGGTTCTCCCATGACCACTGCTTTTCCGTCTTCCAGGGCAAATTGAAAAGCCACCTTATCCTCTCCGTCTTCCTGATAATAGTAGAGTAGCTTATCGCCAAGGAAGGCTAAAGAAGCATCCAGATTGGTATTGGAAAAGCTATGTAAAAAGTTCTGAAAGCGTTCCTGATTAAATTTTTCACCAAAGGAAAAATGCTTATCCCCTGCCAGCATGCCTATTGCGATATAAGAAAGTGCCGGAATCAGAAAATAGGCAAAAAGATGCAGGAAATAGTTCAAAAAAACTGTAAAATAATGGGGCTTCGAGAAAGCATTAATCTTGTGCAGGACTCCCTTATGGAAAATGAGGAAGCCGAGGCTTTCTTTTCCGGTATTTCCACTGGAAAGGTATAAAAGAAGGAGCGTAATCAAAAGGCTCCCTACAATATAGGAAAAATCCTTTAAACGGTCTTCCGAGGGATAGAAAAAGGATGTTCTGGAGAGCTCCTTTCTTCGGATAAAGAGTAGTAGCATAAAAAGGAGGAGATAAAGGCTACTGAAAAGAGAAATGCTTCCCAGATTTATATAGAGAAGACTTACAAGGCAAAGCAGAAGGGCAAAGGGCTTGGCAAAGGCGGCCTTTCTTTTTAAAAGTCTTCCCAAAAGGAAGAAAAGAGAGCCCAAAAGGAAGCTTGGAAACTGCCAAAGGAGCTGCCCCCGGATGGGATCCATTTGCCCAATCAAAGGAATACTATGAATTTCATCGGGAAGAATGGCGGTGGCCATCAGAAAAAAACCGAAGAAATTCGCCATAAAGTGGCTGATGCCCTGTCCCAAGAGTGAGCTAAGTTTTTTTGGCAGACCGTAAAATTTTTGATTGATTTGTCCGCCCATACTTTTGATAAAAAAGAGGAGGCCGATGGCAAAGGGAATGATGTAATAAAAGATACGGAAAAGCAGTAACCAGCTTGCCGCCTCATTTCTATTTACGGAAAAATGTAAAAGACCGCTCATCATTATTAAGTCAAAGCTTCCCAGGCTTCCGGGAATCATGGAGACGATACCGATACAGATGGAAATAAAGAATAAAGGCAGGGTGCTCAAAAGGGAAACACTGTAGCCCAGTGTTCTTCCGCAATAAAAGAAAAAGCAAGAAACAAAGCCCCAATCGAGGAGGGAAGTTACGATTAAAGCCAGAATCTTTTTCTTAGACAGATTCCCAAAGTAGGACCAGTTTTTTCTGGTAGAAAGAAAAAGCAAGACCGGGAGAATCAGAGAAGCCATAAGGAGGACAAAGCTATAGGGCTTTAAAACGGCATTTTCCTGAACGAAAAACAAGAGCCCGAAAGAAAGCAGAGAATACAGAGAGAGCCCGGACATAAAATAAGGCATCACCTTGGAAATGCCCTGCATGGTTTCCTCGCCCTTATCCTCTTCCGTAAAATAACTGTAGCGAAGTCCCACATCCACAAGACCGGCAAATCCAATCAGGTTGTTTAGGCTGTTGATGGTCCAGCTGCTTTCTATGAGCTTCCCCAAAGAAATCTTCTTTTTCAGCTCCTTGCAAAGAATAAAGTCGTAAAGCATCATCGGAGAAACCGAAAGGATTCCGAGTACAAGAAGACTAAAAATTTGGAGGGGAGACAGTCCGCTCAATATGCCTTTTACCGCTTCCGGGGAAATGGTCTTTCCCATTTTAATCAGTTCCAAAAGCACCAAAATAGAAATGCTCAGGAAAAGAATGCTCTTTAAAACATTCTGCCATTTTTTGAAAAAAGAAATCAGCTTATTCAATTTTTCCTCCTTACTAGGGAAACCGGAGTTTCTTTACTCTATACGAACTTTGTTTTGCTTGTATATCCGCATGGCTTGCTTGTTGCGGTAGATTATGGCTGTATGCCCTGCACCATTTTTTCTATCAAGCGATTAAAGTAAACGCTATCCTTTTTCGGGATGATATGTCCCTGTCCTTTTCTTTCCAGAAATTTGCCTTTTGGGAAAAGCTTTGCAATAGCCATACTGTGCTTTCGTTTAATCATATCTCTGTCCCCCACCAAAACCACTACAGGGTAAGGCGCCTTTCTAAAAAGCTCTTTCGGCACATCTACATTTTCCCGTAAAAGGGGAGAAACTCTGGATTTCCGTTTAAAGGCGAGAAAAAAGAGTCCCAAAAGCGGTAGAGCCATTCTTCCAGATAGCAGGCATAGCGGGGAAGAAACTTTAATCCGGAAAAGGAAATATTTCCGCTGTTGGCAAGAATCCCGGCCACTCTTTCGCCGTGGCGACCGGCGTATTCCAGGGCGAGGTTCGCGCCGTCACTGTGTCCCACCAAGAGACACTTTTTGATGGAAAGGGAGGAAAGAAGTTCCTCCAGACTGTCGGCAAGATACGCAAAGCTTATTTCCCCCTGCAAGTCTCCGGATTTTCCGTGGCCTAAGCTGTCTACAAAAAGGAGCTGAAACTCTTTCTCGAGAACTCTTTGCTTTGCAAAGTAGCTGCTTTGCAGGTTGTTTCCATGAAGAAAGACAATAGGAAAGCCTTTCCCAAGAATATCCACATGGATTCGTTCTCCGCTTTTACAATAAAATTCCATTTACTGCCCCCTACTATAGGTTCATCATCTTATTCCTTTAAAACGCTTTTTTTTAAAGCAATAAGAAGAAAAAGGTCTATACTATTCTTCGCAGGATAGTATAGACCTCTTGAAGAAAGAAGGGTGTGATTTTCTTGTGAAAAATATCAGGTAGAGGAAGCCTTGGAAATAAAGGGATATTTTTCTGTGAGTTCGTTATCCGATTCCATCATGTGAAGAAGTCTGCTGGCTGAACCGGAAGGATGGTTGGTACCTGCTTCCCAAGCTTCTACAGTTTTAATGGAAACGCCCATATAACTTGCAAAGTATTTTTGAGATAGGCCGGTTGAATTTCTGATTTTTTTTATATCATTTGCTTCATATTCTTTGAGAGGAATGACGGTGACTCGATGTCTTTTTAAAGAAGGAGTCTCTTTTTTTGCATCTTCCAGTGCTTCATTCAGTCCGGATAAAATGCTGTCGAATACGTTTTTTTTACCCATTATGTACCTCCTCTAATGCCTTTTTTAGTGTTTCAATCATCTTTTTGATTTGATTTCGTTCTGCGTTGGAAAGATTGTCTTTTTCTTTCTTTCCATATACGGTAATCAGGTATACTGTATCAACAAAAATAAAATCTACAAAACAAACCCTAGCCCCTCCGCTTTTTCCTTTTTTATCCAAAGAAATTCTGGCTTTTCGAAGCCCAACGGTTCCTTTCATAATAGGATATTTTTCCGGATGTTCTAGAATGCTAAGTTCCAATAAGCGTAGGTCTTCATCATCAAAACCTAAGATGTCCCAATTTTTAGAAAATTCGTTGGTCTGAATAAATGTTCTTGTCATAGTATTTTCTCCTGATATAATACACCCTATTTAATAGGGCGTCAAAGAAAAATGGAATTGATTTTACTAAGGAAAAAAGAAGAATGAATCAAAATTTAAAGAAGAGAATTGTGATAATGCATGAATCTATACAATATGTAACGAGAGTCTTAGATGCGGAACATAAGATAAATAAGTGTATGGAATACAGAGGAATAATAAGATAAAATACTTGAGTAGGACTATTTTTTAGAACTTTGTAGGATTATTTTTTATGTTTTTTGAGATTAGAGAGAATGCTGTGGGTTCAAGATTTTTTTCAAGAGATATAATAATTTGCCTACAGTATAGCACAAAAGGAATCGGGCGAAGAGAATTTCGCAGATGATTTAGTTTGAAATTACATAGTTTTGGGAGGATAGAATGTTAGAAGGGTTAAAGAAGTTTTTTACCGGGAAAGACGAGTCTAAATCTGAAAATCAAAGGAATGGTGAGAATGGGGGCGAGCTCACCCGCTTTACGCTGATGGCGGAAAGCTATGCAGCTGTAGAGGGAGATTGTTTTTCTGTAGAAGGCCAACTCTTTGGAAATGCCAAAGAAGGGGAAAAGGCTTATGCCCTGCATCGTGATGGAACTATTTCTCATCTCACGATTATGAAGATAGAAGAAAGTATGACATTTGCGGAGCAGGTAAAAAAAGAGGAACATGAGGAAACACCGGAAACCCAAGGGCAGAGAAGAGTAAAGCTCTTCTTCTCTCGAAAAGAGGCTCTTTCTTCGGACTGGCAATATGCCGTAGTTACGAACATTCCCTATCAGATTGAAGCAAATGTAAACCAAGCGGTGGAGAACCCCTATCTTTTGGGATTAAGTTGCGTGTTTTTTGAAAGACAAGGAGAGGGAGAGTTTCTGAATCTCTTTTTTAGAGAGCTGGTGCGGAGTCATTACCTTGTGGCGATAGAGACAGACGGAAGCCTGCCAAAGGGAGAGGAGGATGGAACTGTGACACTAAAGGCGGGAATGAAGATTACCATTCCTCATATTACCATGGACCGGGGAGAATCAGCACTTCCGGTGTTTACGGATTGGTTTGCACTAGGCGCCATGGATCAGCAAATGGGGGCTATGAATCAGCAGATGGAGGCAGGATGGAAAAGAGAAACCATGATTGCCGGTTTCCCTCAAATTGTGTCCATGCTTACTAAGGGAGAAGGCTTTGTGATTAACCCTTATGGCCCGCAACTCTTCTATGTGAGTCCGGAGCTTATCCATAACCTGATGAGTTCCCCGGGATACCAAAGTGAATTTGGGGAAGCGAAAGTACAGTCCGTGGAAGTGAAGAAAGATACGGAGGTTCTGCTGGGCTATCCGGAGAAAAATGAAGAAGTGGAAGCCTTGCATAGGAGACTTATATCTTTTGCAAAGGTACATTCCGAGATTTCGATGCTGGATATGCTTATAAAGTCCGACTCGGATGGCACCACTTCTTATCTGATTATTGTGGACATGCCGGAGGAACATTGCCATGAATGCTTTAAGGAAATCTATGAAAGCTGTCGAGATCTTTTGCATAGAATACCCTATATGGATTTTGTGACGCTGCAAAGAGGAGATTTTGCAAAGGGAGTAAGAAGAGAGACACCGCTTTATCTAAGGGGATAGATAATTCAAGAAAATATAGGGATTAGCTTAATTATGGAATGAGTTAAAGAAGATGATAAAATAGATTTGATTGAAAAAGTATTTCGAAAAAGTAGAGAAAATGAAACTAGTGGAAAATGGATTAATTTGAAGGGGGAATTTGAGCCAAGAAGTATTTTCTTTTATTATTTACATGATTCATGCTTGTGCAAATCGTTGGAGAAAGACGAGCGCACAGGTATATTTTACTTTAAAAAAGAGTGGATGCCTTAATCATTACCTGATTTCGAATTATGATATTTTACATACACAAAGTACGGATTTTGTTGTGAAGGATATTGAAGAATACCTTGCCAAAAAAGGGGTGATAGTATGATAGTGTATCATGGTTCTAATCAGCATGTAGAAAAGCCTGACGTAAAACATAGCCTTAGGAATTTAGATTTTGGTTCGGGATTTTATGTAACTACGGTAAAAGAACAGGCAGAGAAGTGGGCAAAACGAAGAGCAGACTTATTGTCGGGAGATCCGCTTATTAACAGATATGAGTTTTGCTTGGATAAAATACATTTTAAAGTAAAAGAATTCGGAGAGGATTTAGATTCATGGATTGATTTTTGTGTGATTGCCGTGAGGGGAAAAAAGATTATTTGCAATTTGACATTATTATCGGAAAAGTTGCAAATGATAGAGTTTTTCGAGTGGTTGATATGTATCATCAAGGAATATGGGATAAAGAAAGAGCGATAAAAGAGATTCGTGTGTATCCAAATTATGACCAGATAGCATTTATTTCTCAAAGGGCAGTTGATGAGCTTTTAAAATTTGTTGCAGCAGAGGAGTTAACACCATGACAGAGGAAGCTTTTAGAGCAGTTTTATCAAGAAAATCTAGAAGAAAGATTGATACAAAATATTGCAAAAAGAACTACACTTATCTTTAGAAAAGGCGATGGACTGTTATTATAAGAGTAGACTGGCAGGCATGATTCAGGAGGGAAAGGAAGGAGTGCAGTACTTGGATTATAGGGCTTTGACTGTATTTTTTATGGAGATGGAAAAAATAGATAGAAAATCTGAATAGAGTATTTGCCTCCTTGATGCAAGTAAAAGAATAAAAACATAGTATACATAGGAGTAAATTGTAAAATATGAAAACCAAAGAAGAAGCCATTCAATTCGGTCTATCCTTTCCGGATAGTTATGCGGATCATCCCTTCCCTACGGCGGATTGGGATCTGATTCGGTATAAGGAAAATAAAAAAGCCTTTTTATGGATTTATGAAAGAAATGGATTTGTGAATCTCAATGTGAAGGTGCATCCGGAATGGCGGGATTTTTGGAGGAGAGTTTACCCTGCAGTGCAACCTGCCTATCATCAGAATAAAGAGCATTGGAACACGATCCTTTTAGACGGAAGTATTCCGGAGGAAGAGCTTCGGAGAATGATTTCGGAAAGCTATGCTCTCATTTCCGATTCTCCCACTAAACGAATTTACGAGGCGGTGAAGAAGATTCCCAAAGGCAGGGTAGCTACCTATGCGGAAGTTGCCGAGATGGCCGGGAATAAAAAGATGTCTCGTGCCGTGGGAAATGCCCTGCATAAGAATCCGGATCCGGAGCATATTCCTTGTTTTCGCGTGGTGAATTCCAAGGGGGAGCTTGCGCCTGCCTTTGCCTTTGGGGGTGAAGATGAACAGAGAAAACGCCTGGAAGAAGATGGAGTAGAAGTAAAGGACGGAAAAGTGGATCTAAAGAAGTATGGAATAAAAATTGAAAAGTAAAAGCGGACTCAAAGAAGTATGGAGTGGGAACCGGAAAGTAAAAAAAGAAAAGTGGACTTCCGGAAATGGTAAACGGAAAATCAAAGAAGAAGTGGATTTAAAGGAACAGAAAATAGGAAAAAAGAAATAAAAGTGGACTTCCTAAACTGTGATGTGAAAAAAGAAATAGGAAAGTAAACATTGGATTTTTCTAAATAAAGAATTGAAATTAAAGAACAGAACTTGTTTTTTGAATCAATATTCCTTGTTTAAGAGGAACGTTTTGAGAATTAGATAATTTTTAGTTTGTCGAATGAAAATAATTATTTTCAAATAATCCTTTTTTACTTTGCGTGAAAAGATGAAAGAAAGATGTCGGATTTTTTTAGTAGAACAAGAAAATCAAATCATCCTTCATGTGGATATGGACGCCTTTTATGCTTCCGTGGAAATGCGAGATAATCCTGATTTGAAAGATAAACCTTTGATTATCGGCGCAAAACCTACGGAGCGGGGTGTAGTGGCAACCTGCAACTATGAAGCGAGAAAATATGGCGTTCGTTCCGCTATGAACAGTAAGGAAGCCTTTCGGCTCTGCCCGAAGGCTGTTTTTCTATACCCGGATTTTGAAAAATATAAGGCGGTGTCAGAGGAGCTCCATGAGATTCTGGAAAGCTATACGAAGCAGGCGGAATATATTGCCCTCGACGAGGGTTATCTTGATTTAACAGAAGTCGCCAAGGATTTTTCCGAAGCGGAAAAAATCGGGCGGGAAATTCAAAGGCGGGTAAAGGAGGAACTGCATCTTACTTGTTCTGTGGGCATTGCTTATGGGAAAACGGCGGCAAAAACTGCCAGTGAAGAGAAAAAGCCCAATGGCTTTTTTATGATTCAAAGAAGAGAAGACTATGTAAAGCTTTTGCGAGATAGAGATGTACGGGCACTTTTTACGGTAGGAGCAAAAACTGCAGAAAAGCTCTATTCCTTCGGGATTTATACCGTGAAAGATTTACAGGAAAAAGAAAAGGAAGTGCTTCGCCTTCTGGGAAATCAGGGGAAAATGCTCTTGGAGCTTTCCTACGGAATTGACCATCGGAGGGTAGTGCCCTATCGTCCGGAGGACACCCAAAGCATCAGTAAAGAAATGACCTTTCAGGAGGACGTAACAGACTATTCCTTTTTGGATGATGTGCTGTTTCTTTTATCCTTTCGAGTAGAGAGTAGGGCGAAGCGCTACGGGCTCTATGCAAGAGGCGTTTCTTTGAAAATCACTTTTGCAGATATGAAAACCATTACCCGCTCCGCTCTCATTTCGGAAAGTACCCAAAGCGCATTTTCCTTATATAAAAATGCCTCTGCACTCTTGCAGCAGATTCCAAAGCGAAGGGTGCGATTAATAGGGGAAGGCTTTTACCATTTGGAGGAAATGAAGGAAGACAGCTTAGTTTTGCCGACATTTTCACGGAAGAAAAAGAACGGGAAGAAAGAGAAATGGAAGAGCGATGGAAGCAAATGGAGACTCGTTATGGCACCATGTTTCAGGATAGAAAGGCAATGATTCTTTCCGGAGACAGGGTGTATGATTTGATTGAGGAGATGCGTGTTTATGGAAAAAACTAGAATAGAAAGAGCAATAGGCTATATCACATCGCTATTTCAGGGAAATGGGGATGGGCATGACCTTTCCCACAGCCTTCGGGTATATAAAAATGCGATGTCGATTGCCAAAGCGGAAGGGCAGGGAGAAGAGGAAATGATTGCCCTTTCTGCCCTCCTGCATGACTGCGATGATCATAAGCTTTTCCATACGGAAAATAATGCCAATGCCAGAAGATTTTTGGAGCAGGAGAAACTTCCTGCAGGAGTAATTGAGGAGATTTGCAAGAACATTAATTCCGTTTCCTTTAGCAAAAACAGGGGAAAAGCTCCGGAGACGATAGAGGGAAAAATTGTACAGGATGCAGACCGACTGGAAGCTATAGGTGCTGTCGATATTGCCCGCTGCTTTCAGTTTGGTGGAAGCCACGGAAGAAGCTTGGAGAATTCCATTGAGCATTTTTATGAAAAGCTTTTACTCATTTCCAAGGAATTAAATACCCCTGCGGCAAGAAAAATGGCAGAGAAAAGAGATAAACTAATGCAGGATTTTCTGAAGGAATGGGGAGAGGAAATGAATTAAACATTAAAACTGTAAAATAGTTTAATTTTCCAGCTCATTTCTTAAATAATTCCGAGTGAGTTCCAAGACGGTAGAGTATGAGGACAAGAACGTCATTTTGAATTTCGTATACTAACAACCAATCCGGTTCAATATGACATTCTCTTGTGCCCTTATACTTACCGGATAGGTCATGGTCTCGATATTTTGCCTCTAATATGCCGCCTTCTGCTAGAATATTTACTACATCGAAGAGTTTATTTAAATCTTTATTCTGTTTTTTAGCGAGTTTAAAATCTATCTTAAACTGGTTAGTGAACTTGACTTCGTATTTCATACTTCCAAAGCCGCCTTGAGATCATCCATGGTTTTATAGGATTTTACGCTACTATCTAAGGCAATACGGCGTCCTTCCTCGATGGCAGTAGCCGTCTCTTCATTTGGAGTATCCAGTTTTAAAGAAAAAGGAATCCCGTTTTCGCGGATAGTTGTTCTAAGGAACATATTGATGGCGGTAGTCATATTCAGTCCCAGCTTGGAAAATATTTGATCCGCCTGCTCTTTAATATCCTTATCGGTTCTGATGTTTAAATTTGTTGTTGCCATGCAAAGTACCTCCAATCAGATATTTCTAAATTGCTTTTTCGCTTATTGACTTTATGATAGGATACATCAAAATTCGTTTGTTATCAATACATTGTCATTATAAAATGAAGTAACCAGTTCATCTAAGTTTCTTCGACCATAAAGAATACGAAATCTTCCCTATTCTTCCTTGTTTTCCGTAAATGGTCAATAATCTGTCATCCTATAATGCTCTCTTTCAGAGATAAATATTCAATTTAAAATCTTTGGTTCTAACAGTCCTGTTTTGAATAAATACTAACAGTCAAAGAACAAGATATTAAAAACACAGCAATAGATAATACTAAATTCCCTGTTGCAAATATCATAAGTTGCATATCTGTCGGTTTTTCAATCAAAATATTTATTACTGCTATTAGACCTAGCATAATAGCTACTGAGATTATTAAACTAATAATACTCATAGCTTCAGTTCTATCATTTGAGTCTAAGTAAGAAATAGGCAAGAAAATCGCATTCATTATTAAACTGATTCCTATTGCAGTTGAAAATAACAAGACTACATCTATATATCGATAAAATGCAAATCCATGAATTAAAAATGATGTTAGAAATAGTATAACAGAAAGCATACTCCCAATTAAAATTGTAATTGCTTGCGTCGCAAATACGCTCTTTACTATTTCGCATCTCTTTACCGGTAAGGATAAAATATACTGATTCCACTTGCCATTATTGTTTCTCCTTAAGCCAATTGAACTGATAAAAGGAAAACCTATAACAGAAAGACATAGAAAAGCAAATAAAGGCATTTCCTCCCCACCACTAAAAATCAGTATTGAAACTCCGGTCAAAAATATAAATATAAGTAATATCTTTAGGTTGGATACTATTTTATAATAATGATTTCTAATCAATCCTGGCATTTCGTTCTCCTTTTCGCTAACAGCAACATTATTTCATCTAATGATACGCTGTCTATTATTAAATTTTTTTATATTTTTTTCTCCATCAATTTCTTGTTTTTTATCAACACATCAATCTGATAATCTTTTTTTCATACTTGATAATATATCTTCCGGTAAAATATTATAAAAATCGTTTTCTGAACAACGGATAACTCCATAGTCATATATCAATTCATCTTTTGTTTTATTCAAAATAATTTCACCATTATGAATAAAAATAATATAATCAGCTATTTTTTCCAAATCGCTTGTAATATGTGAAGATAGCAAAATGGAGTGGTTCTCTTGTTTTACAAATTCAAGAAGCACATCAAGAATTTCATCTCTCATAATAGGATCAAGACCACTTGTTGCCTCATCCAAAATAAGCAATTTTGAATCATGTGAAAGTGCCACGGCAATCGCAAGCTTCATACTCATTCCACGAGAGTAGGTTTTTATTTTTTGAGATTCAGGCAATCCAAAATGCCTAAGAAATTGTCCAAAACAAAAATCATCCCATTTACTATAAATTCTCCCTAAAATGTCAGCCAATTGCCTTGCCGTCAAATATTCCGGAAAATTATTGCTATCATATACAACTCCAATATTCTCTCTGCTATCTAGATCTTCATCAGTCATTTCTCTTCCAAATATCTCAATAGTACCACTATCTCTTCTAATCACATTTAGAATACAATTCATAGTCGTTGATTTTCCCGCTCCATTCTCACCGATAAATCCTACTATGCTTCCTTCAGGTACTGAAAAAGAAATATCTTTGATGGCAAAATTTGACTTTTCATATTTTTTATTCACATTTTTTAGTATTAAAGTACTATTCATCAACTTATTCCTCCAAGTATAAAATTTTTAATATATCAATCATTTTCTCAAGAGGCATAGCATTTTCTTTTGCAGCTTCAATAGCCAATTGCATATATTCTTCTATCCGTTTCTGCTGTTGTTCTTTATAGAATTCTTTGTTTCTTGCCAATACATAAGTGCCTCTACCTATTTCAGTTTCTATAAATCCATCTCTCTGCAATTCTTCATATGCTCTTTGAACTGTAATAACACTTACATGAATTGATTTGGCTAATGATCGCATTGAAGGAAGACTATCTCCAGCAAGCAATTCTTCGCTCATAATCATATTTTTTATCTGCGAAACTATCTGTTCATATATTGGTTTGTCACGATTGTTACTTATGATAATGTTCAAACTTTTACCCTCTCTTTAATAGTGTACTTATTGTCTATATACAATATTATCGATTTGTGATTGTTTTGTCAATAAACTTCTATCATTCATTTTTTCTTAGAGTAAAATTTTAGTTGGTAAAAAAATACTAAGGTCAGGAGCTGTATGATAGAGTTGCCAACGATTACTTGACAGTAATGAAACTTTACTGCATAGAAGCAAGTGTTTAGTCTTGCTACTTTGTAATTGTGTTCATTATGTTAATTGTGTTCATTCTGTTAAGTGTGTAGATTCTGTTAATTCTATTTATGCTGTGTTGAAATTTAATTTTATCGATGTTAGAGTGTGCGTACATAGGATGGTTGGACCATCTTCACAGGGCAGTTTGCCCTTTTCCTTAATGAACAGGAGGAATCTTATGAAAGCACATGAAATTCTGAACAATCCCTTTTTAAACAAGGGGACGGCATTTACCATGGAGGAACGTGAGAAATTAGGGACTGATCGGACTTTTGCCTCCCACGTGCAGACCATTGAAGAGCAGGCGGCACAGACCTATGCTCAGATGGAAAAGAAGGAAAATGACCTGGAAAAGCGTCTCTTCCTCATGCAGATTTTCAACACCAATCGTACTCTTTTCTACTATCTTTTTTCCAAGCATTTGGCAGAATTTAATCCTATTGTTTATGATCCCACGGTTTCGTTAACCATTGAGGGCTATAGTGATCTTTTTGTGGATCCTCAGTATGCGGCTTATCTGGACATTAACCATCCGGAAAAATATTGAAAAAGACCTTGAAAAAAACGCCGCAGGAGACAGGGAAATCCGCCTCATTGTGGTAACCGATGCGGAAGCTATTCTCGGAATAGGGAGACTGGGGCACCAATGGTGTGGATATTTCTGTAGGAAAGCTGATGGTATACAGCGGTGCTGCAGGAATTGATCCGGCCTGTGTTCTCCCCTTGGTTATCGATGCCGGTACTAACAGGGAAGAGCTTCGAAACAATTCCAATTACTTGGGGAATCGGCATGAGCGAGTGAATGGAGACCGCTACTATGCTTTTATTGACCAATTTGTAGAGACTGTTGAGCGTCTTTTTCCCCAAACTCTATCTTCATTGGGAGGACTTCGGTCGTGAAAAATGCTGCGAATATTTCTGGAAAAAAATATCGTACCAAGATCCCAACTTTTAATGATGATATTCAAGGAACAGGAATCGTAACCTTAGGCGGAGTATTTGGGGCAATGGCCATCAGCGGACAGAAGCTTAGGGATCAGGTTTATCTTTGTTTTGGTGGGGGTACGGCAGGAGCCGGTATTGCCTCCCGCGTACACAGAGAAATGGTGAGAGAGGGCTTATCCGAGGAAGAGGCTTACCAGCGTTTCTTCATGGTGGATAAGCAGGGATTACTCTTTGATGATATGGAGGATTTAACGCCCTCAGCAGAAACCCTTTGCGAAGAAACGTTCCGACTTTCCCGAAATGCAGACAAATTAACGGACTTGGCAGAGGTAGTAAGAACGGTAAAGGCGACGATTCTTGTAGGTACCTCTACACAGCCAAATACCTTTACCAAGGAAGTTGTGGAAGCGATGTGTCAGAACACTGCGCGCCCCTGCATTTTCCCCTTGTCCAATCCGACAGAACTGGCAGAGGCAACGGCGGAAGACCTGATTACCTGGTCAGACGGAAAGGCCTTCGTGGCAACCGGTATTCCGGCAGACCCTGTTTCTTATAAGGGCATAGAGTATATCATTGGGCAGGCAAATAACGCCCTGATTTATCCCGGACTGGGCCTTGGGATGCTGGCTTCGGAAGCAAGTCTCTTAACCGATGAAATGATTGCGGCAGCAGCAGATTCCTTGTCCGGTATTACCGATATCACAAAGCCCGGTGCACCGGTGCTTCCTCCTTTTAAGTATGTGGGCGAGGTTTCCATTAAGGTAGCGGAAGCAGTGGCAAAGAAGGCGAAGGAGCAGGGACTTGCTCGTGCAAAAGAGCAGGATATGGAAAAAGGCGGTAAAGGGACTTAAAGTGGTATCCGGAATATAAATAAAGGAGGAGATAATGACGGTATTTCTCACCTCGATGCAAAAGTATTATTCCGATTATCGTGATTATCGCTCTCGGCTACATTTTGCAGATAAAAGGCTGGTTTTCGGAGAGCTTCGGACCCGAATCTGTCCCGGCTTATTATGAATGTAGCTTTACCGGTTTCCATTTTTTTGTCTCGGTATTAAAGTATCTTACCGTAGATAAGCTCATCAGCCTTTCGGGAGGCTTGCTTTACACCTTTTTGGAGCCTTTGCTTTTAACCTATATTTTTCGGCTTTTTGGCGGTAAAGCTATGCGGAGTTCGTGCCGGAAGACGGGGAACCATGATGAATACCTTTGTGAAATGCCAACACCATTTTCATTGGGCTTCCCTTAAACATTGCTCTTTTTGGGGAAGAGGCTCTACCCTATTTCCTGATTTATTATATTACCAATACGATTTCCACCTGGACATTGGGTGTTTATATCATGACCTCGGACAGTGTGGGAGGAAAAAAGAAAGAGGGGACAAAGTTTGACTGGAAGAAGCTTTTACCGGCTCCTCTTGTGGGCTTTCTGATCGCTTTGGTATTTTTACTTTTAGGAATTTCAGTGCCCGCATTTGCTGAAAAATACCTTGACCTATATTGGAAATATTGTAACACCCTTTGTCTTTGATTTACATTGGAATTATTCTTGCAAAGGCAGGGCTTAAGAGCATTCACTTAGATAAAGACACTGTAGTTGCGGTGGTGGGGCGTTTTATTCTTGCCCCCGCCATCATGTATGCTTTACTTTTCTTTACAGGAAGAGGACTACCAACAAAGGAATTCAATACCTTTGTGATTCAGTCGGCTACACCGGCTCTTGCGGTTCTCCCCATTTTGGCCAGCCAAGGAGACGGAGATGTAGAGTTTTCCACCAATGTGGTGACCATCAGTACCGTGCTTTTTATTCTCGTTGTGCCGATTCTTATGACTTTGTTGGGCTAAGCGTTTCAATCATACATTGAGAAGCTGAGGATTTTTAGTTTGGAAAAGCCTATATAGGAGGCAGTAAAAAGAGCGGTTTCCGCTCTTTTTTTGTGTTTTTGTTCCTAAGCAAGAACTTGAAAATATTGAACTATGAGCATAGACTTTTTTTGTATGAGAAATCCTGTTAAAAGGATGAACATAAATATATACATAGGTATAAACATAACTATATACTCATAACTATATACACATAGGAGAGGAGCTTTCTTTGCGCGATTTCTTGAAAAAATATGCTTTGGTGCTTCTAATCGGCGGAGTTTTTGAAGCAGTAGCGGTGAGCCTTTGGTTGACAAAGAATAATCTATTTTATCTTTTAAATTTTACCTATATCGGAGCTTCCCTGTCTCTTGGGATTTTTCTCTTCATCAAAAAATATCCCTATGCCCGCAGAATAGTACAGCTTCTGGTGGGACTGTATATGCTTGTTTATTTAGGGCTTATCAACCGGGAAAATATGCAACTTGAGGGCTTTTGGTACTATTTATTTACCGGTGTTTTCGAGGCGGCTACCATTCATTATGCGGTGGCGAAAATCTTCGGCCCTCTGATTTTTGGGAGAGGCTTCTGCGGCTATGCCTGCTGGACTGCCATGGTTTTGGATTTTCTACCCTATAAGACGAGCGTGCTTCCCCGGAAAAATATTGGCTGGATTCGCTATCTGACTTTTGCCCTATCTTTTCTCTTTGTTTCCGCCCTCTTTCTATTAAAGGTAGGAAACTTGGAAAGGATTATGTTTTGGGCTTTCCTTATCGGAAATCTCGCCTATTATCTTGTGGGGATTGCTCTGGCCTTTCTTTGCCAGGATAACCGAGCATTTTGTAAATACATTTGCCCGGTTACCGTATTTCTAAAGCCTGCAAGTTACTTTTCTTTGGTGCGGATTCGTTGTGATGAAGAGAAGTGCATTTCCTGCGGAAAATGTAAGAGAGTTTGTCCCATGGATGTGGAAATGACAGATAATTCCAGGAAGAGAAAAAACGGGACGGACTGCATCCTTTGCATGGAATGTGTAAAGGTCTGCCCGAAGGGGGCGCTGTAATAGGTATTATCTGTATTGGATTCTAGTTATTTTCATTCAGCAGAGGAAAACGCAATATCGTAATATGCAAAAGTATATTATTGCATATTACGATATTGCGTTTTATAATGTCTCTAGAGAGTATCGCGGTATACGCAATATCTCGTTTCCAGGAGGTGAATTTATGCGCTTTATAGGAAGAGCATTCGAACTAAGAGAATTGGAAGAGGAATACAGGAAAGGCATTTTTGCTTTATCGGTTATTTACGGCAGAAGACGAGTAGGGAAAACTTACCTGATTAAAGAATTTTTAAAAAGAAAAAAAGGCTATTATTTTGTGGCATTGGAATCCAATGCACTTATCAACCTGAGCCTTTTGTCACAAGCGATCTATGAAGCTTGCGGGAATCTAAAGGGGCTTCCCGATTTTCAAGATTTTGAGAAAGCCCTTCGCTATTTGTTTGCCTACGCGGAAGAACATAGAATCATTTTTGTCATCGATGAGTATCCCTATTTAGCCCAAAGTGCGGAGCATATTTCCTCCCTATTACAAAAACTGATTGATGAGTATAGGGAGAGGAGCAAGCTCTTCCTGATTTTGTGCGGCTCTTCCATGAGCTTCATGGAAAATCAGGTACTGGGATACAAAAGCCCGCTATACGGACGACGAACCAGCCAGTTAAAGCTTCAGCCCTTTGGTTATTTGGAAGCGGCAGAATTTGTCGCTTCCTATAGTTATAGAGATAAGGCGATTGTCTATGGCATTACCGGGGGGATTGCGGAATACTTAAGCTTCTTTGATGAAAATGTGGATTTAAAAAGCAATATTATTCGTAATTTCCTAAAGCCCGGCGGAAGATTATTCGAAGAGCCCGATAATCTCTTAAAGCAAGAGCTGAGACAACCCAAGCTTTACAATGATATTCTTTTTGTGATTTCGGCAGGGGCAAGCAAGTTAAATGAAATTGCAACAAAATTAAATATGCAAAGCGGGGGACTCAGTCATTATCTGAATTCCTTATTGGAGCTTGGAATCATTGAGAAGAAAACACCGGTTTTAGACCGTAAAAGTAAGCGTCCTATTTATCGGATCAAGGATACGATGTTTCGCTTTTGGTACTGTTTCGTACAGAAAAATTTGAACTTGCTCAATATGGATTTGGGAGAGCATGTATACGAGAAGCAGATTGAGCCAAAACTGAATGAATATATGGGGACTGTATTTGAGCAGATTGTCATAGAGTATTTTGAACAAAGACTGCGAAAAGGAGAGTTGGACTTCCTACCGGAAGATTATGGAAACTGGTGGGGAACGGACAAAATCAGAAAGAAGGAATCCGAAATTGATTTACTTGCTTTTGATGGAAAGGACCGCTATTTATTTGTCGAGGTAAAGTGGAGAAATCAAAAAATAGATGTGGCAATTTATGAAGAATTATTGGAAAAGGCAAAGCCATTTCCGGCGAAGAATAAAAGCTATTGGCTGGTCAGTCTTTCCGGATTTGAAGACTTTCCTGTTGAGAAAAATACGGAGCGAATTACTTTAGAGCAAATTTATGAGATAAAATATTTTTGACGTACGTAATAAAGTACGGTATAATGAGGCATAGAAAAGCTTATGAAAATGCAATACAGAAGGAAGATAAGAAGATAAGAAGATAAGGAGATACGCAATGACTTCAATCAGTATTACTAAGGTAAGAGCAAACCTGTATCAGACGGTTTCAGAGGTAAATGAATCTTCTCAGCCAATCACGATTACCAACAATAGAGGGAAAAATGCGGTATTAGTCGGTGAAGAGGATTGGAAGGCCATTCAGGAAACATTGTATTTGAATAGTATTCCGGGTTTGAGCCAAAGTATTTTAGCGTCAAAGGAAGAAGATTTATCGGAATGTACAAGTTATGATCCGAATGAGGAGTGGTAATGTATTTGATAAAGTTCAGTAAAAATGCAGATAAGGACAAAAAACTCCTTAAGAGTGCAGGTCTGGAGAAAAAAGCAAAGCTTTTACTTGATATCATTGCAGAAGATCCATTTAAAACTCCCCCACTTTACGAGAGTTTGGTGGGGAATTTAAGCGGATTTTATTCCAGAAGAATTAATATTCAGCATAGATTAGTCTATACAGTATACGCGGAACAAATCACGGAAAATAATGTGTCTTATGAGGGCATTGTACAGGTTGCTCGGATGTGGACGCATTATGAAGGGATTAAGTAATTGAATATTGCTTTGCATAAAAAATCAATCAGCTTTAAAGGAACAAGAAATTTCCTATCGCTCATCTATTAAATAAATAGGAGAAATCATGAAACAATCTTTAGAAGAAAAACAGTCACTAGCTATGGAAGGCTTAGCGGCAGGAAAGAACTGCGGACAGCTGGTGTTGCTTGCCTATCAAGAGGAATTAAATCTGCCCGAGGAGCTTCTGCTTTCTCTCTCTGCTGGGCTTATTGAAGGATTGGGAACCTTGGAAGGAACCTGCGGCGCACTCATTGGAGCAAATTTGGTTTTAGCTATGAAAAATAAGGGAAATCCAATGGTGCAGGTGGAGGCCGCCCACCTATTTCAGGACTTTGAGAAGCGCTGCGGAGCCAGCATCTGCAAAGACTTAAGAGGGATAGGCAAAGAAAAGCCTCTTTGCAGCTGTGAAGATTGCATCAAAGAGGCGATTGCTTTGCTATATTAGAAAGCTGCAGAAGTCAATGAATCTTTTCCTCCACCTCTTGATAAGGATAAGCCTTACGGAGTGCCTGATAGCAGGGGCAGTCTTCCTCGTGGTCGTTAATAACACCGCAGGCCTGTAAAAAAGAATAGACAATGACGGGGCCGGTATACTGAAAGCCTCGTTTTTTTAAATCTTTACTGATAGCCTCAGAAAGAGCATTTTTGGCCGGCATTTCCCCTTTTTCATGCCCTTGATAACAAAGACTTTTCCCACCGGAAAAGCTCCAAAGGTAAGCATCAAAGCTTCCCTTTTCTTTTTGCAGGGCTAAAAATGCCTTGGCGTTTTGCATCATGGCTCTGATTTTTCGCTCCGACTTAATCATATTTTCCGTATGCATGATTCTTGCGATATCTTCCTCCGTGAATGCTGCGACTTTTTCCGGGGAAAAGTTTGCAAAACAGCTTCGAAAAGTTTCTCTTTTTCGAAGAATCAAGGCCCAACTGAGACCTGCCTGCATGGATTCCAAAAGCAAATATTCAAAGAGCTTTTGATCATCATGGGTGGGTACGCCCCATTCTTTATCGTGGTAAGAAATCATTTCTGCACTGCTATTTTTCCATTGACAAGCCATAATGCCTCCTTTTTAAAGGATTATAACAGATTCTATTTAGAGTTGATAATAAATAAGTGGAGTAGTATAATGTACTACACATTAAGTTTGTACATACTTTGCCTATAAAGTACAGCAAATAATTTTTGAAATAGAGGTAAAATCATGGCATTTTCAATTCGAATGAATGAGGAGGAAAAAGCACTTGCAGAAAGCTATGCAAAGCTTCATGCAATGTCTTTAGGAGAGGCTTTCAAAAGGGCATTATTTGAACGCATTGAAGAGGAGTATGAAATCAGTCTTGCCAATGAAGCCTATCAGGAATATAAGAATACCGGCTGTAAATCCAGACCCATTGAGGAACTCTGGAAGGAATTGAATCTATGAGCTATCATGTGGAAACCACTTCTCGATTCGATAAAGAGTTCAAAAAACTGGACAAATACACACAACAGATGATCAAATCATGGATTGTAAAAAATTTGCAAAATTGTGAAAATCCCAGGGCACATGGAAAAGGGATTACCGCCAACAAAAGTGGACAATGGCGGTATAGAATTGGAGATTATTATCGCTTACTTTGTTTTATACAAGATCAGGAGCTGATTATCCTTGCGTTGACTGTCGGACACAGAAGAGATATCTATAGTACTTAGAGAACGAATTATGCGTTGTTATGTTTTGAAAAGGCAAGTACAGCATCTTCAGAAACGAAATTAAGTATTGTTACCGTCTATGAAGATCTTGAAGGACATACAGAAATTTTAAGTACAGAAGATGTGGATTTTGGCGTATAATAAGGAGGTATCACGCCTTTGCCCTATCAGCGGCAAAGCAAAAGGAAATTCAGGAAAATAGAAGTAGGGAAAAATGCAGGTAAGTAAGAAGCTCAGTGACAATGCCACATGGATTAATATTGATTCCAAAGAAATTACAGAGAAGTCTAAAATCTACGAAGAGTATGATATTGATCCGAAAATTATTGACTATGCTTTGGATGAAAATGAGCATGCTCACATGGATTTTGATCGGGAGGACGGAACTGTAACCTTTATTTACAGCGTTCTGGAGTCAAAAAAAGACAAGGAATACTATGAAACGGTTCCGATGACTTTTATTGTACAGAAAAATCGTCTGCTGACCATCAGTAACGAGGATAATGACTATATTATTCAGAAAATGTGTTCCTATGTGGATACGAAAGAAGAGCTTTCTATTTACACCCTGCTTTTTGCAGGTTTGGAAATGATTTCCAATGCCTATTACCCCGTAATTGAGCGACTGGATAAGCAAAAGGATGAGATCAATCATTTGCTTCGGAAGAAAACCACGAAGCGAAATCTTTATGCCCTTTCCGATTTGGAGGTGGGGATGATTTACCTACATTCTGCGGCTACACAAAATCGCCTGCTTTTGGAACATATACAGGCTCATGCCATATACCATAGCTTTAGCGAAGAGGAGATAGCCCAGTTTGATGATGCTATGGTGGAAGCCAGACAGCTGGTTTCCATGACGGAGCTTCTTTCTACCGTGGCTCGCCAGCTTTTGGATTCCTACAACAATATTTTGAATAATGACTTGAATAACAACCTGAGCACCTTGACGATTTTTGAAATTTTACTGAGTGTGCTTGCGGTAATTACCGGCTTCTTCGGGATGAATGTACCACTTCCCCTTATGAATGATCGAAAGGCTTGGATGCTGATTTGCGGGGTGAGTGCACTCATTTGGATAGCCCTAACTTGGATTATGCGCTGGATTATTAAACGAAGATAAAGGACGGGATTCAGTTATGCGATAGGAACTTTTATTCTCGAAACTCCGTTAAATCCACAATTTCCGTTGCCACCTCCTGTAAAAAGGCAGTATCATGGGAGACCACAAAGAGGATGCGGTCGTTCCGAACTTGCGATTTTAAAAGCTTTGCAATACGAAGCATATTCCGCTCATCCATACCGCTGGTGGGCTCATCAAAATAAAGAAACTTGGCATCTTGAAGAAGACTGGCGGCAATAGCCAGTCTCTGTTTTTGTCCTCCGGAGAGACTCATGGGATGCCGTTTTTTTAAGTCTACCAGGTCAAGGGATAAAAGTAAGGAATCCATTTCTTCTGTCCATTTCTTCCCTTTGCAGCTTAGCATGAGCTCCTCCTCTACCGAATCGGAAAAGAGCTGGCTATTCACATCCTGCATGACCAGAGAGGAGAGGGAAATCCGCTTTCTTTTCGACAGGGCCTTTCCGAAAAGAGAAACTTTGCCTTTCCTTTTTTCTGAAAGACCGCTTATAGCGCGAAGAAAAGTGGATTTTCCACAACCGTTTTCTCCGATGATGCCATAGATTTTTCCAAAGGAAAAAGAGGCAGTACGGATAGTGGCGCCGGAGGAATATTCTATTGTAAAATCCCCTTCATTTTTCCACTTTGGAAGAGAAAGGGAGAGCTTTTCTCGGGAGCGAAGTCCCATCGCTTCCACTTCCTCATTTTTTAGCGCTAAAAATTCTTCCTTTGAAAATGCTTTTACAATCCTCCCTTTTTCTAAAAAGAGCAAGCGATCCATAAGGTCCATAAGATAATAGAGCCTGTGCTCCGCAATAATCAGAGAAATCCCTCTTTCCTTTAGGAGAAGAAGCATTTTTTGTAAAACGGCAATGGACTTTTCGTCCAGATTGGAAGAGGGCTCATCCAGTACAATCAGTTTACAGCCGGAAAGATAGGCAGAGGCTACGGACAGAATCTGTTTTTCTCCGCCGGAGAGGGCGAAGATATTTCTCCCTAAGAGATGTTCAATAGGGAAAATGGAGAGAAGGTCTGTCATTCTTTCGTCCATTTCCCTGCGGTCTAGCCCCATATTTTCCATACCGAACAAAAGCTCTAAGGTAGTATTGACATTAAAAAAATGAGTTTTCGGGTTTTGAAATACGCTGGCTATTTGCAGGGCAACTTGATAGAGGGGAAGCTCCTGCAGATTTTTTCCGAAAAACTCTATACTGCCCTGACACTGTGCATGGTCATAATGATAAGCCAGCCCATTAATGGCATGAATTAAAGAGGATTTTCCACTGCCGCTTTCCCCGGAGAGGACAAGGCATTCGCCCGGTTCTACGGACAGGGAAATATCCTTTAGTGAAAGACTGTCTCCCTCATAGGATAGGGAAAAATGCTCTATTTTTAACATACGAGGTCCCCCTAAATGTTTTTTTATAGAAATATATTTCCGGAAAGAAGCTATCTTTTATAAAGTATCCAGCCTACAATTAATGTGCTTATGATGAGAAGTGCATAAAAGAAATCCGCCCACTGCAAGTGTACTGAGCTGTATCTGCACTTCGGTATGGGATTTTCTATGCATTTACATTCTGCGGCTTTAGCAATATCCTCTGCAATATTTGCGGAAATGATGAGAAGGGGAACGGTAATATATTCCAGATAGCGTAAGGGATTTCGAGTTTTAATGCCTCTTATCTGCATAGCCATGGAAATGTTTCTTTTTTCTTCCGCGAAAGATGGGAAAAAACGAAACATCACGGCGATAGGAATAGAGATGCACGGAGGAATGTGTAAGTAATCCATCGAGGCTAAAATACTCCCCACATCGGAGGTCTGAATGAAAAATCGCCCCCCGGCATAAGGAAGATAAAACATTCTGAGAACATAAATGAAGGAAAGGAAAAGCTTTAGTAAGGCGGGAAGAGAATAAAGCTCAGGAAAGCTTGGAAAAAAAGACAGGAAAAGAAAGAATAAAAGGTTTGTGACAGCAGTTTTCCGCTCTTCCAGTGCAAAATAGAAGAGGGAAATAATGCCTATCACTGCCCATTCGGCATAGGCGGAAACCGGATGCACAACGGTAGCACCCAGGAATCCCAGAACGAGAAGTTTCGTCAGGGGATTCGGGTTAAATGGATTTTGTCGAATCGCCCAAGGCTTTAGAGTTTCTTCCATTACAAAATGCCCGCCTTTTCAAAATGTTTTTTCAGAAGCTTTCTTCCCAAAAAGGCACCGCAGATTCCGCCGAGAATTGCACCAAGATAAACCAGTCCCATGTTCGGAACGGTAATCAACTTTTCCAAGGCATCGGCATAGTCATTTCCCATCTCCGCTCTGGTAAGTTCCAAATATCTTTCTTTTACAAGAAGCATTTGCATTAAAGAATTACATGTCCAAGTGGAGAAAATGACATAGGAAAGCATGGTTAGGGGCATAGAGCGGTATCTTCCAAGCCTCCTGATTCCTTCTGCAAGTAAAATGATAAGGAGAGATAGGAGCGGTACAATAAAGCTGTGTCCGAAGGCGAGCATAATCAGGGGAATGATCATTCCGAAAATAAAAAGTGCCCAGGGCTTCGGCGCTTTGGCCATCAAAAGCATCACTATGGGACCGCAGAGAAGAGCAACGACTGCAGGGTAAACAAGGTAAAGAATGGGAATAACCCCCATCATACCTATGGCAAACACACAAACGAAGTAAATGACATCGAATACACCGATGGTAACTAAGTCTTTAACGGCTAAGGCATTTGGATTGTTTTTCATATATTCCTCCTTCGATAGACTTGTTATGAAATAAGATAAGTCTTATCCATTTAAGCGGAATACAGTATACATTAGTTAGCAATAACTAACAATATTTTGTTGGAAATATCAATTTAGAAAAATTAATACAAAGAATATATTTTCCTAAAATGAGGAAAACCATGTCTAAAGCTTATTCAGAAATTTGGACATCTTCCAATGCGCTTAAGCCCTGTAAATCCGGAATGGGGCAGGAGACACCCTGAATGGATAAGCGTTGCAGGGAAGAAAGGCTCAGAAGAGCATCGACATTTTCCAAATCATAACAGCTTTCAATCGTAAGACTGTTTAAAGACTTGCGATTGGAAAGGTCGTCCAGGTTTAGAATCGGAAGGTCCTTGAGATACAGGGATTTCAGATTCGGCATATTCTTTACAAAGTTCAGGTCCTTGATATCGGATAAACTGTCCAGCCGGATGTGTTCAAGCTTCGGCATACCGGAAAAAACGCTGACATTTTCAAAAGAAGTATCCGAAGTGCATACAATACTAAGGCTTGTACATTGGCTTAAAGAGGAAAGGGGAGAAAGGTCCAGCGCAGTATCGGATGCGCTTAGTGAGATTTCCAACTTTTCCAATGTGGGTAAATTTCTAAGGAAAAGAAGTCCCTCATCATAGTCCCCATCGATGGAGATGGAAAGGGACTTAAGAGAGGAGAAGGGAGTGAAGATGTCCTTGATTTCTTTTCCATTTTTATCCTGTACACCCGAAGGAATTTCATTATCAAAGAGGAGAAGACCGGAAAGACTCAGGATTTCTTCCGGCTTTCCGAGGATTTTTACAGTATCATTTAAGCTTTCATCCTCTGCGGAGAAATACTTTAAATTCTCCAGATTTTTTAAATCACTGCTTTCCTCTGCTTCATAATCAAAGGAAATGTCCGTTCCTAAAGAAAGGCGAACAAGACCGGTAAAGACCTGCATATCCTGCTCGGAAATACTGTCCGTAAGCGGGAAATAGAGTGATTCTTCGTCCACGGGATTTCCGTTTTCATCCAGTTTTTCCGCATAGCTAAATCGCCAGCTTTTCGTATGGTCGGAGGATGACTCTTCCGTATATTTGAATATTCAAGGATCGTATAGAGTCGTAGTCCTCTTTGCTTATCTCTTCCGGAGGCTTTCCGAAGGCCTCCTCTACAAACTGCATCACTACGGCATCTTTCGGAGTGCTTCTATAGTTTGCTGTATTGATTGCCTCTCGTTTGTCGCTTGACTTTCCATTTAAAAGAAGGAGAACGATAATGGTAAGGGCACCGAGAACACTTCCGCCTATGGATATCCAAGTTTTTAAATCAATCAGTGAATCCGTGTCGGAAACGGAATTTGCCTTATTATAATTTACGCTCCCGATATTAAAATTTTGCGTAATGTCGGGTTTATGCGGTTCAATATAGACCTTGGTATTGCAAAACGCACAGCTGACAAAGCCTTCCTTCATTCCGTCGGGAATAGTAAGACTGCCGTGGCAGTTGGGACATTCGACTTTTGTGACCTTCATGGCTTTTCCTCTTGTATTTTTATACACAATCTTGTAAAGCGTACGATATGGCATTCTTAACGAGTGACTCTTGCAAAGCGCGATATCTCGTTTTGCTTTAGCCAAAACGCACAAAAATAAGTTTACAAAAAGCAGGGAAGATATGCAAGAGAAGAAAGGCAAATCGAAAAGCAGAAAAAATGAATCTCCTTCTAGCAAAATGAAATGCAGTTCATTATAATGGACATTGATTTCCGGATAAAAAAGACTGAAGATAAAAAGATTAAGAATACAAAACACAATATATATAGGAAACATAATATATACAAAACATAACGTACATACGAAACATAACGTACATACGAAACATAACATACATACGAAACATAACATACATACGAACCATAACGTACATACGAAACATAACATACATACGAAATAGAATGTATATAAGAAACATGCTATGCAAAAAATGATATATTTTCAGAAAAAACAGGAGGAGTTCTAATGAGAAGTATTTTAGGTAGTCGTACAGCCGTCTTTGATCCTAATGGTCGGAGATTAAGTATAACGAAAGAGGGATTTAGTGTAGAGGGGAAGAAGCCATATTCCCTGTCTTTTTCAGAAGTGACATATATCAATACTTTGCGATACGGTAATTCCAATATGTCTTATTCTTTATTTTTCCAAAATGAAGAGGGAAAGAATCTTCCGGTACCGGAACTGGATACGGACCTGAAATTACAGTCCAATGATCATAACATTGCGGAGACGAAGACCTTACTCCTTGCGTTTGCGGCAAGTAAGCTGGGGGCGGAATTTCCGAACAATATTGATAGTCTTGCTATTCCGATTGCCCACAGCTTAATGGAGAAAGAGATTCGCCTTTCCGGAGGTGCTATTGTTGGAGGAAAGCACAGTATTCCGTTAAAAGATATCCGCAGGGTGAAAATGCTTACAAACGGAACCCTTTCCAACCTGGGAATTTATACAAAGGATAAGGGAGGATTCCTTGATTTTCCAAACATGACGATTCCTGCCAATGAGCTGACTCTTCCTATTTTGGAAGCGGCAGTAACAAGAAACACCGGTAAGGGCATTGACTTTAGCCGCGGTGACGGCTTTGCACAGAAAACCTCGGAGTTTATGATTATCCGTTACCTTTCCCCTGACTTTTTCATCAATGCGGACGAAAGTTTCTCGGGAGAGTGGCAGCAGGCAATTTATGAGAGAATTTCTTTCTACGGATATGATGAGGAAAGCTTATTAGAGCAGGCAGAAGTGAATTAAAAGTGGGATAAAAAAACCGGGCTAAAGTTCATTTTAGTCCGGTTTCTTCCTTATCTCGTTATCGAGTGCTTTTTAGGCATCATGGCATTGTCCCAAAATCAATAAGGGCTGTCACTATATTCTTGCTCTATCGCGCCGTTCATTATCTGCATTCCACTTATTTCCTCGGTTCCCCTTATTTCCTCGGTTCCCCTCACTTCTGTTTCTTCATTTATTCCGTTTCCTTTTTCTAAGAAATCAGTTTCCTTAGAAGCATCAGGTTCTTCATGGTCCTTTGCTTCTTCTGTACTCTGCGAAATTCGACCATCCATATCTCGAAGGTGGAACTGACGGATTTGCTCTTGTAATTTCTCGGCCTGACTGTTTAGCTCGGTGCTCGCATCGGCACTTTCAGAAGCGGTAGCACTGTTCTTTTGCACAACACTGGAGATTTGCTCAATACCACTGGTGACTTGTGCTACAGCCTGCGCCTGATCTTCGGAAGCACTTGCAATCTCATTAATTAAAGTACTTAATTCCGTCTGTCCCTCTACAACCTGATGTAGGGATTGTGCAGTGTTGTCTGCAAGGCTGCTTCCCTGCTCTACCGCTCTTACGGTTTCATCAATCAGGACCGTGGTGTTTTTAGCAGCTTCTGCCGACTTTTGTGCCAGATTTCGAACTTCATCCGCTACAACGGCAAAGCCTCTTCCGGCCGCACCTGCACGGGCAGCTTCGATGGCTGCATTCAGTGCCAGAATATTGGTCTGGAAAGCGATGTCATCAATAGTTTTGATAATCTTACTGATTTCAGCGGATTTTTCGTTGATATGGCTCATCGCCTCCTTCATTTCCTGCATCTGTCCGTCGCTCTTTAACATTTCTTCTTTTCCGACCTTGGCTTTTTCATTGGCCTTTATGGCGTTGTCGGCATTCTGCTTTACGCGTACGGAAATGTCGTTGATGGTAGAGGAGAGCTCCTCAATGCTGCTGGCTTGTTCAGTTGAACCCTGTGTCAGGTTCTGTGCACCGCTGTCTACATTTCTTGCAGACTGGGAAACCCGCTCGGAGGAGAGACGAATGTTTCCGATAAGGTCGGTTAATTTCGTTGTTAAGTCAAGGAGAGCATCTTTCACCTTGGCAAATTCCCCTGCATAATCGTTTTTCAGCTCTATATCGAGATTTCCGTTTTTAATTTCATTCAGACTGTCGGTAATTTCTTGGATATAAAGCTTATAGTCCTTCAACTGGGCAACCAATTGGGTGAGACCCTTTGCCAGTGCTCCGGTTTCATTTCTGCTCTTTACGGTAATCTCTTCGTCTAAAGAACCTTCTGCCAGTCTTCTTACGGACTTCGTAAGGGAAAGGATGGGTTTTGCCTGTTTGGTTCCGACTATGAAGGAGAGAACAAACATGATGATGAGATATATGGCAATGAAGAAGCCGAGAGTACTCTTTAACATCTCCATGGCTCCGTAAATATCCTCATGGCTTGGGGTGACTACAATTTTCCAACCATTACTCAGTGTGTCAAAGCCAAGTAATACCGCTTTTTTACTTCTTCCTCCATTCACATAACCATTTTTATTGGAGACAATCTGTGATAAATCATTTTTATATTTTCCGTCCAGAATATCTCCGAAATTTTCGCCGTTTGTAAAATCCGGATGATAGAGAATTTTTCCTTCTTCATTTAATAAATAGGTATCTCCGACATGGAATTTATGGTGTGTTGTAAACAATTGATTCAGATAATCAAAGTCAAAATCGACACCGATTACCGCGAAGCCTTCCCCGCTCTTTAAATAGACGGGACATACATAAGAAATAATGGTCTTACTGATATTGGCATTATAGTATGGTTCCATCCAGGTAGCTTTTTTATTCTGCAGGGGAGTATAAAACCAACCAACATGCTCTATATCAGTAGGGGGATAGGCAGCAAGATCAGTCGGAGTGACGGCTTCCAGTTTTCCGTCATTGTCCGCATCGGTATAAAAGGTACCGGAGGTACCATAAGTAAGGCTCGGATCATAACGGATATAAGAAGCGATCAGCCCCGGAATATCCTTTGTAGAGGAGATGACCACTTCATTCATCTGCTTTTCATATTCGGCAAAGTAAGCCTTGTCCTTTGCCAGGATTTTTTCTTCATCCGTCATCATAGTACAGGTATTGGCAAGCAGATCCACCTGAGATTGAACCAGCTTCAGAATACTATCAACGGATTCCGCAGTTTGGGAAGCACCTTCAGGCATCAATTTATTTCCGTCACTGACACTGAGAGTGTCCATATAGAAAACTAGTGTTCCGCCCATCAAGGAAAACGCAATGATGATAGGCATCAGCATACAAATAATTAAGGTCGTCCGAATCGATTTCATAATCACCCTCCTATACGATATCTACTAAAGATTATCGGAGAAATGTATTAGTTCATAATCTATATCGGAACTTTTTGCAAAAAAAAAGCGGATGATGGGAATCGAACCCACGTTTTCAGCTTGGGAAGCTGACATTCTACCATTGAATCACACCCGCAAAATAACTATTTAGTTGATACTATTTTACAATAAGAAATTCACTTTTTTCAATATATTTTTTTCATCCATTTTTTCTTCCTTTTTTATTTTTCTTCCTACTGAAAAAGCAAAATAAAATGTAGAATTCTTCTTATTTTTTGGAGAATGATACCGATATAACAAAGAGTCTCATTTTCAAGATTTTATTAAGGAGAAGAAGAAATGGAAAAAGTACAGGGAAGTACACTTGCTTCAAACGAGTCGTCTCTGCAAAAAAATCATCTTCGTAAAAAAATATGGAAAACAAGCGGAAAGGCTATGAATCTGTCAGTAAAACTGCCCCTCGTTTTGGGCATTGTTTCTGCGCTTGTGATTTTATGTATGAATGTGGGCCTAATCCGAGCAATGAGGATTTCCTTTGAAAAATCGATTGATAAAAATATGGAAGATAAAGCACGTGCATCCGCTGATGAGCTTTCAGCCCTGATATCGGAGATGGATGCGATTGCTTCCATTATTTATAATGGGGTTAGTACTGCCGGAGATACATCGGAAACACAGTGGTCGATAGAGAATATCAAACAAGAGAAGCAGCATATCACGCCGATGGAAAACTTGAATTTCCGCTCCCGCATCGTGGATGAGTCACTGAATATGGCACAGTACAACAGCGAGTCAGTTCTGATTGATTCTTTGAATGCCTTAATTGCATCGAATGAAAATATTGGTGGTGCCGGTGCATTTTTTGAACCGGGCGGATTCTTAAAAATTAACGGAGATTATGCACCGTATCTGAATAGGGACGGATACAAATCCAAGAAATTGGTGAACTTCTCCTATGAATATTATAAGGAAAAAGAATATTATAAAGATGCTAAGGAGAGTCAGAAAACAGTCATTACGGAGGTCTATGAAGACTTATTAAATAACAAAAAAATCATCAGTATTTCCAGACCGATGATTTTTAACGGTCAGTTTGTCGGCGTTGTTTTCTTGGATGTTGATGTCAATATTTTCTCCTCTATCCAACAGGAAGATATACGTTTTCCAAGTCTTGTCACCAATATTTTGGATGAGCATGGTAAAGTAGTTTACAGTCAAAATGAGCCTATGATTGGAAAATCAATTGTAGAGGAAAAGACGGAAGCGGAGGGAAAAAAGGTAGAAGAAAAACTGAAAGAAGGAAAAGGCTTTTACCTGAAGGAAAAAATGGAGGGACAGCAGCCAAGAGAGTTTATTATTTTCCGACAGATATTATGGGAAATACCTGGTGGATTATGCTTTCCGTGAAAAATCAAGAATTTATGGCGCCAATATACGCTGTGATTGTACTAAGCTTCTTCCTTGCTGCGGCTGCTGTTTTTACTATGGTAATCGTACTGTTTACTCTTATCAAGAAGTCCCTTAAGCCTTTGCAAAAAATGGCAAAGGTAGGAAGTAAAGTAGCAAGAGGAGATTTTAGCGAAGAGATAAGCTATCTGAAGGACGATGAGATTGGGCAAATCGGAAATGGTTTCCAAGAGGTCATGAATCGGATTAAGAGCATTACCGGAGATTTACAGGAGAAGTTGGAAGAGTTGGCCAAGGGCAACTTCCGGGTTAATCTGGAGGAAGAAGAGAAATATCAAGGGGAATATCATCCTTTGATTGAGTCTTTGCGTTCCATTCGTACAGACTTAAATGCCACAATTTTGGAAATCCAGAAATCCGCTTCAGAAGTCAGCGGTTCCTCAGATCAGGTTTCCAGCGGAGCGCAGTCTTTGTCTCAAGGAGCAACCGAGCAGGCCTCTTCCGTGCAAGAATTATCTGCCGGCATGAGTGATATTGACCATTCGATTAAGATCACAACGAAGAAGGCGGAAGAAGCAAAGGGGCTTACCGAAAAGGCGGAAGAAGCCGTTATGCTGAGCAGTCGGAAGATGGAAGAGATGTCCAAAGCGATGGAAGAGATTACAGAAAAGTCCAATGAAATCGGAAAGATTATTAAGACCATTGACGACATAGCCTTCCAGACTAATATTCTGTCTCTCAATGCAGCCATAGAGGCTGCACGTGCGGGGGAAGCCGGAAAGGGCTTTGCCGTCGTTGCGGATGAGGTTGGAAATCTGGCACAGAAATCAGCCAAAGCTGCACAAAATACAGGTGTTCTTATAGAAGAGACAAAGGACGCCGTAGAGCGAGGAGCAAGGATTACAAGAGAAACAGAAGAGTCGCTCTCCGATGTTGTAGAAAGAGCCGGAAAGATTAACGCTATGATTTCCGATATTACGAGAGAGACTCTGCGCGAATCCGAGGGAATGAGTCAGCTGACTATTGGAATGGATCAGATTTCCGCTGTGGTACAGAATAACTCTGCAACAGCCGAAGAAAGTGCAGCGGCAGCGGAAGAGTTATCCGGTCAGGCCGGAATATTGGATGAGCTGGTTTCGAAGTTTAAATTACAAGCAGAATAAGTAAAGCAGGAAAAATCATTCAAAATTTAGAAAAGCAGTCCCAAAAATAAAAAAGACAGATTCGATAATCGGAACAGTAGAAACCTTATCGCCAATACGCTAAAGGTACTACAGTCCATCGAATCTGTCTTTTTTAAAAAACTGCTCTTAGCCCCGGAAATAATTCCCGGGAAGAAGAGAATAAATCCCCATTCCAAGAGCGATGCCACAAAAGTCTTCATAATTCAGTCGAAAAAATGAATAATTTTGTCCTCGTGGGCAAATACCTTGACTTCATTTTTCTTACTTCTATAATAAAACCTCAGACAGAAAGGAGTTTTAATGAAAAAACTGAAATATATTGCAATCTTAGCGTTCCTTGGGCTTTCTACGGCATGCGGCAGTCAGGCAAAACAGACTGAGCAAGACAATACTGTAAAGGAATCTATGACCGTGTCCAAAGAAGATAGTACGGAAGCTAAAGATAAGAATGGCGATACAACTGAGGCGGAAAAACAGGAGAATGCCACGGACAGTGCGACAGATGCTCCAATCAGTAAGGCGAAAATCAAATTGAAATATTCCAATCTTGTGGATCAGGAAACGAGAGATAGAGTAGAAGCCGCATTAAAAGGAGCAGGTTTAAAAGAGGAGAAGATACAATCCTTTTTTGCGGCGGTAGACGAATACAACAACGCGGTAGGAAAAGAAAATCTTGTGCAGAAGATGACTACAATTGATGCCGGCTTCCCGGACTTTGATTCGGATAAGCTGGTGGATGCCTGGTTGGATAAGGGAGGCTATGTCGGAAGAAACTGTAGGATTACAGCGTTTTCCCTGATGGGAGATTCTATTACGGTGGAAAATCCTGTTCCGGGGGATACTACGATGCTTTTCTCGGATTTTGATGCAATATCCAAAAAGCAAATCTTTAGCGGAGAGGATAAGAAGAACTATGATACTCTTTTTTTCCTATATTGATGTAGAAGATACACAGGATACAGTTGTTTTATCCGAAGAGATTATGAAGTCCTGGAAGGAGAAAGGAATTTCTTTCCATAATGATAAGATGCACATGGTTTCCGTATTTATGACTATGGATGATGGTTTAAATAAAGTGCAGGAATTCATCGGCCATGTAGGTGTTTTGGTAGAGGATGGCGATAAATATCTCTTTATTGAAAAGATTGCCTTTGAGTTACCGTATCAGGTAGAGGAGTTTTCCGATTTACAGGAGGTAAATGACTACCTGATGGGCTATCATGACAAGGATGCCGATGGGTTAACGGCGAAGCCGCTTATCTTCATGGATGGCGAAGTCATGAAGCAATACCGGGTTTTAGAGTAGTAATAAGAGCAGTAGAAATAGCAAGGGTATTTTCATTCATAACAAGTTTTTCTCACAAGCGTGTGATATTTTGTTTTTGGGCATAAGTGAATTATACAAAAAATTGCTCGGACCATTCGTGTCTGAGCAATTTTTTTCTTGGTGCATTTTTACACCTCTATACATATTTCCTTAAATCCCCATAGCCTTCTTTTTCCATATCTTCATAGGGAATAAAGCGTACGGAGGAGGAGTTTATGCAGTAGCGTAATCCTGTAAGCTCCTTTGGCCCGTCCGTAAAGACGTGACCGAGATGGTAATCCCCGCCTTGAGAGCGGACTTCGACTCTGTGGTGTCCTAAGCTATCATCATCCAGATAGCGAATGACCTCCTGCGCAATCGGCTTGGAGAAACTTGGCCAGCCACAGCCGGATTGGAACTTGTCTTTGGAGGAGAATAGAGGTTCTCCCGTAGCTCTATCTACATAGAGTCCTCTTTCTACCGTATCCCAGTAGATATTTTCAAAGGGACGGTCGGTAGCGGAGTGAACCAGTACCTCATACTCTTCCTTGGTGAGCTTCTTCTTTAACTCTTCTTCGGATAGAGCATGATACTTATCGTCTTCCAGAAGCGGTTCGTCCGCAAGCGCCAGAGGAATGTGGCAGTAGCCGTCCGGATTTATTTAGATAATTCTGATGATATTCCTCGGCAGCGTCAAAGCGTGACAAGGGGAGTACTTCGACCACGATGGCACTTTTGGTATTTTTCTTGCTCCTTCTTTAAAACCTTCTCTATGATTTCTTTGTCCGCATCATCCATGTAGTAGACTCCGGTACGATACTGAGTGCCTCTGTCATTTCCTTGTTTGTTTAAGCTGGTAGGATCAATGATCCGAAGGTAATAGCGTAAGAGGTTTTTTAGGGGTAAACGTTCTTCATCATAGTGTATTTCTACGGTTTCGGCGTGTCCCGTGTCGTTTTGGCACACCTCCTTATAGCTCGGATTTTCCGTTTTTCCATTCGCGTAACCGCATTTTGTAGAAAGAACACCGGGGATTCTTTGGAAATAGGCCTCCACTCCCCAGAAACAACCGCCTGCAAGATAAATGGTTTTTGACATGATGGCTCCTTTCTTATGTCACAATATAGCTAAAGTTCTTTTCAATATGAAAGAACGACATTTTCTTCTCCAAATGAAAGAACAAGATTTTCTTCTCCAATTATAGAATGAATTTTTTAGATGTATAGAGCGGAATTCTTAAGCTGTAACTTGTTGCGTGTGTAAATGACGATAGACAGAAAGACTTTATTGCAATAGAGAATAGGATAAGAAACTAAAATTTTATTAAGAATCATATTAAAAGTATAAGCTTATGAATCCTTGTATTTTTTGAAGCTTCATGATAGCTTTTTACTAGGAATTTTAAGTTTCACAGGAGAAAAGAGGAAAAGAAGATGAAAAGGAGTATGCAAAAAATAGTTTTCGGTTTGGCTCTTGGAGCGATGCTTATGCCTTCTTTTTATGCATTTGCCAAAACAGAAATGGCAAATACTGCTGGTCAATGGAGAATGGAAGAGAAATACTGGACTTTTCTGAATGAGCAGGGAGAAAAACTGAAAGGCTGGATTGTATCGAACGGAGAATGGTATTTCTTGGATGAAAACGGCAATTTAAAAACAGGCTGGCACGAGGAAAGGAAAATGGTATTTCTTCAACACAGAGATGGGAGCGAAGATAGGTTCCTTATTGACCGGATGGCATTGGATTGAAGGATATTGCTATTATTTTGCTGGGACAGATAACTCTACTTATGGCGCACTTTTTGTAAATGGTACGACTCCTGATGGATACCGGGTAAATCATAGCGGACAGTGGGTAAATGAAAATGGAGAAGCGTATTACATCGGAGGAAAGGGAATTAGTTCCACGCATGTAGCCGGAGCAAGTCGCCCTATTCCGGGAGAGGCCGCTTCTAGCGGAACAGTATCCGGGACCGGTCGTGGACCTGTAGCTTCTTCCGGAGGATCTTCTTTCGGAACTGCATTTTCGGGGAAAGCCGGCGAAAATGTTGGAGGAAGTGTATCCAAGCCGGAAAGCGACGAAAAGAAGCCGGTTGTAGAAGAAAAGAAAGAGGACGAAAAAAAGCCGGTTGTAGAAGAAAAGAAAGAGGACGAAAAGAAGCCTGCTACAGAAGAAAAGAAAGAGGAAGACAAAAAGGAGGAAACAGAAGGATTGTTGGATTACCCTAAAAACCTTGTTTTGCAACACAGAAAGAACCAATTCTATGAGTTACATTATTTATATTTTGGCAAAAGAAAAATATACAGAAGAAATTAATGCTTATATCCAAAATGTAAGTAGTGTAGAAATAAATGGAATGAAATATGAAGAATTCATATTTGGAGACTCGGATGGATATGGAGATTTAGCAGAAAAGAAGAAGACTTTCTCTAAAATTGCAGACGGACCGGAAACGGTTGATAAGGTCAATGCTCTTGCATTAACCGTAGATCAATTTAAGGATAGTGACAATGAAATAGTCATTCACTCCGAAGGATATAAAGACTATAGAATTACCCTGAAAGCAAAGTAGGCAAATAGAGGAGCTTATCTTCCTTTTAGTTTTTCTGATAAGGCACACAGCGAAGAAATAAAGAAAAGCTTGTAGAAAGAAATTAATCTACAAGCTTTTTCTGTATTCAGAATTTGGTAAAATCATGATCTCTCGTTGAGGATTAGTATTGCATCGAGGAATCCACATCTTCCAAAATTGGATAGGATACCTTCAACTTCTTTTCTGAAATAAAGGTCACAATCGTACCGAAGATGCCGGTACCCAGAGTGAATAGCATAAGCTGCCACAAATTACGATTATAGCTCATACTTACTTCCGGAACTTCCTCTGCCAAGATTTCCTTTATGTACTGGAAGCACTCCATTACGTGCTCGAAGTTTCCGAAATAAGCTTCGGAAAGTAAAAAGGCAAAATCAAGACGATTCACAAGATAAACCATGGCTGCCATGAAAAGAATCGAAACGGGAATGCCGATGATTCCAAACTTTCCGGCAAAAAGCTTATAGCCAAGGATGGTTGTTGCTCCCATGATTACCCCGCCATAGAGAGAAATATATCCCATTCTGGAAATAAGGAACACGGCAATGGCACCTATAAAGGCACCGACCAGAGCACCGAAAATACCAAGAATGACACCAACCGGACCACGGCTTTGATCCTTAAGATTCTTTCCTCCTGCTCGATTCTCTTCTGATCGTATTCTTCCTTGGTAAAGAAGTGGCTTTGCCCGTTTAAACAGTAAAGAGAAACGCCATCCATGCTTCCGCTTATTTCACTGCAGTTCGCTAAGCCGTTTGCCGCAAAATGGGAAATTAACTGAACGATGGAGTCCAGAAGATTCTGCTTGAAGCCCTTTGTGGTAAAGCCACCCTTGATGTTCGCTTTTACAAGATATCCGGAGATTTCCATACTATGGACCGGCTTAATTTCCTTTCTTAAGCCCTTGATGAACTGCTTATCCGGATAGTTACCCATCGAAGATAAGGAAAAGCAGCACTGATAAACCTGATTTACGTAACGTATGGATAGGAAATAACCCTCGTAAAAGCCTGCAGCTTCATTTATATCTTCCAGATACTTGAGCCCCAAGGTATCAGCAACATCAATTAATATTTTGTTTTTCATCTTTCCCCCTTAAAAATATAAAAAATAGCATACATAGGCATTTTATACTTTTTTTTATCTTATGCAAGACAAAAAATATAAAAACAAAGGATTTTGGAATTCCTGATTGAAAATTTCTTGTTAAAAAATAAGGATGTGTTAAAATTATAAAAGGAGAAGAAAAAATTAATTATTTTTATATATCATATAAAGAGGGGGAACAAGAATGAAAGCGAAAAAAAGGTTTTTGGCGCTCTTTTTTTCCATGCTTATGATTTGGCAAGGTTTTTTCTTTGCCAAGGCGGAGGGGGAAGATTTTGCGGTTTTACCTGTGGTGGAAGAACTTGATCAAAACGTAGGAAGTAGTCAAAATGATTATTCGGAACACAGTATGAGTATTGAAACTGTGGATGATGAAGCTGTTCATAATGAAGCTGTGGATGATGAAGCTGTTCATAATGAAGCTGTTCATAATGAAGCTGTTCATAATGAAGCTGTTCATAATGAATTTATGAATAATGAGGAAGCAGATAGAGACAATAAACCTACAAAACCCATTAGCTTTTCCAAGGAAATTGTCAATGGAGGGATACAAGAGGTCAAGGATAAAGAAGGGGAATATCACTATATTTTGGAATATGTGGTTCGTTTTGATGCCAAGAATTTTGAGGGACAGCATAACGAAGATGGCTATGATAATCTCACCTTTCAGGATAGTTTAAAAAGCAATATGCTCAGATACTTTAATCCTGCGCTTAGTCTGAATAGTGATTTTGAAGATAAAGAAAAGTACTATCCGCTTGTTAAAAAGGGTGTTTGGAGAAGCGGAGAGTATAGGGATGATGGGAATGGTGGCAAGGTTTTTGTGCCTGCGGAAGATGATGCTGAACATCGTGGACCGGTCTTTTCTCTAAGGTCGGATGAAGAAGGAACAAGTCCTGCAGAAAAGATGGATAATTCTGAACTGGAATATTCAACAGAATATTGGAGTGACAACGATGTAATCATGCAATATTTATTTGAACATTTGCGGGCTGATGAAGGCTTTGAAATTCGATATTTTGTGGAAATTATCGAGTATCCGCAAAAAGGAACCAAGTATAAGAATAAGGCGGAAATATTAAACTTGGGTGTGAAAGCACAGGAGCATACTTATACTGTGCAAGAAAATCCGGATACCTTTACAGGAAAGGAATACAGCTTTACCATTGAAAAGACAGATAAGCAGAGCGGAATTCCCTTAAAAGGCGCAGAATTTCTGGTTTCCAGTGTAAATACCGGCTATAAGAAGTTGGTGGAAACAGGAGAAGACGGAAAAGTTACAGTACATAATTTAATTAAAGAATATTATGATATTGAAGAAATAAATCCTCCTGAAAATTATAAGATGAATGAGGAAGAGGAAGAAAGGGTGAAGTCAATTTCACCGGAGCAATTTGATGATCCTTCCGAGATTGTTGTCCGTTTTCAAAATGAGAAGAGGCACAAGAATGAAGATCCGGATAAACGCGATATTATCGTAGAAAAGAAATGGCATGTAAAACCCGGCGATCCGGAACCGGCATCCCTTCCTGTTGAAGATACGGAAGCGATGGATTTTTCTAATAATGACGATGAAGAAGTAATTGATAGAAATGAATCTTTCTTAACGGACATGGTTCCGACCGGCAGGAGTGTTCCTTATTCTCCATTAGTCACAATTTACCTTTTAAAGGATGGACAGGTGATTAGAGAAGCAGATATTCCTCCCCAGTCATATTTTGGAGATGCAGAATATATCTTCAAGGATTTACCAAGAAAAGATGAGAATGGGAAGGAAATTCTATACACGGTAAAAGAGAAAGCCTTAGCAAATTATGTAACAACGATTAGCGGTTCACAGGACACAAAGTTTACGATAACGAATAATTATTATGAAGGCGACCAGGCTATAATTCCGGTTACAAAAATCTGGAAAGGAGAGGGTCCACATCCCAGAAAAGTTGAAGTTTTGCTGTTAGAGAACGGCGTAATTACGAAATCTGCAATATTAAATGAAGGTAATGATTGGCAGTACAATTTTGTACGGAATAAAAAAGATGAATATAATCAGCTTATCCGTTTTGAAGTGAAGGAAGTACCGGTAGTAGGCTATGAAACATCGGTGGAAAGTGACCCGGATACCGGCTACCTTAATGTCTTAATTAATACAAAAAAATCAAGTCCCAACAACTCGGATAATGGTGTGGATACTCCGAGCTCCCCAAATGGCGGTAAACCCGTTGTCCCTCCTCAAAATGGTAGAGGTCAAACTCCAAGACCTGGCGAAACTTCTTCTTCGAATGGATCAGCAGTTCTATCTGTGCCATTGGAGAACCAAGGTGAGGTTTTGGGATCGGATAGACCCATTGTTCATGCGGAAATGGGAATCGGACCACAGATTTTTGAGGAAGAAAGTTCCTAAGGTTCTTGGAAGAGGAAGAGGCTGGACAAAGACCTCCGATAGTAGCGCAATGAGGATTTACCTTGTATTGTTTCTGCTTTCGTTAATCGGATTACCCTGCTCTTATATCTATAGCAGAAGGAAGATAAGGAACAAGCGATAATCAGAAATTATAAATATGTAATATCGGATATATAAGCGGAGAAATTTTCCGTCTAGGCTATCCGGTTCTGCGAATCGTCAACTCGTTTTCGGGTTGACGATTTTTTGGCAAAGGATACAGGCGGAGTCTTAGGCATCTTGTTCAAAACGAAGGATATTTGCAAAGTATGCCGTATCCTATTCGTGTGGTATAGGAAAGGATGAACCTTTTTCTAAGAAAAATAGTTAAAAGACTTTTATACAATGCCTTATAAACAAATATGTTAAAACGAGGTGTTTTTCTTGTTGGTGTCTTGAATTGTGCTAAAATAATCCTATAGAAAAACTTAAATATTAACTTTTTGTATATAAAGAGAGGCGAAAAGATGAGGAGAGCAAAGAAGGTTTTTTTGGCGTTCTTTTTTTCTGCATTGATGATTTGGCAAGGTTTTTTCTTTGCCAAGGCAGAAGGAGAAAGTCCTTTTGTGTTACCGGAAATGCAGGAGTTTACAGAGTCAGTCCAAGCTGAAGGAGAGATAGGACACAGAACAGAAGTAGAATCCGAATATATTGCGGAGGCTGAAAAGCGTGAAAACACCGGAAACACTGAAAACACCGGAAACACTGAAAATAACGAAAACACTGAAAACACTGAAAACACCGAAACCACCGGAAATATCGAAATTACGGAAAACACCGGAATAACTGCAGAAACGGAAGAGAGTGAGAATGCCGGAATGGAGCCGGTAATCACAGATATGGAAAAGGATAGCAAAAGTTATTATACCAAAGCTGTCGGTTTCTCCAAGGAAGCGGTAGATGACAATATTTATGAACTTTGGGATAGTGACGGTAATCCGCATTTCGTAGTGGAATACCGTATTACTTTTGACGCAAAAAGTTTCAAGGGCACAAAGAATAAAGATGGCTATCGACATCTTGTAATAAAGGACAGTCTTGCATCCGGTGAGCTGGACTATTTTGATCCCTTAAATAGATATCCGGGCTTTTCTTTCGATTATGAAATGGATAGATTCCAACCTTCTTTCCGAAGAGGGGTCTGGAGAAGTGGAGAACTCAGATTGGGGGAAGACGGAGTAAAATACTTTGAAGCTGCAGCAGATGATGAAGAAAATCACGGAAGTATTTTTGCATTACGAACGGATGAAAGTGGTAAACATGCCGCAGAAGAAGCAACTGCATATTTAGATTATGGAAATTCGGATGGGCGGTCCGGAACGTTTCAATATGATTTGGGAGAGCTGGGAGCAAATGAAGGTTTTGAGCTTCGCTATTTTGTGGAGATCAATGAGATTCCGGTAAATGGGGCAAAGTATAAGAACAAAGTGGAACTTGAAGGTGTAGATGTAGATTCCATTGAGCATATCTACACGGTAAAGAATGTAGATGAAAGCTATCAGGATGAAGCGTACAGCATAAAAATCAAAAAGATAGATAAAGGGTCCGGAGAAGCTCTAGAGGGGGCAGTATACTGTCTGTCCAGAATCAATTCTAATTTTAAAAAGATTATAGAAAGCAATAAAAAAGGTATTGCAGTAGCAAAAAATCTTTGCAGAGGAGATTATGAACTGCAGGAGATAGTGGCTCCGGATGGTTACAAATTAGATAAGTCAACTCTTAATCTCAGACATGATTCCTTTGGAGATAATAAGCTATTGGAGTTTGAGTTTGAAAATGAGAAAGAGGACTTGAGCTTCCGAAATGTTATTGTGGAAAAGAAGTGGCCTGTATTGGTAAATCCCGGATCTGCATCCGATGCTTCTCTATCACCAGATGGAATTCAAAGTGAAGAAGTCTTTGATTTTTTAAAAAAAGGTGCCTTAGATGTTATTGGCGATGCAGGACTTCCCAAACAACCGGACAAGATTACGGTTTATCTCCTGAAAAACGGAAACAGGGATGAAGACCTAAAAGCGGAGCTTAGTAAAGATAATGGCTGGGTTTATGTTTTTGAAAATCTACCAAGGATGGACGAGAATGGAAACTTAATTCAATATACCGTTGAGGAGAAAGAGGTAGCGGGTTTCACTTCCGTTGTTAGCGGTACGATGAGTACAAAGTTTACGATTACCAATTATTATACCGATGGAGACAGAATTTCGATTCCGGTAACCAAGGTATGGGAAGGGGGAGGGAGACATCCCTATGAAGTGAAAGTCCAGCTATTGGCAAAAAGAGAAGTTCTTGATACGGTAGTCTTGGATGAAAGAAATGATTGGCAGCATACTTTTGATGAGCTGAAAAATGATTTAGAAGGTAAGGAAATTCAATATGAACTTCGGGAAATCCCTGTAGACGGATACAGTGCCAGGACGGAAAAGGTGCCCGGCTCTGCGTTCGGAGCTGTAATTATCAATACAAAAATAGGAAAACCGGAAGAAGAAAATTCAAAATCGAATCCTCCCGGGGGAAAGGACATTCCACCTGTTTCACCGAATAAAGGAGGAGATACACCCGGTGGTGACGGAATTAGGCCAGCGCCTCCCTCTGCCGTTAATCCGCCTAAAGCTGTAGAAACACCACCCCTGGGAGCTACTACGCCAACTCCTGCTATATCGAATAATCCCGGAGAAGTTTTAGGTACGGATAGGTCTACTCCTGATTCAAAAGAAGAAACGAAGCAGATACTCGGAGCCGATAGAGAGCCGGAGGTTCTCGGTACAGGAAGAGGCCGGACCAAGACTTTCGACAGCGGCATGATACAGCAATATTTCGCTTTATGCCTTGTTTCCACAGCGGGATTTGCCCTTAGTCTTCTGTATAAGAAGAAAAGGATGATTAGGAGGAAATAATAAAAGAAATTGCTATACTATTTATAGTAGAGAGCAATACATTCTATCGTCGATCCGAGACTTCGGGTCGGCGATTTTTTAGCTTCAATATCTTGTGTAACGGAATACCGCGGATTTTGCTTATCTTGTAAGAATTACTTTTATGCATTAAAATATTAATAATTTACTTCGAAACAAAAAGATAAATAGCCGTTTGCAGAAGGAAGATAAAGTATGAGACTGGATAAGTATTTATCGGAAATGGGGATAGCGAGTCGTTCGGATTTAAAAAAAGATATTCGTAAAGGTTTGGTTTTTGTGAATGGAGAAATGATACGGGATGCCGGTTTTTCTGTGACGAAAGATTCAACAATTCAATATAAAGGAAAAGAAATAGAGTATGAGGAGCTTTCGTACTATATGATGAATAAACCGGCGGGTGTACTTTCTTCCACAGAGGACAGAAAACAGAAAACAGTTCTGGACTTGTTCCTGGATACCCATAGAAAGGATTTGTTTCCTGTCGGAAGGCTGGATAAGGATGCGGAAGGCCTGCTTCTCATTATGAATGACGGGAAGCTGGCGCACACTCTTCTTTCGCCAAAGAATCATATTGAGAAAAAATACTATGTGGAAATCCCTGCAAGCTTAAAAGATGAGGATTTGGAGCCTTTGCGCCATGGGATTCAATATGATACGGATCTTGTTGCAGAGCCGGCACAGGTTCAACTTCTTTCTGCGAACCCGGATAAATCTGCCGTGGAAATCATCATCACGGAAGGAAAGTTCCATCAGATTAAGAAGATGTTTCTCGCTCTTTCGGAAAACTATGTCGTGACAAAGCTGAAACGTATTTCCATGGGAGCGTTGAGACTGGATGAAAGTCTATCTCCCGGAGAATATCGAAAGCTTAGTCCGGGAGAGATAGAAACACTGAAGGAGTCCATGAAGAAAGACGAAATTGAAGCCTAAAAAAAATATTATTCTTCTTCCAGCCTTCTGCGAATGGGAATTCCATTTACTTCAAGATTGTCCGAGACGGGGATGAGTAAATACTCTTTCCCGTCTATTATTTTGCTTTCCAAAATGGCGGAAACTTCATTTTTGATTTTCAGCTGCAGATTTTCCGACTTCAGTTGCAAACTGTTATGGACAAGATTTTCCGTATAGAAGGAAGAGTCGTTCTCTCCGAGGCTCTCATCGTAGAGTGCAGAGAAGTTTGCAAGCCCTTCTTCCGTTGCTCCTGCATTCTCTAAAAGCTGTTTCAACCGGGATTTTGAGATAGTTTGTTCCTTTTCCTCGTCTTTTCCCTGCTCTTTTAGCTCCTGTAATTCTTCTTGTAGGACACGAACATTTTCAAAATTACAATTCTCCTTCAAAACTTCCTGCACTAAAGCGGAGAACTGTCCTTTTTGTTCTTTTTCTCCGTATGGAAGGCTGATACCGAAAAGTTCTTCTGTCAGGTAGTCCAGTCCTTCTTCTCGCTTTTTTGCGCGGTAAAGAAGGGAATGAATGTCCGTACCACGATCATGAAAGGCAGGGTAAAGGAAGGAAAGCTCCGGCTTTTGCACAACAAAGTCCTCGGAACGGGCAATGAAGCTGTCTTTTTCCTTGTCAAAGCAGAGTCCTTCCTTTAAGAGGCTTACCGGGCAGAGTAAGAATAGAGTAAAGGAGTAGACGTTATCAGAGGCATCCTCCATGATGATGCCGTCCGTTCCTTTTTTGGGAACATCATAGACTCCGTGTGCAAGAATCAAAAGCTTCTTGCCGGGAATCGGATAGCTTTCATTTATCTTTTGGAAGAAATTCTCGCAAAGTCCTTCGTCTTTTAATGCAGATTCATTCAGATGATACAGGCAGGCCTGTTTTCCGCCTGTTTCTTCTTCGGAGAGCGGAAAATCCAAGGTATAGAGTTCTCTACCGAACTTTCCGGAAAGTGCCTGCTTAAATAAAGCGCAATATTTGTGCATTTCCTCGTCTTCCAAGGCATAAAAGGAGTCGGAAAAACGGGAGAGTACTTCTCCCTCCTCGCTGATAAAACAGCTTCGAATACGGTCGATACGACAGTCTTCCTTTTTAAAACATTTTTTGATTTCCCGGATTCCTTTTTTGTCCATTTTAGATTCCCCTTATTTTTTTATTTGTTTTTTGTAAATTTTTTCTTCCGGAAATCGGATTGTCTTGGCTTTTTGTCTCTGTATTTTCCGGAAAAAACAATTCTGGATTTCTGGCAAAATCCCCTCTTGGTCTGCTTTCTTGAACTACTTTCTTTTGATTGAATCGCCTGCTATTGTAAACAATTTCCAAAAACCGTTCAAGAAAAGATTTTTGTTCTTCTTTAAAGTCTATCTGTAAAGTCGGGAAAAATATGCTATAGTAAGGAAGATACGTATATGACGGAAATATTCGGCAAGATATCATTCTATTTTGTTAGATATAAAGATTTTCATAAAAGGAATATAGCATGGCAGATAAACGAAAGCTTGGAAGCGGAGAGAAAAAATTTCGAGACAGAAGTCAAAATTATCAATCGAGTAATCGAGTTCAACATAAAGTGAAGAGAAAAACACCCCTTACGGAAGAAGAAAAGCGTCTTCTGATGCGAAAAAAAGCGAGGCTGAGAAAGCAGAAAGAGGCAAGAAAGGCAAGACTTATCTTTGCCTTTGTTGTATTGTTTTCTATTTTTATAGTTTTTCAGGTCTTTGCCTTTGCTTTTCGTTTTTTGGAAAAACGGCGAGAAGCCCAAAAGGGAGAACCGGAAACAGTTGTGGAAAGCAGCATGGAGACAGTTCCCGCGGCAGAAGAGGAAAGCACGGAGGAGACCACTCCTGAAAATGGAGAAACCAATGCGGAAGGAATGGTATTTTCCGGTGGAAGATATATTGATCCGGAAAAGCCTATGGTTGCTCTGACTTTTGATGATGGTCCGGATGTGCAGGTGGACGGCATCCTGATGGATGAATTGGAAAAGGTAAATGGAAGAGCCACATTCTTTGTAGTAGGACAAAGAGTGGAAAAGTTCCCCGAAGATATTAAAAACACGGTGGAGCGAGGACATGAGATTGGAAACCACTCCTATGACCATGATATTCATTTGAGTAAAAAAGGTGTGGATTATATTCGAAATGAATTCGATAGGACGGATGCCGCAGTGGAGAAGGCTGCAGGAATAAAACCGACTCTCGTGCGTCTCCCGGGCGGAAATTACAGCAATGATGTCAAGACTGCGGTAACAAAGCCTTTGATTTTCTGGACGATTGATACGGAAGACTGGCGTTCCCGTGATGCGGAAAAAACAAAAAGCAGTATCTTATCCAATATAAAAGATGGTGACATAGTTCTTATGCATGCCCTTTATCTATCAACGGCTGAGGCATGCAAGACGGTTATACCGGAGTTGAACGCGAGAGGCTATCAGTTGGTGACTGTTTCAGAGCTTATTCACTTCCGTGGACAGGATGTTGCAGGAGGAAATGGAATTCAGTATAAGAATTTTCCGCCCGTGGCAAGGGAAACGGTGTCTTCCTCCGTCAGCTCGGAAGACTTACAGAGTTCCGGCGTGACAGAAAGCAGTTCTTCAGCCGTTCAAAACACTGTTTCGGAAACAAAGAAGAATAGTACAAAGGCAAGCGAAAGCAGCGGCACTAAAACAAAAACGACAGATTCAAAAACGACTACAAAGAAGAGTACGGAAAGCAGTAAAAAGTCATCTACGGAAACTACAAAAGAAAATGGAAATGTAGTGGACAGCCCGGAACCCACAGCGGAAAGTCGAAATCCGGAAAAAGCACCTGTAGAAACTTCCGCACTGGCACCGGCCAATATAGCGGGTGCGATTGATGCGGATGATCCGAACTAAAACTATTGCGAATAGGAAGAGATTGCCATGGATTTTAGCGGTTACGAAAAAAAAATACAGAATCTGGCAAGCTTGGTAGAGAAACAATACACTCTTTTTGATGAAGAAATTTTTCATAACCTGGGTTTGCTTCTCGGGATAGCCGAGTCATTGGAAGATGAAGCCTTGCAGGGCTATGTATATTATCAGCTTGCGGATGCTCATTACAGCTTTCACTTTGATGTGGAGAAGATGCAGAAATATCTCTCTCCTTGGAATCAAGGTACAGCAGGAGTCGGAGGATTTTTCTCTACTTACTCGTTCCTACAATCTTTTGGGAATCACGGAGTTTTTACGCGGAAACTATGCTTTGGCACTGGATTATTACATGTCTGCGCTGGACTATTGCAAAAAAATAGATATTCCGGATAAGGGGCTGAAAGGGATTGTAAATTCAAACATTGCGCGTCTCTATTTTTCCTTAAACGACTATAACCATGGTCGTTTCTATGCGGAAGAAGCGCTTTTTGAAATCAGTGGGAACACGGTGGACAATGCCTATGTTTCCAATATGATCAATATATATACCTTTTTGGGAAATATTTACCTCAATAAAAATCGAGATGTTCATGCGGCAAGAGCCTGCATGGAGTCCATTCTGGAACTTGCAAAAAAGACTTCTTTCGAGGAAGAGCTTATGGGAGGGATTGATATTCTGACCTTCTCCATCCGGCTTGCGCACTATGAAGATAGAATTGAAGAAAGAGGTTGTCTTATTCTCCAATTTGCAGAGCGCGCAGTTTTTTCTGCTATTCGCAGCAATATGATAGAGGATGTCTGTGATTTGGCGGATTTTTATCTGGAAATTGGTAAGATAGAGGATTGTCGACAGGTTCTTCATCTTCTGGAGGAAATGCTCCGGAAAATCAATCTACTGGAGATTCAAAAGCGCTTTTTGGAATCGCAGATTCGATTTTATTCGGCAACAGAAGATGCGGAGAATCGAAATGCAGCGGGCTATCGTTTCTATGAGTTGATGAAAGAGCAGGAGCGAGAAAAAATTTCCGCCTTTCTCTTCGCACTATCTATTCGAAAGGATTTGGAAGATTTAAGAGCACAAAATGCTTTCATGGAAGAGGAAATCTTCGCCTTGCCAAAAAGGCTGAGCATGACCATTTGACAGGACTTCCGAATCGCTATCATCTGAGCACCTTTGCCGATGCGGCATTTGAACGAGCTTACATTGCGAGAACCACGGTGGCATTTGAGATGGTGGATCTCGACTTCTTTAAACAGTATAATGACCGTTACGGGCATCAAAAGGGGGATGAGTGTCTTAAGCTTGTAGCAGGAGAAATCAGAAAGCTTTGCTTAAAATATCCCGGGATCTATGCCGCGCGTTATGGCGGAGATGAGTTTGTCTTGATTTATGAAAATATGTCGGATGAAGAAATCCTCACTTACGCCAGGGAACTTGCAGACAATGTTATTGCGCTGAATCTTCAGCATTCGGGAGAAGAGGGTGGAATCGTAACCATTTCTCAAGGAATACGAAACTCCGTTCCTTTAAAGAAGAACAGGGTTTGGGACTATACCTTTGCCGCGGATACTGCTCTATATAGAGTTAAAAGAAAGGAAAGAGGAGGAATTCTCCTTATTCATAAGGCAAAATTAGAAGGAGAATCGATGTATGTTTAAAACATCGATTCTCCCTTTTTTCCGGATTTGCACCTTGCTCTATGGTTCTTTTTTGACATTCTATCGTAACAGCCTTACTCTTCCAATTTCTTAATCGCCTTTGTGATGGTTCCTCCGCCTACCACCATTTCTCCGTCATAGAGAACTACAGCCTGCCCCATAGCAACGGCACGCTCCGGTTCTGCAAAACGAACAAGAACAACTCCGTTGTCTTGCGTGGAAACGAAGGCGGGAACTGCCTTGGCATTGTATCGGGTTTTGGCAGTGACGGGATATTCCTCCCTTGGAGGCTCCATACTGACCCAGTTAAAGTCATCAGCAAGAAGTGCCTCGGAATAAAGCGCTTCTCCCGTAGTCAGAATGACTCGATTCTTTTCAAGATCCTTTCCGGCCACATACATGGGCTGTTTTAAAGCAAGTCCCAAGCCCTTTCTTTGCCCTATGGTATAGCGAACAATCCCCTTGTGCTTTCCGAGTTTATGCCCTTCCTCATCTACAAAATAGCCGCTTGGATAAGCTTCCCCCCTAAACTTTTCCAGAAAGTCCCCGTAATCTCCGCTGGTAACAAAGCAAATATCCTGAGAATCGGGTTTGTCAGCGTTATAAAAGCCGTTTTCTTCCGCAATGGCACGGACTTCTTCTTTGGTTTCAAATTCTCCCAAGGGGAACATGCTGTGTTTTAATTGCTCCTGATTTAAGAAGTAGAGGACATAGCTTTGGTCCTTTTTTTCGTCTTTCGCTTTTAGAAGAAGATAGCGTCCCTTTTCCTTATCATAGCGGATTCTTGCGTAGTGTCCTGTTACAATGAGGTCACAGCCCAGTTCTTCCGCTTTTTTGTAGAGCTTCTCATGCTTCATAAAGCGATTGCAACGGATACATGGATTGGGTGTACCTCCATTTTCGTAGGTCTCCACAAAGGGGAGGATTACTTTTTTTTGAAAATCGTCCTTGAAATTCAGGACATAGTAGGGGATAGAGAGAGTGGAAGCCACCTGTCTCGCATCCTCAACATCCTCCAGCGTACAGCAGGTTTTACTTCGACAGGCCTGCCCGGTTTCGCTGTCATATAATTTCATGGTTATGCCAATACAGTCATAGCCTTTTTCTTTCATAAGCAGTGCAGCTACAGAGCTGTCTACTCCGCCACTCATGGCGATCAATGCTTTTCCCATTTCTTGTTTCCTTTTTATTATTCAAAAGTTTATGCAAAGAGTTTCTTTCAAAGAAATCCTTCCTGTCTGAGTTTAAAAAACTTTATTTGTGAAGTGTAGCACAGAAGCTTCTTCTATGTAAGATATCGGCGAATTTTAATAAAGCAAGCATTTCGCAGAAAATCTTTGTATATCCTTTCTTCCTATGCTAAAATCTTAGGAAGTACGCAATAAAATCTCTTAAAAAGGGGGAAATGATGAAAGGAATTATTCTTGCCGGAGGTTCGGGAACCAGACTCTATCCGTTAACCAGAGTGACTTCCAAGCAACTTTTACCGATTTATGATAAACCGATGATTTATTATCCGCTTTCCGTGCTGATGGATGCCGGGATTCGGGATGTTTTGATTATCTCCACACCGGAGGATACACCGCGCTTTAAGGAATTGCTCGGAGACGGTTCTTCCCTTGGTATGAATTTGGAATATGCCGTACAGGAAAGTCCGGACGGACTGGCACAGGCTTTTATCATTGGAGAAAAGTTTATCGGAAACGATAAGGTTGCCATGATTTTAGGAGATAATATCTTTTCCGGCTACGGCTTTAAGGCCATTTTAAAGAAGGCGGTTGAGAAAGAGAAGGGTGCAACGGTTTTCGGTTACTATGTAGATGATCCGGAGCGTTTCGGTATCGTGGAGTTTGACAAGTCGGGTAAGGCTATTTCCATTGAGGAAAAGCCGGAGAAGCCGAAGTCCAATTACTGTGTAACAGGCCTTTATTTCTATGATAATCGTGTGGTGGAATATGCGAAGAACTTAAAGCCCTCTAAGAGAGGAGAGCTGGAAATTACCGACTTAAACCGTATTTATCTGGAAAATGGAGAACTCGATGTAGCGCTTCTCGGTAAGGGCTTCACCTGGTTAGACACCGGCACACAGGAGTCTCTTGTGGATGCCACCAATTTTGTTTACACCGTTGAAACCCACGAGCACAGAAAGATTGCCTGTCTGGAAGAGATTGCCTATAAGAATGGCTGGATCAGCAGAGAAAAGGTATGGGAAGCCTACGAGCTCTATAAGAAAAATGAGTACGGAAAGTACCTTAAGGATGTTTTAGACGGAAAGTATATAGAGTGATTTTCAGATGAAAAGTATATAGCGTGATTTTCAGATGAAAAGTATATAGCGTGATTTTTAGACGGAAAGTATATAGAGTAATGACTTAGGAGGAAAGATGAAAACTATTGTAACCGGCGGAGCCGGATTTATAGGCGGAAACTTCATGCATTTCGCTGTGAATGCCTATCCGAATGAGGAGTGGGTCTGTCTTGATAAGTTGACCTATGCCGGCAATATGGAAACCTTGCAGGCTTTAGAGGGAAAGAAGAACTATAAGTTTGTAAAGGGCGATATTGCAGACAGAGAATTTATCTTTGACTTATTTCGTACGGAAAAGCCGGACAGAGTGATTAACTTTGCTGCGGAATCCCATGTGGACCGTTCCTTAAAGGATCCGGAGCTATTCCTTCGTACCAATGTTTTAGGAACTGTGTGTCTTATGGATGCATGCAGGGAGTTCGGTATCGAGCGTTATCACCAGGTTTCCACGGATGAGGTTTACGGAGATTTACCTTTAGAGAGAACGGATCTCTTCTTTGACGAGGAGTATCCCATTAAGACTTCTTCTCCCTACTCTTCTTCCAAGGGAAGCGCAGACCTCTTTGTATTGGCTTATCACAGAACATTCGGGCTTCCGGTGACTATTTCCCGCTGTTCAAACAACTACGGTCCCTATCATTTCCCGGAGAAGCTGATTCCGCTTGTTATCTCCAGAGCCTTAAACGACGAAAGTATTCCGGTTTACGGTAAGGGGGAAAATGTTCGAGACTGGCTTTATGTGACGGATCATTGTAAGGCGATTGACCTCATTGTTAGAAAGGGGAAGGTCGGGGAAGTTTATAATGTTGGCGGACATAACGAGAGAACAAATCTTGAAGTAGTAAAGACCATTTTGAAAGCACTCAATAAGCCGGAGTCTCTGATTACTTATGTAACGGACAGACCGGGACATGATATGCGCTACGCAATAGACCCGACGAAGCTTGAGACGGAACTGGGTTGGAAGCCGGAATATACCTTTGATACCGGAATTCCCGTGACCATTGATTGGTACTTAAACAATAAGGATTGGTGGGAGCACATCATTTCCGGAGAGTATCAGGAGTACTACAAGAAGCAGTACGGAGAAGAGGGGTAGGATGAAAGTTTTTGTTACCGGTGTAAACGGACAGCTGGGACATGATGTCATGAACAGCCTCTATTATGCGGAAATTGATGCAATCGGTTCGGATATAAAAGAGAGCTATAGTGGAGTGCAGGATGGAAGCCCTGCCTGTACTATGCCTTATATCGGCTTGGACTTAACGGATGAAGAAAAGACGAGAAAGGTGATTGCCGAGGAAGAAATTGATGCCATCATTCATTGTGCCGCTTGGACTGCAGTGGATGCAGCGGAGGAACCCGAGAATCAGGCAATTGTCGAGAAAATAAACGGAGAGGTTCCGGGTGTACTGGCAAGGATTATGAAGGAGAGGGACGGAAAGCTGCTCTATCTTTCCACGGACTACGTTTTCTCCGGAGAGGGAACAGAACCCTGGTCACCGGACGAAAGAAACTTTTCTCCCATTAATTTCTACGGGAAAACGAAGCTTATGGGCGAGGAAAAGATTCGGGAAGTTTTAGAGAAGTACTTTATTGTTCGGATTGCCTGGGTTTCGGTTTAAACGGCAAGAACTTTATTAAGACAATGCTGAAGGTTGGAAAGAGCCATGAGGAAGTCCGTGTGGTCAATGACCAGATTGGGAACCCGACCTATACTCTGGATTTGGCAGAGCTTTTGGTGGATATGATTACTACGGAAAAGTATGGAAACTATCATGCTACCAATGAAGGCGATTATATTTCCTGGTACGATTTTACAAAGGAAATCTATCGGCAGGCGGGTTTAAAAACGAAGGTGATTCCGGTCAGTACCGAGGAATATGGTCTTAGTAAGGCCAAGCGTCCTAAAAACTCCAGACTGGACCGGACCAAGCTAAGAAAGCAGGGCTTTGTCCCTCTTCCGGATTGGAAGAATGCCCTTTCCCGATATCTTGAAGAACTTCCTGAGGAAGAGGGAGGAAAAGGATTTCGTGCCTGTCGCTCCTGCTTCGGCTAAGTCCGGAAAAGGATGAAAAATGCGGGGACTTTAGAATCTGAAGGTAAAGTTTAGGTATGAAAAATTCGGGACTACTCCCGAATTTTTTTATAATGGCTCATAGTGAAAAAATAGTATTGAATAAAATGTCCGCCGGATAAAAACATAAAACTGACACAAAATCATTGTATAAAATAGCAAGCTGAAGAATTAAGAACGACAAAGAAAAAAGAAGTCTTTTATTTATGGAATAGAAGCAGGAGGTCAAGATGGGAAAATATTTTGGGACAGATGGATACAGAGGAGAAGCCAATGTGGACTTAACAGCGGACGATGCCTTCAGAGTAGGGAAGTTTTTAGCCTACTATTTTTCCGATGGAGGGAAAAAGATTGCCAAATTGTCATCGGTAAGGATACGCGGCGTTCCAGCTATATGTTTGAGTATGCGCTTTCTGCCGGAATTACCGCGGCCGGAGCGGATGCCTACCTTATGCATGTAACCACTACACCTTCTGTCAGCTTTATTGCCCGTGCAGAAGACTTTTCCTGCGGTGTTATGATATCTGCTTCGCATAACCCTTTCTATGACAATGGTTTAAAGGTTATCAATGGAAATGGAGAAAAGGTTTCCGATGACTTTATTGAAGAAATTGAAGCCTATCTTGATGGAAAGACCGGGGAGATTCCTCTTGCAAGGAGGGAAAAAATTGGACGAACTGTGGACTATTCTGCCGGAAGAAACCGCTATATCGGCTATCTTATTTCTCTGGCAATGCATTCCTTTAAAGGAAAAAAGGTAGCACTGGACTGTGCCAACGGTTCTGCATCATCTGTAGCAAAGGCGGTTTTTGATGCTTTGGGTGCGGACACCCATGTGCTTTCCAATAGCCCAAATGGCTACAATATCAATGGAAACTGCGGGTCTACCCATATTGAAGCCCTGCAGGATTATGTAAGGAACAGTGATTGCGAAATCGGCTTTGCCTATGACGGAGACGCGGATCGTTGCCTTGCGGTAGACGGTGAGGGAAATCTGGTGGACGGAGATATGATTCTTTACCTTTGCGGAAAGAATTTAAAGAAAAAAGGACAGCTTCAGGGCAATACCATTGTGACTACCGTGATGTCGAACTTTGGCTTATATAAGCTTTTGGATGCAGAAGGAATTTCCTATGAAAAGACACAGGTCGGAGACCGCTATGTTTATGAAAATATGGCAGAGCATGCTTATGATTTAGGAGGAGAGCAGTCCGGTCATATTATTTTCATGAGACACGCAACGACGGGAGACGGAATTCTTACCAGTATTAAGCTTATGGAAGTATTGCTGGAAGAAAAGAAGAGCCTGAAGGAATGTCTCTCCGACTATAAGAAGTTCCCGCAGGTTTTGGAGAACGTAAGGGTAACGGATAAGGCGCTGGCAGAGGCGAATCCTGCGGTGTTGGACGCGGTGAAGAAAGTGGAAGAGAAGCTTAAAGATACGGGAAGAATTCTCCTTCGTGCCTCCGGGACGGAACCGCTTATTCGCGTTATGGTGGAAGCGGAGCAGGAAGAGATTTGTAAAAATCTTGTTGAAGAAGTTATAGCAGTTATGAAAAAAGAGGGACTGGTTCAGGCATAAGTCTTGCGATACAATGGCAGCTATGGAGTGGGAAAAATAGAGTATTGGCAGTATACAATACTTAAACAGAGCAGAATAGGGGGAAGAATCATGGAAAAAGTAAATCGTTATCGGCAATTTCCCATCTTTCGATATCCGGATAGGACATGGATGGATAAAGAGGTGGAAAAGGCTCCTATCTGGTGCTCTGTGGATCTAAGAGATGGAAATCAGGCTTTAGTAGAGCCCATGGGTGTAGAAGAAAAGATCGAATATTTTCTCCTTTTATGCCGTCTGGGCTTTAAAGAAATTGAAGTGGGATTCCCTGCAGCCTCTCAAATTGAATACAATTTTTTGCGAAATCTTGTTGAGAGAAAGCTGATTCCTGAAGATGTCACCGTTCAAGTTCTGGTGCAGTGCAGAGAAGAGCTGATAGAGAGAACTTTTGCTGCACTGGAGGGTGTAAAGAATGCCATTGTGCATATCTATAATTCCATATCCATACTGCAAAGAGAAGTGGTGTTTAAAAAATCAAAGGAAGAGATTAAGGATATTGCTCTTTCCGGAGTGGAAATAGTAAAACGGCAGGAGAAGAACTTCACCGGAAAACTGCGTTTGGAGTATTCTCCGGAAAGCTTTACCGGTACAGAGATGGACTATGCTTTGGAAGTATGCAATGCCGTGATTTCAGCCTGGGGAACGACAAAGAACCGTGAGATCATCATTAATCTTCCGAGTACCGTGGAGATGCACAGCCCGAATGTTTTTGCGGATCAGATTGAGTTTATGTCGGACCACCTCCTGGAGAGACAAAATGTCGTGCTTTCCATTCACCCGCATAATGACAGAGGCGAGGGAATCGCCGCAGCGGAGCTGGCTCTTCTTGCCGGTGCGGACCGTATTGAAGGGACTTTGTTCGGGAATGGAGAAAGAACCGGGAATGTGGATATCTTGACACTTGCCTATAACATGTTTTCTCACGGCATTGATCCGAATCTTAGCTTGGAAAATATCCGGGAAATTAAAGAGGTCTATGAGCGGTGCACGAAGATGCAGATACCCGATCGTCATCCTTATGCGGGAAAGCTGGTATTCACTGCCTTTTCCGGTTCGCATCAAGATGCGATCAATAAGGGTTTACAGGCCATGAGGGAACAAAGTTCTCTACTTTGGGAGGTTCCTTATCTTCCGATTGACCCCTGCCGATATTGGTAGAGAATATGAACCGGTTGTTCGTATCAACTCCCAGTCCGGAAAAAGGCGGAGTGGCATTTATTCTGGATTATCAGTACGGATATAAAGTGCCGAAAGGAAATGCAAAGAGAGTTTGCGGACTACATCCAGTTTATTTCGGAAAAAGAGGGAGAAGTGGATCCCGAGCGTATCCTTAAGGTATTTACAGAAGAGTATGTTGAAGTAAAGGAACCTCTTTTTTTCAAGAATTTACGTTCCATGGATATGGAAGACGAAAAAGCAGGGATATATCAGCTTTTGTACAATTGAGCTTTGAAAAACAGGGGAGTTTTAAAAGAGCTTTCCGCAAGTGGTTCCGGTCCGATTGAGGCAACGGTCAATGCCCTCCGAAAGGAATTAAAGAGAGACTTTACCGTTATCGATTATAATGAGCATGCCCTGGGTGCAGAGGCTTCTGCAAAGGCTGTATCCTACATTCATTTAATGGACAGGGAATCGGGAAAGAGTACCTTTGGCGTAGGAATTTCCTCGAAACATTACTCGTTCCTCGGTCCGTGCTCTCTTTAGCGCAATCAATCGTCTTTATTATCCGAAAACGGCAGAAGGATAGGAACTATGCATATCATTTACGGCGTTGACGACAATTTTATACCGCTCCTTTCCGTATCGATATCCTCGGTACTGCATACGATGCAGGGGGAAAGCTTACATTTTCATATTTTGAGTATGGGGTGTAAGAAGGAAAATAAGGAAAAGTTGATTCATTTTATTGAGGGAGAGGGACAGAAGATTTCCTTTTATGAGCTTGAAGAAAAACTGCTGGAGCTGAAAAAACGAATCCCGGGCTTAAACACCGGAAGTTTTTCCACTGCGACACTGCTCCGACTCTTTATACCCGGTGTGCTTCCAAAGAATATCACAAAAGGCACTCTACCTCGACGCGGATACGGTGGTGTTACAGTCTTTAAGCTCCCTCTATGCAACAGCGCTTCAGGAAAATGCACTGGGAATGGCGCCGGAGCCAAGTATTTATAAAAGCCATTGCCACTTTTTGGGACTTTCCGAAAAGGAGCCCTACTTTAATGCAGGCATGATTCTTTGGAATCTTTCTTATTTTCGGGAGCAGGGGCTGGAAGAGAAGTGTCTTCGCTACTATCAGCTTAAGAGGGGAAAACTTCCTTTTAATGACCAGGATATTTTAAACGTAGTTTGCAAAGGAAAAATCAAAGCACTTCCTCAGCGTTATAATTTCTTTTCAAACTACTACTATTTCCGCTATAAGGCACTTTGTGAGAATGCTCCTTGGTATGGAAAACTTGGAAAAGAAAAAAGGATTTAAGCAGGCAAAGGCACATCCTGTCATGGTGCACTTTGCGGGGCGCATCCAGACCTTATGTGCGGGGAAGCGGAAATCCATACGGAAGAGCCTTTCGCTATTATGCGGAGAACAGTCCGTTTGAAGTGAAAGAAGTGAAAGGAAAAGAGTTCTTTATGCTCCTTTACAGAGGAATGAATATCTTAAGCTTCTTCTTCCCTAAGCTTAGAGAACAAATAGGGGAGACCTATTATAAAAGGCTTTGTAAGAAGATGAAGTTATAGCTAACAAAATTTACAGTACGAATACATAAGTAAAAGAAGTAAAAGAAGAAAAACCCCTTTAGTATTCTTTTCCGTCCTTTTCCATGCTAGAATAGTCCGTAATACAGAAAACTTCCAAGGAAGAAGCCGGAGGGATAAGAGCGTGGCGGTAGGCATAGTCGTTTTAAATTATAATGATTGGGAGAACAGCTCCCGTTTGGTAGAGGAATTGGAAACATTTCCTCTATTTTCGTGTATTGTAATAGTAGACAATGCTTCTACGGACGACAGCCTTTCTCGTCTTGGTGCACTGGAAAATGAACGGGTCAAGCTTCTTGGCGCAAAGGAGAATAAGGGCTACGGAGCAGGGAATAATCTTGGACTTCGCTATCTTTTTGAAAAGGGAATGCACCATGCTTTTTTGGCTAATCCCGATACTTCTTTTACAGAAAATTATTTTTCTGCCGTTCTCTCCATTTTTCAAAGAGAAAAGGAAGCCGGGCTTGTTTCAGGCAGGATGCAGGACAGAATCGGATTACAGCAGACCGCATGGAAGTTGCATTCCTTTGTCCCTGCTTTACTTGCATCAGGTCCTATGTCTCGGAGATTATTTTCTTCTCTGCTTTTTTACAAGAAGAGTTATCTGGAGAAAAAACCCTATGTCCAAGTAGACTGTCTTCATGGCTCCTGTCTTTGTTTTTCCAAAGAATCTTTTGAAAAAAGCGGAGGCTTTGACGAAGATTTCTTTCTTTATGAAGAGGAAAATGTTATCGGGCAACGCATGAAGGATGCAGGCTATAAGGTCTTTTTATGCACAGCGGTAAGCTATTTACATCAGGATAGCGGGAGTACCGGAAAAAACATCAAATCCCTAGTGAAAAGGCAGACAATCCGACAGGCATCGGAAAGACTGTACTACAGTAAATACCTGTCTATTGGAAGTTTTAGAAAGGCTATGGTCCGTTTTTTTCAGACTGCCGTATTGTTGGAAACCCTACTTTTTGAGCTCTGCTCTCAAAGGAAAAAGATATAGGAATAGGGCAAGTGAATCGGAAAGATAAAATAGTCTAAGCACAAAGAAAAAAGCCTCAGATAAGACAATAAACGATAATAAAGTAAGGAATAAGAAAGCGGAAACAAAACAGTTTGGAGGGAATTTTGCAAATCATTATCCTATGTACGTATAATGGGAAAAAATACCTGAGAGAGCAGCTTCAATCCCTGCTTTCTCAGGACTATTCGGGAGAATTTTTGCTCCTTCTTTCCGATGACGGATCGACCGACGGGACAAGGGAGATTTTGCACAAGACGAAGGAAGAATATGGGGAGAAAGTTTTTCTTTATGATAAGGGAGAAGCCTCGGGATCTGCCTGGAAACATTTTCTGATGATTCTCTCTGCTCTTGCAAATCGAACGATTCCGGATTTTCCCTATGAGAAGATGGAATATCTATTTCTCTCGGACCAGGATGATTTTCTGCTATCCTGAAAAGCTTTCCACAATGACAAGGGTGATGCAGGAAGCGGAAACTCGATATGGAAAGGACTGTCCTTTGCTTTGCCACACGGATATGGAAGTGATGGATGAGTCGGGAAAAAAGATAGCAGATTCTTATTTTCGTTTATCAAAAGATGCCTTGGAAAAAGGACAACTTTGCCAATCTCTTAATACAAAATCATGTAACAGGTGCCGCAATGGTGATGAATCAGAGTCTTTTAGCGTACTTAAAGCAAGTTCCCGACTTTGTTTATATGCATGACCAATGGATTGCACTTCTTGCATCAGCTTTTGGCCATATTCTAGTGCTACCGGAGGCACTCTATGCTTACAGACAACATGGAGAAAATGTACTCGGAGCGAAAAAGGGGAGTGCGCTAAGAGAAACTAAAGGAGTGTCTTCGGAAAAATATTAAGGAGAGGGCAGAATCCGATAAAAGGTCGGAAGAGGGATACTTCGCCTTATTTCATCAAGGGAGAGAGTTTCGAAGATTTTACGGAGAGAGGCTATCTATAGAAGACAGAAGAGTGCTGCATGCCTTTTTATCCCTTTCAAAACTGTCGCTTCTTAAACGGATAAAGACTATGTTGCAATATAAAATCTATCCTCTTCCCTTTTATCGGGCCATGGGAGCGATGCTCTTTATTCCGAAAGAAAAAACTGAAAAGAGAAAGAAATGAAAAAACCATTGATCTCGGTTTGTGTAGTCACATACCAACATAAACAATATATAGGAGAGTGCCTTGACTCCATTCTTAAGCAAAGGGGCGAGTTTTCTTTGGAAATCCTCGTTCATGATGATGCGTCCACGGATGGCAGTCAGGAAATCATTCGGGGATATCAGGAGAAATATCCGGATATTATTTTTCCTATATTGCAGGAAGAAAATCAATATTCGAAAGGAAAGCATAATATCACGGGAATTTTTAACTTTCCAAGGGCAAAGGGAGATTTTATCAGTGTGATAGATGGAGATGATTTTTTTTCCTCGGAAGAAAAGTTGGAGAAACAAAGAAGGGCTTTGGAGGAGCATCCGGAAGCGATTCTCTCTTTTCATCCCGTAAAGGTGATTCTCGAAGACGGGACGGAGGGACCGCAGAAGCTTTTGCGCCCCTATGAAACAGACTGTATAATCTCGGAGCAAGACTTGATTACGCATAGAGGCGGAATTGCCTTTTCTTCCTTTGTTTTTTTTAGGAGAAGCTTTGCTTTATGATGAAGCGGAGGCTCTAAAACTCCCGGAGTTTTATTACAGCTTTCCGGTAGGAGACCGTCCCATTGGAGCTTATGGCAGCCCTACAGGGAAAGGCAGTGTATCTTTCGGAAGCCCTTTCTGCATATCGCTTTCACCTCTCCGGTTCCTGGACGCTGGCACAAGGAGGAGATGAAGCAAGGGCAAAACAGGAGAAGTACTTTTCAGGAAATGAAAACAGGGCATACAGTCTTTTTTTTTGAAAGAAAGTCAGGGGAGATATGAGGAAGATGTGGAGAAGTCGATTCACAGGCTTTCTTTCTCCATTGCAATGAATCTCCGGGACTTCTCGAAAATCTATAGTAAGGAGAATCGGGGCTTTTACAAGGAACTCAGTGTCAAGGAGAAACTCTTACTTCGATTGGAATACTGCCTTCCCGGGCTGTATCGCTTTTTACAATGCCGTTTTGGGATGGAAAGAGCAAAAAACAAGAGCATGAGCTAAAAAACAAGAGCATGAGATAAAAAACAAGAGCATGAGCTAAAAAATACAAGAGCATGAGTTAAAAAACAAGAGTGTTTATGAAGAAGATAAAAGGGTAGAAAAGGATATAGAATGGCGGGAGAGAAAAGTCAAAATCTGGAGAAAAGAGTGGTTTCCGGTATGTTTTGGAAGTTTTTGGAGCAGATTTCCTATCAGGGAATTCAGCTTCTTTTTTCCATTCTTCTCCTTCGAATGCTTAGCAAGGAAGATGTCGGGGCGGTAGGAATCATTTCCATCTTTATCGGTATTGCCAACAGTTTGATTCAAACAGGTTTTTCCCAGGCGCTGATGCAAAAAAAAGAAGTCAAGAATTTGGATTATTCTACCGCATTTCTTTCCGGCTTAGCTTTGGCAACACTTCTTTATTTGGTGTTTTTCTTCCTTAGCCCTTATGTTGCGGCTTTTTATCATCTTCCCGTATTAACGGGGCTTTTACGTCTCATGGCCTTACTCCTTTTTCCGGGGGCAATCCTTTCCATCCAGCTTGCCCATGCAAGTCGTGCCTTGTCTTTTCGGCCGATATTTCTTTGCAGTTTTCTTTCTTCTCTTTTTTCGGGGATTCTTGCAATTGTCTTTGCCAAAAGAGGATTTGGTGCTTATGCAATGGCTTACCAACAAGTTTTTTTTACCTGTTTTTCTGTTCTTATTTTATTCATTCTCTTACCCTATAAACCGGGATTCGGATTTTCACTTCGTTCTTTGCAAAGTCTATTTGCTTTTAGCTGGAAGCTTATTCTTTCCGGTATCGTAGATCAGATCTGGCAAAATATTTATGCGCTCCTTATCGGAAAAAAATATTCTGTAGAAGAGCTGGCTCTCTATAATCGAGGTGAGATGTTTCCGAAGTTGATTTCCGGTACCCTTTCTTCTTTGGTATCTTCTGTACTCTTTCCCGCATTTTCAAAGTTGCAGGGAGAGAAAGAAAAACTGCTTAAGGGAGTCCAAAAGAGTGTATCTCTATCCGCTTTCTTGCTGTTCCCGCTTCTCTTTGGACTTATGGCGGTTGGAAAGCCTTTGATTGTACTGCTTCTTACGGAAAAATGGCTTGGGCTTTTACCCTATCTTTATTTTCTGTCTCTTGTGTATTTGCTTTTTCCTTTGCACATGATTAATTTGCAGCTGATGAGCAGCCAGGGACGTTCGGATTTATTTTTAAAAATTGAAATGCAAAAAAAGATTGTTGGAGTTTTGATTCTTGTGATGACTTTGCCATTTGGACTTTTTCCCTTTTTGTGGGGAAAAATCATAGGGGATTGGATTTGCTTTTATTTAAATACCCGACCAAATAAGAAACTCTTGAACTATGGTTTTTTTGAGCAGCTTCGAGAAGTGCTTCCTTCTATTTTTGCTGCAGTTTTTATGGCGGCTTTGGTCTATCTGAGCGGTAAATTTTTAGAAAAAAAAGGAGTGGAAGAAATCTTCCAACTCCTGATTCTGATTCCCCTAGGAGGTATTATTTATCTTATTTTCTCTTTCCTATGGAACAGAGAAAACTTGTTTTACAGCTTCAGCCTTTTTCGTCTTTTTCGTTCCTCCAGATAAACGAAGCAGTTTCGGATAAGACGAGCCTCGATTTGGAGGTAACGGGAAAGGGGAATTCCCCGAAAATTGGCCTGTTTCATTGTCCTTCTTTCTCGAAGACCTGTTATAAGGCCCTTTCTATATGCTTTTCCATAGCCTTTTTTCTGAAAATAAATTGCTTTAATACAAAAGCCAAGTAGAAATGGCAAAAAATTGAGCACTTTCAGGAAAAAGGGGAAATTCTTATAGAGAAGAAATACGGAATTTCTGGCAGATAGCTCGACCTTGAAATTACTGTATTTGCCTCCGCTCGTACCGGAACCGACATGCTTGCAGACTGCTTCCGGACAGAAGTATATCTTATAGCCGTAAAGCTGTGCACGGAAAGAAATATCAACATCCTCCAGGTAAGCGAAGTGCTTTTCGTCAAAGAGTCCTGTTTTTTCCAGTGCTTCTATGGAGTAGAGCGCTGCTCCCGCACAGGCCGAAAAGACTTCTTCCGCTTTATTCCAATTTTTTTCGCTGTCCTCCAGTCCCCTTTGAAAAGGAAAGCCCAGGACGCAAAGTTCATCACCGGCATCATCCATGAGTCTTGGATCATGCATCTTCACCATCTTAGAGGAAAGGGCAAAAACTCTTTCACCCTTTGCTTCTTTTTCTTCCATAAATCGGACAAGCTTTTCCACAAAAAAAGGATCCACTTCCGTATCGTTATTGAGCAGAAGAGCATAACGGGCACCGGCATCTTTCGCAAAAAGAATACCTTGATTTACCGCCTTGGCAAATCCGTAATTCTCTTTGTTTTCAATAAGAAAGATACGCTCCGGCTCTTTTTCGATATAGGCTCGGATAGTCTTTATGCTGTCGTCTTTCGAGTTGTTATCTACAAATAGAATAGAAAAATCATGCTTGCTCTGGTTTTCCAAAGCAAGCATGCACTTTTCTAAAAAATGATTTCCATTGTAATTCGGAATAATGATGTATGTTTTCATAGTTTTAAGCATTTGGCTCAATCAGATTATGGGCAGCCTCATTTTCGGCCTCTCTTTTTGCTGTGGCTTCTTTTGCTGCATCTTCAGCGCTCTGCTGTCCTACTACAGAGGCATCTGTGGGATCATAATTCTGCTCTCTCGGGAATCGCCTGCATGATGGCATCCTTCTCTACCGGTCCCTTATCCCATGCATCGGAGTAAATGATGACGGGAGTGCCGTTTTTACAATTCTCATAAACCCATGCAGAATCGATAGCCTTTAAGCGGATGCATCCGCCGGAGATAGCTTGATCCATGAAGTTATAGTTAATGGCATCAAAGCTTCGTGCATCAGCTCTTTCATAGAGAAGAGAGTGAATGATGAAGCCCTTGTAGAAGCGGGAAAGGATACTGGGTATAGCAATCCTTATGCATAAAGTGCCAACGATATTTTTCATAAATCTTGAAGCTGCCCAGAGGTGTTTCTGTTCCCGTACTGCACATCAAAGTTTTATAGGGAATGGTAAAGTTTCCGCTCTCATCCTTTGCCATCACATATAAGGTTCTTGTTGCCTTGTTGATGCGAATGGAATAGGAGCCGGGTCTTCCCATAATCGGTTCCAAATCCTTCTGTAAAATACCTTGTTCATTAAAGTAGAGTTTGTAACCGTCTACTCTTTTCCAGCCCTTTTGAGAAACACCATTTTCAAAATAATATTGATTGGAGTCACTGTCAAAGGCGAAAGCCGGTATAAGCTTCTCCACTTGCGAGGCGATACTTTGCTTCCTCACCTTCAAAATAAATACCTTCTTCATAGGCGTTGTCCAAGGCTCTGCCTCGTCTTCCGCTAAAGGCGGTATTGTTATTCCAAAGTGTGATTTTTAAGCCGACGATATACTTTCCGCTTCCGATGCTTCCGCAAGCTTCTCCGCTTTTTGCCCAGTCTGTTACGGTGCCGTCATTTAGAAACGGCTCTGTAATACACTTCCCCAAACTTATGGGAATATCCTTTTACTCTGACCATGATAGCGGTTACCGTACCTCTATCCGGTGTGGTTTCCCCTGAAGCGGCCCACGGACCCCATGCACCTTCCGTAGTGTAGGTTCTGTAATACCATCTTCCTACGTTCTGATGTTCCATAAGGATTCGCTTTAAATCCTTCCGGACTGAAAGGTAAAGGACTGATTGTCCTGCGTGTATCCATAGTCAATCCGGTCTCCTGCAGAATTGTATATATAATAAGTAGCAAGAGGAACTAAATTGAGTACCGGATCAGCTGCAATATCCGCTTCATGCGGTGTTGTCATAAAAGGACGGATACTGTCCACGTTCAGTTCCGCATGTTCGAAAGAACCGTCAGCGATGACGTTTCCGGCTTGTCCGTTATCCTCTACAGTAGCGTTTGCCAAGACTTTGTCCCGGACCAAATTCTACGCTTTCCGAATGTGTTTCTGTACCCTGTGCTTCCGAAGAAACTGGAGTATCAGCGAGAGCTAGAAAGGGCTGCGAGAGAGTCATACTAAGCAAGATACCGAGTGCAGCGAGCTTTTTCGCCTGATTCATAATAGAAAACCTCCTTACTATAGGGCATTCTGTCCTATTCTCTTAACATTTTAAACATGAACCATTCATCATATAGTTTAATATCTAAAAGCTTATTAAAGTCATTCTTAAGAACCTTATCATAAATAAGTAGAAAGTGCCACCCGGCATTTACATTTTCAGCTTAATACTATAAAATTGTAAAAATCTTGTCAGAAATGGAAGGGAAAAGAGAGGAAAATCCAATGAAAAAGACGGAAATCTTTGTGACCAGATCCAGCCTTCCGGCATTAGAAGAGTTTCTTCCCTATCTTGAGAAGCTTTGGGAGAGTAGATTTCTTACCAATATGGGCGAATTCCATGAAGAACTTAGGGGGAAATTAAAGGAGAATCTGGACGTAAAGGAAGTCGAACTTTTTACAAACGGACATCTGGCTTTGGAGTTTTTACTGGAGTGTTTCGGGACGGAAGGGGAGATTATTACCACTCCTTTTTCCTTTGCCAGTACAACCCATGCCATCGTTCGAAAGGGATTTACTCCGGTATTTTGCGATATTGATGAAGAGGATTTCACTATTCATCCGGATGATATTCGAAAGAAGATAACAAGTAAAACCAAGGCAATTCTTCCTGTACATGTTTACGGCAATATTTGTGATGTAGAGGGATTGGATACTCTTTCCAAAGAATATGGTCTCCCTGTGCTGTACGATGCTGCGCATGCTTTTTTTGAACGGTTTAAGGGAAGAGGAATCGGAAGTTTCGGCACAGCCTCCATGTTCTCCTTTCATGCTACGAAAGTCTTTCACACAATAGAGGGGGGAGCCATTGTTTCCGGAGAGGAAAGGCCTTCTCTTTTTCAACGGCTATATGAACTGAAGAACTTCGGTATTCTCGGTCAGGAAGAGGTAAGAAGCGCAGGGGGGAATGGAAAGATGAATGAGTTTTCCGCCGCAATGGGACTTTGCAATCTCAAACATCTTCCGGATTATATACATGGGCGGAGAAAGAGTCTATGAGCTGTATAAGGAAGCTTTTTTCGGTATGAATAATCTTATTTTTCCGAAAGAGCAGGAAAATTTGGAAAAAAATTATGCCTATATGCCGATTCGTCTCCTTGGCGAAGGAAAGAGGGATGAAGTTTTCCTTGCGCTTCAAAAAGAGGGGATTCATGCCAGAAAGTATTTTTATCCCTGCATCAACGCCTATGATTGTTATAAGGGACGTTTTAATGAAGAGGAAACCCCTCTTGCAAAGAAGATTTCCAAAGAAATCCTGACACTCCCGATTTATCCGGACTTATCGAATGAAGATGTAGAGCGGATAGTGAGGATTTTGAAAGCTGTTATGCGATGAGTTGTATTGCAATATCTATTATATTACACTTTATTACGATGGGTTTTACGGGGATAAGATAGGAAAAAGCAAATGACAACGCAAAGGACAGAACAAAAGACAAGGCAAAAGACAACGCAAAAGACAACGCAAAAGACAGAACAAAGGGCAGAGAAGAAAATACTGCTTACCGCCATCGGTTCTTTTTCAGCGAGGGCGATTATTAAAAGATTGAAAGAGATGGGATTTCTCGTCTTCGGTATGGACTGCTACCCAAGAGAATGGGTGGTCAATGCCGCTATTGTTGACGGCTTTACTCAGGTTCCTTTCGTCTCGGATGAGGAGAATTATGGGAATACATGCTTATCCATAGTGAAAAGCCGAGGAATCGACGCTATCTTCCCTCTTACCGATATAGAGGTGGATTATTTTTATCAAAATAGAACAAAGTATGAGGAGATGGGGATTCAACTCCTGCTTCCAAAAGGCGATTTATCTTTGATTCGGGATAAATGTCTTCTCGGAAAAACCCTTGCTTCTTCTATGGAGAGCGGTTTTTCCGTTATCGAGGGAAAAGACTATGAAGAAATGGATTTTTCCGAGCCGGAGTTCCCTTTGGTTGCGAAGCTGAAAAATGGCCGATCTTCCGAAGGGCTCAACTTTATTTACTCCGAGGATCAATTGGGATTTTTCTTGAATCAAATCTTTAGAGAACAGAAAGAAGGCTCTTATTTTTTCCAGAAAAAAATAGAGGGAAAGGTATATACCGTGGACCTTTTTCGAGGAGCATCCGGAGTGGAGAGGGCTCTTGTGAGAAGAGAAGAACTTCGGACCGGAAATGGAGCGGGAACCAGCGTCACAATCCTGGAAAATAAAGCTTTGGAAAAAATGTCTCTGAGGATTATGGCGGATTTAAAGCTTTATGGTCTTGTGAATATGGAGTGGATTTATGAGGAGGAAGAAGCCTGTTTTTACTTCCTGGAATGTAATCCAAGACCCTCCGGAGGAATCGGTTTTTCCGAGATGGCAGGGGGTGGCTTTGTAAGACTTCTTATAAAGGAGAATTTTCCGGAAAAGGAAGCAGGTATTTTAACAGAGATTCGTTACGGAAGCTATGGAAAGGTCTATGAAGAACATTACCTTTCCTCTGAAGAAGAGTGAGGAAATGGAAGAAAAGAACAACGGAAAAAATAGAATCTTGTGGATTATTCCTGCATACAATGAAGCAAGGAGTATCCCGAAAGTTGTAGAGGATATCCTTTCGTATGACAAAGATGCGGAGTATGTCATCATTTCCGACGGATCTACGGATGAGACTGTACGCATTTGCGCAGAAAATGGATATTCTTATATTGCCCTTTCCCAAAATCTGGGCTTAACGGCGTGTTTTCAGACCGGCATGCGTTTTGCTTATGAGAATGATTTCGATTTTGCATTACAATTTGACGGTGATGGACAGCATAGGGCGGAAGATGTGGGGTTTCTTTTGGAAAAGGCTAGAGAGGGAGTGGATATTGTCTGCGGATCTCGCTTTTTAAGTAAAAAGAAGGGAATGAACCCAAGAGACCTCGGATCGGCTTTGTTGAGCTTTTTGATCTTTCTTCGCACCGGACAGAAGCTGACCGACCCGACCTGCGGTCTTCGATTATATGGTAGAGAGGCGATAGCCCGTTTTTCTTTGGAGAAAAATTTTTCCCCGGAACCGGATACCTTGGCACATCTACTTCTTGCAGGGATGAGCATCTCGGAGGTTCCGGTTGAGGTACGGAAGAGAGAAGAAGGGGAATCGTATTTGAAGCCGCTCAAAGCCATACAATACATGGCAAGAGTGGGACTGTCTATTTTATTTTTTGGAAAAACGAAGTAGCTTAGGGAGAAGGGATGATAAGGGAAAAGCAGTCACTAATGAAAAATGATATTTTGTGGAATGCTTTGGGAAGTATGACTTATGCTCTGGCTTCCATGGTTCTGGCTTTCTTTGTTCTGCGCATTTTGGGAGAGAAAGAAGGCGGAATTTTTGGCTTCGGTTACTCTACGCTGGGGCAGCAATTCTTTATTTTGGCTTATTTTGGCATTCGCCCCTTTCATATCACGGATATGAGGGGAGAATTTTCTTTTCGAGACTATCATATCTTTCGGATTTTGAGTTCCTGCCTAGCTGTACTCCTTTCTTTTCTCTTCCTTTCGTATCAATATACAAATGGACATTATAATATGGAGAAAGCTTCTGTATTGTTTTTTCTTTGCGTATACAAGATATTAGACGGATATATCGATGTTTGAATCGGAATTGCAAAGGAGAGGGAAATTATATAAGACGGGGCAATCTCTTTTCTTTAGAACCCTACTTTCCGTATTTATTTTACTATCCTGTTTGGTCTTTAGTAAAAATCTTCTTATGGGAGTTATTCTGATTAATTTCTCTCAAATTTTCTCCTTGTATCTTTTTGCTATCTTGCCTTTACGAAAAACCAAGGCACTTGGTACAGAAGAACCGGATCCCGCCTTAGACGAAGAAAAATAAGATCAAAACAGTCTGTTTTATAGCAGTTTTTTTCTCTTTCTTTCTGTATTTCTGGATTTCTATGTTTTTTCTTCTTCGAAATATGCAGTGGATGCAGTGATGGGATCTTCTTCCTCCGGCATCTACAATCTTCTTTTTATGCCCGGTAATTTTATCTATTTACTGGCTAACTTTATCATTCGACCTGCATTGCCCGGTATGGCTGCTCTTTGGCAATCAGGGAAACAGAAGAGGATTTCGAAAAGAGGAGAGCAAATTAATGAAGAAGGTTCTTTTCTTGTCCGTTCTTCTTTTTTTGATGGCAGTTCTGTTTTCTCCGTTGGCTTTATGGATTTTGGAGAAACTTTTGGGAAGTGGATTTGGCGGAAAAATAAGCGGAGAAAGGTGGTCTTTCTGCCTGCTGATTTTGGGAGGTTGCTTTTATGCTCTTGCCAATTTGGAATATTATATTTTGGTTACCAAGAGACGGCAGAAGAGAATATTTACAGGGTATGCGCTAGGGGCGCTGATTTCCTTTTTTACCGCAGATTTTATGGTGCGACAAGCGGGATTTTTCTTTGCCTCCTTACAGTTTGTACTCATGATGGCATTTCTTTTCCTTTTCTTTCTTTTCTCGGGTAGCCATGATAAAATAGCGGGCAGTAAAGGAAAATGAGAAAAATGCTAAGAAAGGAAGAACAGGCGAAATATACGGAAATGGAACAGTGCTCTTTAGGAATGAACGATATACGAATGGAAGTAAAATGAAAGAGACTTCTTCTTTTGATGTCATTATTCCTTGCTATAAGCCGGGGGAAAAGTTTCGAAAGCTGTTGAAAGCTTTGGAAAAACAGGAAATTCCTCCGAAAAAAGTGATTTTAATCAATACGGAAGAGCAATATTTTTCAAAAGATCTTTTGAAAGAGACAAAGCTGGATATCCGTTTATATCATATTTCCCGTGCAGACTTTGATCATGCTTATGCCAGAAACCTGGGGGTTTCATTTTCGGATACTCCTTATTTTTTATGTATGACGGATGATGCTATTCCGGCGGATGAGGGAATGACAAGGGCTTTGCTTTCCTCTTTCTCCATGGACTCTGCAATTGCTGAGGTCTATGCAAGGCAGTGCTGTACCAAGGAAAGTTCCTTTGATGAAAGACTTTCTAGAAACTTTAATTACGGAGAAACTTCGCAGATAAAAGGAATAGAGGATTTGAAAACTTTAGGAATCAAATGCTTCTTCGCTTCCAATGTCTGCTGTATGTATAAGAAAGATGTTTTTACGGAATTGGGAGGTTTTCTTGCACCGACCATCTTCAATGAAGATATGATTTTTGCGGCAAGGGCTGTGCAGGCAGGGTATAAGCTTGCTTATCAGGCTAAGGCCAGGGTATATCATTCTCATCACTTTACTGCTATACAACAATTTAAGAGAAATTTTGACTTAGGAGTATCGCATAAAGATTATCCTGAGATTTTTGATTTGGTTCCCCCCGAAAAAGAAGGCATCAAGATGATATTACAAAACAGTAGAACCCTTATAGCTCGAGGAAAAGCATTTTTACTGATTCCTTTATTTTACCGTACTGCGTTTCGCTTCTTGGGCTATAAAGCGGGGAAAAACTATCACCGATTACCGAAGTTTTTACTACGTCGATTTACCTTGAATCCGCAATATTTTCAGAAAAAGAAATTCCACTAGAGGGATTTCGGAAGAAGAGGCAGAAGATGACTTTATTGTTTCGTATTATTTTACTGGCGGTTTGCCTGTTTACCTATTTCTTTTTATGCATAGATCGATTAAGAAAGAAAAAATGAGGATAGAGGAGAGTATTTTTTGGCTCATTCTCTCCCTCCTGCTTTTGCTTTTTGCTATTTTTCCATGGGTTCCGGATAGTTTGGCAAGGCTTCTCGGGATTTATTCCACGGCGAATTTTCTCTTTCTCTTTGTGATCTTTATTTTGTTGCTTCGTCTTTTTTATGTGAATGCGGCTTTAGGGAAGCTGGAAGAACGTGTAAAGACTTTGGTCCAAAATGAGGCCCTTAGGGATAGGAGAGATAGGGAAAAGGATAAAAAGAAGGAGATGAACAGAGAGAAATGATGAAATTGCTTGATGATATGCGAAACTATCCAGCATTTGGAAGAGAAGTGATTTTTCTCTTTCTCCTTTCCGTACTTCTTTTTCTGTTGGTGTTTTTTTTGTTTTTCCTCAAAAAAACAAGATTATCTCAGGTGTTTTTTATTACAATGATGATTCTGGGATCCGTTTATTCTTTTGTTTTAATGCCCCTATCGGCACCGGATGAGGTCTTACATTACGTGGGAGCCTATGAGCTATCCTCGAAAATACTGGGAAATCCCAAGCCTTTGTATGACCGGGACGGTAACATGCGTATTCGGAAAGAAGATGTAGAAATTGATGATTGGAGTGGAGACAATAAGCCTGATGAGGCTACGGTTTTCGGCATGTTTATCCAAAAAGAACAGATTCTGGAGCGACAGAAAGCAGGATTTTTCGCAGAGGAAAGCGGTTATTCCTTTACTTTGCAAAAACCGGTTCCGACCACTCCATTTGCTTATTTGTTCCCCTGCACTGGGCTTTAGCTTTGCGAGACTTATTTCGGCTTCTCGCTTTACTCTTCTTTACTTCGGACGCTTTTTTTCAATCTTTTGTTTTTCTCTATTATGGCTGCGATTGCTATAGAGAAAATGCCTTTTGGAAAAGAAATGCTGTTTTCCATATCCCTTGTTTCCGATGACACTGGAGCTTGTTTCCTCTCTTTCTTATGACGGATTTCATTCTTGCGCTTAGCTTTGTTTTACTATCTGTTGTACTGGATTATGAAAAACGCACAGAAAAGCTGGGACTAAAGGAAATAGGGGTTATCTGCCTTTTGGCAATTCTACTTTCTCCGTGTAAAATGATTTATTCTATGCTTTTTGCTTCCTGTATTGTGGTATCCTATCGTCGTTTTTCCTCTCCTCTACTCTATTTCTTTGCCATTTTTGCGGTGGGTCTTTCCATCGTATTGGGAGTTTTGCTTGTCAACTTTGACGCTTTTAGTCGTTACTTAAGACCGCAGGCGGATACGGTAAATGTCTCCGATGTGGTAGGAGATGGTATTGTACAGGAAACCTATAATCGTAGAGAGACTTTTGCACAGCCGGATGTTTTTGTGAAGATCCTTAGAAATACTTTTATGATAAAGGGGAAAGAATATCTCTTGACTATGGTGGGGCATCCCTTAGGACAGTTTGATGAAAGACTTTGCTTTTCCGGAAGGACTTTGCTATCTTTTCCTCTCCTTTCCATTTGCGACTGCGATTTCTGGGAGAGAAGAAAGAAATCCGAGACAAAAAACCATGGCATATCCTGCAAAGAGCGGTATTTCTTCTTCTGAGTGCAGGACTTGTTCTTGTGACATTAACCATGATGCTTTTTGCCTACACCCCGAAGAGGACAGATTATGTTTTGGGGGTACAGGGAAGGTATTTTATTCCTGTCTTACCTTTTTTCGTTCTCGCCCTCATGCCGATAGGGAATAGCGGGGAAAAAAAGGAGAGAAGGCAGCGCGGGGAATTCTGCTTTTCCAGATACTTGCCAATTTGCTGTTCTGCATATACACTTACTGTACCTTGTTTCAATCTTCATGAAAAAGGTGGATTTTACTTTGTTTATAGCCAATTTTCCGGAAAGGAATAGAACTTGTTCAGTTTATTAAGAGAATGTAAGCAGAAGCATAAGATGATTTTGGAACTTGCAAGAGCAGACTTTCGTAAGCGTTTTGTCGGCTCCTACTTCGGTGCAGTTTGGATGTTTATTCAGCCGCTGGTTACCATTGCCATCTATGCGTTTATCTTTGGACCTTATGGTTTTAAGTCAAGCCCGCCCGTACCGAATGTGAGCTATACCTTGTGGCTTATTCCCGGGATTGTTCCCTGGTTCTTTTTTTCCGAGATTATGAATATGAATACCGGGATTTTACAGGAGTACCACTATCTGGTAAAAAAGGTGGTGTTCCCTATAGAACTTTTGCCCATTATCAAGCTTTTAAGTTGTATTCTGGTGCATAGCTTCTTTTTACTGGTGATGTTTCTCTTTTATCTTTTTAGTGGAAAAATGCCGAGAATCACTTGGTTACAGGTAGCGTACTATTCTTTTGCAACGGCATGCTTTGGACTGGGCTTAAGTTACTTTACTTCGGCAATTTCCGTGTTTTTTAAAGATATGCAGCAGATTGTGGGTATTGTTTTACAATTCGGAATCTGGATGGTACCCATTATGTATGATGAGCTTTTGTTCACAAATAAAGCTCCTTGGTTAAAGATATTTTTTAAATTGAATCCTTTCTACTACATTGTGGCAGGCTATCGTGATTCGATGATTACCGGGAATTTTTTCTTTGAAAGACCGGGACTAAGCCTTTATTTTTGGGTTGTTACCCTTTTGCTTCTTTTGGTGGGACTGCGTTTCTTTAGAGGATTGCGCCCTCATTTTTCCGATGTTTTATAGGAGGAAAGTTATGCTAGCCCTGATTCGTGTATTATTTTTACTGTTTAATTTTTTGACCTTTGGCAGCCTGCGTCTCTTTTTTCTCCGAAAGAGGGAGAGAACGAGAGAACGGGATTTGGAATGCCTATCCATTGTGAAAGGAAAGCTCAAGAAGATTTTAAAAATCTGCAAGGTAGAGGTAGAAGCTGAAGGTTTGGAGAATATTCCAAAAGACGAAGCGGTGCTCTTTGTGGGAAACCATCGCTCGTATTTTGATATCGTAGTGGGTTACAGCCTCATGGAAAATCTTACCGGCTTCATTTCAAAGGATAATCTGGCAAAGATTCCAACGATGAAGCTTTGGATGGAAGAATTACACTGCCTGTTTTTAGATAGAGATAATTTAAAGCAAAATCTGAAAGTGATTATCGAAGCTATTCAAGAAATTAAAAGAGGGATTTCCATCTGGATTTATCCGGAAGGAACCAGGGCGAAAGGGGAAAGTGATGAAGAAATCCTTCCCTTTAAAGAGGGTTCCTTTAAACTCGCTGAAAAGACAGCTTGCAAGATTATTCCGGTTGCCATGATTAATACAAGAAAAATTATGGAAGAAGATTTTCCGCGCCTGAAAAGCACGAAGGTTTATGTTCGCTTCGGAGAGCCGATTCTGCTTTCTGAGCTTTCCGAGGAGGAAAGAAAACATATCGGAAAATATGCTGAAGAAAAGGTGCTTTCCATGGTTCGGGAATTAAGGGAAGTGGAGAGGCGAGAAAAAGCGGAACTAACCGAATAAGGTAGAAAACTGAGACTTAGACGGAAGAAAACGGTGATGTCGGGAACAGTTAGATAATACCGGGAATATCGGAGGTGCAGATGGGACTGACAGAGATACGTATGGAACTTGATCAAATCGATCGGGAGCTGGTGGAACTGTTCCAAAAAAGAATGGAGCTTGTAACGGAAGTTGCAAAAGACAAGCTGAAAAGCGGTAAGGCGATTTTTGACGGAAAGAGAGAAGAAGAAAAGTTAAAAGCAGTGTCAAATATGGTGGAAGATTCCATGATGAAAGCTGCTGTGAGGGAGCTATTTTCTGAATTGATGACCCTCTCCCGAAGAAGACAGCTTCAGTATATGAAAGAAGCAGGGAGGGTAAACCGTTTTTCCTTTAAAAAGGTGGAGAAGATGATTTCCCCGGAGAAAAAGCTTGCTTTTCAAGGATTGAAGGGGGCTTATTCCTATCTTGCGGGAAGACGAATTTTTCCAGATGAAAATATGATTTCCGTGCGTCATTTTCAAGATGTGTTTGATGCAGTGGAGGAAGGAAGAGCGGATTATGGTATTCTTCCCATGGACAATTCCACCTACGGTATGGTACAGGATAATTATGATCTCTTGAATCGCTATCCAAAGATGGTTGTTCTGGGAGAGATTTCACTATCCCGTATCTCACTGCCTTTGCAGTATAGTCGGGGAGGAATTGGGAAGTATAAAAAAGGTCTATTCTCATCCTCAGGCCTTGTCACAGTGCCGAGACTTTTTCTCTTTGCATCCCGATATAGAGCAGATCCCTTCTGCCAATACGGCTATTGCAGCGAAAGAACTCTCCGAATCCGGAGAAAGAGAAGCTGCCGTACTTTGTAGCAGAGAGGCTGCAGAGCATTACGGGCTGAGAATTTTACAGGATAAACTCAGTAAAGAGGAGAATGCCACCCGCTTTTTTGTTTTTGGAAATGAAAAAATATATACGGAAGATTCCTATAAGCTAAGCATAAGTCTGACTATTCCCGACAATGTGGGAAGCCTTTATCAAATTTTGGGAAACTTTATGTTTAACGGTTTGTCTCTGAGTATGATTCAAAGTAGACCCGTGGGAGATGGTGCCTTTACCTATCGTTTTTTTATCGATGTAAGCGGGAATTTATCGGACAGCAGAGTGGGAAATGCCTTATCTACTTTGAAAGAAGAAGGAGTGGATTTTCGGATTTTGGGGAAATTATCCGAAGGAAAATTAGAACATTTTGTGAAAAAACAGGGAAAGACTTGCCAGCAGGTTCTGATATTAGGTAAACTGAGATAGTATGCTAGGGAAGGCATAAGGAGGTCTGATTGTATGCAGCAGATTAATATACTGGTTGTTGACGACGAGAAGGAAATTGCGGAGCTTGTAGAAATTTATCTTGTTTCCGACGGATATAAGGTGTTTAAAGCCTATAATGCAGAAGAAGGATTACGAATACTCGGTGAAGAAGAAATCCATCTTGTGCTTTTGGATGTGATGATGCCGGGCATGAACGGTTTGGAGATGTGCAGAAAGATTCGGGAGAGTTCCAATATCCCTGTGATTATGCTTTCTGCAAAGTCGGAAGACCTCGATAAGATCGTGGGTCTTACAGGCGGTGCGGATGACTATGTTACCAAGCCCTTTAATCCTCTGGAATTAACCGCGAGAGTGAAGTCTCAGCTCCGTCGCTATACGCAGCTAAATCCCAATGCAGGGACCAACTATATCAATAATGAAATCAACATTCGCAATATGCACATCAATAAGGATAATCACAAGGTAATTATTGATGAGGAAGAAATCAAATTGACTCCTATCGAGTTCGATATTCTCTTCCTTTTGGCATCCCATCCCGGAAAAGTCTTTTCTACCGATGAAATCTTCGAAAAGGTTTGGAATGAAAAGGTTTACGAAGCGAACAATACGGTTATGGTTCACATTCGGAGACTGCGTGGAAAGATGAAAGAAGACCAGAGAGAAGATAAGATTATTACCACGGTTTGGGGTGTGGGATATAAGATTGAGAAATAGGAGTTCTTAAGTGGATAAGGAAAGATTAACACACCATTTCGGCAGAGGATATATGATGCAGATTCTTCTCCATGTGGGGATGTCTGCCATTTTTACCGGAGTGGTGGAGTGCTTTCTTGTTTTTAATATCAGCTCTTACAGTAATTATCTTTATCAAATGGGGAATGATCATCCTCTTGTTCAGGGCTTTGCCTTTGCAGGTACGATAAGCATCTTGCTTTTCGTGCTTTTAGGCATAGTCCTGTTTACGCTTTGTTTTCTTTTCCTGCAGAGAAAGACGGCAAAAGACATTGAAAAGCTTGCCAGAGCGGTAAAACAGATCTCCGACGGAGACTTTCAGACGGAGGTGGATATCAACGGAGAGGGAGAAATTGCCCATATCGCGGAGAGTATCCGTCTTATGGAGGAGGAGTTGTCCAGGCATATTGAACTGGAAAAAAGCAATGAACAATCCAAAACGGATCTGATTACGAATATTGCTCATGATTTACGCACTCCTCTGACTTCTATTTTGGGCTATATTGATTTAATTAAGAATAATCAGTCTGTAAATGAGGAGATGAAAGAGCATTATCTGGAAATTGTATATAATAAAGCACTGCGTCTACAAAAGTTGATAGAAGAGCTTTTTGGCTTTACCAAGCTTTCTTATGGAAAGATGAACATGAATATTATCACCTTAAATTTGGTGGAGTTGCTTTCCCAGCTTTAGAAGAAGCTTATCCGAACTTTGAAAAAAATAACCTGAATTATGAATTTACCGCCAATGTAAAAAAACTCTATATTGATGGAGATGGAGATTTGTTGGTAAGGCTCTTTGACAATTTGATTACCAATGCCATTAAATATGGGGCTGACGGAAAAATGGTTAAAATCCGTCTTCGAAAGGAAAAGCAGCAGGTTCGTATTACGGTACTGAACTTCGGCTATGCCATTCCGGAGAAAGAAATCCCTTATCTTTTTGATAAATTCTACAGGGTAGAGTCTTCTCGTTCTCAAAGTACGGGAGGAACCGGATTGGGATTGGCTATCGTAAAAAATATTGCGGAAATGCACCATGGTTCCGTAGAAGCAAAGTCGGATTTATCCGGTACCCGTTTTATTGTTACCCTTCCTTTGGAATATGAAGAGGAAAAGGGGCTTTTTGAGGGTGGAATGAAAAGGTCGGAAGACCCGGCGAAGCAGAGAGAAAAGCAAAAGGAAAAGCCGAGAAGAGGAAAACGAGAGGATTCCGAAACTTTGAAGGAAACCGGAAGTTCACAGCTAAAAAGGCGAAAAATATAGTGGAAAGAGGGGAAGCGAAAATTGAAAAAAACCGGATTATGGATTGTCTTTCTATGTTTTCTTTTCCTTTTTTCGATAAGGGGATTTGCTGATGGATTGAACATCAGTCTGAATTACGGAATTCAAAACACAGCAAAAGCAGGAAAAAATCTGCCTTTGGAAATTACGATAGAAAATACGGAAGAGCAGGCTTTTTCAGGGACATTAAACATTATTTTTGCGGAATCGGGAAAGCATATTATCCAATACGCCTATCCGCTTGTAGTGGAGGGAAACAGTCAAAAGGAACTGGTTAAGAACTTCATGCTTCCTTCCGGAGTAAATCAGCTCTTTCTCAGTGTGGAGAATCTGCAAAAGGAACAGCTGGTATCCCGGCGTGTCGGTTTGGATATTTCCGGCTCCGATGCGGAACTTTTGATTGGTATCTTGTCCCAAAATGGCGAAAACATCAGTTATTTACAAAATGCGAGGGTCAATGATGGCCTTTTGAAGACCCGTGTTTTGAATTTTACTGCGGACAGCTTTCCGAAAGAAGAAACAGACCTTTATCTTTTGGATATGATTTTGATTCGTGACATAAATCTATCCATCTTGGAAAAGCAGGTAAGAGACAGCTTAAAGCGTTATGTGGAACATGGAGGAGTTCTGCTCTTTTCCTTGTCGGAAAATGGAGAGCAGACTTTGGCAGAGGATTTCGCGTCCTATCTTGCGACTCCTTTGGATTTTCAGAATCGAAGTCTCCATTTGGGTAAGCAAACAAGTCAAAGTGGAGAACTGGATAGGGGAGAAATTGGGACGGAAGAAACGGACACTACGGAAAGTCTTATGAGCTCCCCTGTTTACTTAAAAGGAGGAAGAGAAAGTGCCTTTTCGGAAGGAACGCCTTTTCTTTCCGTATCCCCTATAGGAAACGGTCTTTTAGCTGTTTTGGGCTATGATTTACTGCAGCTGGAACGCTATGCTACAGAGGACAGCAGCTATCTCGGCCGTTTATTTCTTCAAATTTACGGACAAAATCGATTGGATGTACTTTCTGTTTCCGCATCGGAGAAGAGCCTGAAACAGTACTGGGATCTGGAGGAACTGATGAATCTTTCCGACTTGTCAAAACTTCCTTCCATTCCCTTATATTTTTTTATTTTGCTCTTTTATTGGATTCTTGTGGGGCCGGGACTTTATTTTCTTATACGGAAACAGCATTCACTCAGGGCTTACCGCCCCAGTATTATTTTGTTGGCCCTCTTTGGAACCTTACTGGTCTGGGCTCTGGGTATGGGAACCCGATTTAACGGCAGTTTTATTTCCTATGTAAAACTATTGCAGTTGAATAAAGAAAGCATGGATGAAGAAAATTATATCAACCTCCGCTCTCCGGAAGATCGAAATTTTTCTTTGGGAATCCAGGCAGAATATACGGTGAATCCTATCTTGAAAGGCTTAGACTATACCGGAGATCTGGGAGAGTTAAGAAAAGAGGAAAATATAAGTCGTACAGAAATTCTGCAGGAGCATGAAAAGTCCGATATAGTTATTCGAAATGGAGAGCCCTTCAGCCCGCATTATTTTCTTTTAAATAAAAAGGTACCCAATAGCAAAGGTGTGATAGAGGGAAACGTAAGTTATTTTGCCGGAGTTCTTTCAGGGGAAGTAAAAAATAATACGGACTATACCCTTTCCGATGCCTTTATTCTACTCTACGGCAGAATCATTAAGCTGGGAAAATTGGAAAAGGGGCAAGCTGTGGGTCTTTCGGAACTGGAATCCACCCCGGTTCCCATCGGTGATTTTGATTATCTCAGCACTCTTTTGTTTACGGGAAACAGTAAAAACTTTATGCGTTTTATTTTGGCAGAGCAGATTCACGGCTATTTTCCGGATGCTCGCTTTTTTGCGATTGCAAGAGAAGACAGTCCAGGATTTATGGATGCTTCCGATATGGAAAAAGGACTGGGAAATAAACATCCGGAGCAGTATGGAATCAGTATCGTTTCCGCTTCCATGGAACTGATTCGCAGTGAGGGAAGTGTAAAAGAATACAGTGCCCTTTCCCGAGATCCCTCTATTGAAAGTGGAGAGTTTGACACAAGTACCAACACCATGAATCCTATGATTCCTCTGGAAATTGTTTATGACCTGGGGGAGGAAGAGAAGATAGAGAGCATTTCCTTTGAAAGGATGGATGTTGATGCGGACGGAAATCGCCTCTTAAAGAATTTCCAAGGGAATATGGCTATCTACAATCAGCTTACTGGAGGATATGACAGCATTGGAAAGGAGGAGGGCGTTTTAAGCGGAGTGCGTTTAAATCCCTATTTGAATGAAAAAAATCAATTGAAACTTCGTTTTATCTCCAAAGAGTCCCTTGCCTCTCCGGAGATTCGACAACTCCTTCCCATGATTACGGTCAGTGCCAAGGAGGAGATAGGATGATAGAATTTGCAAATGTAAAAAAAAGCTTTGGCAATTATCTTGTTCTGGAGGACTTTTCTCTGAAAGTGGAGACAGGAGAAATCTTCGGTCTTTTGGGGTTGGCGGACTCGGGAAAAACAACGGTAGTAAAGCTTCTTATGGGTCTCCAATCTCCGGATGTAGGAATCATCAGGATAGATGATATGGAAGCGGGAAGTGGTGTGAGAAGACTGAAAAGACGTCTCGGTTATGTGCCGCAAGTTCTTGGACGGTATCCCAAGATGGAGGTCTTTGAGTACTTACAATTTTTTGCTTCCTGTTATCATATGGAAGAAAGTAAGTTTCGCTCTCGTATCCATATGCTTATGGAACTTGCAGACATTCGCTCATGGGAAACAGTCCTATGGAATTACTACCCAAAGCTGTCTTTCAGAAGCTTTCTCTGGTTCGCGCCATGTTGCATGAGCCGAAGATATTGGTCTTGGATGAGCCTATGGCATCGATGGACATACGGACTGTTACAGAAATAAAAGCTATGCTTTTAGACTATGCAGAACAGGGTAAGAGTATATTTATGACCGGGTCCGGCTTAGGAGACTTTTCAGACCTTTGTACCCATCTGGCTTTCCTTCATCAGGGAAAGGTGATTCGAAAAGGTTCGGTATCTACAATTTTTCGTGAAGTCAGCGAGCAAAATCCCATCGTAATCCAGGTGGAGGGAAGACGGACAGATATCTTGGGCCTGTTAAAGGAAGATAAAAAGGTAAAGTCCATCAGCCTAAAGGAAAATGAAATTCACATCCAGTTTAAGGGAAGTGCCAGAGAGGAGGCAGAGCTCTTAAAACAGATTGTAGATGCGGGAATACGTCTGCACTCTTTCTATAGAGAAGCGGGAAGTATGGAAAATATTTTAGGAAAAGAAGCAAAGGACGAAAGGAGTATCATTTCTTATGAATGACAATCCGATTTGGCGTAAAGAAACTATACTGTTTAACCGAGGACTTTTTCTTCCGCTTCTGATTTCCTTTACCAACCTTATTCTCCTGATTCTGTTTATCAGTAATCTGTATTATATATCCTTAAATGGCATGCAGACGGGAGAGATTCGCTATTCCGCTTTTTTACAAATATATTACTATGTGGCGCTTGCCCTCTTTCTTTTTCTGCTCCTACTTGCACCGGCAATTACGGTATCCAGTTTGAGCATGGAGGAAGAACAAAATATGCTGGAGCTCCTCCTTGGTACGGACTTGGACAGTAAAAGCATTATTATTGGAAAGCTTTTTTCGCATATCAGTACTCTGGGAACTTTGCTGCTATCCACCCTTCCCTTCCTTGCTACCGTATATATTTATAGTGGAATTCCCAATCTTTACCTACTTTTATACTTTTTGACCTACGGGATTTCCTGCTTTTTCCTCAGTGCCCTGGGGATTTTGTGTAGTCTCCTGGCAAGAAACATTGCCTATGCCAGTATTTTTGCCTATGGAATCAGTTTTTTGCTTTACGGTATATTTTTTTACGGAATCTACAGTTTGCAAAAGAACAACTACTTGATGCACGGCATTTTACTCTTTCTTTTCTCCCTTTTGCTCCTTACTTTTCTTTGCATTGTGCTGGGGAAGAAAACTTTGGAGAGTCGTTTTCAGGCAAGAAATCCCTTGTTTACAAGGGAAGAAAAGTAGGCTATTCTTTTATGTTAAGCCGAGTAAAGCCTTGGCGGATATCGTGATTCATTCCGGTAGGAATGGTGTTGCCTTTGATTTATGAAAGACTAAGATTGAGACCCTTTTGGAAAAGGGAAAATTGGGGTAAAGGAGAGAACTATGGATTACCAATCTACACGAGGCGGAGAAAGAGGAGTGAGCCCTTCTTTGGCAATCGTAAAGGGACTAGCGGCGGATGGAGGACTTTTTGTTCCGGATTCCATCCCTAAGCTTTCCATGTCCCTTCAAGAGCTTTCTAAGCTCAGCTACCAGGATTTGGCGTATGAGATTATGAAGCTGTATCTTACGGACTTTACGGAGGAAGAACTTCGTTTTTGTATCCGCAGTGCCTATGATGATAAGTTTGATTGTCCGGAAATAGCACCCGTTGTAAAAGAAGGAAAGTTCTTCTATCTCGAACTCTTCCACGGGAAAACATTGGCTTTTAAAGATATGGCACTATCTATTTTGCCCTATCTCCTTAAGGTCAGTACAAGAAAAAATAACATCAAAGAGAAAATCGTCATTCTGACTGCGACCTCCGGAGATACGGGAAAAGCAGCCATGGAAGGTTTTAGTGATGTAGAGGGAACGGAAATCATCGTTTTCTACCCTAAAGACGGCGTATCCGATTTCCAGGAACGGCAGATGAAGGTACAAAGAGGAAAAAATACCCATGTTGCTGCTATTTTAGGGAATTTCGATGATGCACAAAGCGGTGTGAAGCAGATTTTTGCAGATGAAGAATATAGAGCGGAGCTTTTAAAGAAGGGCTATCGACTTTCTTCCGCAAACTCCATTAACATCGGTCGCTTGGTTCCCCAGATCGTATATTATGTCTATGCTTATTGTCAGCTCTTAAAGCAGGGAGAGCTTTCCACCGGAGAGAAACTGACCGTTTCTGTTCCGACAGGCAACTTTGGAAATATTCTTGCAGCCTATTTTGCAAAAGAGATGGGTCTGCCTCTGGGAACTCTCCTTTGTGCATCCAATGAAAACAAAGTACTGACTGACTTCTTCCATACCGGAATTTATGATAAAAATAGACCTTTCCATCTGACGACTTCCCCCCTCCATGGACATTTTGATCTCTTCCAACCTGGAAAGACTCTTATATGCCGTGAACCGGAAAGAAGAGGATGTTGAAGGCTATATGAAGGATTTGCAGAATCGAGGCAGATATCAGATTTCGCAAGAAATGCAAGAAAAGCTGGAAGAGGAATTTTATAGCGGTTTTGGAAAGGATGGAGAGGGAAGTGTAGATATTTTCCAGACCTACAAGGAAACCGGATATATTATTGATCCGCATACCGCCATGGCAAAACTTTTGGCCGATCATTATTCCTATGAATGCGGTAATAAAGAAAAGATTTTGATTGTTTCCACGGCAAGCCCCTATAAATTCTCGCAAACGGTTCTCCGAGCGTTAAAGGAGTATGTACCTGAGGATGTTTATGCTGCAATTCAATCCGTTTCGGAGCTTTGGAAGAAACCCATGCCGGAAGTTATCAGGGATGTAATGGAAAGTGAGGTGCGTCACAATACGGTTTGTACTGTTCCGGATATGAAATTGACCATTTCTCATTTCCTGCTTTCCTAAGGTGGAAATTTATGCTACACTCTCAAGGTATTTGTGAAAATTTCTACAAGCAGAAATTTTACGATACCGGAGTGTTTTTTGGAGATAAAAACAAGAAGCTTTTTAAGGAGGACTTATGTTAGTTAGTGCAAAAGAAATGCTGGACAAGGCACTTGCCGGACACTATGCAGTGCCACAGTTTAATATTAACAATTTAGAGTGGACCAGATCCATTTTACTGGCTTGTGAAGAGGTAAAGTCTCCGGTTATCTTAGGGGTATCTGAGGGAGCCGGAAAATATATGTGCGGTTTTGATACCGTAACAGCTATGGTTAAGGCTATGGATAAGAGCTTGGGAATTACGGTTCCGGTGGCTCTGCACCTTGATCACGGAAGCTATGACGGATGCTACAACTGCATTAAGGCGGGCTTTACATCCATCATGTTTGACGGTTCTCATTTTGCAATTGAGGAAAATATTGAAAAACCAAGGAATTGGTTGAGGCTGCACATAAGGCAGGCATTTCCATTGAGGCGGAAGTCGGTTCCATCGGTGGAGAAGAAGACGGCGTCATCGGTATGGGAGAATGTGCAGATCCGCAGGAATGTAAGAAGATTGCCGAGCTTGGTGTAGACTTCCTTGCTGCAGGTATTGGAAACATTCACGGTATTTATCCGGAGAACTGGCAGGGACTTTCCTTTGAGACCTTGGCGGAAATTAAGAAAGCCGTAGGAGAGAAGATGCCCTTGGTTCTGCACGGCGGAACCGGAATTCCGGAAGATCAGATTAAGAAAGCAATTTCCCTTGGTGTAGCGAAAATCAATGTAAACACAGAGCTACAGCTTGTATTTGCCAAGGCTACCAGAGAGTATATTGAAGCAGGCTCCGATAAAAAGGGGAAGGGCTTTGACCCGAGAAAGCTTTTGAAGCCGGGTGCTGATGCAATTGTAGAAGAATGTAAGAAAAAAATTGCACTTTTCGGATGTGGCGGAAAGGCCTAAGCTAAAAAAATATGGATAATTTTTCAAAGAATGTTTTTCATGACGGAATGATGCGGGAGAGGCTTCCGAAAAATGTCTATATGAATCTGAAAAAGGCGATCCGGGAAGGAAACTCTCTAACTCTGGAGCTTGCCGATGCCGTAGCGCAAGGGATGAAAGAATGGGCGATTGAGCAGGGCGCGACGCATTACACGCATTGGTTCCAACCTCTTACCGGTATCACTGCGGAAAAACATGAGGCCTTTTTGAGTCCCGTTGGAGAAGGAAAAGTTATGCTCGAATTCTCCGGAAAGGAGCTTGTTCGTTCGGAAGCGGATGCTTCTTCTTTTCCCTCCGGAGGCCTTCGGGCGACCTTTGAAGCAAGGGGATATACGGTTTGGGACTGCACAAGCCCGGCCTTTTTAAGAAGAGAAGGGGAGACGGTAACTCTTTGTATTCCGACAGCATTTTGCTCCTATACCGGGGAGGCACTGGATAAGAAAACACCCCTACTGCGTTCCATGGAAGCAATCAATCGGGAGGCTCTTCGCATTTTACGCCTTTTTGGAAATACCGGGAGTCGCTATGTTAAACCGTCTGTGGGAGCTGAGCAGGAATATTTCCTGATTGACCGGGAGAAGTACCTGAAAAGAAAAGATTTGGTCTATACCGGAAGAACGCTCTTTGGAAGTATGCCTGCAAAGGGACAGGAGCTCGATGACCATTACTACGGGATTATCCGAAAGAGAATAGCCGAGTTTATGCGAGACCTCGATGAAGAGCTGTGGAGCCTTGGTGTACCGGTAAAAACAGAGCATAATGAGGTTGCCCCCTCACAGCATGAGCTTGCTGTAGTCTATGAAGAGGCCAATATTTCTCTTGACCACAATCAGCTCGTTATGGAAAGCCTGAAGAAAGTGGCTTCAAGGCATGGTTTGGAGTGCTTACTTCACGAAAAACCGTTCTCGGGAGTTAACGGTTCCGGAAAGCACAATAACTGGTCGCTTACCACAGATGATGGAATCAACCTTATGAATCCGGGAGATAGCCCTCATGAAAATGTCCAGTTCCTTTGGTGCTGGCCTGTGTACTGGCTGCCGTGGATTCGCACAGTGAGCTTCTTCGTATGTCTGCGGCAAATGTCGGAAATGACCATCGTTTGGGTGCGGATGAGGCTCCGCCTGCTATTATTTCCTGCTTTATCGGAAGTCAGTTGCAGGGGGTAGTGGAGCAGTTAATCGGAACAGGCTATGCGACAAAGTCCAAAAAAAGAAAGAGCCTGACGATGGGAGTAAGCGCACTTCCGAACGTTCTTGCAGACGACACGGACAGAAACAGGACCTCTCCCTTTGCCTTTACCGGAAATAAGTTTGAGTTCCGTATGCTGGGCTCTTCCGACTCCATTGCCAGTGCCAATATCATTTTAAATACAATCACGGCCGAACAGTTCCAAAAGGCTGCAGATTTTTTGGAAAAGCAGGACGACTTCGACTTGGCTGTGCATGACTATATCAAGGAACTTCTCACAAAGCATGAAAGAATCATTTTTAATGGAAACGGATATGCAAAAGAGTGGATTGTCGAGGCGGAAAGAAGAGGACTTCCGAACCTTTCTTCGATGGTTCAGGCAATTTCCGCACTGAGCAAAAAAGAGGCTATTGATCTCTTTTCCAAATTTTCCATTTATACCGAGTCTGAGCTTTTGAGTCGAGAACTTGTAGAGTATGAGCATTACGCAAAGGTAATCCATATAGAGGCAAGGGCTATGGTGAACATCAGTGGAAAACAGATTATTCCGGCTGCAATGCAGTATGTGGAGAGACTGGCTTCCACACTTAAGGTGGTTCGAGAGGTATCCAAGACTGCTTCAACCTATGCGGAGGAACGATTGCTGAACGAAGCCTCCTCTCTCTTGGAAGAGATTGACAAGAGACGAGAAGAGCTTTTGGAGAAGCTGGAAAAGTCCATAGAATTAAGCTCGGAAAAAAAGAAAGCATACTATGCGTATGAGCTTATTGTTCCGGCTATGCAGGCTCTCCGTAAGCCTTGTGACAGCTTGGAAACAATTATGGATAAAAGTCTTTGGCCATTCCCGAGTTACGGAGATCTTTTGTATGAGGTATCGGAGATTTAGCCGGAAGAAGAGGAATCTGAGTAGAGAAGCTTGAGGGTTATGGGGAGAAGATTCCGATAGAATATAATCTTAAATTTCACGAAATTGAAAATAGTACAGGACATTTTTTTTCTTTTTTGCTATTATAGTTGTTCATAAAATGCCGATATATTCTTGTGATGAACAAAGGCCTATATGGTAGAGCAAAGGAGATAAGATGAATTCCTGTACTATTTTGTTACGAAATATTATGGAGCACCCGGACTATAGTCAGAGACAGTGGGCAGAGGAAACGGGAATGTCCCTTGGGAAGGTAAACCAATGTATAAAAGCCTGGGAAGAACAGGGATATTTGGAAAAGCAGGGGAAAAGAGGTCAAGAAAGAAAGTTAACGAAAAAAGGAAGAGCTCTTTAGAGGAGCATAAGGTGGATGCGGCCTTTATTCTCGCTGCAGGTTTCGGTTCCCGCTTTGTACCGCTTACCTATGAATGCCCGAAAGGTTTACTGGAAGTCTTTGGGGAACGAATGATTGAAAGGCAGATTAAACAGCTCCATGAGGTGGGAATTTATGACATTACCATTGTTGTAGGATATTTAAAGGAAAAGTTTGACTATCTTATTGATGCTTACGGGGTGAAACTTTTGTATAATCCGGAGTTTTCCACGAAGAATACTATCGGGACTTTTTATCATGCAAGAAAAGCCATGATGGGAAAAAATTTTTACATCCTGTCCTCCGATAACTGGATGCGGGAAAATATGTACCATGGTATTGAACCTCTTTCCTGGTATGCGGCAAACTTTATGGAGGGAGAGACTAAGGAATGGGTTTTGGATTGTGCAAAGGATGGACAGATTAGGAGTGTAGAAGTTGGCGGGGAAAATTCATATTGCATGTATGGCCCCGTATTTTTAAAGAAAGAGTTTTTTTCCGCTTTCCTGCCGTATTTGGAGGAGTACTATCATAAGCCGGGATCGGAAGACTTTTATTGGGAAGATGTGCTTCGCCTAGAACTTAAGAATCTGCCTCCAATTTATAGGAACGAGCAAAAAGAAGGACAAATCTATGAGTTTGAAAATCTGGAAGAGCTTCGCAGTTTTGATCCAAGGTACAACAATCGTTCCGGATCGGAAGCCATGGAGCTGATTTCCTCCGTATTTCAAGTTCCTGAACGAGACATCGTACATCTTCGCTGTCTAAAGGCCGGTATGACCAATAAATCCTTTCTTTTCGGTATAGATATTGCAAGTCAGAATAAAGAATATTCCGGTAAAGACTTCATCTGTCGTATCCCGGGTGTAGGAACAGGAAAGCTGATTAATCGTAAAGAAGAGGAAGAAATATATAAAATGGTACATGATCTGGGAAATTACCGAGGAGCTCCTCTATTTTAATCCGGAAAATGGATACAAGATTTCCCGTTACTATGAGGAAGCAAGAAATGCAGATTTTTCCAAACAGGCAGAGAGAAGAGCCTGTATGAAATTATTGCTCAGACTCCATCAGGGCAAGAAGAATGTGAGCCATTCTTTCTCTTTACGGGAAAGACTTAACTACTATGAAGAGATTTGTCTGGAAGGTGGAGGAGAGATTCCATATCAGGACTATGAAAAGTTGAAAGAAAGCATGGAAAGGATGCTCAGTTTTGTAGAAGAATCCAATCCTCCTCTTTGTCTTTGTCATATTGACGCAGTACAAGACAACTTCATTTTTACAAAAGAAGGGATAAAGATGATTGACTGGGAATATGCCGGTATGGCCGATCCGCTACTGGATATTGCTATGGGGGCGATTTATTCTTATATGAATTTCGATGAGGCGAAGGAATTCCTGGATGATTATTTCTGGGCTTCTAAAGAAGAAAAAGTAGAGAAGCCTGTACTTCTTCTTGGCAGGAGCAAAGAGAAATTGGACAAACTATTAATTGCCTACATGGGGCTTTCCGGGCTACTTTGGAGCTTGTGGTGCGCCTATAAGATGAAATGGACAGGAGTTTGGGGAATATAGCTTACGTATGTTCCGCTATTTTAAGGACGCAAAGAGGGTATTAAAATTTTAGATATTAAAATATTTCTTAGGAAATCAAGATAATATCAAAAAAAATAGAAACAATTCTTTATATTATTTTTATTTATTTTTACAAGAAAATAGTATAGAATGAAGTTATTGCTAAAAAAATATCAATTTTAAGGAGGAGTTCCATGGCAAAGACAATATTGGTAGGAGCTAATCACGCAGGTACAGCCTGTGCAAATACTATTTTATCTTATCCGAATCAGGAACTGACTATTTATGATCAGAACAGTAACATTTCCTTTTTAGGATGCGGAATGGCACTTTGGATCGGAGAGCAGATTCATTCCGGAGACGGTCTCTTTTATGCAAAACCCGAAAATTTTCTGGAGAAGGGTGCCAAGGTAAACATGGAGTCTCATGTTCTTTCTGTAGATTATGATAAGAAGACCGTAAAGGTGCAGTTAAAAGACGGAGAAGTGATAGAAGATCATTATGACAATCTGGTTTTTGCTACCGGCTCCATCCCAAACAGAATTCCGGTAAAGGGTTTTGACCTGGAGAATGTACAAATGGTTAAGCTTTATCAGAATGCTGCAGAGGTTATCGAGAAGCTGAAACACAAGGGAGAGTTTAAGAAGGTATGTGTGCTTGGCGGTGGATATATCGGTGTTGAGCTTGCAGAAGCTTTTCAGCGCCTTGGTTTGGAAGTAACCTTGATCGACATGGTGGATCGTATCCTGGCAGGTTATTTTGATGTACCGTTCTCGGATGAATTAAAAAACAGAATGGTAGAGCATGGCATTAAGCTGGCTTTGGGAGAAAGGTAGAAGAATTCTTGGGAGAAGGCAAGGTATCCGGTGTAAAAACCGACAAGGGAGTTTATGATGCGGATATGGTAATCTGTGCAGTAGGCTTTAGACCCAATGCAAGCTTGGGAGCAGATCATTTAAAGCTGTATCAAAACGGTGCTTACCTTGTCAATAAGAAGCAGCAGACCAGTGATCCTTCTGTTTATGCCATCGGGGACTGCGCTTGCCTCTATGACAATGCTAGAGGAAGAGAAAACTATATTGCACTGGCAACCAATGCAGTGCGTTCCGGTGTTGTGGCAGCACACAATATCTGCGGAACTCCTGTAGAAAGTTTGGGAGTACAGGGCTCCAGTGCTTTGGGAATCTATGGCTATAAGCTGGCATGTACCGGACTTTCCCTGGCTGCCGCAGAGAAAGAGGGGATGTCAGTGTCCTATGAGGACTATGAGGACACACAGTTCCCTGCTTTCATGGAAGTAGAGAATCCGAAGGTAAAGATTCGTATTGTTTATAGAAATGACGACAAGAAGATTGTGGGATGTCAGCTGGGCTCCAGCTATGATGCGACGGCAATCATTCATTTCTTCTCCCTGGCGGTTCAGAAAGGCTTAACCATGGCAGAGCTTCCCTTGGTAGATCTCTTCTTTATGCCGCACTTTAATCAGCCCTACAACTATGTGACCAGAGCGGGATTAAATTGGCTGAACAAAGAACTGGGATTAAAGGGTTAAATAAACGAGATTTTGTAGATAGTTAATAAAAATCGACCAATATTTTGAAAAAGCTTCCTTTCCAAGGGAAGCTTTTTTAGTAAAAAAATTCTTATAATTGTTAAGGAAAAGTAAGAGCTTAGTATAGAAATTGGAAACGAAGCTATGCTATAGTGTGAAAAAGAAAAAATGGGCAGTTTTCTAAGAGAAGAGAGCTGCTTTTTTGATAGCTTTTAACAAAATCCGCTTCAAAGGGGGAAGATTATGAATTTAGGAAAAAAATTAGGCTTGAAAGCCTTGGCCTTAGGGATTTGTGTGGCCAGCCTTTCGCTGACTGCATTTGCAGCAGGCTGGGGACAGCAGAACGGCAAATACTACTTCGTCGATCCGAAGACGGACCAGAAGGTTAGCGGAAAATGGATTCATACTTCCTCCGGATATTATTACATTGGTGCAGATACCTATATGGTAACGGGATGGAAGAAAATAAACAATGCCTGGCATTATTTCCGTCCGTCAGGCCTTATGGTTACCGGATGGAGAGAAATTGATAAGAGCTGGTATTATTTGAAATCAGACGGAACCATGCAGACCGGTTGGCTAAAGTTACAGAAGGACGGAAAGGATGTATGGTATTATCTGAAATCCTATGGTGCGATGGCGACCGGTTGGAGAAAGTCGGGGATAAGTGGTACTATTTCCTCCCTGAAGACGGATCCCTGGTTATGCAGAAATGGTTTAAGATTGCTGATAAGTGGTATTACTTCGGAGCAGACGGCTCGATGCAGAGCGGATGGTTAAATTTAAACGGGGATTACTACTATCTTTCCGCATCGAACGGCAATATGGAAACAGGCTGGAAGACAGATACGGACGGCAACAAGTATTATATGGAACCGAGCAATGGAAAGATGTCTACGGGCTGGAAGCAGATTGAAAATACTTGGTATTACTTCATTGCAAACGGCAAGATGGTAAGAGGATGGCTGAGAGAGAAGAGTCATTACTACTATCTGGATGACGGAAAGATGCTGGTAAATACAACAGTAACGCTGGATGGCCGTTCCTTCAGCTTTAACGAGCATGGTGTATGTACTTCCGATACATCAAATTTGAACTTTACGGAAGCGGGAACACCCTCATCCCCTGCACAAAGCAATCAAGGAAATACGCAGGGACCGGGATCCGCAGGACCCGGAGGAAACAGTTCTACCAATCCTGGTACGCCAAACCCGGGAACACCTGACCCGAATGGAAACAGTAATCCGGGAACAGACGGACCAAGTGCACAGGGACCGTCCGGCAGTTCCAATGCGAACGGCGGATCGATTCAAGCAGGCAGTACAAACGGACCACAATAAAGAATTGAAGAGGGATTTTAAGCAGTACGGTGTGCTGCTTACATCCCTCTTTTTTATAAACTTTCAGAAGGATAATAACGCTTTTGCCCGCTTTATGTTATACTTTGCATGTTTATAAAGGAGGCCCTATGATTGATGATTATATTGAAGCGAAAAAGCTGGGGGACAGAGCATACAGAAATGCCTTGCTTTTTGGCGAGTCGCCCTACCTGGAAGCCTTGGATGACAAGTTGGACAAAGAGGAAATACAGGGAGAAAACAGACTGGGACTTCTGGAGATTCCTCTGAAAGACATTGTGGGAACTAAGACAAAGTCAAGGCAGCAGTCCTTTGCAAAGAATTTTATGCCTATTTTAAGACCCAATACGGAGTTTGCCAGTAAGTGGTCCGCTTTATATGACTCTGCACGTGAAGAGGGAATTCGAGAGCCGATTCTTGTTTATGAATATATGTATAAGTTTTATGTGCAGGAGGGAAATAAGCGCGTATCGGTCAGCCGGTATAACGGAGCGGTATCCATTCCTGCAACGGTCATCCGTATTTTGCCTAAAAGAACGGAGGAACGGGAGAACAAGCTGTACTATGAATTTGTGGATTTTTTTAAGTCGACCGGCCTATACGGTATTCATTTTTCGGAACTCGGTGCCTATGAGCGTTTTACGCAATTTTTAGGAATGAAAAGCGGAGAAGCTTGGCCCTCCGAGCTCTCTAAGGATGTCCGTGCCGCCTTCGCTCGTTTTTCCGACTTGTACTTCAGCATGGGAGGAAAGAAACTCGGTACAACTGCCGGGGATGCTTTTTTCCTTTATATTACGGTTTATGGTATGGAATCCATTTTGGATAACAATACGGAAAGTATTAAAGAGAATCTGGAAAAACTGTGGAACGAGTACAAGAAATCTGCCGGAGAGGTGGTTTTGGTACAGAATCCCGGAGAAGTGAAGAAAAATACAGGATTTCTGGATCTTTTTTCTACAGGGAATCTTTACGACGGAAAAAATCCTTTGCATATTGCTTTTTTATACGAAAGGACGGTGGAGAGCTCCAGTTGGGCTTACTCTCATGAACTGGGAAGAAATTATATTCAGGAAAAGTTTAAGGAGCAGGTGGAAAGCCGAAGCTGGGAAAACTGCAATACCGATGAGCGGGTGAAAGAAAAGATAAGGGAAGCGATAGCCTGGGGGGCGGACGTTATTTTCACTACCGCACCATTTATGGCGCAAGAAGGGGTAAAGCTTGCTATAGAGCACCCGGAAGTTTCTATATTGAACTGTTCGGTCAATACTTCTTATAATTCTATCCGTACCTATTATGGCAGGATGTATGAGGCGAAATTTTTGATGGGAGCACTGGCTGCTTCCATTACGGATGGAAATGACCTGGGCTATGTAGAGCAGTTTCCCCTATATGGAACGGTTTCGAATATCAATGCCTTTGCAATCGGTGCACAGTTTATTAACCCTTGGGCGAAAGTCCATCTTTCTTGGAGCGGAGTAGAGGGAGCAAGTTGGAAGGAAGAGTTCCGGGAAAAGGGAATCCGGACTATTTCCGGGCCGGAATTCACTAAGCCCTTTGAGCGCAGCCGAGACTTTGGGCTGTATATCAGCCGGGAAGGAGAGTCGAGCTTAAATATTGCAGCAGCAGTCTATAACTGGGGAAGATATTATGAAATCATCCTACGCTCCATTTTAGAAGGTTCCTATCATAGCAGTAGCCTTGCAAAGAGTCACAGTGCGCTAAATTATTACTATGGATTAAAGGAAGGAGTCATAGATGTGATTCTTTCCGCAAATTTGAATTATTCCTCTAAAAAGCTTCTTTCGATTTTAGAGAGAGAAATTGTGGAAGGAAGACTACGTCCCTTTGCGGGAGAAATCCACAGCCAAGAAGAAAAAATACAGGATGAGGGAGCCGATAGCCTCGAGATGGATGAAATCGTAGATATGCGTTGGCTTAATGACAATGTTTTAGGTGAGATCCCCCCCTTGGATTCTTTTACCAAAGAGTCTCGAGAGGCCATTCTTTCGGGAGGGTTCTTACTATGAAAATACTGTGTATAGCAGATGAAGAAAATAAGGGACTATGGGACCACTTTAAAAAAGAAAAGCTGGAAGGTATTGATTTGATTCTTTCTGCAGGAGATTTGAATCCGGATTACCTGCAGTTTTTGGTTACGATGGGAAAAGCGCCGGTTCTTTATGTCCATGGAAATCACGACGAATCCTATTCTTTCAAACCGCCTCTTGGCTGCGAGTGTATAGAAGATAAGGTCTATGATTTTAAGGGGTTAAGAATCCTCGGGCTGGGAGGAGCTCCATGGTACAAGCCCGGAAAATTCATGTTCACGGAAGAGAAGATGCGAAAAAGAGTGCAAAAGGTAAAGAAAGATATTTTCCTGAAAAACGGTTTCGATATCCTTCTTACCCACGCGCCGGTTCGAGGCTACGGTGATATGGATGATCCTGCTCATCGAGGATTTCTTGCTTTTGAGGAATTGTTACAGAAATACAGCCCCAAATATATGGTGCATGGTCATGTGCATGGAAATTACGGTTCCGCCTTTAAAAGGGAACTTTTGCACAGTACGGGGACAAAGATTATCAATGCCTATGATAAGGTGATTTTAAACCTGGAGGATAGGGAATATCCCAAAGAGGGGAAAACGGGTTCGTTCCTCTATGACTTATATAAGCAGGTGACTGCAAAAAAGGAGCAACGCAGATTTCATGATTGAGAATGATTGGCTTACGCATATTCAGGGAGAGTATAAAAAACCATATTACAAGAGCCTGTATGAAACAGTGCTTAGAGAATATAAGACGCAGGAGATTTATCCTCCGTCAAAAGAGATTTTTAAGGCTTATGAGCTGTGTCCCTATGAGAAACTCAAGGTTGTGATTCTGGGGCAGGATCCCTATCACGGAACGGGACAGGCACAGGGACTCAGCTTTTCTGTGAGAAAAGGAACCGCGCTTCCGCCATCTCTTCAAATATATACAAGGAATTAAGCGATGATTTATCCTGTCCTGTTCCGAAGAATGGAGATTTAAGGCCTTGGGCAGAACAGGGTGTTCTTCTCTTAAATACGGTGCTCACAGTGCGCGCGCATCAGGCATTTTCCCACAGAGGAATCGGTTGGGAAGAATTTACGGATGCGACGATTGCCGCGATTGAGGAAAAAGAAGACCCTGTAGTGTATATTCTTTGGGGAAGCCCGGCGCAGAGTAAGAGGAAGATGATTCATCAGAAAAAAAGACTGATTCTTACAGCTCCGCATCCGAGCCCCTTAAGTGCCTACCGAGGATTCTTCGGTTCCAAACCGTTTTCCAAGTGCAATGCATACTTGGAAAAAGAAGGATTAAGTCCTATTGACTGGAGGATACCGGATTAGTTTTTAATTTGTATTTTTGCGCTTTTGGGAGTCCCGGATTTCTTTTCATTACTAAGTTTTCAAGAGGAAAGTTACTGCAATTTTTTGTTTTTTATAGGAAATACTAAAGGAGTTATATGAATATCGTTGAGTTTTTGAAGCTTATAGTTTTTTCTCTTGTGGAGGGTTTTACGGAGTGGCTCCCCATTTCTTCCACAGGGCATCTGATCCTTTTACAGGAAATTATTCCCTTGCAAGGGAGTAGAGAATTCTTTTCCACCTTTGAAGTTTTGATTCAGCTGGCTGCTGTTATGGCAGTGGTACAACAGTTTGCCCTTCGTCTGTGGCCGCTTGGAAGACGAAAGAAAGGAAGTGGATTTTATCTGAAAGAGGACAAGGCAATCCTCATTGGGAAAATACTTCTGGCTTGTATTCCCGCTGCGGTTTTTGGATTGGCGTTGGATGATTTTCTCGACCAACACCTCTATAACGGTTTTGTTGTTTCTCTGATGCTGATTCTCTATGGTATTTTCTTTCTTCTTGTGGAGAAAAGGAATGAAAACAAGACTTTTCAGATTAACAGGGTAGAGGACTTATCCTGGACTCTTGCCTTTCAAATTGGACTTTTTCAGTGTTTGGCGCTGATTCCCGGTACATCTCGTTCCGGTGCGACCATTATCGGAGCAATGCTTTTATCGGTTGGAAGAGTTGCGGCAACCGAATTTTCCTTCTTCCTCAGTGTGCCGGTTATGGCAGGGGCCAGTCTTGTAAAGCTCATCAAGCATGGAGGAAATTTTACCGGTGCTGAGTGGTTTGCTCTCATTTTTGCCATGGTCTTAACGTATTTTGTCAGTATCTATTGTATCCGCTTTCTGCTGCGTTATATTCGAAATCATGATTTAAAGTATTTGCCTACTACAGAATCATCTTTGGCGGAATAGTGCTGCTTTGGTTTGTGGTCTCCCGATTTCTCCTGTAAGAAAACTGTAATAGCACTGTAATAGAAAGAAGGTTGTACGGAGAATACCCATCCACTATCCTTATAAGGAAGTATGTAAGGTGCTTGCCTATTTACATAAATAACAGAAAAGAGGAGAGAAGATGAGGGGAAAAGGAATTATTTTGGGTCTCGCTATTTCCGTCTTGCTTGCCATGCAGAGCTTTGCGGCAACGGAAATCGGTTTGAACTTAAATTGGAAATATGCCGAAAACGCAAAAATCAATACGGGAAAGGCAATCTTGTACACTTCTGACAGTAAGAATCCGAAGAAAATTACCATTGCGGTAAATGCCGGTCACGGTACAAAGGGCGGAGAAAAAGTACGGACACTTTGCCACCCGGACGGAACGAGAAAAGTGACGGGAGGGACAAATGCTGCAGGGCTGACTACGGCACTCGCCGCGTCCTCCGGTATGACCTTTAAGGACGGTACAAAAGAAGCAACCGTTACCTTGCAGATGGGACATATTTGCCAAGAAATTATTGAATGCGGGCTATGATGTACTCTTAATCCGAAGTGAGGAAGATGTGCAGCTTGACAATGTGGCAAGAACGGTTTTGGCAAACAATAAGGCAGATGCGCATATTGCCTTACATTGGGATTCTACAGAAAAAGATAAGGGTGCATTCTTTATGTCTGTTCCCAATTCCTTAAAGAAGATGGAGCCGGTAGCTTCACATTGGGAAAGTCATGAGAAGCTGGGAGAAAGTCTTATTTCCGGATTAAGAGGAAGAGGAGTAAAGATTTTTTCCAAAGGCAGAATGGATATGGACTTGACGCAGACTTCCTATTCCACGATTCCTTCTGTGGATATTGAACTCGGTGACAAGGTTTCCGACCACAGTGAGAAGCAGTTGAATCTTTTAGGGGATGCTCTTGTAGACGGTGTCAACAAGTACTACGGTTTTACTTCATAAAATTTTGAAGAGTCTTAAAGTTTTTTTAAGGCTCTTTTTCTTATGCTTTTCTAAATTATGCCGATATATGTTTTGGAATTTAGGAAGAGAAACTATGCGGGCTATGGAAACTGGGAAAAAGGTTTCTCGGAACGGGATGAGCTCAACCTGAATCCCCTTAACGGGTTAATTGATAACGAGATGCACAGGGATTGTGTAAAAATCTCGTTTTACAAGAGCTATGTCAAGGTGTAAATGTGTTTTGAAAGGATGAAAACCGCACCAAAGTGGCATTGCTTCAAATGGATAGAAAGGACTTTTCTTTCCGGGGCGGCCGTAAGGCCGTAGCGTCCGGGGATGGAAAAAGGGACTGTAGTATTACAGATAAATCCCTATCCCAAGAAGAAAGGTCTTTTTTCTTTTGGAAAAAGCATATTGTATTTCTGCTAACTCATCCTTGTATTTTCAAAAAAGCGTTTGTATACTAAGCCATGGTATCGCTAGAGCGCATGGTCTGTTATTCATAACGAGTATTGCTTGCAAAGTGCACGGTATTTTGTTTTACCAAGCATTACAGGCGAAGCCTGAGACATCTTATTTTAAGGGAAAAAGAGTCTATCCTATGGAGAAGGGTGAGGAAAGAGTATGAGCTATCTCTCAAGTTTATTTAGCCTTTTTGGCGGTCTGGGAATGTTTTTGTACGGTATGACCATCATGAGTGATGGGATGCAGAAGGCTGCCAGCTCAAAAATGTCAAAATTCTTAAATATAGTAACAGAAAACCGTGTAATGGCCGTTGTTTTGGGAGCGGGAATTACTGCCCTCGTGCAGTCTTCTTCTGCGACTACGGTCATGGTAGTCGGTTTTGTAAATGCCGGTATCTTAAACCTTTCTCAGTCTGTGGGAATCATTATGGGAGCCAATATCGGAACTACGATTACGGCATGGATGGTTTCTTTGACGCAAGTTTCCGGTTCGGCTCTCAGTCTTTTTAAGCCGGAGTTCTTTGCCCCCTTGCTTGTGGGATTTGGCGCGTTTCGTTTTCTTTTTGGAAAAAAAGGAAACGACGATCTTCTTGCGAACTTTTGTATTGGTGTAGGTTTGATTTTTATCGGTCTTGAATTTATGAGTTCCGCGGTATCTCCTTATGCGGATTCTCCTATTTTTTCGAAGGCCTTTCAGGTTATGGGTGGAAATCCCATCCTTGGCATTCTTGCCGGTGCGGTTGTTACGGGGCTTATTCAGTCATCGGCGGCTTCCGTATCCATTTTACAGACTCTTGCTTTATCCGGTGCAGTTCCCAGAGCTGCAGGTTTCTATATTACACTGGGACAGAATATCGGAACCTGCGTTACCGCAATGCTATCCTCTGCGGGTGCCTCCCGTACGGCAAAAAGAGCTGCTGCCATTCATCTGCTCTTTAACGTAAGTGGTGCCGTACTTTTTGGACTTATCATTTTCTTCCTGAGCCTTCCCTTTGCGAGTTTTTTTCAAGCTGATCTAAGTCCGGTGGAGATTTCCTTATTCCATACCATTTTTAACGTAAGCTGCACCATTGTGCTTTATCCTTTTGGAGATTTGCTGGTGAACCTTTCCGGAAAGCTTGTTCGGGAAAGCGTTATAGATAAAGAAAAAGCAGAGAACCCGAACCATTATACGGAAGTGGAGAAGAATCTGATTCAGCATCTCGACCTTCGTATTTTGGAGTCTCCCGCTATTGCTATTTCCGCAACAAAAACAGAGGTAGTCAATATGGCCAGAATTACAGCGGAAAATATTCGCCATGCCTCTGACATATTGCTCAATGAAAATACGGCGGAAATTCCGGAAGTATTTGCGAGAGAAACGATTATAGACAATATGCAAAAACTCCTTACGGACTATCTGATTCATATCGGAAATCTGTCTTTAAACGAGATGCAAAAGCTGGAAGTCACCAATATGTTTAACACGATTACGGATATAGAACGCGCGGCAGACCATGCAAACAATATTGCGGAACAGGCGAAGTATGCGGAGGAACACAATATTTCTTTCTCGGAAATCGGACAAGATGATTTACGAAAGATTTCCGATAAGGTTATGGAGTCCTTTGGCTCCAGTATTGATGCTTTTGAGAAGAATGATCTGGAAGCGGTTGTGCGTACGGCGCATTTGGAGGACCAGGTGGACGAGATGGAAGAAGATATGAGAGAAACCCATATTCTGCGTTTAAGTTCCGGAAAGTGTGTTCCTCAGGCAGGAGTTGTGTTCTTGGATGTGATTTCCGATTTGGAACGTATTTCCGACCACGCGGATAATATTGCCGGCTATGTTAAAGCCATGATTTAAGACCTTTCAGTCGAAGCGGAATATTTCGCTTCGACTTTTTGCTTAAAGAAATATAAAAGAGATTGTTTTTTTTGGTTTTTAATTTTTTAAAAAGCAGCTCAAATTTCTTTTTGGGATAAAGCAGTGAAATTTTTAACAAATACGATTTTTTCCCTTGAAAAAAAAGGTTCCGTGCAATAGAATAGACGCTGTTATGTGATAGAAAGTTTCTTTTTAAGCTTTCTGGACCTGATTGAATTTTCAACTAATTTATCTAGGAGGATAAGGACTATGGCAGTTAAAGTAGCGATTAATGGATTTGGCCGTATCGGACGTTTGGCTTTCCGTCAGATGTTTGATCATGAAGGAACAGAAATTGTTGCCATCAACGATTTAACCGATCCTAAGATGCTTGCTCACCTTTTGAAATATGATTCTTCTCAGGGAAGATATAAGTATTGTGACAGCGTTGTAGCCGGCGATGATTTTATCGAGGTTAAGGGAAAGAAGATTAAGATTTACAAGGAGGCTGATGCTTCCAAGTTACCATGGGGAGAGCTTGCCGTAGATGTAGTTTTAGAGTGTACCGGTTTCTATACTTCCAAGGAGAAGTCCGAGGCACACATTAAGGCAGGTGCAAAGAAGGTTGTTATTTCCGCTCCGGCAGGAAATGATCTCCCGACCATTGTTTACAACGTTAACCATGAGATTTTAAAGGCGGAGGATAACATTATTTCCGCAGCATCCTGCACAACCAACTGCTTAGCTCCTATGGCTAAGGCATTAAATGATTTCGCTCCGATTCAGTCCGGAATCATGGCAACCATTCACGCTTACACAGGAGACCAGATGCTTCTTGACGGCCCGCACAGAAAGGGTGACTTAAGAAGAGCTCGTGCCGGCGCTGTGAATATCGTTCCGAACTCTACCGGTGCAGCAAAGGCTATCGGCCTTGTCATTCCGGAGTTAAACGGAAAGCTTATCGGATCCGCACAGAGAGTACCGGTTCCAACAGGTTCCACCACTCTGCTTTTCGCTGTAGTGAAGTCCTCCAAGGAAGTTACTAAGGAGACTATCAACGCTGCTATGAAAGCTGCTTCCGATCCTGAGACATACGGCTACACAGAGGATGAAGTAGTTTCCAGCGATATCGTGGGAATGACCTATGGCTCCCTCTTCGATGCTACCCAGACCATGGTTTCCAAGGTTTCTGATGACCTCTATGAAGTTCAGGTAGTTTCATGGTATGACAATGAGAACTCCTATACTTCTCAGATGGTTCGTACCATTAAGTATTTCGAGAAGTTTGTAAAGTAAGATCTTTTTAAACGGAAATACATATTGTGAAGTTTTGCGGGGAAGCCGCCGGGGTGTGTGCTCCGGCGGCTTTTTCCTTATAAGAATGTTATGCGAAGAACAGAATCGTTTGTTTTCCAATGAAAGGGGAATGATATGGCAGAATTAAATAAGAAATCGGTAGAGGACATTTCCGTAAAGGGAAAAAGAGTGCTTTGTCGTTGTGACTTCAACGTTCCTTTAAAGGAAGGAAAGATCACCGATGAAAACAGACTTGTAGCGGCACTTCCCACAATTAAGAAGCTTATTTCCGACGGAGGAAAGGTAATTCTTTGCTCTCACTTAGGAAAGCCGAAGGGAGAGCCGAAGCCGGAATTATCTCTGGCACCCGTGGCAAAGCGTCTTTCCGAGCTTTTGGGACAGCCCGTTCTTTTTGCCAAGGATGACAATGTAGTAGGAGAGAATGCAAAGAAAGCCGTTTCCGAGATGAAGGAAGGGGATGTTGTGCTCTTAGAGAATACCCGTTATAGAGCGGAGGAGACCAAGAACGGAGAGGCATTCTCCAAGGAGCTGGCTTCTCTTGCCGATGTTTTCGTAAATGATGCTTTCGGTACCGCACACAGAGCGCACTGCTCCAATGTAGGGGTAACCGAGTTCATCGATGGACCTGCTGTGGTTGGTTACCTTATGGAAAAAGAAATCCGTTTCCTCGGACAGGCGGTAGAGAATCCGGTTCGCCCCTTTGTGGCAATCCTTGGCGGTGCAAAGGTTTCCGATAAGCTTGCGGTAATCGACAATCTCTTAGAGAAGTGCAATACCTTAATTATCGGTGGCGGTATGGCATTTACCTTTGTAAAAGCACAGGGCTATGAAATCGGAAAGTCTTTGGTAGATGATGAAAAGCTCCAGTACTGTAAGGATATGCTTGCAAAAGCAAAGAAAAGGGTTGTGAGATTTTACTTCCGGTAGACGCGGTTTGTGCGGCTTCCTTCCCGGATCCCATTGACGACAAGAATCTTCCGATTAAGACTGTGGACATCAATGCTATTCCTGCAGATATGCTGGGACTGGATATCGGACCGAAGAGCCAGGAGCTTTTTGCCAATGCGGTAAAGAACGCTAAAACTGTGGTTTGGAACGGACCTATGGGTGTATTTGAGAACCCGGTTCTTGCACAGGGAACCATTGCGGTAGCAAAAGCCCTTGCAGAGACCGATGCAACAACCATTATCGGTGGCGGAGACAGTGCTGCGGCAGTAAATATCTTGGGATTCGGAGATAAGATGACCCACATTTCCACCGGTGGCGGTGCTTCTCTGGAATTCTTGGAGGGTAAGGAGCTTCCGGGTGTTGCCGCTGCAAACAATAAGTAAGTGCCGGTCGGTAATAGCTTGTAAAAGACCATATTTGGTCTAAAACTGAAGTCTAAGTAAGTGAAATATAGTTTGGAGAATAAAATGAGAAAAAAAATAATTGCGGGAAACTGGAAAATGAATATGACAATCACAGAGGCAAAGGCCCTTTGTGATACGCTGATTCCGATTTCCAATACAGATGAGGTGGATGTGGTGTTCTGTGTACCGTCCATTGATATTTCTACAGTGGTAGAAAAAGTAAAGGGAACAGCTATTTCCGTAGGAGCGGAGAACCTCTACTTTGAAGATAAGGGGGCATACACCGGAGAGATTTCCGCAGATATGCTGGTAGACGCCGGTGTAAAATATGTTATCATGGGACACTCTGAGAGAAGAGGATACTTCCATGAGACTGACGCCGATATCAATAAGAAGGCGAAGAAGGCCCTTGAAAAGGGTCTTACCCCGATTATCTGCTGTGGAGAAAGTCTTGAGCAGAGAGAAATGGGCATTTACTTCGAGTGGATTGCGATGCAGATTAAGGCGGCTTTTCAGGAGATTTCCGCTGCAGATGCTGCAAAGTCCGTGATTGCCTATGAGCCGATTTGGGCTATTGGAACCGGAAAAACGGCTACCGCAGAGCAGGCGGAAGAGGTTTGCGGCTATATTCGTAAGGTGATTGAAGAAGTTTACAACAAGGAGACTGCCGAGAAGATTCGTATTCAGTACGGCGGATCCATGAACAGCGGAAATTGCAAGGAACTTCTTTCCAAGCCGAATATTGACGGTGGTTTAATCGGTGGCGCTTCCTTAAAGGAAGAGTTTGCAAAGATTGTGCATTATAATGCGTAAGTTTCTACTTTATAAAAGTAGGATTAGAAAGTTATCTGAGCGAGGGATGCAGTAGAAAAATTGTATCCAAGTTAGTGAAAGAGGAGAAGAATGCTTGTGCCGATTTTCTTGGGCACAGGCATTTTTTAGCTTAGGCAATATCTGCCTCCTGATTTTGAATGCGGAAATAAACAACACAAAACAATTAAATATGTTAGAATTTCTGTGCAACAATAAATACAATATACAATATGCAAATAACTTGTGAAGCGTCTAAAGAATAAATTATAAGAGGGTATGCCGGAAAAATAGTAGGCAGAATAATAGTAGTGGAAGAAAAGCACTAGAAGAAAAGCACTAGAAGAAAAGTACTAGAAGAAAAGTACTAGAAGAAAAGTACTAGAAGAGAAAGATTCAACTGAAAATGATTTGTAGTGAGGGAGAAAATATGAGTCAAAATACATTTTTACTGGAGGAAGCAAATCGATGTCTTCTTTGCAAGAATCCAAGATGCTCCAAGCATTGTCCGGTCAATACCTCTATTCCCGAAGTGATTGAACTGTATAAGCAGGGAGAGCTGAAGAAGGCGGGAGAGATATTATTTGAAAACAATCCGCTTTCCGCAATCTGTGCACTGGTCTGTGAGCATGAAAAGCAGTGTGAAGGAAACTGTATTCGCGGGATTAAAAGCGTTCCCATTCCGTTCTATAAGATGGAGGAAGAAATTTCCTTACAATATCTGGAGGAACTGCAGTTTGAAAAGGGAGCTGAGGATAAAGAACGAATCGCTGTAATCGGTGGAGGTCCTGCCGGAATGACCATCGCCCTTTTGTTGCAAAGAAAGGGGTACAAAGTCACCATTTTTTTGAATCTCGCAATCAAATCGGAGGGGTGCTTCGTTATGGTATCCCCGAGTATAGACTCCCCAAAAGAATTATTGATTTATTGGAAAAGCATCTTCTTGATCTTGGTGTGAAGATTCGTCCAAATATTTTGATTGGACCGGTACTGTCTTTAGACAAGCTTTTTGAAGACGGTTATGCGGCTGCTTTTATCGGAACAGGGGTATGGAATCCGAGAACTTTGGGAATTAAGGGTGAGAGCTTCGGCAATGTGCATTTTGCGATAGATTATCTGAAGTCTCCGGAGTTCTATTCTTTAGGAGAAAATGTGGCTGTTATCGGCGCAGGAAATGTGGCCATGGACGCAGCAAGAACTGCAAAACGAAATGGCTCTAAAGTGACTGTGATTTACCGTAAGGGGATGGAAAACATGACTGCCAGTAAGAAGGAAATAGCAGAGGCAGAAGAAGATGGCGTGGAATTCCTGCTTTATCATGCTCCGGTGGAAATTACAGATGAGGGTATCATTTTAAAGCATCAAGAAGAGGGGATTTTGGAGGAAGAAGTATTCTTTCCGGCAGACAGTATTATTGTAGCCATAAGTCAGAATCCCAGAGCGAATATTGTGTCCAATACGACGGAACTGGAAACCAATCACGCAGGGCTCCTCCTTGCCGATGAAAAAGGAAATACGACAAAAGAAGGAACCTTTGCATCCGGAGATGTGGTTACCGGGGCCAGAACTGTTGTAGAGGCGGTACACCAAGCTAAAATTGTGGCAGCAGAAATAGAAGAATATTGCGCAAAAAAAAGACTGTAGTAAGCTGTGATACGTAATAAGAGAGAAAGATAAAGAAACGGCAACATAAGAAAAGGTGCTGTAAAAAAATCAAAATAATAAAGTGATTTTTGCAATATAGGTCTGAATGTGGGGTAGTCTGAGCCCGTCGGTACTTGCGAAAAACAAGAGAAACGCAGTTTTTCGCTTAGTATCCGTTACGTGGCGAAGCTAGCGAGAGCGTGCCCAAGTTCAGACCTATATTGCTTAGAAAAATATTTTGATTTTTTTACAGCCCCTTTTTGAATTCTTAGTAAGTGGCGCAGATGAAGCCTGAGAAATCTTGTTCTTTATTACTTCTCCCACGGAAGCTCCGGCTTTCCGAAATGTCCATAAGAAGAAACAAGATTGTAATCTACATTTAAAAGGTCCAAACGTTTGATGATTCCCTTCGGGGTCAGATCATAGCTGTCGAGGACGGAACGCCAGATATTTCCTGCCGGTTCTTTCCGTACCGAAGCAGTCCAAGTAAAGGGATACGGGCTCTGCCACACCGATTGCATAAGCAAGCTGTACTTCACAGCGATCGGCTCTACCGGAGGATACGATGTCACGAGCTACCTTTCTTGCCATATAAGCTGCGGAACGGTCTACCTTGGAGGGGTCCTTTCCGGAGAAGGCTCCGCCACCGTGATGTGCGGCTCCGCCGTAGGTATCCGCAATAATTTTTCTTCCGGTTAATCCGGAGTCGGCGAAGGAAGAACCTAAAACAAAGCGTCCGGTGGGATTTACGAGAACATGGAAGTCCGTGTTCAGATTCATTTCTTCTGCTGTTTCTTTCATGATTTTTTCAATGATATGGCGAACTTCCTGTAAGCTCACCGACTCACTGTGCTGGCTGGAAAGCAGGAAAGTATCGATTCTGTGCTCCTTATAGTCGAAGCTTACCTGTGCTTTTGCATCAGGCTTTAAGATAGAAAAATCATTTGCCAGATTGAATGCACGGAGTTTCTGGAGTGCTCGTGTAGAAAGAACGTAGGGAAGGGGGAGCATTTCCGCACTTTCCTTTGTTGCATAGCCGAACATCATACCTTGGTCACCTGCTCCGTCATTGTCTACTCCCATAGCAATGTCAGGTGACTGTGCGGAAATCAGTTCCTGTACCTTATAATTTTCCAGTTCTTTTAAGCCAATCTTGCGAAGAACACCCATGACAAGACTCTGATAATCCGGAATATAAGTGGAAGTAATTTCTCCCAAGATGATGATATCATAGTCCTTGATACATACTCTGCCGCAATTCTTGCCTTCTTATCGTGTGCAAGAATATCGGTTACAATAGCATCACTGATTTGGTCACAAATTTTGTCCGGATGCCCGTTGGATACCTGTTCTGATGAAAATAACATATAAACTCCTTTCGTTGCCCTAAGGCAATAACATATTGAACGCTTTATGCGTGAGAATTATGGCAATTAAAAAAACCATTGGGCGAGGCCAATGGATCATATCAAAACTTATTGATCGAAACAGACGCTTCGCTCAGGTTAGCACCTTCCTTTTAAAGGGGTTGCTGCGGTTTCATCGCTCCTATGTAGCTCCACCGACTCTGAATAAGGTATTTAATTGTGAAAGTATAGTAGCTAAAACAAAGTTTCTTGTCAATAAATTTTCGACAATTTTTAAAATTAGATAAGGAAGTAAATGGGAAACAAGTGGAAAGAATACATAATAATTAACTAAAGATATTAAAATTCTTTTGAATATCTTCATCTTTTCCTATAATATAAAGACTCTCTCCGTCCTGAAAACGATAGTCCGGACCAAGGGAGACATTTACTTCCTCCTTGTTTTTTATAGCAATAATATTGACTTTGAATTTTTTACGAACATCAATTTCCCCTATAGACATGCCAATCCAATCTTTCGGTAGTTCTATTTCAAAAACAGAAAAATCCTTCCCGACTTCAACATGATCCAGTACATTATCTGAACCGCATCGGATAGCAGTCAGGTTTCCCACTAATTTCTCCGGATAGACCACAGTGTCTGCACCATTTCGAAGTAGAAATTTTTCCTGTAAATCTCTTGCCGCACGAGATACTACCTTTTTGGCACCCAGTTCTTTCAAAAAAGAGGTAACCTCCAAAGAAGATAAAAAATCATTGCCGATGGCAACGATGCAGATATCAAAATGAGGGATTCCGAGGGATTTCAAAAATTCCGGATTTGTGGCATCTCCGATTTCTGCATTGGTAACATAAGGAAGAGCAGCCTTTACTTTTTCCTCACTGCTGTCAATGCCCAAAACCTGAACCTGCATTTCGTTTAGTTTTTTTGCGATATGTAATCCGAAACGCCCTAATCCTACAATTAATATTTGTTTCATCTTTTCTCCTTTATCCTACAATTACATTTTCTTCCACAAGCCGTCCTTTGTGAGGATTGGCATTGGGAAAAACGGCATAAATTAAACAAAGCCCTCCCACTCTGCCGGTGTACATTAAAAATATCAGTAAAGCGTGGGAAACGGAACTTAATTTTGGAGTAATTCCCAGTGTGAGACCTACAGTGGCAATCGCACTGGCGGTTTCAAAGCTTGTGCTCAATAGAGGCAGGCCTTCATAAAGACTGATAAAAATAGCGGAAAGAATGCATAAGCCTAAATACATAAAGGCAATGGTTGTGGCATTTCGGATAACATCTCCGGGAATCGTTCTTCCATAGGCTTCCGTACGAGCGCTACCCTTAAAAATGGCTATAGAGGTTAGAAATAAAACGGAAATGGTAGTCAGTTTCATGCCTCCTCCGGTACTTCCCGGCGCAGCCCCAATCAGCATCAGAATAGTTTGCAGGAAAATGCCGCTGTCGGAAAACTCGGAAAAATCAACCGTATTAAAGCCCGCCGTTCTGGGGGTTACTGCAGTAAAAAGAGACGCAAGAATTCTATTTTTTATCGGCATCTCTCGAAACTCAATAAAAAAGTAGAAAAGAGCGGGAAAAAACACAATATAGAGACTTGTGATAAGAATCAGCTTAGTTTGCAAGCGATACCGGTGAAAATGGAGTTTCTTTTTCGCAATATCTTGCCAGGTTAGGAATCCCAAGCCTCCCAGAAGAATCAGACTCATAATACTGATATTCACAAGCGGATTTCCAACATAGTCTGAAAGAGAAGAAAAGGGTTCTTTGACCCCCATTAAATCAAAACCTGCATTACAAAAAGCAGACACAGAGTGGAAAATACTATACCATATTCCTCTATTTATACCGAATTCAGGAATAAACTGTGTAGAAAGGACTATGGCGAAGAAAAGTTCTGTCATTCCGGTCCACTTTAAAAGGAAAATCAACATTTTCATGATTCCGCCTTGAGAACTTATAGAAATGGAATTGGCCAAAGTATTTCTTTGTGAGTAATCGATTCGCTTTCCCGATAAGAGAATTATGGAGGTGACGGCAACTACCACGCCTAATCCACCGATCTGAATTAAAAGAAGGATAATCATTTGCCCAAACAAAGACCAATGACTTGCCGTATCATATACGATAAGTCCGGTCACGCAAGAGGCGGAGGTGGAGGTAAAGAGTGCATGTAAAAAAGGAGTATAGAGCCCTGTTTTACTGGAAATAGGAAGCATCAGTAAAAAAGATCCTATAAGAATCAGACCTGCAAAGCCTAAAATAATTTTTGAAAATAATTAAAATGAAAGTGCTTCATTATAGAATAATATCCTCTTTTCATGCATTTTCTCTTGGTTTCTCGGTCTGAACAATAACTTTTACCATTATATAAAGTAGAAAGAAAAAAATAAAGCATTATCCCCCAAAGGTCCCACTATAAGACGAAGAAAAAATATGGAAGGTATAGACACTGTTCTTTTCATTTCATAGAAAATATGATACGCTAAGCAAGTGGTCATGCAGGACATGATACAAGTAGATGAAACAATAAAGGAGAGATTCTATGGGATTAGTAAGAGCTGCGGGTGCTGCTGTAAGCACCTTGATGGGCGACCAGTGGAGAGAGTATTATTATTGCAGTTCGTTAGATAACGATACCCTGATTGTAAAAGGGGAGAAGAGAATCGGACCGAAGAGTTCCAATACAAAGGGCGCGGACAATATCATTTCCAACGGAGCCCTTATTGCGGTAAACGATGGTCAGTGTATGATTATTGTGGAACAGGGTGCTATTGTAGAAGTTTGCGCTGAACCCGGAGAGTTCGTATTTGACAGCTCTACAGAGCCGAGCATCTTCTACGGAGATTTGGGTGAAAACCTGGTAAACAGCTTCAAGACCTTTGTGAAGCGTTTTGCTTTTGGCGGAGATACGGCAAAGGATCAGAGAATCTACTATTTTAATACTAAAGAGATATTGGGAAATAAGTACGGTACAGCGAATCCCATTCCGTTCCGTGTATACGATAAGAATATTGATCTCGATATGGAAATAGCCCTTCGTGCACATGGAGAGTTTAGCTTCCGTATGATGGATCCCATTCTTTTCTATAAAAATATTGCGGGAAATGTGGAAAGCTCTTATAAGAAATCGGAGATAGAGTCTCAGCTTCGTTCAGAGCTCCTGACCAAATTGCAGCCCGCTTTTGCTCGCATTGCCGAGAGCGGTGTGCGGTATTATCAGATTACCGCGCATACAGATGAGCTTGGACAGATTTTGAATGATTTACTTTCCAAGAGCTGGGGAAAACATTACGGCTTGGAAATCACTGCATTCGGTATAAGTTCCGTTACTGCTCCTGAAGAAGATGTGGAGAAGATTAAAGAACTGCAGAAAAATGCTGTATTCCGGAATCCGACCATGGCGGCTGCAAACCTTACTTCCGCACAGGCAGATGCTATGCGTGCTGCGGCAAGTAATGAAAGTGCCGGTCCCATGATGGCCTTTGCAGGAATGAATATTGCCAACCAGGCAGGCGGCTTCAATGCCGGAAATCTCTATGCTATGGGGGCGAATCAAAACGGAGCACAGGGAAGTCCCGCAGGAAACAATGCCGCACCGGCAGGAAATTCCGCAACAACGGCTCCGGAGGCTGCGGCAGCCGCTATAGGCTGGACTTGTGCAAAGTGCGGACATGAGCACAATATTGGAAAGTTCTGTTCCGAGTGCGGTACAGCAAAGGAAGAGGATTGGACTTGTCCTGAGTGTGGACATACAGGAAACAAAGGGAAGTTCTGTTCCGAGTGTGGTCATAAAAAATAATATAGTTTATATTGCTCGGCAGAAATCATTTTGCCGGGCAATTTTGAAATATGGCAGAAATTTCTGCTTTATAATCAGGGAGGAATTGGCATTTATCGGGTTTAGTATAGGCAAGCAATAAAAATACAGGAAAAGAAGAAGCAAAAGGGCTCATCGTATTTGTTCGGGAGGACGGATATGGAAGAAAGATTAGGCTGGCTTTCTCCGCTTGGAGAATTTTTATGAAACGGCATGGGGAAAGCATGGAAAAAGAGGCGGAATATATTTTGCAGGAAATCGGCTTGTATCGTTCGTTTTCTGCGCAGACTGTACTTGGGGCCGGGGATTTTTTTAAGTGGAAGAGGATATTTGCTTTTTACATAATCCCAGCAAAAAAACAGCTTATGGTTACCCATCTTTGCCCGCTTAGTCACAAGCAAAAGGAATTTCTTTACGGCTATTTTTATGATTTGGGGAGAAAGACAGAAGCGGAAAAGTACTTAGAATGATATTAAATGCAAGTCGAGTATTCTGAAATATCCGGGTTAAAAGTATTCTTTACTTTACGACAGAGGGAAAGAGGAGTAGAATTGGTGCTTATTGAAATCTTTATGGAAGCCGTTATATATACAGCTTGTTGTTTTATCTTTAAGGCGAGAGCTTATCATAAGTAAAAAGGGCTTCTGAACTGAAGGAGGAGAAAGATGGCACTGATAATTCCGGAACATTACGACCCTCGTCTTTCCGTGAGAGAGACGCAGGAGGCGATTAAGTATATTCGAGATACTTTTCAAAAGGAATTTGGGAAGGAAATGAACCTATCCCGTATTTCGGCCCCCTTATTTGTAGAGAAGAGCTCCGGCTTAAACGACAATTTAAGCGGTGTGGAAAGACCGGTTTCTTTTGATGTGGCTTGGAAGCCCGGGGAGACGGTGGAGGTTGTGCATTCTCTTGCGAAATGGAAAAGGCTTGCTTTAAAGCGCTATCAGTTTAAGGTAGGGGAAGGTCTCTATACCAATATGAATGCTATTCGTAGAGATGAAGAGCTTGACAACCTGCATAGCGTCTATGTAGACCAGTGGGATTGGGAGAGAGTGATTTCCAAAGAAGAGCGGAATGAAAAGACTCTTAGGGAAACGGTACAGAACATTTTCCGTATCATAAAGCATATGGAGCATGAGGTATGGTATAAGTATCCTGAGGCTGTAAAGAAGCTTCCGGAAGATATTTTCTTTATCGATTCCGAAGAGCTTTTTACAGAAATATCCGAACTTAAGTTCTAAAGAGAGAGAATGCCATCTGTAAGGAGCATGGCTGTGTTTTTCATTCAAAGAATAGGAGACAAGTTAAGTAACGGCGAGCCGCATGACGGAAGAGCACCGGATTATGACGATTGGGATTTAAATGGCGATATTTTATTCTGGTTTGATTCCCTGAATTGTGCCTTAGAGATTTCCTCCATGGGTATTCGTGTAAATGAGGAGTCCTTACGGAGACAGCTTGCACTTTCTCATAAAGAAGACAGAGCGACTCTTCCGTATCATAAGATGCTTTTGGAAGGAAAGCTTCCGCTCACGATTGGCGGCGGAATCGGACAGAGTAGACTCTGTATGTTGCTTCTTGACCGTGTGCATATTGGAGAGGTACAGGCCTCTATCTGGCCGGAAGAGATGCGAGAAGAGTGCGAAAAGCACAATATTATCTTGCTGTAACAGCTTCCTTTGCCAGAGCATCTGCTATTTCATTAAAATAAATACCTCTATGGGCTGGAACCTTGAAGAATTCCAGCCTTATTTTTTTCTCTGCATTCTGCATAAAGTCGTGGTATTCTTTGGTCTTTTCTTTGTTGCACTTCCATTCTCCCTTTACCCAGGAAGAAATCCCCTGATAGTCATGGAAAATGGTAAGAGAAGATAAGTTCTTTTCTATTGCAAGCTCTACAGCACGTCTGGCTCCGAGGATTTCCCCGGAGACATTCCGCATCTCTGCATAGGTTTTATCAGCACCAAAGTCTTTATGCTTAGAAAGTTTTCCCTCTCTTTCCATAAAAACCACGCCATAGCCGTAGACCTTCGTATCCTTTTGGAAGCTGCCGTCTACAAAGGCAAGGGCGTCTGTATTAAACTTCCGAAATAACTGCTCTGCCTGTTCCTCTTCGGAACTTTCCCCTTCACACTTTACAAGGGAGCTTATCTGCATTTCTTTATTTAAGACGGGAATGTCCGCTTCTATTTCTTTTTCTATAGGAAAAGAACTTCCTGTAAGAAGATATTTTTCAGCCTCTTCCCGCGTTTTCCATTTTTTATAAATCGCACCGGGGAAGCCATGAACCTGCTTTTTGCAATCGTCCCAATTTAAATAGATTCCGGGCTTTCTTCCTACCTTTACGGTATAATAGTTTTCCACGATACCCTCCTATATTTGAATTCCACAATAGCTTTCAGCTTCGGATTGTAGAAGAAGCTTTACTGCATTATACTATAGGCTGTTGAAATGGGTAAAGAAGCGGAGGCAAGGGATGAAAAAAAAAGATAAAAGCAGTTTTTTTTGATCTGGACGGAACACTGGTAAATACTTTAGCCAGCTTAAAGAAAACCATGGATTTAACGATGGAGCATTTTGAATTAGAGGGAGTGAGCCTTGAAGAGACCGGTCTTTTTGTAGGAACAGGTTACAAAAAGTTTGTAGAAAAAGCCTTGGCAAAGAATGCCGATAAAAAATACAGAGAAGCGGAAAAGTGGGAAGAAAGGGATGAAGAGAGAGCTATGGACCTCGACATGGAGGGAGATGAAATCATGGGGCTCTATGATGAGGTCTGCGAATATTATGCTTCCATTTTCCCGAAAAATTCTACCTATCAGGCGGAAGCCTATCCCGGAATAAAGGAATGTATTGCAGCATTAAAAGAAAAGGGAATCGCAGTTGTCTGCATCACGAATAAGTCAAAAGAAGTTGCGGAGGGCGTACTTTCTTCCGTTTTTCCTGCAAATAGCTTTTCCTTTATTATAGGAGACGACGGAGAGATGCCTTTAAAGCCGGATAAGGCACCACTTTTAAAGGCTTGCAAAGAATTGCATATTGGAGTGGAAGAAGCCGTTATGGTGGGAGATACAAAGACGGATTTGGATGCGGCTAAAAATGCACAAATGAGCAGTATCGGTTGTCTCTACGGTTTCCGTGATAAGAAGGAACTGGTAGAACATGGGGCAGAATATCTTGTTGAGGATGGATTTGCCCTCCTTCGTGTATTAGAGGAAGAATATCAACTCGGATTATTTCAAGTAAATTTGTGAAAGAAGAATGAAGTTTGGAAGATAGGGTTAGCGTATGCTTACTTATCGTGCTATAATACCGATTGTTTGAAAATGATGAAAATATGCTATGGAAAGTGCTTTATGCAGCTTTAAGCAATATAAGAGGAGGAACTATGACACAGATAGATATTATTTCCGGTTTCTTGGGTGCAGGAAAAACCACATTTATACAGAAACTTTTACAAGAGTCCTTAAAGGGAGAAAATGTTGTTCTAATTGAAAATGAGTTTGGAGAAATCGGCATTGACAGCGGGTTTCTAAAGAATTCCGGAATCGAAATCCGGGAAATGAATCAGGGCTGTATCTGCTGCTCTTTGGTTGGAGATTTTGAGACTTCTTTAAAAGAGGTGATTGAGACTTATAAGCCGGATCGTATCCTCATTGAGCCGTCCGGAGTAGGGAAGCTTTCCGATATCCTTTCTGCCGTAAAGACAGTATCGGCAAATCTTCCGGTGCATCTGGACGGAGCGGTGTGCGTGGTGGATTCCACGAAGGCTAAGCTCTATAACAAGAACTTCGGAGAGTTTTTTGATGATCAGATACGTTATGCGACAAGCATTGTATTGTCCAGAACGGACATTGCAAAAGAAGAAAAGGTAGAGGAAGCCATTCAGATTGTTCGTGCTTTAAATCCGAAAGCCAATCTTATTACTACGGCAATTAAAGAATTGACCGGCGAGAAACTTCTTGACATCATCGGCAGAGAGGAAAATCTGGAAGAAGCACTTCTTCAGGAGGTGAAAGAGAAGGCGCATCATCATGAGCATGAGCATCACCATGAGCATGAGCATCATCACGAGCATCATTTTGGAAATGAAGAAGAGCAATGCTGCTGTTGTTGTGGCGGAGCTTATGACGATGAGGATGAATACGAGGAAGAGGAATGCCATTGTCATGAGCATCACCACGAGCATGAGCATCATCATGAGCATCACCACGAACATGATCATCACCACGACGAACATTGCGGTTGTCATCATGATCATGATGAAGAGGATGGGCATTGTCACTGCCATGAAGAGGATCATCATCACCATCATCATGGGGATCATTGCAGTTGCGGGCATGACCACGATGCGGATGAGGTTTTCGACAGCATCGGGCTGGAGGTATTTAAGAGAGTATCTCGTGCAAAGTTGGAAGAGATTCTGGAAGAAATGGCGGAAGGCTCAGCTTACGGCGGTATTGTCCGTGCGAAGGGAATGCTGCAGTTGGAAGACGGTAAGTGGGTAAACTTTGATTTGGTGCCGGAGCAGGTGGAAATCCGTGATGGAGAGGCGGAAAATATCGGAAAATTTGTAGTCATAGGTACTGAACTGGAAAAAGAGAAGATTAAGGCATTGTTTACAGCATAAAAAGGAGCAATATGGCGGATAATTATCAGGGAGAGGGAATTCCGGTATTTTTGATTAACGGATTCCTGGAGAGTGGAAAAACCAGCTTTATTCAATACACCATGAACCAGGACTATTTTAAGACAGAGGGGAATACGCTCTTATTACTCTGTGAAGAGGGAGAAAAGGAGTATGATCCGATTGAACTCGCAAAGCTGAATACAACGCCCATCTACATGAAAGAAATTACAGATTTTCAAGCTGATAAGTTACAAAAACTAGCCGATCAGTATAAGCCTGAAAGAATTCTAATCGAATGGAACGGGATGTGGAATCAGGATGATCTCTATAATGGTCCGATGAGTGAAGCGGTACTTGCTAAGCAGCAGAATCGAGAGCCCAAGTATAGCGTTTCCATGCCGAAGGATTGGTTTCTTTATCAGGTCATTACGATTGTGGACGGAAGTACCTTGAAAATGTATCTTTCCAATATGCGTTCCTTCCTCGGGCAAATGCTTCGTAATGCGGAGCTCTGCATTGTAAATCGTTGTGACAATTTGTCTAACGAAGACATGGTGGAGTATCGTCGGAAGCTCCGTGCAATGGGACAAAATGCCATGATCATGCTGGAAGATAAGGATGGAGAAATACCGCAGTCCGCTCTTCCGGAAGAGCTTCCCTATGATATTAGTCAGGATAAAATTGCCATTTCCGATAATGATTACGGAACTTGGTTTTTAGACTGCATGGATAATCCGGAGCGATATCTTGGAAAAGAGCTTAGCTTTACGGCAATGGTTTTAAAGAGAAAAAATATGCCGGAGAATGAGTTTATTCCCGGAAGAATGGCTATGACTTGTTGTGCGCAGGATATGAGCTTTTTGGGTTTTATCTGTAAGGGTGATAAGAAGCTTCTTTCCGCTTTTTCTACAAGAGATTGGGTCAAGGTCAAGGTTAAGCTCACTTTAGAAGAAAGAGAAGAGTACCACGGAGTCGGACCGGTACTGCAATTGGTGGATATAGCGAGAACCGGAGAAATATCTGAACCGGTTAGTTTTTAAGTAAAATGTAATTATAAAAACTTAGCTTGTGTTTTTAAGAAATAATGTAGAAAGTATTGTTAAATTCGGTTGCTTTATGTATAATCTACGGGTGTTGCTGAAATGCAGTGAGTCCTAAAGGGAGATTGCGTTTTATATTGTTTGGATTCTTCTTTAGAGTAAAATGGAAGATTTCAGACACTTTGTCATTTTGGAGGGAAAAATGGAAAACTATATTGGAGCATTACTGGCAGTTGGAGGAATACTTCTTTTCTTTGTTTTGGCGATTTTGATTGCCCTTTATGTAATTGAGTCTTTGGCTCTTTATACACTTGCAAAGAACAACGGGCAGCAGGATAAGGCGATTTTAGCTTGGATTCCTTTTGTGAACCAAGGATTTTACGGTTTCTTAGCCGGCGATCAGAATATATTCGGAACAAATGTGCAGGGAATCATTTTGGGAATTTTGATGATTATCTTCCCGATTGTTACCGCAAGGGTAGGCGGTTTCTTATTTTATATTGTGGCTATCTGCGGTATCACTGTAGCATATTTCACTTTGAACGGACTTTATAAGAAGATGAACCATTCCGGCGATCCTACTGTTGTTGCAGTAGTATGTGCTATTATTCCCTTGGTTCGTATCATTTATGTATTTATTCATAGAAATGATATCTTTGAAGAAGAGGCTGTAGTTGTAGAGTAAGTTATATCCTGCAATTTAGCTTATTATTGATCTGCTTAGAAAAATATTTAAAGAGACATTGGGCTATGTTATTCTTATGCTTGAAGAGAATTTACGGGTGTAAGATAGACTTGCCCGATGTTTTTTTCTTTGTGGTTTTTGTTTTCATAAACAATGCGGTCTATGCGGATAATATAGCTTGATAAAGAGTTTAATTTGTAAGCTTCATATAAGTTTAATTAGGTTTTTGGGAGGGAAAATGAATACAGGAGCAGTTGATCAAATTGAAAATGAGATTCGTGTCTGGAGTTTTCAGAATTTTGGAAATGGTATTGCTTTAGGCATCAGCCGTTTTATGGGAAAGCTCTTCTTTGCACTTTTGGTTTTCCTTATTGGGAGATATTGTATTCGAAAGCTGATTTCCTTTCTTCCAAAATCCCGTATTTGTGAGAAAATCAATCCGACAGTTCGTCCCTTTGCCATAAAGGCGATACGTTTTGTTCTTTACTTCTTTTTGGGAATGAGCTGTATCAGCATTATGGGGATTCCGATGGCTTCCCTTATCACGGTGCTGGCTTCTGCGGGTGTTGCAGTCGGTCTTGCTATGCAGGGTTCTTTATCGAACCTTGCAGGAGGTATCATGCTTCTTCTTTTTCGTCCATTTCAGGTACATGATTATATCAAAAGCGGAACAGATGAAGGTACGGTGCAAGAGGTCAGCATATTCTACACCATTATCCTCTCACCCGATAATAAAAAAATTTCCATTCCAAACGGAAACCTGATGAACAGCAATATCATTAATTTTAGCTCTGAAGCGCTTCGCAGAGTTGATTTGGTATTTTCGGTAGCAAGAGAAGAGGATCCGGAGAGGGTGGAAAAGGCATTAAAAGCTGCAGTAGAAGGGGACAATCGAATCCTGCATAAACCGGAGCCCTTTTTTGGGATTTCGGAGGTGAAAAATGATGCCTTAAACTTTGCTATCCGTGTATGGGTGGAGAGTAAAAGATACTGGGATGTTTATAATACCCTGAATAAGAGGGTGATACTTGAGTTTTATCGGGAAAACATTAGCATTCCGAATATGAAGTTAAAAACAGTTTCGGACTCCATAGAGGAAACGGAACAGACGATACTCTCTTAGAGGATAAAAGTATTTTCCCTTCTCTCGTTCTCTGTTATACTGTCCTTTGTATAAGAGAATCCGGGAAGGTTTTTCTTAAGATTAGGAGGTTGAAATGGAAGAGAAAGATATAAGGGCTCGCTTACAGATGGCAAAGGGTCTTCACGATAGTGTTTTGTCATTTTCCGACCATCGGGATCAGGAGCATTTAAATCAGGTTTTTGCTGCGATGGAAGAGCTGGTTTCTAAGGCCGGCGGTCTGCTTCTTGCGGCAGATCCAGCCGGGGAAAAGGAGGGACAGCAGCAGATTACACTTAGGTTCTTAAAATCGGAAGACGGAAAGAACTATGCAGCTGTATTTACCGATGAAGAGGAAAGCGGGGAGACGGAGAGGAACAAAATGGAAATGCTCTTCTTCTTCCTGCCGGAGAAATTCTGAATATTGTAGCCAATCATCCTACGGCAGACGGGCTGGTTATCAACCCCTTCAGTAACAGCTTCATTATGTTAAAGGAAGCTGTGCAGGCTCTGCAGAATAAGATGCGTTCCGACAATGTTGAAGAACGATTAAAGGGCAGTATCGGCATTACACAAGCTATCTCTCTCTACTATGAGGAGCAGAAGAAATATACCGATAAGGAGATGCCGGAGGAGGAGAGAAGAGCCGGTATTGAAAAAGTACTGCAGGGATTCTTACAGGGTATGGAAAGAAATGCCCAGCTTCTTGCGGCTATCGTTCCGCCTGATAAGAAAGAGGGAGAAACGATGGAAGGGCAGGTTCTGTTCAACCATTTAACGACCAGTGACGGAAGAGATGCCATGGCGATATTTACTTCCGGAGAAGAAGTTCGAAAGAATAAAGAAGCTACGGCGGCCATTGCCATGCCCATTTTAGAAGTTTTAAAGGCTGCAGTACATATCTCGGAGCAGGGCAAGCTGGACGGCATGATTATCAACCCCTGGTCACAATCCTTTTTCTTAAGCCTTCACCTGATTAAATGGTTACTCGATGCCGGAGAAAGAAGAGATAAGCTTAGTAAGGAAAATGAAGAAAAGAAGAGCTTAACAAAAGAGCTTTCCGAAAATATGATTTTCTCTTCCCTGATTGGGGGAAGCCTCGGTCTTGCGAAGGAAAGAGGACTTATCGAAAAGGCACCGTTTAAGGCAGATGCTTTTTCCTTAAGACCGAGTATAAACAGTATTTACTTTCCGAATTTCATAGCTTGAATGCGGAGAAGCGTTTGCACTTTCCGGATATCATGGAGAAAATGTATGACTGGAAGTCCAAAGGAGTTTATCTTCTGGAGGGAAAAGAGGAAGACAGTATAGAGGCGATTGAAGCGGCAATCATGCGGTATGCAACCGGAAAGAAACCGGAAGAACTTGGTTCTGATATGTCTGATGATTCCGTGCTTTGCCGTATTTTACCCTTCTCCCTTCTTCTTTGCAGAAGACTTCATCAGTTTAGCGACTTGGACAGGGCAATGCTGCATGACGGGGCAAGACTGACTCACAAGAGTCCGGAAGCTCTTCTTATGACGGAGCTGTATTCCTATATTTTACGAAATCTGGTTCTGCATATCGGTGGTGATGGTCTGGAAGAAGAGCTTTCCGCAGCGGCATCCTATGTTGGTCTCTTCTATGAAGAGGAAGAGGCGGAGGATGAGGAAGAAGCAAGAATGAATGAGGAGGCAAAGGCACAGCATCGTGAAGATGTACGGGATTACGACCGTGTGGCTGCCGAGTATACTCGTCTTCTCCCCTTTATGAATATAGAAGAAATAAAGAATAAAAAGGAAGAAGAACTTGTTTTGGACGGTAGTGCGGAGAAGAGTCTTTACGCTGCAGTTTGGACTTTACTGCATACGACATCCTATCAGGAAGCGGTAGAAAAAGCGGTAGAGCTTTCCGGAGGAAAGAATCTGCCGATTCTTGTTTCTACTTTAGCAGCAGCTCACTACGGCTATGCTTCAATTCCGAAGGATTGGAAGGAGAATCTTGCCGGAAAGGAAGAGGCCTATGAGCTTGCCAGAGAATGGCAGGCAAGATGGCTGGATTAATCATTAAATGTAGCTATCTTAAAAAAATATAGATTCCTATAAGGTCATCAAAGGGGCTGTAAAAAATTTTGATTTTTTACAGCCCCTTTGATTCTTTCTTAGCCCAACTATTCTTATTGTTTTATAGAAAAATTGAATAAGCAGATGCTTTTATAAAAGATTAGTACCTTTGGTTGAAAAGTCACTTTGTTTTTATTAGTATTTTCATGGAATACATAGGAAAAATATAAAGGAGCATGAAGATGAAAACGAAGTATGGAAAGTTGATAGGAAAACTGTTTGTTTTTTGTGCAGTTTTAGTATGTCTTTTAGGAAGCGGTACAGTGTATGCGGAAGAGAAGCTGGAAGCTACTTTTATCTTAAATACGGAGAAGGATGATAGTAAGGAACCGGTTATGTCTTCCCTCTCCTTCATTCTGGAGGACAACGAAGGAAACAAGGAGGAGTATGTATCTGAGAACAGTATGTTAGTGGTAGAACTCCTTTCTGACAGGAGCTATATTCTCAGCTTGAAAGCAAATCAGGAATACACTATGTCGGAAGTAAAATTCAGGAATAATGGTGAATATCCGGCTGATTTAGAGACGGAAGAACCTGTAGTAGAATTATTTCTGCAAAAAAAAAGATATTGTGGAAGATAAGCAAGAAGAAAAGAATGAAGAAATAGCGGACAATATTACAATTTATACCATTAAGGATGGGAAAGCCTTAACAGGATCTGCCGTTAGACTTTTCCAATATGACGGTAAGATTCCTACTGTGCTTCGCAGTGTAATAACTGATGCTGAGGGAAAATATGTTTTTTCCGGTTTTCAAGCATTAACAAAATACGAAATTCGTATGGAAAATCGTGGATTAAAATTTGACCAAGAAAGTATCATTTTTCAAACAGATAAGGATGGGAAAGTAAATAAAATAGCCGGAAGGCCGATTCAAAATAAAGACGATGCAGTAATTCGCTTTACAGCTTATGAAAAAAATTCTGAAGCACTTCCTACAACAGATGTTTACTTTATGGTTGTGGATAAGGACACAGGAAAATTTGTATCGGATGTAGAATTAACGGCAAATATCCTTTCTCCCAACTTAAGCTCTTATAAGAATGTAAAGTCCGATTCCAAGGGAATGGTCAATTTCAAACTTGAAGGAGAGGAAGGGGGGAAGCTCTACTCTGTATGTGTTTCGAAAAATGCACAGTTTATGGAAGTTTGAGCCTGATCAAATCATTATTTCTGTAGATAAAGAAGGGGATGTTAGCATAGACGACGATATTGACCCGATATTTTATGTAAAAAAAGAAGACAGACTTTACTTAAGAGAGGATTTGAAAAATGCAATTTCTGATGCAAGAACATATTTGGCAGAGAATAAATTTTCCAATGCAGAGGCACAAAAAAGTCTGGAAATCGTACTTATCGAGGCGCAGAAAGAGTTAGATAAGCCGGAAACAATTCCCTATTATGTAGAGGGATTTATTCAATCTGTGAAAGAAGCGAAAACGAATTTGGAACAATACCTGGTAAAAGAAGAAAAGAAGATAGAGGAAGAGAAGAAAGAAGAAAAGGAAATACAGAAAGAAAAGGTAACAGAGAAGCCTGAGCAAACAGAGGAGGGAACGGGAAGGCAAGGCACAGAAAGAACTTCCGGTAATGCAGGAAGAATAATAGCATTCTCTGCCAAAGGACAGGTTTTGGGGGCAGATCGAGGAACGACTTCCGGTGAATGGCTTAAGGATGATAAGGGCTGGTGGTTTAAGAGAGTAGACGAAAACTACCCGAAGAACGCATGGAGTTATTTAAGTTCCGGAAACAGCTTGGCATGGTACTTCTTTAATGAAATGGGGTATATGAAGACCGGTTGGCACTTTTCTGACGGAAAATGGTATTTCCTTGGTACAGTATCCGACGGAACGCTTGGCGCAATGAAGACCGGCTGGTACTTGGATCCGACAAGCCATTACTGGTATTACTTAAATCCAAAGACGGTGCAATGCTTAGCGGTTGGCAGGAAATCAACGGCAAGTGGTACTACTTAAATGAAGGCGACTCTCGCCCCTTTGGTGCCATGTTACAAAATGAAGTAACTGCAGACGGCCACAGAGTGGATGAGAGCGGTGCAAGAGTAGGATAAGAGAGTAAAGAGTATGGCTTTTTACTCTAATTCTTATAAGTATTTTTTAAAGGCGTGCCAATTCGGCACGCCTTTTCTTCATGATTCGTATTTTAGAGAATCGCTTTGAGGAGGGACTAAAAATCGATTTATATAAAATTTAAAATCAATTTACAGCACTCGTTTTTCATTTTCTGTGTGAATTCCGCTCAGCTTTCCATCGGAGATATGAAGCACCGCTTTAGTTTGATCGAATTCCACAGCATCAATGTGCTCATCCGGTTTATTCTTCTCATCCTCGACAATAGGCTTTTTCTTCTTTTTTTCCTCAATAACCAATTGCATTGAACGCATTTTCAAGGCCAGATGAAACATCTTCGGGTCTTTTTCTCTCAGATACTTTAGATCTTTTTCATGTACCGCTTTTCCGGATCCGTATGCAATTGTGATTTTTAAAATATTGAGTAAAGTTTTTGACTCCTCATCGGAAGACTTTAATTCCTCTTTGGCATTTGCCATATCTTTCAAAATCTGCGCATAGCGTTCTACCAGCTCATTAAAAGCATTGATGTTTTTAGCAGTCTTTTTAAGCCAAGACTTATCCTCATCACTTAGGATGATTTTCTGATTTTTGACTTGAATGTATCCGTCTTCTGCAATCTTTAATAAATCTTCCGGATCTTCCAGCTTTAACTTAAAATCACCCGACGCTTTCTCTTCTCTTAGCATAGCAAAATAGGCGGAATTAATCTGCACGGATTCTCCCTCATCCTTTATGCCTTCTGCATTAGCCTTTTCCATGAATGCTTTGTATTTCCCGCTTATTTCCAATTGATCATTTTTTAGCAGACGAAATTCGGCAGTTTTTCTTTCTCCGTCTACTGTAAAGCTATGAATCTGCCTTTCTACCTGCTTGAAGGAAGTATACGTATTTCCTGAAACTCTGTTCATTCCCATTTTAAGCACCTCTTTATCTATCTATACTTTTATTTATATCGTCAAACTCGGCTTAGTTTATAATTATTGTATTAAAGGAGAAAAATACTGTTCCCTTTTGCATCTAAAACCTCATAAAGGATAAATAATGCTTACCGACTGCAAGTTGACCTTTATGAAACAAGAGAGCAGTATGATGTCTTAAATGATTCTGCCAATTAAAAAATATGAGCCATATCAAAATATGAGCCATATCAAAATTTTTCTCTTGACGAATGAGGGAAATGGATTATACTACAATACAAGACTTGAATATAAGACTTGAATAAACAAGTCTTAATAAAAAGGAGGAAGAGAGTATGAACGGAAAAGCAAAAAGCGGTGCCTTACTGGGAGCGGCATTCCTTATGGCAACTTCGGCAATCGGGCCGGGATTTTTGACACAGACGGCTAAGTTTACAGGAGATTTTCAGGCGAGTTTCGGCTTTGTTATCCTGATTTCCGTTATTCTTTCCGCGATTGCACAGTTAAATATCTGGCGAGTGCTTTGTGTAAGCGGAATGAGAGGACAAGATGTCGGAAACCGTTTGCTTCCGGGGCTTGGATACTTCATTTCCTTTCTGATTGTTCTTGGCGGGTTGGTCTTTAATATTGGAAATGTTGGCGGAGGCGCTCTCGGTATTCAAACTACCTTGGGGATTCCGGTACAGATTTCCTACTTTATTGCAGGGGGACTGGCCGTACTCGTTTTTCTATCAAAAGATGCTAAGGGGATTATGGATAAGCTCGTAAAGATTCTGGGCGGTATCATGATAGTGGTTATCCTTGTAGTAATTTTCATTGTAAAGCCTCCTGTTGCGACAGCGGTAAAGAACAGTTTTGTTCCGGATGCGAAGCTCGGCACATTGGTTCCGGCTATCTTGACACTCCTTGGTGGCACGGTTGGCGGATACATCACCTTTGCCGGTGCACACAGACTGATTGATGCCGGTGTTACCGGAGAAGGCAAGCTTAAGGATATTCAGTACTCTGCCGTTATGGGGATGATTGTGGCAGCGATTGTGCGTATTCTCTTATTCCTTGCGGTGCTCGGTGTAGTGGTAAAAGGTGTGGCTTTGGATGCGGGAAATCCGGCAGCGGATGCTTTCTTCCAGGGGGCAGGAGAAATCGGAAGACGCTTCTCCGGACTGGTGCTTACCTGTGCGGCTATTACATCCATCATCGGCGCGGCCTATACTTCTGTCAGCTTCTTAAAGACCTTCTCTCCAAAGATAGCGGAGAAGGAAAATCTTTGGACTATCGCCTTTATCGTGATTTCCACCTTCGTTATGGCCTTTCTCGGAAAGCCGGCAACCCTCCTTGTTTTGGCAGGGGCTTTAAACGGACTGATCTTACCGGTAACCCTTGGGGTTTGTCTTGTAGCTTCACAGAATAAGAAGATTGTGGGAGAGAACTATAAGCATCCGAAGCCCCTTCTTATCTTGGGAATCGTAGTTGTTGTACTGGCAGCCTATGTTGGTGTTCGTTCTCTTTCGGCTTTGAAATTATTCTAAAAGATTTGCAATTATCGTAAAGGATTGAACTATATTTTGCTGAAAGATTTGGTTTATAATGAGTGCCGTACGCAATGCGTACGGCAGCTCGTTTATCTTCATAACAAGTGCTTCAGGGGAAATCCTGATATATAAGGAAAGTGTAAGATTTTACTTATCAAAAGTGTTGCAAGAAAAGTGCAAGACATTATTTTATAGAAGGAAAAAAATATGGAAAAGGTAAGAGTGGTTGCGGCAGGGGACTCCGCGATCCTGATTCTTTTTAAACAGGAAATCAGCGAAGAGGTGAACCGTCGAATCAGTGCTACGGTACAGCTGATAAAGATGCAACAGATTGAAGGCATTGTGGATATGATTCCGGCCTATGCCTCTCTTCTTGTGGAGTACAATCCCTTGGTAATTCGCTATGAGGAATTATATAAGAGACTGCATTCCATTGTGAAAATGGATACACAGGTCGAGAGTCTCGAAAAAAAGATTTGGGAGATTCCTGTCTGCTACGGCGGAGAATTCGGACCGGATCTTGATTTTGTTGCGGAAATTCCGGCTATTCCGTGGAAGAAGTGATTGAAAGACATTCCCGGGATGCGTATCTCATTTATATGCTCGGTTTTCTGCCGGGCTTTACCTACCTCGGGGGCTTGGAGGAAAAGCTTCACACCAAGCGACTCGATAATCCGAGACTCTGTATTCCGGCGGGATCTGTCGGGATTGGAGGCTCTCAGACCGGGGTATATCCCGTGGATTCTCCCGGCGGTTGGCGCTTAATCGGAAAGACGCCGGTAAAGATGTATGACCCGACTAAGCCTGATCCGATCCTCACAAGAGCCGGAGAATACATTCGTTTCTGCCCCATTTCCCTTAAGGAATATCGGGAGATAGAAGAGGCGGTAGCGAAGGATGAGTATGAAGTAAAGTGGTATAAGGGGGAGTAAAATGGGATTTCGAGTAATTAAAGGAGGACTTCTTACCACGGTGCAGGACTTAGGGCGAACCGGATTTCAGGCGCAGGGCTTTAATGTAAACGGCGTCATGGATAGAAGAGCCTTCCGTATTGCAAACCTCCTACTGGACAATCCGGAAAATGAGGCGGTTTTAGAGTGTACTTTAATCGGGCCTACACTGGAGTTTACTGCTCCCATGATTATTTCCATAACGGGAGGGGACTTCCGTCCGGAGTTAAATGACGAGAAGATCCCTATGTATACCGCAATTTATGTTGCGGAAGGGGATGTCTTAAAAATCGGCTCCGCAAGAACCGGGAGAACCTGCTATATCGCCTTTTCCAATTATCTGAAGGTGCCCGTTGTGATGGGTTCCCGTTCCACTAACTTGAAATGTCAAATAGGGGGCTTTAAGGGAAGAAAGCTGGAGGACGGCGATTTTATTGAGACCCGTATTAACAGAAGAATTTACCTTTCGAGCTTTCTCTCAAGAACGCTTCCGCTCAAAGAATATGAGGAAGATAAGGTGAAGATTCGCGTGGTCATGGGACCGGAGGAAGAGATATTTTCCAAAAAGGGAATCCGGAGCTTCCTAGAAACGGAGTTTACGGTCGGTGCGGAATTTGACCGCATGGGGATGCGTCTGGAGGGAAGCTTTATCGAAACAAAGCGCGGTTCGGATATTATTTCCGACGGTATTGCCCTCGGCTCCATACAGGTGCCTTCCCACGGAAACCGATTATCCTTCTTGCGGATCGGCAGACAACCGGAGGATATGGAAAGATAGCGACAGTCATTTCCGTGGATTTACCGAAGCTTGTACAGAGGCGAATGGACGATAAGATTCGTTTCGAGGCAGTGAGTGTGCAGGAAGCACAGCAGCTTATGCTACAGGAGGAACGAGAGCTGCAGGAGATGCGAAAGGCAATCCATAAGCCCTGTAAGGAAGTGCTCGAATGCAGATTGGCTGCAAAGAGATTATCCATGCTGTTCGGATAGGACAGCTTTACGATAAGGAGAGTAGAATGTTGGATTTAGAAAAGTTAGAAGGACTGGTGAAGATTATGGAGGGCTCTACCTTAAACACCATGTCCATTAAAGACGGCGATTTTAAGATTATGATGAGTAAGCTGGATAATCCTCCTGTTATTGCAGGAAGCGGAGTGGTAAGCAGTATCAGTGCAGTCAGCAGTGACAGCAGTGCAAGCAATTCTTCTACGGATAATGCCGAGGAGGAAAATGAAGTGCATATCACCAGTCCGATTGTGGGAACCTTTTATTCCGCTAAGGGCCCGACTATTCCTGCCTTTGTAAAGGTAGGAGATACCGTAAAGGCCGGGGATACCGTCTGCATCCTGGAAGCCATGAAGATGATGAATGAAATCACGGCGGATTTCGACTGTGAAATCGAAGCGGTACTGGTTTCGAACGAGCAGAAGGTGGAATACGGACAGCCTTTATTCCGTGTGAGAAAGCTGTAAGAGCGCTGAGCTTACGCTTTGGCGTGAGAAGACAAAGCCTTAAATTTTAGTATCAGAAGGCGGAGCTTGCGTTTTAGTTTCAGAAGGCAGCGGAAAACGTGAGAAAGTGTGAGAAGGCGCTGAAAGGAACAGACTTAGTCTGTTCTACAGCTTTAAAGGAGGAAAAGGTGTTTAAACGAGTTTTAGTGGCAAATCGAGGAGAGATTGCGGTTCGGGTCATCCGTGCGCTTCGTGCTCTTTCCGTGTCCTCCGTTGCGGTTTACTCCAAGGAGGATCAGGACGCGCTCCATAGTCGTCTTGCGGATGAAAGAGTGTGTATCGGAGAGGGCTCGGCAAGAAACTCCTATTTGAATATGGATACAATTTTAACCGTGGCGAAGAATATGGGCTGTGATGCCATTCATCCCGGCTACGGTTTTCTTTCGGAAAATGCGGGCTTTGCTAAAAAATGCGAAGAAAACGGCATAGTCTTTATCGGGCCGACTGCGGAAGTGATTGACTCCATGGGAAATAAATCGCAGGCGAGAGCGAAGATGCGGGAAGCCGGTGTGCCGGTGGTTCCCGGTTCCTTATCCGTTCTTTATGATGTGAAGGACGCCTTAGAGGAAGCAAAGAAAATGGGCTTTCCGGTCATGATTAAGGCAAGTTCCGGCGGCGGCGGAAAGGGAATGCGAGAGTGCTTCGGAGAAGAGGACTTTGAAAAGGATTTCCTCACAGCGCAAAGAGAGTCTGCGAATGCTTTCGGACGATGCAATGTATCTGGAAAAGTTGATTTTAGAGCCTCGTCATGTCGAGGTGCAGATTATGGGGGATAATTTCGGAAATGTCGTTGCCCTCGGAGAAAGAGACTGCTCCATACAGAGAAATCACCAGAAGCTTGTCGAGGAATCTCCCTCCCCGATTGTCAGTGCAGAAACGAGAAAGAAGATGATGGAGGCTGCCGTCAAGGCTGCAAAGTCCGTGCAGTACACCGGAGCAGGAACCATTGAATTTATCATGGATAAGAGCGGGGAGTTCTATTTTATGGAAATGAATACCCGTATCCAGGTGGAGCACGGCGTTACGGAGCTACTTACAAATACAGACCTTGTCATGGAACAGATTCACATTGCGGCAGGAGAGCCCTTAAGCCTTAAACAGGAAGAGATTCCCTTCCTTGGACACAGCATAGAGTGCAGAATCAATGCGGAAATTCCGGAGAAAAACTTTATGCCCAGTCCCGGTAAAATCACGGCGCTTCACCTTCCCGGCGGAAACGGGGTGCGTGTCGATACTGCATTGTACACCGGCTACAACATTCCGATGGAGTACGACTCCATGATTGCCAAGGTTCTGGTGCTGGGACGAGATCGAAATGAGGCGATCCGGAAAATGAAGGTCGCCCTCGAGGAAATGCTGGTCCTCGGTGTGGAGACGAATCTCGATTTTCAATATAAGATTATGCAGTCTGAGGCTTTCCGGGAGGGAAAAGTCGATACCGGTTTCGTAGAGCGTTTTATGCTTTCGGGAAAGTAGGAGAAGATGAAGGTTGACTTAAATGCAGATGTAGGAGAGTCCTACGGAAGATATACCTTGGGACTCGATGAAGAGCTGATTCCGCTTATTTCTTCGGCAAATATTGCCTGTGGCTTTCATGCGGGAGATCCCGTTGTATTGGAAAAGACGGTCGGAATCTGTGAGAAGGCGGGAACCGCGATCGGTGCACACCCGGGCTTTCCGGATTTACAGGGCTTCGGCAGAAGAAATATGAATTTAAGCCCGAAGGAAGTGAAGGCAATGATGCTCTACCAGATCGGGGCGGTAGATGCTTTTCTGCATAAAAACGGCGGAAAGCTTCAGCATGTAAAACCGCACGGTGCCCTCTACAATATGGCGGCAAAGGAGGAAAGTCTTGCAAAAGCCATTTGCGAAGCGGTTCTGGAATACGATAAGAGCCTCATTATTCTTGCACAAAGTTCCGGCGCGCTTTATAAAGAGGCTGTAAAGCTCGGTCTTCCTGTTCGTGCGGAGGTCTTTATGGATAGGGCTTACGAAGAGGACGGCAGCCTTGTGGCAAGAAGCAAGGAAGGGGCGATGATTACCGATGAAAACCTCGCCATTGAGCGTGTGCTTTCTATGATTTTAAAGGGAAGGGTGCAGGCTATAAGCGGGAAGGAAATCCCCATACAGGCGGATTCCGTCTGCGTCCACGGGGACGGAGAGAAGGCCCTCCTTTTTGTGAAGAAGCTTAGGGCGGCCCTTACGGAAAACGGGGTGGAGATAAGGAAGCTTAAAGGGTAGGAGAAAATAGAAAAATAGGGAGTGTAGGCATTTAAAAGCTAATGCATGCAACTCTCTCTTTTTTTAAAGTACTTTAAATCTGATATACCTATAATTTCCATTTGATTTTCCGGATAAAGTCCTTTATATTTATTTTGTAACCTAAATTAAGTTACAAAATAAAAAAGGAGCATTTATGAAAGATTTTTTGGAAAAAAGACTGGGAATAGAAATTATGTTGGAAGATATTAACTTTGAAGATAGACTTCCTCTCTTATACATCAGTCTTTATACATTTAAATTGGTCCAAACCTATGGTGTAGAGTGGATTATTATTATTCCAAAAGAGCAAGTTCATTTATCAAAACTAAGAAAACAACATAAACAAATTGAAAAAATATTGAATCTGCATTGTGCTTTCTATCTGAGAGCAGGAAATTTATATTCCATAAATACGATGATTTCGGAAGGGATTCCTTTCTTTATAGAAAATAGGGAGATATACCTGCCTTTTTTAGGGATTTTGCTGCAAGCAAATTCTGAAAGAGAGATAAAACCGATTCAGCGTTTATCCTACCTATGTCAAAAATTAATTCTTACGGCAATATATGAGGATTGGAATGAAATAAATGTTAGCAAAACAGCGGAAAAACTCGAAATCACGAAGATGTCTGCTTCAAGATGTTTTGATGAAATCGAATTTTTAGAGATGCCGATTCTGGGCTTAAAGGGCAGGTCACGTGTTATCAATATACCTGAGGATAAAAAAGCTCTATGGGAAGAACTTAAGAATTTTATGAGAACGCCTGTGATATCTACGTTTTATTTTGCTGATGATTTGCAACTTCCAATCAAAGGTGGGATGTCAGCATTGGCAGAATATTCCAATATAGAAGATAACGCTTATCCAAGCTACATTGTGGCTAAAAAGGATATGAATAGACTGGGGATAAAAAATAGACCTATTTCCGGAAAGATAGATATGCCGGGATCTATGGTACAGGAGCTTGGATATATGCTTTTTTATAAAGCCGGAAATATAATGGATCCTTTGTCTCTTCAGCTTTCTTTATCAGAGGAAGAAAAAGAGGATTATAGAATCGGAAAAGCGGTTAAAGAAATGCTGGAGGAATATGTATGGTGACGGGGCTGTTAAAGTTTAGAGATTATTTTAAGGGCTATACAGGCAGTTATGTTCTTATAGGAGGCGCTGCCTGTGACATCTTGTTTACGGAAAATGCTTCAGATTTTCGCGCTACCAGAGATTTGGATGTGGTTTTAATAGTAGAAGCATTATCTGTGGATTTTGTCGAGAAATTATGGGATTTTATTAAAGATGGAGATTATAGACATATTAGCGGAAGCACAGGAAAACCGCAGTTTTATCGATTTGATAAACCTCAAGTCGAAGGATTTCCCAAAATGATAGAACTCTTTTCCAGAATGAATTTTGAACTTAGAGAACAGAATGGAATTACGCCTATACATATTGAGGAGGATATTTCCAGTTTATCTGCTATTCTTTTGGACGATGATTATTATCAGGCTCTTTTGGATGGAAGAGTTGAAGAAAGTGGTTATTCCGTCTTGAGACCGGAGTATTTGATTTTATTTAAGGCAAAGGCATACCTTGACTTGAGTTCTAGAAAATTACATGGAGAGAGGATTGACTCCTTCGATATAAAGAAGCATAAAAATGATGTGTTAAGATTAGCGGTAGAAATGGCTTTAAATCCGATTAAGGAGTTACCGTTGTCAGTTTACAAGGATATAGGCTTTTTTATTTCAAAATTAAAAGAGGATGAATTTGATGATAATAGTTTGAAGACATATAGAGTAACTACAGAGCAAGTGATTCATAGACTTAAAAGTATCTTTAATGTATAAGAAATAGTTCATGTGGAAAGGAAATAAAACTATGGAATTACTGGATTACTTACAATGGAGAAATGATGTACCTTTGTCCGTTTCCCCCTTTAATGAGGTGGACAATGTCATCTTTTCTTATCTTTCCTATATTGATTTTCGAGATTTGAAGGAGGACTGGAACGGCTTCTTTGATTTAAAAGAGCTTTTTCAAGATTTTTGTGAAAAGCATTCTTTGGAAGAAATCCAGACCACAGGAGAGTTTACGGAGCGAGCTCCCCTCTTACTGCAAGAAATGATGGCAGGGGAACGCTTTTCTGCTACCAAGGTCGGTTATTATGCGGAAGACTTTGACAAGGATAAGGTGAAGCAATTTGCTGCACTTGTCTTTCTCTTGCCTGACGGCAGAAATTATATTTCTTTCCGCGGAACGGATAAGACCATTACCGGCTGGAAAGAAGATTTTCTCATGAGCTGCCAATCGGAAACCGCAGGCGCTAAAGAAGCAGTAGCGTATTTTAACAAGATTGCTCCCGTTTTGGAGGGAGAGCTTATCTTGGGGGGGACACTCGAAAGGTGGAAACTTTGCCATGTATGCAGCTGCTTTTTGTGAGGCAGAGTACAAGGAACGCATTATGCAAGTTTATAATAATGACGGCCCCGGCTTTCGAGAGGAAGTGATTCAGTCTCCGGAATTTCAGGAGCTTTTACCGAAAATTATTACTATTGCGCCACAAAGCTCCATTATCGGGCAACTCTTATCTAATCCTGCAAAGCAACATGTGATTCACAGTACGGCAAAGGGCATTTTGCAGCATGACGCCATGACTTGGGAGGCGGAAAAAGATAGGCTTGTCTCCTCTGAACTGGATGAACTTAGTCACTATGCAAAAACCACCTTGGGAAGCTGGCTGGAAAGTATGGATGATGAAAGCAGAGAGTCCCTTTGTACAACCGCATTTTCCCTGATTGAAAGTACAAATTCGGAGACCTTTATAGAGTTTTCCGGAAATTTAATGAAAAACATGGAAACCATCTGGAAAGAGATGGGGAAGCTTCCGGAAGAGAAGAAAAAAGAAATTATGGATGCTTTAGCAAATTTGATGGAAAGCAGTAAGAAGTCGGCTCTTCAACACATGAAAGACGGCGGACAGGCAGTACTTAACCAAATACAAAGCAGTGGACAGGCTCTGCTAAGCCAAATGAAAACCGGTGGTCATGCGGCCATTCATCAAGTTTTGGGAAAGACAAAGGAGGAAGGAGAGCAGGTGTAGAGGATTTATGATATAGTCTACAATTCTTCCTATCTTATTGAGCTGCGGTCAATAAGCATCCTTCGCTCAAAGAACTCAGCTAATTCTTCTTTCTCAATAAGCAAATAATAGTAGACTATTTTCAATCCATTTTTTAGATCAGCTTTCTATATCCTCCTGTCCTGTAAATTGTCAGTTTTCCAAAGGGAATATACGGAAACCATAGCCAATCCACGCTCGTCAGATCTATATCTGCCATGCGGAGCGTGGGGACAGGCTGGCGGAGGACAGCACTTCATGCTGTTTTCGGGCGGCAAGTCCAAAAGGGATAGACGCACAAGTATCGCAAGGGAGTGTAGTGCCCTCGATGGAACGAAGTGATGAAACATTCTCGGTCGGGCAGTTTTATTTGTTACTCTTTTGTATCGTAAATAATTCTGCCCGTAAAGTAAATTGAAATGTCCATTTGAACTAAATCTTCTGTTTCTAAGATAGATAAATAACCAGAATACAATACTTGATTATACCCATATAATTCATCTACAATTTCAAAGCTATAGTTTTTGTATTTCTTTATAAAGTGTTCCAGTTCTAATTTCTCACCATTGAATTTTCCATAGTTTCCCCATTTGCTCTGCAACATCACGCTGGTAAAATCAAAATCCACACCTTCGATTGTGATGTTTCCCTCGACCTGTTCAAAAGGTTCTGTAAGTTTTTTATATCCGTCCTCAAATTCAAGTACTATTGTTTGAGCTTGCATTATAATCTTTTTGACCCGCATATCATGTAGACTATATGGAATGGGCGGATTGTGTTTATATTCTGTCCTCATGAGACCTCCCCGTCAAATTCCGATTTGTTGCACAATTTTCATATTTAAATTATACAATAAAAAAACTTGTGAACAACGGCACTTTTTTACTCCATCCTGCCCGGAAATAAGCTTGCAAAACCAAGATGTAAAATGTAGATTTACATCATGGTTTTTTCTTTTCTGATGAGTCCTGTCAGAGAGATGGCGTAGTTCATTCTAAAGCGCTGTTATAACAAAGCCTAGACTTTACTATTGGACATTATTAAACGTATTTTTGATGGAGGATCTATGCAGGTATCAACCAAATTTACCATTGCCTTACACATTTTAATTGCGGTGAAATACTTTGAAGAAGAATACAAGCTCACCAGTGATTTTCTCTCTGCCAGTATCGGCAGTAACCCGGTGATTATTCGAAACATCATGTCTCAGCTTCGAGAGGCGGGAATGATAGAAATCAAACGCGGGCCGGGAGGAATGCACATTACCAGAGATTTAAAGGATATTTCTTTTTTAGACATTTATCAGGCGGTGGAAACCAGCGGTCAGGGAGAGCTTTTCAACTTTCATGAGAAGCCAAACCCAAACTGCCCCGTGGGGAAAAATATTCATAGGATTTTGGATGAGAGCCTTCTTGCAGTGCAGAAAAAGTTTGAAGAAGAACTGAAAGAGCATTCCGTGGCAGAGGTGTATGAGAGGATGGATAAAGCATAAAAATGTCCCCCGGAATCGAAAAATATTCTCCCTTTTCTTTCTTTTTAAATCTTTTAGAATGAAAGAAGAGGGATATTTTAGATTGTGAAAAAGAGGCGAATATGGGGAACAGTTTGGTTCAAATGAAAAATATTGCCAAGTCTTTTTCCGGCACCAAGGTTTTGAAGGGCGTGAATCTGGAATTAGGCCATGGAGAGATTTTGGCGCTCTTAGGAGAGAACGGTGCAGGAAAATCCACTTTAATGAAGATTCTCAGTGGAATCTACAGTAAAGACAGCGGAGAAATCTATTTAGACGGAGAGCTTTGCCATTTTCAAAATCCGAAAGAAGCACAGAATAAGGGCGTTGCCATCATCCACCAGGAAATGAATCTGTGTAACGATTTAAGCGTGAGTGAAAATATCTTCTTGGGTAGAGAAGTGATGGATGGGTTAAGACTGAATCATAAAAAGATGGATGAGGAGGCCCAGAAGATTTGGATGATTTGGGCATCAGCATGAAGTCTACGGAGTTAGCGGGGGACCTGAAGGTATCGGAACAACAGATGGTGGAGATAGCCAAGGCTCTTTCTCAAGATGCCAAGATTCTCATCATGGATGAGCCGACATCCGCCTTAAGCAGAAAGGAAATTGAGGACCTTTTCCGGGTAATTCGAAAGCTAAGAGATGAGGGTAGAGGAATTATCTATATTTCTCATAGGTTGGATGAGCTTCGGGCGATTGCGGACAAGGTCAGTATATTACGAGACGGAGAAAATGTTATCTCCGGAGACTTAAAGGATTTTTCCATTGATGACATTATACGACACATGGTGGGAAGAGAAATTCAGGACAAATTTCCTCGAATTCTTTGCGAAAAGGGAAAAGAAATCCTTAGGGTAGAGAGTTTAAATGCCGGCCCCAAGGTAAGAGATATTTCTTTTAGCCTTTATGAAGGAGAAATCCTTGGAATTGCGGGGCTGATGGGAGCGGGAAGAACGGAGACGACCAGAGCGCTTTTCGGGGTGGATGAAAAGACTTCCGGGAAAATCTACCTTTTTGGAGAGGAAGTCAAAACAAATACACCTAAGGATAGCATAGAGCTCGGTATGGCTTTAATTCCGGAAGACAGAAGAAAAGACGGACTTTGTACGGATTTAAGCATACGAGAGAATATATCCCTCCCTAATCTGGACAGCATGAAAAATTCTTTAGGAGTTCTATCTAAGGACTTAGAGTTGAAAATTAGTGAGGATACCATAAAAAGCTTGAATGTTAAAGCTAAGGACCGGGAAATGATTTCCAAGAATCTTTCCGGAGGAAATCAACAGAAGGTGGTTTTAGGCAAATGGTTGGTAAGAAATCCTAAGGTAATCCTTTTTGATGAACCCACTAGAGGAATCGATATCGGAGCCAAGGTGGAAATTTATCAAATTATGAATGAACTGAAGAAGAAGGGGGTAGGTGTTCTTTTTATTTCTTCGGAAATGGAAGAAGTGCTGGGAATGTCCGATCGAATCTTGATATTCTGTGATGGGAGAATCACAGGGGAATTAAGTCGGGAAGAGGCAAATCAGGAAAATATTTTGAAGTTGGCAACAAGGTATGAAGAAAAGGTATAAGCGAGGTAATCAGTTACGAAGAAAAGGGCTTAGCTAAGAAAAAGCGGGAGTATCAGGCTTGAAAAAAATATCTGTTTTGCGGGGAGTGAAAATGAAAAAAACAAAGTAAAAGAAATACTGAGAATCAGAGGAATGAGAGGAGCAATTACTGCTTTTGTGGGGGCTAGTAATTATTTACGTTGTTTTCGGATGTATCAATGACAAGGTCTTTTCTTTACAAAAACAACTTAAATCTTCTTCGTTCCATGGCAAAGTATTTACTCATCGGAATCGGACAAAGCTTTGTCATGATTACCGGGAACATTGACTTATCCATTGGTTCCGTGGTGGGAAATGAGTGCCATGGTGACTGCAAGCTTGATGACAAGAGGAGTGCCCATTGTGGTAGCTCTGTTGGTCAGCCTCCTAATTGGTCTTATTATCGGATATGTGAACGGAGAATTGGTAGGAAAGTTCCAGATGCCTCCTTTTATTGCCACCCTGGGAACCATGTTTGTGGCAAGAGGCATTGCTTATCTGGTCAACGGAAATCGAAATACGGATAACATTGCCAGCATCTTAGGAAAGGATCAAGGTAAATTTTTTCAGGATGCCTTTTACTACGGAAAGATTCTAGGCATCTATACGACCTTCTGGATTGCCTTTTTGATTTTCCTGATTTTCAGTTTTATCTTAGGGAAAACCAAACTGGGAAGGCATATCTATGCTGTTGGCTCCAATAAAGAAGCTTCCAGATTATCCGGTGTGGATATTGTTTCCGTAATCAAGAAAACTTACCTGATTTCCGCGTTTTGCTCTGTGATTGTAGGATTTATCCTCTGCGCACAGGCCGGAATGGGAAATATGGAAGCCGGAAATATGTACGAAATGTATGGTGTTGCCGCCGGTGTAATCGGAGGAGTATCTCCTCTTGGAGGCTCCGGCCTCTTACTGGGAACCTTTCAGGGAGCACTGCTTTGGCAGACTTTGGAAAATGGTTTAAACATGGTGGGGGCTCAGGTAGGTATTCAGCGAATTGTAATCGGTGTAATTGTGGTACTGGCAGTACTCATGGATGTCTTAGTTCGAAACGGAAATTTGTTTTCCAAAAAGAATAAGCAGTAAGTGAGGATTGCTATAATATAGAAAGAGAGGAAAACATTATGAAAAAGAAACTTATTTTGCTTGCTGCACTTTTATCCGCTGCAATGCTCTTTGGCTGTACTTCAGATAAGCAGGATGCTAAAGACACTACTGCGGCAGTGACGGAAGGAACTACAGCGGCAGGAGAGGAAAAGGCTACGGAGGAAAAGGCGGAGAACAGTGGAGAGACAACAGTAAAGGCTGATAAGCCTTATAAACTGGCTCTTATTACTATGGATTCTCTTGACCAGCACTGGGTTACCTTAAATGAAGGGGCTCAGGCGGAAGCAAAGCTCGTTGGCGTGGAAGTAAAGTTTATGTCTCCGGATACCAAGGATGACTCCAAGCAGATTGAGTGTATAAACAATGCCGTTGCAGGCGGCGTGGACGGAATTATGATAGCAGCAAACGGACCGGATGCCATTTCTGCTTCTTTAAAGGAAGCACAAGCACAGGGAATCAAGATTGTTTATGTGGATTCTCCTGCCAATGTAGATGCGGAAGCAAGCTTTGCCACCAACAACAAGCAGGGTGGAAAGACTGCAGGAGAAGAAATGAGAAAAGCTTTGGAAGCACAGGGGGTTATAGAAGGAACTATCGGTATTATCAGTACCAATGCTTCTACCCAGTCCACAGTAGACCGTGACAGTGGCTTCAGAGAGGCTTTTGAAGGCTCCAAGTTCACTATCGAAGAGACACAATACTGTGACGGAGATGCTGCGAAGGCACAGACCATTGCAGAAAACTTTATTACCAAGGGCGTAGTAGGAATCTTTGGTGCAAACGAAGGCTCTACTGTAGGAACAGGAAATGCAATTAAGGCTTCCGGCGATAGCAAGATTATCGGTGTAGGTTTTGATAAGTCTGACAATATTAAGAGCTTAATTCAGGATGGATATCTTCTTTGCACAATGGCACAGAATCCGGATGTCATGGGTAAGATGGGTGTGGATGCATTAGTAGAATCTTTGAATGGAAAAGACTTAAAGGGCGAGACTGTGGATACCGGTGTATCTGTTTTAAATAAGGATAAGCTTAAGTAAGCTTTAACAAAAGAAATAGGAAGGCGGCTTTTAGAATAATCTGAAGCCGCTTTTCTTGCATGAATTGAAGAAAAAAGAGGGACGCATGGAGAGATATTATTTAGGATTTGATTTAGGAGGAACAAAATCTGCTGTCATTTTGGGAAGAGATGCGGGAGGTCCCATAGAAATTTTGAAAAGGGAGGAAATTCCTACTTTTCAGGGAAACAGAAGTCCTTTGGAAACGATAGAATGCCTCTGCAAGATAGGAGAAGACTTCCTTTTAGAAAAAAATATCCAACTTCAATCTACAGGAGTCAGCTGCGGTGGGCCATTGGATGAAGAAAAAGGACTGATTCTATCGCCACCAAATCTTCCCGGCTATGATGAGATTCCTATAAAGCGTATTTTAGAGGATAGATTTCAAGTTCCTTCTTTTTTGGAAAATGATGCCAATGCCTGCGCCCTTTGTGAGTGGAGATTTGGAGCAGGTCAGGGGACAAAAAACATGATTTTTTTGACCTTTGGAACAGGGATGGGGGCCGGACTGATTTGAATGGAAGTTTATATCGGGGAAGTTCCGGAATGGCAGGAGAAGTAGGGCATATTCGTCTTTCCAAGGGTGGTTCCTTTGGTTACGGGAAAGAAGGCTCTTTTGAAGGATTTTGCTCCGGAAATGGCATTAAAGAAATGGCAAGGAGAATGTATAAGGAAAGAGAAGAAGGGGGGAGCTTGGAAGAGCAGGACGAAGGGATTATAGATTTCACTGTGAAAAATTTGGCTTCTTTAGTAAAAGACGGTTCTCCTTTTGCCAAGTCGGTCTTTGATCGTTCTGCCTATTATTTGGGAAGAGGCCTTGCCTTACTTATTGATATTCTAAATCCGGAATGTATCGTGATAGGCAGTATTTATGAGCGATGCGAAGCTTTATTTAAAGAAAAAGTAGAGGCAGTAATTCGGGAAGAATGTTTTACAGAAAGTGTAAACTTATGTAAAATAGAAAAATCAAAACTTAGTGATAATATCGGAGATTATGCAGCTCTTTCTGTTGCTATGGAAGTCCAAAGAGGAAGAGCATAATGATATAAATGCAATGAAGAAGGGCATTAGCTTATAAATGTAATAAAGAAGTGCATAAGGATATAAATATATTAAAGAAGAGCAAACTTATAGTATGAAAAGGCTTGACGTAGAAGATGAAAGCTAAGGAAACAGAAATGAGAGTCTTGATAGCGGATGATGAAGAACGGATATGCGAGTTAATTCAGTTTTTGGGGAATTTTCAGGAGGAAGGCATGGAATGTCTTCCTTTTGCGAAGACTGGAAAAGAGGCTTTGGAAAGGGTAGAGAAAGAACGTCCGGAGCTTTTGATTACGGATATTAAGATGCCCGTTTTTTCAGGACTGGACATAGCCAAAGAAATTGCCAGAAAGAAACTTCCTACCAAGGTTATTATTGTTTCCGCTTATTCAGACTTTTCCTATGCCAAGGAGGGAATACAGGCAGGGGTTTCAGACTATCTGTTAAAACCGATTAAGAAAAAGGAACTGCAGGAAAGCGTTCGGAAGATTAAGGAAGAATTGACTGGGCCAAGTCTGGAAACCATGATGAAAGATATGCCTTGTTCTCATCTGGTTTCTTTGTCTAAAAAGTTCATTGATCGACATTTTGAGGAGAACATCGGTTTGGAGGAAGTGGCAGAGCATTGTAAGGTCAGCGCCTCTTATTTAAGCACACAGTTTAAGAAGGAACTGTCGCTTGGTGTCAATAAGTATATTTCCGGGCTCAGGATGGAAAGAGCTAAGCTGCTTTTGGCAGAAACCAATTTGAGTATTACGGAGATTGCTTCCCGGTTATTTTATTATGATGCAAAATATTTTTCCAAATGTTTTTTTGAGAAAATGGGGATGAACCCCAAGGACTATAGGAATTCCTTACATGAAAATCGGAGCGAATAAGACAGAATATAAATCGGAATCGGGGCAAGGCTTAGTGAGAGCGGAGAAGAATGGTCGGAGCTCCTTATCCTCTCGACTTCTTCGACTGTATACTCTAACGCTGGCTTTATTTTTGTTATCTATTTTTATTATTTACCTACTGCTCGCAACAGGAGGCAGCTTCTTTCAGACGGGAATGAAACTGCTTCTTTTGGGGCTTCTATGTCTTTGTATATTGACACTTGCTTATTTTTATTACGATATTCTCAGACCTTATAAAACTTATCAGTCTACACTGCGAAGAGTCTTGGAAGGATATAGTGAAGTGAAGGAATTACAGAAACTTCCGGTTTATTTGACAGAGGAAAGTTATGAAGAATACCATTATATTTCGGAAATCCTCAGCGCTAATCAGATTATAGAGGAAGGGGAGAAGATGGCTTACATTCAAAAACCTGCAAAACCAGATGAACCCTCATTTTCTCTATAATATTCTGGAAAATATTCGCTCGGAAAGTCTTTTAAACGGTTTGGAGTCAGTGGCAAACATGGCAGAGCTTTTGGGCGATTTCTATCGCTATACCATTTCCCAAGAGGAGAACTTTGTTTCTTTAAAAGAAGAGCTGGACAATGCTGAAGTATATTTTCAAATTCAGCGATTTCGGTTTTCAAAAAAATTAGAATTGAAAGTTAAGGTACAAGAGAATTTGTTATTGCTAAAAGTACCAAGAATTTTACTGCAACCTATCGTGGAAAATAGTATTGTGCATGGCTTAGAGGGAAGAGAATCTGGGGGGAAGGTAGAGATTTCCATTAGCCGCAGTAATCAGCATGTTTATATTCAAGTCTCCGATGACGGCATTGGCATAGAGGAGGAGAAGCTAAGGCAGATAAATGAAGATCTTCGGAATATCCGTAGAGGATTTCAAGGAGGCGTAGTGGGAAAAGGCGGTATGGGTAAGGCCGGAATGGGAGTTTCTCTCCTGAATATTCAGGAAAGAATCCATTTGCTTTACGGACGGGAATACGGTTTATATTTGCAGTCCTTAGAAAATTCCGGAACGGATGTGTGCATGGTACTTCCCCGGGAGCTTTCCGTAAAGCAAGAAGAGGAAAGTTTTATCAGTGAAAGTCTGGATCTTTTGTCCGAGAAAGAAAATGCTTTGATTATTAACACAATCAGTACTAAAGAGCCGGAAAAAGAAGAACTTCTCTTTGCTTTAGAGCTGTATCTGTCTGAGGGAAATCGATTTACTGTAGAAAATTTATCCTTCCAGCTTTTTTCCGGAGAAAGCTTAATGTTTTTATCTTTGGACAAAGCTATTCCCAAGGATTTGATTATAGCCTTGAACGCTGAGAAAGAGCCGTATTATGGCTGTGTAAAGTCCTATGAGAACAAGATGAAAATTTTCCCAAAGGTCTGGATGGTAGGAGATGGCAGTTCCTTAATAGAGGGGCAGACTGTGCTTTCTAATCTTTTTGTCTATCAGCCGAAATATCCTCATTTTCTCCTTCGAAACAAAGAATTGATTGCCGAATATAAAGACTTGTTTCCGGAACTTTCCAAAGAAATTCCCTTCCGGGAGCAGGTGGAAGCTTTGGAAGGAAAACAGAGAATTTTAGTAGAAATCATGAAAGGACTAATTGCAGGGGCCAGAGTCTTTGCTCTATGGGAAGTCCATCTAGGGAAAGAAGATGAGAAAGAGCTTTATGCCCATATAGAAAAATGGAAGAAAGAAGGCTATGCCTTTTTGTTTTTCTCTTCGGAGCCTTCGGATGCTGAAAAGCCCTGTGAGCGATTGGGGATTTGGAAGGAGAGGAGAATATTGAAGGTGATTACTAATTCACTGTAAAGGGGTCTTTTACCATGGTAAAAAGGAAATACATTGTTTTTTTCTTCGCTTGCCAAGTCTGGTGCATTACGGTATTTTTATACGGGGATTGGGGCTTCACTTTTTTTCTTGCGGGAGTCCTTTTCGATTATCAATTATGAAAATGTAAAGAGGGTAAAGATTGGAGGTATTATGCAGCATCAAATTTTAGGAGATAACGATTGTCCTATTTTGGAAATCTACTTAAATGCGGGAGAAGCGGTGAAAAATTGAGCGTGGTTCCATGGCCTATATGTACGGTGTGGAATTACAGGGGAAAAATGAATTCCGGCTCAAACGGAGGCGGTCTCGGCGGTTTACTTAGCGCAGTAGGAAGAAGCCTTGCCAGTGGCGAAAGTATGTTTATTACTGAGGCTAGAGGCGTGATGAATGGCGGAAGAATCGGTGTTGCTCCCTCCATTCCCGGAAAAATTGTCTGTTTACCAATTGGAGAAAGGCAGTATCGCTTAAATACCGGCGCCTTTTTGGCAGGAGACTATTCAGTGGGCTACTCCATGAAGATGCAGGATATCGGGAAAGCTTTCTTCGGTGGAACCGGTGGACTCTTCGTAATGGAAACGGAAGGACAGGGAGATGTCTTTGTCAATGCCTTTGGGGACCTCTTGGAGTTGGAAGTGCATCCTGATTCTCCGATGACGATTGACAATGACCACGTGGTAGCTTGGGACAGAAATCTGGACTATCATATTTCCGTGGCTTCCGGAACTTTCGGCTTTACTACAGGTGAAGGTCTGGTAAATCGTTTTGTAGGAGAAGGAAAAGTCTATATTCAGACCAGAAACTTAAGCAGTCTGGCTTCGGCATTACCTCTTGCCAGACTGAATAAGAACAGCGGAAAAGGTGGATTTTCATTCTAAATACAGTAAATAACTAAAAAGGGAACTCCTTCCAATGATGTACCGGCCCTAATCGTTAGACCTGAAACTCTAACGATTGGAGAGCGGTACATTAGGGGGGAGTTTTTTATATGGCTTAAATAATGATGATAATACGGAAATTTTTTGTGAAGAAACTAAGCTACAATGCAATCCTTTTCCATATAATAACAAATTGATTTTATGAATTTCTTAGTTTTTTATAAGATTTCCGTTGATTGACTTTAAAAATGAAAGTGTTAAAATATGAAAACGGTTTTCATTTTAAGGCAAAGAAAACGAGAAAATTCTGGAGGAAAGTATGGCGGAAAAAACCATTTATAAAACCCAACATAAAGAGGAGCTTTATCCTATCTTTCCACTTGTCCGGGTATGCACTTTACGGTATCGGATCTAGTTTCTCATTTTCGGGAGGAGGGAAAACCAATCGGCACAACCACGGTCTATCGCCAGTTGGAGCGACTGTGTGTAAAAGGAGTGGTAAACAAATACATCATTGACCAGAACAGTCCGGCCTGCTTTGAGTATGTCGGGGAGAGGGAAAGGGCGGAGGAAGCACATTCCTGCTTTCATTGTAAATGTAATGTCTGCGGAAAGCTCATTCATTTACACTGTCATGACCTGGAAAGCATGATGCAGCATCTTCTTACGCACCACGGTTTTCATTGGGATTCCAAGAAAACCGTCTTCTATGGCTTATGCGAAGATTGTGCCAAGAAAGAGGAGCAGAACAAACTATAGTATTTCCAAGAAAGGAGCCTCAAGATGAGACTGAAAAAATGCATTTTGGCGGGAGGAATCATGCTTTCCACTGCCGTACTGTTTGCCTGTGGAAACAAGAGCGGTAAAGAAATGGAGACGACAGCCGCTGCTGTAACAACCGATGCGGAAAAGAGTATGGAAACCGAAAAAAGTACGGATAAGCCCACAGAAGGAAAAAAGTTACAGATTGTGACCACAAATTTCCCCTCCTATGATTTTGCCCGTGCCATTACCAAAGAAGATGCGGATGTCACCATGCTCGTTAAGCCGGGTGCGGAAACACACAGCTTTGAACCGAGTCCGCAGGACATTATCACCATTCAGAATGCGGATCTCTTTATCTATACCGGCGGAGACAGCGACGAATGGGTAGACGGAATTTTGGAATCTATTTCGGATAAAAACTTTCATGTGTTTAAGATGATGGATGCCGTAAATCTCATTGAAGAAGAGACGGTAGAAGGCATGCAGGAAGAAGAGCATGAGCATGCGGATGCAGACCATGGAAATGAGGAAGCAGACCATGAAAAAGCGGATCAGGCAGAAGAGCATGAAGAGGAAGGTCCGGAAATGGACGAGCATGTTTGGACTTCCCCGAAAAATGCCATTACCATTGTAGAAAAGCTGGAAGAGACTCTTTCCGGACTTGATGAGAGCCATAAAGACAGTTTCAAGGCAAACAGTGAGTCTTATGTTAAGGAACTTGAAGAGTTGGACAAGAGTTTCAAAGAGGTAGTGGATAGCGGAAAGAGAAAAGAAATCATTGTGGCGGATCGTTTCCCCTTTGCTTATTTCTGTAAGGAGTACGGCTTAAGCTACTTTGCCGCATTTCCGGGATGCTCAACCGATACACAGCCTTCTGCGGCAACCATTGCCTTCTTAACGGATAAGGTGAAGGAAGATAAGATTCCGGTTGTTTTCCATATCGAAATGGGAAATGAGGATATGGTCAATGCCATCAGTAGAGATACAGGAGCAAAGAAGATGCTTCTTAACTCCGTGCACAATGTTACAGACAGCGATTTTAAGGCAGGAAAGACCTATGTGGATCTGATGAAGCCGAATGTAGATGCTTTAAAGGAGGCGTTAAACTAGATGTCCTATATATCCCTAAACAATGTTGGATTTTCCTACGAGGGAAAGACGGTATTGTCCGATGTTCATTTCTCTGTAGAAAAAGGTGACTACCTTTGTATTGTTGGGGAAAACGGCGCAGGAAAAAGTACCCTTTTAAAGGGACTTTTGGGCTTAAAGAAAGTGAGTGAAGGAAGCATTGTCTTCGGAGACGGTTTAAAGGCAAATGAAATCGGCTACCTTCCCCAGCAAACCGAAAGCCAAAAGGATTTTCCCGCCAGCTGTTATGAGGTAGTAGAGTCGGGTAGATTAAATAAACTTTCGTTTTTCCCTTTATCGAAAAGAAGATAAGAAGAGTGTAGAAGACGCTATGGAGTACTTAAAGGTGACAGATCTGAAGAAGTCCTGCTTCAGAGACCTGTCCGGCGGACAGCGGCAGAGGGTTCTTTTGGCAAGAGCCCTCTGTGCCAGCGAGAAGCTCCTTGTTGTGGATGAGCCGGTTGCAGGACTGGATCCTTTGGCACAAAAAGAGCTCTATGAAATGCTCAATAAGTTAAATAGAGAAAAGGGGATGACCATTATCATGGTCTCTCATGATGTAAAGGAAGTGGTGCAGCATGCTAAAACCATTCTGCACCTTGACCGCACGCAGTGCTTTTTCGGAAGTACGGAGGACTATCTTTCTTCGAAGTGGGGAAAACTTTTGGTAAAGGAGGAAGAAAATGCTTAATTCTTTACTGAAGATGTTCCAATACGACTTTATGATTCGTGCTCTCGTGGTGGGAGGTCTGGTTTCCTTGTGCTCCGCCCTTCTTGGAACAAGCCTTGTTTTAAAGCGCTATTCCATGATTGGAGACGGTCTTTCCCATGTGGGGTTTGCGGCATTGGCCATAGCTTATGCCCTCAATTTTGCACCGATGTCGGTATCCATTCCGGTCTGTGTGATAGCGGCATTTTTCCTCCTGCAGCTGGAAGAAAGCTCCAAAATAAAGGGAGACGCGGCTACGGCACTGCTTTGCAGCGGGGCTTTGGCGGTAGGCGTTATGACGATATCCTTAACTTCCGGAATGAATACGGATGTATGCAACTATATGTTCGGCTCCATCCTGGCTATCAGCCCTTCGGATCTTCGACTTTCCGTCGTTCTTTCCGTGGTTGTTTTGTTCTTATACATTGTATTTTACCCGCGTATTTTTGCGGTAACCTTTGATGAAAGTTTTGCGAAGGCCAGCGGCACCAATACACGCTTTTACAATATGGTTCTAGCGCTTCTTACCTCCATTACCATTGTGCTCGGTATGCGAATGATGGGAACCTTGCTGATTTCCAGCTTGATTGTATTCCCTTCCATTACGGCGATGCGAGTTTGCAAGAACTTTTTATCTACTATTATACTGGCGGCTGTTCTTTCACTCTTCGGATTTATTGTCGGAATCAGCCTGTCCTTTTTGTACAGCATTCCCACAGGTGCTTCGATCGTAATAGTAGATATGATTTTGTTTTTTATTTTCCTGGGCGTGGAAGCGGTACGTAATCGGAAAAGCTAGGAGGTTGGAAATGGAAGGGCTATCTGAAAAAAACAGTAGAAATAGCAATGCGAATAGCAGATTGTACAAGCGTTTCATAAAGTCAGCCATAAGCTGTAATTCTGCTTATAAAAAGATGTTTTTAGTACTATCTCTTTTTGTACTTTGCTTATCTTTTACTTCCTGCAAAAAAGAGAACAATATCAGAAAAGTGAGTAATACGGAAGGTGCTGAAGGCACGGAGACAGTGGCTTCCTCTATTTCGGAAGAGGAGGCTCTCAAGCAGGCTAAGGAATTGGAGAGCTTGGAGCAAAAAGAGCAGGAATCTCTGGATAAGGAATATGGGACTGTAAGTTCTACTGAAGAAAGTAAGGAAGAGGGACAATACCCTTATGACGACTACCCCTATGATCCGAAAGAGGATAGGGGAAAGGTAAATCTTGAAAAGCCGGATATTGTGGTGGGAGATAAGCATTATGCCACACAGATTAATGACTGGTATATAAACTTTCAAGATTATGAGGGGAAGACTGTCAGCATTGATGGCTATTATATGAACTTCGGTGGCTATACACTGGTTGGAAGAATGGGTCCATCCTGCCCGTATTGCACCGGGGGCTATGTGAATTTTGAGTTTAAGACTGATCTTGACTTATCAAAATTAAAATCGGAAGAATCTTGGATTCGGGTAAAAGGAATCCTCCGAAAGGGAAAATATTCCATTTCGAAGGATGTGTCGCAGCTTATCTACTATATTGAAGCCTTGGAAGTGGAAGAGCTTCCGGAGGTAGGGGTAGATACGGTGGCGGATTAAAATATGGCGGGAATCGGTGACTTCGTTTATTCAGCTTATACGGATAAACGAAGCGAAAAAGATAGTATTGGAAGATAGACAGTACTAGTCTAAAAACTGTAAGTATTCCTCAATGGGAATAGTTTTCTCGTCATGATTTCTTTCTTGGAAGACATCCAAAATGCAGTTCATTTTCTGAAGAGCCCAGTCTCCGGCGGAAAGAAAATTCTTCTCATCTAGATATTTTCCGATAAAAAGGGAAGAGAAGAGGTCTCCGGTACCTCCAAGATTCAGATTTTTTTCTGTATAAGGGAGAATGTGAAATTCTTGTGTATTTTCTTCATAAAGAAAAATACAGGGTTCTTCATCAATCTTCATGCTGGTAATACAGATGCTTTTTGCTCCTCTTGCAGTTAATGAATAGACAAGTTCCTTTGCCTTGTCTAAGCGAAAGGAGTCCGGAATGTTTTCGAGGTCTGCCAAAAGGCAGGCCTCTGTTTTATTCGGTAAAATGCAATCTGCGACCTGCATCAGTTTTTTTCTGCTTTCAATGTCCCTTTTTTGAAGGCCGTTATAAAGTTTTCCGTGATCTGCCATAATGGGATCAAAAAAGATATAATGCCCTTTCTCTTTTTCCTCTTTTGCAAATTGATAAATACGCTCTGCTTGCCTTTCTCCAAGGACAAAGCCGATAAAAAGAGAAGGAAAAGAAAAGCCTAGCTCCTTCCAAATGCTAAGGCTATGAAAGAGGTACTCTGTTGTATCCAGTATTTCCGCCCTTCCGTAATTTAAGGTATTCGATACCAGAGCGGTCGGAAGGGAAAAGACGTCATAATGGAGCTTTTCCAGTACGGCAGAGGCCATTCGTAGTGCTACCGTACCGTAAGAGGGAGAGTCGCTTAAGAGTAGGATGGACTTTGCTTTATTTGATTTATCGTGCATAATTGTCTCCGTTTTTCTATGTAAGGCTTGAAAAAAATACAAGAAAGAGTATAACGCATTTTTATAAGAATAATACATTTTCAATCACCGGAGAATTATTTTTTTGTTGACTTGACATTGTATTGAATACAAATTAAAGTAGAAACAAAGAAACAAAGAAACAAAGAAACAAAGAAACAAAGAAACAAAGAAACAAAGAAACAAAGAAACAAAGAAACAAAGAAACAAAGAAATGGATGTAATAAAAAGCAAAGAAGATAGGAATAAGAGGGCAAAAGATGGGGAATGTGTTAGAAAGAGAAAAAGCATTTGAGGTTAAAAAATTGCGTATTTCTGCGAAAAGACAGATTACTATTCCGCAGAAATTTTATTCACAATTGGGTTTTTCTCATGGTGCAGAGTGTGAGATACGAGGGGAAGAGCTGATTATTCGTCCGATTCGAGAGGGGGGAGGGGAATTTGCTGAAGAAATTCTTTCGGATTTGATTAAAGAAGGGCTTTCGGGAGAAGAACTCTTACAGGCTTTTCGGAATAGACAGAAGGAAATTCGCCCGACAGTTGAAGCTTTGCTGAAGGATGCGAAGAAAGTTGCCGAAGGGAAAGCTCCATACTATACACTGCAAGAAGTTTTTGGTGAGAAGGGAGAAAAATAGGAATGCCGGAACTTCGCTTTCTTCCCGCTGCGGGTAAATATTTTAAAAAGCTGAAAGAAAAAGGGCTAAAAGAAAAGTTTAATCAGGCGATTCAAAATATTTTAGAAAATCCCTTTATTGGAGAAGCAAAACATGGCGACTTAGAGGGCATATATTGTTTAGATGTATTCTATAATAAGACAAATTATGAATTGGCCTATGTGATTTATCAAGAGGAGGATCAAGTTATTATCGTCATTATGGTCGGGACACGTGAGAATTTTTATGAAACCTTAAAGAGATATAGGAACTAATTATTCACTTTTTTTTGATTTTTCTCTGTATGCTTATTTTTAAAAATACGGTTATAGAAGCTATACCGACAATCTATGGCAGAGGGAGGGAAACCCCCTCTGTCTTCGTTTACACATCTCCTCTTCTGTGTTAGAGTAAAGCCTTGCAATATAAAAAGGAGGTTATTATGAAGAAAAGACTATTGGCAACTCTTTGTTTAGCATCCGTGCTTTCTTTAGCGGCATGTTCCAAGCCTGTGGAGAAGGCAGAGAGTAAGGGAGAAGAAAGTGTTTCCGTAGAGGAAAAGGGGACAGAAGCAAGGGAAGAAGAAAAGACAGAAGGAAAGGGAGCTGCAGGAGAAGAAAAGACCTATAAGGTAGGTATTTTAAAGTTTATGGATCACCCTTCACTCAATCAGATTGAAGACAGCCTTACCGAGGAGTTGGACAGCCTTTCCAAGGACGGTGTAAAGTACGAGTATAAGGAGTACAGATTAAACGGGCAGGGCGATCCTTCCGTATTAAACCAGATGACAGCGCAGCTCCTTGCGGATAAGGTGGATGTTATTGTTCCGATTGCGACTCCAGCGGTACAGGTGGTGCAGTCCGGTACAGAAGGAAAGAATGTTCCCATCGTTTTCTCCGCAGTATCGGATCCCGTTTCCGCAAAGCTTGTAAAGTCCATGGAAGAGCCGGGAGCTATGATTACCGGAACCTCCGACTATTTGAATACGGATGCCATTATGAATCTGATTTTTGCGGCAAATAAGGACGCAAAGAAGATTGGACTGCTTTACTCAAAGAGTGAGGACTCTTCCAAGGCTCCTATTGAAGAAGCAAAGAAATTCTTAGCGGATAAGGGTGTGGAAGTGGTAGAGAAGACCGGAACGACTACCGATGAAGTAAGTCAGGCGGTAGATGCCCTTATTGCAGAAAAGGTGGATGCTATTTTCACTCCGACGGATAACACAATCCAGAAAGCGGAACTCAGCTTCTACGAAAAATTGCAAAAGGCGAAGATTCCCCACTACGGTGGAGCCGATTCCTTTGCTTTAAACGGTGCTTTTGCCGGCTACGGTGTAGATTATGTACAGCTTGGAAAGGCAACAGCGGATATGGTGGATGAGGTCTTACGCGGAGGAAAAGAAACGGCGACTCTTCCTGTACAGACCTTTGACAACGGTATTGCGACTGTGAATACCGATACAGCGGAAAAGCTCGGATTTTCCATGGATGAGTTAAAGGAAGTCTTTAAGCCCTACTGCACAAAGGTGGAAGAGATTACAACCAAGCAGGAATTTGCAAAATAAATTTTTGTATGGAATTCTGTGCTGAGAAGATAGCACTGCTATATTGATAAGTGGTACAGGATGAATCTGAGAACAATTTTTATGCCGAAGCGGAGTGGAAACGACGCTTCGGCATTCGAGTAACATAAAACAAATTCGAGTAACATAAAACAAATTCGAGTAACATAAAACAAATTCGAGTAACATAAAACAAATTCGAGTAACATAAAACAAATTCGAGTAACATAAAATAAATTCGAGTAACATCAAGTAAATTCAAGTAGATTAATTAGAATAAGTAGGATGAGTATGGCTGAATTTTTTACGATAGGAATCATGAAGACTGCTTTGGAAATCGGGCTTATTTATGCGCTGGTTGCTATGGCTCTTTTTATTTCCTATAGTATCTTAAATATCGCGGATCTTTCCACGGACGGATCCTTTACGCTCGGTACTGCGGTATCGGCAGTGTTTACGATTTCCGGGCATCCCATACTGGGGATTTTTATGGCAATGCTTTCCGGCTCTCTTTCGGGCTTTTGCACCGCTTTTTTGCAAACGACTCTGGGAATTGAAAGTATCCTTGCCGGAATCATCGTGAATACCGGACTTTACACTATTAACCTTGTGGTAATGGGATTTTCCTCGAATCTTTCCATATTCGGGACGGATACGGTGTTTACTTTATTTGCAGGGGAAAATCCCTTCCTTTCCGAGTGGGGAACACTGATCTTACTCCTTCTTATTTTATTTGTGGTGGCCTTTGTTTTACGCTGGTTCTTCGGAACGGGGCTCGGACTTTCCATTCGTGCAACCGGAGACAGTCCGGCGATGGTACGGGCATCTTCCATTAATCCTGCTTTTACCATCACTGTAGGGCTCTGCCTTTCCAACGCCTTAACCGGTCTTTCCGGCTCTCTGATTGCCCAGTATAATAAGGCATCGGATATCAACTTGGGGAATGGAATGGTTACGGTAGCGCTTGCTTCTCTCGTAATCGGAGAGACACTTTTCGGAAAGAGAAAGCTTCTCGGAAGAATCCTCGGGGTTATCGGCGGAGCGATTCTTTATCGCTTGGTGATTGCCCTTGCGCTTCGCTTACGTGTGCCGACAGAAGCCTTTAAGCTCGTCAGTGCTTTGATTGTTGCTCTTGCGATTTCTTCCACAAGAATTAAAGAGCTTTTCCATTACGCGAAGCTCAGAAGAAACGCGATGCGTGAAAGGGGAGAAAATGCTTGATTTAAAGAATATTTCCAAAACCTTTAATCCGAATACCATTCATGAGAAAAGGGCGCTGGAAAACCTTTCCCTGCACCTTGATAAGGGAGATTTTGCGACCATTGTCGGCAGTAACGGGGCGGGGAAGTCTACCCTTTTTAATGCCATTTCGGGATCTTTCCTTTTAGACAAGGGCAGTGTTATCTTGGAAGGAAGGGATATCACTTTCTTACAGGAGCATAAGAGAAGTGCCTTTATCGGGCGACTCTTTCAGGATCCCTTGATGGGTACGGCTCCTCACATGAGTATTGAGGAAAATCTTTCGGTCTCCTACATCAGGGCGAGCGGTCTGTCTTTATTTTCCCGTGCGGGAAAGAAGGAAAAGGCCTACTTTAGAGAGCAGCTAAGTCTTCTTAACATGGGCTTGGAGGATAGAATGAGTCATCCGGTGGGGCTTCTCTCTGGAGGACAGAGACAGGCACTCACGCTCTTAATGGCTACCATGGTTACGCCGAAGATTTTGCTGCTTGATGAGCATACGGCGGCACTCGACCCGGGAACCGCGGAAAAGGTGCTATCTCTCACAAAGAGTATTGTAGCGGAGCGGGAAATCACCTGTCTTATGATTACCCACAATATGCATCAGGCTTTAGAGCTCGGAAACAGAACCTTAATGATGGACAGTGGAAAAATCGTTTTGGATATTTACGGAGAGGAAAGAGAGAATCTCACGGTGGATATGCTTCTTAAGAAGTTTTCCGAGAGGGCGGGAAAGGCCTTGGACAACGACCGCATTTTACTGTCCTAAAGGAGATAATTGAGAAAAATACAATACTATATTTATATGAAATAGAGACCTGATCCGAGATAGAAATAGTAAAAAGAATTTTTTAGATTCTAAGAGAGAAGAACTTGGCGGGAGAAGAACTCGGCGAGAGAAAAATCAGGCAAAGTAAGTACAGTAATATCAGGTTTAAAAGTAAAAGGAGGCAGTTCGGCGCGTAGAGATATTTTATAGCTGTGCTACTGCCTTTTTATGTATTATAATAGGAGAAACAATAGTACTAGCGATGTAGGAGGAAAATATGCTTACAAAAAAACTGGTCATTACCATTGGAAGACAATATGGTTCCGGAGGACGCACTGTAGGAAAGAACTTGGCAGAGTCTCTGGGGATTCCTTTCTATGATGAGGAAATTTTACGCATTACTTCCGAAAAGACGGCAATCGGAGAGCAGTACTTCCGTTTAGCAGATGAAAAAGCGGGAAGTAATCTTTTATATAAGATTGTCGATTCCTTAAAGCCGAGGCTCGGTAAGCCGAGCCTGGAAGAAGATATCGTTAGTCCCGAGAACCTTTCCGCTTCCAAAGCCAAGTTTTGGTGGATCTTGCGGAGCAGGAGAGTTGCATCATTGCCGGACGCTGCGCGAATGTAGTCTTACGGGAAGCCGGAAAAGAGCATGTGGATTTCTTCGTTTATGCGGATATGGAGAAGCGCATCGAAAGAACCATGGACTACTGTAAGGTGGACGAAGAAGAGGCGAAGAAGCGGATCAAGAAGATTGACCGGGAAAGAAGAGAATATCATAAGTATTACACCGGAGAGGACTGGATGAAGGTAGATAATTATGATTTGATGATTAACGCCTCCCGTATTGATTATCACGAAATGGAAGTCCTCATGCGGAATTATTTGGAAATGAAGGGGTATCTTAAGTGATTGTGAAGCTCTATGGAGCAGGAAAGGTATTAAGTGGAAGACTTTGTGTTCCCGGAGATAAGAGTATTTCCCATAGAGCGATTATGTTTTCTTCTCTTGTGAGGGGAAAGACTGTGGTGGAGGGCTTCCTTCCTTCCGAAGACTGTCTTTCTACAATGGATATCTTTCGGAAACTTGGTGTTTCTATAGTAAGAGAAGACACAAAACTGACCATAGAGGGGAAGGGCATGGAGACTTTAGAGGCACCGACCTCCCCCTCTTTATTGCGGAAATTCGGGAACAACCATGCGTCTTATGGCGGGAATCCTTTCCGGACAAGCTTTTTCTTCGGTACTTTGCGGAGATGAAAGTCTGGAAAAACGCCCGATGGGAAGGGTGCTTAGTCCCTTATCGAAAATGGGGGCAAAGATTTTTGCGGAAGGAGAAAAAAGCACCGCACCTTTAAAAATAAGAGGAAGTGCACTAAAGGGAATTTCCTATGAAAGCCCCATTGCGTCCGCACAGGTAAAGTCTGCCGTACTCCTGGCTTCTCTCTATGCTGAGGGGGAGACCGTTTATACGGAGCCTTCTCTTTCGCGGGACCATACGGAGAGGTTGCTTTCTGCAATGGGGGCGGATATCGAGACAAAAATCCTGAAAGACGGAAAGGCCGAGATTCATTTAAGACCGGGTAAGCCCTTACATACGATTTCAGGGACTTTTTCTATTCCGGGAGATATTTCCTCCGCGGCCTATTTTATGGCAGCCTGCTACTTTCTTCCCGGCTCCGAAGTCCTTTTAGAAAATGTAGGCTTAAATGAAAGCCGGAGCGGAATCCTTGAAGTTCTTTCCAAGATGGGGGCAAAATTTCAAATCCAAAACAAAAGAACCGTCGGGGGAGAGGAGAGAGGAGATATTCTTTTTACTTACGGAAAGCTTCGAGCCACGGAAATTGCAGGTGCTCTTATCCCAAGGCTTATCGATGAACTGCCGGTTCTTGCCGTGCTTGCTACCATAGCCGAGGGAGAAACCGTGATTAAGAATGCGGAAGAGCTTAAGGTAAAGGAAACAAACCGGATAAGAGCTGTGATAGAGAATTTCAAAATTCTCGGTATTCCCTGCGAAGAGACAGAGGATGGAATGCGGATTTTTGGAAAGGGGGGTATTTCCCCTTGGACGGAAAGAGGGTCTCGAGCTTTAAGGATCATCGGATTGCCATGAGCTTTGCCGTACTTGGCCTTCTTTGTTCGAAGGAAAGTCCCATGGAGATTGAAGACGCGGATTGCGTTTCCATTTCTTATCCCGGATTTTTTAAAGATTTAGAAAAATTGCTTGACGGAAATCTTGTGGTATGCTAGAATTCGCTAGTCGGTTTCAAATCGACTAAGGCGAATTGGTCAAGAGGTTAAGACGCAGCCCTCTCACGGCTGAATCCCGGGTTCGATTCCCGGATTCGTCATATCCCGAGCGGTGCTCGGGATTTTTTTTATATAAAAATCGGAGGATTGTAATGATTTCTTATAAGAATATTCTTTTTGATATGGGGAATGTCCTGATAAGCTATAACCCGGAGTGGGTTATCCGGCACTATACGGAAGATGAGGAATTGATTCGAGAGGTGAAGAACATTGTCTTTAACTCACAGGAGTGGTTTTTACTGGATGCCGGACTGATAGAAGAAGAAAAGGCTGAGCGAAACTGGATGGAGAGGCTTCATTCCGATAAGGCAAGAGAAATCGCGCATCTTTCTTTTCAAAACTGGCATCTTTATAATATGGAGACGATTCCGGGCACAGCGGAGATTATCCGTGCTTTAAAGGAGGCAGGAAAGAATATATACCTCCTATCCAATGCCTCTATGCGTCTGCTTTCCATCTACAAAGAAGTGATTCCTGCCGTAGAGTGCTTTTCCGGGATTTTTTATTCTGCAGCCTATAAGTGTGTGAAGCCGCAAGATATTATTTACGAGCGTTTCTTAAAGGAATATCAATTAAATCCTGCAGATTGCTTTTTTATTGATGATTTGGAAGACAATATCAAAGCGGCGAAAGAAGCCGGTATAAACGGAGCTGTAATGAGCACAAAAACAGCGAAGGAAATGGCAGAGATTTTGGAAATGGACAGAGAAGTATAGAGTGAAGACAGTTTTAATAGAGCAGCTTGAAAACAGTTTTATAAGTATAAAATTAAAGACAGTTTTAGGAGTACAAGATTGAAGACGGTTTTTCCGATAAAGAATTATAAAGTTGGGGAGCAGAACCTTCCCCTTATCGAATCCCCCCTTTTACAAGGCTTTTCGGGACTTCGACACGGTTTTTCCACAAGGAATGGAGGGGTCTCCAAGGAGCATCTTTCTTCTTTGAATTTTGGTTTTTCCTTAGGAGACGATAGGGAAAATGTTATAGAAAACTTCCATATTATAGGGCAAGCTCTCGGGGGACAGGCAGGAGATTTTGTGCTAACGCAGCAAACGCACAGTGTGAATGTTCGCCGCGTGGGAAGAGATGACCGAGGGAAGGGCATTTTCCGGGAAAGAGACTATACGGATGTGGATGCTCTCATGACAAATGAAGAGGGGGTGATACTCACTGCCTTTTCTGCGGACTGTGTGCCGATTCTTTTTATGATAAGGGGCAGAGAGTGATTGCTTCCTGCCATAGCGGCTGGAGAGGAACGCACGGAAGAATCCTTGCAGAAGTGATTAAGGCAATGGAGGAAGAATTTTCTTCCAAGCCCGAAGAAATCTATATTGCAATTGGACCAAGCATTTGTAAAAATTGCTACGAGGTCTCCTCTGATGTGGGAGAAGCCTTTCTTGAGGCTTTTCCGATACTAAGGGAAAAAGGGAATTTAGACAGAGCGGGGATTTTTCAAACAGTGCAGCGCTTAGTGGAGAACTTGGATATACAGAACTCTAAAACATCATCGGATTTGGAAAGGGAACTTCTTTCGACAAAAATAAAGTATTGCCCTGTCGAGCGGGTTTCTGAAGAAAAGTTTCATATTGATTTGTGGGAGTTAAATCGCTTAATTGCTTTGGAATGCTTTATTCCCCCGGATAATATTTCCATAAGCGGATACTGCACGATGGAGAATCCGGAGCTCTTCTTTTCCCACCGTTTTAGTCAAGGAAAAAGAGGAGTACAGGGGGCGTTTATCTGCCTAAATAAAGAAGAACTGTAAATTTAAGAGATAATAATAAATCCAATAAACAATCGGGTAAGTAAAGAGGATAAAGATGAAAAGAAAAATTGGAATTCGACATTGGGGATTACTGCTACTGTTGTCCGGTCTGTCTTTTTCTTTGTATTCCTGTAAAAAGGCCGGTAGCCCGTCTCAACAAGAGGAGAGTGCAGTTTCCGTTCCTTCTTCAAGTGAAATAGGAGAAGGAGAGACAGAAAAGGAAAGTGAATTAAAACTAAAACTGGAGGAGAAAATCAAAACGGAGCAGGAAGATGCACTTGCTCAATACCTGAATCTGGGTTTGATTCAATGTGATTCCTTTATTAACTTTCGTTCGGAAGCCAATGAAAATGATATTCGAAACATCATCGGCATCCTGCGAAACGGTGCCGGTGTAGAGGTGCTGGAATCAAATGTAGAGGGAAAAGAAGGCTGGGCAAAGGTCCGTTCCGGCGGCTTGGAGGGCTACATTGTAAAGAACTATCTGTTGGAAGGAGAGGAAGCAAGGCTAAAGGCCAGTGAGTATATGGCTCCTAGAGTAACCATTCTTGCAGATAAGCTTCGCATCCGTTCCACACCGGAAATTGTTGACGGAAATACGCTTTCTTCCTGTGCAAAGGGAGAACGTTATATTGTTCTTAGTAGAAGCGGAAAAGATTTCCTGAAAATTTCTGCCGATACGATTGAAGGGGTGGAAGAAGCTTATATTTCTTCCAAATCGGAAAATGTGCGTCTGGAGTACGGACTGGATGAAGCAAGGAGCTTAAATCTTCGCCAGAAGGTCCTGAATATGTATGATAATTTGGGTGTTTCCAAGGCACAGGACTATATCAATATTCGATCAAGCCCTGAAGATAAGGGGATTGAAAATATTATCGGAAAATTTCCGAGCTTTGCAGGAGGAAATATACTCGGTGAAGAAAACGGCTGGTTAAAGATTGAGTCCGGCGGTATTACGGGTTATGTAAAGGCTGAACTTGTGGCAAGAGGAAAAGAGGCGGAAAATCTTGCGGTAGAACATGCAACTGTAATGGCAATCGTGAATACGGATGCTTTGAATGTTCGCTCCAACGCAGATCTGAACTCTTCGGCATGGACAAAGATTACCAAGGACCAGCGGTATTCGGTTATTAATCAGCTGGATGGTTGGGTACAGCTGGAATTGGACTCCGGAGATGATGACGAAGGAGAACAGGGAGCTTTTGTTTCTACACGAGATAACAATGTCTCTGTGAGCTATGCTCTTTATGAAGCTCTCAGCTACCGTCCTGCTCAAGATAGAGCGAATCAGGCTGCAAAGAGAAGAAGTGATTTGGTTAACTTTGCCTGTCAATTCGTGGGAAATCCCTATGTATGGGGCGGTACCTCTCTAACACGCGGTTGCGACTGTTCCGGTTTTACACAGACGATTATGAATAAATACGGTGTCTCTCTTCCAAGAGTATCTCGAGAGCAGGCGAAGACCGGTGTAAAGGTGAGCAGTGAGAATATGAAGCCCGGAGATTTGATCTTCTATGCCAATCGCCGGGGTGTGGTAAATCACGTAGGTATCTACATCGGAAACGGTCAGGTGGTGAATGCTGCTTCTCGACGTTCCGGTATCCGCATTTATCGTTGGAATTACAGAACTCCTGTGGCGATTCGCAATGTGCTTGGAGAGTAGCGGCTTTTTAACTATAGAATGTATGTTTCATGAACTAGTGATAGAAAGGGTAAAAAATGGATAATTATGTACTGTCTTGTTGTTCTACCATGGATTTACGAAAGGGCTGGGCGGAGGAACATGATGTTAACCTGATTTATGCAAAATTTTTCCTGGAAGAAGAGGAATTTTTGGATGATTTTTATGAGTCTATTCCCCAGGAAAAACTCTTTACACGTATGCTTTCCGGTGAGAAAAGCCAGACTACACAGGTAAATACCGAGGAATATCTTGACAGTTTTAGGAAATATTTGGAGCAAGGGCAGGATATTTTCCATATTTGTCTTTCCAGCGGATTGTCCGGTACCTATAATTCCTGCCATATCGCAAAAGATATTTTACTGGAAGAATTTCCGGAGAGAAGAATCGAGATAGTGGATTCTCTTATGGCGTCCTGCGGATATGGTCTTTTGGTAGATAAGGCTTATGAACTGAAAAAGAAGGGACTGGATATGGACAGCCTTCGTACTGAAATTGAAAAATGGAGGAATCGTCTTCATGGCTATTTCTTTACCTCAGACCTTCGCTTTTTCATTCAGGGAGGAAGAGTCAGTAAAGCAGCAGGATTTATTGGCGGACTTCTTAAGATTTGTCCGGTCTTAAAGATTACGGAAGAAGGAAAGCTGAAACCAATAGAAAAGGCAAGAGGAAAGAAACAGGCTATGGAGAACATTCTTTCCAAGATGGAAAAAGAGGGGTATCTTTCTTCCGAAAAGTGCTACATTAGCCACTCTGCTTGCTTGGAAGATGCAAAGAAGCTTGCGGATTGCATTCGAGAACGCTTTCACCCGGAAGGCGGCATAGAAATTTTTGATATCGGAGGATCGATTGCCTGTCACACCGGTCCGGGAACGGTTTCCGGCTTTTTCTTCGGAAAAGAAAAAGAAGCAGTATCGGAATAATTGTCTTAAAAGCATAGCGATATTTAGGCAAAATAGTACTTTTGAATTTGAGAAAAGCGCCATAGCAAAAGCTGTGGTGCTTTTTCTTGTAAGAAAGCCGGGACTATGCTATAAATAAAGCGTTATAGGCGCAGAAATACTAAATGGAAATAAGATGACAGATAAGAATCGGAGGCGAGACATGGGACTGGAAACAGAGAATCCTCAAGCTTTTTTAGAGCAGTCAAAGGAAAAATTAATTAACTTTCAAAGGATTCAAGAGAACTTGCAAGCGTCTTTGGATAAAGAGAAAGAGAGCAAGCAGGCATTTGAAAAGGATAGGAACGCTGTAAGCGAAAAGATAGAGAAAACCATAAAAGAAAGACAGAAGGAGCTGGAGCAGTCCTACGATGAGAAAATTGAGCAGAGTGGCAGCAAGGTCAAAAAAGCGCAGGGAGAGAGAGAAAGCGCAAAGAATAAAGGTATAAAAGAACGAATTGCGGAGGAAACAGCACCTCTAAAACAGGAAAACAAGGAATTAAAGAGACAGATGCAGGGGATTTGCAAGAGAGAAGGCGCTCCGATGTTTATTTCCCGCAAGCTTTTTGCTGTCTTATATAAGCCGGTAGGCTTTTCGGAAATTCTATGTTTGATTTTCCTTTTCCTGTTCTTCTTTGCGGCAATTCCTCTTGGACTTTATTTTTTCCTTCTAAAGGAAAGAGGGATTCTGTACTTGGCCGGAATTTATCTGCTGGATATTTTGCTTTTCGGAGGTCTTTATGTCTTTGTGGGAAATCGTACTGTAGGTAAGTTCAGAGACGTGGTAAAACAAAGTGTTTCTATTAGAAAGCGTATTTTGAAAAACAAAAAATCCATTCTTGCTCTTGCTAAAGAGATTCGGAAGGATTCGGATGAAGGGCACTATAATCTTACCGAATACGATGATGAAATCGCGAGATTGACACAGGAAAGAAATGATTTTATTGCACAAAAGCAAAATGCTCTGCACAACTTTGAGACTGTCAGCAAGGAAATCATCAAAGATGAAATTGAAAATGCCGAGAAGGAGCATTTAGAAGCTTTGAAGGCTGCTTCTTTGGAAAGTACAAAAGAGCGCGTTGAACTGGAAGCCTTGGAAAGAGAAAAGGCTTTAGGATTATCCAAAGATGTGGAACAGTTTATCGGAAAAAAACATATGAATTTGGATGATATAGAAGCGATGATTCTTATTTTGCAAAAGGGAGAGGCACAAAGTCTGACGGAAACCATATTGAAACTGGAAGAAGAAAAAGCAAGCATTTAAATGAAGTAAGTCCGGCTAAGAACAGAGAAAAAAGAATGATAAACCATTCCATTGGAAGGAGCATTTGAACTGCTCTACCTAAGGGATGGTTTTTTATTTTCCGTACTATGCTTTTCTTCCTCTTTTTTTCTTTGGAATAATTGCTGATTGATCTTCGGGAGATAAGAGGAAAACCCTATACTTTATGAACAAAATTAAACTACAAATTGAGGTAATTTTTTGCATTCTTATAAACTTTTACAAAAAAATACAAAAAAAATGGCACAATTTTACCATGCATCTTAAATAATAAGTTTACAATTAGGGAAGAGTTGATGCATTTATTTACGTACAACTTTAGCATGTTACCAAAACCTGACAAAAGGTTAATTATTGATTGAAGTAAATCCATTTCTGGCGCGCGGTATGGGATTATGGAAAATCAATTTTTATTTAAGGAGGAAAAACATGTCCAATATTCATGTAACGAGTGAAATTAAGACACTCAAAAAAGTACTGCTTCACAGGCCGGGTGATGAATTATTGAACTTAACTCCGGATACTTTAGGGGAGTTATTGTTTGATGATATTCCTGATTTGGCTGAAGCACAGCTTGAGCATGATCGTTTTGCACAGATTTTACGAGACAATGGTGTTGAAGTTGTTTACCTTGAAATCTGATGGCTGAAACACTGGATGCCCATCCGGAAATTAAGGAGAAGTTCCTGGATCAGTGGCTGGAAGAGTCCGGAGTTCATACGGCAGAATATCACAAAATCATCAAAGAATTTTTGGCAAAATTCAAGAACACCAAGGAACTCGTTTTGAAGACCATGGCAGGAATCACCTTTGCCGAGCTTGGTGAGATTCATACGAATTTTCTGGTAGACAGAATCGAAACAGCGTCTCATCTTCTTGTAAATCCGATGCCAAACCTCTATTTTACTCGTGATCCGTTTGCATCAGTGGGAAATGGTGCGGTTATCAACAGAATGTATTCTGTAACCAGAAACCGTGAAACAATTTATGCGGATTACATCTTTAAATATCATCCTGAGTATGCAGGAAACGTTCCTGATTTATATGGTCGTCATAATAATTTCCACATCGAAGGCGGTGATGTATTAAACGTTAACGAAAAATTACTCTTCATCGGTATCTCTCAGAGAACACAGGCAGAGGCAATTCAGGACCTCGCTATGAAGATGTTCTATGAGAATGAAGGAAACAAGATCGAGACTATCCTCGCTTTCAATATTCCGAATTCTCGTGCTTTCATGCACTTGGATACCGTATTTACACAGATTGACACCGATGCATTTACCATTCACCCCGGTATCATGGGAACCTTACAGGTTTTCGCTATTACAAAGGATGCGGCAAAGCATGATGTGAAGATTGAAGAGCATACCGGAAAGTTGGAAGAAATTCTGGCTAAGTTCATGGGTCTTCCGAAGGTTCGCTTGTTCCCTTGCGGTGCAGGAGATGCACTTGCTGCAGAGAGAGAGCAGTGGAACGATGGTTCAAATACCTTGACTATTGCTCCCGGAAAGATTATTGTTTACAAGCGAAACTACGTTACGAACAAGTATCTGAAAGAGAATGGATTTACCGTATTGGAGCTTGAAGCATCTAACCTTTGTGTAGGACGTGGCGGCCCCAGATGTATGTCCATGCCGCTTATTCGTGAAGACTAAGTAGTGTGATAATGTAGAAGAGAAAGGGAATTAACTATGGGCGTTAATGTAAGAGGAAGAAGCTTCTTGACTTTGCTGGATTATACACCGGATGAGATTAGATATTTCTTAGAGCTCTCTGCCGAGTTCAAGAGATTAAAAGCAAACGGTGTAGACCACAGTTATCTGAAAGGCAAGCAGGTTGTATTGCTTTTTGAGAAGACTTCTACCAGAACACGTTGTGCATTTGAAGTGGGAGCTCGTGATTTGGGAATGGGTGTTACCTTCCTTGATTCGGGATCATCCCAGATGGGTAAGAAAGAGTCTCTGGAAGATACCGCTAAGGTATTGGGTCGTATGTATGACGGTATCGAGTACCGCGGATATGAGCAGAAGGTAGTAGAGGAACTTGCAAAGTATTCCGGTGTTCCTGTATGGAACGGATTAACCGATTTGTATCATCCGACACAGATGCTTGCGGATATTCTTACTGTAAAGGAAGAGTTTGGCGATGTAAGAGGCCGTAAGTTAACATTCTTTGGAGACGCAAGAAATAACGTAGCTAACTCTTTAATGATCGTTTGTGCTAAGCTCGGAATGCACTTCTGTGCATGCGGACCAAAGGATTTGATGCCTTCCGACGACCTCGTTGCAAAATGCAGAGAAGTAGCGAAAGATACAGGCGCAGAGATTGAATTAACGGATGATGTGAAGATTGGTGCAAAGGGCGCTGATGTACTTTATACCGATATCTGGCTTTCTATGGGTGAGCCGGAAGAACTGTGGGAGAGCAGAATCAAGCTTCTTCGTCCGTATCAGGTAAATAAAGAAGTTATGGCTATGGCTAATCAGCATGCTATTTTCCTGCATTGCTTACCTTCCTTCCATGACCGCAATACCACCATTGGTGAAAATATTTACCAGAAGTATGGCTTAGAGGCTATGGAAGTAACGGATGATGTCTTCCTGGGAACACAGGCAAGACAGTTTGATGAAGCAGAAAATCGTATGCATACCATTAAAGCAGTAATGTATGCAACCTTAAAGTAGGAGAGTAGAGCATGGCAAAACGTATTGTTGTAGCTCTCGGGGGAAATGCCTTAGGCAACACCCCCGAAGAGCAACTTGACTTAGTTCGTCACACTGCAAAGACAATTGTAGATTTGTCTGAAGCAGGATACGAGGTGATTGTAGACATGGTAATGGACCACAGGTCGGCATGATTAACTTGGCTATGGAATTTTCCAGTACTAAGGGAGGAAATACTCCGTTCATGCCGTTCCCGGAGTGTGGTGCAATGTCTCAGGGATACATCGGATATCATTTACAGCAGGCTATTCAAAAGGAATTAAAAGCACGTCATCTGGACAAGGAATGTGCTTCCGTTATTACCCAGGTTGTTGTAGATGAGAAGGATCCCGGATTTGCAAAGCCGACAAAGCCGGTAGGAAGCTTCTATACGAAAGAAGAAGCGGATAAGATTGCGGCAGAAAAGGGCTTTACCTTTGTAGAGGATGCAGGACGCGGATATCGTCGTGTTGTTCCTTCTCCAATCCCGCAGCGCATCGTTGAGCTCAAGGTTGTTGAGCAGCTTGTAAAGGCAGGTGATATTGTCATTACTGTCGGTGGTGGCGGAATTCCGGTTGTAGAAACAGCGGAAGGCTTAAAGGGAGTTGCAGCGGTTATTGATAAGGATAGATCCAGTGCATTACTGGCTGAGTCAATTGGAGCAGATATGTTGATTATCCTGACTGCAGTTGATCGCGTATGCATCAATTACAATAAACCGGATCAGAAGGAACTTCCAACCATGAGTCTTTCCGAGGCTGAACAGTATATTGCTGAAAAGCAGTTTGCGCCGGGCAGTATGCTGCCTAAGGTTCAGTCTTGCATGGAATTTGTCAAGAATAATACAAACGGAGGAACTGCTCTTATTACTTCCTTACAGAAGGCTGCTCTTGCTTTAAAGGGTGAAACAGGCACCATTATTACTAAATAAAAAAAGCAGAAGGGGGGATAGTGTTTCTGTGAAAGCGAAAAAACAATCTCTAACAGCATTTAGTATTTTATTTATTATTTTAGCAGTTTTATGTATTATTTCCGTTCTTTTGAACGGACAACCAATCAGCAATGATCTTATTGCAGGTTTGAATCCCGATAAGTATGGGGACTTGGTTCAGACCGTTGCTGACGGTGGTACCGTAACCGTGGTAGGAGCCAAATTAAGCAACTTCTTCATGGCATATCCTAATGGATTTGTGGATGCGGCTGACTTAATTGTGTTTATCGTATCTATCGGCGGTTTTATCGGCGTTGTGATGAAGACCGGTGCTCTTGAAGCCGGTGTATATCATCTGGTTAAAAAGATGCACGGTAGGGAAGAAGTTTTAATTGTTATTTTGATGATTCTTTTCTCTATCGGCGGTTCTACCTACGGAATGGCAGAAGAGACCATCGGTTTCTACGCTTTGATTACTACAGCTTTGGTTGCGGCAGGATTTGATACTATCGTGGCTGTGGCAACAGTTCTTCTTGGAGCAGGATGCGGAGTTTTGGGATCCACCATTAACCCCTTTGCGACAGGCGCTGCAACCTCTGCATTACAGAGCGTAAACGTTCCCTATAGCAGCACAACCATCATGATTCTTGGTTTTGCTCTTTGGATAACCTCACTCCTTATTGCTATTTTCTTCGTACTCGCTTACGCAAGAAAAGTAAAGGCTGATAAAGGCTCCACCATTCTTTCCTTACAGGAACAGCAGGACATGAAGGAGTACTTCACCAAGGATGGCGGACAGGTTTAGAGTTTACCGGAAAGCATAAGGCAGTGCTGATTGTATTTGCAATTTCCTTTGCAGTTATGATTGCTTCTCTGATTTCTTATCAGGATATTACCTTTGGAGGTAGTGAAGAAGCTTATCTTGCGGCACTGGGCTGGTCGGATTTCTTAACCGGATTACCTCTCGGACAGTGGTACTTTGCGGAATTGGCTGCTTGGTTTACTTTTGCCAGCGTTATCATTGCTGTTATGGCAAGAATGTCGGAAAACGAATTCATCAATACTTTCCTTGATGGGGCGAAAGATCTTCTTTCCGTAGCTATAGTTATTGCGGTAGCACGTGGTATTACGGTAGTGATGAAAGCAACGCATATGGATTTCTGGATTTTGGACAAGTCTGCAGGTATGCTTAGAGGAGTTCCGGGCTTCGTATTTGCTCCGCTTTCCTACATCATTTACTTAGTGCTCAGCTTCCTGGTTCCCTCTACTTCCGGTTTGGCAGGTTTCTCCATCCCGGTAATGGGCGGACTGGCAAATGCTCTTGGATTTAATGCATCCGTTATGGTTGCCGTATTCTCTGCAGGTTGCGGTTTGATTAACCTTTTCACTCCGACTTCCGGTGTTGTTATGGGAGGACTTGGTGCAGCTAAGGTAGAGTTAAAGACCTATATGAAGTGGGGATTAAAGCTCTTTATTGCAATTGGTATTGCGAATATCGTCGTATTGTCTTTGGCAATGATGATGATGAAGTAATTGTTTATGTAAGTATTTTTAATAGGTGCTGAAACGACTCTGAACAGGATTTCGCGCGCAAGGAGCGTGGTACTTATTTAAAAAGAAAGGACTTTTGGGACTTGTTTCCAAAAGTCCTTTTTTGTGAGCAATATATTCAAAATCATGGTATAATAAGACAACATTGAGTTAGAGTTAGATGTTATAAAAGAGGGGATTTTTCTTTATTTGCTATTCCGTTCCTATTTTAGGGATAAGAAATTTTATAATCTTGGGGAATAAGGATATATGAATAAAAAAGCCGTTATACAGGAAAGTTGGACGTCCGATATCAATCCGATTTCTCTGTGTGCCTTTGACTATGAGGCGATAGAGAAGCCGACAAAAGCATTGATGCATCAGGCTGCCCGATTTATGTATTTTAACAAGGGAATCGGGAAAATCAAAATCGACGGGGTGGAGTATGATATTCGCCCGCATACTCTTTGTGCAATTACGCCATGGAGAGTGACGGATATCATCGATGTTAGAGACACATTACATCTAAGTCTCATTGTTTACGATTATCAATTTTTAAATACAGTTTTGAAGTTTACGCCGGGCTTGGAAGAGGAGAGCGTGAGTTTATTAAACTTTCTCTTGTCACACCCTGTGCTATATTTGGATAAAGAACAGGTATCATGTATAGATCAGATTATGTCTTCTTTACAGGGTGAGCTGGGGGTTGATTCGGCGGTTATGAGCCAAAGCACTAAACCGGTAACATTTTTATATACTCTGGTGAAAATTATTGAACTCATGATCGAGTACCGACGATGTTTCCAGGCAAGAGAGGAACTCCATAAAAAAACAGCAAACGGCCTACAGAATTCGATTTTGAGCTATATCTATTTTCATTCCGCAGAACATTTGACTTTGGAAAAAGTGGCGGATGTGTTTTATATTTCTGAATCCTCTTTATCAAAGAAGCTGAGTGATTTAACCGGTACGACTTTCACCAAATTATTGAATGATATTCGAATTAAAAAAGCTTCCGACTATTTAATCTACACAGCTTTAACTCTGGAAGAAATAGCTGGACTTCTCGGCTTCTCGGATGCCTCACATCTTTCTAAACACTTTGTGGAAAAAATTGGTTTAACACCTCATAAATACCGTAAAACATATGGAAAAGAAGGTGCGTCTTACAGTTCTTCAGAAAAAAATGTTGCTCTGGAAATAACAGATTATTTGTATCAGAATTATGAAATTGAAAAATTACACGCCGGAAAAGTAGCAGAAAAATATGATATAAGCCTTTCTGAATTGAACCGTTCTTTACTGTATTATACCGGAATGAATTTTTCTACTTTATTGAATTTTATACGTGTAAATAAGGCAAGTGAAATGCTGCTTTCCTCATCGTATTCTATCTTGGATATATCCGTTTCTGTCGGATATAGCAATATAAAAACCTTTAATTTGAATTTTTACAAGTTTAAAGGTATGACACCGACGGAATTTCGTGAGTCGATAACCTTACAACGGATGGATGGGGGAGAAAAGCATTATAAAAATAAAGTAAAAGAAAAAGGACTGTAAACAGTCCTTTTTTTGACTCTTGCCAAGACGGCTAAATGCGAATCAGTTGAAATGGAATATTCAGGGTGCGTAAGATTTCCGATTCCCGTTTGTGGCAGGTAAAAAGAAGAATCTGCGACGGGTATTCTTTGCTTACGAAAGAAAGCGCCTGAGTTAATCTCTTTTCGTCATACATGGCAAAGCTGTCATCAAAGAGAAGCGGAAGGTACTCTTTTTTCTCCTTTTGCAATAGTTTTGCAGTAGCAAGACGGAGAGAAAGGTAAAGCTGGTCTATAGTTCCGGTAGAAGCCTGTTCCAAGGGGAGTAATTTTTCTTCTGTATTGACAAAGATACGCAGATTCTGATCAATAAAAAGAGAATCATAACGTTCTTTTGTAATGCGGGAAAGTATTTTTCCGCTTTCCTTATTTAAGTAGAAGGCAAAGCTCCGGTAGATTTCTTGAGATAGGGCTTCAATGCGTTCCCTGGCTTCTTCAATGGCCTCCAGCTTTTCTTTAAGTCTCTCATTTTCATAAATACTGGGACGAATCTGCTCGGCCCTTTTTTGCAGGGCGGAAACCTGACGTAAACTGTCTTCTAATGAATTTTCTATCTCCTGAATCCTGCTTTCTTCTTCCTTCTTTTTTCTTTCCTCTTCTTTCAAAATGGAAATTTCCTGATTTACAACTTCCATTTCCTTTATTCTTGGCAACTTCTTCGAAACTCCTTTTAATCTCGGAATAATAGGCTTTGATAATATAGGGACTGAAGAATTCGTTGGCTGAAGTACTTTCTACTTCTTCTTTACTGCTATTCATGTGAGAGGCATAGTCGGCAATTCTTCTTTTTTGTAAAATCTCAGTAAAAAACTTCTCTTTCTGCTTTTCCAACTCTGCTTTTTTCTTTCCTTCACTGTATACCGTAAAAGAGAAGACAAAGAAAAAAACAGTAAAGCAAAGGCAGGGATAGAGCAGCGGTATTCCGTTTATTCTGAAGGAAAAAAGCTCTGAAACGGATAAATTGCTGTAAAAATAGAGAGCACTAAAAATTGCATAAACAAGAAAGACCAGACCAAAAAGGAAGAGGAGGAGAGGATATACAAGACTGTGTTTTTTCTTTCCCTCTTCATCTTGCAGCTCCGCTATCAGCTTTTCCAGCTGATTCTCTTCCGATTCTGCTTCTTCCATGGAAGTAAAAGATTCTCTGGCAAGACTTCCTTCTAAAGAATTTATTTCGCTTTGCAGGCGTGCAATTTCGGATATTTTTTCATCCAATTCCGCTGTAATGTTTCTGCTGTTTCGTTTTATTTCATAGGCAAACTGATTTTTACTGCTTTCGACATCTTCCCATTTTTGGTATAAATCTGTGCTCTCTTCTACTATACTTTTTTGCGCATTTTTTGCTTCTCCGAGGAGAGAAGAGTATTCCTTTTCTGCATGAGCATAAATCTGTTCCTTCAGTCTTCTTTCTTCCTCTTCTAATAGGGAAATAGCGTGTTCCGGACTGATATTCATATTTCCGCTATACTCCATATTGGAGAAAATATTTTGCAACTCCTTCACCATTTCCCGCTCTGTGGTAGATTTTAGCTGGCGAATAGAAACTGTGTTTTTGAAACTCTCTAAAGAAAAGGAAGAGAGAACTTCCTCTAAAAAAGATTCCGGATTGTGCATGGAGTTTTGAGAGCCTAAATGAATGATCTTTGCTTCTCCGCCATTTAAAAAATCACGACTTAAACAGTAGTCTTCATTTTGGTAGAGAAAATAGAGCTTGCCTCCAAAACACGCTTTTGTGTCGGAGCTTGCCTTTGAAGACGGAGATATGCTGTTTTCTGCGAAAGGCTTATATCGGAAGAACTCTTCTTTTTTACTTGGAGAGCTTGGAATGCCGTATAGCATAGCTTGAATAAAGCTATGCAGAGTGGATTTACCGGCCTCATTTTCTCCATAAATCACATTGCATTGAGGAGAAAAGTCCAGGGAAAAATTTCGGAATTTTCCAAAAGCTAAAATCTCCAATTTCTTAATCTGCATTATTTTCCTCCCTGAAGAAGTGCTGAAACTCCATAAAACAGGGCATCTTGCTCTTTCCTGGAAAGTTCATTTAGTCCTTTATGTAGATAAGAGCGAATATAGAGCCCGATAAGGTCGTTGCTGTGCTCCTTGTAAAGTGAGTAAAAGTTATAGAGAGGATAGCTGGTGTCTATCCATTCAATCACCCTTGCTCCTTTGGGAAGCAGATCTTCCGTGATTTTGGTTTCAGGATCCCGGTCTCCGCTAAACTTGATACGGTAAATATGTTCTATCCCTCTTTTTGGATTTCTTCATGAAGACGGGAACGCAGTGCTTCTGTCCCTGTCTCTGTATCCAGATGAAAATGCAGGGGAATATATTGAGCCGTTGCAATCGGGATAAAATCCAAGGCATCTACTTTTCTTTGTAAAGGATGAATATTTCCAAGATAAATGCCATGCTTGCCAAGCTGTTCTTTACCCAGTGGTTCCGGAGAACCGGAATAGACAACTTTATTTTCCAAAAGAACTCTTTTGCTGCATTCTCCACCCAAGGCTATATAGGAAAAAGGAAGTTCTTCCAGTTCCGCTTTATTGTACGGAAATAGATGCTCTTTTCCTGTATTGCAGAGCAGGAGGGGAATTGCATCGCTGTGTATCAAGGAAAATTCCCTGATAGCCTTATCCTGTTCTTTGAACCTTTGTAGGGCAAGCACTTCCATATTTAAATCTTCAATATAAAACTGTTCTTGTTCTTCTCTGACAAGATGCACATTTCTGGGGAGGATTGCATTGTTTAAAAAATGGTAATCAGGAGTATCTTTGGAAAAAGGAGGATATGACAAAAAGGAATCCGGGCAAAAATCTGCCGGATTCTTTCTACATCTTCCTTTAAAGGTGAAAAATGGAAGCTTTGTCCCGTAAGAAACAAAGCATCCACATTTTCCTGTATAACCAAATCTACAATTTTATCCAAAGAGGAGAGGATTGCATTTCCGCGTTCTCTTCCCCATGATTTTTGCCCATCCGGAATCATTCCCAGATTTAGATCGGAGGCATGAATAAAACGCATAGGATTCCCTTCCTTTACAGTTCACAATTTCCTACGGTTCTTGGGAACGGAAGTACATCACGAATATTGCTCATACCGGTAATGTACATTACGGCTCTTTCAAAACCTAAACCGAATCCGCCGTGTCTGGTGCTTCCGTATTTTCTAAGATCCAAATAGAACTGATATTCTTCCAGGTTCATGTTTAATTCTTCCATACGCTTACTCAGCTTTTCGAGATCATCCTCTCTTTGCGAACCGCCGATGATTTCTCCGATACCGGGAACCAGGCAGTCCACAGCGGCAACGGTTTTACCGTCCTCGTTCAGCTTCATATAGAAGGCCTTAATATCTTTCGGGTAGTCCGTTACAAAGACCGGTCGCCGGAAAACTTCCTCGGTCAGATAACGCTCGTGCTCTGTTTGGAGGTCACATCCCCACTCAACTTTGTAATCAAAGCGGTCATTTACCTTGGATAAAAGCTCGACAGCCTCTGTATAACTTACTCTTGCAAAGTCGGACTTTACGATGCTTTGCAGGCGGGCAAGGAGACCCTTGTCTACAAATTGATTTAAAAATTCAAGTTCTTCCGGTGCGTTGATCAGAACATACTGAATAATGTACTTCAACATATCTTCCGCGATGAACATCACATCTTCAAGATCGGCAAATGCCATTTCCGGCTCAATCATCCAAAACTCCGCGGCGTGTCTTTGTGTGTTTGAGTTTTCTGCACGGAAAGTCGGACCAAAGGTATAAATATCTCTAAAGGCCTGAGCAAAGGTCTCTCCGTTTAACTGTCCGGAAACGGTCAGACTGGTTTTCTTTCCAAAGAAATCCTCTTTATAATCCGGATGTCCCTCGCTCATCGGAAGACTCTCCATGGGAAGAGTGGTTACCTGGAACATTTCTCCGGCGCCCTCTGCATCGGATGCTGTAATAATCGGGGTATGAACGTAGACAAAGCCTCTTTCCTGGAAGAAGGAATGGATTGCAAAAGCAATCTGCGAACGAATCCGGAAAACCGCCTGGAAGGTATTGGTTCTTGGGCGAAGATGGGGGATGGTTCGAAGATATTCTAAACTATGTCTTTCTTTTGGAGCGGATAGTCCGGAAGAGTATCTCCCTCAATAGAAACTACACTCGCCTGCAGTTCAAATTCCTGCTTTGCATCGGGAGTGGCAAGCAAACGGCCGGTTACAATAACGGCAGCTCCAACACCAAGCTTTGCAATTTCACTAAAGTTTTCCATATTGTCATGGTAAACAACCTGGAGCGGTGTGAAGAAAGTTCCGTCGGAGATGGTTAAAAAGCCGAAATTTTTAGAATCTCTGTTACTTCTTACCCAACCGCTGACGGTCACTTCCGTATCAAAAAATTCTTCCTTGGAAAGGAATATGTCCCGAAGTCCTGTTATTTCCATAAATCCCCCTTTTGCTTATTCCGTAAACTGATAGCTTAGTTCACCGGATAAATTTACACTATAATGATAAGATGATTCTTTGAATAAAATGGAGAACTGTATTTATCTAAAAAAATTATCTTAATATCCTTGTAGTATACTGAAGCGACGCTGTTTTTTTTCAAGGTTATTTCCGCTTTGAAAGTGGAGGAACACAGCAGATAAAAAAATTAACAAATATATATTTTATTATTTATATAAAATTATTTATAATTACCATAGAAAAACACTATTAAAAAAAGGAAACTTATTGTAAAAATATTAAGAAATAGAAAAAAAGAGAACTATCTCTTGGGTATTTCTTTGAATTCTTAGAGAAAAAAACGAAAAACAGGAAAATAAAAAAGAATTTATACAAGACACATACAAACATTTATACAAAATTACTAGGAATATCACTCGTTTTATGGTGAATATTTTGATTTACCTGTTTTCAATGTATTCCAATCGTGCTATAATTCAATTACCAGACTTAGGAGATTTTTTTGACTCATTACAATTTTCTATAATCTGGACTTAGCCAGAGCGACAAAATCCTAGGAGCGATGAGGTGCAGACTATGATCAAGAAGGAAATGATCGCCATGCTTTTAGCTGGTGGCCAAGGCTCTCGTCTTGGTGTTCTAACAAAGAATGTGGCAAAGCCGGCAGTAGCTTTTGGAGGAAAGTACTCAATTATTGATTTTCCTTTGAGTAATTGTATCAATTCCGGTGTTGACACGGTAGGCGTCTTGACACAGTATCAGCCTCTTCGTTTAAACGCACACATAGGAATCGGCATACCATGGGACTTGGACAGAAACAGAGGTGGTGTGACGGTGTTGCAGCCCTATGAGTCCTTGATGGACACAGGCTTTTACTCTGGTACGGCAAATGCCATCTATCAAAATATCGCCTATATCGAAAACTATGATCCCGAATATGTTTTGATTTTGTCCGGAGACCATGTGTATAAGATGGATTATGAGGTGATGCTGGAATACCATAAAGCGATGAAGTCGGATTTAACCATTGCTTCCATGCCGGTACCCATGGAAGAGGCCAGTCGTTTCGGTATTACCGTGACGGATGAGCAGGGAAGGATTATAGATTTCCAAGAAAAACCAAAAAATCCGAAGAGCAATTTGGCATCCATGGGAATCTACATCTTCAATTGGAAAGTATTAAAGGAGGCTTTGCTCAGGAACAAAGATGTTCCTGACTGTGATTTTGGAAAGCATATTATTCCCTACCTTTTCCAAAATCAAGGGAAGATTTATGCGTATGAGTTCAATGGATACTGGAAGGATGTTGGAACTCTTTATCCTACTGGGAGTCCAATATGGAACTGATTGCATTAATTCCTGAGTTTAATTTGTACGAAGAGTACTGGAAGATTTACACTCAGACTGACAATGCCGCACCGCAGTATGTCTCTACGAATTCACATGTAGAACGTTCGATTATTGCGGAAGGATGTGAGATTCACGGAGAGATATATAATTCCGTGATAGGACCGGGTGTAACAGTGGAACACGGGGCAGTTATAGCAAATAGTATTATTATGGAAAACACAGTCATTGGAGAAGATACCCACATTGACCAGGCTGTGGTGGCAGAAAATGTGACAATCGGAAATGCCTGCACGATTGGTACAGGAGAGTATCAGGAGTCAGGCTATGACAGCAGGGTTTATTGCTCGAACCTTGTAACCATCGGGGAAAACTCCCGGATACCGGATGGGGTTAAAGTGGGGAGAAATACAGCTATCTATGGAACAACAGTGCTTTCCGACTATCCAGATGGGCTTCTTGCTAGCGGAGGAGCGATTATCAGGGAGGAGGAAAGAGCATGAGAGCGATTGGTATAATTTTGGCAGGTGGAAACAACAAAAGAATGCATGAGCTTTCCAACAAGAGAGCCATCTCTGCTATGCCTGTAGCAGGAACATTCCGGGCGATTGATTTCTCCCTTTCGAATATGTCCAATTCGCATATTCAGAAGGTAGCGGTACTGACACAGTACAATTCCCGCTCATTAAACCAACATCTATCTTCTTCCAAGTGGTGGGACTTCGGAAGAAAACAAGGAGGGCTATATGTTTTTACGCCGACCATAACCGCTGAACACGGGGATTGGTTCCGCGGAACAGCTGATGCTCTCTACCAGAACCTTGTTTTTTTACAGTCTTCTCATGAGCCTTATGTGATTGTTGCAGCAGGAGATGGGGTATATAAACTTGACTATAACAAGGTACTAGAATATCATATCGAAAAGAGAGCGGACATTACCGTCGTATGCAAGTCTATAGATGCAGAAGACGATGTATCTCGCTTTGGCTGTCTGAAGATGAATGAAGACAGCAGAATCGTGGAATTTGAAGAAAAGCCGGTATCGACAGATGCCAATTTGATTTCTTGCGGAGTTTATGTAATTCGTAGGAGACTGCTCATTGAGCTTTTGGAAAAAGCCCACGACGAAGATCGTTATGATTTTGTAAAAGATATTCTGGTTCGCTACAAGAATTTGAAGCGAATCTACGGTTTTAGACTGAACACATATTGGAGCAATATTGCTTCTTTGGAGTCCTATTACAAGACAAATATGGACTTCTTAAAGAGAAATATTCGGGATTATTTCTTTCAGCAGGCACCAAGGATATACACAAAATTAGCGGACAACCCGCCTGCGAAATACAATCCGGACTGCAGTGTGAAAAATTCCATAGTGGCCAGCGGCTGTATCATAAACGGAACAGTGGAAAACTCTGTTCTTTGCCGTAAGATTTACGTGGGAAACAACTGCATTATTCGGAATTCGGTAATCCTGAATGATGTGTATATCGGAGATAACAGCGTCATTGAGAATTGCATCGTGGAGAGCCGGGACACCATTCGCGCCAATACAACCTACATTGGAACGCCGGAGAATATCAGAATCGTCATCGAGAAAAAAATGAAAGGTATACCATGTAAAAAAAGGAAGGAGTATCATGGAGGTTACAGATGTACGGGTTCGTAAGGTTGACAAAGAAGGTAAAATGAAGGCCATTGTTTCCATCACTTTCGATGAGGAATTTGTGATTCATGACATAAAAAGTCATTGAAGGTGAAAAAAAGGTTTGTTTATTGCAATGCCTTCCAGAAAAAAACAACGGACGGGGAGTATAGGGACATAGCTCACCCCATCCGCTCCACCACGAGAGAACTACTTCAGCAGACTATTTTTGGAGAAATACCAAGAGGACACCGAGGGAGAGGAAGAAGAGGATCTTTAATCTCGAGGGGAGGAATAGAATCTATGTACGAGGATAAACTGTTTGGCATAAGTTTGACTCGTCTCAAAAACGCTACCAAGAGATTGACCCTCTCTTGGTAGTATTTTTTTTATATCATCATTTTTATATATCCTTTTGTTTCCGTCGAAGAATAAATATGTTAAAAAAACTGCTTTAGAAGAAGGGGTAATTGCTTGTTTGCCCCTGGATGATTTGATATAATTCAGGGGAGAATTATATTTTGTAAGTCTTTCCAAAGACAGGACCCGGAAAGGAAGTTCGGAAAATAAATGATAAAAATAACTGAAAATAAGATAAGAGTCATCTATTTGAGCTTCCTGTTTTTTGTTTTGATTTTTATTTTGGGAAGTTCTGTAAGACAGTATGACAAGCTTGGATTTGTTGCTCAAAAATATGAAATAATGCGGAGCGGGTGGCAGAGAATCCTGCCTGACGGTTCTCGAAAGACCCTGAATTCATCGGAAGAAAAGGTACTGATTAAGGATCTCGTTATGGAACGACAGCTTCCGGAAGAGGTACCGTATGCTTTGACGACTCTTTATGTTCGGACAGTGCATCAGGATATCAGTGTGTGGATTGATAATCATATTGTTTATGATTATACCTATGCCGACATCCCTCCGTTTAACAGCAAAATCCCTCCTATATATTGGGTTCGTATCCCGATAAGAAAGGATATGCTGGGAAAGACGATACAGATTGAGTTTCGCGGTAGGGCAAGAAATGCAGAAAACACCTTGAATAATATTTATTTTGGAGAAGACCTCTCCGTTGTTACGGCTATATTATGGAGAAGTTCCTTACAGATTTTATCTTCCCTCTGCCTTATCTTTATGGGGATAGGGATGTGGGTGGAGTATATTCTTGTGGATCGTAAGCAAGGCGCGGAACGGGGAGTTTATTATCTCGGGCTATGTCTCTTTTTTATCGGGCTTTGGATGGGAAGCCAGGTGGATTCCAGGCAATTACTCTTTAATAATATTCTCTTGCTATGGAACCTGGAATATATTTCCCTTATTATGATTCCTATTCCGAGTTTGCTCTGTATCAACAAAATAGAAAGAGGATCATGCCAGAAAGAGATTTATGCCATCTGCATGATTATTGCGGTATTTGATGCATTATTTATCATTTCTGCGGGTATTGGTCTATACAGTTTTATAGAGCTGAATTTACCGATAGACCTGCTGATACTTTTAACCTGCTTTGAAATTGCGCGTAGCTTTTATCTCATTAAACGGGACAATCCTGCACTTTTTCAGGAATTAACCTGGCTTATTGGTGCAGGCACGACGATGATTTCCTTTAGTTGCATAGAACTCTTATCTTTCTTCTTAAACGGATATGAGAATCAAGGAAAATTCCTTTCTATTGGAGGAGTTCTTTTTGCATTCCAGATGTTGCATGCACAAGGTGTGGAATATGATAAGGTGCGAAATGAAAAGGCCAAGTTGGAGGTTGCGGATAAGATACAATCGGAATTTTTTGCCAATATGTCACATGAAATTCGTACCCCTATCAATACCGTAATCGGGATGAACGAAATGATTCTAAGAGAGAGTCATGACGATGCAGTATTAAGCTATGCACAGGATATACAGGCGTCCGGACATGCTCTTCTTTCTTTGGTGAATGATATCCTGGACTTCTCTCGTATTGAATCGGGAGGAATTAAGCTTGTACCAAAAGCCTATGAGCTTGCCGATATCCTTCATGATATTAACAGTATGGTGCGGTTCCGCGCAGAGTGGAAAGGACTGCGTTTTTCTATCATTGTAGATGAAGATACTCCTGCAGTGCTTTTTGGAGATTCCTTCCGGGTCAGAGAAGTGATTTTGAATCTGCTGGATAACGCGATTAAATATACGGAAAAGGGAAGTATAAGTCTTTCTGTGAGCTTTAGGGAAATGGAAATCGTGGAAGAGGAAGATGCAGAAAAAACGGTAAAAGGGAATAACGGTGTGTCGATAATCGGTCCTGACTCCTATCTTCTGCAAACTGAAGAGAAGGGAACGGACTATGCCAAGGCGGTGGAGCTTTGCTTTACAGTAAAAGATACGGGCGTGGGAATCAAAGAAAGCGATCAAAATCTGATTTTCCAGAAGTTTCAGAGAGTGCATGCCGGTTGGCATCAGAATGTGCAAGGCACAGGGCTGGGACTACCGATTACCCATTATCTTGTCAACATCATGAATGGGCATATTGAACTGAAGAGTAAATTGGGAGAAGGATCCAGCTTTTCTGCATATCTTCCGCAACTTAGTTTGAAGGAAGAATGCATAGGAAATTATGAGGAGCGGTATGTAAAACAAAAAGGAAATCGAAGAGATTACAATAAGGGATTTATTGCTTCGGATGCCAAGATATTGGTTGTGGATGATAACGAATTGAATGTCCGCTTGGTACAAAATCTTCTGAAACGTACAGAAGTGCAAATCGACGTTGCATACAGTGGAGAAGAATGTCTGGAGAAGATGAAGGAAAATACCTATGATATAGCGTACTTGGATTATATGATGCCCGGCATGGATGGGGAAGAAACCTTAAAGCGGATTCGTGAACTGGGAATTGAAAATCGCTATGGCAGATCCATACCTGTGATTGCATTTTCCTCCAATATGCTGCCCGGGATGAGACAAAAATATCTAAATGCCAGTTTTGATGCCTATCTTGCGAAACCGGTGGATGGAAATGAACTGGAAAAGACACTTTATACTTTTCTGCCTGAAAATCTCATCCGCAGAAAAAGCAATGAAGAATTTTTTGAATCGGAGATGAAGCAACATAATATCACGGAGAATAGTGAAGAAGAGAAGATTTTAAATCGGGATATGGGTTTAAAATATTGCATGCAAGATGAAAAAGTATATCGGGAAATTTTGACTTTGTTCAAAGAAAGCAGTGACGAAAAGATGCAGGAACTGGAAACGGCTTTTGCAGAATCGGATTATGTAAAGTATCGTCTTTATGCGCACGGCTTGAAAACAACCTCCCTTACTGTAGGGGCAATCCAGGTTTCGGAAGATGCAAAAAAACTGGAGCATGCGGCAAAGCAGGTTGTAGAGGGAGTTGAAAAAGAAGAGGCAATGCATTATATTCGATATAACCATAAGTCATTTATGCGATTATATCAAAGGACAGTTCAGGAAATCGCGGAGTATTTGCAGTGATGAGGAAAGGATAATGGATAAACTAAGAATTGCAGTATGCGATGATGAGATTGTTCAACAGAAATTAATACAAGCCTTATTGCAGAAGTATATAACAGAAAATAATATTCGTGCTGAGGTAAAATTCTATACTTCGGGGCAGGAATATCTCAAGGAAAAAAAGAGTGAAATATTAGAAACAGATATTTTTCTGTTGGACATTTTTATGCCGGAAATGAATGGAATCGACATCGGCAAAGAGTTAAAGAGTCTGGGTGTACATGGTAAGATTATTTTTATTACCGGAGGAAATGATTATATTACAGAGGCTTTTGAAATTCAGGCATTTTCCTATATTCAAAAGCCTGTGGAGTATGAAAAGTTTGCGAAAGTAATGAATGCGGTCGTATCGGGCTTTGAGAAACATCGCTACATGGATATAGTTGTGGATCGTGAAAAGCAAAGGATTTACCTGGATGATGTTGAGTACGTGGAAACCTTGGGACGCAGACTTGTTATTTACATGAAAGAAGAAGATGTAGAAACCTATCTTTCGGTTAAAAGTTTTATGGATGATTACGGGGAGGATGATTTTATCCAAATTTCCCGTTATGTTGCTGTGTCAAAAAGCAGGATACAAAGGATTGTCGGTCGGAGTTTATATTTGGATGACGGTAGAGAACTTTTGATTAGTGAAAAATATCTTCCGAGTACGAAGAAACTCCATATAGACTATATTCATACCAAGAAAGTTGCCACTGTATAGAATGTGAGGACAAAATGCAAAGTGTCGTAATTGTGGACGATGAGCAGATTCCGCGGATGATTGCGGAGCAAGCATTAAAGGGAAAGTATGGTGTTCGATGCTATGAAGATGCTCGTACTGCCCTTTCTGAGCTTTCAGAAACCCGCCCCGATATACTTTTGGTGGATTTACATATGCCGGATATGGATGGCTATGCTATCTTAAATGCAGTGCGTCAGCTGAAAGATCCTTCACTGAGCAATATTCCGGTAGTGATTATGACTTCCGATGATGACAGCAATAATGAAATCAAAGGATTTGATTTGGGAGCATATGATTATATTCGAAAACCCCTTCTTCCGGATGTACTGATTCGTCGTGTTGACCGGATTATGAAGCGAGAAGAAGTATTAAAGCATTTGGAAAAAAAATCGGAAATTGACCTTTTGACGGGACTTTTAAATCGGAGTGCCTGCGTGCAACAAATCAATGAAAGTCTGCAGATGCATAAAGACAGCGGTTTGCTATTCATGCTGGATCTGGATAATTTTAAGATGGTAAATGATTGCTTTGGTCATGAGGTAGGTGACCAGGTGCTGGGTTTGGTGGCTAGGATTCTGAAGAAGCTGGTTCGCTCCGATGATGTGCTGGGTAGAATCGGAGGAGATGAATTTGTTATTTTTTACAGAGGCCTATGGAGTAGAGAAGCACTAAGAGAGCGGTGTGAGGATATTTGCCATAAGGTAAAGTGGGGAATGGAAGAAGTTCTGGGAATTCCTCCCGAAAAAGAATTCGGCATTTCTATCGGAATAGCGTTAGCTCCACAGCACGGAAGAGAGTTTTTAACCCTTTACCAAAAAGCGGATGATGCGATGTACAGGGTAAAATCCGAGGGGAAGGGCGGTTACGCAATATATGAAGAAATAAGTGAAAAGGAAGAGGGAGAAACCGGCATTCAATCTATCCCTGACCTGCAAAAGCGAATAGAAAAGCAGGACTTCAGCTCCGGAGCTTTTGTAGTTAACTATGATGATTTCTGTAGTATTTATCGTTTCATTAAAAGGGCGGGAGAAAGAGAACATCCTCCTGTGCAGATGGTCCTTTTCACTATAGAAGAAGCAGAGAATGTGGATCGTCGAGGGGTAGAAGGGCGCATGCAAAGCTTTGGAGGACTTGTGAGTAAAGCATCCGAAGGGGCGATGTTATGGTTCGCTGCGGAAACAAGCAATTTATGGTTCTTCTTGTGGGAGCAAAGCAGGATAACGGTCATATTGCAATCGAGCGGATTATGAACGGAAGAAGCGAGGAGGAAAGAAAAAATTACCCGATCCAATATGAAGTGAATACTTTAATTTCCTAAATTATGGATTTTATGATAGAATAAGCCTCATTTGATGCTTATTCTATTTTTTTGCTGTTTATTTCAGTTAAATGTATAGAGGGGAAAGGAATTACAGTGCAGTTATTAACAGAAATCAATCAATTGGTAAATCAGTGGATTTGGGGAATCCCGGCAATGGCATCTATCATTGGGGTAGGAATGTACTTGACGTATCGTACAGGTTTTTTACAGATATCCCGTTTTGGAAGAGCGATGCAGGTTACCCTGGGGAGAATGTTTCGAAAGAGAGAGGCGAGGGATGGAGCTCTGACTCCATTTCAGGCAGTTTGTACTGCGCTTGCCGCAACAATTGGGACAGGAAATATTGCCGGAGTTGCCGGGGCGATTGCCATCGGTGGTCCGGGAGCGGTATTTTGGATGTGGTGTTCCGCGATTCTCGGCATGTGTACAAAGTTTTGTGAAGTGACGCTGGCGGTGCACTATCGCGAAAAAAATGAAAAGGGAGAGTATCTGGGCGGTCCCATGTACTATATCAAGAACGGTTTGGGGAAAAAATGGATTTTTCTTGCCTACCTGTATGCTATTTTTGGTATTTTAACAGTTTTCGGTACCGGAAATGCAACGCAGGTAAATACCATTACAGCAGCTATTAATGAAGCCTTGATTAATTTCAATTTGCTTTCGACCGGAGGAGACAGCAGAGTAAATCTTGCCATAGGAATCCTCATTGCAGTATTGGTTGCACTGATTCTTCTTGGGGGAATTAAACGAATCGGGAAGGTGACGGAGAGACTGGTTCCTTTTATGGCTCTTTTCTATATTCTCCTATCTCTTATTGTGATTGTCCTGAATATGCACAAGGTTCCCGGGATTTTTTCTTCCATCTTCCTAGGAGCATTTTCTCCCAAGGCGTTTACCGGCGGTGCGGTATACTCTCTCTTTACTTCTATGAAAAAAGGAGTTTCCAGAGGCATCTTTTCCAATGAGGCGGGATTGGGAACCGGCTCTATTGCACATGCCACAGCGGATACCAGAAAGCCTGTAAAGCAGGGATTTTTCGGTATTTTCGAGGTGTTTGCGGATACAATTGTAATCTGTACTCTTACCGCGCTGGTTATTCTTTCCAGTGGTGTGAGCATTCCTTATGGAGTCGATGCCGGAGCAGAGCTTACTATCTCCGGTTTCACCTTAACCTTTGGACCTTATGCCAGTTTGTTCACTGCTGTAGCCCTTTGTTCCTTTGCTTTTTCTACTATATTGGGATGGGGACTTTACGGTGCACGCTTTACCGAGTTTGTTTTTCGTTCAGCTCTTGCTGTGAAGGTTTCTTCTGCTTTACGCTTTGGTATCCATAGTGGGCGCGACCATGAATCTATCTCTGATTTGGTCGATTGCAGAGACCTTTAACGGCCTCATGGTCATCCCGAATCTTATTGCACTTCTTCTTCTTTTGCCGAAAGTATTGCAATTGATTCAGAAATACGAGGAGGAAGAACAATAAAGCTGATGTTGGACATCTTGCTCATTGCTTAATCCAACAAAAAACCCTAGGTTTCAAGCCTCTCTTGGCTTAATTCCTAGGGTTTTAAAATCGTGCAGAAGATGGGAGTTGAACCCACATGAGTGTTACCTCACACGGACCTGAACCGTGCGCGTCTGCCATTCCGCCACTTCTGCGAACTCGACTACTATAGCATTTTTGGATTTTACAGTCAAGACTTTCTCATTTCAAGACTTATAGACAAGTAAAAAGTCTAGGGTTTCAAGCTGTTTTGGCTTGTACTCCAGACTTTTATAATAGCGCAGAGGGTGGGACTCGAACCCACGCGCCCTTGCGGACAAACGGTTTTCAAGACCGCCTCGTTATGACCACTTCGATACCTCTGCAGAACTTTTTCAGATTAAAGTAAAATTTTAATTTTGTCAAGACTATATTAAGATTTGCTCTCTTGCCAGTAAATTGAAGATTTGTTATACTTTCTTGCCAGTAGTGTAGTCTGTAAAGGAGGCCCATTGTATGGCTGATAGAGGAAGTATGAGGCAGGAGTTCTATCCTCAAAAAAAGAAAAAAAAATCGACATTTGTTTCCGTATTTTTTTTCTATATCGTTCCTTATCTTATTATTAATTCGTGCATTCTTTTCTTCGCGCTGGCAACACCTAAGGTGCAGATCAATGAGCCGACAGAGCATAGTGGGGACAATACCACATCAGTTCTGGTGCATGTGGATTCCATTTTGCCGATTAAGAATTTTTCGGCTAAGCTGGAAGGAGAAGAGCTGAACTATACTCGGGAGAATAACAACTATATTATCCCGATTTCTGCAAACGGAAGTCTTCGTATCAGTGTAAGCTCCATCAATGGAATGTCCAATATGGAGAACACGCAAATCAACAGTTTTGATGAGAATCCTCCGACGATTGACGAGGATAATGTTGTCTTGGGTGTGGGATATGTTGAATTTATTGTCACGGACGGTCAGTCCGGTGTGGATTTCTTCGATTTACGGCATTGACCATGACGGTAATAATTTAAAACCGAATCAAATAGATGAGAAGAGCGGTAAGGTGAGTTTTTCTATGAAAACCAACAGCATCACGGTTTATGTTTCGGATAAATCCGGAAATCAGGTCAGTGGCAATTTTAATTTGGAGGAGTCTCCCTATCCTAAGACCAAGGCGGATTTGGAGGAAGAGGAAACAAAGAAAAGTTAGAGGAACAGGCAGAATGGAGCAAAACTTCATTCTGCTTTTTTATGCTTTTCTATAAAGCCGGCATAGACTTTTTTATAGCCTATGGTAAAATTAATATGGAGTATTTTGTAACGTTTTAGGAGGGTGAAATGAATAAGGAAATAGAAACAAAGGCAATTAACAGTATTCGTATTCTTTCTGCAGATGCAATTCAAAAGGCAAATTCCGGTCATCCGGGTCTTCCGCTTGGAGCGGCACCGTCTGCTTATACACTTTGGGCACAGCATTTACACTTTGATCCGACACATCTTGACTGGGAGAACAGAGACCGTTTTGTTTTATCTGCCGGCCATGGTTCTATGCTTCTCTATTCCTTGTTGCACCTCTTTTCTTGTGGATTAAAGAAGGAAGATTTGATGTCTTTCCGTCAGATGGGATCTCTCACGCCGGGGCATCCGGAGTACGGACACACCCGGGGCGTGGATGCCACTACGGGACCTCTTGGCGCAGGTCTTGCTATGGCAGTGGGCTTTGCTATGGCAGAAACGCATTTGGCTGCGGAGTTCAATAAAGAGGGACTTCCTCTCGTGGATCACAGAACCTATGCACTTTGTGGTGATGGATGTCTTATGGAGGGGATTTCCTCTGAAGCATTATCCCTTGCGGGCACTTTAAATCTTCATAAATTAACTATTTTATATGATTCCAACAGGATTTCCATTGAGGGATGTACGGATATTGCTTTTACGGAAGATGTACAAAAGCGCATGGAGTCTTTTGGATTTAAAACACTTACGGTAGAAGACGGAAATGATGTTGCCGCAATCTCTGAAGCGTTGGATAAGGCAAAGGCGGATGACAGCGCTCCCTATTTTATTACGGTGAAAACAGAAATCGGATATGGTGTACCGAAAAAGCAGGGAAGTGCTTCGGCGCATGGAGAGCCTTTGGGGGAAGAGAATATCAAGGAGATGCGAAAGTTCCTAAACTGGGAGCATGAGGAAGCTTTCTTTGTTCCGGAAGAGGTATATCAGCATTACGGTGCTTTAGTGGAAGAGAAGAAAAATCTATATTTGAGCTGGGAAACATTAAAAGCGGAATATGCAAAGAAATATCCCGAAGACTATGAAAAGTATCTTTCCTACTATGATAAGAACAGAGTGATGGATCTAATTCATTGCGAAGAACTCTGGGAAAAAATTGAAAATCCGGAAGCAACAAGAAGCTCATCTGGAGAAGTCATTCAGGTACTAAAGAAGGCGATTCCGAACCTTTTCGGCGGTTCTGCTGATCTTGCTCCTTCCAATAAGACGGAGATGAAGGGGGAGGGCTTCTTTGCTAAGGACAACAGATTAGGAAAGAATATACACTTTGGTGTAAGAGAATTGGCTATGGCAGGCATTGCAAACGGCATCCTCTTACATGGGGGATATCGCTCCTTTGTAGCAACTTTCTTTGTGTTTAGTGATTACATTAAGCCGATGGCGAGACTTGCGGCTTTGATGCAGATTCCGCAGATTTTTGTTTTGACACATGACAGTATCGGTGTTGGAGAAGACGGCCCGACACATGAGCCGATTGAGCAGCTTGCGATGCTTCGCTCTACTCCGAATTTCCGCGTTTTCCGTCCGGCTGACAGACAGGAAACGGTTGCGGCATGGTTCTCGGCTCTAAGCAGTACAGACTGTCCGACAGCCATTGTTTTAAGCAGACAAAATCTTCCTCAGCTTTGTAAGAACGGAAAGGATGCCTTGAAAGGAGCCTATATTCTTTCGGATTCCGCGAAAACTCCGGACTTGATTTTTATTGCGACCGGTTCTGAACTGGAGCTCGCAGAAGAGGCTGCAAAGGTATTAAGAGAGGAAGGAAAGGCAGTTCGTGTTGTTTCCATGCCCTCCATGGACGTCTTTGCAATGCAGAGTGCAGAGTATCAGGAAGCAATTTTACCCTCTTCGGTAGAAAAGAGAATTTCCGTAGAAGCACTTTCTTCCTTCGGTTGGGGTAAATATGTCGGATTAAAGGGTAAGTCTCTTTCTTTAGACAGCTTTGGCGCATCCGGTCCTGCGAACGAACTGTTTAAGCACTTTGGCTTTACTGTGGAAAACTTACTTTCTATGGCAAGATCCATGTAAATAGAGTGGCTATTTTAAGAAAGATCTAGAGAAGAGAGGAGAGAAGTATGAAGTTTTTTATTGATACGGCAAATGTAGAGGAAATTCGCAATGCCTATGACATGGGGATTATTGACGGTTGCACTACCAATCCGTCTCTGATTGCGAAAGAAGGAAGAGATTATGTGGAGACCTTAAAAGAAATTGCCTCCTTTTTAGACGGTCCTATTTCCGGAGAAGTCAAGGCGGATACGGTAAAGGCTGAGGATATGATTCAGGAGGGAAGAGAGATTGCTTCTCTTTCCAAAAACATGGTTGTGAAGATTCCGATGACGGAGGAAGGCTTAAAGGCAGTAAAAGTACTTTCTAAAGAGGGCATCAAGACCAATGTTACCTTGATTTTCTCCGCAACACAGGCTCTTCTTGCCGCTAGAGCAGGAGCAAGCTATGTGTCTCCTTTCCTTGGAAGACTGGATGACATTTCCTCCGATGGATTGATTCTGATACAGGACATTATGGATATTTTCTCCGTTTATCCGGACATTGAAACAGAGGTGATTTGTGCATCTGTTCGTCATCCGATTCATGTGATTGAATGTGCAAAAACCGGTGCGGATATTGCCACGGTTCCGTTCAAAGTATTGAAACAGATGATACATCATCCTTTAACGGATATCGGGATTGAAAAGTTTAAGGAAGACTATCGGAAAGTATTTTCTTAAAAAATACAAGGAATAAATCATCCCTTTTCCTCGCAGAACATTGACAGCATTTTCACAAAACAGTATAGTGGAAAAAAGTGTGATTATTTTTAGCGAATGAGGAAAAATAATGGATAGAAAAGAAATATCACAGGCAGTTATCCAGCGTCTTCCAAGGTATTATCGATATCTGGAAGATTTAATGGAACAGGGAATAGAGCGCATTTCGTCCGGAGAGTTGTCCAAGAGGATGCGCCTGACCGCATCGCAGATAAGACAGGACTTGAATAACTTTGGCGGTTTTGGACAGCAGGGCTACGGATACAATGTAGCCAATCTCCATGACGAGATAGCGAAGATTTTAAATATTGACAGAGAAAATCCCATGATTATCGTGGGAGCAGGGCATCTTGGACAGGCTTTGGCAAACTATACCAATTTCCAAAAAGAGGATTTATATTAAAGGGAATCTTTGATGTTGATCCGGAAAGAATCGGAAAGGAAGCCGGTGGTTTGAAGATTGCTCCGATGACGGAGATGAAGGCTCTTGTAGAGAAGGAGAAGATTCGTCTTGCGGCAATTTGTATCCCCAAAGTGGCAGCTGTTAAAGTTGTGGATGATTTGATTGCCTACGGTATAGAAGGAATTTGGAACTTTGCACACATAGACTTGGAAGTGCCGAAGCATGTTGTCATTGAAAATGTGCATCTTTCCGAAAGTCTTATGCGTCTTTCCTACAGACTGTTTGAGGAACTAAAATGATTTTAGGCGTTGGCACGGATATTCTGGAAATTCTTCGAATGGAACGTTTACAGAATGGAAGTGCGGTGGAGAAGATTTTCACAGCAGAAGAACGCCGGCAAAGTGAGGGAAAGGTCTCTCGCCTTGCCGGTGATTTTAGTGTAAAAGAAGCAGTTTCCAAGGCTCTGGGGACAGGAATCCGGGGTTTTTCTTTATTGGATATAGAGGTACTGCGAGATGAACTGGGAAAACCCTATGTAAAGCTTTACGGAAATGCAAGGGAGATTTTTCTTAAGCTCGGGGGAACCAGGCTGGAAGTCAGCATTTCCAATACGGCAACATTGGTAATTGCTACAGCCGTCTTATTTGGGAATTCTCTTTCCTTTGCAGAGGGGATAAGCCGGGACGCTTCATTTGACACAGAACATGAAGAGGAAATGCAGGAAAATATTTTTGGCGAGAATACAGAAAGAAAATCTGCCGAGAATTCCGGGTGGAATAAAGTATTGCCACTGTTTTTGCCTATTCCAAAGCGAAATCCGAAATCTCATAAGGGCTCCTATGGAAAGGTGGAGATTTTTGCCGGAAAATCAGGGATGGCCGGGGCGGCTATTTTTCGGCTCTTGCAGCTTATACAGCCGGCGCAGGACTTGTGAAACTTATTAGTGATAAAGAGAACCGGATACCTTTGCAAATCATGGTTCCGGAGTCTTTGTTTTTGGATAGGGAGAAGTTCTCTTTGGAGGAAAGCCGGGATGAAGGGCAGGTAATTCTTTTTGGACCCGGAATAGGAACGGAAGACAAGGAAAGAGAGCTGCTTTATGAACTTTTGCTACGAGGGAAAACGGCGAAGTCCAAGAGACAGATTTTGATATTGGATGCTGATGCGCTGAACATGATTTCCAAATCCTCTTTATTGGAAGAGACACTTAGCTCTTATGCGAAAGAGGCCACGCTGATTCTTACTCCGCATATTAAGGAGTTTGCAAGACTTTGCCATCTAAGCGTGGAAGAGGTCTTGAAGAACAGAGAAGAATTAGGAAAAAAATACGCGGAATCTCATCATTGTATCTTGATTTTGAAATCACACGATACAATGGTTTTTGCTCCAGCCTCTTCACTTCAAAAAGCAGATGAAAAAGAAAGAAAGTCGAATATACAAGATAATAGAGCTTTTGCAGGAGAAAATAAAGAAAAAAACAAAATGGAAAAAGAAGGTTTTTTCCATAATCATATTTCCTGTGCGGCACTCAGTAAGGGTGGTTCCGGGGATTGCTTTGCAGGCTTGCTATGCGGACTACTTTGTATTTTGGAGGAAAAATACGGAGACATTCCTGCGAAAAAACTGGCATTTCAGGCGGCCTGTCTTTCTGTACTTGTTCAGGTACGAGGAGCTGAAATGGCTGCGGAACAGGAAGGTCAACACAGTGTTTTGGCCAGAGAGCTTCCTCGATTTTTTGCTTTCGCTATTGATGAATTTATAGAAAGGGAAGACCGAAAAAATGCAAGATAAAAAAAGCTACGATAGAACATATGCCATAGTGGATTTGGGGAGAATTGTAGAGAATCTTCATTTGTGTAAAGGAAATTACGAAAAGGGACGGCTGTCTGTGCGGTTGTGAAAATGGATGCCTACGGACATGGTATTGTAGAAGTGGCAAAGGCCATTGAAGAAGACTGTGCCATGTTTGGTGTTGCGACAGTGGAAGAGGCCATTACTTTAAGGAAATCCGGCATTGAAGGCGATATTTTAATTCTCGGTGTTATTCCGGAAAGCCAATATGCACTTCTTTACGATTACCGCATCATGCCAAGCCTCTTTACCATAGAACAGCTTAATAAGCTGGAGACGCTGGGAAAGGTACAAAAGAAGAGCTTGGAAGTACATCTTGCGCTCGATACCGGAATGGGAAGAATCGGGATACAGACAGAGGAAACGGGTTCTTTGGAGATTGCGGAGAGAATCCTTTCCAGTCCCTATATTGACGTGAAAGGGGTATTTTCTCACTTTGCTTCCTGTGATGAAAAGGACAAAACGTACGCCGAAAAACAAGAACGACGTTTCAAAACTTTTATAGGAAAGCTGAAAGAGAGAGGCTATTCCATTCCTCTTTGCCATATTTCAAATTCTGCCGGCATCCTGGAGGATTTTGGTACGGAATACAATATGGTAAGGGACGGCATCGCTCTTTACGGTGTATATCCTTCTCGTGAAGTGCGTCATGAACTTCCGATAAAAATGGCTCTTTCCTGGAAGGCGAAAATTTCTCATATTAAGATAGTTCCGGCAGGAGAAGGCATCTCATACGGTTCCACTTTCGTGACGGAGAGGGAAATGAAGATTGCCACCATTCCGGTAGGATACGGAGACGGCTATCCTCGTATTCTTTCCGGTAAGGCTTCTATCTTGGTAAGCGGTAAAAAATGTCCGATCCTCGGAAGAGTTTGCATGGACCAGTTTATGGTGGATATTACGGGAGTGGAAGCGAAGCTCTTTCAGGAAGTGACTCTACTTGGAGAAGAAGGACAGGAAGCGATCAGTCTTTATGACTGGGAAGATATGGGAGTATTCCCTTATGAGTTTTTATGTGGCTTGGGAAATCGAGTTCCCCGCGTGTATTATCGTGGTGAAAAATGGGTGGGAACCTATAATCCGCAGGACAATCTACATTTGCATGAGTTTTCCTAGGTGAAAAAGAGACAATCCTTGCTTTTTCGAAAGAACTTGCGTAAGAGCAGGAAAATAGGTACACTAGGAAAAAATTATACAGAGGAGTTAATATGTCAGGTCATTCAAAATTTTCAAATATCAGAGCTAAAAAAGAAAAAAATGATGCGGCGAAGGGAAAGATATTTACCATTATCGGTCATGAGCTTGCCTTGGCTGTAAAGCAGGGCGGTTCGGACCCGAACAGCAATTCCAAGCTGCGTGATGTTATCGCAAAAGCAAAGGCAAACAATATGCCAAACGATACCATTCAAAACGGAATCAAGAAGGCAGCCGGTGCATTGGATAGCGTAAACTACGAAGAGTTGCAGTACGAGGGATATGGTGTAAACGGTGTTGCCATAATTGTAAAAGTTCTTACCGACAATAAAAATCGTTCTGCAGCAGATGTTCGTTCCGCATTTACAAAGGGAAAGGGAAGTCTTGGTGCGCAGGGCTCCGTATCCTTCCTTTTTGAAGAAAAGGGACAGATTATTCTGGATAAGGAAGAGATGGATGATTTGGGAAAGGATTTTGATTCCCTTATGGATATTGCAATCATGGCCGGTGCAGAGGATCTGATTGACCGTGATGACAGCTATGAAATCTTAACTGTTCCTGCAGACTTCTCTACCGTCCGTGAGAATTTGGAAAAGGAAAATATTCCTATGGTGCAGGCGGAAGTGGTTATGATTCCCGGAAATACGGTTTCCGTAACAGATGAAGAGGCTGTGAAGAACCTTAGAAAAACTCTGGATTTACTGGATGAGTCCGATGATGTGCAGAATGTCTATACCAACTGGGAAGAAGAATAAGAGGTACCGTAGGCTTTGCGAAGCGATATTTGTTATAAACGAGATATCGCACGCTTTGCGTGCTTATGAATCAAAAGTCCCGGAGGAGCTTAAAGCTCTTCCAGGACTTTTTTCGCTTCCACTATAATGGAATAATTTTGATGGTAGATGACGAAGCCCGGGGCTCCTCCAACCACCTTTTTTAAATTCTTTCTTTCTGTGTAATCCACTTCTACCTTTGCACTTTCTCTTTCTGAGGAGAAATAGGCGGCAAGCTCGGCGGCCTCTTCGAAAAGGCGGTCCGGAAGCTCCTCCAGGCTTTTCCCCTCGGTTTTGGCAATCACATGAGATCCTGCAGCAGCCTTTACATGAAACCAAAAGTCTTTTGAATCTGCAATTTGAAAGCTGACTTCTTCGTTTTGGAAATTATTTTTTCCAACATATAAAAGGTAACCGTCGCTGCTTCGGAAGATTCGGGGAGAAGACTTATCCTCTTTTCTGCTTGCCTTTTTCTTTGCGGATACTTTTTTCATATATCCGTATTCTCCCATTTCTCGCCGGATATCCTCCAGGTCTCCTGCGTTTTCTGCAGTAAGAAGACTGCTTAGGATGGATTGCAAATGTTCCAGAGTTCGTCTGCTTTCCTGCAACTGTTCCGTCAGATTCTTTTCCGTCCGTTTTGCCTTATCGTATTTGTCAAAATAACGTTTTGCATTTTCGATAGGAGAGAGCTGTGGATCCACGGGGATGCGTTCTTCCTTCCCTGTATAATAATTCTCACAGAGCAGTTCTTTTTCCCCGCCTTGTAAACTGTAACCGTAGGTGGTAAGCAATTCGCCATAGATACGGAAGCTTTCTTTCTTCTCTGTGTCCTTTAGCTGTTTTTCCTGTAAGCTCAGTTTTTTTCCGACACGCTCCAAAAGAGTGGTGCATTGTTTTTTTAAGTCGACGGACTTTTGACGTACACGGTCTTCCTTTTCCTTTCCACCGTAGTATTGTTCTAAAAGTGCGGAGGGAGAAGAAAATGCTTCTTCATGGAAGCGTGGGTTTCCCAGATATTGCTTTGTGGAAAAGGCGGAAAAATCAAAGGCCTTTGTTTCTTCAAAAAGTATGACGGGTGAAAAGTTTCCGGAACTGATGTTTTCTCTTAAAGCATATATTGCCGTGGTGATATTTTCCCATTCGGAAGAAGTGAGAAGTTCTATATCCTTATCAAAGGAAACGAAAGACGCCTCACAAAGCTCTCTTGCAGAAAGAGGACTTAAGCCGGAGAAGCTGTGAAAGAGTGCATCGGAGATTGCCTCGGGCTTTTCCGTACCCTGCTTTCGCTCGATTAAGAAAGAACTTAAGTTTTCCATAGAGAAGTGCAGAATATTTTCTTTATGAAACTGATCGGGAATAAAGTAAGCTCTTCCGGGAAGTACTTCTCGAAGGGAAGACTGTGCAGAGGATATCCTTTTGATGGCGTCGAGTACAGTAAAATCTTCTTTTAAAAGAATAATATTGGAATATTTTCCCATGATTTCCACAGCCAGATACTTGATACCGTAGTCCCCCATTTCATCTCTGTGAGAGATATGAAGAAGCAGTACCCGTTCCAGTCCTTCTTCTCCTAATACGCTTGAGGCCTGGCTGATGTTCTGAATCTGACCGTTTCCGATATGCTTTCGTAACGCCATACAGAAATTGGGAGCGCTGAGAGGTGCTGTTTTTCCGGTATGGCTAAGGTACACCAAAGGAATGGAAGGATTTGCAGAAAGATGAAGTAAGAACTGTTGCTTTTCCTTTTTTACCGTAATCTGTAACTCATCTTTTTCGCTTTGTATAATCTTTGCAATCTTTCCACCTAAAATTTTTTCCTTGAATTCGAAAATCAATGCCGATAAAAATAATCCGTCAAATGCCATAAATCCGTCCTTTACTCCTTGAAAAAGCCTTTTTCCCTTGCTATCATAATTTATACTGATAACTTGCATTTCCTAGGATAGGCTAAAGGGGGAAAAAACTCAAGGAAAAGGAGAAGTTCCGAAATGAAAAGTATGACCGGATTTGGCAGAGCGAAGGCGGAAAACGCAGGACAGGTAGTCACGGTAGAAATTAAATCTGTCAATTCCCGTTTTTTGGATTTAAGTTTTAGACTGCCTAGAAGTTTTCAGGCAATGGAGATGAAAATCAGGGAAATGCTGAAAAATAACATTTCCAGAGGAAAGGTGGAGGTTTATCTTTCTGTAGAGGATGGCGCTGAAAAAGATAAGAACTTGCTGGTCAATACTGTACTGGCAAAACGATATAAAGAAGAGATTGAAAAGTTGTCGAAAGAACTGGATCTCCCCTTTACTTTAAGTGGGAATTCTTTATTCTTTTATCCTGATGTTTTTCGTCTTACGGAAGAAGAGGATGGAGATGATGAGACGGCGATTCTTGATATTGTGGATACGGCAATTCAAGAATTCGTACGTTCCCGTTCCTTGGAAGGAGAAAAACTAAAGGCGGACTTGGAGCTGAAGTTGCTGGAAATGGAAGGATATATTTGTTTTCTAAAGGAAAAGGAACCGGAACTTCGCACACAATATGAGAGTCGTCTCCGGAAGAAAATAGAAGAAAGCCTGACAGGGAGAGAGATAGACGAAGGAAGACTCTTGGAAGAGGTCGCTATTTTTTCCGATAAGGTCAGTACGGACGAAGAGATTACGAGACTGGACAGCCATATTCACAGGATGCAGGCCATGCTTAAGGAAGAGCAGGCAGTTGGGCGCGACTTGGATTTTCTGATGCAGGAAATGAATCGGGAAAGTAATACTATTCTTTCCAAAGCAAGTGATTTGGAGATTACGGATATTGGACTAAAGACGAAAAACTGCATTGAAAAAATGAGAGAGCAGGTACAGAACATAGAATAAAGCCTAGAGAAATCATAGAATAGAATTCATAAAACATAGAAAAACATAGAAAAGTTTTGAAAAGCATAGAAAAGCATACAAAATCATAGGAACTCGATATAAAAAACGCAGATATAGAAGGGGATAGTATGGATAAGGGTATTTTGGTTGTGGTTTCCGGTTTTTCCGGGGCAGGAAAGGGAACCATTATGAAAAGGATAACGGAAAAGTATGATAATTACGCGTTATCCATTTCAGCAACAACAAGAGCGCCAAGAATAGGGGAAGAAGAGGGAAAGTCTTATTTTTTTGTAAGTAAGACTCGCTTTGAAGAAATGATTGATAGTGATGAACTTGTGGAGTATGCCAAGTATGTGGACAACTACTATGGGACACCGAGAAAGTTTGTTGAGGATTGCTTGAATCAGGGAAAAGATGTAATTTTGGAAATTGAGATTCAAGGGGCATTAAAGATAAAGAAGAAATTCCCGAACAGTCTCCTGATTTTTATGACTCCTCCCTCGGCAGAGGAATTAAGAAGTCGCCTCATCGGAAGGAATACGGAGGATGAGGAAATGGTGAATAAGCGCCTTGGAAGAGCTATTGTGGAATCGGAAGGAGTAGAGGCCTACGATTACATTCTGGTGAATGCGGATATTGACACATGTACGGAAAAACTGCATAATTTAATTCGTGCGTCTCATGACAGGGTAGAGGCGCATTTAGATCTGATTGAAAAAATCAGAAAGGACTTAAGGAGGATAGAAGATGCTGCGTCCAACATACAATGACTTGATTGATTCTATGAATAAGAATAGAGAAGAGGGAGAACTGGAAGTGCAATCTCGCTATTCTGTGGTGATTGCGAGCGCAAAAAGAGCGCGTCAGATTATTGACGGAGATGCTCCTTTGATTAAGGCAGAGGAGGATAGAAAACCTCTTTCCGTTGCGATTGAAGAAATATCCAAGAACCTTGTAAATGTAGAGAAGGGTCTGGACTATGAAGAAGAACCGATAAATCCGACAGTAGAACTTGGAGACTATTCTCATTATGCCTTGGATGAAGATCTGGACGAGGAAGATGAGGATGAGTTGGATTCCGAAAAGGAAAATGAGGATTACTTACAGGAAGACGGCGAGGAAGAAGACGATTATTCTGACGGAGATTATTCTTCGGATAGTGAGGAATAATGAATTTATATCTGGAAAGTTTAGGCTGTGATAAAAATCGGGTAGATTCCGAAAAGCTTTTATCAGAGCTTTTGGAAAAGTATGAAGGAGCAAAGGTGACTATGGACCCTGCAGATGCGGATATTGCCATAGTCAATACCTGCTCTTTTATTGGTCCTGCCAAAGAAGAAAGTATCAATACTATTTTGGAACTGGCAGAATACAAAAAGACAGGGAAATTACAAAAGCTGATTGTGGCAGGCTGTCTTGTGGAACGTTATAAGGATGAAATCCGAAAGGAACTTCCGGAGATTGATGAGATTGCTTCCGTAAAGGATTATGTAAGTCGTCTGGATAAGCAGATAAAGAGAGTGGAAAGCGGGGAAAGATACACCCGCTATATTAAATTGCGGAGGGCTGTGACAAGTACTGTAGTTACTGTATTATTCCCCGTTTGCGTGGGCACTATCGTTCCATTCCTATGGAAAAAGTTCTGGAGGAAGCAAAAGAGCTTCGGAACGAGGGGGCAAAAGAGCTGATTCTGGTTGCGCAGGAAACCACTCTTTATGGTACTGATCTCTATGGAGAGAAATCTCTGCATAAATTGCTGCGCGCTCTTTCTGAAATTGATGGGCTGGAATGGATTCGTATTCTCTACTGTTATCCGGAGGAGATTGAGCTTCCTCTTATTGAGGAACTTCGGGATAACCCCAAAGTTTGCCATTACTTGGATTTGCCCATTCAGCATTCTTCCGACCGCATCCTAAAAGCGATGAACAGGAAGACCAGAAGAGCGGAATTAAAGGAGAAAATTGCATTATTGCGGAGAGAAATTCCGGATATTTGTCTAAGAACCACTCTGATTACCGGCTTCCCCGGGGAAACGGAAGAAGACCTGGAAGATGTACTCTCTTTTATCAGAGAAGAGCGTTTTGATCGTTTGGGTGTATTTCCTTATTCTCAAGAAGAGGGAACTCGTGCAGCGACTATGGAAAATCAGGTACCGGAAAACGTAAAAAACAAAAGACTTTCCCGTATTATGGAAGTACAGCAGGAAATTGCTTTCCAAAAAGCGGAAGAACAGAGAGGGAGAGTCTTAAAAGCCCTTATTGTAGGATATGATGAGGAAGAATCCCGTTTGATTCTTCGCAGTTATATGGACAATCCCGATATTGACAGCTTTATCTATCTGAAGGGGGAGAAAAGGGCTGTAGGAGAATTTATCTGTGTGAGAATTATAGACACGGAAGGATATGATTTAATAGGAGAGTATTGTGAATCTTCCCAATAAACTAACCATTCTAAGAGCCTTATTGGTTCCGGTATTTGTATTTTTCATGCTGTTTCCTGCAGAAAATGACTTACTCTTTCGTTTGATTGCGGAAGTAATTTTCTGCCTTGCCTCGTTCACCGATTTTTAGATGGATATATTGCAAGGAAGAGAAAGCTGGTGACCAATTTCGGGAAATTTATGGATCCGTTGGCGGATAAGCTGTTGGTTTGCGCCGCTTTAATCTGTATGATTCCTCTATCTTATCTTCCGGCTTGGTACGTTATTATCCTGATTTCCAGAGAATTTATTATTTCAGGCTTTCGTTTGATTGCGGTGGAGCAAAATCTTGTGATTGCAGCGTCCTATTTCGGGAAGCTCAAAACGGTCAGTCAGATGCTCATGATTATTTTACTTATTCTGCAAGTTCCTGCACTTTCTCTTGTGACAGAGATTTTGGTTTACTTGTCGTTGGCTCTGACAATCATTTCCTTGATGGATTACTTGTATAAAAATCGTAGGGTTCTTGAAGAAGGAGGCTTTTGATGGGAGATAAGAAAAGAGAGATTTATTGTCCGGCAGATGCACCAATCGAAGAGCAGCTAGTCTGTATATTGAAATCCTTGAAGAAAACGATTACTACAGCGGAAAGCATTACCGGCGGAATGATTTCCGCAGCAATTACTTCCGTGGAAGGTGCTTCGGATTGCTTTAAGGTGGGCTATGTAACCTATTCCAATAAATCCAAGAGAAACTTCTTTCTGTGAAGAAGGAGTTGCTTCGGAAAGAGGGGGCTGTATCTTCGGCTACCGCTAAAGAGATGGCAATCGGCGCTATGATGGAATCCGAGGCGGATATTGCCGTGGCAATCACCGGAAATGCGGGACCAACCGGTCTGGAGGATAAAGAAGTCGGGCTGGTTTATATTGCAGTTTGTGCCGGGGGTAAAACCAAGGTGGAGGAATACCACTTTAAAGGAAATAGAAAAGAAGTTAGAGAGCAGGCTTGCGGTGCTGCCTTAGTGATGGTCAGAGATTATCTTTTGGACAGAAAATAATGCGTTTATCAAAAAAAATGCGCTTCGGTGCCAGAGCAAAAGAATATATTCCTTATCTGATGGAAAATTTACGGGAAGGGCACGTAGTGCCCCTGTGTTACATCGTCTATAGCGGATATGGAAAGAATCTATACGAATTTTATCCGTCTTCTATGCTGAAAATTCCAAATTTTCCAAGGATAAATGATGAAATACTGGGCTTGGCTTATGGATATAAAGATGCTCTTAAACTGGTAGCCGGGATGGTGGAAGAAAGACTTAAAGGAGAGGGGGATATGCTGCTGATCTTGACGATTCTCAAGTATTTGCTGATTGCAGTGGCAGTTCTTCTTTTGCTTTTACTTGTACTTCTTCTTTTTCTTTTGTTTTATCCTTTTCGGTATAAACTGGAAGGGAGAAAAGCGAGAGAAGAAAAAGATCCTGAAGGAGAATTCCATTTGCGCTTTCCGGCTTTGCATTTTCGGGGAGATTGTAAAGACGGCAAACTACATTATATCGGAAAAATTCTTTTCTTCACGATACTGGAGAGGGGAGAAGAATGAGTGAAAAATTAAAAAAATGGAGACATATTTTTCAAGATAAAATACGGAGTATCAGAGATATAATCGATCTATTAAAAGAACTTGGAAAGGAAGAAACGAGAGAAATGATTGCCTTTGTAATTAAGGAGGCAATTCGCTTTTTAAAAACCTGTAGAATTCGAAAGATGGAGGGGAGTATCTACTTTTCGATGGAAGATCCGGCAACAATGGGGCAGGTTTTAGAGGCTGCTGCTCTGCTTTATCCGTTTATCCAAGATAAAATTAGACTTGTACCGGAGTTCGGAGACAGCTATTATTATGGAGATATCCGTTTAGAAGGTAAGATTCGTCTTATTCATCTATTGATTCTCCTGATTCGTCTTTTAAGGAATAGAGCGTTTCGTAGATTAGTCCTCAAGGGGGGGAAGCATGGCAAATAACAATACAAAAGAACTTATTCAGGAATTGTTCCAAGGGATGGACGGCTTTATTCAGTCAAAAACCGTGGTGGGGGAGCCTATCAAGCTGGGAGACACGGTTTTGGTCCCACTTATGGAAGTGAGCTGCGGTATGGCAAGCGGAGCTTTTGTGAAAGAAAGTACTAAAAAAGGAGATGGCGGAGCCGGTGCTATGAGTTCCAAGATTACTCCTGCGGCAATGCTCGTAATTCAAAATGGCAGAACCAAGCTGATTCGCGTAAAAAATGAGGATGCCTTATCCAAGATTATTGATATGATTCCGGATGCGATAGATAAGATTACCGGAGGAAATAAGGTGAGTGAGTCTGCGGAAAAGCAGGGACAGGAAGCTCTTGATTCTTTGGTGGAAGGGGATAGAAAAGAGCAAGAAGGCAAGAAATATACCGTGCTTTCCGGAAATGATTCTACAGAATTAGAGATTGAGGATGCGGAAGATGTCATTGATTTAGATTTGTCTGATTTTGATGAGTAAATTTTGCTTGCAATCCAAAATCATTTTTGCTATAGTACTATAGTCGCTGTAAAGCAGTGGATTTTTTAAAAGAGGGAGGTGCAATCATGGCTAAGTGTGCTATTTGCGAGAAGGCAGTACATTTCGGTATTCAAGTAAGCCATTCACATAGAAGATCAAACAAGATGTGGAAAGCAAATGTGAAGTCAGTTAGAGTGAAGGTAGATGGCGGTACAAAGAAGATGTACGTCTGTACTTCCTGCCTGCGTTCCGGAAAGTTGAGCGTGCTGTTGCAGGCGTTGCTGAATAATGAACGATTAGAAAGATATTGTCGTAGGGCAGTATCTTTTTTTGTGCTCAAAAAAAGCTAAGACTATTTTGTTTTGTAAAAAAATTTAAATAGGAAGTCTTGACGTAATCATAACACTAGTGTACTATTTAAATAGTTCACTAGTTAAGCAAAGCATTATTTTAGCTAACTGAAATCTAAGAAATATGTAGTGAAAGACATTCGCTGAAAGGAGGCAAAATGCAATACAAACCCTCTCTTCCGATTTACCAGCAAGTGGAGATGGCTATCATAAAAGATATGCTAAACGGTACACTCTCTCCGGGAGCGAAGATGCCTTCGGGAAGAGAGCTTGCGCTAGCCTATAAAATCAATCCCAATACGGCCCAAAGAGTATATCAGGAGCTGGAGCATAAGGGGCTTTGCTTTACCAAGAGGGGTATGGGAACTTTTGTGACGGAAGAGGAAGAGAGACTAAAAACGGAAAGAATAAGCCTTGCCAGGGAGTATAGTAGGGAGTTTCTCCAAAGAATGAAGGATTTATCCGTTTCAAAGGAGCAGTTAAGGAAATATTTAGAGGAGGAGTTAAATGCTTCAAGCTAGTAATTTATCGAAAAAATATAATGGAAGAACAGCTTTGGACCATGTCAATGTAGAGATGGGAGATGGAAAAATATACGCTTTTCTTGGACCGAACGGTTCGGGGAAAACGACCTTCATGAAAATATTGGCAAGTTTGACAAAGCAGAGTGAAGGAGAACTTCTTTTAGATGGAAAATCCCTTTCTATACAAAGTAGGGCGGAGGTAGCCTATCTTCCTACGGAAACGCATGCCTATCCCTTTATGACGGTAGGGGAATTCGGGGAGTATTATAAGACTTTTTTTAAAGATTTTGATGAAATAAGATATAAGTCTTGGGTTGAGAGGATGAAGATTTCCTTTCGTACTCCTTTTAAGGTGCTTTCTTCGGGAATGGATAAAAAGGTAAGAGTGGCGGCAACCTTGGCAAGGGAAGCAAAGGTTCTGATATTGGATGAGCCTTTTAACGGTGTGGATTTACTGGCAAGAGAAGAAATCGAAAAGATGATTTTAGAAGTGATGTCGGATGATCGTACGATTATATTATCCAGTCATCTTGTGGAAGAGGTGGAATCCTATGTAAACTTCGCACTTTTCTTTAATGAAGGAAGACTGCTTGCTATGGAAGATGTTGAAGAATTACGGAGCAGTCGCGGGATGTCCATCACCGATCGATATAGAGAATTGTTAGGAAGGGTAGGGGAGTAATATGTTGACTTTAATTCGTTACGAAATGAAAAAAACCATGCCGATCAAGATTGTATCCGTGGCTTTACTCTTGATTTTTGAAGTTTTATTACTGTTTGGAAGCATCAGTGACAATATTTTTGTTATGGGACTCTCCGGAATGTTCCTTATATTTTTTAGCTTTGTCGTATTTTTATTGTTTGGACTTTCCAGTATGGTGAGCCTGAGCAAAGACTTAAGTACGAATCAAGGTTATATGTTGTATATGCTGCCAAGACCCAGTTACCAGTTTCTTTTGGCAAAGATTGTTGAGAGCCTTATCAGCTCAATCTGCATTGGCTTATTTTTGTACTTTCTGTTTTTATTCGATCTTTTTTATTTTAGTGTCGACATAGACGGTTTCTCCCAGGCTTTCGATATGATTTGGGGCTTGACCATGGAAAATAAGTTGGGAAATTTTGTTCAATTTATGATTTCAATCGGATCATTTTATGTGGGTGTTTGGATATATATGAGCTGTCTTGCCGTGCTTTGTGTGACAGTACAGGCGAGTTTCTTCCGGGGGAAAATGCTCGCATTTATCATTACGATTTTTATATTTTTAATTCTTGCGGTAAACATACTCTCCGGAGTGACTGATTTTGTGGATTCCATAAGGAATCTCTTTGCAATCAGTGCAGACTGGTCAATGTACCTTCAAGTGCTGGTGCTGTCTCTCATTTCCCTTCTTTGTTTTGGAGCAGCATCTTATGTTTTGGAAAAGAACAGAAACTATTAAAGCTGGGGTGAGCTGTATTTTTAATCTCTTTTCATATATTGAAAAATAGAGTATACTGAAAAAGAATTCTCGAACTATCGAGAATTCTTTTTCTTAATATACAGAACAGCATGCCAAAGATTTGCTTATCAAGAATTGGAGGACAGTCTATGAAAGGAAAGATTCCATCACACTTTGGAGAGGTTGAGATTTCCGAGAGAGTTATAGCTGAATATGCAGCGAATGCTGCTGTTTCCTGCTTTGGAATAGTGGGAATGGCTGCGGTCCCTATGAGTGGGAAAGGTCTTGCCCATTTGCTTCGGAAAGAAAGCTATCACAAGGGGATTGATGTAAGGATTAAGGACAATAGAATCAGTTTGGATTTTCATGTCATTATTGCCTACGGTGTAAGTATTAAAGCCGTTGCGGAGAATCTGGCAGACAGTGTAGAGTATCGGATTTCCCAATTTACCGGTATGGAAGTGGATCGCATCAATGTGTACGTAGAAGGTGTACGCATTATTGATTGATAGGAGGGTAAACCCTGTGGGTAAAGTGCTTAGTGCAAAGGAGTTGAAGAAGGCATTTTTAGCCGGAGCCAATCAGCTCAATGCAAAAAAAGATTTGATCAATGAATTAAATGTATTCCCCGTACCGGATGGAGATACGGGAACCAATATGACCATGACCATCCTTTCTGCGGCAAAAGAAGTTGCGGCTATAGAGGGAGGGAGCATCAAAGATATCTGTAAAGCGATGTCAAGCGGCTCGTTAAGAGGGGCAAGGGGAAACTCGGGCGTTATTTTGTCTCAGCTTATTCGTGGTTTTACCAAAGAATTGTCTGAAGCGAAGGATGTAGATAGCCTTGTCCTGGCAAAGGCTTTTCAAAGAGGAGTGGAAACAGCCTATAAAGCGGTTATGAAGCCGAAGGAAGGTACCATTCTTACTGTTGCCAAGGGGATGGCGGATAAGATTATGGAACTTTCCCTAACTGAAGAAGAGATTCTTCCTTTGCTGGAGAAGGTTTATGCACACGGAGAAGAAGTTTTAGAGCATACTCCGGATCTTCTTCCGGTACTGAAGGAAGCCGGTGTAGTGGATTCCGGCGGAGCGGGTCTTATGGCTGTAATGGATGGAGCGCTTCGTTCTCTTAAAGGAGAGAAGATTGTTCTTGACTTAGAGCTAAAGGAGAATGGAGCTGTATCCGCTCTTGTAGGTGAAAGAAAGAACAAGGGAGAGATTTCGACTGCGGACATTCGTTTCGGCTATTGTACGGAGTTTATGGTAAACGGAGACCATTCTTTCACGGATGAAGAGGTAGATGAGCTTAGAACTTATTTGACAAGTATCGGGGACTCTATCGTTTGCTTCTCTGATGAAGAGATGATTAAGGTCCATGTACACACGAATCACCCGGGTGACGCTTTTGAGAAAGGACTTTCTCTTGGTTATCTTTCCAAGATGAAGGTCGACAATATGCGTCTCGAGCACCATGAGCTTTTGATTGAAGATGCTTCCCGCATTGCAGCAATGGAAAAGCTGGAGGAAGAAGAAAAGCCTATAGAAAGAAAGGCTTTCGGCTTTGTGGCGGTTTGCTCCGGAGAAGGTTTGGAAAACATTTTCCGTGACCTCGGTGCCGATCAGGTGGTTTCCGGTGGGCAGAGTATGAACCCCTCCACGGAGGACTTGGTCAATGCGGTAGAAAAAATCAATGCCGATCATATTTTCATTTTACCGAACAACAAAAATATCATTCTTGCCGCTGAGCAGGTATGCAGCATTTTGGAGGATCAGCCGATTACAGTGCTCCACAGTACCACGATTCCGCAGGGAATTTCCGCTTTGATTGCCTTTCAGGAAGATCTGAGTGCGGAGGAAAATGCGGAGAATATGAGCGAGAGCCTAAAGGCGGTTTCCTCCGGTGAAATCACTTATGCAGTGCGAGATACAACGATTGATGGAAGAGAGATTCACTCCGGAGACATTCTTTTCCTTGGAGACAAGGGCCTTCTTTCCGCAGAGAAAGATATTCTTTCCGCGGTAAGGGAAGCACTGCCGAAGATGGGAGAAGGAGAAATTCTTAGTTTGTACTATGGAGAAGATGTGAAGGCAGAGGATGCGGAAGCACTTGTATCTGAAATTCAAAAGGACAATCCGGATTTAGAAATAGAGCTGCAAAATGGCGGTCAGGCGGTTTACTACTATCTCTTGTCTTTAGAGTAAAATGAAGCTATGTTTGAAATTGCAGGCGCTTGAGCAAAGGTTAAAAATTGAAATCTAAAGATTAAAGGCTAAAAATCAAATGGATTGAGTCCTGTGTTCAAGATAAATTTAGATTTCGTTTAGGGCTATGAAGGAAAGGAATAAACAAAGATTTCACTTCTTTCATAGCCCTTTTTTCATGGAAAGAGCTATGTTAAGTGACGGAATTGAAAAAATAAAGGGTGTTGGTGAAAAAACAACGGCTCTTTTTCATAAGGCAGGAATCTACAGTAAAGAAGATCTCCTGATGGAATTTCCCATAAGCTATATTGACTATCCTCCTATTTCGCGAATCGCTGACGCGAAGGAAAAGGAGTGGATGGCTTTTTCCGCTGTCTTAAAAGAGGATTTCCGTGGAAAGCCGGGAACGGCAAAGGAGATTTTACTGGCAAGGGTCTTTGATAGCAGCGGAGAAATTACCTTGCAGTTTTTTCATGCCCCCTATATCCGAAAGCTACTAAAAAAAGGAATGCACTTTATCTTTTACGGACAAGTAAAAGAATTTCAGGGACGCTATTATCTTCAGCAGCCGAAGTACTTTTCCGCAGCGGACTATCAGGAGAAGCGGAAGCTCTTGGAGGCAGTTTATTCTTCTGCAAAAGGAATCAAGAACTATGTTCGAAGAAGAGCCATTGCAGAGCTTTTTAAGGAAGACTTCGCGTGTTCCGATGTTTTTTCAAAAGAAGAGCTGGAGCGTCTTTCCCTTCCGGATAAAAAAGAAAGTTTAAGACTCTTGCATTTTCCGGAGAATTTCCGGGAGAGGGAGAGGGGGAGAGGGAGACTGGCCTTTGAAGAACTCTTTTTTTACTCCCTTTATCTTGAGAAGGAGGAAAAGGAGTATAAGGCGGAAAAGGACTACTCTCTCTATCGTGACGGAGAAGAAAGCGAATTCTATTCTTTTTTTCCCTTTAGTCTCACTGATTCTCAAAAAAATTGCATTTTGGAAATGAATGAGGAGCTTTTAAAGAAGCAAAGAATCTTTCGCTTTATAGAGGGGGATGTAGGTTCCGGAAAGACTGTCATTGCCTTTTATCTGATTTACCTTACGATGAAAAGGGAAAAGCAGGTAGCTCTTATGGCGCCGACCGAAATTTTGGCAAGACAGCATTACGAAAATGCCAAAAAGATTTTTCCGGAAAGAATAGCCCTGCTTCTTGGCAGCACAAGCCCAAAAGAGAAGAAAAAAATTTATAAAGGGATAGCTGAGGGAGAGATTCTTGCGGTATTCGGTACGCAATCCTTGATTCAGGAAAACTTGGTATTTTCTGCCCTGGAAAGCATTATTATTGATGAACAACATCGCTTCGGTGTAAAAGAAAGGTTGAAGCTGGAAAAAAAGGGAAAGCTCCCGCATGCCCTCTTTCTTTCCGCGACTCCTATTCCGCGAAGTCTTGCGAAGCTTTTATATGGAAGTATTCCCCTTTCCGTGCTGCGAGAAAGCCGGCGGACAGACTTCCGATTAAGAATGCTCTCATTCATAAAGAGGAGCAGGAGAAGGCTTTTTCCTTTATTATGGATGAAGTAAGAATGGGAAGACAGGCCTATGTTATTTGCCCCATGATTGAGGAAAATGAGAGTCTGGAAGTGGAATCTGTCTTATCGTATAAAAAGGTCCTAAGGAAGTTCTTTCCGGAGAATGTTCGGATCGGGCTACTTCACGGAAAGCTGAAAGCAGAGGAGAAGGAATCGGTGATGGAGACCTTTAAAAGGGGTGAAACCGAGATTTTACTCTCGACTACGGTAGTGGAAGTCGGTGTGGATGTTGCCAATGCCACAGTCATGCTCATAGAAAATGCTGAACGCTTCGGTCTTGCGCAGTTACATCAATTACGGGGAAGAGTAGGGCGTTCCGCCTTGCAAAGTTACTGTATTTTTCTGGATAGAAAAGACGATGAAAAGTCAAGAGAACGTTTGGGAATCATCAAGAACAGCAATGACGGCTTTGCGATTGCCAAGGAAGACCTGCGATTAAGAGGACCCGGGGATCTTTTCTTTGGGGAGAGACAATCGGGAGACTTGCAATTTATGATGGCAGACCCCATTTTAGATGAGGAGCTTTTCAAAAAAGCAAGAGAAGAAGCAAGGAATATGCTAAAAGATGATCCGGGTCTTAAGAAGCATCCCGGAGTGCAGGATCGTTTTAACAGGATGATTTCCATGGAATAATTACCAAGAAAATCCCTTAATTGTAAAACAAAAGTTTAAAAAAATAAGTTTAATCTATTTACAAAGGCTTCCCTTATTTGCTTTAATACATGGAGAAATGGAGAGAAAGAAATGAGAGTGATTGCAGGTACGGCAAGAAGAATCAATTTAAGAACACCGGACGGTTTGGATACAAGACCCACCCAGGATCGGATAAAGGAAACTCTTTTTAATATCCTACAGTTTGATCTTGAAGATCAAGACGTACTGGACCTTTTTTCCGGTAGCGGAGCCTTGGGGATTGAGGCTCTTTCCCGAGGCGCTAAGAGGGCGGTTTTTTGTGATAGTGCACGGCAGGCAATTCTTTGTATTGAAGAAAATCTGGAGAAGACGCATTTCAAGGAGCAGGCCCTGGTTTTACCAGGCGATTACAACGGGGCAATCAACGCTCTTATGCGAAAGGACTATCATTTTGGCTTGGTCTTTATGGATCCGCCTTACGGGCGAGAACTTGCGGAAAAGGCCTTAATTCGTTTAACAGATAAGCCTTTTGTGGATGAGAATACCATTTTTGTAGTGGAAGCAGGGCTCGAAGAGGACCTTTCCGGTATGGAAGAGGAGGGATATCTTATTCTCAGAGAAAAGTCCTATAAGTCCAACAAGCATGTTTTTCTGCGGCTAAATAGTGAGAATAATAAAAAGTAGTGGAGTATTAGTTTTAGAAGTAGAGTATGGCAGGTAGTTTGCCTTAGGATAGGAAGACTTATTGGTAAAGAATGTAGGAGGGAAAATGAAGATAGCCATTTATCCCGGGTCCTTCGATCCGGTCACCTTCGGTCATCTGGATGTGATATCCAGAAGCGCCAAAATGGTGGATAAACTGATTATTGGAGTACTTCTCAATAATAATAAGACCCCGTTGTTTCTACGGAAGACCGTGTTAGAATGATTAACGAGTTAATTTCAGAGTATCCGAATGTAGAGGTGCATTCTTTCAGCGGTCTAACGGTAGATTATGCGAAGAAGCTTGGTGCTACCATGATTGTGCGCGGTCTTCGTGCCGTTACCGACTTTGAGTATGAGTTGCAGCTCGCGCAGACCAATAAGGTGATTGCACAGGATATTGACACTTTGTTTCTGGCTACAAATCTAAAGTATTCTTATTTGAGCTCCAGTACAGTGAAGGAAATTGCTTCTTTTAATGGAGATATATCAGCTTTTGTTCCCAAATCAGTGGAAACAGCTATGAAGAAAAAATTCGGTTATGAATAGACGGAGGAAGTATGAGTAGAATAGAGCAATTGATTGGAGAAATTGAGGAGTATATTGACAGCTGTAAGTTTCAGGCTCTGTCTAACAGCAAAATCATCGTAAACAAAGAGGAGATGGAAGAGCTTCTTGTGGAGCTTCGTCTTCGGGTTCCGGAAGAAATCAAGAAATATCAGAAGATTATTTCCCAGCAGGATGCCATTTTGGCCGATGCAAAGTCCCAGGCGGAGACTTTGATTACCGAGGCAAAGGTGCAGACGGAAGAGATGCTTTCTGACAACGAGATTATGCAGCAGGCCTATGCAAAGGCAAATGCTTTAGTGCAGGACGCGCAAAATCAGGCGGATATCATTGTGAATAATGCAGTTGTCGATGCAGATCAGATTCGTGGCAATGCTATTCGTTACACGGATGAAATGCTTGCAAGCTTAGAGACCATCATTTCCCGTTCTTTAGATACCGCAACAGGTCATTTAAATGAACTAAAGTCTTCTCTTAGCGATTCCAGAAGCATTGTGCAGTCCAACAGAGATGCTTTAGCAAAGGCAATGCCACAGGTCAATGCAGCTGTTACACAGGAGTCTGTAGAGCAGTAAAAAATAATTGATTGACAGGAATGCAGAGAAAGATTATAATCCTTGACTAGTGAGTTTTTAGAAAGTCTTGAGCTCACCGGTCAAGGGATGCAATTCTCTATATTGTATTCCGGGATATAGAATAGATTGCGAATCCGGTTTTTTTCGTTTGATCTATCCAATAACGATGCGTGGCTCAGCTTGGTAGAGCGCTGCGTTCGGGACGCAGAGGTCGCTGGTTCGAATCCAGTCGCATCGACTTCGAAAAGCAGGAGATGTAAGACATCTCCTGTTTTTTATTATAAATCTACTAGACTTTTATGAGTTGGGATATTTAAGGGGGAATGTAAGAGTATGGGAAGAGAGAATTTTAAGTCCAGAATCGGCTTCATTTTAGTGAGTGCCGGTTGTGCAATCGGAATCGGAAATGTGTGGAAGTTTCCGTATTTGGTAGGACAAAATGGAGGAGGAATTTTTGTTCTCTTTTATCTGCTTTTTCTTTTGATCATGGGCCTTCCTATTCTTACCATGGAGCTTGCTGTAGGAAGAGCGAGTAGGAGATCCGTTGTAAAGGCATATAAGGCGTTGGAGCCGAAGGGGACGAAGTGGCATCTTCATGGTTATGTCTGCATTTTCGGCTGCTATCTTTTAATGATGTACTACACGACGGTTTCCGGTTGGATGCTTTCTTACTTCTTTAAATTTCTCTTTAAGAGTTTTGAAAATATTGAGCAGAGTCAAGTGGAGGGGATTTTTGCTACGATGCTTAGTCGTCCGGAAGAAATGACACTTTGCATGGGAATTACCGTTATTGGCGGTTTCATGATTTGCTCTTTAGGCTTACAAAAGGGTCTTGAGAAAGTATCCACCGTCATGATGAGTGCGCTTTTGATTTTAATTGTTCTTCTTGCCGGGCATAGCTTGGTGCTGCCTGGCGCCTTGGAAGGTGCTAAATTCTACCTTCTTCCGAATGTGGAGAAGGTCAAAGAAATCGGCTTATATCATGTAATTTCCTCTGCGATGAATCAGGCATTTTTTACACTGTCTCTTGGGGTTGCCGCAATGGAAATCTTCGGTTCTTATATGTCTGACGACTATACCTTGGTGAGTGAAGGCGTAAAGATTTGTGCTTTGGATACCTTTGTGGCGATCATTTCCGGTTTGATTATTTTCCCGGCTTGCTTTAGTTTCGGTGTAGAACCGAATGCCGGACCACCCCTTATTTTCTTTACCTTACCCAAGATTTTTATGCACATGCAGTTTGGCAGAGTCTGGGGCTGTCTTTTTTTCCTCTTTATGACCTTTGCAAGTTTTTCCACGGTCATTGCCGTTTTTGAAAATTTGATTTCTACCAGTATCGATAATTTCCACTGGGATAGAAAAAAAGCGGTGATTATCAACTGTATTTTCATATTTGTAATGAGCATTCCCTGTATTTTAGGGTATAATTTATGGCAGGACTTAAAGCTAATCGGCGGGAGAGATGTTCTGGATTCCGAAGACTTTATCGTAAGTAATCTGATTCTGCCTGTCGGTTCTCTGATCTACCTCCTTTTCTGTGTCAGCAAGTGGGGATTTGGCTTTGACAAGTACATTGAAGAGTGTAATAAGGGAGAGGGGATTAAGATGCCCAAGGCTTTAAAGCCGTACTTTGTTTTTGTTCTACCGATTTTAATTCTGATATTGCTCTTGCAGGGATTGTTTTAGTTAAGACTTGCAGGCGTTATTGCAGTTTTTTTCGTGTGATTCTTCTTTGATGGTTTATCTTCGAAAAACAGTTCTTTAGAAAAGAAATAGTTTTACGAAAATAGGAAAGGAGTCTTATGACGATACGGGAAGAAATGGAAGAACTGGAGAAGAGTACGCTCTCTCCCTATGCATTTTTAAGTATGCATTCTTTAGGTCGGGATTTTCCGGAAGAGGAAGACGATATTCGAACTATTTTTCAGAGAGACCGGGATAGGATTCTGCATTCCAAAGCTTTTCGTCGTTTGAAGCATAAGACACAGGTCTTTATTCAGCCGGAGGGAGATCACTACAGAACAAGACTTACTCATACCTTGGAAGTGAGTCAGATTGCAAGAAGTATCGCAAAAGCCCTTCGTTTAAATGAGGACTTAACTGAGGCGATAGCACTTGGTCATGACCTCGGGCACACTCCTTACGGTCATGCCGGGGAAAGTGCACTGCAGAAGATCTGTTCTTTCGGCTTTTCTCATGTGGAGCAGAGCGTTCGTATTGTGGAAGTCCTGGAAAAGAACGGAAGAGGTCTTAACTTATCCAAGGAAGTTCGAGACGGGATTTTAAACCATAGAAGCTCCGGGCATCCGAAGACACTGGAAGCGCAGGCGGTCCGCCTTTCCGATAAGATTGCGTATTTAAACCATGATGTAGACGACAGTATTCGTGGAGGAATTATTACGGAAGAGGACTTACCGGAGGAATATCGTTCCGTTCTTGGCAGGAGTGTCAAGGAGAGGATAGATACTCTCATTCGTTCGGTTATTTTCTCCTCTATTGGGAAAGACAGCTTGAGCATGGATCCTAGAGTAGGGGATGCTATGCAGGGACTTCGGAAGTGGATGTTTAGTCATGTCTATAAGAAAAGTGAGGCTAAGGAAGAGGAATGGAAGGTAGAGGGAATGCTTCGTCTTCTTTTTACTTTCTATATGGAGCATCCGGAGAAGCTCACGGAGGAGTATCGTTTCCTCTATGAGAAGAGCTTGGAAGACAAGAGCATTTCCGAAAAAGAGCATCTGGAAAGAGTGGTTTGTGATTATATTTCCGGTATGACGGATGAGTATTGCAACCATAAATTTATGGAATTCTATGTGCCGAAAGCCTGGGCAAAGGATTAAATTATATTTAATGAAGATAAAGCAAAGAATATTGCGATAGCAAGTTTACAGTAGTATAGCTTTTATACAAAAATACTATGAAGGAGCATCCATGTATTACGGAGAGGATATTGTCGAGGAAGTTCGTCAAAAAACGGATATTGTAGACCTGGTGGGACAATATGTTCACCTTAAGAAAAAGGGATCAAGTTATTTTGGTCTCTGTCCTTTTCATGGAGAAAAGACTGCTTCCTTTTCCGTTTCTCCCGGGAAACAGATTTTTTACTGTTTTGGTTGCGGAAAGGCAGGCGACAGCATCCGCTTCCTTATGGAATATGAAAACTTAAGTTTTGTAGAAGCGCTGGAAGAGCTTGCAGAGCGTGCGAATGTCATGCTTCCGAAGGAAGAAAAGAGAAATAAGGGAGAAGAGGATCTTCGTTATAAAATACTGGAAATCAATAAGCAGGCAGCTCTTTTCTATGTAAAGCAATTGCGGAGTGACAAGGGAAAGCAGGCACTTGCATACTGTGCGAAGCGTAAGCTCAGTGGAGAAAGTATCACACATTTTGGTTTAGGCTATGCCGGTAAAGAAAAGGACAGCCTGTATCAGCACTGTAAGACCTTGGGATTCCGGGATCAGATTTTACAGGAATCCGGATTGTTCAGTTTTAAGGAAAATGGTGTTTATGATAAGTTTTTTAATCGTTTGATGTTTCCTATTATGGATTTACATAATCGAGTAATCGGCTTCGGAGGAAGAGTGATGGGAGACGGAGAACCCAAGTATTTAAACTCTCCTGAAACGAAACTCTTTGATAAATCGAGAAATCTCTTCGCCTTGAATTTTTCCAGGAAATCCCGTTCCAACTATTTTATCCTCTGTGAGGGCTATATGGATGTAATTTCCCTGCATCAATGGGGATTTCCGGAGGCTGTAGCGGCACTGGGTACGGCTTTTACGGAGCAACAGGCTGATCTTATGAAACGATTTAATTCCTTGGTCTATCTTTGCTTTGACAGTGACGGTGCCGGGAAAAAAGCTTGTAAAAGAGCCATATCTCTTTTGCGGGAAAAGAAACTGGAGGGGAAGGTCATTCATTTAAGTCCGTATAAGGATCCGGATGAGTTTTTAAAGGCAGAGGGAAAAGAAGCCTTTGAAAAGAGAATAGAGGAGGCAAAAAATGCCTTTCTCTGGGAAGTGGAAGAGAAGAAAAACGAATTTGATCTACATGACCCTGCGGGAATGCAGAAATATATGGAAAGTATTGCAGATCTTTTGATAACAAGCTTCTCCGATCCCGTAGAGCGGGAAAATTACCTGAAGGCGGTTGCCGGAGAGCAGTTATTAAAGGCTGAAAACTTACAGCATCTTGTAGATAGAGGAGAGGAAAAGTCGCAACTCGAATTTGGCTTACGGAAAAATGTCGGTCGTCAGGAAAAAAAGAGAGAAGAAAAATGGAATTCTCCCTTGGAAGAAGAATTTCTTTCCGTTTTGATGCAAAGAACGGAGTTTGTTGCACTGGCTAAGAAATATGTTGAGGAAGCAGATTTTCAAGGCAATTTTGGAAAGGAAATATATACAAAGCTTCTATCCGGGATGGATGCAAAAGGGATTTTGGACAGTTATCAAAATGAAGAAGAAAAATACCAAAAACTCGCAAAGCTTTATCACGGGGACTTGTATCACATGGATTTGGAAAAAGAAGAAGAGAAGAAACTCTTATCCGACTATATCCGTCAGCTGAAGTTGCTGAAGATTGAAGAGGAGATTAAAGAAGTAACAGATGCTGAAAGTCTGTCCCGCTGTTTTAAAGAGCGGGATAAATGGGAGCACTTTGCTTTATAACTTGTTTTCAAAGAAATAGATTTACTTGGAGGCGTATTGAGTAAAAGAATAGAAAAACTGGTAGAGCTTTTTCCGGGAGCACGTTCCATAGCAGATATTGGATGCGACCATGGTTATACCTCCATTCTTCTTGCCAAAGAGAATAAGGCGGAGAAAATCATCGCCTGTGATATCGGGGCGTCCCCTTTAGAGAGTGCTAAAAAGAATATCCTAAGGGAAAGGCTGACAAAAAAAATAGAATGCAGACTGGGAGACGGTCTTATGCCATTAAAGCCTTTTGAGGTAGAGGCTGTATTGATTTCCGGTATGGGAGCACCATTAATGATGGAGATTCTGGAAAAGCGTATAGAGGAGTTTTCCCTTGCCGTTCTCTCGCCCCAATCCGATTTTGCCAATTTTCGTCGTTTTCTATCGGAGAGGATGGATATTCTTAGGGAAGAGTACCTCGAAGAGGGAGGGAAGTACTATAGACTTTTTCTCGCAAAAAAGAAGGAAGCGCAGGGAAAAGAGATTCAAGGAAACGAAATGCAAAGGAATGTGATTCTTGGAAACGAGATTCGGAGAAACGAGATTTTGCGAAGTTCCGTAGAATGGGAATACGGTTGGATTCCTTTACGAGAGAAGGATCCGGTATTAAAAAGCTTGTTGGAAAAGGAAGAGAAGCAATACAGAGAAATCTGGGAGAAGAGGCAGGTTAAAGAAGTGGGAGAAAAGCTTGCGATCATCGAGAAAGCCTTATTGTATTTTAAAAGCTGATAGAGGAGAGATTTATGAATAAAGAAGAATTGATTCGGTTTTTAGAGGAGCTTGCCCCGAAGAATCTCGCAGAAGAATGGGACAATGTTGGATTTCTTCTTGGGAACAGAGAGGGAGAAGTAAAGAGAGTATATCTTTGTCTGGATGTAGATAACTTTGCCGTAGAAAGCGCTATAAAAGAGGGATGTGATTTTATTCTAAGTCACCACCCCTTTATTTTTAAAGGAATTAAGTCGGTTACGGGCGAGGACTGGCAGGGGAGAAAAATTCTTTCTCTTATTGAAAATAAGATTTCGGTTTTTTCCATGCATACGAACTTTGACAGCGTAGAAAAGGGAATGGCAGACTTAGTTGCAGAAACACTTTCTTGGAAGAAGGAGGGGGTTATCGAGGCAGTATCTCCCGGTACAGATGGAACTGAACAGGGAATCGGCTTTTATACGCATTGGAATAAAGAACTATCTTGCAAAGATTTGGCGAGCTATATAAAAGAGAAATGCAATCTGCCTTATGTCGAATATTTTGATAGTGGAAAAATGATTCGCAAGATTGCGGTCTGTCCCGGATCGGGAAGGGGCTTTTTATCAGCCTTACCCTCTGATGTGGATGCCTATATCAGCGGAGATTTCGGGCACCACGATGCCGTTGACAGTATGGAAAAAGGCTTAAGCCTTATCAATGCAGGACATTACGGTCTGGAACACTTCTTTGTGCCTTATATGAAAAACTTACTTTGCCGACATTTTCCGGAGATAGAAGCGGTCGAAGAGGAGATTCATTTTCCCGGAAATATACTCTAAGATGAGGCTTCCTTGTTCCTATTCAAAAAAAATAAGGAGATAGAGTAGAATTAAAACTCGCACAAAGTAGAAAAAAACATTGGAAAGAGAGAGGAGAGTAAAGTATGCAGGTGACATCCAAGGGGAAGAGCATCGAAGTGGAAAAGGGGAGTCGTTTTCAGGACTTGGTTCCATTTTTTCGGGAGCAGGAAGAATACCCTCTTCTTTGGCCAAGGTAGGAAGTAAGATTTATGAGCTTCACAAGAAAGTTCCGGAAGAGGATTGTGAAATAGAGTGGATTACCATCCAAAATCGTATCGGCTTGCAGAGTTACCAGCGTTCCGCTGTTTTTATGCTATTAAAGGCCTTCTATCATCATTGTCATGGGGTAAAGGGATTCAATGTGACCATTGACTATACCCTTGGTGGCGGATTTTACGGCTATATTTCCGGAGAGCAAAAGCTTACGGGAGAACTGCTTTCCAAGGTGAAAGCGACAATGCAGGAATATGTAAAAGCGGAAATGCCCATTATGAAGAGAAATATGTCCACTGAAGAGGCAAGGAAACTTTTTCAAAAGCTTGGGATGCATTCTAAGGAGCAGCTTTTCCGTTTTCGTATGACCAGCCGTGTAAATATTTATTCCTTGGGGAATTTTCAGGACTATTTTTATGGCTATATGCTTTTAAATACAAGCTATATTAGCAAATTCGATCTTTTCCCGTATGGAAATGGCTTTATTTTATTGCTTCCAAAGGAGGAAAATCCCGGAGAGCTGACAGAGTTCCATCCAATGGATAAACTTTATCAGGTACAGAAGTCTTCTTCCAAATGGGCGACTGAGGTCGGAATCAAAAATATTGGCGCATTGAACCAAAAAATTGTTTCCGGAGATCCGGACTCCTTGATTCTCATGCAGGAGGCATTTTTTGAGAAGCAAATCGGCAATATGGCAATGGAAATTGCAAAGAAAAAGAAGCGTCTTGTTTTAATAGCCGGTCCGTCTTCTTCGGGAAAAACCAGCTTTGCAAAGCGATTAAGTATTCAGCTTTCAGCTCTTGGAAAAAAACCGCATACCATTTCGGTGGACAACTATTTTAGAGGAAGAGATCAGACTCCCGAGGGATGAGGATGGAAATTATGACTTTGAGTCCATTGAAAATGTGGACCTTCCACAGTTTAATGAAGATATGCTCGGGCTTCTTTCCGGGAAGACGGTAGAATTGCCGCGTTTTAATTTCCTTACCGGAAAACGAGAGTATAAGGGCGATTTTTTGACTCTTGGAAAGGAAGATATATTGGTGATAGAAGGCATTCATTGTTTGAATGATAGAATGTCTTCTTCGCTTCCGGAGGAGAGCAAATATCGCATCTATATATCCGCTTTAACCCCCTTAAATATTGATGAGCACAATCGTATTCCGACAACGGATGTAAGGCTTCTTCGCCGTATGGTCAGGGACAATCGTACACGCGGTTATTCTGCGGAAGATACAATTTCCATGTGGAAGAGTGTTAGAAGGGGAGAGGATAAGAACATCTTCCCGTATCAGGAAAAGGCGGATGTGATGGTAAACTCCGCACTCATCTATGAGCTTCCGGTTTTGAAAATCTTTGCGGAGCCTCTTTTGTTTCAGATTGCGGAGGACAGCCCTAACTATCAGGAAGCTAAGCGACTCTTAAAGTTTTTGGACTATGTTCTGGCACTCAGTCCGGAGTCCATTCCGCAAAACTCCATACTTCGTGAGTTTATTGGAGGATCTTGCCTGCATGTAGGATAAAAAGAGGAAATATATTCTTATTCCTCATCATACCACTCCAGGAAGGAGTGCTTTACCCCCTTGTCCTTTAGCCCGAGAATAGTCTGTTTGGAGACATTTTCAGTGGAACGGAAAATATTTTTCTCGATAAAAGGATTGGTCTTTTTCAATTCGGCAATCAACTTCTTTATTTCCAGACGCTTGGAACTAGTGGTTCCGTCTGTATGACAGGTTGAACAGGTCTCCGTAAACTTGCAGGCACATTGAATAAATTCAGTTTATTGTAGTCTCGCCAATGCTTGATATCGTCCTCTCGCACATAGTAGAGGGGGCGAATCAGTTCCATACCCGGAAAGTTTGTGGAATGGAGCTTCGGCATCATGGCTTGGAATTGCCCGCTGTAAAGCATACCCATGAGAACCGTTTCTATCACATCATCAAAATGGTGTCCCAGCGCAATCTTGTTACAACCTAATTCCTTTGCCTTGGAGTAGAGGTGTCCCCTTCTCATTCTTGCACAGATATAGCAGGGAGAAGACTCAATTTCAAAGACAGACTCAAAGATATTGCTATCAAAAAAATGAAGAGGAATCCCTAGAAGCTTGGCATTTTCTTCGATAATCTTCCGGTTATATTCGTTATAGCCCGGATCCATGCAGAGGAATTGTATATGAAAGGGAAATTTGTTGTGTCGCTTTAACTCCTGAAAGAGCTTTGCCATTATCATGGAGTCTTTTCCACCGGAAATGCAGACACAGATATTGTCTCCTTCATGAATTAATTCAAAGTCATTGATGGCTTTCGCAAAAGGAGTAAAAATGGACTTTTTGAATTTTTTACGTAAACTCTTTTCTATTTCTTCCCTGCGTTCCTCTTCCGAAGCAGTTTTGATCTTCATAAGAATGTACTGCCCGTAGCCTCCGGTTAAGTTTGCAATCCTATATCCTTCTTCTGAAAGGCGTTCTCCAAGTTCTCTGGAAATTGTGCCATATTTACAGTAGAGTAAATAAGCCTTGGATTTATCCAAAGTTTTATCATCTCGGAGTAAATCCGAGATAGCCATCCATTCCGCATTTTCGATATGCCCAAGCTCATATTCCGCTTCATCACGAAGGTCAATCGCGCTATAGTTTTTATATTCTACCTGTTCCCATTCTTCAGGACTGATTTCTCTTATTTTCGACATAGTATATCCTTGAAACTCGTTTTTAGTCGGATAACAACACCGACAGTCAATTCTAAAACCCAAACAGTATAACATAAAATCAGTAGGAAAGATAATATTCCGATGGCATGCATCATAAAGCATGCATAATAAAGGCTTAAATAGTAGACGATTTCTTTTTGAAAAGCAAAAGATGCAAGAAAATGATTCCTCCATTTTATTTTTTCAGCTTCTAGGTTATAATCCTATAGGGTGACTCAAACGCTCCGTCTTAGCCTATTCATTTTTTAAGTAGTATTGCTATCGTAAATAGTTTTATCATAGCTGGGAACGTAGAACTTTTAGGCTGATTCTTTATCTGAACTATGTAGAAACTTACGATAAAAGTTGATTATAAAAATCATGAGAATCCGATGTAGAGAAAGGAAAGGGAAATGAATCCGATAGAAATGATGCAATTTGCAAGAGACCTCGAAACCTTCAAAAAAAAACCACCCGAAGGTGGCAAAATTTTTGGCAACGGAATTTTCCAAAGGACTTCCGGAGGGCAGTATTTTGGAACTGAAAATCATACGCCCGGGGGAAGAAGAAAAAATCAGCAATATGCGTGTTCTTCCCGACGATGTCAGTTTTATAAAGAAAATCACAAAGTCCTAGAGTGTTCTTTAATGCGCAAGCTCGTTGATTTCACGCTCTTCCGTCTTCGAGAAGAGTATTTTTTGTGTATGATAAAGTCCATAATTTCCTGAGCAAAGATAGCTGATTGCGATGGCCAGGATAAAGTAGGAAGATGCCTGAAAACCAAAAAGTTCAAAGCAGATAAGCAGAGTGGCAAGCGGACAGTTGGTTACTCCGCAAAAAACGGATGCCATGCCCAGTGCGGCACAAAGACCGGGTTCCAGCGGTAAAAAGCCCTGCAGTGCATTTCCCAGTGTTGCACCGATAAAAAGGGAGGGAACAATTTCTCCACCCTGGTAGCCTCCACCAAGTGATACGGCAGTAAAGAGAATTTTGATGAAAAAGGCAAGGGCAAATACTCTATAGCCCGGCTCGCTAATCGTTTTTACAATGATTTCCATTCCCGTGCCGTTATAATCAGTATTTCCCAGTAGAATTGTAGCAAGAACGATAATAGAACCGCTTAAAAAAATACGAAAGTAATTATTTTGAACATATTTGCTAAAGAGTGCTTTTACTTTATGTGCCGTTACAATGAAAGCACACTGACGAGAGAAGCAATAATAGCCAGAACTATACAGGCCAATGCGGACTTCCAGTTTATCTCGGAAACCATAGCTAAGCTCAACTCCGGTTCGCTGACCATAATGATCTTTTCGGCAAAAAAATGGGCAACCAGAGCGGAAATAGTACAGGGAAGGAGCGCCGTATAATACATGTGTCCTACTGTACAGATTTCCATGGAAAGGACTGCTGCGGCAAGCGGAGTTCCAAAGAGACCGGAAAAAGCGGCACTCATGCCGCACATCATCATTCTGCGTCTATCTTGCTCTTTTATATGAAGGAACTTTCCGATTGTGGAACCCATTGAGGAACCAAGCTGTAAGGCAGCTCCCTCACGTCCTACGGAAGCTCCGAAGAAGTGGGAGAGCAGGGTGGCTAAAACGATAAGAGGAGCCATATAGGATGGAAGTGTTTCTCCGTTTTGAATGGATTCCAAAACAAGGTTTGTTCCCTTCGGATTTTTCACGGAAAATAGACGGTATGCCAAAACTATGACGAGTCCGGCAAAGGGGAGAAGTCCGATTAGCTTTGGATTTTCTGTTCTAAGTCCGCTTACAATCTGAATTCCTTTAGCAAAATAAGCAGAAATCGTTCCGACTACCACTCCGGTAAAAAGTCCGATTGCAAGCCACTTTAAACCACTGCCATAGGTCAATATCAGTTTTTCTCCAGTTCCTTCATTCTATTTATAATCCTTTTTTTGCGTTTATTGCCAGTTGCAGGCATCCCAGTATACCTTGGTTGTCATCTAGACTTGCCGGAACAATATAATTGTCTATATCGTCCAGTTCCTTGGTTTTCAAATATCCGTTCAGTTGTTTTTTTACCTCGGCACGAATAAGGGGAAAGAGTTGGGTTTGATGCATCACGCCACCACCTAATATAATTCTTTCCGGGCTCAGGGTCAGAATGATATTGCACAAAGCCTGCCCGATATAGTAGGCTTCCATTTCCCAGACCATAGGAATCTCGGCAAGGGTGTCGGCTTTCTTCCCGTATCGTGCTTCCATCGCCGGACCGGATGCCATGCCCTCAAGACAATTTCTATGGAAAGGACAGATTCCTCGGAAGTGATCGTTTTCATGGGATACCATGGCCATATGTCCCAATTCGGGATGTAACATACCATGAAGTAACTTGCCGTTACTCAGGACCCCGGCTCCGACCCCGGTTCCAATCGTGATATAGACTGCATTTTCCATTCCTTTACTTGCACCGTAGGAAATTTCTCCCAGCAAGGAGCCGTTAACATCAGTATCAAAGCCGCAGGGGACAGAGAGCGCCTTTTGAATAACCGGCAAAATGGGGTAATTCTGCCATTTGATTTTTGGAGTACTGGTAATATATCCATAGGTGGGAGAAGACTTATGCAAGTCAATCGGTCCAAAGCAGGCAATGCCCAAAGCAGCTATACCCTTGTCCTTGAAATAGGCAATGATTGCCGGGATGGTTTCATCGGGGCTGGTTGTAGGGATGGAAGTCTGCTCAAGAATTTCTCCATCTTCCTTACAAATAGCGCAAATCATCTTTGTTCCGCCGGCTTCTAAAGCACCATAAATCATAGATTCACCTCATTTTTCTATAAGAATTTAGCGGGAAGGCTTTTTTTGAGGAAAGTTTTTTCGTTTGACTGTATCCACTTTGATGTACCGAACAACTTCCCTTTTTCTGTATTAGTTTATATAAGGAAAGGGAAAAAAGCAATCTCCAACAGGGCAGAATTCGGTATAAAAAGCCCTGTTCATTTCGGCTTGTTGTGCATTTTTTTTTAGGGTATAATAGGGCTCGTTATAGTAGGAATCGGATTGTTAGGAGGGAAAAGATGAAGTCGAAATCTGTTAATGGAAATGAGGCGGAAAAGGATCGGAAGATAGTGGCAGCTTCGTCGGTTAAAGAGGCTGTTGAAAAAATCACACTTATGCAGGAAGAATCCAAAGCAGTAGAGACTGAAAAGAAAACGATATCACAAACAAGTTCGGAAAAGAAAAGTCCCTCGAAGCCTGATACCGCAAAAAAATCCGCTAAAAAAGCAGAAACGGTGAAAGTCGCTTCTGCAAGAACAAGCGTAAAAAAAGCGGATACCGGTAAGACTAGTGAAAAAAAGACCGCTACCAAAAAGACTACAGAAAAAAAGATTGTAAAAAACGAAACGGTAGAAAAGAAATCTGCGGAAAAAAAGACTGCCCAAAATAAGACAAAGCGAGTTAAGCAAATTAAGCCGATAAAAGAAAGGGCTGCCGAGTCGTATAAGAATAGATTAAATTCTTACTTTGACGAGATGAAGTGGCTGTATTTGAATTGTACAGAGGAAATGAGGAGGCATTTTCCTATTTCTTAAGCTTGCTGGAGAAATATGCCCTGAGCCGTGAAGAGGATTTGTTGCTTCTTGATGAAAAGAGGATGGCGGATCCCGACTGGTATAAGGGAAAAGAGCAGTATGGCGTATTACTTTATGTCGATAATTTTGCAGAGAACCTGAAAGGTGTGGAGCAACACCTGGACTATTTAAAAGAAAGTGGATTCAATTATTTACAGCTTATGCCGATTTTGGAAAGCCCAAAGGGAAAGTCGGATGGAGGCTATGCCGTATCTGATTTTCAGAAAGTACAGGCGGAAATCGGTACGATGGAAGACCTGCGTTCCTTGTCGAAGGCATGCCATGAAGAAGGGATTAGTATCGGTTTAGACTTTGTTATGAATCATACTTCGGAAGAGCATGAGTGGGCAAAGCGGGCAAGGAAGGGTGAGAAGGAGTACCAAGATCGTTATTTTATTTTCCCGAACTGGGTAATCCCCAACGAATTTGAAAAGACGGTTCCACAGGTTTTCCCCGAGTCTGCACCCGGAAACTTTACCTATTGTGACGAAATGAAGAAAGTGGTGATGACCACATTTTATCCGTATCAATGGGACTTAAATTATGCGAATCCTACAGTGTTCAATGATATGTTGGACAATATTTTATACCTTTGCAATATGGGTACAGATGTATTTCGCTTAGATGCCGTTCCTTATATCTGGAAGAGACTGGGAACCTGTTGCCGAAATCTTCCGGAAGTACATACTCTGGTTCGCCTTTTCCGTATGGCTTTGGAAATCGTTGCTCCAGGAGTTTTGCTTCTTGGAGAAGTCGTTATGGAGCCGACGAAGGTTATGCCGTATTTTGGCAGTGAAGAAAAGCCGGAATGTCACCTTCTTTATAACGTGACAACTATGGTAAGTACATGGCATACCGTGGCGACACAGGATACACGACTTTTACAGCATCAGTTAGGACAGATTTTTGCTTTGCCAAAAGATAAGGTCTTCCTAAATTATCTTCGTTGTCATGATGATATAGGTTGGGGATTAGACTACGAATTCTTAAGGAATTTCGGTATGGAGGAGATTCCGCATAAAGCATATCTCAATGCTTATTTCCGCGGCTTTACGGATTTGTCCGAGTCCCGAGGGGAGCTATACAACGATGATCCTCTTCGAGGAGATGCGAGACTTTGCGGTACAACCGCTTCTTTATGCGGTATAGAGGCTGCTGAAAAAGAAGCCAGTATGAAGAAGATGGATGAGGCGATACGCTTGGATACCATGCTTCACGCCTTTCTCCTAAGTCTCTCCGGTATCCCGGTTATATATTCCGGCGATGAGATTGCCTTGGAAAATGATTACAGCTATCATGATGACCCTATCAAAAAAATGGATTCCCGTTACCTTCATAGAGCTGCTTTCCCTTGGGAAAAGGCAGAAAAAAGAAAAATTCGTGGTACAGTAGAAGAACGGATTTATTCCGGTATACTGAAGCTGGAGAAATTAAGAAGAGAAAATAAAGCGTTTTCCAATAAGGCGGATACATGGGTTATGGATACGAAAAATAGCCATGTTTTGGCTTTTGGCAGATATTTTGAAGGAGTAAAGCTTCTGTGCTTCTATAATTTTTCTGTCAATACGGAAGTAGCTTACGTTTCCGAGGTAGAGGATTACGTCAATATGCTTACAGGCAAGAAAATGAAGGCGAAAGACTTGGTTATCCCTTCTCATGACTTTATCTGGTTAAAGACCAGTTTTTAAAAAATAGGATTGGGGAATGTGTAAAAAGAGGAAAGCAGGTTTTCAAAACTCTTTTTCACATTCCTCTTTTATCGCTTAAAAATGCAGTGAAGAACACAGTCTATGAAAAGATAGGTAAAACAAATCGGATAGGAACAAGAGGAGGTCGGATGAAACGGATTCATGGAATTTCCATTTTTCCCGGAATTGCAATCGGTAGAATAAAATACAGAGGGGAAACAGGATTGGCTTTTTCCATGAAAAACGAGGGAGAAATGGAAAAAGAGAGGGAAGCTTCCCCTGAAACGGATTTTTCCGAAAAGGAAATCACTGTCTTGGAACAGGCAATAGAACAGGCTATCGCAAAGGAAAATACTTTTTATCAAAAAGCACTTCAGGAAACAGATAAGGGCAGTGCGTCTATCTTTGCTTTTCATGCCTTGATTTTGGAAGATACTGAGCTACATAAGATGCTCCTCCGGGAAATAAGAAAAGGGTGTTCCGCATCTTCAGCCGTGGAAATTGTATTTTCTGCACAATTAGAGCATTTTTCCAATATTGAGGATGGCTATTTTCGGGAACGAAAACAAGACTTGGCAGATATTCAAAATGTACTGCTATCTTGCTTAAGAGGAATAAAGGAAGAAGTAGATGATTGTATACCCTTTATTCTGATGGGAGAGGACTTAAGCCCCTCTGACACTATGCGATACGGAAAGGAAGAATTTTTGGGCTTTATTACAAGGGAGGGTTCCTTGTACAGTCATACTGCAATCCTTTCTCGATCTATGGGGATTCCTGCTCTTGTTCAGTGCAGGGAGGTCTCGTCCAAGATGGAGGGAAGGCTCTGCATCTTGGATGGCTATAGCGGAGTTGCCTATCTTGATCCGGATAGGGAAGTTTTAGCAAAATATCAAGTGAAGAAACTGGAGGAAGAAGAGAAGAGAAAGGCAATGCGGGCTTTAGTTCATAAGCATAGTATCAGTAAAGACGGAAAAACCATTCAAGTTCTTGCCAATATTGCGGATGAAAGCGGACTGGAATTTGCTCTGGAAAACGGAGCTGACGGAATCGGACTTTTTCGTTCCGAGTTTTTGTATATGAATCGAAACGCAGCCCCTTCCGAAGAAGAACAATTTTTCTTGTATAAAAAGCTACTGGAAAAAATGCAGGGAAAAGAGGCTGTAGTTCGTGTTTTTGATATAGGAGCGGACAAAGAAGTTCCTTATATTGCACAGGAGAAAGAAAAAAATCCCGGCCTTGGTATAAGGGGAATCCGTTTATGCCTGCGGGAAAAAGCCTTATTTAAGACGCAGCTTCGCGCTCTACTTCGTGCGTCTGTTTATGGAAATCTGTCTGTCCTTCTTCCGATGATTTCTTCGATTGAAGAAGTTCGGGAAAGCAAAAAGCTGATCAAAGAGTGTAAAGAGGAATTAAAGCGAGAGGGAAAAGCATTTTCAGAGAAGCTTGCACTGGGAATTATGGTAGAAGTTCCTGCTCTTATCTTTATACTGGAAGATATTGCAAGGGAAGTGGATTTCTTTTCCATAGGCAGCAATGATTTAAGCCAGTATTTACTGGCGATAGACAGGGAAATCGGAAACGAAAAGGACTTGTCTCTTCGACATCATCCTGCTGTTCTTAAGGCAATACAAGAGATTGTGGAGAAATCACACAAGATAGGAATTTCTGTTGGGATTTGCGGAGAAATGGCGGCGGACCCTGAACTCATTCCTTTCTATTTATCGATTGGATTAGAAACTTTCCGTGAATGTCCCATCCATTCTTCCGCTTAAAGGGAAGATATTGGAGAGTGAAAGTCTAAAAGAAGAATAGGATTGTCTAAAGGAAGAATAGGATTACGTTGACGGATAAAATATCCTGAAGTACACTAGGAACCTAAGTATTGTGAATGGTCGCTGCCGGGAAACCGGGAGAGGAAAGTCCGGGCTTCACAGAGCAGGATGCCTGATAACGTCAGGTTGAGGTGACTCACAGGAAAGTGCAACAGAAAATAACCGCCGTGTATACGGTAAGGGTGAAAAGGCGATGTAAGAGATCACCGGTTTTCTGGTAACAGGAAACGCTATGTAAACCCCATCCGAAGCAAGGTCAACAGAGAGCATAAGGCTGCTCGTCTGCTCTCGGGTAGACCGCTTGAGGCTTATGGTGACATAAGTCCTAGATAGATGACCATTTTGAACATAACCCGGCTTATAGCAATACTTAAGCCCCCTCGAAAGAGGGGGCTTTCTTTGTGTGCTTTATCCGGTTTGAAGCGTATTCAATATAGAAATCTTGATTCCATATACAAATTGGAAACCGCTTTTTTATGCTTCCACTTCCACTTTTTCCATCACTACTTTTTTAAGCGGAGCATCCTGGAAGCCGGTTTCTACAGAAGCGATTTCATCTACTGTCTCAAGACCTTCAATGACCTTACCGAAAGCGGCATATTCTCCATCCAAATGCGGAGCATCCTTATGCATGATAAAGAACTGAGAACCCGCAGAGTTCGGGTCAAAGGCTCTTGCCATGGAGATTACACCGCGCTCGTGCCTGATTGGGTTGTTTACACCGTTGGACTTAAATTCTCCTTTAATGCTGTATCCCGGACCGCCGGTGCCATTTCCGGATGGGTCTCCGCCCTGAATCATAAAACCCGGGATAATACGGTGAAAAGTTAAACCGTTATAAAAGTCCTTTTTAACTAAATCCAAAAAATTTTCCACTGTAAGGGGAGCAATCTCAGGGTATAATTCTAAGCGAATAGTCTTGCCACTATCCATGGTAATTCGTACAATAGGATTTGCCATTTTGTTTCTCCTTTTTATAAAAATCTATATAACAAGGGGATTTTAACAGTTTTCATAAAAATACACAAGAAAGATAGACTCCGGGTTTTTTGCAAAGAGAAATGGTATTGTCCAATACCGGAGATAAAATGCTTGATTCGGATAGCCCAAAGAGTACTTTAGAAAGAGTAAATTAGAAACAGCAATGTAGAGACAGCAATGTAGAAACAGCAATGTAGAGACAGCAATGAAGAAACAGCAATGTAGAAACAGGCAAAGAAGGATGCAGATGACAGAAGAAAAACTATCCTATAGTTCCTGTACGCTTTGCGGAAGGGAATGCAAGGTGAACAGGGAGGCGGGACAAATGGGATTTTGCCGTGCCGGAACAAAAATGCATATCGGGCGTGCAGCCCCTCATTTTTGGGAAGAGCCCTGCCTTAGTGGAGCAAGGGGAAGCGGCACGATATTTTTCTCCTCTTGTGGACTTTCCTGTGTGTATTGCCAAAATCAAAGACTTTCCCGGAAAGAATCGGGGAAAGAGATGCGTGTCGAAGAACTTGTAGAAATCTTTTATCGTCTGGAAGAAGAGGGTTGCCATAATATCAATTTTGTGACGGCGGAGCATTATAGTAAAAGTGTTCGGGAAGCTATGCAGCTTGCCCGAGAAAAAGGCTTTGGTCTTCCCTTTGTATGGAATTCTTCGGGCTATCAAAGAGCACGCGTTTTAAAAGAATTTGAAGGCTTAATTGATATTTACCTTATGGACTTTAAGTACTGGGAAGGGAAGTTTTCCGAGCGATATTCCAAGGCGAAAAATTATCCGGAAATGGCAAAGGAGGCTTTGGAAGAAGCTGTACGACAGTGTCCGGAACTCATTTTCCAAGAAGGAATGTTGAAAAAAGGAGTTATTCTTCGCCACCTCCTTCTTCCTGAACAGGTTTATCAAGGGAAAAAGATATTAAATTATAGTTTCAGCCGATATGGAAATCATATACTATACAGCCTTCTTTCGCAGTATACTCCCTTTGGAGACTTAGATTCTTTTCCGGAGATAAATAGGAAGGTCTTCGGGAAGGAATATCAAAAGCTTGTAGATTATGCCCTGTCTCTAGGAATAGAAAATGCGTTTATCCAAGAGGGAGAGAGTGCGAAAGAGAGCTTCATACCGGATTTTATGGTGTAAAATTTAGCTTTTAAGGAGAAAAACTAAATGATTAATTTTACGGTTGGCCCGGTGATGGCTTCAGAGGAAATTCGTTCTATCGGGGGAGAGCAGGTACCCTATTTTAGAACCGCTGAGTTCTCTGCAATCATGTTGGAAAATGAAAGATATATTTTAGAGTATGCCAAAGCAGGGAGGAATTCTCGTGCTGTTTTTATGACCTGTTCCAGCTCGGGATCTATGGAAGCGGTCGTGATGAACTGCTTTACCGAAAAGGATAAGCTTTTAATTATCAATGGAGGAAGCTTCGGACAGCGCTTTGTAGATCTTTGTGAAATTCATGAAATCCCCTATGTTCCGATTAAGCTGGAACACGGAAAAAAACTTAGTCGGGAAAAGCTTTACGAATATGACGGGCAAGGATTTACCGGGCTTCTTGTGAATGTCGATGAAACCTCGACCGGCGTTTTATATGATACCGGGATGCTTGGAGAATTTTGTGAGAGAAATCATTTGTTTTTTGTTTGCGACTGTGTTTCTTCGTTCTTGGCGGATCCCTTTGATATGGAAAAAGTCAAGGCGGATATCATGATTACCGGATCGCAAAAGGTTCTGGCTTGTCCTCCCGGTATATCTATTATTGTTTTTTCTGAAAAAGCGGTAGAGAGAGTGCATAGTCTGAAAACCAAAACGATGTATTTTGATTTGCAGTCGATGCTAAAGAATCAGGAGAGAGGGCAGACGCCTTTTACGCCGGCAGTTGGGATTCTTTTACAAATCAATGCAAGGCTAAAGGAAATAGAAAGGCTTGGAGGTGCAGATAAAGAGGTAGAAAGAGTTGCGATGCAGGCAAAGGATTTCCGGGATAAGGTAAGAGGCTTACCTTTCGAATTTGTTTCCGAAAGTCCGGCCAATGCCGTAACGCCCCTACATCCGATTTCTGCCAATGCCTATGAAATTGTTCTCCGACTAAAGGATGAATACGGAATTTGGATTTGCCCTAACGGAGGTGAAATGAAAGAGAGCATTTTCCGAGTGGGACATATTGGAGCTTTAAGTCATGAGGATAACAGCAGTTTAATTAAGGCGTTCCAAGACTTACAGGTGCGCGGATTACTATAAGAAAAGACGATTACTGTAAGAAATACTGTAAAAGAAGTGCTTACTGTAAAAGAAGTGTTTACTGTAAAAGAAGTGTTAACTGTAAAAGATGTGATCGATATAGAAGATGTAGATTGCCATAAAAGAGGCTAATTACTATTGTTAATGAGGAAAAGAATATGATACTGGCGCTGGATGCGGGAACAACAAGTACAAGAGCGATACTTTTTAATGCAGAGGGACGATCCGTTTCTTCCGCGCAAAAGGAATTTCCGCAATATTACCCCAAAGCAGGTTATGTAGAGCATCATGGAAATGAAATCTGGCAGGCTGAGCTTTCAGCGGCAAGAGAAGCGGTAGAAAAGTCGGATATGGATGCTTCCGAAATACAGGCTATCGGGATTACAAACCAAAGAGAAACGACACTGGTCTGGGATCGCGTAACCGGGCTTCCCATTTATCCGGCTATAGTCTGGCAGTGCAGAAGAACCACGGAAATGATAGAGAAGATGAAAAAGGAAGATCCTTCTGTCACGGAGCTTATTAAAGAAAAAACAGGCTTGGTCCTTGATCCCTATTTTTCCGCAACCAAGCTTTCCTGGATTTTAGACCATGTGGAAGGAGCAAGGGAAAGAGCGGAAAGAGGAGAGCTATGCTTTGGAACGGTGGATACCTGGCTGATTTATAATCTGACCAAAGGAAAATCTTTTGTTACCGACTACAGTAATGCAAGTAGAACACTTTTATTTAATATCCATACGCTGGAATGGGATACGGAACTTTGCGAGCTTTTCCGGATTCCCAAGTGCATGCTTCCTGAGGTTCGCCCGTCTTCTTCCCTTTTCGGAGAGACGGATGCGGAATATTTCGGAAGAGAAATTCCGATTTGCGGTGTAGCGGGAGACCAGCAGGCGGCACTTTTCGGACAATGTTCCTTCCAAAAGGGAGATGTCAAAAATACCTACGGCACAGGCTGCTTTATGCTGATGAATACAGGGGAAGACTGCGTACCCTCTCATCATGGACTCTTAAGTACAATAGCTTGGGGGATTAACGATAAGGTCTATTATGCTTTAGAGGGCTCTGTCTATGTTGCAGGAGCCGTGATTCAGTGGTTAAGGGATGAGTTGCATCTTTTGGATGATTCTAAAGATTCGGAATATTTTGCCACCAAAGTGGAAGATACACACGGTTGCTATATCGTACCTGCTTTTACGGGACTCGGTGCTCCCTACTGGGATCCGGACGCAAGAGGATCCATTACCGGACTGACCAGAGGTGTAAATAAAAATCACATTATTCGTGCTGCACTCGAATCGATTGCATTTCAGAGCAGAGATTTACTAAATGCCATGGAACAGGATACGGGACAAAGACTTCGAAGTCTTCGTGTAGACGGAGGAGCCGCCGGGAACAATTTCCTTATGCAATTTCAGGCGGATATTATGCAGGCTTCCGTCATTCGCCCTGCTTGTGTTGAAACGACAGCACTAGGCGCGGCTTATCTTGCCGGCCTCTACTGTGGTTTTTATCCCTCTATGGAGAACCTTGAGGAAATGCATGATGTGGAAATGGAATTCTTCCCGAAAATGCTTCGAGAGGAAAGAGAAAAGAAGCTCTCCGAGTGGAAAAAAGCATTAAAGGCCAGTTTAAGCGAAGACAATAAGCCGGAGTAGAAAAGGGAAAAGTAGAGAAATATAAGAGCAAATAGAAAGAAGGAAAAATGCAAGTAACCAATACCACCTGCACGATTTGCAGGAGAAATTGTTTCATCAGTGTAGAGCATGACGACCATGAGGTCTTTGCCGTTTATGGGAATTCCTGTCATAGAGGAAAGGAAGCGGCTGTAGAAGAAGCCCTCGCAAAGGAAAAGAAATTTTTAGGAGAAATCAAAATAATCGGAGATAAAGAACTTCTTCCCGTACGAACCGAAGGATTGATTCCTAAGGAAAAATTCGCTGAAGCGGAAGAATTCTGTAAAAACTTCCGCATCCCAAAGCCGATACGGATAGGGATATCCTCGTGACAAACTTTCTGGATACCGGAGTAAATTTAATCGCTTTAAAGACGATATCATAAAGCATGGAGTGCCTTCTCAGAGGGACGGATTTATGCTTGGCAATTTTATAGGGACTGAAAGACAGGGGTAGTTCTCCGCCGGTGGGTACTTGCGAAAAACAAATGAAATGCAGTTTTTCGCTTAGTATCCCCTACCAAAGGACAAACTTTTCATCAGAAAAGTTGTCCTGTACAAGACCAACTTCTGAAGGAAGTTGCTTTGCGAAGCAAAGTGAGCAATGGGCTACCGAGCCCATGCTCAGTCAGGCGGAGCTAGCGAGCGCGTGCCCCTGCTTTTCAGTCCCTATAAAATGCATATTCATGGTCTTTTGAGAAGGTACTCCATGTTTTTTTTCTTATAATCCTATAAAATTACTAGGAATACTATTGTCACATCCATGCTGCTGCTTTATAATTCGTGAAAAGTAGGGGAGGAAAAGACTTTTTTCATTTTTCATGCAACTTACTGCTAAGAATATTATGGAACGATGTATATCGCAAGGAACGAGGCGATATGGTAGATGGAGGAATTATGGCAGATTTACTGGATATCAAAAATTTATCTGTTTCCGTGGAAGAGAAGGCCATTCTCGATGCGGTTAATTTCAATATAAATAAAGGAGAAACCCATGTTTTAATGGGACCGAACGGTGCAGGAAAGTCCACCCTCGGAAATGCCATTATGGGAAATCCCCGCTATACGATTACAGGGGGCGATATTTTCTTTAACGGAGAAAATATCACTTCGGAGGCGGTAGATAAGAGGGCGAAGAGAGGTATCTTTCTTTCCTTCCAAATCCGCTTGAAGTACCGGGTGTAAGCCTTGGAAACTTTATCCGTTCCGCTATGGAGCAAAGATTCGGAAAGAGAATTCGTCTTTGGGATTTCCGTAAGGAGCTGAAGGCTTCCATGGATATCTTGGGTATGGATCACAGTTATGCGGAAAGAGACTTAAATGTAGGTTTCTCCGGCGGAGAGAAGAAGAAGGCGGAGATTTTACAACTTTTGATGCTTAAGCCGGAGCTTGCCATCCTTGATGAAACCGATTCCGGTCTAGACGTAGATGCGGTGCGAACCGTTTCCGAAGGCGTAAAGGCATATCAGAAAAATATGGACGGCGCGCTTCTTATTATCACGCACTCGACAAGAATCCTGGAAGCACTTAGCGTAGATAAGACGCATGTTATTGTAAATGGGAAAATCAAGGCGACCGGAGACGGCAGTTTGGTCAATAAGATTAATGATGAGGGCTTTGAGTCCTTCTTAGAGGGTTAAAGTATGGCAAAAGATAGAGCAATAGTAGAAGACATCGATCGCTCCCTCTATGATTTCCGCTATGAGGAAAAAGACGGAGAGTTCTATAAGATAAAAGAGGGATTGACCGAGGATATCGTTCTCGAGATTTCCGAGAAAAAAAATGATCCCAAGTGGATGCGGGATTTTCGTTTAAAGTCTTTGGAGATTTATAACAAGTCGGAAATGCCGAACTGGGGTCCGGACATTTCAGGACTCAATGTAGACAATATCGTAACCTATGTAAAGCCCAATACCGAGATGTCTCAAACTTGGGAAGAAGTTCCGGAGGACATCAAGAATACTTTCGAGAAGCTCGGGATTCCCGAGGCGGAGAGGAAGAGCCTTGCCGGAGTAGGAGCACAGTTTGACTCCGAGCTCGTTTACCATAATCTTCAGGAGGAAGTGGCAAGACAGGGCGTTATTTATACCGATATAGAGTCTGCTCTTCACGGTGCTTACGGGAAAATGATTGAAGAGCATTTCATGCGACTCGTTCCTCCTACAGACCACAAGTTTGCGGCTCTCCACGGTGCAGTTTGGTCGGGCGGATCCTTTGTTTATGTTCCGAAGGGAGTGAAGGTGGAAATTCCCCTCCAGTCCTATTTCCGCTTAAATGCAAAGGGAGCGGGACAGTTTGAGCATACTCTGATTATCGTGGATGAGGGGGCACAGCTTCATTTTATTGAGGGTTGCTCCGCGCCGAAGTACAATGTGGCGAACCTCCATGCAGGCTGTGTGGAGCTCTTCGTCGGAAAAAATGCGAAGCTGCGCTATTCCACCATCGAGAACTGGTCCAAGAATATGTATAACTTAAATACAAAGAGGGCAAAGGTAGAGGAAAACGGCATTATGGAATGGGTTTCCGGCTCCTTCGGTTCTCATGTTTCCTATCTTTACCCCATGACCATTTTAAAGGGAGACAATGCGCGTTCCCAGTTTACAGGTGTAACCTTTGCCGGAAAGGGACAGAATCTGGATACCGGAGCAAAGATGGTACATATCGGAAAGGACACCAGCTCCTATATCAATACCCGTTCGATTTCGAAGGGAGGCGGCATTTCCACTTATCGCTCTGCTGTAGTGATTCAGAATCAGGCAAAGAATGCGAAGTCTGCCGTTTCTTGTCAATCCTTGATGCTCGATGACGAGTCCCGTTCCGATACTGTACCGGCTATCGATGTGCGTACCAACAAGGCCGATGTAGGACACGAGGCGAAAATCGGAAGAATTTCCGACGATGCCGTGTTCTACCTGATGAGCAGAGGAATCTCGGAAGAGGAGGCGAAGTCCCTTATCGTAAGCGGCTTTGCGGATTCGGTTTCCAAGGAGCTTCCCTTAGAGTATGCGGTGGAAATGAACAATTTGATTCGTTTGGAAATGGTTGGAGCCATCGGCTAGAAAGGAGGATAGGATGAAAGACAATCAATTTATAATCAATAAAATGCCTGTGCCTACCTTTCGCTGGTTAAAAATGAACGAGGCAAAACTCGAAATTCCGGGAGAGCTCACAGCCTATCAGCCTTCTGTACACGGAAAGCTTCCGGAAAGGATAGAGGAAGAGAATGGCTTTTCCGGCAGCATGAGTACGGCACTGGACGATTATTTCCGGGAGGAAAGACTTCCTGTGCAGTCCTTTGTTCTAAGAGAAGGAGAGGAGAGCCCTGAATATATTCGTATGCATTTTCAAAACGGAGAAAATGCGGTGGAGCACTCCGCTTACAGTTTCACTATAGAAGAGGGGGCAAGACTGAAGCTCTTTTTAGCGATTGAATCTTTGGAAGAGTCCAAAAATATGGCATTTTTACAGGAGAAGTTTCATTTAAAGAAAAATGCCAAACTGGACCTTGTCGTTGCTGTAAAGAATGCGAAGGATTTTGCACATTTACAGGACTTCTCTTTTGTGCTTGAGGAGCGTGCCAAACTGAAGCTGACTTCCGTTCTTTTATCAGGAAAGAGCCATCACATCTCCTATCAGATTGATTTAAACGGAGATAAGTCCGAGGCGGAGTTGCATCTGGATTATGTACTCTCTCGAAAGGAAAAAGCGGATTTTAATCTTGTAGTGAATCATAGAGGGAAGAAGACGATCTCCAATATCGTGGCAGACGGTGTACTGCGAGAAGATGCGGTAAAGATTTTCCGCGGTACCATTGACTTAAAGCACGGAGCAAAGGGTGCTTCCGGTACGGAGCAGGAAAATGTGCTTCTTATGGACGACTCCGTAGTGAACCAGACGATTCCCGTTATTCTTTGTGATGAGGATGATGTGGAAGGAAATCACGGGGCAAGCATCGGAAGACTCGACGAGGAAAGCCTCTTTTATATGGAAAGTCGCGGTCTCTCTCTGGAAGCGGCTTATGAATTAGTTGCGGAAGCCCGCATGGAAAGTGCCATTCACGGTATTATGGACGAGAAGGTGGAAAAGTATATAGAAGCGGAGCTTCGCGGTAAGAGGAGTGAGGAGGACTAATGGAAGATAGAGAGAAAGAGATTGCAAAAATCAAGGCGGACTTTCCTATTTTTCAAAGCGGGAACTTTTTCTATCTGGATAATGCTGCCACCACACAGAAACCCTATACAGTGCTGGAAGCTATGAAATATTATTATGAGACGGAAAACGCCAATCCGCTTCGCGGTCTTTATGAACTTTCTCAAAAGGCGACAGAAGCCTATGAGAGGGCGAGAGTAAGCGTGCAGAAATTTCTGAATGCCAAAAGTCCGGAAGAAATCATCTTTGTACGGAATGCGACGGAGGGCTTAAACCTCGTTGCGCAGAGCTACGGAAGAGCATTTCTTAATGAGGGAGATGAGGTACTCATCACGGTGATGGAACACCACAGTAACCTGATTCCCTGGCAGCAGATTGCAAAAGAAAAAGGAGCGAAGCTCATTTTCCTGGAGCCGAATGAAGAGGGGCTCATTTCCTTGGAGAGCTTTAAAAAGGTTCTTAGCGACAAGGTAAAGATTGTAGCTATGGCGGAGGTTTCCAATGTTCTGGGAAATCGACAGGATATCGAGACTTTTGTAAAGCTGACTCATGAAAAAAATGCTATTTTTGTCTGTGACGGTGCGCAGTCCGTGCCGCACAGAAAGGTGGACGTACAGGCCATGGATGTGGACTTTTTAGCCTTTTCCGGCCATAAAGTTTACGGTCCGATGGGAATCGGTGCGGTTTACGGAAAGAAGGAATTACTGGAAAAAATGCCTCCCTTCCTCTTTGGCGGAGAGATGATTGAGTATGTTACGAGGGAAGAGGCTACTTGGGCAGAGCTTCCCCATAAATTCGAAGCCGGTACCGTAAACGTTGGCGGAGCTGTCGGTTTGGAAGCGGCTATTCAGTATATAGAGAAGCTTGGATTTTCTTTATCGAAGAGAGAGAAAAAGAGCTTTCCGAATATCTTATGGCAGGGATGAAGGAAATTCCCCATGTGCGTGTCTTGGGTTCTGCAAATGGAAGAAATCATCACGGAATCATGACCTTTACCATTGAAGGCGTGCATCCCCATGATATAGCGGAGATTATGGACTCCCATAAGGTATGCATTCGTGCCGGACACCACTGTGCGCAGCCGCTTATGAAGTTTATGGGAACGCCGAGTACCAGTAGGGTAAGCCTCGGCTTATACAATACCAAAGAAGATGTAGATGCCTTTTTGGCAGCTTTAAAAACAATCAGAGGAGCTATGGGATATGGCGAATAATACCTATTACAACGAAATATTGACGGAACACAATATTCGACCTCTTCATAAGTACAAGATGGAGAACGCGGATTTTTCTCTGGAAGGAGTGAATCCCAGCTGTGGAGACGATATTGTCCTGTATCTGAAGCTCGATCAGGATGAAAATATTGTGGAAGCAAGCTTTGATGGAGACGGATGTGCCATTTCTCAGGCGAGCAGTGACATCATGTGCGACCTGATTACCGGAAAGAAGAAGGATGAGGCTCTCCGTCTTTCCGAAATTTCTTCGTATGATTCGCGGAAAGATTACGGAAGAAGAGAAGGATGAGCTGGAGGAAGCCGGGATTCTGGAGGATATTTCCCACATGCCGGCGCGTGTAAAGTGTGCAGTTCTCGCATGGCGCACCATGGATGAAATCTTTCAGGACGCTGCGGAAGGAAAGATTGATAAATATAGCGGAAAGTTTGATTAGCGCTAATTGACAGAGAAATTTTGTAGCATCCGGAGTTTTCCGGAAGAAAGTATCTATAATTTGAAGAGCATTCACCAAAACCAATCTTGTTGAATGCTCTTTTTGTTAATTTTAAAAAAATATAGACTGTAAAAAAATAAGTAAAAAAATGGAGATAAAGTTAAATAGATTTTAAATTAATGCAAAGGGAAAATTTTAAATTAATGCAAAGGGGAAAAGAAAAAAATTTCCAAATAGAGTTTGACAATAAAAGAAATAACCTCTACACTACTACTGAAATTACTTGTCATAAGCTGTAAAAAACAAGGCAGTTTAGACAGCTTTTTATAAGGAGTGTATTATGAGAAAAAAACAAGTTTTGGCCATGGTATTTTCCGGACTCTTTGCTTTATCCTCATTGGTAGGCTGTGGATTTACCGGAGGAAGTAATGCCACAGAGGCAGTGAAAACAGAGAGTAGTGCATCCGTTGAGGGGGAAAAGGCTGATGCACAGGCAGCAAGTGGAGATCAGGTTTTAAGCGTTGTTGCTGAGGCGGAGATAAAGACCTTGGTGCCTTGGATGGTTTCCGAAAATCAGACTTTTCTGGTTTTAAACCAGGCTCAGGAAGGCTTGTTCCGCATGGACAAGGACAATATTCCCCAGCCGGCACTTTGTGAAAAGTATGAGGTCTCCGAGGATAAGTTAAATTATACTTTCCATTTAAGGGATGCAAAGTGGAGTAATGGTGAGCCTGTAAAGGCTGAGGACTTTGTCTTTGCTTGGTTAAAGCAGATGAGTGCTGATGCAGGGAATGGATACAGCTTCATTATGACAGATTACATCGTCAACGGAGAAGAGTACAATGCAGGAACTGCGAAGGCAGAGGATGTAGCCGTTAAGGCAGTGGATGATAAAACTTTGGAAGTTGGCTTAAAGAGCCCCACGCCATACTTCTTAAATTTGACTACCATGACCATGTTCTTCCCGGTAAATGAAAAATTCTATAATGAGCAGGGAGAAAAGTTCAGCATCAGCCCGGAAAATATGCTCTTCTGCGGTCCTTACCAGATCACAGAGTACGATCCTTCCGTGGGGGTTAGCTTTGTAAAGAATGAGCAGTATTGGGACAAGGATAATGTAAAGATTGAAAAGGCGAAAGTTCGTGTAATGAAGGATGCTTCTGCGGCTTTAAATGCTTACCAGGCAGGAGAGCTTTCTCAGGTAAAGTTAACCAGTGCTGACGTTGCTGCAAATGAAAATAGTCCGGAATTTTCAAAGTCCGTAGATTTCCGTACTACTTATTTACAGTTTAATCTAACAGATCCTGTCCTTGGCAATGTGAATATGAGAAAGGCAATTTCTCTGGCTTTTGACAGACAGCTTCTGGTAAAGAGTATTTTGGCAGATGGATCCGCAGCAGGAACAGGTCTTGTTGCTGACGGCTTGGCAGGTGACGGAAAGAAGAGCTTCCGTGAATTAAATGGGGAAGTTTCTCCATTTAACAAGGAAGAAGCAGCAGAGTATTACAAGAAGGCGGTGGAAGAGCTTGGAAAGGCTCCGGAATCCATTACTCTCTTAATTGGAGATGATTCCGTATTAAAGACCATTGCGACCTTTATGCAGAGTGAGTTGGAGAAAAACTTAGGCCTTAAAGTGGAGATTGACACAAAGACCATGCAGGGAAGAGGTCAGCAGATGGATGCCAACGACTACCAGATGGGACTTACCGCTTGGGGAGCAGATTATGATGATGCTATGACCTATTTGGATTTATGGACCAATGGTACTCCTTATAGAGGAAATTATAAGAACGATGCATACAACGCTTTAATTAAGGATGCTAAGACAGAGACTGATGATGCAAAGCGTTTACAGGACATGCTGGATGCGGAGAAGATGCTTTGCTCCGATGATGCAGTAGTAGCACCGGTTGTTCACAGAGGTAGTGCTATGTTGACTAAGCCGAATGTGAAAAATCTGATTACTCATCCCATCGGTGTACCCATGGAATTTAAGTATGCCTATTTTGAATAAGAAGTCGTAGCGAAGAAGTAAGTTTTCACAAAGCTTGACCACAGTTTTCCTTGTGGGTGGAGTGCTCTGGGATATCTGTTCGGAGCCTTCACCCATTTTTTATATAGTAGAGGGGAATTCATGTTAAAATACATAGCAAAACGATTGGTGTATATCGTTATTACCTTATGGATTATTATTTCCGTAACTTTTTTTCTGATGAAAAAACTTCCGGGAACACCTTTTGATGCGGAGCGTTTTGCCATTATGACGCCGCTTCAACAGGAGAGAATTTTAGAGCTTTATGGCTTAAACGATCCTTTGCCGGTACAGTACCAAAAATATATTGTAAACATTTTGCATGGAGACTTGGGTACTTCCTTTACCTATGTCAATCAAGACGTAGGTAAGGTGATTTTTGGTCGTTTAGGACCTTCCTTTTTAATTGGCTTACAAGCCGTAATTTTGGGACTAAGCATCGGTTTAATACTAGGAATTCTTGCGGCTTGGAAACATAACAGCGCCATAGATTATTTCACTATGATTTTAGCGGTTATTGGTGTTTCTGTACCGAACTTCGTAATGGCGGCTCTCCTCCAATACTATGTAGGCCTAAAGTGGGGAATCCTTCCGGTAGCCTTTTGGACGGACTGGACTTGCTCCATTTTACCGACCATTGCCTTGTCCTTTGGTGCCATTGCGCAAGTCGCTCGATTTATGAGGACGGAAATGCTGGATACGCTTGGGCAGGATTATATGATTACAGCAAAGGCCAAGGGCTTAAATCAGTGGGAAGTTTTAAGAAAGCATGCCATACGAAATTCCATTCTTCCTGTGGTGACGATTTTGGGGCCTATTATCATAAACCTTTTGACAGGATCTTTAGCGGTGGAAAATGTCTTTGGTATTCCGGGAATAGGCAGTCTTTTCGTAGATTGCATCAAGGGGAACGATTATCCGGTAATTATGGGCATTACCATCTTTATGCTGCATTTTACATGTTTGTCATTTTGATTGTGGACCTCTTGTATTCAGTCATTGACCCGAGAATTCGACTTTCCAAAGATATGGAGGAATAAAGGAATGGAAGAGATAAAGATTGAAGATGCTCTCTTTGTGAAGGTAAGGGTGGATGAAGGAGAGCGGGAAAAAATCGCCGCACCTGCTTCTACCGTCTTAAAGGACGCTTGGCTTCGCTTAAAGAAAAACAAGGCTGCTGTAGTTTCTCTATTTATATTACTGACGATTTTAGCCTTTGCGATCTTTGCGCCGATTTTCAGTCCCTATAGCTTTAAAGAGACGAACTATGAATTGATTTTTTCTCCCGCATCCAAGGCCCATATTTTCGGTACAGATCAATTCGGTAGAGATTTGTTTGTCAGAACCTGGATGGGCTGTAGAATTTCTCTCTTGATTGCCATGGTGGCAGCTCTTTTAGATCTTCTTGTAGGGGTGACTTATGGTGCGATATCTGCTCTTCTTGGAGGAAGGGTGGATGCGGTCATGCAGAGAATTGTGGAAATTTTAGTGGGAATTCCCCATCTGATTATTGTGATTTTATTTTTAATGGCTTTTCCGGCAGGAATCTGGACCATTATTGCAGCACTTTCCATTACCGGCTGGGTAAATATGGCCAGATTGGTTCGTGCCGAGATTTTAAAATTAAAAAACCAGGATTATGTTTTAGCTTCCAGAGCCTTAGGCAGCAGTTCGGCTTTTATTATCCTAAATGATCTGATTCCCAATGCGGTTAGTGTTATCGTTATCAATGTAATGTTTACCATTCCCGGAGCTATCTTTACGGAAGCCTTTCTTTCCTTTATCGGAATTGGATTGGCAGAACCTCAGGCTTCCTTGGGTGTTTTAATCAACAATGGTTATCAGGTTCTTAGAAACTATCCTCATGTGATGCTTGCTCCGGCAGTCATCATTGTCCTAATCATGGTTTGCTTCAGTATATTGGGAGACGGATTAAGAGATGCATTGGATCCGCAGATGAGGAGATAAGCTATGGGAAATTTATTGAGTATTCAAAATCTAAGTATTGATATAAAAACCCACAAGGGTGTAGTACATGCTGTACGAGGTATTAATCTGGAGCTGGGAGAACAGGAAACCCTTGCTATCGTGGGAGAGTCCGGCTGCGGAAAATCTATGAGTATGAAAGGGGTAATGGGATTACTTCCCCAGACTGCCGGAATTACAGAGGGAAGCATTCGCTTAGCAGGCAGAGAACTGCGGGATTGCTCGGAGGGAGAAATGCAGAAAATTCGAGGGGGAGAAATCGCCATGATTTTTCAAGACCCTATGACTTCCTTAAATCCCACTATGACCATAGGCGATCAGATTGAAGAAATGCTGAGAAAACACAGAAAGGAAATGGGAAAGAGGGAGCGTAGAGAGCGTGCCCTTTCTCTTCTTTCTTTGGTTGGAATTTCCAACCCGGATACTCGCTACAAACAGTACCCCCACCAGCTTTCCGGGGGAATGCGACAGAGAGTTATCATTGCTATTGCCCTGGCTTGTGATCCCAAAGTATTGATTGCGGATGAGCCTACCACTGCCTTGGATGTTACTATTCAGGCGCAGATTTTGGATTTAATGAGAGATTTACAGAAAAAAATCAAGACTTCCATTATTATCATTACCCATAATCTGGGAGTAGTTGCCAATATTGCGGATCGGGTTGTGGTGATGTATGGCGGAAAAGTTATGGAGACTGGGGAGGTTCATGAGATTTTTAAAAATCCTTCCCATGAATATACTAAGGCACTCTTACAATCGATTCCCAAGCCCAACGAAAGCGGTAGTCTCTATTCTATTCCCGGTACTCCCCCGGATTTGATGGACCCTCCGAAAGGCTGTCCTTTTGCAGTAAGATGCAGAAAAACCATGGAGGTTTGTAAGGCATATATGCCAAAGCCCTATACCTTGGGCGAGACACATGAGGCGGCATGTTTTGCTCTGGACGAAAGAGCTAAGGGTATTTTTATAGAGGAGGAGTAGAATATGAGTAAGGGAGCAGATGTCTTAATAGAGGTAAGTCATCTCAAAAAATACTTTCATGTAGGTAAGAATAAAGTATTAAAGGCAGTAGATGATGTATCCTTGAAAATATTTCGGGGAGAGACCTTAGGATTGGTGGGAGAATCCGGTTGTGGAAAATCAACCTTTGGAAGAACGCTGATTCACCTTTATGAGCCTACGGAAGGAAGCGTCAGTTATGACGGACTCGATATCAGCAATTCACTTTCCAAGGATAGCAGGCAAGCCTTAACAAGGAGGATGCAAATGATTTTTCAGGATCCTTACTCCTCCTTAAATCCCAGACGAAAGATTTTGGATATTGTGGCAGAAGGAATGGATGCTCATCATTTGACAAAAACGGCGAAGGAAAGGGAGCAAAAGGTACTGGAACTCTTGGAGAGAGTAGGCTTGCAGGCGGCTCATGCCGATCGTTTTCCTCATGAATTTTCCGGAGGACAAAGGCAGAGAGTGGGAATTGCAAGAGCCTTGGCAGTGGATCCGGAGTTTATTGTTTGTGACGAGCCGATTTCCGCCTTGGATGTTTCCATCCAGGCGCAGGTAGTGAATCTTTTAGAGGAATTACAAAGGGAAAGAGGACTGACCTATCTTTTTGTTGCCCATGATCTTTCCATGGTGCGTCATATCAGTAAGCGAATTGGTGTAATGTATCTGGGCTCTTTGGTGGAACTTGCGGAAAGTGAAGAGCTTTTTGCTAATCCAATGCATCCTTATACCAAAGCGCTTCTTTCTGCTATTCCGGTACCGGATCCGGAGGTAGAGAAAAAGCGTTCTCGTATTATGCTGGAGGGCAGTATTCCGAATCCCATCGGTTTAGGAGAGCAGTGCAAGTTTGCCTCCCGTTGCAAGGAGTGCAGAATAGAGTGTAAAGAAAGAATGCCTAAGCTTCGGGAAGTAAAGCCCGGACACTTTGTGGCCTGTGTGAATTATGAGGAAGGCTAGGAAACTTAGTTAGCAATACAGAATAAGCCTTAATCTTTAAAGGAGAAATATGTATCAGTTTAATGAGGAAGTCTATAGAAAAAGAATGGCTTGGTTTGAGGAAGCACGTTTCGGAATGTTCATTCATTTTGGATTGTATTCTATTCCTGCCAGAGGAGAATGGGTATTCGGAAATGAAGAGATGCAAGAGGGAGATTATGTTCCCTATTTTCGGGAATTCAATCCGGACTTACTTTCCATGAAGGAATGGGCGAAGCTCTGTAAGAAAGCCGGGATGAAGTACGCAGTGATGACGGCAAAGCACCATGATGGTTTTTGTCTTTATGACACGAAATATACAGACTACAATTCCCTAAACACTCCCTGCAAAAGGGATCTTGTACGAGAATTTGTAGATGCCATGCGGGAGGAAGGAATCAAGGTGGGTTTGTATTATTCCTTGATAGATTGGCGGCACAAAGATTTTCCTCACTATGGAGACAATTTTCATCCTGATCGAAATCGAAAGGAAGAAGAGAATGGGGGAAGAGATTTCTCGCGCTATATTGAGTATTTTCATGGACAGGTAAGAGAGCTTTGTACGAACTACGGGAAATTGGATCTTTTGTGGTTTGATTTTTCTTACGGAGATATGCGAGGAGAAAGTGGCAGGCAACGAAGTTGATTGATATGGTACGTTCCTTGCAAAAAGATGTTATTATTAATAATCGTCTAGAGGTTAGCGGGGAAGGCTACGGCTCTTTACAGGAAGGATGCCCTTCTCCTTTCCATGGGGATTTTGTGACTCCGGAGCAGATGATTCCTCCTGTGGGCATTCGGGATGTTCATGGGAAGCCTCTACCTTGGGAAGCCTGTGTTACCATGAATGACAGCTGGGGTTATACTGAAAAGGATAGGAATTTTAAGTCCGGAAAGCTTCTGATTCAAAAGCTGGTGGAATGTGTTTCTAAAGGTGGAAATATGATTCTTAATGTGGGACCGGATGCCAGAGGACGGATTCCCAAGGAGGAAGTAGAGCGTTTGGAAGAAATCGGAGAATGGATGCGGGACAACGGCAGGAGTATTTATGGCTGTAAGGAAAGTGTGGTTCCGAAGCCGGAGTACGGTCGTTATACGGAAAATGGCAATAAAATTTACTTCCATATTCTGGAAGATACGATTGGGCCTATGCCTTTGTCTTACTTAAAAAAAGAAGAGATAGAGGGAATTCGCTGGCTTTATTCCGGTGCAGAAGTACAGATTTCCAGCAGCTGGGTGCATAGCGATTATCCGGAAATTCTTTTTGCGGATACTAAGATTAATGGAAGCAGTCAAGATTCTGTAGGAAAGGTATTGGAAATCATTAAGAAAGAAAAATAGAGTCCGGGAGGGGTTTCATGAGCATAGAAAAAAAAGAATTGGAAATCTGTGTAGATAGGGTAGAGTCTGCTCTTGCGGCAGAGCGTGGAGGAGCTGACCGGATTGAGCTTTGCGGAAATCTTGTTATAGGGGGAACTACTCCGGAGCCGGAGTTTTTACGTCTTGTGAAAAGACATTTACAGATTCCTATTCACGTTATGATACGCCCTAGATACGGGGACTTTTGCTATAGCGAATATGAATTTGACATGCTCTGTGCAGCAATCAAGGAGTTTAAGAATTTAGGGGCGGATGGTATTGTTTGTGGAATCTTAAAGCCGGATGGAACTTTGGATATGGAAAGGATGGAAAAATTCTTTCCCTTTCTAAAGGAATGCGTTTTACTCTACATCGAGCCTTTGACCTTTGTCGGGATCCTTTTGAAACCTTGGAACAAGCCTGCCAACTGGGGATAGATATTATTCTGACTTCCGGGCAAAAGCAAAGGGCAACAGATGCTTTAGATATGCTCAAAGACTTGCAAGAAAAGGCAAAGAGAAGAATTATTTTGCAGGTGGGAGCCTCGGTAAATCCGGAAAATATTCCCCTTATTTATGCGAAAACAGGAATTAATGCTTATCACATGTCCGGAAAGGTTCTTTTGGATAGTCCGATGATTTATCGAAAGAAGGATGTGAATATGGGTATTGCTTCTATGAGTGAGTATGAAATCATGGAGACGGATGAAAACTTGGTGCGGGCTGCTAGAGGTGCTTTGAATACTTTATAGGGAATAAATTGATGAATAAGCTTTCAAAGGAAAAATAGAGAATAGTGTAAGTGAGGAAAGAGGATGGAAAAATCTGTACAGAGAGATAAAAACGGAAGCACAGTGAGAACTGATTTTTGTTCTGAAGCATTAAGGGAAAAAATAGAAAAACGTTTTCAGAAAGAGTGCTTGGAATTTTCGAATATTATGCAGGAAATTGCAGAACGGATATCTCAGATTTTACCTACAAATAAGGGAGAGAATCTCTTAGTGGAAGAGGCTGAGAATCTGCGCTGTGCTCTGCAATATCTCTATATATCTATGCCTTTATCGGATAGGGTGACCTATCCCTTTGAAACTTATTTGGATTATGCCAAGAGGGGGGGTGAAATTAAGAAAGAACCGAGCTGATGTGCAGGCTCTATCGGAAGCCATTTTCTTTCCCTATGTACTTTTTCATAGGGTCAATGAAGAAGAAATTTTGCCCTGCAGAACCCTCTTTGGAGAAGAGATTGAGTCCTGGCTTAAGGAAGGAAAGAAAGACTTTGCTTCTAGTTCTAAGGTGAAGCTTGCTTCGGAGGATACGCTGAAGAATACTTCGGATAATTCTCAGAAAGATACGTTGAAGAATACTCCTGAATTGGTAAAGGAAATTAATTATTGGTGTAGTCAAGAAGGAACTTATCGAAGCACGGATAACCGTACACTTTCTGCGCTTATGTTTTACCAAAGGGGCTATGGAAGATGTGGCGAGGAGTCCGTATTTGCTGTGAATGCTATGCGCTCTATGGGCGTTCCCTGTAGACAGATTTATGCGCCTCGTTGGGCACACTGCGAAGACAATCATGCTTGGATTGAGGTGTTCGTAGAAGGAAAGTGGCAATTCTTGGGTGCCTGTGAGCCTATGGAAAAGTTGAATATAGGATGGTTTAATGCTGCGGCAAGTCGAGCGATTTTGATTCATTCCCGCTATTTTGGAGAGGATCTTTTTGAAAGATGCAGGGAATCGGAATCCTTGGGGATGAGCTTTGGAGCATTAGAAAGGGAAGGGGATTTTTCGGAAAATCAGCAAATGACGGCGGAAAATTCATTGCCTAAGGAAGAACTTTTGGGAAAAGAAGGGATAGTAACCGAGTTTAATCAGATTTCCCGTTACGCAGAGTCTAAAAAAATAACTATTCTTGTCTTGGATAGTAAAGAACGTCCCGTCCCGAATGTCAGTATTTCTTTGGAATTATTAAATACCGGCGAGTATTATCCCATTGCAAGACCTAGAAGCAATGAGAAGGGAGAGCTTTGTTTTCATTGCGGATTTGGAACCTTATTACTGGAGATTTATCACAAAAAAGAATGTGCGTCCCAATTGATTGACACAAGGCATGGAGAGCATTTTACTGTCCGTCTTTCAGGGGAAAATAGGGATGAGGAGTGGAGGGTTCTGGACTTTTTTGCTCCTAAGGACAGTGAGAAGAATCCCAATACAGAAACAGAAGAGGAAAAGGCAAGAGGAAAGAAGAGACTTAGCCTTTGCAAGGAAAGCTTAAAGGAGAAAAAAGGGGGCTATCAAAACCAGGCAATACTATCCTTTTTGCAAAATCATGATAGGGAAAGACGTGAAGAATTCCTCAGTCTTCTTACAGAAAAGGATCTTAGTGATGTTTCTATAGAGGTTTTAGAGGATAGCTATCTGGATGAGACCAGTGAAAATGCTTATCTTGAGGAGTTTGTGAAAGATACTTTTCCGGAAGAAATCATTAGAAAGGACTTTCAGAAGAATTGTGTATTTCCCTTTATTATGAATCCCAGAGTAGATGAAGAAGTATTAAGACCCTACAAAAAAATAGTTATTAATAGCTTTCATGATACAGAGAAAGAACAGTTTTTAAGAAATCCGAAAGAAATTTGGAACTGGATACAAAAAGAGATTAAATCTCATCCTGATAAGGAGCGATGGAGTATTATTACCCCTCCTTCTGCCTGCCTTTCCGGGAGGGTGGGAAGTGCTCTTTCTAAGGCTATTCTTTTTGTAGCGATAGCTCGTAGCTTGGGTATTCCTGCACGTCTTAGAAAATCGGATAAAGCTATGGAATATTGGGAGAAGACACAGAAAAACTTTATCCCTGTCTTAGAGGAAGAGCGGGAAAGCTGTAAAATAGTTTTTCGAAAAAATACCCAAGATAGTTTACAGTACGGACAGCATTGGACTTTGGCAAGAGAAATTTCCGGAGAATTTAAAAGTTTGAATTTACGAGAGATGATTTTTCAGGAAGATAGCTTAGAGCTTTCAGCAGTTCCCGGAAGATATAGAATCATTACGGAAAACCGTCTTCCTAACGGAAATATTCAGGGAGCAGACTTTATTTTCACTTTAAAAAAGGGAGAAAAAAAAGAAGTGGAAGTTCTGTACCGAAAGGCAGAGCTAAAAGATATGCTGGAGCAGTTGACGCTTTCGGATTTTACTTTGTATAAAGAAGAAGGTGGTAAAGAGCAGCTATTTTCTATTGTTCATAAAGAAATGAGCAAGAATAGTCAGTCAGCAAAAAAGGGAACCAAGGCAATCTTTTTCTGGTTGGAACCGGGAGCTGAACCTACAGAACATATTTAAATGAAATTTTGGAACAAAAGGAACGTTTCTCAGCAATTTCAGAGCGAATGTACTTTGTGATGCGAGAGAAAAAAGGGGAAAAAGATCCACTTTTTAATCTGGTTCGACAAAGTCTGCCGAGCTTTAACTTGTATTTTGATAGAGAAAATAGGGATGAGCTTCTTGCCAGGAGGATGTATGTAGAACCCGGCTCCTATCCCTTTATTCTACTTGCGGAAGAGGATGCAGAGAAAGTATATGGAATCTATGCAGTTTCCGGCTATCAAGTTGGAACAGGAGATATGCTTCTTCGGATTATGGAAGAGTAGGAAAATAGGATTAGTGTAATTTAGTGAAATTTCGAGAATTAGCTTATGGGAAAAATAAGCTAAAATTGCTAAAATTAAGCAGAAAAGAATTGACAAGTAGTTCTTTTCTTGTTAGACTGTTACAGTCTTATGACAGGAAAGTAGGTATCCACCTCACCTTGGCAGAACGCTGACCCGGGTTTAAATTGATTATTTACTCTGTATATTTTCAATGGTGGATTGGCTTTCAATCCACCATATTTTTATGTGGATTTTGCTCGAAAGAGCATATCACTATAACGTCTTGCTATTACGGCATTTCGTTTAAATGTAGCAAAATTCATGTGCAGAGAGGAGCTTATGGCAGCTAAAAAGAATACGGAACTGGAAATTAACGAGCAGATAAGGGACAAAGAGGTGAGAGTAATCGGCGCCGAAGGAGAACAGCTTGGTGTGATGCCCGTACGGGAGGCACAGCAGCTGGCAAGAGAGGCGGATCTGGATCTCATTAAAATTGCAGCAACGGCAACACCCCCTGTAGTACGGATAGCGGACTACGGTAAGTATCGTTATGAACTCTTGCGTAAGGAAAAAGAGGCCAAAAAGAACCAGCACACCACTGAATTGAAAGAAATTCGTATGACTCCGAATATTGACACCAATGATCTGAATACGAAGCTTTCAGCAGCAAGAAAGTTCTTGGAAAAGGGAAACAAAGTAAAGATTGCTTTGCGTTTCCGTGGAAGAGAGATGTCCAGAATGAACCAGTCCAAGTATATCCTGGATGATTTTGGAGAGAAGCTTTCCGACATTGCAATCGTCGATAAGGCTGCGAAGGTGGAAGGAAGAAATATGGCAGTGGTTTTAAGCCCTAAAAAGTAAATTCACAGGAGGCAAATATGGCAAAGTTAAAGCTGAAAACAAAGAGAGCTGCAAAGAAGCGCTTTAAGTTAACCGGTACAGGAAAGTTAGTTAGAAATAAGGCATTTAAGTCTCACATCCTTACCAAGAAGTCTACCAAGAGAAAGAGAAACTTGAGAAAAGACATCGTAGTTGACCATACCAACGAAAAGGTAATGAAGAAGATTCTTCCTTATCTGTAAGTGTGAGTAAGAATAGGAGGATGAAATGAGAATTAAAGGTGGCTTAAACGCAAAGAAAAAGCACAATCGTGTATTAAAATTAGCTAAGGGATATAGAGGCGCTAGATCTAAGCAGTATAGAATTGCAAAGCAGAGTGTTATGCGTGCTCTTACAGAGGCTTACAAGGGTCGTAAGGAAAGAAAGAGACAGTTCAGACAGTTATGGATTGCCAGAATCAATGCAGCTGCAAGATTAAACGGTCTTTCTTACTCCAAGCTTATGTTTGGCTTGAAGAGTGCAGGCATCGAGATGAACAGAAAGATGCTTTCTGAAGTTGCTATTGCTGATCCGGAAGGATTTAAGGCACTTTGCGACAGCGCAAAGGCTAAATTATAAGAAAAAGCGTCGATTGATGCTTCTAAAGAAATGCCACAGATTTTTCTGTGGTGTTTTTGTTTTTAAAAAAGAAGTAGAATAAGTCAATTCGGAATATCTTATTTATTACGGGAATTTCAGAGATGCCTATGTTATTTTGCTTATTATGTAGAAAGTTCTCGTAAATCTTGCTTGTTTATACAGTAATTCTATAAGTTGGATAATTTATTAAATATTAAAAATAATTCATTTTTCTTGCTATATTTATACATCCTGCCTATAATGACAGAGTTGATAAGAGACAGTCAGCTTTTAAAAGCCTGTACAATGCTATGGATAAAAGTTTTTGTTCATGACGGCTGTTCTGTCCGAATTTTTAACATGAAGGTATAGTATTAGAAAAGAGGATATTTATGAGAAAGAACTATGGGAAAATTATATTTTCTGCACTACTACTTGCAGCGACCCTTTCCGCTTGTGGAAATGCAAAAAAGGAAGAAACAACTGTGATGAGTAGTGAAATGGTAAGCGAAGCGGGAACAGAGAAGGCAAGTGAGACGGAAAAAGCGGGAGAGACTGAGAAAGCGGAAGCAAAAGAAGCGACAGATCTTTCTTCTGTTAAGGAAGAGACGGTTTATGTTTCTCCGGAGTACGTAAAGGCTTTACTGGACTCCGATAAGGATGTAAAGGTCTTAGAGGCTTCATGGGGTCCGCTTGATGTTGCGGAAGACTACAAGAAATGCATATTCCGGGTGCTTTTCATGTGAATACAGACGATATCGAGGAAGATAAGACCTGGAACTTCCGCAGTCCGGAAGAGATTGAGAAGCTCTTAAAGAACTATGGTATCACGAAGGATACGCTTGTCGTGACCTATGGAAATACTGCGGAAATCACTGCAGATGATAGATTGGCAACCGTTCTTCTTTGGGCAGGTGTAGAGAATGTAAAGAACTTAAGCGGTGGAATCGATGCTTGGGTAGATGCAGGCTTCGAGACGGAAACAAAGATAAATGAGCCGGTAGCGACGAAAGAAGATTTCGGTGTAAAGATTCCTGCTCATCCGGAATATATTCTTAGTATTGAGGAAGTAAAAGAGAAGCTGGAAAAAGATTCCAAGTTTAAGCTGGTAAGTATCCGTTCCAAGGACGAGTTCTTGGGGAAGACCTCCGGTTACTCCTATATTGATAGAGCCGGTGAGCCTTTAGGTGCTGTTTGGGGACATGATACGGATGATGGATCTTACAACAATGCAGATGGTACGGTAGTTGACTTGGCAAAACTGGAGGAGTATCTTGGGGAAAGCGGACTTTCTCTTAAGAAAAACGATATTGCTTTCTACTGCGGTACGGGCTGGAGAGCTTCCGTTCCCTTCCTGATTGCTCATGAGAATGGCTATAAGAACGCCTACCTCTATGATGGAGGCTGGTTCCAGTGGCAGATGGATCCGGAAAACAAGGTACAGCTGGGAGAGCCGGGATCTTCCGATTATAAGGAAGTACAGGTGAAGGACCTGAGTACGGATAAGGCAAAGAAATAAGAGAAAACAATTAGAAACAGATGTTTTGCAGGATGGCACAGAAAGTAGAGGTATTTTTAGACTTTCTGTGCTATTTTATAAGGATGAAAATGAAAAAAATTCTGCTATTGCTATTACAAAAGTTATTTTTATTAGGGAGTTTAGTGATGCTTTTTGCCCTTTATATTCTTCGCTATTTTACGAAGCGGAAAATGGGTATGGCACGCTATATGCTCTATTTTAGAGAGAAATGGAGTGGGAGAGAACTGGCGGGATTTTCTCTCTTACAATGGGTCGTTTTCTTTCTCTTACTCTTTTTTGCGCTTTGCCTTTTTCTTATGTTAAGAAGTTTTCTCACGCAATCAGAGGGAAAGATTTTTCTAAAAGGAAGAGGAAAAACTTATTTTCCGCTTATTCCTTCATGCTATAGCCTAGTCCTTATGCTGTATTCCTTTCTTTACTTTTTTTCCCTTGTGGGAAATCCCGGAAGAGAATATACGGCAAGTATTCTTGTGCATCTCCTTATGCAGTTCTTTTCAATCTTGTTTTTGGCAACATTTTTAAAGAAGGATAAAGAGTATGAAAAATAAAAAACTATGGATTTTCCTCTTCTTTCTCCTCTTATTTTTGCTTGCATTATTTTTCTTGCCGGTAAAAGAGATTTTTCAGGGAAATGTACTTCATTTTCTGCAAGAAAAATCCGGAGAAAACTTTCTTCTTTCGGCACTTCTATACCTCGTTCTCTGTGCTTTGGCCGGGGCATTTTTGGCATTGCCGGGTATCAGTTATGCCCTTCTTGCCGGAACAGTGTTCGGTGCCCTCTGGGGAACGATTCTTTGTACATTGGCTGCCAGCATTTCTGCAGGGATTTCCTTCTTTATGGGAAGATATTTTTTGTATGACGCCATAAAGCCGAAGCTGGAAAAGAATCCCTATATCAAGAAGTATTTTTTTTCCGGTGAAAAGCGCAATTTACTTTTTTTACTCTTTTTGACCAGGACAATACCGGTATTTCCCTTTAATTTGCAAAACTACGCTTATGGGATTACGGATATTCCATTTTCCTTATATTTTATTTCCAGCTTTCTCTTTATGATACCGGGAACAGCTATGTATACGCTGGCATTTGCAGGACTCACTGAGAAAAAGAATCCATTTCTATACTTCGGCATTTCCTTAGGAATTTTAGTTCTGCTACTTATGGCTTCCTTTTTCTTTAAAAAGAAAAACGGAGTGAAAGAGTTGGAAGCGAAGGAAGATAACACAAAATTATAGAGAATCAATAGAAATTCATTACAGAAGTAGAGGAAGAATGAAGAAAGAAATTCACAAACGGGTAGACGAGTGTATCCACTGCAATGCCTGCAAAAGAAAATGCAAGTTTTTAACAAAATATGATATTTGTATTGGTGATACCGAGAAGCTGAAAGAGCTGGCTTATCACTGTTATCTTTGCGGAGAATGTACTCGCGTTTGTCCAAAGGGAATTGACGGTAGAGGGATAATCCTGGATTATCGGAAAGAGGAAGTCCGAGAGAGAAAATACGGTCTGAAAGAAGAGGGCTACAGAGGAATTCTCTTAGAGAAAAAGAAATACCTCTTTCAAAATCACAGAAAGGCGAAGGGATGTAAGACGGTTCTTTTTCCGGGTTGCAATTTTCCCGGCTATTTTCCGAAAACCCTTGATAAGCTTGTAAATACTGCATAAGGAAGGGATTGAGCCTTACTATGATTGCTGCGGAAAACCGATTGAGGAACTGGGTCTTGAAAGAGAAGCGGAGGCAATCCTTAGTCGCTTAAATACCGATTTTAAAAAACGTGGAATTGAGGAGATTATCCTAGTTTGCCCGAATTGCTTTTATCACTTTGGAGATAAGCTGAATGTAAAAATAACCACGATTTATGAGAAGCTTAAAGAGCTGAATATCGGGAAAAAGCTATCTACAGAGGACTATGCATGTTTCTTTCCCTGCCCGGATAGAGAGGATAAGCGTTGGCTCCCTCAACTTTCCCCCTTCCTTTTAGGAGAACTAACGGAAAAGAAAAATTTGCAGTGCTGTGGCATGGGAGGATGTGCTTTTGTAAAGGAGCCGGCACTGTCCAAAGAGATGGCTAAGGAACATCCGAAGGAGAAGAAGCTTATCAGCTACTGTGCGACCTGTATCGGACAATTTGCAAGATTCGGTGAGTGTGAACATTTTCTGCCACTTATATTGGAGACCGGAGAAAAGGCGGACTATAAGCATTCCTTTTGGAATCGTTTTAAGCATAAGTTCTATTAAGAGTAGAAAGATAAGTTCCGAGAATAGAAAGATAAAGTTTCGAGAATAGAAAGATAAAGTTTCGAGAATAGAAAGATAAGTTCCGAGAATAGAGAGATAAGTTTTGAAGTATGAGGAAGATCCGGGAAAGATAAGATACTTGGAGAGATGATAAAACCGAAAAAATAAAGAGAAAACGGGAGGAGCGAAGTGGATGGGCAATAAAGAAAATAAAAAATCAAAGCAGGCGCTCATTCTTTTTACAAGGCTCCCGATAGCAGGAAAGACAAAGACCAGACTGATTCCCTATCTTGGAGAAAAAGGGGCAAAAGACATTCATCTTGCTCTACTTCGAGATTTTTCCAAGCTGTATCAGGAACTTTATAAAAGGGAGAAGGGTGTGAAGTTCTTTCTCTTTTATGAGGACGGGAGTTTTGGAAATGCAATCGATAATAAAGAAGAAAAGTCTAAAGAAGATATAAATGAAGAGCAAAAATCCATAGTATTGGCCATGAAATTGCTTAAAAAGCTCTTTCCGGATGCCGAATTTGTTCCGCAAGAGGGAGAAGATATTTTTCGGAAAATGGAAAATGCCTTTCGTTACAGTTTCCAAAAGGGCTATAGTTTCTCTTATCTTGTGGGGGCGGATATTCCTTTCCTTGGCCTGGACAGCTTTCATAAGGCGTTCTCCTCGGGAAAAGCCGGGGAAAATGTACTGGGGGAGAGCCTTGACGGGGGATATTACGGAATCGGTTTACAAAGTAGAATCAAGAATTCCGATTTGATGAGTATATTTTCCACTGCATATATGCAATCAAATATTTTCGAATACACAAAAACCGCTCTTTACTCTACAGGACTTCCGCTTCTCCTCTTAAAGAAAAGGCGGGATATTGATGATAAAGAAGATATTACAGCCTATAGAGAGCTTATTCCCTATAACAAGGCTTTGCAAAACTCTTTTATCGGCAAAGAAATACTTAGGCAGGCAAAGATTTCCATCATCATACCCTGCTACAAGGAGGGAGATACTTTAAGAAAAATGGAAGAGCAGCTTCGTCCATATAAGAAAGAGGCGGAAATACTCTTTGCGGATGGCGGAGAAAATCATTTTTCCGGAGAATATAAGGTCGTGCCTTGTCCTAAAGGGAGAGCAAAGCAGATGAATACGGCGGCAAGGGAGGCAAGTGGAGATATTCTTTTCTTCCTGCATTGCGATTCTATTTTACCAAAGGACTTTTTATCGGAAATACGGGAAGCCTTGCGAAAGACTCCGGTTGCCTGCTTCGGTATCCGCTTTAAACCATCTTCTCCTCTTATGACCATCTGCAGTTTCATCAGTAATCATAGAGTTTATGATAGGAAAGTGATGTTTGGAGACCAGGGTATATTCTTAGGAAGAGAGCTTTTCTTTCGGATTGGGGCATTTCCGGATCTCCCTCTTATGGAGGACTATCAATTCTCTTTAAATCTGAAAAAACGGGGTATTCCTATGGGACTTTGTAGAAAGAGATTGATTACAAGCCCAAGAAGATTTAGTGGAAACGCATTTCATAAACTAAGTATTATGTGGAAAATGAATCGTCTGCGGGCGCGTTACAGAAAGGGAGAGTCTATCGATGCACTTGCAAAAGAATATAGAGATATTCGCTAAAGAGCCGGATTTACTGGAGAGAATCTCCGAGCAAGCCTATAGAGAGGCATTAAAGCTACCAAAGGAAGTTATAGAGGAATATGATTTTCTGGCAAGAGGAGAATATAACGAGAATTTTGTCTTTACCCATCCGGAGAGCGGGAAAAAGTATGTTTGAGAGTTAATCACGGCTCTCAGATGCATCTTAAGGAGCAGATTTCTTATGAAGCGCACGCACTTTCTCTTCTTGAAAAGAGCGGAAGAGTACCGAAAGTCTACTATGTAGACGAAAAGGGAGATAAGGGGATTCTTCTTATGGACTTTTTGGAGGGAAGAGCACTTTGCTACGAAACGGACCTTCCCGTAGCCGGGCAAATCCTTGCGGATATCCACAGTACAGAGTATGAGAGGGAAAAGGATCGGGGAGAGCTTCGACTTCTTTCTCCGGAAAACCCCCTTTATGCTATGCTTTCCGAGTGTGCTTCTTTGCAAAGAAGCTATGAGCTTAGTCCCTTTATGGAGGATTCCATTTATATGCGTTGCCATGCTCTTTGGAAAAAAGGGGTAAATCTTGAAATGAAATATGCAAAAATGCTTTCTCAAAAGGACTTTTGCATCATCAATACCGAATTAAACTCCGGAAATTTTCTTATTCAGAGTGAAGAAAAGAAAGATAAGCTGCCTGCATCGAACGGACAGTCGAAAGAAAATTGCAAAGATATAAATGGCAAAGATGCAAGCAGTTATTTAATCGATTGGGAAAAACCGCTTTATGCCCATTTTGCGCAGGACCTCGGGCATTTTCTGGCACCGACAACCAGCTTTTGGAAGACGGACATTATTTTACAGGAAAAAGATAAAGTTGATTTCTTCTGTTCCTATAGAGAGGCTTTAGCAGGAAGAAGAGAGTTTTCCAAAATAGAAGAGCAGACGGAGCTTTTCATTCTCTTTAATTGTATACGAGGACTTTCCTGGTGTGCCTATGCCTACGCTGAGTATCAAAAAGGACGAGATATACAAAATGAGGATACTTTTCGAAAAATCAAAGCTTACCTCACGGATCCGTTTTTATCGTCTGTGGAAGAACTATTTCAGAAGTCTCCAATATAAAAAGTCAAATTTGAAGTTTATTCCTAAAGGAGTATCGTGCGCGTAGCGTGAGATATCTCGTTTGAATGTAAACTTATAGCTTATACTGATAAATCAAGATGATTATTATAAATCAAAATCTATCATAAAAGGAATAAAGGTTTTTTCTTTTTACAATATGTGGTAGAATACGGAACTGTTGTATACAATTTTGATACACTAGGAGGATAGATATTATGAAGAAGAGAAGTTTTGCAATTATTGCTTTAGCTGCTATGGGGCTTTCCCTTACCGCCTGCGGAAACAGTGGTAGTGCCGCTAAGACAGAAACTACAGCGGCAGGCACAGAGATGGCAGGAGAGAAAGCTGCAGAGGCCAAGGCTGAGGAAACTACAGCTGCAGCAGAAGCTAAGGCCGAGATAAAAGAGATGAAGGGCGATGCCATTAAGAAGATTGTAGAAGATAAGAAGGAAAAAGAGAATTACATGATTGTGGATGTTCGTAGCCCTGAAGAGTATGCTGCAGGACACATCAACTTCGCGATCAATATGCCGATTGATACTTTTAAGGACAATGTTTCCAGAATTGAAGACTGGAAGGATAAGGATGTTATCGTTTACTGCAATTCCGGTAAGAAGTCCGGAGAAGCTGCAGATATCCTGGTTTCCAACGGTTTCACCAAGGTTTACAATGGAGAAGGCGTAAAGAAGTACGAGTATGATTTAAAGACTTTTGGAAATATCCGCGGTTCTGAACTTATGGAGCAGGCAAAGGATGCTCTTGTAGTAGATGCAAGAGAGGCAAAGGATTACGAGGCAGGACACTTTGCAACTGCCGTAAATGTAAACTCCGAGGATCCGGCAACCATCGATGCTATTCTTCCGGATGATAAGGATACCTTAATTATCACTCATTGCTATTCCGGTAACCGCTCCGCTGTAGCTGCAGAGTACATCGCAAGCAAGGGTTATACCAATGTATGGAACTGCTTAGACGGCACCAAAGGAAATCGAGTACGATTTTTTTCCAAGGGAGATAAGTAATGACGAAAAAAATCTTTCCTTAGAGACAGGATTCTTCTGTTTATTGGAGTGATTGCAGTCGTGGCTCTGTACTTTTTATATGCACCGTTTAGAGCATTCTTGAAGGAAGTCTTCCGTGTTTTTCGCCACGGGAGACTTTCAAAAAAGCTTAGGACTTTGTGGCCTCTTACGGGCCCTATGCTGCAGCCATTTCCTTCTTACTCATGGTTCTACAATCCGTTGTGGCACCGCTTCCCGCTTTTTTTGATTACCTTTGCGAATGCCGCACTGTTCGGCTTTTTGGAAGGGGGCTTTGCTTTCCTGGAGTAGCGCCATGGTCGGCGCTGCACTCTGCTTCTTTATTGCAAGAAGTCTGGGAAGGGAGCCGGTAGAGAAGCTGACCTCAAGGGAGCATTAAAAAAAGCATTGACGAATTTTTCAAGAGACATGGGAAGCAAAGTATCTTAATTGCAAGATTACTTCCCTTTATCTCCTTTGATATCGTAAGCTATGCTGCAGGCTTAAGTTCCATATCCTTCTTGGGCTTCTGGGTAGCAACAGGTCTCGGACAGCTTCCGGCAACCTTGGTCTATTCCTATGTGGGAGGATTTTTGACAGGAGGAGCAAAGCTTCTTGTAACGGGTCTTTTGATTCTCTTCGCACTGGCATTCCTTATTGGTCTCGGTAAGCAGATTTATACGGAAAGACAGAAGAACAAGGAAAAACAGGATTGAAATATAGGATAAATACGAATATTTTGGAAAATTTAAAATATGCATAAAGGCAGAACAAGTAAAAGTGCAAAGAATACATTAAAGAAAAATGCAGAATGAGGAGTAGAAAGAGTATGAAAAAGAATTTACGAATGATTTCTCGCCTTACAGCACTGGCTATGGCAGGAGTGCTCGCTTTGTCCGCTTGCGGTGGAAAAAAAGCGGAAACCACCGCTACTACGGCTAAGGCAGAGGAAACTAAGGCGGTTGAAGAGAGTAAGGCGGAAGAGAAAAAAGAGGAAACCGGTTCAGCAGCCTTTGACAAGCTTGTAGAGGAAGCCAAGGGTCAGACCGTAAACTTTTACGGTTGGGGTGGAGACGACCGTTTAAATCAGTGGTTGGACGGCTTCTATGCAGAGTATCTAAAGAAGAATTATGATATCACCTTAAATCGTGTTCCCATGGGGATTGAAGATATTTTGACACAGCTCTCTGCTGAGAAGAAGGCAGGCAGTACGGAATCCGACATTGACATGATCTGGATCAACGGAGAGAACTTTAAAACGGCAAAAGAAAATGATTATCTCTATGGTCCCTTTACAGAGGATTTGCCGAATTTCCGGGAATTCATCAATCAGGACGATCCGGAAACTACCGCAGACTTCTCTTATCCGATAGAGGGCTATGAAGCGCCATACGGTAAGGCGCAACTTGTTTTATACGGTGACAGCAAGGTTGGAGAGTTTCCGAAGAATACGGAAGAACTCCTGGAATTTGCCAAGGCAAATCCCGGAAAAATTACCTATCCGGCACTTCCCGACTTTACCGGTTCCGCTTTTGTTCGAAATGTGATTTACGACATCGTTGGGGTAGAGCAGTTCCAGACCGTGAAAGAGGATAAGGAAGCGGTAAGAGAGCTGGTTAAGCCGGCTATGGAGTATTTGAAGGAGCTTGCTCCCTATCTTTGGAAAGAAGGAAAGACTTATCCGGAGTCCGCACCGACCATGATGAACATGTATTCCGACGGAGAGCTGATTATGGGTATGAGCTATTCCGCCTATATCGTGGCAAACGGCATTGCAGACGGAAGTTTTTCTCCCGATACCAAGACTTTCCTTTTTGACAAGGGAACTATCGGAAATACAAATTATATTGCGATTTCCAAGAATGCAAAGCACAGAGCTGCCGCTGAAGTGGCAATCAATGCGATGATGGCTCCCGAAGTACAGTTAAACCGCTATGAGACCTTAAAGACCATTCCGGTACTCGATAATGCCAAACTTTCTACAGATGTACAGGAAGCATTCTCCAAGGTGGACTTGGGAGAAGGCGTTCTTCCGCAGAGCGAGCTTTTAAGTAAGCGCCTTCCGGAAATGCCCGCAGGTCTCGTTCCGATTATTGAGGAAATCTGGCAGGAAGAAGTAGTAGGACAGTAAGATGAAAGAATTTCTCCTTTCTTTATCTCTTGCCACAGCTATTCTTTTCGGGACTTTTTTTACTGGCCCTCATTTACGGGCTGTGGGACAGCTTTTCTGTAGAGGGGCGCATGAGTATCGCGCATTATAAGGAGATTTTTACTAGAGGGGAGACAGTCCCCTCTATTTTCTATACATTGAGAATTTCCTTTCTTTCTTCTTTTTTTACGCTCCTTCTTTCGATTCTTCTTTCTTTTTTGATTTTACATTTTTCGGAAAAATGGGATAAGATTAAACAGCTTCTACAGCTTGCAATCATCATGCCGCACAGTTTGGTCGCTCTCTTTCTCCTCTTTTTCCTTTCACAAAACGGCTTTTTGGCAAGAATTTTTTATGCCCTGCAGTGGATTCCCGATCAGACCGCCTTTCCGGAACTCGTGTATGACCGTTTCGGAATAGGAGTAATCCTGGGGTATATCTGGAAGGAACTTCCTTTTGTGCTATTTTTTTCTTTACCGCTTGCTTACGCTGTAGATGGAAAACTTGGAGAGGCGGCAAGAACGATGGGGGCAAGTCCTTTGTACAGCTTCTTTTTGATTACCCTGCCCTTATCCATAAGACAGTACCTTGCTGCCTTTTTTATTATTTTTTCTTTTTCTTTCGGAAGTTTTGATCTTCCTTACCTCTTGGGAAATACTACGGAAAAGGCACTCAGTGTTTTAGCCTATCAGGAACTGCAAAGAGGCTTTATGAATCGCCCGACAGCACTAAGCTATAATGGAACCATGCTTTTCTTTTCGATTCTGCTTTCCCTCTTTTATTTCCGTTTTTTACCGAAGAAGAAAGGATAACTATGCTTGTGAAGAAAAATCCCGCGTATGAGCTTCTACGCCTAAGCTTTCTGCTTTCCATTGTCTTTCCTTTTTTGGTATTGTTGATACTCAGCTTCTCTGAACGCTACACCTGGCCGGGAATTCTCCCCGGAAACTATTCTTTAAGGGCAATACGGAGTATTTTATTTCAAAGGAAGGCTCTTTTTTATAATGCCCTTTTCAGCATTTTTTTTTCCGTGCTGGTGTCTTTTTGTACTTTACTTGTAGCCTATTGTACGGCTAAATGGCAGAGTGAGCATAAAGAAAGCAGTTTGCTTTCCTTTTTTATTTTCCTCCCCTTTATGATTCCGTCCTCTGTTTTTGCTATGGGAGCGCAAATCCTTTTTCTGCAGCTTCCCTTTCAAAATCCTTATCTGTCCGTCTTTCTTTCCCATGTGCTGTATAGCCTTCCTTATGCGACAAGCTATCTTACGGAGGGGATGGAAGGGAAAATCAAACGCTTGGAGGAGCAGGGGAGAATTTTCGGTGCAAGCGGACTTTACTTGCTTTATAAGGTAAGCATCCCCTTACTTCTTCCTTACCTTATTCCCGCCTTTATGATGTCCTTTATTCTTTCCATGAGTCAGTACATCTTAACGGTGCTTCTTGGAGGAGGAAAATTAAAGACCTTGAGTCTTATCATGGTGCCCTTTATTCAAAGCGGGGAGAGAAACCTTGCCAGTGTCTATGGACTGCTCTTTTTATTAAGCAGTTTCCTTCTCTTTCTTCTTATGGAAATGCTTATGATGGCGCTAAAAAGGAGGGAAAAGGCGTGTTAAAAATAGAAAATCTGAATGTGTATCTTAGCGGTGCACAGATTGTAAAGAACTGCTCTTTAGAGATAAAAAAGGGGGAAATCTTCAGCCTCCTCGGTGTCAGCGGTTGCGGAAAAAGTACTCTCATTAAGGCGGTACTGGGGCTTATCCCAAGTTATGAGGGGAAGATTTTCCTGAATGGAAAGGATGTGAGCACACTTCCGCCTGAAAAAAGAAATTGCACGGTGGTTTTTCAGGACCTTCGTTTATTTCCCCACCTCACTGTGGGAGAAAATATTGCCTTCCCCCTGCATTTTCAAAAGAAAAATAAGGAGGAAGAGCAGAAAATCATAGAAGAACTGCTTTCTTTGGTACAATTAGAGGGCTTTAATAAGAGAACGATAGAGAGCCTTTCCGGAGGGCAGAAGCAAAGAGTCGCGATTGCAAGAGCTCTTGCGCAGAATGCAGAGCTTCTACTCCTCGACGAGCCCTTTTCCTCTTTGGACCCGAATCTTCGAAAGGAAATGGGGGAGCTTCTCCTTCAGTTACGGGAAAAGAGAGGCCTGTCCGTTTTGCTGGTCACGCATGACCATGAGGAGGCCTTACGCCTTTCCGATAGGATTGCATTAATGAAAGAGGGAGAAATCCTGCAATGCGGAAGAGGAGAGGAACTTTTTTATGCACCGGAGTCCGTCTATTCGGCAAAGTTCATGGGCGAAGGCAACTTCATTCCCGGGAAAGTGGAAAATGGAGTATTTAAAACCCCCTTCTTCTCTGTTTCTACAGATAAGACAGACGGAGAGTATTTTCTTTTTCTTAGAGAAAGGCAGGTACAGTTTTATAAGCTGTCGGAAGCGCTTGAGCCTGGAAAGACAGATCCGGTTAATAGAAAGACCGATTCAGCAGATGGAAGTACTTCATCTTTCTATCCGATAAGCACCCAGTGCATCGGAGACAGCTGGAGGGTAATCTGGGAAAATAAAGACGGCTTAAAGCTGCATAATTTGACAAACAGCCCACAAGAGATGGAAGAGCTTCCGTACAGGGTGGAAGTACAAGTAGAGAAGAATGCGATTCTGTTTTCGAAAGAGGAAGTTTGGGAGGACTAAAGGTGGGAAGACAAGAATTAGAAACACAAGAAAGAGTATCACAAGAAAGAGTATCACAAGAAAAAATAATAAAAGCAATGGTAACAGAAGAAAAAGTAACGGAAGAGATGGTAACACAAAAGCTTAAAAAACGGAAAATCATTTTTGACTGTGACAATACCATGGGGATTCCGGGCTGTGATATGGATGACGGCCTCTGTCTCCTTTATCTTTTGGAAAGAGAAGACATCGAACTTCTTTCTGTGAGTGCAAGTTTTGGAAATAATGAGACGCAGGTCGTTTACGAGAATACAAAGAAGATGCTGGCAGAAAGGAAGAGGGAGGATATTCCTCTTTGGAAGGGTGGGTTACAGGCAGAGGACTGGGATTCGGAAAGCTCTCGAAATCTAGTGAAACTTGTGAGACAGTATCCGCACGAGATTGACCTCATCGTCACCGGATCTCTTACCAATATTGCAGGAGCATTTATCCTGGATCCGGAATTTTTCAGTCTCATTAAAGGAATCTATTTCATGGGCGGAATTACGGCACCGCTTCTTTTTGAAAAAAAGGAAATGAAAGAACTCAATTTTTCCGTAGACTATAAGGCATCGACCCTCGTGTTCCGGAATGGAAAAAACCTGCACATCATTACGGGAAATGCCTGTCTTTCTGTCATGACCTCTTATTCCGATTTCAAAGAGAGACTTGAAAAATCGGAGCTTGGTCAATATATTTTAAAGAAAGAGAGCGACTGGTTCGCCTATAACGATAAAGAGTACGGCATCAAGGGCTTTTACAACTGGGATATGACAACCGTCCTCTATTATTTTTATCCGGAGCTTTTCTTTACACTCGAGAAAAAGATAGAGATTACGGAAGAAAAACTGAAAAGCGGTTATTTAGAAGAGAAAGCATCAGGCAAAACCCTATATTTTGGGGAAATAAAGGATAAAGAGGAAGTAAAGCGGAAGATGCTGGAGGCTTTTTCCTAGTCCTGCTGCATTTTCAAGATCCTGTTTTTCCGTGTATTCTACATTCGATAAGATAAAAAAATCAGCAAAATACGAAGGAGCACACTATGTCTACATTACAATTCGTTTTCGGTGCAAGCGGATCGGGAAAGACGGAGTTTTGTATTCGGAAAGCCTTGGAAGAGGCGGGGAAGGATTTAAATCGCAACGTCTATTACCTGGTTCCGGAGCAGGATACACTTGCCATGCAAAAAAGGATTGTAATGCATGAAGAAAATAAGGGAAGAGGAATATTGAATCTCGATGTTTTGAGTTTTCAAAGGCTTTATTATGCAAGTTTCACCCATGCCAATAAAAAAGTACCGAAGTCTCTCGATGAAATGGGAAAAATCATGGTGCTTTCCCTTGTAGCGGAAAGCTTAGCTAAAAAGTCCCGTAAAGTAGGGGAAAACGCTGCCTCTTCTTTACAATACTTTCGAGGAGAAATCGAACACCTTGGATTTTTGGAGGAATGTAAGTCCCTTATCTCCGAGTGCATGCAGTACGACATCAGCCCGGAAGACCTCCGAGATGCAGCGGAAAAGACAGAGAAGAAGCTCAGCAGAATGAAAATGCAGGACATTGCCCTTCTCTATGAGGGATTTTTAGAATGGCTTTCGGAGCATAGTCGTTTTACAGACGAGGGAATTGCAAGTCTTGCATTGGAGCAGATTGTTGAAGATTCGAGTCTGGAAAATGCGACTTTCATACTGGACGGTTTTACCGGTTTTACGCCTACACAGCTACATTGTTTGGAACTGCTTTTTGCACGAAATAACAAGATTCTCATTTCTTTGGAAATCCGTAGTCGGGAGGAAGGAAATCTCTATGATAAAGAGGATTCTTCATCTCTATTTTACTTAACAAAAGATGCAGTTGAGTCGGTTGAGGGCATGGCTCATCAGCTTAGTGTAGAACTGCTCCCGGCAATTAATTTAAATCTATATGACAGCATTAGTGGGGAAAAGCGGAAGAATGGCGATCTCTATCCTCGTTTCCGTGCCTTTCCTGCCTTACAAAAGATTTGTGATGACTTTGGCACAGGACAAAGCTATCCGTCTGAAGAGCCCGGAATTCTTCTTCGAGAGTCTCCGGATATCCAAAGAGAGGTGGAAGATGCAGGAGCATATATTCATCAGCTTATAAAAGATAAAGGATATCGATATAGAGACCTCTCCGTTATTATTTCGGATTTGGAGAGCTATAGAGATATTCTCTTCAGTAAATGGAAGGATTTAAAGATTCCTTTTTTCCTGGAAGAAGACATACAGCTCTTTGACTCTCCTTACGGAAAAGTTATTCGAGCCGCCCTTTTACTTACGGAAAAAGATTTTCTTTTTGACCCGCTTTTTCGCTATCTTCGTTCCTTTCCTTTTAGGGGGGAAAAGGTAGAAGGATTACTGGATGAGTGGGAGAATATAGCCAGGGCAAGGGGGCTTAAAGGAAAAAAGGCATTTCAATCGTTATTGGAGGATACAATTGTTGGAAAAGCTTCAAGCCTTATGGAGGAGTCTAAAAGTATCGAAGAAAAAATGCTGTATCAGGATTTGGAATACCTCTTCCGTTTCCATGAGGAAAATGCCGATGCCCCTCTTTTAAAAGATAGGATGGACTGTCTTTTCCGTCTTTTGCAAAATACCGATTTGGTAGAGAGAGTGGAAGTTTCCCTTTCCTTTTTGGATAAAGAAGGAATGGAAAACAGGCGAGAAAGTTATTATAGAAGCATAGAAGAGATTCATGAAATAATGGATAGGATGAAGGTGAGTTTGGGAGATATTCCTGTTTCTAAAAAATCCTTTGCTCTACTTTTTGATCTTGCCTTTTCCGTGGAAAAACTAAGACAGATTCCCGCAACCCTGGATCAGCTGGTTGTGGGAGATTTGAGACGTTCTCGATTTCACAATCCGAAAGCCTTTCTGTTTCTCGGCTTAAACTCCGAGTTTCTTCCTGCCGCAGTAGGACGGAAAAATATTCTCAGCGAGCAGGAAAGGGAGTTCCTAAGAGATAAGGGTTATCGCTTATCGCCCCTGGCATGGGAAGAAAGTTATATTGAAAAATACTATGTTTATAAAGCATTCTTAACTCCAAGCAAGGAGCTCTACCTGTCCTATCCCCGTTCCTTACGAGACGGGAAAAGTGGAAAGCCAAGCTCCTATCTTATAGAACTAAAAAAGCTCTTTCCCCGCTTAAAGGCTTCCTATTCTTATCGGGAAAAACGAGAAATTTACAATGAGAAGAAAGCAAGAGAGGAACTGGCAAGGGAGTTGCCGGCACTATGTAAGCGAGACAGCATCTTCCAATCCGGGGAGGAGTTGGAACATCACTTTAAGACAGAAGCTTTCAGTTTATTGCATTATCTTTGGAATAAAGAAGAATATCATGACGAGGTAGAGAAACTGCTGGCTGCGCTATTCTTTGAAAATAGAAAAGAGCCTCTTTCTACGGAAATTACTCAATCTCTATATGGAGATACCATAAAAGGCTCTGTGACAAGAATGGAGCTTTTCTCCGCCTGTCCTTTTGCACATTTTTTACAGTACGGTTTAAAACTGAAAGAGAGAAAAACAAAGGAAATACAAGCTTTTGATATTGGAAACCTGTATCACAAGATGGTGGAGATTTTCTTTAAGAGAATGCTGAAAAGCGGAGAGGATAAAGAATTCTTCGGAGAAAAGCTGGATAGCATTTTAGCGGAAGTGATAGAGGAAAGCATGCTGGATCCTCAATTTGCCGTTTTTCAGGAGGGCGGACGCAATCAGTACCTACTTCGAAAGCTTTCACAAAACGGAAAGCGAATCCTTTGGGCTTTGGGGAAGCAACTTGAGGCCGGGGATTTACGTCCGAAAGCAATAGAGCAGGACTTTCATTTTGAAGAGGAGGGCTTAAGTCTTAGAGGAAGAATCGACCGAGTGGACAGTTTTCTGTCCGAGGATAAAAAGTCTATATATCTAAAGGTTGTGGACTATAAGAGCGGAAAAAAAGATTTTTCTTTAAAGCGTTTACGTGCAGGGCTGGATTTACAGCTTCCGCTTTATATGGACTATGTGTTGAAGGAGGAGAGAAAGAAGCATAAAGACATGGAGGTGCTTCCGTCCGCTCTGTTTTACTTTACAATGGATAATCCCTCCCTTCCCTACGACCCGGAAAAAAATACGGAAAAAGAACGCTTAAAGGCTCTTAAACCCAGAGGCTTGGTCAATATCTCGGAGGAGAATCTCTCTCATTTGGAGAAGCTTGGTACAGAGGAAAGCCTTTATCTTCCGATTCAAGTAAAGAATGGGGCGGTAGAAGAAAAGGGAGCGGCGGTTTCCAAGGAGAAGTTGGATGCCCTCCTTTCCTATGCAAAGAAAAAGATGCGGGAAGAGTATCGGAGAATGAAGGCGGGAGAAAAAGATATTTCTCCCCTGGAAGAGGGAAATGAGCAAACTGCCTGCTCCTATTGCCCTTATCACAGCATCTGCGGTTTTGATGAGAATATTCCGAATTTCCGCTATCGTCGTTTAGAGGAGAAGACGGATGAAGAATTTTGGACGGATATTCTAAAAGAAGCGGAAGCCGGAAAAGGGGAATATAATGAAAATGATAAAAAAGATGTAAAAGCGGCTAAAGAGGGAGGTGAGTAAAGATGCCAAGATGGACAGAAGAACAGCAAAAAGTAATTTCTCACCGGGAGGGAAATCTCTTGGTTTCTGCGGCTGCAGGTTCCGGTAAAACTGCTGTACTGGTAGAGCATGTTATTGACCGCATTTTGGATAAAGAAAATCCGATCAGCCTTTCCTCCCTCGTTCTTATGACTTTTACGGAAGCCGCTGCTGCGGAAATGAAAGAAAGAATCAAGTTAAGACTCAGTGAGGCCTATAACGAAACAAAGGAAAGCTTCCTTCAGAGGGAAATAGCCCTCCTTTCCACGGCAAAAATCAGTACCATTGACTCTTTCTGTAAAAGACTGATTCAGGAAAACTACAGTAGTCTCGGGATAGAACCAAATTTTCGTATCGGAGAAGAAAATGAGCTTGCTCTTCTCCAAGAGGATATTATTGAGGAAATACTGGAGGAAGAATACAGTAAGAATGAGGAAGACTTTCTTTCCTTTGTAGACCAGTTTTCCAGCGGAAAACAGGACAAAGGCATATTGGAAATTATTCTAAAACTCTATCGCCTTGCCACTTCCAATCCTTTCCCGGAAGAGTATTTGAAAAATCTGGAACAGGATTCGGAGGAGAGCTGGAAATTTTATCTCTTAAATCGTATGCGTGGCAGCGTAAAGGAAATGATGGGGATTCTTCGAGATGCCCTTTTGCTTTGTGACGAAGAAGGAGGACCGATAGAATATAAAGAGAGACTGGAGGAAGAGTATGAGGCTTTACTCTCTCTTACAAGGGATAGAGAGGGAGAGGAAGCCGGAGCATCCTTGGATTTTTTAATAGAAAAAATACAGGAAATCAGCTTTGGACGCTTAAAGAACTCCAAGGCGGAGAGAAAGGATGAGGTCAAGGCGAAGCGGGACCTTGTAAAAGGGATAGTTCAAAACTGGCAGAAGAACTACAGCATTTTACCGAAAGAAATAGAAGAAAAAATAGAAATAGAGGGAAGAAAACGACTCCAAGAAGCGGTTCGTTTAAGTCTTCTTTTTTTGGAGCGCTATCAGGAGGAAAAACGGGAGAGAAATATTCTCGATTTTTCGGATTTGGAGCATCTGGCATTGCAGCTTCTCTATGAAGACAAAGAGGGAAAGAAAGTTTACAGCGCGGTAGCGGATGAGCTTGCCGGAGAATTTTCCGAGATTCTCGTGGATGAGTATCAGGATTCCAATATGGTGCAGGAATATCTCGTAAAAGCCTTGTCCAAAGAGCGTTTTTCTATGGGAAATGTTTTTCAGGTTGGAGATGTGAAACAAAGCATCTATCGTTTCCGATTGGCAAGACCGGAGCTTTTCCTTGAAAAATATTACGATAAAAGATATCCGAAGATTCTTTTACAAAAGAATTTCCGCTCTTTTTTAGGGGTTATTGATATTGTAAATGCCTGCTTCTATAAAATCATGAAAAAAGAGTTGGGCGGAATCGAGTATGATCGCGAGAGCAGCCTTTTTCTGGGAAGAGAGCAGAAAGAGGATATGGATGATCAAGCTGAGTTGCTTCTTATGGAAACGGAAGATTCCGAGGAGTCTGCTCTTAGGCTGGAATGCAAAATGATTGCGCAGAAAATCAAAGAACTGCGTCATAAAAAAATAGAATATAAAGATATGGTCATTCTTCTTCGCTCCCCCAAAAAATCAGCAAAGGAAATGGTGGAGATTTTTACAGAGGAGGGAATTCCTTCCTATGCGGAGAGTTCAAGCGGATATTATTCTCAACCGGAAGTGGAAACGGTGCTGTCCATGCTTTCCGTGATTGATAATCCGAAACAGGACATCGCTTTGGCGGCAGTCCTTCGCTCCCCTCTGTATTCCTTTACGGATGAGGAACTGAGTTTACTGACCATACAGTATGGCAGTCTGGTATCGGCACTGGATATCTCCTTGGAAGAGGAAGGAGAGGATGAACTTTATCAAAAATGGTCGGATTTTTGCCAAAGTCTTACAAGATACCGGATTTTATCCAGGAATCTCCGTATCCATGAACTCCTTTACATGCTGTATGAGGAAAGTTCCTATTATCTTTATGTTCAGAGTCTTCCCATGGGAGAAAAGAGAAAGGCAAATCTGGACCGCCTTATTGATGATGCGAAGAAATTTGAAAAGGGAAGTTACAGTGGATTGTTTCACTTTATTCGTTACATCGAAAAAGCAAGGAAAAAGGAGTATGACGAGGGAGAGGCCAGCGTTTATTCGGAAAATGACAATCTTCTCCGTATTATGTCCATTCACCATTCCAAGGGCTTACAGTTTAAAGTGGTTTTCCTTTCTCTACTGCAAAAAAGCTTTAATAAGATGGACAGTAGGGAGTCTATACTTTTGGATGAGCAACTGGGCATGGCATCGGACTACGTCGATTTGGAGGAAAAAATTAAATATCCGTCTCTCCATAGAACAGCCATTAAAGAGAAAATCAATGAAGAAAATCTGGGAGAGGAACTCCGACTTCTTTATGTTGCCATGACAAGAGCAGAAGAAAAGCTGATTATGACGGCAAGCTGCAGCAGCTTTGAAAAGCTGGAAAAAAAGTTCAGCGCAAAGCAGGATTTAAGTATAGAGGATTTAAGAGCTGCCAATTCTTATCTGGACTTTTTGATGCTGGCCTTTTCCAAAACAATCTTTCAAAACTTAGAAAACTCTCTCCTAAAAATCAGTCGCTTTTCACCTCAAAAAATGCAGGAAGAAGAGTTAAAGGAGACGAAAGAGACAATAGATTTGGAGAAGGAACTCTATAAGTTCCTACGCAGTCCAAAAGAAAGGGGCATGGAGGAAGAAATATGGGAGAAGGATTTCCATTATTCCTATCCCCATGAAGAAGCGACGCATCTCTATCCGAAGTACTCCGTATCGATGCTAAAGGAAGAAGCAATTGAGCGGTTAAACAAAGAAGCGACTGAAACAGTAAAGGAAGAAATGAGGAAAATCTCCGCAGTCCGTATTCAGAAAATGGATGATGAAGAGGAGGACTCTCGTTTCTATTCCGAAAAAAAGGAGAGAAGCAAAGGTGCTCTGATTGGAGACAGTTTTCACCATGCCTTGGCTTTATTTGACTATGAAAAAGGCTTAGAACAGTTATCGGCAATTTTAGAGGAGGAGGAACTTGAACTCATTCATCAGGAAAAATTAGAACAGTACCTGAACTCTCCTTTGGGACAAAAAATGAAAGAAGCCTTTAGAGAGAAAAGGCTCTTTCGAGAGAAGCATTTTATGCAGGCGATTCCCTATCAGGAGCTTTTTCAAAAGGGAGAAGAAAGGGAGGAGGTTCTTCTGCAGGGAATTATTGACGCTTTTATCGTGGAAGAGGACGGGATTATCTTAATTGACTATAAAACAGACCGAATTAAGGATGGAAGAGAGCTTGCAGAACGCTACAGAAAGCAAATGGAATTGTATAGTGCGGCTTTAGAGAAAATACTTGGTAAAAAGGTAAAGAGAAGAGTTCTCTATTCGTTCTCCCTCGGAGAGGAAGTGGAAATATAACTTGGGTATTTTCTTTTTGCTTTTGTTTTGATAGAATAAGAAGTCAAGTTATATAATCCACTTTTTATCCGTAATAATACAGCTTCTGATTCTGATTCGAAATTGATCTTCGTAATACTGAAAATATTCCTATTTTGAAGTATTGATTCGTTTTTCTCTGTCTGAAAAGATAATCATGAAATCCGGGAAGAAAAAAGAGCAAAGCATTATCTCATACTGTATTTTTGCCGATAAAAATAGGGTACTTGAAGGAGTGAGTAGAGTAAATATGGAAGAAACAGAGGAGAACAATTCCATGGAAGAGAAGAACAGGGAAGCCGGAGAGACTGTTACAAGAGAAAAGAAAACAAGGGGCAGACCCAAAAAAACAGAGACTATAGTGCCTGTTTCCACAGATTCAACCGGGGAAAAAGAGCTAAAAAAGAGTAGTAAAAAAGTAGCCGCAAAGAAAGCGACTGTCAAGAAAACTGCTGTTAAAGAGGAGCTTAAGCCGATAGAAGAGGTACCGGAAGAGAAGAAAACAAAAAAAAGAGCGGTTAAACGGGTAGTTAAGGCCAAGGACGGGGAGGAAGCTCCGTACATGGATAAGGCGGAACTTTCCGATGAAGCTTTTACAGAAGAAAAAGAAGAACTGCTACCTGTCTCCGAACTTTCCAATATTCCTACAAAAATGACTGTTGAAGAGAACTTAGCTTCTTATTCTGCGGAAAATCTTCCGCTTCAGACTTCCAAAGAGGAATCCATAAAAAAAGAAGGACCAAGAGATGCCGATGCAAGGGCTGTACACGGGATTTTGGAAATTATGCCGGAGGGTTACGGTTTTATTCGCTCCGAAAACTTTCTTCCCGGAGACCAGGATGTCTATGTAAACAATCTCATGATTCGTCGTTTTCATCTGAAAACGGGAGATATGCTATACGGCTATGCCAAGTCCAGAAATCCGCAGGAACGTTACAGTGCTTTACTGTATATTGAAAGAGTAAATTCTCTACCTCTTTCGGCAATTTTCGGACGTTCCGATTTTGATAAATTGACTCCTATTTTTCCGGATGAGCGCATCCCCATGGAAAGAGAAGGAAAGCGTGTATCCACGTCACTCCGTGTTTTGGATCTTTTAGCACCGATTGGAAAAGGACAAAGAGGTATGATTGTCTCTCCTCCCAAGGCCGGAAAAACCACCTTGTTAAAGCAGATAGCGCAATCCATTTTAAAAAATGAGCCTGACATGACTCTTTTGATTCTTCTAATTGATGAGAGACCGGAAGAAGTAACGGATATGATGGAAGAAGTTGTCGGAGATAAGGTACAGGTTATTTACTCCACCTTTGATGAACTTCCGGAACATCACAAGAGGGTTGCGGAAATGACCATTGAAAGAGCAAAGCGTCTGGTAGAACAGGGACAGGATGTCTGTATCCTCTTAGACAGTATTACAAGACTGGCAAGAGCTTATAATCTGATTGTTCCCTCCTCCGGTAAGATTCTTTCCGGCGGTATGGATTCGGCGGCACTCCATATGCCGAAGCGCTTCTTCGGTGCAGCAAGAAATATCAGAGAGGGAGGAAGCCTTACCATTTTGGCCACTGCTTTGGTGGATACCGGATCTCGTATGGACGATGTGATTTACGAGGAGTTTAAGGGAACCGGAAACATGGAACTGGTATTGAATCGTGAACTGCAGGAAAGACGCATTTTCCCGGCCATTGATATCCAAAAGTCCGGTACAAGAAGAGATGACCTCTTACTAAGTCCTTTAGAAAAGGATGCTGCGGACTTTTTACATCGGGAACTTTCCTCCGATAAAAAGAGTGCAGTGGAAGATACCTTATCTCTTTTTGACAGAACCTTAAATAATATTAAACTTTGTGAAACGCTGGTACGAGGAAGAAGCATAAGTTCCATGGACAGACCGGTACCGGAGAGAAGTGAAAATGTATATGTCCGTGTAAATAAGAAAAATTTTTAAAAATAAATGTAACCTTTACAGATATCCTCTGTCTCTATAAATGTGGACGAAAGAATGAAGCCACAGAAAGAGCGGTTTTACCGCTTGTTAGAGATGGAGGATAAAAAAATGAAAAAAAAACAATTTAACAGAAAAGAACACAATGTGGAAGAAGGCGGCAGTCCTTTCTCTTTCCGTGCTTATGGGGGCTTCTATGATGGCTTGCGGCGCTAAGGGCGGAGCTGCTACTGCTGATAAGAATACAAGTATTGCAGCATCTGAGACGGTAAAGGGAAGTGAGAAAGCGGGAGAAAAGAAAGCAGAAGGAGAAGAACTTAAGGGAAAGATTTCGGAAATAAAGGACTTTATGTTTACCGTAACTACCGATGATGGAAAGTCCTATGCTTTGAGCTTTGATAAAAAGCCGGAAGGACTTAGTGAAGCAAAGGATGGAGATGAGGTAGTTGTGCATTATACCGGAGAGCTTTCCGAGGTGGATACTTTCACGGGAGAAATCCTATCTGTAGAAAAAGCATAAGCAATTCACACTCTGGACAAATTTTTTTTGTATTCTATTATATTAGGATGGAATGAAAAACAGAAAAATTTGTAGGTGGCTATGGAAGATCAACAGATCATAGATTTGTTTTTTGCAAGAAGTGAAGAGGGGATTCTCCGTTTGCAGGAACAGTATAAGGCATATTGCGGAAAGATTGCAGGACAGCTTCTGTCTCAGAAAGAAGATGTGGAAGAAGTCTTAAACGATACTTGGCTTAGTATTTGGAATGCTATTCCTCCGGAGAAGCCCCTGTTTTTAAAGGCTTACTGTGCAAAAATAGTGCGTAATTTTGCGATAAATCGATTAAAGATGTTGCACGCAAAAAGCGTGCGGGAAACGATTTTACGGAAAGTATAGAGGAGCTGGGGGAAGATATACAGCTTTCTGTTAATAATGTGGAAGAGCATATCAATGAAGATGTACTCGTGTCCGCAATCAATGCGTTTCTTAGTGAGCAAAAAAAGGAAAACAGAGTTTTCTTTGTTCGCAGATATTTTTATCACGATGAAATTAAAGAAATTGCTGAACGCTTTGATGCAAGTGAAAGTAAGGTGAAGGTGAGTCTGCATCGTACAAGAGAAGCGTTAAAAAAGAAGTTGGAAAAAGAAGGTTTACTATGAAGGATTGGAAGCTGATAGAGGCTATAGGTAAAATAGAAGACCGCTTTATTTTGGAAGCCGATGAGGAAGCGACAAAGGCAAAGTTGTTTTCATTTCCGGGAAAGAAAGTACAAAAGGGAAGGAAATATCCCTTTATTAAGACTGCGATAGCCGCATGCCTTATCCTGTCTGTCGTTCTTCCCAATGTTTCGGAACAAAGTGCCTATGCTTTACAGGCGATTCCGGGTCTTGGAAGGTATTTTCAGATGATTACCCTTCGGAAGTATTCTTTTAATGACGGAAACCATTTTGCTGAGGTACAGACGCCCTATCTTGCCGTAGATGGTTTGGATACGGAAGGAAATCCCTCAAAGGAAGAGGCAATGATGGCCGGTGAAGCGGCGGACAGCGAAGACTTGAGCCTTTCAGACAGTTCTGCTTTGGCAAAGTCCGCAAAGGAAGATTCTGCAGAAAAAATCAATCTGGATATTGAGGAAAAAACGGAAGAGTGGATTCGGGAATTTAAGGAAGAGCTGGCGACAACGGAATTTAAAAACCTGGATGTACGCTCGGATTTGATTTTGGATTCCGAGGATTACTATGTCTTGTCTCTTTCCGTACTCAAACAGGTAGGGGATACGGAAACGGTTCATCATTATTATACAGTGGATAAAAAGAGCGGAAAGCTATTAAGCCTTGCGGATCTTTTCCCGGAAACTGAAGATTATAAGCTCATTCTCTCGGATGAAGTGAAGCGACAGATTAAAGAACATAACCGAAATTCCGAAAACAAGTATTTTGTCCGCGATGGAGAAGATGATGAAGGTTTTGAGGAAATCAGTGATGAGCAGAGTTTTTATATCAATGCCGACAATCAATTGGTTTTAGTATTCCCGCAAGGAGATGTTGCTCCGATGTATATGGGAGAAAGTCAGTTTATTATGCCCAAGAGTATATGGCAGGAGAACTAGGCTTGTGATAGAATGGTATGCGGTAAATTTGACTTTGCATACTAAGGACGAAAAATGAAGTTCACAAGATACAGTATAGAGAATCGTTTATATGAAATGAAAAGTAAGCGAGCACGAATATGGCACAGGTTTACAGGGATTCTAAAGACCGTAATCCTGTTCTGTTTCGTGGCTTCGCTTTTTTTAGGTGTTTCCTTTTCTTACGGCATGTTCAAAGGAATCTTGGATTCCGCTCCGGATATTCAGAAAATCCATGTCGGTCCGACAGCGTATGCTACGAAGATTTATGATAAAAAAGGAAATCTGATGTCTACCCTCGTTACGGAAGGCTCGAACAGAGAAAGAGTCAGCTATGAGGAACTTCCGAAGGATTTGATCAATGCCTTTGTTGCTATCGAGGATGAACGATTTTGGAGCCATAACGGAATTGATTTCCGTTCTATTCTTCGCGCGGTAAAAGGAGTAGTTTCGGATGACAGTTCTGCCGGAGGGGGATCCACAATTACCCAGCAGCTTCTGAAAAACAATGTGTTCGGAGGAGGGCTTCATGAGGGCAAGTTTGAAAAATATGTTCGTAAGTTTCAGGAACAGTATCTGGCACTGGAGCTGGAGGACCAGCCCGGCTTAGATAAGAAGCAGATTAAAAAAAGTATACTTACGGAGTACCTAAACACCATTAACCTCGGAGCAAATACCCTTGGGGTGAAGGTTGCGGCAAGACGGTATTTTAATAAAGAGGTTACGAATTTAAGTCTATCGGAATCGACAGTCATTGCCGCGATTACTAAAAATCCTTCCGGGCTGAACCCGATTACGCACCCGGATAAGAATTCCGCAAGACGGAAGCAGGTTTTGATCAATATGCTAAAGCAGGGCTATATCGATGAAGCGCGCTATAATGAAGCTCTTGTAGACCCGGTATATGAGCGGATTCAAAATGTGAATCTAACGACAAGCGGAGAGGATAAGCCTTATTCCTACTATACGGATGAACTTACGGAGCAAGTGGTTGATGCTTTCGTGGAAAGACTCAACTATTCGAAGGAAGAGGCAACAAGCTGCTCTATTCCGGAGGATTAACGATCTATGCCAATCAGGATCCGGATTTACAGGCCATTGTGGATAAAGAGATTAATGACCCGGACAACTATGATACAGCAAAATACGCTATCACTTGGCGTTACACTTTGCAGCATAATGACGGCAGTATCGTCAATTTCAGTGAGAAGGATATTGCAAAATATCTAAAAGAAGGTAAGGGCATCAACTTTAACGGACTTTACAATTCCAAAGATCAAGCCAATAAAAGAATAGAGGAGTTTAAGGAAAAGGTAGCGATGGATACGGATCGGGTTCTTGGCGAAACCATAGACTATGTCTTGGAGCCCCAGGCTTCCTTTGTATTGATGGATCCTCACAGTGGAGAGGTTCTTGCTTTAACAGGAGGAAGAGGAGAGAAAAAGCAGAGTAAGACTTTAAATCGTGCCTCTAACGTGCTCCGTCAGCCGGGGTCCACCTTTAAAGTCATCAGCTCCTTTGCACCGGCAATCGATCTCTACGGAGCAACTCTTGCCTCTACCTATTATGATTCTGAGTATACCGTTGGAAAAAAGACATTTAAGAACTGGTATTCCGGTGGCTACCTTGGCTACCAAAGTATTCGAGACGGTATCGTTTATTCTTTGAATATCGTTGCTGTGCGTTGCCTTATGGAAACGGTAAAACCGGAGAGGGGCTATCAGTATGCTGAGTCTTTGGGAATCACTTCCCTTGTAAAAGATGATGTCAATGCCGCTTTGGCGCTGGGAGGATTGACCCGAGGCGTTTCCAATTTGGAATTGACACAGGCGTATGGCGTTATAGCCAATAGCGGAAAAATGCAAAAGGCTAAGTTTTTCTCTAAAATAGTGGATCAAAACGGAAAGATTTTGATTGATACAACAGAAGATGAGCCTACGCAGGTTATGAAAGAAAGTACGGCATATCTTCTTACGGATGCCATGCGGGAGAGTATGGAATCCAAGCGTGCTTTTGCTTCCGATGTTCGAGTAGGATCCACTTCTACAAGAGCACATTTTGACGGGATGAGTTTGGCAGGAAAGTCCGGAACGACAAGTAACAACAGAGATATCTGGTTTGTCGGCTTTTCGCCGTATTATCTTGCCGGTGTTTGGGGAGGATGCGATGAAAATCAGGTCCTAAAAGATGCCGGAAGCGGAGAGTATAATGGCGGAACAGGTTTCCACAAGGATATCTGGAGAAAAATCATGAGTAAAATTCATGAAGGAAAGACGGATATCGGCTTTGAAAGACCGGACAGTATCGTGGAAGAAAAGGTATGCCGAAAATCCGGCTTGCTTCCGGTTTCCGGATGCTACCAGGACTATAGAGGAAGTGCTGTAATTACGGAACTTTTTGCCAGAGGAACGGTTCCCACGGAACATTGTGAATATCATACCTCATGGGGAGCTATGCTTGTTCCGGAGGATTTACGAGATTTGGACACGGATGACAGGTATTTCCGTTACCAGCCTGAAGAAACAGAGGAAGCGGACGGCGATGGCGAGGAGAATCTAAGCAACGGAAGAGTTATTATTTCAGAGCAAGGACCGGGAATCAAGAAAAGTCCTTCGAACTGACCTCATCTCAAAGGAATAGAATTTTAAAATATAGTTTCCATATAGTCAGGGAGTAAAATGAAATTTATTAACGAATGCTTTTATGGAGAGATTGAAGTGAAGAAGTCCAGGTTTTATGCCGGACTTTTTCCTCTTCAAAGAGAAGAGGAGGTAGAACTTTATCTCGAAGAATGCAGAAAAAAATATAGAGAGGCAAGGCATCACTGCTATGCCTATATCTATTTGGAAGAAGGCGAACGAGTCCTGCAGGAACATAAGAAACAAAGTGATGACGGGGAACCCGCAAAGACAGCGGGGATGCCTATTTTACAAAGGATGGAAGGCTTGGAACTGAAGAATGCACTACTTATCGTAAGCCGAGTTTTCGGTGGAACGCTTCTTGGTACAGGCGGTCTTTCCCGTGCCTACTCCGATGCGGCAAAGGAAGTATTGGATAAGGCCGGCTTTCTGGAAAGAATAGACGGTCGAGAGCTGGAATTACAGATTCCGTATAGTCTTCTTGGGAAATTGGAGTACAGCTTTACAGAGCAGGAAATTCCTATATTGGATAAACAATTTACGGAAAATGTAGTCCTGAGAATTCGTGTAAAAGAAGAGTATTATTCCGACTTTGAAAAGCAGATTCGGGAGTATAGACCGGCAGTGGTTTTTCTTGCAATCAAAAAATGCCGGTGGTATACTCGATAAGTTAAAGCGAAAGTAAAATAGTCATAGATTTGTTGCAGTTTAAGTATAGTAAAATTTAGTTCAGGAAGTGATGATTCATGTTTAAAAAAAGAGAAGATATTCGTAATGTAGCCATTATTGCCCACGTAGACCATGGTAAGACAACCCTGGTGGATGAGCTTTTAAAGCAGTCCGGTGTTTTTCGTGACAACCAAGACATCGGTGTTCGTGTTATGGACTCCAATCCTATTGAGCGGGAGAGGGGAATCACGATTTTAGCGAAAAATACGGCAGTTAGCTATAACGGAACAAAGATTAATATCGTAGATACTCCTGGACACGCGGACTTTGGTGGAGAAGTAGAGCGAATCCTGAAAATGGTGGATGGTGCCATTTTACTTGTTGATGCTTTTGAAGGACCGATGCCGCAGACTCGTTTTGTTCTGCAAAGAGCACTGGACCTTCGTCTTCCGGTTCTTGCCGTAGTCAATAAAATCGATAAGCCGCAGGCTCGCCCGACGGATGTGGTGGATGAGGTTTTAGAGCTGATGCTTGACTTAAATGCTTCCGATGAGCAGCTGGACTGCCCATTTCTCTTTGCATCCTCGAAAAACGGTTACGCAAAGAAGAACTTGGAAGATCCCGATGTGGATATGAAACCGCTCTTTGAGAGTATTATCGACTTTATTCCTGCACCGGAGGGAGATCCTGAGGAGGAGACGCAGCTTCTTGTTTCTACAATCGACTACAATGAATTTGTAGGAAGAATCGGAATCGGAAAGGTGGAGAACGGGAAAATCAAGGTAAATCAGGATGCTCTGGTAGTAAACCACCATAATCCGGACAAGCGGAAGAAAGTTCGGATTACAAAGCTGTACTCTTTTGACGGTTTAAAGAGAGTGGATGTGGATGAGGCTTCCTTTGGAGATATTGTAGCGGTATCCGGTATTGAAGACCTTCATGTAGGAGATACCATTTGTACGGAGAAGAATCCGACTCCACTTCCTTTCCAGAAGATTTCCGAGCCCACGATTTCCATGGACTTTATGGTAAATGATTCCCCGCTTGCCGGAACAGAAGGAAAGTTTGTGACATCTCGTCACATTCGTGACAGACTGTTTAGGGAATTAAATACGGATGTATCCCTTCGGGTTGAGGAAACGGAGTCTGCAGACTGCTTTAAGGTTTCCGGAAGAGGAGAGTTGCATCTTTCCGTTTTGGTAGAAACCATGCGTAGAGAGGGCTTTGAATTTGCAGTTTCCAAGGCGGAAGTTATTTATAAAACGGATGAATCCGGAAAACAGCTGGAGCCGATGGAGATTGCTTACATCGATGTTCCGGAAGAGTCTACCGGTACGGTTATCCAGAAGTTAACCCAGAGAAAGGGTACTTTAAACGGGATGAGTCCTTTGGCGTCCGGCTATACAAGACTGGAGTTTGAAATTCCGTCTCGAGGACTAATCGGCTATAGAGGAGAGTTCTTAACCGATACAAAGGGAAACGGTATCTTAAATACCGAGTTTGAGGGATACGGAGAATACAGAGGGGACTTAAACTATCGTCACCAAGGTTCTCTGATTGCCTTTGAGCAGGGCGAGGCGGTAACTTACGGTCTTTTCCAGGCGCAGAACAGAGGAACCCTCTTTATCGGTCCGGGAGAAAAGGTTTACAGCGGTATGGTTATCGGGCAGAGCCCGAAGTCGGAGGACATTGAGCTTAATGTTTGTAAGACAAAGCACTTAAGTAATACAAGAACTTCCAGCTCTGATGAGGCATTGAAATTGGTTCCGAAGAAGATTATGTCTTTAGAGCAGTGTATTGATTTTATTGATACGGATGAACTTTTGGAGGTTACCCCGGATAGTCTGCGTATCCGTAAAAAGATTTTGGATCCAACGGCAAGAAAGCGTGCCGGCTTTAACAGAAAGTAAGACAGAATTAAAGTCGGATTGACAGGAGAATAGCGAGGTAAATTATGGCTTTATTTAAGGGAGCTGGAGTAGCGCTGGTTACTCCTATGCATGAGGACGGAACAGTAAACTTTGAGGTACTGGAAGCGATCATCGAAGATCAAATTGCAGCCGGTACGGATGCTATTATTTCTGTTGGGACGACAGGAGAAGCGGCAACACTGGCGATTGAAGAGCACCTTGAAGTAATTAGACATACGATTAAGGTGGTAAATCATCGGATTCCCGTTATTGCAGGAGCCGGATCCAATTGTACCAGATCCGCTCTTTATACCTCTAAGTCTGCGGAAGAAGCCGGTGCAGACGGTCTTCTTCTGGTAACCCCTTATTACAATAAGGCTACGCAGAAGGGGCTTTACCAACACTTTAAGACGATTGCGGAATCGGTATCCATTCCCTCTATTCTCTATAATGTTCCCGGAAGAACGGGGGTAACTATAGAGGCAAAGACCATGGCGGCACTTTATCATGATGTTAAAAATATTATCGGTGTAAAGGATGCAAGCGGAGATGTTGGAAAAACTCTGGATTTAATGCGCCTTGTGGACGAAGACTTCTGCCTGTATTCCGGAGAGGACGGCTTGATTCTTCCGCTTCTTGCAGCCGGAGGGGTAGGCGTTATTTCCGTTTTATCCAATGTTGCACCGAAAGAAACACATGAAATCTGCGCAAAGTGGTTTTCCGGAGATATTGAAGGGGCGAGAAAAGAACAGCTACGAGCTTTACCCCTGATTCATGCCTTATTCAGCGAAGTGAATCCGATTCCGGTTAAGGCGGGAATGAATTTACAGGGGAAGCAGGTAGGTCCTCTGCGTCTGCCTCTTACAGAGATGGAAAAAGAACATTTGGAAGTTTTGAAAGAAGAAATGATTCGATACGGCATTTTAAAATAGAAAAAGTATAGCTTGCGAAAAAGGAAATAAACTCTTAGAGTGATGAGGGGATTTTCTTTTTCGCGGCTTTTTTTCTTTTGTAGAGTAAAGGAGGAAAAATGAACTTACTTTACATGGTGCTTCCGGAGTGATGGGAAGAAATGTTATGGAAGTCGCAAGGGGGACAGATGATTGTAAAATTACTTGCGGTGTAGATGCAAATGCCTCTGCAGCAGATTTCGGCTTTCCCGTTTATGAGGATATTTTCGAGGTAAAAGAAGATTTTGATGTAATTATTGATTTCTCCGTAAGAGAAGCAGTGGATAAGCTTCTTCTTTTTGCTGTAGAGAGAAAGAAGGCTCTGGTTTTATGCACTACGGGGCTTTCCGAGGAGCAGGAGAAGAAGATTCATGAAGCTGCAAAAAGTATTCCCATCTTACAATCGGGCAATATGTCCCTTGGGGTAAATATCCTGCAGGAGCTGATCCGCATTGCGGCATCCAAGCTTTATAAGGAAGGTTTTGATATAGAGATTGTGGAAGCGCATCACAGAAGAAAAAAGGATGCGCCGAGCGGAACGGCACTCATGCTGGAAAAGGCTGTGGAAGAGGGTATCGGAGAAGCTCTGAATAAGGTTTATGATAGAGAAGAAAGACATCAGGCAAGAGAAAAACAGGAAATCGGCATGCTCTCTTTAAGAGGCGGTACCATTCCGGGCATACATGAGGTGATTTTTGCCGGAGAAGACGAGATTGTAAAAATTGAGCATACTGCCTACAGCCGGAAAATCTTTGCAAAGGGAGCCATAACAGCCGCATTTTTCCTTTCTCATAAAGCGGCCGGAAGATATGATATGGGACAGGTTTTGCGATAAGATGTTTTAGTTTTATCAACTTGCATACGATATGTAAATGCAAAACCGGGAAATTGTTTTTAGAATAGAAAGGGCAGATAAATGGAAGCATTTTCAAGCTACGAAAGTCCGTTGTCCGGAAGATATGCGTCCCCCGAGATGCAGAAGATTTTTTCTCCGAGCTTTAAGTTTAAGACCTGGAGAAAGCTTTGGATTGCACTGGCGGAAAGCGAGAAGGAGCTCGGACTTCCGATAACGGAAGAACAGCTTAAAGAGCTTCGGGAGCATGCGGAAAATATCAATTACGAAGAAGCCAAACAGAGGGAGAAAGAAGTTCGGCATGATGTAATGAGTCATGTCTATGCTTATGGCTTGCAGTGTCCTACTGCGAAAGGTATTATTCACCTTTGGGGCAACCTCCTGTTATGTAGGAGACAATACCGATTTAATCACCATGCGTGAGGGCTTACGTCTGATTCGGAAAAAAAGCTTTTAAACTGCATGAAGGTGCTTTCCGATTTCGCCATGAAGTACAGAGCACTCCCGATGCTTGGCTATACCCATTTTCAGGCGGCACAGACCGTGACACTTGGAAAAAAAGGGCAAGTCTTTGGCTTCATGACCTCTACCTTGATTTTTTTGTGAACTGGAAGAGTGTATTTCTTCCATTAAGCTACTGGGCTGTAAGGGGACCACGGGTACGCAGGCTTCTTTCCTTGAACTTTTTGAGGGTGATCACGAAAAGTGCAAGGAACTGGATAGAAGAATAGCGGAGAAGATGGGATTTTTCCGCAGTATATCCTGTGTCGGGACAGACTTATTCCCGTAAGGTGGATTTCAGGGTACTTTCCGTGCTTTCCGCGATTGCGCAGTCGGCACATAAGTTTTCAAACGACCTTCGGCTTTTACAGCATTTAAAAGAAGTGGAAGAGCCTTTTGAGAAGAAGCAAATCGGTTCCAGTGCCATGGCTTACAAGAGAAATCCGATGCGTGCAGAGCGCATGGCGGCGCTTTCCAACTTCATTTCTTCGGAAATTATGAACCCCAGTATTACGGCATCCACGCAGTGGTTTGAAAGAACGCTGGATGACTCGGCAAACAAACGACTTTCCGTTCCGGAAGCGTTCCTTGCCTGTGACGGCTTGTTGGATTTATATTACAATGTCGCTGAAAATCTGGTAGTGTATCCGAAGATGATTGAAAAACACTTAAATCAAGAGCTGCCATTTATGGCCACGGAAAATATCCTGATGGATGCCGTGAAGAAAGGCGGAGACAGGCAAGAACTTCATGAGCGAATCCGTATGTATTCCATGGACGCAGGCAAAAGAGTGAAGGAAGAAGGGCTGGAAAATGACCTTTTGGAGAGAATTGTAAAGGACGATGCCTTCCCGCTTACGGAAGAAGATATACAGGGACTTATGCGAGGAGAACTTTACATCGGACGCGCAAAGGAACAGGTTGAAGAGTTCGTCTCCGAGTATATTCAGCCGATTTTAGAGGAAAATAAAGAAGAGCTTAATCTATCCGTAGAGATTGGCCTCTAAAACTATGCTATAATTAAAGAAAATGAATCAAAAAAACACTTGAATGAAAAACGTACAAATGCAAAATGTACAATCTTACAAATGCAAAATGTACAATCTTACAAATGCAAAAACGTAAAAACATTATAGCCTTACTAGGTAGAAATGAAAAAACTTTAATATAGAATGGAGGAGTAATGAAAAGAATATTGGCAATTGCAGTTCTACTATTCATTTTTGCGACTTTAGTCCATTTCCTATATACTGCTTTTACGGGAGGAAGCAAAGAATCGCTTCTTGCCCATCTATTTCTGCTTATGATTGTGCCGGCTGTGTTTTATGTTTTGCAATGGGTAAGCAAGCTCATTCGGAGGGACTAGTAGGAATAGTATCTTAAAGAATATTAACTTAAAGAATAGTATATGTGAAATGATTTTGAAAGGGGAAAAATATGGTACAGGCAATTGTCGGTGCAAACTGGGGAGATGAAGGAAAAGGAAAAATCACGGACTACCTTGCGGAAAATGCGGATGTCGTAGTGCGTTTCCAGGGAGGTGCCAATGCAGGGCACACCATTATTAATAATTACGGCAGATTTTCTCTGCATCTTCTCCCGAGTGGTGTTTTCAACCAGAATGTTACTTCCATCTTGGGAAATGGAGTGGCACTGGATATTCAGAAGTTCTTAAAGGAGCTTCACGCCTTGGAGGAAGCAGGAGTGCCGACTCCAAAAATCTACATTTCAGATCGTGTACAGGTTTTGCTTCCCCACCATGTATTGCAGGATGAGTATGAGGAAGAAAGACTGGGAAAGAAGAGCTATGGTTCTACAAAGTCCGGTATCGCACCTTTCTTTTCCGATAAGTATGCCAAAATAGGTCTGCAGGTAAATGAGCTTTATTATGATGATATTTTGGAAGAGCAGCTCAAGAAGATTTTAGAAATTAAAAATGCGCTCTTTGAGAGCCTTTACGGAAAGAAAGGACTGGATTACGAGACCGTTCTTGCCGAATTAAAGAAGCAGAGAGAGCAGATTCGCCCCTATCTTTGCGATACATCTCTTTTCCTTAGAAAAGCCATTAAAGAAGGAAAGAAAATCCTCTTGGAGGGACAGCTTGGTACCATGAAGGATACCGATCACGGCATTTATCCGATGGTAACCTCCAGCCATACTTTGGCCTCTTTCGGTGCGGTGGGAGCGGGTATTCCTCCCTACGCAATCACGAGTGTGGTTTGTGTAACCAAGGCTTATTCTTCCGCGGTAGGAGCCGGAGAGTTTGTTTCCGAAATCTTTGGGGAGGAAGCAGAGGAGCTAAGAAAACGTGGAGGAGATAAGGGAGAGTACGGAGCAACCACAGGACGTCCGAGAAGAGTCGGCTGGTATGATGCAGTAGCTTCCCGCTATGGCTGTGCTCTTCAGGGAGCAACAGAGGTAGCCTTAACTGTACTGGATCCCCTTGGATACTTAGAGGAAATTCCGGTATGTACTGCTTATGAGATCGACGGAAAGGAAGTGAAGGACTTCCCGGTAACGCCGCTTCTTCGTAAGGCTAAGCCGGTCTATACCGTACTAAAGGGATGGAATTGTGATATTCGCGGAATTCGAAATTATGATGAGTTACCGAAGGAGTGCCGTGACTATATTGACTTTATCGAAAAGGAGCTCGAGGTACCCATTACTATGGTTTCCAACGGTCCGGAAAGACATGAAATGCTGAAGAGAACACCGAAGATTAAACTGTAAAACAGCAGCGACAAAGTAATATATGGCTCCATGTGTAGAACTTGGATATACACAAGAGAAGTATAATTATGTTAGAGCCGGATTTTTCCGGCTCTTCTTTGTAGAAACAGATAGAAACAGATAGAAACAAATAGAAACAGATTGAAAGGAAGAGTTATGGCACATTGTTCAAACTGCGGAGGAGAAGTACGATTCTCTATAGACAGTCAGGAATTGGAATGCGTGAACTGTAAAACGCATTTTGATCCGGTAACTTATAATCGAACTCCGGAAAGTTTGGAGCAAGAGGTATATAAAACAAAGATATTTACCTGCCCAAACTGTGGTGCGGAAATAGAGAGCTCAGACTTGTCCGTGACCGGTTTTTGCGCATACTGCGGTTCGGCAGTTGTTTTTAACAGTCGCATAAAGGAAGCTGAAAAGCCGCAAAAGATTATTCCTTTTCAAATTTCAAAAGAAAAATGCAAAGAGCTTTATCTGCAAAAGATACGATCCTTTTACTATAGACAAAAGGACTTGGAAGATCCCGCCTACCTGGATCATTTTGTGGGATTTTACCTTCCCTATTGGCTGTATAATTATGATTTTGTCGGAGACTTCCAATTAAAAGGGAATAAGAATTATACAAGGGGAAACTATGCGATCCACGAAGACTACAGTCTTAGTGGAAATCTGCAAGGAAACATAGAGGGTATTCCCTTTGATGCTTCTCTGCGTTTTGATGACGATATTGCCGGCGTTATTGCTCCGTTTTCGAAAGAGCAACTGAAGGACTTTTCTCCCAACTACCTCTTGGGCTTTTATAGTGAAATATCGGACACCGAGTCCAAAACCTATGAGAAAGAAGCCTTTGCCATGTTGGGAGAAGAGATGGAAAGAACAATTCTGGGACCAAACGGCTTTGATAGGCCGGATATAAAAGTTCAAGGTAAGTTCGATGCGGCTTGTCTTCAAAATGAAATGTCCGTTGGAAGGGGAATGTTTCCAATATGGTTTTTAAGTTATAAAAAGAATGATCGTATTTCCTATGCTATTGTTAATGGAGAGACAGGAAAGGTATATTGCGATATTCCGATTGACGAGAAGAAATTTCACAAAACTTCTATGTTGCTGGCTATCCCTATTTTTCTTGTTTTGAATCTTTTCTTTCAAGTTTCGGCAGAGAGTTTGCCCATCTACACTCTGGCTCTGTCCATTCTTCTGATTATTTTATCTCAGGTACAGCTACATAAGATACGAGTGAGGGATAGGGAAGCTTTACGTTACAGTAGGAATAGAAAAAAGGAAGCAGAAAACAATACGGAGCAGAGTGGAACTTTTCGTGCTTTGTTGGCTCTGATTATTTCCGTGATTATTATCATCTGGCATCCGGTCCGTGATGAATACTATTACATTGCTTCCATTCTGGCTGCGCTTGCTTCCATTTTTTCTCTGAGAAGAATGATTAAGAAGTTTAATCTTTTATCGACACGTTCCATTCCCGAATTTTTTGAGAAGAAGGAGGAGTGATGAAAAACATTATTTTAAGGACTCTACTTTTTACGTTCTGTTTCGGTTTTTTTATGATAGGAAAGGTTTACGCATTGGATCAGTCTGCTTTTCTTTCTTCTTCAGTCTATCGAAATTCGGAAACGGGTTATTCCGTCTATATTGATGACGAAGAGGATTTGTTAAGCAGTACGGAAGAAGAGGATTTGGCTGAAAAAATGATTCCTCTAACGAAATATGGAAATGTGGGCTTTCTCTCCGGGCGAGGAGATTACAGTGCGGCAAATTCCATTCGTTATTTTTATGATGATGTATTCTCCGGTAAGAGTGGACTGATTTTCTTTATCGACATGGAAAATAGGGAGATTCGAATTCAGAGCGGTGGTACATTTTACAGAACAATCACCTCCAATGTGGCGGACAGCATCACGGATAATGTCTATGTCTTTGCTTCTAAAGGGGATTTTTATAAGACCGCTGCAGTTGCTTTTTCACAGGTAAAGGCAAAGATGGAAGGTGGTTTTGTGGCGACCCCGATGCGTTGGATTACTAATTTCTTTCTTGCTATATTTTTAGCACTTCTTTTTAACTTTACCATGCTTCTTCTGACCTGGAAGCAGAACAGGGCAGGATCAAAGGCGGTTCTAGGAGTACTTAAGCCCAATATGATTCTGAGTAATAAGCAGATCATTATGACGAATCAGACGAAAGTACGACTTAGCTCAAGCAGTAGCGGAAGAAGCGGGCGTTCCGGTGGAGGCTTTTCAGGAGGTGGAAGATCTTCTTCCGGCGGAGGCGGACATCGTTTTTAGACAGAAATATAATACCGGACAGACAGGAGATCATAAAAAGGAATACATTATAGATAAGATAAAAATCCATTTTTCTTTGTGTTTTTGTAAAAATAATATAAAAAACGAATTATTCACTTGACCGTAGATTAAAAAGCACTTAAATTAGCCAATGTTGCAAAAGAGTTATTGTAAACTAACTTAAGCTTTTAGGGTCGTGGTGTATAGGGGGAGAGAACTTATAGAAGACTATCCTCTCTAAAACTCTTAGTTTGTTTTTATAAAAAGATCCAAAGCGGAACAAGGAGGAAAAATGGTAAGAAAGGGATGGAAAAATGCGGCAATCGTGACAGCGATGTCTTTAATGCTACTACCGACATTCCAGGCTTATGCGGTAACGGCAAGGCCGAACACGAACGGAAATTTTGTGCAGGCGGAAGGGAATTGGAAGTTCCAAAGCTCTGACGGAAAGACGGTACAGGGTTGGGTAGTCAGCAACAATGAGTGGTATTACTTGGACCCTGTAACAGGAAATCTTCGTTCCGGCTGGTTCAAGTCGGAGGATGGAAAGACCTACTTTTTATATACTGTTCATGATGGTAATTTTGGAAAAGCAGTAAACGGTTGGAACTGGATTGACGGATATTGCTATTATTTTGAGTCTGCAGATAATGCGGAAAACGGTATTTTAAAGACTGGCGGCAGAACTGCGGACGGATATTTGGTAGATTCTGCAGGACGTTGGGTAAATGAAAGCACCGGACAGCCGGTATATGAGGCCGGAAAGGGACTGCCTTCTTCTGATTCCGATCAGAAGGTAGCCGGAATTGATCGTCCGATTTTCGGAGGAAGTGTGTCCGGAAACGGTTCTTCTTTGTCCGGAGCGGGAATATCCGCAGGAAGGGGAGGACGCACCTCCTCCGGAAACGCAGGGTCTTCTACTTCTTCCGGAAGCGCAGGGGCTTCCAATTCCTCCGAAAGCACAGGGTCTTCCCATTCTTCCGGCAGTGGCTCTTCTAATTCCGCTAACGAAAATAATAATGCGAACAACGAAAACAATAATGCGAATAACGAAAACAATAATGCGAACAATGAAAACAATAATGCGAACAACGGAAATAATAATGCGAACAACGAAAACAGCAGTGTAGAAAAGTCCGTATTAAATACGGAGAAGACCAAGGCCGTACACACAGAGCTTGGCGATTTCGTTTCCGTAGTATTTAGTGAGGGAAGCCTTTCCGATTATGATGTCTATATTGACGGAACGGATGTCAGTGAGGCCTTAACAAAGGTTGATGATGAAGGAAAGATTCTGAAGTGGATCAGTACCGTAGCTTCTCCGAAGAAGCTGGAGTTAAAGAAAAAGGGAAGTGAGGAACTTGTTCAAACTATCAGCCTAAATGAAGGTACAGCAGTGGATGCTATCGATGCAGGCAATCCGGAGGATGCGCCGAAGTACCTGCTTACCCGTGGAAGAATCAGTAAATATGATTACTATCTTTCTCCCAAAGACAAGGAAGGGCAGGAGAGAATTTATCCGACAAGCACGACTTTTGATTTAGAGGAGAGCAGAAAAGAGAACTCAAAGAATGTCAGCACAAGCTATTATGTAAACCTCTGCTTATTGATGCGAATGGAAACAGCGTTAACGGAGAACCGCTTGTTGCCAAGTTCAGCCTCTCCGGAGAGGAGCAGAAGAAGTGGTTTGACGGAATTAACAAGCTTTCTCTTCTCCGTTATGAGGATAACACCCTCATTAACCGCGAGCTGAGCTTTGAATCCGGAACGGAAAGTGCTGAATATGGAACAAACGGTGTAATCAAAGTCTATAGCGGACAGAGTAACATGAGAAATCATGGTCTCTATCTTCTAAACATTCATTCAAGTTACAGCGAAGAAAGCGTAACTATCCCCGTAGAGCTTGTGAAAGCGGCAAAGTTTAACTTAAAACTACAGGCACAGAGCAATAATGCGAAGCAGGGAGAAAGAGTCGGATTTGACGTTGTTGGTGAAAATGGAGCGACCTTCGGAAATGATCTTAAGGTAGACAATATGATTGTGACCCTGATTAAGCCGGATGGAACATCTCATGAATTAAGCTATATCCATGACTTCTTTAACTTTACAAACTATTTCATCCTTTATGGAACCGGCGGTGCAGACGGTAAGACCGTAAATACCGACCAGGTAGGACAATACAAGCTAAAGATTCGCTATGCAGGCTATCAGGAGATGGTAAAGGAGTTTACCATCCACCCCGGAAAGGCTGTAAATCGTGAAGACTCCGATCAGGAAAAGGCAGAGAGAGCAGCTGCAAGAAAGAAGAATACGGGAAGCAGTTCTTCCGGAAAGAAAACGGATGCGGTATCCGCAGCAACAAGCGGCAGCATCGGCAAGAAGAAAAAGACGGATAAAAAGTCTATTACGAAGGCTGACAGCGTATCTTCCGCTACGGGTGGCGGTTCCGGTCATATTGATGGAAGAGTGGTCTTTAACTATGATCTTCTTAGCAATGCCCTATTGTTAAATGAGCTGAAGATGTTAAACAGCGATGCCCTCGCCGTTGTAAAGACCTATTACTCCATGACTATCGATGACAGCTCTTATCTTTACAACGAGGGAGCGGATGCTTTCTACAGTTATCGTGATTATTTAAACGAAAATACGGATAGAAAAGCAAAGAGAGAGAAGCTCCTAAGCTTTAAGGAATTTACGGAAAAGGCTGAGAAGAAAGATTATCATGGTCCCTCTCAGGTTCTGAATGTTCTGGAAGACGGACGTCTGGGCGGATTAACAGACTTTAAGCTTGTCAAGGGAAAACAGACTCCAAGTTTTAGCGGAACATCAACGGACATAGGTGGAGAATTCACATTGAAGACAGAGGATACGGCTTACCTTGCTTCCATCAAGGGAGTCTATGTAGACAGACAGACAGCGAATCTTCTGGATAGCCATACAAAGCCTGTGGTAATCAATGCTGAGGAAGGCACAATCCTTGTAAAGCGGGATGCCTTTAATTTCTGGCTGACTCCCGAAAATCTTCCCCATACTCTGAAAATCAGTGCAGAGGGCTACAGAGACCTAGAGCTTAAGCTTCAGTTTAAAGAGAAGGAAGACGGTCTGCAGTTTAGTGTAGAGGGCGAAGCGGAAAGTAAAAAAGATGTAGTGCTTTCTCTTGGTACCTCTGATGATGCTAAGAAGGCACTGGCAAATGTCATTGCCGTTCGGATTAAGAAGCCGAATACGGGCGAGCTTAAGACCGTTCTTGATGCTAAGCAAGGAGGAACTGCCGGAAATGATTACTATGTAATTGATAAGGAAATGGAACCATCACCTTAAAGGCAGGACTTTTTAAAGAGGCAGGGGAATATAAGTATGAGATTAAGCTAAAGAACAGAACGAAGAGTCTTTCCGGAGATATTGATGTAAAGGAAGCTCCGGAAACGCCGAGTGCGCCGAATGAGGAGACGGATCAGGAAAATACAAAAGAAGGACATCCGAAAAAAGCAAGTTTTGTTCCATTAAGTGATAAGGAGAAAGATAAGAGCTATAGAACTCTGGCGTTTGAAGGCTTGGAAAGAAATGAACTGCATACCTATTTGCAAAACATTTCCGCTGTTACAGTAAACAAAACAGATTATAAAGAAGCATTTAGCTCCATCCGTATCAAGGAAAACCAGTATTTTGCAGTTGGAAACGGATACGGATATAAAAATCAGCTTCGCCTGGATAAGACTTCTTTGGTGGAAGGCAAGAATACCGTTGTAATCGAGAACTCTGACGGAACGAAGGACCGCTTTGTTGTGGAACTCTCTTCAAACAAGAAGGAAAATGAATCTTCCGGAAACAAAGACAATTCCGCATCCAATGCAGAGAAGAAATCCTCCGGTTTGGAAGTAAAGGAAATTGTGAAGGTGGAGAATTATACCGGGGCGGTAGAGAGCTATGCAGTTCTTTTTAAAGGAAAAGAGGAGGATGTGAAGTCCGCTCTTTCCAAGATCGAAACAGTCAGTCTTAACGGAAAGACTTTAGAGAAGGCAAGTTCTTTTATCGGCGGCTTTGGGAATTTCCCGGAAGATAAATATGTGATAAAGGACTATATAGGGGCATTTGGAGGAGAAGTAAGCTTACAGCTTCCTGCGAAAGCTTTACAGGATGGAAGAAATAAACTTTCCGTAAAGCTTTCTGATGGAACAAGCTTTACTCTTAACCTTGATAAAGAGGGTAAAATTGTAGAGGAAGAAGCTCCTGCAGGAAAAGAATTTGCGATTGAATCCATCAAGAAGAAGTCTTCTCTTTTCGGATCCAGTTTGCAAGTGAAATTTAAGAACATGGACCAAAATGCAATGCGTGCTTTTAAGGAGACGGTGAAGTCTATTACATTAAATGGAAAAACTTTAGAAAAAGAGATAAGCACAGGTTCTAAGACGGGAAAATACTATTTTACTCTCATTTCGGGAGCATACAGCGGAGTGGATCACTTGATTCTCTCTCCGGAGGATGCAAAGGAAAAGGTCAATACACTTACGATTGACGCAGAGGGCTACGAGATCCTTACCGTGAAGTTTGATCAGGATGGAAAGCTTCTTTCCGATACTAAAGAAAAACCTAAAGAAGAGAAAAAGGAAGATCTTAAGCTCAAGGTTTTGGAGAGAAGAGAAGCCAGTAACAATGCGGCAAAATACTTTGCATTGGCTTTTACGGACATGAGTGATGAAGAAGCTGCGGCGTATCTTCAAAAGCTTTCCCAAGGTTACGGTAAATGGCAGTGTCTATAATCTTTCCAATAGACCCTACAAGCTTTTTGAGAGGCAATATTTTGCAGATAAAAAGGATAAGCGTGCAACTGTAAATGCAGCTCTTGCTTTGACACAGGCCGGCGGAGTAAAGGTTGGAGAGAATGAAGTGGTTCTCGAAACAAACGACGGCGAGAGTAAAAAATACCTCTTTACCGTAGAGCCCTTGGAGGCTCCGGCATTCAAGGAGGCAAAACAGGCAAGCACAGGTGAAGTGGAAATTTCCTTCGAAGGAAAGTCCGCGGAAATCAATGCTTATCTTAAGAGAGAACAGCTTACAGTAAAAGTAAACGGTAAACCAATCACAATGGAAAGGTATTATGATTCCATAATGAGGGATTCTACTATAGGCGCTATTGTTCACGCATACTTTGGAGCTAATCGGTTTTATTTTGGAAAGGATACTGTGGAAGCAGGGGAAAATACGGTAAGTATCGAATCTCCGGACTATAAGGAGCTTAGTTTTACTTTTACTTATAACAAGTAAAATGATAGGACTTTGAAGACCGTCCTTCAAGCAATAAAAACAGCTCGGACAAAGTTATGTAAAGACAGACAAGAACAGGACTTAGATATAGCTGAAAACTATAACCAAGTCCTGTTTTTTTGTATTTTTCAAAGGAAGGGTCTATAGGCTATCCTATATCCAGATTAGAAACCAGGGATAAATAAAAATATCCCGTGGCTCTTTCGGAAGTATTCTAAAGAGCATTTAAAAAGTAAGAGCAAAACAAAAGGAAAAGTAAGGAGAAATATTTATGCAAACATCAGTTATCGGCTTTCCCAGAGTGGGAGAATTAAGAGAACTTAAATTTACAACAGAGAAATTTTTCAAGGGCTTGGTATCCGAGCAGGAATTAGAGGCTCTCGCAAAGGAGATTCGGAAAAAGCAGTGGCTGAAGATGCAGGAGAAGGAAGTGGATTTCATTCCTTCCAATGATTTCTCTTTTTATGACAATTTCTTAGATACAGCAGTTCTGTTCAATATTATCCCGGAGCGCTACAGAGAGCTGTCCTTAAGTCCCTTGGAAAAGTATTTTGCCATGGCTAGAGGCTATAAGGGACCGGCAGGAGATGTAAAGGCTCTTGCGATGAAGAAGTGGTTTAATACAAACTATCACTACATGGTGGCAGAGATTTCCGATAAAGATGAGATTTCCCTTGTGGGAGAGAAGCCCTTTAGGGAGTATCAGGAAGCAAAAGCTTTAGGTGTAGAAACGAAGCCGGTAATTATAGGACCATTTACCTTATTAAAGCTCCTTCGTTATACAGAAAAGAAGACGGAGAAGGATTTCCTCAAGCAGGCGATTTCCGCTTATAAAGCGTATGTGGAGAGATTCGTTTCTCTTGGAGCGAAGTGGCTTGCCTTTGACGAAGCTTATCTGGTAAGGGACTTAGATAAGGAAGACCTTGCGCTTTTCACTGCTTTATATCAGGAGATTCTTTCTGTAAAGGGCGAGACTAAGGTATTATTACAGACTTACTTTGGAGATGTACGAGATGCTTATGAAAGCATTTTGGCCCTTCCTTTCGACGGTGTAGGTTTAGACTTCCTTGAAGGAAAAGAAACAAAGAATCTGGTAGCGAAGGGCTTTCCGAAAGATAAGCTTCTTTTTGCAGGCCTTGTAAACGGAAAAAATATTTGGAGAAACCACTACGAGAAGACTGTTAAGGCGGTAAAGGATTTGGAGGATAAGGGCATTTCCGTAGTGCTTGGCACATCCTGCTCCCTACTTCATGTTCCCTATACCTTAGAAGGGGAAAATAAACTCTCCGCAGAAGTAAAAAAACATTTCAGCTTTGCTGTAGAGAAGCTTTCCGAGCTTTTGGACTTAAAGAAGATTTTTAAGCGAAAAACGCGGAGGCAAGCGTGTTAGAGGAAAAATAAAAGCTCTCTTTGCTTCTGTAAGACCGAACAGCGAAGACAAGTCCGTAAAGGACCGTTGTGCGGCAATTACCAATGCCGATTACACAAGACTTCCCGCATTTTCCGAAAGAGAAAAAATACAGAGAGAAGAGCTTAAGCTTCCTCTCTTCCCTACAACAACCATTGGTTCATTCCCGCAGTCTGCCGATGTTCGTCAGAACAGAAATGCCTTTAAGAAAGGTGAAAAGACAAAGGAAGAGTATATTGCTTTTAATAGAGAGAAGATTGCCGAGTGGGTAAAGATTCAGGAAGACTTGGATCTGGATGTACTGGTTCACGGAGAGTTTGAAAGAAACGACATGGTGGAATACTTCGGAGAACTCTTAAGCGGTTTCCTGTTTACCGAGAAGGCTTGGGTGCAGTCCTATGGAACCCGTTGCGTAAAGCCGCCAATTATATGGGGAGATGTTCGCAGACTCTCCGCTATGACGGTAGAATGGTCCACCTATGCACAGAGCTTAACAAAGCGCCCCATGAAGGGAATGCTTACCGGACCGGTAACCATCTTGAACTGGTCTTTCCCAAGAGAGGATATCAGCATTGCGGAAAGCACAAAGCAAATTGCTTAGCGATTCGTGATGAGGTATTGGACTTAGAGAAAAACGGTATCAAGATTATCCAGGTTGATGAAGCGGCCTTAAGAGAGAAGTTACCTCTTCGTAAGTCCGATTGGTACAGCGAGTATTTGGACTGGGCAATTCCGGCATTCCGCTTAGTACACAGCGGATGTCAGGCTGATACACAGATTCACACGCATATGTGCTACAGTGAGTTTACCGATATTATTCCCGCAATCGACAACATGGATGCGGACGTCATTTCTTTCGAGGCTTCCCGTTCCGATCTGCAGATTTTGGACTCCTTAAGAGAGAACCATTTCCGTACAGAGGTTGGACCCGGAGTATATGACATTCACTCCCCGAGAGTGCCTTCCGTGGAAGAGATTAAAGAAGCACTCGGAAAGATGCTTAAGAAGATTGAAAAAGAGAAGTTATGGGTCAATCCGGACTGCGGTTTAAAGACCAGAGGCAGGGAAGAAACCCTGGCAAGTTTAAAGAACCTTGTTCAGGCAGCAAAGGAATTGAGAAATGAGTATTGTTGATTTATTTCAAGATAAAACGGTGTTTTCCTTTGAGGTGTTCCCACCTCAGAGGAATGCTCCTATCGAAACCATCTATGACACCTTGTATGAGCTTCGGGATTTAAGACCGGATTTCATTTCCGTAACATACGGAGCAGGAGGCGGAAAGAACAATGTCAGCACTGTACCCATTGCAGAGCATATCAAGGATACCTGCCATGTGCCCAGTGTAGTGCATTTCCCCTGTGTCAATCAGAGCAAGCAGGATGTTTTGGAGAAAATAGAGGAATTAAAGGCTGCCGGAATCGAAAATATTTTGGCGTTGAGAGGTGACATTCCCGAGGGAGAAGAGAATCGTGGAGATTTTCGTTATGCTTCCGACTTAATTGCTTTTTTGAAAGAGCATGGGGATTTCAATATCTCTGCGGCCTGCTACCCGGAAGGACACCTTGAGAGTCCGGATAAGGTGGAAGATATCCGCAATTTAAAAAATAAGGTGGATGCGGGTGTAAATCACTTGATTTCTCAGCTTTTCTTTGAAAATAAGCACTTCTATATTTTCCAGGAGCGCTGTGCTTTAGCAGGAATTGATGTTCCGATTGCAGCAGGAATCATGCCCGTTATCAATAAAAGGCAGGTTCAAAAGATGGCCAGTCTTTGCGGGGTAAATGTACCGAAAAAGTTCCAGAAAATACTGGAAAAATATGAGGACAATCCTATTGCCATGAGAGATGCCGGCATTGCCTATGCCGTTGATCAGATTGTGGATTTGGTTACCCACGGAGTAGATGGAGTGCATCTTTATACCATGAACAATTCCTATATCGCAAGAAAGATTTATAAGGCAACCCACAGCCTTTTCGAATCCACCCATAAGGGTGCTAAGGATGCCAGCAATTCGGCATAAGAATAAATCCTCAGATGAAAACAAAAATGTACCTTTCTACAAATCATGAGTAGATAAGGTACATTTTTTCTGATTCTTAACAAGTGGCGCAAGTGCAGCCTGAGACATCTTGTTCATAGCTAGTATCGCTCACCAAGCATGTGGTATCTCGTTTATTGCGTGAAATTCCGGAAAGCAGAGAAAGAATTTTAAAAAAACGAAAAGCCGTACTTATGAAGCAGTTTCTTTGCCATTTCGCAGTTCTCACCCGTGTAAAAGGATAGTTGCAAAGCTCCTTCTCCCTTTTTCCCTATTGTGATTGATGCCGATATTGCGAATACTCACCATATTGGATGCAAGGATTGTGGAGATGATGGAAATGGCACCGGATGATCCTGTACATGAAGAGAAATGACATATTCACTTTGAATGAGCCCTTGTGCAGTGCTGTCCATAGAGTTTCGGTATTCTCCGGATTCTTGGAAGAGCTCCATAACAGCATGGGGCTCCTCTTTTTTTATGGAAGTCTTGATGTCCTCCAACAAAGTGATGTAATCCTCCATCATTTCTACAATGGCTTTTTTGTTGCTTAGGCAGATTTGCTGCCACATTACAGGAGAGGAGGAAGCGATACGACTGATATCCTTGAAACCTCCTGCAGCCAGTTTTTTTCATTGTTCCTTTTTTTCGTCTTCTTCCTTTAAAAAGTTTTTACAAGACAAGCTGCAATAAGGTGGGGGAGATGGCTTACACAGGCTACAGATTTATCATGATCTTCAGGACTCATAACAAAGGGAATGCTTCCGATAGAAGAAAGAAAAGCCTGCATTTTATTGGTCAGTTCAAGCGGAAATGACTTTCCCGGTGTCAGGAGGTAATAGGCATTTTCCAAAAGAAGAGAATCGGAGGCCCGATAGCCGGAAACTTCCGCACCGGCCATGGGATGCCCGCCGATAAATTGAGACGAAAGTCCAAGCTGCTCTGCTTCTTTCATGATAGAAGTTTTCGTGGATCCAACATCGGTGATAATCGTGCAAGGAGAGAGAATTGTTTGTAAATCTGTTAAAAATATCCGGTTTTGTTCTACCGGAGCACACAAAAAGAGAAGTTCGGTATCTTGGTCAATCTCTTTAAGAGTATGCAAATCTTGGTCAACTATCCCTTCCGACAAGGCGATTTTGACCGAGCGAGAATCCTTATCCAGGACGGAAATATGGGCATGCGGATATACTCTTTTTATAGCCTTGGCCAAAGAACCTCCAATTAATCCTAAACCGATAAAGGTAAAGCGTTTCCATTCCATATTTTCCCCTCCATGCTCCTTGCAAAGCAATCTGTATAGCAAGATATAATCTTTTTTCGCAGCGCAATAACACAGCGCAATAAAAAAATCGATTGAAGCTTAAGTTTTTTCTTTGAATTAGTATTCAAAAATTATACATAAAAATCCCGATTTATAGAAGTAAAGTAGATGAAGAAAAAGCACTGAAACGACTTGTTTTTCAAGAAACGCTTGCGTGCATTTTCATTTTATATTAAAAATTGACTGCGAGTTTAGGGTAGAACTATGCCCTCGTGGCGGTTTCCCATAAGTAGAAGATATTTAGGAGGATTTATGATTTCTGCAGGTGATTTCAGAAATGGTATAACCATTGAGATGGATGGACAGGTAGTTCAGATTATAGAGTTCCAGCATGTTAAGCCGGGTAAGGGAGCTGCTTTCGTCCGAACCAAGTTAAGAAATGTGATTAATGGCGGTGTAACCGACAAGACTTTCCGTCCGACAGAGAAGTTCCCGGCAGCAAGAATCGACCGAGTAGATATGCAGTATCTCTATGATGACGGAGAGATGTACAACTTCATGAACAACGAGACCTTTGAGCAGATTGCTCTTTCTCATGAGCAGATTGCCGATTCCATGAAGTTTGTAAAAAGAAAATGAAACAGTAAAAGTTATTTCTTATCAGGGAAATGTCTTCTCTGTAGAGCCTCCTTTGAAGGTTACCTTGGAAGTAGTGCATACCGAGCCCGGTATCAAAGGAAATACTTCCACCGGTGCTACCAAGCCGGCTACTGTAGAGACAGGCGTTGAGGTTCAGGTTCCCTTGTTTGTGAATATCGGAGATAAGATTATTATTTCCACACAGACAGGAGACTATGAGTCCAGAGCATAAATTTTATGCATAAGAACATTGCGCGAGGAGCACGATGTCTTGTTTAGATAAGAAATAGACTTCCGATTTAGGAAGTCTTTTTCCGTAATATAAGGGAGTTTTTAGAATCAGGAAGTATTCATAATTAGGCTTCCGACTATTGCAGCAAAAAATTTATATTGATGTATTGCGAGTGTCGTCCAAAGGGATGTAGGCACTCATTTAGCAAAAGAAAGGATGAACATGGAAAGCGTAAAAAAGATTTTACAAGGAGCTGTAGAGCTTGCATTTGAGTCTGCCGGATATGAAAAAGAACTGGGGAAGGTCACGATTTCCAATCGTCCCGACCTTTGTGACTACCAGAGTAACGGTGCTTTAATTGGCTCTAAGAAGTATCAGAAGAACCCGATTGAGCTTGCTGAAGATGTACAGAAGTATTTAGAGGGGGATAAGGCTCTTTCTGTGCCTTTATTTTCCAAGGTAGAAGTGGTAAAGCCCGGATTTTTGAATATGACACTTTCTCCGGCATTTCTTGCAAAATATTGCAGCTTGATGGCGGAAGATGAGAAAAACGGTTTGGATCCGAAGGAAGGACAGAAAGTTCTTGTGGACTACGGCGGAGCAAATGTAGCAAAGCCCCTTCACGTAGGACACCTTCGTTCTGCATCCATCGGAGAAGCTTTAAAGCGTCTGGCTATCCGTATGGGAAATGAAGCGGTGGGCGATGTGCACCTTGGTGACTTCGGTCTGCAGATGGGTCTTATCATCGGAGAACTGGAAGAAAGAGGAGAGCTGGAGAAAGATTTTACCATCGGCGAGCTCGAGGAAATCTATCCCCTGGCTTCCGCGAAGGCAAAGGAGAAAAATGCCGACGGCAGCTTAAAGAACGAGGAGTATGCAAACCGTGCAAAGGATATTACGGTAAGACTGCAGAAGGGCGAAGAGAAGTACAAGAAGGTTTGGGAGAAGATTATGAAGGTCTCCATTGCCGACTTAAAGAAGAACTACGATGCCCTCGATGTACATTTTGAGATCTGGAAGGGTGAGTCCGATGCGGAGCCTTATTTCCCAAGACTCATTGAAATTTTGGAAGAGAAGGGACTTTCCTATCGCTCGAACGGTGCTCTTGTCGTGGATATTTCCGAGCCGGAAGATAAGAAAGAACTGCCTCCCTGTATGATTTTAAAGTCCGACGGAGCAAGCCTTTATGCCACCTCCGACCTCGGAACCATTATGGATAGAGAGAAACTCTACCCGCAGAACTGGTATCTTTATGTGGCGGACAGCCGTCAGGAATTGCATTACACCTCCTTCTTCCGTGTAGGAAGAAAGGCGGAGCTCCTTCCGAAGGAAACAAAGCTCACCTTCATGGGCTTCGGAACCATGAACGGAAAGGACGGAAAGCCCTTTAAGACAAGAGATGGCGGAGTGCTTCGTTTAGAGAAGCTCATTGACGAGATTCGGGACTCCGTACTTTCCCGTATGGAAGAAGGAAAGGATACCGGACTTACAAGTGAAGAAAGACAGGAAACCGCAAAGGTTATCGCTCTTGCAGCCTTAAAGTACGGAGATCTTTCCAACCAGATTACAAAGGACTACATTTCGACCTTGAGAAGTTCAGTGCTTTTGAAGGAAATACCGGTCCTTATATTCTTTACACTATCGTGCGTATCGCCTCCATCTTACGGAAATATGCAGAGGCAAATGGAGAGAGCTCGGTAGATACCGCTACATGGATTAAGAACTACGGAAAGAACTATACAATTCAGTCCGATGAGGAGCCTTCTTTACTCGCACTTCAGAAGCAGATCATCGTATTTGCCGACGAAATGAATGACGCTTGGAAGGAGCTTGCACCGCATAAGATCTGCGGATATATCTATGCTTTGGCAAACAGCTTCAATGCGTTCTATCACAATGTAAAGATTCTTGGAGAAGAGAATAAGGAGAAGCAGAAGAACTATATTGCCCACCTTGCACTGACCTGGAGAATCCTGACCGATGCGATCCATGTACTTGGATTCTCTGCTCCGGAGAAGATGTAAGATGAAGTATTTTGTCATGAGTGACTTACACGGCTCAGCTTACTATACAAAGAAGCTTTTGGATATCTACAAGGCAGGAGAGTATGAAAAGCTTCTCCTCCTTGGAGATCTCCTTTATCACGGTCCGCGAAATGATTTACCGAAGGACTATGCGCCGAAGGAAGTTATTGCGATGCTGAATCCTCTTAAGGATGAAATCCTTGCAGTACGAGGGAACTGTGACGCGGAAGTGGACCAAATGGTACTGGAATTTCCTATTATGGCAGACTATGCGCTGCTTGACTTGGGAAGTAGAAGCATTTTCCTAAGCCACGGACATGTGTATAACCACGAAAGTTTCCCGCTTAGAAAAAATGGGGATGTCTTCTTGCAGGGGCATACTCACCTTCCTGTGGCGGAGAAGAAAGAACGAGACGGAAAGTTCTACTATCACTTAAATCCCGGATCGGGAAGTCTTCCGAAAGAGGACAATCCGAACAGTCACGGGGTTCTTACGGAAGAGGGATTCACAATTTATACCTTGGACGGGGAAGTGATGAAGATGGTGGAGTTTTGATAAGGAAGAGTAAGTATGTCATGCTTTACGTACGGGGACACTTGCTATAAGCGTGGTCACTTTCGTGGGCGGCTTGCCCCGAAAATGCACTACTTTTATGCGAAACACAGCTTCATGAAAATCTCTTAAAAGTGAATAAATAAATAGAAAAACAGCAGATTCTAGGTCGAAATTGACTGAAATCTGCTGTTTTTAATCGTGGACCTGATGGGAGTCGAACCCATGTCCGAAAAACGAATTCCCTTTCCTTCTACTATCATAGTACACTTCAAGATTCCCCACTCATAAAAGCTGTGCACCTCTTTTATGAGTCGGTATCCTCTACATACGCCCGAGCATGGGAGGAACCATGCGCGTCGTTTCTCACATAAATGAGGTCAGGATCTTCTCCTGTGAGTGAGAGAAGGCTGGCCAGCAGCGCTTAGGCTGCTAATGCGTAACTATTATCGTTAGCGTTTAATTTTAATTTTGAAGTTTAACGCGACTTCTTTCGGATAGCTTCTAAAGCTGCATCATCCCCGTCGAAACCGGTACAAGCCCTTGAGAATACAAGTCTAGCGAATTTTCCTAAAAATGTAAATAGAACAGCCCGAAGAGACAGAAAGATGTAATGAATAGAAAGTGAAGAATAGAAGCGGGATGATATCATAACAGAAATATCTTTTACTATCCCTTGCTTTCCTGATTGCAGATAAACTATAATGAATTCGATTTTGTGAAAGAGAACGTATCCATTGGATTAGCATTATTTGAATAGAAGAAAAGGGGAAAACAGCATGAATCATGAGAAGATTCTCGTTTTGGATTTTGGTGGACAGTACAACCAGTTGATTGCCCGGAGAGTAAGAGACGAAGGGGTTTATGCAGAGGTTTACAGTTCCGACATTGGCATAGAGAAGATTAAAGAATTAAGTCCCAAGGGAATTATCTTCACCGGAGGGCCTCAGTCCGTGTACAAAGAGGAAAGCCAGCATATCGGAAAGGAAATTTTTGATCTGGGCATCCCCATTTTCGGCTTCTGCTATGGAGCACAGCTCATTGCCTATGAGCTTGGAGGAGAGGTAGCTACTGCCCCTGTCAGCGAATATGGAAAGACACTGACTCACGTGGAGAAGTCCTCCGTGCTTTTCTCCGATGTAGCGGAAGAGACCACCGTTTTCATGTCCCACACCGACTATATTGCCAAGGTACCGGAGGGCTTTAGTATTACCGCTCATACCGAGCATTGTCCTGTTGCGGGAATGGAAGATGCCAAGAGACAGATTTATGCGGTGCAGTTCCACCCTGAGGTACAGCACAGCGTAGAAGGACAGAAGATGATTCATCATTTTCTCTATGACGTCTGCAAATGTACCGGAGACTGGAAGATGGCGTCCTTCGTAGAGGAGCAGGTTTCCCTTTTGAAAAATAAAATCGGCTCCGGCAAGGTGCTTCTGGCTCTTTCCGGGGGTGTAGACAGCTCTGTTGCAGCAGGGCTTCTTTCCAGAGCAATCAGAAAGCAGCTGTACTGCGTATTCGTGGACCACGGCCTTCTTCGGAAAAAAATGAAGGCGACCAGGTAGAGGAAATCTTTGGAGAAAAGGGAGATTTCGAGTTAAACTTCGTCCGGGTAAATGCAGGCGAAGAGTATTTTGAGAAATTAGCGGGGTGGAAGATCCGGAGAAGAAGAGAAAGATTATCGGAGAGCAGTTTATCCGTATCTTTGAGCGTGAGGCAAATAAAAATCAGGGGCAGTGGACTTCCTTGCTCAAGGAACCATTTACGCAGACGTGGTGGAATCCGGCCTTGGAAAGGGTGCAGTGATTAAGTCCCACCATAATGTAGGTGGACTTCCCAAGAACATTTCCTTTAAGGAAATCGTGGAGCCTCTGCGCCTGCTCTTTAAGGACGAGGTGCGGAAGGTAGGACTGGAGCTTGGACTTCCGGAGCATTTAGTTTATCGTCAGCCCTTCCCGGGACCGGGACTTGGGGTAAGAATTATCGGAGAAGTAACGCCTGAGAAGGTTCGCATGGTACAGGATGCGGACTTCATTTACCGTGAAGAAATTGAGAAAGCAGGACTCTCCCGTTCCTACAGCCAGTATTTTGCCGCCCTCACCAATATGCGTTCGGTAGGTGTTATGGGAGACTTCCGTACTTATGACTATGCGGTGGCTCTCCGCGCGGTGATTACCGATGACTTTATGACCGCAGAATGCGCGGATATCCCCTTTAGTGTACTCCAAAGAGTAATGAATCGAATCGTGAATGAGGTAAAGGGAGTGAATAGGGTGTTCTATGATCTGACATCCAAGCCACCCGGAACGATTGAGATGGAATAGAGGAATGTATAATTAATTTATTGCCACAAATCTAATTGAGCGGGTTTGTGGCAACTTTTATGTTATTCAAAGAATGTACTTACTATAGTTAAATGAAAGCTATATAAATCGAGAAAATAAAAATTTCCTTTTGTGAAAAAAATGTTAGAATATAATTCGTATAAAGAAATATTTTATGGATTATGGGATTTAACTATATTACGCCGAATTATACTATCAAAGACACAGGGAACAAGAAAGAGGTATGAAATGTATAAATCAATTGACTTATTTGCAGGAATAGGAGGAATAAGGCTGGGCTTTGATCAGGCATTCGGTAATGACATAAAAACGGTATTTGTAAGCGAATGGGATAATAAGGCTGTAGAAACGTATAAGGCTAATTTTGGTAATGGTATTGATGTGGTTGGTGATATCACCAAAGTTAGTGAAGATGATGTTCCCGAGCATGACATTTTACTTGCAGGATTTCCGTGTCAGGCATTTTCTTTAGCCGGACATAAAAGAGGATTTGAGGATGCAAGAGGAACTTTATTTTTTGATGTAGCCAGAATAGTAGAAAGGCATAAACCTAAAGTTGTTTTTTGTGAAAATGTAAAGAATCTTGTTAATCATGATCGTGGTCGTACATTTAAAGTAATTAGAAGTATTTTAGAGGAGCTTGGCTATGAAGTTTACTTTCAAGTTTTAAATAGCAAAAACTTCGGGGTTCCGCAAAATAGAGAAAGAATATACGTTGTCGCATTTAGAAAAGATATTGCACCTGAGACTTTTATCTTCCCTAATAAGACGAATGATAGCAAGACAATAAAAGATATAATTGAAAAACAAGAAGTATCTCCCAAATATTATTTATCAACAACGTATTTAACTTCACTTAAAAAGCATAAAGCAAGGCATGCTTCTAAGGGACATGGTTTCGGATATGAAATAAGAGAACTTGATTCTGTTGCCGGAGCTATTGTATGCGGGGGAATGGGAAGAGAAAGAAATTTAATTATTGATGAGCGCTTGACTAACTTTCACCCTGAAACTCATATAAAAGGAGAAATCAACAAGGAATTTATCCGTAAAATGACTCCGAGAGAGTGGGCCAGATTGCAAGGCTTTCCGGATGATTACAAATTAGTAGTTGCAGATACACATTTATATAAACAGTTCGGAAATTCAGTAACTGTCCCGGTAATATGTGCCATAGCAAAAGAAATTAAAAAATGTCTTGAAAACAATTAATTAATCAGAATAAAATGGAGTCTATTTATCTATTACGATATGGGGGGTAGGAATGCTTACCGGAAATAAAGGGGAATGGTCAGAGATTTATGTACTATTGAGACTTTTGGCTGATGGAAAAATCTATGCAGCTGATAGTGACTTAAATAAACTGGAAGATGTATTCTTTCCAATTATAAAAATAATTAGAGAAGAGAACAAAGGTGAAGTAAAAGAATACAAAACCGGTGAAATTGTTTCGATTTACCTTAATGGTTCTAAAGTGAAAGAATTACCTTCCGATGAGTTCATGAAAGAATCTAAGTACTTGTTAGATGAAATTAATAATAAGTCCTCAAAGGGAGCGTTCTCAATTGAAAATACGCAAATTTTATGGATAAAATTTTGTGCTATAAATTATCGGCACCTGCAACGGATAAGAGTGATATAACAGTTAAAATTGTAGACATTAACACAGGTTACAGTCCTACTGTGGGATTTTCAATAAAATCAGAGTTGGGATCTTCCCCGACATTATTAAATGCCGGTCAAACTACAAATTTCATATACAAGATATCCCATAACTATCCGTCTCTACTTAAAGAAACAAATGAAATTTATAAGGTTTCGGGAGGTAAGAATCATACGGATGTTAGAGGGCGTATAAGTAAGATTATCAAAGAAAATGGTGAATTACACTTTTTTAAAATGAATAATCAAACCTTTGAAGATAACTTGGTATTAATTGATAGCAGTATGGATAAAATTATTGCTGAAACACTTTTATATTTTTACAGAGACGGTGTAAGCAATTGTGATGAAATGGTTGAAAAACTGGAGCAAGAAAATCCGATGAGCTATGGAAACGTCAATGCATATAGATATAAATTTAAAAAGTTTTTAACAGCTGTAGCGTTGGGAATGCAACCTGCTACTGTATGGGATGGAGTTGATGAGGCAACAGGCGGGTATATTGTTGTTACAAAAGAAGGAAATGTACTTGCTTACCATATATATAACAGAAATTATTTTGAAGAATATCTGTTGAGAAATACTAAATATGAAACTGCATCCACTTCCAGACACGGATTTGGAGAGGTTTATAGTGATAACGGAACGGATTATATCAAATTGAATTTACAGGTGAGATTCAGATAATGAAAAAGAATAAACCTATGACTAGAAGTGAAAATATGGCTAGAGTTAAAAGTGTCAACACTAAGCCTGAGATTTTCTTAAGAAAGATTCTATGGCATAAGGGGTTTAGATATAGGGTGAATTACAGTAAGTTGCCGGGAAAGCCTGATATTTTTATTCCTAAGTATAATACAGCTATTTTTGTGAATGGCTGTTTTTGGCATATGCATGAGAATTGTAAACTGTCATCCATTCCGAAGAATAATTATGACTTTTGGAAAATTAAGCTTGAAGGAAATGTTGAACGAGATAGGAAAAACTATAAAGAATTGGAAAATATGGGAGTAAATGTCATAGTTGTTTGGGGATGTGAAATCAAAGAAATGATGAAAGATGATTCGATTTTAGAAGACAAATTAAATCATTTGTTGTACAAATCAATGTCAGAGTGTAGAAATATTGAAAGAAAAATATTAAGTGTTAGATTTGTATAAGGAAGGATACGGTGGATAGGTATGATATGTAGACCTAAAAATGGACTAACTATAACAGACGATTGTTCAAATGTTTTTTTGTTTTACCAGTGTATAAATGAAATGGTTTTTGATTATTCGCCTGATACTTATAAAGCAAAAACATTAAATGTTCATTCCATTTGCAGGGAACTTTGGGAAACATATGATATGTTGTGTAAGTCAGGGATAGAAGAAAAGTTTTTTCAAAAGTATACTACTATCATTATTGATGAACTAATTGATTGCATGAAAGATGATATTTCTGCTAGAGAAATTCTAGGAGGGAGATATCAGAGAATTATAAAGGACTTAGAGGAAAGTAAATCCAATAAAAAAACATTTAAAAAGTACAATAAGAAATTTGATTGGATATTTCTCTAATAGAAGATATTACAATTTTGTTAAAGAAAATCTTGTAAAAAAATATGTGCTGAAAAAGAATCAAAAAAATTATTATAAAAATTATCAGGGACTTGGGTTACTGAGTTACTTAATCTTAGGGTACTCAAAGCAACATATTTATAATGTTGCTACAGATTTTTCAAATAAGTGTATAGATAATAAAGTAATTATTTCACAATTTTTTTCGACCTTTTTGATTTTGAAAGGAAAAAAATGGGAGTGTGTAATACCAATTGATGAACGTATTATGACTTATTTAGGTAATTTAAGCAAACTGAGTGAGATTAATCAGATTTCTATGGTGAAAATGGAAATCAAGGAATTATCTGAATTAATCCAGCATAAAGAGTATAAATCATTGACATGGTTTTTCAATGAAATTCAGCTATTATCAAGGTTATATAATGTAATATTAGTTAGGTGTACATGTAAATCTTTAGATCCATATGCGGGCATGAAGTATTTACAAGGATATTTGAAATTTCTGACGAATATAATTGTTATTGTAGATAACGAAACAAAGCAAGCGTATTCAACCTGTGTGTGCCTTAATTACAATAAAATGAATATAAAAATCAAAGCAGCAATGCATAGAAGAAATCGAGTATATGCACAGAGTTATTTACCGCACATATTAGGATTATTAAGAAATATGAACTTATCAAATGAAACATATAAAATTTTAATGAATGTCTTTGGATATCATGGCGATGCAATTACCTCAGGCATTGATAGCAAATATACACTTACAATGTTATGGACAGCTTTAGAAACAATGTTTGCAAACGATAATCAGAATAAAAATAAAGGTGAGTCTGTAAAAGTTGCACTAATAGAAATATTACAAAGAACATATATTACAAAAATGTTTAAAAATATTTGCATAAAGACTTTGTGGCAAATGTTAAGGCAACAAACAAAGACTTAATTAATTTTTTTAATTTGGAATCGTTTCCAAATTTTGTTGAAATATTGTTTGATGAGAAGGAGAAGGATAAAGAAAAACAAACTGAAAAAAACACTTGAGAATAATCCGCTTTTTACGAACGAGGATTTTTAGTTTAATGGATAATTTAAAAAAATGGAGAATCTATTGAAAAAAATTCTTAACAGAACATAGAAAAAAACTTTTGCAGCAAATTGACCGTATATATAGAAATAGAAATTTTTTTAATACATGCGGGGCAAGATTTTTTTGGTATATAGATGAAATAGTAGAATGCCTTCACAATTATCTTGATTTTGTAATCAATTATATCATAGTAAAAAAATGCAGTCAGGAGAAGGTATTATGGATGTATATGATGTAATAGAAGAAGCACGTATAGACAATGAACTTCATTATGATATTCTTAAAAAAAGAATAAAGAATTAGATTCTAGGGAAGCTAAAAACTATAAGAAATTATTGTTTGGACCTTCTGACAATGTTTTGCATTACTATACTGATCACGATGTATAATAAATAAGCAACACTTTCTACATTGTGATTATCTTTTTGGATTTGCTTGTATAATAAAGTTGCAAAGTAAGATATAGAAAGAGGGATTACCATACAAAAAAAGTGAGCTCATTTAATAAAAAAATATATGTTTACGTATAATGTTTTTTTATTATACGTTATGATAATGAGACCGAAGTTGTTTTTTTTAAGATTGTAACAATGGATCAGAATAATTGTTTCTATAAAACAATAAGCCCCAGATTCAAGAAATGGAGCTCTTATATGAATTTATTTTTTTGAAAAATTCTCTGGCTATTCACTCTTCAAAAACTATATGCCCTATAATAAAAAAATATTGAGTTGGATTGTTATGTTAATAGTGGTATGTGTGTAAACTAGCTATATAATTTACGTTAGGAGATATAATGACTTTATATTTTTTTATCATCAAATAAATATAAAAATTCAAGAAGTTCAGTCTATTCTCAATTCAGATAACATTAATGTTATATCTGTTTCATTCAAAAATAAATGAAATACAAAAAAAGATAATATGAAAGATATTGCCGAGGATAAAGTTTTGAAAGCTTTTTAAAAGAAATTGGACGTCCAATATTTGTTGAACAAACTGGCCTTCTTATAAAAGATTTTGGACATCTTCCAGGTGGACTTACTCAGATTTTTTGGGATTCATTAGGAGCTGAAAAATTTAGCAAAATATTTTCTAAAATAGGTTCTTCTGAAGTAACTGCAAAAAAACAGTACTTGCATTTTGTGATGGGAAACAAATTCATACATTTGACGGGGCAATTGATGGATATATCATTAATCCACCTCGTGGAAATAGAGATTTTCAATGGGACTGTGTATTTAAACCAATTGGATATGATAAGACATTTGCAGAATTAGGGTTTGAGAAAAATGAAATTTCAATGAGAAGAATAGCGTTAAACAAATTTAAAAATTACCTTGAGGACATAAAATGATTAATGATTTAAAAAAATCTATCAAAAAAATAAAGATATAATACTATTTGTAGGATCTGGTATTTCTGCATCTCTAGGTTTACCTACTTGGTCACAATTAATAAATCAGATTGCCTCTGAACTACACTATGATGCGAATATTTTTAAACAATATGGAGATAGTCTTATTTTAGCTGAGTATTATTGTATAAAAAAAGGCCGTATAGGTGAATTAAGGATGTGGATGGATCAGAATTGGAATATATCTCGAGATAAAATTAAAAATTCCAAAATTTATGAAGCTATTGTAAAACTTGATTTTCCGTTAATATATACAACAAATTATGACCATTGTCTTGAAACTGCACTAGATGCATGGTCGAAACAATATAAAGTCATTGTCGATGTTGATGACTTTGTTAATTTGGAACAGAATACCACTCAGATTGTAAAATTTCACGGAGATACTATTTCAGATGAATCTATTGTATTAACAGAAAGTAGCTATTTTAATCGTTTGAGTTTTGAGTCTCCTTTAGATATTAAACTGCGTTCTGACATGCTTGGAAAATCGATTCTCTTTCTTGGATATAGTCTTTCTGACATAAATATTCGATTTTTTTAATTTATAAACTAGATCAAATGTGGAAGAACAGTAATAATAAGCGTCCAGCTTCATATATTTTTTTACCAACTCCCAATCCAGTTCAAGAATTAGTTTTTCAGAATCGTGGTATTAATGCCATTATTGGAAATGGTATAGACAAAAATAAAAGTACAGAAGATTTTTTATTTAGTCTACTACAGTAAATGCTTATTCTATCCTCTGTAGAGTAAACTGCTTGATAGTGTCAATAATCGAGAGGGGGTGCGGACATTTTCTTGGGAGAGGGAATTTATTCTTTCACAGGAGAAAAAATTTATTGCTAAAACCCTTGATATGATACAACTTTTACAAGACAACGGATACCAATTACGTGAACCTTATTCAAAAGCTCTCGAGAATGGTATCTTTGAATTGCGGATAAAATTGGGAAATAATATTTCAAGGATTATGTATTTCTTTTATGTGGATAAACATATCATTATTACAAATGGTTTCATTAAAAAGACACAAAAGACTCCTCGAAATGAAATTGAGAAAGCAAAAAAATATCGGGCAGATTATATGGATAGAAAGGAATCGTACAATGAGTAGAAAGTTTGATGATTTTCTTCAGGAACAACTTCAGGATCCTGAAATTAGAAAAGAATATGAAGCTCTTCAACCTGAACATACAGTTATTCAGGCTATGATTGATGCCAGAAAGAAATCTGGTATGACACAAAAAAAGAGCTTGCAGAGATAACCGGTATTGCCCAAGGAGATATTAGCAAACTGGAACGTGGTAGTGCCAATCCATCTATTAGGACTCTTCAGCGCTTGGCAAAAGGAATGGGAATGATTCTTAAGATTGAATTTACTCCGGAGCAGGTATCGGCAGTGAAATAGTTTTCGGGTCATGTGAAAGACAGAAATTTTCTTGGAATAGACAGTTTGAATGTTGCAAGAAATTTCTGTCTTTACTTTTTATTATCAATTGTTATCTATTGTTTACCAATGAGATCAGCTTCAGTTGAAGATAAAAGATATTATTCTATTTGTTGCCTATGCAACAAATGCATTTTCTTTTATAAAGATAATTAGAATATACTAACATGAAATATAGTATATACAGCAGACTGATATCGAAAATAATGAGCTGATACTATCAGGCAAGTGAAAAAAGTAAAGCTGCCTCATAGACTGTCAGAAGAAATCAGTGGAATTGGAAGGAGAAGAAAATGGATAAGATTTTGGATTTGGATAAAAGTGTTGCATCCCTTGTAAAGGAGTATCCGGAAGTTTCCGACATAATGGCTAATTTAGGATTCACGGAAATTAAAAATCCTGCCATGCTGGCTTCTGTAGGTCGGATTATGAACCTGAAGAAGGGTTCTCAGATGAAGAAGATTCCTATGGAGGAGATTGTTCGTGCATTCCGGGAAAAGGGATTTGAGATTACGGATGGGGGAAGCCCTTTCCTGCAGCCTCAGCTGATTCAGCTGAGGAAGCCGAGATAGCTAAGGCTGCTGATTCGGCTGAGGCGGCTAAAAGCACCGGTAGATCGTGCAGAAGCCCTGCGTTCGCTTTTTGGATCGTTTGTCTGAGGGCGAGGATTTGGAATCTGTTCGTGCAGATTTTGTACGGGATTTTAAGGACGTGGATCCTGCGGAAATTATGAGGGCGGAGCAAGGACTCATGGAGTCCGGCATGCCTCTTTCCAAAGTACAGAAGCTTTGTGATGTGCATTCGGCTCTTTTCCATGGAGATACCCGGGAAGAAAAGATTGCCAATGCGGAAAGAGCCGTTCAGGCTTCTTTAAAGAATCAGGCAGGGAAAGAGGAGAAAAACTACATCAATAAAAGCCTAGAGGCGGATGCATTGATTCAGATTCCTAGTCATCCTCTTTCCACATTCACGAAGGAAAATGAGGCTCTTGGGCAGTATTTAGAAAGCACGAAGGAAAGATGGGAAAGCTTAGTAGAAAGTCTTTCCGGAAAAGCCGGCGGAAAAGATAAAGCAGAAAAAATAGAAGGAACAGAAGGAGTACAAGGTGCGCAAGGTGCGCCGGATTGGGAAGCTTTGCTTGCTGTATTTTCAGAGGAGCTTGCAAAACTCCGTTCCTTTATCGTGCACTATGCGAAGAAGGGAGACCTTCTCTATCCGCTTTTAAAAGTGAAATACGACATTTCCGGGCCTTCTCAAGTCATGTGGACAGTAGATGATGAGATTCGGGATACTCTGGGAGAACTGAACAGAGAGCTTAGTGAGAAGAGTAAGGGCGTGAGAGCGCTCAAGAACACCGGAGAAGACTTGGATGATGAGGAAGAAGAGTATAGTAGAAGCAAAGCGGAGATTGCGGAAAGTATCCTAAACAGCTTTTTCTTAAAGAATTATCTTGCTGTACGAAACCGTATGGAGGAGATGATTTATAAGGAGGAAAATATTCTCTTCCCCATGTGCGCCCTGCAATTTCAAAAAGAGGAGTGGATACAGATTTACTTCGATTCCAAAGACTATGATGCTTGTTTTTCCGTTGAAAATGCAATTTGGAAGGAAGCAGAAGAAACCGGCAATACTCCGGAAAAGTGGAGAGCAGCCGAAAGTGCAGGAAATTCAGAAAGAGAAAAATCTGGGAAAGAAGCTTCCAAGGAACATTCCGAAGATTTTCATGCTGCTGAACTTCCTCAGGGAGCCGGAAAAATGCTGGAGGATCTGCTTCGTAGGGTAGAATCTCTAGAAGGAAAATCCGGGAATAGAGGAGAGTCCCCTTCTGCAAGCGATGGAGAAATCATCATGCCCGGTGGACATTTAAAGAAAAATGAGCTTATCGCCATGTTAAATACCATTCCGGTGGAGATTACCTTCGTGGATAAAGACAATATCAATCGTTTCTTTAATGAGGGACCAAAGGTCTTTAAGCGCCCGCAAATGGCCATTGATCGGGAAGTGTTTTCCTGTCATCCTCCCAAAGTGGAACCTATGGTGCGTATGATTATCGAAAACTTCCGGGATGGAAAGGAAGATGAAGTTCCTATTTGGATGGAGAAAGGCGGAAAGCCATTCTTGGTGCGCTATATGGCTGTTCGGGACAAGGAGCAGAACTATGTGGGAACCCTGGAAGCGGTAACGGATATGACAGAGGTTAAAGAACATTTCCGTCAGTATTTTAAGAGCCATCCGGAGGAACTGTAAAAAGCTTTTCCACTTTAAAAATCAGGAAATTGCACATCCTCCGTCTTTACCAGCTTTGCCTTTCCGCCTTTCCCGCTTCCGATGTAAAGGAGCTCATAGCTTGTTTTGGCATCTTTTCCTTTTGACTTCTTGGCGGTGAAAATCACGTCTTCTTCGGGCTTGCCTTCTTGTATGTGCTTCCCGATATAGGCTAGCGGAATATAGGATACATTTTCGTTATCCGGTACAGCCTCTGTAAAGGCATTTTGGATTGCCGGAATATTTTCCGGGAGATAGGAGCCGGTATTGTCAATGTAATCTTCTCCCTCCTCTCTGGATTCTTCTGTGGGGAAGAGGATAGCGCTTCCCATAACCTCGGACTTTCCGGAAAGGTCCTGATAAATCTGTAAAAAGTACAAAGGAGACATTTTCCTGATAATCCGTCCAAGTACTCTTACATAGGTAAAAGGTAGTTTGTGCCGGAAACAACTTGGGTGCTCAGCAGGGCTATGGGCTCATAATGGGTATAGTTATAGCCATTTGGAAATGCCGCTACAAATGCATTCATGGCATCCGGGTTATCCTTTAAAGAAAAGCTTACAAGATTCGTGTTATAAGCCCCTACAAGAGAATCGGAATTGTTTTCAGCTTTTTTTCCTTTTTTTGTTTTCTGTTGTTGCTCCGGATTCTGTAGGATTCGGAGCACTGCTTTCTTTTTCCGCTTCTTCGGAATCAGTCTTACTGCTTTCTTTCTTCGCGTCACTTAGCTCCTCAGAACTGCTTTCTTTTGCAGCTTCCGTGGGACTTACTGTGCTACTTTCCTTTGCTGTTTTACTGCTGCAGGCGGTAACGGATAGAGCAGATAATGCTGTGATAAGTAGTGTATGCTTTAAAAGATTCTTATTCATTTTATCTCCCTCTTGTGTTTCTTTATCTTTTTTTCCTCTGTATTATAAATCGAAAAAAAGGAAAAAGAGCTTCTTACAAAACATTACAAAACAAAGTCAATCTTAGAATTGGCTCAATCGAAAAGCAATTATGTTGATTTTTTTCAGCCGTAAATTCAACCGTAAAATTTTACGATTGAATTTGCGGCTGTTTTGCAAAGGTTGAAGCAGTGCATTGAATGAGGTATTATAATTATATTGACTGCGTACCTAACTATGATAGTAAAGGAGGTTTTCTGCTATGAGTATAAGAGAAAAAGAAGTACTTAATATGCAATTAGTCTTAATACCGATTTTGGCGAAGGCATGGAAGAAAACCTATTCCGAGCTATCAAATTTGTTAAAGAAATATGATGTATTGAGTTACATTGATGTTTGCTATGAAGCTTATAATTCTAATGGTAACCAAGGAATTATTGATGATTTGCAAGACTATATTGAGATGCAGGGGGGGAGAGTCAATTGAAGCCTTTGTATCATGGTTCAATATACCTGTTCGATAACATAAATCTCTTGGCAGGAAAGGGATATAAAGATTTTGATAAAGTGAAAAGGCAGGTGATTGAATAATGATTACGAGTGCAGATCAGAAAAAAGCTATGCGAAATATAGCCGTATTTCTTGTGGAATATATTATGAAAGATAAGGGATATTCAAGAGATGAGGCAGTTGAATTTTTGATAAAAACCACTGTGTATGCAGCCTTGATGGATGAAGAAACAGACCTTTATCTGGAATCCAGGGAATCTATCCTGGATATCTTAAAAGAGGAATTGGCCGGAAATCCGTATAGATTGCTGGTGGTATAATAATGTTCTTTCTTTCATTCTTTATATCGTGAAACATATAGCCTCTTGGCGTGAGTTTAATATGACTCCGGCAAGAGGATAATGTAATACATTTCTATGCACTTGAAAATAATCTATGCTATACTTCCTCTGTGATTAAACTTTGCTATTTTTTGAAATTTCTTAACAGTTATGGCTCGCTAAAGGAGGTCTATGATTAGCTATCGTTGTAAGCAATGCGGCGCACAGCTGGAGCTTGGCAGTGCCGGTGGATTTCAGTGTCCTTACTGTGGGGCAAGAGCCTTTTTGTCCGATGCGGAATTCAAAGGGAATCATGAGTTTCGAAAGAAGCTTTTGGCCTATTACAAGGCGAAGACCAGCGAGAAGGAAAAATGACTATAGCGGTGATACTTTATGGGAAGAGCTGGGCACAGCCGCATACCTAATGGCAAATGGTAAGAATCTAACTCTTTCCTATATGGATCGTTATCATTATACGGAGATGGTCTGCTACCTGTGCCGAGAGTCGGTGGTCTATGTTTTTTTGACCGAGAGGATGGGGCAAATGCTTTTTATGCTGGGCTTAAATCGTCTTAGCTTTCCGGAAGCGGATGTAAAGTTATCAAGGTGCTTTCCGATGTTAAAGTTGAAGATTACGTTAGATGCAGGGAAGTTTTGTCTTATTTTCACCAGAAAGCCCTATTTCTATCCTGCGGAGGTTTTTTTGCCCCTTTGCTTCGGAGCATTTGGCCTGGGTGATTTCCCGGATGGAAAATATCTGTTGCGCCCTAGAGTATTCGGAGCTTCAGCACGGGGATATTACGGCGTCCACACTTTTTGTGAATTCCCTGACCCATGAGGGGATGCTCTTCGGGGATTGGAGAAATGTGGAAAGGAAGCATAGCAATCAGGATTTATTGGATTTGCGAAAGACCGCAAAATCCGTGGCGGAAAAATATTCATAGTCCGGCTCTTTTGGCGGAATTTTTTTATTGGCAGAGCCGGAAGGGGATGCCTTTCAGGACTTTTGCCACATGGGATAAGGTGATAGAAGAGAGCTTTGGCGGTCATCATTTTGTGAAGATGAAATAGGAGGAAAATATGGGATACGGCAGTTATTCAGCATCAGATTGGCAGAAATTGAAAAGCAGTAGAAAGCTGTCCAATGGACAGAGAGTAGAAGAAGTATTTACAAGAAGAGAATGTAATCCCAAGATGAATCCGAAATTCATCGGAACCAGAGAATGTTTCGACTCCGAGGAGCATCCCAATACAACCCCCTATCGTTGTGGGCTTGGATGTGACCGGCTCCATGGGCTATCTTGCGGTGGAGTTGGCAACGGGCGCCTTAAATGAGCTGATTACCAAGCTTTATTCCTCCGGCGCAGTGGCAGATCCGGCCCTAATGTGTGCGGCTTACGGAGATTTTCAGGATATATCCCCTCTACAGGTCACCCAGTTTGAGTCGGATATTCGTATCGCCGAGCAGCTCTTAGACATTTATTTTTGAAAAACCATGGCAGTGGTCAGGTGGTACCTACCTGTCTTTGGGAATTCTTGTCCCGCCATACCAATATTGATGCGGTGAAGAAGAGACAGCAAAAGGGCTTTCTCTTTACCATCGGAGATATGGCAGAGATTCGCGGTGATTCGGTGGGAGAAACAATTTCCGGGTTATAGGAGATGAAATCGAAAGGACTGTCACCAAAGAGGATTTGCTGAATGAAGTAAAAGCAATCCTTCCATGTTTTCCATATCATGATTGGCGGAGACAGCCAGGAAAAATGAGAAGCTGCTTCCGGGGCATTGTATCGTACTGGCACGACAGGATATTTCCTGTCTTCCGGAAATCATTATCAGTGCTATTCAGTTACAAAAAGGGTGCTGCTTCAGAGGAAGTTCTTGGGCGGTGGGATGAAATCAATCGTCCTGTGATTAGCGCGGCATTAGCACAGCTTTCCTTGCAAAGAGATGAAGATATTTTTTTCTATGAGAACAATTGCGGTTATCGGCAAGAATTTCGGGGATGAGGGAAAGGGCTTTGCTTGCAGTCGTCTTGCCTCATCCCTTAAGAATGCGTTGATTATTAAACATAATGGCGGCGGACAGGCAGGGCACACGGTGGAAGATCCGGAAGGAAAATGGCGCTTTATCCATCATCAGATTGGCGCCGGAGCGGAGTACCATGTGCCTACTTTATTTGTCGATAGCTTTATGCCGGACTTATTTCAACTGGGCAAGGAAGTGAAAGCGTTTACGGAGCTCTTCGGCTTTCAGCCCATTCTTTATTCTGAAAAAAATACACGAGTAACCACCATAGATGATGTACTTTTAAATATGGGGGCAGAAGTTGCCAGAGGCAAGAATCGCCACGGTTCCTGCGGTATGGGTATAGAGGAATGTGTGCAGCGAAATGCCGCCGGATACGGAATTACCGTGGAAGAGCTTGCTACATGGAGAAAGCAAGATTTATTAGACCGTTTAAAGCAGATTCGAAGAGAATATACGGAAAGAAGAGCGAAAATCTTGGGAATATATTCCTCGAATCCCTACTATGAGATGTTGCATAATGAGACGGTACTGGAAAACTTTGTGGTAGAAGTGAAAGAGAATGTGAAGCTACTGACCTTAGTAGATGTGGATAGAAAATGGCTGGAGGAGTTTCAAAATTTGATTTTTGAGACAGGACAGGGCTTACTTTTGGATCAGGACAATGAAGCCTATGCTCCCCATTTGACTTCTTCCAAAACCGGAATCCATAATCCGACGATCTTTTTAGAAAAACGAGGCTTATCTTTAGAGGAAGCCATCTATGTGACTCGCCCTTATGTTACCCGTCACGGAAATGGCCCTTTACCCTGCGAGGTGGACCGTTCTGAACTTCTCGGAGTGGGAGAGGACCTGACCAACCAGCCTAATGAATGGCAGGGAACTTTACGCTATGCAAAGCATGAGAGTTTGGAAGCCTTTTTTGCACCGTACTTAGGGATAGAGATTCCGTAAATTATGTAGATCGTAAAGAACAGATAAAGACGGAAGAATCCCCGGAGACCATAGAAACAACGGATGCTGTAGAAACTACAGAAAATACAGAGCATATAGTTGCCACAAAGCGCTCAACGCGCCCTGGGTTTTCTAAACTTCCTAAACTTTTTATTTTTATCACCCAGTTGTCGGAAACAGGAAATCAACTATACTTTGATAAGGGGAATATTCCCTTTGAAAGTCTTCAAAAAGCGGGAGAGGAGTTAGGAATTCACTGTATTTTAGATACTGATTGGAGATAAATATATTATTGGAGGGGACATGAGCATTATGGACGTTTTATTTTCTATTGTTGGAATAGAAGAGAGAGAGACGAAGATAAAAGTATGGAATTATCATAATTCCGTTTTTTGTAATATTCTAGTTCCTATATTTTTATATCATCAATATTTTATATCACTATAACGCTAATATTTTTTTAATGATTTTTAATATAAGTGCCAGCATACCTTTATATCTTGATAGTATCATTAAAATTGTTTTTAAGAAGCATTTTGACAATTGGAAGCATACTTTACGTTAATATAGTATTTGTGGCTATAGGAATTATCGTTCTTGGCATGTTAATTCTGTGCGTCGGTTATTATGGTTTTTTTCATAAAATTGGATGGGAGGAGAAAAAGTTATAGTTCTGATGGGTTTGTATATACATCCAATTATATTACAGCCCAAAAATAGATTATATAGATTTTTTTATTGTTTATTCTTACAGATTTTTGGATTGTGTATTGTTTTTTTCTAAAAAAATCTTTTTAAACAATACTTTTGACGTTCCTAAAGCCCCGAACACAACTATAGATATCTTATGGGGTATAGCCTCATTATATATGATATACATCATTATCCTAAAAACTATTTTTTTTATTAGGTATAGAGATGATAATTATAGGATTAAACCGGAAGATATTATCTTAAAGAATAATCCTAGGTATATTACATTGAATCATTACACTGATAAGAGCAAGGATGAAGAGATGGAAGAGTGTTTTTATATGGTAAAGGATACTTTTCTGAAAGGGGAGAGATTTATTTATTTTCATTTTTCAATCCAAAAGAATAGTTTTAGAGAAAAAAACGGAATATATTACAAAAAAAATTTTCACTACTGATCAGTTTGAAGAACTTCAATACATATATGATAATGCAACGAAAAATAAACCTTTCACATAATGGTGTAATGAACAAAGAAAAAACATTGGATGAGAAGCTATTTGATTTGCTGAAGGAAGATGGCCATCAATCAGCTGCTGGACTTGCTGAGATACTAGGTTCCTCTCCAAGGACGGTTCAAAGAGCATTAAAGCGTCTTATGAGTGATGGAAAGATTGAACACGTTGGTTCGAATCGGTTTGGCCATTACGTCATAAAGCAGAGCTTGTAAAATGTCACAATAGATAACGTGATAAATGGCGTAATAGAAGGAATTATTTTGAAAGCCTCCCACAATTCTGTCGGGAGGCTTTTTTTGAAAATCTAAGGAATTATAATTTTGAAAAATAAAAATCCTAAGTAGTAAGTAGTCTGTATTTTTCATTTTATCTTGAACTATTTCTCGGTTTGAATAAAGGTCTCTCCTTGCGGCTTCAACACTTCTAAGATAGTTTGAGCATAAATGCGGACAGAAAAATCGTTTGGATGGTTAATACAATTTCCGGTTAATTCTAAATAATTCTTTCCGTGTGCAATTAGTTCTTGAAAAAAACAGAATGTACCGGTGCAACACAGACTCCATTCATACTTTCAGAAATCCTATACAATGCAGTCTGGTGAGCAAGTAGCTGATTGTTTTGAAAACTCAGGATATCCGGATTGGGAATCATTGGTGAAACAAGCACAAACTCACAGTCCGGATTTTTCTTGCGTACAATTTGAATAATCGACATAATTGTGTCTTGATAATCGTCCGCGTGCTCCTGCATACTATTCATTCCAAAACCAAGAATAAGCAGATCAGGCTTATGTGGATTTACAAGTTCTTCGGCATGCTGCAGCCCCCATTGCATATTAGCGCCTCCGGCTGCGCAATTTGTTTTAATTATATTGCTTTTCGGGTAGCAATTTTGTAATTCATTTGTAACCAGTTCTGCCCATGATGGTTGATAGGGAGCATGCCAGATTGAAGCATGATATTTTTCAATTGTTACCACATCAATAACCTGTTCGTTACAACCACTTGATTCCCAGCCGGCAGTAATACTATCGCCATAGAAAACAAGTTGAAAGTCTCCACCTGTACAGAGCCTTTTTACGCTTTTAGAAAGCTGATTTAATTTACTTTCTGGTTTAAATCCATTCCAAGCTGTTTTATGAGTATAAGTTACAAGCACTTGCCAGCGGTAAATATCTGATACAAGATCAATGTATTCTTTTTCACCGGGGAGCCGGACCCAAGCAGTTTCCGGTATGCCGGTAAATGGCTTGCAATAAATTTTTCTATCTACAAACGGAATTTGCGATGTCTCTGTTCTTAGTATATTTTTTCCTATGACAACATAGTCCTGATTTGCTTCGTAATAAACACGACCATCAAAAGAGGTAACGGACAAAATCTTATCTGGATAATAGAGTAAAGATCCACCAATTGCTTGGTTTTTTATATCAGTGGAGAAACATATAGGTTCTTGATAGACCAAGTTACCATTCCAAATTCGTTGTAAAATTCCCATAATAAAAAATTCCTCCTGTATAGATTGATATTTCTATCATAACTGACTTCAACAAGAAGAAAAACTGTACTTTTTTTGAAGACTTTTCTCTTATGATCATCTTATTATACATAGTTTTAAATATTTCAATTTCCGGGAGATAAATGAACAAATATTTCGACAAATATCCAAAAAGAAGAATAGACCTCATGAAAAATTAAAAAGCAGTAATATTCTAAAAACAGGTTTGTTGGTGATTAATATATTTAACTTATATTATGCATAAAGTTTAAATTCTCTAGTTGTTTCAGAAAGTAATATATAATTAATATAATATTTAAGATGGGCTGAAAGGTGGATATAGTATATGAAGGTTTTCCACAGTTTTACCTCAAAGATTCTTGCTATTATGCTCATATTATTGTTATTTTTTTGTGCAGTTAATACGTTTGCCTGGTATAGAAGTTTTACCCGAGAGGCGATTGAAACTGCCCAATCTCACTTGGATTCGGTTATAGGAACATTAAATGAGACTTTCGATGAAAACCTTCGTGAAATTGACTACACAACTGCATTTATCTCTAATAAGGTTCATTCTTCTCAGAATAACTGTATTGTTCAGTTCCTTACTGCGCAGGAAGCCAATGTACGGTTTTTATCATTTCATCAAGCGCGTAACTATCTCTTTAATCGATGCAATTTCAAAGCATACCTTAGTGGTATTTCAATTTATGGTTTTGATGGACGAGTTTGTACTTATGGAATTACTACACCTTATGATGAAGTTTCTCAAACCGAGTGGTTTTCACAGATACAAAGTGGAAAAGAGGATGTAATCTATCTGGCCCCGCATGCATATACAAGTAAGCGCCCCTCCCCTCATAGTAGTTATGTTTTTTCTATTGTCCGTCCGGTGTTCAATAACGGTACAATTATTGGGATAATTAAAGCGGATGTAAAAAGTAGCCTTTTAGAAACCATTTTTGATATTCAAGAAATGCAAGGTTATGTATTGTATGTATTCGATCAGGATACGGGAGAAGCTATCTATGTACCTAAGAAATCGGATAATTTAATATTAGATCACTTTCAAGCTTCTATTCCTCACGGGCATGGAAGCTATATAGATAAAATTGGAGATGTAGATTGCTTGGTTGTTTATACGACTTCAAGGACAACACCTTGGCAAATAGTAGGAGTTGTTAGTCAAAATACGGTTATATCAGGCTTTTTGCAAGTACGTAATCGTATGCTTTTACTTGTTACTATATGTACAGTACTTTTTGCAGCCATTGCATTTGTCTTGTCATACTATATGACAAAAGATTTACGAAAGTTGACAAAAGCAGTGGAGAAAATTAGTGACGAAACACTGGAACTTGAAGTTAGAATTAGTAAAAAGGATGAGGTTGGGAAACTTTACCAGCGTATCAGTGTAATGCTTGTACGCCTACGAACTTTAATTGTGAATATTCGCAAAGCAGAAGAGGAAAAACGAAGATCTGAAATATCAATGCTTTCTATGCAAATAAATCCACACTTTCTTTACAATACTTTGCATACCATTAAAGTGCTTTCCATTATGCAAGGTGTTGAAAATATTCAAACTGTTACAGATGCACTTTCTCGTATGATACACCTCAACTTGGATATACGAAAACTAATAAGCGTTGCTGAAGAAGAAAATTATTTACTGGATTACCTGCAAATCCAGAAATATCGTTATGCGGGTAAATTTTCATATAGTATTTCGATTGAGGATGAAGCAAAAAATCGTTTTGTGCCAAAACTTCTTGTGCAACCCATTGTTGAAAATGCTTTACAGTATGGAATTGCAAAGTCTAAAAAGCTTGGAATCTTGCAGGTTCTCATATTTTTAGAACAAGAAAAATTGCATATTTTAGTGAGAAATAGTGGACCCGGTTTTCCGCCTGAGTTACTTAATAATCAGAAATACTGTGGGGGAATTTCCAAGCATATTGGACTTCAAAATATTACTCGTCGGCTGCAGCTACTTTTCGGTGATGAAGCAGATATTCGAATTTTATCGGGTAAACAGTTACTGACATCGGTAGAATTGATTTTGCCGGAACTATTGGAAAGTGAGGTTAATCTTGATGCGAATACTAATTGTGGATGATGATTTTCTTGTAAGATCCAATCTCAAGCGGTTAATTGAAACATCTTCAATGTGTAGAAAACGGGGTTTTTCTATAGTGGGTGAAGCAACTGATGGTGAGCAGGCTGTACAATTAATATTATCTTTAAGACCTGATCTTGTGATTTCTGATATTCGTATGCCTAATATGGATGGACTTGAACTACAGGAAGCTATCCTAGAAAAATACCCGAATATTTTACTGGTAATGTTAAGCGGATATGATGAGTTGGATTATGTACGGAAAGCACTAAAAAATGGAGCTGTTGATTATATTCTAAAGCATGAATTAAATACATCGGTATTGGAACAAATGTTAAGCTCAGTAGAGAAGCAAATGCAAAGAACCCATGTGCTTGAAGACAATTCTGTTGATAGCCAGATGGCTCTAAAGCGTAATTTTATGATGAAGCTGATATCCTGCGGGTTTCGTAGTGAAGAGGAAATTGCATCACATGCAGAAGTCCTGGAATTAAAACTGGGACTTAGAAATATATCAGTGATTCTTATGCAGGTTGAGCCACGGAAATGTAATATGATCGCTTCATATTTACTGGAGAATTCAATTTTAAATATAGTTGATGAAGTTTTACAAGATTATCATTCAGGACTTTGCTGTCATGTCTCTGATGATAAATATGTATTTTTAATTTGTTATGATGGAATAAATAGTAGCTTGATGAGGCTCGAAAAAAATGTCATGAAGTATTTGCCCGAATCCGCACTTGTCTACAAAAATTATTTGAATCTATCTGTAGAGTTTTTATATGGGTCAAACGGTAACAACTGCGGTGCAGGTTCCTAAATCTTATTTATCTGCAGAACAAAAAGTATGACAGTCGTTTTTTTCGGATACGGTATCTTTAGAAGAGATATCTCAACCTTTTTGATATTTTTTTTCCGTATTTGATGCCACACGTGAAAAAAACAACTGGTGGCATCTATACGTCAGAATTATTCTGTACAGACTCAGGAAATTTTGAAAGAAGTATTTGAAGAGCTTTCCAGAATGCGTCCGACATCTGATATGTTTAAGAATTTTTATGCTGGATTTGCTCAGTATACTTAGCCGTGCGTGGATTGAACGAGGAATAGATCTTTCAAAAATTTTATCAGTCGGAAGAACCACAAAGAGTATTTAATAGCTTTAGAAATTTGAATATGGCGTTAAAAATGGTTCAAGAATTTAAATGATCTTGCATTTGAGGGCGCAGATAAGAAGAAATGTCCGGATTCACCATATGTTGAACAAGCAATTGGGTTAATCCGAAGGCATTACGCGGAAGACATTTCACAAACCTATGTCGCAGAATTAATTGGCATTAGCGCGGCTTATCTAAGCCGTTTGTTTCGTGAAGATCTTGATACCGGCTTCGCAGATTATCTTTGTTCCTATAGAATTGAAAAAAAGCAAAAGAGCTACTGAATACTGGAGGATACAGCAATAAAGATGTGTCAAGATTGAGTGGATTTCATGACGACGCCTATTTCGCAAGAGCCTTTAAAAGATGCACCGGAATGACACCGAAATTATATCGAAAAACGCAGAAACAGGTATAAACAGAAGTTATCATTTGACTTTGCATTATAAAAGACTCTTGCAACATTAATAATTGTATTAAAAAAAGTACAGTTATTTCAAAAAAGAATCCAATTTTTAAAAAATTTCTCCGAATATAATAAATTCATAAGAGAAAAGCTGTCAAATAGCTAAAAAGGAGGAATACCATGAGAAAAATTCTTGCATTACTGTTGACACTCGTCATGTTTATGTCGTTAATTGCTTGTGGTGTAAAACAAGAAAAAAACACCTCGCAGGAAACTACTGTGATAAATGAAGGAAATAACGAAAAAACATCACACTCAGAAGAACTTGCTGAGATTCCTACAGTTACAATGTTGACATTTACAGACTGGTATAAGTCAGGTTGGGAAGCGTTAAGTGCTTATATTGATGAACATGCTGAAGAACTTGGCTTCCGTCTAAAGATTGACATCATTGCAGGAGGCGGTGAAGGCGAAGAACTCGTTCGTGCAAAATTTGCAACGGGAGATTTACCTGATTTACTTCAGACTTACGGTCCAAAGTGGTTGGACCATAATGCGGGTGTTCTTGATCATATTGTTCCGCTTCAGAATGTGGATATATCAGAGTACAGTCAGGATCAATTAAAAGAAGGCCACTATATCTACAACGATCAACTTTATGCTGTACCAATGGATTCCACTTCCTTGGTTGGAATTTTCTACAACAAGGATGTTTTTGCAGCTGCCGGTATCAATACCGTTCCGACAAATTGGGAAGAATTCCTTGACTGTTGCGAAAAGCTTAAGGCCATTGGAGTAACACCGTTATATTATTCCGGTGCAGATACATGGACGCTACAATGTATAACACACTTTGGATTTAATGAAGACGTTGAAAAAAGTGGTTTAAGTTATACTGATTTTTGGGATGAAATGAATACCAATAAACGCCATTATTCTGAAGCAATCAATTTTAAGAATGCTATTATTATGTCCAAAGAGATGATTGATAAAGGCTATGTAAACAGTAGTTTTCTTTCGGATACCTATGATATGGCACAGACTGCACTTGCTGAGGGAACTGCAGCTATGTATTGTAATGGTACTTGGGTTTACGATGAGATAGCGGGAAAATATCCCCAAGCTGCTAATAAGATAGGATCATTTATACTTCCTTTGTACAAGAAAAATTATACTTGTTCATCAATGCCCGGATCAATAGTAATGACAACATCCTGTAAGGATCAGGTACTTGGCGAAAAAGTTTTAAATTTTCTAGCCTCTTCTGAGGCACAGCAGATTTATGCTACTGCACAGCCCTGGTATTTATCTCAATAAGAAGGTAAGCTGTGAGCTACCCTGAGGCGTATCAGACTCTTTATGATGAAATGCTCAAAGGAAATAGTATGGAAGTATGGCAGAACGGTAATGTTTATCATTATGGGGATTATCATATTCATGTGCAAGATTATCTTGCCGGAGGCATGGATATTAATCAAGTTATAGAATTGTTGGATAGTGATACTGCCGATAATGCGAAAGCTGCTAATGATTTAAACTGGAAATAATTATATATAGTTGTTGAATATATATGAATAAATGGAGTGCATGCACTCCATTTATTCATATACTCAAAAAGGAGACGTTCACTTGAAACAAAAAAATTTAAGTAGACATAAAATAAAAAGTCCTTATCCCTATTCGCTAGTAATACCTGCATTTCTTGTCTATGCGATTCTATATGTGATTCCGGCAGCATCAGGGATTCTTACTATCGTTTTTTTAATATTAAAACATTCAAGATTTCTTCTTTTATATTTGCCGGGATTGAAAAACTATGCAACAGTTTTACGTAACCCCTATTTCAGTGTTGCAATCAAAAATACATTACTTTTTGCTGTTTTTACTACACTCGGTAAGCTTGCATTAGGTATGTCGTTGGCACTTTTAGTTAATAATCGTTTTCGTGGCGTAAATTATATGAGGACAGTATTTTTTTTGCCTGCTGTACTGAATAATGTCGCTGTTGGATTAGTTTTTCGCTCTATGATGCATCCGATTGGACTTATCAATCGAACATTGACAGGAATTGGACTTGAAATGTTTACACAAAAATTGGCTGACTAATCCGAAAAATTGCTATTTTTCTCCTGTGCGTTTGTAGAAATTTGGAAATGGACCGGCTATACGATGGTGATTCTTCTTGCAGGACTCCAAGCAATTGATTCAACATACTATGAGGCTGCGGAATTGGATGGCGCCAATCGCCGGCAAAAGTTTTATTTCATAACATTACCCCTTATTATGCCGTCCTTTAATAATGCAGTTGTAATCAGTATAGTTGGCGGGCTAAAAGTATTTGATATTGTTCAGTCTTTGACAAATGGAGGGCCCGGAAATGCAACATCTGTGTTTGGGACCTTAATATACTCCTCATTTAGTAGCGGAAATTATGGAAGAGGATGTGCGGCAAGTATGATTTTGACAATCTTTGTATTATTAATTGCGTTACCAACCAACCGCTTCTTGTCCGGGAAGGAGGTTGAGTTATGAAAAAATACAGTGATATGTTTCGCTCAGCTTTAGGTCTTATATTAAGTCTATTTATGCTTGTGCCTTTTATAATGATTATTTTAAATTCATTTAAGACAAAAAAGGAGTCAGCAGAGCTTGGATTGGAATTTCCGAAACAATGGAACTTCCGGGAAAACTATAGTGTTGTTATGTCAAGTGGTATCCTACATGCTTTCCGCAACAGCTGTTTTGTTACTTGTCTTTCGGTACTTCTGATAATTTTAGTTTCTGCAATTGCTGCCTTTGTATTGCAACGAAGGGGAACAAAATTAAGCAAGAAGCTCATAACATTTTTTGTCATAGGTTTAATAGTACCGGGACAGATTATCCCAACCTATATGCTTTGTAGTTTTTTGCATTTAAAAACATTTTTCGGCGCAGCAGCGGTTTTGACAGCAGCCAATATACCTCTAGGCATTTTTTTATATATTGGAGCTCTAAAAAGTATAAGCCGAGATATCGATGAAGCTGCTATATTAGATGGCTGTGATTCTTTATCATTATTTTTTTTCGTGATATTTCCGCTACTTAAACCTATGACTGTAACTTTGTTTATATTAACATTTATGAATATATGGAATGATTTTGGGACGACAATTTATTTTTTAAATACATCAGAAAATTATACATTGCCACTTACCATCTATAATTTTTTTAGTACTCATAGTTCTGATTGGAACTTAGTTTTTACTGACGTGATTCTCGTTTCACTTCCTATCGTAATATTATATTTTAGTGCACAAAAGCAGATTATGTCAGGCATGACATCCGGTGCAGTAAAGGGGTGATTTAATGAGAATACAATCTATGGAACCTTTGGAATCCTTTTCCTGCGCTGAAAACTGCCGTAACTTCCGTACACGGTGTACAGATGCGCAAAGTGCATGGCCATCAGGACTTGTTCAATCGTCATATTGGCGTATTTTGGCTGATGGGATAGAACTTACAGTCTATGACACACCAGTTACACATAACGGCCCTCAGAGTTTTGTCGTAATCCCATTTTCTGCCTTAGAAATAAAAAGCTATCTCTTTTTTTCACCCTTATGGAATGCGGAAATTCTACCTGAATCACTACATATTCATCCTTTGCTTGAGAACAATACAATTATATTTTCAGTTCCGGAAGTAAATAATGTTCTTATAGAGACGAACGGTGGCACGATGCATCCTTTGGCAATTTTTAGAGCTGATGATCCGAGCAAAGCTCCGAATCCGGAAGATGAAAGTGTTTTTGTTTTTTTGAGCCGGGAATTCATCATATTCGCACATTAGAATTGAAAAAGTGGACAGACTCTCTATCTTTCGCCCGGGGCAATTATCGTTCCGAAGCAACCGGATAAATTGGATGCTATTTTGGAAGAGAGAGATTGGGCAGGAAAAACGAATTATCAGGATTTTATTTTTTCTAATGGACAAAAGAACATTCATGTTTTTGGTGCCGGTATAGTAGATTTGACATCACTAAATTGGCATGCACGTCGCAGTATGGTATTTACTAGTTGCGAAAATATATCTATTTCTGATGTTATTTTCATCGGTGCAGCGCATTGGACACTTCCATTTTTTGGATGCAAAAATATTTATGTCGATAAAGTTCGAATGATAGCTTACCGTGAAAACAGTGATGGAATCGATTTGGTTGACACGCAGTATGCGGTAGTTAAAAACTGCTTTCTTCGCACAGGTGACGATGCAGTAAGCCTAAAAAGTATGGCGTGCACTTCACAGCTGGAAACACATGACATTTTAGTTCAGCGTTGTACAGTATGGAACGATAAGGTTCGAGCCTTTGGTGTATCGGGAGAATCTCGTTCAAATATCTATAATGCAGTATTTGAAGATTGTGATGTAGTACAAAGTATGGCAGACTGGACAGTCGAGGTTGGGGCTTTAGCAATCTATATCTGTGATGCTGCGGAGGTACATCATATTACCTTTCGAGATATACGTATACGTCAAGAAAGCAATTATGCTATTTGTTGCATGATTACGCTTGATAAATGGTCAAAAGATAGAAAAGCAGGACAAATACATGATATTATTTTTTTGATCGGATTTCAATGCCGGAAAAATTATCTAATTTATTTAGCTGGTTTTTTTCTAAAGAAAAATTGTCTTTATAATATTTATTTTAAAAAAATATTATCACATTACCGCACTTTATAGAGCAAACAGATGATATGATCAGGAAACACATAGACCAATCAATGTATGTCAAACAAAGCATAATTAGTTAGAACTAATTCTTTTATATTTAAAATCTGGACGAATTTTAATGAAGTATATGAAGTACTTGCTGAGAAATGCTATTATTTTAAAATTACTTAAGGAGAAACCATGAACTATGGCACAACAATTTGGGATACAAACATTGTTTACAATTCCTACAGATCTTATTAGAATTCGAGATCCATTTATAGTGGCGGATCATACATCCATGCTATACTATTTGTTCGGTACAACGGATAAGGACCCTTGGAATGGAAAAGGAGAAGGATTTCAAGTATATCGAAGTAGAGATTTAAAGTTATGGGCTGAACCTGAATTTGTTTTTTACCCACCAAAAGGGTTTTGGGGGGTGAAAAATTTTTGGGCCCCGGAGGTTCATTACTATCGAAATGCATGGTATTTAATTGCAAGCTTTTATGCAGATGGAAAACACCGCGGTGTACAGATATTTAAATCCACAGCAGTTACAGGTCCATATAGTCCAATTTCATCAGGACCGGTTACGCCTGAGGATTGGGATTGTTTGGATGGAACACTTTTTATTGAGGAAAACAGTCCATGGCTTGTTTTTTCTCATGAATGGACACAAATTCATGATGGTGCAATCTGTGCAATAAAATTGTCAGATGATTTATCAACTGCAATTGGAGAACCTTTCACTCTATTTCATGCTACGGATGCCCAATGGAGTGTTGCGGATACAGGAGATGTAATTATTACAAGCGGTAAAAATTATGTAACAGATGGTCCATTTTTTTGTTTCATGATAAGGGTAGGCTAAAAAAATGCTTTTGGTCAAGTTTTGCAAAAAGTGGATATGCTATAGAGATTGCTGAGAGTATGACCGGCAAATTAGAGGGACCTTGGAAACATCAAAATCAACCGGAATTTTCTTTTGGTGGACACGGGATGATTTTTGAAACATTCAGTGGAGAAAGATACCTTGCACTTCACGCTCCCAATATAGCTGGAAAGGAACGATTAACTTTAGTTGCACTCATTTAAAACCGTAGTAATAGATAAAAAAAGAAGCTATACTTTCTAAAGAAAAAAAGGGTTTTTATGTTTTAGCTTTTGTAAAGCATGGATATTTATTCTGATTTTGAAAATATTTACTATTTTTTTCAGCCGTAAATTCAACCGTAAAATTTTGCGATTGAATTTGCGGCTGTTTTGCAAAGCTTGAAGCAGTGCATCGAATGAGGTATTATAATTATATTAAATGCGTACGTAGCTAACTATGATAGTAAAGGAGGTTTTCTGCTATGAGTATAAGAGAAAAAGAAGTACTTAATATGCAGTTGGTCTTAATACCAATTTTGTCGAGGACATGGAAGAAAACATATTTCGAGCTATCAGATTTGTTAAAGAAATATGATGTATTGAGCTACATTGATGTTTGCTATGAAGCTTATAATTCTACCGGGAATCAAGGGATTATCGATGATTTGCAAGACTATATTGAGATGCAGGGGGGGAGAGTCAATTGAAGCCTTTATATCATGGTTCAATATACCTGTTCGATAACATAAATCCCTTGGCAGGAAAGGGATAAAAAGATTTTGGTAAAGGATTTTATGCTACTGCGGTTCCATCACATACAGAAAGACTTGCAATTAGAAATAAACATATTGCAGAAAAACGTCTAAGTTTCCTCAAATTAAGAAGAATATAAAGCTACAGCCTATACAAGCATATAGATACAATCTTCTGTTCAATGAAGATACAAGAGGTTTAAAGGTTAAGGTGTTTGAAAAAGCGGATAAAGAGTGGCTTAGGTTTATACTTGAGAATCGTAGATGTGATGGATGTGTACATGATATGGACATTGTGATAGGTCCAACGGCTGATGCTGAAACAACTACAATAATTAATGAGTACTATGATGAGTTGGAAGAATCGGGATATTCTGATAAAGTATGTGAGAAGGTTATTGCTGAATTAAAACCGGAAAATCTCCCCAAGCAGTATTTTTTTAGAACACAGGAAGCCGTAAAAACACTAAGTTTTGATACAGTGAAATGGCAGGTGATTGAATAATGATTACGAGTGTAGATCAGAAAAAAGCTATGCGAAATATAGCCGTATTTCTTGTGGAATATATTATGGAAGATAAGGGATATTCAAGAGATGAGGCAGTTGAATTCTTGATGAAAACTACTGTATATGCGGCATTGATGGATGAAGAAACAGACTTTTATCTTGAACCAAGAGAATCCGTCCTTGATATTTTAAAAGAGGAATTGGTCGGAAATCCGTATAGATTGCTAGTGGTATAAAATTATTCTTTTATACCTGCTTAATATCTTGAACTACATAGCCTCTTAGCAAGAGTTTAAAATGACTTCTGCAAGAGGCTATTACTGTAGGAAGAGGAACGAAGTATAAGCTATAGTAAGTAGGAAAACATATAGTGAGTGGAAGACATAGAGTAAGAAGGATAAACAGAAATTAGAGAAAAAGTAAGTGCATAAGAAATCAGAGAAACAGTCAGTTAGATAACAGAAAATAGAGGTAAGTATTATGTGGTTCGATAACAGCATTTTTTATCAAATCTACCCTTTGGGATTTTGCGGCGCTCCAAAGGAAAATGACGGGGTACTTGTTCCGAGAATCAGGAAAGTTACAGAGTGGATTCCCCATCTTAAACGTCTTCATGTGGATGCCGTTTATTTTTCGCCCGTCTTTGAGTCGGACCGGCATGGCTATGATACAAGAGATTATCGAAAGATTGATTGCCGTTTGGGGAGTAATGCGGATTTTTCCGAAGTTTGTAAGATTCTCAAGGAAAATGGGATCCGCATTGTCCTGGACGGCGTCTTTAACCATGTGGGACGAGGTTTCTTTGCTTTTCAGGATGTACTGGAAAAGCGTTGGGACTCGGAATACAAGGACTGGTTTTACATTCATTTTGATGGGAACTCCTGCTACAATGACGGCTTCTCCTATGAGGGCTGGGAAGGGCACTTTGAGCTTGTAAAGCTGAATCTCGAGAATCCAAAGGTGAAAGAGTATCTTTTTTCCTGCATAAGGGCTTGGATGGAAGAGTTTCAGATTGATGGCTTGCGGCTTGATGTAGCGTATTGTTTAAATGAAAATTTCATGCGGGAGCTTCGTGCATTTTGTGATTCCATTAAGCCGGACTTTTTCCTCTTGGGGGAAATTCTTTTTGGGGACTATAAAAGGATTGTCAATGACGCTATGCTTCATAGCTGCACGAATTATGAGTGCTATAAAGGGCTGTATTCCAGCTTTAACGACTTGAACCTTTTTGAGATTAACTATGCACTGAATCGGCAATTTGGAAAGGATAATCCTATTTACAAGGGAATGCACTTGCTTACCTTTGCGGATAACCATGATGTGACGAGGGTGGCAAGCATCTTAAAGGACAAACGACATTTGCCCCTCTTATACACCATGCTCTTTACCATGCCGGGGATTCCCTGCATCTACTATGGCGGTGAGTGGGGGATTTCGGGAGTTAAGGAAAATGGGAGTGACGATGCCCTTCGCCCTGTGCTTTCGGAGCCGGAATGGAACGAACTCACCGACTTGCTATCCGCCCTTGTCAAAGTGCATAAGGAAAATAAGGCATTATTGTACGGAGACTACAAAAGTATAGTCCTAGCCAATCGCCAGCTTATTTTCCAAAGAGAGTATGAAGGAGAGGAGATTTGGGTGAGCGTTAACGCGGATGAGCAGGCGTATCAGGCACATTTTCACGGAATGGGGAATAGGGAAGCTACGGACCTACTAAGTGGAGAAAAACTCATCCTCAATGATTCTTTTACCCTTCCGCCTTTTAGCTTCTTTATTTGGAAGAGCTAATATCGAAGGAGCAGAGTGCTCTATTAAAGTTTCTGTTTTAGTGATAAAAAATATTCTGCTATACATAGAAAAAATGTTCTGCTGTGCATATGGGCTCAACGCCCATCTTCTTTGTGTGATATAATATTTACTCAAAAGCTTGGGTTCGAGTCCCACGCCGATTGTTATCCCATTCAGTAAAAAAGATAAGAGAATTCTCTAGGAGGGTAAGATGAGAAAAGCGGTAAAAGGAAATGTAAGTTGGATAGGCTATATCGATTGGGAATTACAGCATTTTCATGGGGATGATTATTCTATCATCAACGGTTCCAGCCAAAATGCCTATCTCATCGAGGAAGAGAAGACGGTTTTGATGGATACGGTTTGGACACCCCACCGTTTTGACTTTGTGGAGAATCTGAAAAAGGAAATCGATTTAAAAAAGATTGATTTTATTGTGGCAAATCATGGAGAGTGCGACCATTCCGGTTCTCTTACCACCATTTTGGAGGAGATTCCCGATGTGCCTATTTACTGTACGGAAAATGCGGTGAAAAGCATTGAGGGGCAGTATGGCAAGAGGGGCTGGAATTTCCATGTGGTAAAGACCGGAGATTCCTTAGAGATTGGAAATGGTAAGAAGCTTATTTTCCTGGAAATGCGGATGCTCCACTGGCCGGATTCCATGGCAACATTTTTAACCGGAGATAATATCCTCTTCTCTATGGATGCCTTCGGACAGCATTATGCGGTGGAGGAGCTTTTTAGCGATAAGGCAAATCAATGCGTTCTTATGAAGGAAGCTATGAAGTACTATGCCAATATCATTGCGCCCTTTGCTCCCATTTTACGGAAAAAACTGGAAGAGATTACGTCTCTGAATCTGCCTATCGAAATGATTGCTCCTTCTCACGGCGCCATCTGGCGGGAAAATCCCATGCAGATTGTGGAAAAATATGGGCAGTGGGCTCAGGATTATCAGGAAGATCAGGTAACGATTGCCTTTGATACCATGTGGGAGGGCACTACAAAGATTGCCTACAGTATTGCGGAGGAGATTCATCGGCAAAGTCCGGATACGGTGGTGAAGGTCTTTAATATTTCCAAGTCGGATAAAAATGAAGTAATGACGGAGGTCTTTAAGTCAAAATCCCTTGCGGTAGGTTCTCCTACGGTGGCAAATTCTATTTTGTCTCCTGTGGCAGGCTGGCTTGAGTTTTTAAAGCAGCTGAAGTTTAAGAAGAAAAAGGCAGCGGCCTTCGGCTGTTATGGCTGGAGCGGAGAGTCCGTGAAGGTTTTGCAGGAGTCCTTAAAGGCTGCAGGATTTTCTGTGATTCCCGAAAATATTCGGGCGGAATGGGTGGCTAAGGAAGAGGATTTTGCGGCGATTCCGGCATTGGTAAGTGCGCTGCTAAAAGCGGAATAAGGCGAAACCGGAGAAGGAGTAAGGGTAAAATGAGTGAGGGCAAACTTGTCCATGCTGGAAAGAGTTGGCTGTCCGGTTGTAATGGGAAATGCAGCGGAAGAGTTAAAGAAACAATTTACAAGGTATACTGCGGATCATAATCATGACGGTATAGCTGAGTTTTTGGAGGAAATAAGATGAAACTACTCTTAACGGCATTTACTCCCTTTGACGGGGAGAAAATAAATCCTGCCTTAGAGGCGGTGAAGCTTGTAAAGGATAGAATAGGGAATCTTTTGATTGTCAAGCTTGAAGTACCGACAGTATTCGGAAAGTCTATAGATACTGTGAGAGAATCAATAGAACGGGAGAAGCCCGACTTTGTGCTTTCTATCGGGCAGGCGGGCGGAAGAGCGGAGATTTGCCCGGAAAGAGTCGCTATTAATATAGATGATGCAAGGATTCCGGATAACGAAGGGAATCAGCCGATTGACGAGCCTATTTTTCCTGATGGGGAAAATGCTTACTTTTCCACACTCCCGGTGAAAGCTATGGTGGAGGCAATCAGAAAAGAGGGACTGCCATCTTCTTTATCGAACTCTGCCGGTACCTATGTATGCAATCACCTGATGTATGGCGTTTTGTATTATCTTGATAAAAGACCTGTTATAAAAGCCGGCTTTATTCATGTTCCCTATATTCCGGAGCAGACAAAAAACAAAAAAGAGATGCCGGCACTGGAGCTTTCGGAAATAGTAAGAGGACTGGAAGCGGCTATTACAGCAATTGCAATAAACGGAACGGATAAAAAGCTTGCCTATGGGCAGAATGACTAATAATAAATCTTTGATTCTTTAAACTTCCATTAATTTGTCCAGTAGTGTATCATGGTTATAAATACAAATACTTCACTTTTTAGATGGAGGGAATTTATGTTCAGGGAAGAAATTGCTGCAGTTGCCAATTGCGCGGCAACGAAGTTAAATCTGCTCAAAACGAATCCTGCCGGATATTTTCTAATGTCTATGTTTGGTGGAATATTTATCGGGCTTGGTGTATTGCTTTCCTTTACGATTGGAGGGCAGCTAGAGGGAAGTCCCTATGTGAAGCTTATGATGGGGATATTTTTCAGTGCGGCTCTTAGTCTAATCATTATTGCCGGAGGGGAGCTCTTTACCGGAAACAATGTGGTTATGGCAACAGGAGTGCTTAAGCGGGTGGTGACGGTGCAAGATGCCCTAAAGCTTTGGATTGTATGTTGGGGCGGAAATCTTCTTGGATCCGTGCTTCTGTCCTATCTTTATAACTTCACGGGTTTATATAAGGATGCAACTCTGGCGGCAATTGTCGGGAGTGCCGCAATGAAGATGAGTTTACCTCCCTTGGCACTGTTTATGCGAGGACTGCTCTGTAATTATCTGGTTTGTCTTGCGGTTTGGTGTTGCTTCCGGTCAAAATCAGACTCCGGGAAGCTGATTATGGTATTTTGGTGTATCGTGATTTTTTTTACAGCAGGCTTTGAGCATAGTGTTGCCAATATGACTATCCTCGCACTTGCTCTTATAAACAATGCGGGAAATGAGACAATTTCTCTCGCCGGCTTTGCTTATAATCTACTGGTGGTTACGCTTGGAAACATTCTTGGCGGCGCTCTGTTTGTGGCCATACCGTATTTTATAGCGGCTAAGGAGATGGAGAAGTAAAACGGAAATCAATTATTTACGCTTATAACGGATGAATGACGAGACACTTTCTTATCATTCATCCGTATTTTTGATAGGATATACCAATCTTGTTTCCTGACATGATGTAAGGGGGAGTGTATGGAATATTGGATTGGCATTTACAATAATAAAAACAAGCAATTCCTCTTTGTTGATGATAAGATACTATGGAAAGCGGATAAGATACACATGAAGTTGGATAGGATGTTCTCGAAACCGGATAGGATACTTTTGATCTTTGAAAGTCTACTCTTGAAACTGGTTAAAACAACAATGGAATTAAAAAGAATGAAATCAAATCGATATACATTAAAGATATGAATTACAGATGGAGAAATAAAATGCAAAACAGCGATAAAAAGGAAATGCAGAATATAGATGAACTAGAGACGGTGCTCTATGCCGGAAATCTTTTGCTAAGCAGCGGCGCGGAGATTTACAGGGCGGAGGAAACGATGCACCGCATTGCCGATGCGATGCATATCAAAGATATGGATGCCTATGTAACGAATCGAGGTATCTTTGCGAGCGGAAATGTACCGGGTAAAGGAATTGAAAGCCGGATTATGAGTGTTCCGGACAAGGAACTGAATATTGATAAGATTGAAGCGGTAAATGAGCTTTCGCGTGAGGTTTGCAGCAATAGAATGGATTTACTCTATCTTAAAACTTCTTTACAAAACATTGCGAATATGGGAGAGCAAAATGTAGGAGAGAAAATTTTATCTTATTTTCTCGGAGCAGGTTGCTTTAGCTATGCAATTGGAACCTCATTTCGGGATTCTCTTTGTGCTGCCATCATCGGAAGTCTTGTCGGATTTTATATGATTTGGTCAAAATACAGAATTAAATCCAGAGTGCTTATTACGATTATTGCCAGTGTCTTAACGGCAGTTCTTAGTCATTTCTGTGTTGCAATCGGCTTAGGTTCCAAGCTTTCTTTTATTATCATCGGTGCCATGATGGACTTGGTACCGGGAGTTGCCTTCGTTAACTCTGTGCGGGAATTCAGTCAGAACAATTTTGCTACGGGACAGACTTTACTTACCAGCGCCTTACTTACCTGTGTCTCCATGGCATCAGGAGTAGCTTTGGTGGAACTGCTGGTTTCGGGAACCATTATGACCCCCAGTGTGATTTATGATATCCCGGAAATATCCTATATTGTTCTCATTATTCGAAGCCTTGCCGCAGGCCTTGGTACTATTGCCTTTGCCTTGATGTTTCGTGTCAGAAAACGGCATTTCGTGGACTGTGGGGTAATGGGAACCATTACCTGGCTTGCGTACATGATTTGTATAAGAATCTGGAACAACGAAGCGATTGCCGTGTTTGTGAGTGGTTTTGCGGCAGTCCTTGCTTCCAGAGTCCTCGCAGTGCTCAGAAGATGCCCTGCCACCGTATTTTTGATGACCAGTTTAATTCCTCTTCTTCCCGGAATCAGTCTGTATCGAACCATATACTATCTCTTAATGGGAAGCGCACAGATTTCCATGCATTTTGGAAAACTTTGTTTTTTAACGGCCTTTACGATAGCGGTTTCTATCGCGGTTGTACAGCAGATTCCGAGGAATTGGACAATACCTGTAAGAAAACAGAAGGAATGAGTTTCGTCGTCGGATAAAAGAGGCTTTACTCTTTCCAAAAACGGACTCCAATGTTAAAATGGAGAAAATTTTGGGGGAGGACTGCAAATAAAATGAAACTGGATTGGAAAGAAGATGGGAAACGCCTTTTGGGAGTACTTGCCGGGGCTTTTCTAATGGCATTAAACTTAAAGTCCTTTGTGTCTGCCGGCGGTCTCTTGCCGGGAGGCGCAAATGGACTTACTGTTTTGTTGCAAAGAATTGCGTTGGCTTATTTCAATATTTCGATTCCTTTTTCCATTGTGAATATTTGTATTAACCTGATTCCGATTTATATCGGTTTTCGCTTTGTGGGGAAAAAGTTTACGGCATTTTCTTTAATTATGATTCTTGTGACCGGTTTTATCACGGACTATCTGCACTTTGATCCCATTACCTATGATCCGCTTTTGATTTCCATTTTTGGCGGTATTGTAAACGCGATTGCGATTACGCTCTGTCTTAGAGTGGATGCCACATCGGGAGGAACCGATTTTATTGCTATTTTCCTCTCCGAAAGAAAGGGTGTAGACACTTGGAATATCATTTTCTATTTTAATGCCACACTTCTCTCTATTGCCGGATATCTTTTTGGTTGGGAAAAGGCTCTGTATTCTATCATTTTCCAGTTTGTATCGACGCAAACCTTATCGGTGCTGTATAGAAACTATCAGAAGTTAACCTTTTTCATTATCACGGACTATCCGGAGGAAATTGCCAAAGGCATTCATGAGGTTTGTCACCATGGAGCATCTATCTTAAAGGCGGAGGGAGCCTATGCACACAAGGAGAAGAGTATGGTGTATTCCGTTATTTCTTCTATGGATGCCAGAAAGGTGAAGTTGAAAATCAAAGAAATTGACCCGAAGGCTTTTATTAACACCATTCATTCCAAGGACATCATGGGACGATTCTATATGAAGCCGAAGGACTAAGACCGGAAAAAGATCAAAATAATGATAAAATCTAAACTGTACTATACCGGGAAAAATATAGTAAACTTTAGATAAATCCTAAAAATAGAATAAGTAGACTGAACAGCAAGAAGAGCATGCAGAGACTAGATCATGTAGAGACTAGATCATGCAAAGACTAGAGCATGCAAAGACTAGAGCCTGCAGAGGGTAGATTGGGTAAAGCAAGTAGAAAGAGGGAGTTATGGGAAAGTATAAGAATATTCTTTTGGATTTAGACGGGACGATTTTGGATTCCGGATCCGGTATTATGAAATCAGTACAATATGTCTTGGATCATTTCTCCATGTATCATGAGCCGGAAGAAAAGCTACGAAAGTTTATTGGCCCTGCACTGATTGACTCCTTCATGAACTTTTATGGGTTTTCGAAAGAAAAGGCGGAAGAGGCGGTAGAGTATTTCAGAGATTACTATCCGGAAAAAGGAATGTTTGATGCCTTTATTTATCCCGGCATGAGAGAGTGTATTGAAATAATGGCAGGAGACGGTAAGAAGCTGGTTCTTCTTACTTCTAAACCGATTTTTTTCGCGAGTCAGATTCTGCAACATTTTGGGCTTAGTGACTATTTCTTTATGGAAATTGGTCCTGATTTGAGTGAACAAAGTTCTGACAAGACCCGTCTTATTGAAAAAGCACTTCGTGAAGGGAATTTTTTGAAGGAAGATTGCTTGATGGTAGGGGATACAAAGTATGATATTTTGGCCGCAAAAGATGTAGGGATTGACTCGGTTGCTGCATTGTATGGTTATGGTGAAGTGGAAGAGATTAGTATTGCAAAGTACAGCATTGAAAAACCGCTGGATTTGCTTTCTATAGTTTAAAATTAAGGTGTCGATGGACATCCATTATCTGCAGTTTGATATAGGGCTTTCCTAGCAAAACTGTTCTTCTTGAAAGGGGTAGTAAAATGAAGAAAAAATTAGCATTAGGATTTCTTGCCTTGGCAGTTCTATTCAGTTTGGCATCTTGTAACGGGAAGAAGCCGGAGCAAGGCGGAACAGACGCTGTAACAAAAGAGGCTGATACGACGGTAGAGGCGGAAGAGACAGAAAAAACGAAAGAGTCGGAAGAAACGCAGGAAACGCAGAGCAGTGCTGCTTCTGTACGGGTTATCAGTTTAAAGGGACCGACCAGTATTGGCCTTGTGAACCTTATGGATAAGACGGAAAAAGAGGGCTTAGCATATAGCTTCCAAATGGAAGCAAGTCCGGATGCGCTTCTTCCCGAATTTGTTTCCGGAAAGGCAGATATTGCAACCGTTCCGGCAAATATGGCAGCTGTTTTATATCAGAAATTAGAGAAAGATCTCTATGTATTAAATATCAATACCTTAGGCGTGCTTTACGGAGTGAGCGGAAATAAAGAAGTGAAGTCCTTTTCGGATGTAAACGGGAAAAACATCTACAGTATCGGACAGGGGGCAAGTCCTGAATATCTGATGAATACTTTGTTGAAAGAAAACCGAATCTCTGCGGAGCTGGAATTCTTTACGGAGCCTACGGAGATTGCTGCAAGATTAAAGGAAGATCCGGATGCGATAGCAATACTTCCGGAACCTTTTGCAACGGCCACTCTTTTACAGAATTCCGCACTGGAGAGAAAGTTTTCCTTAACGGAGGAATGGAATAAGGTTTATGCAGGTAACAATCTTCCTACTGCGGTAACAATTGTAAGAAAGTCCTTTTATGAGGAAAATAAGGACCTGCTTGAGGACTTTTTAAAAGAGGAGAAGGAGAGTATTGAAGCGGTAGAGAAGGATATAGATACTACTGCAAGCCTTATGGTAAAGTACGGTATTCTAGAAAAGGAAGAGCTTGCGAAAAAAGCCCTTCCGAACTGTAACGTGCACTTTATTGACGGAGAAGAGATGAAGAAGGATTTGGAGAAGTATTATGAAGTCCTTTTTACAGCGGATCCGAAGTCTGTAGGCGGTGCTTTACCGGATGCGGATTTCTACTTTAGCCATTAAATTCTTATGCGAAACAGACTTAAGAAAATTTTGATTTTGGGCTTTTGGCTTGTTTTATGGGAATTGTTTACGAGATTGGTAAACAATTCCTTTATTTTAGTGGGACCTGTGGAAAGTCTTCAAAAAATGCTGTTTCTTATGAATAAAAGCGGATTTTGGGAAATCGTTTATTTTAGCTCCTTTCGGATTCTTTCTGCCTATTTTTTAGCTTTTCTACTGGCTATGCTGTTTGCCTTTTTTTCTTATCAACATCCTTTATTTGAGGATTTTATCCAAGCCCCGCTTTTTCTTCTAAGAAGCCTTCCTGTAGCCGGTTTTGTGATTATCTTGCTTTTCTTTATCGGAAGATCATGGTTATCCTTTTTTATCAGCTTTTGGATGTCTTTCCCGATTTTTTACTTTAATTTTTTGGAGGGAATGAAGAAGCTGGATAAAGAGCTCTTGGAAATGGCTAAGGTATTTCGCCTTTCTTTTGGGAAGCGTTTTCGATACATTCTGATTCCGGGAATATATCCTCAGATTTTAAGTGGCGCAAAGCTTGCAATGGGGCTTTCCTGGAAAAGTGGCATTGCGGCGGAGCTGATTGGACAGGTACGAAACAGTATAGGTTATCAGCTTATGGATGCAAAAGTGAGCTTGGAAATGGGGGAAGTATTTGCCTGGAGCATGATTATGATTCTTCTTTCCAAATTTTTTGAGTTACTGATTCTTTTTGTTTTAAAAAAAGGATTTTCGAAAGGATCTGTCTAATGGTATTGGAAATAACTAAGGGAGAAAAGAAATATGGAGAGCAGAGTATCTTTCGCGATTTTTCCTGTAAACTTGATTTTATGAAACACTCCATTTACCGTATTGAAGGAGATTCCGGAAAGGGGAAAACGAGCCTTATGCGAATCTTGTCCTCTCTTGAAAGCTTGGATAGGGGCGAGTTTTCCATTGTCCTGGGAGAAGCGGCAAGAGGCGGGAATGCCCTGCGTTCTTCTTGGATGTTTCAGGAAAACAGACTCTTGGAGAAGCTTTCCGCTATGGATAATCTTGCCTTGATTCCTTCGTCTTATACCTTAAATGAAAAAGCGGAATTTTTTTCGCAATTACTTTCCGGAGAGAATAAGAACAAAAGAGTTTCGGACTTTTCCGGAGGAATGAAAAGAAGACTTTGCTTTTTACGCGCAATGCTGACGGATTTTGATATTCTTTTTTTGGATGAACCTTTTACCGGTATAGATGAAGAAAATCAGCAGAAACTGGAGCGCTTTCTTTTAGAAAACTTAGGGAAAAGAGCCATGGTTTTTGCCAGCCATGAAGAACCCCTGCTTTGGGAAAATTACGGCAGAATCCGGTTATAATATTTCTTCGGTATAAAAATATATGTTTAAAAGAGCGATATATTTTTCTATTTTTACTTTGAAGTTATATCTCCCATAATCAGAAAATTCTTGACAGAAAAAAAGGGCTATGGGATAATCCAAACATATTTTTTAGGAGGAGCAAGCGAATGAATGCTTTAGTTGCACTAACAGTCATTATTATTCTCGTGAACATTATTGTCTTTGACAGTAGTGATTGTTTGTGTAACGCCTCATTAGGAAGATAAAGACAGTTTAGAGAGCCTTTAGCCTTACAGCGTTACGCTGTAAGGCTTTCAATGGAGAGGGAGATTTTTGGGATGAAACTTAGAGGAGCAAGGATCTTAATTGAAGAACTCATTCGGCAGGGAGTGGATACCGTATTTGGCTATCCCGGCGGTGCGGTTTTAAACATTTACGATGAGCTGTATCAATGTAGAGACCGAATTCACCATGTCTTAACGGCGCACGAGCAGGGAGCTGCTCATGCCGCAGACGGTTTTGCAAGAGCAAGCGGAAAGGTCGGAGTCGTGATTGCTACCTCCGGTCCGGGGGCGACTAACCTCGTTACCGGTATTGCGAATGCTTACCTCGATTCCGTGCCCCTTGTCGCAATTACGGGAAATGTGGCGACCGAAGCTTTAGGACGAGACAGCTTTCAGGAGGTGGACATCGTCTCCATTACCCAGCCTGTCGTAAAGCACAACTTCATGGTAAAGGAAGTATCGGAGCTTGAGCAGACCATTAAGGAAGCCTTTCTGATTGCGAATTCCGGAAGAAAGGGACCGGTGCTTATCGACATTCCAAAGGACGTGCAGGTAAATGAATGCGAGTACGGGGTGGCGGTACTTCCGAGGATGCCCGAGAAGGCAGAGCTTCCCTATGATGAAGAAAGTGTAGTTCAGCTTCTAAACGCTGCAAAGAAGCCCTTTATCTATGCCGGAGGCGGTATTATTTCTTCAGAGGGAGAAGAATATCTACGGGAGCTTGCCGAGAAGTTAAATGCCCCCGTTGCCGTCAGCATGATGGGGCGAACGGCATTTCCGGATTCTCATCCCTTAAGTCTTGGTCTTGTGGGAATGCACGGAAGCTATCAGGCAGCTAAAGTGCAGGCAGAATGTGACCTCATGCTTGCGGTTGGTGTTCGTTTCTCCGATAGAGCAACGGGAAATATTTCACAATACACCAAGAACTGTAAAATTATTCATGTGGACATTGATAAGGCGGAGCTTGGAAAGAATCTTTCTCCGAATTGCTCCGTACAGGCCAATGTTAAAAAGTGGATGAAGTCCATTCTTCCGAAAGTCAAGGAAAGAAAGAATTCGGAGTGGTGGAGGGAAATTGAGGGATACCAAGTCGTTAAGAATCCGAAAAAAGATGCCTTTCATCCGAAGAATATCTTGGATACGGTACGAAAGTTTGCAAAGGATGAAACGGTTGTAGCAACCGATGTGGGACAGCATCAGATGTGGACAGCACAGTATTATCGTTTTGAAAAGCCGAGAACCTTGCTTACTTCCGGAGGACTCGGAACCATGGGCTACGGCCTTGGCGCTGCAATCGGTGCCTGCCTTGCCAAGGGAAAAGAGGAAACGATACTCATCACCTCTGACGGCTCCTTTTCCATGAACTGTCACGAGCTTTGTACGGCGGTAAAAGAGGGACTTCCCATTACCATTGTCCTTTTAAATAATCAGGTGCTCGGTATGGTTAGGCAGTGGCAGACCGCCTTTTTCGGAGAACGCTATTCCGCAACGGTCTTAGATAGAGGGACGGATTTTGTAAAGCTTATCGAGGCTTATGGCGGCAAGGGATTTTCCATTCATAAGATTTCAGAGCTGGAAAAGGCCTTAGAGGAAAGAAAGAGTATTGCAGGCCCTGTACTTCTTGACTGCCATATTGATAAGGATGAGAAGGTTTTACCGATGATTCCACCCCGGAAAGTCAGTGGAAGAGATTATCTTATAAGGAGAAAGCATGAAGAAATTTACCATCGACCTCTTTGTCAATAACCGTTTCGGTGTTTTGAACCGGATTACCGGTCTGTACTGTAAGAGAGGCTATAATATTGAATCGATTCAGGCGGGACCGACTGAAATTCCGGGCTGTACGAAGATTGAAATTGTTTCTACGGGAGACGAGTATATGCGGATGCAGGTCATTTCCCAGCTGGAAAAGCTCTATGATGTACGAAAGGTGGAGCTGATGTCGGTAACGGATTTGGAGTGAGCTAAGCTTAAAGGCTTTGCCATAGAGTGGGAGCAAAATGCTCCTTAGGGACAAAGGAAGAGAGGATAGAAAAGTATATTTTTATAAGAATAAATTTTTCAGAAGAATGAAACTCTTAGAAGAACGAATCTTAGGAAAATGTCTTTTATCGCTTCCGCCATGATAAGAAAAGGAGAAATAAAATGGCTGTAATGTACTATGAAAAGGATTGTAATCAGAATCTTTTAAAGGGGAAGAAAGTAGCGGTTATCGGATATGGCTCTCAGGGTCATGCCCATGCTTTAAACTTACGGGATAGCGGCGTGGATGTAATCATCGGCCTGTATGAGGGTTCAAAGTCTGCTGCAAAAGCGAAAGAAGACGGCTTTACCGTTTTGAATACCGATGAAGCAACAAAACAGGCAGATATCATCATGATTTTGGTCAATGATGAGAAGCAGGCAAAGCTGTACAAGGAGCAGATTGCTGCCAATCTTTCTGCGGGAAAGACCATCGCTTTTGCACACGGCTTTAACATTCACTACCATGCCATTGTTCCTCCAACGGATGTAAATGTCATCATGATTGCTCCGAAGGGACCCGGACACACTGTTCGTTCTCAGTATGTAGACGGAAAGGGAGTACCTTGCCTCGTAGCTTGCGAACAGGATCCTTCCGGAAACTCTATGGATATTGCCAAGGCTTACGCTGCAGCAATAGGCGGTGCAAGAGGCGGTATTTTGGAAACTACCTTTAAAGAAGAAACAGAGACAGACCTCTTCGGCGAGCAGGCGGTGCTTTGCGGCGGTGTATGTGCACTTATGGAGGCCGGCTTCAATACTCTCGTAGAAGCAGGATACAAGCCGGAAAATGCGTATTTTGAGTGTGTGCATGAGATGAAGCTTATCGTGGATTTGATTTTCAATGCCGGCTTTGAAGGCATGCGTTACTCTATTTCCGATACAGCGGAGTACGGAGACTATACAGCGGGTCCGAAGATTATTGGTGATGAAGTAAAGGCTGCTATGAAGAAGATTTTAGCAGATATCCAAGATGGAAGCTTTGCCAAGGATTGGATTTTGGAAAATCAGGCCGGAAGACCGCATTTCCTTGCGATGAGAGAGGCAAAGCTCAATAATCTTGTTTCCGAGACCGGAAGAGAGCTTCGTAATAAGATGGGTTGGAAGCAGGTTCAGGATTTGGATCAGGCAAGATAAATATAATTTTGCTTTGAGGAGTAGAAGATATTTTGCTTGTCTACGATACGCTTTGAAAAAAAGGCTTATCGTAGACAAGCAAAACTAAGGGTTTGTGAATCTGATACAAAAGATTAGCAGGAAGAAGGGGAAATGGAACTTACGCTGGACAGAGTTTACCAGGCGGCTCATGTGATTAAGCCGGTAATCAATAAGACGGATCTTGTACACGCAACAAGGATTGAGTCGGACTGCGACCTATATTTAAAGACGGAGAATCTACAAAATACGGGTTCCTTTAAGATTCGAGGTGCCTATTTTAAGATATCCACTCTTTCAGAGGAGGATAAGAAGAAAGGTGTAGTGGCTTGCTCTGCCGGAAACCATGCACAGGGCGTGGCACTTGCGGCGACCAAGGCCGGTACCAAGTCTACCATTTTCCTCCCTGCTATTGCTCCAATTTCCAAGGTGGAAGCAACCAGAAATTACGGAGCGGAAGTGCGCATGATTGATGGTGTATACGATGATGCTTACAACACGGCGGTAGAATATCAGAAAGAAAGCGGAGCGGTATTCATTCATCCATTTAATGATATTGATGTTATGGCGGGGCAGGGCACTATCGGGATGGAAATCATGGAACAACTGGAGGATGCGGACGCAGTAGTGGTTCCAATTGGTGGCGGCGGTCTTATTTCCGGAGTTTCTTTTGTAGTAAAAAAATTAAACCCGAAATGCAAGGTTTATGGTGTGCAGGCGCAGGGAGCGGCCTCCATGGTGCAGGCAGTAGCGGATAAGAAGCTGGAGAGCCTCGAAGAGGTGCATACTTTTGCGGACGGAATTGCTGTAAAATCTCCGGGAAACTTAAGCTACGAAATGGTAAGAGAGTATGTGGATGAACTGGTTACCGTCAGTGACGATGAGATTGCCGCGGCGATTTTAACACTGATGGAGAAACAAAAGATTGTCTCGGAGGGGGCCGGTGCGGTTTCCGTTGCGGCAGTTCTTTTCAATAAGCTTCCGCTTAAAGGGAAAAAGGTGGTTTGTATTATTTCCGGTGGAAATATTGATGTAAATATTCTTTCCCGCGTCATTAGTAGAGGTCTTTTAAAGACAGGAAGAAAGGCTTCTCTGACACTTTCTCTTTTGGATAAGCCGGGACAACTGGAGGAGGTTTCTCGTATCATTGCGGAACTTGGGGCAAATGTAACCAAGGTTGATCACAATATGAATGTAGAAGACTCGGATATCAACGGATGCTATCTGACCTTACGAATTGAAACACGAGACTTTAAGCATATAGAAGAAATAAAGAAGCGATTTAGAGAGGAAGGCTTCTCTCTGGTGTAGAAAAGACGCTTTTGTATAGAGAGAATGGTGTGAAGTCCTTTAGGATCATCGTCTACAAATGGATTCTCCCTGGATAGGAGGTAAGATGACTGGTGCAGATGCGATAGTAAGGTGTTTGGAACTGGAAAAAGTCAGTTATGTTTTCGGTTATCCCGGAGTTGCAATATGTCCTTTTTTTGACAGCTTGGAAAGTTCAGAGATAGAAAAGATTCTCGTCCGCACAGAGCAAAATGCGGCACATGAAGCAAATGGTTATGCAAGAATCAGCGGGAAACCGGGAATTTGCGCAGTAACTTCCGGTCCGGGAGCCACCAATGTGATTACCGGTATTGCGACTGCCTTTGCGGACAGTATCCCGCTTATAGTGATTAGCGGACAGGTGGAAAGTCGTTTGCTCGGATCGGATGTCTTTCAAGAGGCGGATATCTGCGGAGCCTCGGAATCCTTTGTAAAATACAGCTATACCCTTCGAGATGCCGAGGATATTCCCAAGGTTTTTAAAGAAGCCTTTCACATTGCGATGACAGGAAGAAAAGGTCCGGTTTTAATTGACATTCCCATTGATATACAGAAGGCGAGTCTTCGGAAGTTTCAATATCCTGAGGAGTTCAAAATGCGTACCTATAAGCCGACCGTGCAGGGTAATCCGCTACAAATTAAGCGTATGTTTCAACGGCTGCAAAGCGTGAAAAGACCGATTCTTTGCGTGGGCGGTGGGGCACTTTTAGCCAATGTTTCGGAGAAGGTAAGGGCATTCTCTCATAAGTTCAATATCCCCGTGGTAAGCACCATGATGGGACTTGGTACCATGCAGGACAAGGATCCGCTATACTTTGGTATGGTAGGAAATAACGGGCGGTCTTATGGAAATAAGGCCATGAATAAGGCAGAACTCATTATCATGATGGGGGCAAGGGTGGCAGATCGTTCTATCAGCCAGCCTGATTTGATTACGGAAAATAAAACGCTGGTGCATATTGATGTAGACCCTGCTGAAATCGGGAAAAACGCCGGCCCGGAAATTCCCCTGGTAGGAGACCTTTCCAGTGTTTTAGATAGTCTAATGAGTGTGGAGGAAGAGCTTTCTTATCCGGAATGGCTGGAGGAGTTAAATAACTTTAAAGAGGATGCGGAGCTCCTTATGGAAAAGAAGAAAAAAGAAGAGCAGAACTCCGGCCTGGTAAACCCTCATTATTTTCTTAGAGAACTGAATTTGGCACTTGAAGATAATGCTATCTATGTGGCGGATGTCGGACAGAATCAGCTTTGGTCCTGCAAGCATTATAAGATGAAGGAGGGGCGTTTCTTAACCTCCGGCGGTATGGGGACTATGGGCTATTCACTCCCGGCAGCAATAGGAGCTTACTTTGCGGAAAAGGAAAAGTCTTTGTCTCATTTGCCCTCCAAAGAAAGTCAAATTATAGCGGTTATGGGAGACGGAGCTTTTCAGATGAGTCTCATGGAGCTGGCAACTCTTCGCCAGTACAGTGCTCGAGTGAAATTGATTGTTTTCCATAATGGGGTACTCGGCCTCGTCAGACAGTATCAAAAGACAGTGTATAAAGGTCATTTTTCCATGATTGACTTAAGAGGCAATCCGGATTTGTCTCTACTTTCCAAAGCCTACGGGCTCAAGTATTTTTTAATAAAAGGAAATGCTGAGGTAAAGAGCGGTATTCGGGAATTTTTGAATAATGAAGAAAATGGAATACTGGAAGTCTTTGTGGATGCGGAGGAAACTGCCTAATGAAAAGAATATATTCGGTATTGGTGGAAAACCGCTCCGGTGTTTTGGCAAAGGTTGCAGGGCTTTTCTGGAGGCGTTGCTTCAATATTGATTCCTTAACCGTAGGAGAAACGGAGGACAGTGCGGTTTCCAACATGGTCATTGTTTCCAGTGGGGAAGAACGTACCTTGGAACAGGTGGAAAAACAGCTGAATAAGAAGCTGGATATCATTAAAGTGCGAACATTTAAGGAAAGTCAGGGGATTTGCAGAGAACTTCTGATGGTTAAGCTTCGCTATAAAAGGGATAATCGAAAAGATATCATGGAAAACTGTCAGATTTTAGGGGCAAAGATAGCAGAACTCAGTCATAACCAGATGGTTATCGAGATGTGTGATACACCGGAAAGAATCAATATGTTTTTGGAAACCCTAAAAACAGTTAGTATCTTGGAATGTGCCCGTACGGGAACCCTTGCCATGCTCAAAATTTCCGAAAGTGAAAATAAGTAAAAGGCTATGGAAATACTTGTTTTACAATCCTAATTTTGGCATAATATAGCGAGTAATATGTTTGTATTAGTAAAGGAGAGTAATATGAAAGTGATTTCAAGCAATAATGCACCTGCAGCTATCGGACCTTATTCACAGGGCTTTGTAGTTGGAAATTTAGTGATTTCTTCCGGACAGATTCCCGTAAACCCGGATAATGGAGAAATTCCTGAAGGAATTGCGGCCCAGGCTGAGCAGAGCTGCAAGAATGTGAAAGCAGTAATTGAAGCTGGCGGAAGTGATATTGCAAAGGTTGTCAAGACTACTTGCTTCTTGGCTGATATGGCTGACTTTGCTACTTTTAACAGTGTTTACGAGAAGTATTTTACTTCCAAGCCGGCTCGTTCCTGCGTGGCAGTAAAGACTCTTCCGAAGAATGTACTTTGTGAGATTGAGGCAATTGCAGAACTGTAAATGAAGTTTTATACTTATGATTACCTATTAAGCAGAATAGAGGTAACCAATTGGCTACAGATATTTATGATTGCCTTGGCTACCTTTATCTTGCTATTTGGGGTTTTTAAATATTACAAAGAAAAAAAGCAAAGCAAGTACAGGGAACTATCCCTGATTGCTTTGTTTTTGGTGTTAATCCTTATAGGAATTCGTATCAATAGTATTCAAGTACATAAGGCAATAGATGATGGATATGGGACAGCGTTAAGGCTTATTGAAGACTTGTCGGAAACACTGGGTATCTCTAAAGAAGATATTGTGATCAATACTCTTGCCGAATATGAAAACGGCAATTTGAATTTGGTGAAATACTAGTCAGGAGGGACAGTATGAAATGTAGTTTTTGCGGGACAGAACTTGATGAAAAAAATAGATTTTGTCCTAATTGCGGTTTGCTTCTGGACTTAAGTTTTACACCATTTTCTGTTAAGGATTTGGAAAAAACGCAGGAGAAGACAGAAGAACCGGAGTTTCTTCGTCAGAAGAGAGAATATCAGGAAAGCCTGGATCAAGAGGAAACGGGAGAATCTGACGTACCCGAACTTGCAGTAGATAAGGAAGAAACAGAAGAAACCGTAGAATTCGATGAATCGGAAGAAATAGAAGATACTGAAGAACTCGAAGCATTCGGTATGTCCGAAGAAATAGAAGATACTGAAGAACTCGAAGCATCCGGTATGTCCGAAGAAATAGATAACACTGAAGAATCCGAATTCGCAGAAGAAGCAGAAGAAGCAGAGGAAACAGAAGTATCTAACGTACCGAAACTTGCGGATGAAACTGAAGTTCCGGAAGTTGCAGAGGAAACTGAAGTAATAGAGGAAACTGAAGCTCAGGAAGAAACCTTAGAATCCTACGTATACGTAGAATCTGAACAATCTGAACAATCTGAACAATCTGAACAATCTGAACAATCTGAAGAAGCTGCTTTATCGGCAATTTTGGAAGATGAATCGGATTATACGGACGAGGATTTCGATGAAATCTTTGAAGATGGTTCTGATGCAATATTTGAAGAGGAGTTTGAAGAAGACTCTGAAAAAGATTTTGTAAAAGTCTTTTCTGTATTACCCAAAGAAGGATTTGAAGGGGATACAGAGTACAATTCCAATGAGGCTTTTGATGCTGAGGACTTTGCAGTTGGAGAAAGTGCAGAAGAAGTTGAGAGGGCTCACGAGGAGGATATTTCCGACGAGGAGCATCTAAAGGACGAAGATGATGTTCTCGACGAGGAGCTCCATCTAAAGGACGAAGATGATGTTCTCGATGAGGAGGCTCATTTAAAGGAAGAGAATGAAGTTCTTGATGATAAAGAAGAGTTTTCTCCGGATGCCAAGATTTTCTCTATCCAGGAAAGGCAGGATGAGGAAGAATTCTTTGGAGAAATCCCGGATGATCCGGATGATTTTAGAAAGAAATCATCCATTCCTCCTACCTCTATGAAGGAACTTAAGTCCGGATTGCCCAGCAAAAAAATCATTGCTTTTACAGCTGCTGTTGCAATTCTCGGTTTTGCCGGGATTAACTACTTAAATTCACCCACGGTGCGTTATGATGCATTTCTGAAAAAAGGGGAGCAGTTTATTAATGCCGAAAAGTACAGTGAAGCTGTAGAAAGTCTTGAAAAAGACAAAGACAGTTTTCAACTCGATGCAAGATATTATATTCTCCTATCGGAAGCACAGAAAAATGCCGGAAATCATGAGGATGCCATAGCGAGTCTCTTAGAGGGACAAAAATATTTTGCGGATAATCAGGAGCTGAAAGAAGCACTGAATCTTCTTGACCCTAAGCTTAGTAGTGATATCAGTGAAGAATTGTATCACGATCACTTTGATATTAAACTGGAGAGCAGCTCCGGCGGGAAAATAATTTATAGCCTTTCCGGTGGGAAGGAAGAGATTTTTCAAGCAGAGTATACAGGCCCCATTTCCATTAAGAGGAATGGAAACTACACTTTGATGGCGTATGCTTTGGCTTCTGACGGAGCAAAAGGTGAACCTTATTCCAAGAGTTTTATGGTGGATTTGGATAAGGAAAAATATCATTTGTCTTCCTTTGTGGATTTAGACGGTGGCAAGGGATATATTGATGAAAATGGCGATCAGGCAATCGGCTGGATTCTTATTGAGGGTTCTTATTATTACTTTAATGAGAATGGAATCATGCAGACCGGTTTTCTGGACTTGGATGGGGAACGCTATTATTTGGATGATGACGGTAAAATGCATACCGGTCGCCTGGATTTAGATGGAAAGAGCTATTATTTTGATGAACAGGGACACATGATTCGCGATGCATGGATTGACAATCGATACTATGTAGATGAAACGGAGAAATGCTCAAGAATCAGACCAATAGCGATGGTGTCTATTTTGACCAAAACGGTAGTCGTTCTTTTGATGCCAAGGCTTTATATGAAGAGCATCCGGAGAGTATCTTAGCTATTGTCAGTAAGGATAGAAAGAAAGAGGACAATAAATATATCTTTAAGGCAACGATCTATTATCAAAAGAAGAATGGACGTCCCAGTGGAGATCCTGCCTATGAGACTGAGATTGTAATGGCAGAGAATGCGATGATGCATTATCTTGATGAAAATTTGGAGAGCATTACAGCAAAGGATGCGGTATCGTTCCTCCCTAACCTTTACTTGCAAGAGATTGTACAGGATAAGGATGGAGTCATCACAAAGTTTGGATTCGTTCTTGGAGAGAGGCGAAGCTGATGGATCTTAAGCAATGGATTATCCCCTTTCTTCTGCTATCTTTTCTCTTTATTGTCATTCTGACCGTGATTCTGTATCGCATCATGTGGATACGCTTGGAAGCGATTATCAGGAAGAATAAGGAGAAAGAAGAGCAGGAAGAAAAGAAAGTTAAAGAAGAAGCGGAAGTAAAGAAAGAAAAAGAAGATACAGAAGATAAAGAAGAAAAAGTACTTCCCTTACGATGAACGAGATATCACACGCTTTGCGAGCGATACTCGTTATGAATAAAATCCCGGACTTACGCCCGGGATTTTTCTTAGTCGTGCGCCTAGCGGCGCACGTTTCTAACGGGTTAAAGTCCCGAATCCGCCCGGTAGTGGGAAGGATATAGCCGAAGGCAAGGGTGTCGAGGGTGACCTCGAATCTGAAGGAAGCTGGATATGAGGAAGATACCAACTCATGGGCAAATCTCTGGTCTGACGAACAGAAATCTCATATGAGGTTATGCATGAGGATAAAACTGCGACACAAGCCAAAGTCCAATAACTACACGGAATCATGCATGATAGATGAGGCAGATATATGGAGAGGAAGAAACGTGTGGTACCTAGGGAGGTCTGTGTGATATGCCTCGAAAGAGGTAACCATTGTCCAAAGCAATGCTGAACACACAGAAGTCAGCAGAGGTCATAGTAGTCGAGAGACAAAGGACCGAATCAGTAGGAGTCTCAAGTATGACTGAGAAAGGAGGAATGACTGGTTATGGCAGAAAAACATTGAAAAACAATGGCTGTTCGCAAAGAGATAGTGCGGAACATGAAGGGTATGTGAAAGCGCGTAGGGTCATTCAATCTGATATGGAAAGAAAGAGACAGTGCACAGCCGAAGCTCTTAGAAGCGATACTGCATAAAGATAACTTTAACAGAGCGTATAAGAGAGTGAAGGCAAACAAGGGAGCACCTGGAATTGATGGAATGACCATCGAAGAGGCACTTCCTTATCTTAAGGAACATCAACAGGAGTTAACTAACCGTATCCATCGTGGAAAGTATACTCCGTCTCCAGTAAGACGAGTTGAGATTCCTAAACCGGATGGTGGTGTGCGAAAAGCTTGGCATACCAACAGTGATAGACCGTACACTTCAACAGGCGATAACACAACAGTTAGTTCCAATCTATGAGCCACTTTTTACAGACGGCAGTTGCGGTTACCGTCAAACAGAGACGCAAAAGGAGCAATACTTAAGGTTAAGGAGTACGCTGAACTGGGCTACACATATGCGGTAGTTCTAGACTTATCGAAATATTTCGATACAATCAACCACGAGATTCTTATCAACCTTCTGAGGAAAAATGTAAAAGATGAACGTGTGGTGCAACTTATCAAGAGGTATCTGAAAAGTGGCGTAATGGAAAATGGAGTGGTTATTGAAACAGAGGAAGGGTCGCCACAAGGAGGGAATCTATCCCTTTGCTTGCGAATATCTACCTCAATGAGTTCGACTGGGAGTTTTTGAAAAGAGGTGTCCCATGCATAAGGTATGCAGATGACATAGTGCTTCTTGCGAAAAAGCAGGAAGGCATCAGAGAGACTCTTAGAGAGCAGTACGAGGTATCTTGAGGAGAAACTGAAACTCACAGTGAATCGAGAGAAAAAGCCGTACTGTCAGTGTATTTTGCAATCCGAAATTTTTAAATTCCTTGGCTTTGCACTGGGAAGGAACAGAAGTGGCATATATGTCCGAGTTCATGCAAAGTCTTGGGAGAAGTTTAAGTCGAAACTGAAAGAGCTTTCTTCCCGTAAGCGCTGTCAGTCAATCAAGCCGAGCCTAGAAAGAATCAAGGTATACGCAAGAGGGTGGCTTAACTACTATGGAATAGCAAGTATGAAGAGAAACATGAATGAGGTCAACGGATGGCTCTATCACAGAATACGTATGTGTATATGGAAACAATGGAAATGTGTGCGAACCAGGTACCGAAACCTGAGGGTCATGGGAGTTCCTCAAGACCTAGGGTGGAAAACGGCAAACAGCAGACGAGGCTATTGGTTTACAACACATACAGTTGTCATGAACATGGCAATGACAAAAGAAAGACTGATAAACAGTGGCTTTTACGATTTAGCCTCAGCCTATCAGTCTGTGCACGTCAACTATTGAAAGCGCTGTATACGAGAACCGTACGTACAGTGCTGTGAGAGGACGGCGGTTAGTCACCGCCTCCTACTCGATTATTCTCTATCTTACTTTATTCTTTAGACAAAGTAATAAGCCAAGTTTGATAAAACTACATTAGGCTTCAAGCCTTATAAGTAGCTTTATTGCTTTTTGAAAGAAATATGTCCTTCATCATCCATTTCATTGATAATGGCTAAGCTATAGACATCATAACCCATTTCACGAAGCTCTCGTCCGCCGGACTGGAAGCCCTTCTCGATTGCAATACCGATACCGGCAATATTTGCCTCAGCTTGTCCGCAGATATCGATAAGGCCACGCATTGCTTTTCCTACAGCTAAGAAATCATCAATGAGAAGAACGGTATCGTCTTTAGTCAAAAATTTCTTGGAAAGAGTTACGGTGAAATCTTTTCCGTAAGTGAAAGAATGAACTGTGGAGGTGTAAAGCTCGCCATCCAGATTTTTGCTTTTTGCCTTTTTGGCAAATACCACCGGGACTTTGAAATACTGTGCAGCGAGGCAAGCAAGTGCAATACCCGAAGCTTCAATGGTCAGAATTCTGGTAATACCCTTATCCTTAAATCTTTCGAAAAATTCTTTACCCAATTGTTCAAGTAAGGCTACATCCAATTGATGATTCAGAAAACTGTCTACCTTTAAAATATTTCCCGGTCTTACTTGTCCATCTTCTTTAATTCGTTCTTCCAACAACTTCATTTGACCTCTCCATCCTTTCAAAAAAGCACTTGTGTACGAATTGCAAGTATAGTACAACTTAAGCAAGTTTGCCTATATCCTAAAGCAAAACAAGGAAAAAAGAAAGAGTAAAAAGAATCTATTGTAAAAATTATAAAAAGAGGATATTCTTTGTTTTCTGTATTGTAAAGATAATAAGAAAATGAATATTGGAGGTGTATTTTATGGAAAAAGTTCATTTGCCTGCAGGATATGATGCGGTTTTAGAAGAGTTTGCAAAGAAAAATAATGTAGTACCCGAGACCGCCTTTTATAATTTGATGGATTTTATTCAATTAAAAGATTACTCCTTTACTACTGTGAGACTCTTTATTGAATCCCCGGACTCGTATCTGGAGGGAGGGGAAAATCTTGAGGAAGCGGATATCCTATTGGCTTATATGGAAAGCTACGGAGAAAATACGGTTGGGGCGAAAGTGCGTGGGTATTATAAACGGGATAACGCATTTCTTAGCCTGGAAATAGATTATGACAGTCCTTTAAGCTGCTGGGAGATTCTCAGTATGTTTCAGAGAAAAATTCCATCGATGGAAGTAAAGGATGGGGAACTATATCTTTTCTATGTTCATAATATTCAGGATGCAGATATTAATCCGGAAACATTTCCCTATATCGAAGATCTTTCGGAAGAGGAAGAGAAGTATACCAAAGGCGGATATTTTGAGTCGATTTATGTAGAGGAAGAAGAGGATTGGGAGGATTAGTTTTCTAATCCTCCCACTTTTATGAAAAAATTTCTTTAAAATAATTTCGGATTCCGGAAACCTGGTAGAGAGATCCGAGACAGAGGAGAAGAGTTTTACTTTCTCCATTTTTTAGTTTTTCTAAATTCCAGCTTAGTCCGGATTCTATATTTTCCGGAATGAAAATTTCCCCTTCATACTCTTTTTGCCATTGGGATTTTAGGGTATTTGCATTTAAAGCACGCTCGTCATCCACCTGAAAGAAGGTAAAGCTTAGGCTGTTATTCTTTAAAATTCTAAGCATTTCCATATAGTTCTTATCGGCCATGACGGAAAAAAATACTCTTTTCTTATATTCGGGGAAAAGCATTTCGATGGAACGGACGAGGGCGGTTACCGCTTGCGGATTGTGTGCGCCGTCGAGTATGATTAATGGATTTTTCTTCAAAACCTCAAAGCGTCCCTTCCATTCTACGGTGTATAATCCCATTTTTACAGCTTCTTCGGGTATTTTAAAGCCTTGTGACTTTAAACAATCAATGGTATCGCAAATGACCATGGCATTGTCCAATTGAAAGTCTCCTAATAGGGAAAGGGCATAGTCCTTGCGATCACGGTAGCTGAAATACTGGTATCCATTCTCCAGATAAAAGGGGGAAGAGTGAAGGTAACGGCTGTCCGTAAGAATCAGCTTTGCATCTTTTTCCTTTGCAATATTTTGAATAATCTCTAAAACGGCTTTTTCCTGTCGTAAAACAACAAGCGGCCGGTCATGAACAATAATACCGGCTTTTTCCTTGGCAATCTTTCTAAGCTGTTCCCAAGAAGGGCTGTATGCTCCAGTCCGATGTGAGCAATCACAGCCACCAGCTTATCTTGAATAACATTCGTAGAATCCAAACGTCCGCCAAGACCCACTTCCAAAATTAAAAAATCAACATTTTCTTCTTTGAAATATAAAAATGCAAGGGCAGTCAGTAGGTCAAAATCATTGGGTTTATTATCCATGAAGCGAATTTCGTCATGGATACGCTTTGTATAAGTAAGAAGTACCTCGTCCTCTATTTCTTTGCCGTCAATGGTAAAACGTTCGTTAACTCTTTCCAGATGAGGAGAAATAAATAATCCTGTCTTATACGACGCGAAGCTTAGTATATTTTGCAGACTGGCACAAATGGAACCCTTCCCGTTGCTCCCCGCAACATGAATACAACGAAGGGATTTTTCCGGGTTTCCAAGCCGTTTTAACAGTTCTCTCAAAGGGGAAAAATCCCGCTCTAAATAAGATGGAGAGTTCGGTTTATGCTTTGTGCTTTCCTCTATGTCGGATGTTCCGAGAGAATCCATGCACTCTTCCCAAGTCATGGATTCAGCTCCTGTAAGCGAAATCTTTTTTCCAATACAAAAACCATAAACTGAATGGTAAAGAATTGCATAGCTCCGTTGATTCCTACTTGAATTAATCTGGTTAGCATAATAGGAAGAAGTGCGGAACCGGAATTGATGGAAATCCAAAGGCTGTTTAAGAGCAAGCTGCAAATGAGCTGTGTTACTGCAACAGCGAGGAGAATGGAAAGGCTGCTTTTATTTTTCCTTAAAATCGTAGCAAAAATAAAAGCGGACAGAGCGATAGAGAAGGTATAGCCCGGGAAATAAGGATAGCTGGATAGTGCAAGGCTACCGATAATATCGGCAAGGCTTGCTACTGTTACAGCCTCCCAAGTGCCAAAATACAGTGCGGCAAAGAGCATGGGAATAAAACCGAAACCGATTCTGATATTCCAGGCATTGATAGAAAAAATTCTGGTAAGAACTACCTGCAAAGCAATCAGCATAGATAGTGTAATCATTTTTTTTGTGCTTGAGTTTTGTAAATCCATAATACGTCTCCTTTTTATAAAAGTGGAAGATACGACTGCATAGTATCTTAGACTACTGTGTTTGTAAAGGTCTAATCCTTACAGATTATAAGGAAGCCGATTTTTTGCACCCTAAAAAATACCTTTCTCCTCCCTCTAAAGCTTGTAAATCCTGAGTTTCAGGAATAAACTAATCAGGTTTTAATGAGGAGGAAATGAGTATGAAGTTCATTCGACAAACTTTATGGATTATATTCTTTACCTTTGTGGGGGAAGTTTTAAATAAAGCTCTTCCTCTCCCGGTTCCTGCAGGAGTGTATGGTTTGATATTGATGCTGATTTTTTTGATGAGAGGAATTGTTCGACTTGATGAAGTGGAAGCTGCCGGTAATTTTCTTTTGGAAACGATGAGCATTATGTTTCTGCCTGCCGCAGTGGGAATTATGACAGTGACTAAGCTTTTATTTCCGGTACTCTTACCCTATACCGCGATTATTTTCATCTCGAGCTTTCTGGTGATTTCCGTTACCGGTCTTTCTGCAGAATTGATTCTTCGAAAAACAGAGACAAAGGAAGATAAGTTAAAAGAAGAGATTTCCGTGGAAGAAGCTATGAAAAAAAAGGAAAGAAAGCTGGAAGAACTGGAATCCTTACTACTTGAAGATAGGAAGAGCGGACTACAGGATTTGGAGGATTAAGACATGAAAGAATTGTTTTTCGGGTCGGAACATTTCGGTTTTGTACTCAGTATCTTTATTTTTTTGCTCTCTATACAGATCAAAGTGAAGTTTAAATCGGAGATTCTCAATCCTTTGCTCCTCTCTACAATTTTTATAGTCGGTATATTGCTGTTATTTCAAATACCATATCAAGATTATCGGGAGGGAGCGGATTTATTGAATTACTTCCTGACTCCGGCCACGGTTTGTCTTGCTATTCCGCTTTATAAACAGATTTCCCTATTGAAAAATAATTTTGTGGCGGTTTTTTTTAGCATTCTTTTGGGAACATTGACTTCATTGGGAAGTATTTTGCTTTTGGGCATCCTGTTTCATCTTAGTCCGGAACACATTTCCACCTTGCTTCCCAAATCAATTACTACAGCAATAGGAATCGGAGTTTCAGAGGCGAGTGGAGGATATGTTAATCTTACGGTTGCGGCTATTGTCATAACGGGAATTTTAGGGAGTATTCTTTCGGACTTGATTTTTAAAATTCTTCCGATTCGTCATCCCATTGCAAAAGGACTTGCTTTAGGAACAGGGGCCCATGCTATCGGTACGGCCAAGGCTCTTGAGTTTGGAGAAGTAGAAGGAGCTATGTCATCCCTTGCTATTGTTTTAGCCGGTATTTTCACTGTTATTTTTGTGCCGATTTTAAGGGCGATTTTTTTCTAACAAAATAGTCTTACCATTAAGTGAAGATATGCAGAATTGTAAGAAAAAAGTTGAGGTTCTTTTTTCTCTCTTTGCTACAATGAATAAGGTGAATTTATAAAAGTTAAATTGGGGGAAGAAGAATGAAAAAAAATAGTAGAATCGCTTTTGTCTTACTCTTGTTTTCTGTATGTTTTGTTTTTAAAGGCTTTGCTGACGGTCCGGATCTGGATGATAAGCAGGCAGTACTTTCCGGACCGGGTATGAATCTTGGAAAGGGAGAACAGTCTTCCGTAAATGTAGCGGATTCCGTTCTCCAAGTTTATTCCGGAGTGCTTTCCGGGGAAGATGTTCCCTTGATTTCGGACTATAATTTTTCCGCTTATGGATTTTACGGATACAATGAGATGGCTTCCGACCTCGTAAAGTTACAGGAAGCTTATCCTGCTATGCGTATGGATTCCCTTGGAAAAACTGTGGATGGAAGAGAGCTTTATCGAGTCATTGTCGGGAATCCGAATGCTTCTCGGAAGATTTTGGTTCATGCCGGGATTCACGCAAGAGAATATATCGTTTGTAAATTGGCTATGAGACAAGTTGCCAGTCTATTGGAAATGCAAAAAACAGGAAAAGTATATGGCGGTAAGTCTGTAAGTAATATGCTTGAGAACACTTGTATTCACTTTGTTCCCATGGCTAATCCCGATGGTATCTCCTTAGTACAATATGGCATAGGCGGTATTGGGTCGGAAGAATTGCGGAATTCCATATTGGAGATGGCCGGTAGAGAAAATGTTTCAGATCTTGCGAGTTATTTTCGTCTCTGGAAAAACAATGCCAGAGGTGTGAATCTGAACAAGAATTTTGATGCGAATTGGGAACAGACTGTGGATCGCAAAGGATATCCGTCTAAGGATGAGTACAAGGGGAGCTCCGCAGAATCTGAAATTGAATCCAAGGCTCTTGCGGACTTGCAACGTAAGGAGAATTTTAAATGTACTCTGAGCTATCACACCCAGGGTGAAGTGATTTACTGGTATTTTGGTGAAGGCTCTTATGTAAATGATGCGAGAAGATTGGCGGAAATTGTTCATAAGAATTCCAATTATGCGGTAATAGATTATTATAATGAAAATCATGCCGGAGGCTTCAAGGATTTTACAGAAAGAAAATTAAATGTTCCATCCGTGACGATTGAGTGCGGAAAAGGTGTGAGTCCTGTTCCGGAGCAACAGATTGATAAGATATGGCAGGAACAAAAAGGCGTTTTACCGGATCTTTTATATGATTATACAAAATAAAATTGACGATACGGTAGCAAGATTTCTGTATAAATACCTTTGTATTTAACCAGGTATTCTAGATGTATAGCGTGGATTCACGACGAAATAACTATCTCTTCCCCAAGAAAAGGATGGAAAATATAATGGCAAAGGCAATTTGGAGAGCGGGGAATATGCTCTATCCTGTACCGGCTGTTTTGGTAAGCTGTCAAAATAAAGCCGGGCAGAGCAATATGATTACTATTGCTTGGACGGGTACGGTTTGCTCCGATCCGCCCATGCTTTCCATTTCTGTGCGTAAAAATAGGGCTTCTCATGCCATGCTTGTGGAAACAGGAGAATTTGTTGTCAATCTTCCTACAGAGAAGATGGTAAAAGAATTGGACAAGGCCGGGGTTCTTTCCGGGAAAAACGTGAATAAGTGGGAACTCTTGAACCTGCATCCGGAAGAGGGAAAGTCGGTCTCTGCCCCCTTGGTTAAGGAATGCCCTGTCAACATTGAATGTAAGGTCGAGCAGGTCTTGGAGTTGGGGAGTCATGACTTATTTTTAGGAAAAGTTTTGGCGGTGTATGTAGAAGATAGTTTACTTGATGCAAAGGGACGCCTTCAGCTGGAGAAAGCCAAGCTACTTACTTACTCTCATGGACAATATTTTTCTTTGGGAAAGTGTATCGGAAGCTTTGGATTTTCTGTTCGAAAAAAGAAATAAAAAAAACAGGGTAAACTCTCTATAATAGCTACAATAAATACATAGATAAATTACTTCTCTTTGTGGTATAATACCTTGATTAAAAGTGATATTAGGTATATAAGTGCTTTGACAAGAAATACTCGAAGCCAGTTTTATACTAGAAAGCAGGAGGAGAAGATGGCAGAGGAAAATCTTTCTTTTACGAATGATAGTACGAATTTAGAGCCGGAGTCCAAGAATTTTATTGAGAATTTTATTGATGAGGACTTAAAAGAGGGAAAGGTTAAGGAAATAAAAACGCGTTTTCCTCCTGAGCCAAACGGTTATTTACATATTGGACATGCAAAGTCTATTTTGTTAAACTATGGTATCGCACAAGAATACAACGGTACCTTTAATTTGCGTTTTGATGATACGAATCCGGTTAAAGAAAAGACAGAGTTCGTCGAAAGTATTCGTAAGGATGTGGAGTGGCTTGGGGCTGATTTTGAAAACAGAATGTTTTTTGCATCCGACTATTTTCCTATCATGTACGAAAAGGCGGTTTTCCTGATACAAAGGAAAGGCCTTTGTAGATGATTTAACTGCGGAGGAGATAAGGGAATACCGTGGAGACTACAATACCCCCGGTAAAGAGAGTCCTTATCGTAACCGTTCCATTGAAGAGAATCTTCGACTCTTTACGGAGATGAAAGAAGGAAAGTATGAGGACGGGGAGAAGACACTTCGTGCAAAAATTGATATGGCAAGTCCCAATATCAATATGCGTGATCCTATCCTATATCGTGTTTCCCATATGAGCCATCACAATACAGGGGATGAGTGGTGCATTTATCCCATGTATGATTTTGCACACCCCATTGAAGATGCGGTAGAAGGAATCAGCCATTCTCTATGTACCTTGGAGTTTGAAGACCACAGACCCCTATATGACTGGGTGGTAACGGAGTGTGAATTCCCCTTTCCACCGAGACAGATTGAGTTTGCAAAGCTTTACCTTACCAATGTGGTAACCGGAAAGCGTTATATTAAGAAGCTGGTTGAGGATAATGTGGTAGACGGTTGGGATGATCCCCGTCTTGTGACAATCGCGGCTTTAAGAAGAAGAGGGTATACCAAAGAAAGTCTTGCACAGTTTGTGAAGCTTTCCGGGATTTCCAAGGCGCAGTCCTCCAGTGATTATTCTCTCTTAGAGTACTGCATTCGTGAGGATTTAAATTAAAGAAGCCACGCTATATGGCGGTTCTTGATCCCATTAAGCTGGTGATTGACAACTATGAGGGAGAAGGAGAAGTCCTAAGTATTCCGAACAATCTGGAGAATGAAGCACTTGGGGAGAGAGAAGTTCATTTCTCCAAAGAGCTTTATATAGAACGAGACGATTTTATGGTGGATCCTCCGAAGAAATATAAGAGGCTGACCATGGAGAATGAAATTCGTCTTATGGGAGCCTACTTTGTGAAAGCGGTCTCCTATGAATGTGATGAAGAGGGAAATGTTGCTGTCGTGCACTGCACTTATGATCCTGCGACAAAATCCGGATCCGGCTTTACGGAGAGAAAAGCGAAGGGGACCATTCACTGGGTAGATGCAAAGTCAGCCTTTACAGCAGAGGTTCGACTCTATGAGCAACTGATTGATGAGGAAAAGGGAAAGCTGAATGCCGATGGAACTTTGAACTTTAACCCCAATTCCCTTACCGTGAAAGATTGCTATCTGGAGAAGATTTTGGAAACTGCTGAGCCCCTTGAAAGCTTCCAGTTTGTGCGAAATGGCTATTTCTGTGTGGATTGTAAAGATTCTACGGAAGGGCATCCTATTTTTAATAGAATTGTTTCTTTGAAATCCAGTTTCAAGGTAAATTAGATTATCCTTTACAAAGGATTTAAGGAGGAAGAAAATGGCGAAAAAATTTGGTTCTCTTGTGTTTTTAGCTGCAGTGGCAGGTGTCGCGGCTGGCGTGTTTTCCTATCTTTATAAGTATCAGAAGTTTTCCGAGGAAGTAGATCGAGATTTTACGGATGTAGTGGATTCTGCTATGGAGGTGAAAGATTCTGCAAAACGTTCTTATACGATTTTAAAGGATTCCAGAACAAAGGATGATTTTAAAGCAGTAGCGAAGGACCTCGGTTTTGCGGCAAAGAATCTGGCTATTGATACGAAGAATCTTGCCGTAGATGCCGGAAAGGATGCTTATAAGGCTGTACGTGAAGCTTTGGACAAGAAGAAAACAGAGTTTTTGGATGATGAAGACGCTGTAGACAATGAAGATGTGGATGTGGAGTTTTACTACGATGATGATGTAGTGGATAATTATGAACATCAGGATGCGGACAGCCGGATATCGAAAAAAGAAGATATGAAAGAGACGAAAGCAGCTGAGAAAGAAGAGGGATCCGGATTGGTGGTTACGGAGGAAGTGTAGATGGAAAAGATAACAAGTTTTACCATTGATCATATTCGTCTTTATCCCGGTGTTTATGTATCCAGAAAAGATAAGGTGGGAGCAGAAACTGTGACAACCTTTGATTTGCGTTTTACAAAACCGAATACCGAACCGGCAATGGAGAATGCAGCTATGCATGCTATTGAGCACCTTGCCGCGACATACCTTAGGAACAATGAGGAATGGAAGGAAAGAGTCCTTTATTTTTGGCCCTATGGGTTTGCCGAACCGGTTTTTTTATCTTCTTCTGAAAGGCGATTTGGAAAAGCAAGGATATTCAAAAAAATTGTTGATTTCCTGTTTTTCCTTTGTTGGAGGATTTGAGGGAGAGATTCCCGGTGCTACAGAACATGATTGTGGAAACTTCCGTGATATGAATCTTCCGGTTGCCAAGTGGTGGAGCATTAAATATCTGGAGGAAGTATTGGAGAAATTAAGCTTTGAGAATACGCATTATCCGGCATAAATCAAGGTTAGTATAAGGAGTATAAGGGAAGATGGGGATTAAGGTAAATAAGCATTATCAGGAAGTAAAAGAGAATTATCTCTTTGCGGAAATCGCGAAGCGTATTCGTTTATGGCAGGAGAGCAATCCGGACAGAGCCGAAAAGCTGATTCGTATGGGAATCGGTGATGTTACTCGACCTTTGCCGAAAGAAGTGGTAAAAGCTTTGAAAGAGGCTTCTGATGAAATGGGAGTTGCAGAAACTTTTCATGGCTACGGCCCCGAGCAGGGATATGAGTTTTTAAGAGCGGAAATTCAGAGTTATTACAAGAACTTTAAGGTAGATCTGGAAAAAGAGGAGATTTTTATCTCAGACGGAGCAAAGTCCGACTTGGGTAATATTCTGGATCTTTTTGACCGAGGCATTACTGCATTGGTTACCGATCCGGTTTATCCTGTATATGTGGATACCAATATCATGCAAGGGAATCGGCTTCTTTATGCACGTGCAGGAGAAGAAAATGGATTTTTACCCATGCCGGATTCTTCTGTTAAAGCGGATTTGATTTATCTTTGCTCTCCTAACAACCCGACCGGTGCCGTTTATGATCATGCAGGATTGAAGGCCTGGGTGGATTATGCCAAGGCACAAAATGCAGTCATACTATTTGATGCGGCGTATGAATGCTTTGTTGAAGGAGATTTACCCCGCTCGATTTATGAGGTTCCGGGAGCTAAGGAATGTGCCATCGAATTTTGTTCTTTCTCAAAAAAAGCCGGATTTACAGGAACAAGATGTGGCTATACCGTTGTGCCGGACAGCCTTATTTTTGAGGGACAATCTCTTAGGAAGATGTGGTTAAGAAGACAGACCACAAAGTTCAATGGTGTCTCGTATGTTGTGCAGAAGGGTGCTGCTGCAGTTTTTACGGAGCATGGTGCAAAGGAAATAGAAGAAAATATCAACTACTATAAAGAAAATGCCAAGATGATTATGAAAACCCTTGATGAATTGGGAATCTATTATACGGGAGGTAAAAACTCTCCTTATATATGGCTAAAGTGCCCCAATGGCATGGACTCCTGGAGTTTTTTCGATAAGCTTCTGGAAGAAATTTATGTAGTGGGAACTCCCGGAGCAGGATTTGGTGAGGCAGGAGAGGGATATTTTCGTTTGACCGCCTTCTCTACACAGGAAAAGACCAAAGAAGCTATGGAAAGATTAAAGAAATTACTTGCGAAGTAAAGAAAAAAACCGAGCTGTTAAACAGCTCGGTTTTTAGTATCTTCATTATGGACTAATTAGTTAACCCAAATTCCGTTGGAGTCAACACGATATCCGTCCGGGGTCATCTTATTCATATAAAGAGATCCAAGAGGCTGATTCTCCATCTTCTGTGGAGCGAAGTAATACCAACACTTATTGATGAACTGCCAACCGGTAGCCATACGTCCGTTGTCATGGATATAATACCACTGGTGCTGGGTAACAATCCATCCTTTGACGGGAGCACCATTTTCATTGCTTACAAAAGACCAGGAACCGTCTCTGTTTGCAACCCAATGTCCATTGGTTTCAGCTGCGTTTGTACTGGAACCGCCATAAGCTACAGCGCCCTCTCTAGCAAAAACTGGCATTACGGATGCTGCGGAAAGCATAGCGATTAATCCGGCTACAAGAATTTTCTTCTTCATAAAACTAACCTCCAAAATGATTTTTGCGACTTCTTTCTACATGTAACGAGGAAATTTGATGGTTACAGTATGATTATACAAAAAAACAATCAATTTACAAGAAAAAAATAATTTTGCTTTTAACAAAATTTTATTATTTTTTAATAAAAACAAGAGCCTTTCAGTGTTTTTTTGTTCACGGAAACTTCACAGGATTATTTAGCACTCGATACTTGACACTGCTAATAACTCACATTATAATTTCATATGTTGTTGAAATTCATTCGTGAAAGCAAAGGATGCAAATTTGCAAGGAGGTAAGAAATGAAATTAGTTCCCTTATTCGATAAAGTTGTTTTGGAAAAGGAAAAGATGGAAGAAACCACGAAGAGCGGCATCGTGCTTCCCGGTCAGGATGACAAAGAAAAGCCGGGACAGGCTGTGGTGGTTGCTGTAGGACCGGGCGGAGTGGTAGACGGAAAGGATATTACGATGCAGGTAAAGAAAGGACAGCATGTTCTTTTCTCTCGCTACGCAGGTACTGAGGTAGAGCTGGACGGGAAGAAGTATACTGTAGTGAAGCAGAGCGATATTTTAGCGATTGTAGAGTAATGAATATAGGAGGTTAAGCTATGGCTAAGGAAATTAAATATGGAGTAGAGGCAAGAAAGGCATTGGCTGCCGGTGTAGACGCCGTTGCGAATACAGTAAAGGTAACTTTAGGACCTAAGGGAAGAAACGTGGTTCTGGATAAGTCCTTCGGTTCACCGCTTATTACAAATGACGGCGTTTCCATTGCGAAAGAAATTGAATTAAAAGATCCGTATGAGAATATGGGTGCGCAGCTGGTTCGTGAGGTGGCATCCAAGACGAATGATGTAGCAGGAGATGGTACCACAACCGCAACAGTTTTGGCTCAGGCTATTGTTAGCGAGGGCTTGAAGAACTTGGAAGCGGGAGCTAATCCTATTGTCTTAAGAAAGGGTATTAAGAAGGCGGTTCTTGCTGCTGTGGAAAGCATCCAGAAGCAGAGTTCCAAGGTAAAGGGTAAGGACCAGATTGCAAAGGTTGCCGGCATTTCCGCCGGAGACAGTGCGGTTGGAGAGATGGTTGCCGATGCGATGGAAAAGGTATCGAAGGACGGCGTAATTACCATTGAAGAGTCCAAGACCATGCAGACAGAGCTGGATCTTGTAGAAGGTATGGAATTTGATCGCGGATATATCAGTGCATACATGAGTACCGATATGGAGAAAATGGAAGCCAATCTGGACGATCCGTACATCCTGATTACCGATAAGAAGATTTCCAATATTCAAGATATTCTTCCTCTTCTTGAGCAGATTGTAAAGACCGGTGCCAAGTTACTGATTATTGCTGAAGATATCGAGGGAGAGGCTTTAACCACCTTGATTGTCAATAAGTTAAGAGGTACCTTCAATGTAGTTGCCGTAAAGGCTCCGGGATATGGCGACAGAAGAAAGGAAATGCTGAAGGATATCGCTATTTTAACCGGTGGAGAAGTGATTTCCGAGGAAGTCGGCTTAGAGTTAAAGGATGCAACGATTGAGCAGTGCGGTAGAGCAAAGTCTGTTAAGGTAAGTAAGGAGAAGACTACTCTTGTAGAGGGCTTAGGTAAGAAGAAAGAAATCAACGATCGCATTGCCCAGATTAGAGGACAGATTGAAACAACCACTTCTGATTTTGATAAGGAAAAATTACAGGAAAGACTGGCTAAGCTCTCCGGCGGAGTTGCCGTTATTCGTGTAGGTGCTGCGACGGAAACCGAGATGAAGGAAGCAAAACTTCGTATGGAAGATGCTCTAAATGCTACAAGAGCAGCTGTGGAAGAGGGTGTAATCGCAGGTGGCGGATCTGCTTATATTCATGCGCAGGCAGCCGTAGAAAAGGTAGTGGAAAAGCTTGAGGGTGATGAGAAGACCGGTGCAAGAATTGTTTTAAAGGCTCTGGAAGCGCCGATGTATACCATTGCTTACAATGCAGGCTTAGAAGGTGCAGTGATTGTAAATAAAGTAAAGGAAAGCAAGTTGAACTTCGGTTTCGATGCTTATAAAGAAGAGTATGTCAATATGATGGATGCAGGTATTATTGATCCGGCTAAGGTTGCCAGAACTGCATTACAGAATGCTGCTTCGGTAGCTGCATCACTTCTTACTACAGAGTCCGTAGTGGCTGATATTAAGGAGCCACAGCCCTCTATGCCTCAGGTTCCCGGCGGAATGGGCGGAATGATGTAAGTTCCCTTTGACTTTTGCAGACGTAGAAGGAGATTTTCCCATGGAGAACTATATTGAGCATCTTGTAAAAGGGAAAAAAGGAACGAAAGAATATATGGAAAGGGGAGTGGCTATAGCTCTCCCCTTTCTTTTCATTTTTATTCTTTCTTTATTTTCTCTTCCCCTTTTATTCTTTGTTTTTTCACTTCCTATATCGTATTATATATGGGTAAGAAGCGATAAAGAATATGAGTACCTTTATATGGCGGGAGACTTGAGTATTGATGTCGTCTACCACAAGACGAGCAGAAAAAACTTGATTCAATGCAGTAAAGAAGAAGTTTTGGAGATTCGCCCCTTTAGGGAAGACTTGAAAGAGCAGTACCAAAGAAGCGGTTCACTTGTTTCTGATTTTGCAGGTTTTGGAGAGAATCCGCATTACTTTTACCTGATACAAAAAGAAGGGAAGAAGTACGTATATATTTTAGATTGCCCGGAGAAACTTGTAAAAGAAATGCGCCTTTATTCTCGTGACAAGTGGATTTCGTAATTGAAATACAAATAAAAAAACAGAGACAAAGTATAAGAAGAGTAGGAGCAGAGGATGAGGGATTTTGTAAGAGTAGCGGCAGTGAGCCCGAATGTTAGAGTGGCAGATCCGTTTTATAATGTAGAGGAAATGCTGAAATGGGCTAAGGAGGCGGAAAAAGAAGCTGTCTCCCTTTTGGTGTATCCGGAACTGTCTGTTTCCAGTTATACCGCAAATGACTTACTTTTGCAGGAAAGTCTGCAAGAAGGCTGTAAAAAGGCTGTAAAGTTATTTTCCGAGAAAACAAAAAAGAGTCCGGTCCTCTTTGTTCTGGGCTATCCTTTAGTGCATCGCGGAAAACTGTTTAATACCGCAATTGTGATGCAGGAAGGGAGAATTCTTGGAATTGTACCCAAAAGACATCTTCCAAATCATAGTGAGTTTTACGAGGAACGCTATTTTCAGGAGGGAAGAGAGGAAGTCGAGTGGATTCCGGACTTTTTGGAAAAGGATGGAGATATCCCCTTTGGAATGCATCTGCATTTTACAGCAGAAAATGATGAGCGTTTTCGTCTTGCAGTAGAAATTTGCGAGGATTTGTGGGTTCCCAATCCTCCTTCCGTTACACATTCTCTGATGGGTGCGACAGTTATCGCCAATACCACAGCTTCCGATGCATTGATTAAGAAAAATGACAGCAGAAGAGCTCTTGTACAGCATTACAGTGGCTGCTTACACAATGCTTACGTCTATACCAGTGCAGGTCCTTCCGAATCCACGCAGGATATGGTTTTTTCCGCACACAGCATGGTTGCCGAAAATGGAAAAATTCTTGCGGAGTCCCCTCGATTTTACGAAGGAATGACTTTTGCGGAGATAGATTTATCCCTATTGTTGCGGGAGAGAATTAAGCAGAATACTTTTGAGACTGTGGAAGAAAATGCGGTGCAGATTCCCTTTACACTTTACAAGGCAAATTATATTGCGCAGGGTATTTCCACTAGTCAGCTTGATGAAGCTCATGCTTTATCCAAAGAAAAGGGACTTATTTTAAATCGCTTCATTAATCCTATGCCGTTCCTTCCTGTAGACAGTTCCAAGGACTTTGAAAGAGGAGAGGAAATCCTCAGCATTCAGGCGCATGGCTTAATGAAAAGAATGCAACACATCGGTACAAAGAAGGTGATTATGGGGCTTAGCGGAGGCTTAGACTCCACTCTGGCACTTTTTGTCGCGGTAAAGGCGTTTCAACTCCTGAACTATGATTTAAAGAATATTATTGCTGTAACCATGCCCTCTTTCGGAACCAGCGAAATTACGCATAACAATGCTTTGGAATCGGCAAGAATTCTTGGTACGGAAATGCGGGAGATTTCTATTCGAGATGCGGTTTTACAGCATTTTAAAGATATTTCCTATGATGCAAATAAAAGGGATGTAGTCTATGAGAATGCACAGGCCAGGGAGCGCACGCAGATTTTAATGGACTTGGCAAATAAGGAAGGGGCTCTTCTACTCGGGACGGGCGATTTATCAGAGTCTGCCTTGGGCTTCTCCACTTACAATGGAGACCATATGTCCATGTATAGTGTAAACTGTGATGTAGCAAAAACAGCTATTCCGCTTATTCTGCATAGCTTTGCGGAGGAGCTGGAAGCTCTTGCAACAGATAAAAAGGCTAAAAAGCAGGCAGAGGAACTGAAGAAAACAGTAGAGAAGATTATTCAAGTTCCGGTCAGTCCTGAACTCCTGCCACCAAACGAAAAGGGAGAAATACAACAAAAGACGGAAGAACTTCTGGGACCGTATGCTTTACATGATTTTTTCCTTTATATGCATCTTCGCTATGCATTTTCGGCTAAAAAAGTCTTTTTTCTTGCCTGCCACGCATTTTCAAAGGAAAATTTGAAATTCTATAAGAGAAAAGATCGGGAGCTCGGATATACAGCTAGAGAAATTTTAAGCTGTTTGAAAGTTTTCTATAAGAGATTTTTTGCGCAACAATTTAAGCGCTCCTGCACACCGGATGGTCCAAAGATTGGTAGGATAGGTCTTTCTCCGAGAGGAGATCTGCGTCAAGCCAGTGATGCAAGCTCGGCTGTATGGCTGAAAGAGCTGGAAGAAATTGAAGGCAGCTTATAGACGAAGAAAAGAAATTTTGCTATACTTCTATTTCATAGTAGTATTGTGGGTAGGGTCTGCGATACTCCTATTGGCTTATCAGAAAGACAGGTAGGGGATGCGAAGAATTGATTCACCTGCAAATGCATTACTTAAAGAGATTCGAGAGCTTGGTAAGAAGGCAAAAAAAAGAAGAGAGGAAGGATTTTTTGTTGGAGAGGGAGAACGCTTATTAAGGGATTTGCCTCTTTCTTCTCTTGTACAGATATTTTTAGCGGAAGACTATCGGGGGGAACTTCCACACGGACTTTCCAGGGAAGACGATCGAATTATTTTCTTAAGCAAGCGTGCAATGGAAAGCATTTCCAACACGGAAAGCCAGCAGGGGATAGTGGCGAAGCTTAAGATTCCGGCAGAAAAAAAGCCGGAAGGGGATTTTTTCCTTTTATTGGAGGATATACAGGATCCCGGGAATTTGGGAACCATATTTCGGACAGCGGAAGCAGCCGGTGTTTCTCATATTTTCCTAAGCAGGAATTGTGCGGATCTGTTTAGTCCGAAGCTTTTACGTTCTACCATGGGTTCTCTTTTTCGGGTACCTTTTAGTATTGTGAGTCTCCCGGATGTGATAGGAGAGCTAAAGAACAGAGGAGTAAGCTTTTATGCTATGCATCTTGCGGGAAGGGATTATTTTTACGAAAATGATTTTTCCTCTCCCTCCGCTTTTATGCTGGGAAACGAGGCCAACGGTTTGAGTGAGGACTTGAGTCGTTTAGCGGATGAAAAGATTCGGATTCCCATGGAGGGAAATATTGAGTCTTTGAACGTTGCTACGGCAGGGAGTATTGTCATGTATGAAACCTATAGACAAAGAGTAAAGAGTAGAGAAAGGGTAGCGAATGGGAGGAGCATTTTATGATTGGAAGATCTCGCGGAAAAATCCCCAGTCATAATTTGGATATTTTGTACGGTGTTATTGCGCTGGTGATTTTTATCATGGCTGTCATGGCACTTAGTAATCCGGATGAAAACAAGGTACTTTTTCCTTTTATTTTTTTCTTTGCCTTTATTCTGAGAAGCGTTAATTTCATGCAAAGAAGATTGGAAGAAGGGAAAGAAAAGTACTTTCAACTGGCATTGTGTTTTGTTTTATTGGTACTCAGCGTTGTTTCCGGCATCAGCCTTTGGACTTAGTCCTGAAGAAAGGAAGTAAACTTGGATAGAGAAGAATTAGAGAAAATCATTGAAACTTTAATGAGTAAAGCAAAGGGAAATAAGAACTCCATTGATATGGGAGAAGTTCAGGATATGGTAAAGGACCTGTCTCTCACGGACGAACAGATGGAGAGTTTTTTACTTCTTTTGGAAAATAAGGGTTTGGAAGTGATTCCCACTGTGGACGAGGATGCTTTAAAGAAGCTGGAAATCGGTGTGGAGAAAGAAGACGGAGAGGATGAGCTTCTTCTTGAAGATGAAGATTTTTTGAAGGAAGAAGAAGGCGAAGATATAGACTTAGATGCGGTAGATCTTTTAGAGGGTATCGGAACGGAAGACCCGGTTCGTATGTACCTGAAAGAAATCGGTACAGTTCCTCTTCTTACTGCAGAAGAGGAGTACTCTCTTGCCATGAAGAAGCAAGAGGGAGATGAGTACGCAAAGCAAAGACTAATCGAAGCAAATCTTCGTCTGGTTGTTTCTATTGCAAAGCGTTATACAGGACGAGGCATGAGTTTCCTGGATTTAGTACAGGAAGGAAACTTGGGTCTCATTAAAGGTGTTGAGAAGTTTGATCCGGAAAAAGGATTTAAATTATCTACTTATGCAACCTGGTGGATTCGTCAGTCTGTAACTCGCGCTTTAGCAGATCAGGCAAGAACAATTCGAGTGCCGGTACATATGGTAGAGACCATTAACAAGATGTCCAAGATGCAAAGAAAATTGACTTTGGAGCTTGGATATGAGCCTTCTGTAAAGGAACTTGCGGAACATCTTGATATGACGGAAGAAAAGGTGCAGGAAATCATGCAGATTGCAAGAGAACCGGCTTCTTTGGAAACGCCAATCGGAGAAGAGGATGATTCCAACTTGGGAGATTTCGTGGCTGATGCCAACGTTCTTTCCCCGGAGGGAAATGTAGAATCTGTAATGCTTCGCGAACATATTGATAGCCTTTTGGATGACCTAAAGGAAAGAGAAAGACAGGTTATTGTGCTTCGCTTCGGTTTAGAGGATGGACATCCGAGAACCTTGGAAGAGGTGGGAAGAGAGTTTAATGTAACGCGTGAGCGTATTCGTCAGATTGAGGCGAAAGCTCTTCGAAAACTTAGAAATCCGGTTCGTTCCAAGCGAATACGCGACTTCTTGCAGTAAGACATTTATGAGTACGAAGAAGAAATATGAGCTGTTGATGGAAGCGGCCATACGAAAAAAAAGCGAAAGTTCAAGACCAAAACTATTGCTTCACGCCTGTTGCGCTCCCTGCTCTACCGCGGTGCTGGAATCTCTTGTGGAATTTTTTGAGATTACTTTGTTCTTTTACAATCCCAATATTGAAAATGAGACAGAATTTCAGCGACGTGCCGAAGAGTGCCAAAGACTCGTAAAGGAAATGGAACTTCCCATCCACTGCATTATAACAAACTATTTACATAGGGAATTTTTAGATATTGCAAAGGGTTTGGAAAAGGAACCGGAGCGAGGAGAGAGATGTACAGCCTGCTTCAGGCTTCGTCTGGAAGAAACGGCGGCATTTGGAAGGAGATGGAATCAAGAACATCCGGAGGAAAATTTCGATTATTATTGTACCAGCTTAAGCATTTCTCCTTTAAAGGATGCGGAGCGTCTCAATCGCTTGGGAGAGGAAATAGGAGAAAAATACGACATTCCGTTCCTTCCCTCCGACTTTAAGAAAAAGGGACGCTACTTACGCTCCGTTGAGCTATCGAAAAAGTATGGTCTTTACAGGCAGGATTATTGTGGTTGTGAGTTTTCCAAAGCGGAAAGTTTGCGTAGAATGCAGGAAAAAAGTGACGATTAGCTAATCATGTAAAATAAAGATTTTCATAATAGAGTAAGAAGAATTGTTGTAAACGATTAAGAGCCGTATTTATTTGTTTGCTTTAGAGGAAAGAAGAGGGGGAAAATGGTAAGCGCAGAAGTGAAAATTATCAATGAGTCCGGTCTGCACCTTCGTCCTGCAGGTGTTTTGACGCAGACCTGTATTCGCTTTAAGAGTGAAATCATCCTCTATTACGGGGAAAGACAGATTATCGGAAAGTCTGTTTTAAACGTTATGGCTGCCGGCGTAAAGAAAGGCAGTATTGTTCGAGTAGAGTGTAAAGGTGTAGATGAAAAAGAAGCGTTACAGGCTGTGGTGGAAGCTATATCTACAGGCCTTGGAGAGGGAAGTGCTACCCCGGAAGCTTTATTTTAGCTAATGCTATAAAAAGGGGCTGTAAAAAAATCACTTTATTGTTTTGATTTTTTACAGCCCCTTTTTTTCAATTTATAACGCGTATCGTATCGCCTACAAAGTTTGCAATGTTTCTTTATATATTGGGTTTTAGTTTATTTTATTTCTATAATGTCATTATTTTCTTTAAGCAAGTTACCGCGTCCTTCAGACTTTCCTTTGTGTCAATAGCTTCTACGGCACCGGCATCCATAAAGGAGGCATTTTGCGGATCAATGGGGAGCTTTGCCAGAAGTTCCAAGCCCTCTTTTTGACAAAGTTCTTCAATATGGCTTTCTCCGAAAACATTGATTTTCTCGTCGCAGTGCGGACAGAGGAGATAAGACATATTTTCGACAATACCGAGAATGGGGACATGCATCTTTCCGCCATGCGAACGGCTTTCTCCACAATCATGGATACCAAATCCTGGGGAGATGTCACGATGATTACCCCGTCAATAGGAAGAGACTGGAAGACGGTGAGAGGTACATCACCTGTTCCGGGAGGCATATCTACAAAGAGATAGTCAATTTCTTTCCATTCCACTTCCCGCCAGAACTGCTTTACGGCATTGGCAATCATAGAGCCTCTCCAAATTACAGGATCGGTCTCATTTTCCAAAAGAAGATTCGTGGAAATGATTTCTACACCGCCGTTACTGGTTTCAGGTACCATGGACTTTCCGTCCTCACTTAAGGCTACGCCGTCATGCAGTAGACCAAATGCTTTGGGAATAGAGGGACCTGTGATATCTGCATCCAAAATGCCGACATGAAAGCCTTCTTTATTCATTGCGGAAGCAAGGAGAGAGCAAACGGTTGACTTTCCTACGCCTCCTTTACCGGAGACAATGCCAATCACCTTTTTTACGGAGGAGCCTTCCCCTAGGGGGAGCTTTTCAATTCCGGAACTTCTGCTGGAGCAGTTCGCGGAGCAAGATCCGCAGTGAGAGGAGCAAGCGCTGTTATTTTGTTCTGACATAAATTTATCCTTTCTTTTTCTATACAGTATTTTTTTCTATACAGTATTCTTTTCCATATTTCCATTCTTTTCCAAAAAGGAAATAAAGCTTTCCAAAGACTTAGAGCAGTTATTTGCGTGGTACATGAAGCCTATTTTTCGTTTAGGAATAGGCGGCGTAATATCGATCTGCTTCAGACTTCCATTTTCCAGATCTTTTTCCACAAAGGAGCGAATGACACAGGAAATACCCATATCAATCTTCGCAAAATCAATAAGTAAATCCATGGTATTTAAAGCGATGATTTGCTTAAAATCCAATTGATTTTCCCGAATATACATATCGATGTAGTGACGGGAGACATTCTTATCATCCATCAGCATGACGGTAGCATCTCGAAAAAGAGAAAATTCATTCCCGCGCAGTGCTTTCAGGTTTTTAAGATACTTGGGAGAAGCCACAAAAATATCTTCCACATCCTGCTCTAAAATAACCTTTTGGTTAGGACTTAAGTGTTTTGGAATGGCCACCAGTGCAAGGTCAATATCTTGCGATTCTAAAACCTGCAGATTTTTCGCACTATCCTGATTTTTCAAATTAATCTGGATATTGGGAAATTCTTCCATGAACTTCTTAAGGTAAGGCAGCAAGATGTAGCGGCATAGAGTTGTGCTTGCCCCGATATCGAGATGCCCGATATGGTAGTCCTTCATTTTCTGCAAAGCACTTTCTGCCTCTTCAATATGATGAATGGCTTCCTGCACATGGCGAAATAAAACTTCGCCTTCTTCTGTGAGACTTACACCTCTGGAATTTCTTTTAAAGAGTTTTACATTTAAATTATCTTCCAGACGCACAATGGTTTTCGATATAGCAGGCTGAGAAATATAGAGAGATTCGGCAGCCTTTGAGATATTTCCCTGTTTTGCTACTTCAAAAAATATACGATAGGTGGATAAGTTTTGTTCCATAAATCTCCTTCTTTTGAAACAATCTCGTGTGAAAAAACATTTTTTAGCTTATTCTTCCGATTATTCTTATACAAAGTTTTGAAAATTATTTTAAAACTTATCTTGCGAGGCTTCAGACCGGAAGCAATAAGTTCTGTTTAAAAGAAATAACTTCAAGGAATAATAAGTATCTAAAAAATGTATTTTGATTATAGCAAGAGATTTGTTAGTATGTAAAGAAAGCAATCTAAATGCTTTCTAAAATTTTTAGAGAGAGCGAGGAGACTACGATGGGAATGACGATGAGCCAAAAAATTTTGGCAAAGCACGCGGGATTGGACACGGTAGAGAGCGGGCAGCTGATTCTTGCCAAGGTGGATCTCGTGCATGGAAATGACATCACAACTCCCGTTGCCATTCGTGAGCGAGAGAAAATCCAGGGTAAGGGTGTTTTTGATAAGAATAAGGTAGTCTTTGTGATGGACCATTTTGTACCGAATAAGGACATCACTTCTGCAAAGTGCACCCAAATCTGTCGGAATTATGCAAAAGAACATGGGCTTAAACATTATTATGATGTGGGGAATATGGGGATTGAACATGCTCTCATTCCGGAGCAGGGTCTTATTACCGCAGGAGAGCTTTCTGTCGGGGCAGACTCTCATACCTGTACCTATGGGGCACTCGGTGCCTTTTCCACCGGTGTGGGCTCTACGGATATGGCGGCTGCCATGGCAACCGGAGAGCTCTGGTTTAAGGTGCCGAATGCCATTCAGGTCGTTTTAAAAGGAAAATTACAGAACTATGTTAGCGGAAAAGACCTTATCTTAGATCTTATTGGAATAATCGGGGTGGACGGAGCATTGTACGAGTCTATTGAATTTAGCGGAGATGGCGTAGCCTCCCTTTCCATGGATGACCGCTTTGCTATTTGCAATATGGCTATTGAGGCAGGCGGTAAGAACGGTATTTTCCCGGTGGATGAGAAAACTGTTGAATATATTCATGCACATGGGAATAAGCCCTACATAGTGTACGAAGCAGATCCGGATGCAAAGTATGAAAGAGTAATCGAAATTGATTTATCAAGTCTGAAATCCACGGTAGCTTTTCCGCATTTACCGGAAAATACACATAAGATAGGGACTTTTGAGAAAATTGCAATAGACCAGGTTGTTATCGGATCCTGTACAAACGGAAGATTATCAGATATTGCCGTATCGGCTTCTATATTAAAAGGACGCCATGTTGCGGAAAATCTCCGTTGCATTGTGATTCCTGCGACGCAGAAGATTTATCTGGAAGCGATGGAAAAGGGCTATATTAAAGATTTAATTGAAGCAGGGGCGGTCGTAAGTACTCCAACTTGTGGGCCTTGTCTTGGGGGATATATGGGGATTTTAGCTCCCAATGAGAAATGTGTATCCACTACCAATCGAAACTTTGTGGGAAGAATGGGAGACGCCAGTTCCGAAATATATCTTTCATCTCCGGAAGTGGCTGCAGCATCGGCTGTTCTGGGATATATTGGAGGGCCGGCTGACTTGGGTTTATAAGAAAGTCATTTTTCTGCGGGTAGAAGAAAAAAATAGGATTATAAGAAATATAGGATTTATCAAAAATTCAAGTCCAATATCCAGTATAAGATGGATTAAAAATAAGGGAAAAAATAGGAGAGTTATGGCATGGAAAAAGCAAGAGGAAATTGCATAAAGTATGGGGATAATGTCGATACGGATGTCATTATTCCGGCGCGTTACTTGGCTATTCAAGACCGAAATCTTCTGGCTACTCATGCCATGGAAGATATTGATCATGACTTTCATAAGAAGCTGAAAAAAGGGGATTTGGTGATTGCCGGGAAAAACTTCGGCTGCGGATCTTCCAGAGAACACGCACCACAGGTTTTAAAGGACTCCGGGGTTTCTTGCATCATTGCGGAGAGCTTTGCGAGAATCTTTTTCCGTAATGCCATAAACATCGGTCTTGCCATAGTGGAATCTCCCGAGGCTGCAAAGGAAATCCAAGAAGGAGATGAGGTGGAGGTGGATTTTAGCGCAGGGAAAATCCAAGATATCAGCAGCGGTAAAAACTACGATATGGCGGTATTCCCTCCTTTTTTACAGGATATGATCGATAAGGGAGGTCTCATTGCTTTTGTAAATGAACGCTTGAAGAAAAGTAAATAAGCAGTTGGAGAAAAAGGCATAAAAAAAGTGACTAGAAGTAGCTTTCCAAAAATTGCAACAAATATTCTTTTGCTTTTATGGCATCAAAGGTATTTTCCTTATAGGGAATAAAGCATTGCTTATCTTGATAATTCTTTTTGAAGACTTTCTCTTCTTCGTGAAAAACAGGGAGGAAGGAAGTATTCATTTTTTGATAGGCGGTTTTTGCCTTTGCTTTTTCCCGCATTTCTTTGGGTACATGGAGGCAAGTGACTTATGTACAGCCCGGTCCTCCGAGGGAATGAACTCATAGTCCTTATAGTCTTTGAAGAAATAGCAGAGTTCACCCTGATACAAAGGGACAGTGAGCCTAAGTGTATTCTCCCTTAGTTCCAAAAGGAAGTTTTTAGGACGCTGATTTAATGCAATAGGGACGGAAAAGGGAAGAGAAAATTGCAGGATTTCGTTTCCTGCTACATATTCAACCCTCTGAAACCGGATATTCCCTTGAAAGATATTCTCATAGGCAAGGAAAGAAAAGAGCGCCGGAAGATTTTGAATGTCCTCCAGATTATGCAGAAGAAGTAATTGCTTTTTTTCACAGTCCCTATCCTGCAAGTATTCCAGATAAATCGAAATCAGCTCCCCTCCGCTGTAACGATCTTCACGATCTATTCCCAAGAAGCGCTCACAGGATTTAAGAGAACAGCTTTCCAGTCCATAAAATTTCTTTCGTTTACGGATGAGCTTAAATAAATCAATTTGATGAAGCTTTAGATGCAGGGGAAGCTTTCCATAGGTTTTCGCCATGGACTCGATAAAACGGTTATCAAAACCCTCCCCGTTAAAAACTGATGAGAGTCTTCTTTTCTTTACAAAGAGAGAAAAACTCTTCAAGCATTTCTGCTTCATCACAGACATTTTCGGAAAAGTACTGGATGAGTTCCATATTTTCTTCATGAAAAAGAAGAACTCCAATCAGGTAAAGCCGGGCATTCTTCGGATTTAAACCTGTGGTTTCGATATCGTAGAGAAGACAGTCTTTGAGTTTGAAGCAGCTTTCCCAAGTGGCTTTTTTTCCTTAGGATAGGCTATTGATTTTCGAATAATTTCCATTATTCCTCCGGGAAAGAAAAAGTAAGTAGATATTTCAAAAAAATATTACAAATTCACAATTATTTCATATTTTTTGTTCTATAATAGGCAAGCATAGTGTAACACAGGTAAATGGGGAATTATATCTATTTTATTTTAGTTAGGAGAAGAAAAATGAAGGAAGAGGAAAAGCAAGGGGGAGAAGTTTCTAAGGAAGTGGAGAAGCTTCTGAATGAAAAACCGAAGAAGAAAAAAGGAAAGAAGAAGTGGATCTTTCTCGGAATTCTTCTTCTTTTTGTGCTTTTTATTTTGAAAAATATTCTCTTTCCGGGAAAGGCCATGGGGATGCTCGTGAATACGGAAAGCCTTTCCAAGGCTGACATTCAGGAGAAACTCAGCGTTTCCGGTCCGGTTTCCGGTACCCAGTCCCAGCATGTTACTTCGGCACTTCATGCCAAGGTGAAGGAAATCCTCGTAAAGGAAGGCGACAAGGTTACGGAAGGGCAGCTCATTGCAAAGCTTGACACCAAGGATGTAGAGGAAGCTTTAGAGGGAGCAAAAACGCAGGTGGAGCTGGCTAAAGCAAACAAAGAAGATGCACAAAAAAATGCGAAAGTAGAGTATACCAAGGTGCAGACCGCGTATAATACAGCTCTTTTGGATTTTCAAAGAAAGGCCAGTCTATATGAGAGCGGAGATATATCCCAAAGCGAGTACGAGTTGGCAGAGAGTACTTTAAAGGATGCTAAGGCAAGCCTTTCGAGCTTTAAGGTAAATGGAGGCAGTGTGCAGGTCTCCGAAAGCTACGACTTGCAGATTAAGTCAGCGGAAGAGTCTCTGAAAAAGGCACAGAGTGCTGTGGATTCCGCGGAAGTTTTAGCGCCTATTTCCGGAACAATTACCAGAGTAAATGTGCAGGTAGGACAGTTTGCGGATAACTTACTGGACGGAAAGCCGATGTTTACGGTGGAAAATCTGGACCAGCTGGAGCTTTCCATCAGCGTTTCCGAGTATTCTATCGGGAAATTAAGTCTTGGACAGAAGGCAATTATCAGTGCGGATATCTTAGGAGACGAAAAACTGGAAGGAGAGCTTTCTTCCATTTCTCCGACAGGAGAAGCGAAAGGCGGAAATACCGCTGAAAGAGTTATTCCGATTAAGATTAAAATAGACGGTGATAAAAAGGGACTCCTGTCCGGTATCACCGCAAAGGCTGATATTGTGCTTTCCGAGGCTAAGAATGTCTTTGTGGTTCCGCTTTCCGCAGTGATTACGGGTGAAGATGGAAGCAGTCAGATGGCTTTTGTGGAAGACGGAAATTCATATTGTGCCGGTAAAAACCGGAGTGGAAAGCGATGTTTCCGTAGAAGTCAGTCCTTTAAAAGAGGATGCTGTCTTTAAAGAGGGTGCCCATTTCGTAAGTGCTCCGGATGCGAGTCTTACTGAAGGCTTAGAGGTTAGTGAGATGCCGAAGAACATTGCGGGAGAAAGTATCAGTGCAAGTGAGAGCGGTGTTGTAGTAAAAACAAACTAGGATAAAAAAATGAATGATGTACTCATTGAACTAAAAGATTTAGTGAAAATATATGATACCGGAGCAGTAAAGGTCTTGGGACTGGATCGAATAAACCTTAAGATAAAAAGGGGGGAGTTCGTAGCAATAATGGGACAGTCCGGCTCCGGGAAATCGACGCTTATGAATATACTGGGCTGTCTCGACAAGCCGACTCTAGGAAACTATTTTCTGGACGGAGAAGATGTTGCCGCGATGGATCAGAACACTTTAAACAAGGTTAGAAATGAGAAAATCGGATTTGTATTTCAAAGCTTTAACCTGATCAGTCGTATGAGCGCTCTTCGAAATGTGGAAATTCCTATGATTTATGCGCATAAGAAATCTCCTTCCGCGCGAAAAGAAAGGGCGGCAATGCTTCTTGAGAAGGTAGGACTGGGGGGGAGAATCCATCATCAGCCGAATGAAATGTCCGGGGGGCAGAGACAGCGTGTAGCCATTGCGAGGGCTCTTACGAATGAGCCGCCCCTGATTCTTGCCGACGAGCCCACCGGAAATCTGGATACGGCAAGTTCCGTGGAAATCATGGAAATGTTCTCCGCACTCCATAAGGCCGGAGCAACTGTGGTAGTCGTTACGCATGAGGAAAATATTGCGGCCTATACGGACAGAATGCTGCGCTTTTCGGACGGAAAGCTGATTTCCGATAAGAAAAATGAGAATCCTACAGCGGTTCGAGACTTGAGTATTTTCGAGGGTATGTATAAAGGAGAAAGTCATGTTTCTTGAGAATGTTAAAATGGCACTGGGCTCTCTTCGTGCCAATAAACTGCGATCCCTGCTTACCATGCTCGGAATCATCATCGGTATCGGATCCGTGATATCCATTGTGTCTATCGGGGACAGTATTCGAAAGATGTTCTCCGACTTGTATAAAAATTACGGTGTGACACAGGCTTCTATCATGATTAGTCCTTATATGGATTGGAATGAACTGCGAGAGAGTGATGACTTCACTTTGGATGATTTTAATAATTTTAAAAGGATTTTCGGCAGCCGCCTTGACTATGCGGACAACACCCCCTATGAAAGTATTGATGTCAAGGTGGGAAGAAATCGATTGAAGGTGGGACTTTCCGGTGTGGAGTACAGTTTTACCGATTTTCAGCCTTTGAAAATATTAAATGGAAGGACATTTTCCGAGAAGGATGTGAGTGAGAGGAAGCCTGTCGCCATGATTTCCGAGAACACGGCACTAAAGCTTTTCGGTACCGAAAATGCCACAGGAAAACATTTTCGAGCGGACTTTCGTGGAGAGGTACAGGATTTTTCCGTTATCGCGGTCTATCGAAAGGATATGAGCCCTATCGAAAAACTGCTTATGGGCTCGCAGGACAAAAACGGAGAGGCCTTTGTGCCATGGACGATTCTTACGGGACCCGCAGATACTTTCTCTACGATTCGCTATTATGGGAAAAAGAATTTTACAGTAGAAGAAATGAATAGTTTGAATACAGATATCAAGAATTATTTTTCCCGTGTGAAAAATCGTAAACTGAGGACTGGTATATTTCTTCCGTTCAGGATGAAATGAAGCAGGTGGACGGTTTTATGGGCGGTCTCTCCGCGGCAATCGGAGGTATTGCTGCGATTTCTCTTTTGGTAGGCGGTATCGGCATTATGAATATTATGCTGGTTACGGTTACGGAAAGGACAAGAGAAATCGGTATTCGAAAGGCGCTCGGTGCAAGCCGGGAGGATATTCTCGTGCAGTTCCTTACGGAATCGGCACTGCTTTCCGCACTGGGAGGGCTTATCGGCGTGATTCTTGCCAGTACGCTTGTTCATCTTGGGGCTATGGCATTTAACATGACTGTGGTGGTAAAGCCGGGCATTGTCATTATAGCCGTAGTTTTTTCCGCTATTGTCGGTGTTTTCTTCGGGATTTATCCTGCCAATAAGGCGGCGAAGGAAGATCCGATTGTGGCGCTTCGATATGAATAAGCAGAAGAGGGTGGGGCTAAAGCCTCGCCTTCTTCTTTTTTATATTCTTTTTTGGAAAAGGGGATAGGAAAGAAGAAGGAAAAAAGCTATACTATTAGAGTTCATGCATTTATGGATAGCAAAAAAAGCTATGTGAAAATATTCAAGTATTTTAAGGAGGAGAGCAATGACAATCAGAGAGGCTATGGAGAAAAGACACATGGTAAGAAAGTATAAGGATACTGTTTTACCGGAAGAAATTGTAAAAAGCTGAATGAAAGAATCGAGGCTTTAAATAAAGAGCATCATTTAAATCTGGTACTTCGCACGGAAGACGGTACCGCTTTTGCGGAGTTAATCGATAAGCTGATTACGAAGAATGCCAAGAATTTCATCATCCTTGCCGCGGATCCCGCTGAAGGCGTAGAAGAAAAAATCGGTTACTGCAGTGCAGACATTATGCTTTATGCGCAGGAGCTCGGTTTAAACACTTGGTGGGTTGGCGCAAGCTTTAATAAAGATGCCGTAAAGAAGGAGTGCCCGAATCATACGGTTTACGGTGTGATTTCTATCGGCTACGGGGAAGAGCAGGGTAGTGTGCACCACAGTAAGGATGATTTTGAGGTTTGCTCCTATGAGGGAGAGGCTCCGCAGTGGTTTAAAGACGGTGTAGAGTATGCTCTTATGGCACCGACTGCTTTCAACCGCCAGTCTTTCTATATTAAGGGAAAGGGAAATACCGTACACTTGGAGTATAAGGCAGGAGATTTCCAGGGCATTGACACCGGTCTTGTAAAGTATCACTTTGAAGCTGCTGCCGGAAAAGAAAACTTCGAGTGGGCATAAGAGAATAGATGATTCGTTTTGTACATGGGATTTTAAGAGAGAAAAAAGAGGATTGCCTGATTATCGAGGCAGGAGGCTTGGGGTACGGCGTAAGAGTACCGATTTCCGTGCTTTCCGAGGTACCTCCTATTGGAGAAGAACTTCTTCTTCATACCTATTTTTCAGTACGGGAAGATGGACAGGATTTGTTCGGTTTTTTCACGGAGAAGGATAGGGAGTTTTTCATGCAACTCATTTCCGTTTCGGGAATCGGAGCAAAGACTGCATTGGGAATTCTTTCTACTTTTTAGACGTGAGGAACTGATTTCTCTGATTCTTACTGGAGATGCTAAGCGCATTCAAAAAGGCACCGGGGCTCGGAAAGAAGTCTGCAGAACGCCTGATTTTTAGAATTGAAGGATAAATTAAAGATAGAAGATGCCTTGCCGGGAGCGGTAGATACGGAAGAACCTATCCTTCGCGGAGGCTTAAGTGAGGCCATGCAGGAAGCAATGGAAGCTCTGGTTTCTCTTGGATATAAGCAGGCAGAAGCCAGAGGCGTCATTGCAAAACTCCCGAATGTAGATGAGATGGATGCGGAAGAAATATTACGCTCCGCTTTACGGAAACTCGCTTTTTAAGGAATGGGCATGGAAAGAAGACTAATTCAGACGGAGGAAAGCAGGGAAGACTTGGTTTATGAGCCGAAGATTCGTCCCAAAATGCTTTCCGACTATATAGGGCAAGAAAAGCTGAAAGAAATGCTTTCAATTTATATTGAAGCGGCAAAAAAGAGAAAACAAAGCTTGGATCATTGCCTTTTTTACGGTCCTCCCGGACTTGGTAAGACAACGATTTCCAATATTATTGCGAATGAGCTCGGCGTAAATTGTAAGATTACTTCAGGACCGGCGATTGAAAAACCGGGAGAAATGGCGGCTATTTTAAACAGTCTTTCCGAAGGGGATGTCCTCTTTGTGGATGAGATTCATAGATTAAATCGTCAGGTGGAAGAAGTTCTCTATCCTGCCATGGAGGATTTTGCAATAGATGTACTTCTTGGAAAGGAAAGCAGTACCCGCTCGCTTCGCTTGGAGCTTCCTCATTTTACTTTAATCGGTGCAACGACAAGAGCAGGCCTTTTATCGGCCCCCTTAAGAGATCGTTTCGGAATCATCAGTAAGCTCGAGTTCTACAAGAAGGAAGAGCTTACGAAAATTGTACTTCGCAGTGCCAAGGTGCTTTCCGTTCCGATCGAAGAGGACGGGGCAAAGAGCATTGCGATGCGTTCCAGAGGAACACCGCGACTGGCGAATCGTTTGCTTCGCAGAATCCGGGATTTTGCGGATGTAAGTACGAGGGCGTGATTACCAAGGAGGTAGCGGAGGAAAGCCTGGATTTACTGAACGTCGATAAGCTGGGACTGGATCAAAATGACAGGGCGTATCTAAGCGCCATAGTGGATAAGTATTCCGGAGGTCCTGTGGGACTGGAAACTTTGGCAGTCAGTCTTGGCGAGGACAGCGGAACAGTAGAAGATATGATTGAACCCTATCTTTTACTGCAAGGCCTCATTGATCGAACGAAAAGAGGCAGAGTCGCAACAGAAAGTGCATACAGACACTTAGGTCTGATCCAATAATCGGGAAAAGGTGAGAAGCAATGGGAGATAAAAATACGGTAGATGTAATCATTGACGGAAAGATAGTCAGGGTAAGCGGGACGGAGTCGGAGGCTTATCTTGTTAGTGTTTCCAATTACTTAAACGCAAAGATTACTTCTTTCAAAAAGGAATTTAAGAACTACAGATTATTGGACGAGGATCTTCGTTCCATTCTTTTGCAAATCAATATCTGTGATGACCTTTTTCAAGAACAGGCTAAGACGGAGAAGGCGGAACAGGAAAAGGAAGAACTGGAAAAGGAGATTTATTCCTTAAAGCATGATTTGGTTAAATCGCAGATGAAGCTGGATGGAGCCTTACAGGAGCTCGAAAAGGCGCAGAAGAGACTTTTTGAGACAGAAGGAAATAAAGGAGAAAAATAATGGGGGAGATGTACAGGGCGGAGCTTTTGGCGCCCGCCGGTTCCCTTTTAGTATGTAAGGCTGCGGTTTTTGCCGGAGCCGATGCTGTTTATATGGGAGGACAGAAATTTTCGGCTAGAGCCTTTGCCAAGTCTTCCGTCTCGGAAGAGGATGAACTCCTTTCTGCAATTGAGTTTTGTCATTTATATGGTGTGAAGCTCTTTATGACGGTGAATACGCTCTTTAAAGAAAAAGAACTGCAAAATCTTACGGAATATCTCGATCCCTATGTGGAAGCGGGAGTGGACGCCGTAATCGTGCAGGATCTTGGCGTAGCAAAAGTTTTGAAGGAAGCTTACCCCGATTTACCCCTACATGCCAGTACCCAGATGACAGCCAATACGAGAGAGGCGGTTTTACTCCTCTCTTCTTTTGGTATGGAGAGAATTGTGCTTTCAAGAGAACTATCTCTTGAGGATATTTCTGATATTTATGAGTCTACCGGAGCGGAGCTCGAAGTTTTTGTGCATGGAGCGATGTGCTATAGCTATTCCGGTGCCTGCTTTATGTCCTCACTTCTTGGGGGGCGCTCCGGGAACAGAGGAAGATGCGCCGGAACCTGTCGTCTTCCCTATTCTACAGGCGGGAAAAAAGGAAATTTCCTCAGTATGAAGGATATGAATACGCTGGATTCTTTAGAGGATATTTTAAAAGCCGGTGCCTATTCTTTGAAAATTGAGGGAAGAATGAAGTCGGAACTGTATACGGCGACCGTGGTTTCCATTTACAGAAAATACTTGGATATGGCATTAAGAGGAGAGCGTTATACTGTTTCAGATGAGGACAGGAAGCTTTTAAAGGCGGTATATGATAGAGGAGGCGAAACTTCCTATTTGCATCAGCATAATGCTAAGGAAATGATTGCACTTTTAGATCGTCCGTTTCGAAAGGAAGAGGAAGAACTTACTGCTTTTATAAGAAAATCCATGGAAGAGCGGGAAAGAAAGCTCTCCCTTTCGATGGAGCTTAAGGTGAAAACAGGGGAAGTTTTAGCACTTTCCTTACAGCATGAGGATATTTGTATTACCGTTTGTGGTGAACAGCCGATAGAAAAGGCGAAGCAGAGAGCCACTGCGAAAGAAGAAATGGAAAAACAGCTCTTAAAGCTCGGAAACAGTTGCTTTTATGCGAAAGCCCTGCGAATTATAGGAGAAGAAGAGGTATTTATTCCCCTTTCCGCCTTAAATGCCTTAAGGAGAGAGGGATGCGAAAGAGTAAGGGAGGCTATTCTTGCCAAATCTAGAAGAAATCCGAGAAATCGGGAATATATCGGTATCCGTTGAAAGAGAAGAACAGCTGGAGGCTTGTCTGAAAGCGGAGAATATTCAGCGTATTTATTTAGATGAAGCTTCTTTTTCGGAGGAGGAAATCCGGTGTTTTGCCAAGAAAATAAAAGAAAGAGGGATAGAGCCTGCACTTCGATTTCGGAGAATTGAAAGACGGGAGGATTCGGGAAAGACTTGTCTTTCGTGGCTTACAGAAAATGAAGAAACTTCCCTTTTTTCCGCTTTTTTATTCCGAAGCTTAGATCAGGTTTCTGTTTTACAGCGAGTAGAAAAGAGAAATTTTCTCTCCGTTTTTGATTATACGCTTTACAGTTATAATGCCTCCGCTTTGGAAGTTTGGAAGGATTTTCGTGCCGACTGTCTTACTTTTCCGATAGAGCTTAATTTTCGAGAAGATAAAGAATTTTCTTCTTGGGCTAAAAATGCGAAACTTCCTACGGAACTTTTGATTTATGCTCATCTTCCGATGATGGTGAGTGCCAACTGCGTCGAAAAAACAAGAAACAGATGCACGAAAAATAACCATATTTTAGGATTAATTGACAGACAAAATAAAGAATTGTCTGTTCGTTTGTATTGTAAATTCTGCTATAATCAAATCTTCAACGCCGATGTTTTTTCTTTGTTCGGTTTGGAAAAAGAAGTGGCAGCTCTTAAGCCTGAAAGCCTTCGCCTGGAGTTTACGGTGGAGAGTAAAAAAGAAGTGGAAGAGATCCTTAGGGGAAAGATAGGAAAGAGTTTTACCAGAGGGCATTTTCATAAGGGAATAGAGTGAAGAAAATCATTTCACGAATTTAAAGTCGCAAAAAGTCGTAATACATAGTCGTAATACATAGTCGTAATAAAAAGTCGTAATAAAAAGTCGTAATAAAATGTCGAAAAGAATAGTCAAGTATAGATGTGTAATCTAAGGGGTATTGAGTATGGGAAGTCTTTTCAGTAGTTTTGCAAAGATAGTAAGCATTCTTTTAATGCTTTTATACAGCTACGGGCTGTTTCGCAATTTATCCATAGATTATAGAGAGGGGAAGAAGAAGCTTTCCGGGCTTTTATATAAAATCCTGCTTCTTCTTCACTTTATTTCGTACGCGGTACTCTACTTCCAGACAGGAAATCTCTTTTATATTTATTTTTATCTACCGCAGCTTCTTTACTTTTTATTATATCCGCTTGTATGGAAAAAGCTTTATCCTTACTACAATGAAGTACTGCTGAACAATCAATGCCTGTTTCTTGCCCTTGGCTGGATTCTTCTGGCAAGACTCCAGGAAGCCAAGGCAATCAAACAATTTGCGGTTGCCATGGCGGCAAGTCTTCTTGTTTTAGTGATTCCCTATATTGTGGATAAGATCTGGGACTTTCAGAAGTTTCGCTATGTCTTTGCAGGAATCGGCATTGTATCCCTTCTTCTTGTACTCGTGATGGGCTCGGTAAGCTTCGGCGCGAAAATGAGCGTAAGTCTTTTCGGCTTTCGTTTTCAGGCATCGGAGTTTGTGAAGCTCTCCTTTGTTTTTTCCATAGCGGGGATTCTCTCGGAAGAACATGGTCGGGATGGTGTAATTCATTCTGCCATAGTTGCTGCCTTGCACGGAATTATTTTGGTTTTATGTAAGGACTTGGGATCCGCCTTACTCCTTTTTATTTCCTATGTTTTTATGCTTTATGTTGCAAGAAATCAGATCCTTTATCTGTTGGGAGGCGGATTGGTATCCGCACTGGCCGGAATTGTCTCGTACGGCCTGTTTTCTCATGTAAGAACAAGGGTTTATGCCTTTATAGACCCTTGGAGAGATATGGCGGGAAAGGGGTATCAGATTACTCAATCTCTTTTTGCAATAGGTACGGGAGGCTTCTTCGGTCTCGGGCTTTTTCAGGGACTTCCGAACAAGATTCCCATTGTGGAAAATGACTTTATCTTCTCCGCCCTTTCTGAAGAAATGGGGGGGATTGTTGCCATTTGCCTGATTCTCATCTGTCTTTCCTGTTTCATGCAAATGATGATGATGGGAAGGGATATGGAAAGCTCCTTCTATAAGCTTGTGGCTCTCGGCTTAAGTGTAATCTATGTCATTCAGGTGCTTCTTACGATAGGAGGGGCAATTAAGTTTGTGCCTTCAACCGGCGTGACCTTACCGTTTATGAGCTACGGTGGATCCAGTTTGATTTCCAGTTTTATCGTATTTGCTCTTTTTCAGTCTCTCTTTATTATCCAGGGACAGGAGGATGAAGTGGAAATGGAGGAAGATTTGGAGATAGAGTCGGAGGAAGAAGATGAGTAGAGTAGATTCGGAAGAGAAAAAGAAAAGCAGAAAAGGGAAAGAGAAGATTATAGAAATTGGGATAAACGAGATATCGCACGCTTCGCGTACGATACTCGTTAAGAATAAAATACAGAGACAGGCGAAGAAAAGACAGGAGGAGCCACTTTCCGAGACGAAACTTGCCATGATAAAAAGAAAGCAAAACAGAGAAATGCTGGGAATCGTCTATCTTTTTGCCCTTATTTTCTTTGCAATGATTGTTTATTTTTGTCATTTCATCCTTTTTCAGGCGGAAGATAAGATGGGAAGCCCTTACAATGCAAGAATTGACTATCTCTCTTCAAAGACTATAAGAGGAGAGATTCAAACCGCAGACGGTATGGTGCTTGCAAAGACCGTAAATAAAGAAGACGGAACAGAAAGTAGAGAATACCCGGGAGGCGCTGCCTTTGCCCATCCGATAGGCTACAGTGTAAAGGGAAAGACAGGTATCGAGGCGCTCGGCAACTATTACCTTACGAATTCCGGCATCAATCCTTTGCAGAAATTTATGAATGAGATTGAAAAATAGAAAAAATCCGGGAGATACACTGGTTACTACCCTACATTCGGATTTACAAAAGCTCGCCTATTCTTTGTTGGACGGAAGAAAGGGAAGCATCATCTGTATGGAGCCTTCTACAGGGAGAATCCTCGCTATGGCTTCTGCGCCTTCCTTTGATCCGAACGCCTTGGAAAGCAATTGGGAGAGTCTGATTGCAGATGAGAATACGGACGGAAATCTTGTAAATCGTGCGACCCAGGGGCTCTATCCTCCGGGATCGACCTTTAAGCTCCTGATGGCGCTCGAATATATCCGGGAGCATCCCGCTGACTGGCAGGATTTCAACTTTAAGTGTAGAGGAGAATACACAGATCCTTCCAATCCTGCGAATGTTGTGCACTGCTATAATGGAGAGGTACATGGAACGGTAAATCTTGAATCCGCTCTTGCGGATTCTTGTAATTCCGCCTTTGCCTTTATTGGTTCGGAAATCGATGTAAACCGTCTTCGGAACTTAACAGAGGACTTTTTTTACAATAAGGATTTGTCTATAGGACTCCCCTCCAAGGCAGGGCAGTTTACTTTAACGGCGGATTCTCCGACCTGGCTTAAGATGCAAAGCGGAATCGGACAGGGGGAAACCTTATGCAGTCCTATGCAGAATCTTTGCATGGTGTCTGCGATTGCCAATCACGGCACACTTGTTTATCCGAGCATTCTTTCGGAGGTTAAATCAAAGGAAGGAACGATAGTGCATGAATTTCCAAAGGGAGAAGAACTGACACTCTTGTCTTCTTCCGAAAGCGACGCACTGAAACAGTTTATGCGTTCGGTGGTGACTGAGGGGACAGCTTCCGCCTTAAAAACCAAGGCGTATCAGGCTTGCGGAAAAACAGGTTCCGCACAGGTAAAGGAAGCCGGGAAAATGCGGACCAATGCTTGGTTTGTCGGCTTTGCCCCTATGGATGATCCGAAGCTTGCCGTCTGCGTTCTGATAGAAGATGGAGAGACAGGCGGAAGGACAGCGGCTCCTCTTGCCAGAGAACTTTTTGATTTCTATTTAAACTAAGAATGAAGGAAGATTTATGAAAAGGCTATTATCGTATATTGCAGAGTTAAAAGGGAAGAGTATCATTGCACCGCTTTTCAAGTGTCTGGAAAGCCTCTTTGAGCTCTTTGTCCCTATGGTGATTGCGTATATGATTGACGCCGGGATTCAGAAGGAAATACGGCAATCATCTGGAAGAGCCTCTTTCTCTTACTTCTTCTTTCCATAATTGGTCTAAGCTGTGCTGTTGTCGCCCAGTACTTTGCGGCAGAGGTAGCCATGCATGTCGGACAATCCTATCGGAATGCTTTATTTCATAAGACCTTGGAACTTTCCTATAGCAATCTTGATCAGGTCGGAAGTGCATCTTTACTGACAAGGCTCGGGCCGGATATTTTCCAGCTTGAATCTACCGTGAATATGGTTCTGCGTCTATTCCTTAGGTCCCCCTTCATCGTTTTCGGTGCAGTGATTATGGCCTTTCGGATTTCTCCCTCCATATCCGCACTTTTCTTTTTAGTGCTGACTCTTCTTTCTGTGCTTATTTTTGGAATCATGCTGATTACGATGCCTCTTTACAAGAAGATACAGATTGCGATGGAGAAAATCACAAAGCAGCTTCGGGAAAATATTCTCGGCGTCCGTGTCATTCGGGCATTTTATAGAGAAGAAAAGGAAGAGAAAGGATTTAAAGAAAGTAATGAAGCCTATACTGCCATGCAGGTAAAGGTCGGAAAGATTTCTTCCTTACTTAATCCTTTAAGTATGCTGATTATCCAGCTCGGTCTTATGGGGATATTGTATTTTAGTTCTAAATTGGTAAACGACGGCAGACTCTTTCAGGGCAATGTAGTTGCGCTTACGAACTATATGAGCCAGATTCTAGGAGAGCTCGTTAAGCTTGCGAATCTGATTATTCTGATTTTAAAGGGACTGGCGAGCCTGGACAGAGTAGAAGAGGTGTTTAAGATTGAAAATGAAAAACCGGAGGAAAAATGTAAAGAATCATCAAAAGAATCCGGATTCACAGAAAAGCCGGAAATAGTGAATGATTCTAAAAAGATGACAAAAGAAAATCTCTGCATTGGTGAGGGAGAAGCTATTGTTTTCCGAAGTGTCTCTTTTTCCTATGGAAATAACGGCGAATATGCCGTATCGGATTTAAATTTTTCCGTAAAAAAAGGAGAGAGCCTTGGACTAATTGGCGGTACAGGTTCAGGAAAGACGACTTTAATCTCGCTTCTTTCCGGCTTTTACGCCTGTTATAGCGGTGAAATTCGGTTATTCGGGAAAAATCAGAGGGACTACGCAAAGGAAGAGCTTTATCGTTCTATTGCGCTTGTTCCGCAAAAGGCGGTACTTTTTTCCGGAACTGTTCGGGACAATCTCCTTTGGAGAAAGAAGAATGCGAGGGATGAAGAACTTTGGGAAGCCCTCGATATGGCCTGTGCAAAGGAATTTATAGAAGAGAAGGGGGAGGGACTTGCGCTTCCGGTTTCGCAGGAGGGAAAGAACTTCTCCGGTGGGCAGAGACAAAGGATTTGTATTGCAAGAGCCCTCGTGGGGGAGGCTCAGTTTCTTATCCTGGATGATTCCTCCTCCGCACTGGATTTCGTAACGGAAAAAAAATTACGACAGGCGCTTTCCACTTTAAAAAGAATAGAGAATAAGATTGTTATTTCGCAAAGAGTGGCAAGTATCCGAGACCTGGATAAAATTATCGTTTTGGATCAGGGAAAAATTGTCGGTATGGGTAAGCATAAGGAACTTCTTGAAAGTTCTCCGGTGTATAAGGAAATCTGTCTTTCCCAGCTTAAGAAAGAGGAGTTGTAAATGGAGGAGAAAAAATATACACAAGGCAGAGTATTTCGAAGAATATTGCAATATGCCAAGGCCTATAAGCGTTGGATATTTCTATCTTTCTTTCTTTCATTTTTGACCGTGGTTTTATCCCTGACACTTCCTATTCTGATGGGAAAAGGAATTGATCACTTACTTGGAAAAGACAGGGTGAATTTTTCGGGCTTATTTCGAATCTTACTTTTTATGCTTGTGATTTTACTTTTCACGGTTTTCTTTCAATGGTGTATGAATCAGGTGAATACCTATTTAAGTTATAAACTTGTGGAAGACCTGCGAAGAGACTGCATGCATCACATGCAAAAGCTCTCGATTGCCTACTATGACAGGGAAAAGCCCGGAGATTTACTGAGTAGACTTACCACAGATATAGAACAGTTTTCTCAAGGAATCCTTATGGGACTGAATCAATTTTTGCAGGCAGTTTTAACGATAATTGAAACGGCGGTATTCCTCTTTATTTTGGAGTGGAGAATTGCGATTATTTTAATGCTGATTACCCCGCTTTCCTATTTGATTGCAAAATTTATCTCGAAGCGTTCCTATATCTATTTTCAGAGACAGTCAAAGGAAAGGGGAGAAACTTCCGTATTTGCAACGGAGGCTATCGGAAATATTAAGTTGATTCAAGCCTTCCAAAAGGAAGAGGACATGGAGAAGCTATACCGGGAGAAGAATGAGAAGATGTCCAAGTCCAGTATGCAGGCAAACTTTTACAGCTCACTTGTGAATCCTTTAACCCGGTTTTTGAATGCTTTGGGCTATGCTCTTGTTGCCGGGATTGGCGGCTATTTTGCGATACTCGGAATGCTTACTGTAGGAAGCTTAAGTTCTCTTTTGGCCTATGCCACCCAGTATGCCAAGCCTTTTAATGACATTACTTCCGTGATTACGGAACTGCAAAATTCCTTTGCCTCTGCTTCCCGCGTATTTTCTTTTCTGGATGAAAAGCCTATGGACAGGTCGAAAGAAACGGAATCTTTAGGAGAAGCAATCAAGGGAAACGTGTCTATTTCCCATGTCGACTTTTCCTATAAAAAGGGGCAAAAGCTTATTACGGATTTTAATTTGGAAGTGGAGCCCGGGCAGACCATTGCGATTGTCGGTCCCACGGGTTGCGGAAAAACAACCCTGATTAACCTCCTCATGCGCTTTTTATCCACCAAATCGAGGAGATATTTATCTGGACGGCGTTTCCTATGAGAAAATTCAGGAACCCTCTCTTCGTAGAGCCTACGGTATGGTTTTGCAGGAGACCTGGTTGAAATCGGATACCGTTTTGGAAAACATTCGTTACGGTAAAGAGGATGCTTCCTTGGAGGAAGTTATGGAAGCCTGTAAAAAGGCACATTGTCATCGTTTTATTATGCAGCTTCCCAAAGGATATGATACTGTTCTTTCCGAGGACGGCGGAAATCTTTCCCAAGGACAAAAGCAGCTCCTTTGCATTGCAAGAGTGATGTTGATGGATCCCGCAATTTTAATCTTGGATGAAGCTACAAGTTCTATCGATACCCGAACGGAACAGAAGGTGCAAAGTGCTTTTCAGGAAATGCTGAAAGGGAGAACCGCTTTTATCGTGGCGCATAGACTTTCCACCATCCAAAATGCGGACTGTATTCTTGTCATGAAAGATGGAAATATCATAGAGAAGGGAAGCCATGAAGTGCTTCTTCAGGAAAAAGGATTCTATAGAGACTTGTATGAGAGCCAGTTTCAGGCAAGCTGAATGCGGAAATTAGGGAGGAATTATGAAAATGAACATGGGGAAAATAATCTTATGTATAGTAATAGTATGTTTGTTCATTTTTATCGTAGCAGTTTTGTTTTTTACGCATCATGCGGCAAGGTCCATGGCTTATCCTCAAGGAAATAGTTTGGCGGAGGAAGAAGCCTGGGAAAAAGAACATGGACTATGGGGAGATTATGACAACTATGAGAAGGTAGAATATATAGTAAAAGGATATCAGGGCTATGGCCTTCACATTGAATTGGTTAAAAACCCTATTGAGAGTACAAAATATGTGATTATCAGCCATGGCTTTCGTTCCAATCGCTATGGTGCAGTAAAGTATCTGGATGCTTATATTCATTTGGGTTACAACTGTATCATATATGATATGAGAGGTCACGGAGAAAATGAGAAAACCGTGGTAAGCCTCGGCCAGTTCGAATCTGAGGATTTGGAAAAGCTTGTAAAAGACAGTTATTCCCGCTATGGTGACGATATTGAATTAGGCTTACATGGAGAGTCCATGGGGGCAGCAACATCCCTTTCCTTACTTGCCAAAAATCCCGATGTGGATTTTGTGGTTGCCGACTGTGGTTTTTCTAATCTATATGATTTAATCTATACAGGATACCGTAAAGAACACCTCGGCATTCTCGTCCCCTTTATAAATTGGAATACAAAGGTTTTTTTTGGCTATGACATGAAAAAAAGCTCTCCTAAGGATGCTGTGAAAGAGAATCAAATTCCTATCTGCTTTATTCATGGGTCTGAAGATTTGTTTATATTACCGGAGAATTCGCTGATTAATCAAAAAAGTGATAAGGGAAGTTCTGAACTACATTTTGTGCCGGGTGCGGGACATGCTGAATCCAGAGAAGTTCTCGGCGAAGAAGGATATCGGAAAATCATTGAAGAATTCTTGAAAAATCTGGTACTTTGAGATAGGTAATGAAAGAATACTTGGAACGTATGTGTGAGAGTTTGTATAATGATTTAAAAAAAGAGTTAAGTTAACAAAAAAAGTTAAGTTAACAAATTTCGTCAGTTTTAGGAGGAGAAAATGACAATCATAAAAACCTTGTCTAAATCCGTAAGGGAATTTAAGAAAGATTCCATGCTTTCTCCCGCCTTTGTCAGTGCGGAAGTGGTTTAGAGTGCATGATTCCGTTCTTTACGGCAAGACTGATTAATCAGATGAAGGTGGATGCTTCCCTTCCTATGATTTTGCGTTATGGCATAGTCCTTGTGATTATGGCTATGCTTTCTTTAGTTTGCGGAATCAAGGCCGGAAATTATGCGTCTTCCGCATCAACCGGTTTTGCCAGAAATTTAAGAAGAGATATGTTTCAAAAGATTCAGGGCTTTTCCTTCAGTAATATTGACCGATTTGAAACCTCTTCTTTGGTTACCAGACTGACCACGGATGTCAGTAATGTCCAGATGGCCTATATGATGCTTGTGCGTCTGGCCTTTCGTGCGCCTTTAATGATGATTTTCGCCTTTACGGCCGCCTTTCTTCTTGGCGGAAGAATGGCTATCATTTTCTGCCTCATGATTCCGTTTTTGGGAGCCTCTCTTGCGATTCTGATTGCGAAGGCTATGCCGATGTTCGACAAGGTCTTTAAAAACTATGACGCCTTAAACGATTCCATCGAGGAAAATGTGCAGGGGATGCGAGTGGTAAAGGCCTTTGTAAGAGAAGAGTACGAGAAAAAGAAGTTTAACGATAGGGCGGAAAAGCTTGCGAATGAGTTCATTCAGGCAGAGAAGCTTGTTTCGATTACGAATCCTTTAATGCAGTTCTGCCTTTATATTGGGGTTGTTTTTATCTTAAGCTTCGGTTCTTACCTCGTTGTAATTACACAGGGCTTAAGTCTCGATGTCGGACAGCTCTCCGCCTTACTGACCTATAGCTTCTTAATTTTGTCGAGTCTTATGCTGGTTGCCATGGTTTTTGTTATGGTTTCCATTTCCATCGAGAGCTCCCGAAGAATAGTGGAGGTTTTATCCGAGGAAAGTGACTTACAAAATCCGGAAAACCCGGTCATGGAAGTCCTAAGCGGCTCCATTGATTTTCATCATGTCTCTTTTAAATATTCGAAAGATGCCAAGAAAAATGTACTTTCCGATGTGGAGGTCCATATTCCTTCCGGTGCGACGGTGGGAATCATTGGCGGAACCGGTTCTGCGAAGTCTTCTCTAACCCAGCTTATTTCCCGTCTTTATGATGTAACGGAAGGAGAGGTTCTTGTTGGAGGAGTGGATGTACGGAACTATGATTTGACCGTACTTCGTGATCAGGTAGCCGTGGTTTTACAGAAGAACATCCTCTTTTCCGGAACGATAGCGGAGAATCTGCGCTGGGGAAATAAAAATGCCACGCAGGAGGAAATAGAGCACGCCTGCAGACTTTCTCAGGCTGCCGAGTTTATTGAGAATATGAAGGACCGCTATGAAAGTCATGTGGAGCAGGGAGGAAGCAATTTTTCCGGCGGACAGAAGCAGAGACTTTGTATTGCAAGAGCACTCTTGAAAAAACCGAAGGTCCTGATTTTAGACGATTCGACTTCCGCGGTGGACACAAAGACCGATGCTTTGATTCGAAAGGGCTTTAAGGAATTCATTCCCGATACCACGAAAATTATTATTGCACAGCGAATTGCTTCCGTGCAGGATTCCGACCTCATTTTGGTAATGGACAAGGGGCGCGTTATTGCGCAGGGAAATCACGAGAAGCTAATGGAAAGCTCGAAAGAGTATAGGGAAACCTATGAGTCACAGAACAGAAAGGAGGAAAAAGATGGAGAATAAAAAGAAAGGAATCGATAAAGACTTTTTTCCGACTTTGAAACGAATTCTAAAAACACTTTTTAGCTTTTATCCGGTCTTTTTGCCTCTTACACTAGTTTTGATTGTAGTCAATGCCGTAGTTTCGGCGATTCCCTCCCTGTTTCAGCAGAAAATCATCAGCCTCGTAGAAAGGGCTTATAAAAGCGGGGAATGGAAGTCCGTTTCCGAGCCGATTTTTAATCAAATTACCATTCTCGCAATTTTATACGGTATATCTTTACTGGCTGCTTTTATCTATAACTGGAATCTGGCAACAATCACACAAGGCTCCTTAAAAAAATACAGACAAAAGATGTTTGACGGCATGCAGGATCTTCCGATTTCGTTTTTTGACAGAAATAAGACCGGAGATATCATGAGTCATTACACAAACGATATTGACTCCATGCGGCAGTTTATTTCGATTTGTATTCCGCAAGCACTGTCTTCCTTTATTACTATGGTGACGGTTGTTTTTCTGATGTTATATTACTCTCTTTGGCTAAGCCTCCTCGTTATTTTGGGCTCTATCCTGATGATTCGAGTTGTAAAGGATATCGGCGGAAAGTCAGGACATTTCTTTGTGCGTCAGCAGGAAGAACTTGCGAAGTCCGAGGGCTTCATCCAGGAAATGATGAACGGGCAAAAGGTAGTGAAGGTTTTTAATCACGAATCGGAAGCCATAGCCGATTTTGACCGCTATAACGACGAGCTTTTCTCTGTTTCCAATTCGGCAAACCGCTATTCCAGTGTCATTATGCCGATTTTGGGAAATATCGGAAATATTCTTTATGTCTTGGTGGCTATTCTTGGCGGTGTTCTTTTAACCTATAAGGTACCGAATCTTTCTATCTCCAGTTTGGCATTAAGCATTTCCATTGTGATTCCTTTCCTCAATATGACGAGGCAGTTTGCCGGCATGGTAGGGCAGATTTCGTCGGAAGTGAATGCCGTAGTGATGGGCATTGCCGGAGCAAAGAGAGTCTTTGCCTTAATGGATGAAATGAAGGAAGAGGATAGCGGTCATATTCGTCTTGTAAGCGTTAAGGACATGGACGGAGAACTTGTGGAAACAGCGGATCGCACGGAAATGTGGGCATGGAAGGAAGTAAAGGAGGACGGCACTGTCGTTCTGAAACGTCTTTTGGGGGATGTGGAACTTCGGGACGTCGATTTCTCCTACGATGGAAAGCGCATGATTTTAAAGGGAATCAATGTCTTTGCCCATCCCGGTGAGAAGGTGGCCTTTGTAGGGGCTACAGGAGCAGGAAAAACCACAATTACAAACCTCTTGAATCGCTTTTACAGGATTCAAAGGGCGAGATTATTTATGACGGCTTTGATGTCTATGACATTTGCCTAGGAGATCTTCGACGCTCTCTCGGGATTATCCTGCAGGATACCGTGCTGTTTACCGGTACCGTAATGGACAATATTCGTTACGGAAAGCTCGATGCCTCTGACGAAGAGTGTATTGCAGCGGCGCGTCTAGCCGGAGCGGATGATTTCATCACAAGACTTCCGAACGGATACGATACCGAGCTTAGTGGAAACGGAGGAAACCTATCCCAGGGACAGAGACAGCTTCTTTCCATTGCGCGCGCCGCAGTAGCCGATCCGCCCGTTCTTATCATGGATGAGGCTACCTCTTCCATTGATACAAGAACGGAGGCCATTGTACAGAAGGGTATGGATGCTTTAATGGCCGGAAGAACGGTATTTGTTATTGCGCATAGACTTTCCACCGTACAAAACTCTGATGTAATCATGGTGCTGGAACAAGGTGAAATCATTGAAAGAGGAAGTCATGAAAAACTGATTTCCGAAAAAGGAAAATACTACCAGCTTTATACCGGAGCCTTTGAGCTGGAGTAAATCTTACTTGCACAATCCCAAAAACCTGTGCTATACTGCAGTAGTTGCCACAATAGCACAGTTGGTAGTGCATCTGATTCGTAATCAGAAGGTCACCGGTTCAAGTCCGGTTTGTGGCCGAAAAGTGAAACGGGGAAGCTTGACTTCCCTGTTTTTTTTGTTTTTCTCTGCTATAATGGAGCAATCAAGATGGATACAAGAAAAACCGGAAAGTAGTAAAGGGAAAAAGCTGTAAACTATGGAGAATAAAAAAGAAACTAAACTGATCATCGGAATAGTCGTTGTCGTGCTTCTTATAGCAGGATTCACTTATCTTATTCCGAAACAAGTGGCTAAACCCTCTCAAAAACTGCGAGTTTTAAAAAATGGAGAAATACTTTTAGAGCATAATTTAGGAAAAGATGCCAAGTTTATGATCATGGATCAGGAGATCAAAGAAGTTCCTTTTGAGGAAAGTTTGAGCAGCTTATCCGACGACGAGCGAAATCCCGCTATGCATGAGGTGAATTTTATAGAAGTAAAAGACGGGAAGGTGCTATGCGCAGAATCCAATTGCAATAATCAAATCTGTGTGCATACCCCGGCTATCAGTAGAGAAAATGCGGATTTACCGATTGTATGTCTTCCCCACGGGCTGGTTCTACAGATAGTAGACTGATTGGCGGATTGCTATAAATGAACTGTTAGGCTCTACATCATTCTTTTTATCCTGAAAAGTATTTGGCTTTTTCATTATTGAAAAATAAAATCGAGTACTTAATAGGAAGTGTCAAGAGTAAGGAGGCTTATATGGACTACGAGGGAAGAATTTGTCGCTCTCCTATGGAGAAGGGCTCCTATATGCTACCGGTGACTGTGGGTTGTCCTTATAACGGCTGTCATTTTTGCAATCTTTTCCGAGATTTACGATATAGAGAGCTTCCTTTTTCGCAGATAGAGGAAGAACTTTTGCGTGTGAAAAATGCCGGCGGGAAGCCGAAGAAGATATTTTTAGGCGATGGCTGTGCATTCGGCATGAAGACAGAGCAGCTCCTTAGAATATTGGAGCTAATTCACCGCTACTTTCCTGAATGCGACACTATTAATTCTGACGCAACCGTTACAAGTATTCGCTTAAAAACAGATGAAGAGCTGAAAGCGCTTGCGGAAAATGGCTATAAACACCTCTATATCGGGATTGAAAGCGGTCTTCCCGATGTATTATCTTTTATGCATAAGGAGCATGGTGTAGAAGATGCGGAACGGGAGATTGCGAGGATACAAGGTGCCGGAATGCTTTATGATGCGCATATTATGACCGGTGTTTCAGGAAAAGGAAGGGGAATAGAGAATGCGGAAGCACTGGCTGCCTTCCTTCATCGCACTCAACCGGAATTTATAGTAAACTTCTCCATGTTTATTTCCTCCGATACACCCTTGTACCGGGATGTTTTAAATGGGAGCTTTCAGCCGGCAACAGAGCTTGAGAATCTAAAGGAAGACAGGAGACTTGTAGACTTATTGTCCGAAAGAAAGCAGAAAGTTTTCTATGATTCCTTCCATGACTGTATCAGAAAGCGGGTACGGGGATATTTACCTAAGGATAAAGAGAAGATACTTAAACAGCTTGATGATTTAATTCAAGAATTTGAAGAGATGGATCCAATCTATGCTACTGATTTTAGCTATAAAGGTTGTCCTCCACAGACGATGTTGGATTTGGAAAACATGATCTCCGTAAAATGATTAATCAAAGAAACAGAATTAGAGGGGACAAAGAAAATAAGTATGTTAAACTTCTGTATATATAGAAACTGAATGTAAATATAGATACAGAATATAAAAAGGAATTTGGTATATAGATAAGATATAAAACTCAAAGAAGAAATAGAATTTAAAGAAGAAATAGAATTTAAAGGAGAAATCGATGGAAAAGGAAAAAATATATCTGGATAATGCTGCTACTTCTTTTCCAAAGCCGGAAGTTGTTCCTCAGGCGGTCTTTAACTATATGACGAAGCTTGGAACCAATATAAACCGTGGAGGCTATTCCACAGCCTATGATACGGAATCTGTTGTATTTGAAACAAGAGAATTGCTTGGAGCACTCTTTCATGCACCGGACTATAAAAATGTTGTATTTACAAGAAATATTACGGAAAGTCTGAATGTGGTTTTAAAGGGGCTACTGCATAAGGGAGACCATGTCATCGTCTCTTCTATGGAGCACAATGCGGTGATGCGTCCTATAAGGCAACTGGAAGAGGAAGGAATCCGTTTTACAAGGGCAGAGTGTGAGTCGGACGGGAGTTTAAAACTCGAAAATCTTCGTACCTGTGTAAGAACGGAAACAAAGGCGGTTGTTATGACCCATGCCAGCAATGTTTTCGGTACTATGCTTCCTATAGAAGAGGTCGGTTCCTTTTGTAAGGAACATGGCTTAATTTTCATCTTGGATTCTGCACAAACTGCCGGGGTATTTCCGATTGATATGGAGAAAATGCAGATAGATATTCTTTGCTTTACCGGACATAAGGGACTTCTCGGACCACAGGGAATCGGTGGATTTATTCTACGAGACGAACTGGTAATGCAGATTGAGCCTTTAATCTCCGGAGGAACAGGAAGTCTTAGTAATCTGGAGACAGTACCGGAGTTTATGCCGGATCGCTTTGAAGCGGGGACCCCAAACTTACCGGGGATTTTCGGACTGCATGCGGCACTAAACTGGATGCTTCAGCTGGGAGGAGGAAGTTTTTCCGAATCAATGGATAAAATTCGAGAACATGAACTAAACCTGACTGCCGCTTTTCTTGATTTATTAAAGCCCTTAGAAGAAAAAGGCTTGTTACAGGTCATCGGGAAAAAAAATACCGAGATGCGGACCGGCGTAGTTTCCATACAGACTCTCACAAGAGAACTTTCCGATACGGCTTTTCAGCTCGATACACGCTATGGTATTATGACTAGAGTCGGTCTGCATTGCGCCCCTTCCGCCCATAAGACCATGGGGACTTATCCTACGGGGACAATTCGCTTTTCCTTTGGATGGAAAAATACGCCGGAAGAGGTGAAAACTGCTGCGATTGCATTAGAAGAATTATTGGAAGAAAAACAGAAATAAGTTTAAGTAACAATGCATAATCATCCTAAACGATGAATACTAATGTGCTATCATCATAATAAGTATAATTGTATGTAGTCATAACAAGAATAAATGCAGTAGCATGAAAAGGTTTAAGAGAAGAGAAAAGGAGATTTTTCTATGAAAATCATTGTAGACAAAAGTATTGCCGACTTGGGGAAAAAGAGCATCGTGATTGCAATTGCTAAAAATGTAAATCCTGCCGCAAAGCTTTCGGAAGCTTTTTTGGAAAAGCAGAAGAAGATGGAAGAGTGGGCATTAAATTGTGATGCGGAGGAAGCGGCAAAGCACCCGGTAAACCAGGGTTATATTGACTCGATTTCCGCTGTGGGACGCAGTACGAAAAAAAATCCTCCTACAGCTGTGGCACTCATTCAGAATATTAAGCGTCGCGGTTCCGTTCCGAGCATCAACAGCATTGTAGATATTTACAATGTGGAGTCCCTGCATTCTTTCCTGGCTATCGGCGGACATGATTTTGATAAGATTGACGAAGAAATCTGCTTTACGGTCAGCAAAAAGGAAGATGTTTTTTATCCTATCATGGCACCTGAAAAATTTGTTGCAGAAACAGATTATGTCTACAAGGACAAAAAGGGGATCATGGCATGGATTGATGTGCGCGACGGGGAAAACTATAAATTTGACGAAAATACCAAGAACGCTATTTTTATTATTCAGGGAAATGCCAATACCTCTGTTGAAATGCGTCTGGAAGCTTTAGAGCGTATCCGTAAGGATATGGCAGAATGCATGCCGGATATGGAATTTTCTACTCACGTAATCAGTTTCGGAGATGAGAATACGGAGATATAATTTTACCTGAACAACGGAATTTATATTATTTTCAAATAAAAGAACAAGTTCATATAAACTCACAATTTCTCAATTATTTCGCCCTTTCGTATAATGGTTACATAACTTTAATGTGTATACGAAGGAGCTTAAAGAGCGTGAGTTTCCTCGTAGACACCGGAGTATTTCCGGTGTTTTTTAGTCCAATCGGGTATAGCTTGTTAAGCTTGCGATATCTCGTTTCAGAATAAAAGTTTTCTTCAGGAGAGAAGCTTTTTTCTGTATATCAAAAATTGTGGCATACTCGACTGTAACAAACCATTCAGGAGGTCAAATTATGGACAAGAATCATCAGATGTGGTCCGATCTTGGCATGGATCTGGACAAACATGACTTACTTTGTGCTGCCCTTCCGGGAGCATTCGGAGATGTGTTTTTAACACAGGAAAATCGCCCGCAGGGAATGGACTATTTTAATATGGTTACCGCAGATATTCACGGTATTCGTCCTGCGGAGCTGATTGCAGCACAAAGAAAGGAAGAAAGGTTATCGGTACCTTCTGTGTATTTGTTCCGGATGAGGTAATTATTGCAGCTAACGGAATCGTTACAGGACTTTGCGGCGGTTCGCAATTCTGGGTTCCGGAGGGAGAAAAGGTACTTCCTGCAAATACCTGTCCTTTAATTAAGGCTTCCGTAGGTGCAAGACTGGGAAGAACTTGTCCTTATTTCCGTATCGCCGATATGTTTGTCGGAGAGACGACTTGTGATGGGAAGAAGAAAGCTTATGAGATTCTTTCCGAAGATGTAAAGATGCATATCATGCATCTTCCTCACGGGAAAAGACCGCAGGACGCTGCTGCTTGGGATAAGGAAATCCTCGACTTTGTGAAAGTCATGGAAGAGTTTACGGGAAATAAGATAGATATTGATAAGTTAAATCACGCAATTCACATTGTAAATGAAAAGAGAAACGCTTTGCAGAGACTCTATAATTGCAGGAAGAACAGCTGTGTACCAATTAGCGGAAGAGATGTTCTTCTTATCATGCAGATTGCTTTCTTTGATGATCCGGAGCGCTTAACAGCACAGGTCAATAAACTCTGTGATGAGCTCGAGAAGAGAATAGAAGAGGGCGTTTCCGTTGCAGCAAAGAATGCACCGAGAATCTTAATTACCGGAACACCTATGGCTGTTCCAAACTGGAAGATGCATAATATTGTAGAGACCAGTGGCGGAATTGTAGTTTGTGAAGAAAACTGTACGGGAACCCGGTATTTTACCAATACCGTAAAAGAAAACAATCAGACTATGGAAGAGGCGGCTTCTTCTCTTACGGAGCGTTATTTTAACAACATCCACTGTGCTTGCTTCACCCCGAATCCGGAGAGAATTGACGATATTTTAAGGCTCGCTAAGGAGTATCAGGTTGACGGTATTCTCAATGTTAACTTAAAGTTCTGTAACCTTTATGCTACGGAAAACTACTTTGTAGAGAGACGTTTAAAGGAAGAGGGATACAAGGTACTAAGCCTGGAGACAGATTATGAAGACAGCGATGCAGAACAACTTAGAACTCGTGTGAGTGCTTTTCTCGAAATGATTGAAGCAAATAAGTAACTCAAGCTTTTCCTTTGTAGTAATCCTAAAAATTTACTAAGAAGCTTTTGATGGAAGAAAGAAGAATCCCTAAGACATGAAAAAGTACTACATCCTTTTTGACAATCATGAACAGGCAATCAAACTGCGAAGAGATTTGCAAAATGCAGAAATCAACTCTGTGATTGCACCTACACCGCGTGAGGCAAGTCTATGCTGTGGCGTTTGTCTAAGAATAGATGAAGAGAAGTATCCCGCATTAGAGAGTTATTTAAAAAGTAATATGGCTGTTTATCGAGAAATAAAGGAAATGAATGAGGTTTTTAACGAAAAAAGGGATTCCTATCTTTAATTAAGGGAAATTCAATTTATAGACAGCATACTTTTTCATTTTATTTTATATCTATAGTTTTATGTGAAGAAAACGACCGTTAGCAGGATATCTTTTGGCTACCGGTCGTTTCGTTTTTTTGAATTACTTACAAAATACTGAACTTTGTCCTTGAAACCTTACAATTTAAGCAATTCCCATTGTAGAAAAAAATTTTGTGTCGTAATATAAAATAAAGTTCGGAGAAGAGGTTTGGTATGAAAAATAAAAAAGTAGTAAGTCTTTGTTCACTGGTAATTATGGCAACTCTCCTTTCACTTCCCGCTTACGCAGGACAGTGGCAGAAGGGAAGCGGAAAGAATAGTTCTAAGTGGTGGTATAACCATTTAGACGGTACGTATCCTAAGTCTTCGTGGGCGTGGATTGATAGCAATGGAGATGGTCTTGCCGAGTGTTATTATTTTGATCAGCAGGGATGGCTGGTGGTAAATAAAACTGTAGATGGCTATAAAGTGGATGGGAACGGTGCTTGGTTGAATAACGGTGTGGTACAGGTAAAGTCCGTTAATGAGTCCGGTGTTTTTACAAATGGTAAATGAAATTAGCTATGGCACCATTGATATGGAAGGCGATTTAAATCTCGGAACGGCAGATAAATCTGCTGTGGATGCCGAAGAAAAAAATGCACTGACTGTTCAGGACAAGGCAGCCGGTGTTCTGGAAGTCTCCGATCGTTTCGGTGGCCCCGGAGCGGGAGCTTCAACACACTCTGCCGATGCAACGGCCGTGGCGATAAATGGTGATATGTCTGATTTAATCAGCTATTCCCGCTCTTTCATTGCAGTTCTTCCCTATAAGACTGCCGGAAGTTCACTGACTACCGGTGCGGATTGCTCAGGCTTTACGCAGCAGGTTTTTAAGCATTTAGGAATATCCATCCCGAGAGATTCACGTTCTCAGTATGCAGCATCCCAAAAGGTATCGGAAGAAGAACTTCAAGCCGGAGATCTGGTTTTCTATGGCTCCAGTCCCAGTACAATTTATCATGTCGGAATTTACTCCGGAAATGGAACAATTATCCATGCTACAAAGAGTGGAGACTATGTAAGAGAGCATGATTACCATTATGCAAAGCCATTCGGTTTCGGAAGATACAAAAGATAAACCGGTGAAATGAGTTATTGCGGATTGTAGAGTGATTGTGTATCCGGCGGTGCGTCTACACCTTACTCATTAAGGTTTATAGTACAGAAGTACCTTGGGGTACTTCTGTATTTTTTTTGTTCAATATAAGAATCTATGTATATTTACAGAAAGAAGAAAATTGATTATTATAGCAAGGTGTCTCACAAAGACTATAAATTGGAGTGAAAGCGGAGTTTAGAATGGGTAAATGGAACTTGAGCAAAAATATAGCAATTGCAGTTTTATTGTGCTTGGCAATCGGTTTTTTATCCTATGCCGGACCGGGTGATGATTACAAGAAGAAACTGGATTCACAGAAAGTAGGGCAGGAAGCAAAAGAGGAAGTTACAGCTGCTTCCACTGAAAATCTTATTTCTTCCGATACCACTGTTTCTACAGAAAAGCAAAGTGAATTGAGGATTGCAGCGGCACTTTCAAACTCCCTGGTTGGAAAGAAAGAAGAGCAACTGCTTCTCATGCTGGATCACAGATTGAGCCTTTGGAATAAAAAGGATGGGCGCTATATAAAGCGAAAGAATGGCAGTGTGGATATGGAAGAAACGGCTTAAAGGAAGCGGAGAGCAGAAAAGAAGGGGATGGTACTACTCCAAAGGGAGCTTTTCCCATTTCCTTTGCTTTCGGATTTTCAGAAAAGGAAAATACCAAGCTTCCCTATAGACAGATTAAGAAAAATTCTGTCTGGTCCGACGAAAAAAGTACTTATAATCAATGGGTGGAATCCAACAGATATGTTTCCGGTGAGCAGCTTTGGAACTATAAAATTTGTTATGAAAAGGCATTGGCAATAGGTTTCAATCAAGATCCGGTAGTTTATGGCAGAGGATCAGCTATTTTTCTCCATATTAAGGTACCGGATACCTGGGAAAGCTCAGGATGTATCACTGTGGACAAAACGACTATGGAAGAATTGTTGACATTAGTAAATGAAAAAGTCAGTATTTTGATTCTTCAAAATGAAGAGGAAATCAAGGCATATTAGGAGGCAGAATGGATAAGAAAAAAAGACTTATAAGAGATTATATATTTATTTTTGTAGGGAGCTTCTTGATTTCCGTCGCGTCTTTGTCAATTTATGATAGAGCGGAATTGGTAATTGGTGGTGTGACCGGTGTTTCCATTATCGTACGTCACCTCTTTAATATCCCGTTATGGCTAAGCTATAGTATGATTAACGTACCGCTTTTTGTTTGGGGATTCTTTGCAAAAGGAGGAAAATTCCTTTTCCGTACTGTGATTTCCACCTTACTATGCTCATTTTTCCTCTACATTCTTCCTGCTTGGGAAATCCTTCCCAAGGATGATTTCTTCCTTGCGTCTGTTGTGGGAGGGATTTTTATGGGTCTTGGTTGCGGTATGGTATTTATCTCGAATTGTACGACAGGAGGAACCGATTTACTTGCTGCAATTTTACAGACCAAGTTTAAGCATATCTCTATGGCGAAATTAGTACAATTTGTGGATTCCCTGGTTATTCTTTGGGGGTTGCAGATTTTTGGAGTGACCAAGGCGCTTTATGCACTAGTTTCTATTTATGTATTTACCAAAGTCTGTGAAGCAATCATGGAAGGTATGCATTTTGCAAAGTCTGTTACGATCATTTCTCAAAAGGGGGAGGAGATTGCAGACTATGTTATTTCCAAGATGTCCAGAGGCGTTACTGGTATCGAGGCAAAGGGGATGTACACAAGGAATGGAATAACCATGCTTTACTGTGTTCTAAGTAACCGTGAGGTATCACAGTTAAAGGATGAGGTATATAACATTGACGATAAGGCTTTCTTTATTATTTCCGATGTGCGAGAAGTACATGGTGAAGGATTTATCAGAAGGGACGAAATCATTTAATGAGGAAAAATCTTAGAAAATGGATTTTACTTCTCTTGGCAGGATTGTTTATACTTTCCTGCTTTTTCGTTTTTCCGGAGAAATTTACAGAAGAATCGGTTTTGACTTCTTTTTTAAATTTTCCATTCCTATATTATTTTCCAATAGAGAAATTTTTCTATTTGGCGACAATATTAATATTGTCGAGTTATTTACTAACAAGTCGCTTCTTGTCCTACCTATCTTATCCGCTTTTGCGCTTTGCGAAGACCAGATATGGGCTATTTCATATTTTGGTTTTTTTAAGCTTTGGAATTGCAATACTTTTTGGGACCAGTATCAGTATATTTTTTACGCTTTCCATTTTTGCAAGTACATTGGGAAAAGAAGAGGATTGTCCCTATCTTTTTATCCATTGTGTTTGTTTACAAATTCTTGCCGCTGAACTGGGGAGTATTCTATTTCCCTTTACCTCTCTTTCTGATTTTTACCTGTTTTTACAATATAGTTATTCCTTTACGGATTATCTTCGCATCAGTCTTCCGTTTTTCTTTTCAGCCATTTTATTTTTGTTACCTTATGTATTTTGCTTTCATAAAGAGAAGAATCAGCCTCTTTCTTCTATAACTCTGGAGAGATTGCAGTCGTCTTATGAGAGCTTGAAGGAGAAGAAGCAGGATGGAAAGGCACACCGCTTTTCCATACCCTTAGGAGTATTTTCCTTTCTTTTCTTTTTGGCATGCATAAGGCTTATACCGATTTATCCGGTGACTGTATTCATTGTACTATACAGTTTCTTCTTTAGAAGAGAAGTATTTGCCTGGATAGATTATTTTCTCCTGTACTTTGTATTTATCATTTTCCTCTTGCGTGGAAATCTTCTGACAATGCACCTGATTCCCCGTCTGCTTACTACTTTCATTAGTGGGAAAGAGTGTAGTCATTCCTTAGTTCTTTCACAGATTTTTACCAGACTTCCCGCTGCGGTTTTTCTTGCAGATTTAAGTACGAAGGGACGACAGTTAATTATGGCTTCTATTCTCTCGTCGATTCACCCTCTTGCGTGGAATTATAGTGGAGTATTTGCTTTTTCACTGGTGAAGAATCGTCCGCATGGAAAGGTTTTTATCTTGCACTACCTGTTTTTGCACATTCAGATGCTTTTACTTATGGTTTTCCTTGCTTTTTTCACAGGAAACCTATAGGAGGTTTATGAACTACTATTTTGCTCCTTTGGAATCCATCAGTTCCTATCCTTTAAGAAACGCGCATGTTGCATTTTTTCCTTCTATCGATAAATATTTCAGCCCATTTGTTTCCACAAATGAAGAGGGACATTATACAGGAAAAATAGAAAGGGATCTTGCGCCGAAAAACAATCAAACTCTGCAGCTTGTCCCTCAAATTATGGGGAGAGACACCGAACATATACTAAAATCTTTTTCTTACTTGCGGGAGCTTGGTTATCATGAAGTAAATTTAAATATGGGCTGTCCCAGTGGAACTGTGGTTGCAAAGGGCAAAGGTTCCGGAATGCTTCGAGATCTTTATTTTTTGGAGGATTTATTTGAAAACTTATTTTCAAGAAAAGATCATGATTTTGCTATTTCTGTAAAATGTAGAATCGGAATCAGTGATTCCGAGCAAGTTTCGGAATTGTTTTCTCTTTTTAATCAATTTCCTTTTTCGGAAATCATTGTTCACCCGAGAGTTCAAAAGCAATTTTATAAAGGAAATGTAGATTTGGATGCATTTCAACGGCTTTACGAGATTACAGAAAATCCTCTAGTTTATAATGGGGATATTGAAAATGCTGAAACAGCCCATAAGATTATGGCTCGTTTCCCGGAACTTTCAGGCATGATGCTTGGAAGAGGACTTCTGGCAAACCCTGCTTTGGTAAGAGAAATTAAAGGGGGAAAAGAACTGGAAGAGAAAGAATTGAAGGATTATATCCTAGCTGTAGAAAAGGCTTTTTCTGCGGAAATACAGGGGGATCGGAATTTACTTTGCAAGCTGAAGGAATGTTGGAGTTATTTTGTGAAAAACTACCCGAATAGCGTAAAGGGTATGAAGGAACTTAGAAAATCCAAGACAATAGAAGAGTATAGGGGCGCGAAGTTCCGTATTTTCAGTGAAGCTGCGTTTGTTCCGTTTAAAGGAGAGAAAGAATGGATATAGAATATCCTTCCTATTATGAGGAATTTCATTGTATTGCATCTTCCTGCAAGGATAGTTGCTGCAGGGGCTGGTGCATCGATGTAGATGAGGATAGCCGGGAATATTACAACAGGGTTGAGGGAAGATTTGGAGAAAAGCTGAGGGAAACTCTTAAAGAAGAAAAAGGGAATTATTTTTTCCCTCTAAAAGAGAATGGTGACTGCCCTTTTCTATTGCGTAACGGACTTTGCGAGATGATATGTGAATTGGGAGAAGAGACCCTTTGCAATGTTTGTGCTTCTTATCCAAGAATGAAGCGCAGCTACGGAAACTATGCACAATATGATTTAAATGCATCCTGCGAAGAAGCCTTTCGCTTGATTTTAAACTGGGATGGAGAAATCCTTCGCGGAAGAGAAGAAATAGAAGGAGAGGAAAGCTTAAGTCCGGATAAGGAAAAAGAACTGGTCCATCTTCTGGCTTTTCGCTCCGCTCTATGGGAGGAAATCCCTTATTTTCCAAAAGAATTTAACGGTTTTTTTTCGAAACTTTTTAGCTTTTTCGGGGATGCAGAGCTTACAATATATCCCGATAGTTTGGAAAATGAAAATCGAAGTGGAGAAATAGAAAAACTATGCTCCAAAATAGAAGATGGATACACTTTTTCTTTTCTTACGAAGGAGCGATTCCGGGAAGCCTTGGAGTGGCAGAAGAAGATTAAAGAAAAAAATAAAGACTTTTCCATATGGCGAGAGTTATTTGTAGAGGAAGCCCAAAGAGAACTTCAGAAGAATAGCTTAAAAGAGTATTATGCACGACTCTCTAAAGAGAAGAAGGAAGAGTTGGCTCAGGCCATACCGGTACTCTGTCGATATTTCTTGTTCCGTTATATGCTTATGCCTCTTGAGGAAGCTTCCTTGCTTCCGCTTTTTTCATTGATTTACCAAAGTATAGAGTGGATTTATACGGCTTATTTGCTGATTCATAATGAGCTTACGGTACAAGACGGAGTTAATCCTTCCGAATTTAGCAAAGGAGAGAAGAAAATACCATTTTACTGTTTCTTCTCTGAAGAACCGAGTATTCTTCGCATTGCGGTATTTTTTTCCAAAGAAATAGAACATGATGAAGATAATCTTCGACAACTTTTGTCCTATAACCCTCTTTCCAAGTCTTGTGAAAAAGGAGTATAATGGGCTACGTTTGGATTTTGGATGTCTGTTTGTAGAAGGGATGGGGGACGTCGTGGATCGAATCGGTTTTGATAATGAACAATATTTAAAGACACAGTCGGAGCATATTAAAGAAAGAATTGCTAAGTTTGGCGGAAAGTTGTACTTGGAGTTTGGCGGAAAGCTTTTTGATGACTATCATGCGAGCAGGGTACTTCCCGGTTTTCAGCCGGACAGCAAGATTCGAATGCTCGGGGAACTTAAAGCTGATGTGGAAATTGTAATTGCTATCCATGCCGGTGATATCGAAAAAAACAAAGTTCGTGGAGACCTTGGAATAACCTATGATATGGATGTGCTTCGGTTGATCGACGCTTTCAGGGGCTACGGACTGTATGTAGGTTCTGTGGTTCTGACCCGTTTTATGGGACAAGAGAGTGCCATTGCGTATCAGAAGAAGTTGGAATCTCTCGGCATCAAGGTATATCGACACTATTCCATTCCCTCCTATCCGTCAAATGTTCCTCTAATTATCAGTGAAGAGGGATTTGGCAAAAATGACTACATTGAAACCTCTCATTCTTTAATTGTCGTTACTGCACCCGGTCCCGGTTCCGGAAAGATGGCGGTTTGTCTATCCCAGTTATATCAAGAGCATGTTCATGGGGTAAATGCAGGATATGCCAAGTTTGAGACTTTCCCAATCTGGAATATTCCTTTGCAGCACCCGGTTAATCTTGCCTATGAGGCGGCTACAGCTGATCTGAATGATGTCAATATGATTGATCCCTATCATTTGGAGGCTTACGGGGTTAGTACTGTAAACTACAATCGGGATGTAGAAGTATTTCCTGTACTGAAAGCGATGTTCAATACCATTTATGGCAGTTCTCCCTATCAATCTCCAACGGATATGGGAGTGAATATGGTGGGGAATTGTATCATAGATGATGATGCAGTTAAAGAAGCATCTCAACAGGAAATTATTCGCCGTTACTTTAATGCTCTAGTGGAAAAAAGAAAGGGTAACGGAAATGATGCAATCATTGAAAAAGTGCAGCTTCTTATGGAGAAGGCACATATCACAGCACAGGATAGAACGGTAATCGGAGCAGCTTTGCAAAAAGAGGAACTTACCGGTGCACCTGCTGCGGCTATCTCTCTTCCGAACGGGCAGATTGTTACAGGAAAAACTTCTGCATTGCTTGGGGCTTGCTCTGCTATGCTTTTGAATGCCTTAAAGGTTTTGGCGGGGCTTCCTGATGATGTAAAGGTCATTTCACCGGAAATCATTGAACCGATTCAGCATTTGAAGGTGGCACATTTGGGGAATCACAATCCAAGACTACATACGGATGAGATTTTGATTGCTTTAACCATTTCCGCAAATTCGGACCCGAATGCTGAAAAGTGTATGGAGCAGCTTGCTAATCTGAATAACTGTGAAATGCATTCCACCGTAATTCTTTCTCAAATAGATGAGAAGACACTGGGAAAACTTGGTATTCGTATCACCTCTGAACCTCGCTATCAAAACAAGAAACTCTTTCACTCATAAGACATGGCTTTCTTCATGTTTTATTCATAAAAAACCATCTTTTTCACAAGAATTTGTTTTTTAGGTATAGATAAGGACATTAAAAAGGGACTCTCCGGTTCTGGGAGTTCCTTTTTTGCTTTAAGAGAAACTTATAAAAAAATCAGGAAAAAAACATCTCCACATCTTCTAAGAAAAGAGCAGAGTAAAGTGAAACTTTTCTTATCATAAAGCAATTTTGGAACGAATATATTGTAAAGAGCAAAAGAAAACTTAATTTGATTAGGGATATTGATAAAAAAATTTCAAATAAATCATTTAAAGTTTTCTTTTTTTTTAAGATGTTAGTCATATATAACCAAGTTAAAAATGGCTTAGATACAGTTCTCTGTACAAGATGCACAAAAAAATTACTTCTTTTTTTGAAAAGAAAAAAAGAAAAATTCGTGTGTTATACTGTGCGCGAATCATCTTGTATTAAAGAGAGGGTATTGTCTTTGCAGAAAACATGCAAGGGTGAGTCTTATTACGAAAACAAGTACTGTTTTCGAACAAGGAGAAAAAATGAGCAGGTTAATCATTGTTACAGAAAATGAAGCGCAGAAAACCGTGGAGGGACTCTATCGTGATTTGGAGCGAAGAATTCAGGCTTCTCAGCCCGGTCTATGCCCCGTGGATTTAGCAGAGGCATTTTTACATATTTGTCACGCTCAGTCCTGCGGAAAGTGTACTCCCTGTAGAGTGGGTTTGGGACAACTTGAAAAGTTAATGGAATCGGTATTGGATGGTTCCGCGGATATGGAAACATTAACAACTATTGAAAAAACAGCTGATGCAATTTATCATTCCGCAGACTGTGCGATCGGTTTTGAAGCGGCGAAGATGGTTCTTCGTGGAATTCGTGGATTTTATGATGATTATGCAGAGCATGTAAAACACGGACGTTGCAATGCAAAGCAGAGTCAGCCGGTACCTTGTGTGTCGCTTTGTCCTGCACATGTAGATGTACCCGGTTACGTATCTTTAATTCATGAAGGACGTTATTCCGAAGCGGTACAGTTAATTCGTAAGGACAATCCTTTCCCGGCAGCCTGCGGATTAATTTGTGAGCATCCCTGTGAGCTTCGCTGCAGAAGAACTATGGTGGATAAGGCAATTAATATTCGTGGTTTGAAGCGCTATGCTGTGGAACATGAGGGAGAAATTAAAGTACCTAAGATTATGGATAAGACCGGAAAGAAGGTTGCGATTGTAGGCGGCGGTCCTTCCGGCTTAAGTGCTGCATACTATTTGAGTATTATGGGCCATGATGTAACGGTTTATGAGCAGAGAAAACAGCTTGGCGGAATGCTTCGTTATGGTATTCCCGCTTACAGACTTCCCAGAGAAATTCTTAATCATGAGATTGACGGCCTGATGAAAACCGGCTTCCGGGTGAAGACCGATGTTTCTATAGGAAAAGATATCAGCCTTGCACAGTTGAAAAGAGATTTCGACGCAGTATATGTTTCTATCGGAGCACATACGGATAAAAAGTTGGGTATCCCCGGGGAAGACGCGGAAGGTGTTATCTCTGCTGTAGAGATGCTTAGAAATATCGGAGATGAAGTTTATCCGGATTTTACAGGATTAAATGTAGTTGTAGTAGGCGGTGGAAACGTGGCAATGGACGTAGCAAGATCTGCCGTTCGTCTCGGAGCAAAAACGGTTAAGGTTGCTTACAGACGAAGAAAGGTAGATATGACTGCTCTCCCGGAAGAGGTGGAAGGTGCCATTGCAGACGGTTGTGATATTGTGGAATTACATTCTCCGGTACGCATAGAGAAAGATGAGAAGGGACATTGCAAGGGTATTGTTTTAAAGCCGCAGATTATTGGAGGGGTTCGCTATGGAAGACCGTCTCCCAAGGATTCACAGGCACCTGAAATTGAGATGAAGGCAGACCTTGTACTGGTTGCCATCGGACAAGGAATTGACTTCCGTAAATTTGAGGAGTATCAGGGTGTTACCATTGAATCAGGACGAATCAATGCCTTAGATACTTCCGCATTGCAAAATGCTGAGGGCATCTTTGCCGGAGGAGACTGCGTTACAGGACCGGCAACCGTAATTCGTGCTATTGCGGCGGGAAAACAGCTGCTGCAAATATTGATGAATACCTCGGTTTCTTCCATGAAATCGAGTCCGATATTGTACTTCCACCGGTAAGATTTGACGACAATGCGCCAACCGGTCGTGTCAATATGAAAGAAAGACCGGCTGATGAAAGAGTACTTGACTTTAAGCTCATGGAATATGGTATGACGGATGAAGAGGCTTGCCAGGAGTCCGGAAGATGCCTGCACTGTGATCACTTTGGTTACGGTATATTTAAGGGAGGCAGAGAAAACAAATGGTAAACTGTACAATAGATGGAAAAAAGGTTTGTGTGCCTGAGCATACTACGATTTTAGATGCAGCCAAAGAGGTTGGTATTCGTATCCCTACTCTTTGCTATTTTAAAGATTTGAACGAAATCGGTGCTTGTCGCGTTTGTGTTGTGGAAGTAGAGGGAGACGAGAGACTGCATGCTGCCTGCAACAGTCCCGTTTTAGAGGGAATGGTTGTAAAGACAAATTCCAGAAAGGCAAGGGAAGCCAGAAAATATAATGTGGAATTGATTCTATCTCAGCACAATGTGACCTGTACTACCTGTAGTCGTTCCGGGAACTGTGCATTGCAGTCCGTGGCGAATGACTTAAATATTATCGGTAAGGACTATTATCCGAAGGATTTGCCGAAGCAGAAGAGTTCCAAGACTTTCCCCTTGATTAGAGAATATGACAAGTGCATAAAGTGTATGCGTTGTATTCAGGTTTGTGATAAAATCCAAGCTACCAATGTCTGGGATGTTGTGAATTCCGGTGGAAAAAGTACTGTGGATGTACGTGATTTCTACAAGTTGGAAGATTCTCCCTGTGCACTTTGCGGACAGTGTATCACCCATTGCCCTGTAGGTGCTTTAAGAGAAAGAGATGATACGGATAGAATCCTGGATGCTTTGGATGATCCCGAAACCATTGTGTTGGCACAGATAGCACCATCCATTCGTACTGCGTGGGGAGAAGAGTTCGGCCTTGGACCGGAAGAGGCTACGGTAGAAAGACTGGCAAGCTGTTTAAAAGAAATCGGTTTTGACTATGTATTTGATACCGATTTTTCTGCGGATCTAACTATTATGGAAGAAGCTTCCGAATTCCTGCATAAGCTGACACACAATGAGGGTCAATTCCCCTTGTTTACCAGTTGTTGTCCGGGATGGGTACGTTTTATTAAAAGTCACTATCCGGAGTTTATCCCACAGGTGTCTACATCCAAGTCGCCACAGCAGATGTTCGGTGCAATTGCAAAGACTTATTATGCGGATATCCTTAAGGTGAGTCCAAAGAAAATTTCTCTGTCAGCATTATGCCCTGTCTTGCCAAAAAGGCAGAATGTGCATACCCGAATATGATGGATAAGGATGGAAACTTCGATGTAGATGTGGCTTTAACTACAAGAGAGGTAAATCGTCTTATTCGTTCCTTCCATATCAGTCCTGCTAATCTTCCGGATAAAGAACTGGATATGCCGCTGGGTGTCGGCTCCGGTGCGGGAAATATCTTCGGTGCTACAGGCGGTGTAATGGAAGCAGCACTTCGTTCCGCATACTATTTTGCAACAGGAGAGAATCCGGATCCGGACGCATTCCAGGATGTAAGAGGAATGGATGGATGGAAGGAATCCACCTTTACTATTGCGGGAAATAAGTTAAAGATTGCTGTAGTAAACGGACTGGCCAATGCAGATAAGTTGCTTTCTGCACTAAAGACCGGACAGGTACATTATGACTTTGTGGAGGTCATGGCTTGTCCCGGCGGTTGTGTCGGTGGAGGTGGACAACCTATTCATGACCAGGTAGAGATGGCAGTACACAGAGCCCCCGTTTTATACAAGCAGGATAGAGAAGGCAGTCTTCGTTTCTGTCATGAAAATCCATCCATTAAAGCGGTTTACAAGGACTTCTTAGGGGAACCTTTATCCGAGTTGGCGGAAGAACTTTTGCATACTGATCAAAAGGCTTGGCTTATGCCCGGAGAAAAATAATTTAGCGTAATGTATCTATTTTCCGGAAAAATTAGATACAGCTGTAATAGATACACTTTATGAGTGATACTCGTTATGAATAATTAAAGAGCTGTTTCATAGGAAGTATGAAACAGCTCTTTTTGTATATTTAATGCATAGTTAATGGATTATACATGAATAAGTGCATAATTATACGTATTTTGTCCTGTTTTAGACTTATATTAAGTATTTCGATAGATTAAGTCTTTTTATTTAAATGTATCAATTTGTCTTAATTCAAGCTAAAAAAATCGATTATATATTTTTTTATATAAAAAAATTATTTTTTTGCATTTTTCTTGTTTTTTTGTGTCTTGAATATCTTTTTATATTCGTGTATATTTTGCTTTATATTTATCAAACGAAACAGATGAAGTTGTATTTCCTTGAATTATACCAAGTGCCTGTTTCTATTTTTTTATAGAGAATTGCTTGGAAAAGGATTTTTATGAATCGCTAGGGAGGAAACCATGCCGAAGTACATCTTTAAACGAGCAATTATGTCTCTGCTTACCGCTTTTTTGGTAGCCACGATGACTTTCTTTGTCATGAATATGGTTCCGGGCGGTCCTTTTTTAGCGGAAAAAGCAGTAACTCCTCAAGCACAGGCTGCCATGGAAGCAAAATATGGCTTGGATAAACCGCTCATTGAACAGTACTGCACCTATATGACCGGACTTCTTCATGGAGATCTTGGTATTTCTATTAAGAAGAGAGGGCGTACGGTAGCACAGATTATCGGCGTAAAGTTTCCCGTATCTGCTCGTATCGGTGGACTGGCTTTGATTCTTGCCGTACTTACCGGTGTCCCTCTTGGTGCAGTTGCCGCTTTTAACAGAGGAAAGTTTTTAGATAATCTTATCGTTGTTTTGTCTACAGCCGGAATTGCGATTCCTTCCTTTCTATCTTCAACTCTTTTGGTCTATGTCTTTACCACAAAGCTTCATTTATTACCTTCCTTAGGACTGAAGGACGTAAGGAGCTATGTGATGCCGGTTATTGCTCTGGCTCTTTACCCCAGCTTTTATATGGCGCGTCTTATGCGTTCATCCATGCTTGATGTTATGGGACAGGATTACATGAGAACAGCGAGAGCAAAGGGGGTAACGACCTTTAAATCTATTTTTAAGCATGCGCTTCGGAATGCCATACTTCCGGTTATTACCTATTTGGGACCGCTTCTTGCTTCTCTTATGACCGGTTCCTTTATTGTAGAAAAGATTTTTAATATCCCGGGACTGGGATCCGAGTTTGTAAGCTGTATTACGAGTCGTGATTATCCGATGATTATGGGAACAACCATTTTTTTGGCTGTATTTGTCATCATAATGAATTTCTTCGTGGATATTGCTTATGCCTTTGTGGATCCGCGTATCAAGTTGAAGTAAGGAAGGAGCAAGCCGATTATGGAAGAAATAAAGAAAAATCCTTTAAGTATGCAGCTTAGCGTGGAGAACTTTATCCCGGCATCTGTAGATGACAAGGAATCTCTTGTGGTTATGAGAGAGTCTGTAGGGTTCTGGAAAGACGGGATTAGGAGATTCAGTAAAAACAAAATTGCGATGAGTGCGTTTTTCCTTGTTTTACTGATAATGATTTTTTGTTTTATTGTCCCTGCTTTCTATCCTTATAAATACGAGCAACAAATGAAGGGTTCCGAGCGTTTGGCACCCATGCAATATTCGAAGATAGAGCAGGCACAAATAGAAAAAGGTGAGAAAGTCTTCCCGCATATTCTCGGAACGGATCAAAATGGTCGTGACTATATGATTCGAGTTTTGGTTGGCGGAAGAGTATCGATGACTGTCGGGCTTGTAGCTTCCGTTTTGATTTTGATGATTGGTTCCGTTTTTGGTGCTATAGCGGGATATTTTGGCGGAATAATAGATATGATTATGATGAGAATCGTAGACATTATCTATACCGTTCCGGATGTATTGATTATTATTCTGCTTGCGCAGACTCTGAAGTTTCCTTTAGAAAAGCTTGCCATGCACCCGGCCTTTACCTGGATGCAAAAGCTTGGATCCAATATGATTTCCATGTTTATCGTATTTGCCTACTCTACTGGGTTAGCATGGCAAGAATTGTGCGATCGCAGATTATGGTTTTAAAACAGAGTGAGTATGTTACGGCTGCAAGAGCTCTCGGAGCGGGCCCCGGAAGAATTATTTTCAAGCACCTCATTGTAAACTGTATCGGTACTTTGATAGTTACAACTACTTTGCAGATTCCTAGCTCCATCTTTACGGAATCCTTTCTGTCTTTCCTAGGGCTTGGTGTACAAGCACCTATGCCGTCTTTGGGATCTTTGGCAAGTGCAGCATTAAACGGTTTTCAAACCTATCCGGAAAAGCTTTTTGCACCGGCATTTCTGATTTTTGTGATTATTTTAAGCTTTAACCTCTTGGGTGACGGTCTTCGTGATGCCTTTGACCCCAAGTTAAAACAACAGTAAGGAAGGAGCAAATTATGGCAGAAGAATTTCTTGTAAATATCCAAGAAGAGCGACTTTCCTTTTTTACTCCTGCGGGTGAGGTGAAAGCCTTAAACAATGTCAGCATTCAAATGAAAGAAGGTGAGGTTCTCGGAATAGTGGGAGAATCCGGATCCGGCAAATCCGTTACGGCCTATTCTATTATGGGACTTACCGCACAAAACGGAAAAATTGTTGGCGGTACGGTGGATTTTAACGGACACGCCATCCATGAAATGAGCGAAAAACAGCTTCGTAAAATTCGTGGAAATGAAGTCAGTATTATTTTTCAGGACCCCATGACCTCACTAAACCCGGTATGGACCATTGGGAACCAAATAGCGGAAGCGGTGTCTCTTCACACGGATAAAAAAGGAAAGGCGGCAAGAGAGAGGGCAAAAGAACTCTTGGAGCTTGTAGGAATCAATGAGCCGGAGAAGAGACTGAAGCAATACCCTCATGAGCTTTCCGGCGGGATGCGCCAAAGGGTAATGATTGCGATAGCACTTGCCTGCGAGCCGAAGCTTCTTATTGCAGATGAGCCGACTACGGCACTGGATGTAACCATTCAAGCACAGATTCTGGAGCTTATGCAGGAGTTAAAAGAGAAGCTTGGCATGGGTATCATTATGATTACACATGATCTCGGTGTTGTCGCCTCCATGTGCGATTACATTGCGGTAATGTATGCAGGAGAAATCGTGGAATACGGTACAACAGACGATATTTTCTATAATCCTAAGCATGAGTATACGAAAGGACTTCTTCGCTCCATTCCGAAGTTTCATGAAGAGGATTATTCTAAGCTTGTTCCGATTGAAGGACAGCCTGTAGACCTATTAAATCCTCCGAAAGGCTGCGGCTTTGCACCAAGGTGTGCTTCCTGCATGAAGATTTGTCTGGAAGTAAAGCCCGAGAAAAATTATTACGAAGGAGTGCACTATGCAAGGTGTCTCTTACAACAGAAAGAGGACTTTCTAAAGAATTCCGGAAAGGGGGAGGTATAATGGCAGATCATTTACTGGAGCTCAGTCATTTAAAACAGTATTTCCCCGTTGCAGGCTCAAAAAAAGTAGTAAAAGCAGTGGATGATGTCTCTTTCTTCATTAATAAAGGGGAAACACTCGGACTTGTAGGAGAGTCCGGCTGCGGAAAAACGACTACCGGTCGATCTATTTTACGACTTCATGAGCCGACAGAAGGAAAAATCATCTATGACGGTGAAGTGATATTTGACTCCGATAAAGGAATTAAGAAAAATATGCTTCCTTACAGACGGAAGATGCAAATGGTTTTTCAGGATCCTTATGCATCGCTTGATCCTCGTATGACAGTCGAAGATATTGTGGGAGAGGCCATTGATATTCATAAGCTTTGCAAGACTAAGAAGGAGAGAAGAGAGAAGATATTATCACTTCTTCTACGGTAGGACTGAATTCCGAGCATGCCAATCGTTATCCTCATGAGTTTTCGGGAGGACAAAGACAAAGAATCGGTATTGCAAGAGCTCTAGCCGTAGATCCCGAGTTTATTGTTTGTGATGAGCCTGTTTCGGCTCTCGATGTTTCTATTCAGGCGCAGGTTGTCAATATGTTTGAGGATTTACAGGAAAAGTTCGGCTTAACCTATCTCTTTATTGCCCATGACCTTTCGATTGTAAATCACATTTCGTCCCGTATAGGTGTAATGTACTTAGGGCATTTGGTAGAGCTTGCGGACAGTGATCAGATTACTTTTCACTCCATGCATCCGTATACAAGATCCTTGATTTCTGCGGTTCCTATTGCGGACCCGAAAGTAGCGAGAGCTTCACAAAGAATCATTTTAAGTGGTGATGTACCTTCTCCGGTTAATCCCCCTTCAGGATGCCCGTTCCGCACTCGTTGTCCTTATGCGGATGAGCAGTGTGCAATGGAAACACCGGCATTTAAGGAAGAAAAACCGGGACACTTTGTGGCTTGTCACCATTTGGATAAGTTAAATTAGTTCGAACTATAAAACAAATCCTTTACTATTAACTTTTTACTATAAAACAAACTTCTACTATTAAATTAATGTTACTTACTATCTAATGATAGTTTTTATACAGAAAAGGAGGGTTTATGAAGAAAACGAAATTGATGAGCGCTATGCTTCTTGCCGCAGCTTTACTCACTGCTTGTGGTGGAGCAAAGACAACTGACAACGCACAAAAGGGCAGTGATGCGGCAAATGAGATGACTGCGGATAAGACTTCAGCAGGGGGAGCGATTGATGTGCAGGTAGGCTCTTCTCCTGAGACCATGGATCCGGCTTTAAACTCTGCTGCAGATGCAGCTAACATGATTCTTCATGCTTTTACGGGGCTACTTAGTGTAGATAAAAATCAAAACATTGTAGCCGGTCTGGCTGAGACATGGGAGACTTCTGAAGATGGCTTAACCTGGACATTCCACCTTCGTCCGGACTTAAAGTGGTCTGATGGCTCTGATTTAACAGCGGAAGACTTTGTTTACAGCTGGAAAAGACTGGCAGATCCTGCACTTGCTGCTCCTTACGGTTATGATTTATTAAGTATGATTGAAGGCTATGATGAAGCGGCAAACGGTGATTTGGATGCTTTAGCAGTTTCTGCACCGGATAGCAATACCTTTGTCGTGAAATTAAGCAGTCCCTGCACTTATTTTGATAAGATTGCTTCCTTTATTTCTACTTCCCCGGTACAGAATGTGACTGTAGAAGAAAATGGTGACGAGTGGTCTACTAAGCCGGAAACCTATATTACAAGTGGTCCTTACAAGATGACGGAATATGTGGACGGAGATCACATTACCTTCGAAAGAATGACTACTACTATGACGCAGCAAACATTACTTTCGATACCATCGTATTCCACCTGATTTCCGATGATAATGCGGCTTACACCGCTTACACACAGGGAGAGCTCCTTCTCGCCAAGGCTATTCCCTCCGAGGAAATTCCAAACTTAATTGGAAAAGAGGATTTTCATGTAGATCCTATGATGGGAACCTATTATGTGTCCTTTAACACTCAAAAGGCACCGTTTGACAATGCAAAGGTTAGAGAGGCACTTTCTCTGGCTATCGACAGAAACTATGTTGCAAATACCATCATGCAGGGAACCTATAGCCCGGCAACAAACCTTGTCGGTCCGGGAATCAGCGATGCAGCTAAGGATTCCAAGTTTGAAGATGTTACCAAGGAAAAGTACGGTGATTTCTTTAAGAATGACGAGTATGAAACAAACTTTGAAAGGGCTAAAGAGCTTCTTGCTGAAGCCGGATATCCGAACGGAGAGGGTTTCCCGCAGTTTGCCTATCTTACTAACGATACCGGATACCACAAGGCTGTAGCAGAATACTTGCAGGATGTATGGAAGCAGATGGGCTTAACGATGACCATCGACATCCAGGAGTGGAAGACGGTAACAGCAAATCGTCGTAACGGAAACTTCGACGTAGCTCGTAACGGTTGGGTTATGGACTATGATGATCCTTCCAACATCATTAACCTCTTTGAAACCAACAACGGTAATAATGACGGAAAATACAGCAATCCCGAGTTTGATAAGCTCGTGGATGAGGCTAGAAAAACGGCGGATGTAGAGAAGCACTATGATTATCTTCATCAGGCTGAGCAGGTTCTTCTAAAGGACTACGGTATGGCCCCTGTTGCTTACTACAGTGAGTTCTATTTGAAGAGTCCGAAGTTAGAGAATGTATGGTATTCTCCGACAGGATATTATTACTTTATGTACGGTACATTGGCAGAGTAATCTTTGTCTAAATCTAAAGGTAAAACTTAAGTTTTCTTTTATAACGAAAAAGGCTCGGAAGAATTGCCGAGCCTTTTTTTGTATGGTAAACTAGGGCATTAGAAAGAGGGGAATATTATGGAAAAAAGAAGAGTCATGTTGAAACTTTCCGGAGAAGCCCTAGCCGGAGAAAAGCATTTCGGATTTTCTGATGATGTTATTTTTAAGGTAGCGGATCAGGTAAAGAGAGCGGTAGACAGGGGTATTGAAGTAGCAATCGTAATCGGTGGAGGAAACTTCTGGAGAGGAAGACAGTCCGAGCAGGTGGATCGTTATAAAGCTGATCAGGTGGGAATCCTTGCGACGCTCATGAACTGTATCTATGTATCGGAAATTTTCCGGCTTTCGGGAATGAAGACCAGAATTATGTCTTCTTTTTCCATATCCGATATGAGTGAAGTTTTTTCCAAGGACGAAGCCAACAAGGCATTAAAAAACGGAGAGGTTATTTTCTGTGCCTGCGGTACGGGGCATCCCTATTTTTCCACTGACACGGGGGTTGTGCTTCGCGCGCTGGAGCTCACATGTAAGGAGATTCTTCTTGCAAAAGCCATTGACGGGGTCTATGACAAGGATCCGAAGAAGTTCCCGGATGCAAAGAAATACGATACATTAAGTATTGAAGAGGTTGTGGAAAAACGTCTGCAGGTGATAGACCTTTCCGCATCCATCCTTTGCCTTGAGAACAGGCTCTCGATGTCCGTATTTTCTTTAGAAGAAGAGGACGGCATCTTTAAGGCATTACTTGGAGAGCATAAGGGAACAAGAGTGACTGCGGACTGATTTTACAGGAAATATGGCTTTAATTATATTCGTGCTTCTTTTGTTCTTGAATAGACATAATTTCCGGTTTTTTATTCATAATGAGTATCGTGCGCAAAGCGTACGATATCTCGTTGGATATTCCTATTGTAATTCTGTATTGGGATATATTCTGCATGAGAATAAATTCTAATATAAAATAAATGCTAAAATACGAAAGTTGAGGACAGAAAAATGGATGATCAATTTACCATCTACATTGAAAAAATGCATAAGACACATGACAATTTAATGGGAGAGCTCGCTACCATTCGTGCCGGTCGTGCGAATCCCCATGTTTTGGATAGAATCACCGTAGATTATTACGGAACACAGACTCCGCTTCAGCAGGTTGGAAATATCTCCGTTCCGGAGGCAAGAATTATCCAGATTCAGCCCTGGGATAAGTCTGTGATGAAAGAAATTGAAAAGGCGATTAATATGTCTGATTTAGGGATTAACCCCACAAATGACGGGCAGGTGATTCGGCTTGTCTTCCCGGAGCTTACCGAGGAGAGAAGAAAGGAACTGACAAAGGATGTAAAGAAGAAGGGAGAAGCCGCAAAGGTTGCTATTCGTAACATCCGTAGAGATGCCATGGATTTGGCAAAGAAATTAGAAAAGAATGCCGAGATTACTGAAGATGATTTAGCAAGACAGACGAAGGATATACAGGAGCTTACCGATCATATGATTGAGAAGATTGACCAGTCTGTAGAAGCAAAGAACAAGGAACTTCTTACAGTATGATGGATAATTCGGAACGCTTTCTCAAGCATATTGCCATTATATTGGATGGAAACGGCCGATGGGCGGCTTCTCGCGGGCTTCCGAGGGCTCTCGGTCATAAAAAAGGCTGTGAGACCTTGGAGCAAATTGTGGAAGACTGTGCAAGGCTTGGAATATCTTATTTAACCGTATACGGTTTTTCCACAGAAAATTGGAAGCGCTCTGAAGAAGAGGTCGGGGCGCTTATGCAGCTTTTTCGTTTATACATGAAAAAGCTTATTTCTGTTGCCAATGCAAACAATGTTAAAGCTAAAATGATTGGGGAAAGAAGCCGTTTTTCAGGGGATATTCAGGAAGGGATTCGTCTTTTGGAAGAAAGCACAAAAGAAAATACCGGAATGGAATTTATCTTTGCCGTGAACTATGGCGGAAGAGATGAAATTATTCGTGCAATGCATCGCTTTGCAGAAGAGTACAGGGGAGAGAATCTGAAAGAAGCTTTAGTTAATCTTACGGAAGAGCAGCTTGCTTCTTACTTGGATACAAAGGATATTCCCGACCCGGATCTTGTTATCCGAACCTCCGGAGAATTTAGGACTTCGAACTTCCTTTTATGGCAATCCGCCTATTCCGAGTATTATATTACGGATGTACTCTGGCCCGACTTTGATAAGGAAGAACTCTTAAAGGCGATAGAAAGCTACGGAAAAAGAGAGAGAAGATTCGGTGGAAGAAAGAAATAGAGTATTTCTTTTACTAGCTTAAGGATAGTTTTGTGATTTCTGAATTTTCAGAATAGAGTATGGTAGATAGAGGGTTCATTATAGACATGGAAAAACAAAACGAAACAGAAGATCCACAAAATAGTCAAGCAGTCAACAAAAGTATTCCTAAGGGACAGAATGAGAAGAAACTGTCCTCCTTTTTAGTGCGTTTAGTGAGCGGAATTGTCTTACTGCTTCTTTTATTTATCATTATTCCTGCCGGTGGAAATCTACTGCTGTTCTTTAATTTTATTTTATCTGTTTTTGCTTGCTATGAGCTACTTCACTGTTTTTCTTTTCATAAAGAGAAAATGTCGATTCTGCCCTATCTTTTTATTTCCTTGCACTACCTGTCTTTATATTATGGAAGACATTTTGAAATGGCTTTGATGCTTGTCTATTTTATTCTGCTCTGTGTAGATTATGTACTTTTTTATCCGGAGAAGACAATCAAGGAGATTTGCTTATATTTCTGATTTTACCTTATGCAGGAATCATGTTCTCCTACCTTTATCAGACTAGAGGGGTAGATCACGGACAGATTCTTGTATGGTTAATCTTTTTATCCAGCTGGGCTGCGGATACCTGTGCGTATGCCGTGGGGATTCTTATTGGAAAACATAAAATGACGCCAATTTTAAGCCCGAAGAAGACCTGGGAAGGGGCAATAGGCGGAATCGTCGGTTCATTCCTCTTGACCTTTCTATATGGGCTTTACAATAACCAGATGCATCAAGGTTTTTTTCCTTCTCCCTTAAAGCTTGCTATTTCCGTTGCCTTTGCCTCTCTTTTTTCCATAGTAGGAGATTTAACGGCTTCCGGCATAAAGAGAGATTTTGGAATAAAAGATTACAGTAACTTAATCCCGGGACATGGCGGAATACTGGATCGTTTTGATTCGGCACTCTTTACAGCCCCTATTATTTACTTTGCCTTGGTTCTTTTTGTAAAATAATATTTTTAGTTTTATGTTGTTTGAATTAAGAGTTTTGCAGTCTGTTTTTTAAGACAGATTTTTATAAGATGATATATTCTATATTTTTGGAAGAAAGCCGCTGTAATAGGACTTTAAGTACATAAGAAGCTGCTTTCATAAAAACCGGTTTTCTAAGATTATGTGAATCGAGGATAGATATGAATATTGTAATTTTGGGCTCTACAGGCTCTATCGGTACACAGACCTTGGAGCTTTTGAAAGACCATCCGGAATATAAAATACTTGCTCTTTCTGCAGGAGAAAATATTTCTCTTTTGGAGGAACAGGCACGGGAGTGGAAACCGAAATATCTTTGCGTGTTTCAAGAGGAGAAGGCTAAGCTTCTGAGACAGCGTTTTCAGACGGATTCCCCCTATTCTCCGGTGATTTTCTCCGGAATGGAAGGTCTCATAAAGCTTTCGTCTCTTAATGAAGCGGATATGATTGTTGTCAGCGTAGTGGGAATGGTAGGAATACAGCCCACTATTTCGGCTATTCAGGCAGGAAAAAAGATAGCCCTTGCCAATAAAGAAACATTGGTTTGCGCCGGACATTTGATCAACGCTCTGTTAAAAGAGTCCAAGGCTGAACTTTTTCCGATCGATTCCGAGCATTCCGCAATTTGGCAATGCCTAAGAGGAGAGAGGGCGGAAGAGGTTGAAAAACTTATTTTAACTGCTTCAGGGGGGCCTTTCTTCGGTCGTACGAAAGAGGAAATGAAGGAATTGAAGAAAGAAGATGCTTTAAAGCATCCCAACTGGTCCATGGGAAGAAAGATTACCATAGACTCTGCTACAATGGTGAACAAAGCTTTAGAAGTTTTGGAAGCCCATATTCTTTTTCATATTCCGATTGAAAAGATTCAGGTTGTTATCCAGAGAGAAAGCATTCTCCATTCCGCAGTGGAGTTTTGTGACGGGGCAATCAAGGCGGAGCTTGGGGTGCCTACCATGCGTGTTCCCATTGCCTATGCCCTTTTTGAGGAGGAAAGAGAAAACTTCCAAGGAGAGAAGCTCGATTTTACAAAAGCCATGTCTCTTCATTTTTACCCCCCTTCCTATGAGGATTTTCCGGCCTTGGCCTTAGGACGGACTGCGGGATTAAAGGGAGGGTCCATGACTACCGTATTTAATGCGGCAAATGAGGAAGCCGTTGCGCTTTTCCTACAGGATAAGATTTCATTTCTCGCCATTCCTGCCCTTATTGAAAAGGCCATGGAACTTCATGAAAAAGACTGGAAGTCCTATCCCTCGGTAGAGGAGATTTTAGCTATAGAACGCTGGACAAGGAAAATAGTATTAGAGAATGCGGAGCGAATAGAACTGTAAAAAAAGGTGGTTTTTTATCCGAAGATAGTTTTGTATAAATTTATATTTTATAGATAAAGGAGAAATTTTGAGTATAGTTTTGGCATTACTTGCCTTATCGTTTTTGGTTTTTTTTCATGAATTGGGTCACTTTTTAGCGGCTAAATTTTTCAAAGTCGGTATTTTGGAGTTTTCCATCGGGATGGGGCCTCGTATTCTCTCCGGAGTCTTCCATAACACAAGATACAGTATAAAGCTTCTCCCCTTAGGCGGAAGCTGTGCAATGCTCGGAGAGGATGCAGCCGGTAGTGGAGATTTCCTAACTGCAAAGGGAGAAGAAGAGGAAGACGTTCTGGACTTTGACGGTGTGGTTTTTGCAAAAGAAGATATAGACAAATACAGCTTTGAGAAAAAACCTGCCTGGCAGAGATTTATTATCTGCTTTGGCGGTGTTTTTCATAACTTCCTCTTGGCCTTTGTCCTGGCTATTATCCTGACTCTAAATATCGGTACGGAATTTCCGATAATTGGAGCCGCTACTGTACAAACTCCCGCTATGGAAAGCGGTTTAGAAGAAAATGACAGAATCGTAGCAATAGAATTGGCTAACGGAAGCAGACGCTCTATAGCAAGCTTACAGGAACTCTCTATCTTTTTGGAGCTTCATCAGGAGGACTTTCAAAAAGGAGATATAAAAGTCACGGTTCTTCGAGAAGGAAAGAAAGAGAGCTTTAGCTTTAGTCCCTACCGGGATCCGGAAACGGGAAGATATCGCCTTGGGGTGCAATTAAAAAATGGAAGAGTCAAGGCGAAAAATGTATTGCAAGTTTTAGAGTACAGCTACTATGAATTTCGCTTTAATGCGCGAATTGTCTTTGACAGCCTCGCGATGATTTTAAAAGGAAGGGTTTCCAGACAGGATGTGATGGGACCGGTAGGAACCGTAGCCGTGATTGGCGGTGCAGTACAGCAGTCCAGCTCCGGCGGACTGCGCTTAACCATTTTGGTTTTAATGAACCTTTCTCTTATGCTTAGCGTAAACCTTGGCATTATGAACTTACTTCCTATACCTGCACTCGATGGCGGAAGATTATTATTTATTCTTCTCGAAATGCTTCTTCGTAAACGCTTAAATCCGAAGTGGGAAGAAAGAATCAATACCGTAGGAATGGCTATTTTACTGCTTCTTATGGTAGCAATCGTCTTTAACGATGTATTCAACTTGTTTACGGGAGTGTATTCCAAGTTGTTAAACTAATCCACATTAAGTATTAAACTAATCTGCATTACAGCTGTTATAAAAAAGATGCAGGAAGAAATCTGTAAAGAAATGTGTAAACTATTTTTCGGATTCTTGTATAATCCGGCAAAAAGGAAAAGACCATGATAAAAAGAACAGAAACAAGAGTTGTGGAACTCGGTTACAAAGGAGCTGGACTTTATCCCTCCCTTCCTTTAAAAATAGGAGGCGGAAATCCTGTTGTTTTGCAATCGATGTGCAATACTAAAACAGAGGACATAGAGGGGAGTCTTTCTCAGATTCGGGCTTTGAAAATTGCAGGTGCGGATTTGGTTCGTTTGACGGTTCCGACAAAGGAAGCGGCAATTGCCTTTGGAAAAATCCGAGAGGAATCTCCCCTTCCTATGGTTGCGGATATTCACTTCGACTACCGCTTAGCCATACTCGCCATGGAAAATGGTGCCGATAAAATCCGCATCAATCCCGGGAACATCGGTTCCTCCGATAAGGTAAAAGCGGTTGTAGACTGCGCAAAGGAAAGAAATATTCCCATTCGTATCGGGGTGAATTCCGGTTCTTTGGAAAAGGATATCTTAGAGAAATATAACGGAAGAGTGACGGCGGAGGGGCTTGCCGAGTCCGCTCTTAAGAATGTCGAACTTGTGGAAAACATGGGCTATCATAATCTTGTCCTTTCCATTAAGTCTTCCGATGTTTTAATGGCGTATCATGCCCATAAGATTGTAGCGGAGAACTGTGAACTTCCCTTGCATATCGGGATCACCGAGGCAGGCACGGTCTGGTCCGGTAATATCAAGTCCGCCATGGGACTTGCTCTTATTTTGAATGAAGGAATCGGAGATACCGTTCGGGTCAGTCTTTCCGCGGATCCTGTAGAAGAAATCAGAAGCGGACAGCTGATTTTGGAAACGCTCGGACTTCGTAAAAAGGGAGTTTCCGTGGTGTCCTGTCCAACTTGTGGAAGGACGGACATTGACCTTATATCTCTAGCCAAAGAGGTGGAGAAAATTGCCTTTTCCTATCCCGATAAGTCTTTAAAGATTGCCGTTATGGGCTGCGTGGTAAACGGCCCCGGAGAGGCGAGAGAAGCGGATTTCGGTATTGCCGGAGGAAAGGGTGTCGGTCTGCTCTTTAAAAAGGAGAAATTATCCGAAAAGTCAAGGAGGAAGACTTACTTAGCGCACTACGAGAGGAAATTGAAAAGTATTCATGAAAAACTTTTTTCAAGTATTTCAAGAGCTGAAGGGGAATCAAGATTTAGAAGCACTCTTCATGACAACGGAAATCAGTCGCATTACTTTGAGCAGGGATCGCACGAAGATGAAAATCTACCTGCATAGCGACCATTTGCTTAAGAAAAGCGATCTCCATGCTATGGAAGAACTGATTCAGAAGCAGGTATTTTCGGGAAAGAAAATTCGGATAGAAATTCACGAGAGTTTTCATCTTTCTTCCCAATATAATGCAAGGATTCTTTTTGAACACTATGAAGATTCTCTTCGCGAAGAGTTAAAAGAAAAAAACATTGTGCTGCATCAGATGTTTTCAAGAGCTAGGCTAGAGTGGAAAGATGATTCCACCCTAGCTCTTTTGCTACCGGAAATTTCCCTTTTTCAAAAAGAAGAGGAAGAATGTATCCGGGTTGTTGAGAAAATAGTCCATGAGCGTTGTGGGATTATCCTGCATTTCTCCATTGGCTATAGCCCCGAGCTGAATAAAGCGGAAGAAAAAGATTTTGATACATACGAGAGAAGCGAATATAGGGAAGAAAAGGAAAAGTTCGAGTCAATCGGGGGAGAAAAGCAAGCGGAAAACGCCAACCGGCATAGCAATGATAAGAGTGAAGCCGGCGGCAAGACAGCGGTAAACAAGGAAAGACCGGAAAAAAGCCTTGGAAAGACTAAAGAGGAAGGAAAAGAAGAGAGTAAGGGAGAGAGTAAGGGAGAGAGTAAGGGAGAAAGTAAAGAAGAAGGTAAAGCGAAAGACGGAAAGCAAGAGGTAAAAGATCAAAAAGAATATAAAGAAAAAAAGGATTTCAAAGAGAAAAATAATGATTCTTCCTTCAAGAGAAGCTTCGGAAGTAGAGGTCCTTTTAAGAGAAGTGATAAGGATGCGGTTTACTACGGAAGAGATTTTCAGGACGAAATTGTGCCGATTTCATCCGTTGGTGAATTTTCCGGAACCGTGGCGTTGCAGGGAATTATTCTTCATGTGGATGAACGGCCTACCAGAAAATCCGGTATGGTCATCTTTACTTTCTCCTTTACGGACGATACCGATTCCATTGCCTCTAAAATCTTTGTTGAAGAAGAAAATCTGGATGATGCCAGAGCCTTTTTGCAGGTTGGAAAGACTATAGCCGTAAAAGGGAATATCGAATACGACCAGTACGACAAGGAACTGGAACTTTCCCGTGTATTCGGCATTAAAAAGTCTGATTTTGTTCGGGCGAAGCGTGTGGACAATGCGAAAGAAAAGCGCGTGGAGCTGCATCTGCATACCAAGATGTCCGACATGGACGGGGTTTCCGGCATAGAAGAGTATATTAACAGAGCTTTGGAATTCGGTATGCCGGCCATCGCCATTACCGACCACGGCGTGGCGCAGTCTTTCCCGGATGCCATGGCACACTTAAAAAAGCTCGGGAAGGAAGACGAGCTGCAGATCATCTACGGCATGGAGGGATATCTCGTAAATGACCTCGATACCGTGGTGAAAAATCTTTCCGAGGACCTCCCATTATCCTGTAGTACCGTGGTCTTCGACCTGGAGACTACAGGCTTTGATCCGAAGAAAAATCATATCATTGAAATCGGTGCAGTGAAGCTGGAAGACGGAAAAATCGTGGATCGCATGGATCTTTTTGTGAATCCTCGAGTTCCCATTCCGTATCGCATTACCCAGCTTACCTCGATTGACGACTCTATGGTTATGGATGCAGACGGCATTGAAGTGGTACTTCCGAAGTTTCTGGAGTTTGTCGGAGACAGTATTCTTGTCGCACATAATGCGGAGTTTGACTATAACTTTGTGGAAAATAAGGCGAAGGCCCTCGGTATCGATTTTAAACGACCGGTACTCGATACGGTTAGTTTGTCAAGACTCCTTCTTCCAAAGCTCCATCGTTTTAAATTGGACAGCGTTGCGAAGGAATTAAAGATTGAACTCTTACATCACCACAGGGCGGTAGACGATGCAGAGGCAACCGCCCGCATTTACCTGAAAGAACTGGAAATGCTTGAAAAAAGGGGAGTGCAGTCCTTAGCCCAAATAGACAGTCTCGATATGGATACCGTGGGAAAGGTCAGAAAGCTCCCTGCGCATCATATTATTTTGCTTGCCAAAAATGACCTTGGGCGCATCAATCTCTATCGTTTGATTTCCGAGTCGCATTTAAAATACTTTGCAAAACACCCCCGTATTCCGAAATCTCTTCTGAAAAAATATAGAGAGGGATTAATCATCGGATCCGCCTGCTCAAGCGGAGAGCTCTTCCAGGCTTTAGTCCGCGGCATGGACGATCAGCAGCTTCTGGAGATTGCGTCCTTCTATGACTATCTGGAGGTACAACCGCTGGGAAATAACCGCTATATGCTTTCCTCCGATAGGTTCAGTGCGGAGACGGAAGAAGATTTAATACAGTACAATAAGAAGATTATTTCTCTTGGAGAGCAGCTCGGAAAGCCGGTTTGTGCAACTTCCGATGCCCATTATACGGATAAGGAGGAAGACATTTTCCGTAAAATCATTCTAGCCACAAAGGGAATGACGGAAGAAGAGGGAGATAGCTTCCTTTATTTCAGAAGTACGGAGGAAATGCTCTCGGAGTTTTCTTATCTCGATGAAAATACCAAGAAAAAGCTCGTGATTGATAATCCCCTAAGCATATTAAAACAATGCGAAAGGATTAAGCCGGTGCGTCCGGACAAGTGCCCGCCCGTGATTCCGAACTCCGATGAAACATTACGGGAAATCTGCTATGAAACGGCGCATAAGATCTACGGTCCGAAGCTTCCGGAAATCGTGGCAAATCGCTTGGAAAAAGAATTAAACTCCATTATTTCCAACGGGTACTCCGTGATGTATATCATCGCACAGAAGCTCGTGGATCAGTCTAATGCGGACGGCTATCTGGTAGGCTCCAGAGGATCAGTTGGTTCTTCCTTTGCGGCGACCATGTCCCGCATTACCGAGGTAAATCCGCTTCCCCCACACTATGTTTGCCCTAACTGCTATTACACGGACTTTGACTCGGAAGAGGTGAAGTCTTATTCGGGTATGGCAGGCTACGATATGCCCTCTAAAAATGTCCGAATTGCGGTGCGGAGCTTAACCGTCTGGGCTTTGATATTCCCTTTGAAACCTTCCTCGGTTTTGACGGAGATAAGGAGCCGGATATCGACTTAAACTTCTCCGGAGAGTATCAGGCGAAAGCGCATGCCTACACAGGAACGATTTTCGGAGAAGAAAATACCTTTAAGGCCGGAACCATCGGTACTCTTGCCGAAAAGACGGCCTACGGTATGATCAAGAATTACTATGAAGAAAGAGGAGAGCAGAAGCGAAATGCGGAGATAGATCGCCTTGTGCAGGGTCTGACCGGAATCCGAAGAACTACAGGACAGCATCCCGGTGGCATTGTTGTACTTCCCCACGGAGAGGACATCAATACCTTTACTCCGGTACAGCACCCCGCAAATGATGTGGAAAGCCCGATTATTACCACGCACTTTGACTATCATAAGATTGACCATAACCTCTTAAAGCTGGATATTCTCGGGCACGATGATCCGACCATGATTCGAAAATTGCAGGACTTAACGGGGCTTGATCCGGTAAAAGATATCCCCTTGGATTCCAAAGAAGTCATGTCCCTGTTCCAATCTACGGAAATTCTCGGGATTAAGCCGGAAGACATTCATGGAGTAAAACTCGGTTGTCTCGGTATACCGGAGTTCGGAACCGGCTTTGCGATGCAAATGGTAGTGGATACGAAGCCGCAGTATCTTTCCGACCTGATTCGTATTTCCGGTCTTTCCCACGGTACCGATGTGTACCTAAACAATGCACAGGACCTGATTTTAAACGGGGTAACGACTCTCCGTGATGCGATATGCTGTAGAGATGATATCATGGTCTATCTTATGCATATGGGGCTGGATCCCTCCGAAAGTTTTACCATCATGGAGGCGACCAGAAAGCATAAGCCCTTAAAAGAAGAGTGGTGCCAGGATATGCGCGACCACGGTGTGCCGGAGTGGTATATCGATGCCTGTAAGAAAATCAAGTACATGTTCCCTAAAGCCCATGCTGCAGCCTATGTAATGATGGCTTACCGCGTGGCTTACTGTAAGGTTTTTTACCCGAAAGAATATTACACGGCATATTATTCCGTGCGTGCGGACGGCTTTGATTTTGATAAAATGTGCTTCGGGGTGGAAAAGCTCCGTTTCTATATGCAGGAGTATCTGGAGAAGGATAAGCTTTCCGCGACAGAAAATCTTTGTCTTCGAGATATGCGTATCTGTGAGGAAATGTATGTAAGAGGTATTCGCTTTGCAAAGCTCGATATTTATAAGGCGAAGGCCAAGGACTTTCAGATTACGAAAGAAGGGGAAATCATGCCTTCCTTCAGCTGTATAGCGGGACTTGGAGAGGCGGTGGCCCTCGGTCTGGAAGAGGGGGCAAAATACGGTCCCTACCTTTCCAAGGACGATTTTGTGCAAAGAACACATTGCCCCAAGGCATTTGCCGACAAATTCCATGAATTAGGACTACTGGGAGAAATTCCTCTATCCAATCAAATCTCTCTCTTTTTGACTAAGAAGATTGAAATTTTGTCTCTTTTTCGATACAATATGACTATCCATTTTGTTATCAACGAGTTTTCTGTGGGAACGCTTCAGACTCTCGTTGCAAAAGAGGGCTGAATAGAATAGGTTCTCACAAGAAGCTAAGATTGGAGGAAAGGTTTCTATGAAGGTGTATGATACCGGAAGTATTCGTAATGTTGTTCTTTTAGGGCACGGCAGTGCCGGAAAAACGACTGTAGCAGAGTGTCTTTGCTATGTGACCAAAGTGACAAACAGACTGGGCAGCGTAGACGAAGGCAATACCGTTTCCGACTTTGATAAGGAAGAAAAGAAGAGAAAGTTTTCCATTTCCACAAGCTTACTTCCGATAGAATATAAGGGAGAAGACGGAGATTTAAAGATCAATATACTGGATACCCCGGGTTATTTTGATTTCGTAGGAGAAGTTGAAGAGGCAGTCAGCGCTGCCGATGCCGCCATTATCGTAGTAAACGGAAAAGCCGGTATTGAGCCCGGCACCGTAAAGGCATGGGAGCTTTGCGAGGAAATCATCTTCCCAGACTCTTCTTTGTGACCAATATGGATGACGATAAGGCTTCTTTCCGTCAGCTCGTTTTGGATCTGGAGAAGCGTTTCGGTAAGTCCGTGGCTCCTTTCCAGTTACCGATTCGTGAAAATGAGAAATTTGTCGGCTTTGTCAATGTCGTTAAGATGGCAGGTCGCCGTTTTACCAATTTAAATGAATACGAGGCTTGTCCTATTCCCGACTATGTGGAGAAGCACTTGAATATTGCTCGTTCTTCCTTATTGGAAGCCGTTGCAGAGAGCTCCGAGGAACTCATGGAGAAGTACTTTGCCGGAGAAGAGTTTACGACAGAGGAAATCCAAACCGCTTTACGGGAAAATGTAAAGCATTGTAATGTTGCCCCCATTCTTATGGGCTCCGGTATCCATGTGCAGGGCTTCAATGTCCTCTTGCAGGTTATCGATAAGTACTTCCCGTCTCCGAAGGAGCTCGAGGCTATCGGTGTGGATGCTTCCACCGGAGAGCATTTTACTGCGCATTATAATGACGAAGCAACCATCAGCGGAAGAGTATGGAAGACCATTGCAGATCCCTTCCTTGGAAAATACTCCTTATTTAAGATTTGTACCGGTGTCTTAAAGGCGAACTCCGAGGTTTACAATGTTAATAAAGAGGCCACAGAGAAAATCGGTAAGCTCTATGTTTTAAGAGGAAACACCCCGATTGAAGTTCCGGAATTAAAGAGCGGAGACTTAGGTGCAGTTGCAAAATTAAGCATTACGGAGACCGGAGACAGCATCGCGGTTCGCAATGCACCGATTATTTATCATGCACCGAAGCTTTCCACTCCCTATACCTATATGGCTTATACCGCAGAGAATAAGGCGGATGAAGATAAGCTCTCCACAGCTCTTCAGAGGATGATGGAAGAGGATCGCACCCTTAAGGTAAAGGCGGATCCGGAAACAGACAGAGCTTAATTTATGGTATCGGAGAACAGCAGCTTGAGGTACTGGCAGCGCGTTTGAAGGATCGCTACAATGTTTCTCTTATCTTAACTAAGCCGAAGTTTGCTTACAGAGAGACAATTAAGAAGACCGCCAAGGTACAGGGTAAGTATAAGAAGCAGTCCGGCGGACACGGCCAGTACGGTGATGTAGTGATGGAATTCTCTCCAAGCTTTGACTATGATCAGGCTTATACCTTTAAGGAGCAGGTTTTCGGCGGAGCCGTTCCGAAGAACTATTTCCCGGCTGTAGAAAAGGGAATCCAGGAATCCTGCAAAAAAAGGCCCCTTGGCAGGTTACCCGGTTGTTGGCATACAGGCTGTTCTCTTAGACGGATCCTACCACCCGGTAGACTCCTCCGAGCAAGCCTTTAAGACTGCGGCTTCCATGGCATTTAAGGACGGTTTTATGCAGGCAAATCCTGTTCTTCTTGAGCCGATTGCCCGCCTTACGGTAAATGTGCCTGACAGCTACACCGGAGATATTATGGGGGATTTAACGAAGAGAAGAGGAAGAATTCTCGGTATGAACGCCGTACACGGCGGAAAGCAGCTCATTGAAGCGGAGCTTCCGATGAGTAATCTTTACCTTTACAACACGGACCTTCGTTCCATGACAGGCGGTTCAGGATCCTTCTCCTTTGAATTTGACCGCTATGAGCAGGCGCCCGGTGATATCCAAAACATCGTAATTGCTGAAGCGAAAGAAAGAGCTGCGGCAGAAGAGTAAAAGCAAAAATACTATTGCGACAAGATACCGCTCACTATCTGAGTGAAAAACAGTATGAGCGAAAAACAGTAAGAATCACGAAACGGCATGCCTTGATAGAGCAAGGTATGCCGTTTATATTTACTTTTTAAGTTCAAATATCTCTTTATCTTTACTTTTTAACAAAAAATTAGTAAAATAAGTAAAGATAATGGAGGAAAAACTATGGTTTCGTATGAGGCTTTAGAACGGATTTTAAAGGAAAAAGGGATTAGTAAGACAGAGCTTTCTTTGAAACTTGGAATTTCGTCAAGAACTATTGCAAAGATTTCCAAGGGAGAAAAACTGTCCAAGCGCAGTATGCAAAAAATTGCGGACTATTTAAAAACTCGACCGGAAAGCCTGATGAGGGAAGTAGCGGAAAATCCCATTTTACAGCTTCTTCGTGAGGAGAAGGAATCAAGGCTTCCGGGAGGACTGTATCATGAACTTCAGATAAGAATGACCTATAATTCCAATCACATCGAGGGGAGTCAGTTATCTGAAGAGCAAACGCGATTGATTTTTGAGACAAGTACGATTGACACACAGGATGGTGTTCCGGTAGACGATATTTTGGAAACGGTTCACCACTTCCGTGCTATTGACTATGTTATTGAGCATGCTGAAGATCTGCTTTCCGAGGAAATCATAAAGCATATTCACTATATCTTAAAGCATGATACAAAAGATTCTACTCTGAGCTGGTTTTCGGTGGGAGATTATAAAAAAAGCGTGCCAATATGGTAGGGGGAAGGGAAACAGCGAAGCCTTCCGAGGTCGCCGGCAGGATAAAAAAGGCTCTTGGAAAACTATAATGCAATAGAAAAAGTAAGTATTGAGGATATTATTAGCTTCCATGCTGAATTTGAATATATCCATCCTTTTCAAGATGGAAATGGAAGGGTGGGAAGACTCATTATCTTAAAAGAATGTTTACGGCATAACATTATTCCCTTCCTGATAGAAGATAAGAAGAAAAATTTTTACTATCGGGGTCTTAACGAATGGCATAATGAAAGGGGCTGGCTTATAGATACCTGTTTGGATAGTCAGGACAGCTTTTCCCGGCTGCTATCTATGCTGGAAATCCCGAACTCCTAGTTCTTTCATCCTCTTTTTACGCTCTTTCATCCTGCTCACCGCAAGTTGACAGTTTAGGGCGAATAATTTATCATAACTCTTGTTGCTATAAAAGAGTCGGAAAGGGCTCTTTGTATCCTATTTTATAGCGTAAAAAGGGGTAAATATGGTTCGTATTGCGATAGATGCTATGGGTGGCGATTTAGGCGCAAAAGCCATGGTAAAGGGCGCAGTGGAAAGTCTTAAAGAAGAGGGAATGAAGCTCCTTCTTTTTGGAGAGGAAGAAGTCCTAAAGCAGGAATTGTCTTCCTACAGCTATGATCCTAAGAGGGTCGAGATTGTTCCCTGCAGTGAAAATATTAGTATTCATGAATCACCGGTTATGGCGATTCGAAGAAAAAAGGATTCGAGCCTCGTTCGAGGAATGCTGGCCGTAAAAAATGAAGAGGCAGATGCCTTCATCTCCGCCGGATCTACCGGAGCGGTGCTTGCCGGAGGGCAACTCGTTGTAGGAAGAGAAAAGGGTGTCTACAGACCGCCCCTTGCAGCGCTCATTCCGACTAAGAACGGAGTTTGCCTGCTTACGGATTGCGGGGCAAATGTGGATGCCAAGCCTGAATGGCTGCACCAGTTTGCCAAGATGGGCGCAATTTATATGGAGGAAATGCTGCAGATTAAAAATCCGAGCATCGGTTTAGTCAACATTGGCGCAGAGGAAGAAAGGGAAACAGCCTTGTGAAAGCTGCCATGCAGATTTTAAAGGAGGATACGGATTACAACTTCATCGGTTCCGTGGAAGCCAGAGACATTGTAGAAGGAAACTGTTCGGTTGTTGTCTGTGATGCCTTTGTAGGAAATGTTGTTCTGAAAATGTACGAGGGTGTCGGAAAGATGCTCCTTTCGGAAATTACGGACACCATGAAACACAGCGGTCCTCTGGCACTTCTTGCGGCGCTTCTTTTAAAGAAGCCCTTAAAGAAGAGGCTCAAAAAATTTGATGCAAAGCAGTACGGCGGAGCACCTATTTTGGGACTTAAAGGACTGGTGATTAAGGTGCACGGGAATACAGACGGTAAGGAAGTTACAACAGCTATCAAGCAAGCAAAGGACTTTGCGGAAAAGAAGCTGACAAAGAAAATAGCGGAGGCTATCGATTTTAAGGAAGTAGAGGAATAAAGATGGAATTAGAGAAGTTAAAGAAGATTATCTGCAGAGAATTAACGAATATTAAGGAAGAGGATATCACGGAAGATACCCGTTTTGTGGAAGACTTAAATGCCGATTCCTTAGATGTGGTACAGATTGTTATGGGTATTGAAGACGAGTTCGGTATTGAGATTCCGGAAGAAGCAAGCTACCAGATTAAGACTGTCGGAGAAGCACATAAGGCTATTTTAAAAGCATTAGGACAGTAAAATGACGGAGAAGGAAGAGGCGCTTTCCGCCTTGGAAGAGCGTTTAGAATATCATTTTCAAAACAGAGAATTGCTGCAGCACGCCTTAATTCATCCCTCTTACTCCAATGAAATGGGAGAGGCCAAGGAAGCCTCCAACCAGCGTTTGGAGTTTCTGGGGGATGCCGTGTTGGAGCTTATTTCCAGTACCGTGCTTTACCATAGAAAGCCTACCATGCAGGAAGGGCTTATGACGAAGCTCCGTGCCGCACTGGTTTGTGAACCCGCGCTTGCCGCCGTTGCCAAGGCTCTCAAGCTCTCGGAGCACATCGTACTTGGAAAAGGCGAGGGAAGAGAAGGAATCCAATACAGGGATTCCGTGCTTTCCGATACACTGGAAGCGATTATCGGCGCCATTTACCTGGATAGCGGTATTGAAAGTGCAAGCTGTTTTGTAAAGAAAAATCTATTAAATGATATTGAGAAGAAGCAACTGCAAATGGATGCAAAAACCATGCTGCAGGAGTATTCTACGGCGAAGCATCTTCCTCTTCATTACAGTCTATTGGAGGAATCCGGTCCATTTCATGACCGCTTTTATCGCGTAATGGTGTATCTGGGAGACACTGAGTACGGTATGGGAGAAGGAAGCTCCAAGAAAAAGGCAGAGCAGAATGCAGCTTACTTTGCTTTAGAAAAAATAAAGGCGGAAACAGGGGATGTATTTAAAATCTATTGAGGTACAGGGCTTTAAATCCTTTGCGAATAAAACCGTACTGGATTTTTCCCCGGGTATTACGGGAATTGTAGGACCGAACGGTTCAGGAAAATCGAATATTTCCGATGCAGTGCGTTGGGTTTTGGGGGAACAAAAGGTAAAACAGCTCCGTGGTGCTTCCATGCAGGATGTGATTTTTGCCGGGACCGCAACAAGAAGGCCGCAAAACTATGCCTCCGTGAGCATTTCCTTTGATAACAGTGATCATGCACTATCGCTTCCCTATGAGGAAATCACCGTCAGTAGAAGGCTCTATCGTTCAGGGGAGTCGGAATACCGTTTAAATGGTTCGGAATGTCGTTTAAAGGACATTCATGAGCTTTTTTTATGATACCGGAATCGGAAAAGAGGGCTATTCTTTAATCGGACAGGGACAAATTGATAAAATTCTCTCCGGTAAAGCAGAAGAAAGAAGAGCCCTTTTTGATGAGGCGGTGGGGATTGTCAAGTTTAAAAGAAGGAAGGACCTCGCAGAAAAGAAGCTGGAAGAAGAGCAAGCGAATCTGGAGCGAATTCAGGACATTGTCTCCGAGCTCGAAAAGCAGGTAGGCCCTCTGGAAAAACAATCCGAAAAGGCCAGAAAATATCTGAGCTTCCGTGATGAGCTTGTAGTACTGGAGTCAACGCATTTCTTGCAAAAGCTTCAGGATACGGAAAAGCTGTTGCAAAAGCTGGAAGAGGCAGAAAAAGATTTGAAAGCCTCGATTGAAGAAGAAGAAAAAAAGCAAAATTCGCTTTCAGAGTCCTTTAAAAGCTTAGAGGAAGAGCTCCTCTTACTGGATCAAAAGGAGCAGGAAATCAGCCGCGGAAACGAAGAGGACGAGAGCAGGAAAAAAACACTTGAGGATGAAATTGTCCGTTTAAAGGAGGCCATCTCCGGAAAAGAAAGCTCTTCGAGGCATTTTCAGGAAAGAGTAAGTGCCTTAAAGGAAGAGGCATCGTCTTCCATCGGGAAAATGGAGGATTTGGTTTCTGCGCTTCTTACTATGAAGAAGAAGTTTCAAGGCTTCCTCCTCTTTAACACGGAAGAAGATAAGGTGAAGCTTGATATTCAGCTGATTGACTCCACTATTTCGGAAGCCAAGCAAATCATCCGAAGTACCTTTTATTCCGACTTTGACTTTGATGAGGGGATACAGGAGAAGGAAGATGCGGAGGCTTCGTCTGAGGACTCAAAAAATTTCCATGCAATCGAAACGGAAATTCGCGCCTTAAAAAAAGAGGGAGAGGAAAAGCAGGAAGCCTTTTCTCATTTGCAAAGGAAAAGGGCGGACGCGGAAAAGACGGTTACGGATAAAAGAGCAAGTTTGCAGGATTTTCTTCATCAAAAGGAAAGACACAGAATTCAGCTGGAAAACCTGCAAATCTTGCCGAACGCTATGAAGGCTTCGGACAGGCTGTTCGGAAGTGTATGCAGGAGAAAGAGCGGGAAAAAGGGCTAATCGGTGTAGTAGCCGATGTTTTAAAAACCAAGCCCGAGTACGAGCTTGCACTGGAAACCACCCTTTCCGGCAGTCTGCAAAACCTTGTTACGGAAGAGGAGGGGACGGCAAAACGCCTCTTGGAGAAGCTGAAAAGAGAGAAGCTCGGCCGGGCAACCTTTTTACCTCTTGACTCAATTCGAAAAGAAAGAGATGGGCGTTATGACAGCGTTCGAGGAGAAAAGGGGCTGATTGGCGTATTTGCCGATTTTGTTGAGGTACCGAAGTCCTGTGCAGGGCTGGAAAATTATCTTTTATCCAAGGTTCTTTTGGTTGACAATCTGGATAATGCCTTATCCATTGCCCGAAAATATAAACATAGTCTTCGCATTGTCACCCTGGACGGAGAACTTCTCCAGGCCGGCGGTGCTCTTTCCGGCGGTGCTTACCGAAATTCCTCTTCTCTTATTGGCAGAAAGAGGGAAATTGACGAGCTCGTGGAGAAGTTGCATGGCATGGAAAAGGAAGAAGGGGAGAGGCGAGCTTCACTTCGCAAAGAAGAGGAGGCACTGCAAGAGCTTTCCACTATTGAAGCGGAAAAAAGAGAAGAAATCCTGAATCTGGATAAGCTATATCGGGAAAAACTCCTCACCTTTCAGGGAACAGTCAATGCAGAGAGGCAAACTCTCTCTACTAGAGTTGACTTCTTAACCGAGCAGCTTCACGACTACGGAGAAAGACTCGAAAAGAACTTCACGGACCAGATGGATTTGGAAGAGGAAAATAAAAATACTGCCGGCTCGGTAGAGAAGGACCAAAATCAGATTCATGCTTTGGAAGAGAAGATTCGCGCTCTTCTTGAAAAGGAAGAAAAAAGAAAAGAAAGTCTTGCCTCTTTAAAGAATAGAAGGGCGGAAATCGCAGAAGAAGAAAAGCGCTTCTACAAAGAAAAGGAAGGCATTCAGGAAGAGCTTTTGCAAATTGAGAAAGAACAGCTTCGACTGGAGCATCAGAAGGAAAAACTGGAAGACCAGTCTGCTCAATCCGCGTCACAGCTCTTCGAAGACTACGGAATCGGGGTCAGTCAGGCAAAGCAGTATTTCGATGAAAATCTTTCCGATAATCCTGCACTTCCCTCGATTATCCAAGAGAAAAAGGCGGAAATGAAAGGACTCGGCTCTATTAATCTGGATAGTATTGAGCAATATACTGAGGTAAAAGAACGCTATGTATTCCTAAAAAAACAGGTGGAAGACCTGATTAGCTCGGAGGAATCGCTTCGAGAGATTATTAAGGACTTGGACAGCGGGATGCGAAAGCAGTTCCATGAGAACTTCCACAAGATTCAAGAGCGCTTTAATGAGGTTTTCCGTGTACTCTTTGGAGGAGGAAGCGGAAAAATCGAAATTGATGACAGCGAGGACCTGCTGGAAAGCGGTATTTCCATTATTGCGGAGCCTCCCGGGAAGAAGCTGCAGAATATGATGCAGCTTTCCGGCGGAGAAAAGGCTCTGACTGCCATTTCCCTGCTCTTTGCTCTGCAAAGCTTGAAGCCCTCCCCCTTCTGTCTTCTGGACGAGATTGAGGCGGCACTGGATGACTCCAATGTGGTGCGCTTTGCGAAGTACCTGCATCATTTAACGAAAAACACGCAGTTTATCGTGATTACCCATAGAAGAGGTACCATGGAAAGTGCCGATCGTCTTTTCGGTGTTACCATGCAGGAAAAGGGCATTTCCACTTTAGTCTCCGTGGACCTTGTGGAAGAACATTTGCAATAACTATATCGAAATGGATTTAGTGGAAGAGCATTTGCAATAAGTAATTAGATATAAAACTATGGTATAAGGAGTAGCTATGGCGAATTTTTTCTCAAAAATTTTAAATAATCTCTTTCAGTCGGATCGGGTTGCCGATGAGGAATTTACGAAGAGCTGGAAGAGGCTATGATTCAAAGTGATGTTTCTTATCCAAGCTGTATGCGAATTATTGATGCAGTGAAGCGCGAGGCGGATCGAAAGGGCGTGAATCTTACTAAGGATGTCCAGAAGATTTTAAAGGATTACCTTTTGGATACCATGTCGGTAGACGAGGATTACTATAATTTTGAAAAAGAAAAGAGCATCATTTCGGTAATCGGCGTAAATGGAGTCGGAAAGACCACTTCTATCGGAAAGCTCGCCTACCACTTAAAGAAAAAAGGGAAAAAAGTCATTCTTGCCGCTGCCGATACCTTCCGTGCTGGTGCGATTGAACAGCTGGTAGAGTGGGGGAATCGTGTAGGGGTGGACTGTATTCACCAAAAGGAGGGTTCCGACCCGGCTGCCGTGGTTTTTGATGCTTTGCAATCCTTTAAGGCAAAGAATGCGGATGTTTTAATCATTGATACCGCAGGAAGACTGCACAATAAGAAAAACCTGATGGAAGAGCTCGGAAAGATTAACCGTATTATTGACAGGGAATTTGCGGAGGGCTATAGAGAGACACTGGTGGTTCTCGATGCTACTACCGGGCAGAATGCGATGAGCCAGGCCAAAATGTTTAAAGAATGCTCTCAGGTCACCGGTGTGGTTTTAAGTAAAATGGACTCCACAGCAAAAGGTGGTATGGCCATTTCCATTCAGGCGGAACTCGGACTTCCCGTAAAGTATGTGGGAGAGGGAGAAAAGATCGAAGACCTAAAGCGCTTTGATGCAAAAAAATATGTGGAGGATATTTTCGCCTTTTAGATAATTTTGCCGGCTAGGGTTTAAGAAAAATAAAATCGATTGTAGATGTAAATTAAATATTAAAAACACCCAAAAATCAGGCAGTATAAAATTTTATTTCTGCCTGATTTTGTTATAATAGTAAATAGTTGCAATCACAAAATATCTCAAGAACTTTATAAAAAGAGATAAAGTATAGGAGCATGAAGCACTATGAGGTATATGCTTGACATAAACATCTATATTTATGGATACTAAAGAGGCAATAAATATGTTTGTAATTTTATGTATCGATTTCATGATGGTTTTGCTCTATTTTATTATAGGTATTCTATTTATTAGATCGAACGGCAGAGCAATTCGATATTTAACCGGACATGATCTTGACGAAAATATATCCAATAAAAGTAAAGAACTATGCATCATTTGCGGTAAGCAAATTATGAAATGGAGCCTATGTTTCATTATAGGATTTGCGATAGATTTGCTTTGGGTTGGAGCTGGTCTTATATTAGCGGCTATTCTGAATACTATTCTAATAATCAAATTAATGGTATTTAGAGATCATTTTGAAAATGGTAAATAACCTGTCCGTTCAAAAAAATCCGCCGGCTCTTTGATGTGGCCCTAAAAAGTTAGACTTTTTAAGCGTAGCAGTTTTATGGTCGATGTGAACCCAATAGCTGTCAAGAAAAACACTTGACAGCTATTCTTTTTTTTGTTATTTTATTGCAGCGAGGTGTGCTATGGATGAATTTGTAGAAAAAGGTAATCTATTCCTGCTTTACTCGGGACTTTTAAAGGAAAACCAGAAAAAGGTCTATGCCTACCACATTATGGAAGACATGAGCTTCTCGGAAATCGGCATAGAAATGAATATTACGAGGCAGGCAGCACAGTACTTGTACAGTAAAGCCGACGAACAACTTCGCTTTATGGAAGAGAATCTGCAGCTGGGGAAAAAGTGGTTGCGTATTCGTGCGCTGGCGGAGAAGATAGCAGAGCAAAGCGGGGATGAGGAAATCAGGAAATTAGCAGGAGAAATAATGCATGGCATTTGAAAGCTTATCAGAAAGACTAAGTACAATATTTCAAGGTTTATCCGGTAAGGGGAAGCTCTCCGAGGACGATGTAAATCTGGCGCTAAAAGAAGTCCGTATGGCACTTTTGGAAGCGGATGTGAATTTCAAGCTGGTAAAAGACTTTGTTGCCAAGGTAAAGGAAAAGGCCATCGGCGAAGAAGTATTTTCTTCCTTGAGTCCCGCTCAAACCGTAATTAAAATCGTAAAAGAAGAACTTACGGCGATGATGGGTGAGGAAAATACCGAGCTGAAGCTCCGTCCCCAAAGTGAGATTAGCGTCCTTATGATGGTCGGTCTGCAGGGTGCCGGTAAAACGACTACAGCGGCTAAGCTGGCCGGAAAGTTCCAGAAGATGCATAGAAAGCCTCTTCTCGTTGCCTGTGACATTTACCGGCCTGCTGCGATTGAGCAGTTAAGAGTCAATGCGGAAAGCTCTCCATTCCCTTCTTTAGTCTGGGAAATCAGGTTAAGCCGGAGGAAATCGCCAAAAGAGCTTATGAAGAGGCGAAAGAGAAGGGATATAATCTTCTCATTTTGGATACGGCAGGTCGTTTGCAAATTGACGATGCTTTGATGCAGGAATTAAAGCGTATGAAGGCTGCCGTTCCGGTGGATTGGACAATCCTTACCGTAGACGCGATGACCGGTCAAGAAGCGGTCAATGTCAGTCAGAGCTTTAGTGAAGACATCGGCGTAGACGGTGTTATTCTTACGAAGTGTGACGGAGATACGAGAGGCGGTGCCGCCTTGTCCATTAAGGCTATGACAGGACAGCCTATTTTATTCCTCGGTATGGGGGAAAAGCTTTCCGAGCTTGAGCCCTTCTATCCGGATCGTATGGCCGGAAGAATCCTCGGCATGGGCGATGTCCTTTCTTTAATCGAGAAAGCGCAGAGCGAAATTGATGAAGAGAAGGCGAAGGAATCCGTTCGTAAGCTTTCCAAAGGGCAGTTCAACTATGATGACTTCATGGAGCAAATGAACCAGCTACAAAAGCTGGGCGGAATTGCCGGGATTTTAAAAATGCTTCCGGGGATGAATAAGGCGATGCAGGGAATAGACCTTGAAGACTCCGAGAAGAAGATGAAGCAGGTAAAATGCATCATTCAGTCCATGACCTTTAAGGAAAGAGCCAATCCGAAGCTTATGAATCCTTCCAGAAAGAAGAGAATTGCAAGCGGTGCCGGTGTGGATATTTCTGAAGTAAACAGACTGGTAAAAGCAGTTTGAAGAAATGCAGAAAAATGATGAAGCAGTTCGGCGGAGGAAGAGGAAAGCACGGCGGCAGTCCGTTTGGCGGCGGTTTTTCCCGGTATGGGCTTCCCGGGCATGGGTGGCAAAGGAAAAAGGATTTCCTTTCTAAGATAGGTGAAGAGAATCAGAAATTCCAATCCCGGATTTCATATATTTAAAAAGAAATTTGGTAAATATTGTATAAATTGGTTTCAACAGCATTGCTGAAGAAATAAATCAAGTGTATTTTTCAAAGGAGAAAAAATGGCAGTTAAGATCAGATTAAGAAGAATGGGACAGATCCACGCACCGTACTATCGTGTAATCGTAGCAGATTCCAGAAGCCCGAGAAACGGTAGATTTATCGAGGAGTTAGGATACTATGATCCGACTAAGGAGCCTACTGTATTTAAGGTAGATGCTGAAGCTACAAAGAAGTGGTTACAGAATGGTGCTCAGCCGACAGAAACCGTAGCTAGACTTCTCAAGAAGTTTAACATCTAACTCTACAAGGAGGGGATGCTGTAATGAAAGAACTTCTGGAGACCATTGCAAAAGCATTGGTTCAGTTTCCCGAAGATGTTCATGCCGAAATGGAAGAGAAAGAAGGAGAAGTCTTTCTCACCCTTTCTGTAAATGAGCAGGACATGGGAAAAGTGATTGGACGCTCAGGCCGTATTGCTAAGGCAATTCGTTCTGTGATGAATGCAGCTGCATCCAAGCAAAACAAGAGAATATCCATCGATATTCAGTAAAACAGGCGAGATTTATCTGGCAGTTATGATAAGCGCTGTAAAAGCAAAGCTAAAGATTTTTGATTGCTGTACAAGTCTGTAGAGCATAATGACGCTTTGATTTTACAGCCCTTTTCTTTTCAAGGCATTTTTAGGAGCAGTAAAGCATGTTAGAAGAATTACGAGTGGGCATTGTAGGAAAGCCCCATGGATTAAAAGGGGAACTTAAGGTCTTCCCCACAACGGACGATCCGAAACGATTTTCCGCCTTAAAGGAAGTTATTTTAAAAAAAGAAAGCAAGGGCTTGATCTCCAAGGTAGAGCGAGAAGAAAGAGAAGTCTCCGCAGTCCGCTATCATAAGGATACCGTCCTTTTAAGCTTAAAGGGGATTGACAGCATAGAACTTGCCGAAAAATATAGAGATTACTCTCTTTATGTAAAAAGAGAAGAGGCCCTCTCCTTAGAGGAAGGAGAATATTTCCTCGGAGATTACCTCTGCATGGAGGTTTTTATCGAGGGAGAGGAGAGCCTTGGGCAGGTCTCGGAGCTTATTGAAACCGGAGCCAATCTGGTTTTCGTAGTAAAAGGAAAGGATAAGGAATATCTGATTCCGCATGTTCCTGCTATCGTCTACTCTATAGAGAACAATCGTATCCATATTCATACCATACCGGGGTTACTCGAATTATGATGAAATTTACTGTACTGACCTTATTTCCGGAACAAGTAGAAGCTGCATTTTCCCACTCCATAATGAAAAGAGCGATGGAAGATGGGAAAATAGAGCTACGCTGCATCAATATTCGGGATTATACGAAAGATCCGCACGGGCATGTCGATGATGCGCCCTTTGGCGGCGGAGCGGGAATGCTTATGCAGGCTGAGCCAATCTACGAAGCATTTTCGGATCTACAAGAAAAAGAAGCTCCTACAAAGGTAATCTACTGTTCTCCGAGAGGAAGAATATTTTCACAGAAGATTGCAGAAGAGCTGGCAGGAGAAAGTCATATCGTTTTTCTATGCGGACACTATGAGGGAGTGGATCAGAGAGCCTTGGAGCTCCTTCATGCGGAAGAGCTTTCCCTCGGGGACTATGTATTAAGCGGTGGAGAGCTGGCCTCAGCCATTATGATGGATGCCATTTCCAGAGTAAGAGAGGGGGTTCTCAACAAAAAAGAGAGCTATGAAGAGGAGAGCTTCTCGAACGGTCTTTTGGAATATCCGCAGTATACAAGACCGAGAGAATATAAGGGACTCACGGTTCCGGAGGTCCTTCTTTCCGGAGATCATAAGAAAATTGCAGCATGGAGACATGAGGAAAGTTTAAAGCTAACCGAAGAGGTTCGTCCCGATCTCTATCAGCTCTATAGAGAAAGGAATCCTGAAGAATTTCAGCCTAAGAAAAAGAGAAGAAAATAGCATTTTTGCTAAATTGAAAAAGTAAATTCTAGTGCAGAAGTAAATTCTACCTAGCTTAAAAAAATCCCTAAAATCAGGCAGTTTGAAATTTCATTTCTGCCTGATTTTGCTATAATGGTGCATAACAATCTCAAAAAAATCTCTTTCCGGGTATGGGAAATAAGCAACAGGACAAGTCGTGTGTAGGACTAAATTCCACTGGCTATATCAAAAAATGTAAAAGTTTTTGCCCTGTCTGACAGTAGATCTATTTACTTACACATATTCAGGATTATGATTCCATAAGGTATAGAGAAAAATTAAAAAATTTCTTAGAATATGAACCCAAGGAAACAGCGTGTAAAACTTGTGAATTATTTCCTATCTGTTACGGTGGATGTGAATATAGGAATCAAATATCGGGATTTCATGGTGAAAAGGCTCAATTTTATGCCAATGATATTCCCCTGATCAAGGAGATGGTAAATGCTGGAAATCAAAGGCTTGAAGAAGAGCTTTAAAGCAAAAGAAGTTTTGAAAAATCTGAATCTTTCCATAAAGGAAGGAGAGATTGTCTGTTTATTGGGAAATAATGGAGCCGGAAAGACAACCTTAATTAATTGTATTCTTCGCATGATCCAGGCAGATGCAGGCTCTATATTCTTGGATGGGCGAGACATTTTTACGTATAAAAACGAAGAGTATTTTTCCAAGGTAAATGCTTTGCTGGAATCCAGTGTGAATGTCTATGATTATCTTACCGGATGGCAAAATATTGAGTACTTTTCCGGACTACTGAAACTCGATTCCGGGAACGAGAAAATAAAAACTTATATTTCTTTGTTTGAATTGGAAGAAGCAATCCACGAAGCTGTAGGGACTTATTCCCGAGGAATGCGACAAAAGTTGGCTTTATTGATTGCCCTAATGTCTACTCCGAAGCTCTTGCTCTTGGATGAGCCTACTTTGGGGCTGGATATTCAGAGTAAGTTATCCGTTATTCAGATATTGAATACCATTATAAAAACAGAGAAAATTGCAGTATTACTCACCTCTCATCAAATGGATGTAGTACAAAAGCTTCAAAGTAGAATACTGATTTTAAAGGATGGAGTCGTCCATGCTTTTGATAAAACAGATTACGAAGACAAAGATTTATATACAGTCTCTTATATAAAAGATAGCGTAATGGAAAGTGACACGATTCGGGGAAGTTTTCAGGATATTTATCAAAGCTATTATGGAAAATATGAAATTATGGAAATAAGAAAAAAGGAAAGAGACTTGGAAGAAATATTGCTGGAGGTTTTCCATGAAACTGATTAAGGCTGAATTTAAAAAAAGTCTGATAGAGGCTGCCAGCTATTATCCGGATTATATTGTGGGTCTATTAACCGACATTTTATTGCTCGTGATAGTCATGAATACGGAGGGAGAACAAGAGGAAAAACTCTTTGCTTATCTTCTATGGGTTTTGGTAAATGGTGTTTTATCGGAAGCGTCTTTATGTATATCTACAGAAAGCAAATGGGAACTTTGCAAAACCTAATGATTAAACCCTATTCCATTATGCAAATCATTAGCGTGAAAACCTTAATCTGGTTTATGATTAACAGTGTAAAAGCCTTGATTTGCATGGGAATAGCCTCTTTGTTTATAAAACTTACATTTCGGTTAGAATACTTTTATATTGTTATCTTGGTGTGCTTTGGCTGTATGGGGATATCCTATATACTGTCTGCCTTAACCCTCATTTTTACGAAAATGGCTTCTTTTGTCAGCATTGTGGGCTATCTGTTTTTATTTCTTTCCGGTAGTATCCTTTCCTTACCGGAATGTTTGCAGTATACTAACCCGTTATCGGCAGGTTCCCATTTTTACGCTCTCTTGATTCATCAAACAGCAGGTGTTAAAGATTTTTTTATGTTACTAATTCTATGTGCAATATATTTCTTTGTAGGAAAAGAAATTTTTGCCTTTGTTTTTCGAAGAAGTAAACAGTTTAAATGGACCTATTAAGACTATAATGAAGTGTTGGAAATAGCATTTTTTCATTTTTGAAAATAGCATTTTTTCTTGCATTTTAGACTTGGCTGTGCTATTCTATACGAGCTGTTTTGTCATAAGGCAAAATATAACCCTATAATATGTTCCGCTGACGAGACCGTGTATGAACATAGAATGTTTTGGAGGACTTGTATATGTCAAATTTTGAAATCATTAGAGAAATTGAGCAGGCGCAGTTAAGACAGGAAGCCTTAGCGACGTTCAACACAGGAGATACCATTAAGGTATACAACAAGATCAAAGAGGGTAACAGAGAGAGAACCCAGATTTTCGAGGGAACCGTTTTAAAGATTCAGGGTGGTTCCAACAGAGAAACCTTTACCGTTCGTAAGACCAGTAACGGTGTAGGCGTTGAGAAGACTTGGCCAATCCATAGCCCGTTTGTGGAGAAAATTGAAGTAGTTCGTAAGGGTAAGGTTCGTAGAGCGAAGTTGAACTACCTTCGTGATCGTGTTGGTAAGGCTGCGAAAGTTAAGGCTGCAAAGTAATTTAAACCATACAACAGGTGTTCCTTTCGGAGCACCTGTTTTTTTCTAAGGAGTGTTATGAAAGAAAGAACGATTTTTCAAAAGTTTATTCATACTCTGGTGGACATCCTTGTTCTTCTTTCTTTGGCCTGGTTCATTGTTTACAGCTTCTTCTCCCTTTACAGGGTTTCGGGGCATAGCATGGAGCCGGCTCTTTCTACAGGCGATACGGTTCTCATTGATGAGCTGAGTTATCGTTTTATCAAGCCGAAAAGAATGGATATCGTGCTGTTCCAAAGAGCGGATAAGTCTTATAATATGAAGCGTATAGTCGGTCTTCCCGGTGAAACCGTGATTATACAAAATGGAAGAATCTATATTAACGGAGAGCTTCTGGAAACAACAAAGATTTCTCCCATCGCTTTACCGGGTTTGGCTAAAAATCCCGTAGAGCTTGGGAAAGACGAGTATTTCCTTATTGGAGACAATACGGACTCCTCGGAGGACAGTCGTTTTCAGAATATTGGAAATGTGCATTTTGCACAGATTCGGGGAAAAGTATGGTTTCGCCTGCTTCCTCTTCGGAAAATGAAGCTCATAGTATAGAAAGGAGCGGCAAGTGAAAATACAGTGGTATCCCGGGCATATGGCAAAAGCCAAAAGAAAGATGAAAGAAGATCTGCCCCTTGTCGATGCAATTATTGAAGTGATAGACAGCCGTTGCCCGAACTCTTCCCGCAATCCGGAAATTGATATTCTGGCAAAGGATAAGGCTAGAATCTTGCTTTTCAATAAAGCAGACCTTGCTGACCCCGGAAGAACAAAAAGCTTTATGGAAAGCTTTCAGAATCAGGGCTTCTACACCATGGAAATAGATGCGAGAAGCCGTTCCAGTGTGAAAAGGGGTAAATAAACTGATTATGGAGAGCTGCGCGGAGCTTTTGGAAAGAAAAAAGCAAAAGGGAATTCTTTCCCAAAGCATCAAAGCCATGGTTCTCGGTATTCCGAATGTTGGGAAATCCACCTTTATCAATGCCTATGTGGGAAAGGCCACGGCAAAGACCGGAAATAAGCCCGGAGTCACTAAGGGGGCACAGTGGATTAAGATCGGAAAGGACTTACAGCTTCTCGATACACCGGGAATCACCTGGCCGAAATTTGAAAGAGAGATTGTGGGCTTGAATCTGGCCCTCATCGGTTCTATTAACGATGAGATACTGCCGATAGAAGAGCTTATCTTTTATCTCCTAAAATATCTTACCCGTTATTACGGCTCCGCCCTTGTTTCCCGCTATGGAGAAACGCTATTAGGGAAAGAAGAAGCTTTGGAAGCAATGGACGCCATTGCCATAAAAAGAGCCTGTATCAAAAAGGGCGGAGATATCGATTACACGAAGGTATCGAGACTCATTCTGGATGATTTTCGAAGCGGAAGACTGGGAAGAATCAGCTTGGAGCATCCCATGAAATGGGAAGAAGACAGCCGGATGGAAGTATAGATTTATGAGATAGTTCAAAGTATGGAAGAATATTCCCATGCTTCGAAAAGGAATGAATTTTAATAGGATAAGATATGACCGATAAAGCAAGAGAAAAGGAAGAGCTTAGGCTCGAGGAAATGCGAAAAGAGGAGAGAGCTGTACTCGATTTAAGCCCGATAGCAGGAGTAGATGAAGCGGGACGAGGCCCCTTGGCAGGACCGGTGGTTGCCGCCTGCGCGGTGATTCCCTTGGACTATCCCTTCTACTATTTAAATGACTCGAAGAAGATGTCCGAGAAAAGAAGAGAAGCGCTTTTTGAGGTCTTACAGAAAGAAGCCATTGCCTTTGGAATCGGCATTGTTTCTCCGGAAAGAATCGATGAAATCAACATCTTACAGGCGACTTATGAAGCTATGAGAGAGGCACTGAAGGATATGGAGAAGCGTTTTTCGCTTAGCCCGAAAATTCTTCTAAACGATGCAGTGACGATTCCCGGTATTCCGATTCCGCAGAAGGCCATTGTTCACGGTGACGCGAAGTCTTTATCCATTGCGGCAGCCAGTGTCTTAGCCAAGGTGACAAGGGATCATATCATGCTGGAATATGATGAACAATATCCCGAATACTGCTTTAAGCAGCATAAGGGCTACGGGACAAAGGTCCATAGAGAAGCCATTCTTACACACGGCCCCTGTCCTATTCATAGAAGAAGCTTTTTAAAGAATTTATATAGTTAAATAGAAGTAAACTGCTAAAGAGAATGCAATCTCGATTTGCAGACTTTCCTATGAATAATCAGTGCTTTAGAAATAGCACAACGGTTTATCGAGAGAGGTAAGTCAAATGCAGAGTAATAAGGCGAAGAATACACATCTTCTCGGAGAAAAGTACGAGAATATGGCGGTAGAATATTTGGAAGCAATGGGGTATAGTATTTTGGAGCGCAATGCACGTTTTCACCATTTGGAAACGGATATTATTGCAAGAGACGGAGAATACCTCTGCTTTATAGAAGTAAAGGGGAGAAAGAGCGGGAGCTTAAGCTCTCCCTATGAAGCTGTAAGTCCGAAGAAAATCCGTTTTCTTCGAACCATGGCGGAGGGATACCTGGTAAAACAACATTTATCCTTATATGACACCCCTTGTCGCTTTGATGTACTTTGCATTTCAGGGGAAGAAATTGAGCTCATTAAGAATGCATTTTAGCTATTTAAGAACAGATCTTAGTTATTTTAAAATGGAAAAATGTGTTTTGCATATGATGCTTTTTTATAAAATGATATATTATTTCTCATCATTCGAAAGAGAAGAATAGATAAAGGAGTTTAACAGAATGAAAGAAAAGAGCAAGAATAGCAATGCACGAAAAGTGATTTTAACCGGAGATAGACCAACCGGAAAGCTTCACCTGGGGCATTATGTAGGATCTCTTAAGAGAAGAGTGGAGTTACAAGATTCCGGACAATTTGATGAGATCAATATTTTAATTGCTGATGATCAGGCATTGACCGATAACTATGATAATCCGCAGAAAATCAGAGATAATATTATCGAGGTGGCTCTGGACTATCTCTCTGTAGGAATCGACCCCGCTAAAAGCACAATCTGTATCCAGTCTGCGCTACCTGCATTGCATGCGCTTTCCTTTTACTACTTAAATCTGGTTACCACGCAAAGGCTGAGCCGTAACCCGACCGTGAAGGCGGAAATGAAGCAGAAGGGCTATAGCGGAGAGAATGAAAACGATAACGAAGCAGGGCTTCCTGCCGGTTTCTTTACCTATCCCGTATCTCAGGCAGCCGACATTACTGCATTTAAAGCCACAACCGTTCCGGTTGGAGAAGATCAGCTGCCCATGATTGAGCAGACAAAGGAAATTGTTCGACGCTTTAATCAGCTTTATCAGAGAGAAATCCTTTTAGAGCCGGAAATACTTCTTCCGGAAAATTCCAGTCAGAGAAGACTGCCGGGAATAGACGGTAAGGCAAAGATGAGTAAATCCCTCGGAAACGGAATCTATCTTTCCGATGATGAAAAGACAGTTAAAACAAAGATTATGAGTATGTATACCGATCCTTCCCATATCAATATTGCCGATCCCGGTCATGTTGAAGGAAATATGGTATTTACTTACCTCGATGCTTTTTCAAAACAAGAAGATTTCGCTGAATTCCTTCCGGAGTATCAAAATCTCGAGGAAATGAAGGAGCACTACAGAAAAGGCGGTCTTGGTGATGTAAAGTGCAAGAAATTCTTACTTAAGGTTATGGAAAATATGCTTTCTTCGATTCGAGAGAAGAGAAAGCTGTGGGAAAATCGTATTTCCGATGTCTATGATATTCTATATCAAGGGACGGAAAAGGCTAAGGAGACGACCAATAAACATTGGAAGAAGTTCGTGATGCCATGCGAATCAATTATTTTACAGGAAATACAATCATTGGAGAATGGGATAAATGGGTACATGGAAGTCACGAGGGCTAAGAGGCTCTCTTCTGGAAGAGGAGCTGAATCAGACTATTTCTCTCTATAGAGAAAAAAATCTTGCCCTCATTCAGAAAATTCCTACCCCGATTACCCCTATAGAACTGGATAAGAGTCATAAACAAATCACCCTTGCCTACTTTGATCGGAAGTCCACCGTGGACTATGTGGGAGTAGTGCAGGGGATTCCTGTTTGTTTTGATGCGAAAGAGTGTCACAAGGACTCCCTCCCCTTGCAAAATCTCCATGCCCATCAGATGAGCTTTATGGAAGACTTTATGAAGCAGGGCGGCATCAGCTTCATTATCCTCTCTTTCACCCAAAGAAATGAAATCTATTATGTGCCTTTTCGGGAGCTTCTTCGCTTCACAAAGAGAATGGAAGAGGGCGGGAGAAAGAGCTTTCGCTATGATGAGCTTGCGTGTTCACATCGAATTTACAGAAATAAAGATCTCTTAGTTCATTTTTTAGAAGCACTAAACGAGGATATTTTATTGTTAAATGAACTGTCGAAAACTTAGGATTTCCGTACAGTAGAGTTATAATTCCTTCTAGTTATAAGCATAAAAACATTCGCTTCTTGTTATATCTTTTAGGAAAGACAAGTAGAAGCGTATGCCAAAATAGTATGCCAAAATAAAAAGAAAGTTAAAAGGAAAGTTAAAAGGAAGTAAAGATGAATATTATTGTAGTCGGATGCGGAAAGGTCGGTCTGAATCTAGCCGATCAGTTGAATAAAGAAGGACATGATATCACTATCATTGACAATGATGAAAAGGAACTGCGTCATGCGGTGGATTTCCTGGATGTCATGGGCGTCCATGGAAATGGTGCCATGCCACAGACGCTTCGTGAGGCGGGCATTGCTGAAGCAGATGTATTAATTGCTGCTACAAATCAAGATGAAGTAAACATGCTTTGCTGTCTTTTTGCCAAAAAAGAAGGGCATTACTGCAGTACCATAGCCAGAATTCGCGATCCGCAATACACAACAGAAATTAAATACTTGCGAGATGAATTAAATCTTGCTATGGTCATCAATCCGGAAATGGCTGCAGCCAGAGAAATTGAAAGACTCCTGCGTTTCCCTTCTGCAATCAAAATTGACAGCTTTTCCAGAGGACGTCTGGATTTGATTCGGGCAAAGGTGCCTGCCGAAAGTAAGTTGGTTGGCATTCCTTTTTATAAGATGAAAAAGGAAATCGGTCTTGATGTCTTGATATGTTGCATTGAAAGAGGAGAGGAAGTCCTGATTCCGAAAGGTTCCGACTGCTTTATGCCCGGAGATGAAATCAGTTTTATTGCTTCCACAAAACATATCAGTGAATTTTTCTTACAACTTGGTCTTAAATTTACACCTATCCGTGACTGCATGATTGTTGGTGGTGGAAGAGTCAGCTATTACATTGCCAAATTTATTGAAGAAACGCATCTGAATTTAAAGCTGAAAATCATTGATTCCAACAAAGAACGCTGTGATTTTCTGGCTGAAGAGCTGCCTAATTGCAGTATTATCAACGGTAACGGTATTGACCAAGAGCTTTTAAAAAGAGAGGGAATCGAAAATACCGATGCCTTCTGTTCCCTGACCGGTTTTGACGAAGAAAACATCATGCTTTCCCTTTATGCCGGTAAGTTATCCAAAACCAGATTGATTACCAAGGTAAATCGTATTACCTTTGAAAATGTTATACGAGAAATGAATCTTGGCTCTGTAATCTATCCGAAGCAGATTATTGCGGACAGCATCGTTCGTTATGTTCGTGCATTGGAGAATTCTAAAGGTTCCAATGTGGAAACACTGTATAAATTGCAGATGGAAGAGCGGAAGCGCTGGAATTTCGTGTCTTAAATGACCCGAATCTTATTAATATCCCCTTAGCGGATATTAAATTAAACGACGGAATCTTGATTTGCGGAATCATTCGTAACCATAAGGTCATTACGCCAAATGGTTCCGATATGATGAAGATGGGAGACCGCGTTATCCTTGTGACGAAGAACACAGGATATAACGATTTACGTGATATTTTAAAGAAGAACGACGAAGAGGAGAGTAATATCCATTATGAACTTTAGTATGATTGTCTATATTCTGGCATGGGTACTGAAAATCGAAGGTGCAAGTATGATTTTGCCGCTCCTATGTTCTTTAATCTACAAGGAAAATGACATTGCACTTTGCTTTTTCATTATCGGAGCTACTTCCATATTGTTGGGATATATTTTAACCGCAAAAAAACCGAAAAAAATTGCCTTTTATGCAAGAGAGGGGTTTGTTATTGTTGCCGGCTGTTGGTTGGTTCTTTCCCTTGTCGGTGCTTTGCCATTCTTTGTTTCCGGAAGAATCCCGCATTATATTGATGCTTTATTTGAGATTGTATCCGGTTTTACAACCACAGGTTCCTCCGTTTTATCCGATGTTGAAGCTCTTGGAAAGGGACTTTTATTCTGGAGATCGTTTTCTCACTGGATAGGAGGAATGGGAGTTCTTGTATTGGTTCTGACCGTACTTCCTTTGGGCGGTGGTTATAATATGATGATTATGAAGGCGGAATCACCGGGGCCGGAAGTCACCAAAATGGTGCCAAGAGTAGCAGATACCGCAAAAGCTCTTTATAAAATCTACTTTATTTTAACCATCATCATGATACTTGTTTTTCTTCTTTCCGGTATGCCTTTATTTGATGCGCTTTGTATCGGCTTTGGTACGGCAGGAACGGGAGGCTTTGCTATTCGAAACTCCGGTATGGCAGATTATTCTATGCTAAGTCAGTTCTTGATTAGCATTTTTATGATTTTATTTGGTGTCAATTTTAATGTGTATTATCTGATTCAAAGGAGAAGATTTTCTGATGCACTACATTCAGAAGAGGCAAGAACATATTTTTTCATTATTGCCGTAACAACTTTGTTTATTAGCTTTAATATCTTTCAAAGTGTGGGAAAAGGCTTTTTCTACGCTTTACATCATGTATTTTTTACTGTTGGCAGTCTTATTACCACAACCGGATTCTCTACCTTGGATTTTAATGAGTGGGCAGTCCCTTCGCAGATGATTATTTTATTTTTAATGATCTGCGGTGCCTGTGCCGGATCTACAGGCGGAGGATTCAAGGTTTCCAGGCTATTAATTTTATTAAAAAGTCTTGCCAAGGAAATGCACCTGATTATTCATCCTGAAGCAGTAAGAAAGGTTCGTCTGGAAGGAAAGTGTTTGGATCACAGCGTAGTTCGCTCTGTAAGCACATATTTTATGGCATATTGCTTTATATACATGATTTCCATTTTCCTTATCAGTTTTGACGGCTTTGACTTTACGACAAACTTTTCGGCAGTATCGGCAACCTTTAACAATATCGGACCGGGACTAGGTAAGGTTGGACCGCTCAGTAATTTTTCCGTTTATTCTTATTTTTCCAAAGTAGTTATGATCTTTGATATGTTAGCCGGAAGATTGGAAATATTCCCCATGTTGATTTTGTTCTCTATTAAAACTTGGAGGAAAACAAACTAATAAGAGAAACATAACTATTCGCTAAACTCTTGTTTAACGAATAGTTATGTGTTAAAATATAGGTACAGTGAATCTGTACCTTTTTTATTCCTAATAAACACTGCTTGTCAAATCAGGAAATATCAAGAATATTTCGCTTATAAGAAAACATTGCTAAATTATTTCGAGGTGTATCATGGCTTTAGCTTATCATGAGGAATTAGATAAACAAAATACTTTAAAACTTAGGGCGCTCCAAAAGGATTTACCTTCTTTTTGTAATGCTTTTTTTCGAGGCATTGATCAGATTACTGCGTCTCGTACCAAAATTGCCTACGCCTATGACTTAAAGGTATTCTTCGGTTTTCTTATGGAAGAACTGAAATTGCATGATTCTATTGATGATTTTACGGTACAGGATGTTGAGAATTGTTCTGTACAAGAACTTGAAGAATATATGGAATATTTAAAGTATCGAACTAAGCGAAAAGAAAATTATGATGGAGAAATGGAAACTGTAGATATTTTGAATCATAATAAAAGTATCAAACGAAAAATATCTTCCCTAAAAAGCTTTATAATTATCTCTATAAGGCCGGTTTAATCACTAGTAACAAGGCGTCTCTACTCTCCCTCCCCAAACTCTCCCAGGAGGAGATTATTCGTATGGATCAGGGTGAAATTGCACAATTCTTGGATGAAGTGGAAAATGGAAATCAACTAAGTAAAAAAGAACGTGAATTTCATGAGAAAAACAATATTCGTGACCTTGCCATGATGCAACTTATGCTCGGAACCGGTATTCGTGTTTCTGAATGTGTAGGTTTAAACCTATCTGATTTGGATTTCCATAACAACGGTATCCGCATCCATAGAAAGGGTGGAAAGAACGTTACCATTTACTTCTCCGATGAGGTGGAAAGCGGACTTCGTGCATATTTAGAGGAAAGAAAGATGAAAATTCCGGCTTCGGGACACGAAGAAGCTCTCTTTTTATCGATGCAGAACAAGCGTATTTCCGTACGTTCCGTAGAAAAAATGGTGAAAAAATATGCAAGTCGAGTAACTCCATTAAAGCATATTACTCCCCATAAGCTGCGAAGCAGCTATGGTACAAATCTTTATCAGGAAACCGGAGATATCTATCTTGTGGCGGATGTTCTTGGGCATAGCGATGTCAATACGACAAAGAAGCATTATGCCGCATTAGAGGAGGAAAGACGAAGAAGTGTACGAAATCTGGTTCGTCTTCGTACAGAGGAAGGAGAAAGCTAAAAAGTTTTTTCCTAAAAGAAGGAAAAATTTGATTCATTCCATTTATTATCTTCCTTATATTTCTTTACTCTTCTTTGGTATGTTCTTAGCTGAACACCGGCATATTCTGCACTCTCCTTACTTTTATGAGAGCTACTGAATAGAAATACTTCCGAGACTTTCTTTGCTGAACCATAGTCTCTTTTTTTCCCTGCATCTCGTTTAATCGATCCAAAGAAATATCAAACCTAAGAGTATGCCTCTCTTCTTTTCCTTTCGACAACGAAAGCTTTATTCCGTATTTTTTTAAATGTAAATCAATCTCTGCAAGTTCCTTTTGAATCCTAATGAACTCTTCCTCCGTTTCCACGGCTAAATGCAGACTCTCTACTATATGTTCCCCTAAACCGAGCTCAGACCATCTTTCTAACATCTCTTAACCTTCCGTTGTCTTAATTCCTAAAATACAGGAAAACACATAGACTAGATTATAAACCTAGACGAATAAGACCTACAGCCTTTCCCAATATAGTACAGTCCGGCACAATTATCGGGTCCATAGTATCATTCTCCGGTTGCAAGCGAATATGTCCATCTTCCCTATAGAATCGCTTTACCGTAGCACTATCGTCTACCAAAGCAACTACAACCTCTCCCTGCGAGCATGTATTTTGCTTTGCCACAATAAGATAGTCTCCGTGGAATATTCCTATATTTATCATGGAGTCACCCTTGACTTTCAGGATGAAACTCTCCTGATTCGGAAGCAGATTTACCGGAAACGGAATATTGCCGGTAATGTTTTCTTCAGCAAAAATAGGTGTTCCGGCTGCTACTGTACCGACAATCGGTAGAGCAGCCATTTCTTCTCCGTAGGCCTGGGTAGAGACTGCATCCTCTTTTAACTCTGCAATATCAGGGATACTACTTTCACTATCTTCTACGTCTCCTCTTTCAAGACTAAGGCCTTCACGGTTCAAAATCTCTATTGCTCGGGGATGTGCGGGGTCTTTTCTGATTAATCCTAACTTTTCCAAATCATTTAGATATGTAAAAACACTGGATGTTGACTTAAGACCAACCTTTGCACAAATATCACGTACAGAAGGAGGATAGTTTTTCTTTTGTACACAATCTTTGATATACTCGTAAATCTCTTCTTGTTTCTTTGTCAAATTATCTATGCTGTATACTTTCTTTGGTCTCCCCATGCCATCCTCCATAATCTTAGATTTCTAAGCAAAATAACTGCATGCAAATTCAGTTTTTCATTAAGAACTTTTGTTCTTATAAAGTATAACATAGAATCTTTAAATTGCAAACATTTGTACGAATTTAATCTTTAATATCTCAATTTCTGCTCTCTCTTTCTCTTTTTGTCCCACTCTCTTTTTCAATATTTTTTTCTTTCTTTTTCCTTTTTCTTTTCCTATTTTTCATATTTTATTTTTTTAAAAATTTATTTTTGACTTATTAAATCTTAGAGAAAAGACATCAAAAAAGGAGCTGAATGCTTTTGCTCCATCCAGCTCCTTTTCCTTTTATAAAAACCAATATACTTTAAAATCAAGATAATAGTGGAATGTAGGCTTAGCCTTCTTCACTCAGTTTATCTACAGCCATAAGCTTCTCTAAGAACTTCTTGATTACTAGCAAGATTGCTCCACAAATCAAAAGAGAAGAACCAAGAATAACGAGAATCTTTGCATATCCCCACTTATCTGTTACGGCTACCAAATAACCGGAAGCGATACCGGAGAAAGTATAGGTAAGATACCATGAGCTCATTGCCAAAGAGGAGAAACGCTCCGGAGTCAACTTATTGAATAAAGCCATACCTACAGGAGAAACTAAAAGCTCGCCGATAGTTAACACAGTATAAGCTACAAGCATGTACCAAAGATCCATCTTTACAGTCTTATCCAGTACACCGTGTAAGGTGTTGAATCCGGCTAAAATGATGAAGAAGGCAAGACCGGTAATCGCCATTCCAACAGCCATCTTTACGCTAATGGGCGGGTCCATCTTTTTCTGTCCGAGTGTCATCCACAAGTTACCGAACAACGGAGCAAGGATAATACACAAAATTCCATTGAAAGAAATAAGCCATACAACCGGTACCTGGAATCCGCCAACCTTTAAGTTAACGTAATCCATAGCAAGGGTATTGATTGTATAAGAAGTCTGGAAATAGCAGGTCCAGTATACAGTAACCAAGATGAAGATAATGAACATACCTAAGATACGCTTTTTATCAACCGCAGTAAGCTTTTCTTCCTTTACAGCCTTAGCTGTTCCCTCATCTTCTTTCTTCTGCTTTCCTGCAGGATACTTTCCAACTTCTCCCAACCACTTCGGAATAAGGAAAAGGTAAATCAGGAATACAAGGAACATACCTACAGAAACCATAAGATAAGCATACTTATAACCATAGCTGATTACGTTACCTGCTTCGTCCTTGATAGCCATCCAGTGGTCTGTCAACATACCACCAAAAATCGGACCAAAGAAGCTACCAATGTTTACAGCCATATAGAAAATTCCATAAGCTGCATCTTTTCTGGTATGCTCTTTTTTAGAATAAAGCATGCCTACAATAGCACTTAAGTTATTATTCATAAATGCTGCAGAAAAAACGTTAATCGAAATTCCTACAATAATCATCGGAACATTCGGCGTAAACAGGAAGAATATCATATACGCAACTCCCTGCATAAAGAACGCCATAAGCAATGACTTCTGAATTCCCAGGAAACGGTCAGTAATAACCGAACCCAACAAAGGAAGAACTGAACCGGCTGTTGTGGCAACAGAAATCAACAATCCTGCCTGTTCCTTAGATAATCCCAAGCCTCCCATCGCTACACTGTACGTGTAGAAGAAAATCAAGAATCCCGAAACAGCATACTTCAAGTAGCTGGATCCACACATACCTATGCAGGCAAGCCAAAGACCTTTCGGGTGGTGAAATTTTTCTTTCTTTACTGCTTCTTCCATAACCCCTCCTAAAATTTCGATAAAAAAATTGCATTATTTCTTGTAAAATAATGAATATCTTAACAATGTTAAGAATATAGCAAATTTGATTAATTGGCAAGAACTATTTATTTTTTTTCCATTATTAAATTTTTAAATTAAAAAAAGTAAAATCAACTTTCCCAACAAATTTGTCTTTTATCTCATATTTTTTTATTTAAAATAAACAATAAAAAAATCAGAAGAAGGAATTAAAGTGAAATTTTTTTTGCATCAGACCAAATTTTTTCCAAATCATAAAATTCTCTTTGTTCCTTAGTAAAGAGATGTACAACAATATCCCGATAATCCATAAGAATCCATCCGGAACTGCTCTCGCCCTCTTTGTGTAAATTGTCGAGCTGAATTTTATCTTCAAGCGCATCCTCTAAAGCATCCAACTGTCTGGCGTTATCAGCGGAAGCCAAAACAAAATAATCTGCCAGCGTGGATATTTCCGATATATCCAAGGCAAGAATATCTGATGCTTTCTTTTCTTCCAGTAAGCTCATGATTTGTTTTACTAAGTCTGTCGTTTCCATAAAATCCTCCCTTAATCTATTCTTGCAGAATCATTATCTTGCATAGCTTTATAGTATTGATACGCTTCCAATGCTTCCGTACATAAACTTTGCCCCTTTTCTTGAACATATTGAATGGTTGCATCCAAAGCCATATACATAGCTTTATCCAGATTGGAAAAGGCGACTCTACGTATCTTATCCAGTTCTTCTCTGCTTCCTCTCCTTACCTCAATGTAATCCGCAAGATAAATAATTTTCTCTAAAATACTCATGGCAGGCTTACCTATAGTATGATAGTAGATAGCAGACAATATCTCTTCATTTTGGATTTGAAAATGCTTTCTTGCATAAGTCGCACCATATATACCATGTAGAACCTGTGGTGCGGCAATATACTCCTGTAAAAGGGGAATATGTTCTCTTTCACAGGCTAGAAGCAATTCTTTTTTGCCCATATATTTTGCACAATCATGACAAAGTCCCGCAAGTTCAGCAGACCTTAGATCATAAGTATGTGCCATAGCCAGTGCAATCGCGGAAAAAGAAACACTGATGGAATGTTCATAGCGTTCCTCATTCAAATGTTCTTTCAAATGTTTTCGAATGAATTTAATTTGCTCTAAATACTCTTTCTCTTCTTCCAAAGTAAAATCCTCCAAAACAATTATCCATAAATCTAAAATCGGTATAGACTATTTTCCTGTATATATTTTTCGACAGATTGCGGAAGCATTCCGCTCACAGGCTCAGAGCAATTTATTTTTGCTCTGATTTGAGAACTGGAATAATCGATTTTTTCCATATTCAAAAAAATACTCGTCAATCCAAACATTTTCAATAGATAAGACTTTCTTTCCTCCAACTCAGTGTTTTTCGCTTCTCCATTTCGATTGGCAACCAAAAATTGAATCATTTTAGCCAGTTCTTCGATTTTATACCATCTTTCCAAAGTGAAGAATTCATCCGTCCCGATAATCAAAGAGAAATCGGCATTGGGAAAGGCACTCCTCAGTATCCGGACAGAATCATAACTATAAGAATTCCCAAGCCGTTCTCCTTCTATGGAAGAATAAAAGAATTGTAGACAGTCTTTACCCTCTTGAATAGATTTACTGTTCTCCTCTTGAAGTGCTAAAGAAAGCATCGCAGTCCGTTCTGAAAAAGGAAGTAAATCCGCATAATTCTTATGATATGGCACCCCGGTTGGTAAATAAAGAATACAGTTCTCTTTTACTTTCTCAGCAAAAGGCTTAATTCCTAAGTCTTCTAAAAACTTTATTTTTGTTTCTTCCAGATCCTTTATTTCTGAATCTTCTGAAGACTTTGTTTCCGGTTTTTCTAAAGGTTTTATTGTTGATTCTTCCAAAGCCTTCAATGCTGTACGTCCCAAGATTAGATGTCCATAATGAACAGGATTAAAGCTGCCACCCAAAATCCCGAGCTTTCTAACCTTAGGAAAGTAAAGCCCGTTTTCTATATCGGAAAGACTTAGACATAAGTTATACTTATCCATTAGAATGCTCTGTTTTTTTCTTCTTTAGCCGGTTTATACAGTACAATCTTTCTTCCGATAATTTGCACCAGCTCGGTATTGGAACGCTCCGCAATCGTATTTCCCAGTTCACGAAGGTCTTCATCACAGTTCTTTAAAACATTGATCTTCATAATCTCGTGCTTTTCCATATACTCTTCTACGGAGTGGGTAAATTCCGGTGTAAGAGCATTTTTTCCAATGGAAAGTACCGGATCTATACTTTGTGCTGCACTGCGAATGCGAGCGCGCATCTTGCTATCTGTTATATAGGACTTCATTATTCCTCCCCGGACTCGTCTTCGTCCCCTGCCTCATCGTCATAATACTCAAATTCATGTGAGAAAATCTTAATGGTGTCGCCTTCCTTCATACCCATTTTTTTAAGCTCTTTGATAATACCCTGTTCCACCATAAAGCGCTGGAAGAAAAGGAATCCCTTCTCCGCCTCCAAATTGGTATAGCCGAGCATCTTCTCCATCTTTGGTCCTTCCACAAGGAAAAGGCCTTCTTCAGGATGCTCATACTTAATGGGAAGAGATTCTACAGCACCCAGAGTATCCAAATCCACTTCGCTTTCGTAGAGCATTTCATCCTTACTGATTCCCTCTAATAACTTGTAGGCTTCTTCCAGGACAGGATAAATCCCTTGATTACTTGCCGCAGATATTTTAAAGAAGGGATACTGCTTTTCACTACAATACTGCTCTAGCTCTTTCAGTGCATCTTCTTGTTCTTCCGATTGAATGAGTTCCACCTTGTTTGCCGCAACGATAATGGGTTTCTTTAATATTTCCGGATCGTAGCTTTCGCACTCGGCATGGATACTCTTTAAATCTTCTAAAGGCACTCTTCCCTCCGAACCTGCCCCATCCACGATGTGAATGAGAACACGGGAACGATGAATATGGCGGAGGAATTGAAATCCGAGTCCCACACCGTCACTGGCGCCCTCAATAAGCCCCGGAATATCCGCCATGACAAAGCTTCTGTCTCCCTTTAAGTTCACCACACCAAGGTGAGGATTCAAGGTTGTAAAGTGATAATTGGCGATTTCCGGTCTGGCATTACTGCACATGGAAAGAAGCGTCGATTTTCCTACATTGGGAAAGCCCAAAAGTCCTACATCCGCAATTACTCGTAGCTCTAAGCGAAGGGTAATTTCCCGCGCGTCCTGACCGGGTTGCGCAAACTTTGGTGCCTGCATAGAGGGAGTTGCAAAGTGCATATTTCCTAATCCGCCTTTTCCCCCGGGAAGAAGCACCATTCTTCGGTTCTCCCCGCTCATGTCGGCAATCAGCTTTCCCGTTTCCGCATCCTTTAAAAGTGTTCCGGCAGGAACCTTTAAGATAAGGTCCTTTCCGTTCTTTCCGTGCATCTTTCTGCCGTCGCCTTCCTGGCCGTCTCCGGCAGCGTATTTCGTTTTATGACGATAAGGATCCAAGCTGTTTAAGCCTTCATCCACTTCAACAATGATGTCTCCGCCCTTTCCTCCGTCTCCTCCGTCAGGACCTCCTGCCGGTACAAAAAGCTCTCTTCGGAAAGAAACATGTCCGTTTCCTCCTTTACCGCTTCTCACATATATTTTTGCCACATCAGCAAACATAAAAGCTCCTTTTATAGATTAAATAGCGGGAATATTCTTCTAATAAAAGATTGTCTCCCACTGATGATATACCAAACAAATAAATAAAAGAAATGAAGAAAAAACCCCACACCGGAAACCGGCATGGGGTTAACATTTCTTTATGCCCTTGGAAGAACAGAAACCTGCTTACGATCTCTACCTAATCGGCCAAACTTTACAACACCGTCAACCTTAGCGAATAAGGTAAAATCATTTCCCAAGCCTACATTTTGACCCGGATGAATTCTTGTGCCGTTTTGCTTGTACAGGATATTTCCTGCCTTTACAAACTGTCCGTCTGCTCTTTTCGCACCAAGTCTTTTTGAATTAGAATCTCTACCGTTTTTGGTAGAGCCCATACCCTTATGATGAGCCATTTTTTACTCCTTCCTGTAATAAACGAGTTTGATACTTCCTACTCGTTACGAATTAACCGATCTTTTCAATCTTTACTTCTGTAAAGAGCTGTCTGTGACCGTTCTTCTTGTGATAACCGGATTTTCTCTTGTAACGGTAAACAATAACCTTCTTGCCCTTACCGTTCTGAAGAACTGTTCCGGAAACCTTCGCACCTTTCACAGTGGGAGTACCAATCTTTAGAGAACCGTCGTTAATAAGAAGAACCTGATCAAAGGAAATCTTTGCACCTTCTTCCACTTCCAACTTCTCTACGCGGATTACATCACCTTCACTGACTTTGTACTGCTTTCCGCCACTTACAATAACTGCATACATTTAGGACATCCTCCTATAAATTTACTCGCTAGCTTTGGTGAGTTATCACTACTTGAACCTAGCTATGCGGCATCTAAGCTACTCTACAGTATTTTCCTGTTCTCGTCAAGATATTTTCTGTGTTCAAATACAAAAACAGGCTAAGGAAGTATACTTCTATAATAAGGATAATTTGCAGAAACTTCATCCACAGAAATAGTTCCCGCTGTTCCATTTTCATGAATAGCAAGCATCCTTCCTTCTTCTGTCCAGCACAAAAACATAAGCACATGACTGTCCCCGCTTGGCTGAATGATAAGATCTCCTGCCACAAGCTCACTTCTCTTAATCTTTCGGCCTTGCCCAATCAACTCTTTCGTACTGGATACAAAGTCCAAAGCATTGTCCGTGGCAGTCCAGTATGCCCACTGTACAAAGCCGGAGCAATCCAGACCTTTTCTATTCCTTCCTTTGTAATCCCGTTCTGCAATAGTTTTACCAAATGCATTCCCTTCCAAGCCCTGCTTTCCGGCTTTGCCTCCATAGTAATACGGCACCTTGCCTACCGCAGTTAAGGCGAAATGAACCAGTTCCTTTCTCTCTCCACTTAAATCGACCGGGAGCAAGCTCATGTACCTTGAAATTTCTTCTTCCGTGAGGGGGACTTTTGTTTCTACAGTGGATAAACTTAAACCGTATTCAGTAAACCAGTCTTTATCCATAAGGCTTGTAACAGCCGCTATACACTCTTCATTCCACCCCTTCCATCGAGAAAATGGGCTCTCCTCCCATTCTGCATCCTTCGCAATAGAATCCAGGACAATTTCTTTAAGACCATTTTGATCTTCAAATTTTTTAACTTGTATTGTAATGGTTAAATCCACATGTCCGGGGCAATAGTTTTTTTCACGGATTGGAGATGGCTTATCACTCGAATTGGACTTGGATTTATTTTTGGAGTTTCCATCAGCACTTCCACCCTGCGCTTCATTATTGACTGTTTTATTGATTTCTGATGCACTAGCCAACGATGCATCGTCCGATGCTTCTGTTTCCTTTGAAACACTATCCTCCGTACTGCTTTCCCAGATGATTGCTCTTCTTTCCTTATACTTTTCAGTCGTTGTTTCCGTCTGTATTTCCGTACTGCTTTCCGTAGCAGTCGTTGCGGTTTCAGAATCTCCGGAAGAGCTTTTCGCTTTACTGCTCTCCACTTCCCCTGTTTCTCCGTCAGAAGCTTCTTTTTCCACAGAAAGAATTTCTTTCGTGCTTTTTCCTGCTTCTTTTTCCGCTTCTTCCTTTGCTGTTAAATTCACACACCCTTGATCAAAATAAACAGGACTAATGGACAAAGTATAGGAATGAGATTTCTCGTAGAGTTCCATACAGATTTCTCGAAAATGTTCTACATCCAAATAATTATGCTTAAAAGTATAGACAGATGCCATGGCCAGAATATCCTTAACGTTACTGGAATCATCTATTTCCTGCCCATCTCCATTTAAAAAGCGGTAATGAATATTTTTAAAGTACGGAATTGGATAAGATGCTCCGTAATCCGCAGTTTCACCATGTATAGTCGGATTATATTTACCCATAATCCTGGAGTGTTTCACTCCCAGATTCTTTGCAACCCTCTCCGGAGTTTCACCGGCTTCATCTGTGATACTTGCCAAATATCGGCTTTCCATTGTCATCATTTCCTTGTAGAGAGCTTCTCCAATAGAAGTTCCATCTTGATTCTTTTCATTTACAAGATTGTAAATATCTATTTGAGCCCTCGGATTAAGAAATTGATCTTCTTCTCTTTCAAAAAAAAGCGTGTTTTTATACTCTGATTCTGTGGATTTACTGCTTTCTAAGCCATTTTCCCTGGCCTTTGAACTATTTTTTAGCCAAAAAACAAGTAAGACAGACAAAAAAAGGAGGAAGGCAATCCCCAATTTAGCCTCTCGAATTTTATTATTTTTCGCCCGATTCCGAAGTCTGGATTTTAATTCTTGCCCTTCCTCTGTTTTTATTTTTTCTTCTTCCAAAATCTGTCTCCCTAAAACTTTATTAATGTCTATTTTTATTACGTAAGTTTGTCAGTACTCTTTGAAAATCTTCCGGATAATCCGCCGAAAACTCCATATACTTTTCTGTTCTGGGATGCACAAACCCCAAAACCATAGCGTGTAAAGCCTGACCCGGTATGGAATACGGACTCTTTTTTAATCCGTAAACGGGATCCCCGATTAGAGGATGCCCTATACTTTTCATATGTACCCGGATTTGATGTGTTCTCCCTGTCTCCAAGCGACACTCCACTAAAGAAGCATTGTCAAAGTTTTCCAATAGTCTGTAGTGGGTCACTGCCTCTTTTCCATTCTTATAATTTATCGCCTGGCGTTTTCTGTCTTTTTCGTCTCTTCCTATCGGGGCAGAAACAGTACCGCTTTCTTCTTTTAATCGACCAAAACAAATCGCATGATAACGACGAGTTATACTATGTTCTTCTAATTGTTTGGCAAGTGCTTTATGACTGAAATCATTTTTGCAAATAAGCAGTAAACCGGATGTATCTTTATCGATTCGATGAATGATTCCGGGGCGTAAGACACCGTTTATAGAAGAAAGAGAGTTTCCGGAATGTGCCAAAACAGCATTGACCAAGGTTCCGGAATAGTGACCGGGAGCAGGATGCACTACCATGCCGCGAGCTTTATTGACCACCAAGACATCCTCATCCTCATAGACAATATCAAGTGGAATATCCTCGGCTCTTACATCTACTTTTTCTGCCTCTTTTTCTATTAAGTCCACCTTATCTCCGGTTTTTAATTTGCTTGATGCTTTTGCCTTTTGTCCATTATACAGCACATAGCCCTCATCAAGCAGTTTCCCAATATAGGAACGAGTATATTCTGCAGTATTCTTTTCTGCCAAAAAACTGTCCAAGCGCTTTCCTGCATCTTCCTCTTTCACATAAAATACCATGATTATCTCCTAAACTGTTCAATACAATGAGTCAGGCAAATGAAACTATAGCTAGCCGATTATCCTTGATAATGCAAGAACTACAAGGAGGAATTACAATTTTAAAAAAGCAAAATCATCTTCTTTGTAATATAGGATAGACAATAAAAACAACCCAAAGCAGGAAAGAGTGACATAAATATCGGCTACATTAAACACAGGAAAATCGATTGGCTTAAAGTAAATGAAGTCAACAACATAAGATTGAAACTGCCTGTCAATAAAATTACCGATTGCACCGGAAAAGATAAAGCAAAGTATAAAAAATAGAGGAATTAGACTTTTTGTCTTATTTACTTCAAGTTTAATCTTCATATCATTGGGAAGTTTCCAAAGCACATAAAGTATTCCGGACAAGACAATTAGGGTAATAATTAAGAACAGTCCCTGTTGTCCGTGCAGAATTCCAAATGCCGCTCCCGGGTTTTCTACGTAAACAAGATATAAAATATGCGGAATAAGAGTAATCTCTCTTCCACCCCTTAAAAAATCAACAGCCAAAGCTTTAGTCCATTGATCCAATGCAATAAGGAGCGCAGACAAAAAGAAAAAAAGAAGAAAACAAATTATTTTTTTCATTTAATCCTCCATATAACGAGTCAGTGCGTTTAGCAATTCCTCTTCCTGAAGCCCCTCATCTATATATGGAGCACACAATTTATGTAAGAGCACGAACTGTAAACTGCCTTTATTCTGTTTTTTATCCATTTTCATAGCAGAAAGCACCGCTTTGTGATCCAGCTTTTTACACTCTGTTTCCAAGGATAAGTCCTGCATCAAGGATTTGATATCGGACAATTCTTCTTCGCTAACTCCCTTAGATAAAGAAAGAGCCATAAGGGAACCAAAGGCAACGCACTGCCCATGGCTATAAGTAAAATCCGCAACCTTCTCTATAGCATGGCCAAAGCTGTGACCAAAATTTAAAAACTTTCGATCTCCGTTTTCAAAGGGATCCTTTTCCACAAAATATTTCTTTATGCGATTGCTCTGATAGATGGTTTCCAAAAGACACTCCGGATTTCTATTTCAGGGCAAGTCGATTGTCCATCAAATAAGGCAGATACTGCGGATTGTGAATCAGGGCATGTTTCATGATTTCTCCCATTCCGGATGCGTACTGTTCCTCCGGTAAGGTAGCAAGGGTATGCATGGAAGAATAAACCAAGCTCGGCATATGAAACGCCCCAACCATATTTTTATAAGATTGAAAATCAACACCGGTCTTTCCGCCTATGGAAGAATCAACCTGCGCAAGAAGAGTTGTCGGAACCTGAATAAACCGTATACCTCGAAGATAGGTAGCTGCAGCAAAGCCACAGATATCTCCAATTACTCCGCCACCAAGAGCAATTATAAAATCTTTTCTTTGAATACCGCACTCGATAGCTTTCTTATAGATTTTTTCTACCTGACTAAGCGTTTTATTCTTTTCTCCGCTAGAAAGAACTAGAGTCTCCAGACGAAAAAAACTATTTTTTAAATTATCTTTTAAGTCTGAAAGATATAGAGGCGCTACCATATCATCCGAAATAATCAACGCTTTTCTGTCTTCACAATGTAAATCCCTCAGTTTTTCGGAAATCAAGGAAAAGTTTTTTTCCAAAAAAATAGAATAACTATGACAATCTTTTTCGTAAATATCCAACTTACGCATATTCACTCCTTTAACGAGCATTGTACACTTATAAAAATAAGATGTTATGAACGAGATACCGCACGCTACGCGAGCGATACTCGTTAAGAATTAAAAAAAGGCATATCCTCTAGGGATATGCCTATCGGTTTTTCTTTATCTAAAGTTCAAAAAACTTCCCTGTCCATCACCACCGAATCCAGCACCGGAAAACTCACCGGACAAATGTACATCCTCAGGACTGATGATAAAGATATAAGTGGAAATCTTCTGAAGATTTCCATTAATAGCATAGGCAGTTCCACTTAAGATATCGATGATTCTCTGTGCAACCTCTGTATGCAAGCCCTCCATATTGAGAACTACGGCTCTTCCACTTAAAAGGAAATCACAAATCTCCGTAGCATCTCCCATAGAATTGGGCTTAATCATGGTCACTTCCATGCTGGCTTTTCTTTCACTTACACTAGGCTTGGGTTTTCCAAAAAGACGAAGCTTCGGTTCGGAATCTTCTTCCTCTTCACCGCTCCTTCTGGAAAAAAAGGATGTTCTCTTCGGACTTTCATCCTCTTCCTCTTCGTAGTCATCCTCGAAGTCATACTCATTGTCTAAATCGTAATCATCCTCGTCATCTCTATTCAAGTTCATCTTTGTCATTAGGTTACTTAAAAAAAGCTCATACTATTCCCCCAACATCCGCCAAGTTAAACAAGATTATTTTACTCAATTTTTAGAGTAAAGTCAACCTTGAAAGTATCTTATAAAAAAATTTATTTTATGCTTCCGTTTAATTCTACATATATACAAGTATAAAAAGGATGAAAAAAATACTGTTTTGATGCCAATATATCTTAGTGAATACCGGTTAAAAGTATTTTCTATAATTAAATTATGCTTAGAATACTACTGAAAAAAATAAGTTGTCCGTCAGCAACCATATCTCCTTGCAAAAACAATATGATCATAGACTTCGATTCCTGAGGGGGTATCTTTTTTTCACTATAATATACTCATCGTTTTTTTCTCTAAGGGAATGATTTGACGAAACACAGCATATCCCTTGTTTATATTATACACGCCTTCCAAAGATTTGGTAGGTCCAATTATAAAAAGAATCTGTACCTTCCTGCTTCATCAGTACATCTCCGGTTTTTAGGACTGCGGAATTTGCATCCTTAGGTATATCAATATAGGAATACTGCTGATCTTTCCTGTAGATTTCTGTCGGGATAAACTTGAGACTGCCATCATTTTCTTTGCGATAAAATCCCTGACTGCCGTCCACAGCAGTATAGAGAAATTCATTGGGAACAACAAAAAAATCTTTTTTTACAACAGAGGAGGCAGAAATCTTAAGTCCGTTCTCTTCCCTATCCTTGAGTGAAAAGTGAATAAAACGATCCTCCAAGAAGTAATCTTGATAATTGGACAGCTCAACTTTTCCGTAAGTCTTCCCATCTTTTCCGCGTATAAGAAAGAGTTCACCGGATAAGTCCAGATTTTGATTATCAAAACGAAGAATTACTCTATGTTTATTCTCCAATACTTTACTATCCTCCTCGGATAGCGGGAAATATAAATTCCACCTGGGAGCATTAATGATTTTATAAATCAGTTTTCCTTCTTCTACCTTATTCCCACCTTGTATATATTCTTTTTTGGGGTCAGGATTTTTAAAAGTATCTACTGTTAAATCGGCCTCATCAAAAGCCTCATACCCATCCAAAACATAAGATACCAGCCCGGCTTCCTCTGCAGTTCCGGTAGTATAAGAAATCCCTAAATTGCTTAAAATACTATTTAATTGCTTTACTCCCTCTTCTCCTGAAAAGTTAAAATGATTGCTGTCCATGCCGGATTGAAAGCTGTAAAGTGTATAAAAATGATTATTTTCAAAGCTACGAGAAAAATTTTCCAAACGCTGACGGAGTTCCATCAACTGCTTTTCGTTTAAACTCCCTAAAAGTTCCGGGTGTTCAGAAAGATAGTTTTCGAGATTACCGGTCTCATCCAAGGTATAGAGCTCTGCATTTTTGGAAACTCTTCTGCCTTCCGATATCGTAAAATGAATATAGCCGCTTTTTTTTGCCGCATAAGCCTTTTCACTTCGAAGAATCAATCCGGTATATTGATTTTCCCGAACAAGACTTCCTTCTCTTACTTCATAAAAACGAATTTGGTCTCTTCTAAAAAATGAAACTACACTAAAAAGAATATAGAGAGCAATAATCACAAAGATTACTCCCTCTATATTGAAAAAAAATCTTCTTTTCTTTAAATAACTTGTGTTCGACATAATTACAGAGCTAAAGCGATGTGATCCTTCAAGTCCTCAGGAACTTCATCCGGACTCATAGACAAACTGCAGATAAAATTCACCTTATATTTATCGGAAAGAGCATCCAGTTTTCTTATACAATCGGTAATGGGCTTGCCTTCCAAAGAGGCCAACTTCAGAAAACTATCGAGAAAAAGATATTCTAAATCATGATCTTGAGAAATGATGCCACTTACAAAACCCACAAAAGCATCTTCAGAATCCAGCTGGAATTCATTGACATTAATCAAACGAACCTTATTGTTCAGTTCATACATATGTTGAGCAGAGCGATCCAGAAAATCTACATTTCCTTTTGCTTCTTTTACAACCGTATTGGCTTTCTCAATCAGCTGCTTTGTTTTTCCTTTTCCTCTTTGTCCTACAATAAATTGAACCATTTCCATACCCTCCTTGACCTAACAAGAAAACCTTTCTTTATTAAAACTTATACAAAAAGTATAGTACATTCACGAAATCTTAGCAAGCAAGTTTGTCATATTTTCATAAAGATTGTCCTTGTTTTCCGCCTTCATTACTACAGAAATGTAGGAAAATGAACCACCGGACTTTTCCGTATCCAGCGCAAGACAATATCCCGCATCCTTGGTTGTGCCGGTTTTTGCTCCCAAAATATTAACTCCTGTCGGAAGTTCTTTCTCTCCCGTACTATACAGGTTAGTAGCTTTCCAAACCTGTGATTTTTTAACCCCATTTCGGTCTTTATATACAACCTGGTATTCCACGGTTCCAAGAATTTCACGAAGATCTTCATTTTCCATTGCAGCACGTAAAATAAGATAAATATCATAAGAAGAAGTATAGTGTGCTTCGTCAGGCAGGCCATGAGGATTGGTAAAATGAGTAGACAATGCACCAAGACGAATCGCCTCTTCATTCATTTTTTGCACAAATACATCAACCGAACCAAGACTTGCCTCCGCTACTGCAACAGCAGCATCATTGCCGGACGGAAGTAAAGTTCCATAGAGCAAATCTCGAATTTTCAAACTCTCTCCGACTTGTAAAAAAGCGGTGGAAGAACCACTTACCTTGATTGAGGAAGAAGGAGAAATCACAAACTCCTGATCTAAATCATCCACAGTGTTCACGCAAACCAGTGCTGTCATCAGTTTAGTAATACTTGCAGGATAAACCCGCTTATATGGATTTCGATACGAAACTGCCCTATCGGAACTCGCTTCATCTTTTTCAATCAAAATGAAACTGTCTGCATCCATACTTTGATCGTTATAAGCCTGGTCTATCGGTATAGCCAAGTGAGACGCAAAAGACTCTGTATTATGCTCCACTGCACTCTGCAGAGAGACCGATGACAGACGCATCACAGATTGATCTTCCGAAAATGCTTTTTCTAACTTTATTCCACAAGAACACAAAACAAAAGACATAAGAATACATACCAAAAAGAGAACTTTAGATCTATAATCTTTAAAGTTCCCGCTTTGTTTACTCTTATGATAAGCTTCTTTATCTCTTAATACATCATTTTCCATCTTGTATGCGAAAACTGTTGAAAATAAAATCTCTCTTAGCCGATGTTTCGCCACTCCAACTCTCCTCTTTCCAATGCATGAATGAGCAGTTCCGCGGTAGCCAAATTGGTCCCTATAGGAATATTGTACATATCACAAAGACGCAATACAAAATTAACTTCTGCCTCCTCTTCCACGCTCGGATTTGGATTTCTAAGGAAAATAATCATATCCAGATTACCTTGCTCAATCTGAGAGGCAAGCTGTCTTACTCCTCCGGTTTCACCGGGTAAAAACTTACGAATCTTCAGATTCGATACTTCCTGTATTAAACTTCCGGTAGTCCCTGTTGCATATAATTCATGTCTGGTCAAAATCCCTCTATAAGCAATACAAAAGTTTTGCATGAGTTTTTTCTTTGAATCATGCGCAATCAAACCCACTTTCATAGCCTACTCCTCCTAAGTTTTTCGCTGTAAAGCCACATTTAGCACGATACCGAATCCAAAATACACGGACAGCAGGGAACTTACACCTCTCGAAAAGAAAGGCAAAGTAATTCCGGTATTTGGAAAAAGCCCGGTTGCTACAGCAATATTGGTATATGTTTGGAAACCGATCCAAGCCATCACGCCCACACATATCAATCGTCCGCTTAAAGTCTTCGCCCTATAAGCTATTATAAGACATTCCAGGATAATCAACAAGAAGATTATAATAATTATTATGGACCCTCTAAATCCTAATTCTTCACCGATGACCGCAAAAATAAAGTCGTTATCTTCCTCTACCAAAAAATTCCCATTCTTTACCGAGAAAATGGAGTTATTAAAAAGTCCTTTACCCTGAAACATACCGGAACCGATAGCCATAATCGAATACATCTGCTGGTAATAATCGCTGGAATTCTCACTTGGATTTAGGAAGGTCAGAATACGACGGACCTGATATCCCTGTAAAATCGGGATTTTATCATAAAGTCCGGAAGAGAATAGGTAAAAAAGCAGCATCAAAGTTAAGAATACAATCGCCAGGAATACAAAAATAAAACGTAATTTTAGCGGGGAAGCAAAAGTCATGGCAGCCACCATAACAGTCATAATAATGGTTGTGGATAAATTGGGCTGTATCAATACCAGCCCTACAGGCATAGCAAAATATAAGCCCTCCAAAAGCAGTCCGTGAGGTGTATTGATTTCATCTTGCATCTTTTGCAGGTAATCCGCAAAAAAGAGAATCAAACTTACCTTAACGAACTCAGCAGGCTGAAGCTTTCCAAGGACAGGAACCGTAATCCAACGCGTAGCTCCATGCCCCGATGCCGTACCGTAAATTTTTACTCCTGCGAGAAGAATCACGGAAAAAATGTAAATATAAATAGAATATTTACAAAATTTTCTGTAATCGAAAAGGGAAATGGCAACACACATAGCCAATCCAACAAAAGACCCCAATATTTGCCTGACTACCAAGGCATCTTTAAAGCTTTCAGCAGATGTTGCGGAACGAACAATAAAAATACCTATGGTGTTCAGTACAACGATAAAGAACAATAACTTAAAATCGTATTGTTTAAAATCATAATCTAACTTCATCTGTCTTTTCCCTTAATCACTAACTGTTACGGAATTAATATTGCTTGCATCTCTTGCCAAAATCGTATCCATGCTGAGTTTCCAAAACAATAATCATAAACCATGTTGGCAAGGCTTGCTGCATTACCCGAGGAATAACCGTAGGGAATGTTCACCGTAACGGAAATTTCCGGATTTTCATAAGGAGCATAGGAAACGAATACGGCATGGTTACCTCTATCCTCTCTCTCCTGCGCCGTACCGGTTTTTCCTGCTACAGTAATGCTCTGTCCCAAGAAGACATTCTTGGCTACCCCTTCCGTAATTACCTTTCTAAGCCCCTCATGCACCGTATTCCAAGTAATATCCTGATAAGAAAGTGTTTTTTCCAATACCGGAGAAATTTCTTCAACCGCATTGTTTCTCGGATCCACAATTCTATCTACAATCGATAGTTTATAAACAGAACCGCTATTGGCAACAGCCGTAATATAGCGTGCCAGTTGTGCTGCGTTAAATGCATGATTACCCTGTCCCATTGCAGAACGTTCCGGGTCATAGTTTGAAATTCTGGGTTCCGTTTCGTCCAATTCCACACCGGTTTTTTGATTTAGCCCAAAATCGCTCGCGTACTTCTCTATTCTTTCCATACCCAAATCCGCACTGTAGTTTCCGGAGCTATCCGTAGCCAAACGATGACCCAAATCCGCAAAGAAATAGTTACAGGAATTCTTAATTCCGTCTACAAGATTCTCATTTCCATGCTTCGATGGCCAAATCCAACAGCGAATATTCGGTGTTACTTCCTCATACTTTCCGGTACAGTCAATCAAGCTATCTGTTGTAATAACCCCTTCTTCTAAAGAAGCTACAGAACTGATCGGCTTAAAAGAAGAACCGGGAGCAAGTTGAGTTTGTGTAGCCCCGTTTAAGAGGGGGAGAGAAAGATCCTCGTTGCATTTTTTTAAATAGGCAGCATCGCTGATTCGGTTATTATCAAAGCCCGGATAAGTCACGAGGGCACGAAGCTTGCCGGTGTTAACATCCGTTACAACTACCGAACCGTTACAGGGATCTAAGGCAAACTGTGCCGGTGTCAATTCTATTTTACGAATCTTATCCAATAGAAAAGTAAAGGCAAAGTGAGGATCACCTCCGGAGAGTGTTTGATACGAAGCAGGGTCCGAAGCCAGGACATTTTGCTCAAAAAGTGCCATAAGGAGTAGATTTCCGGATATAGACTGCTTTGCAATGGCATACTTATACAGAAGCTTATTAAATCCGCTGTCGCTTCTTAAGTAATCCATGATTTTACTGACAAAAAGAGCATAAATTTCATCTGTATCGGAATACTCGGTATCCAAAGACAGTTTTCGGGTATCAATCCATCCTTCTTCAATTCCTTTTCTTAAAAAAGCATGTAGAGAAATGGCATCATTTTTCCATTGGGTATAGGCCTCCGATGACTTAAAACGCACATCCTCCGGATCCACGATACCGGCATTTTTGCTTAAGAGATAGTCATAAATATAAACCATGTATCCCTGCATTTCCTGTGGCAGAGCTGAAAGCTCTCCACCGCTTTCTTTATTCAGAACATCTTCAATCTGCTTAACATCTCTTCTTTATTGGAGCTGAACTTAGCTGCTATATCCTTTTCAGCCGTTCCTGCATCTTCAGTAAAAAAATGATCTTTGTTAAGGACATTGTTATTAATCAGCTGATAGTATGCATCCTTAACCGGAATCATAAGCTGAGACTGTTTCAGTTCACTCTGATCAAGCTCATTGTTTTCCGTAAGCTTGGATGCCAGTATTCCGGCAAGTTCCTGCTCAAGAAGATGGTAAATCGAAATCTGATCATTTGCAGAAATGGTAGTATAGATATCATTTCCCGCCATGGGCTTTTCTTCAGAAATAACCTCCATAATGCTTCCGACATTGTTGAGGTACATTTCTTTGTAGCCTTTTTTCCCTTTTAAAATCAGGTCTTCACTTTTTTCCAATCCCCAGACGCCGACTGTATCATTCAAATCATAGGAATCGTCAATTTTCTTCAGTTCCTCCAGCTGATTTTCTTGCACCTGCCCCGTATAACCCACAATATGTGAAAGATAGGGCGCATAATTATATTTTCTTACGGAAACATTTTCAATATCCACACCCTGAAGGTCATACTTGGCTTCCAGCACTTCCGCCATACATTCTCTGGAAACATTTTCCACTATCGTAGTATTCATATATCTTTGGAAAGACGTGAGTCGCAAAGTGTAGATGATCCCAATCATATCCAGAGCGGTTTTATCCGGAAGCTTAAGCAAATTTCCTCTTTCATCACTTATCTTATGGAAATTATAAAGCTTCTTTGCCTGCTCGAAGCACTCTTCCGCCGTACTGTTCTTTTCCTTTGTGCTCAGCTTATCCGGTTCCTTTCGGTAAATATTTGCAAGCAAACGAAGACGCTCCTGATCAGAGTTGGTACTATAAGAAAAATTACCGTCATCGTTCAAATTAACTTTGAACTGGCTTTTTACCGGATAATTATATTTTTCGATAATTTCGGCAAGCCTTTTTAACATCAGATTTCGCTTATTAATGCCGCTCGCATTACCCGAAAAGGCCCCGGTATCGGCAATCGTGATATTATACTGTAACTCGTTGTAAGCAAGCAGTTTTCCATCTTTATCATAAATATTCCCTCTGGTGCCGGGAAGAACAATATTTTGCTGAGTATTCTTCTGATAATTCTCCAGATAGGTCTGTCCGCTCAAAATCTGTAAACGAAACAAATGTAAGGTCAAAACACAAAAAAGGGCTGTAAATATCAGTGCCAAGGCAAATAATCTGGAAGAAAACAGTCTGGACAGCATTTCCTTAGCTAAGCTGTAAATTTCTTTAATCATAAAGTCTGTTCCTCCAATCTCCTGCTTGCACTAAAGAAGAAACGATAGAGAAGCAAGGTGAGTAAAAATGAAAAAACAATAGAGGGCAATACAATATGTAAGGAATAGTACCCGATACTCCATTTCCCGCGAATCAAAAAACGAAGAATATAGATATAACTGTGGTACACTAGCCCGCTTAATGTACAGAGAAATAAGGGGAGCTGAATATACTCCTCATAATAAAACTCATGAAAATATCCGTTCCCATAGCCTATTAAAACAAATATTAATGAATAAAATCCGAAAGGTCCCGAGTAAAAAAGATCCATCAAAAGACCGGCTGAAAGGCCGTAAAGCATTCCCGGAAGAGGACCATAATAGAAACCGAATGAAAAACAAAGAATCAAAAGAAGATTCGGACTTGTAGAGAGAAACGGAAGCAGAGGAAATACACTGGTTTGTAACAAAAAAGCCAGAATCAAAAGTAAAATATAGAAGAAAATTCGCGTATGTCGTCTTTTCTTTCGTGTTCTAAACCTATTCCCCAAGCTCACTGACAGTCTCCTTTTGGAAGCGATCATCTTTTCTATCGGTAATGACCATAACCTCCTGTAAATCCGTAAAATCCGCCACAGGAATAAGATAACCGTTTTTCATCAGTCTCTTCTCATCTTCTTCAATGTCAATCGCAAAACCAACCAGGATTCCCGGCAAAAATTTCGAAGATATATTGGATGTCACAATTCTGTCTCCATCTTGAATGACCGCATCTTTTTTCATATTGGTTATCCTGAGACGCCCTTCTTCAAAAAGCTTTAAATCTCCTGCCACTATGCAGGTATCACTACTCTGGATTCCCATACAGGAAACTCTGGACTCATCGTCAATAATCGAACGAACCGTGGCATAATTCAAACCAACATCCGTAATTATGCCGACAAGCCCTCCCCTAGCCATGACGTTTTGATCCACTTTGATCCCGTCCTTAGAACCTTTATCAATGCGAAAAACCTGGAACCAGTTCTCGGAATCCTTCGCAATCACTCTAGCTGCTATTTTTGTGTATTGCAAATACTCCTGATCAAGGCTGTATAAGTCCCGCAGGCGTTTCAATTCCTCGTCATTTTGCTTTAAAATATTGTTTTCTTCTGTTAGAGTATCTATTTTTGCCTGAAGCTTGGCATTTTCCGCTTCCGCTTCCGTTAGATTTTTATGTCTTTCCCACTGGGAGTACAGGCCTCTTCCGACCCGGTTTACCCCGGATTGAATCGGTACAAGGACTGTCCCCACCGTATTTCTAAGTGGATTCATAAGTCCATCCTTTATGGAGGAAAGAACCACCATCATGATACAGAGTACTGTTAAAATGATAAAAATATACTTGCTCCGTCTGTTCTCCACTAAAACTTCCCCTGTTCCTTAAAACTATAGTAACAATTATCTCCAATAATCATATGATCCACGAGAGGAATCCCTATAAACTCTCCTGCCCGTCGAACAGATTCGGTAAAATGTTCATCCTCTCTTGAAGGAGTCGGGTCTCCGGACGGATGGTTATGCACTAAAATCATACAAGTAGCTGCTACCATCAAAGCCTCTCGAAATACCTCTCTACCGGAGATACTTGCCGAACTTCCGCTTCCTTTTGCAAGCAGGCAGTCCTTTAAGAGCTTCGCTTTTGCATCCAGATATAAAACACGAACCTCTTCATGCCCCAGGTATCGCAGATCTTCTTTAAAATAAAGCAGAACATCTTGAGGAGAGCGAAACGACTTTAAGTCTTCTCTCACTTTACTGTTCCATATTCTTCTTGCCATTTCTCCGATGGCAAGAAGTTCTATCGCCTTTGTACCGCCGATTCCGGGAATACCTTGCAATTCCTCCAAGGAAAAAAATGCATAAGTGCCGTAAGCCCTTTACACTCTTTTCGCAACTGCAAAATCTCATCGGAAAGTTCCAAAAACATTGGCATCCCTCCTTCCGGTACGAAGAATCAATGCCAAAAGCTCCGCATCGGTCAGAACGGAAACACCTCCCTGCTTTGCTTTTTTTCTCTAGGTAAAGTCGAATAATTTCTTTTCAATTCTTCTTTTCATTTTTTTCCTCCTAAAAAGGAGGAGTCTACAGAGGTTTTATTCTACCATGAAAAAAAGGAGCAATGCCAAAAAACCTTTTTCTTACACTTTTTCGAAATAGCTTCACAAAAAAATCTAGAGAAGCTTTATAAATCCTTTTTTTATACATGGTGTCCAAGGCCTTAATCACTCCATATTTTCCATGCGGGAAAGTTAATCCGCCTTGGAAATATACGGTAAAGGGAGGACGAATCGGAGCATCTGCGGAAAGCTCGATACTGGATCCTTGCACAAAAGCTCCTGCGGCCATAACGACCTGATCCTCATAGCCCGGCATATCATCGGCTTCAGGGCGCACAAAGGAGTCTACAGGAGCAGCCGCCTGTATGCCTTCACAAAATGCAAGAAGAGCTTCCTTGCTTCCCAGAGTAATCGCCTGAATAATATCCATTCTTTTCGTATCTGCCGTAGGATGACAGGAAAAGCCTAATTTTTCAAAAAGACTTGCGGCAAGAATGGCTGATTTTTCTGCTGCTGCAGTAACTGTAGGCGCAAGGAAAAATCCCTCAATCAAATCCTTATTCAGATTTAAAGACGGCCCCTGCTCTTTCCCGAGTCCGGGGGCATATAAACGTACTGCACATCGTTCTATACAGGCTTTTGTTCCGGCGATGTAGCCTCCAATAGGAGCCAGTCCGCCACCCGGATTCTTTATCAGAGATCCCACAACCATATCCGCTCCGAAGTCACTAGGCTCTTCAGCACAAACAAACTCGCCGTAGCAGTTATCCACCATACAGATGACATCCGGCTTAATTGACTTCACAAAGCGGATAATCTCGCCGATTTCTTCGGGGCTAAAGCTTCTTCTGTCACTATACCCCTTGGAACGCTGGATCTCTACAAGACGTGTTTTGTCATTTATTGCAGCTCTTATACCGTCCCAGTCAAAACTGCCATCCGGAAGTAAATCCACCTGTCTATATTTTACACCGTATTCTTTTAAAGAACCTAAGGACTCACGAATGCCTATAACTTCTTCCAAAGTATCATAGGGTTTACCCACAGGGGTAAGCATTTCATCCCCGGGACGAAGATTCGCATGTAAAGCAATAGCCAAGGCATGCGTTCCGCAGATAATCTGTCCTCTTACCAAGGCATCCTCCGTGTGAAAATAGGCGGCATAGGCCTCTTCTAAAGCATCTCTTCCCATGTCATTATGTCCATAGCCGTTTGTTCCTGTGAGATGTGCCTCCGAAATTCCCGCCTTTTGCAGGGCGGCAAGTACCTTTAATTGATTTAACTCCGCGATTTCATCTATTTTTTTAAATCTCTCCTCCAGGCCTTTCACCACAGATTCGCTGTAATCTACGACCTCTTTAGAAATTCCCATTTCGACATACATTTTTCTATAATCCATTCTGCTTCCTCCTCACGATTTTGAAAATTTTCCGCGTCCACAAATAAAGTATTCTTTTCCCTTTTAAACCAGGTAAGCTGTCTTTTGGCATAATTCCTGGAATTTTGCTGAATAAGTGCCTTACACTCTTCCAGACTGCATTCCCCACGAAGATAAGGAAAAACCTCTCTGTATCCAATTCCTTTAAAGCCCGGAGAATGTTCCGTATAGCCTTTTTTATAAAAGCTATCTACTTCCGAAACAAGACCCTCTAGAAACATTTTCTCTACTCGACTATCTATTCCGGCATACAATGCTTCCCTATTTCGATTCAGAACCAAAAATAGGGAATCATATAGGGCTTCTTTTTGCTTCTGCTGTATATTGTGCTCGGATATGGGGCTATTGTGGAGATAAAAATACTCGAGTGCCCGCACGATCTTCTGCTTGTTGTGAGGATGAATTGCCTCTCCCGAAAGAGGGTCCACTTTCTGCAGTTCTTCATGTAAAGCCGCACTTCCTCGATCTTTCAGCTCTTTTTCCAGTTTTTTACGAAGTCTTGCCTTTTCCTCTTCATTTTCTTCCTGAAAATCGATGTCATTTAGCATGGCCTGAATATAAAAGCCTGTTCCTCCCACTAAAATCGGAAGCCTCTCCCTCTGATATACCTCTTCCACCTTTTTTCTTGCCATAAGTTGAAAGGCACTCGCATCATAGTCCTCTTTTGGATCCAGAATATCGAGGAGGTGATGCGGAACCCCTTCCATTTCCTCTTTCGTGATTTTCCCGGACCCAATATCCAAGCCTTGATAGACCTGTATAGAGTCAGCGGAAATACATTCGCCGTTCAGAGCCTTAGCCACTTTAATGGAAAAATCACTTTTTCCTACAGCTGTAGGACCGGCAAGAATTAAAAGCGGCTTCTTTTCCTGATATACATTCATAGCCATCCACTTTTCCTATCTTTAGACAATTCGTTTAAACATCTTTTCCAAATCCTGCTTTTTAAAGGCAACGATAGTGGGCCTTCCATGCGGACAGGCAAAGGGGTTTTCCAACTGTAACAGTTCATTTAATATCGCATCGCATTCCATTACGGATATTTTTTGCTTTCCTTTTACAGCAGCCTTGCAGGACATGGAAGCAATTTTATTATAGATACTTTCTCCCTCTAAAACAGTAGAATCTTCCGTGAGACCGTCTATAATTTCCAGAAGCACTTCCTCCTGCCTTAGACTCGAAAAATCAACCGGGATTGCCGTAAGAAGAATACCGTCTTCCTTATCTATCCAAAGATAACCCATAGCCCGAAATTCTTCTCTAAATTTCTCTAAAACTTCTTTTTCTTTTACCTGCAGATGAATAGAAAGTGGAATAATGTTTTGGCTTAATACCTCCTTTTCCTTCTTCCGCTTCATCATGCGTTCAAAATTGATTTTCTCATGAGCAGCATGCTGATCCATGATATATAGACTGTTTCCATACTCAATCAGCCAATAAGTCTGAAAAACTTCTCCGATAATTCTGTGAGAAATTCTCGCCTCTTCGGAAAGAAAAGGCGCAGTAAAGATACTTTCCTGCCCTTCTTTTTCATTCTCTGTATCCCTCGTTTGAAGAGACAATGATGAATTATCCGCAAAAAGTTCTTCCTCTTGAATTGCTTTTAGGCTCTTTGTAAGGTCAAATTCCTCATAGCAAATCGACTGGACAGGCTTTTCTAGAATTACTTCCTTAGACTGCTCTCTCTGTTCCCTTTGTTCTCTTTGTTCTCTTTGTTCTCTTTGTTCCCTCTCTGCGTTTTCCTCCGACTGCTTTCTAAGAAGAAGCTCCGATTGAAATTCTTCTTTCTTTTTTTCCTCTTTCAAGAAAACGGAAAGCGGATTTTCATCAATAAGATTGGCTTCAGAAAGGGTCTTATTTACGGAGTTAAAGACTGCCTGATATATGCTGTCCCTATTTTGAAAACGCACTTCCAGTTTCTGCGGATGCACATTGACATCCACAAGATTCGGTGTCAGATCTAGGAAGATAATGGCAAAGGGAAACTTATGTTGCATTAAAAAGGGTTTATAAGCATCTTCTAAGGCGCGACTTAAAAGAGAGTCATGCACGAAACGCCCATTGACAAAAAAGAGTTCATACTGTCGATTTGCCCTTGTAATGCTCGGTCTTCCGAGGATCCCCCGGATATGCACGGTCGGCATACCGGTAATTTTCGAGGGATAATATGCCCCCTCTATGGGAAGACTTTCCTTGCTCTGCTCTTTCCCATAAACGCTGTACACTACATCTTCTATTCGACTAGAACCGATAGACTGAAAGCGCGTCTTTCCGTCCCGAATAAAGTGGAAGGAAACATGATGATTCGCCAAGGCCAGTTTCTCTACCATATCTTCCACGCGGTTACTCTCCGTGCTTTCGCTATATAAAAATTTCTTTCTGGCAGGCACATTAAAGAAGAGATTTCGGATGATAAAGCTCGAGCCGTCCACTCCGGCAACCTCTTCCACCTCTCCCATTTCTCCGCCATGAATCTGAAGTCTGTGCGCAAAAAAATCCTCTTTCGTCTTTGTAATCAGCTCCACATCGGAAACTGCCGCAATCGAAGAAAGAGCCTCTCCACGGAAGCCGAAGCTTAAGATGTTATCGAGGTCGGAAAGACTTCGAATCTTACTTGTCGCATGGGGAAGAAAGGCATTTACAATATCGTCTTCTCCGATACCGTCTCCGTTATCGCTCACGCGAAGATATTCAATTCCGCCTCCTCTGATTTCCACGGTAATCTGCGTTGCATGGGCGTCTATGGCATTTTCCACCAGCTCTTTTACCATACTGCTCGGGCGTTCAATTACCTCCCCTGCAGCAATCTGATTTACCGTATCCGTAGCTAAAATATGGATTTTCACTGTAAAAGCTCCTTTAACTCAAATAAAAGGCTGCAGGCCTCAAAGGGACTGATTTTTTCCGGAATAATCGTTCGTAACTTTCGCAATACTGCTTCTTCTCCTTTGGTAAGGGAGCTTTGATCTTGCAGTTGAATTAGGCTCTCTACAAGTTTTGTACCGGAAGCCTTGCTACCGCCTTCTTGGGCAACTATTCTTTTATTTTCCTGCATAAAATCATTGTCCGTTAAAAAGGCGGAGATTTCTCTTGCCCGGCTTAAAACGCCCTCCGGTACTCCTGCGAGCTTTGCTACATCGATACCGTAGCTTTCGTCCGCTCCTCCCGGAATGATTTTTCGAAGAAAGGTAATTTCACCATCCTTTTTGGATACCGCAATGCAGTAATTCTTAACATTGCTAAGCTTTCCCTCGAGTTCCGTAAGCTCATGGTAATGTGTTGCAAAAAGGGTTTTAGCCTGAATATGTCTTGCAATATATTCCACTACTGCCCAGGCAATGGATAGTCCATCAAAGGTCGAGGTTCCTCTTCCGATTTCATCCAGAATAAGGAGAGACTGCTTGGTCGCATTTCGTAAAATATTGGCGACCTCACTCATCTCCACCATAAAGGTGGATTGCCCCTGTGCAAGGTCATCCGATGCCCCTACACGAGTAAAGATTCTGTCACAAATCGGGAGCTCCGCCTCTTTTGCGGGTACAAAGGAGCCGATTGCGGATAAAAGGACAATAAGAGCCACCTGTCGCATATAGGTCGATTTCCTGCCATATTGGGACCGGTGATAATCGCTATTTCCTGATTTTCCTCCAAAGAAGTATCATTTGGAATAAAATGCTCTTCCTGAAGGAGTTTCTCGACTACGGGATGTCTTCCCTCTTTGATATAGAGATTTCCGCTTTCACTAAGTCTAGGGCGCACATAATTTTCCTTTGTGGCAAGCTTTGCCAAAGAAAGATAGGCGTCCAAATGTGCAAGCTCTCTTGCCGTTTTCTGAATACGAGGAAGTTCTCCTGCAATTTCCTCTCTCAAAGTACAAAAAAGCGCATATTCCAGATCTTTCAGCTTTTCCTCCGCACCGAGGATTCTGTTTTGCAGCTCCTGCAACTCTGTTGTGATATAACGCTCTCCCTGTGCAAGAGTCTGTCTTCGGATATAATAGTCCGGAACTTCTCCCTGATAAGCATTGGAAATTTCAATGCAGTAGCCAAAGACCCGGTTATATTTAATTTTTAAATTCTTAATGCCGGTCTTTTCTCTTTCCCTTACCTCCAGCTCCTGCAGCCATTCTTTTCCATTTTCCCCGGCATTTCGATAGTCTTCCACTTCCTTACTGAAGTTCGCCTTAATAAGCCCTCCCTCTTTAACGGAAAGAGGCGGCTCTTCCACGATTTCTTCTTCAATTTTTTGGTAAATATCCTCCAGGCAGTCGAATTCCTCTTTCATCTTGGTAAGAAGGGGGGCCTGAAAAGGGGATAAGGCCTTTTTGATATCCGGTAGATACTGAAGAGACAGCTTTAAGGCAAGAAGATCTCTTGCATTCGCAGTAGAAAGACTGATTCGGGATAGGAGCCTTTCCATATCATAGATGCTGTCCAAATACTCCCGTATTTCCTCCATATCAATGTAATGCCCTGTAAATTCTTCCACGGCATCAAGTCTTTCCTCTATTTTCTTCTTATCTCTAAGAGGTCTTTCCAGAAAATGGCGAAGCATACGGCTTCCCATAGCGGTTTTTGTATAATCGAGTACCCAAAGAAGGGTTCCTCTCTTCTTTTTCTCTCGAAGCGTTTCCCAAAGCTCTAAGTTTCTCTGACTATAGCTGTCTACAATCATATAGTCCTTATTTTGAAAATACTCTATTCTCCGAATATGGGAAAGTAAGTTTTTCTGCGTATCATAGAGATAGGAAAGACAGCCTCCGAGGGCCCTACGAAGATCCGACTGGTCCGAAAGCCCTAGTCCCATAATGGACGAAGAAAAGTGAGTGGTAATCAGTTTATCCGCTTCCGTTAAGGAGAAAAACCGTTCTTCCTTTTCAGTAAGACTTATGCTAAACCGACTGTTTATCTGAGAAAATAGCTCTTCTTCCTCTTTTAAAGAAGGATTCATCAGGATTTCCTTCGGAGAAAAGCGAGAAATCTCATCAAGACATTCTTTAGACGAATCCACCGCTGTCGCATAGCATTCTCCGGTAGTGATGTCCACCGTCACAATGCCTCTTTTTTTCTCCCCTACATAGATAGACATCAGGAAATTGTTTTTTCCTTCTTCTAAAGCCGTTTCCTCGGTCTGTGTTCCGGGAGTAATGACCTTAATGATTTCTCGCTTTACAAGACCCTTCGCCTTTTTCGGGTCCTCTACCTGCTCTCCAATAGCAACCTTGTAGCCCTTGGAAACCAGTTTACTGACATAAGAATCCGCTGCATGATAAGGAACACCGCACATGGGTGCTCTCTCCGAAAGACCGCAGTCCTTTCCGGTTAAAACCAGATCCAGTTCCTTCGATGCCGTAAGGGCATCCTCAAAGAACATCTCGTAAAAATCCCCGATTCTGTAAAAGAGCAGAGCATCGGGATATTCTTTTTTACTGTCTAAATATTGTCTCATCATCGGAGATAACTTACTCTCGTCCATTCCCCAAGCTCCTTTTAAACTTTGATTTTATGAAAGTATTTGCCTTAGATCCTTTTTAGACCACAGTTCCGTAATAGTAAAATCCCATGGACTTTTCGAGCTTCACCTGTACAAATTCTCCCAACAGTCGCTCTCCTCCTTCGAAATGGACCAAAACATTATTTTCAAGGCGTCCGGTCAGCATATTCTCTCCTGCCTTGTCCCGTTCTTCCACAAGAACCTCCATCACCTTACCAAGATCCTTTCCTTCACATTCTTTAGAAGTCTCTCGCATAAGATCCATTAGTCTTTGGAAACGTTCTGCCACCACTTCTTTATCTACTGCTTCCCACTTAGCGGCCGGTGTTCCGGAGCGTTTAGAATACTGGAAGGTAAAGGCAGAGTCGAATTGCGCTTCTCGTACGACATCCAAGGTATCCTGAAAATCCTCTTCCGTCTCTCCGGGAAATCCTACAATAATATCCGTTGTAAGTCCCAAATTAGGAAGCGTTTCCTTTATTTTACGAAGGAGAGAAAGATAGGATTCTTTCGTATAATGTCGGTTCATCCTTTTTAAAATGGATGTGGATCCGGACTGCAGGGGTAAGTGAATGTGATTGCAAATATTTTTATTCTCTTTTATCACGGAAAGAAGTTCGTCTGAAAAATCCTTGGGATTCGGTGTCATAAAACGAATTCTCATAAGTCCCGGAATCTGTGCTACCTCACGAAGAAGTTCCGGGAAAGACAGCTCTTCTTTTCTATCTAATCCGTAGGAATTTACATTCTGTCCAAGAAGCATAATCTCCTTTACCCCGTCCTTTACCAAGGCCTCACACTCTTTCACAATTTCCTTCGAGTCTCTCGACTTTTCTCGTCCACGCACATAGGGTACGATACAGTAGGTACAGAAATTATTGCAACCGAAGCTGATATTTACAGAGGCCCGAAAGGGGTACTTCCTCTTTGAGGGAAGATTCTCCACAATAAGACCGGTATCCTCCCAGGTCTCCACCTTTCGTTCCTTCGAAATCAAAGACTCTAAAAGAAGCTCGGCGAGCTTATAGATATTATGGGTACCAAAAATAAGATGTACATAAGGATACTTCTTTTGAATGGTTTCCACCTCATCCTTTTCCTGCATCATGCATCCGGTTATCCCGATAACCATATCTTTATTTTTTTTGTATAAATTCTTTAACTGCCCGATTCTCCCGTAAAGCTTCTGGTTCGCATTTTCACGCACAGTACAGGTGGTAAAGAGAATCACATCGGCTTCCTCTTCCGACTCCGTTGTCCGATACCCAGCCTCTTCCAAAATGCCCTGCAGCTTCTCTCCGTCCTTTGCAGACATCTGGCAACCGATAACGGAAACCATGGCCTTCGCCTCATACCCTTCACCCTTCTTCATCTCCACAAAAGAGCGAAGAGCCTCTATAAAATAAAACTGCCTGGCCGGCTCCTCCTTCGGCGCATTTTTCTCTATCTCTTCAAACACTAAATCCTTCACTACAAATTTCCTCTCTATACTCTTACGGGCTTATAAAAATTGGATGTAAACAATAGAACTGAATTCTTTTCTTTGTTTGCGGATATGGGAACAAGGGGTAATCTGAGCCCGCCGGTACTTGCGAAAAACAAAGGTACTGCAGTTTTTCGCTTAGTATCCCCTACGAAAGGACAAACTTTTCATCAGAAAAGTTGTCCTGTACAAGACCAACTTCCGAAGGAAGTTGCTTTGCGAAGCAAAGTGAGCAATGGGCTACCGAGCCCATGCTCAGTCAGGCGAAGTTAGCGAGAGCGTGCCCCTGTTACCATATCCACAAACAAGAAATATATCTGTTATTTATATCCAATTTTTTACCCCTGCTTATCATAAGACAAAATCAAACTTTCCGCTACCTTTAAGCCGTCCATTGCCGCACTCATAATGCCTCCGGCGTATCCTGCCCCTTCTCCTGCAGGATAAATCCGTCTTCCCATAGTGCTGTAGTCTTCCTCCCTAAGAATACGAATCGGAGAAGAAGTCCGGCTTTCCACACCGTAAACCAAGGTATTTCCCTTGGAGAATCCTCTGATTTTCCTTCCGAAAGCCTCCATAGATTCAATAAAATCTTCTTCCAAGTGACTTAATTTCGGATAGTTTTCCAAATTGAAAAGGGATGAGATATCGCACTCCTCTCCCTGCCCTTTCAGCATGACCGTTTGATTTTTTTCTTTGATTGCGACGTTTTTAATTCTGTCGTATCTACTGTAAGGAACCTTCCCGGAAGCTAGGCAATAGGCCTTCTTTTCAAATTCTCTTTGTAAAGTAATCCCGGCAAGTGGATCCTTTTCTCCTCCATATTCATCTTTGGAAACAGAAAAAATAATGGCGGAATTGGCCTTTCCGCTGTCACGGCCACTATAGCTCATTCCATTCACGCAAAGCCCGCCTTCCTCCGAAGAAGAGTTCACTACATACCCACCCGGGCACATACAGAAGCTGTAAAAGGCTCTGTTATGCTTTGTATGATGACTGATTTTATAGCTTGATGCGCCAAGCAGCTCTCTACTCTTTTCGTCAATTTCTCCATAAAGCGCAAGGTCTATATCCTTTTGCTCATGTTGCACACGAAAGCCCATGGCAAAGTCCTTTGCAAGCATGGGGTAGCCCAAAGCATGAAGCTCCTGAAAGCTGTCTCTTGCGCTATGCCCGATAGCAATGATTAGGGGTCTTTTTTCATGCTTTTCAAAATGGTATTGGCTCTCAAAATGAACTTCTCCGCCAAGACTCTCTATTTCTTTTCGAATAGAAGCCACAATAGAAAGTAATGCGTCTGTTCCGACATGAGGCTTTGCATCATATAAAATCTCTTCTTTGGCCCCATAGCGGACAAAGTTTTCTAAAACAAAACGGGAACGCCCGTGTTGATCCTTTACCAGAGTATTCAGTTTCCCATCCGAAAAGGTTCCTGCTCCCCCCTCTCCAAACTGTGGATTAGAATGCGGATCCAACTTTCCTTCTGTCCAAAGCTTTTCAACCGCTTCCTGTCTTTTCTCCACAGCCTGTCCTCTTTCATAAATTACGGGCCGAAGACCGGCTCTTGCAAGGAGAAGACCAGCAAACATACCGGCAGGACCGAAACCGACAATCACGGGTCTGTTTTCCTCTTTTTGAAAATAGTCTTTCTGCGGTATTCCCTCGATTTCCGGAGGAAGCTGAGGCACAACATAGCGCACCGGTTTTCCGAGTACAATATCTTTGGAACGGAGCTTCTTCACAAGTTTCTCTTCATTTAACCCTTGTACACTTAGATATACCGAATAAACAAAGTAGAGCTTCGGCTTTTTTCTCGCATCTATAGAGCGCCTCTCTATTAAGAACTCCGATATAAAGGAAACGTCCAGATATAATAGCTTTGCCGCTGCTTTTTTTATCTCCTCTTCCCCATCGAAGAGTCCCATTTTTATTTGCGAAATTCTAATCATCTTTTCTCCCCCATTGCTTTACCGGAAATGAGTCCTGAACCAAAGGCAAAATGGAGGTTATACCCTCCGCAGATTCCATCTATATCTAAGATTTCTCCCGCAAAATAGAGATTCGGGCACAGCTTACTCTCCATGGTATGGGGATTTACTTCCGATACCGCAATTCCCCCTGCCGTACACTGCGCCTTTGTAAAATCCGCCGTTTTACTTGCTCTAAACGGAAAATGGAAAAGTAGGGCACAAAGCTCTTTAATCTTTTCCTTGGGAATCTCAGAAAGCTTCTTATCGACAGGAAACTTCATTTTTTGAAATAATACGGAAACCAGCTTATCCGGAAGTAAGGCAAGAAGAAAATCTTTTCCATATTGCACGCTTCTTTCTTCCTTTCTTTTCAGTAAAAAAACAAGGAAGTCCTCTTCTTTAAATTCCGGAAAAAAGGATAGATAAAGCATTGCTTTTCCGCTTCTTTCCAAAAGGCTATGCACCAGACGACTGCATTGAAAAACAACAATACCGGAAACTCCATACTCGGTGCATTGCAGTTCCCCCTTGTCCGTAAAAAGGAGCTTTTCTCCCTCGTAAAGACTAAGTTCTGTATCTACACGAACCCCTGCCCAGCTTTTCGTATATTTTTCCTCCGTATAAATCGGGCAAAGACTGGGAAAAGGAGTAAGTAAAGTATGTCCGAGTGCCTTTGCAAAGCTGTATCCATCTCCCGTGGAGCCTGAACCAGGCATAGCAAGCCCTCCGGTGCAAAGTAGAAGTTTTTTTGCCTTTATACTAAAGTTTTGTTCTTTCTTTAAGATTTGTTCTTTCTTTAAGTCTTGTTCTTTGTCTATACAGTTTATTTCGAAGATAGTATTCTCTTTCTCAGTAATATTTTTAATTCCTCTTACTTCCGTAGAACACCGTACTTCTACTCCAAGGTCCTGCATGGCGTTTTCCAAAGAAAATAAAAGAGACTTCGCTTGGTCGGAATGGGGATAGGCATAGTCCCCTCGAAGCTTCTCCAACACTCCAATAGAGTGAAAAAACCGAAGACTATCTTCATAAGAAAACTGTGCTAAAAACTGTTCTATAAAGGAAGAAGTGGCAGAGCGAAACAATCGGCTTGCATCTTCCGATTTGTAAAATTGCATCGCCCGTTTCCCGTCTGCTTTAGCTTCTTCCCCAGGCTATCATTTTTTTCAATAAGAAGGACCGATACTGCGCCGGAACGCTTCGCCGCAATCGCTGCCGCCATCCCCGCCGCTCCTCCTCCGATTATGACACAGTCCTTCATGCTTACCTCATTTCTTTGCTGGAATCTTATGATTATTTCTTTAAACTATAATAGAACTTAAACTCAGCTCTTTCTTACCTTTACCAAGCTCCGCTTTAAAGCAGTAAAGGTTGAATCCTGTTTACTTACACAGTAAAGATTTAGTCCTGCTTATTTAAAGCAGTAATGACTCAATCCTGTTTACAGGAAGCGCTTCAGTCTTCCGCCCATCGGCATTTCATCCAAATCTTCCCTCGTTAAAGTATGACTCCTTAAGAGGAGGAAAAAATAAATCAAAATAGCGATAAAAACTGCCGGAAGAAGAGAAGCTGCAGATCCGACTCTTCCCTTTCTTAGGCTTTCCGGAAGCAAAATATATATTACAAAGTAAATCACATAGGCTGCACCGCCCATAATTGCCGCAGAAAACATCGGCATCACAAGACTTCGGAAGAGATCAATCCGAAAACGGGTATGCCGGAAAATAGCACGCTGATTTAGGAAACACATGATAAGTGCAAAAACAATATTCGATAGAACCACTCCATAAATTCCAAGCCCTGCGTAAAGGAAAAGCACCAAAGATAAAAGATGTAAAACAAGGGCAATCATGGAATGGTAAAGTGGCAGATTCAAGTGCCCGAGTCCCTGTAAAATGGCATTCGTAATCGTGGAAAGCGAGTAAAGCAGTACGGCAAAGGAACCGACTCTTGTAAGTTGAATTAAAAGCTGTACATTTTTCCCGGGGAAAAGCATGCGGGAAGCGGATCTGCAAGCACGGCCATACCGATGGAGCAAGGAATGGCAATGAGGAGGGTAAAGCGAATACTCACCCGAATCTGTGACAGCGTTTTCTTTCTGTCGTGAGATGCCACCGCCATGGTAAGAGCCGGTATCAAAGACGAAGAAAGCGCATTGGCCAAGGCAACAGGAATATTAAAGAGCACATGATACTCTCCGAAAATCCCCCATTCCATGACAATCTGTTTCGTTTTTGAACCGAGGCTCGTCATAATGGAAGAATAAAGAAAATCATCCAAAACGGAAGAAATATTGTAAACCGTACTGGAAAAAAGAATAGGGAGCATGGTGAAAAGCAAGAGCATCGCCGAATGCTCATAGCTTTCCGTAAGACCCTCATCCCGCCTTGCCTTTCTTCTTAGTGAAGGAATCTGGTAGCGATATAAAAGGAACATAAAGAGTAGCGCAATTCCCGCACCCGCACCGGTACCGATTGCCCCCCCCATTGCCCCGTAAGCATAAGAAAACTCCGTATTTTTATAGAGTAAATCCGCCTGCTGTCCTTTGGCAAATAAAACATAGGCCATTAAAACGGATACGATGGCATTCGCAATCTGCTCCAAAATCTGTGAAATCGCAGTGGGAATCATATTTCCCATTCCCTGAAAATAACCGCGAAGGAGTCCCAAGTAGGCCATAATCCAAACGGTCGGGGCTAAAGCGCGAAGCGCAAAAGCCGCATAAGGCTTCTTTAAAAGCTCAGCAATCCCGTCCGCTCCGAAGAAAAGAACCGACGCCATAACCGCCCCCATTAAAGAGGAATACAGGAAAGAAACGCGAAGCACCCGCTCCGTATTTTTATATTGTTTCTTAGCTAAATTTTGGGAAATCAGCTTGGAAATTGCCGTAGGCATGGAATAGCTGGAAAGAATGAGGAGCAGGGTATAAATGGAAAATGCCGAGGTGTAATACCCGTTTCCCTCATCGGAAATAATCGCCGTCAAAGGAATACGGTAAACCATCCCGATGATGCGGACTAAAATCCCCGCTACGGCAAGAAGGGAGCCTTGCAGTACGAAATTATTCCTATGTCCTGTCGCCTTAGAAGAAACTCTTCCCTTACTCATCTTAGATACCCTCTATTTTGTAAAATCGCTTCCTGCTTCTCTTCCATTAGCTTCCGCTCCTCCTCTTCCATGTGATCAAAGGAAAAGAGATGCAGCATGGAATGCGCAATCAAAAAAGCCAGTTCTCTCTCTACGCTGTGTCCATACTCTTCCGCCTGCGAAAGTACCCTGTCCCAATTCAGAATGATGTCTCCGAGCAGAAGCTCACCGCTGTCCGGATCAAAGTTTCCGGGATCCTCTTCCAGTTCCTCCGTAAAAACTCCGGGACTCTCCAGTTCGAACAACGGAAAAGAGAGGACATCGGTAGACTTATCGATTCCCCTGTTTTCCAGATTAATCCTGTGCATTTCCTCATCTTCTATAAAAAGAACGGAAACGGAAATATCATAGGGGCAGTCGACATACTCCACCGCCTCTTCCACAATATCTCTTACAATCTTCTCATACGGAACGCTTGTTTCTGCCCTTACTTCCCACTCTATGTCGATTTGCATTATTTTCCCTCTTTTTTCTCTCCTCATCCTTCTCGTAGGCATTGACAATTCTCTGCACAAGGGGATGCCTTACCACGTCTTCGCTGGTCAGTGCCGAAAAGGCGATGCCTTCCACATTTTTTAAGATGAACATGGCATCTTCCAGACCGGAACGCTTTCCCTCTTCCAGATCCTTCTGCGTAAGGTCTCCCGTCACAATCACCTTCGAGCCGAAGCCGATTCTGGTTAGGAACATCTTCATCTGCGCAGGAGTGGTATTCTGCGCCTCATCGAGGATAATATAAGCATTGTCCAGCGTTCTACCTCTCATATAGGCAAGAGGTGCCACTTCAATAAGACCTTTTTCAGCATTCGCAAGGTACTGTTCCGGCCCCATGATATTATAAAGGGCATCATAAAGCGGACGGAGGTAAGGATCCACCTTCGACTGCAGGTCTCCCGGTAAGAAGCCGAGCTTCTCTCCCGCTTCAATCGCAGGTCTTGTCAGAATAATACGAGAAACCTCTTCCTCTCTAAAAGCGGTAATCGCCATGGCCATCGCAAGATAGGTTTTCCCCGTTCCGGCAGGGCCTACTCCAAAGGTAATCATATTTTTCCGAATCTTATCGACATAGGACTTCTGCCCCAAGGTCTTCGGCTTTACCGGCTTTCCAAGAGCGGTTCTTGCCACAAAATCCTCTTCCAGCTGTAAAAGCTGCTCCGCCTTTCCCTCCTTTATGGTAAGGGAAATGGCATAGTCCACATTTTGCTCGGAAATCCGATTGCCTTTTTGAGATAACTTTAAAAGGGAAAGAAGAACCTCTTTTGTCTTTTCCGCATTTTCTTCTTCCCCGATAATCTTTAATAAACCGTCCCGGTCAATGATGTTCACCGAAAACTGTCTCTGTAACTTCCTTAAATATTTGTCCATATCCCCCAAGATATTCATTTCATGTTCTAAGGGGATATCCAAAACCAGTTCTTTCTCTGTCATTATACTCCTTCATGGAAGGAAATAGCCCCAATTCAAATGAATCGGGGCTATCTCTACGCTATAAACGAGACCAATAGCCTCGCATGATTTAATTGAACTTACGCTTTCTAGCCGCTTCAGACTTCTTCTTACGTCTAACGGACGGCTTCTCGTAATGCTCTCTCTTACGAATTTCTTGCTGGATTCCTGCCTTAGCACAGTTTCTCTTGAATCTGCGTAATGCACTGTCCAAAGACTCGTTCTCTTTTACGATAACACTTGACATGCGAACTCCCAAACCTCCCTTCGGGCACAAACTACGCTTTATTATAGCAAAATTTTCTTTTAAGTCAAATGATTTTTTTACACGGCATGAGTCTATTCACCTTCTTGCAGTACTGTTCATATTCTTTCCCGAAAAGCTCCTTTAGCCACCGTTCTTCTGTCCTCTTTAAAACCATACTTAACAGTACCCATTGTATCGGAATAAGAGGAAGTGTCCATAAATTATGGCGGAAAAGCAAAATCCCGATCAGTACAAACCACCAGCCCGTATACATGGGATTTCTTGTCCATGCGTAGATTCCGTCTGTTTTCAGTCTGTTTTCCTGAATATACTTATCCACATCGGAATGCACTGCACCGAAAAACCAGATCAATAGTCCTAAGAAAATAAGAATACCTGCAACTACATAGAAAATATACTTCCCTGCCCCATAAACTTCTCCGACCGACAAAAGATTAAACGATAAAACAATCCCTAAAAGAGATAAAAGGGCAATAGAGAAGATTAAAAACGGCCCAATCCCATATAGAGGCATTTTTTGCTCTTTGTTCACATAGTTTCTCATTTTGTACTCTCCCGCGTCATGATTAGTTATTGCTAATTTTATATCCAACTATTCCCGGTATCAATACCAGTCGTATAAAATGTATCTATTTTATGAGTAAGAGAATTTATCTTTAAAATATTTTTCATAAATTCTTTCGGAATATTGTATTAATTTAATATTGTGATATGATATTTTTACATCTTTGTTTGACACAATATAAGTTCTTAGCAGGAGGTAATTGAATGAAACAATTTTTCACCCGCTTTCTTTTAAATCGGGTTCGCAAAAGCTTTCTATTTGTCTTCACGTTCCTTTTTACACTCTCTATGATGAGTATTCTTCTTCCTTGGAACCTGACAAAAGTTTATGCTTTTGCCGGCAGTATTTATTTAAATGGAAATGAAGGTAACGACAAAAATGACGGTGAAAGCCCGGAAAATGCCGTAAAAACCTTTAAAAAAGCAAAAGAGCTGGCTAGCGAGAATCAGGATATCAGTATTATATATATATCCGGAGAAACACCCGCTTCCGGAGTGCTCAGCTTAGACGGAACCTCTGCGGTTCTTATGCGGGCTCCGGGGTACGAAGGTTATCTTTTATCCGTACAGTCAGGTTCAAAATTAACATTGAGGGATATTACCATTGATGGTGGTGGAGAAAATGAGAATTTGACTAGAAAATCTCTTATTTATGTGAATGGTACTTTAAACATCGAAGAAGGTACCATTCTGGAAAATAATCTTGCAACAGATCCAGACTCTATCAATGTATTTGGAGGTGCTGTTTATGCAGAATTTCTCTCCGAAAAAAAAAAAAATAATCAATATGACCGGCGGAATCATCCGTAATAACAGTGCTTATATGGGAGGTGGCGTTTTTTTAGGCAGTAATGCTACCTTCAATATGTCCGGAGGAAGTATTAGCAACAATAAAGCCAATCCCGGAAAAGATGCCGGAGCAAGCGGTGGAGGAATTGCTGCTTTCCAGAATTCTACAATCAATTTGAGTGGAGATGCCTTGATTTCCGGAAATATGTCCGAAGAAATCGGTGGCGGAATTAGTGTCGGTACTTATTTTGATACACTAATCGGGAATACCTTGAATATGAATGGAGGAATTATCAGCGATAATACATCCGGTTCCTCCGGTGGCGGCATCTATGTTCAATCCTCTCGGTACGCAGAAGGATATTCTGTAGCCAACATCAATTCCGGTCAAATTATTGACAATACCATGACAGGCGAGGGAATGGTTCCTCATTTGTTTGGTGGTGGAGGTATCTATGTAAACGGAGAAAATCCTCAATCCGGATATAAAAACGGGATTTTAAATTTGAATTATGCAGTTATAAGAGATAATAGCGCAAGCATTGCCGGTGGCGGATTTGCCGCCTGTCCCGTCTCTCTTAGCAGTATCAATGTCAAGAACGGTGTAGCTATATTCAATAACCACGCATCCAGAGCAGGGGACATTGATATTGAATCCGGACTCTTCTCCTATGGACGACATAACGGATCTCCAACTTACTATATTTCTGCCTTCATGCCCGGCGGTACTCCCTATAATTGGAAAAATGATAGAGATGAAGTTCTTCCACTAAATAAGCTAAATGGAGTTTTGGACGCGACTCGTTTTGAAATTTTAGGGCTTCATACGGATGTAACGGAAGACAGTGCCTCTGAATACTTGGCAGATGTAATCATTTCCGGAAATATCTCAGCTACAAGAGGTGGCGGTATCGGGTCTAACGGAACCGTAAATATGGGAGAAAGAAAAGTAATCGATATAAAAGTTTCAAAAGAATGGAAGTATGATGACCCTGAAATACGACCATCCAGTATCACTGTAGAGCTTTATCGGGAAAATAAAGAAGATCCGCAATCTCCTGTCTATATTGGTTCTGAAACCATGAACAAAAAAGATGGAAAGTGGGAGCTTATCTTTACAAATCTCCCCAAGCTTGATGAAAAAAATAAGCCATTTAAGTATTTCATAAAAGAAAATCCTATTGAAGGATACGCTGCAAAAGTATCCGGGGACCAGAAAAATGGATTTATGATTTTAAACATTCCGGAAACCAATCTTAAAGTAGAAAAGAGATGGAACGGCGAGTCCGCATCTCAAGTAGAAATAAAACTTCTTGCAGACGGGATCGTGAAAGAAAAAGTAAAATTAACGGAAGCTGAGCAATGGACCTATTATTTTGAAAAGCTTCCAAAATACGACGAGAATGATGGTCATGAAATTGTATATACTATTGAGGAAGTTGCACTTTCCGGGTACAGCTCTTCGATAAGCGGAGACCAAAAGGACGGATATATCGTAACCAATACGAAAAATCCAAGCCCAAATCCGGATCCCAATCCCGATCCGGGACCAAATCCGGGACCAAACCCTGATCCCAATCCGAACCCTAAACCGAATCCGGGACCAAACCCAAGACCTACACCGGATCCCAATCCTACGCCTCCTTCAACACCCTCAGATGGAACCCCTCCATCTCCTACTGTAGCAGGAGTATATAAGCCAATTCCTACGCCGAGTGAAGTCGTTGAAAACAGTCCGGCTCCGGAAGTCTTAGGTGTTTACAGAGGACCGTCGGCAAGCAATAGACGTAATATAGCAACGGAAGATGCTTCACGTCTTCCCTTATGGGCAGGACTTTTTGCTATATCTGCAGTTTCTTTCATGCTCTATGCTATCAAAAAGAAACCTAAGAAAACAAAGAAGACGGAAGTAATCGGAAAGAATTTGCTTATATAAACGAGTACATCTGCTTGTCCATCCGTTTTAGTAAAAAAATGCCGGCAAAATCCCCCTTTATTATGCTTTTTGCATAATAACAAAAAAAGCCTCGAGATTTCAATCTCGAGGCTTTTTATTCATCGTAAATATCTTTCTCAAATCATGCAGTATCACATTTATGAGTTTTAAATCGATATAAAAGCTGTTATTTAAAAAAATCATCAGCTCTTTATCATCCCTTTAGCTGGGCCTGCATAATTTCTCTTGCCTTCTGAAGCGCTTCGGGAATTAAGGAAGCATCCTTACCGCCGGCCTGTGCCATCTGGGGCTTTCCACCTCCGCCACCGCCAAGAACGGCGGCTACTTCTTTAATCAGATTTCCGGAGTGTGCTCCCTTCTTCACTGCAGCATCAGATGCGGTTGCCATAAGAACGGGTTTTCCATCTTCTACAGATATCAGTAGTACAAAGGCATTCTCATACTTATCCTTCAAGCTGTCTCCCAAAGTTCTAAGAGCGTTTCTGTCTACGCCCTGAAGATCTTTTATGATAACGGAACAACCGTTAACGGTTTCCGCACTGAGCTCTCCCATCTCCTCCTTTGCAATCTTCTCTTTCAGCTTGTCGAGATCGGACTTACTGGATTTTAACTCCTGCTCCAGGCTCTCAATTCTTTGCAGTAAATGCTCCGGATCAGCCTTTAACTTGGCACTGAGCTCCTTCAAGAGCTCCTCTTCCTTTTGGAAATAGTCAAATAGATTCTGAGAGGTTAATGCCTCAATTCTTCTTACACCGGCAGCAATTCCCTGCTCGGACACAATCTTAAATCCCTGAATACTTCCGGACTGATTTACATGGGTTCCACCGCATAGCTCCACAGAGAAGTCTCCTACTGAAACTACACGAACCTTGTCTCCGTACTTTTCTCCAAAAAGTGCTGTTGCACCGGACTTCTTGGCATCCTCCAAACTCATTTCTTCTGTCTTAACAAGATCTCCTCTGGCAATCTCTTGGTTGACCATTTCTTCAACCTTCTTTAATTCGTCCTTATTGAGTGCCGCAAAATGCGTAAAGTCGAAGCGAAGACGCTTATCATCATAGTAAGCTCCTGCCTGCTCTACATGAGATCCCAAAACGGTCTTTAAAGCCTTCTGTAAGAGATGTGTAGCCGTATGGTTTCTCGCCGTCAGATTTCTTGCTTCTTCGTCTACAGAAAGATGTACCTTTTCATTTAGCTGATCTCTCCCTGCTCCATTACACCGAGGTGCGCAATCTTTCCTCCCTGCAAATGAATGGTTTCATCTACAATAAACAGGGAATTCTCTCCGCTGATTTCTCCTCGGTCGCCTTGCTGTCCGCCCATGGTGGCATAGAATGGTGTTTTATCTGTAATAATGGCAGCCTTCTGTCCCTCAGTAATCTTATCGGAAATACTGCCCTGCCCTTCTTCATCGGATAAGAATACAAGAGCCTTTACCGTAGCGTCCTCTTCCAATCTGTCATAGCCTGTAAACTCTGAACTGATGCTCGGATCCAGAGTCTGGTAAATATCGTCACGTCCCATATAGTTTGTAGTCTTTCTTGCAGCACGGGCTGTATCCTTCTGCACCTTCATCGCCTGATGGAAAGCCTCTTCATCCAAATCAAGTCCGGCATCCTCCAGGATTTCCTTGGTTAAATCCAAGGGGGAAGCCATAGGTGTCATAGAGACGGAAGGCCTCTTCTCCGGATAAAGTCTTCTCTTTCTTTTTCTGTAAATCCTGAATTAAGGACTGGAGAATCGCAAGACCGTTATCAATGGTCTTATTAAAGCGCTCTTCCTCTTCGGCAATCACACGAAGAATCATGTCCTTCTTTTCTTCGAGCTCCGGATAGCCATCCTTGGAAAGCGTGATTGCTTTTTCGGAAAGAGTAGCCAGAAAAGCCCCGTTAATTCCTAAAATTCTTCCATGTCTTGCCGCTCTTCTTAGGAGTCTTCGGAAGACATAACCTCTTCCTTCATTGGACGGCATAATTCCGTCGGATGCCATAAAAGTACAGCTCTTCACATGGTCTGCAATAATACGGAAAGAAATATCATGCTCCTTATTTTCCATATAACGCTTATGAGAAAGACCAGCAATCTCTTCCATCATAGCCTTGTTGGTATCCACATCAAAAAGAGAGAGGGAACATCCTGGCAGACTACAGCAAGTCTTTCCAATCCCATACCGGTATCGATGTTCTTCTGGACAAGCTCGGTATAGTTTCCCTTTCCGTCGTTGTTAAACTGGGAGAATACTACATTCCATACCTCAATAAAACGGTCACCTTCTCCGCCCATTACATCTTCCGGACCGGTACCGTACTTTTCACCGCGATCATAGTAAATCTCGGAACAGGGACCGCAGGGACCTGCGCCGTGCTCCCAGAAATTGTCCGCCTTACCGAAGCGATAAACTCTTTCCTTCGGAACACCGATTTCTTCCGTCCAAACCTTGAATGCTTCTTCATCATCAAGATAAATACTGGGATAAAGTCTATCCTTCGGAAGTCCCACTCTCTCCGTTAAAAACTGCCAGGCAAAGTGCAGCGCCTCCGACTTAAAGTAATCTCCAAAGGAGAAATTTCCGAGCATTTCAAAGAAGGTACCGTGACGGGCTGTCTTTCCAATATTTTCAATATCACCGGTACGAATACACTTCTGACAGGTGGAAACTCTTCTCTTAGGCGGAATCTCCTGTCCTGTAAAATATGGCTTTAAGGGTGCCATACCCGAATTAATTAAAAGTAAGCTGTTATCATTGTGAGGAACCAATGAAAAGCTCTTCATGATAAGATGATCCTGCTCCTGAAAATAATCCAGAAACATCTTTCGTAATTCATTTACACCGTATTTTTCCATAAATTCACCTCTATATAATGCAAGATATTAAACAGTATCTTCGGGTTTTGGAAAGGGAATTCTACTTACTCTTTATATTCCCCACTTTCTATCTTCAAACTTTAAAATTATACCTTACTTATAGAGCAAGTTCAAGCTTAGGCGTTTTGCGAAACATCCTATTCAAAATCATCTGCAATCTTCTCCAGAAGAATACTGCATCTGTTTTTAGTCAATACAATGTACTTCTTCAAGTAGTCAATATTTTCTTCAACTCCTGTTTTCTCCTGACTCAGCTCCTTTTTGCTTTCCCTGCTTCTCTCCGCTAGAAATATACTGTGCTCCACAAAGAAATTCTCCCTCTCTGTTCCGGTAATCTTTCCGGAGTAATAAGAAACCAACCTCTGCAATTCTTTGTCATAGAGATTTGCTATTTCCTCGTAACGTCTTCTTAAAGGAATGCCTCTCTGCCAGTCCGGGTCTTCTTCTATCTCTTCCAGACGAGAGAACTCATTTTGGAAACGATATATACTGTCTTCTTCTCCCTGTTCCGGATCCTCTTCTTCCACAGGCAATATTTCCTTTGCAGGGGCTTCTTGCACGTTGATTTTTGTCTCATACTGCATAAGCCTTCTTTTCCATCTTCTATGAAAAAGAAGGCTTATGCCCAGTCCAAGAATAATCAAAATCACTATAAAGAAGACAAATTGAGTTAGACTTTTTCTACTCATATTTACTCCGAAAGATAAGCCGCCTTGACCTTAGGATCTTCTAAAAGTTGCTTCGCATCCCCATGAAGGGCAATGGTACCGGTTTCCAACACATAGGCTCTATCTGCAATCATTAGTGCCTTATTCGCATTTTGTTCTACGAGAAGCACGGTTACTCCGCTATCGTGAATCATCTGAATCAGGGAGAAATCTCATTGACATAAATCGGAGAAAGTCCCATGGACGGCTCATCCAAAAGAATCATTTCCGGCTTGGACATAAGAGCTCTCCCCATGGCAAGCATCTGCTGTTCTCCGCCGGATAGGGTTCCTGCAACCTGATTTCTTCTCTCCTTTAATCTTGGAAAATGATGATAAATCATCTCCAGGCTTTCCTCTATTTCTTTCTTGTCCTTTCTGGTATAAGCACCGAGCATAAGATTCTGATACACGGAAAGACTGGCAAAAACTCTTCTTCCCTCCGGAACATGAGCTAAGCCTCGCTCAACCAGCTTATGTCCCGGAATCTTTTCAATATTCTTTTCATTGTAAATAATCTCACCGGAGGAGGAGGGAATCAGCCCCGTAAGTGTTTGCAAGGTACTGGTTTTTCCCGCGCCGTTTGCTCCGATTAAGGTAACAATTTCTCCTTTATTTACATGAAAGGAAATGCCTTTAATCGCATGAATCATGCCATAATGCACATGTAGATTTTTAACTTCCAGTATCTTTTCCATACTACTCTCCTAAATAGGCTTTAATCACCTTCTCATCGTGCAGAACCTCTGCAGTTTCTCCCTCTGCAAGCACTTGCCCGAAATTGAGTACCGTAAGTCTATCGCAAATTCCCGAAACAAGTTTCATATCATGCTCAATCAGTAGAACCGTCATATCAAAGCGATCACGTACGAGGCGAATGGTCTCCATCAGCTCTTCCGTCTCACTCGGGTTCATTCCCGCTGCCGGCTCATCCAGAAGAAGGAGGGAGGGATTTGTAGAAAGAGCTCTCGCAATTTCCAGCTTTCTCTGCTTTCCGTAAGGAAGATTGCCTGCATATTCCTTTGCCAAGTCTTCCAGGTGGAAAACGGAAAGTAAATCCATGGCAGCCTCATCCATAGCCTTTTCTTTCTTAAAATAGTTCGGAAGACGAAGAATCCCGTCAACAAAACTATACTTTTGAGAATCAAAATAGCCTGCTTTTACATTATCCAAAACGGAGAGCTTATTAAACAAACGAATATTTTGAAAGGTTCTTGCTACACCCTCATGGTTAATTTTAATACAGCTCATACCGACAAGATTCTTCCCATTTAGAAGAATTTCACCTGCATTTGGCTTATATACACCGGTAAGGAGGTTAAATATCGTAGTTTTCCCGGCACCGTTCGGTCCAATTAAACCATAAAGCTCCTTTTTCTTCACCGAAACATGGAAATTATCTACAGCCTTTAAACCGCCAAAGGAAATCCCCAAAGCATTTACTTCCAGCAAATTCATGCTGCCACCTCCTTTTTACGGAACTTCTGTAAGACACTCTTCCTAAGAGCGATAAAGTTCGGTGCAGAGGTAAAGAGCATCATAAGAATCAAGACAACCGCATAGATCAGCATTCTGTAGTCATTTAAGGAACGAAGCATCTCCGGAAGGAGTGTCAAGACTACTGCAGCAAGAATGGAGCCGCGCATATTTCCAATACCGCCTAAACCACGAATACCAGGATCATAATGGACTGGTTATAGCCGAAATTCTTCGGAAGTGCCTGTAAGGAGCTTAAATTATGTGCATAGAGCACACCTGCAATGCCGGCAAATGCCGCAGAAACAGAAAAACAAAGGAGCTTTAATTTGGTTACAGGAAGACCGATGCTCTCCGCCGCAATACGATTATCGCGAATCGCCATTACGGCACGACCGGTTCTGGAATGAATAAAGTGCTGAATAAAAAGCATGGAAAGGAGAAGCAAAACGATTCCCATAGTAAAGCTGCTGTACTTCGGTGTTCCGGTAATGCCCTGTGCTCCCTTGATAATCCATGTACCGCCCTCTCCTAAAGAAATCGCATTACTATCCTTTAGGGAAAAATGCCAACCGGAATTGTCCACGCCGAAGTAGAGTGCATTGATCAGGTTCTTGATAATCTCTCCAAATGCCAAGGTTACGATGGCCAGGTAGTCTCCTTTAAACGAAGTACGGGTATACCGATTAAAAGCCCAAGAACTCCGGCAGAAAGAGCTCCCACAAAAAGAGCAAGGATAAAGAGAAGAACAGGAGGAAGACCGCTTCCCTTTAAAAGCATGGAGCAAGTCGCAGAGGCAAAGGCTCCCACACACATAAAACCGGCATGTCCAAGAGAAAGCTCTCCGGAAATACCTACAACCAGATTTAAGCTGATTGCAAGAATAGAATAGATACAAAGAGGAACCAAAAGTCCTTTCACTAAGGAAGATACGGATCCGGTCTGTAAAAAGAACTGCACTACAAGATAAACGAGAATAATTATCCCATAGTTCAGAAATATTTCTTTCAATTGTTTCAATCTTGTCTTATTCATTTTACACCTTCTCCATAATTTTCTTTCCTAAAATGCCGGTCGGCTTAATCAGGAGAACTACAATCAAAACGGAAAATACAATAGCGTCGGATAATTTGGATGAAATATATGCTTTAGACAGGTTTTCCAAGACTCCAAGTAAAATACCGCCGATAAAAGCTCCGGGAATAGAGCCTATTCCACCAAGTACCGCCGCCACAAAGGCCTTAATGCCGGGCATTGCCCCTGTAGTCGGAGTAAGGCTGGGATATGCAGAGCAAAGGAGAATTCCCGCTACACTGGCAAGAGAGGATCCGATTGCAAAAGTTAAGGCAATTGTAGCATTTACATTTACCCCCATAAGACTTGCAGCCCCCTTATCTTCGGATACCGCAAGCATGGCCTGCCCTGCCTTCGTTTTGTTAATAAATAGAAGCAGACAAACCGCAACAATGGCTCCTACTACAATAGTCACTACAGTTTCCCCGGAGATAATGAGATTACCGCCTGCAAGTTTAATAGAAGAAATTTTCACGAAGGAAGTAAAACTCTTCGGATTCGCACTAAAGAAAAGCAGAGCCAGATTTTGCAGCAAATAGGATACCCCGATTGCCGTAATCAACACGGCAAGGGAATTTGCGTTTCGAAGCGGCTTATAGGCAATGCGTTCAATCAGTACGCCAAGAGCTGTGCAGACTGCCATGCTGAGAAGTACCGCAAGGGGAATAGGAAGCCCCATTTGGTTAAATGCAATAAAAGCTGTATAGCCGCCCACCATCAGCACATCTCCGTGCGCAAAGTTCAGCATTTTTGCAATTCCATATACCATGGTATAGCCTAGCGCAATAATGGCATAGACAGAGCCTAAGCTTATACCACTTAACAGATATGAAATAAAACTCATCATAGAAAAATTTCTCCTTATCAGTAAGAAAAAGGCAAAGCGAAAGCATTGCCTTTTTCCTTATATCCGAAACTGTAAATCGTTTGACTAAACTCTTTCTTTCTGTAAAAGAGCTTCGCAAAGAATTTTTGTGTAGAATATCCTACAGAACTTTACTCTGCGGAAACATAAGCTCCGTCTTTGATGATTACAGCCTTCGGTTCTTTATCTACATCTCCGGAAGCATCCCACTTCATACCGGATCCGGTAAGACCGTCTAAAGTAAGCTCTGTCATCGTCTTTTCTAAGCATCTCCTAAATCGGAAACACTCTGTTCAGGACTAAGATTTGCCTTTTCGATGGCCGCTTTTACAATATATACAGCATCATACGCATCAGCAGCAAACTGAATCGGAGTATCCTTGTACTTCTCTTTGTAGTTCTTTACAAAGTTCACTGTCAGCTCATCCTTTGCATCAGCAGCAAACGGAGTTAAGAGCATCAAACCATCGGCAAGCTTTGTGTCAAAGTTCTCTACATTCAAGATACCGTCCATACCGTCACAACCAAAGAAAACCGGCTTGTAACCCATGGTATTTGCCTGGGTAAGAACTAAGGCAGCCTCTGTATAGTAGAAAGGAAGGAATACTAAGTCCGCTCCGGAATCCTTCATCTTTTGAAGCTGTGTGGAGAAATCCTTGTTGGAATCAGCAGTAAACTGCTCATCCGCTACAATTTCCAGTCCCTGCTTAGGTGCTTCTTCCTTGAAGGAATCATGAACACCGGTAGAATAAACATCAGAGGAATCATAAATAATACCGATCTTTGTTCCAAGCTTATGAGAACCAATGTACTCCGCAGACTTTGCACCCTGCGCCGGATCGGAGAAGCACACACGGAACACATTCTTCGGTGCAGTTACTTCTACTGCGGACCCGGACGGAGTCAGTACGAAAAGGTTGTCCGCCTCAGACTCTGTACCTACAGCAATTGCAGGAGCAGAGGTTGTCGGACCTACCATAATCTGCATTCCCCAGTCCTTTAAGCTGTTGTAAGCATTGATAGCCTTTTCCTGATCATGCTCGTCATCTTCTTTTTTATATTCAATCTGGTAGCCGTTGATACCGCCATTGGCATTGATTTCCTGAATGGCAAGTTCAGCACCGTTTGTTACAGCCTTTCCATAAACTGCAGCCGCTCCGGTCAAAGGTCCCTGAGAACCGATTTTCCAAACTTTCCCGTCTGCACCGGCATTCTCAGAAGCTGCATTTGTCTCATTACCACTCTTTGTATTTCCGCCACATGCTACTAAGGACAAAGCCATAAGGGTAGCCAGGGCAAAACTGATTTGTTTTTTCATGAAAAACCTCCCTTGATACTTAAAATCTTTCCGTATTATAGGGAAGACTCTCGCTCTTGTCAATTCTTTTTATAACATTTTGTATGGAAAATTTATCAAGGCATAACCCACAGGAATATCTATCATGATTATTCCAAGCACTAAAGCTTCTTGAACAAGATATGCTTCGTATTGGATATTGCTCATATGCAATGCCCAATATTCTATATAAAAAAGAATCTACCTTTAAAAATCGGTAGATTCCCCTTTTACTATATTACTTATCAAAACTAACGGCAGGACTCTCACTTCTACTGTCTCGTAGCATTAAATCCGATACCGCATCCTTAGCCGCCTTCCCTTCAAAAAGGACCGCATTAACTTCCTTTACAATGGGAAGTTCGACATGGTACTTTTCTCCAAGCTTTTTTGCAGCTTTGCAGCATAGACTCCCTCAACAACCTGTCCGACTTCTTTCATTGCCTCTTCATAGCTCTTTCCCTGACCAATGAGAATCCCCGCTCTTCTGTTTCGGGAATGCTTGGAAGCGCAGGTCACAATGAGATCTCCAATTCCGGAAAGGCCTGCAAAGGTTTCTAAATGGCAGCCCATAGCCAGGCCGAGTCTGGCTATCTCTGCAATGCCGCGCGTAATGAGTGCCGCCATGGTGTTATCCCCATAGCCCAGGCCATCTGCAATGCCGGCAGCAAGAGCAATAACATTCTTTAAAGCCGCCCCGATTTCAACCCCCAGAACATCTTTATTCGTATACACACGGAAAGTATCGCTGATAAAAATTGACTGAATCGTTCTTGCCGCATCTTCATCCTTCGACGCACAAACAATAGTCGTCGGAATAAAACGGGAAACCTCCTCCGCATGAGAGGGACCGGAAAGAACGGCAATCCTATTTTCCGGAAAAAACTCCTCTAAGATATCCGTCATGGTAAAGAGGGTGCTCTCTTCTATACCCTTGGAAACTGTCACAAGAATCTGATCTTTTTGAACAAAAGGCTTTGTTCTCTCTCCCATAGACCTGGTGAAAATAGAGGGTACAGCATAGACTAAGACTTCAGCTCCTTGAATAGCCTCTTCCAAAGAAGTTAAAATTGTAATTTCCTCCGGAATTTGTACCTCTGGAAGATTCATACATTTCTTCTCTTCTTTCAAATATCGTGCTTCTTTCTCATCATGTGTCCATAAGCTAACATCATGTTTATTTTTCCAAAGAGTCATGGACAATGCTGTTCCCCAGCTTCCGGCCCCAAGTACAGTAATCTTCATAAATACTTCCCTTTCTATTTCATAGTAGTAAAGAAAAAAAGATTATTCGCTACTATTTTTCTTCTTTCTTCGTTTTCCCAAAACGATTTTCCGTACCATTTAAAAGTCGTTGAATATTCCCTCTATGCTGGAAAATGAGCATCAACATAAGAAGGAAGCTGAGAGCACACATGGGAAGGTATACTGCGTCCGTAAAAGGAAAGAGTACAGAGCTCTTCCCAAAAAATACAACCGAGAGAAAGAAAACGGTAATAGAGAGCATCGACCCCAAACTCACATAGCCGGTAATCAGAATTACCAAAATCAGAAAAAGCAATAAACATAGAGTGTAGAGTGGGGATAAGGCAAGCAAAAGAGCCCCTGTGCAAGCGACACCTTTTCCTCCCTTAACCTTGGGAATACAAGGAAAATTATGTCCCAGAATTGCACCGATACCGGTTGTCATCAAAATGAGGCTTTTTATATCCTCATTTTCCGGCTTAAAGAAGAGGACCATAAAAAATATCGGCAACATACACTTTGCGATATCCATAATCAAAACAGTAAATCCCGCCTTCTTACCCAGAGTTCTTAAAACATTGGTCGTTCCGGGATTTCCGGACCCTTCCTTATAAATATCAATTCCATGGGCTTTTGCATACATATAACCATTCGGGATATTCCCGAAAGCATAGCCTACAAGCAAGCAAAGTAAAATTCTCTGTACCGGCATCTAGCTCTCTTCTCCTCTTTCTCTGATAATAAAGCGAATGGGTGTCCCTCTAAACCCGAAGTTCTCCCGAATCTGATTTTCAATATATCTGGTATAAGAGAAATGCATTAACTCTCTATCATTTACAAAAATAACAAAGGTGGGGGGAGAAACGGAAGCCTGCGTAATATAGAAAAGCTTTAATCTCTTTCCCTTGTCGGAAGGCGGCTGCTTCATAGCTGTCGCTCTTGCCATAATTTCGTTTAAAACTCCGGTCTTTACACGCATAACCTGATTCTCATGGATTCTGTCCACCATTTCGAATATCTTCTGTGTGCGCTGTCCGGTTTCTGCTGAAATAAAGAGAATTTCGGCGTAGTCCATATAAGAAAACTTCTCCCGAAGTTTCTTCGTGAACTCCTGCATGGTCTTATCGTCCTTTTCCACAAGATCCCACTTATTGACTGCCAGGATAACACCCTTTCCGGATTCATGAGCGATGCCGGCAATCCGGGTATCCCCGTCCGTAATCCCTTCCGTAGCATCCAGGAGGACTATGCAAATATCGGCTCTATCTACCGCAGAAACCGTACGAATTACGGAATAACGTTCAATATCCTCCGTCACTCTTCCCTTTCGACGAAGCCCTGCCGTATCAATGAAAACGTAAGGAACCCCATTGTGCACAATTTCCGTATCAATGGCATCTCGGGTAGTTCCGGCAATATCCGAAACAATGACACGATTCTCCCCAAGGAGCTTATTCGTCAGGGAGCTCTTTCCTACATTCGGTTTTCCGATAAGCGCAATCTTTAAGCGGTCATCATCTTCCTCCGCCTCTCCCTCTTTAGGAAAATGTTTCACCACTTCCTCAAGGAGATCTCCGATGCCCATATGATTTGCGGAAGAAACTGCAAAAGGCTCTCCTAGAGCCAAAGAATAAAATTCGTAAATGTCATTTCCAAACTTCTTAACACTGTCAACCTTATTTACGCAGAGCACCACCGGCTTTTTAGACTTTCTAAGCATATTGGCTACTTCGTAGTCTGCATCCACAACACCGCTACGCACATCGGTAACAAAAATAATCACATCTGCGGTATCAATGGCAAGCTCCGCCTGAGAACGCATTTGCTTAAGAAGAATATCATCGGATACCGGCTCTATTCCACCGGTGTCAACTAAAGTAAAATTATAATTCAACCAGGAAGCTTCAGCATAAATACGGTCTCTGGTTACCCCCGGGGTATCCTGCACAATGGAAATCTGTCTTCCTGCTATAGTATTAAAGAGAGTGGATTTTCCCACATTAGGACGCCCCACTACGGCGACAATGGCTTTTCTCACACTGTTCCTCCCTTCGATTCTCTAAATCGATTCATTTTACCATTAAATCAAAATAATGTCACATCCTATCCTCTTGATTCAAAAATTCGTCCACATTACATAACACTCATTATAAGCTACTATGTAAAAAATGCAGAAAAAGTTATTTTACTTATATTGCAAAAAAAGAAGGAGCAGTTGCCCCTTCTTTTTCCTATACTTAACGAGTGTTCCTCTCAAAATCATAGGAATATCGTTCAGAGTCATTGACAAAATACTCTGTGTATGAACTGAAAAATAGCTTAATTAGTTATTATATAACTCAACCCATCTCTTTAACTTCTCGTATCTCTCCCTAGCTTCCTTCTCGTTCGTCTCATCAAGAAGCTTTGCTCTCTCCGGATTTCAGAGCCAAGGATAAGTAACGAACCTCTCCTTGTAAGAATTCCTGATAAGATTCGAACTTCGGCTCCTTGGAGTCTAAGCTGAACTTCTTGTCTCCGCCAAGCGGGTTGTAACGGAAGTTATTCCAGTAACCTGCCTCAACAGCAAGCTTCTCTTCAGTCTGTGCCTTGGCCATACCCTTCTTGATACCGTGGTTGATACAGGGTGAGTAAGCGATGATAAGAGACGGTCCCGGATATGCCTCCGCCTCGGAAATAGCCTTAACGGTCTGTGCCATATCTGCACCCATAGCGATATGTGCTACATAAACATAGCCGTAGGACATTGCGATTCCGGCAAGATCCTTCTTCTTGGTCTCCTTACCGCCGGCAGCGAACTGCGCCACAGCACCGGTCGGGGTAGCCTTGGAAGACTGTCCACCTGTGTTGGAGTAAACCTCGGTATCGAATACCATGACATTGATATCCTTTCCGGAGGCCAGAACATGGTCAAGTCCGCCGAATCCGATATCATAAGCCCAACCGTCACCACCGAAGATCCACTGGCTCTTCTTTCCTAAGAAATCCTTATTCTTAAGAAGATCCTTAGCTACTTCATCGGTCTTACCGGTTAAAGCCGCTACCAGCTTCTCTGTAGCAGTACCGTTTGTAGCACCGATAGAGAAGGTATCCAAATATTCCTTAGCCGCTTCAACAACAGCAGTATCCTTGTTATCTTCTACAAGCTTTTCAACCTGCTTCTTTAATCTGTCACGGATAGCATTTTGTGCAAGGAGCATACCGTATCCAAACTCGGCATTGTCCTCGAAGAGGGAGTTATCCCAAGCAGGTCCCTGTCCCTTATCATTTACCGTGTACGGTGTTGAGGGAGAGGAGTTACCCCAGATGGAAGAACATCCGGTAGCATTACTGATGTACATTCTCTCTCCAAAAAGCTGAGTGATGAGCTTAGCATACGGTGTTTCACCACATCCCGGACATGCACCGGAGAACTCGAAGAGCGGCTTCTTAAACTGAGAGCCCTTAACCGTAGTCTCCTTAAACTTTGCAATAACCTCTTCCTTCTCGGGAAGCTTAACTGCATAGTCGAAATACTTCTGACGATCCAGATTGTCCTCGATGGGGGACATTACAAGTGCCTTCTCGCCCTTCATACCCGGACATACATTTGCACAAGATCCGCAACCTACACAGTCCAATACGGAAACCTTGATTCCGAACTTGTAGTTCGGCATTCCGTTCATAGCCTTCTGCTGATCCGCTTCCGGAGCCTTAGCTGCCTCATCCTCGGAATAAGCAAAGGCACGAATTGCAGCGTGAGGACAAACATAGGAACAGAAGTTACACTGGATACAGTTATCCGGATTCCATGCAGGAACGTTAACCGCAATACCGCGCTTCTCGTAAGCAGCTGTTCCGATCGGAGTGGAACCGTCTACATAGCTTGTGAAAGCGGAAACGGGAAGATTGTTACCCTCCTGTGCGGATACATAATTCTGAACATTGTTTACAAAGTCAAGAATATCTTTCTTCCCTCAGTCTTTGTCTTAAACTCAAGCCCTTCATCAGCGCAACTAGCCCATTCCTTCTTTACTTCCACTTCTTCGAAGGCATTTGCTCCTGCGTCAATCGCTGCCCAGTTCTTCTTAACTACGTCCTCACCCTTACGGCCGTAAGTCTTCTCGGCGGCATCCTTCATGAGCTTGTTAGCCTGCTCCTTCGGAATAATACCGGTTAAGGTAAAGAATGCGGACTGAAGAATGGTGTTAATACGAGTCGGTCCCATACCTGTCTCAATACCGATCTTTACACCGTTAATCACGTAGAACTTGATATTGTGCTCAGCCATGTACTTCTTAACCTGACCCGGAATGTGATTTTCCACCTCATCCTTGGACCATGTACAGTTAAGGAGGAAAGTACCGCCGTCAACCAGCTCCTGAACCATGTTGAACTTGGTCATATAGGAAGGGTTATGACAGGCAACGAAGTTGGCTCTCTTAATGAGGTAAGTCGACTTAATCGGCTTATCACCAAATCTTAAGTGAGACATGGTAACACCGCCGGACTTCTTGGAGTCATAGTCGAAGTAAGCCTGTGCATACTTATCCGTATTGTCACCGATGATCTTAATGGAGTTCTTGTTTGCTCCAACGGTTCCATCCGCTCCAAGTCCCCAGAACTTACAGTTTACAGTTCCTGCAGGAGTAGTAACGATAGCCGGTCCAACCTCTAAGGAAAGGTGTGTTACATCGTCGTTGATTCCGATAGTAAATCTCTTCTTCTCCTTGTTGTTGTATACAGCCACAATCTGCGCAGGAGTTGTGTCCTTGGAACCTAAGCCGTAACGGCCGGAAAGAACGGTCACATTCTTAAACTCGCTGTCGGAAAGAGCGGCAACAACGTCTAAGTATAAAGGCTCACCGATAGATCCCGGCTCCTTGGTACGATCCAAAACGGAGATGGTCTTAACAGTCTTCGGAATTGCCTTTAAGAACGCATCGGTTGCAAACGGTCTATAAAGTCTAACCTTAATTAAACCAACCTTCGCACCGGTCTTCTCAATCATATAATCAATGGTCTCTTCAATGGTTTCATTTACAGAACCCATAGCCACTATAACATGCTCTGCATCCGGTGCACCATGGTAGTTAAATAATGCGTAATTTGTTCCGATCTTCTTGTTTACCTTATCCATGTACTCCTGCACAATAGCCGGAAGTGCATCATAGTAAGGGTTACAAGCCTCTCTTGCCTGGAAAAAGATATCGGGATTCTGTGCAGAACCTCTCTCTACAGGATGATTCGGATTCAGGGCATTCTGACGGAAAGCATCAATATACTCCCAGTCCACCATATCCTTTAAATCTTCATAATCCCACTCTTCAATCTTCTGAATCTCGTGAGAAGTACGGAAACCGTCGAAGAAGTTAATGAAAGGAAGCTTACCCTTTAATGCAGCAAGGTGTGCAACCGGAGTCAAGTCCATAACTTCCTGTACGGAGGATTCACAAAGCAGTGCAGCACCGGTCTGACGGCAAGCCATAACATCGGAGTGATCTCCGAAGATGGAAAGCGCATGGGAAGCTACAGCTCTTGCGGATACATCAAAAACACCGGGAAGCTGCTCACCGGCAATCTTATAGATATCCGGAATCATAAGGAGCAAGCCCTGTGATGCTGTAAAAGTAGTTGTCAAAGCACCGGCAGCGAGTGCACCGTGTACTGCTCCTGCAGCACCTGCCTCAGACTGCATCTCGGTAACTTGAACTGTTTCCCCGAGAATGTTCTGTCTTCCCTCAGTTGCCCACTCATCCACATGCTCAGGCATAACAGATGAAGGAGTAATCGGGAAAATTGCAGCCACTTCAGAGAACGCATAGGATGCGTGAGCCGCAGCCTGGTTACCGTCCATGGTCTTCATTTTTCTTGCCATAAATACCCTCCTGAAAAAAATGAATTAATATCCTTAAAGTCCGTAATTTAGGACCTTACATACCGAAAGTTAGTATAACATTCCCACTTTGAAAAGCAATGAAATTTCCCTCCGTTCCTCAATAAGTACAATTATTAAATCTTTCACAATCTAATTGGCTTGTATTTCTCGGTAGAATATTTTTTTATAAACTTTAGTCTGTAAAAAGAAAAGGGCTGAAGATAAGATATATCTTATCTTCAACCTTTTTCAACTATCAATACATGTTTTTATCTATTTCCAAGCAAGAACCAAGGGGAATTTTATTCTCCTGCCGGCCCCGGAGAAATAATGTCTTCCGAGCTCGTAGTTACTGTATTATTTCCACTTGGTCCGTTGGAAATCTCAGGATTATCTTCTTTTGTTTCCTTTGTCTTTGTTTCTGTAGACTTTGTTTCACTCGACTTAGTTGTTTCTGTTGACTTGCTTTCAGAAACACTTGCCGACTCACTTGCACTCTCACTTGCAGCCGTACTTTCCGTACTGCCTTCCGCATACTTCTTGGGGGTATAGCCCTTGTAGCTTGCATAGTGATCTTTTACTTTTTCCGTTTTTCCATCCTTGGTTATTACTTTGTATGCCTGCCACTCCGATCCGGTAGAACCATTACTTTCTTTACCTTGCGCAGGAGTAATAATCTGTGGAGCAGGCACCGGAAGATCCTTCACCTTCTCCGAAACAAGTTCCCACTTTACGCCATCAGGGAGAACCGGCAATCCATAAATCTGCACTGTAGCGGTCTGGTTGGAATACCAAGCAAGAATACCGATGGCGTGCTTTGAATTGTTTACAAACTTATAATCCGGTCCGGGCCATGAAACGGTCGCATCAGTTCCGGGTGTAACATAGCTTGGTGCAAAAGTATGCGCTCTTCTGTAAGTTGTCGTAAGTCCGGCACGGAAGACCGCATTATACAATGTTGAAGAAATCTGGCAAACACCTCCTCCAACTTCCTCAACCACCTCTCCCTGGTTGTAAGCAGCCGCAGGCTTATATCCCTTTTCAGGGGTTCTTTGACCTACTACAGTATTAAAGGAAAATTCCTCTCCGGGCTGTAAAACAGTACCGTTTACTGCCGCAGCACATAACTTTACATTGGTATTGCGAAGTTCATTTGCAGTGGTCTTCGTAGTCACAGAAGCGATAATTTTATACTTATCTTTAATCGAGGCTGTTGACGCAGGAACTTTGGACCCTGCCGTCTCTACTTCAGCAGAAAAATTCTTGGCCTGAATCAAGTCCATAACTTTTTCTGTCGTATCAGCCACATTGACAGCATATCCATCTTTGGTTCCACCGAATTCAAATTCTCCTGTGGACTTATTGAATGATGTAATATCTCCATTTTGCGGCGCCATCTTCCAAACAATCGCCAATTGATTGATATAGTCATTGACCTTATCCCTAAAATCCGGAAGCTGTAAAACATAATCGGCCTGAATCATTTGTGATGCGGTTTCACTTGTGCTTTCTTCTTTGCTCTTTTTCTTCTTTTTTTCTTTTTCTGTAGAACTCTCTTCCGTACTGCTTTCTGTCGCCATCATCTCTCTATAGTTGCTAAAAATCTGTCCTACAAAATTGTGAATGCTGTCAGACAGCAAATCCGGAATGGCAAATTCTGTTTTTTCAGGACGAATGCTAACATCAGAGAGAGAATTCGCAATCTTAACAATTTCTTCTGTTCCCTGGTCGTCTACCCCGGCCTCGCTGGAACTGTCTTCGGTATGCTCGGGAAATTCAGGCATGGAGAAATATTGAATATTCGGATTGGCATTCTTAATTACAATATTCCACTGATAGGACTTCTTCAAAAAGTCTTCCACTTCCTCTTCAGTCATCCCTTTTAAATTCAAAAGCTCTGCATCCTTATTAAAGGCAGAATAATCCAGATATAAATCCTTCTGGATGGCATTGGGATTGATTGCCTCTGTCTCCACTACTGTTTCCGTTTCCACATTTTTAGAACCGGAGCGAGTCAGAGCAAAAATACTGCCTCCAAGGACTATAACCGCAACTAATCCCACCAGTACTACAGGAAATGGAGATTTACGGTTTGGTCTTCTTCCCCCGCTTCTTCCTGTCCTACTGTATTTTTCCACTATATGTATGTGAAGAGCTGCGGCCTCTGGAACTGCCTTGCGCTCTGGTAACTCCTCTTGACAATCTTCTTTGACTGGCTAGCATATCGTTCCTCTATTATTCTATGTAATGAAGTGAATGTATAAAAATAGCGTCGCTTTTTATTTCAAAAAAACGACGCCATTTATCATACCACATTATTTTTTTCTTTGTGTAGAAAAAAACTTCCTAAAAATATTTCTATACAGAGTTACAAAATTGTAAGAAAACCATTATGGTTTTACCACAAAAATTAACAATCTTTCCGGGAACATAGACTTCCTTCAAAAATACTGCCTGAAAGTTTATCTCCCAAGGCCTTTTTTTCGCATCCGCTAAAAATACTATCTTTATCAATATCCTTAGGTACTTCAAGAACCGTCTTTACCTTACCGTTAATCTGTACCGGAACCTTGATTTCATCGGCTTCTCTTTCCTTATCGCTGTACTCAGGCCATTTTGCAGAAAAATACGGAAGTCTCTCCGCCGCATAAATGGTAGCATTCTTCTGCAATATGCGGCGCGAATGGAGCTAAAAAGAATAGAGAAAGTCTTTAAGGTTTCTAAATCCATGCCGCCTTCCTTCTTAGCAATATCGAGCATAGCATTGTTGTACTCCATAAAAACCGGATACTACGGTATTCAAATTGAAACTTTCAAAACGCTCCTCTATATCGTGAATCAGGTTATGGCGAAGACGAATCATTTCCTTTGTCTCTGTAACCTTCTTCTCGGATGAATCAAGTACCAAAGAATAGAATCGATTTAAGAAACGATACACTCCGTCGATTCCTCTTGCATCCCATGCAGCGTCTAACTCAGGCGGTCCTACGAAAAAGCTCATAGAGACGCAGAGCATCACAGCCGTAATCCTCCACTAAATCATCCGGAGAAACCACATTTCCCATAGACTTCGACATCTTTTTGTCCGTCCGGCCCTAAAATCATACCCCTGGTTAAAGAGCTTCTTGAAGGGCTCCTTAAAGCCGACTACACCGATATCATAAAGGAACTTGGTCCAGAATCGGGAATAGAGCAGGTGAAGCACCGCATGCTCTACTCCGCCGATATACATATCTACCGGAAGGTACTTATCCGCCTTATCGCGACTAATCAGCTCCTGATTGTTGTATTTATCCACATAACGGATAAAAATACCAGGAAGATCCTGCCCACTGGGGCATGGTATTCGTCTCTCTCTTTGCCGCAGCACCGCATTTCGGACAGCTGCAATTTACCCATTCAGGAATGCCGGCAAGAGGGATTCACCCGTTCCGCTCGGCTCATAGTGCTCTACCTCAGGAAGCTTTTAAGGGTAATTCTTCAACCGGAACCGCTACATTTCCACAGTTCGGACAATGCACAATAGGAATCGGCTCCCCCCAGTAACGCTGTCTGGAGAATACCCAGTCACGAAGCTTATAGCTGACTGTCTTCTTTCCGAGTCCCTTCTTTTCAATTTCCTCCGGAGCAGTTTCTTTCAGCATAGAAGACTCCTGTCCGTTCCAAGCGCCGGAGTTAATCATCACACCGCTTGCCTCCGTGTAAGCCTCGCTAAGTTCCTCCTCTTTTCCGTCCTTGGAAATAACTTGAATAATCGGAAGATCGAATTTCTTCGCAAATGCGAAATCACGAGAATCATGAGCAGGAACACACATAATCGCACCGGTTCCATGGTCGGCAAGTACATAGTCGGAAATCCAAACCGGAGTCTTCTTTCCATTCATGGGATTCATGACATAGGCTCCGGTAAATACACCGGTCTTATCCTTATCGGTTACCGCCATTCTATCTACATTGGACTTATTCGCCGCCTTTTGAATGTAGTCTTCTACCTGAGCTTTCTGCTCTGCAGTCGTGATTTCCTTAACCAAAGGATGCTCCGGAGCCAAAACCAGAAAAGTCGCACCGTATAGCGTATCCGGTCTTGTGGTAAATACGGTAATCTTCTCCTCGGAATTCTCGAGTTTAAAGTCCACCTCCGCACCATAAGAACGACCAATCCACTCGGCCTGCATCTTCTTGACCTTTTCCGGCCAGTCCAAAGTGTCTAGGTCATCAAGAAGACGATCTGCGTAAGCGGTAATTTTCAGCATCCACTGACGAAGATTTTTCTTGGTCACGGCAGTTCCACATCTTTCACACTTACCGTCCACTACCTCTTCATTGGCAAGTCCCGTCTTACAGCTTGGGCACCAGTTGATTGGGAATTCCTTCTCGTAGGCAAGTCCGTTCTCAAACATTTTCACAAAAATCCACTGAGTCCACTTAAAATAATCAGGATCCGTGGTATTTAACTCCATGTCCCAGTCATAAATGGCATTGATTTGGTGCAACTGCTTTTTAATGTTTTCTACATTCTTCTTTGTGGTTACAGAGGGGTGAATCCCCATCTTAATCGCATAATTTTCCGCAGGAAGACCAAAGGCATCCCAGCCCATGGGGTGAATTACATATTTTCCCTTGATTAGCTGATAACGGGACCAGGCATCGGAAATCACATACCCTCTCCAGTGTCCTACATGAAGTCCCGATCCGGAGGGATAAGGAAACATATCCAAACAATAGTATTTTTCCTTCTTCTCATCTTTCGGATTAATGGGATTTTTCTCCCAAAATTCCTGCCACTTCTTTTCTACTTGTGCATGATTATATCTTGCCATGTTTCACCTCTATCTTCCTTCAACGATGCAATGTATTGTATAACCAAATCCCAATCCTCGTCAAGGCGCAGAGCGCGCGCTTTCAAATCCCCTGTCTTTTGTGATTCCCATCTTATCCGTCGCCTTAAAAAAAAGCTTCGCGTTCTTTCGGGAAATACCGAACTCATCTCGTAAGGCATCTATTGAAATTTCTCCATTTTCTTCCATTTTTTGAAGAGAAAAATCCTTAAGAGCCTCAAAAATTTTTCTAAGAGTATAGTATTCACCTTCAAGCTGTACCAGTGTTCCTTTATTTTCCAAGCTTGCAAGAACATCGGGCAAGAATTTTTTTTCCTCAGGAAGCCAAAAATGATCGGATAGCTTTATGAAGTTATACTTTGCTTTTTGCATATCGTTTACCAATGCATTGGCAATCTTCGTGTATTTTTCATCTTTTATCATTCTATGATCAAGCAAGGCTATAAAATCTTCTCCAAAGCAAAAACTGCCAAGCTCTTCCCAACTTTTCAGTAAAGCCTTATAGGTGTTTTTGTTATAAGATGAAAATAATCTGCTGTAAAGCACCATGGGCTTTTCTCCCAGTTTGTACGGGTTTTTCTTATGAAAATCTCTTAGATAATCCTCTACTTCTTTTCGCATTAAAACTTCTTCTTCAGAAAGAATGGTATACATCTCTTCGTTTAAGATAATGCAAAACAAAGAAGCATCTGCCTTTTTCTGCTCAGCCTCTATTATTTCCTGTATCTGCAGATAACCGCTAAACTGTTTTTTTAATTCTGTAAAAGAGACAAATCTTCTCTTTCTTTTCTTTAGATAGGAATAAAGAAGGCTTCCTCTCCTCCTGTTTCCAAGTCTAATAGCTTTGCAACAGGGAATCTTCCTCTTCTATGTCTTCCTTTAGGACAGGGATCCAGAACTGTTCCCCCTCCAAGAGTCAAAGAGCGGGATTCATCCCGCAGGATAAAGCGTTCCCCAAAAACGGCCACCGTCTTTTCTTCCAGTTGAAGCTGGACAAGGGCGGATTCCCCATCTTTTATACTATCCCCTTCCAAAAACACTGCCTTACAGAGGATATGCGCTGTCCCAAGAAGGATTTCCATCTTTTGATTGTGTCGAATATCTACGGAACTTCCTCGGATACTCTCCACTCGACAATCCAAAAGTGCACCGGGCTGGAAAGCTCCTTTTTCTCCCAGAACATCACCTTTGTGACATTGCTCTTTTTCTATTCCTTGCAGATTTACTGCAATTCTCTCGCCTGCGTAGGCAGAATCGGTATCTTTTCCATGAACCTGAATATTTCGAATCCGAACTTCTCTTTCCTCGGGATAAATAAGCCACTTAAGCTCTGCATCTTCTTTTTTATTTCTAATAATCCGCCCCGAAAGCGCTGTTCCTGTCACAATAGTCCCGGCACCTGCCACAGAAAATACTCGATCTATCGGCATTCGAAAGGAACCCTGAGCAGCTTTTCCTTCTACCATAGCTGCCTTGTCGGATAAAAACGCAGTTAATTCGTGAATTCCCTCTCCTGTATATGCGGAAACCGGGAATATTTCCATCTTTTCGGTTTCAAACAGTGCTCGAATTTCCTCTTCTCTTTTTCGCACTACACTTATATCCACCAAATCAATCATCGTCAGTACGACTACGATATTTTTCACTTTAAGAAGCCGAAGGATTGCCAAATGCTCCAAGGTCTGAGGCATGATTCCTTCTTTTGCCGAAATAACAAGAAGTACGATATCCATACCCATAGCACCGGAAACCATGGTCCGTATAAATTTCTCATGTCCGGGAGTATCAATCAGACCGATTTTTTCTCCTGTCAAAAGGGAAAGAGAGGTGAAACCAAGTTCTATGGTCATTCCCCTTTTTTTCTCTTCCTTAAGTCTATCCGCATCGTATCCTGTCAAGGCCTTTACCAAAGCCGTTTTACCATGGTCTATATGTCCTGCGGTTCCTATAATAAAGTGTTTCTCTTCCATACAGCCTATCACCCAATTGTTCTATTTCTCTATTGTTCTCATTTTCAGCTTTAAAATGGCCTTCGCTTTTTTTGCATCACTTCGAACAAGATTGTTTTCTCCAACAACATTGGTCTCCACTCCCTCGACACTTTTATTGATATCCACAATATTGTTCATATACTGATTCGTTACTACAAAGGCTCCCTGTACTCCAACAAAGAAACCCCTACCACAGCTATATTTCTTCTTCCTATTTCTTCAATGGCATGGGCAAAATCTACATTGCTGTTTCCCCAGCTGTCTTCACTCACAATTGCACCTTTTACCCGCATCGCTTCCGCCCACGCCCCAATACGGTCACCGGTAAAATATTTATTGACATTGTCCTGTGGTATCCCTGCCACAATTACTCCGGTAAAATCAATATCCGTATCATCACAAAGTTCATCCACCAAGGGATCCCGAAAATGATGCAAGGTTGTTTCTTTTGTTGACGGTCCAATTCCCATATTTTCCCCCCCTAAAACACATATCTATCAAAATCCCAGTTATTCTGCCCCTAAAATATATCTACAGATTCAATTATTATAAATCTATCTTTTCCCTCTATCCAAGAAGCGGGAAAAATCGGAATATTCCGAAGTACTCCTCTGTTTAATATAAAGCCCGGATTGCCCCATCCCTATACTCATTGGGAGATAAGATAATGGGAGAGCCCGTACTTTCGATAATGGAATGACTTCCATTGAATCCGGATGGTTCCGGAGAGAGAAAATGTGTATCATACATGGCTCCCTGGCCACTCACCATTTTTACAAGAACAACCTTATCTTTTCCCGGTCGTTCTATATCTTTATAATCATGTCTCTCTGTGCAATACATTCCGTTCAGTTTCTTAAGAACCTGACGAATCTCTTGACAGAAATTATCGCAGAATCTATGACAGGCATCCGGTCCCGAACGAGCATAACCCGCCTTTGCTTCCAGGCAAATATCCAAGAGTAAAATCAAGTCCTCTTTTCCGGGAGTCCCGGCACGATCAAAAATAATCTGCTCATCCAAAAAGCCGTCGGAATTCCCAAAGGCAGAAACATAATTCCCCTCCGTATCCGTTCCGGTAAGTACGATATATATTCCTGTCAAAGTATGCGTAATTCCCTCTCCAATCTTTCCCAATACCTTCGTAGAAATTGGGATAATATCCATAATGGAATGAATGGGAATATGACGTCCCTCTTTAGGAATAAGCTGTAAGGAATAGGAATGGATAAGGGGCTCCCCCTTAGCCAGTTCTTCTAGAATAGCCGAATTATATTGAAGGAGGTATTCGTTCTTATCATTCCTTTCCAGGGAAAATTTTCCGCTGTCTCTAGCCTCTTTCACATGGAAAGCCTTGATGCTTAAAGTCCGCAGTATTCTTTCTTTCATACACAAACTCTCCTTTCTCTCCCAGTTTATCCCAATTCCAAAAAAATCGGAAGCATAAAATATGCTTCCGATTTTTCGATATTTCATAAGTGGTATTACTCGCAAAGCAAGTAATCTCTCATTTATACCTTTGCAACGTACTCATAAGGCAAAGGAACAACTTTACCTGCAGACTCGATTTCTTCAAGCTGCTCTAAAGTATCCTTTACAATATTGTACTGCATTTCGATGTTGTTCGGTTCTCCGGCATTTGCACCCATCGGAACGAGAGGAGCAACTGCTCGGGGAGTACCGGTCTGTCTTACGACAGGAGGAAGTGCGGCAATAATAATCGTTGGAATGCCAGCCTCCTCTATAGCTCTCTGCACAAGCACGGCAGAACGATGGCAGGTCCCTCAGCCAGCGGTAAGGATTACGGCATCTACGCCTTCATCCTTTAAAATTCTCGCAATTTCCGGACCGGTTTCGTTTTTAAACTTTTCCTGGTTTCCACCACCACCCATGAAGCCGATGTGTACAGGTGCTACACCCTTAATAACACCATCTTTTGCCAACTCATGAAGTCGATCAATGGGGAACATACAGTTAATGTCTTTGTTAACGTCACTATTGTCATATCCGCCATGAGAAACCATAAGCTCAGAAGACGGCATAGTATCCTTAACAATTCTGAAGCTGAAGTCTCCGGCAAGATTAAATCTCTTGTCGTCTTTATGATGTACTCCCGCAGCAGTTGCGATAGCCACTACCATGTCCTTTAAAGGCTTCGTAACCGGCGCCCAAACAGGAGGAGGAGTAACAGGAACAAAGATCTCAGACTGCATCCCTTTTACTACTGTAAAATCCATGTCTTTCTCCTTTCTTAAAATTTTATGTAAATATTCTACGGCTTATTTTGCTTTTGAATATTACTAATGTACTTCTCATTTACTTCCGGACCGAGCTGTTCGATAAACTCATATTGAATCCTACTTCCTGCCCGACCTTGATTTCATAATCGGAAATCAACATTCGCATAGGGATTTTCAGAAAGCCTAAACGACCTTTCAAGTCAATCCCCACGGCACCATCATGAACTTCCACAATGACACCTTCCATGTAAATGAGTTTATCCGTATATTTCGGCATCAGGAGTTTAAATATTTCTCCTTAAACTTATCACTCATGGGAAGAGAAGTTTCATTCTCCACAAGCTGGATGGGCTTTCCGGTAACATTGGAAATGAGCTCCACGTTCTGTGTCTTAACATTCGGGTTCCACTTACGCTCAGCCTTCTTCACTTCTTCACCGGCCATCTCCGCCTTTAACATATTTAAAGCACGGATTGCGTCCTCATGACAAAGGGTATTGTTTGCCAGGATTTCATTTTCAATTCCTGCCTCGGACTTGTTATTGTCCACCATGGCATTCATATACTTATTTCCTACAACAAGTGCACCCTGGTTGGCACAGAAAGACATACCTACAACCTTGATGCCTCTCTTACCGATCTGCTCGATATGGCTTGCAAAATCAATGTGGTTGTTTCCGAATCCCTCGGTAGTAACGAAGGCACCGTCCGGACCAATTGCTTCCAGTGTCATACCTACACGGCGGGAAACATAGAACTTCTCAGAGTTAATCTGCGGAGAACCGACAAGAACAACCCCAGCAAGGTCTACATCCTTGTCGTGCAATACTTCCAATACGAGCGGCTCTCTCCAGTAGTGACGAGACATCTCCTTGGATGCCGGTCCGATACAGGTTAGAGCATGAATACAGCCATCCAGTACTTCAAGCGGAGAAACCACAACCGGAACGTTTCCAAGGTCTACATTCGGCTTTGCACCAAGAACACCCACCGGTTCAACAGGAAGAATAAGGTTGTCATGCATCGCACCTTGTCCCATGATTTCCTTAACGATAACCACCTTCTTCTTACCCGGTCTTCTAACCTGGTTAAATGTCTCTGTATCGACAACAAGACTCTCTTCCGCTTTCTTTAATGCCTTTCTGATTTCATCGGTAATCAAATCGGTAGCGGTATGAGCTGCCAAAGGACCCGGACGCTCCATATTGGTCTTTTCTCTAATGATTACATTGGTCTTGATAAAGATATCGCCCTTATCCGGTGCACCGGGACGTCCCCACATAATGTTTTCATCAAGATAACCCTCAGAGGAACCGAATTCTCCTATCTGTACTCCTTTAGAATCCGTTCCGGAAACAACCATAACTACACCGTCGAGAACTCTGGTTGTTCCATATCCGATTTCATCATCCCCCTCTTTGGTGGCAATCGGCTGTACATCCATAATGGTGTTCGAGAAAGTATGATACTTTTCCGGAGTAATAATCTCGATTTCCAGCTTCTCTACCAATTCCTGAGAAGCAACCGCTTCTGCTTCAATTCCCTCGCGAATGGTCAGAACAGTTCCCTCGAGCTTGGTTTCCGGACCGCGCTTCACCTCGGTAATCTTAAAATGCTTTCTTACCAGAGAACGAACAACAACTTCTTCCTGCTCTACTGCCTCTGTAAGATTTCCGGCTGCAAGAGGAGCCATACCGGGAACACCGGATACCCCGGATAAAGCGCCTAGCGGAATCTGAATATCAATTCCCTTTCCTTCTCCGATATGAATCTTCAGACTTCCGCCAAGCTGTGGCTTTCCTGCAGGAACTGCAACAGCAGCCTCTTTCTTTTCTTCTTCCTTAGCAGGTTCTTCTGCCTGGGCTGTTACTTCTACCAAATCCTTGGTAAGAGGAGTCAGAGAATCGGAAGTCTTTAACAACTTTCCCCCCAAAACCTCTCCAATCGTAAGGCAGCCATCCAGCTTTAAGAGTCCCTGGTCAACCAAATCATCAAAAATCTCAGGATCTTCCAGATTGTGATTGGTAAGGACAATTCCTTCTTCCGCCCTGCAACATAAGACTGCCGGACTGCTCTTATGCTCTTCTGCATATTCTGCTGAAATAGACATCGCTCTCTTCCTTTCTTTTATAAAAATTCTATATGAATATCCTGCCCTTCCTCTATACGGATATGGAACAGTCCATCATCTAACTGGGTGCTGAAACTGAAATCTCTCTTTTCTGTCTCTGCTGCTTTTGTTTCTTCCTTCGGGAACGGAATCTGTCTTCCCGCATCATTGAGCGGAAGCTGTTCTACTGTCTTGGACTTGGTCAGGTAGCGCATAGGCTCCATGCCTACCGTTTCCAAAATATGGTCTGTCTGATGATGCACATTCAGATTCATCTTTGGTGCAGATCCCATAACCGTATTGGTACAGTCACTACAGTTTCCAATCAGGATATCCGTGCATCCCGCATTCTTAAAATGCAAAATCTTCTGTGCCTGACCGGGACAGTTTCCGGGATTCTCACACTTTAAAGTACCTCGCACGTCGGTAGCCTGCTTACAAGCCTGCACATCCGTAAGAACGGCATTGTACTTCTTGCAAAGGTCTTCCATTCTATCCATGTTACCGCCACAAGCACAGATGAGAACGCCCATCTTTGCTCCCTTTAAATCCGGGAAAGGTTCGGTAACAAGAATACCGCCGCTGGTCTTGGTAATCGGAGTCGAAAGAGAAACTGCAGAACCTGTAAAAGGTCCTCCGAAGATAATTTCTCCATACTCTCCGTCAATTCCGCCTGCCATTTCGATAAGTTCCCCTACCGTGGTTCCCACCGGCACATCCATGAAAACTTGAGACTCCGTACCTTTCTTTAACTTACCGCCAACGGTAATGTTCTTTAAGAAAGATGGCTTTTTGTCTTCAATCGCCTCAGCAACCCTTAAGCAGGTTTCCACATTGATAACTACGGCATCCGCTTCGGAGGGAAGTGCAGTTGGAGGGAGCAACTTGCCTAAGACCTCACGAACAACTGCTCTCTCTTCTCCCATCGGATAAATATCCGGAAGGAGATGAAGCGTAATATCAGGGAATTCAGCGAGACGCTCCAAGAGAAGATTAATCTCTTCCTCATGCTTCTTCTTGATGGCAATGACTCCCTTAGTAGCATTGCACGTCTTCATAGCATAATGGATACCCCGAATAGTCTTTTCCGGCTGTTCCAAAATCTGTTTCATATTGTGCTCAAGAAGAGGCTCACATTCTGCCGCATTGACCAGAATGTAGCCACCTTTTAAGTCAATATTCAACTTTACGGCTGTAGGGAATCCTGCTCCGCCCATTCCTACAATTCCTGCCGCTTTGATAAGGGAAAGATAATCCTCCCCGGAAATGGGTTCAAAGGCATCGCTTTGTACCTCGGAGGCCTCCACGATAATTGCCTCTTCCGTAATCTCCTTTACAACACCATCCACGCTGGAAAACACGTTTGCACCCAACTTCTCCGGTGCTGCAAGCAGGGTTCCTCTTTTTACACTGTCCCCTACTTTCACAACAGCAGTGGTCGGAGCACCAATATGTTGTTTAAGTAAAATTGTCTTAATCACTTTGCGTTCTCCTTTTTTCCTAGACTCTTAACTCTTTCATTCTAAACAATTTCTTACATTTTTACAAATGAATATAGCTACTATTTATGAATAAGACAAAAATTAAATATGCCTAAGAACCGCTACAATTCTTCCTCTTCTTTCAATTTCCCGGATAATTCCGTATTTCTGTTCTGAAAAAAATGCAAAACCGCTTCTGTTGATTTTTCATCCATTTCCGGAATAGTGCGTATTTCCTCATAAGTAGCACGACTGATTCCCGACAAATCGTGAAATTTTCGCAACAATGCTTTCTTCCTCTGCGGTCCAATCCCTTTAATATCATCCAGAAGTGAATGAATCTGTTCTTTTCCCCTTAGCGAACGGTGGTAGGTGATTGCGAAGCGATGTACTTCATCCTGTATTCGAGTCAAAAGTTTAAAGCATTCACTACTTGTTGAAATCGGATATTCCTGAAAATCAACCAAAAGAGCCCTCGTCCTGTGATGCTCATCTTTTACCATGCCGCAAACCGGAATAGATATTTTCAGCTCCTCCAAAACAGATAAACAAATACCAACCTGTCCCTTACCTCCATCCATTAAAATCAAGTCGGGAAATTGAGAAAAGGATCCGAGTTCATCCTTTTTCCCTTTGGAGATTATCTTTCTTTTCCTTTAGTCCATGTGTAAAGCGACGGTAAAGCATTTCTTTCATTGCCCCGTAATCATCCTGTCCTATCACGGACTGAATTCTAAATTTACGATAGTCGTTCGGCTTCTCTTTTCCATCCTGATACACAACCATAGAACCAACGGTTAACGCACCGGATGTGTTGGAAATATCATAGGATTCAATTCTTGCAGGAATTCGACTCATCCCTATTGCAACTTGCAGTTCTTCCAGGGCAAGTGCCTGTTTCTTTTTTTCTTTCCGATATTTCTCTACATAGCGGAGCATCAGAATCCCGGCATTTTTCCCTGCCAATTCCACCAGCTTTTCCTTATCCCCCTGCTTGGGATTCATAAGCCGCACTTTCTTCCCTTTCATTTGACTTAACCACTCTTCTATCATTTCCTGATCAGGAAGGCTGCAGGGTAAATGGATTTCTTTTGGAATAAAAGGTGTTCCGTTATAAAACTGTCTGAGAAAGAGAGACAAAATCTCTTCATCACTATCTTCATCGTCAATCTTTAAAAAACTATGATCTCTACCGATGATTTTTCCGTCTCGAACGAAGAAAATCTGAATAATACAATCGCCATGGTCTCTTCTAAGTCCGAGAATATCCCGGTCCTCGCCATCCAATGCCGTAATCTTCTGGCGATTTTCCACTGTATGGATAGCGGAAATCAAATCTCGGTACTCCATCGCTTTTTCAAAATCCATATTCTCGGAGGCAGTCAGCATTTTTCCTTCCAAAGTCTTAATGGTTTCTTCTGTTTTTCCTGCCAGAAAATCAGAGACCTTAGGAATCAAGGCTCTATACTCTTCCTTACTCTGCTTCAGAACACAGGGAGCTGCACACTGTCCCATATCATAATAGATACAGGGACGAGCCAGTGGTTTATCTTCAGAGAATACTTTGTTACAATTTCGAATCTGTATCGTTTTTCGTAAAAGTTCGATCACTTCTCTGACTTGCTCCACAGAAGTATACGGCCCGTAGTATTTGGAACGCTTATTTTTTTTAGAACGCGTGGTAAACAAGCGCGGATAATCTTCTTCCACACTGAATCGAATATAGGGATATGATTTATCATCTTTTAATACCGTATTGTATCGAGGTTTAAATTCCTTTATGAGATTTGACTCCAAGACTAAAGCTTCCAGCTCCGAATCCACCACAATGTACTCAAAGCGCTGAATCTGGGATACCATTTGCTGGATTTTAATAGACTTTTTATACGACTTTTGAAAATACTGCTTTACTCTGTTCCGAAGTATTTTCGCTTTTCCAACGTATATGATTTCATCCATTGGTCCATGCATTAAATAAACCCCCGGTAACTTCGGGAGTTTATCCAATTCATCTTGTATCTTAAATTCTTTTTCTTCTTCCACCATGGGAAGATCCTTTATCTCTTGTTTTGTCATTCTTTCCTTTTTTACGACTGTTTCAACTGTTCCGCCTTTTCCGCCTCTTCCTTACTAAGAAAGATAGAAAAATCATAGTTGTTTGCCGCATTCCAAATCAGCCACTCATCATAACCGCTATCATAAACAGCCTGAATCTGTGCCCTTATTTCCTCTTTTCCGTAAGATATGTAATGTTGAAGATAGGATGCCGTAAAGCCTTGTAACCACGGGCGAACAACAGCCTGATACTCTCCATCCTGCATTTCTAAAGACAAATCTTTTTTCGATGCACGGAGAGCTCCCTCTATGGTCTTATAGGGTTCTGTATCCGGATACGCAATGCCAAAATTGCCATTCCCATAGTGAGAGGGATAAATCATGGGGCACATATAATCCACGCAAGTTGCCATAAGAGAATAATCCTGTCCTACCGACATGCTGTCCACATAGGAGCCTATAATGGTACCAAAGACATCTGTAGAAAAGAAAATCTGCTTTTTGGCCATTCGATCAGAAATGAACTGTACAAATTCGGTGATAATCTTCGTTTTATCAGACTCTGCTTCTTCCGGATAAACAACCTCCTGCATCCCCTTTTCCGTACAGAAACGCACATAATCAAGTTGCACCTCATCGAAGCCCAAATCCGCACAAGTCTCTCCAATTAAGGCAATATATTCCCAGTAGTCTTTTTGATAAGGATTAACCCAATTCATACCGCTATTATCCGCAAAAATACTGCCATCCGCCTTCTGATTCATCCATTCCGGATGTTTTGTTCCGATATAAGGATCTCTAAAGCACACAATTCGGGCAATGACATAGATTCCTTCATTGTGAAACGCGGTCAAAAGGCCTTGAATATCCGGAATGATACTGCTGTCTGAATCGATTTCACGAAGCATTGGGTTATTCGTTCTGAAACTGATTCTTCCATCATCATTCTTTACATCAATTACCACGGCATTTAACTCCGTGTTCTTCATTGACTGAAGAATTTCATATACTCGTTCGGAACCTGCAGTATTGTCAGTCAGATATATTCCTTTAACTTTCTGTCTTTTCTTTCCGACTTCCTTTTTCTTCCAAATCAAAGCTTCCTTTGCTTTCTCTTCTTCCTCCGCTTTTTCTCTCGCCTCTATACTCTCTTGAGCAAGAGACTCCTGAAAATCCTCTTTTTCAGCCAACTCGGACTCATATTGTTGCAGTTCCGGTGTCTTATTGACCTTATACTGTAGAGGTGCATTGCTTTTACAAGCCTGAAGGAAGACGGAAATCAGAAAAAAAATCAAGAGAAAAGATTTTATTCTCATAATCCTCCTATTTTCCATCAAAATTTAGTTAGATTATACCACTTTGCCGCTCTATTACAAGAAAATTTGGGATTGGATGAAAGAGCCATAAGGCTGACGGAGAAATCCGACACACCTTATGGCTCTATTTCTTTACGATGAATTATAGATCTTATATCCAGTATGGTCCTTGTATCAAGTTGAATGAATCCAATTACTTAGACAAATCACCCGCTACGGCATCAGCCAGAGCTTTCAATGCCTCCCTATTTACCGTAGAAGATTTCACGGTAAGGGATTCGCCAATATAGCTCATGTCTTTCATGCCATCCAAGAAGCCCTTTAGCAGCTTGGCACTTTGCGGTGCCCAGGTTCCATTCTCAATAACTGCAACTTTGCGATTCTGCACATTTAAATTCTTCATATCCGTCAATAAACTTTCCATTTTGGGGAAAAGTCCATTGTTATAGGTTGTTGCCCCTATAATAAGATGGCTTGCGCGGAAAATTTCTCCAATGATATAAGAAAAATCCGTTTTGGAAACATCATAAATCCGAATGTTTCGAACTCCTCTACTGCCCAGTTCCATTGCAAAGTAATTCATGATGGACTCTGTATTACCATAAACAGAATTGTATACAATCAATGCAGCCTGTTCCTCGGGAACATAACGAGACCATAAATCATACTTATTTTGGATAAACGAAATATCCTCTCTCCAAATTGGCCCATGAAGAGGACAAATCATCTTTATGGAATAAGCTGAGGCTTTTTTCAATGCAGTCTGAGTCTGCGGTCCATACTTACCTACGATATTGGCATAATAGCGTCTGGTATCATCCAGAAAATCTTTTTCTTTATAATTCTGCTCATCCGCAAAAATATTTCCATTATTGCAACCGAAGATACCAAAAGCATCTGCAGAAAAAAGAATGGAATCCGTAGTATCGTAAGAAAACATAACTTCGGGCCAGTGGACCATAGGAGCAAAGAGGAATTTAAAACTATGCTTTCCAAAGGAAAAATCCTCTCCGTCCTTAACCACTATCTTTTGTTCTTCCGGTAGAGACAGTGAAAAGAACTGGTCCAACATCTGGAAGGTCTTCATATTGGCAATAATGCTTAGTTTGGGATATCTTCTGTAGATTTCCAAAATGGAACCGCAATGATCGGGCTCCATATGATGAATCAGCAGATAATCCAGAGTTCTCCCCCCCAGTGCAAACTCAATATTCTCTAAAAACTGATGAGCAACTGTCTGATCACAGCTATCCAACAGCACTGTCTTTTCATCCAGTAGCAAATAGGAATTATACGCAACTCCTCTATCCAGAGGAAAAATATTTTCAAAAAGTGGCAGTCTTCTGTCATCTACACCTACGTAAACTAAGTCATCTGTGATTTTTCTGCATGAATACATTGCTATTCTCCTCTATTGCTTTTCCCTATTTATACCCCCCGGAATCTAGGATAGATTAGTCCTCAGATACTTCGAACTGATCTTTACCCACTCCGCAAAGCGGGCAAAGGAAATCTTCAGGAACGTCCTCCCAAGCTGTTCCGGCTGCAACTCCTGCTCCCTCTTCTCCAACTTCCGGATCGTAGATATAACCACATACAACACATACATATTTCTTCATTATTATTCTCCTTTACTGAATCAACTTAAATTTTTGAGACTTTGCTCGCTCGTATATTAACATTAGATTGTGCACAAGTCCAGCAATTTTAGGAATAATTTTTGTTTTTAAATTTAAAATATGCATATTCAAAGAAAATCTCTGATTTTAGACAAAAAGAAAGGAGCTCCCTTATGGAAACTCCCAAGCTTCTTAGTCCTCTACTTTGATAATCTCACGCTTATTGTAAGATCCGCAAGCTTTACAAACTCTATGAGGCATAACCAACGCACCACACTTGGAGCACTTTACAAGGTTAGTAGCACCCATCTTCCAATTTGCTCTTCTGCTATCTCTGCGGGCCTTGGATGATTTATTTTTTGGACAAATAGACATATTTACACCTCCCGTCTTAACCGATTGGACATCGGTGGATTTGCTCATGCTTTTTAATCATAACGTGAGCCCTTCCTCACGCCTTTAACGGGCAAAGTATAATAGACAGTCCCGTCGAAAAACACACTCATGATAAAATACACTATCTTGCCATAAATTGCAAGCAAAAATTTCCTATCTCTTAATTACTCTGTTAAACGCTTGGTATCTCTTGCAATAGCAAGCTCTTCATTTGTAGGAATAAGGAATATCTTAACCTTGGAATCGTCCGCGGAAATCAATCTCTGCTTTCCTCTTACATCGTTTCTCTCCGGATCGATTTTTGCTCCAAGGTAAGCAAGATGCTCTTCCGTCACCAGTCTTCTGGTAACCTTATCATTCTCACCTACACCTGCAGTAAATGCGATAGCATCAACACCGTTCATTGCTGCAACGTAAGCACCGATATACTTTGCCACTCTGTAACGGAATGCATCAAGAGCAACTTCAGCCATATGGTCTCCATTTTCAGCAGCAATTTCGATATCTCTAAAGTCGGAAGAGATTCCGGTCATTCCCAAAACACCGGACTTCTTATTTAAGATATCTAAAACTTCATCTACAGTCTTGTTCTCATGGTTAGCAATAAACTGAATTACTGCACCGTCTACATCACCGGAACGAGTTCCCATGATAAGTCCCTCAAGCGGAGTAAGTCCCATAGATGTATCTACAGCCTTTCCACCGATCGATGCAGAAATGGATGCTCCATTTCCCAAGTGACAAACAATAACCTTAGCTTTTTCCGGATCCAAGCCGCCGAAACGGATGGTCTCTTGAGATACATAAGCATGGCTGGTTCCGTGGAAGCCGTAACGGCGGATGGCGTACTTATCATAGTATTCTTTCGGAATAGCATAAAAATATGCCTTCTCCGGAAGTGTCATACCAAAGGTTGTATCAAAAACAGCTACATTCTTCTTGCCCGGAACAACCTTCTCGCAGGCTTCAATTCCCATCAGGTTTGCAGGGTTGTGTAAGGGCCCTAAGTCAAAGCACTCACGAATAACTTTCTTTACCTCTTCGTTTACAACAATACTCTCGGTAAATTTGTTTCCACCGTGGAGGACACGATGACCGATAGCCGTAATCTCGTCAACAGACTTCACTACACCGTACTCTCCCGTAAGCGCATCAAAAACCAACTTTACCGCTACGGAATGATCCGGCATATCGGCTTCCACGATATAGTCATCCTTATCCGGCACCTGATGCTTCATTTCGAACCTGCAATACCGATTCTCTCGCAAAGTCCCTTTGCCAGTACCTTTTCTCCTTCCATATCAATCAACTGATACTTTAAGGAAGAAGAACCGCAATTAATTACTAAGATTTTCATAGAACCTCCAAAAATGATGTATTTTCTTCGAATATCACTCCCAAGATATTCGTATTAAGAACACTGTATAGCAAACCGGGACAAAACATTAGTCGTAAAGTTGGCACTGCACAGCGGTGATAGCAACTACACCAACAATATCTTCTGCACTGCAACCTCTGGACAGGTCATTGACAGGACGAGCAATTCCCTGGGTCATCGGACCGTAAGCTTCTGCCTTGGCAAGTCTCTGAACCAACTTATAGCCGATATTTCCCGCATCCAAGTTCGGGAAAACCAAGGTATTCGCATGACCTGCAACTTGGGAACCCGGTGCCTTTAAAGAAGCAACGGACTCTACAAGAGCCGCATCAAGCTGTAATTCACCCTCCAAAAGTAAGTCGGGGTTATTCTCCTTGGCAATCTTCGTTGCTTCCTGAACCTTTGTTACATCATCATGCTTTGCAGATCCCAAAGTGGAATAAGAAAGCATAGCGACCTTAGGCTCTTTTCCTACCAAGAAGCGGAAAGACTCTGCGGAAGACTCTGCGATTGCAGCCAGCTCTTCTGCTGTCGGATTCTGATTTAACCCGCAGTCGGAGAAGACAAAGGTTCCATTTTCACCATATTGACAATCCGGTACAACCATAACAAAGAAAGCGGATACCAACTTTGTTCCCGGTTTGGTCTTTAAAATCTGAAGAGAAGGGCGAAGTGTATCTGCTGTAGAATGGCAAGCACCGGAAACCAAACCGTCTGCATCTCCCTTTTTACCATCATAACACCAAAATAGGTATTGCTCTCCGTAAGAAGCTTTCTTGCCTCTTCCTCTGTCATGCCCTTGGACTTTCTAAGTTCTACCAATGTAGCTACATAATCGTCTAAAGAAGGAGACATTTTGGGATCCACAATCTCAATACCGGACAAATCAAAGCCATAACTTTGTGCATCCTTCTCCACAGTTTCCTTGTTTCCAAGAAGTACAAGCTTTGCAAATCCTTCTGCCTTAATCTGCTGAGCCGCTTCGAGGGTTCTCTTGTCCTCTGCCTCAGGCAAAACGATTGTTTTCATCTTGACCTTAGCTTTTGCCTTTACATCCTCAATAAATGACATAATAATCCTTCTTTCTTAAAAGCAATTTACATCTCTTTTCACAAAAATTGCACAGGTCACCCTGTGATATTGTATAAAACTGCTGCTATTATAGCAAAGGAAGTCCGAGGAAAAAAGAGAAAGCAGCATAATCCTATAAAAGAATCTAATTTAGGACAATTTTCACTTTTTTCTTTTTACAACTCGTACTTCCTTCTAACTATCCTGTTTGCTATTTAGTACTTTTCAAAACGCTCCAGGGGTACAACCATGATGGTTGCTCCGCCAATTTCTACATTCATAGGCATTGTAGTATAATTCATCAGAGAGTTACCGGACAAATACGGCATATTCACCGTAATCTCCTGTCTTCTTCCGCACTGTGCTTTAATCAGGTCAATACACCTCTCCACTTCGGAATCTTCCAAGGCAATCATCAAAGTCGTATTCCCTTTTTTTAAAAATCCTCCCGTAGTAGAAAGTCTAGTCACCACAAAATGATCTTGCATCAAAGCTGTCATCACATCATCTTCATTATCATTTCTAATAATCGCATAAACCAGTTTCATGAAAAACTCCCTTTCTGCATTATAATTACCTTTTCATTCTTCTATTTATTGCAAAGTTGTCTAGGACAGCCTGCTTTTCCTTAAATAAATAGTATCATATTTTGACAAAAAACTCACGGAATTCATCCTTTCCGTTCGGATAAATACTCTGAAAAACTCTTCCGGCAAAAAGATCTGTTTTTAGACTTTTATTCATCCAGAGCTCCGGATTATTTTTCAAATCCTGTCCCAGGCGAAGTATGCTGTTATCCGGTAAGAAGGAAAGTAATTTTTCTCCATTTCTGCTGCAACCCAAAACACGGAAATACGAATAGGCGTCTTCCTTGATTTTAAGTATATCCTCTTTTCTTATATCTAAAAGAATATGCATAAGCGCCCTGGCAATACGAGAGTAGGTGTAATTTTTTCCCTTCAAGTCTCGGATAGAATCCCGTAAATCACTTGTCTTCGCTTTTGCTTCTTTAAAAAAATCTTGAATCCTCTCTCCCAATTCCGGACTGATATCCTGAAATTCACTTAAGGAAATATCATCTCGTTCCAGCTCCATAAGCCGAAATAGAGATAATCTTTCAAATTTTCTATATCTGCAAACTGAATCTTATGCTCTTCTCTATGTTTATTCCGCAAGCTGTGAGCAGAAGAAAAAGATTTGTTTCTGGAAATAATGCCTAGATCCATTTTTGTGCCGAGACTATTCATAGCCCTTAAATAAGAAATCCCCAGATTATCGTTTGGGAGAATGGAATCCGGAAAATAGCTCTGAATAGCTTTATCTCTTGCAGCAGGATAAGAAAAGCCTTCTGCCAAATAGGAACGAAATTTATTCTGAAAGTCCGGATTCTCTTCTTCCTTTTCTAAAAATCCGGTGATTTCTTTAAGCCTTTGCAAATTTCCGCTCTCCGAACCAAAAACAAGTTGATCCACAAAGCCCAGTTCGTGAAGAAGCTTTATGCTTCCCAAGGCAAAGTCCCGACTTCCGGAAAGGGAAAACATGGCAGGAAGCTGCACCAAGAGATCCACTCCCCCGGAAATGGCCTCTCTCCCTCTTTCGAACTTGGAAAAAAAAGCCGGCTCTCCCCTTTGCACAAAATCTCCGGACATCACGGCAACAATATAGTCCGCCCCATATTCTTCTCTGATTTTTTTTAAAAAATAGGCGTGCCCCTCATGAAAGGGATTAAACTCGGTAACTACTCCTACTACTTTTTTTCCGTCTATCATTCTATGAAAAGCCACCTTTCTACCACTCCAGTATTTCAGAGATTTCTCCATGCTTTGCCACGCTAAGCGGAAGTTCCTTCTCCGAGAGACTCTCCCGAATAGTTTCCAGGGCAAGAGTGGGATCATTATTTTCCTTACTCAAATGTCCCAAAAAGACTTTCCTGAGTTTCCCGCCCATAACAGTTCCCAAAAGTGCCGCGCTGCTTTCATTGGAAAGGTGTCCGTAATCCGAAAGAATTCTGCGTTTCAGTTCCAAAGGATATGGCCCCCTCTCGAGCATCGCTATGTCGTGGTTTGCTTCCAAAAGAAGAACATCCGTATCCTGTAAATGCTTAATTGTATATTCATCATAGCTCCCAAGGTCCGTCGCAACCGCACAATGCTTAGTACCGGACTCCAGCCTATAGGCGAGAGGCTCTCTTGTGTCATGATGAATACTGAAAGGCAATAAGTCTAAATCTTTGATACTGAATTTCTTATCTGTCAAAATCGGATTTAAAAGCTCTTTCGGTAAATCCTTTAGGCCTTTACAAAGTAATGTACCCTGCAAGGTTCCGAGACTCCCATAAACCGGAATTTCCGCTTTCCTAAGGATACTTCCAAGCGCCTTGATATGGTCAAAGTGTTCATGGGTTAGGAAAATGGCATCAATGTCCCTCCAGTTTAAACCAAGCGTCTTAAGACCTGATTCAATCGTTCTAATTCCTGCTCCGCAATCGATTAAAATATGAGCTTCTTCTGTCCCGATATAGCTGCAGTTTCCATCAGAACCGCTGGATAAACTGGCGAATCGCATCCTCTGTCCTTTCTATACTTCCCTCATTTAAAAGTACAAAATCCGCAAATCCCTTGTACTTTTCAACATCCTGCGCCTCTATCATCTTTTCGGCGTCCTTTCTTTCATAACCCCGACTTTCCATAAGACGGGAAAGGCGAAGTTCCAACGGACAATCCACAAAAAGTACCGCATCACAAAGGGATAAAAAGGCTTCGTTAGGAAGAGCAGTTTCAATGGCGAGCTTTCTTCCATCTTTTCTTGCCTTTAGGATAGCCTTTTCAACCGTTTGAAAAACAAGCGGATGAACCTTTTTCTCCACCGCCTTTCGATACCCTTCCTCCTTTAAAAGAAGGGATCGAAAGAGGGGAAAGTTTAGCTCCCCCCTCATTTTGAAACAGATTCTCCGGCAGTATGGACGCAAGTTCCTTTACAAAATCTCTATCCTTATAGCAGCCCTTTGCAATGCTGTCCATTTCCAGTCTTTCATACTGTCCTTCCCCTCTCTAAAATGGAAAGCACCGTGGTTTTTCCGCTTCCCATTCCGCCTATTACGGCTAAAATATCCTTTTGCAATCCAATGCCTTTCTTTGTCTATTTTTTTACAGTCAATACACTGATCAAATCCAAAAAAATTTATATCAATTATTACCCATTTCCCAAAGCACTAAGATACACTCGTATCTCCTCCAGCCCTTCTTCTGAAAAGGGAAAGTTTTTCTTTGCTTTTTCCTCCTCCGCTGTGTGGGAAAAGGCATAGGGTTCCGGCCAGGTGTAAAGCAGTAAGGATTTCTCCTCTCCCTCTTCCTGTTTTTCAATCCGATAGCGTATGCCTTGGAAAGAGCCCGTATAGGCTGATTTTTTTAAGAAGCTTAAAGGAAGAAGATCTTTTTTATCGATTTCCATTAGTGTGCTTCCTCCCAATTCTTTCCGGTCTTTGCTTCGACCAAGAAGGGTACGGGGAGGGTCAACGCATTTTCCATGGAAGAAACTAAAATATCTCTTACTTCTTCCAGTTCTCCCTTAGGTACTTCCAAAAGAAGCTCATCATGCACCTGTAGGACAATCCGGCTCTTCAATTCTCTTTTTTTAAGCTCCGCAAAAACGGAATTCATCGCCACCTTCATCATGTCTGCAGCCGTTCCCTGAATCGGGGAGTTCATGGCTACACGCTCGCTGAAGCTCCTTCTCATAAAGTTCGACGCGTGAATTTCCGGGATAGGACGACGTCTTCCAAAAATCGTCTTCACATAGCCATTTTCCCTTGCAAATTCTATTTCTGAATCCAAGTATTCTTTTACCTTCGGATAAGTCGTAAAATAGCGCTCGATATATTCCTTTGCATCAGCTCGTCCTATACTTAAGCCTTCAGAAAGTCCGAAAGCGGAAATACCGTAGACAATCCCGAAGTTAACCGCCTTTGCATTTCTTCTTAACTCCTCTGTAACCTCTTCCAGTGGCACATGGAAGACCTGTGACGCCGTAACCTTATGAATATCTCTATCCATACGGTAGGCTTCAATCAATCTCTCATCCTTGGAAAGAGCCGCCAAAATACGAAGTTCTATCTGGGAGTAATCCGCATCCAAAAATACGCAGTCTTCTTTGGGAATAAATACGGAACGGAAATGTCTTCCCATCTCTGTTCGGATAGGAATATTCTGTAAATTCGGGTCTGTAGAGGAAAGTCTTCCCGTCGCCGTCACCGTCTGCTGGAAAACGCCGTGTATCCGAGAATCCTCTCCGATATAATGCAATAATCCTTCCGCATAGGTGGAATTCAGCTTGGCATAAGTACGGTATTCCATAATCTTTGTAACGATTGGATAGTCCTCTGAAAGCTTCTCCAGTACATCCACCGCGGTAGAGTAGCCGGTCTTTGTTTTCTTTCCACCCGGTATTCCCATCTTTTCAAATAAAATCACACCGAGCTGCTGTGGAGAGTTGATGTTAAACTCTTCCCCTGCCATGGCATATATTTCAATTTGCAACTCGTTAATCTTCTCTTTTAAAACCGTTCCATAGGAAAGAAGCTCTGCCTTATCGACCATAATGCCGGTCTTTTCCATGGAATAGAGGGTTTTGGAAAGCGGTATCTCAATCTTTTCATAGAGTTCCCACTGCCCTTCCTCCTTTAATTTGGGAAAAATACTGTCCTTTGCCTTTAGGGCAATGAGTGCCTGATAAATTCCCTCTTCCCTTATGTCCTTCAGTTCCTTCTTTCCCGGTAAAATAAGGGAAAGATAATCTCTTGCCAAATCATCATAGAAATAGGACTCTTTTAGCGGATTTAGGAGGTAGGCGGCAATAGCCAAGTCATAGACTTCCCCCTCTGTAAAAATCTCATGGAGCTTCATCTCCTTTTTGGCTTCCAAGGTGTAAATTTTACAAGCCTTGAATATCTCCGGAAGCTTTTCTTCCGCAATGCTCAGCGGAACTCGGTAGAGACGCTCATCGGAAAGCGCAAGATAAAGAAACATTTCTTCTTCAGAAAGTAAAATAAGACCGATTTCGCCCTGCTTCATGGCATCCTTTGCCACAATCTGAAAAAGATAGGGATCCGTAACATCCTTCCAGGGCTTTAATGAAAAGGCAGGGCTTTCCTCTACATTTTCCGAGGAAAAACGGGGAATGAGAGAACGAAACTCCCATTTCTTTACCAGTGCAAGGCTCTTCGCATTAGCGTAGTTTTCCAGCTTCGTATCCTCAAAACGAAAGGCAATCGGTGCCTCTATGCAGATTGTTGCAAGCTCCTTGGAAAGCTTGGCAAGCTCAAAATGCGTCTTTAAATCTTCTGCCGCCTTCGGCTTTCTGGGGACCTTAAACTCCGGATCATCTGCGTGAGCAAGGGCATTTTCAATACTGTGATACTTTTCAATAATCCAGCCAGCAGTCTTCTCCCCCATACCGGGTACACCGGGGATATTGTCGGAGCTGTCTCCCATAAGAGCCTTTAAGTCAATAAACTCTTTCGGAGTAACTCCCCACTCTGCTTCCACATCCTTTGGGTAGTAGTTGTAAATATTCGTCTCTCCCTTCGCGGTTTTCGGGAGAGAAATCTTAATATGCTCATCAGAAAGTTGCAGAAGATCTCTGTCACCGGAAACAATTGTGACTTCCTTTCCCTCTTCCTGCATTCTTTTGGCAACCGTTCCCAAAATGTCATCCGCTTCATACCCTTCCATCGTTAAAATGGGAACATTCATGGCAGTAAGAAGCTCCTGCAAAATCGGTACCTGTTGCTTTAGTTCCTCCGGCATAGATTTTCTTGTGCCTTTATAGTCGGAAAACATCTTGTGTCTGAATGTCGGCACAGGCATATCAAAGGCAACCGCAACATGCTCTGCCTCTTCCAATTCTATTTCCTTAAAGAAAATATTTAAAAATCCAAAAACACCGTTTGTCGGAATGCCCTCTTGATTACTCAAAATAGGAACACCGTAAAAGGCTCGGGATAAGATGCTGTGTCCGTCAATCAATAACAATTTGTCTTTGCTCAAAGAATCCTCCTACTCTATTTTTACTCTTTTTAGAAAAAATAGTTTTATGAAAATCAAACAGAACGCAATAGCTTGATATTTAAAATCCGTTCAAGAAAGAAATAACTTCTTTTTCAAAATTGCCTTAAGAAAGATATAAATTAATTTCCAAAATTTTCCTAAGAAAGATAGGCTCCATACTTCGCCACAAAGCAAAGTAAACTAAAACAGACAGCCCAGAAAACAAGCGTTTCCGATACGATACGAAAGGCGGAAAAAAAGTGGCATTGAAATAAAAAATGCCCCGCCTCTTCCTGCATTTCCGAATAAGAACTGTCTATACTAAGCTCCTCTTTTCCGTCAAGACTACGTAAGCCATGATAAACCATATGGGTAATCCGCAGTTCCTCTTGACAATCTTGACAGGAGTGTAGATGTTTTAAGAAGTCCTCAACCCTCTCTTCTTCCCAGTTCCTATGTACAAAATCATATATATATTTTCTTGCCTCTAAACAATTCACTATCTGCTCCTATTGCAAAAATAATCGAAAATATCTTTTGAAAGGACATAAGCCTTCCCCAAAACAATACTTGCAAAAGAAAAATAAATATGCTAATCTTTATAGCGCTTGCCGCTGTGGCGGAATGGCAGACGCACTTGACTCAAAATCAAGCGGGAAACCGTGCCGGTTCAAGTCCGGCCAGCGGCATGTAGAAAGAGGAAAGAAGATTCTTTCCTCTTTTTTTATTTTGTTCCGAAGATTCTGTCTCCTGCATCACCAAGTCCCGGACAGATGTAGGCATTTTCATTCAATTCCCTATCTAAATTTCCAACATAAATCTGTACATCGGGGTGCTCCTCATGAAGCTTCTTTACTCCTTCCGGAGCCGCAATAATGCAGACAAACTTAATCTTCTTTCCACCGTGCTTCTTAATCAGGTTAATAGCATCCACACCGGAACCGCCTGTTGCAAGCATCGGATCGCAAACCACGATAATTCTCTCTTCAATCGGACTCGGGAGCTTACAGAAATACTCTACCGGCTTGTGCGTAGTTTCATCTCTATAAAGTCCAATATGGCCAATCTTTGCTGACGGCACCAAAGCGGTTAGCCCCGACACCATGCCCAGACCTGCACGAAGGATAGGAACAATCGCCAATTTTCTTCCTGCAATCACGTAGGTGTCTGCCGTTTCAATCGGTGTCTCCACAGGAACCTTGGTCATGGGGAGATCGGACAGTGCCACAAATCCCATCAACATTGCAATCTCTTCTACCAGCTGGCGGAACTCATTGGTCCCTGTTGTCTTATCTCTTAGAATCGAGATTTTGTGGGTAATCAAGGGGTGGTCTAAAATAAATACGTTCTCTCCAAATTCGTTCATAGTCCTATTCCTTTCCTCTCTTCTTTACAATCGTGTTTTTATCCTTATAGATTGAATCACCGGGTATTATACCCCTTACGGCGGACAATGGGTAGATATTCGTATGGGAAAAAATAATTGTTCCCGGATTTAAAACGCTCTGACAGCCTACTTCCACATGGTCGGATAATATGGCACCGAACTTCTTCAGTCCCGTCTCGATTTCTCCATCTTCAAAGTGCAGTCTTAAAAGGCTTTTATCGGACTTTACATTGGAAGTAAGGGCTCCTGCTCCAAGATGGGAGTATTCTCCCAGGATAGAGTCTCCGACATAGTTGTAATGAGGCGTCTGTACATGGGGGAAAAGCACTGCATTTTTAAATTCACAGCTGTTCCCCAGTACAGAACCAGCTCCTGCAAAAACATTTTCCCGCAAAAAGGCACCGGGGCGAATCTCACAGTCCTCTGTAATGATGATATTTTCTCCAAAATAAACATTCGGATAGAGTTTTACCGTCTTATGGACAAAAACCCCTTTCTTTACTTCGTTAAAGTCTTCCGATAAATTTTCCTGCAGGCCCTTAATCCATGCTTTAATCTTTGGCAGTGCTTCCCAGGGGTAAGTCGTGTCCTTTAGTAGGCTCTCATAAGGCGCATAAAGCTCCGGAAAGAGCTTTTCCGTTTTACATGCTTCCTTTTTCATATTTCCTTTCTATCTCAGTGCTTCCAATCTCCATTTTATCTATTTATTAGCTGTATTTTATCTGCATATTACCTGTATATTACCTGTATTTTAGCTGTATTTTAGCTGTATTTTAGCTGTATTTTATCTGTATTTTTCAGTCTGCCGTATAGTACTTTATATACAATTCTCTTAGGCAAATTTCACTTTTTCCGTATTTTTTCTTACAAAATCTTCGAGTTTTTCCATGTATTCCCGCTCTTCTATCTTTCCCTCCTCCACATAGGAAAGTCCTTTTTCCCAGGAGGCTGTCAAGGTCGGATTTAGGAGAGAGGGAATGGAGTTCCAAAGAATTTGCACAATTTTTTCTCCTAAAAGACTCGGAGAAAGCTGTTGGGTTTTCTTATCCAAACAAATATATTCATTCTTTTCCAGCTTGGTAAGAATTCCGGCACGCGTTGCGGAGGTTCCTATTCCGGAGCCTTTAATCTGTTCCCTAAGAGACTCATCCTCTATCAGCTTCCCCGCATTTTCCATGGCCAAAATCATCGTTCCCGAAGTATATCGTTTCGGAGGAGAAGTTTCCCCTTCTTTTAGGCTGGTTTGCACAAGGTAAATCCTTGAGCCCTTCTTTAGCCCGGAAAGTCCGGAGAAGCCGCCAACCCGGTTCACCTCATTCTCCGAATCTTCCTCTTTATCCGCATCTTTCTCTATACTTTTCTCATAGAGCAGAAGATAGCCCGGTTTTTCCAGCTGCTTTTCGTTCGCGAAGAATTCCTCCTCCGAAACGGTAATGCAAAGATTATATTTCTTGTACTCCGCAGAAGGATAAAAGATAGAAAGAAAGCGCCGAACGATAAAGTCAAAAACCTTTTTTTGCAGACTCCCAAGACTATCGTACTGGGCTCTTCCCTGCCCTGTAGGAATGATGGCATAGTGGTCGGTGATTTTTTTGTCATCACAGTACTTCGTCTTAGCTATACCGCTATAGCTTTTTCGCTCCAAGATATCCTTTACAAAGGAAAGGTACTCCGGAAAGGCGGAAAGACCGCGGATATTTTTCTCAATTTCCTTGGAAACTGCGGTGGAAAGTACTCTGGCATCCGTTCTCGGATAGGTGCAAAGCTTCTTTTCATAAAGTTCCTGCACGAGCTTTAAAGTATCATCCGGACTGATTTTCAGGACTTTCGCACATTCATTTTGGAGTTCCGCAAGGTTAAAAAGGAGGGGTGGATTTTTCACTTCCTTTTTCTTTTCCAGACTACTGACTATCCCCTCTCCGGGAAGAGGGCAAAAGACTTCCTGAAAAGCTTTTGCTTTTTCTTCTTTTAAGAAGCCCATATTTTTATATAAGTCGGACTCTTTATAGTGTTCACTCTCTTCCTTTCCTCGAAATTCACAGGAAAGTGCTGTATTTTCCCCGTCCAAACTAAAATCCCCGAGAAGCTTCCAAAAGCTTGTCTTTTGAAAGGCGCGAATCTCCATTTCCCGCTGCACAATCATGGCTAAAACACAGCTCATCACTCTTCCCACTGCGATAACGGTGGATTTTTCCTTGCCGAGTGCTCTCGCAAGTTCTCTTCCGTAGCGGAGAGTCAAGACACGGGAGAAATTAATCCCCATAAGATAGTCTTCCTTTGCTCGAAGATAAGCGGCAGTCCCCAGCCTGTCATAGGCAGTCTTCGCCTTCGCCTCTCGAATTCCTCGAAGAATTTCTTCCTTGGTTTGGGAGTCAATCCATACTCTTTTTTCTTCCGCATGAATCTCCGGACATTGGGAGGCCACCAAACGATAGATATATTCTCCCTCTCTTCCCGAGTCGGTGCAGATATAGATTGTTTCTACATCCTTTCTCTGTAAAAGTGCGGAAACTATGGAAAATTGCTCCTTCACAGAGGGGATTACCTCATAGAGATAATCCTTTGGGATAAAGGGGAGCGGATCCATCTTCCATTTCTTAAGCTCCTCATCGTATTTTTCCGGATAACTCATACTGATGAGATGTCCTACACACCAGGTAAAGATATAGTCCTGATTTTCCAAATAACCGCGGTTTCCCCCGCCTGTCGCTACCCCCAGGGCTTCTGCAAACTGCTTGGCAACAGAAGGCTTCTCCGCAATAAATAATTTCTTCATTTTATATCAATCTTCTTACAAAGCGGTAAACCGTTTCCGACTTATACACCACCCCCGCTTTCACAATGGGGGATGGGAAATTCGGCTTATTTACCGCATCGGGGTAGAACTGCGTTTCCAAGCAAAAGCCGCTATGCTTTCCATAGTCGCAGCCTCCCTTTCCAAGTCCTTCCGCAGCCATAAAGTTTCCGGTATAAAATTGAATTCCCGGGCAATCCGTCTCCACTTCCATGGCGATACCGGACTTTTTACAGAAAACCTCTGCGGCGCGACGGAGCGTCTTGTCATAGTCTCTTATACAAAAATTATGGTCATAGCCCCCACTTCCTTTAAATCTTCCTTTAGACGCTTCTGATTAAGCATTGCTTTCTCCGTCCTAAAGTCAAAGGCAGTGCCTTCCACACTGCGAATCTCTCCCGTAGGAATTAAGTGAGAATCGGAAGGAGTGTAGCTGTCCGCATGAATACAAATTTCATGCTCGGAAAGAGAACCGAAATCATGTCCCATCAAATTAAAGTAGGCATGGTTTGTAAAGTTCATTACCGTATCCTTGTTGGAAAGCCCTTTATAACGAATCTTCACTTCATTTTCATCCGTTAAAGTATAGCGCACGGAGAAGTCCATATCTCCGGGAAATCCCTGGTCCATGTCCTTGGAAAACAAGGAAAGAGTCAGACTATTTTCTCCTTCTTCCTTTACATTAAAAAGACGTCTTCCGTAATAGTCGGGACCGGAATGGCAGTTACTGTACTGGGAATCGTTTAAGAAAAGCTGATACTCTGTGTTGTTCAGACTAAACTTTCCCCCTGCGATACGGTTACTGTTTCTTCCTACGACTTCTCCCATGTGTCCGGGATTTTCCATAATGTCTTCCCAGTTTTCTACAGAAAGAAGAAGGTCAAGTTCCTTTCCGCTTCGGTTGGGAAAAAGAAGAGAAAGCCAAACTCCACCAAGGTCTGTAAAACTAGCCTTTACCCCGTTTTTATTTTCCATCGTAAAAAGATGGACCTCTCTTCCGTCCACAAATCTCCCCAAGTTTTGTACCTTCATGCTCTCCTCCTTCTGCCTATCCTGAATTTTTAAAAATATCCTGAAATGACTTTATGAAAAAGAGGATGCAAGAAAAGAAAATTTCACTTTGCCTGTTTTTTCTTTCCCTGCATCCTCCTATCTTTACTTTTTAATATAGCCAAGCTCCACAAGCATTTCCGCGGAAAGCACACTGCCTCCTGCAGCACCTCTTAAGGTATTGTGGCTAAGACCGACAAACTTATAGTCAAAAAGATGGTCTTCTCTTAATCGACCAATGGATATGCCCATGCCCTTTTCAAAATTTACATCTTCCAAAACGGAAGGACGGTTATCCTCTTCCAAGTACTGGATAAACTGCTTCGGTGCCGAGGGTATATTTCTCTCCTGCGGAAGTCCCTTATAGTTTCTGAGTGCGGAAATCAACTCTTCCTTCGTCGGCTTCTTTCTAAAGGAAACGGAAACAGTAGCCGTGTGTCCGTTTAAAACAGGTACACGGATACACTGTGCACTGATGACAAGATCTTCCTTTAACTGAATGCCCTTATCGGTAAGTGTTCCCAGAACACGCAAGGGTTCTTTCTCGGACTTCTCTTCCTCTCCTCCGATATAAGGAATAATATTTCCCACCATCTCCGGCCAGGTCTCAAAGTTCTTTCCTGCTCCGGAAATCGCCTGATAAGTGGAAACCACTGCCTGATAAGGCTCGAATTCCTTCCATGCCGCAAAGGCGGGAGCATAGGACTGAATGGAGCAGTTCGGCTTCACTGCAATAAAGCCCTTCTTGGTTCCTAAACGCTTTCTCTGCCTTTCGATGATTTCGTAATGCTCAGGGTTAATCTCCGGAACAACCATGGGAACGTCTTCCGTCCAGCGGTGTGCGGAGTTATTGGACACAACCGGAAGCTCCGCCTTGGCATAAGCTTCTTCGATAGCCAAAATCTCTTCCTTCTTCATATCCACTGCGGAAAATACGAAATCAAGACCTTCCTTAACGGACTCTATATCGGAAACATCCTTTACTATCATCTTCTTAATCGACTCCGGCATGGGAATGTCCAGATTCCATCTGTCCCCCACAGCCTCCTCATAGGTCTTTCCCTTGGAGCGGGGAGAAGCCGCAAGGCAAGTTAATTCAAACCAGGGGTGATTCTCTAAAAGTGTGGCAAATCTCTGCCCCACCATTCCGGTTGCTCCTAATATTCCTACTTTAAATTTTTCCATTTTATCCCTCTTTCTATACTTCTTAGATTTTATTACATGGCTATATCACTTTGCAAAAGATGGCTTGCAAGTTTGGAACGATAAGGCTCCTACGTATGATATTTTTTTGTCTTTAGCCAGCTTTAGTGTGCCAATTCTTTATTGTACCATGCTCTTCCAAAAGAGAAAATCCTTTTAGCTGTGTTTTGCCCCTTTTCCTCCACGTTTAGAAAGCTTCAGCCTCGATAAGGACAGATTTTTTCCGGAAAGCTGCAACTCCGTCTGTTCCGAAAGGAGGTAGACATTCTTCACGCCGTCTCCTTTTCTTAAACTCATCGCACACACACCTCTTGCAGTCTTCTTCTGCACAGGAAGCTCCTCCACAGGGAAACGCAAGAAGAAGGAATCCTCCGACTCCAAAACCAGTTGTTCCTCCGCCTTTACAGGAAGAACAGCTACCAAGCTGTCGTCCACGAGCTTTGTTGCCTGCACTAAGCGGTTTTGGGTATCGAATTCTGCTCCCTCTACCCGCTTACCATAGCCGTTTTTGCTTAGGAAAGTAAGGTTTCCTGTAAAAGCTCCGTCTTCGCAAATACGGAAAGCACAACTTCCTTATCCGAGGAGAACTTACAGAGATTATCCAAGGGGATACCCTTATCCTTAAATTTTGCCAAGGGATAGTCTAAGACCTTCACCTGGTGCAGATTTCCCTCACTTGTGAAGAAGAGTAGTCTATCCGTATTCTTGCAGGAAAGAACAAAGGGATAGTCCGCCTCTACGCTTTCCTTATTTCTCTGGTAAACCTGCGGCTCCAAGAGCTTTCCATAGCCGAAACGATCCTGCACGAAGAAAAGTTCCATTTCTTCAATGGCATTTTCATCGTAAACCGCTTCTTCCGCATTCTTGATTTCCGTTCTTCTCTTTCTGCCAAACTCTTCTCGAATGGCAAGAAGTTCCTCCTCCAGGTGCTTGTAGAGCACTTCCTTTGAAGAAACAATCGCCTTATAGCTCTTTATATTCTTTAAGGTCTCTCTATACGACTTTTGCAGAGACAAAATCTCAAGACCGATGAGCTTGGAAAGCCGCATATCGAGAATGGCCTGCGCCTGCACCTCGGTAAAGGAAAAGCTCTCAATATCTTTTAGAAAAATAAGATCTCTGTCCTTTAGTTGCAGAGCGGAACTGTCCCCCTGCATCAGGGCGATCTTCGCTTCCTTTTGGCTCTTTGCACCGCGAAGAAGGGCAATAATGGCATCAATCACATCCACCGCCTTAATCAGTCCTTCTTCTATTTCCTTTTTCTTCTCTTCCTTTTCCAGAAGCTTTCCGAACTTGGAATGAATCCGCTCCTCTTGAAAGGAGAGATACTCTTCCAAGACACGCTTTAAGGAAAGGGTTTCCGGCCTGCCCTTTGCAATAGCCAGCATATTGACCGGGAAGCTGTCCTCGAGCTTGGTTTTCTTGTAGAGAATATTTTCAATCTTCTCTATGTCCGCATTGCTCTTTAATTCAAGAACGATACGAATCCCCTGCTCTCCGGACTGGTTCGATATGTCGGTAATATCCGTAATCTTCTTGTCATCGCAAAGACCTGCGACATCCTGCATAAACTTACTGATTCCGGCACCGACCATCGTATAGGGAATTTCTGTAATAACTAGCTTGTCTCTATCGTTTTTCCCCTGCTTTTTCTCGAAAACGAGCTTTCCGCGCAGACGAAGCTTTCCCTGTCCCGTAGCGTAAATCTCTGCTAAATCATCTTTATTGGCAACCATTCCTCCCGTAGGAAAGTCCGGTCCCGGCATGATGCGAAGCATCTCTTCCAAGCTCATTGCACTATTCTTCATATAGGCAAGAATGAGGTTAATGAGCTCCGTCAAATTGTGAGAAGGAGTAGAGGTGGTCATGCCTACCGCAATCCCCTCCGAGCCGTTCAAAAGAAAGTACGGAATCTTTGCCGGAAGCACCTCCGGCTCCATCAGCTTCCCGTCATAGTTCGGCTGAAATGGTACAGAAAGACTTAAATCCTCGAGCATGGCTTTTTCGGTAAAGGCTTCGAGCCTTGCCTCGGTATATCGCGGCGCCGCAGCGGAATCTCCCTCAATGGATCCGAAATTTCCCTGTCCTTCGATAAGCGCCTGCATACGTTTAAAGTCCTGCGCCATTACCACTAAGGTCTCATAAATAGAGCTGTCCCCGTGCGGATGATATTTACCCATGGTATCACCGCAGATTCTAGCGGACTTTAAAGTCGGACGATCATGGAAGACACGGAGTTCCCCCATATCGAAAAAGTACTCTTCTTTGCACCGGCTTTAAGCCGTCCCGAATATCCGGAACGGCTCTGCTCGTGATAACACTCATGGAATAGTCTAAGTAAGACTTCTGCATCTCCTCGGAATATTCCGTGCTTAAGATTTGTTCTGCCATATTTTATCCCTTATTCTATGTATCGATTTCCGCTTCTCTTGCATGCGTAAATATAAATTCTCTTCGTGGTGCAACTTCTGCCCCCATTAACATAGTCGTAACCTGAGAGGCGAGCTTTGCATCCTCGATCTCTACTCTCTTTAATACACGGTTTTCCGGATTTAAGGTTGTGTCCCAAAGCTCCTTCGGATTCATTTCTCCCAGTCCCTTAAAACGCTTTAGATCATAGCCTTCCGTACCATGCTTCTTCTGATACTCCGTTAAAGCTCTTTCATCATAGAGATATTGCGACTTCTCCGTCTTTTTCGCAGGACTTACCAGGTAAAGAGGCGGCATGGAAACATAGATATGCCCCTCTTGGATGAGCTCCGGCATAAAGCGGTAAAAAAAAGTCAAAAGCAGAGTATCAATATGACTACCGTCGACATCGGCATCCGTCATCAGAATGATTTTATGGTATCGAAGCTTTGTAATATCAAAGTCATTGCCGTACCCTTCAGAAAAACCGCAGCCGAAGGCATTGATCATGGTTTTAATTTCCGCATTGGCAAGAACCTTATCCATAGAAGCCTTCTCCACATTGAGAATCTTACCTCGTAAAGGAAGAATAGCCTGTGTGTGACGGTTTCGGGAAGTCTTTGCAGAGCCTCCCGCACTGTCTCCCTCCACGATAAAAATCTCACACTCTTCCGCGTTTTTGGAAATGCAGTTTGCGAGCTTTCCGTTCGAGTCAAAGCTGTACTTGGACTTGGAAAGAAGGTTGACCTTGGCTCTTTCCTCCTGTTTTCTAATTTTGGCCGACTTTTCCGCGCAAGTGAGGATTGCCTTCACAATTTCCACATTTCGATCAAAGAAACGCTCGAGCTCCTCTCCTACAATCTGGGAAACCTCTTTCGCCGCCTCTAAAGAAGCAAGCTTCGTCTTCGTCTGTCCTTCAAAAACAGGCTCCGGGTATTTCACGGAAAGCACGGCTACCATACCGTTTCTGCTGTCCGCACCGGTAAAGTTCTGGTCTTTCTCTTTTAAAACACCAAGCTGTCTGGCATAGCCGTTCACAAGCTGCATGAACTTCGTCTTAAAGCCCACGATATGTGTTCCGCCCTCTACGGTGTAAATCCCGTTACAAAAGCCCAGAATATTTTCCTCAAAGCTGTCCGTAAACTGAAAAGCACATTCGAGCTCGGTCTTCTCACTCTTCCCTTTAAAATAAATCACGGGAGTCACCGCCTTTTCGGAATCCTTTACCAGCTCTTCCACAAAGGAAACGATGCCGTTTGGCTCGTAATACTCGATTTCTACCGGCTCATCCCCTCTTTCATCTCTAAAAAGAGATGCAGATTTGGATTTAAGTAAGCCGTCTCATGTAGGCGGGATCTTAGCCAATCTTCTTTGAAGCGTGTCTTCTCAAAAATCGTATCGTCCGGAATAAAACAGGTTTCCGTTCCCGTCTCTCTGGTCTTTCCGACTACCGGAAGAAGGCCGTCCACAAGCTCTTTCGTAGGTATGCCCCTGCTGTATTCATCCTCATAGATTTTTCCGTCCTGAAAGACTCGAACACGCATATAATTCGATAAAGCATTGACAACGGAAGAACCCACACCATGCAGACCTCCGGAGGTTTTATAGTTGGAATCATCAAACTTTCCGCCCGCATGCAGGGTAGTCATAACAATTCTTTCTGCGGAAATTCCCTTTTGATGGCGGTCTACCGGAATTCCTCTACCCTTATCGCGAATTGTACAGGAGCCGTCTTTTCCCAGTGTTACATAGATTTCCGTTCCGTATCCGGCCAGGTGTTCATCCACGGAATTGTCTAAAATTTCGTAAATTAAATGATTCAGTCCCCGGCTTCCGATTGAACCGATATACATTCCCGGTCTTCTTCGAACGGCTTCCAAGCCCTCTAAAACCGTAATACTGTCTGCATTGTATTTCTTTGCCATCTTGCTCCTTTAACTATACAAACTGCTTCTACGTGATTTTATAAAAATGGTATTGCTCCTTAGGAAAATTCAATCTAGGAAAGACTTGCAATAAATCTTCTGAAGCCTTCCTTTCCCGCCTCATCTTCCTTAAGATTCCGGCATCACGAAGTACCTCTAAGAATACCTTTCCTACCTCCGCTCTTAATATTTCCTCTACCGTATCCTTCGTAATATTCTTGTATTTCTTCTTAATTTCCAAAGAAAATGCATGATGCTTTCCAAGGATGGGGTCGGAAGAGATGTCCTTATTTTCCAATATCGCTTCTCCAAGATCGGAAAGCTCCGTCCGAAGTCTGGCCGGTAAAACGGCAAGACCCATTACCTCTATAAGGCCGATATTTTCCTTCTTGATATGATGCCACTCCTTATGGGGATGGAAAAGTCCCAAAGGATGCTCTTCCGTAGTCCTGTTGTTTCTGAGCACCAGATCCAGCTCAAAAAGCTCTCCGCGCTTTCTCGCTATCGGGGTAATCGTGTTATGCGGTGTGTCTCCCGTATGGGATAGAATGGAAAGGTTTTCGTCGCTATAAGTTCGGAATCGATCCAAAATAAAGCTTGCTGCCTCAGCACATTGATCCTTATCTTTTCCGTTTAAACGAATAACAGACATCGGCCAGTTGACAATCCCGAAGTGAAGCTCCGGGAATTTTTCCAAGCTAAACTCCTCGCGTAGCCCCGCCTTCTCCATAGGGAACGAATAGTTTCCTCCTTGAAAATGCTCATGAGAAAGAATGGAACCGCCCACAATCGGAAGGTCTGCATTGGATCCCAGGAAGTAGTGCGGGAATTGCTCCACAAAGGAAAATAACTTTCCAAAAACCGCAGAATCTATCTTCATCGGCTTATGCTCTTCGTGGAAAACTATACAATGTTCGTTGTAGTACACATAGGGAGAATATTGAAAATAAAAATTTTCTCCGGAAAGCTTTACAGGGATAATTCTGTGATTTTCTCTTGCAGGAAAATCAAGACGCCCGAAATACCCCTCACTTTCCTTGCAAAGCATGCAGGCAGGGTAAGAATGAGAAACCGTCTTTCCAAGAAGAGCAATCTTCTTCGGATCCTTTTCGGGCTTACTTAAGTTAATGGTGATGTCCAGCTCTCCGTAAGAGCTTTCCGCCTTATAGCGAATGTCCTTCTTAATGCGATAACGACGAATATAGTCATTATCCTGACTGAACTTATAAAAATATTCGGTAGCTTCCTTCGGAGAAGATGCATATTTGTCCCAAAAACGCTTTCGAATATTGGAAGGTCTGTCCGTAAGAACCCCCATAACCCGTGTATCAAAAAGATCCTTTGTAATTGTACTGTCGTCTTCCATGATGCCCTTAGCCAAAGCATAGTCCAAGATCTTCTGCAAAAGCTTCTCCAAATATTCTCCGGATTCCAGTTCTTTCCGATTAATTTTTTTTTATTTCTTCTTCAATTCTTTCTTGATTGCAAATCTTCGGCTCGAAGGAAAGAAGACCTGCCAGACTGTTATAGCAGTAGATTGTATCTTCCTTCTCTATTAAGCCGGTATAAAGTCCATACGCCAAAAGCTGTTCTAAAACTTCTTCCATTTCTGCTCCTTGCCGGTAATCATATATCTTGCTTATGCACAATACTCTTTATGAATGAAATTTTGAATCCGATAAATTAGGAATTATATCCGTTCGGATTTCCGGACTGCCAGCGCCACGCATCCTGACACATTTCTTCAATGCCTTTTTCCGCATGCCAGTTGAGTTCCTTCTCCGCCTTTTCCGGGCTGGAATAGCAGGTTGCAATATCGCCTGCTCTTCTTCCGTCGATAACATAAGGGATTTCTTTTCCACAAGCCTTTTCGAATGCGCGGATAATCTCTAAAACGGAGTAACCGTTTCCGGTTCCAAGGTTACAAACAAAAACACCATCCTTCTTTTCCAATCGCTCAATTGCCTTGACATGCCCTTTAGCGAGGTCCACTACATGGATATAATCGCGTACTCCTGTGCCGTCCTTTGTATCGTAGTCATTTCCGTAAACATGTACCTTCTCCAGTGCACCGGAAGCAACCTTTGCCACATAGGGAAGAAGGTTATTCGGAATCCCTTTAGGATCCTCTCCGATTTTCCCGGAAATATGGGCTCCAATCGGATTAAATAACGAAGTAAAATAACATTCCACTCCGGCTTTGCTTTCTGTAAATCCGTTAAGATCTGTTCCTGCATCCACTTGGTCCAGCCGTAAGGATTGGTACAGGTTCCCTTCGGGCAATTTTCCGTAATCGGAATTTCCTTCGGATCTCCATATACGGTTGCGGAGGAAGAAAAAATGATATTCTTGCAGCCTGCTTCATCCATCACTTCCACAAGATTTAAAGTTCCTAGAATATTGTCATGGTAGTAGAAAATCGGCTTTGCCACAGACTCTCCTACCGCCTTAAGCCCGGCAAAATGAATGGTTGCCGAAATATCCGGATGCGCCTTAAAGATTTTTCTTAAGGCTTCCTTATCCAACATATCCGCCTCGTAAAAAGTGAAATCCTTTCCTGTAATTTCTTTAACCCTCTCAATAGCCTTCGGGCTGGAATTATAGAAATTGTCAAAAGCCACTACCTCATAGCCGCTTTCCAAAAGTTCAATCAAGGTATGAGAGCCGATATACCCTGCTCCTCCGGATACTAAAATCTTCATCTTCTTCTCCTTTTCCTAGTGCTGCTCTGTTTATTCTTAACAAGTGATACAGAATTACATCTTGTTTATCTTTTTAAAGTTCTCTTGGTCCGTCTGCAATTTCCGCCTCATAGAAGCTGCAGGGATAGCCGATTTTCGGCTCATATACCTTCTGCAGTTCTTCCTCAAATTCCTTGATTTTATCGCGCTTTACTAAGGATACGGTGCATCCCCCGAAACCGCCTCCCGTCATGCGTGATCCCAATACATAGGGAAGACTCCAGGCTGTCTCACAGAGAAGATCCGACTCCTCACAGGAGACCTCATAATCATCTCGAAGAGAAACATGGGAAAGATTCATAAGCCTTCCGAACTCCACATAATCCCCTTTTTCCAGAGCTTTCTTACCCGCAATGGTACGATTGTTTTCCAATACGGCATGCTTTGCTCTCTTACGGATAATCGGATTGGTGATTTTCTCCTCTAAACGGAAAAACTCCTCGTCCGACAAATCTCCTAAGGTCTTGATATCTGTGAATTTTTGTAAAATTTCCAAAGCTTCTTCCGATTCTCTTCTTCTGTCATTGTAGGCAGAGCCGATGAGTTTATGCTTCTTGTTCGTATTGGTAATGATTAAAGCATAGTCTGTCAAAACCAGTGGAGCATAACTAAATTCCAGATTCGCCGTATCCAGGAAAATAGCATGATCCTTCTTTCCCATTGCGGAAGCAAACTGGTCCATGATACCGCAGTTCATACCATTATAATTATTTTCACTATACTGTCCGATTAAGGCAATTTCCGGAAGGCTCACACTTAAGCCGTAGATTTCCTTTAAAATACTTCCCATAAGTACTTCCAAGGATGCAGAAGAAGAAAGACCGGAACCGTTTGGAATGTTTCCATATAAAACGAGATCAAGCCCTTCCGAAAAAACAAAGCCTCTCTTCTGAAATGCCCAAATCACACCTTTTAAATAGCTTGCCCACTGCTTATCCTCCAGAGGCTTAAAACTATTTTCATCTGCCGTAATCACACCGGCACTCTCTACATTTAAAGAGTAAAAACGGAAAATACCGTCTTGCCTTTTCTTTACACAAGCATAGGTTCCCATAGAAAGAGCACAGGGAAACACATGCCCTCCGTTATAGTCTGTATGCTCTCCAATTAAATTCACTCTTCCCGGAGCAAAGAAAAAACGGACATTCTTGCTGTCTCCAAAAAGCTCCTGAAATTTTTCCTTTAAGTTCTTTTTAATTTCCAAGTCCTGCATCACGCTCTCCTTCTCCGCTTTTGAAAATTTTCTTCCTAACTATACAAAAAAGAAAGGCAGAGTGCAATCCTTACCCTTCTTCTTTCTGAATTCTGTTTATTCTTTTTCTCCGTTTTCTTGAAATATAAAGTTTTTTGCTCAAGCAGATAAAATGAACAGTCAAAAACAGTTCTATCTTTTCCGTTTAAGAATATGACTAACCAAGAGATTTGGCTTTCGTCTTCTTTTTTTACGTTTTTTCAGCTTCCATACAGCCTCTTCTTTGGGATATTCCCTTTCTAGAACTTGTTCGGACATGGCTCTATCCAGTTCCGCTTCAGGGATTCTTTCTCTTAAATAAGCAAATTGAAATTTCTTGGATTTTTGCTTATATAAGGGATACGAATAGTTTTCCAAAATAGAGACCAGTTCCTCTTTCCACAGTAAACTCCCCTTTTTTGCAAAATCCCGATAAGGATTCCTTTCCTCTTTTCTTAAAATATAGAAGTCCGGTCTACCCTCCACTTCTTCTACCGTAATGATTCCCCAAAAGGAAGGAACATGATCTTTTGCACTATGCGCATGTTTCGTTCCGACAACCAGGATATTGTAATCAAAAAAGTCATTGTAGTTTTTTACCTGCTCTGAAAGTCTTTGGTAAGTATCGTGGTCGGATTTGATTTCCACACCGATAAACGCATCTTCCGTAACCAGCACACAGTCTGCTCGAGCCTTACCTATTACCTTCTCTTCTATCACCCTGCTTTTTCCGAAATATTCTTCCAGGAAGAAATAGCTCTTCTCGAATGTCTTCATCGTACATTTTCTTCCCCTCTTCCTCTCGGGTAATCCAGTCTAGTTCGGTGCATCATCATAGATTCCGATGATTTCTTCAGAGCTTTCCACCAATCCTTCTCCGCTCTTTTCGCTTGTTTTACTATCCGAGGAAGCTTTATTGTCTGTTCCCGATGCGACTGTCCCATTCTTTTCCGATGCGGATTCTGCATCGGATTTTTCTGTTTTAGATTCAGGATTAGTATCCGTGCTGCTTTCGCCCTCCGAATTGCCTTCAGCTGTTTCTGCAGGACTACTTTCCACTTCAGGAAGAGCCAAAGCGATTCCATTTGTCAATCCCTTTTCCAATGGAATCGGTGAAATATAGTACAAGCTTTGGAAATTTTTCTTCTCTTCTTCCGTCTCAAAATTCAAAATCAATTGTCTTCGGATCTTAACATCTCTGGAAAGAACGCCAAGATAGAAGTCCCCAGTCAAGGAATACTTTCCTTCCGGAATGCCATCCACATATAGATTTCCTTTATTTTCTCCCCCATGCAATGCTGTGGACAATGCGAAAATACCATGTCTTCCTTTTAAAGACAGTTTGTCCAGTTCTTCTTCCGCTAGCAATAAAGCAGTATTACCATAGTCTGACCACAGACTTGCAGGAATAGCAATGCACTCTCTTACTTCTTCTAAGATGGGATTAATCGGAGCTGCCATTTCTCCGGGCTTCAAAGTCTGCATGGCAGAAAGAATGGAGGAAACAAAATATTTCTCTTGAAAAGCCTGAAAAAGCTCTTGATTTCCTAAAACCTTTTCCGGATTTTCCTCCTGCTTTGCCACTACTGCAGCAAGATTCAGAGATTCCAAAGAATAGTGCTTTACAATATTTTCCAATGCAGTGGCATTTACCCTGCTCTGTCCTTCCGGAAGAAGGGCTTTATAGGAAATGATAGGCAGTATCCCTGTATCCGGATACTTTTCCATAATTAAACGAAGGAGCAGTTCGTAATAATAGGGAAAAGTAAAGCTTTCGTCATGCTCTCCAAACAAGAAAAAAACAAGATCCGGCTTCTGATTCCCTTTTTCTCCCGGCTCCTGTGTTTGAAGGAATAGATATCCGGAAAGTGCTGTTGCATTATTCGGAAGCGTCGCTTCCTCATAAACAATTTTTCCGCTATATTCTTTCTCCAGCAAATCTTTCATTTTGCTTAAAAAAATGGAGTCCGCACGAAGTCCCTCATCCCCAAGAAGAAGAATATGCAAATCCTCTCCTTTTTTCAATTTTTCAAAAACCGCCCCCTCTCTTTCTACTCCTGTAGAAGAAGCTGCCGCTTCATGAATCAAAGCCTTGTTATGACTGTCACGCTCTGCTATTATCCGTTTCCCGTAACGGTAAACAAAGAAAACCGCAATCGTCGCTAGAATAAGAGGGAGCATGGTCAGAAAAATCCCCAAAGGACTTTTCCTCTTCTTCCCATAAGATTTCTTCTCTCCATCATTCTGTATTTCTTGCATATCCTGCATTTTTTCCACAATATCCCTTCAAAATACTCTTAATAATGACAAACTACGGGAATCCCCTGATATACCTTCTGAAATAAGTTTTGCGCACTGTTAAAAGGCAAATTGATACAACCGTGCGATCCGGCATTCCGGTAAATATTTCCTCCGAAACGATTTCTCCAGAGTGCATCGTGAAAACCGATACCTCGATTAAAGGGCATCCAATAATTTACCTTTGCCTCATAATCCGGTCCCTTTAAAGTCGCATTACGTGTTTTGTAAGTCAGAGGATAAATTCCATCCGGTGTTCCATGTCTCCTTGCTATATTTCCCGTTACACAATCGGAACTAAGTTGCTGTATTCCATTTTCAAAATAAAAAATCTTCTGTCTTCCGATATCCACTTCAACATAGGTATTGCCTATATCATCGGCTCCTCGAGAGGCTGCGACGGTCTCATATTCCGCATCCCGAACTATATTTTCTTTTGTAAGAAGATTTTCACTCAGTTGCTTAATTTCCTTTTTTTCGGAAATAGAAAATCCGTACTTTCCACCAAGGGACAAGACTCTTCCGTCCTCTGTCTGAAAGCTTCTTTCCTTTCCACTGGTATCGGTATAAGATTTTAGATTTTTTACATACTCTTTAACCTGCGCATGATTCAGTTCTGTTCCATCCGCATTAAACCAAGCCAGGGTAGTATCACTGTTCAGTTCCACTACTTCTCCTGAAAAATTATAGCGAACGGTTCCGGGAAGGCTCTTGTTTTTTTCCTCTTTTAAGATTTCCAAGCCCTCCGTTTTTTCCGCTTCTTCATATACCCCCGCATCTTCCAGTCGTATTACGCTTTTTCCATCCGTAATAGCATCCTTTATCACAGCTTCCAAGGCCTTAGCAGAGATTTTTCCTCCATCCCTTTCTTCTCCGATAAGGTAGCCCGCACCGGGAACATATCCACTTAAGAATCCGGCTCTGGGACTTTCCTCCGTGCTGTGGGAAGAAGCATAGTTTTCCGCATAGGAACGCAACAATTCTTCATCGTAGGCAAGGCTTCCTTTTAGAGGATAGTCTTTTTTCTTTCCAAGAGAAAATAGCATAAGAAAAGAATCTACCTTAGGTACCTCGGAAAAATCCGGGTCATAACTTAGCTTGATTTCTTTCCCCGTAAGTATCTCCGTATTTCCTTCTTTATCCAAAAGACTCAAAGTAAATTCTTCCTGTTTCCAATTCGAAAAATAAGCTACCGCCTCTTCTCTTTTCATTAGGGAAAGATCAACACGATTCACCATTGTCCCCGGGAAAAAACGTCCTTCCATAAAAGTCAAAAATAATAAAATCAAAGATATAATCGTTAATGCCGATACGGCAAGTGATATAAAAATCTGTTTCTTCAAAACGCACTCCTTTGAATCCCTAACGACTAATGTCTCAAAAGGTGGAAAAAAAGTTTATCTACAGCTAGTCATATTCCACCTTCATAAGACAAAGCCCCTTTGCCGGTGCGGTATATCCCGCTTTTGTTCTATCCCCGGCAAGGAGAATGTCCTCCATCTCTTCTACTCTTTTTTTATGGTATCCCACTTCCAAAAGCGTTCCTACCATAATACGTATCTGGTACTGTAAAAACCCGCTTCCATGAAAATAAAAGCGCAGGGTACTACCTGTCTTTCGAATATCAATATTAAATATTTTTCTTACCGTAGACTTCTTCATCTTCGGATTACCGCAAAAGGATTTGAAATCTTTTTCCCCGACAAGATATCTTGCAGCCTTTTTCATTGCCTCTACATCCGGTTCTTCCTCCAGGTGATAAAGGTATTTTCTTTCAAATACTTCCTTATTTTTTCCGATATGACAGGAGTAACGATAGATTTTTCCTGTAGTAAGGTATCTGGCGTGAAAGCGTTCACTTGCTTTTTTCACAGAGTTTACTCCAATATCTTCCGGAAGATATTGATTGCAGTAATCCTGAATTTCCTCCTCTGTTAAGTCCGTATCCAAAAAAACATTGCAACACATTCCTCTGGCATGGACTCCGGCATCGGTTCGACCGGCAGAAAGCTTTCTACCTGCTCCGTATCCCTTCTTGGCATGGCGGTCAGTACCGCTTCAAGCTTTCCCTGTATTGTCAACTCCTGATCCTTCTGCCTTTCAAAGCCATAATAACGAGAGCCGTCATAGCTTAGTAAAAGCTTATAATTTTGTTTCATATCCCCCCTATCGAGTTATTTTAAGAATAACGAAAAGAAAAATCCGGATCGATTTTCTTATCCCTCAATCAAGATTATATGATCTTTCTTTTTTCTACATGATTCTGAATCATTTGAATAAAGTTTTTTGCCCTTTTACTCAAAGGATAGTTGGAATTGCTGACCATATAAATCTTTCTGAAATATCCGCCTTCCTGTAAGGGAAAAGCCAATACATCTCCATTTTTGATTTCCGCTCTGGCTGCAAGCTTGGATACAACAGCAACACCAATCCCTTCTTTTACGGAAAGCATAACCGCACCGGTGTTTCCAAAGCGTGCCACCACCTTCATATCTTCTATATTCAAACCATTGTGCTGTAAAATCTTTAAAGCCTCCTGTTTTGTACCGGAGCCCTGCTCACGCATTACAAATTCCGCCTTGGAGAGAAAGCTTAGGTCATTGCTCTCTTTCATTTTCTGATAGTAGGGAGTGTTGGGCGTAACCAGAATCAACTCATCCTCATAAATGGTAAGAAAGTACAGGCTGTTTTGGGAATAATGGTCCCGCAAAAACCGATATCCGCTCTATGTTCCGCTACATCGGTAACTGCACCTTTACTGTCCGTTTCATGAATCCGAAATTCCGTATTGGGATATCGCTTACTGAAATTCGCAAGCATACCCGGAAGAAGATACTGCCCGGGAATACTGGATGCGGAAATCACGATTTCATTAATATCGTCCTTGGGTTCCTCTTTAAAAGCGTTTCGAATCTTATTGGAGAGATTCACAATATCTTTTGCATAGAGGTAAATCTGCTCTCCCTCACTCGTAGTATGGACTTCCTTCGTTGTTCTGGTGAAAAGCTGTACGCCGAGATCTTCCTCCAGACTGCTGATATAGGAACTGACTGTTGGCTGTGTCAGATATAATTCCTTTGCCGTTTGTGAAAAACTTTTATTCTTTACAATACGAACAAATGCTTCTAATTGTTTAATATTCATCTTGTCTCTCCTATTGCTGTCAAGTTCTAAACATTTAGATTCCAATTCTGTCTTTCCTATCTGAAGAATCTACTCCGTCTTTAACTCCTGCAATTCCCTAATCTACAATGATATTCTTATCGGAAAACGCAACAACTTCCCCAATACAGGAAAAGCGCGTCGGTAATCCCGCTTTATCCATTGCTTCCAAAACCGCATCCTTTTCCTCCTTCGGGACACTGTAAAGAAGTCCTCCCGAAGATTGCGGGTCAAAAAGAATATCCTGAAAGCCCATATCAATATCCTGAAATCTTACTTTTTCCTCTTGGAACTTTCTGTTCTCATGTGCCCCGGCAGGAACCAGTCCCATTTCCGCATATTCCTTACTCTCGGCAATATAAGGAATATCTTTCTTATGGAGGAGGAAACTCACATTGCTGGCTTCCGCCATCTCCAAGCTATGCCCCAAAAGTCCAAAGCCCGTAATATCCGTGCAGGCATGAACTGTAAAATTGTCCATTACTTCCTTCGGTTTTCTGTTTAAACTTGCCATAACGGTAGTTGCCTCCGCTATCGCCCTTTCATCAGCCAAGGAGACCTTTGCGGCAGTATTGATAATTCCCGTACCGACTTGTTTGGTCAAAATCAACACATCACCGGGCTTAGCCCCATAGTTTTTCTGCACCTTAGCAGGGTGCACCAAGCCGGAAACACAGAGTCCGTAGAATGGCTCATCATTCTGAATCGAATGCCCACCAATCAATATTGCACCGGCTTCTTTAACCTTATCTGCTCCCCCCTTCATAATCTCGGAAAGCACATCCGGAGATAGGCAGTTCGGAAATCCCACAATATTCAAAGCCAGCTTGGGGATGCCTCCCATAGCATAAACATCGGAAAGCGCATTCGCCGCAGCAACCTGTCCGAACATATAGGGGTCATCCACTATCGGTGTAAAGAAATCCACCGTTTGTATCATGGCCAAATCATCGGTTAAAGCATACACCGCAGCATCATCAGAGGTATCCAAACCAACTAAAACTTTCGGGTCAAAATCAAATTTCGGCAGCTTGCTCACAACCTGAGCAAGGGTCTTAGGACCTATTTTGGCCGCTCAGCCCGAAAGCTTCGTCATCGATGTTAACTTAATCTCACTCATCGTTCCCCCTTACTGCTTATATATTCATGGAATGCTCTGTCTTTCACTAAAACAAGAGTAAGGACAGAGAAGATACTTTTTTTAAGAAAAACTCTTAAGAAAATAAAAGATGTCGAAGACATCACGATTGCTATAAAATAAATAAAAAGGAGCAAAATAACCCTGTTTATTTATTGCTTTTTCAAATAACAATTTTACTTTTCTAATAAAAAAAGTCAACAGACTATCGACTTATAAGACCCGTTATCCAAAAAAGAACAGATTTTGTTTTTATCGAAAAAAAATTCTTTTGCAAATTGCATCCCATGACAAAAAAAGGAAATGGAAGCCATATTGTCATAAGAATATTCCACAGCCCTATGAATGCTTTTTTCTTTAATTCCTCTTCAAAAAACGCAGTATCTCCTTCCCTCATCTCATCCTGATTCTGCATTTCCGGAAGATTTGCAAAAAATACCGGAGACGCAGGACAGTTTTCTTTAAAGAACTCTTCCAAGCCTTCCAAAGCACTAAGCACTACCTTATTACCGCAGGCTAAGGCCTCTAAGACTGTGAGGGGTACAGCATCAAAGAAACTCGGCAGAGTGAAAATATCCGAGAATTGATAGAACTTCACAAGTTCTTCCTGTTCCAGTCTTCCTAAGAAGTAAATAGGATAGCTGCATTTTTCAGCTAAAGCGTAGACCGCTTCCTTTTCCGGAAGATTTCCGTTATCCCCTGCCAAAAAAAGGCGTAAAGGCCGCTTCTTCCCCTCCTCCTGAAAATAAGCTTCCACAGCACGAAGCAAAGAAAAAACCCCTTTTTTCTCCCCCAGTTTTCCCGCAAAAAGAAGGTCCACAGGCTCTCCTTTTTCCATTTTCTCCCCACTTGGAAGACAGAGACTCTTTCTTCTGGGAATACCGTCTCGATATATAATATCTTCGTCAGGCAAATCAAATCGTTCTGCGTTATATCCTACTGCAATATTATTTATTTTATCGGGTTCTACTCCATATACGCGGATAACTTCCTTTTTTTGCGCCTCCTTTGGCGTGAAAATCTTATCGAGCTTTCGGATATTTTCCCGAATAAACTCCCTTTCCAAGCCATGTTTTTCCATTTGTCGAAGGTCTGTGTTATGACAAAATCCATAGACAGGAAGCTCAGGAAAAGCGTTACGCACCAAGGCGGTAAGGAGATATAAGTGATGACAAAGTAAAATATCAGGCTGAAACTCCTCTACCGCTTCTTTTATCCTTTCTAAAAAGGCAGAACGGAAAGCCGATAGCATTTCTTCCGTTAAATCTCTATACCTGGTACTTCGATACGGCATCTCATCACTCATTCCAAGAACCGGAAAGGGCAGTTCTTCCGATTCATAATACACAGGATAGACTTTACTCCTATGAATTCCGGGACCTTATCTTCTTTCGTTACACCGTAAACAACCGCCTGTTCTTCCCCAATTTTATGAAGGCTCTTTAGTAATTCTGTAAGATAAATTCCCGAACCGGTACTGCTCGGTTTTTGTGCTAAGATACTTAATATTTTCATCCCCACCCCCTGTTCCTCTCTTTGCTTCCTTTTCTCTCCGACATTATACTAAAAAAGCTGCCCAAAAGGACAGCTTTTATCGGTGTAACACCGGAATATTTGGCGAAGGTGTGTGAGAATCGAACTCACCTAGGACGCTCTACGCGCCCAACACTGGTTTTGAAGACCAGGAGGCTCACCAGGTACCTATCCACCTCCAAAACGAACGGCTAAAATAGTAACACAGTAAAAATAAACTGTCAAATCAAAAGACAATCTCATGCAGGGAAGCCGGTTCCAGTCCCTCTTCTTTTATTGCCGTAAGCGTTAAGTCCTTATTCTCCGGCTCCGTGGTCCACGCAAGACCGCAGCCGGCTGAAATCACGGAAGGAAGCGGAATAAGTCGTCCGGGAAGACTTCTTCTTTGCCCTATTTGTTCCATTTCCAAGGCATCGACCGTATTTTTAAAGCTCAGTATAAATTGTAACTTTTTCTCTCTCATTACGGCTTAATTATCTTCTGGGACTGCATCTGTGTTTCCACAATTTCGTACATATTGGAAATGATACCGACTCCCAACTTCTCCTTTATCTTATAATAGTCTGCACAGAGTCCGCAGGTCATAATCTTCACACCTGCTTTCTCCAAATTCTTTAAATCAGCAAGAACCGGGGAATCCTCGGAAGTAAGGTATGCCCCGCTGTTATAGAAAACCATAGCGGTCGGAAGCGGATCAACATTACTTAAAGCAAAGACAAAGGATTTGATTAAGGTTCTTCCAAGCTCCTCTTCTCCCTCTCCCATCTTGTCGGAAGAGAATACCACGGTGCAGGTTCCCTCATCCTTTCCCTTTAGAGAATGCTCTTTCTTTACTTCCATTTTCACCAGAAAATGGGAGTCGGAAAGGCTTTCACTGGCTACCGTAAAATCATATTTTGCAGCTAAGCGACGAAGATTTTCCACACAGGTCTGATTATCTACCTCTACTTCCAAAATTCCGTCTTCTTCCATAGCATCAATTGCCTTCTTAGCCTCTACAACAGGAAGCGGACAAGCCATCCCCATACAATCCAGTTTCTTGTTCATTTGCTGCTCCTCTCTATTTCATAGAAATTTGTTCCAAGCACAATAATCCTAATAAACTATAGCTAGTTTTGCTGTATTTGTCTAATGTGAAAATACTATAAGCCTCGACTTTCATTACAAATCTTAATCGATAAAAAAGAAGGACTTCAAAGAGCTAAGGTTCTCTGCTAATTTATCTATCTAAGTAAAATAGCAACTGTCTCTTACTTAAATCCCTTTTTATCCCTCCTCTGAAAGAATACGGATAGCTTCTATCGCCTGATCGACTTCTTCCTCTGTATTGAAATGAGAAAAGCTGAAACGTACACAGCCCTGCTCAACATTGTTTAAAGCCCGATGCATAAGGGGTGCGCAGTGCCCTCCCGATCTTGTCGCAATACTAAAGCGGGTGAAAAGCTCATCACTGACTGCAGCGGAGTCATAGTCATAGAGATTTAAGCTCAAAATAGGACAGCGTTCCCTTTTTGAAAAATCCCCGTAAATGGTGATTCCCGGAAGATTTTTTACTGCCTCATACATTCTATTCATAAGAGAAAGCTCTTTCTCTCGAATCTTATCCATACCGGATTCTATTATGTATTCCACTCCGGCGTGAAGCCCGGCAATACCGTGAGCATTCAACGTTCCTGCCTCCAGATGATTCGGATTTTCCTCCGGCATATCCTGCTTATACGTTTCCACCCCAGTTCCGCCATAGGAAAGCGGGCAAAGCTCTACTCCGTCTGCGACAATCATCCCTCCGGTCCCTTGCGGTCCCAGTAAGGACTTATGGCCTGTAAAGCAAAGCACGGAAATTCCCCATTTTTCACAGTCTATCTCGTAAACTCCGGCAGTCTGGGAAGCATCCACAATAAAAAGAAGTCCGTGCTTCTTCGCAAATTCTCCCATCCTCTTTATATCCACCATATCGCCGGTCAGATTGGAGGCATGGGTACAGACTAGGGCCTTTGTATTCTTTTTCAGAAGACTGTCCAAACTCTCGTAGTCTAAGCCGCATTCTTCTCTGTAATTTAGGAAAGACAGCTCCACCCCTCTTCTTTCCATGGCATAGAGGGGACGAAGTACGGAATTGTGCTCCATAACTGTAGTGATGACATGGTCCCCAGCCTTTAAGCTTCCTTGGATTGCAATATTTAGACTTTCTGTGGAGTTTTTCGTAAAAATACAATTCGAAACCTTAGTGCCATGGAAAAATCCGGTAAGAAGCGTTCTCGTTTCGAAAACAGTTTTGGAAGAACTATGAGAAGCCCCATAAGTAGAGCGTCCTGCATTTCCCATACTCCCCATGGCAGAAAGCACCGCATCATAAACTGCCTGCGGCTTCTTTTGACTTGTTGCGGCATTATCGAGATAAACCATTTACGCCTCCGTTTTATAGAAAAATAAATCGACCTTCTCTCCCTCGGAAAAGAGTGCCCGAGAAGAAAGCTTGACCTTAATTTCCTTCTCCTCCCATTTGACGATATACTGCTTCATTATAGCAAGAAACTGGACGGAAACCACCTCTCCTCTTAGTACAATTCTTTCTTCCTCTCTTCCTCTTACTCCGGAAAGGGACTCTACTCTTCCCTTTTCATTTTCCATTCCCCACTCTTCCGGGCGAAGAGCATAGTTCTGTCCATGCAGAGAAAACCTTGCACTTTCTCCAAAAAAATCACGGACATAGTCATTTACCGGTCTTCTGTAAAGCTCCTCTCCACTTCCAATCTGGAGAATTTTCCCTTTCTCCATAATGCCGATTCGATTGGACAATCCCATAGCTTCTTCCTGATCATGGGTAACAAAGAGCATGGATAATCCCAGGTTTTTTTGCAATTTTTTTAATTCATCTCTTATCCGAAGTCGTAAGCCTGCATCCAGATTACTTAACGGCTCGTCCAGCAGAAGGAGCTTCGGTTCAATAGCAAGAGACCTCGCAAGTGCAACTCTTTGCTGCTGTCCCCCACTAAGCTCTGTCACAGCTCTCTTCTCGTATCCGGAAAGCCCAATCATAGAAAGATACTTTCCGGCAAGCTCTTCCCTCTCCGCTCTTTTTACGCCTTTTTGCTTTAAGCCGTAGGAAACATTCCCAAGTACGGAGAGATGCGGAAAAAGGGCATAGGACTGAAAGACTGTAGCGACCGGTCTTTTTTCAGGCGGAAAATGGGTATAGTCTTCTCCTTGAATCAGGACTCTCCCTTTATCCGGCTGTAAAAATCCCCCAAAAAGCTGAAGGCAGGTGGTTTTTCCGCATCCGGATTCTCCAAGAAGACAAAAGATTTCTCCCTCCTCTATCCCCAGCGAAAAATCCTCCAATATATAGGGCTCTTTTTTATCATAGCGCAGGGAAATATCTTCTACCCGCGCGATGTATTGTTCTTCCATTTAATCACTCCTAAAGCATTATTTTGAAACACAAAAGTATCTCATTTTTACATTATCATTTCTACAAAAGGAATCAAAAGCATTCATTCCTCAATAGAAATGTAAAAAGCAGCAAAAAAATCAGGATATAAAAACTCTTTTTTGGTAGAGCACTCTCCCTCCCTCCAGAAAAAGATAAAGCCAAAGAAAGCAGAATCATGATTCCGGAAATCAGGGATGCCACATTATAATTTCCACGATTCACGGCATCAAATAGAGTGTAAACCAAAACCTTATACTTTGCGCTGATCAATAAAATAACCGCCCCCATAGTCGTTAAACTCTGTGTAAACTGGTTGTAAACGGAGGAAAGAAAGCTCGGAAGAAGGATAGGAAAAAGGATATCTCTGTAAACCTTAAAGGGATTTCCCCCAAGGTCTCTCCCCGCCATCTCGAGGTCCTTCGGTAAATTACTAAGCGCCGTACTCGCCATACGACTCCCCAGCGGAAGCTGACGGAAAATCATACAAAACAGGATAATCCAAACCGTTCCCGTGAGTCTTAAGGGGGCTTTATTAAAGGCCAAAATATACGCCAGGCCGAAGCAGGTTCCGGGTAAAAGATAAGGCAGTGACAGAATAAAGTCCGGTACCTTTTTCCCAAGGGACAGCTTTCTTTCTACAACATAGGAAAGTATAAAGGCAAAAAAACTCCCTACAAAGCCGGTTACAAGGGCTAAGCCCAAAGTTAAAAACATGGTAGAAAGGTTGTATTCAAATAAATCTCCCATATTTTCCAAGGTAAAACGAATTTGCCCCTTATCAAAGCGAATGAAGCCATATAAAAAGATACAAAGATACTGCAAAACTTGAAATAGGAAAAAAAGGAGTAAAATGATAGCAAGTATCGCCTTAATCCAAATATTCTCCGGAAAATGGGGTAAAATCTTTCCTTTCTGATTCTTATTTCTTTTTTCACTTTGCTCAATAGCATGGCGATAAAGAAGAAAAGAGACAAAAGCCGGAAGAAGCAGCAAAATGTTCATGGCTGCCGTCTTTCGAAAGTCGGAGTAGCCAATAATCTGCAGATAGATTTCACTTGCCAAGGTACTATATCTTCCTCCGATAATAATCGGCGTTCCAAAGTCCGAAAGAGCTCTTAGGAAACTCAAAAAGAAACTCGCCAAAAAGGCAGGACGAAGTAAGGGAAGCACGATATCCTTCATAATGGTAAAGGGACTTGCCCCAAGGTCTCGACCGCTATATAGCAGTTTTCCGTCCATTGCGCGGAGAGAATGAAGAAAAAAGAGTATGTTTAAGCAAGTAAAATGCAGACTTTGCATCCCAATAACACCGTACTTGTTGTACGGATCGAGACTCAATCTCAAAAGCCTATAACTGATGAGTCCTCTTCTTCCATATAAGCTGATAAAGGAAAGGGAGGAAATAAAAGGCGGGGAAACAAGACTCATGGAAAGAATCAGAAGACAAAAGCTTTGCTTCCAGCCCTTTAGCCTCACTATCCCGTAAGAGAGAACAAAGGCTGTCACCGTCGAAATACAGGCAGAAAGAAAGGAGCTTTCCATACTGTTCCATAAGACAACGCGATATTTTTTAACTATGCTTGCAAAAAACGATAAGCTGTCTCCTCCCTGAAACGCTTTAAGAAAGAGTAAGGCTATCGGATAAAGAATAAAGAGAAAAAGTGGCAGCATCAGAAAAAAAAGAGATATACAGAAAAAAAGGGTGGACAAAGCCACCCCCTTCTTTCTTTCCGTAAATTCTAAATCTAAAGCTCGAGAAATACTATTTCCCTTTTTAGAAATCATGAATTATGCCTCGTTCTTACTTCCTGCAAGAGTCTCCCACTTTTCAAGGATACTGTCTCTTTGCGCACCGAAAAGGGCCAAATCCTCTTTCATAAGCTTTTCTGTATCGAAGGAAAGCTCGATGCCGGAAAGCTTCGGAAGAACAACCTTAATGGTATTCTTTCCATCAATCTCAGCAAGCTCCTGTAAGTGCTCTTCGCTGTTGTAAAGCCAGTTCAAGAATTCCTTAGCCTGCTCTACATTGGCAGCACCCTTAAATACAGCAACTCCCTCCGGTACATAGGGAATTCCGTCTTCCGGATAAACCAAAGAGCAGTTCTGTTCGGAAGCAAGTTTTTCTGTCTTCTTATCCATCGGTGTGATGCCGATTGCTACTTCTCCCTGGGAAGTCTTCTCTCTGGGATCGCCGCCTCTCTTGGAATAATACTTTACATTCTCATTTAAGGCGGTGAAATACTTCCAGCCTTCCTCTTCGCCCTTCTTCTGTAAAAGAGCATTTACTACACCGTAGTTGGTGCCGGATACAGCAGGGTTGGACATCAGAACTTCGTCCTTATAGGCAGCTTTGGTCAAATCATCCCAGCTCTTCGGCGCTTCGATATTCTTTTCCTGTAAAAGGCTGTCATTTACAATAAATCCTACAACGGTAACCCCCTTGGTATACCAGTAGTGTTCCGGATCAACATATCCTGTTGCAAAATCACCAGCAGCATCAAGATCAACCTGTTCCAGTAAATCGTTGTCCTTAGCACTCATGAACGCGTCAATTCCGCCGCCAAACCAAAGGTCTGCAGTCGGGGTTCCGCCTTCTGCCTTAAGCTTACTGATTACTTCGCCGGAAGACATGGAAAGCAACTCGGTCTCAATTCCTGTATCCTGGGTAAACTCATCAAACAACTTCTTGTAATCCTCGGAAGTCGCCACAATGGAAAGCTTTCCGCCAATGCTCGCCTTCTCGGATTCAGCTTCTGTTCCTTTTGCAGTTTCCGCTGCAACAGTTGTTTCTTCAGCCTTTGCCGTTGTGCTTTCGTTAGCCTTATTACCGCTGCAGGAAGCAAGAAGAGCTAGAGAAAGGATAGCTGCTGTGCTCATTGTCAGTCTCTTTTTCATAATTCCTCCTAATTGTCTATACTTTTTGAACTTGACCAGTATAACATATAATCATTGAAGATAAATTATTTTTATAAAAAATACAATTTTGCTATTTCAAATTTATTTTTATCGTAATAGGAAGCTGTTTTTTTTAAATAAGATTTCAAAAATTATTTCTTCGTCTTTATTCTAATAATCAAATCGAGAACTCCGCTACGGTAGGAGAAATGAAAAAAGCAAACTTTTATAAATCTTTGTACAGCGCTCCAAATCCTCCAGTTCCAGAAATTCATCTCTTTGATGCGCTACTTTCAAGCTGCCGGGACCATAAGACAAGGTATTTGTATTTCCCAAGAGACCTGCAGCAACCGCTGTATCGGTATATCCCGGAAAAGCTAAGACCTCCGTCGTATATCCGGACTTTTCAATTGCTTCTTTCAGTAAAGGCAGTAACGCATTATCCGAGTAATGAGGAATAGCGGGACGATCTCCCATGATTTCAACCTCTATCCTTAAGTCCGGATATTTTTTCTTAACCTGTTCGCCTGCCTCCAGCAAAATCTTTTTTCCATCTTCTACCGTATACGGGGGGACCAGACGCATATCGACAGAGCACTCGGCTTCAGCAGGAACCTGATAGGGGTGAATTCCTCCTTTACACTGCCCGAAGCAGATTTTAGAAAATCCTAAAAAAGAATCCGGTTTAAGATTATCTACCCCTTCTTTTGCAAGTTGCAGAGTCATCCCCATACACAAAATGGCATCCGTTCCCATCTCCGGTTCCGAAGCGTGTGCCGCCTTACCATGAAATAAAATTCGATACCAAAATCTTCCCTTATGCGCGGTTTGAATACTGCCATCGGTCGGCTCCGTGTCCATAAGCAGGGTGTCTTTTGTAATCCACCCTCTCTTTATGGCTTCCTCTACACCTCTCATATCTCCTTCTTCATCGTAGCTAAAGATAATCTGCAGAGTTGAACTAAGCTTCTTTCTTTTTCCTTCTGTCTGTGCTAAATGAATCTCCTCCAAAAGGGACAAGAAAGCCGCTGAGGCCGAGGCAAGTCCGGCCTTCATATCCGAGGAACCTCTTCCATAGAACCGCTTTCCGTCAAGTTCCCCAAAAGGATTCCTGCTCCAATTCAAGCCAACAGGTACGGTATCCATATGGCAAATAAAGCTGAAGCACTTCTCCGCCTTTTCTCCCGGGAGAACAAAGCGAAGTATTGGACGGTTATCCTCACAGTCTATTCTTTCATAGAAGCCTCCGACATCTTCAAAAGCTTTTCCCAAAACACTGATCAAATAATTCGCAAGTTCTCCCTCTCCCATACCGGGATTTGTGCTATCAATCGCAACCAACTCTTTTAGTAAAGTAAAAGCATCCATCCTTTTTCCTCTTCAATAAGTACTATTACACTGATCTTTAAAAAATACTTCTTTTTGCCAAAACTTCCGGATCTTCCGTGAAGAAAAAAAGGCCAAGTAAGTCAAACTTACTCAGCCTTTTGAAAGCAATCTTACTTAATCTGCGCAGCAACCTCTGCAGCAAATCTTCGTTCTTCTTCTCCAGTCCCTCACCGGTCTCGAAACGAACGAAACGCACTAAGGAAAGCTCAGCGCCTGCCTGCTTAGCAACGCTCTCTACATACTGACCTACAGTCTGCTTTCCGTCCTCTGCACGAACATAAACCTGATCCACAAGACAAACTTCCTTCAATTCCTTATTCAGTCTTCCCTCAACAATGCCGAGTAAAACCTTCTCAGGAGCGTTCGGCTTCTCGTTCTTTGCAGCGGCAAGAAGGATTTCCTTCTCACTCTTTAAGTAATCCTGATCCACTTCAGCACGAGTGATGTACTTTGGATTCAATGCCGCGATCTGCATAGCTACATTCTTAGCCATTTCCTTAACCGCATCATTTACTACAGAGGACTTCACCTGAAGAAGTACACCGATTCTTCCGCCGGAATGAACATAATCCTGTACAAGACCGTTCTGCTCTTCCAGCTTCTCAAAACGACGAATATTCATGTTTTCTCCAATTACGGAGATTGTAGCGGAAAGCTGCTCGGAAACAGTCTTAGACGGATCAAGCTCCCACTTTTCTGCAAGAAAAGCGGTAATATCCTTAGCGTTGCTATTGAGTGCCTGTGCAGCAACTTCATCTACGAAAGTACGGAATTTCTCATTCTTTGCAACAAAGTCTGTTTCTGCATTAACTTCTACAACAACACCACGCTTTCCATCGGAAGAAAGCTTAGTAAAGGAAACGCCCTCGGCAGCGATTCTTCCTGCCTTCTTCTCTGCTCCGGCAAGTCCCTGCTCTCTCAAGTGCTCGATTGCCTTCTCCATATCTCCTTCCACAGCGGCAAGTGCCTTTTTACAAGCCATCATACCTGCTCCGGTTACTTCTCTTAATTCTTTTACCAATGCAGCTGTAATCTCTGCCATTTTACTTTCCTCCTCTTTACATTTATGCGTGATATCATACGCTTTTTGCGCAAGATTCTTTATGAATAAACAATCCCTTCTGCTTACAGCCTAATGCAAAGCACAGAAGGGAGATTTTTTATCTTATTCTTCCTCTTTGGAGAAGTCTTCTTCGCTACTTGCTAAAGCGGCCTCTTCCTCAGTCATGTCGCCCTGCTTTGCTTCAATAACAGCATCTGCCATCTTAGCAACAATTAACTTTATAGCACGAATAGCATCATCATTTCCCGGAATGATGTAATCCAATTCTTCCGGATCAGCGTTGGTATCTGCGATACCGAAAAGGGTAATTCCTAAAGAATGTGCTTCCTGAACGCAAATCTTCTCCTTCTTCGGATCAATAACAAAGATAGCATCCGGAGTCTTCTTCATATCCTTAATACCGCCTAAGTTAGCCTCCAGCTTAGCCCACTCCTTCTTAATAAGAGTAACTTCCTTCTTCGGAAGAACATCAAATGTTCCGTCCTCGGCCATCTTCTCAATATCCTTTAATCTCTGGATTCTGGAACGGATGGTCTTGAAGTTGGTAAGCATACCGCCGAGCCAACGCTCATTTACATAGAACTCACCACAACGAAGAGCCTCCGCCTTTACAGCATCCTGAGCCTGCTTCTTTGTTCCTACGAAAAGAACGGTTCCGCCATTTGCAACGATCTGAGACAGAGCATTGTAAGAATCATCAACAAGCTTTACAGTCTTCTGTAAATCAATGATGTGAATTCCGTTTCTCTCTGTGTAGATGTAAGGAGCCATCTTAGGGTTCCATCTTCTGGTCTGGTGTCCGAAATGTACACCTGCTTCCAATAACTGCTTCATTCCAATTGCACTCATTTTATACCTCCTTGGTTTACCTTCCCTTATATGCTGTGTGCTTACCGAAATCATCTAAAAAAGACACCGTCGGTTTTTCATATAAGGTGATCATTTATTAACAAGTAAATTACCATGTGCATTCACTTGTTCGTCTAAAATAGGCAGTAAAAAAATCGCCATAAAAAGACGCAGAGACTACTATAACAAAATAGTCTCTGCTTTGCAATAGGGATTATGCCATAATCTCCCCTTCTTTTTTCTCTCCGCTTTGCGCTTCCTTCGGCTTTTGCCAAGTCATATAATCGCAATCAGGATATCTTGAACAGGAATAGAATATCCTTCCCTTTTTACTTCTTTTCTTCACGCACTCCGCACCACAGGTCGGGCAGAGGAAACCGGCATACTCCACATATGGTTTTGTGTTCTTACATTCCGGAAAACCGGGACAGGCAAGAAACTTACCGTGGGGACCATATTTTAATACCATTTTTCTGCCGCATTTATCGCAGATTACATCTGTTTCCTCGTCTTGGATACTGACCTTTTCCACCTCTTCCTTCGCCTTCTCCACAGCAGAGGAGAGATCCGGATAGAAATTCTCTACAATCGTTTTCCATGAAGTTTTTCCAACACTGACAGAGTCCAAGAGGGATTCCAAATTCGCCGTGAAGTCTTTATCTACAATGCCCGGGAAATTTTGGGACATCATCTCATTTACCGCATTTCCAAGCTCTGTGACAAAGAGATTTTTCTTTTCCTTCCCCACATATCTTCGCAGTAAAAGAGTACCTATCGTCGGTGCATAAGTGGAAGGTCTTCCGATTCCGCCTTCTTCCAGTGCCTTTACAAGAGAAGCCTCAGTATAATGTGCAGGAGGCTGGGTAAAATGCTGTTCCTTTAACCACTCCTTTACTGCAAAGCTCTCTCCTTCCTTCAAAGGCGGAAGCGCCACATTCTTTTCATTTTTATCCTCTTCCGACATATATACAGCGAGGAATCCGTCAAAACGAAGTCTGCTTCCGGTGATAGTGAAAATATAATCCTTTGCAGAAAGCTTGATGGTTTCCGTCTCATATACGGCACTTTCCATTCTGGATGCCACAAAACGCTTGTAAATCAACTGATATAACTTATATTCATCTTTTCCCAGACTATCCTTTGCTTCAAAGGGGGTAATCTCCAGATAGCTCGGACGAATTGCTTCGTGCGCGTCCTGTATCTTTCCCTCTTTCTTTTCCTCAGCCTGTTTCTTTTGACAATACTCTTCTCCGTATTCTGCGTGAATTTTCTCCAGGACTGCCTGATGTGCCTCTTCGGAAATTCTCGTGGAATCGGTTCTTAAATACGTAATCAGTCCTACAACACCTCTTCCCTTAACTTGTACACCTTCATAAAGGCTCTGGGCAATACGCATTGTTTTTTGTGTCGGAAAGGAAAGTAACTTTGCCGCTTCCTGCTGCAGAGTTGAGGTTGTAAAAGGAAGAGGAGCCTTCTTTCTTCTCTCTCCTTGCTTCTTCTCCACGACAGTCAGCTTAGTCTTTCCGATTTCCTTTAAATCGAAGCTACAGTTTCTTCCTTATCCAAAGGAATACGCTTATCCTTACCATAGAAAGAAGCCGATATTTCTTTCTTGCCGACAGAAAATACCGCATCCAGGCTCCAGTATTCTTCCGGAACAAAGGCAGCAATTTCCGCTTCTCTATCGCAAATCATTTTTAAAGCCACAGACTGAACACGCCCCGCAGAAAGACCTTTCTTAATTTTTTGCCAAAGCAAAGGACTGATTGTGTATCCGACCAAACGGTCCATTACTCTTCTGGCCTGCTGCGCATTGACAAGGTCCATATCGATTTCTCTCGGATTTTTCAAAGCATTCTTTACTGCATTTTTAGTAATTTCATTGAAACTGATGCGAGAAATCTTATCCTCATTGTTCACGTCCTTTAAAAGTTCTCTTTGCAAATGCCAGCTGATAGCCTCCCCCTCACGGTCAGGGTCGGTTGCCAGATAAATCTTATCCGCTTTTTTTGCTTCTTTTTTTAACTTACTTAAAAGCTCTCCCTTCCCGCGTATCGTAATATACTTAGGCTCGTAGTCATTTTCCACATCCACACCCAGGGAACTTTTAGGCATATCAATTAAATGCCCCATTGTTGCATCAATGGTATAGGATTTTCCCAAAAACTTACTGATGGTTTTTACCTTTGCCGGAGACTCTACGATAATTAAGTTATTGCCCATTAAAAAGCCATTCCTCCTGTTTAGAAACGAATATATCTTTTCTTTTAAGACTATTCGCTGAGATTTGTAAAATTGTGGTCAATATAAACGATGAAGTAAAAAAATGCAAGGCTTTGATTTTGTTCGTCAAAAACTTTTCTTTCTATAATAGGAGCCCGAAAAAGATTCGCAATACCCCTCCATCTCCAGATACAGAAGTGTTTGATACAGGCTTTGTAAGGGAATTCCCAGTTCCTTATGTAAAGTATCAATATGCTTTCCTTCCATATTCAGGGCATTAAAAATAAGTTTTTCCTCAGTCTTTAGGTTTATCTTTTTCTGTCCCTCATTTTTCGTGTCTATAGAAAAACAAGATAAGATATCCTCTTTCGAAAGACAAAGACTTGCTCCTTCCATAAGCAGTTTATTGCAACCTTTGGACAAGGGATCCGTAATTCTTCCCGGTACGACAAAAACCTGCTTCCCCTGCTCCAATGCTCTATCCACCGTGATAAATGTACCGGAACGTTCCTTAGCTTCTACTACAATTAAGATATCCGAAAGGCCGGCTATCAGACGATTTCTTGCCACAAAGTGGTGCGGTAAGGGGGGAGAACCGGCCGGATACTCACTGAGTATCCCACCTTCTTCTTGAATTTTAGAATATAGTTTTCTGTTGATTGCGGGATAGCAGATATCCACACCGCATCCCAAGACCGCGTAGGTTTTTCCGCCGGCAAGCAAGGCACCTTCATGCGCTGCAGTGTCAATTCCGTATGCCATACCGCTGATGATGCTGATACCGTATTCAGAGAGCTCTTTCGCCAAAGTCCTCGCCACCATCTTCCCATATTCCGTACCGTCTCTTGCACCGATAATTCCTACTGTCAGCTCTTCGGGAGCCGGAAGTCTTCCCTTTAGGTAAATACAGCCCGGACTTTCCGGAATCTCTTTTAAACGCTCCGGAAAACGCGAGTCAAAAGCCAAAATGCTTTCTTCCGTTCTATTCACTCTATACCCCCCTTAATATAGTTTATCTTCCAGAGTACGATAACTTACCGCCTCCGATAGGTGAGAAATACCGATTTGCCCCTCTCCATCCAGGTCTGCAATGGTTCTTGCCACCTTTAGAATCTTATGATAAGTCCGCATGGAAAGTTTTTTGATTACAAAGATTTTTTTCATAAATTCTCCTTCTTCCTTTCCCAGACAACAGTATTTTTCCAGTTCAGCAACTCCCATCTGGCTGTTCCACTCTATTTTTTCTTCATCCTTAAATCGTTCTTTTTGTATTTTGATAGCCTTCTCCACTGATTTTCGTAAATCTTCCGAGCATAGTTCCCCATATTTTCCCATGGCATCTTCTATAGAAACGGGAGGCAATTCCATGGACATATCGATTCTCTCCAAAATAGGCTTGGACAGACCCCTTTGATATGTCCGTATCTGGCCGGGGCTACAATTACATCGGTTTTTGTCCGGAAAAAATCCGCAAGGACAGGGATTCATCGCAAGTACCAAAAGGCAATCCACATCATAGGAAAAGACCTGTTGCAGACGATGTAAAATCACTTTTCTCTCTTCCAGGGGACTGCGTAAAGCTTCTACTGTTTCCTTTTTAAAAAGAGGTAACTCATCTAAAAACAAAACGCCTTTTGTTGCCAAAGCCAGTTCTCCCGGTACTAGATTGCCATTGACCATTCCTCCCAGCAAAGTATTTTGACTGATTGCAGAATGAGGAGCTCTAAAAGGTCTTTCCTCTATCATTCCGTATTCCGGTGAAAGATTTCCGGCTATGGAATAGATTTTACTGACTTCTAACTTCTCTTCTTTATTCAATTTCGGAAGAATACTCGGTATCCTCTTTGCCAACATACTCTTTCCTGCACCGGCAGATCCGGAAAACAGAAGTGTATGCCTACCGGAAGCAGCTATCAAACAGGCCCTGATTCCTGCCTCCTGCCCTACAACATCGGAAAAATCCAAGTCTTTTCCTTTCGTATTGCTCTTTCTTCCGACAATTTGTAAGCCGATTGTGATTTTCTTTTTCAATACTTTTTCTCCTTGATTCCCAATTCCGGAATCAATTCGTTCCACTTTATTTTTTCTTGTTTTTAATCTGCTTGCTTTCGATATGGATTTTTCAGGAAGAAGGCGAATAAATTCTTCTATTGAGGATAGGGCAATCACCTTGATATTCTCACAATTCTTCGCCTCTTTTTCATCCTCCTTTCCAACAAATACCCCTTCTATTCCTGCTTCCTTCATTGCCATAACCATGGGAAGCACGCCGGGTATATGCTTTATTTCTCCATCCAATCCCAGCTCTCCAAGAAAAGCATAATTCGCATAAGGAAAATCCTCAGGTTCCTGTGTTGCAAGAAGCATCCCAACTAAAATGGCAAAATCAAAGGACGTTCCCCCTTTTCGTATATCTGCCGGTTGAATATTGATGGTGATCTTTTTAGGCGGAAGTTCTACTCCATTATTTTTCAAAGCAATCTCCGCCCGGTCCAGAGCTTCTCTGACCGAAGGAGAAACATTTCCAACAATTAAAGAACGCGGTAAACCGTTTGATTCATCTACCTGTACCGAAAAAAGATAGGCATTTAAGCCTATCAGCCCGGCAGAATATACACTGGCCAGCATAAGCTTCCTCCTGATAAAAAATGAGACTTTGAACAAAAACTATCACTCTACAGAATGATTTTTAAAATACGTTTAACAGCCTTGGACACTTCCATTCATTGGGCTTTACACTTTAGAACATGAGAAAAATTAGATTTATATTGTTTTGATTTTTCAAATAACGGGATTCATCTCATTGCATTTTAGAAATCGACTTTTTATTGCTGTAAAACAATGGATTAGGATGATTATTCGACATGAATAAAGCTGGAAATAAATAAATAAATAACAATGATAAATGGAAACAAAGATAATAAAAAAACAGAAAGAAACAAAAATAGATAGAAATAAAAACAGAAAGAAACAAAAACAGAGAGAAATAAAAACGGAAAAAGATGAAAAACAGAAACAGATGAAAAGCAGAAATAAAAAAACTAGACTTATCGATAGATAAGTCTTATATACTATAAATATTATTTCGTGTCAACATTTCTTTTTTTAGCCTTATAACATCATTTTTTAAGCCTTATGATATTTCCTTGCATCGGCTAATTAAGCCCTGAAAGTCATCCGGCATAGCTAGAGTAAAGCTTCTCCCAGACAAGGAATATAAAACATCCCCTTCAGCTATGGCAGGAAAAGAAAGGGAATAAGCATGTAAGAGCTGTCTTTTGATTCCTTTGTTTTTGTATCGCTTATTGATTTCCGAATTCCCATATTTATCATCCCCCAGGATTGGGTGCCGAAGAAAGGAAAGCTGAGAACGGATTTGATGGGTCTTTCCGGTTAAAAGCTTTACGGAAAGCAAGGTAAAAGTACAATCTTCGTCTTTATATTTATGAATTACGGAAAATACGGCGGAAATCTTTTCCCCCTCTCCCTCCGTCTTTTTATAAACCTTATTCTCCTTTTTATCTTTTTGAATATAGCTTTCCTGCAGCCCCTCTTTCTGAAAATCTCCTGTAACGAGAGCATAATAATGCTTTTCTATGCTATGCTCCTGTATCATCCTTCCGAGACTTTGTAAAGAAGCCAAAGTTTTTCCAAATAAAATGAGACCGGAGGTATTTCTGTCTAAACGGTTGGCAATTCCGGGTCTAAAGGTTTCACGCTGCTCCGGACTGATTTCTCCCTTTTCCAGCATATAAGAGGAAAGAAGAGAATTAACCGAGAGATTGGAACTTTCATCATTTTCCGACAAAAGACCGGCAGGCTTTGCAAAAAGAATCAAATTCTCATCTTCATAATGAATATATTTTTCATAGGACTTATCCCAGCTTTGTTCTACTTCTTTTCCTCCTGAACTTAGCTTCTGCAGACTTTCTTCCGAAAAATAGAGCTGCACTGTATCTCCTATAGATAAAATCTCCTTTCCGCTCGCCTTTTTTCCATTCAGTACAATATTTTTCTTTCTCAGCATCTTAAAAAGAAAGGAATCCTTTTGTCCTTTGAAAAACTTTTGCAAGAGCTTTAAAAGCTTTTGCTCCTTTTCATTTTCTGAAACCAATATTTCCCGCATAAATATATTCCAATCCTTTTCGAGTTCAGCAGCTAAAAAATCAGGTATAGAACTTCCTTAGAAGCCGGATAAGGACAAAATCCGGAAGCACCCGTGTGATCGCATAAAATATCTTCATAGGAAATCCGTATACAGACAGAGGACGATTTAAAACACTGTCCATTAGTGCCTGCCTTGCCACTTTTTTGGCTTTTGCCATAAAGATGGATTTTGCAAAGCGAAGTTTTCCCTCATTTCCCGCCACTTTAAAAAACTCTGTATCCACCGGTCCCGGGCAAACGGCAGTAACCCCTATTTCCCTCTCTCTTAGCTCTTCCCTTAAGGATAAGGAAAAGGAGTAAACATAGGACTTTGTAGCCGCATATATCGAAAATTCCCTCTGCGGTAAGAATGCAGCAGCCGATGCAATCTGGATGATTCTGGACCTTCTTCTCATAAAAGGAAGGGAATACAAGGTAAATGCAGTAAGCGCTTTACAGTTTAGATCGATCATTTTCACTTGATCGGATTTGGAGATTTCCTCAGCCAAGCCCAGTTTGCCAAAGCCTGCAGCATTAACCAAAAAAAGAATGAAAGGCTTATCTTTTGATAATGCACTGCGATATGCCATAAGCCCTTCTTTTTCCGTTAAGTCATACGGGAAAATGCGTGTCGGACAAAACAGTTGATTACTTATCTTTTGCAGTTCTTCCTTTCGTCTGGAAAATAACCAGAACTCCTCCACAGCAGGAATTCTGTCTTGTATAGCAAAGCATATTTCTTTTCCGATTCCCGAGCTTGCTCCTGTAATTACTGCTATATTCATATGCCACCTCTTTTACTTATAAAAGAAAAGCCTAAGAACCAGCTCCTATAGGCTTGATTCTTAGACTCTTATCATGCTGCGGGAGATGGGACTTGAACCCACACGCCCAACCGGACACAAGATCCTTAGTCTTGCCTGTCTGCCATTCCAGCACTCCCGCACAACAAAAGGTATACTACCATAATGTTGCGCGGCATGCAAGAACTTTTTCAAAGAATAAATACTTCAATTTAAAGAAAAAAACTTAATGAGAATCATTTTCTTGAGAACTTTCCTTTGCTTCTTCTCCTTGCTTTTTCTTCGCTCCGCTAGACCGCCTTCTGTTTTTCTTTTTGGCTTCTCCATGATTATCCGTTACAGCTACAGATTCCGTTTGTTTATCTTCTTTCAATTCTGTCTCTTTCTTTTCTACCGGCTTTTCTTCTGCTTTGGTAATATTTTTTTCAACAGTACTATCTTTCGGATTTTTCACTTTCCTCTTTGCCGATGTTTTTGCTCTTGGCTCAGCTTCTTTTACCCCGTTCTTCTCTATATTTTCAGTTGCAGAATCGGTCTTATCCTCCACTGTATGAGTAGAAACTGTCATATCGGCTTTTTGTTTTCGGAGACTTTGATTCGTTTTTTTCTTTAGCGAATCTTTCTTTTCTGTACCTTTCTTTTCTGTACCTTTCTTTTTCTGTACCTTTCTTTTCTGTACCTTTCTTTTCTGTACCTTTCTTTTCTGTACCTTTCTTTTCCGTCTCTTTCTTTTCCGTATCTTTCTTTTCCGTATCTTTCTTTTTCTGTATCTTTCTTTTCTGTATCTTTCTTTTTCTGTATCTTTTTCTAGAGAATTTTTTTCTCTACAGATAAAAACAGTCTCTGTATTTTTCCGCACTTTTTTTCTGTTTTCTTTCTCCCGTTATGTCTTCTTCGAGAGTTTCTTCTTCTCTTTTCTTGTTTTACTTCGGAATTATCCCTCTCTTCTTCTCCCTGAGAATCCGCAATTACGCCGGACGCATTTTCCGCTTTTTCATTTGTACTCTCTTCTGAATCCTCTTCTACCTTAATCATAGCCTTCTTAACAGCATCCCAAACATAGCGAACTTGATTTCGTGCCACTTTTACCTTTTTGGAGGATTCATCGGGTCGTTGTTCATGCTGTAGTCCGGCCACATCCACTTTCTTATCTTCTTTTATTTCAGATTCTTCCTCTACAAAAGGATTGATCTCCTCTTCCAAATCTTCCACCGGAAGAAACTCGCTGTTTACAAAAGTGCTCTCCTCTTTCTCCGGCATAGTTGTTTCCGGATGAGTTGTTGCCGGTTCAGCTGTCTCCGGCTTAGATGTACGTTTATCTACTGTCTCGTTTTGTTCTTTCGTAGTATTCAGACTTTCTACCTCATCCTGCAATAACAAGTTTTCTTCCTCTAAAAACTCCTTTAAGTTTTCAAGCTCGTTATCCGTGAGTGTGTATTCTTCCTCCTGAAAGGGCTTCGCAAGTGGATTCGGTAAAATTTCCACAGGATCCAAATTTCGACTCAAATCAAAGTTTGGCTGTTTTCCTCTTCTCCAAAAACGATTCCGGCTCAAAGTAGGTCTTGTCGGAATCTTATTCATGGTTTCAAAGGATTCTGTCAGCAAAGCTTTCTGGCTTCTCTCCTTTGCCTTTCTGATCCGTGGATCATCGTTTGCAATGGAATGCAAGAAGCACTCCTCAATCGTCTCCCCAAGAAGAATTTCCGCACCTCTTAGGCTATGCCAAAAATCACGTACCGCAGCATACCCCTTATCCTTGGACACAATGCAAATCTTCTCACCCGTATCCAAAAACATTCCTGTTGTGGACGCAATATACATGTCTAAAGCATTGCTGTGCTGTTTTAAGAGCTTTACCATTCTTACATGTACATTCTTGGCGTTTAAATCATCCACTACCCCTTTAGTTACAGCAGAATTTTCGTCACTGTAATACACAACCAGTGTATCCTGCTCATCAAGGTATTCTACCCCTTGAAATCCACTGGCATGCGTATTTTCAAAATCAATTAAAATAATCACTCTTTACTCCTTCCGGGAAGTATCGCTATCTAAGCGCACTATACCTCCCCATCCGGATTATCTTTTGTCAAAAAACCAAAGAAATCAACATCATCTAATTTTCGCAGAATGAATTTTGTTTTCTCCAAAGGATAAGGAACTTCATCTTCCTTACAGTACAAAATCTCGGAAATCATCACTACCGTTTCCGCATTTTCCTGTCTGCTGCTTGGAACCAGCACAAAGTCTCCTACCACCAGATTATCTTCCCTGCTCCTATAATAATAACTTTTCCCGTTCGGTTCAAATATACAAGAAAGATAAATATGTTCGTCCTTTTTTACTCCATGATGATATAATCCGGAATCAAAAATTGTCCCGAACACGCCATAATAAGCCAGAGTTTTATGAAAATCCTCCAGCAAATCATCCCAGTCATCCGGCAGTCCGTATCGATCATATGTTCGTCTGAGCACCTGTCTTTTTCCATTTTCAAAATACAGACAAATTGTTACCTTTGCAGACTCCTCTACCTCTTCCGAGGGCAAATTACTTTCACTGAAATTAGTGAAATATCGTTCTATATTCCCCAAAAGATAATCCACTATATTGGGTATATTGTACTCGTGCTTAACCGTGAAAACGCCATTGGTAAATTGCTGATACAAAAGTGTCTTGCTTTCTCGGGAAACAGATAAAAAATCTCTGTATTCCACTTCTACACTATTTTCTTCTCTACTAAGCGGATTCCAAAAAATATGTTCCCGGATGTCTTTGACATCCATGGTGAATTCCAAAAGTCCATTAAAACGCGAATGATCCATATCCGCCGTTAGCTTTGCAATGGCTCCCATCAGCTTGTCCCAGTCTTTGGGGTAAACATTGGATCCTTGGAATTCTTTGGCTTCCCTGTTCTCTTCTTTGTAGAAAAGGTACCATCGAGAAGAAAGCCTTCTTTCCTCTTCTATATCCCTCTTCCCTTCAAAATACTGTTCTTTCCAACGGTAAAGATTCAAGTTATCCAGGCATTGTAAAAAAGAGGATGCTGATTCTCTGGAGACATTTAAAACAAGAGAGGGGCCATTGTCATACTCAGTAGAATCATAGGAGTATTTTAATCTTCCGTTTTTCATCCATACATTCAGAGAACTCTCTCCCACGCCAAGACCGTCCAGTTTTAAATTCAGATATTCCAGCATGCGATTCCTCCTTTCTTCCCGGATAGTTTCATTATACAATATTTCGGATACTTGGAAAGAAATATATCGAAAAATGGTAGAAATCAATAAAACTATTGCAAAAAATGAGAAAGAAATCAAGTTACTATAATCAGCTTTCTAAGCTATATTTGTATGGAATATTTGTATGGAATATTTGTATGGAATATTTGTGTGGAATAGTTGTATGAATAATTGTATGAATAATTGTATGAAATCTTTTTATAAGGTATTTTACAGAATAAAAAAAGCCCCAAATCCTTATCCAATAAGAATCTGAAGCCTTTAGCGACGAGGATGGGACTTGAACCCACAACCCACGTACGTGAGCACCAACTTTCCAGGCTGGCCGACTACCATTATCACACCTCGTCAAAACAGCTTGTTCACTTTACCACAGGAAGAAGCAAAGTGCAAGCCTTTTATTTAAATCTTTAAATTTTTATCAGCGTAGTCTAGATATTTTCAAGTAAAATCTTATCGACCAGATCTAAAAATTCTTCCCTTCCCGCCTTTGTCTCAGAAGAAAACGGAATCAACATACAATCTTTTGTGGCACCGAGCTTCTCCCGTATTTCTTTGATTGCCTTTGCTTGCTGAGATCGTTTCAGCTTGTCTATCTTGGTAACAATAACAATCGGCTCGTAACCTGTCGCAGAGAGAATCCATTGAAACATCTGCAGGTCCATTTCATTCGGAACTCTACGTGCATCCAAAAGAAGAATCACTTCTTCGATATCACTTCCCTCGGATAGATAACGTCGAATTAGACGGTCCCACTTTTCCTGTTCCACAGGTCCGGTCTTGGCATATCCGTATCCCGGTAGATCCACTAGATAAAAAGCATCATTTACGGCGTAAAAGTTTATAGTTCTGGTCTTACCCGGTGTAGAAGAAGTTCTCGCAAAAGACTTTCTTTGTATCAGGGTATTCACAAAAGAGGACTTCCCCACATTGGAGCGACCGGCAAGAACAAATTCCGGCTTACCGGTCTTAGGAAGCACCGACTTTACACCACAAACATAGGGGAGTTCAACAGAACGAATCAGCATACTATCCCCTTTTCTTGGAGGCTTTTTTCTCTTTCAAGCTCTCCTGATTGCTGGAGCAAAACAACTCATATCGCTCTTTTCTTTTTTGAGCATCCATAGTCAGTAGCGGTTTCGCATGTTCTTCCACTACATCCTTTGTGATTTCAACATCACAGATTTCCTCATCGGAAGGAATATCATACATGATTTCCATCATCATATTTTCCATGATGGAGCGAAGACCTCTGGCGCCGGTTTTTCTCTGTACCGCCTTTTCCGCAATGGCCGTTACAGCATCATCTCTAAAGGACAGTTCTACTCCATCCATCTCAAAGAGCTTCTGATATTGTTTTACCAAAGCATTTTTCGGTACGGTCAGAATCCGCTTTAGACTCTCCGTATCGTGGCTGGAAAGTTCTACATCCACAGGTACACGACCGATAAACTCCGGAATCAATCCGAACTTTGTCAAATCTTCGGGCTGAACCTGCTTTAGTACATCATCATAGTTATCCTTATTTTTTTCTACAATTTCCGCACCAAAACCGATGGATCCCGAAGCGATTCTCTTTTCAATGATATGCTCCAGACCGTCAAAGGCACCGCCACAAATGAAAAGAATATTGGTGGTATCGATTTGAATCAGTTCCTGCTGAGGATGTTTTCTTCCTCCTTGGGGTGGTACAGAAGCAATGGTTCCTTCCAAAATCTTCAGTAATGCCTGCTGTACACCCTCACCGGATACGTCACGTGTAATTGACACATTTTCCGACTTTTTGTTATCTTATCGATTTCATCGATGTAAATAATACCGATCTCCGCACGAGCCACGTCATAGTCAGCAGCTTGAATGAGCTTGAGTAAGATATTTTCTACATCCTCTCCTACATAACCTGCTTCTGTCAGTGCTGTGGCATCGGCAATCGCAAAAGGAACACCCAAAATTTTTGCAAGAGTCTGTGCAAGATAGGTCTTTCCCGTACCGGTCGGTCCAATCATCAAAATATTGGACTTTTGTACATCAATATCACGAACCTTGGAAGTAATACGCTTATAATGATTGTAAACCGCAACAGAAAGTACCTTTTTGGCCTCCTCTTGTCCGATTACATACTCATCCAGAAAATCCTTTATTTCCTTCGGTTTCAACAAATGCAACTCCGAGATGTCACTTCCGTTCTCATCTCCCAGCATTTCCTCATCAAAGATTTCCTGACAAAGCTCAACACATTCATCACAGATATAGGTATTGTTTAATCCGGCAATCATTTTTCTGACTTGCTTAGAAGATTTTCCACAAAAGGAACATCTTACCTTATCATCCGGTTTCATAGCCATCTTTTATTTCTTCTCCTCTATCTCACTACGTTTTTTGAAAATATGGTCAACCAGCCCATACTCCAGTGCCTGCTCTGCAGACATCCAATGGTCTCTTTCCGTATCTTCCATAACCTTTTCTACAGGCTGATTACAGTTTTCCGCCAATATCTTAGCAAGGTTCTTCTTCGTACGAAGAATCCATTCTGCTGTAATCTGGATTTCCGTTGCCTGACCATGCGCTCCACCGGAGGGCTGATGAATCATCACTTCCGCATTGGGAAGGATCATTCTTTTTCCCTTTGCTCCGCCGGCAAGAAGAAAAGCCCCCATGGATGCTGCCATACCCACGCAGATCGTGGAAACATCACACTTGATATACTGCATGGTGTCATAAATTCCCATTCCTGCAGTAACAGATCCTCCGGGAGAATTGATATAGAGGAAATATCCTTATCCGGATCCTCCGACTCCAGGAAAAGAAGTTGTGCAATGACCAAAGAAGCCGTATCACTGTTTACTTCATCTCCAAGAAAAACAATACGCTCATTCAAAAGTCTTGAAAAGATATCGTAGGAACGTTCTCCTCTACTGGTAGATTGGATAACATAGGGAATTGTAGTTATATTATGTGGAAATGAGTAATCTTTCATTTTTTACCTCCTGATAAAGCAATTTTCTTTTATATTATCACAGAACTTTCTCTTTCCGTTTAAACCGTTGGTTTAAGAAACTGTAAATATTCTGTGAACTGTAAGCAAGGCGACAGTTTCAAAATCGAGTAGGAGGCGGTGACTAACCGCCGTCCTCTCACAGCACTGTACGTACGGTTCTCGTATACAGCGCTTTCAATAGTTGACGTGCACAGACTGATATGCTATGGCTAAATCGTAAAAGCCACTGTTTATCAGTCTTGGCTGTGCACTGCCTCTTTCTTTCCATATCGGATTGAATGACCTACGCGCTTTCACATACCCTTCATGTTCCGCACTATCTCTTTGCGAACAGCCATTGTTTTCAATGTTTTCTGCCATAACCAGTCATTCCTCCTTTCTCAGTCATACTTGAGACTCCTACTGATTCGGTCCTTTGTCTCTCGACTACTATGACCTCTGCTGACTTCTGTGTGTTCAGCATTGCTTTGGGCAATGGTTACCTCTTTCGAGGCATATCACACAGACCTCCCTAGGTACCACACGTTTCTTCCTCTCCATATATCTGCCTCATTTATCATGCATGATTCCGTGTAGTTATTGGACTTTGGCTTGTGCTGCAGTCTTATCCTCATGCATAACCTCATATGAGATTTCTGTTCGTCAGACCAGAGATTTGCCCATGAGTTAGTATCTTCCTCATATCCAGCTTCCTTCAGATTCGAGGTCACCCTCGACACCCTTGCCTTCGGCTATATCCTTCCCACTACCGGGCGGATTCGGGACTTTAACCCGTTAGAAACGTGCGCCGCTAGGCGCACAACGAAAAGGGCGATGTTCAAAACACCGCCCTCTTTATCATCCATATTCTCAAAATGAAGAAGATAGATTTAAAACAAAGTCAAAGCTCGAAAAATGCTTATACTTATGCTTCTTCCGTCTCAGCCTTTTCGTCCTTCTTCGTCTTCTTCTCAGCCTTTACAAGCTTTGCCTTGGAAACCAAGGCATCGATTGTAGCCTGAATACTTAACTCTCTCTTGATCGAAGCTCTCTGAGAATCAGTAATGGTCTTTACAAAATCCTCTTTCTTCATGCGATACTGATCGCTGATTCTCTGCAGTTCTTCTTCGAGCTTTTCTTCAGATGCCTCAATTCCCTCTTTCTTCTGAATAGCATCCAGTACAAGAGAAGTCTTAATATTCTGTACTGCGGAAGCTCTCATCTGCTCCTTTAATGCCTGTTCGGTAAGACCGGTAATCTGCATATACTGCTCCATCGGAATACCCTGCTGTTCCATACGTCTTGCATAATCATAGAACATCTGCTCAAGCTGAGTAGCCACCATTGGCTCAGGAAGTTCAACCTCCGCATTCTCCACCACCTTGGCAATCGCATGGTTTTCCACCTCGGAGCCGGCTCTCTTTTCTTTCTCATCCTTAATCTGCTTCTTGATGTCCTTTTTGTACTCTTCCAGAGTATCGAACTCGGAAACCTCGCTGGCAAATTCATCATCCGCCTTTGGTACCTGCTTTCCTTAACCTGCTTTACGGTAACCTTGAAAAGCGCTTCCTTACCGGCAAGATCCTTTGCTCCGTAATTCTCCGGGAAGGTAACCTTAACATCTACATTATCTCCGGCTTTCGCACCGATTAACTGATCCTCAAAGCCCGGAATAAAGGTGCCGGAACCAATGGTAAGAGGATAATCTTCTCCTCTTCCACCTGCAAATTCCTTGCCGTCTACAGATCCGACAAAGTCAATGGTAGCAATGTCGTTCTTCTTAATGGCACGATCCACATCAATCATTCTGGAGTTCTTTTCCAGTTCTCTATTTAATCTTTCCGTAACTTCCTTTGCACTAACGGAAACATCAGCCTTCTCTGCTTCTACTCCGAAATACTCACCGAGCTTAACTTCCGGACGAACCGCTACAGATGCAGTAAATACTAAATCCTTACCTTCTTCAATTTCCTTAATCTCAATCTCAGGACGAGAAACAATATCTAAACCGGACTCTGCAGCCGCTTCAGGATAATGACGGTCTAAAACTTCATTTAATGCAGCATCATAGAAAACCTGTGCTCCGTAAGCCTTTTCAATCATCTTTCTTGTTGCTTTTCCCTTACGAAATCCCGGAACATTATAACGAGATTTTGTTCTCTGATAGGCACTTTCCACTGCCTTCTCAAATTCTTCTGCAGCCACCGTAACGGTAAGCTTAGCCATGCTTTTCTCAAGATTTTCTACTTTTACGCTCATTGCGCATACCTCCAAAAATATTCTTTCTTCACGAGCCCTGCGCAACCGCTACAAGATCTCATTCTATCGGGGCCCCGTGAAAGCGGAGCCTACGAGGGACAAGTATAGCATTTCTCCTGAATTCTTGCAAGAAAAAGAGGAAAAATCCCACAGTCTATCTCGCTTGCAAAGCCAGGTCCGCATTCGTATGCCCCGGCTCTTTCGTAAGTTCCTTTCCAAACCACTCCGGTGGCAGAAAAGTCTCCGCTTCTTCTACAGACGAGAACTCCACTTCAGCATAAATCAAACCTGCCAAATCCGCTTTAAAAATATCCAGTTCAATACAGAATTCTCCATAAGGAAGGAGATATCGCCTTTTTGTCAGCAATCTCCCGTCTATCTTTGCTTTAAGATGCTCAAAGGCTTCCTCAGTTAGAGGGAGATTATACTCCTCTCTTTCCAATAGGCCTTTTCCTTTATAAGAGAGAATATAATGGCATTCTCCATTCTTCTTCTTGGATTTCCTGATTCGGATAACCGGAGAAGCACAGAGATAGCCCTGACAAATATCCCGATAATCACAGTCTTCGAGGATATATCTCTTTACAGCTTCCTCACTCACGAGCCACTTTCTCTCTATTTCCATACCCATAGCTTCTCCTCTTTTGTTTTAGTTTTTCAATGAATGCTACAAACTTCCTACAATATTTTCTTTCAGTATTTTAGGTCATCTTACAAGAAATGCAAAGCATAAAAAAGGCTGAGCAATGCCCAGCCTTTCAATTAATCCCAAGTCCGCCTTGACACAATGCAGTCCTTCCTCACGAAAAGACAGCATCCTCATAGCAAGCTCTCGTCGATTATTTTATAAATTACTCCTCTTCGCTTACAGCAGCTACATCTACATCAGCTGTATCCTGCTCATCTTCCGGAAGAAGTGCCTTGATGGAAAGAGAAATCTTGTGATTGTCTACATCAAGATCAACCACTCTTGCCTCAATTTCCTGCCCCGGCTCAAGCACATCGGACGGCTTGTTTACATGATCCTTAGAAATCTGAGATACATGTAAAAGAGCATCAATGCCCTTGTCTAACTCGATGAAGGCACCGAAGTCAGTCATTCTTGCAACTTTTCCCTTTACAATCTCACCTACAGCATACTTGCTCTCAGCATCCTTCCACGGATTCTCATTCGGGAACTTTCTGGTAAGTGCAATTCTCTCTCCGCTGATTTCCTTAACCAGAACTTCTACTTCCTGTCCCGGCTTAAAGAGCTTCTTCGGATTCTCGATTCTTCCCCAGCTCATCTCGGAAATATGGAGAAGTCCATCTGCTCCGCCAAGATCGATGAATGCACCGAAGTCAGTAAGGTTCTTAACCACACCGGTACGAACATCGCCTTCTGCGAGCTCAGAGAAAAGCTTGTCATGCTGTTCCTTCTTCTGTGCAGACATAATCTGCTTTCTGTCACCGATAATTCTTCTCTTAGCAGGATTGAACTCCGTAATAACAAACTGGATATCCTGTCCCTGATATTTATTCAAATCTCTCTCGAAGCTATCGGATACTAAGGATGCCGGAACGAAGATTCTTGCTCCGTCAACTTCAACATTCAATCCGCCCTTTACTACCTGCACTACCTTTCCGGTAAGGATAGCATTCTCTTCGAAAGCCTTTCTTAATTCCTCGGAAGCCTTAGACTGTAAGCATCTCTGTGAGAAAGAACAACCTGTCCTTCTCCGTCGTTAACCTTCTTAACCTTACACTCAATCTCGTCTCCTACCTTTACAACGGTAGTAAGATCCAATTGGTTGTCTGCACTGTAATCGCTTCTGGTCATAATTCCATCGGACTTGTATCCGATATTCAGTGCAATTTCATCCGGCTTAACATTGATTACCGTTCCTGTTACGATTTCTCCTGCATGAACCGACTTTAACGATTCTTCAAGCATTTGTTCAAAACTCATTTCTGACATAAGTTAGAACCTCCTCTATAATTTCTTTTGGGGTGCTTGCCCCTGCTGTGATACCTACGTTGCGAATCGCTTCATCCGAGTTGAATTTGAGATCTTTCACCGTTTGTATCAGCTGGGTGTTAGGACAAATCGCCTTGCATATCTCATATAACTTTTTTGTGTTAGATGAACTGCTTCCTCCGATAACTACCATGGCATCGGACTTACCAGCTAATTCCCTTGCTTCTGACTGACGTTCGAAAGTTGCGTTGCAAATCGTATTGATAACAGAAGTATGATACCCCTTTTTTTTAAAAGTTTCAAGAACTACTTTGAATTTGTCAATATGGAAAGTTGTTTGTGCCACTATAAATACATTTTTTCCGTTACCATCCGGCAGAGCCTCTACCTCTTCTACTCCTTTTAAGGCAATGACATCGCCCTCTCCCCAGCCAAGGATACCTTGCACTTCAGGATGTTCCGGATCTCCCATAACAATCACCGACTCCCCGTTTTTGGTATGTTCTGCAACAAGTTTCTGTATTTTTCTTACAAAGGGACAGGAGCTGTCTACGATTTTTAAACCTCTTTGTTCCAGCGTCTCATAGATTTCTTTCCCTACACCATGAGCACGGATAACTACAATTCCTTCTGCAAGTTCTGTCAGTTCCTTCAGGCTTTTCAATACTCGTACACCGCGTTCTTCCAGTTCCTCTACTATTCTTTCGTTATGAACTATCGGCCCGTAAGTATAAATCGGAAGCCTTAAGGCAGGCTCTTTTTTTTCTTCCTCTTCCAAAACACGGTAGACTGCCTCTACTGCCCGATCCACTCCAAAGCAAAAGCCGGCACTCTTTGCCAGGACAACTGCCATCTTACGCCTCACTTCCTACACAATAACCAAGAATGGTATCCACAACCTCATCTATACTTAAATTCGAACTATCGATTAAAACAGCGTCTTCCACCTGTTTTAACGGAGCCACGCTGCGATTCATGTCTCGCTCATCTCTTTTCTTTACTTCTTCTAAAATGCTTTCGTAGTCTGCCGGCTCTCCCTTTTCCTGAAATTCCAAGGTCCTTCTTCTTGCACGTACCTCAGCCGACGCAGTCAGGAAGAATTTCTTATTGGCATAGGGAAGCACAACGGAGCCGATATCTCTTCCATCCATTACGCAAGAATGTTGCCTTGCCACGTTTCTTTGCAGGTCAAGAAGTTTTTCTCTGACGGCAGGATACTGAGAAATCACGGAGGCTCCCTCTCCGATTTCCGAGGTGCGGATAAAGGCACTGCAGTCCTCTCCATTGGAAAGAACCTTTTGTACACCGTTCTCATAAAGGAGCTCTACATGGATATTTTGAATTTCCTTTTCCACAGCCTGTTCATCCCCAAAAGGAACTCCTTTTTGCAATAGTCCGAAAGCCAATCCTCTATACAAAGCTCCCGTGTCCACATAATAGTATCCCAAGCTTTTGGCAACAGCCTTTGCGATGGTGGATTTTCCTGCCCCTGCGGGCCCGTCTATAGCAATTGAATACGGCATAATTTTCTCCTTTGACTGTACTGATTTTATATATAAATACATTTCATAGAAACAAATTCCATACCTTCTATGATAGATAAAGCGCTTCACCCGCAGACTTTCCGGCAAGGAATCCTGTAGAAAAGGCTATCTGCATATTATAACCTCCGGTATAAGCATCCACATCAATAAGCTCTCCTGCAAAGTAGAGTCCGGGTACGGCCTTTGCTTCCATGGTTTTCTTGGAAAGAGCTCCAGTATCCACACCCCCGATTGTCACAATCGCTTCTTTATAATCTCCTGTAGCGGCAATCGTGAAGCTAAAGTGATGAAAGAGTCTTAGTATCTTCTTTCGTTCTTCTTTCTTGCATTCCGAGGCTTTCTTTTCCAAAGCAAGACTCTCTTTTTCCAAGCGTTTACAAAATACGGAAAATAACTGCTTCGGAAGCTTTTCTTTAATCAAGTCTTTCAGACTCTCTTTTCCTCTTTTTTCACATTCCGCCAAAAAGGCGCTATCGAAGTCTTCCATTTCTCCCTTTAAGTCTATCGCTATTGTGTAACTCCCCATAGGAGACTCATGAATCATAGGAGAAAGTTCTGCAGAAAGAGAAAGAACCGTCGGGCCGAAAACGGAATCCTTTTGAAAATAAAGTTCTCCCGTTTTCTTGCCGTATACCTTCCCTTTTTCGTCTTCCACGCTCGCTGTGATATGCTTTAGCTTTAAACCGGTAAGAGGGAAGATATCCTCCTCCAAAACTTCCATTTTCACTAAGGAGGGGTATAGCTTTGTCACAGGAATGGATAAGTCTTTTGCAAAGCGATAGCCGTCACCGGTGGAACCGGTAGAGGGATAGGAAAGCCCGCCTGTAGCCAGAATCAGCTTCTTCGTAAATACTTCCTTTTTTCCGATTTGACAAAGAAAGCCGTCTTCTTTTTTCTGAATCGCTTTTAATGTCTGATTACATTCCACTCTAACAACATTCTTTTTTAAGGCGGATTTCAAAGCATCGGTCAAAGAATAGGCCTTGTCGCTGACAGGAAAGATTCTTCCTCCCCGTTCTTCCTTTAAGGCACAGCCGTTTTTCTCAATAAATTCTACCAAGTCTTTATTGGAGAGAGCACGAAAGGCAGGATAAATAAAGCGGGGATTCCTCAGAAAATGACTAAAAAACTGTTCTTCTTCACAGCTGTTCGTCAGATTCCCACGCCCTTTTCCGGTAATAAAAAGCTTCTTTCCAAGCTTTTCATTTTTTTCTATTAAAAGAACTTCGGCAGTTTGATTGGCCTGCCTGGCGGAAATCGCCGCCATCATTCCTGCGGGCCCACCGCCAACTACGATAATATCCACTTTTCTCCCTTTGCAATTTGCTTTTCTTGAAATAAAACTTAAATCCCGGTCTTAAATACGAATCTTAAATGCGATGTACTCTTTCTTTAAAAGCATACCGATTAGCATATATCCTGTACTTTATATCCTGTACTTTATATCCTGTACTTTATATCTTGTATTTTAATATCTTACGCTCTATATCCGCTTGAAAACCTAAGTTTATTTTTTGCTTGGCAGAACAGAAAGGACAAACATATTGTAAATAGCCTTAATCGCCGCTTCAAAGTTTCGTTCTTTACACCGATGATGATATTGTACTCGGAGGATCCCTGGTCAATCATCTTAATGTTGATGTATTCATGTGCGAGGGCGGAGAATATTCTTCCGGCTACACCACGGGAGGACTTCATTCCTCTTCCCACCACCGCAATCAGAGCAAGGTCCGATTCCAATTCAATAAGATCGGGATTCACCGCCCTTTGAATTCCCTGCAATACCTTCTGCTCGTGGGACTCCAGCTCTTCTTGGTGAATAAAGAGCGTCAGGGTGTCAATTCCGGATGGAGTATGCTCCACGGAAATCCCGTTCTCCTCAATCACGGTAAGAACCTTCCGGATAAAACCGATTTCAGCATTCATCATTGCTTTTTCAATATTAATGGAGCAGAAATTCTTCTTTCCCGCAATACCGGTGATGATAAAGCGTGGCTTTTTCAGAGTATTTGCCACAATCATCGTTCCATGATCCTCAGGAGCATTGGTATTCTTAATCTGAATAGGAATTCCCTCTTTTCTTACCGGGAAAATAGCATCCTCATGTAAAACGCCTGCTCCCATATAACTTAATTCTCGAAGTTCTCTATAGGTAATGTAATCGATAACTTCCGGATCATCCACAATACGGGGATCAGAAACCAGGAAGCCGGAAACATCGGTCCAATTCTCGTATAAATCGGCATAAACTGCTGCCGCAATAAGAGAGCCGGTCACATCCGAACCGCCTCTGCTGAAAGTTACCACTTCTCCCTTTTCATTTACACCGTAAAAGCCGGGAATAACGGCATATTCCACAGAAGAAAGCACAGACTTTGCGACTTCTTCCGTCTTTTTGAAATCACAGGAATCTCCGGAGAAGAAAATCAATTGTTCTGCATCAACAAAAGGAAATCCAAGATATTCCGCCATAACGCGGGCATTCAAATACTCACCGCGAGAGGCAGCATAATCCAAACTGGCTCCTTCCGTAAGCTTTCTCACTATTTCCGAGAAATCCTCATCCAAAGAAATGGACAGAGACAGATGATCAATGATTTCCTGATAACGCTTCCGGATTTTCTCTACGATCCCCTCTACTTCTTTATTTTTTTGTACCGCTTCATATAAAGAAATAAAAAGGTCGGTAACCTTAATATCCTTGCTGTCTCTCTTTCCCGGTGCGGAGACCACGATATATTTTCTGTCCCGATCCGCCATGACAATATTTTTTACTTTTTCAAACTGTTCACTACTCGCACAGGAGCTTCCTCCAAATTTTGCAACCTTAAGCATAGTTTACTTCCCTTCTATCCATTTATGATTTTTATTTCTTTGACTTTCCATTGTTCAGTTCTTCCGAGAATGGCTATCAAAATCAGCATAGCTATTCAGGCTCGAAATATCCATCAAGCCCGGAATTCTAAAGCTTCTCTTCACTTTTATGCAAACGAGATACCGTACGCTTTACGAGCGATTCTCGTTAGAATGCAAAAAGAATGGGAAAATTGTATCATTTTCCCATTCATGAAACAAGACTCGATTTGTACGTTTCGGATTACCTATTTATTCATTTTGGATTATCGAATTATTCATTTTGGATTATCGAATTATTCGTTTCGGATTAGCTCTTTATTCATTCCGGATTGCAGCAAGCGGACTTAGCTTCATAGCACGAACCGAAGGGAAGTATCCGGAGAGCATGCCGACCAGCATCGCAAAGATAATGGCAAAAACAGCGAGCCAGAATGGTATGGTGGAAATATTTCCACCCCCTCCACCGGTATAGCTGTCTACCATATCCCCTCCACCGGTAGCCAGGGTATTGATAATCAGGGAAACACCATAACTTAAAACAATACCTACAACACCGCCCAAAATGCCGATTAAAGCGGATTCCGTGAGGAACATGTTTCGAATATCTCCCATATCACAGCCCAGTACCTTCATGACACCGATTTCCTTTGTTCTTTCGAAAATGGACATCATCATCGTATTCATGATCCCGATTGCTGCAACAAGGAGAGAAACCGCACCGATTCCTCCTAATACGAGCTGTGTCGTCTTGATCTGCTCCTGAGCCTGTTTTAACCACTCTACCTGTGAATAACAGGAGTAGCCCATATCCGTAATCTGCTTTTGCACATCGGCTACATTATTCATATCGTCTACAAAAACATAAGCCTGGTCATAGGAGTAATAGCGCAAAGGTTTTCCATTTTTTCCGGTTTTGGGATTCGGAACAAGACTCTTTTTATATATTTTCTTCAAAAAAGCCTTTAAACTGTCCAAATCAGCATACACATAGCTGGAATCCTCGCTGTAATCTTCTGCACCGCCTTCCATTACCCCGGCCGTTTTTATAATATATTTTTTCTGTGGTTTATTTGAGCTGCCTTCACTCTGTGCTGTGCCGGGTTTACTTGTGTCCTGGGCTTCCGGAAAAATATAGAAAAGCGTTTCTTTCATTGGATCAATCGTATAATTTTGATCCCAGTTATTCCCCTTATGAAAGGAGCCGGCAACCGTATTTCCATATATCAGGCTTAACTCGGCATCTCCCTTTTGGGGAAAATCGCCTTCCTTTAGTTTCATTTGCTGAAAGTATGCCTGAGAAACGCCTCGGATACTGAAATCTCCTTGAAGAGCCCCTGACTTTGCCGTCACATACAGTTCGAGTGATGGAGATGTCCCGGTAACATGCGGAATATTTTCAAAGGACTTAATGCTATCATCCGTTAACTCCACCTTGTTTTTGGCATTATTCCCCATGCCTCCATAGTTTGTGATCGTAATCATGGTGAGAGAGCCGGCGCTCTGAAAAGAACGTAAGAGATTTTCACTCATTCCAAGCCCGAGACTCACCATGACCACAATGGAGGCTGTACCGATGACAACCCCAAGTACGGTCAGTAGAGTTCGTATCTTTCTTCTTCTAAGATTTGAAAAAGCCAGAAGAAATAAATCTAAAAGCTTCATTATTTTTTCTTTCCTTTATTCTTTTTCACAAAATACAAAGCCGCAACGGCTGCCGCAACAGTAAGTACCGTACCAACTATAGGAAGAGGGAAAGAAGACTTCTGCTCCTGGACATCCATCTTATCCATATCATCCGTAGCAGGCATTTCTTCCTGTTCCGTAATTGTCAGGTTAATTTCCGTTTTTTCAGTGTGTTTATTGCCGTTGACATCTTCATACTGAATCTCTACGGGAATCGTGTCGTCATCTCCCGTTGCTTGAACAGCGGAAAGCATGACATCCACATTTCCGGTCTCGCCGGGCTTGATATTTCCTACATAAGAAGTCGCTTTCTTAATGTAATCGCTTTGAAAAACTGCAGTCACATTATAAAGAATTACTTTTCCGGTATTGTTGATTCCAAACATGGCATTGGACTCACTCCCTACACTGACCGATTCCGGTGTTACACTGAAATTAGAAAATCCCATACGGGCTGTTTGGTTAACAGGAATATCAATATCTACCTTTTCTTCCGCATTTTTAAATGCAGGAGAATCGTATTTTTCACTGATACTTATAATATAAGATTTCGGATCCACTCCGGCATTGGCCTTTACATTAATGGCAAGCTCTGTTTCCGCCCCTGCTGCCAGAGAATTGACCACAAAAGAGTTGGCTCCGTCCTTAATGGAAAATACAGCTGCATCCTGACTCTTCTCGGATGTTAAGGTAAAAAGAATATTACTTGCCGCAATAGATGTAGAAGCATTTTTCATCGTCAGGAAAAGCTTAAATTCCTGTCCGGCAAACCTGTTCCGGCTCTGTTCTATAAGAACTCACAATAAGTCGGGCCTTTGTTCTATCATTTGCATTAAAGTCTCCAAGCTTCTCTTGGTCTGCCTGAATCATGCCAGAATTACGTACATTGACATAGAAGGAGTATGTATCGGTAGTCGAAACATTCCCTCCCGGTGCCGTCTTATAACTTACTGTATAAGAAAGAGGATAATAACCGCTGGCTGCATTGGATTTAATAGCCATGGAATAGGCGGGACTAATGGTTTCACCCGGATTGACTACCGCAAAGTCTCTGTCATAATTTGCCTCGTTGATAGAAAAAGGGAAGTCCTTTTGTGCATCCGACTTCGGGTTTGCCGTAAGCTGCACAGCATCCTTTTCAGAAAGTGCGGTATTTAACTTGACCTTTACATCATAAAGAGTATTTCTGCTTTGGTTTCTAAAGTTAACCGAAAAGTTCATTACAGCAGGATAATTTCCGCTCGGGAGTCAGCTGATTCTCTCCCACAACAAAGGTCTTCTCTACAACCTTGGTTCCGGAATCTTTAATTTCTCCGCTCTCCGTGATAAAAACATTGACAAATTCGGTTCGATTCTGTTCCTGCCCATTTCCATCGGTGTACCAAATGGTAAAGGGTACGCCAAAGTATCCGTCACTGCTGTTTCCCGCACTGTCCTTCATCTTCAAAGCATCCGAACGAACATTTACGGTAAAGCTGAGTTCCTGATACTCTCCTTTTTTCAGACTGGATAAGGTTTTTTCCTGGGTAAATAAGGAAGCATTCACTTCAAATGGGTAAACTCCGCCATCTACAGGATATACATAATTTAAGCCGTTTTTATAGGCGTTATTTTTTCCTGCCTTATATCCCTCATCCCAAGCGTCCTTCTGCGCCTCTCCCTGCTCGTCGTCTTCTCCGGCATTTTTATACGGATTATCTTTATTGGTTCTTGTCGGGCTATTTTTTGTTGTCAAATAGCTTTGGTCGTTGGAAAGGCGAACACGAACATTCTTGATTTCATCCGTATTGGGATTTGCAAGCCCATTCACTCCGTTATAGCCAACTCGCACCTTAACTTCCATTTGCTGACCGGGATAGCCGGTGGGAATATTTTGCGGATCATGAAAAAAGGTGTTTAAATTGGTATTGACATAAGACGCATAGCTTTTCTTTTCCAAGAGGAAGCTGAACAAGATAGAAAAGCAGATAAGCAAAAGCAAAGTCCCTCTATATGTTTTCTGTAGAACACATCCCTGTTTGCTGCTTCCTCCCCATACAATTTCTTTGTTATTTCTGTTCTTCATCATTCTACTCCTCACTCTTCTCTTCTTTTAAAGGGTGTACCACCGTAAAGGGTCTCTTCCCATTTTCTGCCAAATCTTTTCTTCTATCTTACTGCCTTCCCGAAGAACCGTTTCCACAATCCTGCCATCCACAATCCGAAGCTGTCTGTCTGACCAAGAAGCAATGTAAGGATCATGGGTTACCATAATCAGGGTTTTTTTCTGCTCCTCTACAATTTTTCTCATCAGAGTGAGCACTTCTTCCGTAGTATGGGAATCCAGGTTCCCTGTGGGCTCATCCGCAAAGATGATTTCCGGATCAATAACCAAGGCTCTTGCTATACCCACTCTCTGCTGCTGTCCACCGGACATCTGGTTTGGTGTATGATCCGCTTCTTTTGCAATGTTCATCAGCTCCAGGTATTGTAGGGCTGCCTTATTCCGCTCTTCTTTTCCTACCCCTCGAAACATAAGAGGCATGGCGACATTTTCCACTGCGTCCAAAAAGGGAATCAAGTTATAGCTTTGGAAGATAAAACCGACATGATTTCTTCGGAACGTCACAAGCTCCGATTCGTTCATCTTCTCTATCGCTTCTCCGACAATATGAATTTCTCCCTCACTGGGCTTTTCCAATCCTGCCAGCATATTTAAACAAGTAGATTTTCCGGAACCTGAGGTTCCTACTATCGCAATAAACTCTCCCTGATATATGTCAAAGTCCAAACCATTTAAGGCATGAACTTCATTTTCTCCGATGGTGAAGACCTTCTTCAAATTCCGCACCGTAATGATGGGTTCCATACTATTCCTTTCTAAAAGCTTCTGTACTTTTACTTCTATCCGTAAAAAGCGGCTCCGCCAACCCTCTCCCGTTTCTTTTCTTCCTAATTTAGTCCCTACTACTCTTTTCAAAAAAGTATAGAGGATAGCGTATAATTTTTCAACGAAAAAGCCGTTCTCTCTTTATGACAGCAAGAACGGCTTATACGTTACAATTATTTTCTTTTCTACAATATTTTTCTACAATATTTTTCTACAATATTTTTCTAAAAAAATTTATTCGTTTTCAAAAATCATTTCTCAAACGCCTGTTTAATTGCAGGAAAACTTTTATTTTATTCCTTCCCCACTTTTTCAATGGAGTTGTACTTGGGAATAAGAACTTCTTTCCCTCCCATATAAGGCTGTAATGCCTTGGGAATAGTAACACTTCCATCCTCCTGCAAATGATTCTCCAGGAAAGCAATAAGCATTCTGGGCGGTGCCACACAGGTATTGTTTAAGGTAAAGGCAAGATGGTTCTTTCCATCCTCTCCTTTGACACGAATCTTTAAACGTCTTGCCTGTGCATCGCCTAAGTTCGAGCAGGATCCCACTTCAAAATACTTCTTCTGTCTTGGGGACCATGCTTCCACATCACAGGACTTGACCTTTAAATCCGCCAAGTCACCGGAGCAACACTCCAAGGTTCTTACCGGAATATCCAGACTTCTAAAGAAATCCACCGTATTCTTCCAAAGCTTATGATACCAATTCATGGCATCATCCGGCTCACAAACTACAATCATTTCCTGTTTTTCAAACTGGTGGATACGATATACTCCTCTTTCTTCAATACCATGAGATCCCTTTTCCTTACGGAAGCAGGGCGAATAGGAGGTCAGGGTCAAGGGAAGGGAAGCAGCCGGTAAAATCTGATCGATAAATCTGCCAATCATGGAGTGCTCTGAAGTACCGATAAGGTAGAGATCTTCTCCCTCGATCTTATACATCATAGCATCCATTTCCGCAAAGGACATTACTCCGTCTACAACCTTGGATCGAATCATATAAGGAGGAATCACATACGTAAAACCTCTGTCAATCATAAAATCTCTCGCATAGGAAAGCACCGCAGAGTGGAGTCTAGCCATATCGCCTACAAGAAAATAGAAGCCGTTTCCGGCAACTCTGCCTGCCGCATCCATATCCAGTCCCCCGAAGCTATCCATAATGTCTGCGTGGTAGGGAATAGGATAATCCGGAACAAGGGGTTCACCGAAACGCTCATTTTCCACATTGCAACTATCATCCTTTCCGATTGGCACGCTAGGATCAATCATGTTCGGAATGACCATCATACGCTTCAGAATCTCTTCCTGCAGTACCGGTTCTTTCTCTTCCAGTTCAGCGAGTCTTTTGGAAAGCGGCTACTTCTTCCTTTACCTTCTCCGCCTCTTCCTTTTCTCCCTTAGCCATAAGGGCACCGATCTGCTTGGAAACCTGATTTTTCTTGCTTCTCAGCTCATCCGCCTCCATCTGCACTTTTCTGGCTTCTACGTCCAGACTGATGACTTCATCCACAAGATTTAATTTTTCATCTTGGAATTTCTTTTTGATGTTCTCCTTCACCAGTTCAGGATTCTCTCGTAAAAATTTAATATCCAGCATACTGCCCCTCCATTTCTTTAAGCCCAAACAGACAGTAGTGACTCCCCGTTTAAAGCACACTTACAGTATCAATTTTTCTTCATTCTCATAAATATAAACGGAAGTCCCCGCTTTTTCAAGATAAGTATCCCGGATGAAGAATTTATTTCTAATTTCCCAAAAATCATTTGGACCGAATCAGACGGTTAAAGGACTCTACTCTCTCAGCAATTTTTCCTTTTTCGGAAAATACGGAAGATCCGGCAACAATGAAGTTCGCCCCTGCATCCAGTACGGAAGCAATATTCTCCAAACTGATACCGCCATCTATTCCGATTTCCAGCTTTGTTCCCTTCTCCTCTGCCATTTTCCGAAGACGACGGACTTTATCCAAACTGTAGGGGATAAACTTCTGCCCGCCAAAGCCCGGATTTACACTCATGATAAGAATATAGGAACAGAGTGGGAGCAATTCCTCCACGGTAGAAAGGGAGGTGGCGGGATTGACCGCCAGTCCGGCTTCCATGCCCAGTTCCTTTATAGCATTTAAAGAGCGGTCCAAATGCGGAGTTGCCTCGACATGAAAGCAAACTCTGTCTGCACCCGCTTTCTTAAAAATCGGAAAATAAAAATCCGGATTCTCTACCATAAGATGCACATCGAAAAAAGCTTGAGAATCTTTTCTAAGGTCAGAAACAATACTTGCTCCGTATGAAATATTCGGAACAAAATGACCGTCCATAATGTCAAAATGGAAACTTTCCGCTCCTGCTTCCTCAGCTATTCCAAGATATTCTCTCAAAGCTCCGAAATCCGCCGCCAAAACGGATGGAGACAATCTGTTATGCATCTTTCCTTCCCTCCTCTACTGTTGTTTTCTTTCCTCTATCAATTCCTGATATAACTTTTTATAGCTCTCATAGCGCAGTTCAGAAATTTCACCTGCAGTTACTGCCCTCTTTACTGCGCAGTCCACAGTTCTCTCTCCCACGTGGACACAGCTGTTATAATGGCATTTTTCCCTAAATTTTTCAAATTCAGGATAAAAATAGCGAAGATTTTCCGGAGATATTTCCGGTGGAAATAAGGATGTAAAGCCCGGTGTATCAAGGACATAACTGTCTTCCGCTATAGCAAAGAATTCTGCATGTCTCGTTGTATTTTTTCCACGAGAAATCTTTTCGGAAAGCTCTCCCGTTTCCATCCGCTCTTCTCCCAGGAGAAGATTAATCATAGTGGATTTTCCTACCCCGGAGGGGCCGGAAAAGACTGTAGTCTTCCCTTTCAAAAGAGAAAATATTTTCTCCTTATCCGCATTGGAATTTCCCTGAAAAAAGTAAACCGGAATCTGCGCCTCTTGATAAATACGCTTTATCTCTTCTACGAATGCGCTATCCTCTTCTTCCAAAAGGTCTTTTTTATTAAAGAAGATAAGACAAGGAATTTCCCGTACTTCCAAATGCAATAAAAAGCGATCGATTAAAGGAAAGGAAGGATCCGGACTCTTTACGGAAAAAACAAGTACAGCCTGATCAATGTTACTGACCAAAGGGCGTATTAAGGAATTCTTTCTATCCAGAATCGTTAAAATCTGTCCGCAAAGTTCTTTTTCACTGTCAGGAACAGGACAAATCTCCACCATATCGCCGACTAGGGGCTTTTCTTTTTTATTTCGAAAAAGCCCCTTGGCATGGCATTCGTAGATTCCCGACTTCGTATGTACATAATAGAATCCGCCTACCCCTTTTATGATTTTTCCTACCATACTAAGCCTCCGGATGGAAGTCTAAATCATAGGATGCCAGGATTCGATCATTCTCCGCGTCCACAACTTCGATGGTCCCCTTGGAAACACCGCTTGCTCCGGTAATGCGGTTTAAACTCAGCTGCATCTCACTGCCCAAAACATAGGTTCTTGCAGACTGCAAAGTAGTATAACGGGTTTCTCCGTTAATATCCTGTCTCAGATAAACCACAACCAAAACCGTACCGGAAACCCCGGGGCCTCCACTACCGATACTTACACTTTGATTGATACTGGAAACCCAAGCTTTATCCTGTCCGTTTCTGACCTTTCCTTCGGAACCCGAGCTCACACTAAAGGATATAGCCTGCCCTTCTTCCACATAAGTATCCATCGGAATGCTTTGACTTACAACATAGCCCTTTTCTACGGTAGTACTGGGAATGTACGTAATATTTCCTAAGGTAAGTCCTTCTTCCGCCAATACGCTGATAGCCTCTTCCTCACTCAAATATGATAAGTCGGGCATCAGGACCGGACTTTTACTTAAGCCGATACTTACAGTAATAAGCAATTCTCCCGGCTCCCTTGTACTGGCCTTATTCGTACGAATAATATAGCCTTTCTCCACTGTATCGGAAGCTTCTTCTATCACCGTGTACGGAATTTTCCTATCCTTTAGCTTTGGCTCTAAATCAGCAAGACTCATCTTTTGCAGCGCAGTTAAATCGGAGGGATAGTTCGGATCAAAAAAGCGAATATCTTTTGGCCCCTTGGAAAGAGTGACATAAACTCTGCTGTGCGTACTGTATTTTCCGCCGGGATAGGAAATAATCTGTCCTTCTTCATATTTTTCGGAATATTCTTCTTTTTCCGGATAGATATGAACATCATAATCCGACAAAAAATCTTCCGCTTCCGAAACGGTCTTTCCTACTATTTCCGGAAGAAGATTATCCAATGCGGAAATGGTAATGGCCACCTGCGTACTCTCTTCCGTCACCTTCATTGCAGTTTCCGACTCTCCCGTAATACTCTTTACGGAACGGAGAACCCCCAGTACCTTATATCCGAGGAAAAAGAAAAACGGCAACAATCAAAAACGACGGATGCAATCGCAAGACCCTTTGTAAAGATTGCTGATACCCTGATCCATTTCTTTTCTTCCAAAGATTCGGCTTCCACCCTCCTCTTCTCTTTCCGAAAGAAAACTGCCCTCCGGATCATCCAAAGCAAGCTGTAAATCCTCCCCCATGTCAGCGATGTTCTGATATCGCAGGGAGGCCTTCTTTTGCATTCCTCTCCATACGATATAGTCAATGGCTTTCGATAGCTCTTTTACACTCTCCCGGACCCTGGGAATGGGATCTTCCAAGTGGGAAAATACAACGGACATGGAGTCCTCTCCGGCATAAGGAACTTTTCCGGTCAGCATTTCATAAAGAACACAGGAAAAGGAATATATATCCGAACGAACATCGCTGCTTCCTCGCTTAGCCTGCTCAGGAGAAATATAATGAACCGATCCCATAACTGCCGTGTTGGCTGTTTCCTGTGTAGCCATTCCGGCAATGCCAAAATCCGCTATTTTCACTACCCCTTCCGTACTGATGATAATATTTTGAGGTTTTATATCTCGGTGGATTACCCCCATCTTATGGGCAACGTCCATTCCGTCAATGAGCTGTAAGGCAATTCCGATAGATTCTCTCTCGCTCAGTCTTCCCTTTCTCTGAATAAAATTCTTTAGAGTCACCCCTTCTACCAACTCCATAACAATAAAATGAAGATTCCCCTCATCCACCGTGTCAAAGGTGGATACAATATTTAAATGATTCAGCTTTGCCGCAGACCTTGCTTCCTCCTGGAATGTAGTAATAAATTCCTTATCTTCGGCGTACTGTTCCTTCAAAACTTTGATTGCCACAATACGACCCAGTTTTGTATCTTTTGCCTTATAGACGTAGCTCATTCCTCCTTCACCGATAAGGCTCTCTATTTGATAACGCCCTTGAAGCAGGGCATCCTTCTCTATCCTCATCTTCCCTGCTCCTTTCCAAACGGGTTGACTAAAATTAAAGCAATATTATCTTTTCCCCCATTGATATTGGCTAAATCAATCAAAGCTTGTCCTTTTTCGGCAAGGCTGGCCTTGTCCTTTAAAATCTGTACTATACTTTCATTGTCTACCATATTGCTGAGTCCGTCCGAACAAAGGAAAAACAAATCTCCCTCTTCCAGCTCCTCCTCAAAAAAATCCACGGAGACCTGCTTCTCCGCTCCAATTGCGCGGGTGATGTAGTTTTTATGACTGTAATATTCTTTGGATCCGCGAATCATTTCCCCCCGACGAATCTTTTCTTCTACGTAGCTATGATCCTTCGTCAGCTGTTTCAGTCGATTTTTCCGAAAAATATAAGCCCTGCTGTCCCCTACATTGGAAAGAAAAAGAGTATGTTCCTCTACAAAGGCTGTTACCAGTGTACTTCCCATTCCGTGTAAGTTTACATTGTTTTGGGACAAGGCATAAAGTTCAGCGTTGATGCGATCTATTCCCTTATCCAAGCAATGCACCGGACTTTCCCCCGATATCTCTTTAAGATACGATACAAGACTCTCTACAAGATAGCGGGACGCATAATCGCCCGCCTTATGTCCTCCCATACCGTCAGCCAGTAAAAACAAATTGGGAAATACACCGAGGGTTTCCTTTGTTGCAAAAAGAAAGTCCTGGTTCATTTTTCTCATTTTCCCCTGATCCGTCTTCGCAAAAAATTGCATCAGTCTTCCCTTTCTTCCAGCTCTGCATCCCTTCGAAGCTGTCCGCAAGCGCCGGAGATATCGCTTCCCATCTCTCTCCTTATAGTACAAGTAATGCCATTTTTTTCCAAGCCTTCTTTAAAATGCTGTATTCTTTTTCGATTCGGTGCGGTAAAATCCCTCTCCTTAATGGGATTAACCGGAATCAGATTCACATGCGCCGGAAAATGAACACCTTTTTTCTTTAAAAGCTTGCTTAGGGCCAGAATATCCTCTTCTCCGTCATTGATACCGAATACCAAGGCGTATTCAAAGCTGACTCTTCTTCCCGTCTTTTGAAAATAAAAACGCACCGCCTCCATAACATCCGCTAAAGCATAACGATAGGCAATCGGCATGATTTTCTTCCGCTTTTCATCCGTAGAGGCATGAAGACTTAAAGCGAGGGTAATCCCCAGTTCTTCTTCGGCAAGTTCCCGAATCTTCGGAACAATCCCGCAGGTAGAAAGTGTAATATTTCTTTGAGAAAGGTTTCTACCCGTTTTTCCGCTGATTAAGTGAATAAAACGGAGTACCTCATCATAGTTATCCAAGGGTTCTCCCGAACCCATAAGTACCACATTGGAAATTTTTTTCCCTGTGACTTTTTCCATTGCCACAATCTGTCCGAGCATTTCTCCGGAACTTAAGTTTCTTGCCAAGCCCGCCAAGGTAGAAGCACAAAAAGCACAGCCCATCTTACAGCCGACCTGTGTGGAAATGCAGGCTGTATTTCCATGGTGATATGCCATAAAAACAGACTCAATCCGATGCCCGTCCGACAATTCAAAAAGAAACTTTTCCGTGCCGTCAATCCGGGAGACATAACGACGATAGAGCTTAGGGAGCATAAGAGTAAAATTAATGCTGAGTTTCTCCCTTAAGTCTTTCGGCAAGTTCTCCATCGCCTGAAAGTCTTCCAGATCTTTTTCCTGTACCCATTGAAAAATCTGCTTGCTCTATACTTTGGAAATTGCTGTTCCAGCACCCAATCCTCTATTTCCTTCTCTTCTAAATCCCGTAAATTTTGCATGCTCCTCTTCCTAAACAGATATTGCCATTAGGCTCTATCTATCTCTTGAAAAATTACTTTTTTCTTTTTTACCCTATCTTTTTACTTTTATTGATTATTCTACTTTGGATTATGCCTTAGTTCTTTATTCTATCTGTATTTTTCAATACTATATCTTAGCTCTTTATTCTATCTGCATTTTTTATTATTGTGCCTTAAGTTTTTTGATAAAGCTCGCGTAATAAAATCCGTCCCCGGGTTCTCCCGGGAAAAACTTCTTTTCTTTTTCCATCTCATAGGGAAAATGAGCTAGAATAAAGTCTCTATTTTCTTCATTTTCCGCCATAGAAAGCGTACAAGTAGAGTAAATCAGCTGCCCTCCCGGCTTTACATAGCTTTGAACCGTAGAAAGAATCTCCCTTTGCAACTTTTGGAGCGACTCGACTCCTTCTTTTGAAAAATGCAGGCGTAAATCCGCCTTTTTTCCGATAACTCCAAGCCCCGAACAGGGTACATCGCAAAGTACAAGATCAAGACAGCCTTCTCCATTTTTCAAAAAGCGCGGGTCCGGCACTCTGGCGTCCCAAGCCTCTATCCGCATATTTTGAATACCGAGGCGTTTTTTATTTTCCTCAATAAGATAGAGCTTGTCCTTCTTTTCATCTCTTGCATAAACAAGACCGTCTTCTCCCAAAAGACTTGCAAGATGACAGGCCTTTCCTCCCGGAGCACTACAGCAGTCAAGAACCTTAGCCCCCTTTTGTAAATGGGCAAGTTTTGCCACTTCTTGGGAAGAAAAGTCCTGAATGGCCACCTCTCCTAAGAGAAAGCGTTCCTCTTCCATGATATTTCCGGAAACCTTCTCTCCTTCTCCCTTTTCATTTCGAATAAAAAAGCCGCCTTCATCGGAAAGAAATGCCTTGGCAATTTTGACGGTATCCTCTAAACCGTAGTCTTTCTTTAAAAATAAAAAAAGCTCCTCGGGTAAGGATAATCCTATTGCATCTTCCTTGTGCTCTGCCTCCAGTTTTTCGAGTAAAAGTTCTTTATCCTTATTAATATTTCGTAAAACTGCATTGGAAAAAGGAACCAAGCCCTGTAACTTCCTCTTCTTTAAGTAATTTAAACTCTCATTGATTGCCGCATGAGGCGGAATCTTATCCATAAAAAGGAGCTGATAAACAGAAAGACGCAATACCTGTAAAACAATGGCTTTCATCTTGTTTACCGGTGTTTTGGAATAAAGGGAAAGAAAATAATCCAATTGAATATAGCGTTCTACCGTTCCATGGGAAAGTCTTGTGATAAACGCTTTAGCGCGGGTATCAAAATAGGGACATTCCATAAAAAGTTTTCGCAAAGCAAGATGTAAAAATACACCTTCTTCAAAAACAGAATAAAGCAGTTCAATCACTGCTTCCCGTTCCGTTTTTTTATTTTTATCTCTTTTTTCCGTCTCCAACAACATACCCTCTTAAAAACTCGGCTGCAGCCATCCGATTCTTTCCTTCTACCTGCAGTTCATCCACTTTCAATAAAGCTTTTCCTGTCGATACAAAGAGTTCTTTTTTATCCTTTGAGCTGTAAAACTCGCCCCTTCCCTCCTTCGGAATGTAGGCAAGGTGCATCTTATCTCCCAAATATTCTTCAATATCCTCGTTTTCTATCTTCCCAAGAGAAATACAGTCTTCCGCTTTTTCTGTCTCCACTTCCGCTTTCCAGATTTTAAAGCTTTTTCCATTCGGAAGAATGCTTATGGCATTTGGCCAGGGGATATAGCCTCTCACCTTTCTCTCTATCACTTCCGCTTCCTGATTCCAATTAATAAAGCCGTCCTTTTTCTTGATGATTCCGGTATAACTAGCCTCTTCTTCTTTCTGGGGAATCGCCTTTATCCTGCCTTTTTTCAGTTCTTCCAAGGTTTTTATGATAGAAATACGGGACAGTCTTCCCAATTTAAGAAAGAGACTCTCGGCAGTCTCTCCGGGCTCCAAGCTTAGCCTATCCTGTAAAAGAATGTCACCCGTATCCAGCCCCTCTGCCATGAGCATCGTTGTAATGCCGCTCTCCGCATCTCCGGCGAGCACTGCTGCCTGTATGGGAGAAGCCCCTCTGTACTTCGGAAGAAGCGAGGCATGAACATTGATCGGAGCAATCTTTGGAATATCCAATACTTCCTTAGGTAAAATCTGTCCGAAAGCTGTTACCACTATACAGTCCGGCTCCAAGCTTCTAATATACTCAATACAGTCTCTATCCTCTCGTAAACGCCGGGTGGAAAGGACAGGAATCCCCAAGCTTTCTGCAGCTTTTTTTACCGGGGTCTTTTCTATGATCCCCTTTCTTCCCTTTGCCTTATCTTCTTGGCTTACAACCAAAAGAACCTCATGACCTGCCTCATGAATGGCTTCCAGGCTTTCCACCGCGAAATCCGGAGTGCCCATAAAGACTATTTTCAAATCACATCCTCCTCATCCAGTTCCTCATAAACCACATCCTCCAGTTCTCCTTCTACCTTTTCCGTATAAAGGACTCCATTTAAGTGGTCGTTTTCATGAGAAAAAGCCCTTGCCAAAAAACCGCTGGCCTCTAATGTATACTCCTGCATATTTTGGTCCAGCGCCTTAACTTCTATCTTCATAGGCCGGGTAACAATACCTTCTTTTCCGGGAACGGAAAGACATCCCTCTTCTCCCGTCTGTACTTCTTCACCCAAGATTCGGATCTCCGGGTTAATCGCAACATAACGGTTTCCGTCACCGATATCCACCACGAATATCTGCTTTAAGATTCCCACTTGAGGAGCGGCAAGACCCACTCCGTTTGCATCATACATGGTTTCAAACATATCGGAAATCAATTCCTGTAAACGCTCCGTCATTTCTTTTACCGGTTTGGTTTTTTTCTCCAAAATAGAATCGCCTATGGTTCTAATTGTACGAATAGCCATCTTCTTCCCTTTCTTTCCTCTGTTTCTTCTTTATTCCTCTGTTTCTTCTTCTATTCCTTTTTTTCTTTCTTCAATTGAACTCTATTCTATCGAAATCATCCTTTGTTTATCTTATATGACCTCTGCCATTTTCACCATTACAGTAAATCAAACTGCAGTAAAATCAGATTTCTTTTATCCGCCTTTTTCAGTTCCTGCATAAAGCTGTCCCTTAATTGCAAAATTATATCATGGGACTCATGCTTAATATAGATGATTTTTCTAAAATTATCTTTCAGTTTATAGACTGTAGCCGGAAAAGGACCATAGATTTCTCCGCCTTTTTCCTCTATTTTTTGTTGAATTCCGGGAAGAATCCTTGCCAGAATCAGTTCTAAATATGCTTCTTCCGTGTAAATACATTGGATAGCCAGCATTTTAGAAAAAGGAGGGTAAGAAAGTCGTTTTCTAAACTTTTTTTCTTCCTCATAGAACTTTTTATAGTCCTGCTCCACAGCAAGCTGTAAGGTCGAATTATCAGGCTGATAGCTCTGAATGATGACTTCTCCCTTTTTCTCTCCACGACCGGCTCTTCCGGAGACCTGAGTAAGCAGTTGATATGCCCACTCTCCCGCCTGAAAATCCGACTGCAAGAAAACCTGATCCGCTGCCAGAATGCCAACCAGAGTAAGGTTTGGAAAATCATGTCCCTTTACAATCATCTGTGTTCCCAAAAGAATATCCGCTTTCTCCTCGGAAAATTCGTTCAGTATTTCTTCGTACTTTCCCTTTCTTTTAGTTGTATCCCGGTCCATTCGCAAAATCCTGGCATCGGGAAACGCAGCATGGCAGATGCTTTCCAGTTTTTCCGTTCCTACCCCGAACGCAGCCAGATACTTGCTTCCGCAGTTCGGGCAATTCTTCGGCAAAATACTTTGGTAGCCACAATAATGGCACTGCAGTCTTCCATTTTTATGCAGATTTAAGCTAACGTCGCAGTGCGGGCAACGTAGAGCCTCACCGCATTTCCTACAACTCACAAAAGGCGCATAGCCTCTTCTGTTCATAAAGAGCATACTCTGCTCCCCTTTTTCCAGCCGCTCTCGAATTGCTTTTTCCAGTGCTCTTGAAAATATGGAGCGATTTCCCTCTTCCAGTTCTTTTTTTAAATCTACAATATGAATTGCAGGTAAGACACTTCCGCTCTTCGCTCTTTTTTCCAAGCTAAAACAGGGGAGTTCTCCACTTTCTACCTCGGAAAAAATCTGTACCGAGGGTGTCGCCGTACCAAAGAGAAGCTTCGCAGAAGACAGCTCCGCCCTCTTTTTTGCTACATCTCTTGTTTCATAGCGAGGCGTCGTTTCCGACTTATAGGAACGGTCTTGTTCTTCATCCATAATGATAAGCCCCAGATTGGAAAAAGGTGCAAAAAGAGCAGAACGAGGGCCCATGAGAATCTTTACTTCACCGGAACGGCACTTTTCCATACTTTCCACGCGCTCTCCCTGGCTCATCTTGGAATGAAGTACGGAAAGCATGCCGGGGAATCGTTGTTCTATGCGGGAACGGGTCTGAAAGCTGAGAGAAATCTCCGGAATCAGAAAGATGACTTCTTTCCCCTCTCGGATATAATCCTCCATAAGTTGTAAATATACCTCCGTCTTTCCCGATCCCGTTACTCCGAAAAGTAAAGCAGAGTCTTTTCCGGAGGAAAAATTCTGTCGAATGCCATGAAGGACCTTCTTTTGTTCCGGGGTAAGCTCTATGGGAGACTCCTCCCGTTTTAAAAGAACTGCAGCCGGCTTTCCTCTTTTTTTAGTTCTCTTTTTAACCGGCAAAACAGTTTTTAGACATTGGTTCAAGGTACAGCCATACTCTTTGCTCATCCAGACAGCAAGGTTCAGGAGTGTATTTTCCAAAGAAAATTCTTTTTCCAAAGGAGAAAGAATATCCCGGAGCTTTTCCTCCGGGTACTCCGAGCTTTCACTCAGTTTTAGTACATATGCCCTCTTTTTTTCCCGTCCGAAAGGAACTAAAACAGGATCCCCGACATGGAGTTCCATGTCTTTGGGAATCCTATAGCTAAAACTTTTATCTATTGCCTCATGGCTGATGTCTACAATAACCTCGGCGTACAAATCTCTCCTTGTAATTTCATATGGAATAAATATCGAATATATATTTATCCCACTTTACTATTTTCTACCGTAAGCGGATGTTTTTCTATGAGTTTATCTATCACTTTGGATAAGGATAAAGAATGTGATGCCTTAAACAGTACGACGTCTCCGCTCTGAATCTCCTTTTCCACTTCCTTCTCAAGCTCTTCCAAAGACAGGAATGCAGCTCCGGGAATTTTTTTCTCTCCCAAGCCTTTCCATATTTCTTTGGATTTTTCTCCCAAGGTAAATAAGCAGTCAATAGAAAGTGCTCTCATTTCCTCTCCTATTTCTCTGTGAAGAAGAAGCTCATCTTTTCCAAGTTCATTCATATCGCCAAGAACGGCAACTCTTCTTAAACCTTTCTCCTCGGATAAAACGCGGAGCGCAGCCCTCATGGAGTCGGGAGAGGCATTGTAACTGTCATCCAAAATCTGAATTTCGTCTTTCGTAACAATTTTCTCTCCTCTTCCGGGAAGTCCTCTAAAGGCAGAGATGGCTCTAACCGCAGCTTCTTTGGAAACACCTAAACACTCTGCTAAAAGGAGGGCGATGCCTGCATTTTCTTTCATATGCTCACCGGGAACGGAAAGAGGCATTTCCTCCTTTTCATAAAAGAAAAGAGAAAGTTCTCTATTTCCCAAAAATCCCATGTCGTGAATTTTCTCCGGCGTAAGTTGAGAGAGAATCGGATCTTTTTTCGGAAGATAGAGTTCTACTTTTCCGGATTCCCCCATCAGAATATGCAACTTTTCAAAACAGGTATTTTCCTTGCTTTGCATATTTTCGAGATGCGCATCACCAATATTGGTCAATACCGCCATATTCACAGAGCACATCCGGGCAAGCCTCTCCATTTCTCCCGGAATAGAGACTCCCATTTCGATAACACTGATTTCCTGCCCGGCCTTTGCCATATCAAAAAGAGTTATGGGAACACCGACCTGAGAATTGGCATTTCCTTTCGTCTGAAACACCTTTTTTTCGGAGGAAAGTGCAGCCGCAATCATTTCTCTGGTCGTGGTTTTCCCAACCGACCCGGTGACCCCGATCAACGTACCTCGATATTTTTTTCTGCAAAATGCACCAAATGCCTGCAAAGCCGCTAAAGTATCAGGTACAGGATAAAAATGTACATCCGGATATTTTTTTTGCAATTCCGCACTATCTTCTGCAGTAAGAATATGCCGTGCCCCGTTCTCTATGGCCATCGGAATAAAGCGATGGCCATCCACCTTTTCTCCCTTTAAGGGTACGAAAAGCGCAGAGTTGCAATCCTCCTTGGAATTAATTACGATATGCTCGACTACAGAAAATAACTCTTCAAAATCCACCATTTTCCATCTCCAAAGTACTCTGTTGTTTCAATCTGTTTCTATTTTTTTGCCCTGTTTATTTCTTCCCTTAACTTAGGATAAAAATCAGTCCAGCTTTGCCGCTTCTTCCAAGATAACTTCCCTATCCACAAAACGAGTAAACTCTCCATTTACCTCATTATATTCCTCATGTCCTTTTCCGATTACGGCTATCAAATCTCCCCGTCTTGCATTCTTTAAGGCATAGGCAATCGCCTCTCTTCTATCGGGAACGGAAATATAATTCTTTGTTTTCTTTGAAAGAGTAGATTCAATATCGCGAATGATATCCTCTGTCTTTTCGTAACGGGAATTGTCTGCAGTAAGTATCGTAAAATCAGCCATTTCTCCGGCTACTTCTCCCATACCGTAACGTCTATCCTTGGAACGGTTTCCTCCACAGCCGAACACTACAATGAGCCTTTCAGGCTGATATGCCTTTAAGGTTTGTAGAAGATTTTTCATTCCCATGGCATTGTGTGCATAATCCACAATCACGGTATATCCGTCTCTTTGCAAAGCAACTTCCATTCTTCCGTTCACTTGAATCTTTGCTAAGGCTGACTTGACTTTATCCATCGGAATCTTTAATAAAGCCGCCAAAGAAATCGCCGCCAAGGCATTGTATACATTGTATTTGCCGGGAAGATGATTGAAAATACTTTCCACCTCTTCACCATGTATAAAATCAAAGCGGGTACCGATAAAATCATCCTGTCTCAGATTTTCGATATTCTTTGCCTGAAATTCCGCTTTTTTCTCTAAGGCAAAGCCGTGACAGGGACAGGGGGCATTTTCCCAAAACTCATCTGCAAAGTCCGCATCCATATTGATGAGTCCCTGCTTGGACTGGTTAAAAATCCTGGACTTGTAATACTTGTATTCTTGAAAATCCTTATGTTCATTTTCCCCGATGTGGTCTTCCTCTATATTCGTAAAAATGCCATAGTCGAAAAGGATTTCATCCGTCCTGTGCATCTTAAAGCCCTGTGAAGAAGCTTCCATCACTACAGCAGTGCAGCCTGCTTCTTTCATTTTTCGGAAGCTTTCCTGCAAAGTATAGGATTCAGGCGTTGTGTTCTTGCTTTCTTCATGAATTCCGGCGTAATCGATTCCTGTAGTTCCGATGAGTCCCGTGCGATATCCGGCCTCTTCCAAAATACTCCGTACCATACTGGCCGTTGTCGTCTTTCCCTTTGTTCCGGTAATACCGATCACAAGCATTTCTTTAGCGGGATAATGAAAGTAGCAGGCAGAAAGCCGAGCCAAAGCAGCCCGGGCATTTTCCACCTTGACTATAGAAAGTTTCTCTGTATTCTTTCCTTCCAAAGGTAGCTCCTCCAGTTCTTTTTCTACAACAAAAACTCGGATCCCCTTTTCTAAAAGCTCCGGAATCTTATCATGGGAGTCCATTTTGCTTCCTCTCATGCAGAGAAAGAGATCTCCCTTCTCCGCTTTTCGGGAGTCATAAGAGATTCTCTTAACTTCTTCCTTTTCCGGCTCCCCCAAAAGAATTTTATATTCTTTTAATGCTTCTACCCACTCTTTCATCATATCCTCACCATCTTCGAAAAACAGCAGTAATTCATATATTCTTTTACATAAGAGAATGGCCCCTTAAGGGGCCATTCCATATTAAAACAGTCCTACAGTTTTTCCGTCTATAACATCAATTTTCTCTGCAGCAGGAACCTTCGGTAATCCCGGCAAAGTCATAACATCTCCGGTTAAGCAAACTACGAATCCCGCTCCGGCTGAAACATAAACTTCTCTTACCGTAATGGTAAAACCTTCCGGTCTTCCAAGGAGTGTAGGATCATCCGACAAGCTGTACTGTGTCTTTGCCATACATACCGGATAATTTCCGAATCCCAGCTCTTCCAGATTCTTTAATTCCTTCGATGCCTTAGCTGCAAACTGTACATCCTTAGCTCCGTAGATTTCCTTAGCTATCTTTTCTACCTTTTCCTTAAGAGGAAGCGTTAAATCCTGAATCGGATGGAAGTCAGACGGCTTTTCGAGCTGTGCAAGCACTGCCTTTGCAAGAGCTTCTCCACCGGCTCCGCCCTTTCCGTAAACTTCCGATAAAGCAAAACCAACACCCTTTTTCTCACAGAAATCAGCAATCCACTGTAATTCTTTTTCGCTGTCTTGCGGGAAGCGGTTGATGGCTACCACAAGGGGAAGTCCAAACTTCTTCACGTTTTCAATATGCTTCTCAAGGTTTACGATTCCCTTTTCAAGAGCTGCAATATTCTCTTCTACCAAGTCAGTCTTCGCAACACCGCCGTTGTACTTTAAGCACGTACGGTTGCCACAATTACGGCACAATCCGGGCGAAGATTTCCAAGCTGACATTTAATATCCAGGAACTTCTCCGCTCCGAGATCCGCTCCGAAACCTGCCTCTGTTACGGCGATATCCCCAATCTTTAAAGCATACTTTGTAGCCATGATGGAGTTACATCCATGTGCAATATTGGCAAAAGGTCCACCATGAACGATTGCCATATTGCCTTCCAGAGTCTGTACAATATTGGGCTTAATCGCATCCTTAAGTAGTACAGCCATAGATCCTACTGCACCGAGTTCTTTTGCCCTTACCGGTTCTCCCTTACGATTGTAAGCTACTATAATTTTGGAAAGACGATCCTTTAAATCCTCAAGATCATTGCTAAGGCAAAGAATAGCCATGATTTCCGATGCTACCGTAATGATGAAATGATCTTCTCTCACTACGCCGTCACCGGGTCCGCCTAAACCTACAATAACATTTCGAAGACACCTGTCATTCATATCCAGACATCTCTTCCACTGAATACGCTTCAAATCGATATCCAGTGTGTTACCCTGTTTGATATGGTTATCCAAAAGAGCGGCAAGAAGGTTATTTGCCGCAGTAATGGCATGGAAATCACCGGTAAAATGAAGATTCAAATCTTCCATGGGAACTACCTGAGCATATCCGCCGCCTGCTGCTCCGCCCTTTACTCCGAAGCATGGTCCAAGGCTCGGCTCTCTAAGAGCCACCACTGTATTCTTTCCCAAACGATTCAGAGCATCAGTCAAACCAACAGAGGTCGTGGTCTTGCCTTCTCCCAGAGGAGTGGGGTTAATAGCAGTTACCAGAACCAGTTTTCCGTCTTTTTGATCTTTCCGCTTTTCGAAAACGGAGGGAGAGAGTTTTGCCTTGTACGGCCCGTAAAGCTCCAGGTCATCCTCAGAAATCCCGTACTTTTTTGCGATGTTGACAATTTTGTCTAATTTTTTCTCCTGCGCAATTTCCAGATCTGTTTTCATTCATTCACTTCCTTTCTTGTGCAATAAAGTCATTAAGTTCTTCTATACTCATTAAGACCCGTCTTGCTTTTGTGCCTTCCTCCTCTCCTACAACATGGGCATCCGCAAGCTGATCCATGATTCTCGCCGCACGATTAAAACCAATTCTGAACTTTCTTTGTAAATACCCTATACTGGCCTTTTCTGTTTCGATTACCGTTTCTGCCGCCTCATAAAAGAGCTCATCTCTGTCTTCCCCTGCAACGGACACATTTTCCTCCCCTGTCCCTTGCTCTATACTGTTCGTAATAGAATCATTATATTCCGCTTCTCCTTGACTCTTCAGGAAATCCGTAACCTTTCCGACTTCCTCATCCGAGACGAAGGCACCTTGCACACGTATCGGCTTTGGAAGATTTTGCGGGAAGAAAAGCATATCTCCCTTTCCAAGGAGCTTCTCCGCACCGTTCATATCAATAATGGTACGTGAATCCACACCGCTACTTACAGCAAAGGCAATTCTAGAAGGCACATTTGCCTTAATCAGTCCGGTTATAACATTTACCGAAGGACGCTGGGTGGCAATAATCAGATGCATACCGCAGGCTCTTGCCAACTGTGTCAGACGGACAATTGCATCCTCTACTTCTTGTGCAGAAACCATCATCAGGTCCGCAAGTTCATCAATAATGATGATAATCTGCGGGAGAATATTCAGTCCTTCTTTCTCCCTCTCCTCCTCGGACATCTTTTTTACCTTTTCATTATAACCGCTTAGGTCTCGAACGGAAAGCTTTGCAAAGCTTTTATAGCGATTTGTCATCTCAGCTACAGCCCAATTCAGTGCGGATGCCGCTTTTTTAGGATCTGTTACCACCGGAATGAGAAGATGCGGTATGCCGTTATAGACCTGCAACTCCACAACTTTCGGGTCCACCATAATCATGCGGACTTCTTCAGGACTGTATTTATATAAAATAGACATAATCAAAGTATTGATGGAAACGGATTTTCCGGCGCCGGTCGCCCCTGCTACCAAAAGGTGGGGCATCTTGGCAATATCCGTTACCACCACTTTTCCGGCAATGTCTTTTCCGACACCGAAAGCCAGCTTCATTTTATTTTCCTGAAAATCCGGAGAAGACAAAATATCACCCAGGTACACAACCTGACTATTCTTATTGGGTACTTCAATTCCAACGGCAGACTTCCCCGGAATCGGTGCTTCAATACGAATATCCGCAGCTGCAAGACGCATCTTAATATCATTACTGAGAGAAACAATTTTAGCAAGCTTTTACTCCTTGCTCCGGCTGCAACTCATAACGTGTTACGGCAGGGGCCGACAGAGACATTACTGATACTCACCGTGATGCCGAAGCTTTTTAAAGTTTCCTGCAGGGTGCGTGCGTTCTTCTCTATCTCATTACGCTCGTTTGCATTTTTTTATCCTTTGCTCTCTTCAGTAAAGACAAGGGCGGAAAATGATAAGGCGGAGTTTCCTTTACAATGCTGATTTCCTCCTCTTTCTTATCCGCAATTCTCTTGTGTAGCTTCTCTCTGTCAGAAGCAATTCGTCCTCCGGAAGCCGTCTCCACTACTCTGGTAGAGCTGTCCTGACTCAAAAAGCTTCTCCTTAAGCTCCCATTCTTCATCCAAATTTTTCTATCTGAACAGACGAAGAGATCTCTTCTTTTCTGTCCTCCATAGTTAAATTTTTGAATTAAGTCATTTTCTTCATAGGAAATCTTATCCGATTCACTTAATCCCGGGAAAGAAATGGGTTTTTCTTCTCCCTCTATCTTATCTTCAAGGCGAAACAAATCCTCTCCCTCTTCCTTAAAATCTTCCAGATGAAAATCTGTAGCGGAAAAATCCACTCCCGTAGCCGTAAGACTCTCTTTTCTTTCTCTTCTTTCCCTCAAGGCTTCTCTCGCTGTTGTGGAAATACGCTGAATATCCTCCTTGGCTCTCCGTCCGGCTTTTTCCGCAGTATGCACGGAATAAGAAGCAAATAAACTCATAATCGGTTTTTCTGTAATAAAAACCAGAGACAGAAGAATCAAAAAGAAGAGAACAAATAAAGCCCCCAGCTTTCCGAGCAGGAGAGAAAGAATAAACAAAACAGCATTCCCGATTGCCCCGCCTCCCGCAATCAGGGCAGACCAATCCATAGGAATTTCCTTTCCCAAAAAAGCGGTAGCAAAAAAACTCTCTGTCAAGAGGTAACAAACAACGATTGCAACGCTCCTCCGAGAGGCATTTTCCTTATCTTGACCACTCATATAAAAAAACAAAACGAAGAGTAAAAGAAAAGGAAACAAAAAGCTGAAGCTTCCGAATAAAACAAACTGCAGATGTTGCAGTATTTCTCCAACAAAGCCGCAAAATCCCAAATTACTGAAAAAAAGCAAAAAGGAAAAAAAGGCAGATGAAAAATCAATGCTACCTCTTTCCTTATTCCGGAATCCATTATTTTGTTTTCTGTATTCTGCTTTGTCTTAGCGCTTTTTCTCACGCTCTGTTTTCTACTTCTTCTTGCTGCCATATGCTCCTACTCATTCTTTATAATCTAAAGGACAGTATACAACAAAATGTCAAAAAATAGAAGAATCGGGCATAGAAAACAGTGCTAGGAACTTTCTTCTTTTTCCGGCAGAAAAGTTTCCGCAAATCGATCTTTTACAAAATAAAAATGCAAGGCGGGACGCCCATGTCGAAGTTTTTTCTTTCCCTCCGAAAATTCTCCCTCATCTTCCTTGCCCTGCTGAATCAGATCTAAGGCAAGAAGCTTTGCCAAAATTCTGCTCGCGGAACGGGGAGTAATTCCCAAAAGCTCAGCAACAGACTGTGCATTGATTGCACTTTGGGGAGAGAGTTCATAGAGGCTGATCAATTTTAAAATATTATTCTCATGAATACCGTGCTCCTTGGCAAACGCAATTGCTTTTTCATTGTTATAATTATAAATCAACTTCAAATTTTGAGAGAGCGGTCCCATGAGCTTCCCCTCTTCTTCCATAAAGAAAGCATCATTCCTGCCATAACGATTGCATTCCATAAGGGCATGCTCTGCATAGTAGCGGCTTCTTTCATTTGAACTGCTCAAACCGATTCCCAGTCTAAAGGGAAACGACAAATTCTTTTTACATTGCATCAGTATTTCCTCAAGGAGCGGAAATATTTCCGTCTCCGGAGAGATCGCTGCACTGATTGCAAACTGATTAAAGCCTTTTTCAATCGTAAAACGATGATGCTTTTCTTTTCGATACCTTGTCAGAAAATGATAGACCTCCGCCTCTCTGTATTCCTGTTCCTCTTTCTCTACCTCTTCCGAGAAAGGTAAACGGAGCAATACGGAAAGACTTTTTTCCTCGGTAATCGTACTTAAACGAAGTTCATCCAAAGCATGCTGAATAGATGCCCGAATCATATCTTCATCCGGAAAAACAGCCACATAAGGGATCTGTAAAGCATCCAGCGCTTTCAGATTGTTAATACTTCTGGAAAGAATCATGTCAATCTTTCCCTTATCCCAAAGCTTCTTCGCAAACTCCGTAATATGCTTATAGTCATAGTGCTCTTCCGTGTAAAAATAAGGTCTTTCCGATTCGGAAAGGTATTTTCCGATTTCCATATAATGATTGGTTTCTGTCAGAAAGTCGCAGAACACCCTATTCAGAGGAATATCTTTATGCTCCATTTGAAAATGCAGGAGAATAGACAGAACGTCAATAGGCTCGTATGCCGTAAAAGCACAGGGAATGCGAATGTCCGGAAATTTCTTTAAGATATAGTGATAGCCTAATTCACCGGAGAAGAAAATAACATCGCACTTTTTCCGGCAGTCCTCATAAATCTTGTCTATATCGCTTAATTCTTTATAAATATAGGGATAAAACCGGCATTCAAAACTATTGTCCTGCAGAAGCTTACCAATCGGCTCAAGAGACTTTTCAGGACTGACTATGGCAACTGAATACATAAACACTTCCTCTCTTCCATTCAGTTTCTATACCAAGAATTGTTATCACAAATTTAGGACAAAGTCAATTAAGTCTCAAATCTTTTCACCGAACTCGTCTTAAACCTTTTCGCCGGACTCAATTCTTTCTGCTAAATCGGAAAGATACTCCCATCTTTCCCATTTTTCTGCAAGCTTTCTTTCCGCTTCTTCCTTTTTCTTCTGCAGCTCCTGCAAAAATACAAAATCCCTGGCATTTTCTACACTGCTCTTCTCCAGTTCTTCCAGCTCTTTCTCCAGTTTGGCAATATCTTCCTCTATATTCTCATAATCTTTTTTCTCATGGTAGGACATCTTAAGAGCTCTTTCACCACGCCAGGATTTTTCCTTTTTCTCCGTTCCTTCAGTTTCTGTCATTTTCTTTTCCGACACTAATCCATTTTCACTTTGCTCACGAAGAAGCTCTACCTGATAGTCGGTATATCCGCCTTCAAATTGGCGAATCTGCCCATTTTCCTGAAAAACAAAGAGTCGATTGACCGTTCTGTCCAAAAAATAGCGGTCGTGGCTTATGCTTAAAACAATTCCGGAAAAATGATCCAAAAAGTCCTCCAAAACCATAAGACTTGCGATATCCAAATCATTGGTCGGCTCATCCAAAAAGAGCACATTGGGTGCAGACATCAGAATCCGCAGAAGATAAAGTCTTCTCTTCTCCCCTCCGGAGAGTTTCGCAATCGGAGCAAACTGCATTTCCGGAGTAAACAGAAAACGCTCCGCCATTTGCTCTGCGGAAATAAGACCTTCCGTAGTAGGAAGGTAATCCGCAATATCTTTAATGCTGTCTATAACCCGCTCTTCCTCTTTCAGCTCTTCATTTTCCTGACGAAAATAGGCAATCTTTACAGTCTGACCTATTTCCACTGTTCCGGAATCCACAGGAAGCTCTCCCAGTATTGCCTTCATCAGGCTCGACTTTCCCGCCCCGTTTTTTCCGATAATCCCGATACGGTCATTTCGTAAAAAATGATAAGTGAAGTTGGAAAACAGCTCTTTTTCCCCATATTTTTTACTTAAATCATCAATCAAAATAGTGGTCTTTCCCAGTCTGGTATAAATTGAGGACAGCTTCAGCTCCTCTTCTTCGCTTGGCCCATGCATTTGGGAGAGTTTTTCATACCGGTCCAATCTCGCCTTTTGCTTTGTACTTCTTGCCTTTGCTCCTCTCCTCACCCATTCCAGCTCTTTTCTAAGAAGATTCTGTCTGGCTCTCTCCTTTGCAAGAGCCGTCGACATTCGACTCGCTTTCTCTTCCAAATAGCGATCGTATTTACAGTCGTAGGAAACAAACCGGGCGCCATCCAACTCAACAATCCGATTGCAAACGCTATCCAAAAAATAACGATCATGGCTTACCAAGAGGATACTTCCCTTATATTGCATCAGCTTTTTTTCAAGCCACTCTGCAATTTCTTCATCAATGTGGTTGGTAGGCTCATCCAAAAGAAGCAAATCCGGCTCCGTATTTAAAACAGCAAGAAGTGCCAGCTGTTTTCTTTGTCCTCCGGAAAGGATCTTACAAGCTGCGTAGTAGTCCAAAAGACCGATTTCCTGCATAATCTTCTTCCCGAAAGCCTCTCCTTCCGCATCGTCCATACGAATTTGAAAATGTTCTTTCAGCACATCTATAATTCTTTCTTCATCCGGAAACTTTGTTTCCTGACGTAAGTAGGAAATCTTTAAATTTCTTTTTTTTACGACAGAACCGCTGTCCAACGCCTCTTCTCCCGCAATGATTCTGAGTAGCGTTGATTTACCGCCTCCATTTTTTCCAATAAGAGCTACCTTCTCCCCCTCTTGCAAATAGAAGCTTGCTCCTGAAAATAAAACCTTATTTTGAAAGCTTTTGCTGCCATTCTCTACATTGACAATGCTTAATGCCATATTTTCTCCTTACTTAAATACTATATCTTTTCCTGCTTTAACTTCTTTAAACACTTATAAAATGCAGGAATCAAAAAAGAATCCGCAAAAATCCATGCCAAGGGAGATGCAAAGCAAGCTGCGATATAGCCAAAAATAGGAATAAAGACAAATCCTACGAGTGACCTCGCAATCATCTCACTTACTCCTGCAAGCATGGCAAAACCCGAAAATCCCATTCCCTGAATGGAAAAGCGCCATACATTGACGATGGTAAGCGGAATATAAAAAAGAGAATTATAGATTAAAAACTGCCTTGTCATGGTAAGCACTTCTGTCTCTTTGGCGTCAATAAAAATCTTCGGAATTTCTCCACCCGCAAAAATAAGAATCACACAAATCAAGATAGCATAAAAAGCACCTAATTTTGTGGCTTCCCAAACACCTTTTTTAATTCGCTGATATTCTCTTGCCCCCGCATTTTGTCCACAGTAGGTTGCCATGGATGCCCCCAAGGCATCGAAAACACAGCAGCAAAAACCGCTGATTCTCTGTCCGGCAGCAATGGCAGCCATAGGGGATGCACCTAAGCCGTTCACCGCAGTCTGCAATACAACGGATCCGATTGCGGTAATGCTGTACTGCAATCCCATGGGAATGCCCATAAACAAAAGCCGCTTATAGTAATGTCTCTCCCAACGTAACTCTCCCTTTCTAAATTTCAAAATAGGGAACTTTTTCCGCATATAAGCCAAGCAGAGTAGCCCGGAAAGAAACTGAGAGATTACAGTAGCATAGGCAGGACCATCCACTCCGAAACCATAAAAGTAAATACTCACAAAGTCTAAAATAATATTCAAAACTGCGGCAAAAATCAAAAATAGAACCGGCGTCCTGGAATCGCCCAAAGAACGGATGATGGAGCTTGTCATATTGTATAAGAAGGTTGTGGGAATCCCCAGAAAAATAATAAAAATATATTTGTAAGCATAAGTAAAGGTTGCTTCCGGCGTATTCATCCCATGCAAAATAGCCTTTGTAGACAGTCCAATAACTGCGGTCATAATTACAGAGAAGATGAGATTCAGCCAAAGAATATTTCCTACATATTTTCTCAGTTTCTCTTCCTGCTTTGCACCGAATTTCTGCGCAACAGGAATAGAAAAGCCGGAACAGCAACCAATCACAAAACCGTTAATCATAAAACTGATTGCTCCGGTTGAACCAACGCCGGCAAGGGCATTCAGCCCCAAAAGCTTGCCGACAATAATAGTATCCACCATGCTGTAAAACTGCTGGAAAAGAATCCCGAGCAGCATCGGTAAGGCAAATCGTAAAATCAACTTCATGGGATCGCCCTTACTAAGATCCAACATAGCTGTTTTGTTCTTCTCTTCTTTTATCTTCTCTATCTTCAATTTCTCTTCCCTTAACTTCTCTATCTTCAATTTCTCTTCCCTTAACTTCTCTTCTTTCATCTCATTTGGTGGCGGATAGAAACTTCGAAATCGCATTTTTTATGTCATTATTCAATAATATCAACACAATTATCCTGTACCATTAAAATGGTTTTTATAGGTTTGTATACTCTTTCTTCTCCTGCTGTTTTTACCTTGTGAACCTCTACTTTGGTCTCTCCTGCTTTATGCCGTACATGGCTTCCTTGCTATGCTACCGCTCCACCTATCCTTTTACACAAACATTAGTTTGCCTTTTGCTTTTGGGATAGCTATGCCGTCCTCATTCGCCACCTCTAGCCACTCCGCTATAACTATTTCGGCGTTGCTTATGGCTTCTGCTCTTGTCTTTCCGCCTGCAAAGCATCCCTTTAGCTCTGGAATTTCTGCTATGTACAAATTATCTTCTTCCGACCAGTACAGTATAATTTCATAATTTCCCATATTTACCATTTTATGCGACCTTTTTAAAATCAATAATCGCAATTTCTTGTAAGCTCTTTTTTACACTCTCTACAATGGACTCGAGTTTTTTGATTGTTTCGGCTGTATAGTATTCTTCGTTGCACTCTTTGCATTTAAGACAAGGAACATTTCTAATAATTATTACAATGTTGCCTAAGTCTGTTACGTCCGTTGTAAGACTCTCGTACATCTCATTTTTACATGATACGCATTTCATGCTATTTTCTCCTCTCTTTAAAGCCAGACTCCCATATATCTAAATCGGGATAGTAAGCAGTTATCAAATATAAATATTCTCCGTCTCTACTTACTACCATATGCATAGCCTTACCTTTTTTACTTTTCCCAAGGGTTAGACAACTCGGAAAAGGTTTATCATCGTCATAGTTCGCTATGATTTCGCAATCCGCAAGGCAAGAAATAACATCCTCGATATAGATATTTCGTTCGGTCATTCTGCTTTTTGCGTGCTTTGATACGATAATCTTTTCTAAGTCTGAAAATCCTATAATATCTTTAATATCCATTTTTGCCCTCTATACCTTAAACATTTTTTTCTCGTATTCAGCCATTACACACATACCTCTTCAACTCTTTCAGTCAAAAAGACAATTTTCGCATGTTCTAGAGGTTGATTATTTAATTTTAAGAGGTCGGGGACAGCCATGCGCACCCTCTCTATTAGCACATCAAGCGACCCACTTTCAAGTACAAGCCATTTGATATCTTCGCTCGTAGCTACCCATACGCTCGCTTCGGCGTCCCATAGTAAATTTACTGTATAACTCATGCTTTCATTTCCTTTCTTATACCTTAAATATTTCTTGCCCCGTGTAGGCGTTTAATGCTTTCTTTATGAAAGTATTCATAGGTACGCTATCCGCTTGCTCTTTCAAAGTGTCGTATTCAGATAGCTGTATAGAAAAGGGAATCCGTTTAATTTTTTCTCTCTCGTACTTTAATAAATACTCTTTTCTTTTATCATCCATTCGTATCTACCTCCTAAAAAGAGTATAGCATAAAAAATATTATTATGCACATAACAATATTACACAAAGATATGTGCATAATTTTGTGAAATATTCCGAAAATCATCCATTACAGGCATGGATTTATTTCTGCTGTAATAAAAGAATTCAGACCCGATTTTATACTGACAACGAAACTTCCTAGGAAAGAACAAAAAGATATCTACACACCTTCGGAAACAGAAGTCATGCAGGTTTTTAAGTGTTTAAAGGAATCCCCACAGCTTAGCAGGCGTTACATTCCTGTCTACCTTGGTGCAATGGGCTTGAAAATGCTTCGGAAAAATATCTCAATCACTTTAACAATGACCATTAAAAACGTGGGCGGTTTCGTGGGCGGGTGCACCCGAAAAACCATTCTTTTTTTAGGAATATGCGTTCTTGTTTCACACCCTTAAAACAGCAAAAAACCTTAGATTTCAAGCCGTTCTAGGCTATCTTCCTAAGGTTTTACAATAGCAGGGGATGAGGGATTCGAACCCCCATCGGCGGTTTTGGAGACCGTTGCTCTACCCTTGAACTAATCCCCTTTGTTGAAAAAACAACGTTGTCATTCTACTCTAGATTTTAAAGATTGTCAACGCTTCTCTTATGTTTTTTACAGGAATCAATTCAATATCCTTGCTTGTATAAACATCCTTCTGGAAATGATAAGCCGGTAAAACAATACGACGAAATCCAAGTCTTTTAGCCTCTTCTATTCTTTGCTTACTCTGACTTACCGCTCTGACTTCTCCGGAAAGTCCCACCTCTCCAAAAACCATAATATCTTCTTTGATTGGAATATTTCGGTAGCTGGAAAGAAGAGCCATGAGGACCGCCAAGTCCACAGAGGGCTCGGAAATTCGCATTCCCCCCGTAATATTGATATAAGCATCAAACTTGGAGCACTCTATCCCTAAACGTCTCTCCATAATGGCAAGGAGCATATTCAGGCGATTATAGTCCATTCCGTTTGCTGTACGCCTCGGAATGCCGAAGCTTGTGGGAACCAAAAGGCCTTGTATTTCCATAAGAAGCGGTCTCGTCCCCTCTATACCGGATGAAACAACGGATCCCGATGACTCCACAGCTCTTCCGGAGAGCAGAAATTCGGAAGGGTTCTTCACTTCCTCCAAACCGCTTGCTTCCATGGTAAATACAGCAATCTCATTGGTGGAACCGAAACGGTTTTTCTGCCCATAGAGGATTCGTAGCTGTGTATTCTTCTCTCCTTCAAAGTAAAGAACCACATCGACCATATGTTCCAAAATCTTCGGTCCTGCTACGTTTCCATCCTTTGTGACATGACCTACAATACCTATAGCAATTCCTTTTTCCTTTGCAATACGAAGAAGGGAAGCTGTACATTCTCTGACTTGACTAACCGAACCGGGAGACGCGGCAATTTCCTCCAAATACATGGTTTGAATGGAGTCAATGACCATAAAATCAGCCTGAACTTCCTCCACCGCTTCCGCAATATTTTTCAAATTGGTTTCAGAAAGAAAATAGACCTCTCCTTCCGCTTTTTGCATCCTTTCCGCCCTTAACTTAATCTGCTTTAAGGACTCCTCTCCGGATACATAGAGCACTTTCTTTCCCATTTTTCCAAGGTGCAGACTCATAGAGAGGAAAATCGTAGATTTTCCGATGCCGGGATCTCCTCCCAAGAGGATAAGGGAGCCGGTTACAATCCCGCCTCCCAAAACTCTGTCCAATTCACTATAGCCCGAAGAAAGCCGATCTTCTTCTCTAAGGACTATATCCTTTAGCTGCTTGATTTCTGCCTTTTCAGCACCTACAGTTCGGGAAAATGCCTTGCTTTTCTCCGGACCTTCTTTGGGTGCCTCTACCATGGTATTCCAGCTTTTACAAGAAGGGCACTGTCCGAACCATTTGATGGTTTCATATCCACACTCTTTACAAAAAAAACGACTCAGACTTTTTGCCATGCTCTCTTCCTTTTCCGAATAAATATTATACCTTTTCTCTTCGAACGGCCGTTCTTAGACCTTCTCCATTTTTATCTACACGGAGATTCACTTTTTCTCCTGCCTGTACATTTCCATCCAGGATGGCTTCCGAAAGAAGATTTTCCACCTCTGTTTGGATAGTCCGCTTTAAGGGACGCGCACCAAACTTCGGATCGTAGCCCTTCTCTATCAGGAAAGTCTTTGCTTTCTTGTCCAGATTTATGCCAAGGTTCATTTCTCCTTTAGCCCTCCGGTAAAGATTTTTCAACATAATATCCAAAATCTTGGACATATCTTCCTTGCTGATCGGTCGGAATACGATGATTTCATCAACACGATTTAAAAACTCAGGTTTGAATAAACGCTTCAGTTCTTCCAAAACCTTGTTTCATGTAGTTATAGTCTCCATCACCCTGCCCTTCCAGAGAATCAAAGCCCAGTTTCTTGGGGCTCATAATCTGCTCCGCACCGACATTGGAAGTCATAATAATGATGGTATTTTTAAAGGAAACTTTTCTTCCCTGCGAATCGGTAATATGTCCGTCATCCAAAACCTGTAAAAGAATATTCAAAACATCAGGATGAGCCTTTTCTATTTCATCGAAAAGAATCACGGAGTATGGATTTCTCCGTACTTTCTCGGAAAGCTGCCCTCCTTCATCATAGCCGACATAGCCGGGAGGCGAACCAATCATCTTGGAGACACTGTATTTCTCCATATACTCAGACATATCTACACGGATAAGGTTTTGTTCCGATCCAAATACCACTTCTGCCAGTGCCTTGGAAAGCTCCGTTTTTCCTACACCGGTAGGTCCGAGGAACATAAATGAACCGATAGGACGCTTCGGATCCTTTAACCCTACTCTTCCTCGCTTAATAGCCTGAGAAACGGCATGAACCGCCTCATTTTGCCCAATTACCCTGGTATGAAGAAGATCCTCCAACTTACGAAGTTTAACACTCTCCGATTCACTGAGCTTTTTAGCCGGAATTTTAGTCCATTCCGACACCACATTGGCAATATCTATTTCTGTTACATGAAGTTTATTTTCTTCTGCATCTTTCTTCCAAAGTTCCAGATCGTGATCCAGCTTCTTCTTTTTTTGCTCCTGCTTTTTCTTAATCTGAGAAGCTGCCTCAAAGTCTTCCTTTCGGATGCACTCTTCCTTTTCCAACTCCAGCTCCATAAGCTGCTCACGAAGACGTTTAATGCCTCTCGGTTCTCCGCTGTTCATAATGCGAAGCTTGGAAGAAGCCTCATCAATTAAATCAATGGCCTTATCCGGAAGATAACGATCATTAATATAACGGGAGCTAAGCTTTACAGCAGCCACAATAGCTGCATCATCAATACTTACTTTATGATGTTCCTCGTATTTTTCCTTGATTCCTCTTAGGATAGCAAGGCTCTCTTCTTCTCCGGGCTCTTCCACGGTTATCGGCTGGAATCTTCTTTCCAGAGCTGCATCCTTTTCAATATGCTTTCTGTATTCTTCCAGAGTAGTTGCTCCGATAATCTGGAGTTCTCCCCTTGCTAAAGCAGGCTTCAAAATATTTGCCGCGTCCAGTGCTCCCTCAGCTCCTCCTGCCCCGATAAGAGTATGAATTTCATCAATAAACAAAAGAACTTCGCCGTCATTTCTTGCCTCGGAAATAACTCGCTTAATCCTCTCTTCAAATTCACCTCTATACTTGGAACCTGCAACCATGGCAGAAAGATCCAAAGTAAGCAGTCTTTTTTTCGCTATAATTTCCGGCACATCGGAAGATGCAATTCTATTCGCCAGACCTTCCACTACGGCAGTCTTACCTACACCGGGTTCTCCAACCAGACAGGGATTATTTTTGGTTCTTCTCGAAAGAATCTGAATCATCCTCATGATTTCCGATTCTCTACCGACAACCGGATCCAATTTCCCTCCCTTGCCAATGAAGTCAAGTCTCTGGAATATTGATCCAAAGTCGGTGTCTGAGAATTCCGTCCGGCTCCATCTTTTGGGGATTTGTTCTCCACAAACTGATCCCTACCCATAGCGGAATTCAGCTGAGAATAAATCTTCTGTGCAGAAGCCCCTAAAGTGGAAATAATTCTGGATGCAACACAATTTCCATCCTTTAACATAGCAAGAAGCAAATGCTCTGTCCCTACAAGATGAGACCCACTCTCTCTTGCTTCCTGCATTGCCTGTTCCAAAAGTCGCTTCGCGGAAGGTGTATATCCGCTTGGGTCAACAATGGAAAGCTTACCATCCGTACTGATAAACTTGGCTATCATCTCTATAATCTTATCTTCTGTAACATTGTTTGCCTTTAGAACCTTACCGGCAACCGCAGTACCTTCACGAACCAGCCCCAAAAGGATATGTTCCGTTCCGATGTACTGGTGGTGACATTCCTCAGCAACCTCGATTGCCAGCTGTAGTGCTCTTTGGGCCTGTATAGTAAACTGATTCATCTTTTCACCCTATTCCTTATACTTATATACGCAGAAAACCGTGACGCTTTATTCTATCCATAAAGCCCTTCACAGTTTCATGCGCCACTTTACAATAAAGTGGATTCCCTATTACAACTCTTTACAAATCTTCTATCTCCAATTCCGTGTCTTCTGCATCTTCTCCTTTTGAAATTTTCTTGCCTCTTCTTTTCGTTCCACAGAAATTGCTCTGGTCGCACCTAAATCTTCGTCTTCCAGATCATCTTCCATAAGGGACTTACGAACAGGAGAAATCATTTTTGTCTGATCAAGCTTCTCTTCTCCCTGAACAAAGGCCAAATCTTCTTTTAAAGATATCCCTTCTACATTGGGACGAAGTTCCTTCTTGTCAATTCCAATATTATCTTTTTGGAATGCAATAATTCTCTTCAATCTGTTTCTGTCCTGCCACATAAAAGCGGCAAGTACAATAGAGAGTAATGCCAAAAATCCAAAAACGCAGGAAAGAATAAATTGCGTGTTGAACTTTCCTACCAGACTGTCATAACGCCCCAGAAGTTCCGGATAGCTTTCTGCATTCTTTTTCTGTTCTTCCTCTAAAGGATCCTGAAAATACCTTTGAATAGTTTTTTCCTTTAAATCGTAGCGATAAAAATTTAAATCTCCGGCATCATTCATACCATAAACGATGATGTACTGATGGTCTGATTCCGCCTTCCATACCCAACCTTTTACCTGATGACCGTCAACATCAATTGTACTTTCTAAAAATCCTGCAGGAACCTGTACATCCGATCCCGGATTCATGATAGTGATGCTTTTATCCTTAGCAGTAAGCTTCACACCTTCGTTGACAGTTTCTTCCTTTGCCTCCAAATTTTCTTCCGCCTCCGATGATCCCTCTTCCGAAACGGATTCCGCAGATTCACTTTCTCCACCTGTAGCCGTCACTGTAGAAGCTCCGACATGAGTCAAGTTGAGCAGTGACTCATCCTGCGTATAAACCTCCTGCTTCTCCACGTTAATTGTGGAAGTTCCGGCAGCCAGTACTTTGAATTCCAATACAAAAGCCAAGGTGTTGCTTTCGCTTTGGTCTCCACTGCCATGAACGCGGAGTGTTCCCGCTCCGCCATCCGTATCCGTACCGGATACAAACTGTAGGGCATTTCCGTCGTATCGCAAGCTGATATCCGCCCGGGAAAGGGGAGTGTCACTTTTTACTTTCAAATTCAAAGAAATATTTTCTCCCACATTTCCTGTAGGATCGGAAAAACTAAGTTGGCCGTCAGCCGCAAAACAAGTGAAGGAAAAAAGTAAGCCCAGCATTAAGCTTATTAAGATTGTTCTCAGTTTCATCATAGCTCTTCACTTCCCTTCCTTTATGTTAAAGGAGCCTTTCCAACTTCAATAATTTCTACACCGCTCTCACTACCGCTGTTTCCGGAACCGGAGTTCCCTGTTGCAGCTCCGAAGTTAATCTTTATCGTATATTTTTTCTCAACTCCGTTCTCCGCTTTTACGCTAACAACGATACTGTCTCTGCCTTCCACAGTCTGATTTCCATTGCCGCTAATTTGCGCTTTTCCGTCTACAGCAGTTGCACTAATATCCACTGACTTTGTGCCATCCGCCAAACTGATACTATAGTTCTCGTTTTCACCACTAAAAGCAGGGCTCAGGCCATAGCCTGCAACAGACAGAGAAGAAAGTCTATTATTCGGACTTCCTGTACCCGTCGGAATAGCCGCTTTTTCAGCAGGCATATTTTCATAGATTGGAATGTTAAAAACAAGTGCTTTTTGTCTCATCTCGGCAGTATAAGCTTTTGCAAGCTTTGCGCCTTCCTCTGCAGCTCCTTGTACATTCGTCATATACTGATGCTTATAAAGATTGGCTCCCTGTACATTCCATTTCTTTAAATATAGGGTATTCTGGCCGGCATTCAGGTAGTTTTCCGCAAAAAAATTGAGCTCCACCAAGGATGGACTTTTTCATGTGAATTCCAAGGTCTTCCATAAGAACCGCTCTGTCCGGCATACCAAAGACCTCTCTCCACGGCTCCCATACCGTTTGCCGCGTATGCCCCCACATTAAAAATAATTATAGAAACCGGAAGCACCGGAGATAGAGCCACTGCTTCCCTTTTCCCTGCTCCTGTAAAAATCATAGCGGCAAGAACATAGGGATTTTTGCTTTTGTGGATTCTGCAGCTTTCATCAAGATACTCGCATAATCAATATCGGAGCGCTTTTACTGCAGAATCTCCGGAAGAATTGCCGCCGGAGTTTGTTCCACCGGAAATAAACTCTCCGGGACCTCCCGCAGAAACAATGACATTGTCTCCTGAGACGGGAGCATATGCATCTTCTGCAGGAGCCGGTGTTGCAGTTTCTTGCTGGGAAGTGCCGCTTTCTTCCACATTGGAAGAAGCCACAGTCTCCATAAATGTTCCCTTTAAGACAGAAGCAAGGCCATCTGCTGTCTGCTCCTCAGGGTTATAATTATGCAATAAAAACTGGAAAATATAGGACTCATCCATAAAGTTTCTCGGATCTAAATAATAAGCCGTTAGCTCTCGGGATGCAGCAACCCATTTCGCCCCATCAAAGCCGGGCCAAGTTCCGCTATTCCAGTCATACTTACCGCTATCCGTGGATTTCCAGGAGGAAATGGCATTTTTGTCCACAAGACTACTTGTACCCTCCATTTCTCCGTCCAAAACCGCATTCCAATTCAGGTTGGTTTTCATGCCCTGAAAGCGCCAGCTTGGGAATTCGGCATGAAGATTTCGCAGCCCTTCCTTGTAGGACTCGGGAAAACCTTGCTGATTCAATTCATTTTCAAAGGCTTCATCTCTCTGATACTGAACAGGAAATTTCACAAAATCCGAACGAATGAACCCTTGACCTCCGGCATACTTGACGGGATACCAAGTAGAACCGTCACTGCCCTGTACAGGGTCATTTACGGTAATCGATGCATTGGAAAACAGGTTGCCTACTTTGCCGCTCTTTACCGTTGCTTCCGCACGAACATTGACCAAACTTCCTTTTACCAATGCCGCCCTCTCTCCTGCCAAAGCCGGCATAGATGACATAACAATAGACAAAGTTAAAGCAAGGGCTGTACAAACTTTCTTACGCATATCTTCTCCTCATTTTGGGGTTTATTTCTTTTTTAAGATTTCTACTCTATTCTTCGACATTTTCCTGTTTCAGTTTAATTTTTTTACTATTGCCCGTCAATGCATATACAAAGAATTCAGATAAAAGTAATGATTTGCGCCAGGACTATAAGTTTAGAATGGAATAAGCAGAGTTCGCGGAGATTGGAACAAGATATCATCTTATTCCAATCTCCGCGAATTCTAATTCATAACGAGTATCGTGCGCAAAGCGTGCGATATCTCGTTTTTTCGTCTAAACCGGATATGCCTTGTTTGCTTTATCTGCGCTGCTCAGTGCCACACCGCTCTTTTGTGCATCTCTGTATTCAAAGAAGTCTTTTGCAACCTGCGGGAAAAGAGCATAAGACAATACGTCCTCGGGCTGTCTCGTCCATTCCTTAGCTTCTTCCTCAAACTTCTTAAGCTGCGGTGCAATATGGTCTGCAGGACGGTCTGTCATCTGTTTCTCGCCCTTTAAGATCTTCTCTACCACTTCCGGATTCATCGGCTTTACCGTTTTTCCAAACTCTCCGGCTACAAGTTTATAAGACTCCTTCGGCACCATCTTGTAACGCTCTCCGGCAATAACGTTCATTACTGCCTGCGTTCCTACTATCTGAGAAGACGGCGTAACGAGCGGAGGCTCTCCAAAGTCCTTTCTCACTCTTGGTACTTCCTCCAGCACTTCCTGTAACTTATCATCCTTTCCGGCCTGGTGAAGTTGTGAAATGAGATTGGACAGCATTCCGCCCGGTACCTGATACTTCAGCGCCTTAACATCCACACCGAGAACCTTTGTGGAAAGGAGTCCGGACTTAATGCACTCTTCTCTGTACGGCTGGAAATAATTGGAAATCGCAATCAGCTTATCGAGGTCCAAACCGGTATCATATTCCGTCCCCTGCAAAGCGGCAACCATAACGTCCGTAGACGGCTGAGAGGTTCCCATGGCAAGTGGAGTGGATGCGGTATCGATGATGTCCGCTCCGGCCTCAATCGCCTTTAAATAGGTCATGGAAGCCATTCCGGTGGTATAGTGCGTATGCATTTCAATTGGAAGCTTCGTGCCCTTTTTTAAGGCTTCAACGAGCTCTGTAGCCTGCTTCGGTAATAGTAAGCCTGCCATATCCTTAATGCAAAGAGAGTCAGCCCCGAGGCTTTCAACATCTCTTGCAAGATTTTCCCAGTACTCTAAAGTATAGGCATCTCCCAAGGTATAGCAAAGCGCAATCTGAGCATGACCGCCCTCTTTATTACAAGCCTTTACCGCAGTCTCCAAATTACGAATATCGTTTAAGCAGTCAAAGATACGGATAATATCGATTCCGTTGGCAACGGACTTCTCTACGAAATACTCCACTACATCATCTGCGTAGTGATTGTATCCGAGGATATTCTGTCCTCTGAAAAGCATCTGCAGCTTGGTATTTTTAAAATGTCTTTTAAACATTCTAAGACGCTCCCAGGGATCCTCCTTTAAGAAACGGAGACAAGCGTCAAAGGTTGCTCCGCCCCAGCACTCTACGGCATGATACCCTACCTCATCCATCTGATCCAGGATGGGCTCCATCAGCTCACTGGGCATTCTGGTGGCAATTAAGGACTGATGCGCATCTCTGAGCACCGTTTCCGTGATTTTAACTTTAGCCATATATTCCCCTTTCTTATTTTACCCCAAAAACAGCCATAAACACGCCTGCCGCAACAGCGGTACCGATTACGCCCGCCACATTCGGTCCCATGGCATGCATGAGCAGGAAGTTTGTAGGATCGGATTCGGATCCCACCTTCTGCGAAACTCTAGCCGCCATAGGTACTGCAGAAACGCCGGCAGAACCAATTAACGGGTTAATCTTTTTTCCGGATAAATAATACATTACTTTACCAAGTAAAACGCCTGCTGCCGTACCAAAGGCAAACGCAATCAATCCCAGGAACACAATCTTCAAGGTATCCAGATTCAGGAAAGCTTCCGCGGAAGTGGTCGCTCCCACAGAGGTTCCCAGTAAAATAACCACAATATACATCATCGCATTTGCAGCTGTATCCGTAAGCTGTCTTACCACACCGGATTCTTTAAAAAGATTTCCAAGCATGAGCATTCCGACAAGCGGTGCCGTGGTAGGAAGCAACAGGCAAACCACGATGGTTACCACAATGGGGAAGAGAATCTTCTCTAACTTGGAAACCGGTCTGAGCTGCTCCATTTTGCACATTCTTTCTTCCTTTGTGGTAAGAGCACGCATAATGGGCGGCTGAATAATCGGAACCAAAGACATATAGCTGTATGCCGCAACCGCAATCGGACCGAGCAGTGCGGTCTGTCCGAGCTTATTGCAAAGGAATATGGAAGTCGGGCCGTCCGCTCCTCCGATAATGGAGATTGCAGCCGCTGCCGCTCCGTTAAATCCTAAGAAAATAGCAAAAAAGTACGCCGCATAAATACCGAACTGTGCAGCTGCTCCGAGAAGAAAACTGATCGGGTTCGCAATAAGTGGCGAGAAATCCGTCTGTGCTCCTACTCCGAGGAAAATCAGAGATGGTAAGATTGTCCACTCATCCAAGCGGAAGAAATACCAAAGCAATCCTCCCGTACCGTTTATCGATTTTTCCGGGCTCAACATGATGTCCGGATATATATTCACCAACAACATTCCAAACGCAATGGGAACCATGAGAAGAGGCTCAAAGCCCTTGGCTATACCCAGATAGAGAAAAACCAGAGCAACAAATATCATCAGGTAATTCCCGTAGCTTAAGTTGAAGAATGCTGTCTGTTCTAGTAGATTTAAAAATGTCTCTACTATATTCATAAATTCATCCTCCTAAGTTCTAGCCCTCCAGGCTTACCAGTACCGCTCCGGACTCCACGCTGTCTCCTACATTGGCATTGATGGCAACAACTTTGCCGTCCTTAGGTGCCACAATGTCATTTTCCATCTTCATCGCCTCTAAAACAAGAACCGGAGTTCCGCCCTTTACACTGTCTCCTACATTGACCTTGATAGCAAGAACCTTACCGGGCATCGGCGCCGTCACAGAAATATTTCCCTGTGCAGAGGCCTTTGCTTGAGGAGCAGGAGCGGGAGTTGCGGGAGCAACAACCTTTTGTGCAGGAGCTGCCGCAGGGCTTGCGGAGCTTCCTACATTCCCCTTTTCGTCCACAGTTACATCATAAGAAACACCATTAACCGTAATTGTATATGCCTTCATCTTTAACCTCTACTTCCTTCTCTTTACCGAGCGTACAATCAATCCATTTTCCAAAGTCCGTGCATCACTAAAGGGATTCTTCTTGCCACAGTCCTCTTCGTATGCCTTCACAGCCGCCATCAAAATCACGCTGAGCAGTTCTTCGGAAATTCCCTCTTCTTTTTCTAAAACAGGCGGAACAGCAACAATCTCCGTTCCCGCACTTGTCTTTTCTTCCTTTTTCAGCTCTACAGCCTGGCGGTCTTTTGCTTTTTTAGACTCTGCCCGCCTTACTTCCCACTTATGAACCTGGGCAAAGAGACTGATAATCCAGGCAATGAATATCAAAACCGCAAAAACGGTTCCCATACCCACAATCATGTTTTGAAAGGCCGAGAGCAGCTTTTCCTGCATAGTATAGACAGGGTTAAAGCTCAATTCCGAAAACAACTGAAAATAATTTTCCGGGATGACCGCATGGACAATCAACTCTCTCTTTTCAAAACCGGCATGCAAATCGATGACATAGCTGTCATCCTCTACCGTAACGTCTACATTCTTAACTTTTTGGAACTCACCCAAATCTTTTTTACTGTTTTTAAAATTTGTCAGGGCATTGTAGAGCACTTCCTCTTTTGCCTTGTACGCCTGATTTATACTATATTCCAATTCCTGCTCATCTTCTCCCTCTATTTCAAGGAAGTAACCCGTCATCATCTCGGTAAGGCCGGAACGATCTTCCTCGGTTAAAGTGAGGCTACTCTCCATTTTCTTTTTTCCACACGAGAACAGAAACAGAGAAAGAAGCGTCAGCATAAGGAGGAAGAATATTCGTCTTGTTTTCTTCATACTACCTCCTTAGATGCTGCCGTATTTTTTATGGAAATCAAAATTTGCCTTACCGTATAGCATGTCGAAAGCGGAAATCACTCTCTGTCTTGTTTCTTCCGGTAAAATAATGGCATCAATATAACCGCGATAAGCTGCGCTCGTAGCAGATCCCTTCTCCTCCAAGAAAATCTTTGCCTTTTCTTCTCTTACATCCAAAGATTCTTCCGGATATAAAATATTGGCAGCGAGCTTCGCATCCATAACGGAAATCTCGGACTCCGGATAAGCGAAAACCAAATCCGCTCCCAAGCCCTTACTGCCGAGACAGGCCCCGGCTGAACCGACAGCCTTTTTGATTAAAGTCACCAAAGGTACGGAAGCATTGCCGTAAGCGGATAGAAGCTCTCCCATCTCCTTTGCCATATGCATCTCGTTGCAAGTACAGTTCTCAAAGCCCGGAGTATCGCAGAGGGTAAGAACCGGAATAGAGAAAGTATTACAGAAGCGCAGGAAACGATTCATCTTCGCTACTGCCTTCCAGTGCAAAGCTTCTCCCGTTGTCGCGATTCCGCCGACAGTCTGTCCGTTCAAACGAAGAAATGCGGTAATCGCGCCCTCTCCATAGGCTCTTCTTACTTCAAAAATTACCCCTTCATCGGCAAGTGCGGTAAGCGCTTCTCTTGCAGGCATACCGAAAAATCCGTCTACTGCACGGTTTAAATTATCTTCTATTTCTTCGTTATACGCTTCATCTTCGTTGTTTGCCGGCAAGAAAGAAAATGCCTTCCGAAGCTCTGCAACGAGTTCTTCTTCGTTAGCGGAAAAATCCAAGTTCCCCGCCTCTTCCTGTGCCTTTCCTTTGGCAAAATCATCATTCTTATTGCCTTTTACCGCATCCGGAGCATTTAAGAACAATCTTCCCTCTTTCTCTTCCATGAATGTAAAGTCGGAAAGGGATGTGAGCACAGCCATTGCTCCGCCTGCCTGACCGTAAACAACAGAGTATAAGGGAATCAACCCCTTTGCCTTTGCTTTCTTCTCATAAATACGGGAAAGAGCAAAAAGAGAATCTGTCGCTTCCTCCAGACGAATTCCGCCGGAATCCAAAAGTTCCAAAACCGGAGCCCCCATCTTCAGTGCCATATCATAAGCTGCGCAATCTTTTTACCGTGCATTTCTCCCAAAGAACCCGAAAGAATATTTCCGTCCTGGGCATAAACATACACCGGCTTTCCGGATATACTGCCATAACCGCAGATAACGCCATCCGTGGCTTCCTTTTTTCCCTCCTGAACAAAATCCGTACTTCGACTTCTTACCAAAGCACCGATTTCGACAAAACTATGTGCGTCCAGCAAGGACTCAATGCGATTTCTTGCAGAGCTACGCTGATCCATATTTCTCCTCCATTCTATTTCTGAGTCCAGACAATATTCTTAGGTATTGTAAACGATTAAATATACGAGTTCAAGGGATTTTAAGCCTGTTTTAAGACGAAAGAGTAAAAACATTGAAGTTATGCGTTATTTTTTTAACAAAAAGTTTTTTCCTTTTTTCTTTTCCATTTGTAGCTTTTTTCTTTTACTGTAAAAATGCTCTTTCAACTCCCGATTTCTATTTTTTGTAGCGTAAGCCTTTGGGGTAAAAATTCCGAAGTCGACCGTTTCTGTAGTAAGCAAAGCCCAAAGGAAGACCGTCACAATAGAGAATGGCCATACCCGATGGATGTTCATTTCCTGAAAGAGCTTCCTCTATTTCCTCTATTTCTTCCTCTTCTATGTGAATTTCATTACCAAAGAGGTAGTCTTCCACCCTTTTGTCCGTTCTTTTCAAGAAAATGGAATACAAGAGTCTGTATTTTGTCTCCGGTCTCCGCTTTTTGGCAATAGGAAAGATATTCTGAAAATCTATAGCATGACTTAAGCCATGGCTGTATTCCCATTCTTTTTTTCCTTCCTCATAGAGGCTGATGCCTTGCCTGAACAGCTTTAAGTCCTGAAATGGACGAAGCTGTGAGGCATAACAGAAAAGCAGCTTGTTCTTTTGCAAGACGGAATAGGAAAGATTCCTTTCTTCTTGTTCCTCTTCTCCAAGATCTGTTCCCGTCTTCTTAAAAATCGCAAAATATTGCCCCTCTCCATTGCTGTTATGAAAATACAGTCTCTTTTCCAGAAGGAATTGATAGTCAGGATTTTCCTTTTCTATCCATTCCCGCATTTCTTCATTTTCCGCTCTTTCAAAGGTACAGGTAGAATACGCCAGTATTCCGCCTTCCCGAAGCATGGTAAAGGCTTCCCGAAGAATTTCTTTTTGTCGAAGTGCACATTTTTCCACCAATTCCTCTGACCATTCTTCTACCGCATCTCTGCTTTTTCTAAACATTCCTTCTCCTGAACAAGGAACATCCACCAGAATTCTGGAAAAAAATCCGGGGAAAAGATCCGCAAGATGCGCAGGACTTTCATTTACCACGGAAAGATTGGCATAGCCCATTCTTTCCGCATTTTTGGAAAGAATCCTTGCTCTTTCGCCCACATATTCGTTTGAGAGAAGGAGCCCGCCCCTATGACTATCCAAGCGATCCGCTATTTGCAGGCTTTCCCTCCCGGAGCTGCGCAAAGATCCAGACAACGATCAAAGGGACGTATTTCCATATGAGGCACCACTTCCATGGCAGAGGGGTCCTGAATATAGTAAAGGCCGGCTTCATGATAGGGGTCACGCCCGATTATAATGCCCTGTGACAAAAGGTAGTCTTCGTCTACCAGAAATTCTCTGACTTCATCGGCATGCCCTTCTTTTTGAAGCATGTTTTTCTTGATTTTATCGTCTTGTATATCTGATTCATCCGCTTCTACTTCTTCCGCTTTAAATATAGGACTCAGATTCCAGCGTTTCACCCAATCCGAAAAAGAGAAGCCGTATTTTTCCGCTTCCCTTAACCTTTGTCTATTTATTCGGATACCTCGCTTCGACTCCTTGGAAAACGACTGTAGGAATTGCTCCCATTCCTCTTCTTCCGGGAAGTTTTTCCGCATTCTCTCTAAAAATGCCTCGGGTAAATTCATATGTTCCTCCACTACCTCTCTTTATAAAATGCATTGACTAAAATATCCTTTAATTCTTTGCTTGCAGCAATCAAACCGTTATAGGCTCCGTAATGATAAAAACGAAGAAGAAGCATGCCGACCGGCAAAGCCAAAACCATACCGGATAAACCGTAAAACTTATATCCGAGGAAGAGGAAAAGTAGAGCTAAAATAGGGGGCAAGCCGATGGCTTCTCCAATAATCTTCGGTTGTAAAAACTGTCGAATCAATTGTGTCAAAAGATAGAAAACGAGTAAAGCCAAAAAAAACCAGAATCGCCCCTGTATAAGAACGAAAAGCATCCACGGCCACATGATAAATCCCACTCCAAAAACCGGGAGTGCGTCCAAGAATGCGGTAAGGAAAGCAAGCAAAAAACCATAGGGTACCTTCAGTACAGTAAATCCTATCGTAAGAAGCACAAAAACAAAAAACATGATTTCCAGCTGTGCGAGAATATATCCTTTAATAATCTTTTTTCCATCTTCCCTTAAGAGTTTCCCATACCGTCGAAAGCTTTTCGGAATAATGCTTTCCAGGCCTTGAAGAATGGATTCTCCTTCTTTCACAAAAGAGAAAGAAGATAAAATCATAATCACAAAATAGAGCAACAACTCCGGTAATCCGCCAACAAGGTGCAGGGACAATCGGAGTGCAGGGGAAGACCAGCTTCGCAGAATACTTTGCCCGTACTCTTCTATTTTCTCAGGTAAATTTACAAAAATCCCTTGAAAGCTCTCCGGAAGATAATGACGAATCTTTTCCAGACTTTCTACGGCCATGTTTTTAGCTGAATGAAGATAGTCCGGAAAACCTGCCATTTTCGCAGAAAGAAAAGGAACCCCCAAGAGAAAAAGGAGATAAAGCAAAGCTCCTGCAAGAATAAAGAGCAACGCAATAATAAATACAGTCCAGTGTTCTTTTTTTATCCCCGGAAAGGTCTTTGAAAAAAAACGAATAATCGGAGAAGCGATTAGCGCCAAAATGGCTCCTAAAAAAAAGGGAAGAAAAAATAGAATCAAGCGAGGAATGAAAAGCAGGAAAATTGCAGTTAAAATAAGGGGAAACGCAATCCGATACAGTAAAAGTCCTATTTTCTTCATCATGATTACTCTCCTCCTCTTTGAGTGACTTCCTCTTTTTCCCAAACCCGCTCTTTCCATTGCCAAATCATGGCAAATAGAAGGCTTACTCCGAAATAAAAAATGCTCGATGCATTGGAAAACCAGGTAGTAAAAAAAGACAGACTAAGATAAAAAGAAAATTGGGCAATAATCCCCAGGAAGAACGGATTGTTCTTTCGCTTCATAAAAGCATGTAAAACCGAAGCAATTCCTCCCAATGCCGCAGAGAAAATCCCCACTCCGATGATTCCAAAATCATAGTATGCATCATAAAGAAGTCCAAGTGTACTTAACTCTTCTTTCGTAAGATACACGGGGTAGGTCAAAGGTAAGTCTACAAAATATTTCAGTCCGGACAAAGTCAGAAAAGGATATGCCATTCTAAAACCGTGCGAATGAGCCTCTATTTCCTTCGTTAAGAGATTAAAATTCTCATAATTATTTGCAATATACATATAGGGCTGCACGAAAAAAATAGGTATATTCTTATTTTTCATTGCAAATATGTCTATAAGATAAGAAACGGAGTGCGCCCTCTCCACCGTCAATAGGATATAAGTTGTAAGTAAAAATAAAAATAAGAGAAGGGCCTTCTTCCACTGCAGAGAATATCCCAATAAAAGCAAAGAGATGATATACAGTGCCAAAGAAAAAATAAGTTGAAAACGTGATACCAGTAGAATAGGCAGTAAAAGTGAAAGGAAAAAACAGATAAGAGAAAATGCCGTGACTCTTCTCTCCAATTTCAACAAAAACGGTAAGAGCATCGGCACCAGCACAAAAAGAGTCGTGAAATAATGTACGCCCTTTAAATGAAAGGCAGAGTATGCATGAGGCGTATGCTCCGTAAATAAAGGAACGTAGCCTAAGACCTTTGCTTCGATAAAAAAGCACAGATAGGAAACAAGCAATAAAGCAAAAATGCAAAGCTTCAAAAACGCAGTTTTTCTCTGTCTCTTTTCACTTGTTCCATCAGGCAGGTTCTTCTCTATCTTATCCTCTATAAATATAATTTTTTTTACTGTATAGTAGAGCAAATAAAAAACAAAGTATGCAAGATAAAAGCTGAGCCAAGTTGTACCTGTCCAAGAAGAAGAGAGGGTACTGAGCTGTAAAACCGCAATCCCTTCTCCCCCTATAAGTCCCAAAGCAAAGAGTCCGCAAAGAGGAAGATTATTTTTCTCCTCCTTTTTTTCCGTACAATACAAAAATAAGGCCAAAAGCAGGAGAAGAAGGGACGAAAGCCCTGCTAATCCTGTCTTTTTAGCCTGGAATGCCAAAAAATAGACTCCACTATATATTCCAAGTATTTTAACCACTCTCATGCAATTTTATCCTGTTACTATGGGGTTTTATTCTCTGTGGCAGGCGATTTTCCTTCCTGCGAGTTCTGACTGCTTTCCTCCACATTGGTCTTTTTTTCCGTAGTAGAACTGTTCTTGATACTTTGTTTTCCGTCACTTCCCTCTTCACTGCCGGAGCCGCTTTCCTCCTTGGATTCTGCGGTACTTTCCTCCGTAGACTTGCCCTCCTCTTCCGATTCAGAACTTTCTTCCGTAGCTTCTGCATTTTTCTTTATTTTTGCAGTTACAGTCACACTATTATTGGGTTCTGTAAGGGAAAGTCCCTTAGTAAGATAGTCCTCCAAAGAATAAACCTTACTTACATCACTATTTGTCCCGGAAATCTCCAGGGCAGGAAGATCAATACTGTTGATATTCTCCAAAAGACTCTCATTTCCGGAAACTGAAATTGTTTTCGGGGAAATCTCCAGGCTTTCCAAACTGTATCCGCTCTGCGGTATGCCTGCGGTATTGATGGAAACCTGCAGTTCTTTTTTCTTATGGATAACTACCGTGTAATCCACCTCTTCCTGAGAAAGGGTAATATTTTCCAAAGAATCAATGGTTTTTCCGTTTGCATCATAGAATACAACTTTCTCTTTGCCGCTGCTCGTCTTGTTCAATCCTTCAACATTGATCAGCAATCCTACAGAGGAGATTCGTCCAATGGAAGACTCCGGTCCGGTCGCAAAAATTGTATCCGGCTCTGTGTGGATAGAAGCAACTACATAGCCTTCTTCCTCTTTCCCTTGTCTATGCGTAGTCAAGTTGAACTTCTTTCTCTGTAGATCCTCCACACTAACATGTACTACAGAAGGGCGAGCAACAATATCCTGAATGCTTGCCGCATTTTCCGGATTTTTCAGTTCCACATATACCGGTACCGACCCGGTAATGGAATAGTCATTCAAGTCAATATATACATTGAAGTCCGATGCCTGAACGGTAGAAGCTTTATTACTTCGAACCGTATAGCTTATGGTAATGCTTTCTCTATCCACTTCCCAGGTTTTGTTTTCCGAAGAAAAAACATCCTGGTTCAAGATATTTAGCTCTACATTGCGGCTGCCTTTTTGTTCCGGATTCGAAATATTGAATACAATCAGCCAAAGAAGCAGAGCCAAAAATACGCTGAATAATTTTAGATTGACATTTCCCTTGAAAAATTTCATGACTGCTCCTTCTTTCTCTCCTTAGAAAAAATCCGGGAAAAGATGGACTTTCTTTCTTCTCCTTCCTTCTCTTCCTTAGGAAGATACTTTAAGAGCTCCTCCGGCTCTCTTACACGATAGAGTTTCCCTTCACAGGCCACAGAGATTCTTCCCGTTTCTTCCGAAACAACCAGAGTAATGGAATCTGAATTTTCCGAAATACCAAGAGCGGCCCTGTGTCTTGTTCCGTAAGCTTTAGAAATCTCCGCATCCGAAAGAGGAAGATAACAGGTCGCGGAAGAAACTCTGTCATGAGAAATTACGACTGCCCCATCATGAAGCGGTGTATTTTTTTCAAAAATATTAATCAGTAAAGCCGCGGTAACAATACCATCAACGTAAATTCCCGTCTTTTCAATTTCTTCCAGACTTTCTTCCTGCTCTATCACAATCAAAGCACCGGTCTTATGCTCCGACATCGTGCTGCAGGCCGCGATCAGCTCCTCATTAATATGGGTATTCTGTCTTCTGTCCATCCCCCTGAACTGACTGATAAGGTTTTTAGAGCCAAGTTGCTCCAAGGCCTTTCTAAGTTCCGGTTGGAATATAACAACAATGGCAATAATAGCTGCTGTAGAGAGTCGTTCAATCAACCAAACAATGGTAGTCAAGTGGAAAAACACAGCAAAAGCCGTGAATAAAAAGATAATGAGTATTCCCTTTAAAAGCTGCCAGGCTTTGGTATTTTTAATCCAGAGGAGAATAATATAGATAAGAGTGGCTAGTATCGCTATCTCTATGACCCCTGTGATACTAAAAGTCGGAAGAAGACTGATCCAGCCCTTCATCTTGGTAAACACACTCACTTTCCACACCCTCCTACTAATTTACGTTCTCTTTACACTACACTTTATTCTTCGGTATTGCCTTTACATAGTAATAATAGGCATCATCCTCAAATTGTACAAACTCCGTCCCCCGATAATCCGCATCCCTTAATAAAAACAAAGCAACAAAGGAAAAAAGGATGGAGAAGAGGTAAGACAGCAGGCTTAAGCCGATATTCATTTTCACGGAAAGAGAGGGTAAAACAAAAAATACAAGGCCCTCTACACAAATTCCCGTTATCAATGCAATAATCCATGAGTAATTGAAACTGAAATTGCGAATTACATAAATAGACAAAGCCGCCAAAGTAAACAACATCAGCATCACAATCATTTCTTTGTTCTGCAATAAGGGAGTCATCTTTTTCGATAAACCGTCAAACTGTTCTAAAAGATCTCCCGATAAAATTAACTGCTCTTTATATTCTCGAATAAATTGTAGAAATAATAAACAAGAATGCCCAAAGACAGGGAAAGAACCGCTGAAAGCCCCATGGAAAGACCCACCAGCAAAGGCAGAAAATAAGGAATCCCCATAAAGTAGCAAAGCGGCATAACGGCGATTAAAACAGCATACTTTCCTCTTATGCTGCTTTGAATGATAAAAACCAAAATAAAAAATAAAAGGCCTATCCCCAGTAAAAGCAAAGACTTCGTATAAAAATAATAAAGTAAAAAAATAATCCCGCAAGACAAGGAACAAAAGAAAAAGGCAGGAAAAAGGACAGCAAAGCAAGAATGAGAATCACCAAAGGGTTAGCCGGTTTTCCTGTCATCCCAAGATAGCGATTAAGAGAAAAGAAAAGAAACATGGAAAAAAGAGAACGAAAAATCGGAACAATCCAATAATCGTTTTTTCCATAAATCTTTTGTATAAGTTCCCGATACTGCCTCATATTATCCATGCTTTTCTCCCTTACTCATCCAGCCAGTCTTCTTCATCCAACCAGTCTTCCTCGTCATTCTTCTCTTCCAAATCTATCTTCTGCAAAACTTTGCGGGAAGTACTGCCTTGATTGCTTCTTTTTGTATTCACTTTTTCCGTTTTCTTATCTTCTTTATGAACGCTTAGCTTACTTTCTTTTTCACTTTTCCCTTGTTGATCCCCACTGCTGAGCGGTGTAAAATCCAAGCGTTCTCCCTCTTTTTTCATCTGCAAAATAATATCCTGCACTTCTTTTTTTGCCGTTCTTGTACTGCTCTCTTCCGCTTCATCTCTAATACCGGGTCTTTTATCCTTACCAAACGAGTAGCTGAGAGAAAGAATCTCCTCCAGACTTTGCTCATACTTCTTTCTTACTTCCAGAGCCTTCTCATAAGAAAAGTAGGAGAAGAAAAGAAAAACAGCCACAAAAAAGGTCAAGCCCAAAAGATAAAAAAGTACAGCCCGTCGTCCCAGACCAAGCAGGAAAGGAAAGCTCATTTTCATCAACAGCTCTTCCGCCTGCATCAAAAGATACATAAGTGACAAGAGAAAAAAAACAGCTGTATAACGTATAATCCCCTGCAATATCCGATTGGAAATATAATCTTCTCTATAGTATCGGGTAATCTCCAGAGCCTCTTCGCCTTTATGCTTTTCATAAATAGCCAGCTTTATCATGGCAATAATCTTACTCTTTTTAACATTAATATCCTCTTGCGCTTCTTGCACGCTCCGCATACGGAGAACTCGGAAATTCTCCTACAACGGCATCAAAGTTCTGGTTCGCCTCCGCGGTATTTCCCATAGTCTGCTGCAATCTCGCCAGTAAGAATAAATTCTCCGCTTCCCGCCTGATTTGTACGCTTAGACTATAGTACCGCAATGCCTCATCCATCCTCCCAGAGTTCCATGCGGCTGTTCCCAGCTCGAGTAAACGCTGGTACACATTTCCTTCCATTTGGGACTTTACAGCATTAAACATATTCTGCAAGCTTTCATCCGTAATACTGCTCTGATCCAATTTTGTATAAGCCTCCGCAGCCGTCAAAGTATCTCCTGTAGAAAGGGCATTGTTGATGTTGACAAGACTCTGATACTGTGCCATAAACGAAGCGTTTTGATTCTCATATCGGTCCAGGCTGGCCTTTGCCTCATCATAGTTTTTCTGTAATTGACTGTTTAGCTCTTCCATATTGCTCAACTTTTGGTTCGCCGCATCCAATTTTTCCGTATAAGAAATCAGTTCCTGATTGTTCTTCGTATTGGCACTGCGAATTCCCGCAGGAAGCATCATAAGATAATACACAAAAAGACCGATTACTGCTCCCAATACCAGAAGCAAAGAAATGGACCAAGGCGAAAGCTGCTTGATTTCTTGAGGCATCAAAACATCATCATCTGTCATTTTTCTATGAGAAAATACGTTTTTCAGCCTGTTCTGCTCAATCTCCGCCCTTCCCGTATTCTTCTTTACAATATCCATCAGCACCAAAGCCTTGGGATTATTTCGATCAATCTTCAAAACAAGATAAAGACTCTTTCCCGCCTTAACCCAATCACTTCTTTTCATGTACAAAAGCGCCAGGAGTATGTGCGCCTTCACATAGTTAGGGCTATCTGCAATCACTTGATTCAGCTGAAATACGGCAAGATCTTCATTGTTATGCTGGGCATAGTCCAAAGCCTGATTATACCGTTTCACATTGTCGGAGCAGATGCGAAGGATTGCCGGTTTTCTCTGAATCTCATCTAAATAAAAATCGGCAAGATTATCCTCCGGTAATAGGTTCATACTGATAACCCACTGCACCAGGGCATCCGCCACTTCTCCCATCTCAAAAAAGATGAGGCCGAGTAGATTTCTTGCCTCTCTTTGATACTTATCGTAATGTAAGGCTTTCTTCAACAACTCTGCCGCACCGCTTAAATCCCTTAGCTTAGCTCTTTCCAATCCTAAGTTGTAATAGCAATTGGCAATTCTTTCTAAGGTGATGTCATATTTCATTGGGTATTTCCCTTCTTCATGGCATCCTCAAACAACTGTGTCATTAAATCATTCATATCGGTTAAATCCACCTTCAAGATGGCATCTTCCAGCTGGTCCACATCCAAACTCGGTTTAAATCTTTGAATTTCTTCTTCAAAGTCGATCATAGTACTCCTTTTTATAAAGCTGTTCCCATATCCAATCTATATATGAACAATCTGTGAAAGTATCTTGACTCCTGCTTTGCTATCCTATACACTCCATAAATCATCAAAAACAAAGCGCACCATTGTTAGATTCTAGCATAAGTTATAGGGTCATTCAAGCAAGGGAGAAAGGGAAATATGGAAAGTTTTATTACATTTTTTACACGGATTTTAGGGCAGTATCTGTCAAAAGAATCCATTGTATTTATCCTCTCTATCATGCCGATTATTGAGCTCCGCGGAGGACTGATTGCCGCGTCTCTTTTGAAAATTCCCTATGTACAGGCTCTGTGCCTTGCGATTATCGGAAATATACTCCCCATTCCCTTTGTGCTTTTCTTTTTCTCCAAGCTGGTTCTTTTTTTAGAAAGTTTTTCCTACACAAAACCGATAGCGAACTGGTTCCGAAAAAAAGTGGATGCAAATAGGGAAAGTGTTGAAAAGTACGATTTCTGGGGCTTAGCACTCTTCGTCGGAATCCCTCTTCCCGGAACGGGTGCATGGACCGGTGCCATGGTTGCCAGTCTCCTCAAGATGGATAGAAAAAAGTCACTTCTTTCCATTCTTCTGGGAATCCTTCTGGCAAGTTGCATTATGTCTTTAATCAGCTACGGCCTACTGGCAAAGCTGTTGTAATATTTTTTGAGGTATATCAGTAAAACCGCTATAAGGCTTTTCGAGGCAGAAAAAATGCAGCCCTCCCAAAAGGAAGACTGCCTTTTTTTATTTTCTGACCTTCCAGCTGACTGCCTCTTTTCTTTCCTGAATGAAATCCCTGTAAATGCCGTTTTCCTTAAGGAGTTCTTCATGACTTCCGCTTTGCACGATTCTACCATGGTCGAGAACCAGAATCTGATTTGCCTTGGAAACGGTTTTCAAACGGTGGGCAATCAGGATAACGGTTTTTTCTTTTGTGAGAGAGGAAATGGCACGCATCAGCTCGTTTTCATTTTCCGGATCCACGTTCGCGGTTGCTTCGTCCAGGAAAATGACGGGCGAGTCCTTCATCATGGCACGGGCAATAGAAATTCGCTGCTTTTCTCCGCCGGAAAGAGAGGCGCCGCCTTCTCCGATTACAGTGTCATAGCCGTTAGGGAGTGCTGTGATGAAATCATGGCAGCAGGCCTTCTTGGAAACCGCAATGACTTCTTCTAAAGAAGCTTCCGGACGGGCGAAGCGAATATTGTTCAAAATGCTGTCGTGGAAGAGATAGACATTCTGAAAGACGAAGCTGAAATTCGCCATAAGGCTGTCCATGTCGTAGTCCTTGACATTCCGTGCGCCGAGCAATACCCTTCCCTTTTCCGGGTCCCAGAAACGTGAAAGAAGACTGACCAAGGTGGTTTTTCCGCTGCCGCTCGGTCCGACAATGGCTGTTGTCGTGTGTTCGGGTATTTCCAATGATACTCCGTCTATGATTAAGCGCTGATCATAGGAAAAGGCAAGTTCTTCCGCAGAGATGTCTCTTTTTTTCGGCTCGATTTCTTCTCCCGAAATACTCATTTGCGGGGTACGAAGGATTTCTTCAGCTCTGTCCACACTCATTTCCACGATGCGGAGGAGGGCGGAATAGCTTCCGGCACTTTCCAGACTCGCATTTACAATAAAAAGCGGAAATGACCATGATAATGGCATTTAAGGCGGACATACTGCCTGCGCAATAGAAGAGGCAGGAAAAAAGCACCATGGCGACTCCGCTTAGCTTCGCAATAAGGCTTTGCAGAGCCATTATCGGGATAAAGGAAAGCTCCATTTCCGTGTTGATTTGACCATTTTCATGAATGGCTTCGTTTAGCTCCCGGCTCTTTTCTCCGCTTAAATGGTAGGCCTTGACCTCCGCCATACCTTGGAGGTACTCGAGCACCTTTTCCACAAGAGAGGCTTCGGCTTCGATTTTTTTCGTCCGGAAAGCTTTCCGGCTGCCTTTTGCAGAGCACTGTTACAAAAGAGGAAGAAGACAAAGCCGGTAAGCAGGACGAGAGCGATACGGTAGTCAAAGAAAAAGAGCATGAGAATGATGAGGCTTGTGGTGAGCAGGCCTTCCGAAACCTGCATAATCACACGGGTAGCTAAACCTTCCAGCATCTGCATGGTGTTCGTTGCGACAGAGCTGATTTGCCCGAGGGAATTCTGATTAAAATACCCCATGGGAAGGTAACGGAGGTGTTCCGCGATTTCCACCCTTTTTCCTTGCACAGGTATCGTAGCCCGCTTCGGTTTGCAACATCATGCTTTTTCGACTTGATCAGACTGATGCCGAGGATGCTAAGAAGCATAATACCGAGGCTTAGGAAAAATGTCCTCCATGCGGATTTCAGAAGCGAGAAGAGCCTTTAGCATTACAGCAATAGCGGGAATTTTTTTAAGGCGTTGAAAAAAAGCGTCACCAACTCCGAGAAAAAAAGGGAAAGGGTAAATTTCCTGCGGTTTTCCACTCCGCAAAATTGAAAGAAATGACGAATGATACTAAGCATTGTCCTTCACCTCCTCATGCGCTTTCCACATCACGCTGTACAGTCCTCCTCGAGATAAGAGTTCTTCATGGGTTCCGGAGTCATTGATTCTTCCGTCCTCTATAACGAAGATTTTATCTGCATCGACGATGGTGCTTAGGCGGTGTGCAATGACAATCAAGGTCTTTCCCTCGGTGAGCTTGGAGACAGAACGCTGAATCAGGGCTTCATTTTCCGGGTCGGTATAGGCGGTCGCCTCGTCAAGGATTACAATGGGAGCGGCTTTTAACATGGCTCTTGCTATGGAAATTCTCTGACGCTCACCGCCCGAAAGATGGCCGCCTGCGTTTCCTACAAGCGTATCATAGCCCTTCTCCAGAGAGAGGATAAAATCATGGCAGCCGGCCTTCCTCGCAACTTCTTCCACCTCAGTATCCGTTGCGGCGGGATTTCCCAGTCGGATATTTTCCCGCACGCTCCTATTAAACAGATAGTTATCCTGAGAGACGAAGGCGAACTTTTCAGAGTAGACCTCCTGCGGAATCTCCCGGATATCCTTTCCTCCTAGGAAAATACCGCCTTTCTCTACATCCCAAAGCGAGGCAATCAGCCTTGCAATCGTGCTTTTTCCGCTACCGCTCGGGCCAACCAGGGCAACGAAGCTTCCTTCCGGAATCTCCATGGAAATGCCGTGCAATACCTCTTTTTCTTTGTAGGAAAAATGGACATCACGAAGCGCCAGGTCGTTTTTCTCCGGAGAATCTCCCTCTTTCGGGCGCTCCATTTCCGGGGCATTCAGAAGAGCTCTTACCTCGCCCATAATGGTTCCCATGGTTTGGAAATCATCGCCATAGCTCATCAAAGTGATAAGAGGGGTAACAAGTCCTACGGAAAGAATGAGAATCATCACAAAGTGATTGCTGCTAAGCGTTCCGCTACGAACCAAAATCCCCCCAATCGGAAGAACGGGGAGGAGGGTTGCCGGCATAATGGAAAGAGAAAAGGTCATAGGGAGAATATAGTATCGCATCCAAGAAATATAGCTGTTTGCCGCTTCATAAGCGTCCTTTACAAAGCGTGCGTAACTGGACTTTGTTTTTCCAAAGACTTTGATGACCTGAATCCCTCCGATATATTCCACGGAGGTATTGTTCAAGGTTTTCGTGGATTCTACGGCATGCTCATAAAACTTCTGACTGCCACCCATCATGACGGCAAAGCTTACGAGTCCGATAGGAAGAGTAAGAAGCTCGGCAAGTCCCATTCTCCAATCCAGACTAAAAATATAGAGGAGAATACAAAGGGGAATCAGAAGGTTCGCCGTAAATTCCGGCACAATATGCGCGAGCGTGGTCTCCATACTGTCAATCCGCTCGATGATCGTGCTTTTTAAGGCTCCGGAACTTTGCTCCTGCACGGCACCCAGGGGCATACGGAGGAGCTTTTCCGTGCAACGTTTTCGAATCTCCCCGAGAACCGCAAAGGTCGCCGCGTGGCTTTTCCCTGTAGAAAGGGAATGGAAAGGACTCTCCCTATCCAAAGGAGCGCTGTAATAAGACATTTCCCAAGGTAGAAGGAGAAGTCCCGGTTGCCACTCATCAGGCCGTCTACAATTTCTACCATAACAAAATACGGGGCAAGGGAAAAGGCCACCCCGATGATGGCGAAAAGTACACTTTTTACATATTCCCTCTTGTGAGAGCCCGTCTGAGACAGGGCCCAAAGAATCGGAGAAGGTGCTTTTCCTTTAGAGCGGATATCTTTTGAGAAGTGCCGGTCTTGTTTCGCTTTTTCGTCCTCTAAAGTATCGCTGTTCATATTTCCTCCTTAAGGCTTTTGCTTGGTATATGGTTTTTGTCAGTTTTTCTAAGCTATCATTTATTTATATTAGTTTCAGCTAACCAAATAGTATACCTGCATCAATACACCGTCAAGAAGTTTTATTAAAAATGAATTATTTTCTATGATAAAGCATTATTTGTATTCGTGATCTTTTTTAGATTCCGCTATACTGTTCTTTCAATTCTCCATTTCCATAGGCTTCCAGTAAGTCCCACAAATCTTCCATCTGCTGTCGAAGTTCCACTCCCTTATCGGTTTCTCCGATCCGAATTCTCCCTTTCATCCTATCTACAATTTGAATTTCCGGAGTGTTCTCCTCCCCCTTATGGAAATCCTTATGCTCCGCCAAAGACAAATGCTTGGAATCATAAATCAAAGTATAGCCTGCAATGCCTGTTTTGGAATGATAGGCTTTGGAAATTCCGCCATCAATGATAAAGAGCTTTCCGGAAGCCTTAATAGGACTTTCTCCTTTTTTGCTCTTTACAGGGACATGCCCGTTAATAATATGGGAAAGTTCGGGATTCTCCTGAAATTCCTCGATGATTTTATCCACATAGCTTTCCTTTTCAATCCACTTATAGTAGGCATTGTAGCTTTCCTTATGCGTTTCCGGATCCTCAATAAAGCAGTGTTCAAAGGTAGTCATTTTATCTTTACCGAAAAGCGGAGACTTCGGTCCGCACCACAGATACCAGAAAAAATCCGTAGCATACAGCTTCCCGTTCGGGTCCATTTCCCGGTTCATAAAATAGGCTTCCATGCACTTTTGTTCACAGTAATCCATGAGGCGCTTTCCGGATACCTCTCCGTCTCTTGTGGAGATGGAAAGAAATTCTCCCTCTTCCGTCATCGGAATACAGCCATGGTATAGAATATTATGATTCACGATTTTATACATAGAACCATGGGTAAAGAAAAAATCAATATGTTTCTTCAGCATCTTGGAATGCGTAAAGCTATAAATAAGGCTATCCATGAGCTCTCGTTCTTTTTCCGATAAAGCATAGGGAGCTGCCCAGTTGATGGTAGGAAAATGACAGTCCTTCATAGGATAAACTTTCCCATCCAGTTCAATCTCTCCCTCCTTAGGATTAATTTTATGAAGGAGCATCCTGTGTTCCAATTGATATTCCGGATGTCTCTGAATCAGCTGCCCCTCTTCCTTCCACATGATCACACTAATGGTTTTACACATTTTTGCCGCAAGCTCCGGCTCTACCGAATCCGCAATATTCTTATCCCAAAGGTGCGGATAAAGCAGCTACAGGGATCATTTCCGTAGACTTCCTGCGCAAACATGGATAGGGGACGAAGATTTATGCCGTAGCCGTCTTCCAAAACATCAAAGCTGTTATAGGAGGTCGCTATACGAAGAACATTGGCAATGCAGGCGGGATTTCCGGCAAAAGCGCCTATCCAATCCACATCATGATTTCCCCACTGAATATCCACATCGTGAAAGCACATGAGCTCCTCCATAATACTGTCCGGATGCGGTCCTCTGTCGAAAATGTCACCAATGATATGCAAGCTGTCTATACTTAAGTTTTGAATCAGTTCACAGAGGGCAATGATAAACTCTCTGCCCCGTTCCACATCTAAAATCCCTTGCAGGATTTCCCTGTGATACAGTTTTGTATCTTCCTCTTCATCATGCAAAAGCTCATCAATGGCATACGCAAAGTCTTTGGGCAACTTTTTTCTGACCTTGGATCTTGTGTACTTGGAAGCAATCTTTAGACAAAGCGCAACTAAACGATGAATGGTAATTTTCTGCCACTCCTTATCTTCCAGAAAACTATTCCCCTTATCCAAAAAAGTTTCTCTCGGATAATAAATCAAATTTGCTAAGCGAAGTTGTTCCTCCTCCGAAAGAAAATGAGAAAAAATCTCTTCAATCTTGGAACGAATCACGCCGGACGCAGAACGCATAAGAAAGATAAAGGCTTCACTTTCTCCATGCAAATCCGAAAAGAAATACTCCGTCCCTTTGGGAAGGGCGCAAATCGCCTTTAAATTGATAATCTCTGCCGCCGCCTGATTCGCTGTCGGAAAAGATTTCGCAAGTAAGCGAAGATAATCCAGGTCTCTTTTCATACTCACTCCCGCTCTTCTATGAAATACTCTCGAACTGTTTACTTATAACACGCACTCTGATTATTTAATTCTTTTACTGCTATATCTTATTTTCACTTTAGCATATTTCAGGAAATATGAAACTGCTTTTTTCTTTTACAAAAAACAAAAAAAGAGTTACGAAGCCGGATTGCTTAAATGAACAAATCCATCTCGTAACTCTCAGTTATAGTAAAGCAATTGAAAAACCGATATAAACCTTATATAAAAACTGATGTAAAAACAGATATAAAAAGTTCTATAGAAGGCTTCTTATTCTTCTCTTGCCACTACGGAGGGATCTACTTCCTTGCGATTTAAAATCTCCATAAACTCTTCTCCGGAAATGGTTTCCTTCTCATAGAGGAACTTCGTAATTTCATGCAACTTCGTGATATTGTCCTCCAATATCTTATATGCCTTGTCATGTTGCTTCTTCACGAGTGCCACAACCATTTCGTCAATCTTTGTCTGGGTTTCCGGAGAAACCGTAAGAGTCGCATCTCCGCCAAGATACTGGTTATGTAGCTGTTCCATTGCCACCATTCCGATACTGTCTGCCATACCATATCGTGTAATCATGGCTCTTGCAGACTTCGTGGCACGCTCTATATCGTTTGAGGCACCGGTCGTGCAGGTATGGAAAATGAGCTCCTCTGCGCATCTACCGCCTGTCAGCGTTGCAATTTCATTTTCCAGCTCTTCCTTGGAATAAAGATAATGGTTTCCCTCTTCCTCTACCTGCATGGTGTAGCCTAAGGCACCCGAGGTTCTCGGAATAATAGTAATCTTGTGCACAGGTGCGGAATCCTTCTGCATCGCTGCAACCAAGGCGTGCCCCACCTCATGATAAGCCACAATCAGCTTTTCCTTTTCCGTCATGACCTTATTTCTTCTGGTAACCCGCAATAACCACTTCAATGGATTCTTCCAGGTCGGACTGAATCACTCTTTCTCTTCCCGCACGAACGGCACGAAGAGCAGCCTCGTTAATGATATTGGCAAGCTCCGCACCGGATGCACCGGGAGCGGCCTTCGCAATCGCTTCCAGATTCACATTGTCGGACATCTTAATCTTCTTGGCGTGTACCTTTAGGATATCCACTCTTCCTTGGAAATCCGGAAGTTCTACAGGAACTCTTCTGTCAAAACGGCCCGGACGAAGCAGCGCCGGATCCAACTGATCGGGCTGGTTGGTTGCCGCGAGAAGAATAATCGCCTTTGAGCTGTCAAAACCGTCCATCTCCGTAAGAAGCTGATTTAAGGTCTGCTCTCTTTCGTCGTTTCCGCCTAAACCGCCTGCACCTCTTTTCTTACCGATAGCGTCAATCTCATCAATAAAGATAATACAGGGAGACTTCTTCTTTGCCTGATCAAAAAGGTCACGGACCTTTGCCGCACCCATGCCGACAAACATCTCCACGAATTCCGAACCGGAAATAGAGAAGAACGGAACGCCCGCCTCTCCCGCTACGGCTTTTGCAAGCATGGTCTTACCGGTTCCGGGAGGGCCTACGAGGAGGGCCCCCTTTGGAATCTTCGCTCCGATTTTCGAATACTTATCCGGATTGTTTAAGTAGTCCACCATTTCGGTAAGGAGTTCTTTCGCCTCATCCTCTCCGGCTACATCTCTGAAACGAATGCTGTCGTCTTTTTTCTCATACTCTCTTGCATTGGACTTTCCGAAGCCGCCAAGGCCGAAGCCTCCACCTCCCATTCCGCCCATTGCGGAAGTCATACGCTTAGAAAGCCAATTTCCGACTGCCATAAAAAGAAGCAAAGGAACAATCCAGGAAAAATGAAATTCAAAAGGAAATTATTCTCTACCGGAAGCGTTTCGTTATATTTTACCCCCTGTGCTGTCAGCTCACTTAAAACTTGGGCCTCTGTAAATTCATTCTTGATTCTTGTAGTACTGTAGATGGTCGTTTTTCCATCCTTTTCCACTTCATACTTGATGCTGTCCTGCCCCAGCTCTACCGCCTTGACTTCCTTATCCTCTACCGCCTTTTGGAAGTCGGAATAGCTGCTGCTTTCAATCTGCGATTGCTTAATTGCCGGAAATACGAAGCTGTTCAAAAGCAGAGTAATAATCAATGCCACAAATATATAAAATATAAATGGTCTGGGACGGTTCCCATCCCCCTGTTGATTTCGATCTTTCATACCCGGGAAAAAATCATCGAAATTCGGAAATGAATTTTTATTGTCCATGCACTTCTCTCCTTGCTTTTCTATGCTGTCCATATAAAAAGGACTCTATGCCTTGCAGTATAGAGTCCTTTTGTGTTTAAAGTATGAAAATCTTCAAGAATAATTCTCTTTTTCTTTTCTTTTAGAAATAGAAGATTTTCTTGAGAATTTGGATTTTTTAAATACTTTTGCTTAAAGAGAAAAAGCTACATAAAAACTACATAATCTTTTTAATCAGTTCGCAGAGTTCCTCAACCGCATCTTCCTTCCCATTCTCAATTTCCTCCACTACACAGGAAGCAATGTGCCTCTGTAACAGTTCCTTGCTGAAGGCCTTTAGGGCGGAAGACACGGAGCTGACCTGCGTAATGATATCCACGCAGTAGCGGTCCTCCAAGAGCATATTGCGGATGCCCTTAATCTGCCCCTCCATGCGATTTAAGCGGGAAATCAAAGCCTTTTTCTCCGCCTCGTCCCGAGGCTGCAGTTTTTTTCTCTCTGCACAATGACATTTCTCCATGAAGCCCCACCTTATTCTATACTTGTCACACCGTAATCCTGTGCCTCTACCGCAGCCTTAAGCGTAGCGTCCTCCACCTCTTCCTTTAAGAAAACGATAGCCTCTCCCTTCTCATGGCTTACCTCTGCGTGATCCACTCCTGCCACAGCCTCTAAAGCCTTTTTTACACTGGCCTCACAGTGTCCGCACATCATTCCTGTAATTTCCATCTTCTTTTCCATCTTCTTTTCCTCCTTTTGTTTGTTTTGATCATTTATATTTTCTTTTCGATTCTCTTTCCTTTCAGAAAATTCAGCTAAAAGCCGTTCCTTCTCCTCTTCACCGATTCCTCTTTTTTTGTCTCCTTTTGCCTCGTTTACGGAAAACAAATTCAGTCTAAGTGCGTTAAGACAAACCGTGACACTCGAAAGGCTCATAGCCAGTGCCCCCACCATCGGGTTCATTTCAAAATCCCAGTGGAAGACCGCAGAGTAAAAACCTGCCGCAAGGGGAATGCAAATGACATTGTAGAAAAATGCCCAGAAAAGATTTTCATGAATATTTCGAATCGTGGCTCGGGAAAGACGAATGCTTCTCGGAATATCCAAAACCTTCGACTTCATAAGTACAATATCCGCGGCATCAATCGCCACATCCGTTCCGGCCCCGATGGCAATTCCGAGGTCCGCCCTTGTTAAGGCTACCGCGTCATTGATTCCATCTCCTACCATAGCTACTTTTCCGTAAGCCTGCAGCTTCTTAATCACTTCTTCTTTCCCGTCAGGAAGCACTTCGCTAATCACCATGTCCACACCGGCTTCTTTTGCTATTGCCTCTGCCGTACTTTTCCGGTCTCCGGTCAACATCACCGTAAAGATACCCTGCTTTTTTAGTTCCTCTATCGCATCTTTAGCATCTTCCTTTAAGCTGTCCGCTACGGAAATGGCACCTAAGACCTCCTCCCCTTTTACAAAAAAGAGATTGGTCTTCCCCTCTTTGGAAAGAGGTTCCAGTTTTTCTATAAAATCCTCTTCCACCTGAAAATGCTCCCGTAGGTAGCCTTCCGAACAGGCAAGAAGCCTTTCTCCTTTATAAGTTCCCGATACACCGTGGCCTGTCATAGCTTGAAAATCCTCTATCGGGTAAGGGCTGATTTTATGTTCCTCCCCATAGACTTGAATTGCCTTCGCAAGAGGATGCTCGGAATTCTTTTCGATAGAAACCGCAAGCTGTAAAAGCTCCTCTCTCTTTTCCTCTTTAATTGGAGAGATATCGGTTACTATAGGACTGCCGTTCGTCAGTGTCCCGGTTTTATCAAGAGCAAGGATTTCTATCTTTCCTGCTTCTTCAAGGGAAGATGCCGTTTTAAAGAGAATCCCGTTTTTCGCTCCTACACCGTTTCCAACCATAATCGCAACCGGTGTCGCAAGCCCCAAGGCGCAGGGACAGCTGATAACCAAAACCGCCACTCCCCGAGAAAGTGCGGAAGAAAACTCCGCTCCGCTTCCCAGCACAATAAGGAAAGTAAGTAAAGCCACTCCCATTACGAAGGGAACAAAAACCGCAGAAATCTTATCCGCAATACGGGAAATCGGTGCCTTCGTTGCCGCTGCATTGGAAACCATTTCGATAATCTGTGCAAGGCTCGTATCCTTCCCGACACGGACCGCCCTTCCTGTGATAAAACCGGAACGATTCAAAGTGCCTGCAGAAAGCTTTGCTCCCTCTTCTTTATCTACCGGAATGGACTCTCCTGTAAGGGCCGACTCATCAACCGCCGTTCTTCCGGAAAGCACGATGCCGTCTACCGGAATCTGCTCGCCGGGTTTCACCAGAAAAGTATCGTTGACCTCCACTTCTTCAATCGGAACAGTGCTTTCCACTCCGTCTCTTACTACCACAGCAGTCTTCGGACTTAAATTCATAAGCCCCTGCAAGGCACTCGTGGTTCTTCCTTTGGAAATAGACTCCAGCATCTTCCCAAGGGTGATCAGAGTCGGAATCATTGCTGCCGTCTCAAAGTAAAGGTGATGCCCGATATGATGCGCCATTTCCGGATTTCCCAGTTCCAAATAATAGTTGATTCCGTACAGAACGCCCAAAGAATACAGAAAAGAAGCCGAGGACCCCAGTGCCACAAGACTATCCATATTGGGAGAAAGGTGAAACAAGGCGGAAAAACCGGAAGTAAAAAACTTCTTGTTAATCAGCATCACAATGATGGCAAGCAGCATTTCCGTAAGGGCAAGAATACCGGGATACTGTAAAACAGCAGGTAAAGAAATGTGTAAAAGCATCGGTCCCATGGATAAAAGCATAAGTAAGGCGAGGAATAGTAGCGATTGTAAAAAACGCTTCTTCAGCTCTGCCGTTTCCTGATCCGAAAAAGATGTCGCTTCTTTCTTATTCCGGGCTGTATTCTGCTTTACAGTATCTCCCTTTTCCCCGTTCCCGGAATGCGGACTACTTGTTATGCTCTCTTCAGAAATAAAGCCGTATCCGGCTTTCTCTACCGCTTCCTGAACTTCCCGATCCGGCACCTCTCCTTCTACGAGCAAGCTATTCGTAAGAAGAGAAACCGAGCAGGATGATACGCCGGAAAGCTTTCCCACGGCCTTCTCCACCCTTGCCTGACAAGCCGCACAGGACATGCCGGTTACTGTATATTTTTTCATTTGTCCCTCCTACTGAAAGGATAGTCTTTACGAAATCCAAGTTATACAAAAGTTTGATTTCACATAGAATAAAGGGAACTTCTATTTCACTTAGCAAAGAAGCGCCTTCGACTATTCCTTTCGGAGGTATGATATACCCCATATGGGTATATGTCAATCCCTTATAACTTTATTTCTAAAAAATACGCTATTTTTTACTTCCATCATCTATCTTTTTCATCTCATAATACATCCGGTTACTTTCCTATTTTTTTTAGCTAAAGATAATATATTTTAAGATTATTAAAAATAATATGATTTCTGAATTTGTGCTATTTGAACAATTTTTTTATCTCCCAACTCTTTACTTTATATATATATATATAATCGCAATATACGAATTCTATACATATATTTTTGACATTAAGGAGGAAGTATGAAAAAAGGACATTTAATCAGGAATATCGTTATTGCCATTATTGTTATTGGTGTATTGGGATCTGTTATGGGAAAGAAAGGTTCTGAAAGTGAGTCCTCAAAGGATAAGAGTTCTCCAAAAACAGAAACTATCGCTAGTGAAAAAGCAGTAGAAACGGAAGCCCCCACTGAAGCGCAAATCGAATATACTGCATATACTACCGATGAAATGATTGATGATTTGGAAGCCAATGCTATGAATGCTACAGATAAGTATAAAGGGAAATATATTCAAGTTACCGGTAAGCTAAGTAACATTGATGCACAGGGCTCTTATATCTCACTATCGAAAGAAGCCAATGATTTTACCCTTTTAAGTGTTCAATGTTTCATAAAAACAGATGAGCAAAAAGAAGCCATTAAGACAATGAATAAAGGAGACAGCATTACCTTAAAAGGAAAATGTACCGATGTGGGAGAAATTCTGGGATATACTCTGAATATTGACAGTATTGGATAAGTACTCTTGTAAAATAGAGTGATTTTATAATGGGGATGTAAAAAAACCAAAACTGAAGTTTCCAGCCGCAAAGGATCGGCGTAGCATAACAGAATTTTGATTTTTTACAGCCCCATTTTTCATTTCTTTATTACTACCTAGAATAGTATCGTGGGTATTCTGCCAACATTTCATACAATGCTATAACACTAAAGCACTATGGCAATTTCTTCCCCGAAGCAAGATAGAGCTGATACCACTCATGATGTGTGAGTTCCACCTTTGTCGCCTCACAATAGTCCTCTAAATGCTTGGGATTCATCGTTCCTGCAATGACCTGCACCTTCGCCGGATGTCGCAATATCCATGCAATCGCAATAGCCGTCTTCGAGACCTTATATTTCTCAGACAACTCGGAAAGGGACTGATTCAATTCCGGAAAGTCCGGATGATCCACGAAACAGCCCTCAAACTTGCCAAACTGCAGAGGAGACCAGGCTTGAATCGTAATATCTTCCAATCGGCAATAATCTAATAGTCCATTGTCTCGGTCAAGAGATAAGTCCGTTGTCAAATCATTTACATAAAGTGTCTGGTCAATGAGCTGAGACGCTGTAATAGAGAGCTGTAGCTGATTGATGCTAAGGGGCTGCTTTACAAATTTCTTTAAAACCTTTAATTGCATCATAGGAACATTGCTGACACCGAAGAAACGCACTTTTCCGCTTTGTTCCAGAAGTTCAAATGCCTCTGCTACCTCCTCCGGATCATAAATCAGGTCGGGTCTATGCAAGAGGAGAACATCCAAATAATCCATTTTTAAACGCCGAAGGCTCTCGTCCACGCTTGTCAGAATATTTTCCCTCGTCCAATCAAACTCATTTCTCTCAAAGCAAAGTCCGCACTTAGTCTGAATCCATAAATCTTCTCTTTTTATGGAGGTCTCCCGCAGGGCATCACCAAAGCGCTCTTCCGCCTCTCCTCTTCCGTAACAGCTTGCATGATCAAAGAAATTGATTCCGCTTTCCACGGCTTTCTCTATCTGCCTTGCAGCTTCCCACACGGACAAAGAAGGCATACGCATACAGCCTAGAATAATACGAGATACCTCTGACGGACCATTTTTAATGTTCTGATACTGCATAATTGTGTGCTCCTTCCCCTATCATCTCCTCATAGCCCTTTAATGCCGCAAAAGAGAAAAACTGTACTGCTCTATGAGACAGGCTGCTTCTTTTTTTGCAAAGGTCGAAAGGATAATCATAATGTAAAATTCTCTCATACTTCGACAAAGTCCTTCTTTCTTCACTCTCCACTGCTATGCCCCCCCTATCTGTCTATTTCGCTCTCTCCCGCGGCTCCCCTCCATATATTGATACGCCTTTAGAATTGCATTGCGACCATACTTATGCATGACTTGAAGCGAGGCATCTCTAGCTTTGTCTTTCTTCAGCTTATCATGCTGTTCTCCGTATGTCTCTTTATTTTTTTCTTCCGTGCTCTGCTCCGCCTCATTTGTTTCCCTAAGATAGTCAAAGAGCGCAATCTGTCCGACTTTTCCCTCAGTAAAGGGTCGGACATCTTCTGCTGACAAAGAAATCTTTCGTAGCGACAGTCTTCTATCCATAATTTCATCATAGATAGACAATATTGCCTCAATGATTTCCGCCTCCCTATTGCTTCTTTTTTCCAAATGTCGTAGTCCATGAACACTCCTTGGCACTATTTTTCCATAATGGTTTCTTTTTGTCTTTCCGCTGTAAGACTCTCCTATATTTTCCTCGTCAAAAGAAAGATAGAGCTGTAGCATCTCTGTGTCCAAATTCTTCTCCCTTAGCTCATAGGAAAGGGAAGATGCCATCTCCTCCACCACAACTCTGCCCAAGTTGGCATCATAGGGATAGGGCAAGACCTGTCCGGAAGATATACTCTTTTTCTTTGCACTGAGGCTGTGAATGTCCGCAATTCTGCAAGGCTCGTACCCCCAGGCATGGTCAATCAAATATTCCGCCTGTATCCCGAATAGCTTATACAATAAGAGTTGATTGACCTTCTCCTTCACACCGGCAAGAGAGACCAGGGCAATGTCTCCCATGGTATAGATGCCGTATCTCCGGAGTCGTTCCTCTGTTCCCCTCCCAATATGCCAAATCATGAAGCGGTTGATAGGTCCAAAGTTTTCTTCTGTAAGACTCCTCTGTAAGAGAAGCCAGTCTGACCTCCTGCCCTTCTACCTGTACCTTCTTTGCCAAAATATCCATAGCCACCTTGGCAAGATACAGATTCTCTCCCAGTCCTACAGTAGCCACGATTCCCAGCTCCGTATAGACCTTTCCCGCAATCTCTCTTGCCATACTCTCTGCAGATCTTCGGTAAATCTCCCGGTAGGGACGCAGATCAATAAATACCTCATCAATAGAGTAAACATGGATATCTTCTTTGGATACATAGCGCAGGTAAATTTCATAGATACGCCTACTATACTCCATATATAGCGCCATTCTGGGAGGTGCCGTAATATAGGACAAGGCCAGAAAAGAATAAGCCCTCAAGTCTGAGTCCAGGCAGGAACTGCCAACCAGTCTTCTCTCCTTTGCCTCCTGCTTTCTTCGGTAATTGACCTCCTTCACCTTCTCAATTACCTGAAAAAGTCTGGCTCTTCCGGGAACGCCGAAGGCTTTCAAGGCAGGACTTACCGCAAGGCAGATAGTCTTCTCCGTTCTCCCTCCGTCTGCCACTACAAGATAGGCATCCATGGGGTCCAAGCCTCTTTCCACACACTCACAGGAAGCATAAAAAGACTTTAAATCAATTGCCATAATTCCGCAGGACTCTTTCTTTTCCATCACTCCTCTCCTTTTCTCGGAGTATATAACAGAACATTTGTTTTGTAAATACTTTTCCCGCCTTTTGACAAATCTCCTGTTTCAAGCTAAGCTAGATAGAATTCAGCGGAAGAAATGCAAAGGCTCTTCCCTGATCAAATAGTAGAGTATTCCTTTTAAAAAAGAGCTTTTGAAATTTTAGAGGTTTTAGATGTTTCGATTAAGCGGACAAATTTTAAAAAATGGAAAAGTGATCGCCTCCTGCGTTTCCAGACAGGAAGGCACGGAAAACAGAACGAAAAAGGTCTATACCGCCTTGGAAGAAATCTGTCAGCACTTTGACCTTGCGGTTCCCATCTGGCTTCCGGCAAGAATTCGGGAATTTCAAACTCGTTCCAAAACGACCTTCCTTTCCGACTCCTTTATGGAAGAGATTAGCTTTGATGCTTTAGAGATTCAGGTGATTGAAGAATAAGAATAAGTCCATGAACAAGAAAAAGACCGATACTCCGGCATCAAGCGGAGTATCGGTCTTTTTTTCTTCTTATTTTTTCGCAAGTTCTTTGCAAGCTCCTCATAACCGGGCTTTCCGAGAAGCGCAAACATATTTCTCTTATAGCTCTCTACCCCGGGCTGATTGAAGGGATTCACTCCATTTAAGTAAGCGGATACCCCGCAGGCAAACTCAAAGAAATAGAAAAGCTCTCCGAGGGTTCTCTCGCACTGCTTATCAATTTGCAAAAGGAAGTTTGGCACATTGCCGTCCGTATGCGCTAAGATTGTTCCCTGCATAGCGGCTTTATTGACAAAGTCCACGGTCTTTCCGGCAAGGTAGTTCATGCCGTCCGTATCGATTTCCTCTTTCTCCAGTACGATTTCCGCTGCACTCTCCATCACTTCCAGAACCGTTTCAAAATGGAGTCTTGCGCCCTCCTGAATAAACTGCCCCATAGAGTGCAGGTCTGTCGTAAAATCAACAGATGCCGGGAAAATCCCTCTCTGGTCCTTCCCCTCGGACTCTCCGTAGAGCTGCTTCCACCACTCGGAAATATAATGGCAGGACGGCTCATAGTTTACAAAAATCTCAATCTTCTTATCCTTACGGAGCATGATGTTTCTTGCCGCAGCATACTGCAATGCCGGGTTTACTTCGTAATCCTGCTCTAAAAGAGCCTTTCTCATGGAAGCGGCACCTTCCATCAGTTCACAAATATTTGCTCCGGTAACGGCAATGGGAAGAAGTCCGACAGCGGTCAGCACGGAGTATCTTCCACCTACATCATCGGGTACCACAAATTCTTCATAGCCCATCTCATCGGCAAGACTCTTTAAAGCCCCTCTTGCCTTATCGGTTGTCGCATAAATTCTCTTTGCGGCACCGTCTTTTCCGTACTTTTCTTCCAGCATCGCCTTAAATACGCGGAACGCAATTGCCGGTTCTGTGGTGGTGCCGGACTTCGAAATGATATTTACGGAGAAATCCTTTCCCTTTAAAACCTGCTTTAAGTCGGAAATATACTTGGAGGAAATATTGTTTCCCACATAATAAATCTCCGGGGTCTTTCTCTCTTCCTTGGAAAGCTCGTTATAAAAGCTGTGGTTTAAAAATTCATTGGCTGCTCTTGCGCCAAGATAAGATCCGCCGATACCGATGACCAGTAAGACATCGGAATCCTCCTGAATCTTCTTTGCAGCTTCCTGTATCCGCTTAAACTCTTCTTTATCGTAATTCTCCGGAAGATCCACCCAGCCGAGAAAATCATTTCCTGCACCGCTTCCCTTTACTAAAATCTCTTTTGCCAAAAGAGTCTGTGCTTTAAAATTTGCCATTTCCTCTTCGGAAACAAACTGTCTTGCCTTCGACAAATCCAACTTCAGCATATTCTTCTCCTTTTCTCAAATTATCCTAAAATATCTTCTATACAAAAAAATATAAAACAAACAACTTCCGTTATTATAAAAACAGGAAAGAGGACACGCAAGTCTTTCTTCCCTGTTTTCAGAAAACTTATCTTAAAAATACTTTAAAAGCCTAAAGCAAAAATGGATTCGGATTCAGCCCAAACTCTTCGTAAAATTTTCTTCTGATGCAGATTAAATTCTTCGAAGAAACAGATTTCGATGTAGATCAAACTCTCCGCAAAAATTCCACCATAAAATCTACAGTCTTCTCTATTGCCTTGGCTTCAAATTCCTCATAAACCATGCTTGCTTCATCATTTGCCTCATCGGAAATGACACGAAGAATCACGAAAGGCACTCCATTTTTTGTCGCAATCTGTGCTATAGCCGCTCCCTCCATTTCACAGCAGGTAGCATGAAAGGTATTTTTCAGGTACTCCTTTGTTTCATGAGAAGAAACGAAACGATCTCCGGTAACAACCCGTCCTATATAGCTATTATGCTCCGGATTGATTTCCCTATTCACCTGCACAGCAAGTTCCAAAAGACGCTTGTCCGCATCATATCCCAGCTTCTCATCTCCCGGTACCTTCCCAAGAGGATAGTCAAAGCGTGTCACATCCACATCATACTGCAAAGCATCTTTCGAAACGACTAAATCCAAAATATGCACTTCAGAAGAAATCGCCCCTGCAATCCCGGTATTGAAAATATAAGAGGGATGAAAACGGTCAATCAATGCCTGGGTACAGGCAGCCGCATTGCACTTTCCAACCCCCGCACGAACAAGCACGACTTCCTTTCCGGAAAGTCTCCCCTTATAGAAATGATAGGGTCCTTGTACAATTTCTTCTCTCCCCTCACAGAGCTTAACCAAATGGGCAACCTCTTCCTCCATTGCGCCGATTATTCCAATCATCTTTTTCCTCTTTCCCTTTCTCAGGATTTTTTATCCAAAACAGACTGAATCACAGAAAGAACATTCCTTCTGCCGTCTCGTTCTTTGGACTCTTCCATTGCGTTTACATACTTCTCCTTATTCTCCCGTAGCTTTTCCAGATATTCCAAAAGAACTTCCGGCTTCTCTTCCAGATCTTCCTGCGGAAGCACCACGGAAAAGCCCTGTGAAGAAAAAGACTCCGCATTTAAAATCTGGTCCCCTCGGGAAGCCTTCTTCGGTAAAGGGATTAGAATATTCGGCTTCTTAAGAGCAAGAATCTCATAAATAACATTTGCCCCTGCACGGGAAATCACAAAATCCGCCGCCTGATAGAGGTCCGCGAGTTCCTCATTTACATAAGGAAACTGTTTGTAATAACTTAATTCGGAAAGAGAGCTGTCCTCATTCTTCTTCCCGCAGATATGGATGATATCGTAGATTTGTCCGAGGCTCTCTATATTCTCCCGCACAGCGGTATTGATTGCCACCGAACCAAGGCTTCCTCCGATCACCATGAGCACCGGCTTTTCTCCGGAGAAGCTGCAAAGACTTAAGCCCTCTTCCCGGCTTCCCTGTAAAAGCTCTTCTCTAATCGGTGCACCGGTACAAATCGCCTTTCCTTTAGGGAGGAGGGAAACCGTTTCCTGAAAATTACAGCAGATTTTCTTCGTGAAAGGAATGGTCAGCTTGTTTGCCAGTCCGGGTGTAAAATCCGACTCATGGCAAATAATCGGGATTCCGAGGCTTGCCGCCGCAAAGATAACCGGCACCGCGACAAAGCCTCCCTTGGAGAAGACCAGCTCAATCTTCCAGTCCTGAATCTGTTTTCTTGCCTGAAAAAAACCGCCGATTACCCGAAAGGGATCAGTCAGGTTTCTCAGAGAAAAATACCGCCGAAGCTTTCCTGTCGAAATCCCGAAATAAGGGAGCCCCGCCTTTTCTGCAAGCTCCTTCTCTATGCCGTCCTTTGACCCCATGTAGTAAATTGTATGCTTTTCTCTTAATTCCCCGAGTAAGGCGAGATTCGCGGTCACATGTCCCGCCGTGCCTCCGCCGGTTAACAATATCTTAGCCATGAAGCTCCTTTACCATCTTCTCCTGTAAAACTTCCATTTCCCCATCCTTGTAGCCGGAGGGGTTCCAGGAAAGAATATTCCCTTCCGTTCCGAAACGGGGAATAATATGCGCATGAAAGTGATGCACGGTCTGTCCTGCTACTTCGCCGTTATTCTGTACGATATTGCAGCCCTTCGCCCCCGTTGCCTTCATGATCGCCTTCGCCATTCTTTTTGCCAGAGGAAAGACTTTAGCCAGTACCGCATCCTCAATACTAAAGAGGTCTTCCCCGTGGCTCTTCGGTAAAATAAGAGCATGACCGGGTGTGCCCGGTGCAATATCCAAAATCACCCGAAAATCTGCATCCTCATAAATGGTCTTCGAGGGAATCTCCCCGTTTGCTATTTTACAGAAAATACAATCCACACTCATTTTTGCCTCCTTATCATCGCTGGATTTTTACCGTTTCCAAGTTAATCTACTACAAAGACTACTGCAAATACTTCTATAAAGACTACTGCAAATACTTCTTCAAATACTGTCCGGTATAGGACCTCGGATTCTTTGCCACTTCCTCCGGAGTTCCGGTACAAAGCACCGTTCCGCCGCCGGATCCTCCCTCGGGTCCCATATCGATAATATAATCGGCACATTTAATCACATCTAAATTATGTTCGATAACCAACACGGTATTTCCGCCGTCGGCGAGTCTTGCAGCATTTCCACGAGCTTCCGTACATCTTCAAAATGTAGTCCCGTAGTCGGCTCATCCAAGATATACAGTGTCTTTCCGGTGCCTCTACGGCTCAGCTCCGAAGCCAGCTTGATTCTCTGTGCCTCTCCTCCGGAAAGCTCGGTACTGGGCTGTCCCAGTCGGATATAAGATAATCCCACATCCATCAGGGTCTGCATCTTACGACTAATGCTAGGAATATTTTCGAAGAATGTCAATGCTTCTTCCACCGTCATATTTAAAACATCATAGATGTTCTTTCCCTTGTACTTTACTTCCAGGGTTTCCCTGTTGTAACGCTTACCGCCGCAAACCTCGCAAGGTACATACACATCCGGCAGGAAGTGCATCTCTATCTTTACGATGCCGTCTCCGCTGCAAGCTTCACAGCGCCCGCCTTTTACATTGAAGGAGAATCTTCCCTTGTTGTAGCCTCTTTCCTTGGCATCCTTGGCACTGGCAAAGAGATCACGAATGAGGTCAAAAACACCGGTATAGGTCGCCGGATTGGATCTAGGAGTCCTTCCAATCGGACTTTGGTCAATGTCGATAACCTTATCCAAGTACTCCGTTCCCGTGATTTTCCGAAACTTTCCGGGAACGAGTCTCGCCTTATTCAAGGTTTTCGCACAGTATTTATGCACGATTTCATTTACGAGGGAAGACTTTCCGGATCCCGAAACACCGGTCACGCAGGTAAAGACCGAAAGCGGAATCTTAACATCCACATTCTTTAAATTATTCTCTTCCGCCCCATAAATATCCAAAGTATGCGTAAAAGGTCTGCGGATCTTCGGGAGCGGAATCTTCTTTTTCCCGCTTAGGTACTGTCCCGTAATAGACGCCGGATTTTGCATGATCTCTTCCGCCGTTCCCACGGCAACCACCTCTCCTCCGTGCTCTCCCGCACCGGGACCGATATCTACAATCATATCCGCTTCCCGCATGGTATCCTCATCATGCTCTACAACGATGACGGAGTTTCCGAGGTCACGAAGCCGTTTTAAGGTCGCAATCAGCTTATCATTGTCCCTTTGATGAAGACCGATGCTCGGCTCATCCAAAATATAGGCAACCCCCACAAGACCGGAGCCGATCTGGGTCGCCAGACGAATCCTCTGCGACTCTCCTCCGGAGAGTGTTCCTGCGGAACGGGCAAGGCTTAAGTAGTTTAATCCTACATCCAGCATAAACCTGGATCTTGCCTTGATTTCCCGAAGAATCTGCTCCGCAATTTTTGCCTCCATCGGTTTTAGCTTTACAGAGCTTATCCAGTCAAAGAAGCTGTCCATGGAAAGCATGGTCGCTTCATGAATATTTTTCTCTCCGACAGTGACTCCCAGGGAGGAGGGCTTTAGTCTTGCCCCGTGGCAGCTCGGACAGGGGGTAATCCGCATAAACTGCTCATACTCTATCTTCATTTTCTCGGAAAAACATTCCTTATAACGGCGCTCGATATTGGCGAGTAAGCCCTCAAAGGCCACCTGATGCACTGCGCCCTTTCCATACTGCGACTGATAATGTACCGTGACTCTCTCCCCGTTTGTTCCGTTAATGATTAGATTTTTCACCTTTTCCGAAAGCTCCTGAAAAGGTGTATCCAATGAGAAACCGTACTTCTCCGCCATAGCAAGGAGCATGGCATGGGTAAAGCTTCCCTCATCCTTCGAATTCATCCATCCGAGGACAGAAATGGCTCCCTCGTTTAAGGAAAGACTTTCATCCGGAATCATCAGTTTGACATCGAATTCCATCTTATAGCCTATACCGAAGCAAGTCGGACAAGCCCCGAAGGGATTGTTGAACGAAAAGCTTCTCGGCTCTATTTCTTCAATACTTGTACCGTCAAAGGGGCAGGCGAAATTTGTAGAAAGCTGCAGTTCCTCTCCATTTAAAAAGTCCACAAGAAGAAGACCGCTGCTAAGAGAAAGCACCTGCTCTATTGAGTCGGTAAGTCTTTTTTCAATTCCCTTTCTAACCACCAAACGATCCACTAAAACTTCAATCGTATGCTTTATATTTTTCTCTAAGGAAATCTCCTCTTCGAGCTCATAGAGATTGCCATCTATCCGCACACGAACATAGCCGGAACGGCGAAGGCTCTGCAGGAGCTTTTCATGCATTCCCTTCTTCCCCCTTATTACCGGTGCAAAAAGCTGCATCTTCGTGCCCTCTTCTCTCTTCATAAGGAGGTCTACCATTTCGTCCACGGTTTGCTTCTTAATCTCTCTTCCACACTCCGGACAATGAGGCACTCCCACTCTGGCAAAGAGAAGACGCATATAGTCGTAGATTTCCGTGACTGTTCCTACTGTAGAACGCGGGTTTCTGTTTGTCGATTTCTGGTCAATGGAAATCGCCGGAGAAAGTCCTTCTATGAGCTCCACATCCGGCTTTTCCATCTGTCCGAGGAACTGCCTTGCATAGAGGAAAGCGACTCCATATAGCGTCTCTGTCCCTCCGCATAAATGGTATCGAAGGCGAGAGAGGACTTTCCGGAGCCCGAGAGTCCTGTAAGCACCACCAAAGAATCTCTTGGAATATCCAGATTGACATGCTTTAAATTGTGCTCATTCGCACCTCTGATTTTGATCCACTTCTTTTCCAAAGTTTTCCCCTTTTCTATCTATAGCGATTTTCTTCCTACAATTTTATCTCTATCTTTTATTCTTTATTTTTTCCCTTTATTTTTATCTTTTCAATGAAATATACCGTCCTTCCGAACGATACCTTTCATATATAAAGAACATTTGTTCCTTGAATAGAGTAGCACTGAAATACCTGTCTTGCAAGCTATCTGTTTAATTCCTTAAAAAATTTTGTCAAGCGTCTTGCTACAATGGAAGCCAAAATACCCATCACAATTCCCGCCACGGTTCCGGCAAGTAAAAGTAGGGGTAAATAGGCAAAAAGGACAGGATTTCTAAGCAGGAAGGACGCCATCAATATTTGCCCTATATTGTGAAAAATCCCCCCCAAAAGACTCACGGAAATGTAAGAAAGCTTGAAGCATTGCTTTGCAAGTACCATAACAAAAAAGCTTAGAAAAAAGCCCGCCATGGAATAGCTCAAGGTCATCAGATTCCCAAAGAGCACGGAAAGAAGCAATACACGAAGAAAACTGATGATTCCGGTCGGTACTATACCTAAAGAGAACAGGCCTATAATATTCACGATATTCGCGAGTCCCAGCTTGATTCCGGGAATCGGAAAGGGACTTGGAATCATCGACTCCAAATAGCCCAAAATCATAGAAAGGGCCAGAAGCATTGCATAGGATGTCATTTTCTTTGTATCTTTATCCATCTTTTCCCTCTTAAAGTATAAATCAATGAAAATAGTTTATCATGTTATTCCGGATAAAAAAAGGACGGCGTTAACGCCGTCCTGCTTCTTTTCTTTTAACTTGACACTTCTTGCAATGCTGTCCCTCTCCCGACAAGAACGATACTGTTCAATGTAGGAAAGAAATCTATATTACAATACGGTACAAAACTAAAGAGAAAGTGAGATGATTGATGCTTTGTGTCTATCTATCCGGGCTGTGCATAGCACTTCTCAGCTTATGTACGCAAAGCTTATCGTATCTCTTAAAGCTTACTACATTGGTAGCCTGAGGTCCTTTAGCACCATCAACTACTTCAAACTCTACAGCCTGTCCTTCTTCTAAAGACTTGAATCCGTCTCCGGACAAACCAGAGTAGTGTACGAATACATCCTTTCCTGTCTCATCAGAGATGAATCCGTATCCCTTTTGGTTGTTAAACCACTTAACTGTACCTTTCATTACTATGTCCTCCAAAAAAACGCTTGTAACCGAAATTGATTACAATGGGTTAAGAATAGCATAGCATTTCATCATAGTCAACTAATATTCTTGCAAAAACATAGTAATTTTTGTCGATTTTCCTATATAATCTAGCTTTTCAGAAGTCCTTCCAGCTCACTCTCCGTAAAGACATATCGCTTATTGCAAAAATCGCAACGAATCTCCTGTGCCTTATGATCTGCTATCAAAGATTTAATTTCCTTCTCTCCCAAAGAAATCAAGGCTTTCTCCACTCTTTCCCTGCTGCAATTACAAAAATAAGAAAGCTCTCTTTTTTCATGAATCTCAGGAGAGAACTCACCCAAAAGAAAATCCAAAAGGCTCTCCGGACTTCGCCCATCCTTTAAAAGATCCGTAACGGAGTGAATTGCTTTCAACTTTTCCTCGAGCTTATCCAGTAAACTTTCCTCCGCAAAAGGAAGAAGCTGAATAATAAAACCGCCGGAAGCCTCTACCGTATTTTCCTTATTGAGGAGCACACCGAGTCCCACAGAAGAAGGAATCTGCTCACTGATACTGAAGTAGGCATTGACATCTTCGGCAATTTCTCCGCTAAGAAGCTGGGTCTGCCCCACATAGGGCTCACCTAAGCCATTATCTCGGATAACGGAAAGAATGCCCTTTCCGACAGCTCCGCCAACATCCAAGTGTCCATCCTCTTTCGCAGGGAGGATGACATAGGGATTGGCACAGGTAGCCTTCACCGTGCCGTGAGAATCGGCCGTAGCTACCAGACTCTTCATCGGACCGTCTCCCTTAACGGAAAGGGTAATCAAATCCTTATCTCCCTTTAAATCTACTCCCATCATAAGAGCGGCACTCATCAGCCTTCCCATGGCCGCTGTCGCAATCGGAGAGGTATTGTGGAGCTTCCTCTGTTCCTCCGCCGTGTCCCTTGTCGTACAGACAAACGCACGAATCTGTCCCTCTGCAGCAGTCGCTCTCAATAAATAATCTCTACTCATTTGCAGAAAGTTCCTTCTCTCTCTCTTCGTCCTTTCTCATGCAGCACTTCTTATACTTCTTTCCGGAACCGCAATGGCAAAGGTCATTCGGGTAAATCTTCTTTCCCTCTCTCCTTACTGTACCGGACTTCTTCTGCTCCTTGTACAGCTCTTTTCTTCTTTCTTCCGTTAAAATGTCGTTCCACTGCGGAAGATCATAGAGCCAGGAAGCCTTCGCCTCTACCATGTTGTAGTAAAGTTTCTCCGGGTCCACCTGAATCTTCACCTTGGTATCCGACTCCATACTGTCAATTGGGTTATGGAAGCCTGCCAAAGATTCATCAATACCGTCCAAAATTCCCACGAAAATAAATTCTTCAATACCGAACTGCTCAGCAAGTTCCTTTACAGAACCTTCATACACCTTCTTCGGATCGGAAAGTATCTTTTCGTAGAAGCCCTTCTCTAAAGTAAAATACTTCTGCCAAAGCGCTTCCTGCTCTGTCTTATTCATACCGTTTCCGTATGCTGCATTTCTCCAGTTCTCTAATAATGTTGCCATTTTTCTCTCTCCGTTTCTTATAGAATTTACAAAAAACCCTAAGCCGTTTTTCGTCTCCTTTTTTATTTAAACCGTATTATTATAGCGGAGTTAAATGATTTTTACAATTCCCCCGATAGCTCCTCTTCATCCGCTGCAGCTTCTATGTCCTTGATTATCTGTGCCTTAGAAAGCTCATCCGTATCTTTCGCATACTCTTTTCCCTTAGGCTCCGCTACTTTATCCGATTTCTTTCCTGAAAATTTCTCAAAGTCTTCGTACTCTGAAGAAGAAACAGGTAAGGCCTTTTTCTTTAAGCGTTTATCCAGATGGCGACGAACACTGTTCATAATCACAGCCCAGAACGGCACGGCAATAATCATACCCACAAAGCCGAAGAGTCCGCCAAACAACAAAATGGAGAAAAGTACCCAGAAACTGGAGAGCCCCGTGGAATCCCCCAAAACTTTCGGTCCGATGATATTGCCGTCTATCTGCTGAATAATTAAGATTGCTATGGCAAAATACAGACTCTGCAGCGGACTGGTCAATAAAATCAGGAAGAAGCAGGGAACGGCTCCGATAAAGGGTCCAAAGAAAGGAATAACATTGGTCACCCCGACAATAACAGATACCAGCAATGTATAGGGCATCTTCATTATACTGAGAACAAAAAAGGTCAGGATACCAATGATGACACTGTCAATGATTTTCCCCAAAATAAATCCGCCGAAAACCCGATGTACATACTGCATCTCTTCAATAATCCCTTTGGCTTTCTTTTGAGAAAAGAGGGCAAAGAGAAGTTTTCTGAACTGCCGTCTCAATAGGTCCTTCATATTCAAAAGATAGACCATGACAATCAGTCCGATTAAAATATTCTTTACAATCGTTAAAGTATTCCAGATTCCATTCGTAAAGAAAGTAGCCAGATTCTGCAGGTGGGCAAAAATGGCCTGTGTATTATCCGGTTTTCCTGTAAAAAATCCACTGATTTCCGTATAGGCCTTTTCTGCATAAGGACGTAAGTCAGGGAACTTTTCCAAGATAACCGTCAAGTTATTGTAAGATCGATTGATGGTGTCCGGAAGGCTGAAATACAAACTCAAAACAGATTTGGTCAGCTCCGGAATAAGCATCGACACCAAGCCGCTGGTCAATAAAAAGAGGAAAAGAATACTGGCTACCGTACCGAAATCCCAAGAAACGATGCGACGCCTCTTCTCCGAGAAAGAAATAATATATTTTCCCCAGAACTTTCACGACCAGGTTGTATACCGGACTCATAAGATAAGCAAGAACTCCACCGTAAATAATCGGCATCAAAATCTGTAAAAAAAAGGCCAGATTCTGTTTCACTGCATAAAAATTATTTGCCACAATATGGACCAAAGATACAGCCGCCAAGACAGAAAAGGCTGTCAAGCCCCATTTTATCTGTTCCTTCCAATCCTCGTGTTTCATCCTTCTTCCTCTATTCTATCCTTTTGTCCCGGATCTTTTTTCTATCTCAAAAATCCGCCCGAAGCTTCCTTCTTCTTTATTCTGATTATTGTATCTCAAAACTCTATTTCACTGACGGAATCTTATAAAAAAAGGCTTCACATCAGACGATATGAAGCGAAAATACCTAAAAAACAAACTACCGAAACGCCGTACCACACGTTTGACTCCTAGCACTCGGCCAGGTGGGTTACCTCACGGATATCTCAAGGATCCTTTACCGCGGACGGAAGGCATGCTTTCCTTATCACAAATCTTGGAATCCCGTATGTCATATTTGTAGGTTCAAATTGTGTGGCCTCGAACGTCCCAGCAGAAGTCTGTATGAGACATTGCCAAAAACTTTATCTTTACTCGATTAAATTATAGCAAAGGCAAATTAGGCTTGCAAGGGTTCATAACATAAAATCAAAGTTCCTTCTTCCACCTTAATCTCGGCTTCTTCTCCGATGAATTCATTGCTGATTCCTACAGGTTCAATATTCCGCAGAGAAACATGATTTATCAGATATTTCAATCCCTTTTCGGATACTCCGGAACAAGTATCGCTGAAAGAAAAGACGGAAACATATCCTTTGTATTTCGCGGAAAATGACTTTGTACCGTTACGCAATGCCGTAAATACCTGTCTTTCTCCATAAAGGTAGCCCTCTCCCCCCTGTTCTGTAAGGAAAGCCAGGCTTTGTAAAGCTGCCAAGCTATGGTCCATACGTTCTCCTCCGAGTGCTCCTAAAATATGGACTATTTTGATTCCCTGTTTCAGGGAGAACTTCACCGCTGCATGTAAATCCGTATCATTTTTAATTACAGGCAGAGAAATTACCGGAAGAGAGGATGAATTATCCGGCTTTAACAAAGAATCCGGCATGGATTTTTTTCCAAAAATGGAATATTGTTCAGGCTTATACTTTTCCCCTCTTGATTTCTCTTTGTTCGTTTCTCCGGAAGTAAAGAGAGCTACTTGATCCTCTTTTTCAGCGGAAGTAAAGGAAGCTGCTTGGCACTCTTTTTCAGCGGAATAAGAATCAAAATCTCCAAGAAGCAAATCAGGGCTGATCCCCTCTTTTTTACAGTACTCCATCCCCCCGTCTATCGCAATCACATAGTCTTCTTCTCCTATAGAAAAAGGAAGCCCAAAAAAGCTTCCCGCAGCAATAAGAATGGCTCTTTTATATTTTTTTCCTGCTAACTCTTCCATCTTCATCCCCTTGATGCTTCTTCCATCTTCCTTATTCCTCTTGATGCTCTTCCTTTTGATGCTTTTCCTTTTGATGCTCTTCCTCTTGATGCTCTTCCTTTTGATGCTTTTTCTCCTACAGTCCACTTCCGGCATGGAAATACTCATTCCTCCTTCATCCGAAGTCTGGCAAAAAAATTCTGTAAGAGCAGCTTGGCTTCTTCCGCCTGAAGGCCTTCTGTAATCTCCACCCGGTGATTCAGCTCTTTCATCTGTAAAATATTCATGACGGAGCCGCAAAAACCCGCCTTGGGATTTCGAATCGACATGTGGAGCCGTGGAATTCTTGCCTGTACTATCGCTCCCGCACACATCGGGCAGGGCTCCAGATTCACATACAGCGTACAATCCTCCAGTCTCCAGTCGCCGATTCTTTTACAAGCCTCGTCTATCGCTAAAATCTCCGCATGGCTTAAAGCATTTCCATGAAAATTCCGTTGGTTAAAGCCGGTTCCGAGAATCTCTCCGGGGCTAATTCCCTTTTCCCTGCAAAGTCTCCCCATGGGAGAATCCGGCTTTAGACCATCATAAACAAGGACTGCACCAATCGGTACATCCCCCCTCTCTCCTGCTTTCTCAGCAAGTTTCAGAGCCAGTTCCATAGCCTGCTTCTCTTCTGCCATACTCCCCCACTTTAACTCATTTTTATCTCCGAAAAGTCTAGCTTGTCAGTTCTCCTAAAATCGACTCCCCGATGAGACCTTCCGGCATTCGCACAGAGAAATTCTCCGCTATACTTGCTCCAAGGACCGCAAAGCTCTCCTGCTCTCTTCCTTCTCCGCCATGAATCCCTTTATAATACGCAAGGAGAGGTACTTGCTCTCTGGTATGGTCCGTACCGCTGTAGGTCGGATCATTTCCATGATCTGCAGTAAGAAGAACTAAGTCATCCTCTTTTAAAACAGACAAGAGCTCTCCCAGTTTTTCATCAAAGCGTTGAATTTCTTCTCCATAGCCTACAGGGTCTCTTCTATGCCCGTAAATCGCATCAAAATCCACGAGGTTCACAAAGCACAGCCCTTTGAAATCTTTCTCCTTTGCCACGGCGATACACTGCTCCATACCATGAACGGAGGAAGTGGAATGCTCCGCCTCCGTCACTCCTTCATGCACAAAAATATCCGCGATTTTCCCGATGGAAATCACACTCAGTCCGGCTTTCTCCAAAGCATTTAAAACGGTATCCTGTGGTGGCTTTACGGCTAAGTCATGTCGATTCGAAGTTCTTTTAAACTCCCCTTTTTTTGTCCCGATATAGGGCCTTGCGATAATTCTTCCTACCTTCCATTCCGGTTTCATACAGATTTCTCTTGCAATTTCACAGCATCGATACAGCTCTTGCAAACCAAAAATCTTCTCATCCTCGGGAGCCGCAATCTGCAATACCGAATCTGCAGAAGTATAGACAATCATGTCTCCGGTTATACATTGTTCCTCTCCGAGCTCATCCAAAATTTCCGTTCCGGAAGCGGATTTGTTTCCGATGACCCTTCTTCCTGTCCTTTTCTCCAGTTCCGCAATAAGCTCCTGTGGAAATCCCGTGTCGGTAAAGGTTACAAAAGGAACTTCCGTCTTGATTCCCATCATTTCCCAGTGTCCGGTCATGGTGTCCTTTCCGTTACTGGCTTCATTTAAACGGAAAAATTTAGCCATGGGAGTCTCTACCGGAGCAACGCCCTTCAGCTTTTTAAAGTTTCCGATTCCCATGCTCTGCAGGTTAGGAATACGGAAGTTCTCCATCTTTTCCGCGATATGCCCCAAGGTATCCGCTCCGCTGTCTCCAAAGCGCGCTGCATCCTTTCCATTACCTATTCCCAAAGAATCCAAAACGATGAGAAATACCCTTTTGAATTTCATACTCTTCCTTTCCACTTACTTTTATCTCCTATGAAGATGCCCGCTCTTTTCTGATCATTTCCTTAATGGCCTCAACGGCTACCTGAATGGCCTTATCCGTATCATGATAAATCGGATTGGACATTCCTGCCTTGACTCTTTCCTGATTGGAGACAATAAAAAGTACCGTACCGATTTTCTTCTTTAAATACGCAGCGACAGTAAAAAGTGCCGCACTTTCCATCTCCGAAGCCTTGCATCCCAACTTTAGCCAGGCCTGCCATTTATCTAAAAGCTCGTAGGAAACCGGTAAATCTTCCGGCTTATGCTGCCCATAGAATGCATCTTTACATTGCACAACACCTACATGATTTTTAAAACCGAGACGATTCGCCGCATCATATAATTCTTTCGTTACAAAGAAGTCTGCCGTGGCGGGCCACTCAATCGGCGCATACTCTTTGGAGGTTCCTTCCATGCGAATCGCTGACTCCGCAATGACCACATCTCCCGACTCCACGGAAAGTTCCATACCGCCGGCTGTTCCCACACGGATAAAAATCTCTCCCCCGCATTGCGAAAGCTCCTCAAGAGCAATGGAGGCAGAAGGGCCTCCGATACCCGTAGAGCATACACTGACCTTTTCTCCAAGAAGCGTACCGCTAATGGTAATATATTCTCTGTTATCCCTAACCTGCACGGGATTGTCAAAATACTTGGCAATCTTCGCACAGCGTTTCGGATCTCCCGGCAAAATAATATACTTTCCCACATCTCCCGGTCGCACACCGATATGATAACATCTCTCGTCTTCCGAATAATTAATCATAAACACTCTCCTTTTCAAAGATTTCCAACGTCCGCCTTAGTTCAGTGCAGACGGCAAAAAGCATGCGGCAACAACTCCTCCAAGCTGTATACATGATAATCATCCGGGGATTTTGCCAATATTACTTGAAAGGCATGAATATCCGTAAATTCCGCCATAACTTGCCTACAGATGCCACAGGGAGCACAGTACTCCGTTTCCTCTTTTCCGATGAGTCCCCCCACTATCGCAATCTTTCGAAATTTTCGATATCCTTCACTCACCGCCTTAAAAAATGCGGTTCTCTCTGCACAGTTTGTCGCACCATAGGAGGCATTTTCAATATTGCAACCTAAAAAAATCTCTCCTGTTTCCGTCTCCAGGGCTGCACCCACACGAAAGTGTGAGTAGGGTACATAAGCCTGTTCTCTTGCTTGAAAAGCCTTTTCAATCAAATTCCTTTCTTCTTCCGTTTTCATGATTCTTCTCCCCGCTTTTCCATTCTAAACCCATTTCCTCTAGCATAAGGTCAAAATAGAAAAAAGTCTATGATACTTGTTTACAAATACAGAAAAAAGAAAACTTCAAAAAAATGCAAAAAAATAGCGAGTAAACTCGAATTGAGTCTTACTCGTTACAGATTTCCATCTCTATTTTCTTACTGCGGATGACAGGACTTGAACCTGCACGGTCGCCCACCAGAACCTAAATCTGGCGCGTCTGCCAATTCCGCCACATCCGCATACCTTTTAAAAAAGGAATGAGACACGCGGGAATCGAACCCGCGACAACTTGATTAAAAGTCAAGTGCTCTACCGACTGAGCTAGTGTCTCATAACAGGGCCAGTTGGATTCGAACCAACGACTGCAGGCGTCAAAGGCCTGTGCCTTACCGCTTGGCGATGGCCCTAGGTCAAACGAGTTGACGCTCCGCGTCGCCCGTATAAAGCGAGAACGAGAAATATATCTCCACATAAAAAGGGTGGCCACCGGGAGTCGAACCCGGGACCTCCAGAACCACAATCTGGCGCGATAACCAACTACGCTATGGCCACCATGCTATTCTCGCAAACAAGCTGTCACTGAAAAGCAAAAGACTTGTTTTGAACAAGATGCCACACGTAGTCGTGCACACTTGTTAATGATCCAGAAGGGATTCGAACCCCCGACCCACGGCTTAGAAGGCCGTTGCTCTATCCAGCTGAGCTACTGAATCAAGGTCACATCAGATGCGACTCGTTTATAGTAGCGAATTTCATTTTGTTTGTCAAGAATTTTTATCTAAAAAGATAGGCAAAAAATTCGAGTAAAAAGAAATCCTTTTCTTCATTTCTTAAATATACTTTGCTTCCGTACGAAGATTTCCCTTTATCCAGATAAAACATCGAATAGCTCGGTGTCCTGTTATCCTGTCTTGGAAAGTTGATGGATCCCGGGTTTATACACAATACCCCGTTTACTATGCGATTAAAGGGTCTGTGCGTATGCCCGAAAAGTGCCATACTGCAATTTCTTGCTCTGGCTTCATCTGCAAGCGCCTGCAAGTCAAATCCTACTCCGTAGAGGTGTCCATGGGTAAGAAAGAGCCTCTCTTTTCCCAACCTCATCTCAATTTCTTTAGGAAGACAGGCAAAAAAGTCATTGTTTCCCTGTACAAAGTAGCTTTCACAGCCTTTCGGTAAATGTATTCGAATGGCATCCTCACATCCTTCGCTATCTCCCAAATGGATAAAATAGGCAATATCCGGATTCTCGTCCAGCAGTTTATAGATATTGTCCAGCTTCCTGTGATTGTCGGAAACTACCAGTATTTTTTTCTCCTTTACGGAACTTGCCTTAGAAGAGTCTTCCGCTCCCTTTTTAGCGGAAGACTTTGCCTTCTTTTTTTTCTCCTCTTTTTCAGAGTTTTCACTCTCCACTTCGGCTGTCATCAAGGAAAGAGGCTTTTTTTCCAATTCCTCTTTTAGGATGCGTTCCATTTTTCGGAGTGCTTTTCCCCTGTGTGAAATCTTGTTCTTCTCTTCTTCGGAAAGCTCAGCGGCAGTTTTTCCGCATTCCGGAATAAAGAAAATCGGATCATAACCGAAGCCCTCTTCTCCTCTTACTTCCTCTGCAATTTCTCCCTCACAACGTGCTTCCGTTTTCAGAGACCTGCCATCAGTTAATACAGCTACAATCGCACAGGTGAAATAGGCATAACGGCTTTTACTGGAAGCCTCATTCAGCATTTCGAGAATTCGTTTATTTTTCTCCGGATAGGGGGTACTTTCCCCTAAAAAACGCGCCGAATAAATCCCGGGGCCAAAAGAAAGCGCCTCAATGGAAAGTCCGGAGTCATCCGCCATAATGATGTCTCCATCCTGCAGGGCTCCCTTATTTTTTAACCTGCTATAAAGGTCATACGCCTTGATTTCCGCATTTTCCAAGAAGGAATTGCCGTTTTCAACTGCATCCTCCACTTCCCCTATTTCTTTTTTTTACTTATGATTTCTCCGGGAAATTCCCGCAGTATCTCTCGAATTTCCCGTAATTTGTGTTCATTATGCGTTGCAAATATGATTCGCATATCACGCTCCTATTTACCTTTATACTGGTAAAAAAATATGTTTTCATCATCCCGTTATAAATTTTTTTCTGTTTTTTTATCGGCTTTGCCAAGGTACTTTTCCGCCTGCTCATAGGCAGTAATCAGACAGAGCTGCCACTCGGAAAGCCCCTCAAAGGCCTCCCTTAGCTCCGTATAGAGCAGGGGAAGGTTTCTCTTATCCTCGATTCTCTCTCCATAGGGCGGATTCGTAAGAATATAGCCATGTTTCTTACTATGGGACATTTTCGCCACTTCCCTTTCCTGAAAAATGGATAAGATTTGCAACGCCCGCTCTTTCCGCATTTTCTCTACACACCGGAATCATCGCGGGGTCAATGTCATAGCCCTGAATATCTACTGTTTTTTTCCAAAGGCATTTTCCTTTGTTTCCAGTAAATGCCGGTCAATGTTGTCTTCCGCTTCTTCCAGCGCGATGTACCACTCCTTTTTTTCGGGATAAGGTTCAGCCACTCCTCCGCAGTAAAGCTTCTTTCCATCCCCGGTGCAATATTTGCCGCAATCATGGCAGCCTCAATCGGAAAGGTTCCTGCACCGCACATCGGGTCCACAAAGGGGGCGTCATCCCGCCACTTACTAAGAAGAATCAAAGCCGCTGCAAGAGTCTCCTTGATGGGCGCCTTTCCCATTTTCAAACGATATCCTCTCTTATGAAGAGACTCTCCGCTAGTATCCAGGCAGACCAAAACTTCATCCTTATAGAGCGAAACACGGAAGGGATACTTTGCTCCGTGCTCCGAAAAAGTACTCTGATGATAAACCGAAGAAAGCCTGTCTACCATCGCTTTCTTCATCACCGCCTGAATATCTCTCGGAGAAAAGAGCTTTGATTTTACGGAGCTGGCCTTTGTTACCCAAAAGGAGGCATCGACAGGAAGGTAGTCCTCTAGGGGAAGCGCCTTTGTTCCTTGAAATAAATCCTCATAGCTTTCCGCATGAAAGGAGCCGACTTTCAAAAGCACCCTCTCCCCCGTTCGCAGAAAAATATTGGCCCGCACGATGGCTTCCGCATCTCCGATAAATTGCACCTTTCCATCACTCACGGAAGAGACCTCATAACCGAGGTCATGAATTTCCTTTTTGCAAATGGATTCCAAGCCAAAATGACAGGGTACAATCAATTCAAATCTTTGCATTTTTCTCCTCTATCGCTTCACAAGAGCATAATCAACAGCAGATAAGTATTTTCATCCATGGACTGAAAGACTCTTTATCGATTAAATATCCCTGAAAGCAACCATAAAATCACGGCAATGCTGAGGACAGGAAAGAGCACAGGTGCCAGGAAAGATAGGATTCCGACAAAAACCAAAATCACCAACACAATAATGGCTATCAATATGAGCGCAAAAAGCAGACATCCGGCACTGCTTACCGGGACATAAGGTCTGTAGCTGCGGTTTTCCCTGCTATTTCCATAAGTACCATTACCGCTTCCGTTCGAACTGCTCTCTCGTCTTTCGTAACGAGGGCTTTCCGCTCTATCATAAGAAGCTCTTTCATAAGAAGCTCTTTCCTCCGAAGACGTTCCCTTGTACTTAAGGTCCTCTTCATCGGAAGCATAGTTGATATCTTTCTCCTCATAGCGGAAGGGTGTGGTTCTTGCCACACGGTCCCCTCCCGCATCAGCGGCATCAATAATGCTTCGCGCCAAAAGATTCGGAGCGGAAAGCTCGGAAATTACCTCTTCTTCCGCTCTTCCTTTGGCTATTTCCGTGCTGATATAGTCGCTATAAAAACGGAGCTGTTCCTCTATCACTTCTCCGGAAACGGAGTTCATGAGTTCTCCTCTTAAGGACTGTAAATTCGTTTTTATTCACTCTTTTCTTCCTCTGCTATCACAGCAATATTTAAGTCCAGAAGCTGCTGAGGGTCAAATACTTCTGCAGGAGCATCCATCATAGCGTCCGATCCGTCCTTTCCCTTCGGGAAGGCAATGACATCACGAATGCTTTCCGCTCCGACCATCCACATTGCCAGTCTGTCCAAGCCGTAGGCAAGACCTGCGTGAGGCGGTACACCATACTGGAAAGCCTGCATTAAGAAGCCGAACTGCTCGTTCGCTCTCTCCGGTGTAAAGCCGAGCTTCTCGAGCATTTTCTCCTGCACATCACTCTGATGAATACGCACGGAGCCGCCTCCGAGCTCTGTTCCGTTTAAAACAATATCATAGGCCTTTGCGCGAATCTTCGAAAGGTCTGTATCCAGGTAGTGTAGATCCTCTTCCATCGGCATAGTGAAGGGGTGATGCATAGCCTGATAGCGTCCCAACTCCTCGGAATACTCAAACATCGGGAACTCCGTAATCCAAAGGAACTTCCACTGTGTCTTATCAATTAAATCGAGTTCCTTTCCAAGCGTAAGCCTCAGTGCTCCTAAAGAATCCCAAACCACATTTCTCTTTAAGTCGGAAACGAGGAGAAGAATGTCTCCCTTTTCCAGTCCCGATACTTCCACAAGTCTCTTTGCATCCTCTTCCGAAAGAAACTTCGCAAAGGAGGACTTTACCGTACCGTCCTCGGTTAAACCGTACCAGGCAAGGCCTTTTGCGTGATAGCCCTTTACCAACTCCACATAGGAATCGAGCTTCTTTCTGGGCATCTCTGCCTGATTCTTTACCAAAATACCCTTTACTGTTCCGCCTGCCTTTGCACAGTCGGAAAATACGGAAAATCCGCAGTCCTTTACCGCCTCCGTAAGCTCAATAAGAGGCATATCAAAGCGAAGATCCGGCTTATCGGAGCCGTAGTGATTCATCGCATAGTCCCAGGTCATCCTCTGCAGCGGAAGGGCAATATCCACACCGCAAATTTCCTTAAAGATATACTTTAATAAACGCTCATTCACTTCCAGAACATCCTCGATATCCACGAAAGAAAGCTCCATATCCACCTGAGTAAACTCCGGCTGTCTGTCCGCTCTTAAATCCTCGTCTCTATAGCATCTTGCGAGCTGAAAATAACGATCCATACCGGAAACCATAAGAAGCTGCTTTAAAAGCTGCGGAGACTGGGGAAGCGCATAAAAGGCACCTCTGTGGAGTCTGGACGGCACAAGGAAGTCTCTTGCTCCCTCCGGTGTAGACTTAATGAGAGTCGGTGTTTCAATCTCCAAAAAGCCCTCTTCGGAAAGGAAGTGGCGAATTAGCTGAGAAAGTCTGGCACGCGTCATAATTTTCTTCGCAAGGTCCGGTCTTCTTAAATCCAGATAACGATACTTTAAACGAAGTTCTTCCTTGGTCTTGGAATCCGCTTCGATCGGAAACGGAGGGGTATCCGCTTCCGCAAGGATACGAAGGCTCTTTGCAACAAGCTCAATCGAGCCGGTAGAAAGTGCCGCATTGCTGTCCTTTCCACGGCTTCTCACTTCTCCCTCTACGGCAATGACATACTCCTGCTTTAGCTCACTTGCCTTCTCAAATACCTCGCTACCGCATTCCTGCTCCTCAAAAAAAATCTGCAGAATACCGGAACGGTCACGAAGGTCGGTAAAAATAAGACCGCCCTTATTTCTGGACTTCTGTACCCAGCCCATCATACAAACCGTTTTTCCGATATAGCTCTCTCCCAGCTCGGCACATCTGGCCGTTCTGTGTAAACCTTTCATTGACTCTGCCATAATTTCCTCTTTTCTTTTCCGTTCTATATAGTCTTTTTATTCTAAAAAGTCCTGCAATGCACCTTTAGTCTCCGTAGATTTCTACAAATTCCTTATAGCCTTCCGTACTAAGCTTTTCCTTTTGGAACTTCTTATTCTTATTCATCTGCGTAAGAAGCACTGTTTCTCCCTTGGCTCTTCTTTCCATCACTTCGGAAAGACAGGCGGAAAGCTTCTCTTCGGAAACTTTCTTCTCTACCAAATAAGCAATCTTTCCTTCCGACTGCTCCTCCTCTTCTCCCTCCAAAAGGATGCCGATGATTCTTTCAAAGCCTATAGAAAAACCTACTGCAGGAGTATCCACACCGATAAACTTTCCTACCATCTTATCATATCTTCCGCCGCCTCCGATAGAGCCGGAGAAAAGAGTGGAACGCACTTCAAAAATCGGGCCGGTGTAATAGCCCATTCCGCGCACTAAGGTTGGGTCAAAGCGAAGGGGAATCGCGCCCTTTCCGCTCTCTTCCACCATTTTCATAATCTGATACAGATTCTTTCCGACCTCTTCATCAAGATGCGCGCCAAGCTTTTCCTGCAATTTCAGGATATCTTCCTTATCTCCCTTCACAAGGTTTAAGCAGTCCTCATAACGGGATATCTGCTCCTCCGTGTAGGAAAGAGATAGCAGCTCTTCCCGAACTCCCTCTCTTCCGATTTTATCCTCTTTATCAAGAACGATGGAAATATCCGAAAAATCCTCCTCCGGAAATCCCGCATAGCTCTGCATGGCCTTTAGGATAGCACGGTCATTTAATACAATATAGAAGGGATACTTTTCTCCGAAACCGATTTCCTGTAAGACCGTTCCCATAGCAAGGAGCAGGTCAATTTCCGAAAGATAACTTGCGTCCCCGAAAATATCGATGTCACACTGCCAAAATTCCCGGAAGCGTCCTTTCTGCGGACGATCGGCACGAAAAACCGGACCGATTTGTAAAGCCTTAAAGGGAGTCGGTAGATTCCCCTGATTCTCGGCATAAAAGCGGGAAAGAGGAAGGGTTAAATCATAACGTAGTCCGGAATCGGAAAGGTTCTCGAAATCCCCCTTTTCCAAAGCTTCTTTCAGCTTCTCTCCTCTTTTTTCCACCTTAAAAATGAGCTTCTCATTATCTCCACCCTGCTTACTAAGGAGATTGGAAAGATGCTCCACGATGGGTGTCTCAATTTCGGTAAAACCGAAGCCCCCATAGACCTTTCGTATCGTGGATAATACCCTTTGTCTCACCGCCATTTCTCTCGGTAAAATGTCCTTCATGCCGGTTACGGCCTTTTTCTTTAATGCCATACTGCCTCTCTTTACTTTTTCAATATCACTTTTATTAACCGAATACCATGCATAAAACCACAGCATTTCGTCTGAAAACAAATTGCAATCTTCCGGATTCTACTTCCTGCTTTGTAAATACTTGCTCAGTCCTTCATCAATATCCAGGGTGGCAAAGTAATCCGTATCCTTCTGGGCCCGACGAATCATCTTCACGCTTCCGTCCTTTTGCAGGAGAAGCTCGGAAGACCAGAGCTTTCCGTTGTAATTGTAGCCCATAGCAAAGCCGTGTGCCCCGGTATCATGGATGAAGAGCAGGTCCCCCTTTTCCAACTTTGGAAGCTCTCTCTCTTTTGCAAACTTATCGTTGTTTTCACAAAGAGAACCGACGACGTCGTAAACTTCCGTCTCCTTTGCATCTTCCTTACCGAGCACGGTAATGTGATGATATGCATCATAGATTGCGGGCCTCATGAGATTCGAGGCACAGGCATCTACTCCTGCATAATGCCGATACGTGTTTTTAAAGTGCATAACTTTCGTAATCAGTGCCCCGTGCGGTCCTAAAACATAGCGTCCCAGTTCCGAGCAAAGACGAATATGACCTAGGCCGTTCTTTACGAGAATTTCCTCATAAACCTCTCTCACCTTTTCTCCTATCAGGAAAATGTCGGTAGCCTCCTGCTCCGGGCGGTAGGGAATTCCCACTCCGCCGGAAAGATTTACAAATTCAAGAGAAATCCCGCATTCTTCCTTTATTTTCACAACTAAGGAAAACAGCTGTCTTGCGAGCTCCGGATAATAGTCATTACTAATGGTATTGGACGCGAGGAAAGCATGAATTCCAAAATGCTCTACCCCTCTTTCTTTTAAAATACGGTAGCCTTCCAAAATCTGTGCCTCGGTCATCCCGTATTTCGCTTCCTCGGGATTGTCCATAATGGTATTTCCGATACTGAAATAGCCCCCCCGGATTAAAGCGGAGACTCATAGTTTTCGGAAGAGTAGTAAGAATCTCCGTTACTTCATCAATATTTGTAAAATCATCGAGATTGATGATTCCTCCTAAACGATTGGCAAAGACATACTCTTCATCCGGGGTATCGTTCGAAGAAAACATGATTTCCGATCCGGAGAATCCGCAGGCCTCCGCGAGGCTTAACTCCGTGTCGGAAGAGCAATCCACTCCGCAACCTTCTTCCTTAAGGATGCGAAGAAGTGTAGGATTCGGTGTAGCCTTAATGGCAAAATACTCTCTATAGCCCTCATTCCAAGAAAAGGCTTTATATAGGTTTCTGACTGTTTCCCGAATCCCCTCTTCATCATATAGATAGAAGGGAGTGGGATACATTTCCGCAATCTCTTTTGCTTTCCGATAATCCACAAATGCTTTTTTCATCTTTTCTCCTTCGTTTTTATCACCTTACAAACCCACTCTATACTTTTTACTTCCATTTTTTACCAAGTTTCATAGAGGACGGAACATCCCTCTTTACCTGTCCAACGAAGATATCTCACGCTTTGCGGGCAATACTCGTTATGAACAAGATGTCTCAGGCTTCGCCTGCGCCACTTGTTAAGAATTAAAAAAAGTCCACTCTATCTTAAACAAGCTAGAGGGACTTTTCAAGTAAAATCCTTGTTTAGTTCAATGCAGAATTCCCGGTATACTGCAATAGCAAATCCGGATCTACTTCGATTACGAATCTTAGTCTACTTCAATCACTCGCATGATATTTGTACCGGTCGGAGCCTGCTTTCTCTGCAGGCGGGACAATACACCTGCCGTAATAACGCAAATGTCCTTGCTCTTCACCAGTTTTCTGTCCTTCAACTCCTCGATGGAACTTTCAAAGAGTTCGTCCGTTGTCTCCGCTCTTCTTGCCCAAATGGGAGTTACGCCCCAGAACAGCATCATCTGTCTCGTCACAAGCTGGCTCGGAGAAAGCGCATAAATCGGGGTAATCGGACGGTACTTCGAAATCATGGACGCCGTAATCCCGGAAAGGGTGGAAGCCACAATTGCAGCCGCTTTCAGTTCGGAAGCCGTTGTAACGGACGCTGCACACATGGCATTTCCGATGCTCTCGTAAACGGTCTTTTCCACCATTCTGGTTTTAAACTGCTTGTAATCTAAGAACTGCTCCGTGTACTCCACAATGGAAGCCATGGTCTTTGCCGCTTCCACCGGATATTTCCGTTTGCGGATTCTCCGGAAAGCATCACCGCATCCGTTCCGTTATATACCGCATTGGCAACATCCGTCACCTCCGCCCTTGTCGGACGGGGATTCCGAATCATAGAATCCAGCATCTGTGTTGCGGTAATCACGACCTTTCCATGGTAGTTACACTTGTGAATAATCTCTTTCTGTAACTGCGGGATGCGCTTTGCTTCGATTTCCACACCGAGGTCTCCTCTTGCCAGCATGATGCCGTCCGATGCCTCAATAATTGCATCAATATTGTCAAGCGCTTCCTGAGACTCAATTTTGGAAATAATCTTCATCTGGGATCCGGCTTCGTCAATAATTGCCCGAATTTGTCTTACCGCATCAGCGGAACGAACAAAGGAAGCCGCTACAAAGTCAAAGTCTTCCGCAATACCGAACTTAATGTCCTCGATATCCTTATCGGTGATGGAAGGAAGCTGAATGGGTACACCGGGCACATTGACACCCTTTCTTTCTCCTAGTTCCCCTCCGTTTGTGACCTTACAAAAAATTTCTACACCCTTAACCGCTTCAACCTCTAAACCGATCAGTCCGTCATCTATCAAGATAAGATTTCCGGGCTTCACATCCTCATGGAGCTTATTGTAGTTTAAGAAAATCTTATCCTTTGTGCCAAGTACCTCTTCCGTAGTCAGGATAATCTTCTCACCCTCTTCCAAGCTAATCTTCTGTCCACCTTCCAAAAGACCGGTTCTGATTTCCGGGCCCTTCGTATCCAGCAGTGCCGCTATCGGTCTTCCTACTTCTTTTCTCGCCTTACGAAGAAGCTCCAATCTTCCAAGGTGCTCCTCATGGTCTCCGTGGGAAAAATTAAAACGGGCAACATCCATAATCTCCGCCAGAGTCTTCATTAACTCATAATTATTCTCGTTCGGTCCCATCGTACAAACCATTTTTGTTCTTCTCATATTCATCTCCTTAAATCTTCTAAACTCTATATATCGTGAAACTCTATCTCCGTAATAAACTTTGTATCAGGCTATATCCTAATTTACTTTCCTATCTATAATTTCTGATATTGAAAATGTTCTTTCTCTTCCCCTGGTTCATCAGGATGAAAAACAGGAGAACATTTGCAAAAGACAAAACAATCGACAGCTTTCCACCCAAACTCGGGCTTACCACTAATAAGTAGAGATACAGTAAAGTCTCCAAAGTGCCAGATATTTTGCCTTAATCGGAATAAAGAAATAGAGGTAAAATACCGTATCCGGAAGAGTCAACGCATAGGCCAGGAAAATACTGAAGCCCATATAGGTTGGATTCAACTGAAGAGATACTCCCGTTACAAGGTAAATGAGGATTCCTGCCACATTGTAAAGAATTACACCGGAAAAAAAGAAGAAATTATAACGAAAATTCCCCCAAAGATACTCCAAAGTTCTTCCTATGCTATAGTAAACCATGATTCCGATAATGGCCCAGAAAATAGAGCCGAAGCCTGTTGACGCGGGATAAAAAATAAGGAAGGTCAAAATCCTCCAAATATGCCCGTGGAGAATCGCTTCCGGATCCAAATCAAGATAGTAATAGTAAAACTCCGGTGCGGAAATCTGAATCATAAAGCCCAGAGCATACATCACACAGATATATTTCATTAAATTCGGAACGGCAAAACGTCCCAGTTTTCTTTCCAAGCGATCTAAAATACTCATTTTTCACCTTTCTTAATATCCGATTATTAAGATAAAATCGCAGTGTATTTTCTTGCAAACACGCTGAAAGTATACTTGCAGTATTATTTTTTTTCAAGCGTTGCCCCGGGGATTTTATTCTTGTTTAAGGATTTTTCATGCCGTAGGAAATCTGACAGTAGAAAAAAAGACATGAAAATAGTATAACAATAAAAACTTAGTGAAAGAAATTTGATTTTATGTACGAGGACTGATCATGACAAAAGTAGAACGAGCCGAAAAATGGTTTTCCAATATACCGGACGCCGAGTTAATCGGTATAGAATTAAAAATGGAAATATCCGGCAAGATAGCAAAGAAAATGATGATCATCCTCTTTTCTGTATTGGCTTTAGAGTTTATTTTGTTATGGCTTGTAAGTGGCGGTGAGATTCTTACACAGACAGCGGATATTCTGAATAGTCTTGCAGAAGGCAATCACACAAGAAACCACTATCGAGGGCTTGCTCTTTTCGGAGCACCGGTATGCTTACCTGTTTTCATATTACCTTTTATTCTTGCTTTTCTTTACAAGAACAACTGTCTTAAATCCGAAGTAGCGAAGATTCTGATAAAGAGCAAAAATGATGATACAAAAGCAAGCTTGAACTTGGAGGAATATAAGAATATGGAAAAAATATTTTTTGAATACAATGAAAATAGTATGACCCTGTATGATGCTTTAAAAAAAGCTGAACCGCCAAGTGATATCATGGAAATTTTCCGGAAACTTCAAAAACAAATCTATTCCTATGCAGATTTTGAAATAAAGCACTTTGAAAAAATGCAAACTTTTGCAGAGCACAAACAGTTGGTCAATTTTCTCTGTGATTTATTAAAAAGAGTCTGTCCTCATTACGAGAAAAAGGAGTTTTATTATATCCTAGTAGTACTAAGTTATTCCGAGGAGCAAATGGCAATAGCGTATTTAGGATGCTTAACAAAATTTAGTATCGCGAATCAAATCAATCTTTGTCATGTTTTACTTACTATTTTTAATGAAATCAATAGTCCGCAGTGGATGTCCAATAAAGTGCTATTAGAACAATATTTTGAAGAATTATATAGGCAAAGTGATTATTTCGAATTTATAAAAAGGCTGGGACTGGATACTTCAAAAATGGAGTTTAAGAAAACAGGCGGAGAAGGAAGTTTTAGTTTTGACCTTAGCAATATGAAGGGGATTCAATATGCTTTTGAGCTCGATAAGGAAATCGATAAAAGAAAATTTTGCAAACTGAGTATTTCTGTTTATGCACCCAAAGGCTTGAAAGCCTGTTTTGATCTATCCTTAACAAGTGAACAATTCTTGCTATACCACCACCACAAAGATTATTGCGTCTCCTCCAAGGAAGAGATAAAACTGCTCAATAAGGAAACAAAGCAGGCATTTTATATAGAAAACTGTACGGATTTGTTGGAACTAAAAAGCATTGTAGGGCAGATTGAAAGTATTTTACAAACAAGCTTTGATTCCAATATAGTCTATTCCTATTTTACAAAGCCTTTAAAAGGAAAGAAAGAACTACAAAAATGGTGGGAAGATAAACAATAACATAGCAAGTTATAAACTCTTCCCAATCTCTACTCCCTTTCCATCAATTTGTCAAATGTTAAAATAGAATCCAGCAAATTCAAACAATCTGAAAAAAACAGTGATAAATATCCTTGTTTTGAACTACAATATTTATTGTGTAAATTTTTTATCATAAATTAATTTTACCACAAAAATAGGACCTTTCGCATGAACGAATGGTCCTATTTTTTTTAGGGGCTTATTTCACAGCCCCTTTTTACCCGATTCATTTTTAAATAAGTTATTATAACTCTTCTTTTATCATAGCTTTTAACTCTTTATATTTCTCTATTTTTGCTACTATCATTTTTCCAACCCTATGGCTTCATCTATAAATTTTAATGCAATGAGTTCCCCATTAATCGGATGTAGAAAAAGTCCTACATAGTACGCAATAACATAGTTAATATGTGCTAGTGATGAATTATCCATTATATTTTTATCTTTCAAAAAATATAGCTGTGCCAATAACTTAAAATATATATTCGATGTATCTATTCCCACATGATTAAGATAATTCTCGCCCTCTAACACAAACTCTTCATTCAAATTATTCACCACATCATCGGCTTCAAAAAATATATCATTTTCAAAGGAAAAGTAATCTTCTAGCTTAATTTTCATTTCACCCACGCATTCGAAATAGAAATAACACCATCTTTTAGCTTTTGACCTTAGTATTTGTTTGTCAACTATATAATAGGTTATTTCTGTATGATGAGGAAGGGGCTTCGGCCTCTTCCTATTTTTTTGCCAACTAAAATTTTACTCTAAGCTTTTAGAGACTTATTTCACAGCCTCCGTATTTCCCTATTCCCTTTCCATACTTAGTCCTTCGATCTGAGCAGGTAAATCCCCACAGAAGCGAGCCCGATTCCCAGCATGGTAAAAGCGGATTTCTTGTCAAGTTCCCCCAATAAGGAACTTACAAGAACGGCAATGCCCATTGCAGTAGGTAGAGCTTTCAAGATGATATGCAATAAGTAAGAAGCGCCCTTGTGTCTACTTTCGGGAATAGGCTTCGCATTCATCAGTTCTTCCACGGATATGCCAAGGATTTCGGCAAGTCCGGGTATCGTTGCCGTATCCGGAAAAGCCAGATTTCGTTCCCACTTGGAAACAGCCTTGTCAGTTATGCTTAGCCTATCCGCCAAGTCTTTTTGGGTCATTCCTTTTTCTTTTCTAAGCGTACTGATCATATCGCCCATCGATTGATTATTCATAGCCTAATCTCCTTTTTTTGATTACTCTCTTTTTATTTCTTTATCAACTGACAAAATCTTTACTCTATTTCCTTTTTTTAATTTATTCTTGTATGTATTATAGCTATGTTCTGAAAAAGAGGGAACCGAAGCGAGGTAGAGTTTAGTAAACCGAAGGTTTACAGGGAATTATTTACACCTGCCAAGGTGATATATTTATATATATTTTTATTATTTATATATATTTTTATTATTAAAAATTTTTTTTATTAATGTACTAGCAAAAACCTACTTAAATCCATTTTTCCTGTATCTTAAAATTTTAAACTCGTTATGGATGACTTATGTAGAAAAATATGGCAAACTAAACTTAACCAAAAAAGGGAGACAAGACGATGAGAAACAGAATTGAAGAACATAGAAAACCACTAGGTTTATCACAACATAGATTAGGTAAAAAAATTGGAATATCAAGAATAAGCATAAATCAAATAGAAACAGGAAAGACTGTACCAAGTCTAAAAACGGCAAATGATATAGCAAATGCTTTAGGGGTTTGTATGTATCAGATTTTCGATTTGGACGGAGAAGAAACGTATAAGTGTCGTTGTCATAATTTCTGATTTGGGTTATTGGAATATTAAATGTAATGGAGAATACATTATGAAAAATAAGTTCAACTTTCTATATTGTAATAAAAAAATAATTTTTTTATACTAGTAGCAATCTATTTGTTCTCATCTCCTGAAGTATTTATTACAAAAGGGTATCAATTATCTGTTGATGGAGTTGTTGTCTGTAGAGGTATGTCTCTTATATGTGCAATATATGTAGCTTCAACTTTATTAGATAATGTTTTTAGAAGAGAAGACTTTAAATAAAATGAGGAAAAAACCATGTAAAGGTCATTTTAATGGAGTTATCACTTAGGGTAACTCCATTTTGCCTATAAATAGCCAATTCATGACATCAGTACCAATGTTTCTTTTCTTCAAAAAGGTATAAAAAGGAAATTTAATAACCATGTTATTTTTGATCATTCTTAATTAGCGAGATAATATATCGTACGCAAAATCGTTCAATAAGTGTGCAGATACCCAGTAAAATGACTATGATAATACCAGTTCGCCAATCACTCGAAAAAAAGAACGCAGACATTCCGGCAATAAAACCACTATTTACAATACCGTATCCATTCCAATTCTCTGCAAAGCCATAGAAAAAATCGAGACCTTTCATAATCTCAAATACAGTCAAAGCTACACTAATGAGACATAACCCAACACCAACCGCAAGTCCTAATATCTGGGGGAACGAAGGTGATGTTGCCATTCTGAAAACTATACAAGCACAGCCAACCACTAATACATATAAAGTCATCTTATAATCAATTGAAAATCTCATAAATTCTCTCCTCCTTCTGGAAATCTTCAATAACTTTCTATGTGGATTTGCTGAGCTGTATATCCCTATTTTAATGCTTAGTCTTTGGATCTAAGTTGGTAAATCCCCATAGAATGACGTTCATAGCCTAATCTCCTTTTTTAGCGGTAATATAGCTCAAGTAAACTTTTATTCTTTTTTTAGAAAGCCTTTCTTGTTGCTCCCCCCTATCTATGCTAGAGTAAAACACTGTTGGTTATTAAAATTATACAGTATTTGTTATGACTTAGAAAGTATAGATTGGGTGTATTTATGACAGAAACTTACAGACTGGGCATTGACATTGGTTCTACTACCGTAAAGGTAGCTATCCTTGATCAGGATAATCATCTTATTTTTTCAGACTATCGCAGGCATTTCGCCAATATCCAAGAAACCTTAGCAGATCTTTTAGAAGAAGCTAGAGAGGCACATGGTGAGCTCTCTTGTCGTATTGTTGTGACCGGTTCCGGCGGCTTAACCCTTGCAAAGCATATGGGACAGCCCTTCTGCCAGGAGGTTGTCGCTGTGGCATCCGCCTTAAAAGAAAACTATCCTATGACGGATGTTGCCATTGAGCTTGGCGGTGAAGACGCAAAGATTATTTATTTTAAGGGCGGAATCGACCAGAGAATGAACGGCATCTGCGCCGGCGGTACAGGTTCTTTTATTGACCAAATGGCCTCCCTCCTCGACACCGACGCAGCCGGCTTAAATGAGCTCGCAAAGAACTTTCAGATGATTTATCCTATCGCGGCGCGTTGCGGTGTTTTTGCGAAGACCGATATTCAGCCTTTGATTAACGAAGGTGCGGCTCGTGAAGACCTTGCCGCTTCCATTTTCCAGGCAGTATGCAATCAGACCATTTCCGGCCTTGCGCAGGGAAAGCCCATCCGCGGTCATGTTGCCTTCCTCGGCGGTCCGCTCCACTTTATGCCGGAGCTAAGAAACAGCTTTATCCGCACTTTAAAGCTCACGGATGACGAAATCATTAATCCGGAGAACTCTCACCTCTACGCGGCTATGGGCTCTGCCTTAAATGCCGAGGATAAAAATCCCCCTGTTCAGCTCTCCGAAATGATTCCCCGCCTTCGCGCAGGAATTCAGATGGACAGTGAGATTAAAAGAATGCACTCTCTCTTTTCTTCCGAAGAGGAATATACGGAATTTGTAAAAAGACATGAAAAAGCAAAGGTTAAGAGAAGGGATTTAAAAGACTACCATGGAAAAGCCTTCTTCGGTATCGATGCAGGCTCTACTACAACAAAGCTCGCTTTAATCTCTGAAGATGGAGAACTGCTCTATACTTTCTATTCCGGAAATGAGGGTTCCCCTATTAAGACAGCCATGAGAGCTGTAGCCGAGATTAAGGAACAGCTTCCCCCCGATGCGGAAATTGCTTACTCCTGCTCCACCGGTTACGGTGAAGCTCTTCTTAAGTCTGCCTTTCAGCTGGATGAGGGTGAGGTAGAAACCATTGCCCACTACTATGCCGCTTCCTTCTTTGAGCCGGAAGTGGATTGTATCCTGGATATCGGCGGACAGGATATGAAGTGCATTCATATTAAGGACGGCACGGTGGATAATGTGCAGTTAAATGAGGCCTGCTCCTCCGGATGCGGTTCTTTCTTAGAGACCTTTGCCAAGTCCTTAAGCTATTCCGTAGAAGATTTTGCCAAAGAGGCACTCTTTGCGGAAAATCCGACAGACCTCGGATCCCGCTGTACCGTTTTCATGAATTCCAATGTAAAGCAGGCCCAAAAGGAAGGAGCCACTGTTGCCGACATTTCCTCGGGTCTTGCTTACTCCGTTATTAAAAATGCCTTATATAAGGTTATCAAGGTAACGAATCCCAAGGACCTCGGAAAGCATATTGTGGTACAGGGAGGAACCTTCTACAACAATGCCGTACTTCGTGCTTTAGAGGAGACTCTGGGACAGAATGTAATCCGTCCGGATATTGCCGGAATCATGGGTGCCTTTGGTGCAGCCCTTATTGCCAGAGAGCGTTACTATATCGAAACGGAAAAGCTGGAAGACGAGATTCTTGCCGGTGAAGAAGATAAAGCACTGCTTGATGCGGCCGGCTACAAAAAGACCTCCATGCTTCCTTTGGATGAAATCTTAGACTTACAGTATGAGAACACCATGAGTCGCTGCGGGCTTTGCAGCAATAAATGCGTGCTCACTATTAACGATTTCGGTCACGGAAGAAAGTTCGTTTCCGGAAATCGCTGTGAGCGCGGTGCAGGACTTCCGAAAGCCAAGTCCGAAATTCCAAACCTCTTTAAGTATAAGGTAAAGAGAATCTTCGGCTATGAGCCGCTTTCTCCGGAAGAAGCAAGGCGCGGAGAAATCGGAATCCCAAGAGTGCTTAATATGTACGAAAATTATCCTTTCTGGGCCATTTTCTTTAAGGAACTCGGCTTCCGTACGGTACTCTCCCCTTCTTCCAACAAGAAGATTTATGAAATGGGTATCGAGTCTATCCCCTCCGAGTCCGAGTGCTACCCGGCAAAGCTTGTACACGGCCATATCGAGTGGCTAATCAATAAGGGACAGAAGTTCATTTTCTACCCCTGTATTCCCTATGAAAGAAACGAGACAGCCGGAGCAGGTAATCACTATAACTGCCCCATGGTTACTTCCTATGCGGAAAATATCAAAAACAATGTAGAAAATCTCGAGGAGAAGAGCATTTTCTTTATGAAGCCCTTCCTCGCCTTTACGAACGAAAAAATCCTCACGGATCAGCTCACAAAGGTTTTTGTGCACCCGAAGCAGATTAAGGATTCCGTGAAGCCTGCCGGAGACTGGACGATTGAAAAAATCGGCGAACAGTTCAAGGAATGGAATTTTACGGAAAAGGAAATTCGAAATGCCGCCCATCTTGCCTGGGAAGAGCTTCTTCAGTCGAGAAGAGATATAGAGGAAAAGGGAGAAGAAACCCTGATGTGGATGGAGCAAACCGGACACAGAGGAATCGTCCTTGCCGGTCGCCCCTACCATGCTGATCCGGAAATTCACCACGGTATACCGGAGCTGATTAGCTCCTACAATTTTGCCGTGCTGACCGAGGACTCCATTTCCCACCTTGCGGAAGTGGAGCGCCCGATTATTGTAACCGACCAGTGGATGTACCACTCCCGTCTCTACCGCGCGGCAGCCTTTACGAAGACGCAGGAAAATCTGGACTTTATCCAATTAAACTCTTTCGGCTGCGGCTTGGACGCCGTAACAGTGGATCAGGCAAAAGACATCTTGAACGGCTCCGATAAGATTTTCACCGTATTAAAGATTGACGAGGTAAATAACCTCGGTGCCGCAAGAATCCGTATTCGTTCTCTTCTTGCTGCAATCCGTGTGCGTTCCGAGAAGAAGTACAGAAGAAAGATTCGTTCCGAGCAGTACAAGAGAACCCTCTTTACCAAGGATATGAAGGAGGAGGGCTACACCATTCTTTGTCCGCAGATGTCGCCACTCCATTTCGAGCTCATTGAGCCGGCAATTCGTGCGGAAGGCTACAATCTTGTGGTTTTTGGACAATGATAACCGTTCCGCTATCGACACGGGACTGCAGTATGTAAACAACGATTCCTGCTACCCTTCCATCATTGTGGTAGGACAGGTTATGGAAGCGCTTCTTTCCGGAAAAATATGACTTAAATAAGACTGCCGTCATCATGTCGCAAACCGGAGGCGGTTGCCGTGCCTCAAACTATATCGGCTTTATTCGTAGAGCCTTGGATAAGGCGGAAATGGGACAAATCCCCGTTATTTCCTTAAATGCCAACGGGATGGAATCCACTCCGGGCTTTAAGATGACGATTCCGCTTCTTACAAGAGCTTTGCAAGGTGTAGTTTACGGAGACCTCTTTATGCGTCTTCTCTATGCCACAAGACCTTATGAATTGCAGGCCGGTGCTGCGGAAGCGGTACATCAGAAATGGAAGAAAATCTGTCAGGAAAGCCTTTCCAAGAAGATCATCCCGCTCTTCGAGTTTGGTAAAAATGTAAAGGGTATTATTCGAGACTTTGACAATATTCCGCTCTCTTCGGAAGAAAAGCCGAAGGTTGGAATCGTAGGAGAAATCCTTGTAAAATTCTCTCCGCTTGCCAACAACCATATTGTGGAGCTTCTTGAAAAAGAGGGGGCTGAAGCCGTGATGCCGGATCTTATGGATTTCCTGCTCTACTGCTTCTATAACCAGAACTTTAAGCACGAGAACTTAGGGGCTTCCTGGAAGGGAAAAACCCTTTGCAATATTGCAATCAGCTTACTGGAGTCTTTCCGTAAGACGGCGAAGAAGGAATTGCAGAAATCCAAGCACTTTACCGCACCGAGTGATATCCGAGAGCTTGCTTCCCTTGCCAGAGAATATGTCTCCCTGGGAAACCAGACCGGAGAAGGCTGGTTCTTAACCGGAGAAATGCTTGAACTTTTGTCCGAAGGGGTAGATAATATCGTATGTACCCAGCCTTTCGGATGCCTCCCGAACCACATTGTCGGAAAGGGTGTCATCAAAGAGCTGAAGCGGCATAATCCCACAGCGAACATCATTGCCGTGGACTATGATGCTGGCGCATCGGAAGTAAACCAGTTAAATCGAATCAAGTTGATGCTGACCGTAGCCCAAAACAAGATACGGGATAAGGCCTAAGGACGAACTTTCCATCAGGAAAGTCGTCCTGTACAAGACCAAGGCCTGCAGGGACTGGCTTTGCGGAGCAAAGTGAGCGGTGGACTACAAGTCCACGCTCAGTCAACGAAGTGCAAATGACGAACTTTCCATCAGGAAAGTCGTCCTCATTCAATTTAATATAGTTAAATTCTCCTGATATTGACTCTTCCCAAGGCGCTCTCGCTCGGTTTCGACGCAGCGGTACTAAGCATCTTTCTTCGCTTTGCTCGAAAGCTGCAAGTGCCGGCGTCTCCACACGCTTTGTCTAAGTCAATATCGGGAGAATTTTTCTTTAGGAAATATTGCTTTCATTTTTACTTCATTTTGTTATAACAAAAGTATCATTTATAAGGAGGAGCTATGGATATTGCAAAGAAAATTGACCACACGATGTTAAAGGCGGAGGCAGGGAAAGACAGTATTCTCCGCTACTGCGAGGAAGCAAAGGCAAATCATTTTGCTTCGGTTTGCGTTAACACTTCTTATGTTCCGCTCGTTGCGAAGTCCCTTTCCGGCTCCGGTGTAAAGACCTGCTGTGTGGTGGGCTTTCCTTTGGGAGCGATGTCTACAAAGGCAAAGGCTTTTGAAGCAAAGCAGGCTGTTGCGGACGGTGCTGAGGAAGTCGATATGGTTATTCAGATTGGAGCCTTGAAGGACAAGGACTATGACTATGTAAGAGAAGATATCAAAGCTGTGGTAGAAGCTTCCAAGCCGGCTATCGTAAAGGTTATTATCGAAACCTGCCTCCTTACAAAAGAAGAAATCAAAAAAGCCTCCGCGCTTTCCGAAGAAGCCGGTGCTCATTTTGTAAAAACCTCTACCGGATTCTCTACAGGAGGAGCTACTGTGGAAGATGTAAAACTCATGAAAGAATCCGTTTCAGATAAGATGCAAATTAAGGCAAGCGGTGGAATCAGAAGCAGGGAGTTTGCAGAAGAACTTCTTGCTGCCGGTGCAGACAGACTCGGAGTAGGAAATGGACTGCTTCTGCTTTAAGCTTGAAATATGTATGAAATTTAATTCAAGCGGGACTCTTACATAGAAAAAGGGCGTTAGTAGAAAAAGGGGCTGTAAAAAAGCACAAAGAATTTTTGCTTTTTTACAGCCCCTTTTTTCTTATTCTCCCCAGATTCCGCTAAAAACTTCTCTTGCTTCGCCCGTCATAAAGGCATGTCGGCTCTCTTTATCGTAGTAAATCTCCAAATCTCCACCCAAGAGGTGAACCAGGACTTTCTCATCCAGCTTCCCTAAGAGATTTCCCGCAACAACTGCAGCAGTCGCTCCCGTTCCACAGGCAAATGTTTCTCCTGAACCTCTTTCATAAACCCGGAAATTGATTTCCTTTCTATTCTTTATCTCAATAAACTCGCTGTTTACTCTGTTCGGAAAGCGGGAATGGGTTCAAAGTCCTTTCCGTAGCGTGCAAAATCAATTTCATAAATACTCTCACCCAACACGGCATTATCCTCTAAGAAATAGACTGCATGCGGATTTCCGACATCGATTCCCACAAAGGATAATTTAAAATCAGCAATCTCAATCTTCTCCGGTAAAGTACTGTCCAACTTTACCTCGCCCATATCGACAGTTGCCTTAAAGAGCTTCCCGTCTTTTACTTCATAACGGATTTCTTTTACTCCGGACTTTGTTTCTATTTTCATCATAGGAATATCCGGCTTCACCATACCATGGTCATAAATATACTTTGCTGTGCAGCGAATACCGTTTCCACACATGGCTCCCTCGGAACCGTCCGCATTGAACATATGCATAAAGGCATCCGCTTTATCACTCGGCTCAATCAGGATAATGCCATCTCCTCCGACACCAAAATGACGGTCGGACATTTTCATTGCCAGCTCTTCCGGATTCTCTACCTTCTCTTTAAAACAATTGATGTAAATATAGTCGTTTCCTGCACCTTCCATCTTGGTAAATTGCATACTCTCTCCTTATCATTTAGTTCCTCTACACTGTAGAATCAGGAAATCTCTACCCGCTTATTTTCTATGATTTCGTAGAACACAGCCTGCCCTTTCAAAGCATAGTCGCCATTTTTCAGCTCATATATGCCACTTGTTCCCTGATATAGAAGACCGGAAAGCTTCTCAAAAAGCCTCTTTCCCTTATTTTGCAAAGCCATCTTGAGGATTGCCATAGCAGCCTTTTCCCTTCCGTCAGTTTCCTCTTCCAGAATCGATAAAACAGACTCATCACTCGTTGCTGTTTCACTCTCCCCTGTCTCGGAAGATGCAAGGTTTTCAGAATCTTCTTCCGCAATATCGTCTTCCGTCTTTATTGTATCTGCTGTTAAGTCAAGATTTTCTGTCTTTGTCTTCTTAGCATACAAAAGACAATTCGTCTTGATTTCCGCATTACCCGGAAAGTCGCCTCTATCCCAATCTTCTCCAAGTAGAACCGTAAAATTATGTTCTTCCGCTAAGAGATTCATTCCTTCATGACTGTAATTTTCTAAAAACAATGTGTCAATTCCTGCATTTTCCAGTTCACTAATCTTTGTTCTGAAATCTTCCTCGGAGGAATAGTTGTAAACTGTCGCTGTTCCACCCAGTTCCTGAAATGCTTCCTTTGTTTCTGTAGATAAAAGATCTGTCTTCCCCTCCGGCGATAAAATACCCATAGAACGAAAAGCTTCATTATAGGCAAAAAAAGCAAGATCCACCGCCTGCTCTTCTGCAGATTTACTTAAACAAAAAGTATAATCCCGGAGAGAGTCTTTTGGAATATACGTCGTAGCAAGGTAGGGAATCTTCTCTCCCTCACTCAGTTCAGAAAGAAAGGCTGCATTTTCTTCCTCTCCTCCGAGAACAATATCCGTCTTAAAGGATTGGATAGCGCTTTTCAGCTCTCCCTCTCCCATTTCGGGACTTAAAAAATGTATTTCCATCCCTCCATCTTCTTTAGCGTAGCTTTCCAGCTCCGCTTTTTCCTCCTCGGATAAATTCTTTATCACAGTAAGTTGTAAAATCCCTGAAGATACTGCTTCCCTTTGATCCGGCATAGCACTTTTCATGCCGAACATAAATCGACCCAGCATAAAGGTACAAAGAACAAGAACAGCAACTCCTACACAGGCCAGAAAGAGATTTCGTCTACGTTCCTTTTTTTCTCTTTTTCTAAGCTTTTGGCAGAACGTTCTCTTCTTTCTTTACGAAGTCGTTCTCTTTCTTTGCTTAGCTCCGCATCTTCCTCCGATAACTCTTCATTCTTGTTCACTATTTCCATAATAGACTGACCGTGGGGGGGCTTTTTTTATTTTTTTCTTTATTTTCTACTCTTTCTTTCTCTTCTTCCGTTCTTCCAGAAGTTTCCGGAATTCTTCCTCCGAAATCTTCATTTCTTCCAATCTCTTCTTTCTCCGTTCCTTCCACTTCTTTCTCCTTTTTACGTTCATCCGCGATATTTTTTGCACCGTAGAGAGCTCCGCCTCCAAAAAGGAATGCCAGCCCGGCAACTATTATAGTAAATCCGCTAATTGTTACTGCAAAAAAAGCAACTTTTGTTTTAGGACTTGCTTCTTCAAACATCACACGAATATTTTGTTCTTTATAAAGACTTGCTTTTCCAATCTTTCTCCCATCCAAAAGAAATACCACTTCCGGTAAAATTTTTTCTTTTAGGCGACTTACGGAGCTTCCGCTTGCTGTAGGTGTATTTCTTGCTTCTTCGGATTGATTTGATAAAAACTGAAATTCCAGTCCTTCCTGGCCTGCTTCCTTAGGAAGGGAAAGTAGTACCTTACCGGAAAAATGCAGCTTGTCATCTTCGGTAATATAGCCCTGTTTCACTGCTTCCAGGCGTATTTTTTCCAAGTATGTTCCGGAATCTTCCAGTTCTTCTTGCTTTGTCCCGTAAAATCCCAGGTCCAGAAGCGCCTTAGTATCAATATAATGATAGGGTGTCTTGTCCCGGAGCACAACGGTAACCAGACGTCTATCCCCCTCTTGTGCAAGAGTAAGAAGCGTATTCCCACTGTCCTTCGTAAATCCTGTCTTTCCTGCTACAACACGTTTGTCGTAAAAACGGGAATCCGGGAGCATCATCTTATGCTCCATATAGATAGTATTTCCTTCCGGAAGTCTCTGGAGCCCGTTTAAGGTATGCCGTAAATTTTTCTCTATCTCCAAAAACTTTTCATTTTGAAAGGCAGCCACTGCAATAAGAGCCATATCTTTTGCCGTAGTATAATGGTTTTCCGAGAAGAGTCCGGAAGGATTCTCAAAATGACTCCCCGTACAGCCCAATTCCTTTGCCTTTTCATTCATCATTTCCGCAAAGGCGGCTCTTGACCCCGCAACATGCTCCGCAAGGGCATTGGCTGACTCATTGGCTGACTTTAAAAGCAAAGCATGCAAACAGTCGTTTACGCTAAGGACATCTCCTGCCTCAATCTGCGCATTGGACGATCCGGAATCTACATTGTAGACAGCATCATGCGAAAAAGTAACTTTATCTTCCAAATCACAATGGTCAAGCACCACCAATGCCGTCAAAACTTTGGTAATGCTTGCAGGATAGCTCTTCTCCTCTCCATTTTTAGAGAAGAGAATCGCTCCGGTATCCGCATCCATAAGTACTGCAGATTCTCCCGTGAGTTCAACACTGCCCCAGACGGTCGCATAGGCTTTCGTACTATAAAAAAATGACAATAAGCAAAAAAGCAGAAGACAAAGAATGCTATATAGTTTTCTACCCTTATTACACAAACTCTCCTCCTACTCTATATATAACAAATCTTTTTTTCACTAACTTGATTCATTCAACTATCTTCTTTTAATCAACTATCTTCTTTTAATCAACTATCTTCTTTTAATCCTATTTTATCTGTATTTTTTCTCAAATCCCTCTAATATCTTTTTCTGATGTTCATGAAAGCCTAGTGCATGAGGGGAAATCGACCAAGGTATTTTTTGTATCTCTCCACTGCGTTCTAAATCCAAAGATTTTTTTTCTCTCACAGAGTCCATACAGAAAGGACCATTCGCAATGCTTATCAAGCATTTCCACTCCTGCTCTATACGAGAGAGTAATCTACTCCCTAAGATAAGAGCAATATCATTTCGATGTGCTTCTTCATACTCTTCCGAAAAATAGGGAGATGCGCTTCTTTCAAGAAAAAACAGAGGGAAAAGCAAATTGTGTTTTCCGGGTATACCGCTTTCCCTGCCGGAGCCTAGCAGAAAGTACTTTTTCCATTCTTCCAAAAATTCACCGCAATAGTCATGAAAATGGGCATATAAAATGTCTTTCAAACTCTGTTTCTCCGGTTTGGAAACTTGAGCAAACTGTAAATACAGTTCAATAAAAAGCTCCAAAACACGGCAGATTGCTCTCTCTTCATCCTCATAAACAATCCCCAGGGAAATATAGAGCAACACAGACAGGATATCGCCCAAATCATCCTTTTCCAACGCATCCTTGGGATATACATACTTTTTACAGGACTCCATACATTCTGAGAGAAGACCCGATAGATAATTTACACTGCTTTCTTCCTCCTGTAAGTAATGCAAAAAGAATCTGCTTATAGACGCAAAAAAAGCTCCGTAAGGAGTGATTTGATCCACCTCATCCGGAATCTCTCTGATTCGATCTAATGAAAGCTGCAGTCTTTCTCCCATATGCTCCTCATTATAGCAAAATCCCATTAAACAAGCCTTACGAAAAAAAGTTTTTTTTCGTAAGAATCATCCTCTGATTCCTAAAAACAAGAAAAAGAGCCAAGAGAAAAGCAGAAAGATATCTATAGCCACCGCAATATAAATCGGTCTTTTCTCTAAAAACTTCCCTCTCTCAAAAGGAATAGCAAATCGAAGTGAAAAAGCGGAAAAATGAACAGAAAGGAGCGCTATAGCCGCAATAGTAAGCCCTGCCTCTCCACGTCTGTAAAGGAGTAGGCAATGCAGAATAAAAAAAGAAGGAGAGCCAATCCGGAAAGGATACAAGCCCCCACAGTACCTCTTGCCAATTTTTTTCTGATATAAGAATAGCGTTTTTCTTTCTCTTTCTCCAAAATCCATCTCCTAAATGTCAATTCCGGCACATTCTCTCCGCCAGTCTAGTCTTTAGCACGTTTAAGTAAATTATTCTTCTTTTTTTCTTCTTCGCTTTTCTCTATTTCCTTGTACCAGACGAAAACACAGATATCCAAGCATTGTTCCGCTTGTATTCAAAATAATGTCATCAATATCGCAACTCCCGGCCCTTAAAAGGAGCTGAACAAGTTCCACCCCAAAAGATAAGAGATATCCTGCCATGACCGTATTGTACCAATATTTTCTACAACGTCCCGAAAAAGAAGGGAGTAGAAAACCCAATGGCGCAAATCCGATAATGTTTCCGAAAAGATTTGAGACAGAGCTGAATAAACCGATTTGCTTCCAGTGAAAAAGATATCGTTTGATTTCTCGAAACGGATAGAGATTATAGCTCATGTGCTCTCTATTCAAAAAACCTCTTCCATTCAGCTCAGAAAAGAAAAGCAGATAAAAAAGGAGAAGAATATAGAGCACAAAAAACAACACAGCTGCCCACCTGTTTCTGGTCATTTCCTTTGCACGCATACTCTCTTCTTCCTAAAATGTCAAATCTTCTTTCCTCTTTAAGAGAATTGCACCTTCTACAATGGATAAAATACCGGTGATGAGCCCGATAGTAATCAATACGATGCCCATAGCAATCGATGCTCCTCCCGCATTTCTCATAACCTTATATATCTTTTCCATCTTTTCTCCTCTTTCTTTCTCCATCATAATAAGACAGACTGTCCTTTATTTCAAAATCCATTTTCATATATAGCTTCATAGCAGGCTTATTTCGGGAGTCAACTTGTAATATCACCTTTTCATACTGCCCGCTCTCTCCCTTTTCCAGGCAATCTCTAAGAATTTCTTCGCCTCTACCCTGTCTTCGAAATCTATTTTTCTACCATAAGACCGTAAAGGTAAAGTGTTTTTTTCGTTATAGGCTGAAAAAAATATACCTCTCCATAAGGATAGCTTCTTCTTTCTCCGGGAAAAAGCAATCGGATGCTCCAATGTTTTTTTCCAGAAAATACTCCGAATAGAGATATGGAAAAATGAAGAAAAAGACTCCTCTTCTTTCTTCCTCATAAAGCGAATCTGCTGCTCCCGAAAATCATCGTAAAGACTTTCACTTAGCATGGTAAAAAGCCCCTGCCCCCGCATAAAGGGATGTACAAATACTGTACAGAGTAGGATATCCTTTCCCTCCTCCTGTTCTCCAAGCTTATAGCCCATAAGGATTGCCAGATATTCTTCCTTTAAACCGCTTTCCTTCTTCTCTTCATTTCGGATACTGTAGAAGAAGTCATAGTCCAGTCCTGTATCATAATTTGTTTCGTCTTCTTGATTACAGAGGAGGATCAGGTCCTTAAATCCCCTCTCCTCCTCTTCGTTTAATTCCAGTTGCAGCAGAACATCCATCATTTCTCCAGTATAAGACAATCTACTTTTTCTTTGAAAACGGACTTTAAACCAAGCGCAAAATCCTTCTTTCAAAAAATACCGCATCTACTTAATAAAAGAAAAGTATCTTCCATTTCAAAATCACATTTCAATCTTATCCAGGTGCCAAATATCCCTTACATACTCTTCTATGGTTCTATCCGAAGAGAACTTTCCGGCATGTGCGGTATTCAGAATCGCAGCCCTTGCCCACCATTCTTTATCTTGGAAATGCTTTACCGCCTCTTCTTGTGCCTGCATATACGCACGAAGATCTTTTAAAATGAAATAACGATCTGCTACATCGGACTCTTTGGTATTGAGTAAAGAGTCGTAAAGTGGACGGAAAAGCTCCGGGTCCTCCGGACTGTAGAAGCCGTTTACGAGCTGCATAAGTACCCTTCTGATTTCCTGGTCATTGTTAAAAATGTCCATGGGCTTATAGCTTCTGTTGTGCTCAAGCTCAATTACTTCATCACTGCTCATGCCGAAGATAAAGGCATTTTCCGCGCCGACTTCTTTGACAATCTCCACATTCGCTCCATCCATCGTACCGATGGTTAAAGCTCCGTTTAACATAAGCTTCATGTTGGAAGTACCGGAAGCTTCCTTCGATGCCGTGGAAATCTGCTCGGAGAAGTCCGCTGCCGGGATGATAACCTCTGCGGAAGAAACCTTGTAATCCTCAATAAATACGACCTTAATCTTGTCCTTAATCGAAGCATCGTTATTGATGACCTCGGCTACACTGTTAATCAGCTTAATCGTAAGCTTTGCCGTCTTGTAGCCCGCTGCCGCCTTTGCTCCGAAGATAAAAGTATGCGGATAGAACTCCTTCTCCGGGTGATCTTTAATCTGGTTGTAAAGGTACATCACATGCAGGATATTCATAAGCTGTCTTTTATACTCATGGAGACGCTTTACCATAACATCAAAGACAGAGTCTACATTCACCTTTATCCCGTTATGCTCAAAGATATAGCGCGCAAGCCGTTCCTTGTTATGGCGCTTAATCGCCATAAACTCCGCTTGTGCCTTTTTATCCTCTGCATAAACTGCGAGTTTCTCAATTTGAGATAAGTCGGTAATCCACCGGTCTCCGATTTTCTCTGTTACCCACTCGGCAAGCTCCGGATTCGCATGAAGCAGCCATCTTCTCTGGGTGATTCCGTTTGTCTTATTGGAGAATTTCTCCGGGTACATTTCATAGAAATCCTTCAATTCCTGCTTTTTCAGGATTTCCGTATGAAGGGCTGCCACACCGTTTACAGCATGACTTCCGATAATTGCAAGATGCGCCATCTTGACCTGTCCGTCGTAGATGATTGCCATTTTAGCAATCTTGGACTCAGCCTGATCCGGATATTTGCTTCTCACTTCCTCGCAAAAACGGCGGTTAATTTCTTCCACAATCTGATAAATTCGAGGAAGTAGCTTGGAGAACAGCTCAATCGGCCATTTCTCGAGGGCCTCTGCCATAATGGTATGGTTCGTGTAAGCACAGGTATTTACGGTAATCTCCCATGCCTCATCCCAAGTCAAATGATAATCATCCATCAAAACACGCATAAGCTCTGCAACAGCTACGGTGGGGTGGGTATCATTTAACTGGAACGCAAGCTTATCCGCAAGATGCTTGATGTCTCCGTCATGCTTTTTCACATAGGAATCCACCGCAGTCTGGACGGATGCGGAAATAAAGAAATATTGCTGACGAAGTCTTAATTCCTTACCCGCATAGTGATTGTCATTCGGATAAAGCACTTCTACGATGTTTCTTGCCATATTGGCGGATTCCACCGCCTTCTGATAATTTCCCTTATCAAATTCATCAAGGCTAAAGGTTTCCTTTGCCTTGGCATCCCATACGCGAAGGGTATCTACAATATGATTGTTGTACCCGACTACCGGAGTATCATAGGGAATAGCTTCCACGGACTGATAGCCCTTGTGTACGAAGCGAAGTCTTCCATCTGAATCCTGTACGGTTTCTACCCATCCGCCAAAGCGCACTTCCTTAGCAAGCTCCGCTCTACGAATTTCAAAGGGGTTCCCGTCCTTTAACCAGTCATCGGCAACTTCCTTCTGGTATCCGTCCACAATTTGCTGTTTGAAAAAGCCGTACTTATACCGGATACCGCAACCGCATGCCCAGTATCCGAGAGTGGCAAGGCTATCCAGGAAGCAGGCAGCCAGTCTTCCGAGACCCCCGTTTCCAAGAGCCCAGTCCGGCTCCGCATCTTCCAAGGCGGAGAGATGCAGTCCAAGCTCTTCAATGACTTCCTTCACTTCTTCGTGAGCGGAAAGATTTAAGATATTGTTTCCAAGAGCTCTTCCCATTAAGAATTCCATGGAAAGATAGTAAACCCTCTTCCGATCTTCCTCTTCCGCGCGCTTTGTTGTGAGAATCCAGTCATCAATAATCTGATTTTGTATTGCTGTTGCAACAGCATGAAAAGCTTCTTTCTCATTTAATTCCGTAAGTTCTCGTCTGAAAAGCTTTCTGGCATTGTTTTCTATTTCTTTTTTCAACATGGCTTTATCAAACTTTTGCATTTCGCCTCCTTAAACTTCCTCTACCATTTTTTATAGCTGTTTTTATATGCCTTCCCCGGTCCCCAACTTTTTTCTGTTATGTTTTTCTTTTTTTCTAAGACCCGTCAACAAAACAGCTTCTTCTTTATAAAGCGACAAAATGTCTCTTTAAATTATATTAAAAAAGCGTTTTAGCATTTTTCCACGGAAAGACTTAAAGTTTCTCCATTAATATCCCAGTCCTTTACATAGCCCTTTAATTCCTCAAAGGAAAGCACATCCGCAAGAACAGTCTTGCAAAGCTCCTTCTCAAACTTCTGCATAAGAGCAATAAGCTTTTCATTGCCTTTTGCGGAAAGCCTAATGCGGTCCATAACCTCAAAGCCGGCTTCCTTTCTCATGGTCTGTACCTTTGAAATGATTTCTCTTAAGAAGCCCTCTTCCTTCAACTCTTCACTTAAGTTGGTATCGAGAACCACAGTATACTTTCCGTCCTCTTCCGTGATGAAACCGTCCTTCTTCGTGGACTCAATCAGCAAATCCTCTCTGGAAAGCTCTACTGCAGTACCGTCCTTTGCCGTGAAGCGGATAGCCCCTTCTTCGAGGGCCTTGATCCCCGCCTTGCTATCCAGCTCCATAAGGTACGAGCGAATTTCCTGCAAATGCTTGCCATACTTCGGTCCTACCGTCTTTAACTGCGGCTTAAAGATATAGGCCGTAAAATCGGATAAGTCTTCCTTAAATGCAATGGACTTTAAGTTCAGCTCTTCCTGTACAATACTCTCATACTGCTTTTCCAATGCCTTTCCACCGGAAATATACATGACGGAAAGCGGCTGACGGTTCTTTACCTGTGCCTTTTCTCTTGCCGCTCTTCCGAGCTTTACAAGGGAAAGCACCTCATCCATATTTTCCTCCAAATCCGGAATGATGTAAGCAGGATTCGAAACGGGGTATTTGCAGAGATGTACCGACTTCGGAGCCGCTGCATCTACGGAGCATACAAGATTACGATAAATAGACTCGGTAATAAAGGGCACAAGCGGCGCTGCAAGCTTTGCAAAAGTCACCAACGTTTCATAGAGCGTCATATAGGCATTGACCTTATCCTCTTCCATGCCCTTTGCCCAGAAACGCTCTCTGGAACGTCTTACATACCAGTTGGACAACTCATCACAGAATTCCTCAAGGGCATTGGCCGCCTCCGGAATCTTAAACTGTGCTAAATTCGTATCCACCGTAGCAATCAAAGTATTCAGCTTACTGAGCAGCCACTTGTCCATCGGAGACAGACTCTCATAGTTTAAGCTGTACTTTGTCGGATCGAAATTATCGATATTTGCATATAAAACAAAGAAAGCATAGCTGTTCCAAAGGGTGGAAAGGAACTTTCTCTGTCCCTCCACTACTGCTCCGTCATGGAAACGGTTCGGAAGCCAGGGCGCAGAGTTCGTATAGAAGAACCAACGAATCGCATCGGCACCGTGCTTCTGTAAAGCCTCCATCGGATCTACCGCATTTCCCTTCGATTTACTCATCTTCTGCCCGTTTTCATCCTGCACATGGCCGAGCACGAGTACATTTTCAAAAGGAGCCTTATGGAAAAGTAAGGTAGACTCTGCAAGTAAGGAGTAGAACCAACCTCTGGTCTGGTCAACCGCCTCGGAAATAAACTGCGCCGGGAACTGGGACTCGAAGAGCTCCTTATTTTCAAAAGGATAATGATGCTGCGCATAAGGCATGGCACCGCTGTCAAACCAGCAGTCAATCACTTCTGCTACCCTCTTCATCTTCTTTCCACAGTGCGGGCAGGAAATGGTCAGCATATCCACATAGGGCTTATGCAGTTCAATATGCTCATAGCCTACATAATCGGAGGAATAACCCTTATCGCCCTCCGTCTTTAACTTGTTTAAAACATCCTGATAATTTTCCGCTCTTTCCTGCAATTCGAAAATAGAACCGACTGCATCCTGATGTCCGCAGCCCTCGCACTCCCAGATATTTAAGGGAGTTCCCCAGTAACGGTCACGAGAAAGACTCCAGTCCTGCACATTTTCAATCCAGTCACCGAATCTTCCCTTTCCGATAGACTCCGGAATCCAGTTAATTGTATTGTTATTGGCAACCAGTTCATCCTTTACGGCAGACATCTTGATGAACCAGCTCTCTCTTGCGTAGTAAATAAGAGGTGTTCCGCAACGCCAGCAATGCGGATAGCTGTGCGTCATCTTCGGTGCATCAAAAAGCAGGCCTCTCTTATCAAGGTCCTTTAAAACCTCGGGATCGGCACTGATTGCTCCCTCTTCCACTTCCTTCTCCGTCGGCTTACAACGCATACCGAAGAACGGAGTCTCCTCGGTGAGCTTTCCTTCGCTGTCCACGAACTTAACAAGAGCCAAATCATTCTCTCTTCCGATACGGCCGTCGTCTTCACCGAAGGCAGTGCAATGTGCACAATACCGGTACCGTCTTCCGCACTGACATAGTGGTCGGAAACCACTACGCAAGCCTTCTTATGCTGCTTCTCCGCTTCCTTCTCCGCACCGGCGTAAAGCGGCTCATAGCTAAGTCCCACAAGGTCTTTACCCTTACAGGTTTCCAAAACGGAGTAGGCTTCCTCTCCATCTTTCGCAAGACCGGAAAGCACCGCGTCAAGACGCGCTACAGCTAAGATATAGAGATTCCCGTCTGCCGCCTTTACCTTTGCATATTCCAGATCCGGGTGCACGCAAAGCGCCACATTGGAGGGAAGAGTCCAAGGTGTGGTTGTCCATGCAAGGAAATAACCCTCTTCTCCCTTAATTTTAAAACGCACCACAGCGGAGCGCTCTGTAAGCTCCTTATAGCCCTGCGCTACCTCATGGGAGGAAAGCGGTGTTCCGCAGCGGGGACAGTAGGGCACAACCTTAAAGCCCTTATATAAGAGCTTTCTCTTCCAAATTTCCTTTAAGGCCCACCACTCCGACTCGATAAAGTCATCATGATAGGTTACATAAGGGTCTTCCATATCCGCCCAGAAGCCGACCTTGTAGGAAAAATCCTCCCACATTCCCTTGTACTTCCAAACATTTTTCTTACATAAATCAATGAAAGGAGCGACACCGTAGGCCTCAATCTGCTCCTTCCCGTTGATTCCGATTTCCTTTTCGATTTCCAGCTCTACCGGAAGACCGTGAGTATCCCAACCGGCCTTTCTCGGAACCATATTGCCTTTCATCGCATGGTAACGGGGAATCATGTCCTTAAATGCTCTGGTCTCCACATGACCGATATGCGGTTTTCCGTTTGCGGTAGGAGGACCGTCATAGAAGACATAGGACTGATCGCCCTTATGCTCCTCGATGGATTTTTCGAAAATATCTTCCCTTTTCCAAAACTCCTCGACTTCTTTCTCCCTTTCCACAAAGTTCATATTGGTATCTACTTTTTTAAACATGATTCACTCCTTCATTAAGCATTATCCGTCCTATTATAATAATTCGAGTTTAATAAAGCAAGAAATCCTAAGATGCTTTCCTCGGCAATAAGGGGCTGTAAAAAATAAATATAATAAAGGAATTCTTTGCAATATAGGTCTGAATGCGGGGTAGTCTGAGCCCGTCGGTACTTGCGAAAAACAAGAGAAACGCAGTTTTTCGCTTAGTATCCGTTACGTAAGGACAAACTTTTCATCAGAAAAGTTGTTCTGTACGAGACCAACTTCCGAAGGAAGTTGCTTTGCGAAGCAAAGTGAGCAGTGGTTAACAAAACCACAGCTCAGTCAGGCGAAGCTAGCGAGAGCGTGCCCCAAGTTCAGACCTATATTGCTTAGAAAATTATTTTGATTTTTCACAGCCCCTTATTCTTCTAGCTCTATGCATATTTAAATAACGTCTATCTATACTCATTTAAAAGCTTGATCTTCATATCATATAGCTTATCCGATAAATCCACATGCACATTGTGCGGATTCTTCAGTCTCTTGCACTCATCCCAGAGTCTGTTCAGTTCCTCTTTGGCATGTTTTGTAATTTCTTCCACACTCGGGCAGCTGTATACCAGCTTTCCTCCCTCGAAAATAGGCTTCAGCAGGGGCTCCATGGTATAACTTCCGCCTTCCAGGGTACTCTTCTTCCAGGTTTCCACCGGATCAAAAAGAGTCAGGTCGTCTTCTTCGGAAAAGACCTCGTCGGCAAGGCAAATGTAATCCGCAAAGACTTTTCCGCTTTCCTTCTGAACAATGCGATAAACCTGCTTGTCTCCCGGGTTTGTAATCTTCTCGGAATTTTCGGAAAGCTTAATCTTCGGAATCCACTCTCCATCTTCTCCCATAATCGCCGCGAGCTTATACACGCCGCCAAAGCTGGGCTGATTTTCGGAGGTAATGAGCTTCGTTCCAACCCCCCAAGCATTGATGGTCGCACCCTGCAACTTTAAGGAGCTGATTAAGTCTTCATCCAGGTCATTGGAAGCGGAAATAATCGCATCCGTATAGCCGGCTTCATCCAGCATCTTCTTTGCTTTCTTGGAGAGATAAGCCAAGTCTCCGGAGTCCATACGAATACCGTAACGCTTTAGTTCTATCCCCTCTTCTTTCAAGGTATCAAAGCAACGAATGGCATTCTTTACTCCGCTCTTTAAGGTGTCGTAGGTATCTACCAGTAAAATACAACTCTCCGGATAAAGTCTACCGTATGTAATAAAAGCTTCCAATTCCGTCGGGAAAGACATAATCCAGGAATGGGCATGGGTTCCCATCACCGGTACTCCCGAATTTCTTACCGGAAAACACATTGGAAGTACCTATACATCCTGCAATAATTGCTGCTCTCGCCCCATAAATCCCTGCATCCGGCCCCTGTGCTCTTCGAAGTCCGAACTCCATGACCGTATCTCCATTTGCCGCATGGACTACACGACTTGCCTTCGTTGCAATCAGAGACTGGTGATTGATGATATTCAGTAAAGCACTCTCGATAAGCTGCGCTTCGATAACCGGCGCAATTACTTTGACAAGGGGCTCTCTCGGAAACACCACGGTTCCCTCCGGAATCGCATACACATCTCCTGTAAAATGAAAGCCGCGAAGATAATCGATAAAATCTTCATCAAAGATTTTTAAGCTTCTTAAATAGTCTATATCCTCCTCATTAAAGTTGAGATTTCGAATGTATTCCACCACCTGCTCCAGACCGCAGCAAATAGAAAACCCGTTTCCGCAAGGATTTTTACGATAATACATATCAAAAATCACCTTATCCTGTGCTTTCCCGCTTTTAAAATATCCCTGCATCATAGTCAGTTCATAAATCCGTTAATAAAGTTAAATTACGCATATTACTCCTTCTCTGCTGTTCCAACTTCCTCTGCAATACTCCATCATCTGACTTTCTCCGATATCAAACTTTTTCCTCAGATTGTAATGGCCCATTGCTATCGGGAAATTGACTTCTAATATTTTTATACATGATTCCCAAGCACAGAACGCTGAATGTCCAGCTTACAGGATAGCTAATATAAAGTTGTCTAAGCCCGTGAAATTCCGGAATTGGGAAAAGAACAAAAACATAAAAAACTCTTGTAAGACAAATCCCGATCAAACTGATAATCATCGGCTGAAAACTGTAGCCAAAGCCTCTTAGTCCCCCTACCAGGACATCCATCAACCCGAAGATACAATAGGGCACAACGATGATAAATAGCCTCTCCCTCGCAAAATGCACCACCTCTTCCGAATCCGTAAAGAGATATGCCAGATAATTAGAAAAAAGAAAGACCAAAATATTACTGATTACGGCAATCATTCCCAGAGCATAAATACAATTTTTCAGGACTTCATTAATTCTTTTATACTGCTTTGCTCCGAGGTTTTGACTGGTAAAGGAGAGCATTGCCTGCGAAATCGAGTTCATCGCTATATAGACAAATCCTTCTATATTTCCGGAAATGGTTGCCCCCGCCATGGCTATCGATCCAAACGAATTCAGTGCGGACTGTATCACCAGATTGGAAATGGAAAATAACATCCCCTGTACTCCCGCAGGAATTCCCAATTGAAAAATCCGGTACAGCTTTTTCGGATAAATCCGAAGCTTATCCAATCTTAATTTCAAGGCTCCGTCTTCTCTTAGGAGTAAAACAAACAGCACCACAGCGGAAAAGCTCTCGGAAATGCCGGTCGCAATAGCTACGCCTCTTACTCCCAAGCCCAATTGGATTACAAAAATAAGATTTAAAATCACATTGATAATTCCGGCTACTATCTGGGTATAAAGCGGTCTTTTTGTATCTCCCACAGCCCGAAAAACAGCCGCCAAAAAATCATAGAGAATGAGAAAAGGAACTCCCCAAAAATAGTAGCGGAGATAAGTCTCCGCGTCCAAAAAAACATCGTCCGGAATCTTTATCATGACGAGTAAGGGACGAATGACAACATTTCCCAAAAGCAAAACAAAAATGCCGGATAGTATTGCGGCTAAAAACGCGGTAGACAAAACCTCTTCCGTGTCTTTACGCTTTCCGGCACCGATACTTTGCGCAATACAGATATTGACTCCGAGAGCCAGCCCGATAAAAAGATTGACCAAAAGATAAACAACTGTGCCGGTAGAACCGACCGCAGCCATCGCCTTTGGTCCTACAAAGCGTCCTACAACAACCACATCTGCCGCGTTAAAAAGAAGCTGTAGCATCCCGGTAAGCATAAGAGGCAAACTGAAACTCAAGATTTGAGGGAAAATAAGCCCCTGCGTCATGTCAATTTCATAGTTCTTTTTCATTCCGCCTCCTATCCTTTCTGATTCATCTATCGCATGCTCAAGCCAAACAGGGCATTTCAGCTTTACATAGAACTTCCATATTGTAAGTTCTTGTGTTAACTGCCCTTGTTCAATCCGTTTTTTAAAACTATAAGTTTAAATTCTGTAACGCCTCACTAAGTTCTCCTGTATCGTTTCCGATAAGAATATGCACCTCATCCTTACCGGGGCGAACAAAACCGGGAAAGCCCGCCATGCGAAGAATATCCTCATGCACCAGGGCATATTCTTCTATTTACTTTGAGTTTCTTCGAATCAAAGCGCACAGACTTAATATTTTCTTTTCCACCCAGTCCTTCTATCAGGAGTGATACCAAATCAGCAATATTTTTCTTTTCCATACTGATGTGATACTTATCCTTTTCTTCAATATGATATTCTAAAGCCTTTTTTTGTTTTGCTCGCTTGATTCTTCCTCTTACAAAGAAAAGGAAGAGCAAAAAAAGAACAAAAACAGCAAGCAGTACAAGCTCTTCTCTACCGCCACTCAGTTCCGAAAGTTTTTCGAGCAGACTGTCAACAAACGGAATATTCGTCTGCAATCGCAAATAAAAGATTGTCAGTAAAACTGAATCAAAAATCATAACACTCCTATCTTGAACGAAGAGATTCCTTTAAACAAGTCTCTCTTTCGGTTTTTGTATTTAGAGTCTTTCCACACTGCTGATCGGTCCGGACTCCTGCATTTCATATTTCTTTAATTCCTCAACATACTTTTTTCCGAGCTCGGAGAGCCGCATTTTTTTATGCTTGATATAACCGATTCGCATACTTTCCTTTGTATCCAAAGGAATCGCAATGTACTCCGGACCATTCAACTCCTGACAGATGATACCGGAGCAAAGTGTGTATCCGTTTAAGCCGATCATCAGGTTTAGAATGGTTGCTCGGTCATTTACCTTGATAAATTTCTTATAAGAATAGGTACTGAGAACTTCTTCAGCAAAATAAAAGGAATTTCGCTCTCCCTGGTCAAAGGTACAACAGGGATAATCCATCAAATCTTCCATTTTAATCAGCTTTTTCTTTGCCAGAGGATTCGACTTAGCCATAAACACGTAAATATCACAGGAGAAAAGAGGGATAAATTCCAGATCTCCCTCTCGTAAAATCTTCCCTATCACATTTTCATTGAAATCATTTTCATAGATGATACCCAATTCACTGACCTGCTTGCGCACGTTTTCTATAACATCTATGGTTCTTCCTTCAAAGATGGAAAACTCGTAAAGATTGTCCTCCTCATATTGCCGGATAAGATGGATAAAGGCTTCCACCGCAAAGGTATAATGCTGCATGGATACACCGAATTTTTTCTTATAAGGCGTACCGGTCAGATATTTATCCTCCATAAGCTGATATTGCTCGGAAACCTGCCTTGCGTAGCCTAAAAACTCTTCTCCCTCCGCAGTCGCAATAATTCCTCTGTTGGAACGGTTGAAAATTTCAATTCCGGTCTCATTTTCTACTGTTTTTATCGTTGCACTTAAACTCGGTTGGGTAATAAAAAGGCGCTTTGCCGCTTCATTAATCGATCCCGAATCGGCAACCATGATAATCTGCCGAAGTTGTTGTAAAGTCATCGTTTATCTCCTGCAACATAGGTTATAAAGCCTGCAGGATCAATAAATACCTGTTTTCCGGAGATGCTGCGAACCTGCATTAAATCCATTACACGAATATAGTCTGTGCTTGTTCCGTTATAGTATTCCAAGATAGCATAATTGTGGAATCCGGCATCTCCCTCATACAAAAGAGCGGAAGTTTTCGGATCATAAAGACTCATTTTTTTGAAAATCACAAAGGGATAGTTGTTCCCTTTTTCCAAAGTGAGTTGACTCGGACTATCGAAAACAGCACGGGCATCCGGATGTTCCATCAATACCTTAATATAGCGAGCTGTTTTCTCGTTCAGCTCTTGAACCGGCTTTCCTTTCAGAAGATAAGAACCGTTTGAGGAAAGCTTCCAGCCATCCGGAGATTCCGTTTCCGTAAGAACTGCTCCGTCCTCTCCTACATAGAAGTTGCCGACCCACTGCTTCTCCGACATACCGCCGTCAGCGTTGAGGAAATACCACTTTCCTTTCCATGACATCCAGCCCGTCTGCATTTTACCTTCTTTGATAAAATACCAGCGTAAAGACTCGGGACTTTGTACCCAACCGGTAAAGTTTTTTTCCTCCTCTGTCGGATAATAGTACCAGCTGTTTTCCCTGTTCTCCCATCTTCCTTCCGCCTGTGCCGAAGAGGAAAAAACAAGAAAATTCATCCACAAAACAAGGAACAAAGCAAGTATTCCGACTATTTTGCAAGTCCTCATTTTCAGGTTCTCCGGCTTCTCCAGTTCCAAAATAGAATTCGCGTTGATTCTCCTATTTTCTCTATAAATCACTTCACCAACCTCCTATATAATTTCGCTCACTAGTATATCATAAAATCCTCTTTTTACCATCTTTCGACTTCTTGTACTTTTTCTTGCTTTTTGCTACTATATACGGGAAATTAAGAGGAGGAAATAACATGATTCAGATTGAAAGAGTAAAGGATTACTCCGCTTTAAGTAAGAAAGCAGCTATGTTTATTGCCGCAGAAATTGTGCAAAGAAAGTCTCCTGTACTGGGACTGGCAACCGGCTCCACGCCTGTCGGAACCTACAAGGTACTCCGTGAGCTTTATCAGGAAGGACGATTGGACTTCTCTCCTGTTCGTTCTGTAAATCTCGACGAATACAGAGGTCTTTCTCCCGAGGATTCCCACAGCTATCGCTATTTTATGAATGAGGAGCTCTTTAATCATGTAAATATCCTAAAAGAAAACACTCATGTTCCCGACGGAACCATTGCCGATGCGGATGCAGCATGTAGCAGTTACGAAAAGCTGATTCAGGAATTAGGGGGGGATTCACCTGCAGATTCTTGGTCTGGGACATGATGGACATATCGGCTTTAACGAGCCGAGCGAGGATTTTCCGGCAAGGACACATTGCGTTAAATTAACGGAAGAAACGATTACTGCCAATCAGCGTTTCTTTGCCAAAAAAGAAGATGTGCCGACCGAAGCCTATACCATGGGTATCGGCACCATCATGCATGCCGAGAAAATTCTTCTTCTGGTTTCCGGAAAAGACAAGGCATCCATTTTACAGAAGGTTTTGGAAGGTCCGGTTACTCCGGAGGTCCCTGCATCTATCTTACAGTTCCATCCCAATGTTATTTTGATTGCGGACGAAGAAGCACTTTCTCATTGTAAAAGATTTGGATAAAAATACTGATTGTATTCACTTTTAAACTGAATGAACCGCCTCAGCTGCCGTCTGAGGCGGTTTTTTTGTGACTTATAGAACAAAAAGAGGGTTATAGGACAAAAAAAGACTCCCTATAAGGAGTCTTTATCACAGGGCTACAAGGATTCGAACCTTGAAATGACGGAGTCAGAGTCCGTTGCCTTACCGTTTGGCGATAGCCCTAAATCTCTAAGTCGCCAATAAAAAGACGACTCAGATATATTACATAATATTTCATAAATTGTCAAGGATTTTCTGCGTTTTCCTCGGGAGCTTCCGCTTCATTATTTCCAATGTCTCCGGCAGGTCCAAGGGAATCACCGGCTCCTGCATTTTCCTCGTCTTCCTCCGTTTTTGCCACTTTTGAATCCTTCTTCACTTCTATAGATGATTCTTCTTCCCGAGAACTTGTTTCCTCTTCGCTTTTCGAGCTGCTTTCTTCTGTTTGTTCAGTGGAAGTAACCGGCTTTTCATCCTCTTTTTTCTTTTCTGAATTTCCTTCTTGCTTCTTATCCTTCTTTCTTACCGTGCCACCGCCCGTGCCGGCCTCTTCAGCATTTTCCATGGGCTTAGTCACGCCGGATACCTCGGCTATATGTGCGCTGATATTTTGTACTGTGGAACTTGGCTGATAGTTTTCTTCGCCATACAAAAAGGCGTGAAGGCCAACAACATTACTCTCCAATGTAGCCGGGATAACCACATCCATCTTTCTAAGTTTCATCGTCGTTCTGGCAAAGGGGAAACCGGAGGTTTCTCCCAGATGCAGCCGTCCGAGCTGTGTTGCCAAATCCGTGAAATCCGCCATACTCATGCTTGTGGAAATTTCCGGTAAAACCTGCGTTGCCACCGATACCATCTTCACCGGCCCCGCCTTCTTTGCCTTATCCATAGCAAGACTTAAAACCTTTCTCTGCCTTGCCGTACGGTTAAAGTCCGTATCCATTAAGCGCAGTCTTCCGTAGGCAACCGCCTGGATACCGTCCAAATGATTCGCTCCCGCATGTTCCAAATGCACGGAAGGTATTCCTGTAGACTGTACCGTTTCCGTGATAAAGGCATTGATATAGTAAAATTCCGCATCGGATAAGTCTAAGTCAACTCCCTCCAGTGCTGAAATTCCCTTTGCCACTGCAGACCAGGTAAAACTCACATAGTCATCGATATGAATATCCAGATTTCTTTCCAAAGCCGCTATAGCCTGCTCATGTCCGCCCAGGAAGTATGCTTCATTCATCTTATGATACTTCCCGTTCCCATTCACCTCCGCATAGGTATCTCTAAAAACGGAACACAGCTTGATTTCCCCGCTTCTTTTGTTGATTGTAGCCAGCATGATTACATCGGAAAGGGCTCCCGCTTCTTTAGTTCCGTCACGACTGTCCAAACCGAAAATCGCAACGGTACGATATTTACTTCCGAAATAGGGCGAAAGGAAACGCCATAAAAAGAAAATGCCTAAGAGGAGTAGAAGCAGAACAAGTACTGCTTTGAAAGGACTTTTTTTCTTCCTTTTTACTCTTCCTTCTCCTCCCTGGTTTCTCCTTGGATGATGATAAATTTCCTCTTCGTCATATACGTCTGCCCCGGCATGTGCTTTCTCAACGGCTCTTCTATGCTCTACGGTGCTTCTATGATTTTCCCCTCTTCTAATGGGGATGTCCAAATCCGAATATTCTTCTCTTTCTCGACTAAAGCTCCTGCTTCTCGCAGTTCGTCTTTTTCTACTTTCCAATTTTATTCCTCCCAATTATTTCTTTATGCATTATAGCAAAGCTATTTTGCGGAGAAAAGAACGTTTAGGAATCCGTAAATAATTTTGCAAGAAAATCATAAAAAATGGATGAGACAGCCTCGTATCTCATCCATTTTTTAATGCATTTGCAAATTGTACTACTTATGTTTTCGTCTGTCCCTGCTTAGGAAAAATAGTCTATAAGCGGAAACAATAAACTTTTCCGGTGCACAATTAGCACTTCGGGCCGGCATTTTTTAAGCTCTTGCCAAGCTCGGTATTCTCATACTTCTTAAAGTTCTTCACAAATCTTCCTGCAAGATCCTTTGCCTTGTCTTCCCATTCCTTAACATCACTGTAGGTATCTCTCGGATCCAAAATCTTTGGATCTACACCGGGAAGCGCTGTCGGAACTTCAAAATCAAAGAACGGGATATTCTTGGTCTCTGCTTTTACTACATCGCCGTTTAAGATCGCATCGATGATTCCTCTGGTGTCCTTAATGGAAATTCTCTTTCCGGAACCGTTCCAACCGGTGTTTACAAGGTATGCCTTAGCGCCGGTCTTCTTCATCTTCTTTACAAGCTCCTCAGCATACTTTGTGGGAGGAAGCTCAAGGAATGCCTGTCCGAAGCAAGCAGAGAAGGTCGGTGTCGGCTCGGTAATGCCTCTCTCCGTTCCGGCAAGCTTTGCTGTAAAGCCGGAAAGGAAGTAATACTCGGTCTGCTCCGGAGTAAGGATGGAAATCGGAGGCAGAACACCGAAAGCATCAGCAGAAAGGAAGATTACGTTCTCTGCATCGGGTGCTGCGGAAACCGGGCGAACAATCTTCTCAATATGGTTAATCGGATAGGATACACGAGTATTCTCCGTTGTGCTTCCGTCCTTAAAATCAATCTTTCCGTTTGCATCTACGGTTACGTTCTCTAAAAGAGCATCTCTCTTGATTGCCTTGTAGATATCCGGCTCGGAATCCTTATCCAGGTCAATAACCTTCGCATAGCATCCACCCTCGAAGTTGAATACTCCATTGTCATCCCAACCATGCTCATCATCACCGATTAAAAGTCTCTTCGGATCGGTGGACAGGGTTGTCTTTCCTGTTCCGGAAAGACCGAAGAAAATAGCGGTGTGCTTTCCGTCCAAATCGGTATTTGCAGAGCAGTGCATGGAAGCAATCCCTTTAAGCGGCAGATAGTAGTTCATCATGGAGAACATCCCCTTCTTCATTTCACCGCCGTACCAGGTGTTTAAGATAATCTGCTCTTTGCTAGTGATATTGAACATAACGGCAGTCTCGGAGTGGAGTCCAAGCTCCTTGTAGTTCTCTACCTTTGCCTTGGAAGCGTTATAAACAATGAAGTCCGGCTCAAAGCTCTCCAGCTCTTCCTTAGAAGGCTGAATAAACATATTGGTAACAAAGTGAGCCTGCCATGCTACTTCCACGATAAAACGAACTGCCATTCTGGTGTCCTTATTTGCACCGCAGAAAGCATCCACTACGAAAAGACGCTTATTGGAAAGCTCCTTCTTCGCAAGTTCCTTACAAGTAGCCCATGCCTCTTCCGATGCAGGGTGGTTATCATTCGGATATTCCTCACTGGTCCACCAAACCGTGTCCTTGGAATTCTTGTCCATTACAATATATTTATCTTTGGGAGAACGTCCGGTATAAATTCCTGTCATTACATTTACAGCGCCTAACTCACTGACTACACCCTTTTCGTACCCTACTAAGTTTTCTGCTGTCTCCTCTTTAAATAAAGTTTCATATGAGGGGTTATGCACGATTTCCGTCGTTCCTGTAATGCCATACTTCGTCAAATCCAAATTTGCCATAGTCTTCTCCTTCTTTCTTGAATACTGTTCCCAACGCTCTTAATTATACATATTTCTTTAGGAAAGTCACTTAGTTTTTTTTTTAACAATCTTCAATTTTCCTTTAAATTTTGAAAATATCTCTTGCATAAGATTTTTATCCGGGATTTTAATATTTCTTTTCCCATAATCTGCCGTAGATAGAGGCTTTCTTTGGCTATTTTCATAGGATTTTAGTGGTTTAAAAAACAAATTCAGAAAAAGAGCGGAAAGTATGCACTATCCGCCCTTCCTTTTCGCAATCAACCGCTCTCTTATCTTAATTTGAAACTGTCTACCAAATCCGTCATCATCTTGGCCTGTGCAGAAAGTTCTTCTGAAGTAGCCGCACTTTCCTCCGCCGTTGCGGAGTTTTCTTGTACAACTGCAGAAATCTCCTGTACAACTTTACTAATCTTATTGATTCCTTCAGACTCTTCTTCAGAGGCTTTGGATATCTCCAGAATCAGGTTGTTAACCTGCTCTGTACTCTTGGAAACAGAATGCAAGGCTGTGGCTGTTTCCTCCGTAAATCTTGCCCCCTTTTGTACGGCTTCTATTGTTTCCTCAATCAAAACGGACGTATTCTGTGCAGCCTCCTGGGACTTTTTCGCCAAATTACCTACCTCATCCGCAACTACCGCAAAGCCCTTTCCGGCCTCTCCTGCACGTGCTGCTTCAATAGCCGCATTTAAAGAGAGAATATTGGTTTGAAAAGCAATATCATCAATGGTCTTGATAATCTTACTGATTTCTTTGGATTTTTCCGTAATTTCCTGCATTGCCCCCTGCATATCCATCATCTTTTGGTTGCTGGTTCCCACATGCGTTCCACTAAGTCCTCCGAGCTCCTGTGCCTTTTCTGCCTGCTTGGTCGTATGATGAATCTGCTCGGAGATACCGTGCATCGTTTCGGAAAGGTCGGAAATGGACGAAGCCTGTTTGGATGTACCTGCCGAAATCCTTTGGGCCATGCTGCTGACCTGTCCTGCGCTGTTGCTCACTTCCGACGAGGAATTCTGTACATCTTTTAAGGCGCTGTTCAGTCCTCTGGATATTTCCTGTAAAGAGAGGAGGATGGGATGAAAATCCCCCTTATAATTCTCATCTTCATTGATTTCCGCAGCAAAGTCTCCCAGAGAAAATGCTCCCAGCTTCCCCTGCAGGTCAGATACTACATAGGTAAGCCTTTTAATAATATGACTAAAACTCTGAATCAAACGACCAATCTCATCCTGATAGGGATAGGATATATCAATATCAAAATCACCGTCTGCAATTTTATCACTTTCCGTCGCCAGTTTGCCAAGTGGCTTTAAAGCACGTCGGATGGTCATGAAAATAATAATCTGGATTATAATATAGATGACCAATTCTGCTGCGCTCAAAGTATAGAGTAATTGCGTCTTTCCCGCGTTGTATGTTTTTATCTGCATGGCAGACTGTACATACCAATAGGTTCCATCAATGGAAAGAGGGGAAAAATACCGTACGCGATATTTATCTTTTACATTGAAAAGCTCTTTTTTATTAAACTCGGATTGAATCGTATTTGAATACATTGTCTCCGACATACTCTGCGATATTCTTTCCTACCGCCTCCGGATTAGAACTGTAAACAAATTTTCCATCATAATTTATAACATCAAAAAATGTCTTGGCATCTTCTCCTGCCTCATCTTTACCCAGAGAATTAAACATCGTAATGTTTAAATCAACAACAATGGCTCCTTTGAATTCATCCTGATGCAGGATGGGAACCACCAATACAAAGATTGTTTCTCCGGTTATGGAGGAAACAAACGGGTCTACAACATGACTTTTTTTCTCTTTAGAGACTCTTGTATAGTACTCCTCTGCACCATTTCCATAAAACTTATAGTCCAAAAACTTGAAAAAGCGCTTATTTTCATCTCCATTATCTCTTCCGAGGTACATGGCATATTCCGGAACATCTTTCTGGAAAGCATTCGGTTCAAAGAAAACTCCGGCACCGATGATATGTTCATCATGCCGAATCATTTCCCAGACAGAATCTAAAATGTAATGTTCTTCAAAGGAACGCTGTGGAGTCAATAAAATCGAATCCTTTAAAGCACTGGGTTCAGAGGGACTTCCTGAATCTGTTTTACTATACATCTCTTCCAGATGATCCGAAATTGCCTTTGCCGTATTTTCTGCAAGGGTAATGGATTTCTTTACCCTTTCCACATTCAAGGAAGTGGTTGAATTCAGGTAATCCGAATTGATCCTTTCAAAAGAACGCCCTGCCGCTTTAATCAGTAAATAGTTCATGACGACAAAAATCAAGAGCATGGAAACAAAGAGGATTGCAGAAATCCTTGCGGCAAGACTCATATTCTTCCATCCTCTCCATCCTTTGAACAGTTTTATACCTTTTCTATCCTTATCGGTATTTTGATTTTTGGTTAATAATTTTATTTTCCCAAAGATACTTCCCATAGAAGCGTTTCTTTTTGGAACCTTCTCTGACTGATTATTCATGACTCCTCCTTTGTCCACTACCTCCAAAAGAGTATCGTCATAATAAAGAGATAATATTAGCAAGATTACTTTAGTTATGTGATTTTATGCCTTTCGGTATCCATATTTTCCATTTCGGGGGCTGTAGCCAACTTAAGCGCCACTTTCTAAAAATAAAAAAGAGGCTGTAAAAAATCAAAATAATAAAGTGATTTTTGCAATATAGGTCTGAATGCGGGGTAGTCTGAGCCCGTCGGTACTTGCGAAAAACAAGAGAAACGCAGTTTTTCGCTTAGTATCCGTTACGTGGCGAAGCTAGCGAGAGCGTGCCCAAGTTCAGACCTATATTGCTTAGAAAATTATTTTGATTTTTTTACAGCCTCTACGATACTATTTATAAAATGGGGACATCTCTTAAGCCTCTACTGTCTCACCAAAAGTTTCAGCATAGGCCTTTAAAGCCTCTTTCTGCTTCTTATTCAACTTCTTCGGCGTTTCCACCACAAGCGTTATGTAATGGTCTCCACGTACATTCGGATTCTGCAAAGACGGAACACCCTTTCCTCTTAAACGAGTACGGGTCTCCGACTGCGTTCCGGCTGCAATCTTCAGCTCTACCGGCCCGTCCACAGTCTTTACAATGGTGCTTCCTCCAAGAGCCGCCTTCGGGAAGCTGATGGCTTCCGTGGAGTAAATATTGATGCCCTGTCTCTTAAAGAAGGGGTGGTCGCTTACGGAAACCTCAACAAGAAGATCGCCTCTCGGTCCTCCGTTTGTTCCGGGATCTCCTCCCCCGCTTCTCCGAATTGCCTGGCCGTCATCGATTCCTGCCGGAATAGCAATTTCCATCGTCTTTTCCGTATTGTTATAGCCTGCTCCCTTACAATCCGGACACTTTTCCTTAATTATAGAACCGCTACCGTGACACTCCGGGCAGGTGGTTACCTGTTGAATCATCCCGAAGATACTCTGCTGTGTCATTCTTACCTGTCCTGCACCGTTACATCTCGGGCAAGTCGTCTTCTCCGTTCCCGGCTTTGCACCGGAACCGTTACAAGTCTTACAGGTATCTTTGTAGCGAATCTTGATATTCTTTTTTACCCCTTTAATGGCTTCATCAAAGGAAATTCGTATTCCTACACGAATATTGTCTCCCTTTTCCGGCATATTGGCACGGCGCCCGTAGCCTCTTCCTCCGGAGAAACTGCCCCCGGAAACCGCCTCCAAAGAACTCGGAAAAGATATCCGACATATCCATGCCGCCAAAGTCAAAACCGCCGAAGCCGGAGCTTGCTCCTGCTGCGGAATTTGCATCAAATGCCGCATGACCGTAAGTGTCATACGCCTTTCTCTTATCCGGATCAGACAGAACCGCATAAGCCTCCGAGGCTTCCCGGAACTTTGCGGCGGCAGTCTCATCTCCGGGATTTGCATCCGGGTGGTATTTTTTTGCAAGCTGTCGATAGGCTTTCTTTATGGCACTATCATCGGCATTTTTCTCTACCCCCAGTACCTCATAATAATCACGCTTTTCTGCCATTGTAATACATCCTCTTCTTTTCTTCTCCCCTAAAGGGAACTCTTATCCATTATTCTTCCCCAAAAGAGGGATTTTCCTTTAATTCTTCTTCCCCCGAAGGAGGTTTCTTATCATACAGAAGATTCGTAGGCACCGAATACGGCACCTACGAAACACTGCAAGCTTATTCCCTGTCAGAGAACTTAAGGGAATCCATTTTATAGGTTAAACCGTTTTATAGATTAAACCTCTTTAAAGTCTCCGTCTACTACATTGTCATCTGCAGGATTGCTCTCTGCACTCTGTCCTGCAGTAGCACCCGCTCCCTCAGCACCTGCTGCCTGAGCCTGCTCGTAAACCTTGGTGAACAGTGCCTGAGAAGACTGCATGAGCTTCTCCTGTGCTGCCTTAATCTGCTCTGCCCCATCCTTTGTAATATTCTCTAACGGATGTGCTGCCAGGATATCTTCCAAAGCCTTTAAGTCAGCTTCCACACCGGACTTCTCGCTCTCGGAAATCTTGTCTCCTACATCTGTAAGTGCTTTCTTGGTCTGGAATACAATGGAGTCTGCTCCGTTTCTTACTTCGATAGCTTCCTTCTTTTCCTTATCGGCAGCTTCGAACTGTGCCGCTTCATTTACTGCCTTATCGATGTCTTCCTTAGACATGTTGGATCCGGAGGTAATGGTGATATGCTGCTCCTTACCGGTTCCCTTATCCTTAGCGGAAACATTGACAATACCGTTTGCATCGATATCGAAGGTAACTTCAATCTGCGGAACGCCTCGCTGTGCGGGAAGAATACCGTCCAGTCTGAACTGGCCTAAGCTCTTGTTATCTTTTGCAAACTCTCTCTCTCCCTGTACTACATTGATGTCTACGGCAGTCTGGTTATCCGCTGCAGTAGAGAATACCTGAGATGCTCTGGTCGGAATAGTTGTATTTCTCTTAATAAGAGGAGTTGCTACGCCGCCGAGTGTTTCGATGGAGAGGGTAAGCGGGGTTACATCGAGAAGAAGCACATCGCCTGCTCCTGCTTCTCCACTTAACTTTCCGCCCTGTACTGCCGCACCGAGTGCCACACACTCATCCGGATTTAAGTTCTTGGAAGGCTCTTTTCCGGTTAACTGCTTTACTTTCCTGTGCTACCGGCATTCTGGTGGAACCGCCGACAAGGAGTACCTTACCAAGTTCAGAGGAGTTCAAGCCTGCATCACGAAGAGAGTTCTGTACCGGAATTGCGGTTCTCTCTGTCAAGTCTGCTGTAAGCTCCTCAAACTTTGCGCGGCTAAGCTTCATGTCAAGGTGCTTCGGTCCCTCTGCGGTTGCCGTAATGAAGGGAAGGTTAATATCGGTTGTGGTTGCGGAGGAAAGCTCCTTCTTCGCCTTCTCAGCCGCTTCCTTTAAACGCTGCAGCGCCATCTTATCCTGAGAAAGGTCTACACCCTCCTGGGCCTTAAACTCGTCTACCAACCACTTGGTAATTCTCTCATCGTAGTCATCGCCGCCAAGGTGTGTGTCTCCGTTTGTAGACAATACTTCAATAACACCGTCTCCGATATCGATGATGGATACGTCGAAGGTACCTCCACCAAGGTCATAAACCATAACCTTCTGCTCGGACTCATCTTCCAGACCGTAAGCAAGGGCTGCCGCTGTCGGCTCGTTGATGATTCTTTCTACGGAAAGTCCGGCAATCTTACCGGCATCCTTTGTAGCCTGTCTCTGCGCATCGTTAAAGTAAGCCGGAACGGTAATCACCGCCTGGGTTACTTTCTCTCCCAAATAGCTTTCCGCATCGGTCTTTAACTTCTGCAGAATCATAGCGGAAATCTCCTGCGGAGTATAATCCTTTCCATCGATGGAAACCTTATAATCGGTACCCATATGTCTCTTAATGGAAGAAATGGTACGGTCCGCATTGGTTACCGCCTGTCTCTTCGCAGGCTCTCCCACAAGTCTCTCTCCGTTTTTGGTAAATGCCACAACGGACGGCGTGGTTCTCATACCCTCGGCATTCGGGATAACAACGGGCTTTCCGCCCTCCATAACGGCTACACAGCTGTTGGTTGTTCCTAAGTCAATTCCTATAATCTTTCCCATATTCTTACTCTCCTTTTTTTATTCTAAATTTGATTTCTTGCTTTACTTTATGGAAAAAGCTTCTTTAGAAGCTCATTCATCTATTATTACGCTACTTACCTGCCTTTAGCTTAATTCTTTGACTTTAGCCTACTTCTTCACCTTTACCATAGAGTGGCGAACCACATTTCCGCGGTAGGTATAACCTTTAACAAATCGGCAGTTACGGTATCTTCCTCTGCATCTCCCTCTTCTTCCGTCATAACGGCGTTATGGAGTGCCGGATCAAACTTCTGCCCCACAGCTTCAATCACCTGAATATCACAGTCGGAAAACATTTTCTGAATCTGCTTGTAAATGCCTTCCACCCCTTTTGCAAAGGAGTTTTCTTTCTCTTCTTCCGGGATATGTTCCAAGGCTCTCTCAAAGTTATCTACTATGGGAAGAAGCTGCTCAATAATGCTCTTTGCACCAAGCTCAAACATCTGCGTCTTTTCCTTTTCAGAGCGTTTCCGGAAGTTCTCATATTCCGCCAAGGTGCGAAGATACTTGTCCTTTAACTGTAAAAGCTCTGCATTTTCTTCCTTTCCGGAAGAAAGCTCTTCCAGGTCTCCGTTCTCTACGCTTTCGACATGGTCAGGAGACGCCTGCTCATGACTTCCCTGCGTTTCCCCATCTCCGGAGCAAGTTTCCGTAGCGCATTCCCCTGTACTATCTAACTCTTCAGAGGACTGCCTCTTTAATTCCTCGTCTTCCATATGTTTCTTTGACACAAGCTCTCCTTCCTATCACAAGGGGATATCCCCCATCTCCTGTATTAACCTGCTCAAGGTATCAAGTACCTTTTCGTAGTCCATTCGTTTCGGTCCTATTACACCGATAGTGCCGTGCATCCCGTTCCCAAGCTGGTACTTTGCTGTAACCAAGGCACAATCCACCATATCCTGCAAGGGGCTTTCCTTTCCGATATAAACCTGAATACTTCTGTTCTCCTCCTGCTCTTCCGCTTCCTGTAAAAGTCCTGCAAGCTCTTCCTTGGACTCCAGAGCAAAAATCAATTTGGAGGCATTTTCCGAATCCATAAGCTCCGGATACTTGAAAATATTGGTCGCACCGGAAGTGTAGATTTCCACATCCTGCTCATCCGTGCGGAGCATACTTTCCAAGCTTCGAAGGAGTGTTTCGATTGTCTTCTTGTGCTGACCCCTCTCAAGCAGTGCCTGGATATCTTCTTCCCTAATCTCTTCCACAGACTGTCCGCCCAGAACATCATTTAAAAGAAGGTTAATGGAAAGAACGGCATTTTGCTCCAAGTCCTCATCGATATCCACGGTCATCGTCTTAATGATATTTCCCTCAAACATCAGAAGGAAAAGAAGTTTTCCCCTTTCTACAAGAGAAATCTGCAGAAACTTAATCCTGTTCTTTTCCATCCTCGGTCCGGAAACGAGTGCCGTATAATGGGTATCGCTTGCTATGTTTCTAACCAAAGACTGCAAGGCGGATTCCAACTTTTCAATCCTGTCAAACATCGAGCTTCGGACATCCGATAAATCCCTCTCCTGCTTCTCCATCAACTGGTCCACATAAAAGCGGTAGCCCTTGTCGGAAGGAATTCTTCCTGCAGAAGTATGAGGCTGTACTATGTAGCCCATTTCCTCCAAATCACTCATCTCATTCCGAATTGTCGCGGAGCTTAGGTTTAATCCGGAGTACTTGCTAATGGTTCGGGATCTACCGGTTCACCGGTCTCTAAGTAATTCTTGATTATGGTTGTTAATATAATAAGCTTTCTCTGATCCACAGGACCATCCTCCTTCTTCTCGGATTTGTTGGCACTCATATATATCGAGTGCTAACACATGTTCATAATATACCCCCCGGGAAATGGATTGTCAAGAATTTTCCCGAGGGGATTTGTGAATTTCCTATGAATTTGTATTTAGTGGAACAGAAGCTCGCCGAGCAGACTTTCTTTCCTTGCTTCCTTTGCCAACACCGGATAGACCTGTCCAATTTCTAATGCCGTCTTTTCCGGTACGGGGATATAAAGACGAATGTATTCCTTATTAAAACCGGTGTAATATGACCTGCCCTCCAGCTCACGGATTTCCTCTATCAATACCTCCGTCGTTTTTCCAATGAACTGCTCCCGAAACTTTTCCGAATCCGTAAGAGCCAAGTCTAAGAGGATCTTCGAGCGTTCCTTCTTCACTTTTTCCGTAATCTGCTCTTTCATTTCATCCGCTCGGGTTCCCTTTCTACGGGAATATTTGAAAATGTGCATATCATAGAAGCCTACTTCCGAAATGAAGTTCTTCGACTCCTGAAAATCCGCTTCCGTCTCTCCAGGGAAGCCTACAATCACATCCGTAGTGATTGCCGCAAGTGGAAAAGCTCTTCTTATGCAATCGACCGCCTCTTTAAATTCTTCCTTTGTATAGTGCCTATTCATCTCCTTTAAGGTCTTGGCCGCCCCACTTTGCAGGGAGAGATGAAAATGCGGACAAATTCCCTCTACCGCTTTAAGGCGCGAGATGAAGTTTTCTGTAATTACTCTGGGCTCTAAACTTCCCAGGCGAATTCTCTTTATAACGGGAATTTCTCCAATTTTTTCTATAAGAGAAATAAGTGTCTCTCCGCATTCCTCCTTTTTACTTGCATACTCATAGGAAAGATTTTGAAAGTCCAAACCATAAGAAGAAAGATGGATTCCGGTAAGAACGATTTCAGAAATACCTTCCTTTCCGAGTCTTTCTATTTCTTCGAGGCAATCCTCTATCTTCCTACTCCGAATTCTTCCTCTTACATAGGGGATGATGCAGTAGGAGCAAAACTGATTACAGCCGTCCTGAATCTTGACAAAAGCACGGCTTCTGTCCAAAGGCTTCGAAAGAAAAAGATTTTCATACTCTCCTTCCTCCTTAACAGGGGGTAAATAGTCCTCGATTCTGCCATCATTTTCCAGCATCGCATTTCGATAGGCAATGATGAGCTCCACGATTTTCCCTTTTCCGCTGTTTCCGATGAGAATATCGATTCCCTTATCCTTTTTCAGCTCCTCCTTCTTTCCTTCCACATAGCAGCCGGTTGCGATAACAACGGCGTCAGGATTCCGTTCCTTAGCCTGATGAATCATTTGCCTTGACTTTCTATCCGCTATATTGGTCACGGAACAAGTATTAATTAGGTAGATGTCCGCTTCCTCGTGAAAGGGCACGAGTGTTGCTCCCTCCGCAAGGATTGCCTCACTCATCGCCTCCGCCTCATAAGAATTGACCTTACAGCCTAAATTATGCATGGCAAATCGCAGTCCTTTTAATTCCATATTTTTAAGCCTTTCTAAGCTATCTTCGCTTGACTTTAAAATGCTTCCTCACTACAATAAAATCATCATTGCAAAAGGAGGATCATCTAATGAAAACTGTTCGCATTTCCCTGAACTCTATTGATAAAGTAAAATCCTTTGTAAACGACCTGGTTCGCTTTACGGATGTGGATTTTGATCTGGTTTCCGGTCGTTATGTGATTGATGCTAAGTCTATTATGGGTATCTTCTCTTTAGATTTATCCAAGCCCATCGATTTAAACATTCATGCGGATGAGGATAAGCTGGACGAAATTGTAAATACATTAAAGCCCTATATCATAGAAGCATAACTTCCTGTATCTTAACGGAAAGACGGAAGCCTTACAAGGTTTTTAAAAAGTGCATGGATTCATGCACTTTATTTTTTGTAAAGAGTATAGAAAAGGAGCAGTATGGACTATCAAGCATTTTTAATCAAATACGCTGAAATCGGCACAAAAGGAAAAAACCGCTATGTCTTTGAGGACGCCCTCGCAAAAGACATCCGCATGAAGTTACAGCGCGCTACGGGAGACTATTATGTAGCCAGGGAACGCGGTAGAATCTATGTGCATGTAAAGTCGGAGACTTATGACTATGAAGAGTGTATCGATGCCCTTTTACATGTTTTCGGTATCGCCGGCATTGCCCCTATGGTGCAGATTCCCTATTCCGCAGAATATGCCGATCTGGAAAAGGCCGTACTCTCCTACTTCCGCGCCGCTTACGGTGACAGTCCCGTAAGCTTTAAGGTCGAGTCCAGACGCGCGGAGAAGTCCTATCCTATGACTTCTCCGGAGATTGAAATGGAACTTGGACACAGCATTTTGGAGAACTTCCCGAATGCAAGAGTCGATGTGCATAAACCGGAGGTTAAGCTTCGCATAGAAATCAGACAGTTCATCAATATCTACGGAAAAATCATTCCGGGACTTTCCGGTATGCCTCTTGGCACGAACGGAAAGGCAATGCTCCTTCTTTCCGGCGGAATCGACTCTCCCGTTGCCGGCTTTAAGGTTGCCAAAAGAGGGGCTTTATTGGAAGCCACTTACTTCCATGCACCGCCCTATACCAGTGAAAGAGCAAAAATCAAGGTTATGGACCTTGCAAGACAGCTTTCCACTTATACCGGTCCCATCATGCTTCATGTAGTAAATTTCACCGAGATTCAGCTTGCCATTTATGACCGTTGTCCGCATGATGAATTAACGATTATTATGCGCCGCTATATGATGCGTATTGCGGAAGCCTTAGCCTATAAAAATGGCTGTATCGGCTTAATCACGGGAGAATCCATCGGACAGGTCGCATCTCAAACCCTGCAAAGTCTGGTTTGTACCAATGAAGTCTGCACGCTTCCGGTTTACCGCCCTCTGATTGCCTTCGACAAGCAGGAAATTGTGGATGTTGCGGAGCAAATCGGCACCTATGAAACTTCCATCGAGCCCTATGAGGACTGCTGCACCATCTTTGTGGCTAAACACCCCGTAACAAAGCCGATTGTAGAAAAGATCAGAAAATCCGAAGAAAAGCTCTTCCCGGAAATTGATGCCATGGTGGAAAAGGCGGTAAATGAGGTCGAGTCTATCCTGATTCGGAAAGAGAAGAATGCATAGAAATCTCCGGACTTGAAATTCGTGAATCTATCGAGTTGAAATTTATGAATCTCTCGAGTTGAATTTCATGAATCTCTCGAGTTGAAATTTACAAATCTCGGATTGTACTATAATTTCTAAACAAGATACTGCACACTTTACGAACGATACCCGTTATAGATAAAGGGGCGGAGGATAGTACATGGATAGAGACTTGTACAAAGTAAGAATCATTGATGATACTATTGAAAAATACCTGAAAACCTTCGGTGCCGTATGCATTGAAGGTCCGAAGTGGTGTGGAAAAACCTGGACTTCTGCCTATCACAGTAAAAGTGAATATTATTTAGCAGATCCAAGGGGAAATTTTCAGAATCCTTAATGAGAGATTTAAATACCTTGGGATTTTTGTTTGAAGCTTTATGCGAAAGAGATTTAAAAATTTATGCAGAAGCATTTGGTGCCTCTTTATACCATTATCAAGATTATCATAATCAAGAAATGGATGCGGTAATTGTTCTGCCTGATGGGGAATGGTGTGGGATAGAAATCAAGCTGGGAGCCAATCAAATTGAAGATGCCGCCAAAAATCTCTTGAAAATAAAACAGAAAATCCTGGAGGAAAAAAATGGAAAAGCGCCCAAAAGCCTCTCTGTGATTTGCGGTCTTTCCAATGCCGCTTATCAAAGAGAGGATGGTATTTTCGTTGTGCCGTTAACTGCACTGGGAGTCTAATACATGTTATTTCTTTCTCTCCCTTTTTATTTCTTCCTCGCGGTGAAGGCATGCCACTCGCCCTCTACACACTCTTCGAGGATTTCCAGACTTTCCTCCGATTCCAATGCCTTTCGTACCTCTTCCGCCTTATCACGGATGATTCCGGAGGAGATAAAGATACCGTCCTTTTTTAGGAAAGTAGGCACAAGCGGAGTTAAGGAAACAATTACAGGTGCCAGAATATTGGCACAAACAACTTCAAAGGGCTCTTTCTGAAAAGCAGTCTGCAGGCTTTTCGCCCCATCTTCCTCTCCTAAGATATTTTCAATAAAAAGCTGAAAGTCTTTTTCTGCAATTCCCATTTTCTTTGCAAATTTCCTGCAACGGCTTCCCTTGTAATCGGGTCCAAGTCTGTTGCCAGAACCTCTTTTGCTCCCCATTTTTCAGGGCAGCAATACCGAGAATTCCGGAACCTGTGCCAAGGTCCAGAACACGGTCTCCTTCTTTCAAATATTTTTCCAAAGAAAGAAGACAGAGCTTCGTTGTCTCATGTTGTCCCGTTCCAAAACTTGTTCCGGGATCTAAGGAAATCGCAAACTCTCCCTCCTTCGGCTCTTCCTCTTCCCAGCTTGGCTTAATGAGAATCTTTCCCACACGGAAGCTGTGGAAGAAATCCTTCCAGGCGTTCATCCAGTCCTTGTCTTCCGTTTCGAAACGGAAATTTCTCCCTTTCCGATTTCCGTGTACTCCGCCATTTCACTAAGCTCTCTCTTTAAGTCGGAAAGAATCTCCCTGTATTCTTCTTCCGTAAAAATGTTACTGCTGTTTAAAGTGTAAGAGTGATCCACGGTTTCATCCAAGAACTCCTTTTCTACCAGAGCCTTTCTCGCTTTTTTCTCCTCTTCCGGTAAAATTTCAAGATAAAAAGGACAGGCTTGCCTCTCCGTTTTCGGCATTTTCTTCGGAAGAATATCCGCAAAGATTTGCTTTGCTTCCTCCTCCGTAAGTCCTTTACCGTCCTCTATTTCTACGCCCTCAATTTCCCAACGGTCAAATAAATAAGCCGCCAAAATCTCCACGGCATCTTCCTTGGTATTGACCGATACTTTTCTCCAAATCATTTTCCAACTCCTTTTTTATCCTTACACGGTTTATCTTTGTCGATTCTTCTTTTCTGTTGTTCCTTTTACCTCTGTCATTTATTTTATTTTTCATTTTTTTATTTTCTTTGTTTTTTTCGTTTTTTTATCTTCTTTGTTTTTTTTATCTTCTTTGTTTTTATCTTCTTTGTTTTTATTTTTAATCTTCTGTACTATATACGAAAAAGGACTCTGCTTAGCAAGTAATATGCTAACGCAGAATCCTTTTAGCTGTCTTTTTTTCATTATCGTTTATGCACTATTCCATATCGTTCATAAATAAAACACTTTACGTAAAGGAAGAAAAAGCGGCATATCTGAACTGCTCTTCCCTTTCTTTTGCCTCCTCTTACGCCTTATAAAACTTCCGTAACATAGGAAGCAGTTCTTTTAAGGCTTCAATCGTGTCCGTAAGCTCATATTTCTCCGTAAGGAAGGAGAAGGAAAAACGGAGGGTAGAGTCCAGTTCCTTGTCTGTAAGACCGATTGCTTTCAAAGTTCCGGAAATGCCCGGGTGGTTGGATGAGCAGGCAGAACCGCTACTGACATAGATTCCCTTCTCTTCTAAAGCGTGAAGCAGAACCTCCGCTTTTATACCGTAGAAGGATGCGGAAACGATCTGCGGAGCGGAAGCCTTTCCCTTTTCGGAATTGACCTTCACCTCCGGAAGCTTCTCCAGTTCCTCAATAAAATAGTCCTTAAGCTCATAAAGCTTCTCTATCTTTTTCGGAAAATCCTGATACACCATCTTTGCAGCAAGTCCCATGCCGGCAATTCCCGGAATATTTAAAGTGCCGGAGCGGAGTCCTCCCTGCTGCCCTCCGCCAAAAAGAATCGGGTTTATTTTTACCTTTTCATCAATAAAAAGAAAGCCGATTCCCTTCGGACCGTGCAGCTTATGTCCGCTCACGGAAAGCAAGTCCACAAAATCCTTCTTCGGATGAAGAATCATTTTCCCATAGGCCTGTATGGCATCGGTATGGAAGAGACAGTTCGGGTTCTTTTTCTTAATAAGCTCTCCAATCGCGTGAATGTCCTCTACCGCTCCCATCTCATTGTTCACGGTCATGATGCTTACCATAACGGTATCGTCACGGATCGTTTTTTCCAGTTCGTTAAGGGAGATGTCCCCTTCTCATCCACCGGTAAAATACTGATTTTCAAAGCCGTGGCTCTCCAAAAAAATTCCAAAGCCTTATAAATAGCAGGGTGCTCAATCGCAGAGCTGATGATGTGCTTTCCTTGTCTCATTTTTGCAAAGCAGCCCCCGATAAGCGCCATATTGTCGGACTCCGTACCGCCCGATGTAAAGAGGATTTCCTTGGCCTTCACCTTTAAGGTCTCCGCAATCTCTTCCCTGCTTTCCCTGTAATACTTCTCCGCCTCTACACCCATGATATGCTTCGCGGACGGATTTCCGTAATCTGCAAGCATAGTCTTACACATCAGTTCCGCAACATCGGGATACACCTTTGTTGATGCCGAGTTGTCCAAATAAATGCTTCTCATTTTGCCTCCTTACTAATTCCAAAATAATCCCTGTTTTTTTCGAATCGCAACCCGTTTTGATCATTTTCATTCATCATTTTTTACTTGGCTTGCTTTTCTTTCTACTCTTTTGCTCTGTTTTCGCCAAACTCTAGGTGCATCATAATCAGACTTAAAGTCGTTATTGCCGCCGTTTCCGTACGTAGAATTCTCTTTCCGAGGCTAATCGGAAGAAATCCTTCTTTTTTCGCCTCTTCCACCTCTTCTTTGGAAAATCCGCCCTCCGGTCCGATGCAAAGAGCAATCGTACCGCCCGACTTTTCGCCCCAGTTCTTCTACCCGTAGAAGTTCTTCCTTCGTAAAGCCGACTCCCTTTTGCATTTTCATAAGGTATCAGTTTTATTTCCGCATTCTTAACTAAGGAAAACGCTTCCTTCCATGTAGAAACCGAAGAAACCGCAGGAATGACGGAGCGCTTCGACTGCTTTGCCGCAGCTTCCGAAATCCCCTGCCAGCGCAGTCTTTTCTTCTCCGCCTTATCTCCTTTTAGTTGTACAATGCAGTTTTCACTCTCCAAGGGAATCATCTCCGATACACCCAGTTCCACCGCCTTTTGGATGATAAGCTCCATCTTCTCTCCCTTGGGAAGAGCCTGTAAAAGAATGACTTTCGTTCGAAGTTCATGCGCTTCCTCCAAAAAAGAGACGGAAAGAACGGCATGGTCTTCTCCATACCCTTGAATCCTACAGTGATAATCGACAGTTTCCCCGGAGGAGATAATAATTTCTTCCCCGATTTTTCCCCGAAGAACCTTCTGTAAATGGTGAAAATTCTCGCCGTAAAGCCGAATTTCCTCTCCTATAATTTCCCTTTTATCTACAAAAAAATGATGCATAGTTTCCCTTTTTTTCAAATAACAATATTCTCTAAATATTCTTCGTTATCTTACTTCTTTCTTCTCAAAGTGACAAGAAAAAAAGCAGGGATGCGGAATGAAAATTCACGCAAAGCCCTGCTTTTTGATCCTTTTTAAATATTTATTTCTAGTGCTTCTATGAATAAAAGCAAATATACCTTTTTAACCTATGAAGGACTCTATACCGAAAAAGCTAAAACCTTTTTTTCTTGTCGCTCTTTAGTAAGCACTTCTCTTAGATGGGTAGGATCATAGGGAAGACCAGGCCTATAATCCGGCTGTGTCTCACTGATAATATTCCTTATTTTTTTTCTAACTTCTTTTTCATAAACATTGACCGAGTATATGAAATTCAATCTATCCGGCCCTTTAACACGAGGATAAAAACTTTGAATTTGCTTTTCCCAATCTTTGTGCATCATACCAATGTTCTCCTGCTTGATGGTTGAGGTAAATGTCTGCATAGTAATCTTCAACCACTTTTTTCACTTCATCGAAAATAGGTATCAATTTATCCTCTTCACCATGTCGATTAGTCCCATCCAACCACTTGTCAGTATAAACATCATACGGCCCATCTTCCGGACCATTCCAATATTTTGCTTGTGATTGGACGTCTGTATATCCATTTTTTTCTTTTTTTCTCCTCGCAAATATCTATTTAATTTTTTTCTCTTGCAAGTGCATGAAAAAGCCATCTCTGACACTGTATTGCTCATATTACATCACCTCCACGTACTACTCACATTATAATTTACCTTAATACTAATGCCACTTCCATTATTTATTAATCAAAAAACTTATTTGCTTATATATCGACAACTCAGCACAAATTTATTATTCAATTTAACAATTTAAAAGCAGGACAAAGAATTATATTGAACACAAGTACAATCCCCACTACGAATGAACTCCAAAAAGAGGCTTTCCACATTACGGAAGCCCCTTTTGATAAAAGCTATATATTAGATTCATTGGGGCTGTGAAAAATCAAAATAATAAATAAATTTTCAGCAATATATTTTGATTTTCACAGTCCCCTTTTATTTCTCTAAATCTCCTTAAAAGCCTCTTCCAAATCTTCAATAAGATCCTCTACATTTTCTATTCCTACAGAGAGGCGAACCGTATTTTCCTGAATCCCCTGCTTTAGCAGCTCTTCTGTTGTGCTTTCTGAATGCGTGGTGCTTGCCGGGTGAATAACAAGAGACTTCACATCGGCAACATTTGCCAGTAGGGAGAAAAGCGCAAGATGATCGATAAACTTCTTTGTTGTTTCCGCATTGCCTTTTATATTAAAGGTAAATATAGAGCCTCCCCCACTCGGAAGATACTTCTTATATAATTCTTTTTGCCGGGAATCTTTTTGATATGGAAGGGTGAGAGACAGACTCCACCTTCGGATGCTTTTCCAAATACTCTGCAATCTTTATCGCATTTTCTCCATGTCTTTCCACACGAAGGGGAAGCGTTTCCGTGCCTTGCAGAAGAAGCCATGCATTGAACGGCGATATGGCAGCACCCTCGTCACGAAGAAGTATTGCGCGAATATAAGTTGCAATCACCGCCGGTGCCGTATCTCTTGCAAAGCTTACTCCGTGATAGGAAGGGTTCGGCTCGGTAAGCCAAGGCCACTTATTCCCCTTCGTCCAATCAAAGCGTCCCGCATCAACCACAATTCCTCCCATCGTGGAGCCCTGTCCTCCGATAAACTTTGTTGCGGAATGTACCACGATGTCCGCACCGTACTCAATCGGACGAATGAGATAAGGTGTCGCAAAGGTGTTGTCTATAATTAAGGGAAGTCCGTGCTTATGGGCTAAATCGGCCCAGGCCTCAATATCCACTACATCTCCGTTCGGATTCCCGAGGGATTCAATATAAAGCGCTTTTGTATTTTCCTTTATCGCCTTCTCCGCTTCGGACAAATCATAGGGATCCACAAAGCTTGTTTCCACACCGAAGTCCCGGAAAGTATGCTTTAAGAAATTATAGGTTCCGCCGTAGATATTTCTTGCACTGACGATATGATCTCCCTGATGTGCCACCGCCTTAAAGGCGTATGTAACTGCCGCGGCCCCTGAGGAAAGCGCCAGTGCGGCCACTCCGCCTTCCAGACTTGCGATTCTCTCTTCCAGCACGCCTTGTGTCGGGTTGGTTAATCTGGTGTAAATGTTTCCCGCTTCTTTTAAAGCAAATCGCGCCGCAGCCTGATCACAATTCTCAAAGACAAAGGCGGTACTCTGATAAATCGGAACCGCTCTTGCACCGCTTGCCGGATCCGCCTGTTCCTGCCCTACATGAACCGCTCTAGTGTTAAAAGATAATTTTCTTTCCGCTATATTCTTCTTACTCATTTTTTACCTCCATAATTTGTACTACTCTCTTCTGCACGAAAATTTATCACATGCTTTGGTTACTGTCTAATACATTACTTTTTGATTTAGATATAGATTTAAGCTATATCTAACTGGTCTTATATTATTTTTGCAAAAATGGGTATTTTATCAAGTCCAGATTTTGTTATTATCAAAAGAAGAATATGCAATTCTATTTCTAAAAATGAAAGTCCCGTCCATTCTCTTTGAATAAGCAATTGACGTACCGGGGCTTATCTTTTTACAACACGGAGGATAAAACATGAATAAGAAAGTTCAAAAGCTGACCCTGTGCGCACTCTTTGCCGCGCTCTCCTATGTAGTCTTCACCTTTCTACAGATAAAAATCCCAATCGGTGCGGACACCACTTCCATTCACCTTGGAAATGCAGTGGTTGTCATTGCAGCCCTTGTGCTTGGCGGACCCTTGGGCGGTCTTGCAGGGGCAATCGGCATGACCATAGGGGATCTCCTCGATCCCGTTTATATCACTTATGCACCAAAGACTCTCATCTGTAAAATGGTTATCGGTTTAATCGTAGGTTTTGTGGCACATAGGTTGGGTAAAATCAATGATTCGCAGGATCGTTCTCATATCTTTAAGTGGGTGCTTCTTTCTGCAGTATGCGGACTTCTTGCCAATGTCATTTTAGATCCCAGTATCGGCTATTTCTATAAACTCCTCATTCTCGGAAAGCCTGCTGCAGAACTCTCCTTTAAGATTAATGTAGCCGCTTCCGCGGTGAATGCCGTGATGTCCACCATTGTTTCCGTACTGGTGTATATGGGGCTTTATCCGATTTTACGAAAAGAACATCTTGGTTTGCAGAGCGCTTAAAATAAGCTACTATTTCTAATAAACAAGATATCGCACACTTACGCACGATACATAAATAAAGAGCTTACGCATGTTCTTTCTGCGTAAGCTCTTTATTCATAATCAGTATCGCGCACAATCTGCGATGCCTCTTTTATTCCATTCCATTTTTCATTCTATTTATCAATCTATCTCTATCTGTTCCTTATCTCTTCGTTTCTTTGTTCCGACTTGCAAACCTTGTAAGCCGATTGCTCCCCAGGCAAGGAGCGCATTTCCGGATAAAATCGTCACAATCCAGAACATCGTCTTTCCTAAGCTTTGCTCCCGAATCTTTAAGAAGCTGTACGGTCCGGAAACGAGGCCTGTTGCATTGAGAAAAATTAGGGGAATGGCATAGAGCAGGGTTGCGTAAAGCGCATAAGAAATCCATTTCTTCGGTACACGCTCCTCTCCCGTAACAAATAAGAAAAGAGAAAGGAACGGACAGATTAAATGGCTGTAAAGCCTCATCCCTCCCAAAAACTCATGTGCATAGCCATTTTCCGGTCCTAAAACAAGGAGAACCACAACAAAGGTAACCATCAGGGATGCCGTGGAAATAAAGCGCAGAAGGGTAATAAGGCTTGGGCGCTCCTCTTCTAAGGAAATACCGGCCTGCTGCTTCTTTTGAAAATACCCGCTGACCACACCTTTTCCTTCTTGATTTAGCTTTGGAAACTTCTTCAAGATATAGAGTAAAGATGCAATCCCGCAAAGGAAATTGGAGTCTGTCGTATAAAAGCGGAGTGTGGTCCAGCTTTCTTCCGAAAAGGCGTGAAGCACTACTAAAAGCTCCAGGAGGAGCAGTATAAAATGCCCCAAAAACAATGCTTTTTCTTTCTTATTCATTTTCTTTAAACCCCTTTTACGATTTTTAAAAACCCATCTTTAATCAGTTTTTAGAAAATTCATCTTTAACAATTTTTTTAGGATAGCACAAATCTACCAATTAATAAATAAAAAAATATTTAATCATAAGCTCTTGCTTAAAAAATTGGCTGTAAATTATCAAAATCAAACTTTTTATAGCAGTGCTGTACCGCTACATAAAGGAGTTTTGATCATTTACAGCCATAGTAAAAAATGAAAGTTCAAAAGAAAAACACGTTTATCCTTCGTAAATCGGGTACTTCTTAGTCAAAGCCAAAACCTTGGAAATAACCTCTTCTTTTGTTCCCTCAAAATCCGTAACCACCTTATAAAGGCAGTCTGCAATCACCGCCATATCCTCTTCCTTAAAACCTCTTGTTGTGATTGCCGGGGTTCCGATTCGTACGCCGGAGGTCTCAAAGGGAGAACGAGGCTCACGGGGAATGCTATTTTTATTCAGGGTGATATGCACCTTGTCACATAGAATCTGGAAATCCTTTCCGCTGATTCCTTCGAAATTCGTCAAATCTACAAGCATCAGATGATTGTCCGTTCCGGAAGAAACAAGCTTGAATCCCCTCTTCATCATCTCGTCTGCAAGCACCTTTGCATTCTTTGCCACCTGCTCCTGGTAAGTCTTATACTCCGGCTTTAAAGCCTCTCCAAAACAAACCGCCTTTCGCTGCAATCACGTGTTCCAATGGTCCTCCCTGTATTCCCGGGAAAATGGACTTGTTTAAGTGATATTTTTCTGCTGCTGCGGCAGAGGAAAGAATCAGTCCTCCTCTTGGCCCTCTAAGTGTTTTATGGGTCGTCGATGTCACAATATCCGCATAGGGAATCGGGCTCGGGTGTACCCCCGCAGCAACAAGCCCTGCAATATGCGCCATATCCACAAAGAGAACTGCGCCAACTTCGTCCGCAATCTCCCTAAACTTTTTAAAGTCAATAACTCTCGGATATGCTGAAGCACCGGCAATAATCATCTTCGGCTTGTGTTTCTTTGCAATAGCAAGAACCTCATCGTAATCCAAAAATCCATCTTCAGTTATGCCATAGGGCACAATATTGTAAAACAATCCCGAAAAGTTAACGGGGGAACCATGTGTCAGGTGTCCACCGGCATCCAGGCTCATACCCATAATGGTATCTCCCGCCTTACAAACCGCCATGGTTACCGCCATATTCGCCTGTGCACCGGAGTGGGGCTGCACATTGGCATATTCAGCACCGAAGAGCTTCTTTGCTCTTTCAATGGCAAGAGTCTCTACCTTATCAATCTCCTGACAACCTCCATAATAGCGCTTTCCCGAATAGCCTTCCGCATACTTGTTGGTCAGAACTGTTCCCATGGCAACCATTGATGCGGTAGAAAGAATATTTTCCGATGCAATTAATTCGATATTGTTTTGCTGTCTTTCATATTCAGCAAGAATACCTGCGCCTACTTCAGGGTCCATTTCCCGAATGTAATTCATGATTTCTTTTACCATAATCCCTCCTTACCGCATAGCCGGCAAATCCAATATTTCCAAGTCAACTGCTCTTTTTGTTTGGAAAATCAAAATGCCCCTTAGCAAAATTCAAGCTATAAAAAACTGTGTGCAGAAATCAAAGCCTGCACTTGTTTCTGCCCATTATAGGTGTTGATTCTTGGATAGTAAACTATATTCAGCTTCTTCTTTTCCCCCTTTTCGGAAAGAAAGCTCTCCCCATCCGTAAAATAAATCCCTTCTATTCTCCTGCCTCTACAGTCCATAAGGTTCAACTTGACTACATTTCTGTGCTCTCCCAGAACCCTTACTCCTTGAATCTCCACCTCTTTTTCCGCAAAGGAAGGCTTCTCATTTCCCTTTCCAAAAGGTTCCAACACAGCTAAGGATTCCGCAAATTCCTCTGTGCAGTAGGAAAAGGGAAGAACTGTATCGATCCATAGTTTTTCCACCAACTCATCCGGCTCTAAAGTACAGTCTTTCTCTAACTTTTCCTTTAGCAAAGGCAGGTTTTTTTCTTCCAGACTAAAGCCTGCCGCCATGGGATGTCCTCCGAAACGGAGCAGAAAATCCTTCGCTTTTTCCAGGCTTGCTGCCATAGGATAAGCCGGAATGGATCTGCCGGATCCCTTAAGCTTACCCTCCTCTGTCTTCGTTACCACAAAGGTCGGACGATAAAACTCCTCCTTGATTCTTCCTGCCACAATCCCTGCAAGACTTTCATGGAGTTCCGGTAAATATAGCAGGAGTACTTTCTTATCTCCCTCCGCCTCGGCAAGCTTCCTTGCTTCTTCCACCGCGTTTCCCGTAAGACTCTTTCTCTCCTCATTCAGTTCCTTTAGGTGCTCTGCTTTCAGCATGGCCTTTTCTCTATCTTTTTCAAGAAATAAGGAAATGGATTCCATGGCGCTTTCCAATCTTCCCGAAGCATTGATTGCCGGTCCAAGCTGGAACCCCAAGGTAAACGCGGAAAGCTCTCTCTCTCCTTCTTTCCAATATAGTGCAAGCAATGTCTCCAATCCGATGTTCCGGGTCTTGGGAAGGAGTTCCAGCGTTTTCCGCACGACGATTCTGTTTTCCTTTTGTAAGCTCATCACATCACATACTGTGGCAATTCCTGCAAAGCAAAGGAGTTCATCCAGTACTTCTTCTCCTTTTCCTCGCTTTTCGATAAGCATTTTCATAAGGAGATATACCACCATTGCCCCGCAAATCTCGGCATTCTTATATTTACTGTCCTCTCTTTTGGGATTCACGACAGAAAATGCCTCGGGGTAAATCTTTTTTCCATTTTCATCTATTCTTAAGTCATGGTGATCGGTCAGAAGCACATCCATTCCTGCCTCTTTGGCAAAGCGAAGTTCATCGAAAGCGGAAATGCCGTTATCACAGGTAATGAGAACCTGAACTCCGTCCTTCTTTGCTTCTTCAATGATATGCTTGTTAATTCCATAACCGTCGTTAATTCGATGGGGAATCACAAAACTTAACTGCCCCTCTTCCGTAAATTGAGAGATTGCAAGATAAAGAATCGTTGTCGCACAAACACCATCCACATCATAGTCTCCTACGATTCGAATCCTTTCTTTTCCGTCTATGGCTCTCTCCAAGCGATTGATAAAGCGAATGCTGTCCGGCAAAAATAAGGGAGAAGGGATTTCTTCCCCGGTGAGAAATTCCCGCATTTCCTCCTCCGTCTCGAGATCCCTATTTCGTAGGATGCGGACGAGGACCGGATCCAGATTCAATTTATCTGCCAATGCCTGAAAATCCGCTTTTTTACTATAAATATACCAGTTCTTTTTTCTCATAATGCTCTCTCTTAGTATTCTAAATTCATCTTGATTCAACTTGATTCAACTTAATTCATCTTCTCTTTTTCTGCCTTACCGCTGAAGGTAAGTCCGTTCGAAGCTTCCCTTTATTTGCCTTTTCGGTAAAATCTTGCTAGTATAAAGAAGTTTTAAGCGTTTTTTCAAAGGAAATAGGAAATTCCATCGTATTGTAACAGAAAAAGAGGTAGTTATGACAGATAAACAAATTAAAAACTATTTTAATATGACCGCACTGGGCTTCTTGGCCTATGCCATACTTCTGCAAATCCTTTCCGTTATTGCCATCGTCCTATTGGGAATAGCCTTTCCCGACTTGTCTTCCGATGCAATGTATTACAGCATGATGATTGCAGTTATTCCCTGTATGCTCTTTCTTTATTTCCTCTTTAAAAATAATAATACTCAATCGATTACAGTACATCCGGAGCTTGGCAACGAAGATTTTTCCGCCGACATGAATTTAAATGAAGCAGAAATTCATCCGGAGGAGTCCAGCTCTTCTCTCTCCGGAGGGTGTAGCGTAAACACAGCTGAATCTAAAGCGAATAAGGGAAGTTTTTCTCCACGGATCTTCCTCCACTACTTTCTGCTATTTTCCGGTGTACAATGGATTTCTTCCCTACTCACCATGCCACTCGTCCTGCTCTTTCAGAAAATCGGCATGGACTTAAGTTATTCGGAAATGGCAGCAAAAGGTGGGGCTTTGGATAATATTCCTATGCTGATTTATACCGTTTTATTTGCTCCCGTAGTGGAGGAACTCGTATTTCGCGGAGTATTTTACAAGCGCTTCAAGGCTTTTGGAGGCTTCTTTACAGCCTTTGCAAGCTCTCTCTTCTTTGCCTTGATTCACAGCAATTTCCTGCAGTTTATTCCTGCATTTATGATGGGGTTTGTACTTTACTTAATTCGAAATCGATACGGATTACGCTATTCTATCCTGCTTCACCTTACGAATAATGCGCTGGCCATACTGGTCAATAATCTGGGGGCCTCTCAGCTATGGATTTTATATGCCTATGGGTTCGTGCTTCTAGGGGGAACTGTTTATACCTTGTCTACCCTTATAAAAAACAGAGCAAAGTTATCGAACTTCCTCCCGGGAAAAGAAGAAAAGAAAAATCTGAAGCTCTTTCTCACTTCCCCCGTTGTTTGGCTAAATATCCTGATTCTTGTAATTTTGGCAATCGTCATCATGTTAAATCCCGCTGCAGGAGATATGGCCACAACAGTCTAAAGGAAAATGACAGCGTATAAACGATACTTCTATCGAATAAAGGATTTAAAAAACCACTCCCTTGTATCCTCAAAAAAGTCAGATTTAAACTTCTAACAATTGGCGGTTTTCTCATTGGGAGTGGCTTTTTTATAGCAAAAATTATACAAATACTGTGTTCTAATACATTTATCTTCCAAAAAGTGTCTCTAAAATGCCTCTTCCTAATGCGGCACCGACATTTCCGCCCAAACGACGTCCCATGCCCTTTCCGAAGACGGACTTTCCTATGCTTGATCCGATTTCCCGTCCGATAGAGCCGGAAACGGAGCGTCCCACAGATTTAACAACCCGATTTTGCAGCTTCGAAGTCTTCCCCTTTGCCGTTTCCTCCTCTTTTGCTATAACTGCTTTTTCCTTTTCCGCTTCCTCGGAAAGTCCCTTTCTTGCGAGCATTTCATAGGCAGAATCACGGTCTACCATCTCATCATACTTTAAGGCAAGGTCTGAGCCGATCTTCGCTCTTTCCTTTTCTTCCGGGCTCAGTTCTCCGAGGAAAGTCTGCGGTGGGAAAATCATAGCCTTTTCCACCATAGTCGGTTTTCCGTCAGTGTCCAGACAGGAAACCAAGGCTTCTCCGGTACCAAGATTTTCCAAAACCTCCAAGGTATCAAAGGCCGGATTCTCTCTGAAACTGTCCGCAACCGCCTTCAGCTTCTTCCTCTCTCCCGGCGTATAGGCCTGCAGACCATGCTGTATCTTATTTCCAAGCTGAGAAAGAATTTCCTCCGGAATGTCCGCAGGATTTTGGCTCACATAGTAAATACCGATTCCTTTACTACGAATCAATCTCGTTACCTGCGTAATTTTCTCTAAAAGAGCCTTCGATGAATCCTGAAAAAGGAGATGCGCTTCATCAAAGAAGAAAACCATACGAGGCTTCTCAAGATCCCCTACTTCAGGCAGATTCTCATAAAGCTCGGATAAAAGGTAAAGCAGAAAAGTCGAATAAATCTTCGGGTCGGATGCCACCGATTTTGCGTCTAAAATAGAAATCATACCCTCACTATTGGTCGTGAGCCTGAAGAAATCCTTAACATTGATGGCCGGTTCACCGAAGAATTCCTCTCCGCCTCTATCTTCTAACGCGACAACGGAACGCAGAATTGCATTTAAACTTTGTGTGGAGAGCTTTCCGTAGGACTTTTCATACTCCTTACTGTTTCACTGACATATTGCAGCATGGAACGAAGATCCTTTAAATCCAGTAAAAGCAGACCCTCTTCATCCGCAATGCGGAAAATGATACGGAGAATATCGCTCTGCACATCGGAGAGATTCAGAATACGACTCAAGAGTAAGGGCCCCATCTCCGACACGGTGGTTCTAAGAGGAATCCCTCCCTCCTTCGTAAAAGAGAAAAACTCCACCGGAAAGGCTCTGTAGGAAAACTCACTTTCAGAAAGCCCGCACTTCTTTCTCCTCTCTTCTATCTTCTCCGTTGCTTCTCCCGCCTTAAAAAGACCGGAAAGGTCTCCCTTGAAATCCGAAAGAAATACCGGAATGGAAAGCGCGGAAAACCGTTCTGCCAAAACCTTAAGACTTACCGTTTTTCCCGTGCCCGTTGCTCCGGCAATAAATCCGTGTCGGTTCAGTTTTTCCGAATGAATGCTTACTCTTTGTCCTTCGCTGTTAATCGCGAAATCAATCTTAGCCATAGTGCCTCCTATATCTAAAATATTCTATAATTTTTCTCTGTAATTTTCTAACATATGAAAAAAACCGACTAAATATACGGTATTTTCCTCTACACGATAGATTATAAGATAATCATGCTTCTTAAGTGCAAACTTCCTATACCCCTTTGAAGCTAAGTAGGAATCTTCACAAAATGAAAAAGAAGCTGTAAAAGCTTCCAAAAGGGCAAAAGCTTGATTGATATCTTCCATCAGATTGTTTGCAGCTTGCATACTTTTTAAATTAACTGCTAAATACTGTATTGCGTTTTCAATTTGTTTTTCCGCTCTATCAGTAACTTCAATATTATAAACCATACTTTGCCTTTATTTCCCTTAGCATAGTGCCTGCCGGTTTCGTTCTACCTGCAAGAATATCTGATTCGGCTATCTCTAAGTCTTTATAAATCTGCTCTTTGCGATAGATTTCCTCGTAGCTTTCAATACTCATTAGTACCATATCCCCGTAGCCATTTTTTGTAACATAAATCGGTCCGTCATTTTCATGACACATTTCTGAAATCTTAGCGGTATCTTTCAATTCTTTTATCGGAATAATTTTAGGCATTCACTCACCCCCTTTTTCAAGTTCTAATTATGCCATAATTATGTCCTTTATGCAAAGCACTTCTTTCTCTTCTTGCGGATTCCCCAGTGCTATGCTAGGATATTTTTCTATAAGAGGAGATGAAGACTATGATGATTTCAACCAAGGGGCGCTATGCCCTAAGTACTTTAATTGATATCGCAAAAAATCAGGATGAGAACAGTCCTGTTTCCATAAAGGAAATGGCAGAGCGGCAAGGCATTTCCCTGAAATATCTCGAACAGATTATTTCCCTGATGGTAAAGGGAAAACTCTTAAAAAGTGTGCGTGGAGCAAAGGGAGGCTATCTTCTCTCTCGAGACGCCAAGGATATTCTTGTTGGTGAAATTTTGAATGCTGCGGAAGGGACTCTTGCACCGGTAGATTGTGTCAGAGACGGTGTAAGCTGTGAAAAATCCGCATCCTGCCCCACCTTTCCTCTCTATAAAGAAATAGAAGATGCGATTTATTCCGTGGTAAATCGCTATACACTCCGGGATCTTGTGAAAGGGGATAAGGCTTAAAATCCCTGTGCTTTCCTTAGCTTTTATGTTATATTGAATGTCGAGTCTTTCTTTCCGTGTATACTGCATTTTTCTATGAATGAGCACTGTTGCAATTTAGCCAGTATAAACGGTTTTAGAAAGAAAGCTGAGGTTTTAAACGACACGGTAATCTATCTTAATTTTTAAAAATGGAGAGTCTATGAAGTTAATCAGTTTTGCAATTCCTTGCTACAACTCTGCGGCCTACATGGGAAAATGCATCGAAAGCATTCTCCCCGCAGGGGACGAGGTGGAAATTCTCATTGTGGACGACGGTTCCCGGAAAGACAATACTCTTGAAATTGCGAAGGAATATGAGCAGAAATATCCTACAATCTGTAAGGCGATTCATCAGGAAAACGGCGGTCACGGAGAAGCCGTGAACACCGGCTTAAAAAATGCAAGCGGACTTTATTTTAAGGTCGTGGATTCCGATGACTGGTTGGATTCCGAGGTCCTTTTGGAGATATTGGAAAAAATCAGAAACATTACCCTTTCCGGAGACAGCATCGACCTTTTCGTTGCAAACTTCGTCTACGACAAGGTCGGACAGGAAAACAAAAAGGTCATGTCCTATGGCAATGCTTTTCCGGAAGACAAAATTTTCGGCTGGAATGATATGAAGCGCTTCTCTCTTGGGCAGTATATCCTCATGCACTCCGTGATTTACCGCACGAAGCTCCTGCGTGATGCCAATCTTGTGCTTCCGAAGCACACCTTCTATGTGGATAATCTTTTTGTTTATCTGCCGCTTCCCCATGTAAAGAAGCTGTATTACTGCAACAAAAATCTCTACCACTACTATATCGGTAGAGAGGATCAATCCGTGAACGAAACCGTGATGATTGGAAGACTGGATCAGCAGTTTAGGGTAAATCGCCTAATGATCGATTCCTGCGATGTCATGAAGGTACAGCCTAAAAAGCTTCGTAACTATATGATCCTCTATTTGGAAATCATTACCACCGTTTCTTCCGTTCTTTCCATCAAGTCGGAAAAGGAAGAAAATATGGAGCGAAAGAAAGAGCTTTGGAACTATCTGAAGAAAGAACATTTCCCCTTATGGCTTCGTATGCGCACAAGCTTCCTCGGACAGGGTGTCAATCTCCCCGGAAAGATTGGAAACAAGCTGACTATTCTGGCTTACCGTTTAAGCAGAAAGTTCTATGGATTTAACTGATTTTTTGCCTATTATCCGAAATACACTTCAGCTTATTCGCATAAGTTTTTCGGATAAATAAAATGGATTTATCGTTAAATCAAGATTTAATAAGTCAAAACCGGCTTTGCATGGAAAAACTTACTTGCTAAGCCGGTATATTTTTGCTAAAAAATACTTAAATTGAAATCATAGTTAAAGCGAAATCATACTTAAATCGAAATCGCGAATAAGAATACTTCGCTATCAATAGGGAGAAGAAATGAAGATTGCCATAATAAGCGGTGCATCAAGAGGCATCGGAAGAGCTGCAGCAAAGGCCTTTGCCAAGGAGGGATATTCTCTACTCCTAAACTGCGAAAAAAATATAGACTTGCTGGAAGAATTAAAGTCGGAGATTGAAGAGGAATTACAAAGATTTGAGATAAGCAAAGAAAAGGATGGCTCTAAGAATGGCTTTTCGCATTCCTTGGAAATTACTCTTAAGAAAGGGAATTTCACTTCCCCATTCCTGGAAAGCTATTTTCACGCTAAAGAAGCAGAGCAAGCAGAAATAGAAGAACTGGTCTTAATCATTAATCAAGGAAAGTCCACCTTGAATCTCACACAAGACTATACTGCCGATGAAACCGACAGCCTCATTCAGGCAAACCTCCTCGAGCCTTTTCATCTCGCACAGCACATGATTCCTTATCTCTTACGAGCTAAAGAAGGAAGAGTTCTCTTCAGCTCTTCTGTTTGGGGAAATGTCGGTGCTTCCATGGAAAGCCTATATTCTCTAACAAAGGGAGGTATCAACAGCTTTGTAAAGGCACTTGGAAAGGAGCTTGCTCCCACTCATATTGCCGTAAACGCCATTGCCTTCGGTGCGATTGATACCGATATGAATGCTTGGCTTTCCGAAGAAGAAAAATCCGAGCTCGAAGAATCCATTCCCTACGGCAGAATGGCAACAGTAGAGGAAGCCGCTGATTTCCTGCTTCTTCTTTCCAAGGCGCCGCTCTATCTCACCGCGCAGGTCATTCCCTTTGACGGAGGGTGGATTTAAGCACTTAAGTACAAAGCTTCACACTCCCGCAGGTTCATTCTTGTAGTAATGCAAAATCCTTGTGTATGTTTCACATTTTCTATATAATCAAGAGCAGATGCTAAACTTCAGTTAAACGAGATACCGCACGCTTTGCGAGCGATATTCGTTATGAATAAAAACTGAAGTTTTTTTGAATAGGATTCCATCAGGACGTAAATTTACGTAAAAGGTGATGCCATGATTCATTATCAATTTTGTCAGATGTAAACATAGGACGATATTTTTAAGCCGATATAGTGTTTTACCTTATCTTGGCCACATAGTAAGTGGGTATCGTTCTTTTCTTATGCGAAAGGACAGTTGATAGTGATGAAAAAATTGAATAAAGAGCTTTATAGAACCCCTTTTTCTGTTGGAAAAAAATGGTTTCTTATTTCTATGATTTCTATGGTGATTTTAAGTGCCTATAATCTGATTATTTCATGGCTACTCCAAAAAATCATTGATCTTGCAGCCGGAATAGATAAAACTCCCTTTTATCAGCTGGCACTTGTTTCTCTTGTTTCTTTTATTGTATTTATTGTCTTTTATTGTATATTTCGATATGCCCATCCTAAATTTTTACAGATATTGTCTACTTCTTATAAGGACTTGCTGTTTTCAATAATTCTCCGGAATAACAGTAGAATGGTTTCAGAAATCGGAAGCGGACAATTTCTTTCAAAGCTCAGCAATGATTTGAAATCCATCGAAGAGAATTATTTTGATTTTTATATTACTCTGATCGATATCGGAATTAGTTTCGTCGGAGCCGTCGTTTTAATGCTGTGGTACAGCCCTGTACTTACTATGGTAGCTATTGCTTTATCCATATTGCCACTACTCGCATCCATTCCGGCATCAAAGGAAATTACTAAAACAGAAAAAAATCTTTCCAAGAAAAATGCCGAATTTATGGAATTTATGAGAGATACTCTTTCCGGCTTTTCCGTAATCAAAAGCTTTCAAGCGGAATCCGAACTGGAAAACCGTTTTCATGAGGAAAATGTAAAAATTGAAAAAGCAAAGTTTCTTCGCAGATTTGCTGAAGAAAACATCAATCTTCTTTCTACTGCGGCAAGCGTAGTGATGAGACTAGGGGTATTTCTTTTCGGTGCCTGGCTATCCTTATCAAATTCTCATGTTACCCCGGGAATTGTGCTCGTCTTCCTTCAACTGCTTACTTTTATTATTACTCCGATAGAGAAAATACCTTCTCTCTTTGCAAATCGTAAAGCGGCACGCTCTCTTATTGCACAAACTGAAGAACTTTTTTATGAGAAACCCGATGAACAAGAAAAAATAGAAATCAATACTCTAAGATCGGCAATTGAAGTTCAGAATCTCTCCTTTTCTTATGAGAATACCGAAAAAGCACTTCAGGCTATCTCCTTAACCTTTCATGCCGGAAAAAAATATGCTATTGTCGGTGCTTCCGGTTCCGGGAAATCTACGCTATTTAAACTATTGACTAAGTATAGCAATGAATATGACGGCAATATTTTATTTGATGGAATAGACTTAAGAAATATTACTTATTCCTCCCTTTCAGAGATTATCTCTGAAGTACAGCAAAATGTGTTTGTGTTTCATGACAGCATTTATAACAACATTTGCTTGTATAAAAAAATATCGGAAGAGAAATTTGACTACGTGATTAAAAAATCCGGCCTTTCCTCCCTTATTCAGCAAAAAGGAAAAAACTTCTCTTGTGGTGCAAATGGAAGTAAACTATCCGGTGGAGAAAAGCAACGTATTTCTATTGCACGTGCACTACTTAGAAACGCATCCGTTTTACTCATGGATGAGGCTAGTTCCGCATTAGATGAAAAAACAGCAGATGAAATTATGAATTCCATTTTGGATATGCCTGATATCACAAGCCTTGTTATCACACACCGTTTAAATAGTACACTGCTTAAAAAATATGATGGGATTTTTGTTCTTCATCACGGAAAAATAGTCGAATCTGGAGCTTTTGATGAACTTATGAAATAAAGGCCTGCTTTATTCTCTGATTCTACTTTCCCAAAGCTAAAGAATATAGTAGCTAAAGGATATAACTATCCCAGCGCTACATCGAGTGCCATCATGACGGTAAAGCCTACAGCAAAGAGAAGCACTCCCCAGTTCGAGTGTTCTCCTTCCGCGGTTTCCGGAATCAGCTCCTCGACAACCACATAGATCATCGCTCCTGCCGCAAAGGAGAGGAAATAGGGCATAAGAGGCGAAAATACCGGGGCAAAAAGAAGCATAAGAACGGCTGCAACCGGCTCCACTGCTCCGGAAAGAACACCATTCACAAAAGCCATATGTTTATTCTGTCCGTTTGCGTGCAGGGGCATAGAAATAATTGCCCCTTCCGGGAAGTTTTGAATGGCAATTCCGATGGAAAGTGCAAGCGCCGCACCAAGAGACAGTCCTGTGTTTCCGGTAAGCATTCCGGCATAGACCACACCTACCGCCATACCCTCCGGAATATTGTGAATGGTCACCGCAAGAAGCATCATGGTTGTACGCTGAAAAGAGCTCCTCGGCTCCTCCGCTTTCTCTGCATTCAGATGCAGGTGTGGAATCAGCTTATCTAAGGCAAAGAGAAAGAGCGTTCCAACCCAAAAACCGATAACCGCCGGAAGAAAAGCGAGTCTTCCGAGACTGCTGCTCTCTTCCATTGCCGGAATCAGTAAGCTCCAGATGGATGCCGCAACCATAACACCTGCCGCAAATCCCGTTAGGCCCTTCTCTACATCGGGAGGAATCACGGGTGCATTTCCCCTCTGTAGTCTTATTTCCCTTCAAAAAATACACGCACGCGGAACCGAGGCTCGTGCCCACGAACGGAATCAAAATTCCTAAAGCAATATATTTACCATCCATTCTTATTCTTTTCTTTACTACTGTCATTTTCTGTAACGGAGAATCAGCAATTCTAACTACTTTGCTGTATGCCCGCTTCTTCTCTGCCTTTTTACTGCAATGAACAAAAGTCTGGAAAAACTCCGTTTGTACAAAATTAAATACAATATACAGTATCCGTCAAGTATATACAAGCAGATAAAATCCAACGAGATATTGCACGCTTTGCGAACGATACCTCGATCAAAAAAACAGTAGGATGCTTTATCCTACTGCCTAATTGTAATTCAGTCTTCTGTCAAAAATCGAAAAATCCCCGGGAAGCTACGATCAATTTCCGGGTGAAACTGAATTCCCAGTATTTTTTCTCCATACTCAATCGCCTCAATCGTTCCATCCTCACTATACCCCACGACCTTCAGCTCTTCGGAAGGCTCTGTGATTCGATAATTATGCATGCTTGCGCCTTCTATCTCCTTTTCCGGAAAATACTTCCGAAGAACCGCGCTCTCTGAAAGCACGATTTTATGCTTAACGAGGTTTTCCTCACCCCGATTCGGATTTAATTTCCAATGCTCTTTTACCGGCTCCACAAAGAAGTACTTTTCCTTCTTCATCTCCGAATATACTTCCAGAATACTCTTTCCCGGCCTCTTCTCCCGCTCTTTTTTCGCTATAAATAGCTGTGTATGGCTTGCATACCGAGGCAGACGCCAAGAAGTCTTTTTCCGCTTCTAAGCGCATAGTCTATTACCTGAAAGTGGTACGGAAAAATGCGTTTTCCTCCGCAAATCAAGAAACTGTCGCAAAGTTCCAGTACCTCTTCCGAAAGAAAACCGTCTACATTTAATATGCCTAGCGGCAGTCCCCTATTTTCCATAATGCGTCTTGTGTAAAGCTCTATGAAATTGGAACGGTCATGGTAGGGGTTATCCGTCTCCAAAAGATTGCTGGATGGAACTATACCCACTTTATTCATACCCTCTTAACTCCTTTACCAAGATTTTACTCATCTTATCACAAATAATCCAACAATATGTTAAATAACAGCTTTTCTTTTAGTTTTTTGTATAAAAAATAAGTGCGCTGCAAGTATACATACAAGACTTGCAGCTACACTTATCTTATTCTTAATGAATATTCCGCCAACAGAGTTGTAAAAATCTTATTGTTTTTACAGGAACTCTCACAAAGCTAAGCTCAACTCATTCAACGCATTAAGCAATCTATCTCTTTACTTTACCCAATATATCCCTTAGCCTTAAGCTCTGCCTCAGACTTCTCCAAGTTCGCCTCGGATACACGGACAATCGGTCCGGTACATCCCATTCCGGATTCTGCGTAGATTCCAAGCTTCCAAAGGCAACGAACTGCATCATCAAGGTCGGTAACCTCGATTCCATAAACTGCAGCGGTAACGATTTCCTTTGGCGGCTCCTTTACATCCTCACTGCTATCTTTTGGCTTATTGGCCTCCCGAATCTCGGTAAGAATATCGTCCAATCCGGCTTTCTTAGCCTTCTTAAACTCCTCCTTCGCCACTTCAAAAACCTTACCTTTAACAAGCTCTCCGGCAAAACGAAGTGCATTTGCCACTACCGGAGCACCGGAAGCACGAGAAATAATCATAACAAGCTTCTCATAGTTCTCTCCGATACCGGGTCCGTAGCCGAAGCCCTGTGCCTCAAATGATCCGCCTGTTGTAAAGGAGGAAAGCATCTTGGAAAGCACATTTCCTGTTAAGGAATCGGTAACCAGGATATCCGCTGTAGCACGAAGGACATCGTTTCCTCTCATTACACAGCCTCCGTCGGAACGGGAAGACTCTGCAAAATGGATCGGATAACCGTTCGCCTGAAGCTTCTTTAAAGCCTTCTCCGTCTGTCTTGCGCCGTCTACATTTAAGATACCGATGGTCGGCTCTTGATAACCGCAAGCTTTTGCAGTGATGATGCCGTAAATGGCATTCTTCACCATACCTTCGATACGATCCGTACTGGATGTACCGGTAGTATTCGCAATAAACATCTCCTTACCGATACCCGGTGTTACGGCGCGCCCCACAGTGGAAACGCCTATTGGGAACGGGTAGTGCATGGTCACGGCACCGTCGATTTTCTTCTCACTGAGAAGTTCATCCATCTTGTCGTGTCCTGCTTCATCATCAGGAACTTCAATTGTTTCTACTAATTCATTCTTTAAGGAACCGATGTAAACTACATCAACTCCGTCTTTTGCCGCAGCTACTGCAGCCTGCATAGAGTTTTCCTCTCCATGCTCGGAACCCATACCTGTTAAAGCAATACGTGGCTTCTTCCCAAAGGAACCGGTCTCTAAGCCCTCTGCCATGGCTAAAAAGGTATCGGCAATCAGCTCTTTAATTTCCTTAGCCATTCTACCCTTCCTTTCTTATTCCTGATTTCCCAAAATGGAAGCTGCAAAATCCTTCATGGACTTTGCAATCATAGAACGAACTTCTTCCTCTGAAACTGCTCCTGTTCCCTTTCCGGTATTTTTCTGGATAATGAAGGAAACACCGTCAAAGAGGTTTGTCATTCTTCCAAGGAAGAGTGATCCCTTACCGATAATCATAGCCTTGTTCATCTTTCCTGCTTCAATATCTTCCTTTGCAAATCCTACGAAAGGTACACCGGAAGGAATATGTCCCTGTGTTGGAGCAAATCCTACAAGACCCTTTTCCTCGGTAAACTCATTTAAAGCAGCCTTATCGAGCCATCCCTTCTTTACTGCAAGAGCGGCAATCATCTTATAGTTAGCCATGGGAACATCTCCTGCTCCGGCAGGCTTGGTAATATCCGGGTTCTGCATCTCCGGAGAGAACTTATCAATATCATTAACGGTAAAACCTGCACGCTCAAGCGGATCAGCTACAAGGGAGCCGATAACGTTCTGCGGAGCAGCACCGGTTCCTACGGTATGACGACCAATGATGTCAAGGTTAATCTCAGCGGACTTTCCGTCGTTTTCAGAAACAATAATACAGAAGGAAGCAAGACAATCCTCCAGCATCGGAAGCTCCTTCTTTACATGATCCTTACCGTTCATGGCAAGCTTCGGTACACAACCTCCACCGATTACTGCAACCGTATGGAAAGCACCTGCCTTAACCAAAGCGGCAGCTTCAATCATGGCATGAGACGGACCTGCACAGAAGCCTCTCGCATCGGAGCCGGTTGCATTCATAAGTCCCGCAATTTCAGCAGCAGCCTTTGCGAAGTTTCCGCCACCACGCTGGTTTACATCACCGCAGGCCTCCTCGGAGCAGTCGATAACATACTCGATTTCATTGGCATTTACGCCGGAGTGCTTTAAGGAATGTAAGATAGCAAGAACGGAGCTTGCCTTATTCATGATGTTCTCTAGCATTACTTCAGCAGATAAGTTAACATCGATATCGTGTGCTCTCTTTACACAGCCTATAAGCTTGCCTTCATAGAACAACGGCTCCGCCTCGTGTCTGTCTACAAAGCCCTGAATTTCGGAAAGCTCTGCACCCTCTGTCACACGATTTAAGATTTCCTCGGTTATAACGGGATCCTTTGCCAGCTCCGGCTTATGCTGAGCCACAAAGCCCTTCTCTATATATACAACTTCAAAGCAGTCACAAGCCTGTGCAAGAAGCAGGAACTCCGCCTCCGGCATGATTTCACCGAACTTTCCGTAACGGCTTGCCCCTTCTACCTTTTTATCATAATAAGGGAACTCCACTCCTTTCAACTCTTCCGGAGTCTTGTTTCCGATATAAACCTGATTTGGCCAATATGCCACACAATCCTCAAAGGAACGAACATGCTTTCCCATCTCCTTTAAGAAATCTCCGTCCGGATTTACCACTCTTTCCGTAGCAATAGTGGAACCATGCTGTAACATCAGTCCCGGTGTGTAATTTAAGCAATAACCTACGCCTTTAATAATACTATTCATATTGATTCCCTCTTTTAAAGAATTAAACTTGTCATATCGTGACTAAGATGAAAGAAACTAAGAGATTTTTTTGCTATTTTTTTTCTCAATTTTTCGTAATTTTTTTAGAAAAAAGGGGAGCCCGAAAAAGCTCCCCTATTTTTTTAAAGGTACTTACAATACTCGGAACGAATATTGTTCATTTCATTTACGATGTCATCAACATCTAAAACCATTTCCATCATGCTGACCTGGTCGTCATAAACGGCCTCATCAAACTCTGCTTTAAGATCCGGTTCGCAAACGTGATATACTGTGAGTCCAAGCTGGACCCCTGTCAATGGACCTGCGAAGGTAGGATCACCTGCTGTAACGGTCTCTGCTGCAAGTCCTGCAGCCTCTCCCTCAGCAGCGCCAAGAACTACAACCAGATTCTCCGGTCCGAACTTCTCAGCAAAATCCTTTACTCTCTTCTGATTTTCCAAATCCATTGCGCCTGCGCTCGTTCAAACGAAGCATTCAGTGGAAGCGAAAACTACTTCTCCGCCGGCAGTCTCAACACAAGCCTGAATAGCTGGTCCTGGAACACCGTCACGGTCTCCGATGATGATTACTTTTTTACCCTTTAAAATAGCCATCTCTTCTCTCCTTTCTTGAAAAGTTTATATCGTAATGGCAAAATGCCAAATACGCGGTTTAAATTTAGGCATTCATTGCAACGTACTTCTCCACCATTGTCTTAATGGATTCTTCTGTTGCAGCATCCTTAACTAATTCTTCGACCTTCTGGCCATCCTTATAAATCGCCATAACCGGAAGTCCGAGAATCTTCTGGCCGATTGCCAGTCTTCTTGCCTTTGTTGTATTTAAGGAAGTGAACTTCAGCTTTCCTTCATACTGATCGGCTAAAGCATGTACGAAAGGCATCAGTGCTGCACAAGGTACACATCCGTCTCCGAAAAAGTCTACGAATACATAGCCTTCAGCCTTCAAAACTTCCTCTTCAAAATTGTCCTTATTAACCTCTAACATAATTCCTCCTTTATAGATATAAAATATACAGTTACAGAATTATTTTCTGCGCTTGGAAAAGCAGAATCAGCAAAAACGGCTTACTCCATCTCGTTCAGATATTTCTCTACCTGTGTAGCAGCAATCGCACCGTCAGCGGCAGCGGTCACAACCTGTCTTAAGCTCTTCACACGAACATCCCCTACGGTAAATACACCGGGGATATTGGTATGCATATCTTCATCAGTAGGAATATATCCTCTTTCATCCATTTTGAGATTCGTTCCCTGGAAAAGCTCTGTAGTCGGGATTCTTCCGATGAAACCGAAGATACCGAACATACCGTCTTCTTCACTGGCTTCCAGCACCTGCTCTTCTCCGGTAACCACGTTCTTTACCTTAATCTTCTGTAAGATATCGTCTCCGGAAAGCTCCTCTACAACGGTATCCCACATGATATGAAGCTTCTCGTTCTTGAAAGCCTTTTCCTGAATGGACTTTGCCGCTCTTAACTCATGTCTTCTGTGAATGAGCGTCACGGAGCTTGCAAACTTCGTCAGATACATAGCCTCTTCTACAGCGGAATCTCCTCCACCTACGACGAATACGGGAAGGTCTTCAAAGAAATTCGCATCACAGGTTGCACAGTAGGAAACACCCTTACCAAGGAATTCCTGCTCTCCCTTACATCCGATAGGACGGGGATTCGCTCCTGTAGCAATAATCAAGGTCTTACCTTCATACGTTCCATTCACACCGACAAGTCTCTTTACATCCCCTTCCAACTCTACAGACTTAATCGTATCGTGTACACGGTCACAACCAAAATGCTCAGCCTGCTCTGTCATTCTCTTAATCAGAGACGGTCCGGACTCTCCCTCTACGATCTGTCCCGGATAGTTTTCGATGGAATCCGTGATAGCAATCTGTCCTCCATCCTGTCCCTTTTCGATAATGCAAGTGGAGAGTCTTGCTCTACCTGCATAAAGGCCTGCTGCAAGTCCCCCCGGACCGGCACCTAAAATCAAAACATCATACAGCTTTGACATAGTCTTTTGAATCTCCTTCCCTATGCTTTATTCTTTATTTTTTCTGCAAAAGCAGTAGAACCCGAAGTCAAAATAGTATTTCTATTATACACCAAACAAAGGTCTTGGAAAGAAAACTTCCTAGTGCTTCCTTTTGTATTTTCCCTTTAGAGATACTATCCATAAAAATAGCCAAAAACAAAAATTTTCTTTTATTGAGCTCTGTTACTAAGTCTTTTTTTTTCGTTGCCCACACTGTTACTTCGGAATTGTAAAGGGGCAGGGTTTCTGCCCCTCTAATTCCGTTTAGTTCAATACAGAAGTTAAACTTCAGTATTGAACTTACACTTTTAAAGTGTATTGAAACTTTATCAATTATTAATATCTTATGACAAAGCGATCTTTACTTAAAGATAGTCTGCTTGTCTACATCGATAGTGAGTGCGTTTAATGCCTTCTCTACAATCTTTCTTCTCAATGCCTTCTCTTCTTCAGGCTTTAAAGAAGGATTGCCCAGCGGGTGCGGAATAGCAATCGCCGGAACGATACGGTTAGCACCTACTGTCATAGAGATAGGTGTAACTGTACATACATGCACAACAGGAATTCCTGTAGCTTCGATACCCTTAACCATCGTTGCACCGCAACGTGTACAGGTTCCTCACGTGCTGGTCAGAACGACCGCATCTACATGGTCTTTCTTCAGTTTTGCACCGATTTCATCAGCAAACTTCTTAGCAGAAGCAACCGCTGTTCCATTACCAACTGTGGTATAGAAGTAATCGTAAAGCTTTCCGATCTTTCCTTCCTTTTCCATATCTCTCAATACGTCAACAGGAAGAACGCGGTCTGCATCTTCGTTTGCATAGCTGGGGTCGTATCCGCCGTGAGCGGTCTCGTAAGTCTCGGCAGTAAGATCATTTACCCCTGCAATATTGTACTCGCCGTAACGAGTAGCATTGGAAGACTCGATGTGGTCCGGATTTCCCTTCGGAACGATACCGCCGGAAGTAACTAAAGCGATAGTAGCCTTGGAAAGATCCTTAACAGCAGGCATCGGATCTACGCGGTCGAAGGAAGGCATCGGATACTCTGTGGTAAATTCCTTGCCTGCAATCTTAGCAAGAAGCATCTTAACCGCACGCTTGGATCCTCTCTCCTCTTCGAAGAAGTTTACACGGATTCCCTGTGGGATATATCCCTCTTCCTTGGAAGAACCGATCTTCTCTCCGCGAGCAATCTTTAAGCCTAAGGGAGCCATCTTCTTAACGGCATCTCTCATTCCGGCTGCACTGTTCTTCGTGGAAACAATGTAGATCTTGCTCTTTGCCTCATCAGCACCCGGGTTCTCTACATACATACCGGTTACTACCGGGATATGTAACTCATCCTGAACAGCCATAGCAATGGTTGCGCAGGCAAATCCATAACGGCCGGCATTAAATGCAGGTCCTGCGATGAATAAATCCGGCTTAAGCTCAGCAACCTTCTTTAAGATTTCCGGCTTTACCTTGTCTGTATTCTCACCAAAGAAGCTGTCTCCGCAAACGATAGTTCCCACGATTTCAGCCTCATCACCGAAAGCCTGCTGAAATGCAAGTCCCGGTCCCATGGCACCCTCATGGTACTCCATTGGATAATCAGCCTTATCCTCTCCACCTACCTGAGCGAAGAACTGGTTAATATATTGTACAACTCTTAATTTTCCCATTTCTTTCTCCTTATCTTGCACTAGCTTATTGAATCCTACCTCGGAAGTTGCACCGGTAATAACCTGTAACTCTACTTCCAAAGATCCGTCCGGCTTAAGTGTTGTATCACTTGCACCTGCAATCTTGGTCACATAATCCAATGTACCGATTAACTTATCGAGCTTCGGAAGAGTAATCAGCTGGTTTGCGTTTCCAGCGGTTACGAGTGCGTTAGCCGCTACGTCAGCATCTGCAAGGGACTGAGACTTTCCGTCTCTTCCTGCGTATTCGTCGGTAACGATAACGGTCTTGATACCCTCAGCCTCAATCTTCTTACAGTTCATAATAAGGTCTGTATCCGGGTTTCCGAATCCTTCCTCGGTGACGATTACCGCATCTAAGTGAAGCATCTTACAAAGCTTTGCTGTCTGGTTGGAGGAACGCTCCTTATCAGCGAGGTAAACGTTCTCGTTGGTAATGATGTGTGCCACGAAATTGATGGTCTTACCATGCTCTTCAAACAGGTCCTCGATAACCGGGTTGTTCTCATGAACATAGGTCGGGTTCTTATCACAAGCGGATACGCAGTTTCCGGAAATGATAGCACCATCCATATCCTCTGTCGGATAAAGAATGGTCGGAAGAATCTTCTTCGCATCTACACCGTATACATAGGTGTCATGCAGAAGTCCCTGAGACTGTAACATCTGTACATAACCAACTCTCGGAAGATTCGGATAAGCATTTGCACCTTCAATAAGATCCAAAGTCTCGTAAACCTTAGTCTCGTCCGGAGTTAACTCTTTTGCCTTCTCAGCAATAAATGTAGCAGTCTTAAGACCTGCCATACGTACAGCCTGCTCGTAAGCGTGAGCTTCTGTACCCTCAACCGGCTTACATACACAAGTTAAGTTGAGAGTCTTCGAGAACGGGGTGTACTCTGCGCCAAGACCTGTCATGTCGATGATTCCTTCCTGGAAACCAACGATCGGTCCTGCAGTAACTACAGCCATACCCTTTAAGCAGTAGGTCTTACCGGAGCCGACTGTTTCAACAGAAGAAATAACTCCCGGGAAACGCCGCCCTTTCCTTCAACCTTTACTCTTGGCTCAATAACATCCTTAACAGGAGTGATACGAACAGACTCGCCCGGTTTAGCGATGTCGAATTCTACTTCCTTAATCTTTTCTTCAGTAAGGAAGACCTCCGTAAGTTCCTTCTTCGACACATAGAGAACATGGTCCTTGATCTCGGTTGTGTCTGCGAACTGGATGTCCTTGATGAAAATCTTACCTAATTCCAGTTTCACTTTTGCTACCTCCTTTAAAAAACTTTATGTTAATTATGCAACATAAGCGACTCTAATCCGCTGTCTAAAAGCGTCCAGTCCAGGGTCTGAAAATCCTTCTGCACTTCTTCTGCATGAATTCGATCCTTTTCCTCGAATTTTTCACAGGTATTTAAGGCATATTCAATCAAATCCAGAGATTTCATATCAAAGCCTTCATCCGGAGTCTTATCTAAAAGAACGGACTCATACGGAGTTTCATTCGGTTTAATGGAACCGTCCAGAGGGTGAGTCAAAATCTTCCCTCCCATATGCACCATATCCCTTACTCCTCGTAAAATATCCATAAACGAGATTTCGCGAAAATCAATTTCCACCTCCGTATTCGGATACTTCTTAGGAAAATTCTCTTTCACAAGCGGGTTGTTTGTAACAATCACCAAGCTCTTCATCTTCTTTCTCCTTTCCTTACAGAGAAACAAAAAACAGGGTCGGAGAAATACCATTCCCACAACCCTGTTTCATTTCGATTCAGAGTCCCCAATATATCCATCCTTTTACCTGAAAGATTCATTGCGATAAGCAACTTGCCTCTTCGGTGGTTTTCACTCTCTCTGGATATATCTTGTTTTTTATTCAGTATAAAAAACAGCATTCAGGCGTCATACCTTTGTTTATATTTTAACGTAATCCTTTGTTAAATCAACCAAAACAGGGTAATTATAGCCAACTTCTATGAGTATCGACAGGGAGCGCTGCAGAGATTACTTTTCCCTTTATTTTATGTATAAAATCTATAATCTTTGTACTTTAATTATTTTCTCTCCAGTTCTTTTTTTACTCAAAATCAGCTGTTTATATGATTTACCTATAACACTTTAGCAATATAGCTAAAATCAATTTTACATTTTCTATTTCATTGGCTACTATATACATAACCCGAGACGAAAGTCAAAAATAGCTAAAAATGAAAAAAAGAGAAAAAGGCAGAGGCAAAACATTTCTTTTCTCTTTTTTTTTACATTTTCTCTTGTTTGGTGCAAAAATTTATTTACACTCTAAAAATATTTTTAATATTTATTCTTAATATAAAAAAATAATTTTTTTTGAATTAATAAAATTATACAAAAATCATAAATCAAAAATCTGTAGGTTTTGCCAAGTTGTATTTCATGGTCTTTTTTTAGCTAGTATTATTTAGTCAAAAAAATATTTTGTTTCCATAATATCATTTTGGTCAGGAGGGGCTGTATGAATGTAGAACAAAACAAAATGGACGAGTTATTTAAATGGGATGGAAAGCCGGCTATGGCACCCACCATATCCTTGGCGCTTCAGCATCTGGTAGCGATGATTATCGGCTGTGTAACCCCGGCAATCATCATCTCGAATGTAGCAGGTTTAGAAATCGGACAACGAATCATCTTGATTCAGGCTTCTCTAACCATGTCAGCTTTTTGTACTTTTTTCCAGCTCTTTCCTATTAAAAAGGGAGCATTCGGAGCAGGACTTCCGATGATTTTGGGAATCAGCTTTGCTTATCTTCCCAGTATGCAGGCTATTGCAAAAGACGGCGGCGGAGTTGGAGCTATTGTAGGTGCCATGATGGTGGGTGGTATTGTTGCTGTCATTGTAGGATTGTTTGTAAAGAGTATTCGTAAGTTTTTCCCGCCACTCATTACCGGAACAGTAGTATTTACCATTGGACTTTCGCTGTATCCTACAGCAGTAAACTATATGGCCGGCGGAGTAGCCAACAGAATGCAAACCCTTGCCGAAAAAGGAATTACCATTAATCCGGCTTTGTACTACGGATCTTGGCAGAACTGGCTGGTAGCATTGATTACATTAGTGGCTGTAATGTGCTTTAGCATCTTTGGAAAGGGGATATTCAAGTTAGCTTCCATCCTCTTAGGAATGGTAGTGGGATATCTTGTAGCTTTAGGCTTCGGAATGATCTCCTTTGATAAAATCGGAACAGCTTCCTGGTTTGCCTTACCTCACCTTTTACCCTTTGGTGTATCTTTTAATGCACCTGCTTGTATTTCTATCGGTTTGCTTTTTGCTATTAACTCCATTCAGGCAATCGGAGACTTCACCGCAACCACTATGGGAGGTTTCAACAGAGAGCCGAGTGATGACGAGCTTCGTGGCGGTATCATTGCATACGGTGCAACGAACTTCTTAACTTCTTTCTTTGGAGGACTTCCCACAGCAACCTATTCTCAAAACGTGGGTATTGTTATTTCCAACAAGGTAGTAGCAAGAAAAGTCTTTGCAACAACAGGACTGTTTATCTTAGCTTGCGGTCTTTGTCCTAAGTTCTCTGCATTGCTTACCACTATTCCGCAGTGTGTACTCGGAGGAGCAACCATCACCGTGTTCTCCACCATTGCTATGACCGGAATTAAGTTGATTACACAGGAACCTTTGACTGCTCGTTCCACTACCGTCGTAGGTTTGGCAGCAGCTATCGGTGTAGGTATTGCACAGGCTCCGGCTTCTCTGGAACTGTTCCCCGGTTCTTTTACCATGATTTTCGGAAAGTCTCCTGTAGTATTGGCTACCATCATCGCAGTATTCTTGAACATTATTCTTCCAAAGGAGAAGAAAGCCTAAGACTTTAAACCGTAAAGGGCTGTAGAAATTTCTACAGCCCTTTTTTGATACACAAAATCCCACGCAAAATCCAAAGCAAACCATTTAAACGAATAAACCATCATCCCCCTTTACTGCACAGGGACTTACAGCTTTTTTATCAACACGTTTTGTCCACCCTCAAAGTTGTTTTGAAAAAGATTGAACCGCCCTACAGTCTTTATTTATCTAGCTGTAGAGCGGTTTTCATCAACACGTTTTGTCCTATAACCCACGCTTTGCGCACTTATAAACGAGATACCGCACGCTTTGCGAGCGATACTCGTTATGAATCAAAAGATGACAGCCCTTACGGGCTGCCATCTGTGTATTGTTAAAACTCTCCCCCTTCATAAGTTTGAGTTAAAGCAATTTTATTTTCCTATCTTCTTCGTATTTTGAACGACATTAAAGAGTGCCAGTAAGGCAAGTACGTTCGGAATTACCATCAAAGCATTAAAGAAGTCGGACATATCCCAAACCAGGTTAACCTTCAAGGTTGTTCCGATAATGATGCAAACCACTACGATAGCGGAGTACAACTTTACTGCTGCCTTACCAAAGAGATACTCTATATTTACTGCACCGAAGAAATGCCAACCAAGTACAGTGGAGAATGCAAAGAAGAATAAACAGAATGCTACAAAGAAGTGACCAAAGATACCAAAGCCGGAAACGAAAGCCTGCTGTGTCAATCTGATTCCAGTGAATACTTTCTCTGTATCCGGATCAATGGTTCCAAGCATTCCACTGGTTAAGATAACCAAAACAGTTAAGTTCAATACTACGAAGGTATCGATGAAAACAGACACCATTGCGCAAAGTCCCTGTGCATCCGGGCACTCTGCCTTTGCTCTTGCGTGAGCATGCGGTGTAGAACCCATACCTGCTTCGTTAGAGAAAGTCCTCTTGCCACACCAAAACGCACTGCCTGACGAATCGTAATTCCTGCCGCTGCGCCAACTACTGCCTGCGGATTGAAAGCACCGATAAAGATGGATGCAATTGCTCCAGGAAGTGCGGAAATATGTATAACGATAAAGATCAAAGCTCCAACAATGTAAATCCCTGCCATGATCGGAACAATCTTCTCCAATACGGAAGCCAGTCTCTTTGTACCTCCGAAGAAGATGAAGGCTGCGATTGCGGCTACGAAAATACCGATAGCAATGCTGGGAACATTGATATTCATTACAGCGAACACTTCCTTAAATGCAGCGCCGATGGAATTGGACTGTACCATGTTGCCCATGAAGCCGAGTGCCAAGGTAATGAAAATAGCAAATGCTGCAGCCATTACCTTACCTAAGCCACCCTTAAAAGCGGCTTTAATGTAGTAAACCGGACCACCGGTTACCTGTCCGGCCTTCTCCTCTTTGTAGGTCTGCGCAAGAACTGCCTCTCCGTAAATAGTCGCCATGCCGAAGAATGCGGAAACCCACATCCAGAAAATAGCACCGGGTCCACCACTTACGATTGCGGTTGCCGCTCCGGCAAGGTTTCCTGTACCAACCTGAGCTGCAATAGCTGTTGCAATAGCCTGGAACGGAGACATCTCTCCACTGTCATGCTTCTCACCATTCAAATTGAAATGCCCAAAAACCAATTTGAATCCTTCACCAAAACGACGAAGCTGGATAAATTTCAGTCGGATGGTGTAGTAAACTCCTGTTCCGCACAAAAGGAAGATAAGTAAAAATCCCCACAAAGTCATTCCCTTTGTTGATGATCGCATTTAATGCTTCCATATCTTTCTTCTCCTCTTCTAGATTCGCTTTTCTTTGAAATCCCCTCTTTTTTCTTTAAAGAAATATCTCAGATCAGCTCCTCATCGCTTAGACATTGTGATTGACTGTATGTCAATCCTCCCCCGTCATTGGACCAACTCTTCTTTCCGGAAATATAGATATTGCTGAAATAAGATAATGGTTTCCACGAAAGAATATGAATCCTGCCTCCTTATTGTTTTATCTTATTTCGAATTTGTTAAGATTTTATCTATACTCCTAGTCTTTTTCAACAATATAGGTTCATTTATAGGGATAGTCTATAGTGATTTTTAATAAAGATAGAAATATGGCATATATAATTTTATAATATGTTTTTCTTGGATTATTCTTTATTCGGTTAAATAGTTTAAAAGAAACAATTCTTTCTTATTTGTTCCTCGATTGCCTTTCCAAGAGCAACTTGTGCCTCTCCCGTAAGATGCACTCTGTCCGGAAATTTTTCCAAAGAAAGCCTTCCGGTATTAAAGGAATGAATCCCCTTCGATGCACAATACTCCTCTAAAGCTTCATTGAGTTTCCCGTCCAAGGTGCTGAATGCCGAATAGGCCTTATCTTCCCTAAAGTCCAGACTCGGGGGGCAGATATACAGAATATTTTCCGAAGAAAAAGGGATATTTTCTTTCTTAAAATCCTCAAAAAAGCCTTTTAGATGGTTTAAGACTCTTGGAATATCCGGACGCCCATAGCTTAGGAAATCATTCACTCCCAAAAAGAAAATCAGGTAGTCCTCTTTCGTGCAGTTCTTGCAGGCTCCCCTTAAACTCCTCCCATTCAAAAGGAAGATAGGGAATGCATCTCCCTACCTTCGAATGCACGAAGAATTGAATTTCCGGGAAGGCTTTCATTATAACTGTGGTATAACGTTTCTCTTCCGGAAGTCGTAAGTCCTGATGTTTGTCATTAGGAAGATAGCCGTAAGTTAAAGAATCCCCGTAAATCAGACAAGAATATTTTGTGTCCTTTTCTTCTTCCATAGAATCCCCCTCTCCTTATGGAAATGAATTTATAAATATGTATTTTGATTCTCATTCTCCCCTATCCTTTTTTGTAAAGCGTGCGAAGACATCGGTACTTAATGAGCACAAGCAAAGCGATGTGCGAATTTAGTACCGCTATGTCGTAGCCCGAGCGAGAGCGACTTTACAAAAAGGACAGGGGAGAATAGATAAACGCTTATTGATGATTCAGCTCCGGGCCGGCCACTCTCTCCGCCTCTCCCGCAACTCTCTTCGTCATCTTCACCTTATCAAAGTACTGAATCAGTGCTTTAGCGCACTTTCTGCTCGTTCCAAACTGATCCTTCAAGGTCGCAATGCCGAGTACCTCATTTTCCGAAAAATAGGTCCTAAGATAATCTTCCACCTTGTCAAGATTCTCTTTTAAGATTAGAAGCTCAGGATCCTCTCCGACCTTTACAAGCTGCCCTTCCACTACCAAGTTTTGCAGAATGTCGAGGAAGTCCTCTTCCTTCGCTTTCTTTCGGTCGAGTTCTTCCACACGGGGAAGCATAAAGCCGGCTTCGGAAAGCGCATCTACAATATTTTTCTCAATTTTTTGATAGGTTTCGTCCTTAAAATCCGTTCTGTCATTGAGGAGCAGATATTCTCCTTCCAAACGCACGCCGGAAATAAAGGACATGCAAGCATCAAAGAGGTTTTGCTTACTGTTCTTTAAGAGCTTTTCGCGCATCTCCGCCTTCGGAATGCCGATTCGATAGGGATGCTTTTTATAAAAAGCTTCCAGTACATGTTCCATTTCCGTGCCGAGGATATACGCATTTTCCTTATGCAGAAAATAGCGCTCCTTTTGCACGGTGACAGGGAAAACGCGCTCTTCCCGAATCAGATTCTCCATGGCGGGCTCTATTTCTTCCTTTGAGTGGGAAATTCGCTTTGCGAGAGCCGGAATCGTATACAAGGTTTCCAGTTCTTCTCGAAGAAGGGTTTCCAGTACATCTTCTAAAGAGCCCTTATCCTTACTTAAAAGTTCCTGAATGGCATCGTCCGAGAAGCGCTTCTTCTTTCTGGCATTGGGTTCAAGTACCATGCCGCCTCCGATGGTTTCCACCGGACTGTAAAAGCGGAGAATAAAACGATCACCCCTCTTAAATACCGTTTCCTCTTCCAAAATAAACTCACAAAGTCCCTCTTCTCCCGGGCCGATTTCTTCCTTGTCTAGAAGCACCACGCGACAAAGCACTTCCTTTGTCCCGGACAGGAAATGCAGTCTTTCCCTGTTTCAGGCTTCTCTTCGTATCGGGAAGCATGGTCACCTTTCCGTCCATAAGGGTGGAATTCTCCATACTGTTTTCCGCAGAAATAACGGAGCCCTTATGGAGCTCTTCCTTCTTTACACCGGTTAAATTCAGCGCCACACGCTGTCCGGCTTCCGCAATTTCGGAGTCCTGCTCATGCACCTGAATGTTTCGAATCCGCGCTTTCAGTCCTTCCGGATAGATCTCCAGTGCATCTCCCTTATGAAGCGTTCCGGAAATAAGCGTACCGGTAATAATGGTTCCAAAGCCCTGCAGGCTGAACACGCGGTCAATCGGAAGACGCGGAATTCCTTTGGTATCTCTTTCCGGAAGCGCCTTTACCATCGCAGAAATTGCTTTTTTGCAATCCTCTATTCCCTCCCCTGTAACGGAAGAAACACGAACAACCGGTGCGTCCTCCAGGATGGTATCCTTCAGTTCCTTCCGAATATCCTCTTCCATCATAGAAATCCATTCCGGATCCACAGTATCACACTTTGTCAGCACCAAAATACATTTTTCAATACCGAGGAGCTTCAGGATATCCAGATGCTCTCTTGTCTGCGGCATGATTCCTTCATCGGCGGCCACAACCACAAGTACCATGTCCATCCCCACTACACCGGAGACCATTTGCTGAATAAACTTCTCATGTCCGGGTACATCAATGATTCCGCAGCGTAAGCCTTCTTCCAAGTCAAACCAGGTAAAGCCCAGCTCAATCGTAATGCCTCTATCTTGCTCTTCCTTTAAGCGGTCCGTATTCCTCCCGGTCAGCGCCCGAATCAGCGTTGTCTTTCCATGGTCTATATGTCCCGCTGTACCGATGATAATGTGTTTCACTCTAAAGCCTCCTGCATACTCTCTACTACTCTTTCTAATTCTTCTTCCCGAATCGTACGAAGGTCAATCCAGAAATCATCCTCCATAACTCTTCCGATTAAGGGCTCCTTGGTAAAATGCAGTCGCTTCTCCAGCTCCGGAACCGAAATATGCCTTGGGTGAAAGCAAAGAGCGTAGCTTTCCATAAAGGTGTCCGGGAGAGAGCCTCCCCCAACCTGGGACTCACAAGGCCGAATCGAGCATTCTCCTTGGATATGATTTTTCCGGAACAAGTCCAAGAGCCGCTCCGCTCTTTCCTTTATAGAAGCAGCATTCTCGGAAAGCATTTTCAAAACCGGAATACGCTCCTCGATTCCCTCCATGTGGAGATACTCGCGAAGAGTCATGGAAAGTGCCGCTACCGTAAACTTATCAATTCGGAGAGCTCTTGTCAGCGGATTCTTCTTCATGGCATCAATATACTTTTTCTTTCCGATGATAATGCCCGCCTGCGGACCGCCTAGCAGCTTATCTCCGCTAAAGCAGACGATGTCTACACCGGATTCAATGGCTTCCTGCACCATCGGCTCATGGCGGATTCCATACTTTTCCAGAGGCAATAACACACCGGAGCCCAAGTCTTCGATGATAGGAATATTGTGCTCTACGGAAAGAGCCTTCAGATCCTTTGCCGCCACTGACTCCGTGAATCCCATGATGCGGTAATTACTGGTGTGCACTTTTAAAAAGGCCTTGGTGTTCTCCGTAATCGCTTCTTCATAGTCGCGTAAATGCGTCTTATTCGTGGTACCGATTTCCACCATATCGGCACTGGACTGCGCACAAACATCGGGAATACGGAACTTTCCGCCAATCTCCACCATTTCCCCTCGGGAAACGATGACTTCTCCGCCCCTTGCCATGGTGGAGAGGATAAGAAGCACAGCGGAAGCATTGTTATTGACCACCATGGCATCCTCCGCCCCGGTGATTTTGCAAAGCATATCCTTCATGTGAGAATAGCGCTCGCCCCTCTTTCCCTCTTCCAAGTTATACTCGAGGTTTGAATAGGAAGAAAGAAGCGTCGCAAGCTCGGTAGAAATCTTGTGGCTTAGCGGTGCTCTTCCCAGATTCGTATGTAAAATGGTGCCGGTTCCGTTTAAAACCGGACGAAGTTTCAGCTCGATTCCCTGCTCCACGTGCTCCGCTATCGCATCCTCAATATGGTCAATTCTGCGCAGAATTTCGTCTTCTCTATTTTCTTCGGAGGGAGACAGTAGTTTGATTTCTTCCCGTATCTCCTCGACCGCTTCTCTTACCTTGTCAGTCACATAGGAAAGACCGTAGTCTTGAATTAAATCCAGTACTTTCCCCTCTTCCAAAAGGATGTCCACCTTCGGAATTCTTCGGAATAAATTGTTCTTGTCCATATACCGCTCTTTTCTGTTTTGATGATGGGAAAAACGAGATACTGTGCTTTTCTCGCATGAAACTCATTATAGACGAGATACCGCATACTCTGCACACGATAACCGTCCATAAAGATAATAAAATGATATAATCAATATATTATAGCAAAAAAGAGGAGAGGGAAAAAGCAGGACTTTATCACGAATCTGTTAACTCGAATTTCACAAATATGTTAAATAAAATTACACAAATGTGTTAAATAAATTTTCACAAATATGTTAAATAAATTTGCACAAATATGTTAATTTAATTTGATATTAGCTTCCAAGTAAACTATAATTAAACCTGAGGAGACCAACTATGAAAAAGATGAAAAAAACGTATCGAGACAGAATAACGGATGAAGCACTACAGCTAAAACTCAAGGCCTTTGGTGCCACTCTTATAGTAGGTCCTAAAGGTTGCGGAAAAACGACTACAGGAAAGCATTTTTCTAAGAGCTATATTGAGTTTCAAGACGAAGATAACAGAGAAAAATACCTGAGTGTCGCAGAAAATATTCCCTCTAAATTATTGCTTGGAGAGAGGCCAAGGCTTTTTGACGAATGGCAAGACGCCCCTAAAATTTGGGGGGCAATACGAAAAGATATTGATGACACCGGGCTTAAGGGTCAATACATCCTTACCGGTTCCTCTTCTCAGAAGGTGGATACACCCCATACGGGGACATTAAGAATATCCACGCTGAGAATGTTTCCTATGAGTCTTTATGAAAGTGGAGAATCGTCAGGAAATGTATCTCTCCTGGATCTCTTCAATGGAAAATCCATTGAGTGGGAGGAGTCAAAAATAAATATTGATGATTTGATTTATGCCATTTGTCGAGGAGGATGGCCTCAAAGTATCGATGTAGAAAATAAAGAAGTTGCGCTTTCTATCGCATCAGATTTATTTTATCAAACATGCCATAGTGATATCTCAACTATAAGCCAAACAAAAAGAAATCCAATTTGGGCAGAGCGTTTACTACGATCATACTCTCGAAACATCTGCACCTTGGCAGAGACAAAAACAATCTATGCGGATCTCACATCCACTACAGAAATATCAAAACCGACATTCTATGACTATTTTCATGATTTGGAAGATCTCTACATTATAGACGAAATTCCCGCTTGGTGTCCTGCCATAAGGTCTAAGGATGCAATCAGAGCGGGCAACAAACGTAACCTTGTTGACCCCTCTATAGCTGTTGCCGCTTTAGGCTTAAGTCCGGATTACTTTAATAGCGATTTTAAAACATTAGGCTTTCTATTTGAATCATTGTGTATTCGAGATTTAAAAATATACTCATCCGGATTGAATGGAGAAGTTTCATACTACCATGACCGCTATGGACTGGAAGCTGATGCCGTTCTTCATCTTAAAGATGGTCGTTACGCTTTAATTGAGTTTAAGCTTGGAAGTAAAGAAATTGATATGGGCGCAAAGCATCTGTGTGAAATAGAACAACGAATATCTGTCTATAACGAAAAGGAAAAGCAAGTTCCTTTAAGATTGCCTGACCTTAAACTCATTATAACAGCAACGGAATATGCTTATAAACGAGACGATGGAGTTTATGTTATCCCGATAGCATGCTTGAAATCCTAAGTATTTTATCCTGCTTCATGCTTAAAAATATTCAGCACCATAAAAAGCAAAGCTCAAAGTTAGTAGCACAGCCAAGTAGCTGATATCAAACAACCTCTCCCCTAACGCCATTCCAAACTCCCTTCTCTGACTATCTTAAGTGTTTTCTTATTTTTTAATTCCTAAGCTGTAGCCTTACTCCGCCTCCACATTGTACAGGGCATAGAAATATCCTTTTCTCTCCAATAATTCCGTAAAACTCCCTTCTTCCTCAACTTTTCCGTTCTTTAATACGAAAATCTTATCCACGCTACTCAATATTCGACTGTCCAGATCATGCAGGACTATGATTTCCGTTGTATTTTCAATATTTAGCAAAGTATCCAAGACCAGATAAGTATTTTCCTTATCCAGGGAAGCCGTAATCTCGTCCGCAAGTAAAATGGGAGTTTTCCGAAGTAAACTTCTTGCTATACTGATTCTCTGCCTTTCTCCACCGGACAAGGCTGCTCCGTTTTCTCCACATAGATAGTCTAAGCCCTTTTCCTTTACGAGATTCCGAAGTCCTGCCCGCTCTATCACGGACTGCAGCTCCTCTTCCCGGTAAGTCTGAAATAGGCTGATATTCTCTCGAATCGTTCCATCAAAGATAAAGACCTCCTGCTGAATGTAGGAGATTTCCTTGAAAATTCTGTCTTCTCCCAAATCCATAGTGTCCTGCCCGCCAATGCGGATTGTCCCGGACTGTGCTCTTTCCATGCTCATAAGGATTTTCAAAATTGTGGACTTTCCGCTTCCGGAAGTCCCGAGAAGAACCACCTTCTCGCCCTCTTTTATCTGCAAGTTTAAGCCTTTAAGAACTTCTTTTCCTTCCGAATAGGAGAAGTAAATCTTATCAAAAATAAGCTCTCCGCAAAGCGAAGATTTCCATTCATTCGGGCTTTGCTTTTGCGCTCTTATCTCTTTTTCTTCTATTATTTTTTTATCTTCTAATACGCTTTGAATCTCTGCTATTTGTTCTTCTTTTACTCTATTGTTCTCCGAAGTATTTCGAGACTCTTCCTCACTTTTTATCGTATCCCACAGCTTATCCGTAAGTCTATACGCAGCCTTTGCTTCCGTAAGCATAGATGGAAGCGAACTTAGCGGATCAATAAGATAGTGTATAAGTTGTGAAAAAGCAATCACGGTCCCTATGGAAATACTCTGTCTTGTAAATGCAATATAAGCAGAAAGAAAGAGAATGGAAAGCCTTGTGATATAGCCTGAAATGGCCGCAAAGTAATTTACCTTTTCAGCGCACCTTTCCCGTTTCAACATCGTTTCTTCCGTTTTTTCGCTAACCGCGCCATGGAGTTTCGAAAAAATGGCTTCCACCTTATAGCTTTTGATAATGGTGAAGCCAATGGAAAAATCTTTTAAAAAAGCCAAATACTCCGCATTCCTAGTTGATAAGCGGTCCTCCAGCTCTCCCATATTTTTTCCGGAATACACAGCCGCAAAAAAAGGAATAAGAGAAAGCGCGCAAGACATACAAGCTAAAAAGACATTGTAACGAAGCATCACGATAACCGCGCCGATACCGCAGAAAATAATTTGTGTGATAATGGGAATCTGATCAAGAAACTGCTCTTTTATCTTCATGAGGTCAGTACTTAATGCGGAAAGATATACAGAGCTATTTGAAGAATAAAAATCCGCAACCTTCTTTTTCAATAAATAATCACAGGCAAAGTTCCGGTACTGTAAGACCGCCTTGGTACTGAATTTTGTTCTAAAAAAATAGGTCGCTATAGCGGAAAAGAACTCCATTGAAAAAATACCGGCAGTAAGAAGAATAATCCCCTTTAGAGAATATTCCCTACTTCCCGATAAGTAATCAATCAGAATCTGAAAAAGCTGCGGTACAGAAAGAATCGCCAAAGATAAAACACTCGTCCCCAGCACCGCCATAAATAGATTCAAAGTATTATTCTTAAAAAAATTCCGGCTCAGCGGATTAGATTTCAAGATCATAAAAGTACAGGCTGCCTTTCCTTTTCTATCCCATGATACAGGTCCAATATGATTTAGAATAGCATAAACTGATATGTAAAAAAACTATATAGTTTAACCTCCGTATAGCTTTTAAGTACCCTGCTTTTAATATTTAAATACTTTAATAATATAATTAATTTAATTTATTGCTTTTAACAGTAGCTCTTAGTATAGTATCATTAATAGTTATAATGACACTTGATAAATACCGGGAGAATTCCATGAACAAATCATTTAATCGAATCATGTCAGTAGTAAGTGTGCTTGTTTTACTATGTTCACATTCATTTCCGTCCCTCGCTTTCTAAGTGAAAACTTAAGCTGTTAAAATAAGGATTCAAATCAATGGCTAACAAAAATTTACTGAAACTAAGATTTCTCTTCTATCTTCTATTAGCAGTTTGTCTTTTTCTAATTGTACTAAAGCCTGCCGGCCGTTTTCTGCAAATAGAGGATGATTTAAAAGAGCTTAAAGGAAAGATAAGCAACAAAACTATTGAATATCGCAGTGAAAGAGGCTTTGGAAACGACCGTCTGGACATTTATTCCTTTACACTTCCTCCGGAGGCTGTGCCAAATCAATTCTTTTCTATCTTAGAAAGCCAAGATAGCTTTTTCAAAATACAGTCAGACAAAGATGTAAAGGATAGAGTTTTGAACCTAATCGACATGCTCCCAAAAAATGATCCTTTAAGAAACAAACTGGAAAACTTATGCAATGAGAAGCTACGATTTCGTTATCAAAGCACATTTGGAACTGAGAAAATATATATTATCAATAAAGAACAAGAAAAAGGATATTGCCTGATTAGCGAGATTTAAAAAAGAACTGCGGAGGAAAAATCTCCTCCACAGTTCTTTTTTTTATTTCTCTGCTGTTTGTAAACGAATCAAAGCTCTGTAGAGCTTAGCCTGTGCACGAACCCGCGCTTCTTCGGAACTTTCCTCCTCGATACGCTTTCGGCCTTGGACTTTGCGCGCTCAGCACGCTCCACATCGATTTCATCGCTCCACTCAAAGGTGGTCGGAATCAATCTACAGTGGTTGTCCATCATGGAAAGCATACCGCCGATGCAGGCGCCCTTTTTCTCGGTACCGTCCGGAAGAATGACCTTGGCTGTTCCCATTCCCACTGCAGTGCAGTAGTTAATGTGATGCGCCATGATAGCCAAATCTCCTGTGATACTGCGAAGGCTCAGTCTTTCCACTTCGCCGTTGAACTTCTCTCCGTCCATAGAAACAATCTCTAATGGGAACATTGCCATAAGCGTCCCTCCTTACTGTTTCTTTGCTTTCAAAGACTTCTTCAATCGTTCCTACCAAGAGGAATGCAGACTCGGGAAGAGCGTCGCATTCTCCGTCCAGAATCATCTTAAAGCCGCGAATGGTTTCCTTAAGAGGAACATACTTTCCTGCAAGACCGGTAAACTGCTCCGCTACGGAGAAGCTCTGAGACAGGAAGTTCTGAATCTTTCTCGCACGGTAAACGGTAATCTTATCCTCTTCGGAAAGCTCATCCATACCCATGATGGCGATGATATCCTGTAATTCCTTATAACGCTGTAAAACCTGCTGTACTCCTCTTGCTACCTGATAGTGCTCCTCTCCGACAACTTCCGGAGTCAGAATACGGCTGGTGGAATCTAGAGGATCCACCGCAGGATAAATACCCTTACTTGCGATATCTCTGGAAAGTACGGTCGTCGCATCAAGGTGCGTAAAAGTTGTTGCGGGAGCAGGATCTGTTAAGTCATCCGCAGGCACATAAACCGCCTGAACGGAAGTGATGGATCCCTGCTTTGTGGAGGTAATACGCTCCTGCAAAGCACCCATGTCGGTTGCAAGAGTCGGCTGATATCCCACGGCAGAAGGCATTCTTCCAAGAAGTGCGGAAACTTCCGATCCTGCCTGCGTAAAACGGAAGATATTGTCAATGAAAAGTAGTACATCCTGATGCTTCACATCACGGAAATACTCCGCCATAGTAAGACCGGAAAGTCCGACTCTCATTCTTGCTCCGGGCGGCTCATTCATCTGTCCGTAAACTAGGGCAGTCTTATCCAAAACGCCGCTTTCCTTCATTTCACCGTAGAGGTCATTTCCCTCACGGGTACGCTCTCCTACACCGGTAAATACGGAAATACCGCCGTGTGCTGTTGCGACATTGTGGATTAACTCCATAATCAAAACGGTTTTTCCTACACCCGCACCGCCGAAGAGACCGATTTTACCACCTTTTGCATAGGGGCAAATGAGTCTACAACCTTAATTCCTGTCTCCAGAATTTCTGTCGCGGGAGTCTGTTCTTCAAAGGAAGGAGCCGGACGATGTATCGCCCATCTTTCCTCTGTTTCGGGAGCCGGCTTCTCATCCACAGGCTCACCCAAGATATTAAATATTCTTCCTAAGCAGCCATCTCCAACAGGTACTGTAATGGGATTCCCCGTGTCGACCGCTTCTGTTCCTCTTACAAGGCCATCCGTTGAGCTCATGGCAACACAGCGAACCGTGTCATCCCCCAACTGTTGTGCCACCTCACAAATCAGCTCTTTTCCGTCGAGCTGAATGGAAATGGCATTTAAGAGGGCGGGCAGTTCGCCTTCCCGGAATCGAATATCCAGAACGGCACCCATGACCTGTATGACCTTTCCTACATGTTTCTCTGTCATGTATTTCTCCTTTAGCTATACTATAACTCTTCCGCACCGGCAACAATTTCCGTAATTTCCTGGGTAATGCTTGCCTGTCTGGCTCTGTTATAGAACAGACTCAATTTATCAATCATCTCTCCGGCATTGTCCGTAGCCGCTTCCATTGCAGTTCTTCTTGCCGCAAGTTCACTGGCAACAGAAGTGCAAACACCGCTATAGACGAGTCCGGCAAGATACTCCGGCACTATCGCATTAAAAACATCCTCTCCACTCGGTTCATAAAGAATCAAGTTTCGGATTGCCTTCGCCTCTTCTTCACTCTCCTCTTTCAAGTCTGAAAGGGGCAGGAGGGAAAGGCTTCCTACCTTCTGGCTCATCATGGAAATAAAGTCTGTATATAAAAGAACTATATGTCCAAATTCCCCTTCACGGTAGGCTTTACAGAGTTCTTTTCCTATGGCATAGGCATCGGAGACATTGAGTTCTCCTACCAAACTATAGTTTTCATTCACAATGCTGTAGCGTTTCTGTCTTCCATACTCGAGGGCTTTCTTTCCTAAGGGAAATAAAGCAAAATCCTTTCCCTTCACTTCTTCCTCAAGGGCACGGAAAAGGTTCGCATTGTACCCTCCCGCCATGCCGCGATCCCCGGCAATGAGCACGTAGCACCATTTTTCCGATGTATTCTTCTTCACATAGGGAGAAGAGAAATCGGTGTTGCCGTTTGCTATTTCCGACAAGGTTTTCTTCAGAGTTTGGAAGTACGGCTTCGTATTCTCCGCCCTCTCCTTCGCTCTTCTTAGCTTGGAAGAAGCCACGAGTTCCATTGCCTTGGTTATCTGCATTGTGTTTTGAATGCTTTTAATACGGAGTTTCACGGACTTCATATTTGCAGCCATGTTGTTCTCCTTTTATCTCTACTTCTACAGTCTCTTTAAAAATTCCTCTGTAAAACGCTCCAAGGAAGAATTTAACTTCTTCTCCGTATCCTCTTCCAACTTTCCGGTACTTACGATAGCCTGCATTGCATTGACAGCCTCTGCATCGGAATCGAGGAAGTGATACAGCTCTTCTTCGTACTTCTTGATATTTTTTACTTCCACCTTGCTCAAGATACCATGGACTACGGCGTAGAGAATGGCTACCTGCTTTTCTACAGGAACGGGATCCCCCTTACCTTGCTTAAAACCTCAACTATACGCTCACCTTGTGCAAGTCTTTGCTTGGTATCCTGATCCAGGTCGGATCCGAACTGAGCAAAGGACTGTAACTCTCTAAACTGAGAGTAAACGAGCTTCAAAGTACCGGCAACCTTCTTCATAGCCTTAATCTGCGCGTTTCCTCCTACACGGGATACGGAGATACCGGGGTTAACCGCCGGCATAATTCCGCTGTGGAAAAGCTCGGTCTCAAGGAAAATCTGTCCGTCTGTAATGGAAATAACGTTAGTCGGAATATAGGCCGATACGTCACCTGCCTGCGTCTCGATAATCGGAAGTGCCGTCAGAGATCCGCCTCCAAGCTCAGAAGACAGCTTTGCCGCTCTCTCAAGAAGTCTGGAGTGTAAGTAGAATACATCTCCGGGGTAAGCTTCTCTTCCGGGCGGTCTACGAATCAGAAGGGAAATAGCACGATAAGCTACAGCATGCTTACTTAAATCATCATAGATGATTAAGACATGCTTGCCCTGATTCATAAAATACTCACCCATAGCACAGCCTGCATACGGTGCAATATACTGTAAGGGGCTCGGCTCGGAAGCAGTTGCCGCAACAACGATGGAGTAGTCCATAGCGCCGGCATCCTTCAATTCATTCACAAGAGCGGTAACCGTGGATCTCTTCTGTCCGATAGCGACATAGATACAGATTACATCCTTCCCCTTCTGGTTGATAATAGTATCGATTGCGATAGTGGTCTTACCGGTCTGTCTGTCACCGATAATCAACTCTCTTTGTCCCCTTCCGATAGGAATCATGGAGTCTATGGCCTTGATTCCTGTCTGCAAAGGCTCTTTAACCGGCTGTCTCTTAATGATGCCGGGCGCGGGACTTTCCACAGCACGGAACTCCGTACTCTCAATGGGTCCTGCTCCATCGATAGGCTGTCCGATTGCGTTAACTACTCTTCCAATCATAGCATCGCCTACCGGTACAGAAACAACTCTTCCTGTACGCTTTACGCTCTGCCCCTCTTTGATTCCTACATCGGATCCAAAGAGCACGGCGGAAACACTGGTTTCTTCCAAGTTCTGAGCCATACCGAATGTGCCGTCATTAAACTCCAGAAGCTCACCCGCCATACAGTTTGTAAGGCCGGAAACTCTGGCGATACCGTCACCAACCGTAAGAACGGTGCCGGTTTCGTTTTGCACGATAGCATTTTGGTAATATTTAATCTGGCTTCGAATGACCTCGGATATTTTTTCTGGTTTTAATTCCATTCTATGCCCATCCTTTTTACAAGACTACTTCATTTACATTTTTCCGTATCTCTTTTAATCTACCGGAAACGGTACCGTCTAAGGTCTTTCCGTCGACTTCCACCTTGAGTCCCCCTAATACTTCGGGATCAATCTTCTCCGACAGGATAATCTTCTTCCGGCAGAGCTTCTCAAGCTTTGCAATCAAAGACTCTTTCTGCTCTTCGCTTAAGGCTACAGCACTGACCACAAGAGCATCGGTAATTCCCTCATCCTCTTGATATCGTTTTTTGTATGTTTTGTAGCACTCGGAATAGCTTCTGAGCAGTCCCTTTTCCAATAAAACCTTTAAAAAGTTTAAAAGATAAGGCTGTAAGTCTTCCGAAAAAGCCTGATCTAAAAGAGATAGTCTTTCCTTCTTAGGAATAGACGGCTCCAGCAAAAGACGTATATAATCGGGATTTTCCTTGAAAAGAGCCTTGACAAGCTCCATTTCTTCCAGAACTTCCTTCGTAATCTTCTCTTCCTTTGCTAAGTCATAAAAGCTCTTCCCATACAAAGCGGACGACTGATTCATGATGCCTCCTCTACATTTTGTAAGAATTCATCAATTAAAGCCTTATGTTCTTCTTCATGGATTTCCTTCTCCACGACTTTACCGGCAATATCCATGGCGAGGCTTCCAATCTCGTCCTTCACTTCGTTTAAAGCCTTCTTTCTTTCCAAACGAATATCCGCTTCCGCCTTTGCCTTTATGGAGCTGGCTTCCGCCTCTGCTTCTCTAATCAATTCATCCGCACGGATGCCTGCATCCTTCTTTGCGTCTTCAATGATGCGACCGGCCTCTGCTCTTGCATTGGACATGCTGCTCTCATATTCCGCCTTTACGGCTTCCGCATCTTCCTTTGCTTTCTTTGCCTCTTCTATATTCTGATCCGCAAGCTTCTGTCTCTTCTGTAAAACCTCATTAATCGGCTTAAAGAGGAAGCGCTTGATCAGGTATACTTGAATAAAAAGGTTCAAAATCTGGGCAATGAAGGTCCACGGTATGATGGTTACCAACTGTTGCGATTCCATCCTTTTTCTCCTTTCTATCTTCTTTCTAGGAAAATCATCCTATTATGCCAGGAAGTTCATGAACATTCCGGGTGCAACGAAGATTAAAAGAAGACCGGTTACGAAACCGTAGATACCTGTTGTCTCTGCGATAGCACAACCGAGAAGCATGGTGGAAGTAACATCACTCTTACACTCCGGCTGTCTCCCGATGGCTTCCAGAGCCTTTGCTACCGCGTTACCTTCTCCGATACCGGGTCCGATACCGGCGATCAATGCTGCTCCTGCACCGATTCCACAACCTGCTAATGCAATACCTTTTGCCAAAAATTGAAAATCACTCATTGTTTTCCTCCTAGAAATTCATTTCCTATACTAAACAGGCTCTCATGTGTCCTGTTTATTTTAAAATAAGCTCTTTACTTCTGTTGTATTTATTCTGTTGATACTAAAATCCTTCTACCATGTTTATCTTTCTGAGGTGTTCATCTTTCTGATGTATTCATCTTTCTGACGTTTTCATCTTTCTGACGTATTCATCTTTCTGACGTATTCATCTTTCTGACGTTTTCATCTTTCTGATGTAACTATCCTTCCGCTGCATTGGCGATATACATAATCGTGAGCATCGTAAAGATGAAGGCCTGCATGGCTCCGGAAAACCAGTCAAAATAAAAGGATAAGATTGCCGGTAAGCCTACACTCAGGATGGGGATGTTGGATAAAAATGCTCCTACAGCTCCGGGAATCAGTCCCAGTAGTGCGGATGAGGCAAGCGCAAGCGCGGCATAAATCAATCCGTTGATAACAATGCCGGATAAAATATTTCCAAAATGACGACACGCCATACTAATGGGGGTAGCAATCTCCGAAAGGATATTGAAGGGTGTCATAATGAAAATCGGGGTAGTAAAGCCCTTTAGGTAGCCCAAAAATCCGCCTGCCTTAATCTTGTTTGCCGTAATCATAGTAAATACGACGATGGCCCAAGCCGCTTCCGTTGACAAATCTGCTGTGGGACTTCGTAAGCCTGTCAAGCTGATTAAGTTGGAAACAATACTCGTAGCAAAGAGTGCCGCCACAAAGGGAATCATCCTATCAAAACGATCGCCTCCCGTATTGGTTCGAACCAGCTTGTTCGCACTTTCCACAAGCATCTCCGCAATAGCCTGCCGCTTACCGATATTTTCCACCTTCAGATTTCTCGTCAGAAAAATACAAAGACCGGTAATGATGAGCATAACCACCCAGCTGATGACTAGGGTTTCCGAAAGCAAAAAGTCCCCTAAAACAGGAATTCCCGTAGGAATTTTCAAGAATATCTTTGCACCGGAAATATCAAAATTCATACTCTAGTTTTCACCTCCTTGTTTTTGATTTTTATCCTTTCTCCACTCTACGATTCCTCTTATACGGAGGAATGCTCCGGGAAAAAGCAAAGGAATAATACCCGATACGGCTTGAAAGCAAGGTGCCACAATAGCAAGAATAATCCAGCCAAGCTGCAACATGGTACGTCTTCGGTAAGAGAGCCGCATCCTTTGGTAGGCCTCTTCCTGATTCTCTACATTAAGAACCCCTTGCACCGTAATCCCCATAAGAAAAAAATTCGTTACGGCAACAATTGTTCCAAGCAGTCCGGACAAAATCACCCGATAATCAAAGCTTAGTTTCTCCGGATAAAATTGATGAAGAACAAACATACAAATCCACATGGCAACTGTGGCAATACCGCTTTGTACGGCAATCTGTGCTGTTTCCTTCTTCACTGTTTCCTGAACCCTCATTTTTCTTCCTTTCCTTAGGCGAAGAACTCAGCTTTTCCTGAGCAAATAACTTTCAAAATCTAAAATTTATGCTCATTAAATGCCTTATTCTTACTTTTCTTATCTTCCTCTTCCTTTTTGCAAACGGAAAGGTAGACTTTATACGCTGTCATAAATGAGCCACCTAAGCCAAAGAAAAAAGCGGGAATGTATATCCAATAGCCCAGAGAAAAGGCTTCCCTTAGGCGATATACCAAAAATAGGCAAAGTAAAAGTGGCATCGCAAGGGACAAGCCAAGCTGCGTCAGAATCGACAGATTCTTTAAGGCCTTAGACCATTCCTTCATGCCACCCTCCTTGATTAAGATGCTATAGTTTTTCTCTATAGATTCTTTTCCTTCTTCCTTTACACTTCACTCTCCATCCGTAGGAAAGTGAATGTGACAAAACAATACTATTTTTGATTCTACACTAGCTAAAATGAATATTCAAGAAGCTAAGCTACAGAATACTATAGTAAAATGGAATATAAGGCTCTCTGAAACTCTGCACGCCTTATATTATCGTCAATTTTTTTTATTTTAAAAGACTTCTATCCTGGAAGATATCCCATACTTCAGCCCGCCTCTTGTTATAAACAAAATAGCCTGTGAAAAAGAGTAATTCTCTCCTCTCACAAGCTATTTTTACATATTGAATATCAATTAAATAATCTGCGACATTTCGTTTTTTCGTTTTAGAACCGGAAATTAATTTGTCTCAATCGCAACTTCTGCAGGCTTTACTTCCGCAGACTTCACTTCCGCGGGCTTCGCTTCCGCCTTCTTTACACGCTTTCCGGTAATGGCCGAAGTCGGACACTTCTGTGCACAGATTCCGCAGTCCGTACACTTCTCATTCATTACCGCAAGATCATCAATGACATGGATTGCATCGAAAGGACAGTTTTTCTCACAAATTCCGCAGGCAATGCATCCAATGGAGCAGGCATCCTTCACCTGCTTTCCCTTTAAGAGATTCTTACAAGAGACAATGTGTTTTTTCTTATAGGGCACTAAGGCTATCAAGGACTTCGGACAAGCCTTTACGCAGGCACCGCAGGCAGTACACTTTTCCTTATCCACCACCGCTACACCGTTAATCACATGAATGGCATCAAAGGCGCAAACCTTTACGCAGGAGCCGTAGCCGCAGCAGGAGTAAGGACAAGCCTTCTCCGTTCCGCCCGGAACCACCACAAGGTCATTACAATCGGCAAGACCGCTGTAATGTGCCTGCTGCTTTGCCTTATCACAATCCCCCTGGCAGTGCACGTGTGCAACCTTTTTTTACATTGTCCGCAGAAACGGAGTCCGTTCCCATAATGCCGGCTATCTTCTCCGCAACGGGAGCACCGCCTACAGGACACTGGTTCACGGGCGCAGCTCCCTTTGCAATTGCCTTTGCGCAGCCGTCACAGCCCGGGAATCCGCAGGCACCACAGTTACTTCCGGGGAGAGCCGCACGAACTTCCGCTTTCTCTCTCATCTACTTCCACTTTAAACTTTTCCGAGGCCACACCTAAGAATAGCCCCAATATCAATCCGGTCGCTCCCACGAGTGCAGCGGCAACCAGAATCAGAGTAGTCATTACACTCATAATCCCTCCTTAAATCAATCCGCCGAAGCCGAAGAAGGCAATCGCCATAAGACATGCTGTAACCAGAACAATGGGAGATCCCTGGAAAGAATGAGGAATACGATCATTTCCCTCGATAATATTCTCTCGAATCCCTGCCATAAGAAGAAGTGCTAAAGCAAAGCCCACGGAAATACCGATGCCGTACACAAAGCTTTCCGCAAGGTTATAGCCGTAAGAAACATTGTTCAAAGCCACACCTAGTACCGCACAGTTCGTTGTAATCAGGGGAAGATATACACCCAAGGACTCATAAAGAGAGGGGATATTCTTCTTTAAAAACATCTCTACAAACTGTACGAGCGCGGCAATAACCAAGATAAACACAATGGTGTTCAAATATTCTAAGCCGTCCTTTAAGCCTAAGGCCTGACAAAGCGGACCGGAGGCCGCTAAGAAGGTCACATAAATCCCATGGGTAATGACGGAAGCGATTACAATAACGAAAATAACCGCGCCGCCCATACCTTTTGAGGATTCCGTCTTCTTGGAAACACCGAGGAAGGGACAAATCCCGAGGAACTGAGATAATACTACGTTGCTCACCAAGGAATACTTAATGGCAATTAAGAGTAAGTCTTTCATGCGGTCGCCTCCTTCTCTTTATTCTCTGTCTTTACCTCATCCTTAGCGACATCGGTTTACCTCTGCAGGCTCTGCTGTCACAGCCTTGGCTACAGGTTTTGCCTCCTCTGTCTTACAGTCGGAGAAACAGCCCATACAGTTACCACTACATACGAACTCGCTCTGCACCGCATCTCCATTCGTAGCGGAAGGAAGACGAAGCTTGTTTTGAATCGCGGTAAGCATCGCCAAAACGAGGAATGCCCCCGGCGCCAATACAAAGATACTGATGTTGTATGCCTCCGGAATAATACGGAAGTTGAAAATGCTTCCGGCTCCGATAAGCTCACGCACTGCGCCGATAATCACCAGAGCAAAAGTAAATCCGAGACCCATGCCGACTCCGTCACAGAAAGAAAGAAGCGGTTTGTTAAAGAGTGCATAGGACTCCGCTCTTCCTAAGATGATACAGTTAACCACGATAAGCGGAATGTAAATACCGAGGGCTTCATATACGGATGGTACATAGGCCTGAATAAGAAGCTGCACAATGGTTACCAGAGAAGCTACCACCACAATCTCACCGGGCAGTCTCATTCTCTCCGGAATCACCTTTCTTAAGGCGGAAATCACGAGGTTTGAAACATCAGAACCGCCAAAGTGGAAAGTCCCATTCCGAGACCGTTCATCGCGCTGGTTGTTGTTGCCAGAGTCGGACACATTCCCAGCATAATGATAAAGGTCGGGTTTTCTTTGAATATTCCGTTTGTAATTCTTTCTAAATACTTATTCATAATCCCCCTCCCTACTTTTCTGCATACTCTTCCACAAATTCCGTGGCAGCATTCACTACGTTGGTAACAGCAGTACTGGTGATGGTCGCACCGGAAATGGCATCGATTTCATTTTCACCGGCCCCACCGCCCTTCTTTACGGAAATCTTGGTTCCTTTTCCGGCAAACTGCTCGTAGAACTCAGGAAGAGTCGCCTTCTGACCTAAACCGGCGGTCTCGGGAAGGGTTTCCGGGAAAGAAATCCCCGTGACCTTTAAATCACTGCTCACACCTACAACTACGACAACGGCTCCACCGTAACCGGCAGCCTGCCCCTTAAGCACATAGCCCACCGTGTTCCCGGACTCATCCTTGGCAAGGATGGCTTCGGAGAGACTTGCATTACCGTTATTTGCAGCAAGTGTTCCCTCATTTGTTGCCTGTTCCAGCTTTTCATGAAGGCTTTCCGCATCATAATCATGGGCATCGAGCACCAGCTTATATGCGGCGTTTGTCTTCTGTCTGATTGCTTCCGCAATGGTGTCCTTAGTCATTCCGTAGACCGCACCGAGGAGCAAGCCGGAAATAAGGGTGATTGCTGTTAAAACCAGCGCATCTTTAATAAAAGAATCTTTCTTCATCTTACTTACCCTCCCTTCCAAAAGCCTTCGGGATTGTCATATTGTTGATAAAAGGTACTACAATGTTGGAAAGGATAATAGCATAGGATACGCCCTCTGCAGAACCGCCAAATAAACGGAAAAGCCCGGTTAAAAGACCGGCAAGAACAGCGAAAATCACCTGCCCCATAGGTGTAATCGGAGAAGTTACATAATCCGTCAGCATAAAAAAGGCACCGAAAATCAGTCCGCCGCCGAGGATTTCCGAAAGAAGATACTGAGGATTCGCTCCTCCTTGTCCGAAAATCAAAGTAAAGAGTGCCACGGTTCCGATATAAAGGAGAGGCATCTTCGGAGAAATGACCTTTCGGATGATCATATACAAGGCACCGATCAAAAGACAAATCTTGGAAACCTCTCCGATAGTTCCCGGAATTCTACCGAGGAACATATTCATTAAATCCGGTGTAGCCGTAGGACTTGCCTTTAAAACGGCAAGCGGTGTAGCGGAAGCCACCGCATCGGTTCCCACTCCGGTAAAGGTCGTCATTTTTCCGGCAAAGGAAATAAGCAAAAAGCAACGAGCAGCCAGAGCAGGATTCATAAAGTTTGCTCCCAGTCCGCCGTAAAGCTGCTTTACAACAATAATCGCAAAGATAGAGCCCACAATCGGAATCCAGAACGGAATGTTCGGAGGACAGTTCAGGGCGAGAATCATACCTGTTACTGCCGCTGACCAGTCGTTAATTGTTACCGTCTGCTTCATGGCTTTCTGATATACAAACTCCGTAAGTACTGCGGAAAGAGTAGTTAAAATCACAACAAAGAAAGCATGGAAGCCCCACTGCAAGCTACCGTATATTGCCGTTGGAAGCATAGCAATCACTACATCCCGCATAAGCTCCGAAGAACGCACGTCCTCTCTGATATGGGGACTGGATGAAATTTGTAACATTTTCATGATTTAAGCTCCCCCCTTCTTTTCTTCTGCGACTTTCTTTTCTTCTGCCGCTTTCTTTTCCGCTGCGGCTTTTCTTGCCATTTCCGCCTTGATTCTTCGCTTCATTTCCTTAAAGCCCTGCGTAAGAGGTCTCTTTGCCGGACAAACATAGGAGCAACATCCGCACTCGATACACTCAGTGCCATACAAGGTCTGGAAACGCGCAATATCCTTTTGCAAAACCGCCTTCATCATCATAACGGGCATCAGATTTGTCGGACAAGCCTCGGCACAACGTCCGCAATTAATACAAGGAGTAACCGGTTCCTTGGAAACCTGATCTTCTTTAAACGCTAAAATAGAGCTGGAGTTCTTCGTCACCGGAACATCCAGTTTAAATAAGGACATCCCCATCATCGGACCACCGGAAATAATCTTTTCCGGCTCTTCCGTAAATCCGCCTGCCGCGTCAACTACTTGCTGATAATTCGTCCCAAGAGGCACACGGAAGTTGCCGGGGCTTGCCACAGCATCCCCTGTAACGGTAAGGATTCTTCTTACGAGAGGCTTTGATTCACAAACTGCCTCATATATTGCAATGAGTGTATCAGCGTTATCCACAAGCACACCCTTATCCGCAGGAAGTATGGAGAAGTTTATCTTTCTTCCGGTAACCGCATAGATTAGCTGACGCTCTCCACCTTGCGGATAACGAGTTCTTAAAGATATCACTTCAATCTTCTCTTCGTCCTTTGTCATCTCTGTCAAAATGCGGATGGCTTCCGGCTTATTGTCCTCTATGCAAATCTTTCCCTTGGCATTCGGAAAAAGAGAAAGTACAAGCTTTAAACCGCCGATCAGCTTCTCCGGGGTTTCCAACATATCACGATAGTCGGAGGTAAGGTAGGGTTCACACTCCACGGCATTGGCAAGAAAATAGTCAATCTGATCCGGATTCTTCGGACATAACTTCACAGACGTAGGGAAGCCTGCACCTCCAAGTCCAACGATTCCGGCATCTTTTACAATCTGCACAATTTCTTCTTTGGAAAGCTTGGTATAATCCCGTTTCTCTCCAAATCCCGGAATGGTCTCATACTCCTCATCATTCTCTACCACGATAGACTCCACCATACTTCCGCCTACTGTCAGTTTCTTTTCAATACTTTTCACTGTACCGGAAACGGAAGAAATAACCGGAGCGGAAATGAAGCCCGTCGCTTCTGCAATTTTCTGTCCCATCAGCACTCTGTCACCCTTTTTTACCAGGGCTGTCGCAGGAGCACCTATATGCTGTGACAGTGGGTAGACCATCAGCCCCTCAGGACGCAAATCAACAATGGCTTTATCCATTGCCAATTCTTTTCCATCATAGGGGTGGACACCACCCTTAAAAGTGGAAACACCCATCTTTTTACCTCCCAAAATAATCAATAAATAAACCAATGTGGATTATACTATGAAGCAGGGTAAAATACACTAATGCACAAAGGATGCACTGAATTAAATGCAGTATCTTTTATTATTCACAAAAACATCGTCTATTCGCCCCTATATTTCTCCGTCAATGACCAAAAATTAGCAATCTAGAACTTTTGTCCTTTATGTAAATGAGCCTAAAATGCTTTGTAAAAAATGGTTTTATTAAAAAAGCCGCCTCCTGCTTCTTAGACGCAAAGTCTAAAAAACAGAAGCTCGGCCATTAACGAATTATTATTAATTTAATATTATTATTTTAATATTATTCTTTATATTTCTTTGTATATTTCTCTTTGTATATTTCTCCTTGATATATCACTTGATATATCAAAGAGAAATATCACTTTATACCTCTTTCTTGATTAAAGAAATACAATTTATTTTTCTTCCAAAAGCTGATACGCCTTTACAAGATGCTGCGCCAAAACAGCAGTTGTAACAAGCCCTAATCCACCGGGAACCGGAGTAAGCTTATCCGCCACGGTTTTCATGGTATCAAAATCTACATCTCCGCAAAGATTTCCTTCTTCATCCACGTTGATACCCACATCGATAACGGTAGCCCCTTCCTTGCAATAGGAAGACCCGATTGCCTTTGCCCTTCCTATAGCCGCAACCAAAACATCGGCTCTCTTACATACTTCTTTGATATTCTCCGTCTTGGAATGGCAAACGGTAACCGTCGCATTTTGATTAAGCATCAAAATGGCCAGGGGCTTTCCGACAACAAGGGAACGGCCGATAATGCAAACTTCTTTTCCGGCAAGCGGGATTTCAAAATGCTTGCAAAGCTGCATAACCGCTTCGGCAGTACAGGGCGCAAAAGCATTTTCATCCTGCAAAAGAAGCCCTGCAAGATTCTCTCTTGTAATACCGTCCAGATCCTTTTCTTTTCTCATATAGCGCAACATTTCTTCTTCATTAATCTGCTTGGGAAGCGGACGGAATACCAAAATACCGTGAATCTCCGGGTCATCGTTCAAAAAACGAAAAACCTTCATAAACTCTTCATTGCTGCAATTTGCATCCAAATGATAGTCCTTTACCTCCAGACCGAAGCCCTGAAAGCGTTTTTTTACGGATTGTTCATAGGCTATGTCCGATTCTTTCTCCCACTCGCAAAACTGCCAGAGTCGGAACACAATCTCCATGCTCATGCACAAAACTAAGACATTCCGCCTTGATTTTCTCTACTAACTCTTTTCCTCTTAATTCTTCCATAGTGTTTCCCTTTCTGCTATGTATAAAATAGGGGAAAATCCCCGGCTAGATTGCTTTTTCTACAGTAGTGATAGCCTCTTCCAAAACCTTAAGCTTCCGTAATGCTTCTTCTACCGCATCCTCTCTGCTCTTTTTGCATTCCATATTCTTCATCAGATTCGTGTTAATGCGTACATTTAAAGCTGCTCCACGCATAGCGGTAATGAGAAAGGATGCCCCTACCCCAACGTCCGAGATAGCAATTCGAGATCCGTTCTTTGCCAATTCCAAGAAACTGTCTGCCTTTCCTGCACAAAGCTGTAGAAGATGCAAGGGAACAAGAGATGCTTTCTTAAGACACTCTTCCATCTGCTCCTCATAATATTTCTTTTCTTCTTCCGTCTCTTTCGGAAGAGAATACGCCTTGGAAAGAGGATAGAATACTTCTTCATCCGCCTTTGCAAATCGTAAAGCGGACTGCTTGGCCTCTTCCCATTCCTGCATTCTGCCTTTTAGACATTCCTCATAATCGACATACTTTTTCTTACCCAAGGTAAGATTTCCCACCATCAAAGCGAGAGAAAATCCCAGGGCTGCGGAAAGGGCTACCGCTCCACCGCCACCCGGCACCGGACTTTTAGAGGAAAGGGCCTCCAAAAAATCTTTAATCTTCTCTTCCCCCAAACGTTCCTGCATTTCCGTACTTCCATACTGCTTCTCCATTAAGTCTTCCTCCTTTAATTGATTTGAGTCCACAGCGTAAGCCTAGATACAGTTCTTCTTTTTCTCCATTCTACTCTTTTACATCCATTTTTTCTACAACTTGTGAGCGACTTCTGCCCTTTGGAAGACTTCCCCGATACGGAGCCAGTTCACTTCCTCTTTTCCTGCTTCGTCCGTTCGCTTCTGTTTCTATCTCTTCTCTTCTTTCCTCCGGTATTTTTTTACTTTCTATTTGCCTCTTCTATTCTTCCCTCTTCTATTCTTCTCTCTTCTATTCTTCTCTCTTCTATTCTTTTTTCTCTTCTTTCCGGTCTTCTATAATATATCTCTTCACTATCCCATCTCTTTTTCATAAAAAGGAGTAAAGCAAAGAACAATAACGCACTGATACTGAATAGGATACCGAAATAATATCCTTCCGGGACAAAATGCAGTTCAATATCATGCTCTCCGGCACTCACAGGTATACCTAAAAAGGCAGAAAAGGCTTTTTCCGTCACTACCGATTTTCCGTCCACCTTAAGCTTCCAGCCCGGATCATAGGGAATGGAGGTAAAGAGAAGACCATCCGACCCCGCATTGATTCTTCCTTTTACGTAGCCGTCCTTCCATTTTTCCACTTCCATTCCACGACCCGAAAGCATATCCGTTATTTGTCCAAGTACTTCATAGGAAAAAGAATAGGCCGTTGCATCCATATTTTCACCCGAAGTTTGTGATTTCAGTTCAACCTCCGTACCGGCATTCAGATATCCCAAGGAAAGAAAATAGCCACGATCAACATGATCAAAGCTTTTTTCATCACCGGGAAGTATGGCTTTGACTTCCTTTACCTTCTCATTATTGACATAAACATAAATATCTCCCGCCTTTTCCACCGTAAAGTGATAGGAAGAAGCCTCCATTTTCCCCAGTATAGTTGTGAAAATGTTATCTGCCGCCAATGCCGTAGATATGGAATTTTGTACCAGTGCAGGCGTACCGGCATGTAAATCAAAAGCATCCAGCTCCTCTTTTGTAAGAAGATATCCTAAAGGAAGCGAAAATTGATTCTCGTATAAGCGGTATTCTCCCTCTCCCAAAAGATAGGAAAGCCCTCTGGCTTCGCCATGCTTCGGTTCTTTTTTCAGAATTTCGTACTTGATTCCCAAAAGACTTTTCATCAAGGGACTCGCCCCATTTATCGAATAGGCATTGGTAGAGGCCTCCATTCCAAGCTCCGTATACCAGTCCGACATGTCTCCATAAGCTGTGGAGGAGAAAACGGACGCACTATGGTATTGCATCAATGCTCCATCATCTTTGGTCTTCGCATCTTCACGAAGCAGACGATAAAATCCGGAATCTTCTATTTTAAGCTCCTTTAAGAGCTTCGAAGTTTCCTTTCCGCCTTCAAGATAAGCTGCACGACTGGTCGTCGGAACAGAGGTAACCGCCATATTGATGCTCAATTCCACAAAGCAGAGAGCAATCAGAAGAAGCTCCGCAATGCGAACTTCCATCCCTCTTTTTTCAAAGTAAAAAAGCAGATAGAAAAGGAAAAGAAAAAGGAGTGTCAAATAAAATACGGACCAATGAAAAGCCTCCTCCGTTACCAGCTTCTGACAAAGTATCACAAAGGAAAAACTTAAGAATAAAGCAAAAGACAGGTCCTTCTTACTGGAAGTCTTTCGTTTCAGGAACCACTCCGCGCCCTGTATAATCAAAAGGAATACAAAAATAAAGCTCTGTCTTGCCGGAAGACTGTTCGGGTAATGAAAGCCATGCCAAATAAAGTTTAAAGCATTTATTGAAAAGCTCAGGAAGAAAAAGAGCATAAATGTAGCGTAAATAATTTTTTTCTTCTTCTGAATGGCAGGATTTTTAAAGTACAAGGGTAAAATGAATAAACTCAAAGTACCCGCATAAATATTGGGCCAATGCTTTAAGCCCTGCTCCGTTTCCACAAAAGGAAAGAGCCTCGCCATCATATCGATAATAGTAAAATACTGCGTAAAGGTCTTCGGAAAAGAAATACTGGCAGAAGCAGTCATGCGTAAGGCAAAAACAGCGGGTAAAAGTAGGATTCCCGCCATGATGCCGGCAAGGAGAGAGTAAAGCGCAAAATGTCCTATTTGCTTCCCCAGCTCCCTTACATCACTTATTGCAGCATAAAAAAGTCTGCTCAAAAAATAAAGAATCAAAAAGAGACAGATCATGATACTGATATAGTAATTGGATAGAATAGCCAAGGCGAGACTCACAGTATACAGAGTTCCCTTTCCTTCATCCATCAGTTCTTCCAAGCCCAAAAGAATTAAGGGGAAGAGGAAAATACAATCCAACCACATGACATTCCAAGAATACGCCGCAACGAAACCGGATAATGCGTATATCATGGAAAACAGCACAGAAAAAAGACCATTCTTCTGAAATGCTTTCTTAAATAAATGGAAGCAGTCATCCCGGACAGGGCAATCTTGATTATAATCAGGTAACTTATATATTCTACTACCAGTCCCTTGGGAAAAAGAATCACAAAGAAATTAAGCGGGCTTGCCAGATAATAGGCAAGCAGAGAAGTAAAGTTAACGCCCAAACCGATATTGAAGCTATAATTTAGAGAGGAAAAACTCTGCAATTTCGCTTGAAATTCTCTGAGAAACGGAGCGTATTGATGATAGAGATCTGTCCTTAGGAAACTTTCCTGTCCAAATGGAAAAATCCCCTTCCCTATAAAAATAATCAACATGGTCACAAGGGGCAAAAGGAAAGATAGCATATCCTCTTTCCGAATCCACTTCTTTGTCATTTTCATTTTCACTTTTAAAACCTCATCTAAAAATAAAAAACTTGCTTCCGATATAGTTTAATACCAGATTGATTCCGGAACTGAGAATCCAGCCAGGTGTATGTGTAAAATGCAGAAAGTCCACAAAAAACATCAAAAGCAAAAAGCTGAGAATTCCTGATGCGATGCGGAGGCTGAAGAAGGAAAAAAGCTCCTTTCCTTTATTTCCTCCCGACTTCCGAAAAACCAGATACTTATTCGTAAAGTAAGCAAAAAGAACCGCCATGATAAAGGCGATAAGATACGCAATTTTATAAGAAAAGACAGAAGGAATTCCCATTCGTTCAAATAAAAAGTCTCCCCCTGCATAAAAAATGTAGTTTACCGCCGTGGTGAGAACCCCGACTATAATATAGCGTACGCCTTCCTCCAGTATGTTTTTCTTCACAAAACCTCCACTAAAAAAGCCGGTCAAAACAGATAGTTCTCAAAGCTTCTTAAATCCAAAAAACAGTATACGAAAAAGCCTCTTCTATGGCAATGCCCAGAATGGGAAAAGGGAATAAGGTAAGCACCTTATCCCCTCTAATACTCTGATCTATTTCTTTCAAGTTGGTCTTTATCCCCGATTGCTACTCTTGCCTTTTATGACGCGTAAGCTCGAATCTTTTCTTCTACCTCTACTCTGGAAATACTCAGAGAAATCGCCAGTTCTTCATACAGTATATCTTCCGCCTGTTCCATGAAATGCAGATCTAAAAGTGTAAGCTTCTTTCCCTGCCTGGCTCTTTCTTCCCTTCTCTCTTTCACCGTTTTAATAACTTGAAGCAATGAATCCGGAGAGCAGCTTTTAATTCTCTCCCGGCAGTTTTCTTCTCTCTGCTTCGGTGTCTTACAACATAATGCGTGAATCTGCTCTGCGGTATGCAGAAAAATCTCTGCCTGCTCTCTGGTCATTACCGATCGCATATTGGTCTTTCCGGCTTCCACAGGAGCATATACAGCCCCATCCGGCTTCTTCACCGCCTGCATTACATAGTATTCCCGGTCTTTCGGAATCCCTTCCAAGTTCAGATGAGTGGTTCCAAGAATCTTATGAACCCCCTTACAGCCATAAACCACATACGTGCCTGACTGAAACATTTTCCCCTCCTTTTCTTTAAATTTTCCTCACTTTTTTCACTTTTCGGACAGCTATTTTCCCTGCAATATTTAAGAAAAAATATAGCCTGTCACGAACAAACATCTGAAAGAATTCTACCATTTTCCAAAAGAAGATTCCATACGAATTCAAATAAAATAAAATCTTTGTCTGTTATAAATAAATAAGATTTATAAAAACAATTATTCTTTGGCATATTTTTTGTTATTTATGATAGGGCTCTCCGAATTAATTCGAAAACTTCTGTAAATCTGCTCCAATAACACAACACGCATAAGCTGATGGGGAAAAGTCATTCTGGAAAAGCTGAGCAAAAGATCGGCTCTTTGATAAACCTCTTCGCTTAGCCCCAGAGATCCGCCTATAACAAAAGTGATATCGCTTTTCCCTTCTAAGAACAGCTTTTCCATGTTCTTTGCAAATTCTACGGAATCCCATTCCCTCCCTTTTATTGCGAGGGCAATCACATAGGAACGCTCCGGAATTTTTTCCAATAGACGCTTTCCTTCTTTATCCAAAACCATTTGTTCTTCAGTGAGGCTTGCCCCCTCTCTGGTCTTTTCATCTGCTACCTCTATCATTTCCAATTTACAATACTTAAAGAGGCGCTTTCCGTATTCGGAAAGTGCCTCTCTAAAAAATTGCTCTTTAATTTTACCAACAGAACAGACTCTTAAAGTCATCTTACACTCTCTTTCCCGAGAACTTCTGCACATCTCCCGGAGCAGTCCGTGTATCTGCATAGCCCTGGTCGTCGAAATATACCTCTCTGCCGTCAACCGTGAACGCATCATAGCGTCCCGAATCCCCTTGAAGCATACCGCTTGGTCTTCCATCCTTATCTGTTGCAAAGTAGAAAGTATGGTAGCGTCCTCTATCATTGGAAATAGCCGCCCAACCCGTGAGAACCACGCATGCACTTTCACTGTTACGCATCACGGAGTCATACTCTGCAAAATACCACTTCCCTTCATCCTGGAACCAACCTTCTTCTGCATTGCCTTCTCCGTCAAAATAGTAAAAGCGACTGCCAATCTGCACCCAACGATCCTTAGCATACTTCCAGGACTTTCCCTTTACATCCAGATAAAGCAGTTTCCAGTGATTTCCACTGTTCTCCCAGCTGTATGCCATACTCTGTCCATTCTTTACCGCAGCAATTTCTTCGTTATTTGCCGCCCTCTCTTCCGCCATTGCCGTGAAAGCAAGGCAAAACAGCAAAGCTGCAGTAAGAAAACTTAACTTTATTAACCTCTTCATAGAACCTCCCGTTTTCTGAAGGAAGGTTGAAATTTTAGGAAAGCATTCCCTTTCTCTCTCTAACTTGCTCTAGCATCTGTCTATACTTATCGGCCTTTTCCTTTTCTTCCGCAACCTTTTCTTTGGGCGCCTTGGAAAGGAATCGCTCGTTTTTCAACATTCCTTCTGCACGTTGTATTTCATTCAGGAGACGTTCTTCTTCCTTCTCCAGTCTCTCGCGCTCTTTTTCAATATCCACAAGATCACTGAAAGGAATAAATAGATTCGCCTTCGGAATGAGAACGGACACGGCATTCTCAGGAATTCCGCCCCGATCCTCCTGTATTATAACATCAGAAGCGGAAGCAAGGGTAGCAAAGAATACCTTACTATGTTGGAACGATTTTCTTAACGCTTCATCTTCAGAAACAAGGAAAACAGTGGCTTTTTTAGAGGGAGCAACATTCATTTCCGTACGAATATTTCGAATGGCACGAACCGCTTCCTTAACAAGTTCTACTTCCTTTTCTTCCTCTGCGAAGTTTAATTTCCGAGTAAATCGGGAAAGCGGATACGATAAGAGGCTGCTCTTCCTCTTGGAACAGGGACTTCTCCGTATCGTAAATTTCCTCCGTAATAAACGGACAGAAGGGGTGTAAAAGACTTAAAGAACTCTGCAAAACCTTTAAAAGAGTCCATAAAGCCAGAGTCTTGCTTTCTCCGCCTTCGTTATACAGTCTCGGCTTTACCATCTCAATATACCAGTCGCAGAATTCTTCCCAGATAAAATTCTGTGTTTTATCCAGGGCAATTCCCAGGTCAAAAGACTCCAGATTCCTTGTCACATCTGCAGTCACTGCATTCAATCTGGATAGAATCCACTTATCCGCCATTTCCAGATTCCCCGGAACCTCCTCCAAAAGCTCGGAAAGAGTCGGATTCTGACGAGAGGAAAGTGCCGCTACCGCCTTACACTCCTCTTCTTTCAGGTTCATAAAAAGGAAGCGGGAGGCGTTCCATACCTTATTCATAAAGTTACGGCTGGCTTCTACCCTGCTGTGATAGAAACGCATATCATTTCCGGGAGCATTTCCGGTAAGAAGTGTCATACGAAGTGCATCGGCACCGTATTCCGCAATGATTTCCAAGGGATCAATTCCGTTTCCAAGAGACTTACTCATCTTTCTTCCCTGGTCGTCTCGAACAAGTCCATGAATAAGTACTTTTTTAAAAGGTACTTTTCCGGTCTGCTCAATACCGGAGAAAACCATTCGAACTACCCAGAAGAAAATAATGTCATAGCCTGTCACCAGTACATCCGTAGGATAGAAATAGCGATAATCCTCCGTATCTTCCGGCCAACCCAAGGTTTCAAAAGGCCAAAGCGCGCTGGAAAACCAGGTATCCAAGGTGTCCTCATCCTGCGTAAAATGCTTAGCCCCACATTTCGGGCAAGTTTCCGGCATTTCCTCACTAACTACCATCTCCCCACAGTCATCACAGTAATAGGCAGGAATACGGTGTCCCCACCAAATCTGTCTGGAAATGCACCAGTCTTTGATATTTTCAAGCCAATGCAGATAGGTCTTACCGTAATTTTCCGGAACAAACTGCAGCTCTCCACTCTTTAAGGCTTCTATAGCAGGCTTCGCCATCTCTTCCATCTTCACAAACCACTGCGGCTTCACCATCGGCTCTACTGTCGTTTCACAGCGGTCATGAATTCCTACATTATGACTGTGCGGTGCAACTTTCTTTAAAAGCCCTAGCACCTCAAGATCCGAAACCATGGCCTTTCTTGCCTCATAACGATCCATACCATGATACTTGGAGCCCGGAAGATCAATCTTTGCATCATCCGTTAAAATATTCATCACTTCCAAGCCATGACGCTCTCCCACGATAAAGTCATTGGGGTCATGGGCGGGGGTAATCTTTACGCAACCCGTTCCGAATTCCTTATCCACATATTCATCGGCTATTACAGGAATCGTTCTGTCTGTCAGCGGAAGTTGAAGCTCTTTCCCCACTAAATCCTTGTAACGCTCATCATCCGGATTTACGGCTACAGCCATATCCCCAAGAAGTGTTTCCGGGCGGGTGGTGGCTATCTCCACAAACTTTCCTTCTTCTCCCACGATGGGATACAGGATGTGCCAGAAAGCCCCCTCCTGCTCCTCATGCAACACCTCCGCATCGGAGATGGAAGTACAACAAACAGGACACCAGTTAATAATCTTCGAGCCCTTATAGATATAGCCTTTTTTATAAAGATGAATAAAGCTCTGCATTACCGCATGAGAGCAGCCTTCATCCATAGTAAAACGGATTCTGTTCCAATCCGGGGAGGATCCAATCTTATGAAGCTGGTCCACGATGCGCTTCTCATACTTTTCTTTCCACTTCCACGCTTCTTTTAAAAAGCCTTCTCGTCCGAGGTCGTGCTTATCTATGCCCTCTTCTTTCAGCATATTGATGACCTTAACTTCCGTAGAAATGGCTGCATGGTCCGTTCCCGGCTGCCAGAGTGTCTCATAGCCCTGCATCCTCTTAAATCGAATCAAGGTATCCTGCAAAGCATTGTCCAAGGCATGTCCCATGTGCAGCTGTCCCGTAACATTGGGAGGCGGCATCATAATGGTAAAAGGCTTTTTCTCATGATTTACTTTGGCAGAAAAATAGTTTCCCCTCAGCCATTTCTCATATATTCTGTCTTCTACCTCTTCCGGATTATACTGTTTTGCCAGTTCTTTCATTTGCTCTTCCTCCTATCCTACGCTCTACCCCGAATCTCTTCTTTCCAGGATTCGATTTTCTTTCTTGCAAAAGAAAGGAAGACTTCCTTTCCCTCTCTATACGCTCGATCAATGTCCTTCCGTTCCGAACTCATTCTGGCCTCTTTTAAGCTATCTTCCCACTCTCTTTCCCAGGAATCGGTTACTCCCTCATCCAATTCCAAAAAAACATCCTTGAACTTGTCCTTCGGGAAGCACATCTTAGATAGAAAATACAATCTTCTTGCCGCCATTTTATCGTGGTTTCTCTCATAAAGCTTTCTATAGCTTTCAGCAGCTCGTTGAAATTCCTTTGTGTGAATATAGCTCTCTCCGATTTTTCGAATTCGGCGTCCATTTTCCTCAAAATGCAGGGCATCCTGATAGGCATCCAGAGCCTTTCCGTACTTTCCTAGAGAAAAGAGACTGTCTCCCATCTTTTCTCTTCTTTCCGCTTCGCTTAAAGCATGGATTCTTCTCCATTCCATACTGAGCTCATCCATTTCCTTTTCCGTATAATATCCGGATTCCCGAATTAAACGAAAAAGCAAGCGCTCTTCCTTTTCTCCCATTTCTATCAATTGAAGAAGTTTTTCGCCAAAAGCCTGCTCTCCTAAACCGTCTATAATCCAGCGACAAAGTTCCTTGCCGACAAATGTTCCGGCACAAGGTAAAGATAATGTCCGAGAGCATAGGCGAGCTCTTCCAGAGAGTATATGTGTAAATCCAGCCTTTCATAGTAATAGGGCGATTTCGCCTCTCCCCGGCATAAAATCAGTGCCATCTTACTCCTTTCCCAGTGGAATGGTTTCTTCAATAGATTGATATGTCCCCTTCCAAAGCTCTCCAAAGCCTAAATCCGTAAGCTTAATGACGGCTGTACCATTCCCCAAAAAGCGGGTATGCAAAGAAACCTTGGTACAACGACGGTCTCTTTTCGGGAAATCTTGCAAGCTCATCCGATACTGCTTTCCTCTGGCACTACCGCTCAAGGTATGTACCTGAAAGTCAATATAATCCTGATTGTCTAAAAGAAGATGAATGTCTTTCCCCTCCTGTAGCCAGGAATCCCCTGCATGAGCAAGATAAAGAGGGAAGTCTCTTTCTTTCTGACATACCTTAATACTGATTTCATGGGAAATCCGTGTATCACAGAGGATTAGATATTCCTCCTCTTCACCCTTTCCAATCAGTTTTCCGTATTCTAAAGCCCCGATAGAAAAGAGAAAAGACTCTACACAAACTCTTCTCCCTCTCAAAAGTTTCTTCATAAACTCCGGGAAGAGCTCCGTATTTTCAAAGCCTTTTCCTGCCAAAAAGAAGGCACTGTAGACCTTCGTCTTGGTAACGCGATCCGTAACACCGGAAAGGACCTGATCCGTCATCTTTCTTCCCCTGGGATTTTCCAAAATACCGGAGGATAAGGCATCCGGCTGTGCTTCTCCCACAGAAACAGCATATTTCTTGCCGCCTTTGGAGACCTGCATCTCATAGTAATAAAGAACCTGAGAGGAGAACTCAAACATGCCCACCAAGCGATTGTAAAGCTTCTTTTCCTGTCTTAGGATATAGTGCGCAAAGCTTTCCGCATGACTGATAAGGCGCAATTCGTACCTGTCGGAAAAACTCCTTTTTAAAAGAGCCACGAGGGAGTGCATCATTTCCGGCTCTGCGTCCCTTACGCTTAATACAAGAACGTCTCTTCCCTCTTCTTCAGGAATTTCCTTCCCTTTAATGCGTTTCTCTCCTTCCAAAAGAAGATGCTCTAAAAATATAGCCAGCAATTCTCCTGCATCGTAGCACTTCTCTGCCAATGTAGCACTTCCCTTTTTCTTAAACAGGGAAAGCAACTTATCGACCAGGATAACGCCACCATCCAGATTCTTCTTGTAGGCTTCTTCTCCAATGTAAAAGCGATCCTCTTTTCTTTCCCGGCTTAAAAGAGTAGGGAAACGATAGGTATACTCTTCTTTTACTAAGGAAATATCCGTATATTCATCGCTAAGCGCGATTCCGATTATTTTCACAAAAACCTCTTTCCTTCGTTTACTCTACTAAAACTCTACTTAAAGCCAGTTCCTTTTCTTCATACTCTTCCATAAGAGGGCGTAAATCTTCTATCTTTTCTTCCATCAGAAGTGTAGACATCTTGCAAAGAGCGGAATAGGCATCCTCCCCGTCCGGGACATGGCTTCCGTCTTTTTTCAAGACAGACTCGTACAGGAGCTTATCCTCTTTTCCGATTGTAAAGCGATATTCCATACTTTCTCCGGGGAACAAGAGGAAAGATGCAGTATATATCCCGTGATAACTATGTTGCAGTTCTTCCCTGTGGAATTCCTTCTCTCCATGATTCCGCACGGAAAAATATGGTTTTTCCTCTATCTTTCCATGGTATTCCACAACCGTTTTTTCCATAACCGCCTTGGGAAGCGGAACAAATTTTGCCAGTTCCTTTGTGTAGGAGAAGATATAATTCTTCTCCAGAAGAAGCGGCAGAATATCATTTAGTACTTCCTTCTCATCTTCTGTTAAAGACGTTCTCTTGGAAAAAGAATAGCTTAGCGCAAGAAGGCTGATTAGCGGAACCCTTTCTTTGTAGGCTTCGCCCCTTACTTCCTCATAAAGCAGGCGGGTAAATTCCGGATTCTCTTTTTTCTGGTACAGGAAAACGGATACTGCATAGCTGGTAAGAAAGGCTTTCATCAGTAAAGGCTCATTTCCGGAAAAGCTTCTGTAAAGTGAAAATGCCTCTTCCGATTCCCGACGCTGCTCCGTAAACAGACACTGTGCCAAAAGGCGCTCTGCCATATTTAAAAGCTGAGCGGACGCAATCTTTCCTTTCGCTTCTCTCCGTTTTTCTCCTCTTTTCAAAATGGAATACATCTCCACACTTGCACCATTCCAGTTTTCCAGAAGAAAGGCAAGGGCCTTATCACTGATGACATGCTCCTGAAAAGCGATAAAGGCAAGATATAGGGAAAGGGCTTCTTCGCCCTCATCCAGGGCAGCATCTACAAAAGACGATAAGAGTTCTTTCTCCATACGGAGGTACGGATTATCCTTATAAAAAAAGAAATTGCCCATTCCATCTCCCCACGGAACAAGAGAGCCGAAAGATAATCTTCTTTTTCTTTCCGTTTCATATCCTTTGTAGGAATTTCACGCAAGAATTGCAGGCTTTCCTCATGGAAAAAAATACTGCATTTTTCCTTTCTGTGATACGAGAGAATCTCTCCTAAAAATCTCCATACGGAATGCAGTGGAAAAAGGCAGGGGTCCGGAACACCTTTTTCCATCAGCTCCAAATCTTCTTCCGTCTTCATACCCTCTTTTTTTGCAAATGCAAGGCTCTCTGCAGGAGAAATACAGATCCGGAGTCAAAAAAAGCTTTTTCCACCTTTCTTTCCAGTTCTGCGCCTTCGAACACCTTGGTTTTTCTGTAATTCACACGGCTGTAACGATTGCCCAAGTCATCCTGGAAGAGAAGAATCATATCTTTATACGGCATAGGAATATAGGCCTCTCCATTTTCGAGGCTGTATAGTTCTTCTCCCTCCAATGCCGGATGGGAAAGGACAATCTTGACAATCTCCCTATCCTCTACAACCACCTTGTAGGAGCGCAGAATCTTCGGCAATACTTCCGCCATCTTCTCGTCCACCATATCCGGGAAAATCAGATTCTGATAAAGGAAGCCCAGCTCTTCATTCATCTTGCCTTCCAAAAGAGACTCGATAGCAAAGTCTTGCATCTGTCTCGCAAATTTTTGATATATATCCGAGTTTTCCCGGAAATTATGTAGAATATTGTAATACAAAGCCAGTCTTAAGCCTTCTTCTACACGATACTCATAAGAAAAATAGAGATAAACGCTTTTCGGTAATTCCTCCTTATAGCCCCTTTTCATGGAATAAAGGAGATTCTCATAGAGATTGGTCAGCTTTATATTTTCCTCAACACCCTGCTTGTAAAGGGAAAATGCTTCCTCTCCCCGTTCTCCATTGCGAATGCACTGCGTAATTTTTTCTTCCAATGACATCCCCATCGGAAATTCCAGATGCTTTTCTTCTTTCTCTCCGGCTATAAACGCACGACTGCTTCGATTCCGGGCATTCTTCGGCCTTTCCGAAAAATAACTTAAGAATTCCTCCAATGCCAAACTACGATTTGCGCAGGATTTCAAAAGCGAATAGACCTTGGCAACTTCACCGTTTTGCATAAGGGGTGCAGAGGGAAAATCACGGTAATCAAATAGACGAACTGCTGCCGCCTTATCCTCTTCCATAAGCTTTTTTAAGTCATGACAATAGTGTATCTCTTTGATTTGTTGTGCAGAAGGGGATTTTTCCAAAACAAAATGATAGGGAATCCGTTTTTCCCCACCCAAATAGACAAAGTCCAGCTCTCCATAGAGCTCTTTCTCCTCATCCATTCCCTCCGTGTTCACCGAAAAGCTGACCTTGGTCCTGACACCGCCGAAGGCATTTTTATGCAAAACAATAAAAGGGTCTTTACAGTACACCAAGCCCCGCATAGGAATCCCGTTTAAGGATTGTATGAATACCTCAAAGGTTTTGGTCTCCAAGAATGGAATCTTTCCTTCGATATACTCTTCCGAAAAATGAGTGGAAGGCTTTTCCTGGTCCACGATACCTCTGGCTAATTTGTTAATCTTTTCTCTCATAGCAAACACTCCATAGGGCTCTATTTTAGCATAGGAAAGCCGTTCTAAAAAGATAGAATTTTCCATAGCCTAGTTTACCTTCCCTTTTACTTTTTTCATCTCCATCATACTTTGTTCAATTCTATATAAATATATTTAAACTATCGTTCTAAACCGCTTTTTCCGCAGTAAACAGTCAATTCAATCCGGATACTCTGAAACAGACCTTTCAAACAAGGCACCCGAGGGAAGAGTATACTGTAAAACCCGCCCTTAGTGCAAGGGAAAGCCCCCAGCATTTCATTTTCACAAAAAGGAAAGATGCCTATATCTATTGCCTATCTTTATAAATATCTGCTACACTATGTACTCAGCTATAGCAACATCCGGCTGTAATACAGCCTTTTCCGATATGGGGAAAATGGATTTTATCTTCACGGCTGTAGTTTTTAACCATCTTAAAGATTGCTTATCAGGAGCAAAAGGAAAATCTATGAATACCGAAGCCTTAACCCAATATAAATTGATGATTCTCTATTTACTTCATTCCGTAAACTACCCCTTAAGTAACAGTCAGCTGAGCGGATTTTTTTTGGACAATGAATATACTACTTACTTTACCTTACAGCAATGTATCTCCGACTTGGTTGAGGCACGTCTTATCAGTTCCCACCAAAGTCGCAGCACCACCCGTTATGAAGTAAGCGAAGAAGGAAAACAGACTCTGCAGTTTTTCGAAAATGAAATCCCCGCCATTGTGAAGGATGACATGGAGCAGTTCCTTCTAAAAAACAAATTGCGCTTGCAGCATGAATCCTCTATTTATACGGATTACGCCCAAACAGAAAATCAGGATTTTTCAGTACAGGTGGAGCTAAGAGAAAGTAAAAGTCTGCTCTGTCGTATTGATTTAGGGGTACCGGATGAAGAAAGCGCACAGGCAATCTGTAATGCCTGGAAGAAAAAGAGCGGAAAAATTTATTCCTTTTTGTTATCCGAACTTCTGGAAGAAGAGGAAAAAGGCTAAACACTTATAGAACTGCGCATCAGCATCTTAAGATGAAGTATCCTCGTTTTCTTATACAATCGCCTCTATGGAAAGGAGTACCGCAAAGCCAATCTGCGGTACTCCTTTTTTCTACATCTTGATACGCGGACTGTATCCGTCTATACCGAACAGGATTCCTGACCGCTTGTCTTTTTCTTTAATAGCTTCTCCACGCTGACAAGCTTCACGCAAGGCAGAATAACTCTGTTGCAATCCGCAAATCTTCCAAAGGCGGATAGGTTGGAGCAATACGGATATTGCTGTCTTTCGGATCCTTTCCATAGGGGAAAGTTGCCCCTGCTGAAGTCAGCTTCACACCGGCCTTTTTACATTTATCCACAACTTCCTTGGCACAGCCCGGCATAGTTTCAAAGCTGATAAAATATCCCCCCCTTCGGATTTGTCCAGGAACCGATATCCAGTCCGCTTAAATTCTTCTCAAAAACCGACTCAATCATCTCGAACTTCGGGCGAATGACATCCGCATGCTTCATCATATGCTTTACCATGCCATGAATATCCTCGAAGAACCGTACATGACGGAGCTGATTTACCTTGTCATGTCCGATGGTCTGGAACTGCATCTGCTTCTTGATATCCTCCAGGTTGTTTAAGCTGGTTGCCATAGAAGCGATACCGGAGCCCGGGAAGGAAATTTTGGAAGTGGAAGCGAACTTATATACCAGGTCCGGATGTCCCGCTCTCTTACATTCTGCCAAAATCTCAATCAGATAATCCTGATCATGGTCATAGAGGTGGTGCATACCGTAGGCATTATCCCAGTAAATACGGAAATCTTTCGCAGCCGGTTTCAGTCTTGCAAAACGGCGTACCGTTTCATCCGAGTAGCTGTATCCTTGCGGATTACTGTACTTCGGCACACACCAGATTCCCTTGATGCTCTCGTCCGAGGCTACCAGTTCCTCCACGATATCCATATCCGGTCCCTTATCGGTCATCGGCACATTGATCATCTCAATACCAAAATATTCGGTGATGGCAAAGTGACGATCGTAACCCGGCACAGGGCAAAGCCACTTTATCTTATCCAGCTTGCACCAGGGGGGTACTTCCCATTACACCGTGGGAATAGGAACGGGAAATGGAATCATACATTACGTTCAAGGAAGAGTTACCGAAGATAATGATGTTGTCCGGATTGTTCTCCATCATATCGGAGAGCAATTCCTTTGCCTCTGCAATACCGCCCAAAACACCGTAATTACGAACATCAAAGCCATCGCTGGAATACATATCGGCATCACTGTTCAGAGCATCCATCATTCCATTACTTAAATCCAGCTGATCCAGACTCGGCTTTCCTCTACTCATGTCCAGATTCAAATCCATATTCTGGTATTCTCTATAGCTTTGCTTTAGTTCTTTCCTTAAGCTTTCCAGTTCTTCAAGTGATAAATCCTCGTATCTTCCCATCTGTATCTCCTCTTTTACTTTTATATCTTTTACTTTTATATTTTTTTCTTCAGCGGAGTTTTTATTTCCATGCATTGCTTCAGCAGTTTTTTGATTCTCAAGCTTTTCTTTGCCGGGCATCTTATTTTCAAACATTCCTTTCGCAGGAGTTTTCTTTACGGCCTTTTTTCCGTCCGTCTTCTTGTTCTGCATAATTTTCTACTCCTCTTTAATCCCAGGGGAGACGGTTCAGCTCTCTTTACCCTGAATTTCCGAACGTATTTTCTATGCCGCTTTCCGCTTGTCTTTTCAGAAGCGGAAAGCAAGGGATTTGCTCCCAAAGCTTTTACCCGGCTTTCCAAGAAGCTTAACTCTCTGGCTGCTTCCGTATCCTCCGGATAGCGGTTGCAATACAGTGAAAAAGGAATCATAAGCTTTTTTTGCCATTCCCCTGTTTTTTTCCAGGTAAACCGCTTCATTATACTCCAATTCCCGATCTGCTGTCAGTCCTTTTTCTTTTGCTTCGTCTAAAGCCTCTCTTGCCGATGCCAAATCGTTCTCATTTAAAGCATTTCCTGCAGATACAATCAATTTCTTTGCCGAGATCAGATTCTGCAGCTTTTCATAGCTTTTTCCGGAAAGAGTTCCCAGGTTTTTCAAATTTTCCTCTGCCTCATCAAGCTTTCCCAGTTGAATCTCCGCTTCCACCTTATACGCCAAAATATCATATTGAAGAGTTCCTACTCTTCCCTTACTCTTTTCCAAGGCAAGGTTAAAATTCTCCAAAGCTTTTTCCGCATCTCCTTTTTCCAGTGCACTAATCCCCTCTGTCCGGTAGGCTTTTGCTTCATTTTTACAGGCGGATAAACTTAGACTTAATCCCAATATCAGTAAAGCGAAATGTATTTTTCTCATTGTCCGTTCTTCCTTTCTACTCCGGTTTGGCCTTTTCTTTTTAGTTTGGCCTTTTCTTTTTAGTTTAGACTTTCCTTTTTCCTTGATAAAATGATAGGCTTTGTAACACCATTCTATGCCTTTCCGGTTGTGCCGAAGCCGCCACGGTTATCATTTCCCAAATGCTCCACTTCCACAAAATGCACTACAGGCTGATGCTGCATGATGCGAAATTGTCCAATACGGTCATTCACATGGATTTCCGTATCCCGCATGGCAAGAACAGGCATACGGATAATGTCATTGTCTCCGCAGTACGATTCGTCCACTACTCCCATGGAGTTCGTCTGGAGAATGCCGAAATTCTTAAAGGCAGAGCTTCTCGGTACAATCCACATCTCATAACCCTTTGGAAGTTCTACGGAAATCCCCATACTAATCAGGCGAAATTCTCCCGCCTTCATCGTCACTTCCTCCGCAACCCGAAGGTCAATCCAGTCACTTTTCCCGTCAATATAACGTAGCTTTTCCAGTTCCTTGACATGGTATTTTATTTTTATCTTTTCTTCCATCTCCACACTCCCTTGATCCAGGAATTTCTTTGTCTTCCTGTTTCTTCCCTATATTGTATTCTACGGCAGATTCTATTCCGATACGGACTACGGTCAAACGATATCCTTTCCCGCTGCTCTTCTTCGTTCTCTTCTAAAGCCATCTCTATCTCATCGTTTGCAATAAACTCTTCTTCGCTTTCCACAATCGTATCCTCAGCTGTTTCCTCTATTGCTTCCATTGCAATAAACTCTTCTTCGCTTTCCGCTTGTACGATTGCTTCCTCCTCTTCCGATTCCTGTAAATAGGCCTCGATGAACGCATCGCTTTCCTCGTCCTCGGAAACGAACCTGCCTAGGTTTCCGGGTTTTCTGCCTTCGCTTCCTCCTTTACTTCCTCCCCATTTTCTCTAAATTCTATCGAATCCGCTTCTTCACGCTCCGGGATTTCTTCGCTTTCTATCGTTTCTTCCGCTTCCGCTAAATCTTCGCTTTCTGTTGTTTCTTCACTTTCCGCTTTTTCTTCGTCCATTTCCAGTCCGAAGCCCTCTTTTAACTCCTCTGTTACCTCTTCTCTTAAGAGCTTTTCCACACCTTCAGGAAGCGCAGGCAAATCCTTCAAAGAATCCACACCGAAGCGATTTAAAAATTCTTCCGTAGTGGCAAAAAGCATAGGTCTTCCGGGGGCATCCAGCCTTCCTACCTCTTCAATCAGACCGAACTCGACCAGTCGATTTACGGCATGATCCGACTTCACACCACGGATTCGTTCTACCTCTACCTTGGTAACAGGCTGGCAATAGGCAATAATCGAAAGCGTCTCCAAAGCAACATCGGAAAGTACCGGCTTTCTCGGACTTTTCACAACTCGAATCAGTCCATCATAGGTCTTCGGATGACTTACCATCTGATAACGATCTTCCAATTTCTTAATTAGAATCCCGCCCTGTCTTTCCTCGTAACGGTTTCTAAGACGCTCTGCAGCAAGCAAAGCACCATCCCGTCCCATATTTAGGCAAAGACTGATTTCCTCCGCTGAAACAGAGCGTCCCAAAGAAAAGAGCAAAGCTTCCACAAGATCTTCCTCTTCCTTTAACCTGATTCTATCCTCTTCTTCGATTTCCACTTCCAGGTCAGGCAGTAATGAAATCTGTCCTAAGTCTTCCAAATAAAGCCTCCTTCGTTGCTGTTTACGAAAATACTCCATTCCCCTTTTTGACTTGAAAACGAGATACCGCACGCTTTGCGAGCGATACTCGTTATGAATAAAAATATCTTCTAATCAAAATCTTCTATTCCTTCCAAATTCAGATTTTCCGGATCTTCGCCCTCTCGAACCTCTATGTTTAAGTCAGAAAAGGCTCTTTCTTGCGTAAGGCTGATTTTCCCCATTTTCATCAGCTCCAAAATAGCGAGAAAGCTGACTACTGTCTCAGTTCGTCCCTTTGTGTTCTTCAGCATCTGGCGGAAAGAAAAACGTCCATGTGTCTTGGCATACGCGAGTACATCCTTTATCTTTCCTTCCAAACTGATTTTTTCCCGTTTAATTCTTCCGAAATTGGAACGCAGCTTATCTTTTCTGTCCTCTCTTCGTCGTAAAACCTCTTTCATGGTTTCTCGAAGACGCAGTAAGTCTATTCCTTTTAGCAGATACTCCACATCCAGAGGCGGACTGTAGCGTTCTACCTCTTCCGGGATGCTGGCCTCTTTTCGGATACATAAGGGGGCAAATTCTTCTTTCTTCTCTAATAATTTACTGATTCTCTTATATTTTTTATATTCCAAAAGACGCTGTACCAGTTCTTCCCTGATATCGGGTTCCTCTTCGTCTTCCTCATTTTTCGGAAGTAACATCTTCGCCTTCATTTCCAAAAGGCTTACTGCCATAATGAGAAAGTCGGAGACAATCTCCAGGTCCTCTTCTTCCAGTTGATTGATATACTGAAGATACTGTTCTGTAATCTGGACAATGGGAATGTCGTAGATGTCGATTTTATTTTTCTCAATCAAATGCAAGAGGAGATCCAGTGGCCCCTCAAATGCATCCAATTTATAAGAAATACTCTTTGCTTTTTCTTCCAGCATTACTTCCCCCGACATAGATTTTGAAGTCAGATAATTTGACCTGTATATTTTACTCTTTCAAGGGACACAAGTCAAAGCAAGATAGCTCCGGGAAATTGTTTATTCTCACATTTACCGTATGGGTCCCCAGTCCTCTGCTGATGAAATAATGCTGTTCATCTCTTGTAAAAAGCCCCCTGGGTTTTCCGACAAAAAAACGAAATTGCGGTGTCATCAGAGCAAAAAACGGGAGTCCCACAGCTCCACCATGAAAGTGGCCCGACAGAAGCAGGTCCACACCTAAGGATAGTGCCTCTTCTCTATAAAAGGGACTGTGCAGCATAGCTATACTAAAGACATCCGAATCAATATTGGAAACTGTCTTTCTCCACTTCTCTTTTACCGCCTCCTCCAGAGGCTTCTTCTCCTTAAAATAGAGGGGACGATAGTAAGAAATATCCAAAGGAAAGCCGGCAAGATGGATTCCTTCATCCAAGAAAACACCTTTTTCATCAATAAGATTCACGCCTTCTAAAGCTTCACGAAAGGCTGTTTTTCTCCCTTTTATTTCTTTTTTACTAAACAGCTTTTCCTCATGATTTCCAAAGGAATAAAACACCTTGAATTCCGCTTTCAATTTATGCAACAATGCTATCCCTTTTTCCACCTCGTCCCTGGCATCTGTTTCTTCCGAAGAATGGCTGATGGGAAAATCCCCTCCGATTAAAACACAATCCGGATTCAGGGAACGGATTTTTTCCATCAAAATAGAGTTGTCCTCTCCAAATTCTTTTTCATGGAGATCGGTCAAAAAAACAAAGCGAAATTTTCTCTTTATTTTCTTAGAAAACAACAAATATTGTTCCAATTTAAGTTGATTTCTTTCCCAATTAGAATATATAAGGCATATTATGCCTATAACACAAAAAGTTAATACTATTAACATTTCGTCCCTTTCTACGAAATTTAATTTCTCTATGATAAGCTACTGATGAAACAGAATACTTCTTGTTATCCAAGGCATAAGGGAGGAAGGGTTATGATTAGTTACGCTCCTTTTTGGAAACTGATGAAGAAGAAAAAAATGAGCCAATATCGCCTTATACGAGAACAAAACTGTCCGCCAGTCTTCTCAACAGACTGAGAAACAACCAACCGGTATCCACTGAAAGCATCCGGCAAATCTGTCTGCTTTTCTCCTGTAATGTATCGGATATTATGGAGTGCGTACTGTGAAAAGAAAAACAAAGCAAGTACTGCAATAAAATAGAGTGAGACAGTTTTTAAAGATAAAAGGTCTGATAGAATCTTCTCTATCGGACCTTTTGTCTTTTCTATTTTAGCTTTTTATTTTTCTTCCATAGATTTACTTTCTTCCGTAGGCTTACTTTCTTCCGCAGGCTTACTTTCTTCCGTAAAATTAGTTTCTTCTGTATGCTTACTTTCTTTTGTAGACTTACTTTCTTCCGTAGACTCCCCGGATTCTTTTGTTTCGGCTTTTTCTTTTACTTCGGAAAGAATCTTCATAAACTCCTTACCGGTAATGGTTTCCTTTTCAATCAGGAACTCGGCAATCTCATCCAAGGCATAGCGGTTTTCGGAAAGAATCTTTTTGGATTCCTCATAACATTCTTTTAAAATACGAGAAACTTCCTCATCCACTTCTGTCGCCGTATCATCTCCACATTCCAGAACCGCTCTTCCGCCAAGGTACATATTTTCCTGACGTGCCAAGCCCATAAGACCGAACTTCTCGGACATGCCGTACTGAGTCACCATGGCTCTGGCAATCTTTGTTGCCTTTTCGATATCATTGCTTGCCCCTGTGGTGACAGTCTCAAAAACAAGCTCTTCCGCTGCTCTTCCTGCCAAAAATTCCACAATCATGGCATGCAGTTCCGACTTGGTATTTAAATACTTTTCTTCCTCCGGAACCTGCATTACATACCCCAGAGTACCCATGGTTCTCGGCACAATGGTAATCTTCTGCACCGGCTCGGAATCCTTCTGAATCGCCGCAACAAGAGCATGCCCTACCTCGTGGTAAGAAACGATTCTCCGCTCCTCCTTGGAAAGAATTCTGTCTTTCTTCTCCTTTCCGACCAGAACCACTTCCACTGCCTCAAAAAGGTCCTTCTGGCTCACCTTTTCTCTTCCGTGCTTTACCGCAGTGATGGCTGACTCGTTCATCATATTGGCAAGATCTGCACCCACTGCACCGCTTGTAGCTAAGGCTATTTCATCAAAATTGACCGTTTCGTCGAGCTTTACATCCTTGGCATGGACCTTTAAGATATTGACTCTTCCTTTTAAATCAGGCTTTTCTACAATAATTCTACGGTCAAAACGTCCCGGACGAAGAAGGGCAGGGTCTAAAATCTCAGGGCGATTGGTTGCCCCCATAACCATAATTCCTTTTGCCGCATCAAAGCCGTCCATCTCGGAAAGGAGCTGGTTTAAAGTCTGTTCTCTCTCATCATTTCCGCCATAGCGGTTATCTCTGCTCTTTCCGATAGCATCAATCTCATCAATAAAGATGATACAGGGCGCAGTCTGGGTTGCCTGCCTGAAAAGATCACGTACACGACTTGCTCCGACACCCACAAACATTTCTACAAAATCCGATCCGGAAAGGGAATAAAACGGCACATGTGCCTCTCCCGCAACAGCCTTTGCAAGAAGTGTTTTTCCTGTTCCGGGAGGCCCTACAAGAAGTGCCCCCTTCGGTAATTTTGCACCGATAGCGGTATATTTTGCAGGATTATGTAAAAAGTCCACTATTTCCACAAGACTTTCTTTTGCCTCATCCTCTCCTGCAACGTCTTTAAAGCTGATTCCGGTCTCCTTTTGCATATACATCTTGGCATTGGACTTTCCGACCCCCATAAGGCCACCGCCGGATCCCCCCACGCGCTTTGCCATCCAGTTCATAAACCAAAAGAGAAGCACAAAGGGCAAAACCACGCTCAGTACAATCTGTAAAATAAAGCCGGAATTATCCGGTCTTTTCTTAACAATATCCACATTGTGCAGATAGAGTCGTTCTACCAGTTTTTCCGCATCTGCGCCAACCGGAATAACAAAATAAATCCTTCCCTGCCTGTTTCCCAGTCCCGGAAAAAGATCCTCAGTCGCCGAACCGTTCTTCGAGGCAGCATCGCTTTCGGCCGGACCGTCTGCATTTTTTTGCATTGTACTTCGGATAGACCGTAATCTGTCCGTCACTCCACTCTACCTTTTCTACAAGGTTTCGATCCACCATGGATAAAAAAACTGAGTATATGTCAGCTCTTGCGTTGCTCCGTTTCCTGTAAGTCGTTGCGATAAACTGTAAATAAAAAAAGTCACTGTTGCCGCTATTAAAATGATGAGAATCGTCTGCCCCATATTGGAGAATCCGCCGTTATTCCCATCCTTAAAGTCTTTATTGTCCATTCCTATCTCCTTCAGAATCCGGAAGAAAAAGCTTCCGGTTTTCGCCACAAACAAGAGATCTTTTTTTCATACCAAAGAGAAACTGTCTCTATGTCTGAAGAAAAATCTCATCTGTAGTCTATTTTTTTTATTATACGGAAGGGCCAGGAAACAGGCAAGCTGAATTTCCTCGGGCATCAAAGCTGCATGTACAATTACAGTTCTTCGCAAACCATAGACCCCATTTCCGAGCAGGAAAGGAGCTTTTAGCCCCTCCGTCTCTTTCCTTGGGAAAATGTCTTTGGTCCTAAAGCCTTTTTGCAAGTACCTTTTTCTACCGCTCTCTCCACTCTATTGGCCGCCTCTTTTTTTCCTTTAAAGAATAGCGTAGCAGCATCGCTGCAGACAAAATCGCGGCAAGAGGATTGGCAATATTCTGTCCTGCAATGTCCGGTGCGGAACCACCGCTCGGCTCATAGAGTCCGAAGGCATTTTCTCCTAAAGATGCGGAAGGAAGCATACCAAGTGACCCCGTGATTTCCGCCATTTCATCGGAAAGAATGTCCCCGAACATATTTTCCGTGGCAATAACGGAAAACTTTCCGGGATTTCGTACAAGTTGCATCGTCATGGAGTCTACAAGAGTATGCTCCAGTTTGACCTCCGGCTCATGTTCCGCGCGCTCTGTGAAAATTTTTCTCCAAAGACGAGAACTTTCCAGAACATTTGCCTTATCAACAGAAACCAGCTCCCCCTTTCCTTCCTTTGCCAAAGAAAATGCAATTTCAGCAATCCTCTCAATCTCGTGTGCTCTGTAAATCAATTCATCTCGGGCAACTTCTTCCCCATTTTCCACGGAAAGGGACTTCTCCCCAAAATATAGACCTCCTGTAAGTTCCCGAATCATCATGATTTCAAAGCCCTCAGAAAGAATCTCTTCTTTCAGAGGGGATGCCGTCTTTAATTCCGGATACAGTTTTGCCGGGCGAAGATTGCAAAAAAGACCAAGCTCCTTTCTTAAACGAAGAAGTCCTGCTTCCGGGCGCTTTTCCACCGGAAGTTTATACCAGGGAGAAACCCCCACAACACCGCCGATACTTCCCATCAATACGGCATCACTTTCTTTGCAAGTCTTCAAAGTCTTTTCCGGAAGCGGCTCCCCTACAATATCGATTGCCGCACCGCCAAAACAGGCTTCTTGAAATGCCAAAGAAAAGCCTTCCTGCTCAGAGACTTTCGTTAGGACTTTTTTAGCTTCCCTTGTAATTTCCGGTCCGATTCCGTCACCACTAAGAACTGCAATCTTCTGTTCCATACTCTATCCCCTTATCTTTTCAGCTTTCCGTTAAGGGAAGTCTATATTTCCCTTCTTTGCTTCTCTTCTTACACCCTTACCGGAAAAAGCGGAGCTTCTTTGCGGAGCTTCTTTGCGACTTTTCAGAAACTATGCTGCTCCCGATTCTTGATTACCATTGTACAAGAGTTTTATTCTTTTTCGTATGCTTTTTTGCTATACTAGCCATGCAATATAAAGACAATCTTTTTCGGGAATGGAATTAACCAATTAGAATATAAGAAAATATTAACTTAGATAAGGAAGCAAAGCATTCATTGACAGAAATACAAAAAGGAGAAGCTATGGAATTTAAACTGCATTCGGATTACGCGGCAACCGGTGACCAGCCACAGGCTATTGAAAAACTGGTGCAAGGTCTCAAGGAGGGAAATCAATTTGAAACCCTACTTGGCGTAACCGGCTCCGGAAAAACTTTCACCATGGCAAATGTCATCGAGAAAATCCAAAAGCCGACCTTAATAATTTCCCACAATAAGACTCTGGCTGCACAGCTCTACTCGGAAATGAAAGAATTTTTCCCGGAAAATGCAGTCGAATACTTTGTATCCTACTATGACTACTACCAGCCGGAAGCCTATGTTCCCAGTACGGACACCTATATTGAGAAAGATTCCGACATCAACGAGGAAATTGACAAGCTCAGAAACTCCGCCATGGCTGCCCTCTCCGAAAGAAGAGACGTTGTAGTCGTGGCTTCGGTTTCCTGTATCTATGGTTTAGGTGCGCCTACAGAATATCTCAATATGGCAATCTCCCTTCGTCCGGGGCAGCTTCGGGACAGAGATGCTTTACTGCGAAATCTCATTGAGATTCAATATAGCAGAAATGACATGGATTTCCGTAGAGGGACCTTCCGCGTAAAGGGAGATACGGTGGATATTTTCCCCGCATCGGAGGGAGAACAGGCGATTCGTGTTATTTTCTTCGGGGACGAGATAGAAGAAATCCAGTTAATCGATGTGCTTACGGGAAAAGCCAAGGCAAAGCTCGAGCACACGATGATTTTCCCGGCAAGCCCCTATGTCATTCCTATGGATAAACTCCGTATCGCCTGCAAGAATATCCTTTCGGAACTGGACGAGCGAGTACAGTATTTTAAAGAAGAAGATAAACTCTTGGAAGCACAGCGCATTTCCGAGAGAACGAATTTTGATGTGGAAATGATTCGCGAAACCGGAGTCTGCTCCGGTATCGAAAACTACACAAGACACTTGAATTTCGCACAGCCCGGAGAACCTCCCTACACCTTGATCGATTATTTTCCCGAGGATTTTTCTTATCATCGTGGATGAGAGTCACATCAGTCTTCCGCAGATTCGCGGAATGTATAACGGAAATCTTTCCCGAAAAAAACCACCCTTGTGGATTACGGTTTTCGTCTGCCCTCCGCTTTGGATAACCGGCCCTTAAACTTCACGGAGTTTGAAGGGAAAATCAACCAGATGCTTTTCGTCTCCGCAACCCCCGGAGAGTACGAGGCGGAGCATGAGCTTCTTAGGGCAGAGCAAATCATAAGGCCGACCGGCCTTTTAGATCCGGAAATTGAAGTGCGCCCCACCAAGGGACAGATTGACGATCTCCTCGTGGAAATCCATAAAGAAACGGAGCAGAAGCACAAAGTTCTGATTACCACCCTTACCAAAAAAATGGCAGAGGACCTCACCAAATATTTGCAGGAGAATCAGGTACGGGTAAAATACCTGCACTCCGACATCGACACCTTGGAAAGAGCCGCAATCATTCGGGATATGCGACTGGATAAATTTGATGTTTTGGTTGGAATCAACCTTCTCAGAGAGGGACTGGATATCCCGGAAATCACCTTGGTTGCCATTTTAGATGCGGATAAGGAGGGCTTTCTCCGTTCGGAAACCTCCCTCATCCAGACTGTTGGACGTGCCGCAAGAAATGCGGAAGGACACGTTATCATGTACGCGGATACCATCACGGATTCGATGCAGCGCACCATTTCCGAAACCACAAGAAGAAGAAAACTGCAAATGGAATACAATGAAGCGCACGGCATTACTCCGACTACAATTAAGAAAGCGGTAAGAGACCTGATTGCCATTTCCAGAATGGTAGAAGATGATGCTAAGGGAGTGCAAATGGATATCGAATCCATGTCTAAAGCAGAAATTGATAAAACGATTCGAGAACTTTCCAAAAAAATGCGCGCCTTCGCAGCTGAGCTGAACTTCGAAGACGCGGCAAAATGTCGTGATAAGATTGCGGAACTGAGAGAAGCCTTGGAAAAGAACTATTGAGAAAGGCTTCTCTTTCTCTAGTTTCTATCGGAAATAGCCTTCGTGGTCTTTTCCAAAATCTGACTGCATTTTTCAAAATGCCTACGGTAATACTCCGTGTACATGATATCCACAAGGAAAAGCTGACTGATTTCCGCAGAGGTCGATCCCTTTTGGAGGGAACCGACATTCGCTCCGCACAGGAGTGGAATATCCGTATATTCTGTAAGGGCGGACTTCTGAAAGCGAGTAATAGCGATTACGGTTGCCCCGCTCTTCTTTGCGAGCCTCGCAATCTCCACAATATCCCGCGTTGCGCCGGAATAGGAAAAAATCACGGCAACATCGCCCTTTTCCATAGTCGCTGCGCTCATTAACTGTTGGCTGACCATTTCCGAGCAATAGACTTTCGGCTCAATCCGGTGAAACTTGTTCATGGCTTTCATTGCCGTAAGCATTGATGCTCCCACGCCGAAGAAGAGAATCCGTCTTCCCTTAGACAAAGCATCCATAGCCAGCGTAACCTTGGAAAAATCCAAAAGAGAAAAGCTTTCCTGAATCGAGGAAATCGTGTCTTGTAAAACCTTATTTGCCAAATCGGAAATGCTGTCTTCCAGTGTTATCTCTCCGTTGTCCTCAGCACCTTCCGCCTTTTCCTTACCACGCATAGAAAGAGAAAGGGTCATCTTGAATTCCTGATAGCCCTTCACATTCATCGTTTTACAGAAGCGAAAAACGGAAGTATCTCCTACATCGCAGGTCTCTGCCAAGTCAGAGATAGACATAAACAATACCTTGTTCGGATTTTGCAATATAAAATCAGCCACTCTTCGTTCGGCCTTTGTGAATTGATTGTAAGAAGAGCGTATTCTAGTCAAAAAAATCTTCTTGCATAAAGGTGCTGTCCTCCAATGCTTTTTTTCTTTTGCAATATACCTTATTATAGCAAGCGGGAAATGATTTTCAAAGAGCATTTCTCTTTGAAAATCTCATTTTTTCTTTGATTTTTTTACTTAAAAAATATTCACTAAAAGGAAGAGAAATTATATTTATCCGATGTTTCCAACTAGAAAAAAATCCTTTTCTCTTCTTCTTCGCTTAATCTCTTTACGAAGATAAGATAATGCCTCTTTTTTTCCCCTTTATCCCTTAAAAAGTCGAAGCAAAAACTCCAGCTCTTCCCGCGTTTTTTTCATGAATGAGCGGAGTCCCAATCATTTTTTCATAGTAAATATAAGGACTCTCGTCCCTATATTTCTCCCCTTGATAGTTTCTAGATGCTGCAATACGGTCACAGAACATTTCCGCCACATAGCGATAAGGCATACGACAGCCAATCATCCTATGTACATTTTCAAGGTCATAGTCACACCAATACTCAAAGTGATGTTTGTTTCTTCCCTTATGATGCAGCCAGGCCTCCGATGTACCCGTCTTTACTCTCTCAACACCGTTTGGACTCTTATATCCTCTATAGTAGCGAATCCCGGTACGAAACTCCGTAAAACTGTATTTCGATAAATCATGTAAAAGCCCTTGCTTGTACAATCCTATTGCAAAGCAATAACGCATGACAAGGAGCTTATGTTTTGTAATCGTTTTAAAATGCCCGAAAGCATTTTTCCAGAAATTACCCTCCATCTTTCTATCCTCCCTGCCTCTCCCAATACTCTCCCAAAGCGAAGCTGGGATAACCATAAATAAAACCGTAAGTAATGAAGCATAAAAGAATTGCTCCACCTACATCCAAAACGGAATGTTGCTTTAAAACCAGAGTGGCTATACAGATAAAAATGCAAAGGAAGCAGGAAGAAGAACGAACAAATTTCCCATACTTTGCCTCGCCCAGCTCCTTGCTCTTTAGTAACGCGATATGCATGCAAAGAGAATTGTACGCATGAATACTGGGAAAGACATTCGTCGGAGTATCAATCCGGTATAAGTTTTTCACCATAATCATAAAGATGTTTTTCTCACTCAAATAGGCCGGCCGAAAGTCTGTTCCGTTCGGATAGATCTCGCAAATAACAAGGCTTGCAATCATACCGACAAAAAGGAAGAGACTCACCTTATAAAAGTCTTCCTTGTTCACTATCATAAAATAGAAAAGTCCGACAAAGATATAAATAAACCAGAGAAAATAGGGCACAATAAACCATTCCCAGAAAGGGATCAGGTCATCCATATGTGTATGCATGATATGGTATCCTGTACTGACCGTAACGCGACTCTCCAAAGACTTAAACCAGATGGGGTAAATAATGCCGATCCAAAGTACATTTCCATAACGATAACGATATAGAATTGCCAAAAACTTCTTCAAAAAGGGGTGCTTTTCTGCATAAGCCTGCAGTTTGCTTCCTTGATATTTTTTATATAAACTATTCCAAAATTTTTCCATTCTTCCTTTAATCCCATATTCCTCCCCGGAAAGGCTCTTATATTAAAGAGCTCCTGATTAAGAGGTATAGTGCTATAGAGCTGTACTATAAGACTCTCCCTTTGTCATTTAGTTGAATACAGTTCCAAAGTGCAAAAAAGGAGTTGAAACACATCTTCTTAAGAATGTTCCAACTCCTCGACTCTAGCGAGAGGGGGACTTGAACCCTCGACACCACGGGTATGAACCGTGTGCTCTAGCCAGCTGAGCTATCTCGCCTCAAACAGTCAGCCAAGTATCTTGACGCTGTTCAGAAAAAAATTCCGACCCAGGCTGCGTATAAGACGCAGACCGGACCGAATACTGGGGCCTACAGGGCTCGAACCTGTGACCCTCTGCTTGTAAGGCAGATGCTCTCCCAGCTGAGCTAAGACCCCGTAGTCGCCTCCTAGGCGACCAGTAAATGATACTAAACCCGAAAGACTTTGTCAACAATTAATTTCGTCTTTCTTTCGTTCCAAAAATGAAAAAGTAAATTCTAGTCCTCAGTCTATCAGTAGATTTTACTTCTGCACAGTTGATATTTTCTCTTTCACACTACTCATGGTATGTTTAATGCTCCTTCTGACAGCGATGGAAGGAGATTATTATGAGTAAAATTATTCCCGGTAACCAAAAGCATCTTTCTTTAGAAGACCGACTCTTTATAGAGCAAAGTCTAAATCAAGGGCTTTCCTTTAAGGAGATTGCCAAGTACCTCTGCAAAGATCCTTCTACCATTTCTAAGGAAGTGAAGAAACACCGAGCATCAAACTGGTATCACAAGGGCAGCTTTCTGAACAAAAAGAACTTCTGTGTTCATCGTTACCAGTGTCGTAAAACAAATGTCTGTAAGAAGATTATTCTTTGTGGGATAAAGTGCACTTCTTGTCCTAGTTGTAATCAAACGTGTAAGGACTTTGAAAAGGAATTCTGTAATCGCTTAATGAAGGCTCCCTACGTATGTAATGGTTGCTCACAAAAAGCTTCATCTCTGTAGTATCGCCCATAAATATACCTATGATGCCAGATTTGCTGATAGAAAATATAGGGAAACCCTTAAGGACTCTCGTCGAGGTATAAATCTTTCCGAAAAGGAAGCAAGAGAAAAAGACAACATCATCACACCACTTATCGCAAAGGGGCAATCACCTTACCAGATTTTAGTGAATCATCCGGAATTACAGATGTCTGTTCGCACCATGTACTCCTACATTGACCAAGGAATTTTTTTAGCTCCAAAAAAATATCGATTTAAAAACGAAAAAGTGACATTCAAACCAAGGAAATGCCATAAAACACAGATTTCAAACCGTGAAATATTTCATGGTCGAAGCTATGAGGACTTCTTGAAGCTTGGATTAAATGCTTTTGTAGAGATGGATACCGTTCATTCATGCAGAGACTCACAAAAAACTCTACTAACTTTTTTCTTTACAGAGGAAAAACTTTTCCTGGCTTATCTGTTAAATCGATGTACAAAGGGAGCAGTCAAAGCAGTCTTTGACCGTTTAGAAAAGGCGTTTTGAGGATGTTTTTTTGACTTTCAATCTATCTTTGAATATATCCTAACAGACCGAGGCTCGGAGTTTGGAGATCCTGTCGCTTTTAGAAACAAATCCCAATGGGATACAACGTAGCAGCATTTATTATTGTGATCCCTATGCGTAGTGGACAAAAAGGGGGCTTAGAGCAAGCCCACACCATGCTCCGCATGATTCTTCCAAAAAGGATCTTCTTTTTGCTTTTTCTTACACAATGGGATGTGAATCGGATTGTAAACCACATCAATTCCACGCCAAGGGAAAGCTTAAATGGAGATACTCCTTATCAAAGGGCACTAAACCGATATGGAGAAGATGTCTTAAAAGCACTTCAGCTCGGACCCATTCATCCTGACGAGGTTTGTCTGAGGCCCAAGCTGATTCGCTTTAAGTAACCCAACAACCCAAAACCGATCTGCTGTCAGACAGGGCAAAAACTTTTACATTTTTCGATATAGCCAGTGGAATTTAGTCCTACACACGACTTGTCCTGTGGCTTATTTCCCATGTCCGGAAAGAGATTTTTTGAGGTTGTTATGCACTATTATAGCAAAATCAGGCAGAAATGAAATTTCAAACTGCCTGATTTTAGGGATTTTTTAAAGCTAGGTAGAATTTACCTCTGCACTGGAATTTACTTTTTCAATTTAGTTCTTTCTTTCGTTTCTAAAAGCAGATTTTTCATCTGCTTTCAATGTCCCTGTTCTTTATTCTTACTCCCCTGCTATCCCCTAGCTATAGGCCTTTATCAGGACAAGGATGCAAGATAGCCTTCCACAAAAGACTTGTACTTGGATACCTGTGCACCGACAATCGGCTTTCCTACAATCTTACCCTCACTATTGATAAAATAGGTGGTCGGAACGCCCACCACATTGGAAAGCAGTCCTGAAAAATCTGCGTTGGGAATGATATTTTGGAAATCCGCACCGGTCTTTTCCAAAATTGTTTTCGCCGTATCAATCTGTTGACTGTCCGTTTCTCCTGCTATATCCGCTACCAAACCGATAATCTGCACATTTTCCGGCATTTCTTTCGCCCATAGTCCAAGCTCCGGCATCTCGTTAATGCAAGGTCCGCAAAAGGTGCCCCACACATTTAAGATGGTCAAATCCTTATCAGCAAAAATGGAGTCGCTTACCTCTTCCATATTCAGATTCTTCGTCGTGAAACTAAGCTTTTCCGCAGAGACTGCATATTCATCCGATGACGCTGCAGCCTGATCTGCCTTTTCTGTTTCAGAACTCCCCTCTGTAGCCATAGTGGAGCTTTGCGCTGTTGTTTCTGCCACAGTCCCGTTGCTTCCGCAAGCACTAAGAAGAGTTACACCGGCAAGAACCACCGGGAGAATCCATTTTTTAAATCGCAACATAATATCCCTTTCTTTTATACATTTCTAAATTGATTCTTATTTTTAATTCCTTTCAAGGTCTCAGAATACACTAAGAGTGCATATAAGTTCAAGATGTATTTTTAAACTTTCTTTTACAAAATACTTTGTATTCTTCCATCTATTCCTGTTTTATTTCTAAACTTTTTTTCCAACATAAAAAGCATTTTCCAAAAAGAATCTGTTTGATTTCTCCCAGGCATTCGGAGATACTCTTTCCGTCTCCATTTAAGATATAATCGGCTGTTTCCTCATAAAAAGCGCTGCGCCTTTCCATGATTTCCGAGATATCTTCGAGATTCATTTTCCCTTGTAAAAGAGGGCGATGATTCTTCGCATGGGATAGGCGTTGCAGTACCGTATCGGGGCTCACCTTGAGATAAATACTTAAAAAATGTTCTTTTAAACAAGCTCTATTCTCTTCTTTCAAGATGATTCCGCCACCCGGCGAAAGGATAATCTCCTTTCCGGACAATTTCTTAAGAACACGACTTTCCTCACAGCGGAATCTTTCTTCTCCGAACTTTTGAAAATAATCCTGAATCGACATGGATAATTCCTGTTCCAAAACCGAATCCATCTCAAAATAAGGTAAATTTCCCAAAACAGCCAATTGTCCTGCCAAAGTGGATTTTCCGCTCCCCATAAATCCCAGTAAAGCAATCCCTTTTTTTTCGGAAACAGCACGGTACAGTTTTAAATACTCTTCCATCTTCCACTGTCCCGGTGCAGATTCTCCCAGAACCTGTACAAAACTGTGAGAAGAAGCGGATAGTTCTGTACACAGGCGACTAAGCTTTCCCATTTCTCCCATGGATATTGTGATGAGTTCCCTTTTCGGATTCCTATCTTTCCATCTTCTTCCGGAAAGCATGAGATTTAAAACATCCTCCTGCTTTCTCGGCATCAATGCCATTTTCACAATATCTGCAGAATAAGAAGAGAGTCTATCCAAAATAAGCTCACATTCTTTTACGTCAGGCGTTCTATGGAAATCATGATAGGAGGCAATAACCTTTCCTCCCAGCCGTTTGACCATGGCAACACATTCCCTCCATGACTCCTGTCCTATATTTCCACACTCCACTTCCAGGTCAATATAATCCGGTACACCGCTTTCCATAGCCAGTATATTTTCCTGAAAATAGCTTTTTCCAAAGGGATAAGCTCCTCCCTGCCGATTTGTGCGAATGGTAAAAATCAGCTTTTTAGTGCCTATAGATGCCCTGACTTTTCGCAAAAAATCATCCAGTTTCTCTACCCTCTTTTCCAAAAGGTCATAACGAAGCTCTACGGCGTAGAGACAGGAAAAATACTTATGCTCACTCAGTTTTTTCAGGCTCTCCAGGCATTCCTTCTCCGTCTTCCCCTGTATTGGTACAATCATGCCCATTTGCTTTTCCTCACAAATATTTTTAGCTTATTGCTGCTATCTATTTTTTCCGGTCAAACTTCTCTTCTACGGCTTATTTTTCCAGAGTGTATTCTTTCTCTGATACATAAAAAGAAAAGGCTTTTCCAAAATCCTCTTCAAAACGATATGAAAATATTTTTCTCTCCCCATCGGACGAACCAAAACGGTAGGAATTCCGGCACGGTTGCCTCCGAGTATATCCGTAAATAACTGGTCTCCAAAGAAGAGACATTTTTCTTTTTCCGTATTCAGGGCTTCCGCAGCATCCAAGTATGCTTTTCCGGATGGCTTTCCCGCATTTTCCCGGTAGTACATTGCTCCTACTTTTGTAGCAAATTTTTCTACTCTTTCTTTTCCGTTATTCGATAAAATTGCAGTTTTAAATCCGATTCCCCGAAGCTTTTCAAAAAACTCCTCTGTCTCTTTGCTTGCAGGAGCATCATGCAAAACCAAGGTATTATCGATATCAAAGAGAAGGGCACGATAGCCCTTCTCATAGAGTTTTGGAAAATCCAAGTCATAGACAGACGCTATCGAATAGCACGGATAGAGGGAGGATTTTTTTCTTTTACTCATCCCTTTTCTCCCTTCCCATGTGTTTTTAGAAGTTTCCCGATTTCTTCCATAAAAGTATTGATGTCCTTAAATTCTCTGTAAACGGAAGCAAAGCGAACATAGGCGACCTGATCCAGATTCTTTAAGCGCTCCATCACCATTTCCCCGATTTCCTCCGTACTGACTTCCTTACTGTCGTGCTTAAAAATATGATTTTCGATATCATCCACAAGTTCTGCAATCTGTTGCGGTGAAATAGGCCTTTTATGACAAGAACGTAAGACACCACCCTCAAGCTTTGCACGATCATAGGGGACACGGCTTTGGTCTTTTTTCACCACCATAAAGGGAAGTGTTTCCGTCTTTTCAAAGGTTGTAAAACGCTTTCCGCAAACCTCACACTGTCTGCGCCTTCGAATCGCGGTATTTTCATCTGCGGGTCTTGAGTCAATTACGCGGGTGTCTTCCGCATTACAAAATGGGCACTTCATGATTCCTCCTTGTAGTCTGTGTAACGCTTTCTGGCCTCTTCAAAACTCAGTTTTTCCTGATTTTCTTCTTTCTCTTCTTTCCCGGAAGAAACGGTTTCTACAAAATCCGTACTATCTTCAGTCTGCTTTGCCATCTTCAGTCTGTTCAAGCTGCCCGGCATCTTCTGTTGGTTCGGACTCTTCAGACTGCGTGTTAAGTTCTACTTGCTCAGCTTCTTTCTGTATCTGCGCTTCTTTCTGTATCTGCGCTTCTTTTTTTCTCCTGCACTAAACGATGCCACAAAAAGCCTTAGCTGTTTCTGCCGCTTTTTTTCTCCTTATTCAAAAATTTGCTGATAGAAGCCGGCCTGTACAAGGATAAAAATAGGGGGTCAAGTAAAAAAACAGAAAAAAATCGCCAGTAATATCCCCGGAAGAATACTGTTATTTAAGCTAAAGGTCCACATCGAAGCCAAAATATTCATCGTCACTCTTATACCCATAAAATACAACAATTGTCTGAGAAAAACGATGCTTCTCGTGCTTCATCATATGCACACTCTTCTTCATGGCTTCCCCTAAGGTCTTCGACTTTTTTTCCAAAAATCAAAAAGGGAGTACATAAAAAGAAAAAGCAAAAAAAGAGCGAAATAATAAGATTAAAAATGAGTTCTTCTACGAGGTTCAAGATAGGGTCAGCCGGTTTTAAAAAAACGATATAAAACCAAAAATGGAGAATACCCAAGGCAGAAAAAGCATAGAAAAAAACAATACAGCAAAATCTGAATTTGCATCGGAAAGTTCTTCGGATGAAGGGTGTAGAACACATCAAACGGAGATATTTTTTCTCCTCTTATCAGTTTTAATGCCATATAGATAAACGAAAAAGAACTCACCAGCAAATAAATCAACAGTACAAAAAGAAACAGAGCGAGTATAATTCCAGAAACAGTAAGACCGATTCCTCTCCTTAACCCTTCCATCTGCAACATCATAACCGATGCCAAAAAAGGACTAAAGACAAAAGAAAAGCACACTACCACGGCAATATACATGGAGAATTGCAAAAGTACAGCAACCAACATGGTTGGCCAGTTCTTTCTCCATTTTCCTATGGCAAATCTTCTCAAGTCTTTATTGCTCATTCTATATCACTCCTTTAAAACAAAACACAATATGCTCTTATATCATTTTTATAAGAAGAGCTGCAGAAAGCAAAAGGATAACTCATCTTCCGCATTTTGACGAAAAATCTCCTTCTCTTTCCACAGCTCTTTCATCGGATTTATTGGATAGGTACTACTCCACCTTCATACTTTTCGTTGATGAAATCCTGGATTTCCTTGGAATGTAAAACTTCTACCAAAGTCTTTGCCCACTCCGCATCCTTATTCTTCTCTTCTACCGCAATGATGTTTGCATAGGTCTGTGCCGCTTCAGATGTAGCATCCTCCGCAGCCAAAGCATCACTTGGCTTGTAGTTTGCCTGAATAGCATAGTTACCGTTCATGCAAGCAAAATCAACGGAATCCAAAGAACGAGGAATCTGTGCAGCCTCAACCTCATAGATATCCACATTGTGCGGATTCTCTACGATATCCTGCTTTGTTGCTGTAAGACCTGCGCCATCCTTTAACTTAATGATGCCATTTGCCTCCAAAAGAAGAAGAGCCCTTGCTTCATTTGTTGTATCATTCGGAACAGCAATCTTAGCACCGTCCTGGATAGCCTTTAAGTCATTGGACTTACCTGCGTAAATTCCAAACGGCTCATAGTGAATCTTGCCTACGGAAACAACATGCGTATTGTTTTCCTTATTGAAATCCTCAAGGTAGGGCAGATGCTGGAAATAGTTTGCATCAATTTGTCCCTGTTCTGTTGCAAGATTCGGCTGAACGTAATCGTTATAAGTCACGATTTCAATATCCACACCCTTTTTCTTTAAAGCGTCCTTAGCCGCCTCTAAAATCTCCGCATGCGGACTCGGGGTTGCACCGATCTTAATCTTCACTGCTTCTCCCTCAGCCTTTGCAGCTTCCGTTGCCTTCTCGGACTCTGCCGCCTTTTCACTGCCTGCCTCTGTCTCTACCTGAGACTCTGCCTTTGTTTCCGCTTTCTGTCCTCCGCAAGCTGCTAAAGAAGCTACCGCTAAACCAAGGAGCAGCGCTGCTACTCTTTTTTTCATAAATTCTCCTTTTCTACTTTGAAAACTCTCCTTACTCTATAACGAAAATTTTCTAAATTTCTGCTGTAAGCCTATACCACAGCAAGTATCTATGCTAAAGAAGGTTTCCCTTCGAATAGCCCTAAGTTATTTTTCACTGCTTTCATGCGCACAGTTGAGATATAAAAATAGTACAGAATCAGAAATATTGCAAATTTTCCTGCACTCTTTTTCTTTTCCTAAACTCTTCTTCTCTTATCACTATACTTCGCAAGACGCATCCAGAATTCCTGAATAATCTGCACGATAATGATGAGTACCAAAACAGCTATAATCATAATATCCGTCTTATAACGATAGTATCCATAGTTTAGAGCAATGGCTCCCAAGCCGCCACCACCTACAAATCCCGCCATAGCGGAGTAGGATAAGATGGATGTGATACAGATTGCCGCTCCGATATAGAGACTCGGCTTTGCCTCAGGAAGGTAGACCTTCATGATAATCTGCATTCTGTTTGCCCCCATGGAACGAGCCGCCTCAATCACACCGCTGTCCACTTCCTTTAAGGAAGACTCCACCATTCTGGCAATATAGGGTGCTGCCGCAATAACAAGCGGCGGAATGATGGCATTCGGTCCCAAGGTTGTATGGACCAAAAACTTCGTTAGGGGTAAAACCATAACCAGAAGAATCAGGAATGGGATTGTTCGGAAAATATTGGTAATAAATCCCAGAACTCCGTGAAGGAGTTTTAAGGGATACAGACCTCCGTCCTCCGTCACAACCAGGATTACCCCAAGAGGAATACCGATTAAGTAGGAAATCAAGGTGGAAATACTAACCATATAAAGGGTCGCTACGGTTTCCGTCTGAAACATAGGAATCAATTCTTTAATACTCATAACTATGCATGTACCTCCTCGAAGGGAATTCCGCGTTCCTTCATAAACCGAGTAACACGAAGGATATCCTCCATATTTTCCGGAAGCTCTATAACCATCTGCCCAACTGCCATGCCATCCACCTCTTTGGTATTGGCAAAGAGAATGTTAACCGGGGTATGCAGGGCAAGAATGAGTTCCGAAAGAATCGGATCATGCGCATTTTTTCCGTCAAAGGCTATGCGGAAACGTCTTCCGCTACCGAAGAAGGCTTCTTTTTCTCCCTCTCCAAGGATGAGTCTCTTTCCGATTTCCGTCTTCGGAGAACGGAAGAGCTCTTTCACCGGTCCGTGTTCTGCTATTTTACTGTGGTCAATGATTGCCACCTCATCACAGACGGACTCGATAACACTCATCTGGTGTGTGATGATAATGATGGTAACGCCCATTTCTTCATTAATCTTTTTTAAAAGGGCGAGAATCTGCTCCGTTGTTTTCGGATCCAGTGCTGATGTCGCTTCATCACAGAGTAAAACTGCGGGATTTGTTGCCAAGGCTCTTGCAATGGCAACCCTTTGCTTCTGTCCTCCGGAAAGCTGGGAAGGATAGCTCTTTTCTCTTCCCTCAAGACCGACAAGCTTTAAAAGCTCCTTCGCCCTCTCCATTCTTTTCTTCTTCCGTGCTTTTCCGGAAAGCAAAGTCCTTATGATTACTCCCAAGGGAGTTTTGCTCAACTTGGAATCCTTATTCTCCCTTTTCTCTTTGTTTTCTTTCTTTTTTTCCTGCCATTCCTTTAAAGCCCGAGAAACAGCTCCACTGTCTGCTATTTCTAAAGGAAAACAAACATTTTGGAGAAGATTTCTCTGCTCCAGAAGATTAAACTGTTGAAAAATCATGCCCATGTTTTGACGCATGGCAAGAATCTCTTTTTCTTTCATGGTACTAAGGCTTTTTCCACGAAAGAAAATCTGACCGCTACTCGGTCTTTCCAGATAATTTATACAGCGAACCAGGGTGGACTTTCCTGCTCCGGAAAGTCCGATTATCCCCTGAATCTGCCCTTTTTTAATTTCTAAATGGATGTCCTCCAGAGCCGTAAAGTCCCCGGATCCGGTATGGAATACCTTTCCCAAACCTTCTATTGATATGATATTTTCTTCCATTCTGCTCCTTCAGACATAGTACCTTAAGTGAAGAGAATTTCCTAAATGAATTTCTTCGAAAGCTCTTCACAAAGAAGTTTCCTATCTTCTTCTCAGATATTCTTACTGACAAAGCGCAAGAATTGACTCCGCATAAATCTCAGCTGCAAGGAGAAGATCCTTTACTTTAATCCACTCATCCGCACCATGCATGTGCGTATCTACATCCGGAAGAATTGCACCGAAAGCGACTCCGTTTTCTACCTCATGCACATAGGTTCCGCCTCCGATAGCAATACACTCGCCCTTTTCTCCCGTAACCTTCTCATAGCAGGAAAGAAGAGCCTTGATGAATTCGGAATCCTTGGGAACGTGATGCGGCGGAATCATACCGTTTGTTTCAAAGGTAAAGCCTTGGGCTTCACCGGACTTTCTTGCCACATCCTCACAATTTTCCTTGTTGCCGCAGATGGGGACACGGCTGTCAAAAGTAAAGCTCATTTCCTTATTATCCACTGCAAACAAATCCAAAGTGCAAGTTAAGTCTCCACTTTCTTCATCATGCATCTTGATTCCGAGTCCGGAACCATCGGTTACACCATAAGGGAAAAGCTTGAGAATCTTTTCAAAGGCCTCCTTATCCTCCGCACTAAGGGAGGGAAGCTTCACAGCAAAAGACAATGCGGCAAGACCGGCATTCTTTCCAAGATGCGGGGTGGATGCGTGTGCACCTACACCGACTACGGTTACCGTATTACCGGATTTCTCTACATGTACAGCACAATCTTTCTCCACCGCATCTTTAGCAGCCTTAAATTCTTCATCGGATAAAGCATTGAATTCCATAACCGCCTTCTGCGGAACGGCATTTACCGCTACACCCGCCTGTAAGGAGAGAAGAGAGCCCTTTGCGCTTCTATCCTTTTTCAAAGTACCCTTAATGGCACCTTTTTCAATATTGATGATGGGGAACTCGGCATCCGGAGTAAAACTCATCTCTCCTGCCTTTTCCTTCTTATAGTAGTATGCAAGGTCAGCGGAACCGGTCTCTTCGTTCGTGCCCAGGATAAGGCGAATGCCCTTCTTCAAAGAATAACCGAGTTCTTTTACTGCACGCATAGCGTAAAGTGCACAAAGGATTGGTCCCTTATCGTCACTCACACCTCTACCGTATACATTTTCTCCCTTAACAATCGGTTCAAATGGACCGGTAACTTCCCAACCTTCTCCTGCCGGAACCACATCCAGGTGGCCTAAAATATCCAAAGTATGTGGAAGCTCCTGGCAGTAATCTACCGTTCCCACATAATTTTCCCAGTTTTTGGTATGGAAGCCATAGCCTTCACAAATCTTTAATCCTGCTTCCAGTGCTTCCTTCGGGCCGTCGCCAAAAGGTACTCCTTCTCTTGCTTCTCCCCGAACGGAATTAATTCGAATGAGGGTAAACAAATCCTTTAAAAACTCGTCCTCATGCTCCAAGAGCCACTCTTTAATTGTTTTCTCCATAGCTTTGTCCTTCCTTGTACTGTAAGAATATGTAATAAGTCCAACCAAGACTTAGTTTCTTGAAAATTCGCTCAACTTGAGGTCCTTATTGCGGTCTAATACCATACCGATGGACCAGGGATGAGCAAAGAGCAGTAGGGGTCTATCCTTTAGATCCTTGACGAGTTTCATGTCGGAAGTACCGGAAATTTCACCGACCGCGACCTCTGTATAATTCTCAATCCATCGAATATGCTCATACGGTAACATATCCAAGCGTACTTCTACATTGTATTCATTTCAGTCTGTAGGTCAAGACCTCAAACTGCAGGCTTCCGACTACGCCGACAATGATTTCCTCCATACCGGTATTGTATTCCTGGAAAATCTGAATCGCACCTTCCTGCGCAATCTGGGATACCCCCTTTAAGAACTGCTTCCTCTTCATGGTGTCAATCTGTCTTACCCTTGCAAAATGCTCCGGTGCAAAGGTCGGAATGCCCTCATAGACAAATTTCTTTCCGGAAAGCTCCAGAGTATCTCCTATCGAGAAAATCCCCGGATCAAAAATGCCGATGATATCTCCTGCGTAAGCCTTTTCCACAATCTTTCTTTCATCCGCCATCATCTGTGTCGGCTGAGAAAGCTTTACCTTTCTGCCCCCTTGAATATGCGTCACTTCCATTCCGGCGTCAAATTCACCAGAACAGATCCGCATGAATGCCACTCTGTCTCTATGCTTCGGATCCATATTCGCCTGAATCTTAAAGACAAAGGCGGAGAACTCTTCCTCCACCGGGTCGATAAGCCCCTGATCGGACATTCTCGGAAGAGGGGACTTCGTCATTTTCAAGAAATGTTGCAAGAAGGTTTCCACACCGAAGTTCGTAAGAGCCGAGCCGAAGAAAACCGGAGTAAGAAGTCCGGCATCGACCTTTTCTTCATCAAAGGCTTCCGCAGCCCCCTCTAAAAGCTCCAAGTCGTCCTGCAATTTGTCAAAATACTCTTTTCCGATTACCGATTCCAACTGAGGATCATCCTTGGAATAGACTTCCTTCTCGACTTCCTTTTTTCCACCGCCTGCAGCATGGAAAAGGTCTACTTCTTCCTTTTCTCGGTCAAATACTCCCTTAAAGTTATGACCGCAGCCAATCGGCCAGTTAATCGGGCAAGTACGAATCCCGAGTACTTCTTCGATTTCATCCAATAACTCATACGGATCTCTTGCCTCTCGGTCAAACTTATTGATAAAGGTGAAAATAGGAATATGACGCATCACGCAAACCTTAAAAAGCTTAATGGTCTGCGGCTCTACACCCTTTGCACCGTCAATGACCATGACCGCACTGTCTGCAGCCATCAAGGTTCTATAGGTATCCTCCGAGAAATCCTGGTGCCCCGGTGTATCCAGGATATTGATGCATCTTCCGTCATAATTAAACTGCAAAAACGGAAGAGGTAACGGAAATACCTCTCTCCTTCTCGATCTCCATCCAGTCGGAAACCGCATGCTTTTGCCGACTTTCTGCCCTTTACAGTTCCCGCGAGATTAATTGCACCTCCATAGAGAAGAAATTTCTCCGTTAAGGTCGTTTTTTTCCCGCATCGGGGTGAGAAATAATCGCAAAGGTTCTTCTCTTCTCTATTTCTTCTCTTAAGTTCGCCATCTGTCTCCCACTACCTTCTCAATTTTCTTTTTTTAAAGTGATCATGCAATCAAAAAAACAATAGCTTTCATGCTATAGAAACAAGTATTGCTTTATAATCCGCTCAAACTTACATTCCCTATAAGTAAGGAAACGAGGAAAAAAATACGCTATGCGAACTTTCCCCTGTCTTTAAAAAAAGGCTATGCCCCTCGGACATAGCCTGCACTTCAGTTTTATTTTCTACGCAGGAAGTCAGGAATCTCCAGTCCGCCTTCTCTTCCGAGTCGTGCTTTGCTCTGTACATCCCTATCCGCAGTGTCCGCTGTTCTCAAAGCGCCGGATGTTTCCAATGGAACTTCCAATCTCTCTGTGAGAACAGGTGCGCTGGTTCTCTGGTTATTCAGGAAAGAGGTACCGCTTAAGCTTTGTGGCATAGTTCCGAAATTACCATGCAATCCAAGCTGAGGCTTTGTCTCCTGTACAGCAGGCTTCTGCTCTGCAGCCTTCTTCTCTTTGATTCCGGTTGCAATAACTGTAATGGAAACCTCATCCTGTACATCTTCGTTGTACATTGCACCGAAGATGATATTGGCATTCTCTCCAACAAGTTCTTCTACATAGGAAGCCGCATCATTTGCCTCAATCAGGCTTATATCGCCGGAGATGTTGATGATAACATCGGTAGCCCCTTCGATAGTGCTCTCCAAAAGCGGAGAAGAAATCGCTGTCTTAACTGCTTCAATTGCCTTATCATCGCCCTTTGCCTTACCAATACCGACATGAGCAACACCCTTGTCCTTCATAACTGCAGATACGTCCGCAAAGTCAAGATTAATAAGGCCGGGAACATTGATTAAATCCGTAATACCCTGCACGGACTGCTGAAGAACTTCGTCCGCTTTCTTTAAAGCTTCCGGAAGAGAAGTCTTCTTCTCCACAATCTCCAAAAGTCTGTCGTTCGGAATCACAATTAAGGTATCCACAACACTCTTAAGCTCATCGATACCTGCTAAAGCATTTTTCATTCTCTGCTTTGCTTCAAAACGAAAGGCTTGGTTACTACTCCTACTGTAAGAATCCCCATATCCTTTGCAATCTTCGCAATAACGGGAGCTGCACCGGTTCCGGTACCACCACCCATACCACAAGTAACGAAGACCATGTCCGCTCCCTGCAGAGCTGCGGTAATCTCCTCCGCACTCTCCTCAGCCGCCTTGGTTCCGATCTCCGGCTTACCGCCGCAGCCAAGCCCCTTGGTCAGCTTCTCACCAATGGGCATAGAAGTTGATGCCTTACTGGACTGCAAGGCCTGCTTATCTGTATTTACTCCAATAAACTCAACGCCGGCGATACCTTCGTCCACCATACGGTTTACTGCATTATTTCCTGCGCCACCAACACCAACAACTATAATCTTTGCCGCCGCTTCGGACTCGGGAAGCTGGATTTCTATCATGTCTTCCTCCTTCAATCTATCGTTATTCCGTTTAGGAATTCTATTCACATTTATCCTAACTATATCATTATATGAACTTTAGCCATTTTGTAAAGGGGAAAGAATGGACAAATTTGTAAAGAACAAAAGAAAATTTACTTATTTTCCTTGAAAACATAGGCTTCCTTCTCTTTTCTTCCCTGATACCTGCTTAAATCCAAAGTTCCCTTTCTTCCTTCCAGGGCAGGGAGAATATCCTTTAAGCTCATCAGCTTCTGTTCCATATCTTCATTGTCTCCAATCAAAACCTTGATTTCTCCTATATAAAGTGTTGCAGTATAAGAAGAACTATACTCGATGTGGTCACAGTCTATCTCCTCCAACCTAAGAGCCGCCCCGAGATTCAAGATATCCTGAAAAATGGCTTTGTTTTCTACCGGAAGTGTCTTATATAAACTGACTTTGGAAAACTTAAGTCCCGTAATGCGGGGAATGCCCGGAATCTGTTTGGGTGGATTCCACTACAACCCCATCCCCGTCAAAATACAGATTGCTGGACATGTATTCCACATAGCCCACCATATTTTTTTCGTACACAATGATTTCGAGCGTAAAAGGATTTTTCCAATGAAGCTCATATTTTTCTACAAAGGGAATTGTTTTGTGCGGTCGAATCTTATCCTTAATAAAAGCATAGAAGCTGTTGTAGTCCAGCTCCTGTGTCAAGATGATTTTCGTAAGTTCTTCTCCGGTATATTGTTTGTTTCCCAGAACCGTAATCTTATTCACCCTGGTGCTGAAGAGTAAAAGAATGAGCAATAGGAAGAAAAGTAAAATTCCGTAAATGGTAATTTCCTTCCTCTTTCTTCTATCCGCCATACACTACTCTCCTTTTTCCGTATCCAATGTAGTCTGCCAGGATACATTTAAACATAATCCCAGCTCTGCCAGAAGAATAAGAAGAGAAGTTCCGCCATAACTGATAAAAGGTAGCGTTATCCCCGTATTCGGAATAGCGTTGCTTGCAACCGCAATATTTAAAATCGCCTGTAAGGCAATATGTGCCATCACACCGATAACCAGGAAAGAACCGAAAAGATCTTTCGCATTTTTTGCAATTTCGTATAAACGAAACAAAATCAGGGCGTAAACCAACATCAGACCTACAGCACCGACTAATCCGAGCTCTTCACAAATAATGGTGAAAATCATATCGTTTTGGGCTTCCGGCATCAGAAATTTCTGAATGCTTTCCCCCAATCCTTTTCCAAAAATCCCTCCTGATGCAATTGCATAGAGTCCTTGTCTGGTTTGGTAGGTATCGTCCGGAAAAGAACTCGGATCTCTCCATGCCAATATTCTTGTAATCTGATATCCATGAAGTATTTTAACTTTTTGTAAAAATAGGGCTAGCGGATATGCACCGATATATCCCACTACTGTGGCCAATAAAAGAACCAAATGATAACGATAGCTCTTTACCGCAACAAAAAGCATAAAAATCGCAATACTGACAATAATGATTCCGGTGGAAAGGTTGGTCAGTGCCACTACAGCTGCAGGGATCAAAGCATACAAAGCACATCGAAACATGGCTTTCAAAGAATTTATGCGATACCCTTTATCCGTAAGCAAGGTCGCGAGCATAATGATAACAGCCGGCTTCATCAATTCCGACGGCTGAAATTGTACCCCCATAATACGAATCCACCTGCTGGATCCATGAGATGCTACGCCCATTACAAAGGTCGCAGCCAAGGCTCCCCACGCTAAAATGTAAATCAGGATATTCAATTTAGAAAGCCAGTGATAGTCAAAGAAACGAGAAAGAAAAAGCATAATCAGAAATCCGGCTAACGCAAAAATCCCCTGTCTTGTCAGATAATACATATCTCCAAGATCACTTTTTGCTGCCATGTATCCCGATGCGGAGTACAACATCAGCAAACCAAAGAGTGTAATGGAAAAAACCATTACCACTAAGGAAAAATCATAAAAATGCTTTAGCTTTTTCTTTTTCGACACTTTCCTTCCCTTTCCTATACTCCACTCTTCCTCTAAGCCTTATACGAGTTCTTCTATGCCTTTTCCTAGAGACTCTTTACGCAGTCCTTAAAGACCTTCCCTCGTTCTTCATAATCTTTAAACATACCCCAGGAAGCGCATGCCGGGCTGAGAAGTACATAGTCTCCCGGATCAGCATAGGCAGCACAATCCTTTACTGCCTCGTCCATATCTTCTGCAAACATCAGATTATGGAAGCCGTGCTTTTTTGCACATGCCGCAATCTGATTTCTTGTTTCCCCTATAAGAACAAGATACTTTACTCTACCCTTAAATTCCTTAACCCAGGCATCAAATCCACATGTTTGTCATAGCCTCCGCCAATCAGAACCACCGGACCCGGCATAGCACGAAGAGCCTGGATTGCCGCATCTACATTGGTCCCCTTGGAATCATTGTAATAGCGAACACCGGAACGTTCCCGCACAAATTCGATGCGGTGCTCTACCGGCTTAAATTTCTTACAAGCCTTTATGATTTTATCCATTGGGACGCCCATTTTCAAGGCTACAGCCATGGAACACATAATATTTTCATAATTGTGCTTTCCCAAAAGCTGCACATCCTTGGTTTTAAAGAGCTTCTCCTCTTTCTCCTTCGTCCTGTAAATAAACTCGTCTTCCCTTAAGAAAAATCCCTCTTTCGGCTCTTCTTCCGAAGAAAACCAGAGTACTTTCGGCTTTAAGTTCCGTTTTTTTCCGAACTTCCTAAGCTCAGGATCCATGTAGTTTAATACAATGCTGTCCTCTTCTGTCTGATTGATAGAAATGGACTCCTTTACCGCAATGTAATTTTTCATTGTCTTATGGCGATCCAGATGATCCGGTGTGATATTGGTAATCGCCGAAACATGGGGGCGAAAATCCACAATGGATTCCAACTGGAAAGAACTGACCTCACATACCGTTGCAGATTGTTCTTCTGTGTCCAAAGCTTCCGCAGTAAAAGGATTTCCGATATTTCCAACCACATGTGTATCCGAATATTGGCTTTTCAGAATTTCTCCGATAAGACTCACAGTTGTTGTCTTTCCATTTGTTCCCGTAACAGCACAAAGCTTACCTTTAAGAGACTGATACGCTAACTCTATCTCTCCAATCACAGGTATCTTGGCCGCATTGAGTAAAAGAACATAAGGCTCATCCATAGGGATTCCCGGACTGATTACCGCTGCATCGATCTTCAATAAATCTCTTTCAAACAGCTTTCCTTTCAAGATTTTACTGATTTTCATTTCTTCTTTTTTCTTAAATTGTGCCAGAACTTTTTTCTCATCCAGCTTTGGGTTAGCATCAAAAAAGATAACTTCCCCTCCCATGGCAAGAATCAGCTTCGCCGATGCTATTCCACTTCTGCCTGTCCCCAATACCAAAACTTTCCGCCTGTTCATCCTAATCCCTCTGTTCCTTATGTCCTTATGTTATTATCCCTATGTTAATGTTCTTTTGTTAATGTTCTTTTGTGATGAAATACTTTCCTTATTTTTACTTTGTTTCCTCGTTATGAAGATGCAATCTATAGCCTTTGTAAATAGCTATTTTCTTCGTGTCTTCCTTATGTCATTTCCAAAGCAAGTCCGGTAAGGAAGCAAGCCAAAATCGTAATAATCGTAAATACGGTCACGACCTGCGTCTCCGACCACCCCAACAATTCAAAGTGATGATGAATCGGCGCCATTTTAAAGATTCGTTTTCCGTGACTCCATTTAAAGTAAGAAACCTGTATGATTACCGAAAGCACTTCCATAAAATAGACAAAGGCAAAGAGCGGAATATAGAGTGCAGTTCCTGTTTGGATTGCCATAGCAACCACAAAACCGCCAAGTGCAAGAGAACCTGTATCGCCCATGAAAACCTTTGCCGGATGAGCATTGAAACAAAGAAAGCCAAGCAGTCCACCCAGTACCGCACCCGGTAATGCACCAAGTTCTGCTCCGTCAAGGAGTACTCTGTCCACGAGAAAAAAGAAAAAGACGATCACCGCTGTTACACTACTACACAGTCCATCAATTCCGTCTGTAAAATTCGCTCCCGTATCCGTAGCTGTAATGATAAATAACGATACAGGAAAAAATAATATTCCCAAGGACCAGCTTGTTTCTTTTACAAATGGCAGTAGGAAAGCATTTTCCTTTCCGCTATAAAAATAGAGGTACGAAATATATAAAAGAGAAATTACAATCTGTGAAGCCATTTTCTGCTTCGGATTAAAGCCCTCCGACTGGTGCTTTACCACCTTTAAATAGTCATCCACAAAGCCCACAACACCAAAGCCTAAGCCGAGAAGATATGCCGGAAGCAGTCCACTCACCTCTCCCAAAAAAGGAAGAACCGCAAGACTTATAGCAATCAGGAAGAGGATTCCGCCCATGGTAGGGGTTCCCTGTTTTTTCAGGTGCGCCTGCGGTCCATCATCACGCACTTCCTGACCGAATTTCATTCGATGTAATATATTGATTCCCTTGGGGGAAATCAAGAGCATTACAGAAATGCAATGCCGAGTGCAATTGTATTACTAAGCATAAATTTCATTCCCCCTTAATTCGAATTGTCCTGCTCATCTTCTTCATCGCCATCATCACTTCTTGTCGCTTTTCTTTCTGTAGCGCTTGTCTCCGGAAGCTCTCCCGGAACACTGTCTTCACTGTCCTGCTTTTCATCGCTGTCGAGAATGGTCTGTTCCGTACTTTCTGCAGTACTTTCCAATCCACCTTCCACGATACCGTTATCTTCTTGAGACTTGATTCCCTCCTGCAAATCCTTGTTTAAGGATGCCTCCGGGTCAGTCTCCCCCTGTGCCGGAATATTCAAAAACTGCAATGCATCATTCATGATTTTTTGCTCTATTTTGGTAGCAAAAGATGCGCTTGCCTGTTCCTCCCCATCCAAATTCGGTGTATCTACAATCACATAAACCAAAATTTCCGGATCTTCCACCGGGGCAAAACCGCAGAAAGAAACAAGGTAATTCTTCTCATAACGCGGGAGCTTTTGTGCCGTTCCCGTTTTACCTCCGACATGATAACCTTTAATTTGTGCCGGTCTTCCCGTGCCCTGCTCTACCGTCTGATATAGTGCTTCCTTTAAAAAATCGCTGGTCGCCTGCGAACAGGTAACACGCAAGAGTTCCGGTTCTATTTCTTTAATCACCGTACCGTTTGCGTTTAAAATCTGTTTCACGACATGCGGTTTATAATAGGATCCGCCATTGATTGCGCTGGAAAAAGCTGCCGCCATCTGAATCATGCTGACATTGTAGTTTTGTCCGAAAGAGTTTGTTGCCAGAGAGGTCTTACCGAGACTGTCTGCCTTATACACCAAAGCAGAGGTATCCGCTTCACCCGGTAAATCAATTCCCGTCTTTTCACCAAATCCGAAGATATGCTGGTATTTCACAAAATTCGCAGCCCCTTCCTGAAAGGCGGTATTCATCAGATACACGTTACAGGATTGCATGAGGGCATGCTCCGCATCAAGTGTTCCGTGACCATCTCTCTTTATGACATCGAATGGTCCAAGTCTTTACTCCATCACTTAAGGTAATAAAACCTTCACAGTTAAATTGTGTACTCTGTTTTATGGCATTTTCTTCCAATGCACCGGCAATCGTAAAGGGCTTTACTGTGGAACCGGGCTCATAGGTGTCAGAAATGGGCACATTTCTCCACATCTGATTCCAGGCAACCTGCGTCCCTAAGGAAAGAACTTCGTCATCCGTATAATGGGACGGGATTTCCTCTTCTGTAATACTTTGCTTGTTGTGCTCCCTCTTATACTCCGCAAGGGCTTCTTTCTTCCCCAGTTCTCGAAGCAAGGTATCCGGATAGAGATTCTTATCCAGGTCTCTGGGACGATTTAAGTCAAACTGATTGGTACTCGCCATGGCAAGGATTTCCCCATTTTTTGGGTTCATCACAATTGCCGCCGCCATCTTGGAGCCGACGTCATTTTTCTGCCAATCCTGTAAATATTTTTCTACCGTTCTCTGAATATTGAAATTAATAGTGGTAACAATGCTGTTACCGTCCGTCGCCTCTCGAATCACGGATTGCAATTTCGTGTCGGAATCCAAGTAGCCGTACTCTCTTCCATTTACCCCAACGAGTTCCTGGTTATAGTATTGCTCTACGCCTCCTGTCCCATCTTCGTTGTCCGCAGAAGAAAAGCCGATGATATTGCAGGCCAAATCCTTGTACGGATAGCTTCTTCTGTATTTATCCTCAAACCAAATCCCCTTGATTTCGTATTTGTTTCCATTTTTTCTGTAAGCGCTATTTTTATCATCAATAAATTTCTGAAAGGCTTCCTTTTCTTCAAACTTAAGCCTTCTTTAAACTTAAGATAAGCACTCTTTTTATTTCCGGCCAGTGTCTTTTGTTGATTTAGCGTATTCTCCACCGCAGTAAGACGCTCGTCCCCCGGAAAATACTCCTGTAGAGCTTCCAGGCTCGCTTTAAAATAGCGGTCATCTGCACGAGAGGTAATCACCTTAGGATCCACAATGATGTTGTAGATTTTCTGACTGCTCGCAAGAATCGTCCCGTTACGGTCCAGGATATCTCCTCTTTTTGCCTGAATCGCACGAGAACCGTAGCCTGACTGTCTCTGCCCTAAAACAATACGGTTATACTCTTCCCCATTTTTTTGCACCATTCGAAAAATCACAACGCTTAAAATAGCAAATAGCAGGATTAAAAAAACAAATCCTACCATCAGCTTTTCCTGCATATAAAACGGCATAATCTTGGTGTGCCGTCTTTTTCTTTTCTGCTCCTCTTCAGTGCTTTGGGATGTTTTCATATTGCCGTACGTACTCGCTTTCTTGCTTTTTATACTCGATTACCTGATGATCTCCCGGATATACCATCCCCAGTTCCTCTGTGGCCATTGTGAAGATTTTTTCCGGATCCAAAGCAGCACTGATCGCATTTTGCAAAGCATCATTCTTCTGCTTTAATACTTCTATTTCTTTCTTCTTCTGTTCAATGCGATGCATCCTTGTGTTTACCTGTGTCTGTAACTGGATGTAGTGAAAGCAAAGCACTCCCATGATTCCCATAAAAAGCGCGACGGAAAGAACCAGGAAAAAGTTTGCCGAAGTCTTGTTCTGCAGCCTTTCCTGCTGCAGCTCATGTCCCTTCTCCCTTTCACGGAGAATTCTGGCTCTCTCTTCTCTGGTAAATGTCCCGCTCCTCTTCTGACTCGGTTTTCTCACCACAGTCTTCTTCGGAACGGCAGATTGCTTTATTTTCTTTACGACCTTTCTTCTAGGCGCAAGCTCTTCTTTTGTCACAACTGACCCGGCAATATAACCTGCGTGCCTCTTTGCCAGCTTCCTTGCCATACTCTTCCCTCTTATTCCTTCGCTAAACCCACATTTCCTCTATAAAAATGTGATAGCATCCCTTCTTTCACATTTTCGTACTCATATACTCATTTTTACTCTCTGCATTTCGAAATCTTGAAGCTCTGAATCCTCAAGACTTCCACTCCGTTTTTTATTCTCCTCTTTCGAAAATACGGAGTTTTGCACTTTTTGAACGAGGATTTTCTTCCTGCTCCGACTTACCCGGTAAAATAGCTTTCCTCGTAATGACTCTTCCTAAACTTTTTCTACCGCAACTGCAAACCGGAAAGTCCTTCGGACAGATACAGGGATCCTCTGCCGTCTTAAAACACTGCTTGACAATCCGATCTTCCAAGGAGTGGAAGGTGATAATGCAAAGCCTCCCTCCCGGTTTTAAGGACCGCATCATGCCGTCCAAAGAATCCTTTAAAACATCCAGTTCTCTGTTTAATGCAATGCGGATTGCCTGAAAAGTCCGTTTGGCCGGATGACCGCCCGCCATTCTTATCTTCATCGGAATGGCATGACTTACGATTTCCGCGAGTTCTCCTGTTGTCTCGATCGGTTTTTTCGCTCTTTCCATCACAATGTGCTTCGCAATGTTCTTGCAAACTTATCCTCTCCATAGTCTCGGATGATGTGGTAGAGTTCCGCCTCACTGTAGTCGTTAACCAGGTCCTTTGCTGTAAAATCCTGTCGATTGTCCATCCTCATATCGAGTGGAGCATCAAAGCGATAGGAAAATCCTCTGTCCGCTTCATCGAACTGGTAGCTGGAAACGCCTAAGTCTAAAAGAATCCCATCCACCTCCGGTATGGAAAGAGCAGAAAGGATTGCCTGAAAATGTTCATAGTTGTCACGTACTATCGTGACTTGCTTTTCAAATTGTGCCAGTCTCTTCGTTGCAGCCTCTATCGCATCCTCATCCTGATCAATCCCGATCAAACGTCCTTTTTCGTTCAGCCTTTCCAGTATATGAAAGGAATGTCCTCCACCGCCCAGTGTACCGTCTACATAGACACCGTCCGGCTTTATTGAAAGCCCTTCCATACATTCCGTAAGTAAAATACTTTTGTGCCGAAATTCCATCAGATTCCCAAACCTTCCATGTCTGTAGCCAAAGCTTCATAGTCGGAGAAGTCATTGTTCTCTTCCCAGAGGCTCTCTGACCAAATTTCCGCGTGGTCGCCCACACCAAGCAAAACCACATCCTTTTCCAAAGAGGCCTTTTCTCTAAGTGTCTGGGGAATCAAAATTCTTCCCTGCTTATCGCACTCACAGGAAATGGCACTTCCCAGAAGAAATCTCTTTAAGGTTCTTGCCTGCTTGCTTGTCATGGGCAATGCCTGCAGTTTCTCTTCCAGTTCCTTCCATTCCGGAACAGCATAAAGAGAAAGACAGCCATCAAGGGAACGGGTAAGGGTAAATTCGTTATATCCATCCTCACGGAATTTAGCAGGAATCATCATCCTGCCCTTAGTATCTAAATTGTGATGATACTCTCCCGTAAACATAATCTACCACTTTCTCCCACTTTTTCCCACTTCTACATTATAATGCATGATTTTTAGGGAAGAGTCAAGACAATATACTAGAATTTATAGGCCTAAAAAGTAGTTTTTTTATTGGGAAGAGGAGAGGAAAATATCTAAATAGTAAAATTTAATCTATGATTTCATTTTTTGTATCATTTCGGATATTTTGGCATCAAAAAACGAGCTGTATTCTTACAGCTCGTTTCACAGACTGATGTCCTTTTAATTCTGATTTAATTGTCCGGTCATAGATAGAAAATCCAATTTATGAACCTCTCGGAAATTTATCTACAAAAGCCAAGTTTATACATTGAAGCGGAACAGGACTACATCGCCGTCCTGCATCACATACTCTTTCCCCTCCATACGCACAAGACCTTTTTCCCTAGCTGCTGAAAGAGAACCGTTATCCAGAAGATCCTTGTAATTCACCACTTCCGCCTTGATAAAACCTCTCTCAAAGTCGGTGTGAATCTTTCCTGCCGCCTGCGGTGCCTTGGTACCTTTCTTAATCGTCCATGCTCTGGTTTCTTTCTCTCCTGCGGTGAGGTAAGACATTAAACCAAGCAGAGCATAGGAAGCACGTACAATTTTATCCAGGCCCGACTCGGAAAGACCAAGCGATTCCAGATACTCTCCCTTTTCTTCATCGGAAAGTTCGGATATCTCCTGCTCAATTTGTGCGGAAATCACAAAGCTTTCGGAATGGTTCTTCTTCGCGTACTCTCTTACCTTTTGTACATAAAGATTCGATGCACCATCATCGGCAAGGCTCTCCTCCGCTACATTGCAGGCATAAATCACCGGTTTACGGGTAAGGAGACCGAGGCTATCTAAAAGCTCCGCGTCATCCTCTTCCGCTTCAAAGTTGATTGCAAGCTTTCCCTCTTCCAAGTGGGTATGCAGTTTCAAGAAGGTTGTACTCTTTCTTCGCATCCTTATCGTTATTCGCGAGTTTCTTTGTCTTCTGCATCCTCCGGTCTAACACTTCGAGATCGGAGAAAATGAGTTCGAGCTCAATCGTCTCAATATCCCGAATCGGATCTACGGAACCGTCTACATGAATGACATTGTCATCATCAAAGCAACGCACCACATGAACAATGGCATCGGTTTCACGAATATTTCCGAGGAACTGGTTTCCTAAGCCCTCTCCCTTGGATGCCCCCTTAACGAGCCCCGCAATATCCACAAACTCAATTACTGCAGGGGTAATTTTCTCGGAATGATAAAGGTCGGAAAGGAGCTGTAGACGCTCATCCGGAACAGCCACCACGCCTACATTCGGATCAATTGTACAGAACGGATAGTTTGCCGACTCCGCACCTGCCTTCGTGATTGCATTAAAAAGAGTGGACTTTCCCACATTCGGTAAACCGACAATTCCAAGCTTCATATCTTCGTATACTCCTTATTTTCTATTGTGCATTTTTTCGAATTCCATCGAAAAAAATCAGGAAACCATATTCTTCATAAATCCGAGCTATTATAGCATTTTCAAGTTTTCAGCTCAATAGCACAATATAACGAACCCTACAAAACTTCGCTAGAGCCTCGTTTCCACGATACACTTTGCTGTTTCGTCGATTTTCTTCTCTTCAATTCTTTTGTCAGCGGCATCTTTTTCTTAATAGATATCGTGATATTAGAAAAAACAAGGGGCTGTAAAAAATTAAAATAATTTTCTAAGCAATATAGGTCTGAACTTGGGGCTCAGACTACCCCGCATTCAGACCTATATTGTAAAGAATCTCTTTATTATTTTAATTATTTACAGCCCCTTGTCCTTAAGTTCTAATCGATGATTAGTTGTTGATTCTGTAGTAAATTACGTAGATGTAGCCAAAAGGCTTTGAGTTAATTTCGATTTTATGATTAGCCCAAGCTTCAGCATTTTCGGCTATAATTTTATTTTCTTCGATGGTTCCACGCCGTCCAGCTTCTGCTTGACTGGTTACGCCCTCAGAGGATGTCATAACGACAGTCCAGCCTTCAGCCCGCTTTTTATCGGCAAAGGCCGGCGCTTTGGCTTCGTCAACAAGTCGTTGTGCTTCTTCTCGCTTTTCGATTTCTTCCAAAGCTTTACGCTTAGCTTCGGCTTCGTCGGCGGCAATCTCATCGAGCGTCTTTCCTGTCAAAACCTTGGAAAGTGCGTTTCGAAGCATTTCCCGGAGTGATAGACTTTCTTTTAGTAAACTCGGAAATGTCAGGCTTAGCAAAGGTCTGGGCTTGATAGGACTGAGATGGGTCAGTCTTGTATTGTCTGATGTAATCTACAACACTTGCATTGATTAGTGAATCCGGAATTATGTCCAAGGCACCTTGCGCACCATCAGAACCGGTGGCTCTTAAAATGGCGTTCGTTGGGTCAACCATGTACCACTCACCGTCAATTTCTACACCGGCAACAACGTGAAGGTATGACCGTTCGTTCATGTAAACCGCCTTTAGTCCGAGAAGCTCGCAGGTACGCTGGTACAGAATTACGTAGTGGTGGCACTGGCCGGTACCTTCCTTAAGTGTCTTGTATACGAAGTCTGTGTATACCCACGGGTAGCTTCGGATCAAGTCGTCGTTAATCTTATAGTCGATTGCGTTCTGTGTAACAACGAGTGCAACCATGGCCTTTTCTAACTGGGACATATTGCTTGTGTCCCACTTGGAAAGCAATCCTCTGAGTTTTGCATTAGACCACTCATCTTTCTTGTTTGCTTCTTGAAGGTTATCGCTAAACTTCAAGTGAAAGGTTCCGTCGAAGGGGTTCCACTTAGAGTTTGTGCTTCCCGTGTTAGAGGAATTATCGGAATCACTATAGGAACTACCACCACCGGATGAAGTGCTACCGGATGAGGAACTACCGCCAGAGGATGAACCGGAGAAGCTACCGCCGCCGGAAGATATCGCAGCATTTGCATTATTTACAATTTCACTGCTATCATCAGACCATACACCGGAACTGTCTATATAATAACCATCCACCGTTCCATTTGTAACCATTCCTCCATCACTGCCAAGGTAGTACCACCGACCATTATAATCAAGCCATTGATTTTCCGCCATTGCGCCGCCTTGGTTAAGATAATACCACCTGCCGGAATGAGGAGACTGAATCCATTCATTATCGCTCATTATGCCGTCTGCCTTAGTGAAATACCACTGTCCATTATGAATAAACCATTCATTTACAGACATTTTTCCGGCATCATTAATCCAGAACCATGAATGTCCATCGGAGGCTTTAACCCATGTGTTAGCAGTTCTTCTTCCGTTATCATGGTATTCCCAAGTGTTGCCTGTCTGTACCCAATTCCCTGCAAAAGCATTTGCAGATACAAGCACAGTTGCAGCAAACAAAGCAGTTACGAGTTTTACGTTTTTCATATTTTTCTTCCTACCTCCTACGTTTCTCATCACCATAAAAACGTAGTACAGAATAGCCTTACATACTCTGGAAAGAACGCGCTAAATAAAACAATACACTAAATAAAACGTCACATTCATTACTCCGTATCTAAGCTTCAAGAAGCTGTTACTATTTGTGTTACATGGCAGATGAATCGGTAAAAGTCTTAAAATATATATGGTTTTCACCAATATACGCCTGAATTTTATATCGGCATAATATAAGTTTTAATAAAAAAAAATAAGGAGCATAAAATGAAGCTCCCGCTAAACCTTGATCATTAATTTTCATTCTGTGAAATTGTTCTATCTCTTGCATAAAACAATCCGATTTTTTCTATCTAGGATGATGCTTACATTCTCCAGCTTATTTAGTTTCTTCTCATGCAAACCACAAAAAATGGGATTCCTAATTTTTATGGTCATCTTCAGACAATGAAACGGAAGCTTCTTCATTTTTATTTCTTCTATATCTTCGAGTTTAAATTTAAAATGTAATACACTCCCTCCTCTACTTACATAAGTATAGTATTGAACAACTTTGTTTTCATAAATTTCTAATTTTACTCCATTTATGAAGAGATAATATCCCATAAACCATACAAGGAGTGGAGTGACAATCAGCACAATGGCCATAATCATTTTATCTGAAAAATCAGTATGATAATGCATAAGATGATTCAGTACCCACATAACAATAAAAGATAGTATTACCATGGATAAGCAAACTACCCTATTAAAGTTAGACTTATGAGGATAGGTCAAGACAAGTTTTGGTTCCTCTTGTAATAATTCTAATTTCATATTTTCCGCCTAGCACGATAATTTATACCAATTATCATGATTAATATATAAAGGGGGTCGTAAAAACGCCCCAAAAGAAAAAATGCTCAGGCCAAAAATCCGAGCACTTTTTTTGGTACAATTCATTTATAAATTTCATTAGCAATTATAGCATTTTCAAATTTTCAGCACAATAGCATACAATACACGGAAGTATTCGAAAAAGCAATGTTACTTATCTTTGCATCATCAGTCCAGCATTTAATCATCCAAATTCACCTCATGAACAGTACCGCCGGTCTTCTCCATTTGTGCCTTATTTCTTCTTAACCGCTCCATATTTTCTTCACTAAAAAATGGATCTGCATTGACTTCAAAAGGTATCCTCTGCTCTCTAGTGACTTTTGTAGCGAACATGGTATATGCAGCAGTTACAGATAATCCCATATCCTTACATGTTTTTTCCATTTTCTCTTTTAATGTTTCATCCATTCGAAAATTAACCATTGCCTGTGTCATAGCTACACCTCCTCATTTTAGACAAGTGTATCGTGTATGTACTTCATTTGCAATCATTTTCTATTTTATTGATATACAAATGATTTCAAAGCATTGATACCTTACGGATAAATGTTCTCCCTATCGGATAAAATTGGTAGCTACCCCCTCTTCTTGCTCCGGTAAACCGTATTTTTCTTTTCCCAGAGCAATGCTCTTCATCAGAAAGGCCATATTTCTGGCTAGAGTTCTCATGGTTTGCAGGCCTTCCAAATCTTCCTTCGCCTCTCCTTTTTCGCATCCATGCACGCTGTTCCAGTACTGGCTGGAGGCCACCGGCATTCCGCAGATTGTAAATACTTGTTCAATTCATCAAAGGTAGCAGATAAACCGCCTCGTCTTGCCACAACCACACTGGCTCCCACCTTCATAGTCTTATCAAAATGCGTGCTGTAAAATAGTCTGTCCAGGCAGGCAATCAGGGTGGCATTTGCAGAAGCGTAATAAACCGGGGATGCCACTACTAAAGCATCTGCGGCTTCAAACTTCTCTGCCAGCTCATTTACAGGGTCATTGAAGACACATTTTCCATTTTTATAACAATATCCACAGGAAATACAGCCTCGTATATCTTTGGTTCCAATCTGTGCCACTTCTACTTCTATATTTTCCTGCTCAAATACCTTAATCATCTCCGCGAGGGCAATACTTGTATTGCCTCCGATGCGAGGACTTCCGTTAAGAATCAATACTTTCATAAAATATTCTCCTTACAGGGAATCCCTGAAAATCTCTGCAATATCCTTCTCTAAAAGGGGAGCCCAAGACTCTTCCAGCCCCTCATTTTCCGCAACATGCTTTGCCATTTCGTCAATTCTCTTCTCATCAATTCCCACATCTCTAAGATGCATAGGAATGTTAATGGACTCGAAGAACTTGTAGGTTGCATCAATTGCCTGCTCCGCAATCGAAAACTTATCCTGCTTTTCATCGATTCCGAATACATTTACCCCATATTTCATAAAGCGATCTACTGTCTTGTCATTTAAGATATGCTTCATCCATCTCGGGGTAATAATGGCCAAGCCCTCACCATGAGTAATGTCATAGTAGGCCGAAAGCGCATGTTCCATCCCGTGGCAAGGCCAGCCGGACTCACTGTTACCGAGGGAATAAATGCCGTTACAGCCGTAGGTACAACAGAGCGTCATCTCCGCCCTCGCGGTATAGTCTTTCGGATTTTCCAGACATTTCCTTGTGTTAATCATCAAGCTCTTTAAGGCAGCCTCCATGAAACCGTCGTTTAAGAGAGTAGAATCTTCACAGAAATACTGCTCCATAATGTGATTCATGGCATCCGCGCACCCTGCTGCCGTCTGCTTCTTGGAAACACTGAAGGTATAGGTCGGGTCCAGGAAAGAAACCGCAGGATAAAGAAGCGGATCGCTGTAGCCCGTCTTATCATTGGTCTCCGTTCTGGAAATTACCCCTCCCGCATCATACTCACTTCCCGTTGCGGAAAGGGTAATGATATCCACTATCGGGAGGGCGGCCTTTGCCTTCACCTTATAGGTAATCAAATCCCAAGGATCTCCTTCATACTTTGCTCCTGCAGCAATCGCTTTGGTGCAGTCCAGTACACTTCCGCCACCTACTGCAAGAATCACATCAATATCCTTTTCTTTGCAGATTTTTACTCCGTCAAGAACGCTCGGGTCATACTTCGGATTCGGTTGAATATCGGGAAGCTCATAAATCTCATAGTCCTTTAGCAACGCCTTTACCTTGTCATAAAGACCTATCTTTTTGATGCTTCCGCTTCCGTAGCTAAGGAGAATCCTTTTTCCGAACTGCTCCATCACTTCCGGAAGCTCTTCAATCACGCCTTTTCCAAAAATAAGTCTTGTCGGTGTCTGATAATCAAAGTTTTGCATTGCTAACCTCCTGTTTTCTCAATCATTCTCTCTAGTTAATAATGAATTCTCACACAATAAGTGAAGAATCTATTTTTCATAAAAACTGTTATCTGATAATTCACGCCATGTTAAATACATTTCCTTATAATTCTTTTTGATAAAATTTTGAATAAGACGAATGTCTCTCTGAGAGAGAATGCCACGATGCGCTACTATGGTATCTCCATTTTCTTTTACAAAAAATTTCGCAGAGCCTGCTTCTGTGAGTCGCTTGTCACTGGCATGAACATGCATTGCTTCAATAACACAAGATGCCGTGTAGTAAAGATAATAGTTATGAATTTTATAACTAAAATACTTCGGCATTGTTATCCTCCAAGAATTCTTTATTTGCAGTAATAATCCAAAATGATTTGGCTTTCAATTTCGTCCATATTGGTTTCAATAATATTATCACGATAAATTACCGCAACACGATGCAAAGCTTCTAAATTGACAACAAAAACTTTTTCCTCTTTTTTAGTGAAGGAGTATCCGTTAATAATCATGTCAGCTTCATCTGCAATTATCTTTTTATCTTGTAGTTTCACGAATCTTGACCTCCTTAATATTAGATAGAAAGGAATCAACATCATATGAAAGGTCCTCAAGAATGGGAACTAAATCTATATATTCTTCCATTTCTGCTAAATCCTTATATTTTGCAAGTACTACCAGATAGCCGTTATCCCATTCTACAATTTTCTGATATTTTTCTAATCGAGAAGAAGTCATAAAACGAATGGTATCTTCCCGAAATTGAAAAATACTATAGTTTCCCAAATTACTCAAAAATGCAGAATTCTTTAGTTCTTCCATCCTTTTCCCCCATACTTTTCTTTTTATTCTATCTTAACAAAATGCAGAGTGAACGTATAGAGGATTCGTAAACCAGATTGTTTAAATCCCATCTTCAACACGGATGCATCTTACAAAAAAGCAGAGGTTTTCCCTCTGCTCTTCCTAGTCTATATTCAAGTTTCTCTTGGCAAAATCAAGATGCAATCTTTCTCCATGTAACGGATTTTCGAAATCTTAGTTCTTTCTTGCTGCTGCCGGTCCAAGCTCTCTGATTCTCTTCTGTAGCAAGGTCTCTTTCTCTCTCGCCTTTTCCTGGTAGTCCTTGAAAATATCTTCTTCCACGATACCAAAGTACACTTCTTCGTAGTTTCCGAGCCTTCTTCATAAATTCGAAGAACGTAGCAACGGTCTGCCGTATTGTAAAGACTGCCGTTGTTCTTGGCACTTTCGTACTCTTCTTCCGGAAGGAGAGTAAACTTCTCTGCATCTGTAAGGGTCTTCTTCATCAGACGATTACGGATTCCTCTATCTTCGCTCTTGAGGTATTCATTGCAATAACTCAAAACCTCCAGCTTTTTCCCATTTTCCAATGAAAAATATAATGTCGGATTCTCCGTAACGATATAAGCTGTTCTTGCAGACTTGCTAACCGGATCGTTTACTTTTTCCCTCTACATAGGGCACATCGATTTCAATTGTTTTCTTTTCTCCCGCATAAACAATCAGGCTGGAAGAAAGCACCATAAGTGCAAGTAAAGATAAAACTAATTTTCTAAACATAAGAACTCCCGAAATTGGAATGTACACTCTCTATTCTTTCCTATTAAATCAAAAGCACTATTCTGCTTCATTTTACTCTGAAAGACTGACTCGCATAAAAAACCGGAGAAGCCTCCTCGACAACTCCGGTAAAATTATAACTATATTTTTTTTACTGCGCAAGTAAGGACCAGTCTTATAAGGTATATTGTAAATATATCGTAAGAAGATGTTATATATTTTTTCTTTTTTGCAAATATTAATTTTTAATATTTGTTGCCCTCAAGCTTTCAATAGCCTGTTTAGAATAAAATCTTCACAAAGTTCTTCTTTCCTCTCTGTAAGAGGGGCTCTCCGGAAAGCTCTTCCGAACTAAAGACTCTTCCAATATCCGTAACCTTCTCTCCACTAAAGCTTACACCGCCCTGCTGCACATTTCTTCTCGCCTCTCCCTTGGAAGGCACAAGACCCGTGAGAACCAAAAGGGTTAAAACATCCACGCCGTCCGCATATTCTTCCTTCGAAAGGGTATAGCTTGGCACATTCGCAGAAGCACCGGATCCGGCAAAAAGGGACTTCGCCGCCTCTTCCGCCTTCTTTGCTTCCTCCGTGCCGTGTACAAGCTCCGTTAAATGGAAGGCAAGAATTGCCTTCGCCTTATTGAGCTCCGCCCCTTCCCACTTGTCTATTTCCCGGATTTCCTCCATCGAAATAAAGGTAAGAAGACGAAGACACTTTCCTACATCCTGATCATCCACATTTCTCCAGTACTGATAGAACTCGTAAGGAGTCGTTTTCTTCGGATCCAGCCAAACCGCACCGCTTGCAGTTTTCCCCATTTTCTTCCCTTCTTTATTGGTAAGGAGGGTAATGGTCATCGCATGGGCATCTTTTCCAAGCTTCTTTCTGATGAGCTCCGTTCCGGCAAGCATATTGCTCCACTGGTCGTCCCCACCGAACTCCATATTGCAGCCGTAGTCCTCGAAGAGACGGTAGAAATCGTAGCCCTGCATGAGCATATAGGAAAATTCCAGGAACGAAAGTCCGTTTGCGAGACGATTCACATAGCAGCGGGCTCTCAGCATCTCATTTACGGAAAAATGCGGTCCTACCTCCCGTAAGAACTCCATGAGATTTAAGTTTCGAAGCCAGTCCCCGTTGTTTACCATAATGGCTTTTCCCTCGGAGAAATCGATAAAACGGCTCATCTGCTCCTTAAAGCAGGCAATGTTACTGTCGATTTCCTCCACGGTCAGTACCTTTCGAAGATCGGTTCTTCCGGAAGGATCTCCAATCATACCGGTTCCGCCTCCCATTAAGGCAATCGGCTTGTTTCCCGCCATCTGCAACCTTTTCATCAGGCAAAGTGCCATAAAGTGCCCTACATGAAGAGAATCCGCAGTCGGGTCAAAGCCGATATAAAAATCGCTTTACCGCTATTGACCATCTCACGGACTTCTTTCTCATCAGTAACTTGTGCAATTAAGCCTCTATCCTGCAATTCCTCGTATACACCCATATTTTCCTCCAAATAATCATTGCTCTATCTTATTTATAAATTCGCTGAAACAAGCAATATGCTCGGTTGTTTTATACTGAGTAGCTTTTTCTGAGCAGCTTTTGCTCAACAGTTTTTACTTGTCCGTTTATACTCAGCTTTTTCTGCACTTCCTTATTATGAACGAATTAGTAAGGAAGCCTTACCTGATACTCATAAACACCGGAAATGAGACGCAGCGTATCTTCCCAGCCGATACAGGGATCCGTAATACTTTTCCCTAAAATATGCTCTTCCACCTTTGCGGAGCCTTCCAAAAGATAGGACTCCACCATAAGCCCCTTCACAAAGCTTCTCAGTTCCTCGGAATACTTTCTAAAATGCATGATTTCCTGTGCAATCCGAAGCTGTTCCTTATACCTCTTTCCGGAATTGCAATGGTTGGTATCCACTACCACAGCAGGATTGGGAAGCTCCTTTTTCTCATACAAGGAATGGAGAAGTTTTAAATCCTCATAGTGATAGTTCGGAATCATCTGCCCGTGCTTACTTTGTGAGCCACGCATAATCGCGTGCGTATAGAGATTTCCTGCCGTTTCCACTTCCCAGCCCCGGTAAATGAAGTTGTGTCCGTGCTGTCCGGCATAAATGGAATTTAACATAACACCGAGATCCCCTGAAGTCGGATTCTTCATTCCTACCGGGATGTCTACTCCTGAAGCCACCATCCTGTGTTGCTGATTTTCCACGGAACGTGCCCCTACCGCAACATAGGAAAGTACATCATCGAGATAATTGTGATTATCGGGGTAAAGCATCTCATCCGCAGTAGAAAATCCGCACTCTTCCAGCACCCTGAGATGGAGACGACGAATTGCATAAATCCCCTCCGCAAGATCCGAGTGCTTTTCCGGATCCGGCTGATGAAGCATCCCCTTATACCCTTCACCCGTAGTTCTCGGTTTATTGGTATAAATTCGCGGCACAATGAAGATTTGGTCCTCCACATCTTTCGCCACTTCCTTTAATCTATGGCAATATTCCACTACAGGGTCCTCATGCTCGGCAGAGCAGGGACCTATAACAAGAAGAAACTTCTTGCTTTCTCCTTTGAAAATGGACTTAAGCTCCGCATCCCTCTTCGCTTTCCTCTCTTGTAAGTCCGGAGACAAGGGATACTGCTTCTTCACTTCTTCTGTTGTCGGCAACTGATTTAAGAATGAAAATCCCATACTCCCCCCTTCCTATTTAACTACTAGAGTATAAAGGAAGAAAAATAAAAGCGCAAGAAAGGGACAAATCAATACTTCGTCTGACTCTGGTAATCATAAATATTAGAAATGAGTCGTAGGGTGTCGTCCCAACCGATACAGGGGTCGGTAATGGATTTTCCTAAAATATGCTCTTCCACCTTGGCAGAACCCTCCAAAAGATAAGACTCTACCATGAGCCCCTTTACAAAATGCGCAAGCTCCTCGGAGTATTTCCTGGAGTGCATAAGTTCCTGGGCAATACGAAGCTGTTCCTTATACTTCTTTCCGGAATTGCAATGGTTTGTATCCACAATCACGGCAGGATGCTGGAGTTCCTTTTTCTCATAGAGGGAATGCAGGAGCTTTAAGTCCTCATAATGATAGTTCGCAAGCATTTGTCCGTGCTTATTCTGTGAGCCACGCATAATCGCGTGGGTATAGGGGTTCCCGCTTGTCTTCACTTCCCATTCGCGGAAAATAAACTCATAGCCGTGCTGTCCGGCATAGATGGAATTCAGCATAACACCGAGGTCTCCCGAGGTCGGATTCTTCATCCCCACCGGCACATCGATACCGGACGCCACGAGTCTATGCTGTTGGTTCTCCACCGAGCGTGCACCGACTGCAATATAGCTCATCATATCGGAAAGGTAAGTAAGATTATCCGGATAAAGCATCTCGTCCGCCGTAGAAAAACCGGTCTCTTCCAAAACCTTCATATGGAGTCTTCGAATGGCATAAATGCCCTCCGTCAGATTGGAGTGCTTTTCCGGGTCAGGCTGGTGGAGCATCCCCTTATAGCCCTCACCCGTGGTTCTGGGTTTATTCGTATAAATTCGCGGCACGATAAAAATCCGATCTTCCACATCCTTTGCCACTTCCTTTAATCTGTGACAATACTCGAGGACAGGATCCTCATGATCCGCGGAGCAGGGACCGATAACGAGGAGAAACTTCTTACTTTCTCCTCTAAAAATCGCCTTAATTTCCTCATCCCTTTTTGCTTTTATCTCTGTAAGCTTTTCTGACAGGGGATACTCTTTTCTAACCTCATCCGCAGACGGTAATCGATGTAGCAGTGTAAATCCCATAGCTCCTTACTCCTCTCATTTTTATTTTGTAGAGTATATAGAAAGTTCGGAAAATGTGCAAGAAAAGGAGTTCCTATCTAAAGAAAAAGGACTCTCCTTCTAAAACATACTCTTGCATTTCCACAGATTATATCTAAAATAGATTTTACAGAAATTGATTTTACCGAAATCAATTTGACCGAAATCAATTTTACCGAAATCGATTTAACTTAAATCGATTTAACTAAAATTATTTTAACTATAAGTATTGCAATCAAACAAAAATCAATCTTTTACTGTTTCTTGCTCTTGGAAAAGAAATTGAGGAGGTACTATGCAGGATATTTTCAGAGGAAGACGAGCCGAACTAAAAATACTCGATAAAAAGTTTAAACAAAACGCTTTTATCATGACCGTTCTTTACGGTAGAAGAAGAATCGGAAAAACGATGCTCATTAACAAATTTATGCATGAACAGAATTGTAAAAGTATTTCTTTTACTTCTGTAGAACGAGGTGAAACGGAATTACTTTCTTTAATGACGGAGGCCGTTCTTACCTCCCTATCTCCTGAACTTCTTGGAAGCATCAGCTTTAACAGCTTTGAAACACTTTTTGAGTTTATTGGAAAGCAAGCCAAGAATGAACGAATTATCTTCTTCATTGATGAATATCCCTATCTTGCCAAGCAATGCCCTTATATCCAGTCCGTCCTGCAAAAGATAATCGACACGCAATGGAAATCCACAAAACTCTTCTTTATCCTTTGCGGATCTCTTGTAAGCTTCATGAAAGATGAAGTTCTGGCGGAATCCGCGCCTTTACACGGAAGGAGTAATCTGGAACTAAAGCTCAAGCCCTTCAATTACCTGGAAACCGCAGAATTTTTAGAAGGATATAGCTTAGAAGAGAAAGCAATTGCTTATGGACTAACGAATGGAGTTGCAAAATACATAGAGCAATTTGATACCTCATTATCCTTGGAAGAAAATATTCTGGAACAGTTTTACTCTATTGGCGGATATTTTTCCGAAGAACAGATTAAGACTATTGTAAGTAGCGAAAGACAAAGTCCGGGCATATACAATTCCATTATTTCCGCTGTAGCAACAGGACATACAAAGCACAACGAAATCAGAAACTTTGTGGGTAATGAAGAGGTAAATTATCCGCTGAAAGTTCTTTGCAATGCCGAGATTCTGGAAAAAAGAATAGCCAAGAGACCTTACTATGTTTTAAATGACAGTATGACTGAATTTTGGTTCCGTTATGTCAACCGTGCTACAAGCTTGATTAATGCAGGAAATGGTTCATCCTATTATTATGCCAATGTAAAAAACAATCTCCATGATTTTATGGGAAAAATATTTGAAAAAATGGCCAAAGAATATCTGATGCTCCACGCCGGACAAAATAATTTTCCAATCCTCACAGAAATAACCGATTTTCAGGACACGGTAAAAAATGAAGAAAAAAAGCTAGTCCCTATAGAAATAGATCTTCTAGGAAAATGCGGAAAGAATATTTTGCTCCTTGGAGAATGCAAGTTTAAGAACTCTCCCTTTGATAAGTCCGAATATGAAAAGCTGATGGATAAAATAAAGTTTATTCCTGCCAATCAGCCATTACTTTACATTTTCTCCCTCCACGGCTTTACCGATTATGTAAAAGAAAACGCCAAAAACTGTAAACTGATTTCTATAGAAGAAATGTACTGTTAACAGGTAAATTTCTAAAAAATACCACAAAGCCTTGTTTTTCATCGCTTTGTGGTATTTTTCACTACACATTATGTTTTAAAAATAAAAATTCTAGGTCAAAAAATTCTCATTGAATTCAAATACACGAGGCTTATTTCGGAAGCTTTCCTCCACCTTGAAAACAACCACAGCAAAAGCAAAAAGTTTTTTCCATTAACTCTCGTTTTATAATGACCTTTTTGATTATTTTATATTTCATTTTTTCTCCTTTCTACCCATATGAAAAATGTGGCCAACATCATCATATGAATTATTTTTATAAAAATTGTTAAGAGCTCTAATACAATTAATTCTCGTTGAATTCAATATTTTTCATAAAGGAGTACATACCAAAAAGAAGAAAAACGATTCCCAGGGAAGAGATTGCTCTCACGCAGCCTGCCAGCTGATTCAACATTCCGCCAAAAGGTTTAGACACTAACGAAGAGGCATCCGAGATATTTTGAAAGATGGCATACTGTCCCCGAATTTCTCCCTCCACACTCCTGTTAAACAATTCTACCGAATAATAAAGCATAACAAGCGCACTGAGTATACCGCTGAACAGCAGGATAACGAGTAACATCCCAAAAACAGGCTTTAGAACAACAGCCAAAAGGAGCCCTCCCATCATCATTGTACAAATAAAAGATACTTTCCTAAGATGAATCTGTGTAAAGGGCATCCCTCCTATGATACTTCCTACTAGCCCTCCGAATGCCATAGCGGACATGAGCATGGAATATTGCATAGCATCGGCATGCAGCACTTTATAGATATATTCCAAGGTCAAAATGGAAACTGCACCGCCTACAAAGCATAAAAATGAGGCAGCCTGTAAAGAGTTCTTTGTTCTTTCGGATACTTCCTATGATATCTGTCCCCCCGGTACGAGTCATTTCCGGAGGCGACGGCTTTTCCATCCCCTTTAAGAAGAGGATGATCAGGGCTGCCAGAATATAGCTTACAATGTCCAAAATATAAATACTCTTTACCCCAAAACTCGTAAGAATCGCGGCTCCCACGAGGGGACTCACAACGGTCACGAGGATATTTACCGTTCTTGATGCACTCTGTCGCTTCTGCATGTCTTCATCCTTCGTAATCCGCTTTTAAATATTCCGCTCTTAAGCACTCCAAAATAAAGAAAAATCGCGGAATATAGGAAGAATACAAGATAGATTAACAGTACATTATCGATAAAAAAAGCAAAAATACACATGGGAATGACACATAAGAATTCCCCAGAGCAAAAAAATAAAGCGAAAGCTGCCATGGAATTTCATTTTACCAAGAAAAAGGAGCAAGCAGAAGCTCAGGCAATAGTGTAACAACCGCAAAAAAGCGCCGAGCTCATCAGGTTTTTCGTATTTCCATAGATAAATAAGGTCAGAGCAACATTGCTCATGCCGGAGCCAAAGGAGGAGATGAAGTCCGCTAGCAAGAGAAGAATAAAGTTGTGTGTTGATTGTGTTGTTTGTGTACGAGCCATCATCGCTTTCCTTTTATTCCTGTCGTATGTAATCAAAGTTTTACATTCCTTTTTTTCCTGTATCTTAAAGTCAGCTATTCTTTTTCCTAATCTATAGAGTATTATACCGTATTTATTCTTCAAGAGGAGTGCCGCAATTTGAAGGAGTGAAAAGGAGTTTTTAATCCTATTGCTCTTTTACATATTGTTGGACGGCATCGCATACATATTGTGCTGTTCCATCCCCAAACTGATCTAAGTTGTTTTTGAATTCTTTATTCTGAACATACCCATAAGCGATGCTTGAAAATACATCCATCGGGCAGTCAAATGCATATCTACATAAATGTTTATATAGTTCTTCCGCTAATTGTATATTTTCTTGCGCTGTGGCACTCAATCCATTTGACTTATTTTCAGAAAAAGCAAAGAATATTCTATTAAATCCATTGGTTAATTCTTGTTCTTTTCCCTTTTGCTTTTGGATCGCCTCTTCAATCACTTCTCGACCATAGAGGTCTATAGCAGCCTGCTTATATTTTTGATTATCTTGATAGGTAAACCCTTTAAATTTCTCTTTTGTTGACATGGAAACCTTCCTTTCTTTTGATTCTATTGTCTTTTCCAATGTTTCTATCAAAGTTAGGAGTTTTTTTGTTTTTTTCTTTTTGCATTAATTTGAGCTGAGCCTTTAGATGATATAGTACTTCCCCATCCCCCTTTTTTAACAATTCTTTTATCGTCTTTAAGGAAAACCCCAGGTATTTATAGAACAATATCATTTGCAGGAATGTCATATCCTCTTCGGTATAATACCTGTAACCATTTTCTTTTTTTTGAGGAGACAGCAAACCAATCTCATCATAATGATGTAAAGTGCGCACCGATACACCACTAATTTCACTAACATATTTGATCAAATACATCTAGGCACCTCCTAACAAGGAAGACTATAAACTATTACATTACGTTATAGTCAATAGCTTTTTTCTAACTTAGAAAAAAATTATGCACCACAACTTAAAGAGGAATAGATAAAAAGTCAAAACTATAGAATTTATGCAATCGGTTTTTAACGAGAGATCGCACGCTTTACAAGCGATAGTCGTTATGAATAAAAAAAGACTGTAAAATTAAAGCAATGCTATTTATTGCTATGCAGGTTTGCTGCGGGACAATCTGAGCCCGTGGGTACTTGCGAAAAACAAATGAAATGCAGTTTTTCGCTTAGTATCCCCTACGTAAGGACAAACTTTTCATCAGAAAAGTTGTCCTGTACGAGACCAACTTCTTTAAGAAGTTGCTTTGCAAAGCAAAGTGAGCAGTAGTCAACAAGACTACTGCTCAGTCAGGCGAGGTTATCGAGAGTGTGTCTCGCAGTGAACCTGCATAGCATAAAGTGCTTTTAATATTTTACAGTCTCTTTATTCGAAGCTCTATACTTACCGTTCGAGCTTCATTCCTATATTTCTCTTCTTATTCTCTGATCCCGTACTTCTCGATGATATAGTCCATATCCTTGTCTCCTCTTCCGGAGAGATTAATGAGGATGGAGCCCTTGTTCATCGTCTTTGCGAGCTTCATGCCGTATGCCACGGCATGGGAGCTTTCTATTGCCGGAATGATGCCTTCCATTCTGGAAAGGGTGAAGAATGCATCAATAGTCTCGTCATCATTTACCACATCATATTTTACTCTTCCGATATCATGTAAGAAGGCGTGCTCCGGACCGGAAGACGGATAATCGAGACCGCTCGCTACGGAATATACCGGTGCCGGCTCTCCTTTTTCATCCTTTAACATAATGCTGTTAAAGCCGTGCATAATTCCTTCTTCTCCGTAGGTAAGGCTTGCCGCATGATCTCCGAGTGCGGTGCCTCTTCCCAAGGGTTCTACGCCGTAAATCGTCACCGGATCATTTAAGAATCCGGAGAAAAGTCCCATGGCGTTCGATCCGCCTCCCACGCAGGCTACGATAGCGTCCGGAAGCTCTCCGGTCATATCAAGGAACTGCTCTCTTGCCTCGATTCCCACTACACTCTGGAAATCTCTCACCATCATGGGGAAGGGGTGCGGTCCCACTACGGAGCCGATACAGTAAATGGCATCCTTATATTCCTTCATGTACGCGAGGAATGCGGCATCCACCGCCTCTTTCAGCGTGGCGAGACCCTCATTTACTTCTACTACTCTTGCACCAAGAATCTTCATTCTGGCTACATTCGGTGCCTGCTTCTTGATGTCTACCGCACCCATATAAATGTCGCACTCCATGCCGAAGTATGCTGCTGCGGTAGCCAGCGCCACACCGTGCTGTCCGGCACCGGTCTCTGCAATAACCTTCTTCTTTCCCATGTATTTCGCAAGAAGCACCTCACCCATGCAGTGGTTTAACTTGTGGGCACCGGTATGATTTAAGTCCTCCCGCTTTACATAAAGCTGTACACCGGTATTGATTTTCTCGGAGAGTCTCTCCAAGTGAGAAATGGGAGTCGGTCTACCTTGGAACTCCTTACGGATTCTTCTTAACTCCGCAATAAACTTTCTGGACTTGGAAATGGTGCGATAGGCGTGGTCGATTTCCTCCATCGCCTTCTTTAGTTCCTCGGGAATATACGCTCCGCCGTACTTTCCAAAATAACCGTTTGCATCCGGGTAGTTCTTCAAATAAGTTTCAAATCCACATTGTTAAGCTGCATAATTCTTTCCTCCTTTTTCTTTCCCGTCTTTCTCCGGGGGCGGTAAATGTGATGTTCTTTACCAAGGAGATGACAGTATTTACGGAATCGTTCGCACTTCGTGCTTTTACGATTCCTGCCTGCCATTCGCACTCCCAAAGCACTTCTGTGCTTCTTCATGCTCATGTCAGGGGCGATACAAAAAAGTCCCCGGCAAAGAAAGTTTCTTTGCCAAGGACGAATAAACAGAAAATCTATCCGCGGTGCCACCTTGATTCACAGCATACGCTGCGCCGCTTAGCAGGATACCAACATATCCCCGGGAACTCACGTATCCCTACACGTTGCAGAATACTCCGGAAAAATCCGTTTCCCTGCACCCTCAGTGGTCCATTTGACAAGTTGTTTCTTACCCGATTCTCAGCATCGCGGGTTCTCTGTAAAGGCATCGTTGCCGTTATCTCCACCTCAACGGTTTACAATATTCAGTTGTTGAGAACGGATTTTACACGGAAGTACAAGAGCTGTCAAGCAAAAAAAGCTTACGAAAAATTTTCCAATATTCTCTTCCAGCAATGTTCGATATGGGAAAATGTACTTTCAGCCTTCTTCATCATATAATTTCTGAAGTTCACATCCTTCGTATTATCCGTCACAAAATTCAGATATATCTCTTTTACAGACTTTAAAATAGTATCGTCCTGACTCTCATTATATCGTCTAAATTCCTCTGAAATGGCTTTCCAATAGTCCTTATACGCCTTGTCTGTTTTTGTGATTTTGGCTTTCATACTTTGATATTTTGCTTCTTCTACCGGCTTTAAAGAAGTTCCAAAGTAATCTTTCCTTTTTTCTATGCTAAGCTCAATCGCTCTTTCTATTCCTTCAAATGGATTTTTGTAATCCTCAATTATCTTTTCATTGTGACTTTTATATAAGTCTATCAGTTTACTAAAGCCTTCTTTTTGCTCATTTGGAAGCAATTTTTCCGCAAGATAAGATAAGGCATTTGTAGAACTTTCTAAAGAAGCAATCGCCTCCGCCTTAGACATATAGGGTCTTGATCCGAAATGAAATGATCCTCTTACACCAATAAATCCCGTATTAAACTGAAGACCGGTCAAAAAGTCCATCCCATTCGTAATTTCCGAAAGCAAATTTTCAAATTTTTTTACATCCTCATCACTCCTATTTTCATAAAAACCGTGCTGATCCAAATATTTTGTAAAATTCAACCATTGATTGGTCGGATTTTCCCAAAACTCATCTGTTGCTTCTTTCCCTGCCGCCACCTCTTTCTGCTGTCTTAAGAGAATCTCATAAATATCCATTTTTCCGGATTCAGGAAAATCAATGGAACCATCTTCCTTCTTTCCCTCTCCGTTACCCACAGTCCCTTTCTGTGCTTTCTCAGCGGAAAATTTCTTCCCTTCATCAGAAAGAAGCAAGGAATCTACAACTTTTTGTCCTCTTTCCAAAATCTTTTCTATCTCTTTATCATACGATTTTTTAAGATTAATCCCCTGTTTCGCTTCTATCCGTCTGTTATATACTCCGGTAAAATACTCCGTTCCTGCTATTTTCATCTTCTCCTCCTTGACTCCCTAAAATACACTCTTTTAGTTTCCTTCCTCATCTATCCCGAACTCTTTCAGTAGAAATTAAAATGCAACGAAAAATTCATTTCAAGCTATGTCGTACTTACTATTATTCTCGTCATATATATATATTATCTCTTTTTAATGATTATTTTTTTCTTGCCCTATAAAATTAGTTTGCAGAATTTACAAATCCTATACTCTTAGAAAAAACGCATCTTTATGCTTTTGATTGCTACACCGCTTTGGAAGGCCGGCAAGCTCTCCGACTTCACCTGTGTTACTTGTTAAACGAGATATTGCAAACTTTGCAAACAATACCCGTTAAGAACAAAAAATGCAGCTAGCGGATTCTTCTCCAAAAGCTGCATCTTCCTTTTTTTATTTTCTTAATTTATACACTTAGCTAAACGCATCCTCTATAACCTTCTTTAAGGTATTGGCAGAAGCTTGAAGAGCCTCTTTCTCTTCTTCACTTAAATCAATTGACACCACTCTCTCCACACCCTGTCTTCCGACAATCGCCGGAACGCTTAAGGAGACGTCGGATATCCCATACTCTCCATGCTGCATGCTGGAAACGGGCAGGATAGACTTCTCGTCACGGATAATCGCCTCACAGATTCTTCGAACGGACATCGCGATTCCGTAATAGGTTGCTTTTTTCTTCGCAATAATCTCGTAGGCACTGTTCTTCACATCCTCTGCAATTCGCTTCATGGAGGCATCATGCTCCAGGTGACCGCGAAGCTCGCAAAAATCATTTAAAGGAATACCGGAGACATTTGCACTGCTCCAGGCGGCAATTTCGCTATCTCCGTGCTCTCCGATAATAAAGGCGTGAACGGAACGGTTATCAATGGAGAGGTGCTCACCTAAAAGATACTTCAGTCTTGCGGTATCGAGTACCGTTCCGGAGCCGAAGACTCTATTCTCCGGGAAACCGCTTATTTTCACTGCCGCATAAGTTAAAATGTCCACGGGATTTGCCACAATAAGTAAGATTCCCTCATATTTTCTCTTCGCAATCTCCGGGATAATACTCTTAAAAATCCCTACATTTTTCTTTACGAGGTCAAGTCTTGTCTCTCCCGGCTTCTGCCCTGCACCGGCAGTGATTACGATAATGGAGCAGTCCATTAAATCATCATAGTCTCCGGCATAAATCTTCATCGGCTTAGCAAAAGGAAGTCCGTGACTGATATCGAGTGCCTCTCCCTCCGCTCTTTCTCTATCTACATCATTTAAAACGATTTCTGAAAAAAGACCGCTTTGCATGAGGGCAAACGCAGAACTGGAACCCACAAAACCGCAGCCGATAACGCCCACTTTTCTCTCTTGAATATTCATCTCTTCTCCTTCCCTTTCATCCCTTTTTCTCTATTTCCTTAATTTCGTCTTATCCAAAAACTCTCCATAGAAATGTTTCTGTCAAGAGTTAGTATAGACTAAGTATCTACAAAATGCTAGTTAAGTTTTTATCAATCTTGTTTTTCTTTTCATACAGGCTAAGTTCTTCCAAGACTTTCCGCTTCTTTTCCTGATACTCCGAAAAATGCTCCATATAAGAGCGGAAGTCTTTTCCGTTATCCACTCTTTCCAGTCTTCCGTTTCCAAAGAGAATTTTCGAGGAGCTTCCTGCCCCGACGCCAAAGACTGTATGCTTTTCTTCCATCATGAAGATATTGTAGAGGCATTCCTTTCCCTCCTTACTAAAGCCGATATTTTCCAAATTTCCCGCCATATTTTTTTGCCGGTAAAGATAATACGGATATAAAGACAGTTCCTCTGCGGTCTGCATGGCGGAAAGCATCATCCACTCCATTTCGCTCCGGCTCTCTCGTTTCTTCCAAGAAGGGATATAGGATAGAGAAAAATCTCTATTCAATGGAAATTCCTCGGAAGACGCCCCTGCCTGATAAGCACCCCTGTACTTGTTTTCCTCCGTTTTTAACTTTGCGGCACGCTTCACCGCAAGGGAGTGCACGGTGAGATTGTCCGGAGAAAGTGCATGAATCCTTCGAAGGCTCTCCTCCACATCGGAAAGTCTCTCCGAGGGAAGCCCCAGAATGAGATCCATGTTAATGTTGTCAAAGCCCAGAGCTCTTGCTTCATAAAAACGCTCCACCACAGACTCGACACTGTGCTTTCTTCCGATTAAATCCAAAGTTTCCTGTCGGAAAGTCTGCGGGTTAATGGAAATGCGGTCCACGCTGTGTGCCTTTAAGAGGGCGAGCTTATTCTCCGTTAAAGAGTCAGGCCTACCTGCCTCTACCGTGTATTCCAGTACCTTGGAAAACGGCGAGCTCAACAGTTTTTTCTCCACTAAAAGAAGTAAGGCTTCCAATTCTTTCGGAGGAAGGGCAGTCGGTGTACCTCCGCCGATATAGATGCTTTGCAGTGTTTTTCCGCGTTTTTCTCCCATTTCATAGAGTGCAAAATCCAGCTCTTCGGAAATCTTATCGAGATACTCCGGAATGCGGTCGGAAAAAGGTCCAATCGGGGAAGAAAGAAAGGAGCAGTATGCACATTTACTTGGGCAAAAGGGGATATGAATGTAAATGCTGAAGCCGTCTTTTATCTTTACTCCGCTTTTCTCCTCTGCTCTCTGTAAAATCTTCCTTTCTCGTAAAGCAAGAAAATGCAAGAGTTCTGCCTTTTCCCCCTCCAAGCAGTATTCGTCCTTTAGGGCAGTATAAAAGCGTTCTTCTTCCGTCTTTTCCTGATTTTCTTCCGGCTCTGTCAATTCTTCCAACTCCTCCAGGAGTTTCCCCGCAAGAGAGACCGGTCGAATCCCCGTTAAATCTCCCCAAGGAAGACTTCGTCCGCATTTCCTCTAAAATCCGATAAAGATACGCTTTCACAATCGACTTATCTTTCGTCCGCTTTCCACTAAAGGAAAGCTCTGCTCCTCGTAAATCCAGAGAAAGACGGAAAAGAGAAGGGTCAGAAATCCCCTCCTCCGTCAGAATTCGATTTTGTTTTTCCGTATCTTTCCGTTTTAAACTCTTCCTGTTTACAGGAACGGCAGCCCTTTGCTCCTTGGCACGCTTTAAGGCATTTTTCTCCTCTTGGGTCGTCTCCATAAGCCGAACCCCCTCCGGCGTATGGAGCTGAAAATCCTCCCCGGGGTAGAAAGCCTTACAAAGCTCCCGAATATCACTCTCAAACGGAAACAAAGCCTCATCTAAGAAAATCTGAATCAAAGCAATGTCCTTTCTAATGCATGAATGAATATTAATGTATTTTAAGCAAAAAAGTATTGATAGTATTGGAATAAAGCGTATGGAGACGCCGGTACTTGCAGAAAACGAGCACCGCGAAGTTTGATGCTTAGTACCGTTGCGTCGGAATCGAGCGAGAGCGTCTTTATGAAAATACTATAATACTTTTTTCTATTATTGCATCTATGAGTACATGGCAGTGGACAAGGGGAGCTTAGAACATACTCTTCCGCACATTGCTCTCCAAGAGCTTATTATATCCTATCCAGCCATTTCCTTCCCTAGCTTTCCCGGACTTTTCTCCCTGATCGATAAACTCTCTCATGGTCTGGAGCTTTGCATCGGTATTGTCCGCAAAGGAAAGAGCAAGAGCCTCCATGGTGGCAGGCTTCTTCGGAGAGCCGAACTCCAACTCCCCGTGGTGAGAAAGAATACAGTGCAAAAACTCCGAACGAAGTGTAGTCGGAAAATCGGGAATCAAAGCAATTTTCTCGGAAAGCATGGTATAGCCGATCATGATATGGCCAAGAAGCTGTCCCTCATCCGAGTAATCATTTCTCGGAAATTCACTGAGTTCCTTCATTTTCCCGATGTCATGGCAAAGTGCTGCAGAGATCAAAATATCTTTATTGAGGTCCTGATAATGCTCCGCATAGAAACGGCAGAGCTTCGCCACCGATAGAGTATGCTCCAAAAGCCCTCCCACATAGCTGTGGTGTACGCTTTTTGCGGCAGAATGGAAAGAAAACTCCTGTAAAAACTCCTTATCTTCCACAAAAATGCTCTCTAAAAGCTTTTTTAAGAAAGGGTTTTCCAGAGCGGAAATCATAGCAAAGAGCTCCTTCTTCATCTCCTCCCTGTCTCTCTTGGATACAGGAAGAAAATCCTCCGGATAAAAGCTTCCCTCTGTTGCAACAGAAAGCCTCTGGATGCTTAGCTGATTTACGCCGTTATAAATTGCGACATTTCCCTCCACATAGACATAGTCCAAAGCAGAGAACTCCGTAATGCCGGGAGAATAGGGATCCCAAACCTTGGCATCAATCGTTCCCGTCCTATCCTGCAAGGTTACATTCAGGTATTCCTTTCCGTTTTTTGTGAGTGCCGTGTTCTTCATTTTCACCAGATACACATTGTTCACTCTTGTGCCATCCCTAAAATTCTCGATAAAACGATTAGGGTTAGGGATATTTTCACTCATATACATTCCTTCCTACCTTGTCCCAAGCGGACAGGAAAACTCCAGTTCCACATATTCTTTCCCATTATAGCGGAGAACCGCAATTCGGTAAATCTCTCCGGGAATTTGTCCGAGCAGGGCTTCCTGAAAACTTTTTACACTGCTCAGCTCTACTCCGTTTCCTTTCTTCAAAACATCTCCGGGCTGAATGCCGGCATTATAAGCCGGGCTTCCCTCTTCTACTCCCGAGATATAGATTCCCTCCGGAATTCCCAATTCTATCATGTTCTTTGTTGTGTTTTGCAGCTTAAGTCCCAGATAGGGTAAGGCATTACCGTTACTTAAATGTTCCAGATATTCCAGATAATCGGATAAGCCCGTAATCCGCGGATAAGCCTCTTGATTTCCGCTTGTAAAGCCGACCAGTTGTCCGGCGGTGTTTAGGAAAAAAATATTTCCCTCTCCTTTCCGGCATCTGTACCGCAATTTCTTCCAGAACACCGTCTATCGCCGGCTCCTCATAAGAAAGATAGGAAACATAGGAATAAGCTGTGGAATAGAGTTTCCCGCTCGGAGCACCGATCCCGATCAAGGTCTCTCCCCTTTGTAGAAGGCGGGAATTTCCCCTGGGAATCAAACTCAGCTTCTCCAACTCTTTTTCGTCAAATACACTCAGAGGCACGGACAAAATCAAGATTCCGTCCTTTTTACTCTCTGAAACCTTTGTTCCTTCCACTACCTTATCGCGAAAAAAAAACGAACCCGGTATTCCTCTCCCTCTTCACTCTCTCCGAGAAACAAGATGAAAAGAGAGTCACGGGTTTTTTCCAGAATAATCCCGTTTCCCTGCCGTTTTTCCTTTGTGAGTAAATCTGCTCCTCCGCTGGAAATTTCCACATCCACAAGGGACTTTTCTCCCTCTTGAATGATATTTTTTAGATTTCCCATCATGCTGTCGTAGGCGGAAATTGGAAAGTCAAACTTCTGGATTTCCGACTGAACCACATCTTCAATGGCTTCGGTCTCCTCCGTACTGCTTTCTACTTCCGTAGTTTCCGTTTCCGAGAAGGCTACCGTTTCCTTCTCCTTCTGTTTTTCCGTCTTCGGAAGAAGAGGAAAGAGAAATGCCGCCGTCAAAAATGCCCCAAGGGAAAAGATCATACCGGAAAGAAAAAGCAGAATTGCTTTTTTTCCTCTCTTTTTCCAACTTCCCTTTTGTCCCACTATTTTCTCTTTAATAAAGTCTTTCTCTTCCAAGGATTATGCCTCCTCCTTTAAAGACATGGGGAGTGCAAAGCTGAATTCCGTGCCCACTCCCTCCGTGGATATGCAATCGATATGTTCATTATGGGCTGTGATAATGCTCTTCACAATGCTGAGCCCCAGACCGGTTCCCCGCTTATCTCTTCCTCTGGAGAGGTCCGTCTTGTAAAAGCGCTCCCATATTTTCTGTAAATCTTTCTTTGGAATCCCGATTCCCTGGTCCTTAACCGAGATGAAGACCTTTGATCCTCTTCTCTCCGTTCTGACACTAACCTCTGTTCCTTCTTTGGAAAATTTCACCGCATTGTCCAAGAGATTGTAAAGCACCTGCTGAATCTTCGGATAGTCTCCGTAGACCATTTCTTTTTTTCTCCGCAAAAAAACAAGAGAAAAATTGCAATTTTTTTCTTGGCACACTGCATCTCAAAGCTACTACAGACCTCTCGAATCATGCGATTGATATCGAAGTTGCTGCGGCTGAGATTTCCTCCCTCATCCAGTTTATTTAGACTTAACATGGACTGCGTCATTCTACTTAATCTGTCCGTTTCCATAATCAGGCGTTCCAGATACTTTTCTTCTTTATCTCTTGGAATCGTACCGTCAAGCATCGCTTCCAAGTAGCCCTTTATGGACGTTAAGGGTGATCGGAAATCATGAGAGACATTCGCAACGAACTGCCTTTGGTAATCATCCGACTTTTGAATCTCTTCCGCCATAAAGTTCAGTGTATCCGCCAGATATCCCATTTCGTCTTCCGAAGAAACCTGTATGCGGTAAAGATACTCTCCTGCCGCATAACGCACCGCCCCTGCCGTGATTTTCCGAAGCGGGCGATACACAAAGATATAGAAAACAAGAAAAACGGAAAAGGACAAAATGAAAGTCAGAGCAAAAACCTCAAACAAGATTTCCATTGTGCCCTCTTTTTTTGCTTCGATTTCCGAAAGGGGAATGTGAAGATAAAGATAGGCAAGATTTTGAAAGTTTCTGCGTATCGGCGCCTTGCTGATGAGCTGCTGTTCTGTAAGCATTCCCTGCAAATCTCCGCTGTAATAGGTTTTATCCCCATTTTCCGCGACATTAAAGTCGGCTATTGCTTCTCCCTTGATTTTTTCCGGACCATAGTGCAAAAGAATCTCCCCCTTTGGGCTGATGAGAGTCCAGCCCCAGGCCTTATTGTGGATATTTCCTTCCATCTCGCTGCTCAGTCCGCTTATCGATAGGCTCCCGTTTTCTTCCTGTGAGTAGTAGTTGGCAATTCTCGTTACTTCTTTGTAGAGCGCATTTCCCTCCATATTGTAAAGTAACGTTGAACTGTAGAGCCTCCATAAAGGGAAACAAAGGCGAAAGCCAGAATAAAGAAAGCGACATAGACGAGTAAAAATTTAATAAATAAATGCTTTCTCAAGCTCTTCACCCTACCCTGAACTTATAGCCTATTCCCCAAACCGTGGAAATCTCCCAGTCCGCTCCCTCGGGAAGCTTTTCCCTAAGGCGCTTGATGTGCACATCCACAGTACGGGAATCCCCCGCAAACTCATAACCCCAGATATTGTCGAGAAGCTGTTCTCTGGTAAATACCTGATTGGGGGAGCTTGCCAAAAAGTACAAAAGCTCCAGCTCTTTGGGTGGCATATCAATGGATTTCCCCTTATAATGCACCGCATAGTTACTCAAATTGACAACCAAGTCGGGGTAGGCAATATACTTCCCTTTTTGAAGCTGTTCTTCACTCTCGGCAGACTCCGAAAGCTCATAGCTCCCCTGCTTTCTTCCCGGTTGAAAGCGACGAAGTACAGCCTTTACTCTGGCAACAAGCTCCTTGGTATCAAAGGGCTTTAAAATATAATCGTCCGCTCCAAGCTCCAAACCAAGCACCTTATCAAAGGTCTCTCCTTTTGCGGAAAGCATGATAATCGGCACATCCGAGGTCGCCCGAAGGCGTCTACAGACTTCATATCCGTCAATCCCGGGAAGCATCAGATCCAGAATCAAAAGATCGGCTCCCTCTTTTTCATAGAGATTCAGCGCTTCTTCTCCATCCTCCGCAATCGTTGTGGAAAAGCACTCCTTTTCCAAGTACAGAGAAATCAGCTCTGCTATGGAACTGTCATCATCTACTATAAGTATTCTTTGTTTTTCCGCCACAATTCCTCCATTTTCTAAATTACTTTTTAAAATAAACAATAGTCACACCGTCGGAGCCTTCTCCATATTCTCCCAGACGGAAGGACTCGATATGCTTGTTCTTCTTGGCACATTCATGCACCATTTTCCGAAGTGCCCCTGTACCTCTTCCATGTACAACCCGTACCTGTGGAAGCTTTGCAAGAAAGGCATCATCCAGATATTTATTTAACTCCGGCAGGGCATCTGCAGTCATTTTCCCGATAAGATTGATTTCCGGGGAAATGCCCATCGCCTTTGCTCTTCCCAGTCCCGCTGTCTTTCCCTGATTGCGAACAGGCGCTTCTTTCTCCTTGTGCTGGATAAATTCCACCTCTTTGGCAGACACCTTAGTACGGAGGATTCCCGCACTGACGGTGAACATCCCGCTCTTATCGGGAAGTTCCGTGACGGTTCCTACTACACCGTGCATATTCAGAAGCCTCACCTTATCTCCCAGAGCCAGATTTTTCAAGGAAATCGTCTGTGAAGGACCTTTCACGCTTTGTGCTCCCAAGGCGGATTGGTTTTCTTCCAGCTTCTTCCGAAGCTTTGTTCTAAGCTGCTCCGCTTCTAAAGAACCGGAACCGCCGCTTTCTTTCTTCTTGATTTCCTTAATGATTTCATCCGCGGTTTCCTTTGCCTCGGCAAGAATCCTCGCCGCTTCCTCCCGTGCCCGGTTTAAAATCTTATCTTTCCCCTTTTCGATTCCCTTGGTGGATTCTCTGGCTCTCGCTTTCAGCCTCTCCACCTCTTCTTTGTACTGCTCAATCTCCAGCTTTTCGCGTTCTGCAAGGCGTCTGGTATCCTCTAAATCCGCAATCAGGTCCTCAAAGTGGAGATCTTCCTCTCCGATTCTCCCTCTTGCATCTTCTATAATTTTATCACTTAAGCCCAGCTTCTTTGCAATGGCAAAGGCATTGGACTTTCCCGGTACGCCGATAAGCAGACGATAGGTCGGGCGAAGACTTTCCACATCAAACTCACAGGCAGCGTTTTCCACCCCTTCTTCCGAAAGAGCGTAGAGCTTGATTTCCGCATAGTGGGTTGTCGCAACGGTTGTTACTTTTCTTTGGAATAGGTCATGCAAAATCCCCAGTGCCAAAGCAGCTCCCTCTGTCGGGTCCGTTCCTGCACCAAGCTCATCAAAAAGGCAAAGGCTATCCGCATCCGCTTCAGCCAAAATCTTTACCGTATTGGTCATATGAGAGGAAAAAGTAGAAAGGCTTTGCTCAATACTTTGCTCGTCTCCGATATCCGCAAATATTTCCCTGAAAACGGTAATGGAAGATCCCTGAAAGGCAGGAATCAAAAGTCCCGCCTGCCCCATAAGCTGCAAGAGTCCCAGCGTTTTCAAGCAGACTGTTTTTCCGCCCGTATTTGGACCGGTAATCACAAGAAGGTTAAAATCTTCCCCGATATGGATAGAAATGGGAACCACTTTTTCCCGGGGGATTAAGGGGTGTCTCGCATCAATAAGCTTAACTTTGTGCTCTTCCAGAACCGTCGGACGGATTCCTTCCATTTTCTTCCCAAGCTTTGCCTTGGCAAAAACAAAGTCCAGATGAGCAATACGCTCCACATTTTGCTGCAAGGCGGAAAGCTCCGGCTGTAAACGAAGAGTCAGAGCAAGGAGAATCTTCTCCACTTCCCGTCTCTCCAAGGCAAGGAGTTCCGTTAAACTGTTTTCCAGTTGCACTATACTTAAAGGCTCCATAAAGAGCGTAACCCCGGTACTGCTTTCATCATGCACAATCCCGTGAAAGGCATTTTTGTATTCCGCCTTTACCGGAAAAACATGGCGACCGTTTCGGAGGGTGATGACTCCCTCCTGCAACATGGAGCGCTTATCGTTTAAAGTCCTGTTCAGCTCATCGCTGATCTTTCCTTCTATTCCTTTTTCTTTCCGGCGAATTTCAGAAAGCTCCTTACCGGCATCATCACTTAGTCTTTCCTCAGACTCAATGGAGCGCTGAAACTCTCTTCTGATTTCCTCCAAAGGAGACAAGTCCTGAAAAATAAAGCGAGAGAGAATCTTCCGTTTCTCCCGCCCAGTCTCTTGCCTTCTCCGCAAATTCCAGAATTTTTTTCCACATGTAAAAGCTCTGCTATCGAGAGGGAAGCTCCCAGTTGAATCCTCGGAAAATAAAGGCGAATATCCGACATTCCCCCTAAAGGAAAGAGGCCCCTTTAAACGAATCCGATTCTCTGCATCTTCCGTCTCTAAAAGAGTCTTTCTGACCTCTTCCGGATCGGAAGAAGGAAGAAGGGCTTCCACAATCTCCTTTCCAAGAGAAGAGTCGGCTTCCTCCTTCAGCATGGCAATAATCTTCGTATATTCAATTGTTTTTCAGAACCTTTTTGATTCATCTTCCTGACTTTCTAATCCTTTTTCCAACATGAGTCTTGCGCAACCGTAGATTCCGGCATCATTTCCGAGAGTCGCAAGAACCAGCTCCGCTTTTTTTCTCCAAAATCGGAGTGTATTCCTCATAATGTTTCCGGATAAGATCGAGAAGGAAGCTTCCCGCCTTAGACACACCGCCTCCGATAACGAAGATTTCCGGATCGGCGACCATGGACACCTGTGCCAAAACAATGCCCAGAGAACGCATACTTAAGTCCAGACTCAGGTATGCAAGCTGATCTCCTTCCTTCGCCGCATCACAAACAATTTTAGCGGTTAGCGCCTTTCCGTAGATACGAAGAGAAGACGGCTCCTTAAACATCCTTAAAAAGCGCTCCGCTTCTTTTACAATTCCGGTTGCGGATGCCACCTGCTCAAGACAGCCCATACCGCCACAGGCACAACGCTCTCCCTCTACTTCCCGCACATGAATATGTCCGATTTCCGCTCCGGCACCGTGCGCACCTGCCACGATTTTTCCATTTAAAATAAGACCGCCGCCTACTCCCGTTCCGAGAGTCACCATCATCATATTTTGAAAGCCTCTTCCGCCACCCTGCCACATCTCACCGAGAGCCGCCACATTGGCATCATTTCCTACAGCACAGGGAATCCTGCCTCCCATAAGCTCCCGCATCACTTTTGCCGGATAAATGTCTTTCCAGCCCAAGTTAACGGCAATGCGCACATGTCCGTCCGGCTCTACCGGTCCGGGAACCCCGATTCCGATGCCTGCAATATCTTCGTAGGCAATAGTCTTTTCATCCAGGTGCTTTTTCAGTTCTTCCGCTACGTCGGGCAGAATATACTTTCCGTTTTCCGCCTTTCTGGTCATAACTTCCCATTTATCCAAAAGCACTCCGTTATAGGTGAAAATACCGCACTTTACGGTCGTACCCCCTACATCAATTCCCACACAATATTGATTCATCTTGTTCTCCCTCTATTGCAAAGTCACTCTTTCCACCTTGTTTGGAAAGCAGAGCATAAGCTCAGTACCGTTCATTTTAAAATCCGTCATGGAACGAAGGTAGAGCAGTCTTTCTTTCGTCTCCCCATTATAGCGTAGCCGACCGCTAAAATCATAGACTTTATAGTTTTTCTCTTGATAAAGTATAATCTTGTCTCCGCTGATTTCCATCTTATTGCCTATAAAGCTCAATGCTTTATCGAAGAGCTTTTCGCCATTCTTCCTAAAGAGCAGAAGGCGATAGTTTTCTTCTTCTTTCTCTTTGGTATTATCCGTGAGCAAGACAAGATATTGATTATTATAGCTTATCATCCGAATTGTTCCCGGGATTTCAACATTCTTCTTTTCTTCCGGACTGGTCTTTACCCTGGTTGAGAAAAAGCTGACTCCCCCGTTATAAGCTGCAAAGCTTTCGTCATTGTTAAAGAAATGCACCCTGCCAACCATTTTTCCGGAAAAATTATCGGTAAAACCTCCAACTACACGGTTTGCCCCTGCATTTTTTCCAAGAGCCGAGAAATTGTAAAAGACCACTCGACTCTTAAGAACCGTCTTATCCAAATAGGAGAAAGCCACTAAAAGCTCTTCCCCGTCCTTCGATGTGGAAAAATCCACCGGAAAACCGTCTCCGCTAAGGACTGACTTGATCCCGATATCCAGATTCTTTCCCTCCTTGGAAAACACGGTGATATAACTGCTTTCTCCATCGGCAAGGAGGGCATAAACCACACCCTTTTCCGAAATGGAAAGCTTTAATATGGGAAGAGAGCTTTCTCCCTGCCCTTTCAGACCTTCTGATGAAAGAATGAAAAGCTTCGATCCGTTTTCTTCTCCGATGACCATATAGTCTCCGTTAATGGCAACCAAGGGGGTCGCCATCTCATAGGCCTGATTCCAGAGTATTTTTCCGGAAGAAGACAGGTAGGATGCACCGTCCTTCGATACCTTTACGATACCGTCGGAAAAAGCATAATACTCACCGCCGGATTCCCCTTTCTCGGAAAAATCCACTGACCATTTGCTCGTTAAACGACTATATCGTCTTCTGTTATAAAAAAAGAACAGAAGACCTAAGGTAAAGAGCAAAAGGAAAGTCAGAGGCAGTAAAAAGTGCCGGGGAAGGGCAATCCTCCTCCCCGCTCTATTCGGCTGTTCCTCTCTATCCTTTTCCTCCAGTTCTCCCGGAATAACTCTTTCTTTCAGCTTTCTTTTCCGAGATTCTCTTTCCTGATCCGACACCTAAGTAACCTCTCTATCTCTATACAGATTGAAATAAATTCTACAGACTGTGTAAGTGTTCTGTTATTTACAATGGATTTATCCCATTTTAAAAATCAATAAGCCCCTCTTCAACACAGCTAAACGATAGGCATGAAGAATAAAAAATAGAGGGAAATGAATTTCCCTCTATTTTAAAACAGAATGCTATATTTTACTATCCCTTAATCATAGAGTTTCTCAGGGTAAAGCCCTGCAGCTATACACTCTCTCAATGCCTCTTCCGCAAGAGCCTTATCTTCGTGATAGGTTACACCGAACCACTTATCATGATCCGGAAGCACCTTAACACTTCCTCTTCCTTCTTCCATAAGATTGTTGATCTCTCTAGGAAGAAGATACTCGGACTTCATTTCCTTACCGTATTGGTCAAGCCATGCCGGGAAGTTCTCCGTGACAATATCCAAAAACTCCTCCGGAAGACCGAACATATTCATGGAAGCAATGGCATCTTCCGCCAATACAATCGTATCTTTTCCCTGATTTAAGCCTCGTAAAATACCATCCTCTTCTCTCTTAATCTCGAAGATTTCTTCAATAGACTCAAGATATCCGTCCTTGGAAACCTTACAGATTCCGCGGTTTACAGAGCCATGCTTGGATAGAGTATTGGTCAGATGGTAACCCGCCATGCACATTTCGAGCATCTTCCCCTGTTCTCTATCCTCTGTTAAAAATCCGTGGAGTAATTGATAGCCCTCTTTTCCGTAAAAATCATCTGCATTGATGACCGCAAAGGGGCAGTCCACATATTTTCTCGCCTGCATAAGAGCATGGGCAGTTCCCCACGGCTTTGTTCTGCCATCCGGAAGAGCATAGCCCTGCGGTAAAGCATCCAGCTCCTGGAAAGCATAGTGCACATCGGCAATTTTCTCAATTCTCTTTCCGATAATATCGCGAAATTCCGCTTCAATATCCTTTCGAATTACAAAAACCAGCTTGTCAAAGCCTGCTTCCAAAGCATCATGTACGGAATAGTCCATGATAATTTCCCCGGAGGGTCCGATCTTTGCCAACTGCTTAATTCCTGCACCATAGCGTGATCCGATTCCCGCTGCCATAACAATCAATGCTGTCTTTTTCATTTCTTTGCTCTCCTTCAAAAAGCCATTTTTTAACTAAATATTCTCCATGCGGTAATAAAGTTTCTGGACCACCATCCGGAGAAGCTTCTATGAACCACTCTGCCGTTAGAGGAAGATGCATCGATAACTGTTCCGCCACCGGCATAGATACCGACGTGGCCGCTTACCACAACGATATCACCGGCCTGCAATTCGGAAGCACCTACTTTTTTAAACCGTCCCGGATTTCTCCAACCGGAAGAAGTCATATAGGAAGTTCCGACACCTGCCTGGTTCAAACACCAGTAAACAAACCGGAACAGTCAAAGGCGTTGGGTCCCTTCGATCCCCATACATAAGGAGATCCAATCTTGGATGAAGCAATGGAAATCAGTGACGATGCCGATCCGGATACGGTTGCTCCGCCTAAACCGGAAGAAACATTGGGCTGTGCAGGTGCATTTCCACCACCTGTGTTTCCCGCAGCTGCATTTCCGTTATTTCTGTTTCTATTTGTGCTTTGCCTCGGTTTAGACTTTGCAGAACCGGATTGCAGAACCTGCAAGGTCTTTGCTCCTGCTGTACCGTCTGCGGTCAGTCCGTTTGTTCTCTGGAAGGCAAGCACTGCATCTTTGGTAAGCTCTCCGAAATAACCCGAGGCCTTATCGCTCGACAAATATCCATACTTTACTAAAAGCTTCTGCATATTCTGCACATCACTGCTCTGCTCTCCAAGACGCATACCGAAAGGTTTTGCCGAATCGGATTCCAGCACAGTTCTGGTATCCGGTCCGAGATATCCGTCTACGACCTGATCATTTCTGGACTGGAAAGCACGAATTGCATTTTGGGTACTTAAACCGAAATTTCCATCCGCCTCCCCGGAAAGATAGCCAAGCGCAATGAGTCTCGACTGATATTTCTTTACAATATCGCTATGCTCTCCAAGCGCAATGATATTGGCTTTCACTTCATCGGAATACAGTAGGTTGGTTGTTGCCTGCCCTACAGTACCGTCTATAGTTAGATGGTTTACCTCCTGCATCTTCTTTACTGCAGTATCCGTAGCCTCGTCGAAGGTGCCGTTAATCTGTCCGCTCTCCGTAAGATAACCCAGGTTATACAAACGATACTGGATTTTTGTTATATCGTCACCCTGAAATCCCAGCTTTGCCGCATAGTGCGGTGCATTTCCGACATAAGAGCATCCCAAGTATCCACTCCGGTAATTCCGTCCATGGTTCTTCCGCTCTGTCTTTGGAAATACTGTACCGCCTTGGAAGTCGCATCTCCATAATAGGTGGTCGGTTCATCATCTTCCATGTAGCCAAGCTGCATGAGTCGTTCCTGCAAATCCTTTACAACGGAATTGATAACCCCAACTGTAAGATTCACCGGCGCGAGCTCTTCCGCCTGCCCATCAATGGTCACTCCCTCAATGGAAGGAAGCACATTGGCATTGAGTCCCAGCGCCGCAATCGCAACGGACTCCTCCCCACTGTCCTCGGTAGTCAGTACGATATTCGATCCGGATGCGGCGGCTACCTCCTGCTCTGCTCCAAGCTTTTTCTCACAGGCAGATAAGCCCACTATGGAAGAAAGAAGCAGAAGAGAAATTCCTCTTTTTATCATTCTATTTTTTATTGTTCGATTTTTTATTGTTTTATTCTTTATTGATTTATTTTTATTCATCCAAATCTCCGGTAAACGAGGTACCGCACGTTTTGCGAGCGATACTTGTTATGAATGAAAAGGCAAAATGAACATAGCCTTTTCGATATAATTCTAGTTAAAATAGCGCATCTATGATAACATAAGAGCGTTTCTCATCCTATAAAGAAAATCTTAAAATTGCAGGTTCATTTTTTACAGTATTTTCAGGCATAGGAGAAGTATCGATGCACTTATTTTTGAAATTAAGCGGACTTTAAGGGAAAAAGAAAGCTTTTGTTTTTGGCTGATTTAAGCTGATTGAGAATATTTTTCAAAGGAGAATTATGCGATTAAGACATATTGCCGGTTCAGAGGAATTTGTATCCGATTCCCTTTATGTGATTCAGAATAAAGAGGAATTAAAGGGACACTTTTCTGCAAGGCTCTTTTTAAACAAGAATCCTCTTTGCCTGGAAATCGGCATGGGAAAGGGACAGTTTATTTACGAAATGGCAAAAGAAAAATCCGGAAATCAACTTCATCGGAATAGAGCGCTATGACAGTGTACTGTTTAAAAGCCATTAAGCGACGTGAAAAAGAAGAAGAAAATGGAAACATCTTAAAGAACCTCTACTATATGAGTATGGATGCCCGGCTCCTTACCGAGGTTTTTTTGCCAAGGGAGAAGTGGATACCGTTTATCTAAACTTTTCCGACCCCTGGCCAAAGAAAAAGGCAGGCGAACCGAAGACTGACCAGTCCGGTCTTTTTAAAACTCTACGAGGAAGTTCTCTCCGAGAACGGACATATCGAATTCAAAACGGACAACCGGGACTTGTTCGACTATTCCTTGGAAAGTTTTCAGGAAAATGACTGGGTGATTCTTGCAAGAAGTTTTGACCTCCACCATGATGAACTGCTTTCCAAAGGAAATATCATGACGGAATACGAGGAGAAGTTCTCCGCAAAGGGCAATCCGATCTGTAAGTGCATTGCAAAGAAAAAAAAGATATAGGAAAAAAAGAGAGGGAAACAAAGAGGAAAACAGATGAAAAGCAATATAAGGGAAAGGAATAACAGTGCAGAACAGTGGAAGGGCGGCATTTCCTTTCACAGCATTTATTATCGCTATTTTACCTTTATCTTCGCCCTTCTCATTTTGTTTTTTTACACCGTCGGAAAAAGACAGGGCTTGGAAACTTTAAATCTGGATCTCTCGTTTGTTAAACTGCAATTAAGCCCTGTAAAGTTTGCCCTCTACGGAAACGGCATTTCGGTCCTCGTCTCTATCCCTTTTTATTTTTTTAAAAAACTAAAAATAGGAAAGGATGGCATTTATCTTAACGGCATCAAGCTGTTTGTACCCTGGGAGGAGATTACCGCTGTAAGCCATGTCTGGATTTCCGAGGCATGTCTCACAAAAAAAGGAGGCGTCTTTCTTTATAACCGAAAGTCCATTGTCTTCTATCGAAAAGAAAAGAAGCCGATCTGTGTGTATAACATCTCGCTTCTTTCTCTCTTTGCCGTAAAATATTACCGTGCGGAAATGCCCACGAATCTTTTCTTTGGAAGCATAGCTACTTTATTTAATATTGCATTAAATGCCGGCCTTTTTTTGGAAGGCTACCTTTTCTATTTCCAAGACCTCAGACCGGAAGCTTTGATAATATGGATACTTTGCTACTTTTTTAAAACATTCCTTCTTCCGTTATTTATGCTCAAGAGAGAAAACAGTATACATGGAAGCTGCCTCCGGCATGACAGTCTCCTACATATGAATCGTTCAGATGTAATTCATATCTAGGTTTTATTCACTGTTTGCATTTACGTAGATATGGAAATAAGGGGCAATCTGAGCCCGTTAGTACTTGCTGAAAGCGAGCATGCGATGCTTGAAGCTTAGTACTACTACGTGGCGAAGTTAGCGAGAGCGTGCCCCTGGTTCCATATCTATGTAATGCAATAACAGAATATATTCCTAGAGTAAACTTTCATCATACACCGCTCTGCTCCCCCCTACAAACTTCGGCCGTACCCTCGCCGCGGTCAAATGGGCGGAGCCGAGCATTTTTTTGCTTAAGCGAAGCGGCACCGCAACTTCCTTTAAGTGCATGCCTATAAAGGTATCTCCGATATCGATTCCGCCATCAGCTCGAAGTTTTTCCAAGGCGACAGGCTCTGTGAAGCTTTCGTAAGCCACTGTTGAAAAGGAACCGCCCGCCTTTTCCTTAGGTATCACATTTACCTGATAAGGCATAAGGCCGTGCACTGAAGCAGCCTCTCTTTCCGTGATGAGGGCACGGTTTAAGTGCTCACAGCACTGGGTCGCGAGAAAAACTCCGGCTTCCCTTGCGGCATGAGAAATTCCTTTAAAAAGGGCCTTTGCTGTAGAATAGCTGGAAGCAGTTCCGATTTTCTCTCCCAAAACCTCCGAAGTAGAACATCCCACAACAAAGAGCTGTCCTTTTTTCAGCTTTGCTTTTTCAATAAATTCCTTAGAAAGCAGATATGCCTCTTCTTCCAAAGAAGAAAGATTCACCGCATCAACAAGATGCACATCAGACCTTTTTTCAGCCTTGTATTGTTCATTCATATTGATTTCACCCATGATTTCCTCCATTTTTTTAAAAGCATATTTTTTTCTTTGGAAAAAGTACAAAACATATCTGACTTCTTATCCTTCTTCCAGCTGCTTTTCCAACTCTGCACAAACCGCCAGATAATCCGAATGACCAAGAAGAAGCATCTTGTCTTCAAGCAGTTTTAAGGCTTCTTCGAAAGCTTCCGCATCCTCTCTTTTTACCTTACAAAACACAATCCGATAAGGAGAATCCCCCCGTACCATTTCCCGAAGAAACTTTACTTCGATTTCTTTTTCCAAAAAAATATCATCCGCAAGATAACGGTCGAGGTCCATATAGGCATAGCTAAGCTTCTTTCCAGAGCTTTCATCCATCTTCCAGAAATTCTTCATAGCTATCCCTCCTTTTTCCTTTTTTAAAAGCAAGTCAGATATATTTCCATCAGCCTTTGACTTAGCTTTCTTAACGTATCGACTCTCAGCTTATCGACCTTTCTGTCGTAAGTCATAAGTCCGTTGATTTCCTCCTCTATATCGGTGGTTTGAGTATATATCGTCGCACTAAGGCCCTTTTCCACATTGGGGAAAATGTCTCTCTCCCACAGCTTCTCATAAGCCGCAGAGACCTCCTCCTTCGAAGAGAAGAACTTATAGCCGAACTCCTTTCTGCTCCATAAATGCTCTTTTACCGGAAAAGCATAGCCGCCATACTCGGTCAATGCCACTACTCTGTCCTTCTGAGGCTTAATCTTTAAAGCATAGCGGTAATTGTGAATGGAATAGAGGTCCCCGCCTCCCTGGTCAAACCAGCCACAGGCCTCATTAATCAATCTTGTCTCATCCCATTTGCGGAGCATTGCGGTCGCTACAGACGCATCAAACTGTCCCCATCCTTCATTAAAAGGAGTCCAAAGCACAATGGAGGGGTGATTATAGAGTTCTTTGACCATTTCTTCCAGGTCCTTATAATACTGCTCTCTCCCCGCCTTATCGGATCTGGCAAAGAGCTTATAATTTATCCTTAATCTTTCTTGCCCCCCTGTCCCAAACATTGGGAAATTCTGTTACAAAGAGATGATTATAGGCAGCTCCTCCACAAGGCATATCCTGCCAAACGAAGACTCCTTCTCTGTCACAGTGGTAATAAAAACGATCCGGCTCGACTTTCATATGTTTTCGAATGGTATTAAAACCGAAATCCTTTGTCTTTACGATATCATAAAGTAAAGCCTCATCAGATGGCGCCGTCATAAGGCTCTCCGGCCAATACCCTTGGTCCAAAAGTCCATTAAAAAGTAGCGGTTCATTGTTTAAGAAGAAGCGCAAAATACCGGCCTTATCCTTTCCGACGGAAAGCTTTCGCATCGCAAAATAAGATTCTACCCTGTCCTCTCCATACCGGAAAAGAACAGGATAGAGATAAGGACTTTCTGTTGTCCACGGCTGTAGACGCTCAAGTTTACAACAAAAATCCTCTCCCGGTATTCCCTCTGCTTCATGGAGTAATTTCATTCCCTCCGTATGAATAGACTTTTCTTCCGTCTTCCCGCTAAGGACTGTACTCTTTTTCACTTCCTTCTTACAATCTTGAGTTGGGGTGTCTTCCCCTATCTTCTGTGCCGATTCGGCAAAAATCTGCGGCTCAAAAATCTGAATCCGTACCGTTTTCCTGTCTTCCTTCGGTAAGTCTGCATTTACCGAAAAACGGAAATGCACCGCAGTTTCATCGAAGTCCGGTGTAATCTTCACATCCGTCAAGTATGACTTCGGTACTTTTTCCAGCCACACGGACTTCCAGATACCACTCTGCCCGGTATAGAAAATGGAGGAATAACGACAATTCTTCTTCCACCTTTGCTTTCCTCTGGCATGGGGAAGAAGCTCTGTAGCATCTGTTCCTCGTACCAACAGCACATTGCTTTCTTCCGTACAGTATTCGGAAATATCACAAGTAAAGCCTGTGTATCCCCCCTTGTGTTCTCCTACTTTTTCTCCATTTACAAAGACCTCACACTCTTGATCCACCGCTCCGAAATGTAAGAGAAGCCTTTCCTTCTCCTTTTGAAAATCCGAAGAAATACGTCTCCTATATTCAAAAACCTCATCCGGATTCAGCATTCGTTCCACAGCGGAAAGTTCCGTTTCAGGAGAAAAGGGGACAAGGATTTTTCCACGATAAAGCTCCTTACTATCTTCTTTTTTGAGAACCCTGTAAGTCCATTCTCCATTTAAAATCTCAAAGTTCTCTCTTTTAAATTGAGGACGGGGATATTCCGGAAGCGGCTTTGTCCTATCCAATCTTTCTCCAAAGACCGAAGATAATCTGTTTTTCAGCTTAGTCATTTTGTGTTCTCCTACTTCTTTTTATGAAATCTCCGACTGCATTGCTACCGAAAGAATAACCAAGATTCCCATAATAATGGACTGCCAATGTACCGATATGTTGGAGGGTAAGTACGTAAATAAGGTATTGATAATATAATAAATCAAAATCCCGAAAAAAGTCCCGGTCAATTTTCCCTGTCCGCCACTCAGCTGTATCCCCCCGATAGCACACATGGCAATGGCATAGGTTTCATAAAGATTTCCTGCACTCAGCGTCGCACTTCCGCTGCTGGAAGCCAAGAAGACACCGGATAAAGCCGCAATAAAACCGGAAAGAAGGAAGGACAGGGTTTTCACCTTCTTTACTTCAATTCCCATCAGTTTTGCCGCTTCCGCATTTCCCCCCGCTTGCATAGAGACGCATACCGAACTTCGTATTCTCAGCAAGGTATTTACAGAGGAAAAAAAAGACAAAGAAAAACAAAACCAAAAGGGATATCCCCCCCGAAAAGCCGGGAATCAAATTGGAAAAAAGCTTTGCCTTAGCAAAAAGCAGAACAGGATTCTTAATTGCCACGGACTTTCTTGCCAAAATCTGCACCATCCCTCGCAGTGCAAAAAGCATGGAAAGAGAGGCAATCCACGAAGAAATTCGCATCTTGCATACCATGAAAGAAATCATTGCCCCGGTCAGCACACCGACCATAATTCCGGCAAAAATCCCAAGATAGGGATTTTGCTCTCCGATCAGACCCATTACTACCCCACTTAAAGCAAAAACCGCCCCTACGGAGAGGTCAATTTCTCCGCTAAGGATGACAAAGCTCATACCCAAAGCCAAAAGACCTCCATTTTTAGAGGCTTTCAGAAGAATATTCATGCTGTTTTCTACGGATAGAAAGTGTTTGTCACGAAATAGCAGACTACTCAAAACAAATAAAAACAAAAAGGCGAGGAAAGTCTTATTGATTGTCGGCATTTTAGCAAAAATACTCGCCGGTCGAGAAGCGGATACTGCCTGATTTTTCTCTTCCATCTCTAGCTCCTTTCCCTTTGAATATACACGGCAAAGACAATCATCATCGCCTTTACCACCTGTGCATACTGATCCGGTATATTGTTCATAACACAGGTCAGCGTAATACATTGCATAATCATCGCTCCCAGTACGGTTCCGAGTACACGAGCTCTTCCACCGCTCATGGGCGTTCCACCTATAACAACCGCCGCAATGGCGTCAAGCTCCGCCAACTGCCCTAAGGAACTGCCTGCTGCAACGGAAACCTTGGAAGCCTGCATAACGCCTGCAATTGCCGCAAAAATGCACTTAATCCGTACACAAAGATAAAGACTCTGTCACTGTGGATACCTACGAGATTGCTGGATTTAATACTGTCTCCTACCGCTTGAATCTGTACACCAAGCGCTGTTTTTTTAATGAGAATCCAAATCAAAAGGACGGATAAAACGATAGGGATAAACTGTACCGGGATAAATCCGAAGAATTTCATCGTACCGAAGGCGGAAAGTAACTCTCCTTTCTCCCCCAGAGTATTAAAATAAATATCCCGTCCGTCACAAAGCACCTGTGCCACACCACGGACACCGAGCATGAGTCCCAAGGTGATAACCATCGCCTGCAACTTTAATTTTCCTACCATAGCGCCGGTAAATGCCCCCACTAATACCGAGAAAAATACAGCAAGAAGAATTCCCGGAAAGATACCGATACTTTCCATGCTTTTTGCCATCAGGACTCCGGAAAGAGCCATCAGAGAGCCTACCGAAATATCTATTCCTCCGGTGGAAATCACCAAGGTCATCCCCATTCCGCAAAGTATAGTAGGGCAAATCTGGGTGATGGAGTTTTGTAAAGTGCCAAGCTTAAAGAAATTCGGTGTAAAAAGAATATTGGCCAGTAAGAGAAGGGCAAGAAAAAGCAAGGAAGCATAGTCCGAAAAGCTCTTCTGTTTAATTTTCAGCATTTTCACTTCCTCCTTCCTTTCCGTCTTCTGCAATCATAGCCATGATGGCATCCTCGGAAATTTCCTCTCCCTCCATTTCTCCCCGGACCTTTCCGTCACGGAGCACCACTACCCTATGGCAGTTTCTTGCAAGCTCACTGAGTTCCGAAGAAATCATCAATACGGAGATTCCTTCCTTAGAAAGTCCCTGAATCAGCTTTTCTATCTCTTCTTTCGCCCCGATGTCGATTCCTCTTGTCGGCTCATCCAAAATCATGAGTTTCGGATTCATACACATCCATCGAGCAAGGAGGACCTTTTGCTGATTTCCTCCGCTTAAATTTCGAATTTTTTGAGAAAGAGAAGGCGTCTTGATACGCAAAAGTTCTACATAACGTTTTGCCAATTCTCTCTGTTTTGCAAAGTCAATAAAGCCATTTTTCTGCAAGTTCGGCAGCATGGCAATCGTCATATTTTCTTCCACGGAAAGATTCGGGAGGATACCCTCGGTCTTACGATCCTCAGTGCAAAATCCCATCCCTTTTTCTATGGATTTAGACGGATTTCTCTGAAAATAGGCTTCATCCATCCAAAAGACTTCACCCTCTCCCGCCTTCTCCGTTCCAAAAAGTAACTCGGCAAGCTCCGTTCTTCCCGAACCGAGAAGTCCGGCAAGCCCGAGAATTTCTCCCTTTTTGATCGAAAGATTTACCCCGGAAAGGCGCATCGCAAGCTTTGCCTCTTTCACGGAAAGAATCGTTTCCGCAGAAGAAAAGCTCTGCTTCTCTTCTCTTACTCTTTCCTTCCATTCTTTTCCAATCATTAAGGAAATGAGCTTATACTGATCTATATCCTTCACTGCGAAGCTACCCACCGTCTCTCCATCTCGGAAAATGGTCATGCTGTCGCAGATTTCATACACTTCATCTAATTTGTGGCTGATAAATAAAACGCTGATTTTCTTCTCTTTTAATTGTCGGATAATGCGAAAAAGCACCTGTACCTCATTTTGGTCCAAGGATGAAGTCGGCTCATCCATAATCACAAGACGCGCCTTGGAACGTACCGCCCTGGCAATGGCTACCATTTGCTGAATTGCCGTAGAATATTGATTGAGACTCTTTTTTACATCAATGTGAAGTCCCAGCTCTTCCAAGGCCTTTTTCGCCTCTTCCTGCATGGACTTTCGATCCAGAAAAAAAGCGTTCTTTTTCCGCTCTCTTCCCAAAAACATATTTTCATAAACCGTCTGGTAGGGGATGAGATTTAATTCCTGATAAATCGTGGAAATCCCGAGTTCCCCTGCTTCCGCAGGAGATTTACAATAAATTTCTTCTCCCGCAAAAAATATCTTCCCCTGATCTTTCCCATATACTCCTGTCAAAACCTTAATCAGAGTGGACTTTCCTGCTCCGTTTTCCCCCATAAGAGCATGAACTTCCCCCTCCTCAACCTGCAAGGATATTCCCTTTAAAGCTTTTACTCCGGGAAAGGATTTTTCAATCCCTTCCATGCTTAACAGCACACTCATGCTTCCTCCTTACTCTCTTTTCCGGAAAATCCACTGCTTTTTTTAGCCGGTATTGAACAGATATTTTTTTCTTTAATTTTGGGCCTCTTGCAATCCATTTCCTTTTCCGGAAAAAAAGAGCTGTGAAAAGCCGAAAACTATGGTTCAAAATTCCGAAGGCATAATCCTCTTCTTTTCACAGCCCTAAGTACTTCTTTAGAATCCTAAATCAACCTGTACATTGTCCTTAGTATACAGTGTATCCTCATTTGTAATGTTCTCCGGTACAGTCTCGCCATTCGCAATCTTTCCGATAGTTTCCACTACGATCGGTCCAAATAAGGAGAGCAGGTGCAGGAAGCCAACTGTCTTCCGGCCTCAATGTCCTTAAATGCCGCCTTGGTTCCGTCAATACCAAGAATTAAAATATCCTTTCCGGGAGTCAGTCCTGCTGCTTCAATGGCCTTCATAGCCCCCTGTGCCATATCATCTGTTACACAGTAAACTGCATTGATATTTTCTCCGCCCTGTGCCTGAAGGATGTTTTCCATAACAGCCTGTGCCTTATCCATAAGCCACTGTCCGTCCTGCTCCGCAACAAGCTTATACTTGGAAGAATCCAGGTTATTCACAAAACCGTCCTGTCTGTCTGTAGAGGTGGAAGAATCGTAACCACCGTTAATAACGACAATATTTCCGCCATCCGGTAAAGCAGCCTCTAAAGCTTTAGCGCACTGCTCTCCCTCCCAAACGAAGTCGGAACGGATAGACGTAGTGAAATATTTTCCTGCTTCCCCATCAATAGCACGGTCCACCAAGATAACCGGAATACCGGCTTCCATAGCTTCTTCCAAGGCCCCCTGCAAACCGTTGTTCTCTAAAGGAGCAACTACAAGATAATCAACCTTTGCAGCAACCAGATCACGAATATCGGACTCCTGTGTTGCAATATCTCCGCCTGCATCCTTTACGACAAGCTTTCCGCCGGCTTCTTCTACAGCCTTTTTAATGCTGTCTGTCTCGGTTGTTCTCCATGCAGACATGCTGTCTGTCTGGGCAAAGCCGACCGTCTTACCCTCTAAAGAAATGTTGCAGCGGCTTCTGCTTTTTCTTTAGCTTTCTCTGTCTCTGCAGCTTCTTTAGCTTCACTTACCGCCTCTGTGGAAGCTGTCTTTGCCTCTGTCTCCTTAGCAGTCCCTCCTCCACAAGCCATAAGAGATGCCGCCATAAGGGCGGACAGTACTACACCTAGAACTTTTTTCATAAATTCCTCCTTTTGCTTTCCGAGATTCCGTTCATTTCCGCTTTGCTTGATATCGAGTATCCCTCAAAAAGCATAGAATATCTCGTTTTTAGCTTACTTTTCCGGACTCTCCAACTACCCCCGGACTATTTTCAGCAAATAGTCCAAAATCACAACCGTTTTCTTATCTTTTTAGGATATTTTCGGTAAAAAGAGTATAACACAGTTTCAATATATTTATCCATGAGAGAAATTATTAATATTTTTTTAGAATAAAACAGAGAAATTTCCATATTATAAGCAAGTAAAATACGTCGATGAATGACTTAGGTATGTTTAATTATAAGATGATATAAATCTTACTCCCCGGGAGTTTCTTTGTAGAGACTGGTTAGACTTTTTCAGAACAAGGAAGGATTTCTGTATGAAAGCGAAGGATGCGAAGCAATTATCAAAGAAATTAAAGACACAAAGTCTAAGTACTCGTATATCCATTATTCTCGGTATTCTGTCATTTTTTATCTTACTGGGATTAAGCTATTTTATTGTAGACTTGGGAAGCCAATCCACGAAAAAAAATCTGGATAGAAATATGGATGATTTACTGGCTCTTACCGGAGAAAAAACCAGTGATATTTTAAAGCAAGCGACTACTCTGACGGGAAGTATGAAAGAATCCATCAACTTTGTCTGGTCACAAGAAGATGCCGTTGGAGGGATACCGGCTAACCCCTGGACCATCCACTTTAAGCGGGACGATAAGCTGGTAGAACAGCATATTACCCAGATGTCCGGCACCACTTTCCGTTCTCGTATTTTGGACAGAGCAGTGCCTGCCAGTCGCTACAATATGGAAGTTGTGATGATGGATTCCATGTATGCCACAATCACAAATAACCCGTATATAACCGGGGCAGGATATTTCTTTGAAGCAAGAAAGGTCATTGACGGAGAGAAAAATTATGGTCCGTATTTGACTGCAAAAGGTACAGAAACACGAGATATTGTTAACTACCCCTATGACTATTATAAGGACAAATATTATTATCTGGAAGCCAAGGAGACCTTAAAACCCTCTATTACGGAAACCTATGCTTTGGATGACGATCCCTCCAAGACTGTCATCTCTATCTGTGATCCCATCATGGCGGACAATGACTTCAAAGGAGTCGTAACTATTGAACTTGACCTTGAAGCTTTTAATGTTTTAAATCATGAGGACGTTCGTTTTCCCACTCTCTTCACTTCGGTCATTGATAATGAAGGCAAATTCATGTATGCATCCGATGAAGCACTAAAAGGAAAAACTCTCTCTGACGCATTTAGAGAAGAAGACCTTAAAACCATACAGGAAAAGATGAAGGAGGGAAAGCCCTTCCATGTCGTGGTCAAAAACAATGCCGGCATAAGGAGAAGAGTTTATTTGGCCCCGAACCAATTTGGAAATACCACCTGGTGGAGTCTGATGAGCATTGCCAGACAGGAGTACCAAAAGGTAACGGATCGTTTGGTCTTCTTAGCATGGACTATCGGGCTCTCCGGAGAGTTCCTCTTAGTTCTTTGCACCTATTTGCTGATTAAAAAGATGCTGACTCCGCTAAAGATGATGACAGTCGTAAGTGACAAGGTAGTAAATGGTGACCTTGATGTAGTGATACATTATAAGAAGCAGGACGAAGTCGGGCATCTTGCACTGGCTCTAAAAAATGTAACTGTTCAGATTAAAGAAATCATCGGAGATTTGAGCAATAAACTAAATGCCATCGCCCAAGGTGATTTTCGTGTGGACCTTTCCGATGAAAGACTCTATGCAGGGGATTACAAGCCTCTGATTCTCAGCTTGCGGGAAATCACAAAGGACTTGTCTCACACTATGAGAGAAATCAAGAATTCAGCAGAGGAGGTCAATTCCGAAGCGGAACAGGTTTCCGGCGGTGCACAGATTTTATCACAGGGAGCTTCTGAACAGGCCTCTTCCATCGAAGAACTCGGCGCCACCATGAGTGATATTTCCGAACAGATAAAAGGAACTGCAGAACAATCTGTAGCTGCCAACCGGCTCGCAATCGATGCAGGAAAAGCCGTCGAACAAAGTAATAAGAAAATGGAAGAGATGTCTCTTGCCATGCAGGAAATCACCGATAAATCCAACGAAATCAGTAAGATTATCAAAACCATCGATGACATTGCTTTCCAGACCAATATTCTCTCTTTAAATGCAGCTATTGAAGCAGCCCGTGCCGGAGAAGCAGGAAAAGGCTTTGCCGTAGTAGCGGATGAGGTAGGAAACTTGGCACAAAAATCCGCAAAGGCGGCACAAAATACCGGCAACTTGATTGAAGAGACGATTGACGCCGTGGAAAGAGGTGCCAAAATCAGTCAGGAAACGGTTGATTCCATGGCATTGGTAAAAGCGAAGGCAAAAAGCATTTCTGAAATAATCGAAAAAATTACTAAGGCTTCCGAAGAAGAAGCAGAGGGAATCCACCAGTTAACCATCGGTGCAGAGCAGATTTCCGCAGTGGTGCAAAATAACTCCGCTACTGCACAGGAGTCCGCCGCAGCATCAAAGGAGCTGTCCGAACAGGCTAATATTATGAATGAGTTGGTAGCCAAGTTTCAGGTAATAGAAAACGAGGACTAAGAAGATATTGAGCCACAGCTCGCCACAAGTGACAGATATTTAAGGGGCTGTGAAAAATCAAAATGATTTTCAAAACAATACAGGTCTGAACTTGGGGCACGCTCTCGCTAGCTTCGCCACGTAGCGGATACTAAGCGAAAAACTGCGTTTCTCTTGTTTTTCGCAAGTACCGACGGGCTCAGACTACCCCGGCATTCAGACCTGTATTGCCGAAAATTTCTTTATTATTTTGATTTTTCACAGCCCCTTTTTTTCTCTTCTATTGACGATTTTTCTATTCCTTCTTTTCCTTGACCCTAGCCCTTTTTAAAAAAAGATACTGCAAGACAATACTCACAATAACAAGGACAAGAGAAAGTGCCTGTGAAACCGCAATTCCCGTCCCAAAAAGCATCAAAGAATCTGCACGGAGTCCTTCGATAAAGAAGCGTCCCAGTCCATAAAGCCCAAGATAGAGGAAGAAAATCTGTCCCTTAAACTTCTTCCTCTTGGAGTACCATAAAAGGAAGAAGAAAACACAGAGGTTCCACACACTTTCATAAAGAAAGGTAGGATGCACCTGCACATAGCTTATTCCGTCTATGATCTGTAAATGCTGAGCCACATTCTCATTGATCATCGAAGGGTTTACAATTGTTTCCTTTATGCGCATGGCAAAAAGGGAGTTGCTATACCCTCCGAATGCCTCCGCATTGAAGAAATTACCCCAGCGTCCGATGGCCTGTCCGAGTATGAGCCCAAGCACTCCCGCATCCGCCATGGGAAAGAAGTCCAGCTTCTTTTTTTTTACAATAGACGATGCAGGTCGCAATAGCCGTGAGAACTCCTCCATAGATAGCAAGCCCACCCTGCCGGATATTCGGTATTTCCAAAAGGTTTTGAGAATAATAGTCCCACTCAAAGATAACATAGTACAGTCTCGCGCCGATGACACCCAGGATAATCACAAAGAGTGCAAAGTCCTGGATGTCGTCCGCCTTATAACCGCTCCGCACATACTCTTTACTTGCAACGAGCATCCCCAGAAGCATGCCGATTCCGATAATGATGCCGTAAAAGGCAATCGTAAAGCCGAACGGGCTGATATGGTTCACAAGATGCTTGATACCGATTTGCAGATACGGAAAATATAAATCATAGTCCTGAAAATTCATGCTTTCTCCTTACTCTCCCTTTAAAAGTCTTAAAAAATCTTCTTCCGAAAGAATCGGAATTCCAAGTTCCTGCGCTTTCTTATTTTTACTGCTGGAAGAATTCTTGTCATTGTTGATAAGATAAGAGGTATTCTTGGAAACGGAGCCGGCTGTACTTGCCCCCGCCTTCCGAATTTCTTCCTCCAGTTCCTTTCGATTCTGAAAATGTTCTAAAGAGCCTGTAATCACAAAGACCTTTCCGGAAAGTGCGGCATTTTCCTCTTTCTCCTCTTTCTGTAGTTGAAGAAGTGATAAGAGCTTTCGGAAGAGCCTGATATTCTCTTCCTCTTTAAATAGCGGACTATGCTCTCTCCAAGAATCGGTCCTATTCCTTTAATGGAAAGCACCTCGCTGAGTTCCGCCTTAAGAAGCTCCTCGGCGTCCTCATGAAAGGCCTCGGAAAGAACTCTCGCATTGCTTGCGCCGATGCCTCCTATGCCTAAGCCGTAAAGGAGTCTTGCGAGGCTCGTTTTCCTTGCCTTCTCCGCATTTTCAATAAGCTTCTCATAGGACTTTAGTCCAAAGCCCTCCATCTCTATAATCTCCTCCTTATGCTCATTTAAGGAAAAGAGGTCCGGGAATTCCTGAATAAAGCCTTTTCCGATAAACTTTTCCAAAGTCATCTCGGAAAGTCCCTCGATGTTTAGGGCATCACGACTCACAAAAAGTGCAAACTGCTTTATGCGCTTTGCCGGACAATGGGGATTTTCGCAGTAGAGCATCTTCGCTTCCTTATCCTGCAAAATTTTCGTTTTCTCATGACAGGCAGGGCAGCTGTCCGGAATCGGAAGCTGCCCCGACTTCGTGAGATTCTCCCCAATCTGCGGGATAATCATATTGGCCTTATAGACGGTAATCTCGTCCCCGATTCCAAGCTTCAAGTCTTCCAGATAGCTGATATTATGAAGACTTGCACGACTGACTACCGTCCCCTCCAGCTCCACCGGATCAAAGATCGCTACCGGATTGATAAGCCCCGTTCTACTCGGAGACCATTCCACTTCCCGGAGAACGGTTTTTTCTTCCTCATCCTCCCACTTAAAGGCAATGGCATTTCGCGGAAACTTTGCCGTTGTCCCGAGGCTATTTCCATAACGTATGTCATCCATAAGAAGCACAAGACCGTCGGAGGGAAAATCATTTTCTTTCACTTTCTTGGCAAAGTCCTGTACTGCTTCGGAAAGATTTGCGGCCTTCACAGGGAGATAGTCCACAACGGAGAAACCCTGATCTCTAAGGAACTGAAACTCCTTCATATGGCTGTTTTGAAAGTCGAGATTTCCTTCCATTTCAGCAGAAACCAAGGAGAAGGGGCAGAACTGCACTCTTCTCTCCCAAGTAATTTTCGGATCCAGTTGCCGGACGGAGCCGGAGCAGAGGTTTCTCGGATTTTTGTACTTTGCCCCCTCTTCCGGTATTTCTTCGTTAATGGCATTAAAGTCCGAATAGCGAATCAAAGCCTCACCTCGAAGCACCAGTCTTCCCTTAAAGGGAATCTGCAAAGGAAGATTTCGGAAGCGTTTTGCATTTTCCGTAACAATCTCCCCGATTCTCCCGTTTCCGCGCGTAATAGCTTTAACAAGCTCTCCGCCCTCATAGGTCATCACTACCGTAAGACCGTCGAGTTTCCAGGAAAGAATCCCCTCCTGCTCACCAAGGAATTCTCTAAGTGTCTCCACGGACTTTGTTTTATCTAAAGACAGCATGGGGCTTTCGTGCGCTTCTTTCGGCAGTGCAGTCGCAACACTGTACCCTACATTTTGACTGGGGCTTCCGGAAAGCACGATACCGGTTTCTTTTTCCAAGCTGATGAGTTCATCGTAAGCCTTGTCATATTCCAGGTTGGAAATGATTTCTCGTCCCTCCTGATAATAGGCTTTCCCTGCCTCATTTAAAAGCTGAACAAGCTCCTCAATCCGTTTTCTTTTTTCCATACATTCTCTTTCTGTTTATCAAAATAAATAAGCTATCAAAAAAACAATTTACTCCAATCCCAAATCTTCTCTTCTTATCTCTCTGTACTCTCCGGGTTTAAGACCATCCAAAGTAAGATTCATGATTCGAACTCTCTTCAGACGCTTCACCGTATAGCCCAGCGTTTCACACATTCTCCGAATCTGTCGGTTTAGTCCCTCCGTTAAGATGATATGAAACTGCCTCTTTCTTTGCATAACAGGGATATTTTCCTCCTGAAAAACAAGGCAGGGCTTCGTTGTTCTCTCCAGTTCCTTAAGATAGACGCCTTCACTCATCTCCCGCAAAAAATGCTTCGTGATATCTTCTTCCACCGTCACGATATATTCCTTCTCTTTTTCGCTTTTTGACTTGTTGATTTGATTTACAAGCTCCCCCTGATTCGTAAGAAGAAGGAGGCCTTCGGAATCCTTATCCAGTCGCCCTATCGGGTAAATGCGCTCAGGATAGCGGATATCCTCAATAACATTTTTCCCCCTATCCTTTTCTCCTGTTGTGCAAATGATTCCCCGCGGCTTGTAATACGCAAGGAGCACTTCTTTCGGCTTCTCCCGCTTCTCTCCTTTTCCGGAAATGCGCTTCCCGGAAAGTTCTATCTCTTCCTCACCGCTGATTTCCTGGCCAAGGCTCGCGAGATTTCCGTTTATTTTTATTTTCCCCTCCGCAATCAGGCGGTCAGCCTCTCTTCTGGAGCAAATGCCCATTGCCGAGAGCCATTTATTGATTCGCATTTTTCTCTCCAATTATATCTGTATGTTCTCTGTATATTCCCTTTATGTTCCCTTATGTACTCTTGATCTTCTCTTAATCTTCTCTTGATCTTCTCTTGATCTTCTCTTATAACGCTCCTAATGATAGCATAGAGGAAAGGCAGTTTTCAATCGTGCGTAGAGGGAAGACTCATTTCAATCATCCATGTCGAAACGGGGAGAAAAAGAAATGAAAAAATTTTAAGAAATGAACTGAATCCGGCGTCTTATTCCTTTGCTCCAAAAAGCAAAAAGAGAGGGGCCCCCTCTCGATTCTATCCACTACATTTTATTTGTTCGGAACTATGGCAAGTGTCTTTCCTAACGGCACAAGCAACTTAATCAAAGTATTTACTTGCGGAAGGGTTTTTCCGCTTTCAATTCTTGCTATCATGGGTTGCTTCACTCCACTTAGCTCTTCCAGTCTCTTTTGACTGATGCCTTTTTCGTTTCTGGCTTTGATAAGTTCCCCAATCAGAGCGACTCTTAAATCGCTCTCGGCAATTTCTTCCGCTGTATAAAACTCTTTTTGCACATCTCTCCATGTAAAATCAGAAACAGCACTATTTTTCATTATAAACCTCTTTTCTTTAAATCCTCTATCTCTCTAAGAGCTTGCTCAATTTCTCTCCTAGGTGTCTTCTGCGTTTCTTCTGAAAATGATGTAGTAAAACAAAGCTATCATCTTCCCATGTAACGAAAAAAATTCTCCTTTGTTATTACTATACAACAATAAAGAAAAAGAATCAATAACTTATTAGTTATTGATTCTTTTTCTTTGAAACACGAATTTTGTGTCAAATTATGAGCATGGCATCCCCAAAACTAAAAAATCTGTATTTTTCCTTTACCGCTTCTTCATAGGAATGCAAGACATTTTCCCGATTGGAAAAGGCGGAAACAAGCATAATGAGAGTGGATTCCGGTAAATGGAAGTTGGTAATCAGCCCATCCATAATCTTAAAACGGTATCCCGGGTAGATGAAAATATCTGTCCAGGCACTGCCCGGATGTAGAACTCCATTTTCATCCGCATTGGACTCTATCGTTCGGCAGGAGGTGGTTCCCGTACAAATGATTCTGCCACCGGCTTTCTTTGTGCCGTTGATTAAGACTGCCGTTTCCTTATCGACAATATAAAGCTCCGAGTGCATGTGATGCTTTTCCACATCCTCCACCTTTACCGGGCGGAATGTTCCAAGCCCCACATGGAGCGTGACATAGGCAATTTTTACTCCCTTCTCCTGCACCTTTTCAAGAAGCTCCTTTGTCCAGTGAAGTCCCGCAGTCGGTGCCGCCGCAGATCCCTCTTCCTTTGCATAGACGGTATTGTATCTTGACTTATCTTCCAGTTGCTTTGTGATATAGGGAGGAAGCGGCATTTCTCCGAGCTTATCCAAAATCTCCTCGAAAATCCCCTCAAAATGGAACTCTATAACACGATTCCCGTCTTCCTTACACTCGATAACCGTTCCCGATAGCAAATTCTCCGCAAAGATAATTTCAGCACCGCTACGAAGTTTCTTTCCCGGTCGAACAATGCATTCCCAATTCTTATCTGTAAGTCTTGTCAGCAGTAAAACCTCCGCATGGGCACCGGTTTCCGCCTTTACACCATGTAGACGTGCAGGGATAACTTTCGTATTGTTCAAAACCAGACAATCTCCTTCTCTTAGATAAGAAAGCACGTCCTCGAAATGCTTATGCTCGATTGCTCCACTTTTTCTATCCATCACAAGAAGCCGGGAAGCCGAACGTTTTAACAAGGGATCCTGTGCAATCAGCTCCTCCGGTAAATCATAATAAAAATCCTTTGTATTCATCTTATCTCTTTCCGCTCCCTGCAATATTTTTTCAGGGAGGCATAAAACTCTGAACAGTTATGCTCCTTCGTTTGACTCTGACGGAGCCGTTTCCCCTTCCTGCCCGCCGGATGCTTCAGTAGCAGGGCTCTCCGTACTCTCCCCGGTACTTCCTCCATCGGTTGTTTCCGGAACACTTGCACTTGTCTCTTCCGTCGGACCGTTATCATCCATCTCAATGAGAGATACCTCGGAATCAATGGAAGCCTGATCTTCCGTATATATTCTCCCGGTTTGAAATGCATCATAAAGTACGGCAAGACGAGAGTCGGAAGAAAGTGCCTCTAAAGCTGAGAATCTACAGCTTGGATTAAATCTTTTACCTCATCATGAGTCTGAATATATTCATGGACAAATTTTGTCTGCTCCGGGGTTTTATTTTCCACGAGTTCAAAAGCATTCGCCTCATTTACCCGCATATAGCAGTACATAATTGCGGGAGCCGGTGTTTTTGCTCTACGAAAACGCACCTTGTATTGCAAGAAAACGAGTTTCTCATTCTCCCCTATACCGGGAACAGCGTAAGTCTTGATGTCCTCATAAGACTCAATATAACCGGACTGTGTTTTTAGCTGACTCTGCAATTTATTTCTTTGTTCTGTACTTTGGTTTGTAACACCACTTAAACGATACAGGGTATCTACATCGGCAGAAAGCTTAGCCTGAAAATACTCCTGGAAAAACTTCTCCAGAACGTCGTCGTTGTATTCCTTTAAAACAGGCTCTGTTGCCTCCTCGGGAATATTGGATGGTGATCCCAGTTCTGAAGTCGAAACCGGTAATTTTAAATTAAGTGGAGAGGAACCGCCCATACCAAGAAATTCCAAAAACTTAATGATTGAAATCAGCAGCAGAATAAGGACAGGAATCACCATAATCTTTCTGTCCTCATTGACTTCTCTCTTTTTTCTTTTATTTCTCAAAATGCGTTGGCTTTGGTTTCTCTTCTTTAATATAATTTTCTGTTCGGATTTTTTGGAAAGAAGATTTGCCACATCATCTAAATTATCTACGTTTTTTCCCATAAAACTATCCTTTACTGTTTTATTTAACCGATATATCTTACCTTATTTTTTCTAAAAAATATAGATGTATGACTATAGCTTAAAAAAGATGTCAGTACTTCTTTATTCTCTGTATGACAGTTCCCCAAAGGTATGGCATACTTCGTAAGCAATATTCATAAAAAAACAAGACCAAGGAATATTTTCCTTCGCCTTGTTCAAAAATTTATTTATTTAATAATATCAAATTATGATTTCTCGACTTTATATTTAAAAAATTAAAGAGCAACAGCAAAAAAATAAAAAAAGTCGGCTGTATTTTTTTGCATTGACAATGATAGAATGCTCCTATAGAATAACAATAATAATTATTATTTTAAAACTTCTGTTACTTAATAGTAGTAACAGCTTATAGAAAAAAAGGAGGTAGTATGTCATTATTAAACAAGGAAGTGGAGGATTTTTCCGTTAACGCTTACCACAAGGACAGCTTTTTGCACTGTGGAGAAGAAGGACATTTTAGGAAAGTGGTCTGTATTCTTTTTCTATCCCGCGGATTTTAGCTTTGTTTGTCCTACAGAGCTGGAAGATTTGCAGAACAAGTATGCGGAGTTTCAGAAGATTGGTTGTGAAATCTATTCCGTATCTACCGATACCCATTTCGTGCATAAGGCTTGGCACGATGCATCTTCCAAGATTGGAAAAATTAAGCTTTCCGATGCTCTCCGATCCCAGCCATAGCCTTTCCAAGGCTTTTGAAGTATTTCCGGAGAACGGAAGCCTTGCAGAAAGAGGAAGTTTCATTGTGAATCCGGAAGGAAAGATTGTAACCTATGAAGTAAGTGCCGGAAATATCGGAAGAAATGCGGATGAGCTTCTTCGTAAGGTTCAGGCCTGCCAGTTTGTAGCAGAGCATGGCAATGAAGTTTGCCCTGCAAGATGGACACCGGGAGAAAAGACCTTAAAGCCCGGAATTGACTTAGTTGGAAAGATTTAATAAAGAATTGAATCAAGAGATTTTCCCATTCGCAATTCTGTGTTAGAATTCTGCGAATGGGATTTTTTATTCTTAACGAGTATCCTACGGGTAGCGTGCAATCTCTCGTTTGCTATGAACTTCTTCTATATATTACCTTATTTTTTCAAAAAAATATAGATGCAGAAGTTGTACTTCCTCAATTTGAAAGAAATTCATATCATAAACTATATCGTAATTAATCTTATTTATTCCTTAAAGGATAATCTCAAAAGGGATATTATGCGCTCTATATACGATATCTCTTTCAGATACAAAGAGAGCAGGTCTAATGACCCGCTCTCATCTAAACATAAAAAATTCTTTCTTTTTAAGTAAATATAAATTAATTCATTTTTTTATATTCACAAAGAACATTTTCAAGGATTTTTTCTGCATCCTTATAAGTTTGTTCTCCCATTTGGTTATATGGGAAAATTGCCCTATCCGGAACATCCACTCCCCTATACTTCATCAGCTTTTTAAAAAGTAAGGAGAAATTTGAATCCATATTATATAATGGCATTAACTTATGAATTAGTGATGACAACTTCATCGTTCTGTCATAGTCTTTACTTCTTGTTGCACAAATGAGATCACTCCAAATATCCGGCACAATGTTAGAAAGCGCGCCAATGCACCCAGCCCCACCAGAATTAAGATTATACAGATACTGATCATCAAAACCGGAAAACATTTCAAACTCATGACCTTCTACCGCAAGCATCAGAAGATTGGTATGCCCTGGTTCTGAAACAGAATCTTTAAGTCCCTTGATATTTGGATTCATATCAACCAACCTTTTCAGAGTATCTGGATTTATGGAATGACCTGTTCTTGCAGGGAAGTTATAGATGTAAACGTTTCCTTTTACAGATTTGGCAAGTTTATCATAGTAGATATATATTTTTTCTTGATCTAGAGCATAGTAGCAAGGACCAATAACCAAAGCACCCTCATATCCCATCTTGATAGTTTCATTAGACAAATCTACCGTATCATCAAAATTAAGACTTCCAGTACCTGCATAAAGTTTCGTTCGACCTGCCACATAATCAATATAGAACTGAAAGAAATCATGTTTTTCCTGCTTGCTAAGCCCTGTAAATTCTCCTGATGAGCCAAGTACAAGAATGCCATCTACACCCCCTTTGATCAAAAAATCAATAATTCTCTTATTCATCTCATAATCAGGCTTTTCATTTTGATCAAAAGCTGTCACCACCGGAGTTACAATTTTACACATAATCTTTCCCTTCTTTCTCTTTCCTAATCAAACAATATAATTTGTAAGATTACCTATTTTACTTATTTCACAACATACCTTATCGCCCTTTTTTAAAAATCGTGGTGGCTCAAATCCCATACCCACACCTGAGGGTGTTCCTGTTGCAATAATATCTCCTGGTACTAATGTAATACCTCTAGACAATTCCGCAATTAATGCAGGAATCTTTTTGATCAAATTCTTGGTATTAGAGTTTTGTCTCAGCTCATCATTAACATAACTTCTTATTTCTAATTCTAAAGGCATTGGAAGTTCATGGCGATCAACAATCATTGGTCCCATACTGGTATATTCATCCAAACTTTTTCCGATCAACCATTGACCATGATTTGTTTGCAAAGTTCTTGATGACAAATCATTAAATACAGAATACCCAAAAATATATTCCTCAGCATTTTCTTCGGGTATGTTTCTTCCTTTTCTCCCAATGAGTACAGCTAATTCCACCTCGTAATCTATCTTTTCATCCAAGTCATACCGTCCATGAATCTGCTCTTCTGGTCCAAGAATTCGATTAGCCCTCTTTCCAAAATAAATAGTTTTTGAAATCTTTTCGGAAAGAGCATCTGCCATATGCTCCCTGGTTTCTTCTAAATGATCTTTGTAATTAACACCAACACACAAGATATCATGAACGGTATATTCTATGGGCGAACAAATCCGAAGTTCTTCCAATAGATAGGACTTGCCTGATTTACTATAAATTAATTTTTCGGCTACATCCACATCTCCATTTACCATGCAAATAAAATCAATTAGCGTTTTGCCTCTTAATTCCGGAAAAAGTTCATCCAAGAAATAAACATGATTCCGTGAATCCAATGCGCCTAAATGAGTTTCTCCAACTTTATCTTTAGCTCTAATATATCGCATTTTTCGCCTCTTAGATATAGTATTTACTCCGTTGATGGAGTAAACTTACTGTCAGTTAACGAGCTTCAAAAATACACCTTGATAAAGGTCTTCAACTTTTCAATTATCTTATTATCATTTTTATTTCATGTCAAATTTTATAATAAACGGAGGTGGTTCCGTATGGAGAAAGTCTTCTTAACCGTTTCTCCCGGAATTGATGCATGGAGCCCATCTATATATTTCTTTGACGCATCATAGTGCTCTTTCAACACATCTCTAAGCCTTATTTCTTTTTACGCTTATCCCTTCTGTTCCGGTCGCCCCCAGCTTCCTTTCTTCTCGACCTATCCTCACCAACTGAAGAAGTTTCTCTCTTCCATAGTTTCTCTCATAACACCTTAGCTTACTCATCTTGTCAGCACCTTTTTTTGGCTCCATGATAAAGGTCTTGAACTTAAGCGATCAGATAACACATGACTTACATGACTCTCTGCACTACAGCCTTGTACAAGCTTGTTTCTTAGCGTTCTCCTGATAGCTGCCCAATTCTCTAGCACATACGTCCGTAAGCTTTCTATTCTCTCTATATTTCTCCCTGATGCCGCCATACAATCTATATATTTTTGAGAATGAAGCCTTAGTGGAATGCTTAGAGTATAGTAAATGCCATAATTCTTCTTTGGCGATATCCTTTTCATCTAACATCTGCGCTGCAGCCTGATTAATATATTTCATCAAGTGAAATTTATCTGCACAAAAGACTGATTTTTCAATGAACTCCGCCCCATTCTTTATCCACTGGGCTCCATCACCACTAATAAATACTTTCTTTAAGGTCTCTTTATCATATGTCTTTTTCAATGTAGTCAGAAACCTTAGTCCAAAGACATGCATTTCCTTCTTTTTCCGGGATAAAGTCCGGCAAAATAAAAAGCTATTTTTTTGAGTTCTTTTTCTTCCTTTACAGCCGGATTCAAACTTTCCTTCATGTACGTAAATCAGTTTAGAAATAAAAGCTCTTATTATCCTTGGACACCTTGCCATGCTGTTCCGCAATGTGATCTTCATCTGCTTCGATAAAAAGATACTCCACTTGCTTCTTGCCGGAAAGATCCTCAAGGGTAATGCTATCTGATAGACTATGTATTTTATTCATCACTGTAGTTTTGCTAATTCTTTGTTTGGATGGTAGTATCTTTGTTGCCTCACAATAGCTTGTTTTTAATGCCTCCGTGAGTAGCATTACCTCAGCTTCTTCACTAAACCTCTCATGGGAATCCAAACCTATTAGTTCTTCTAGCAAGTAAGAATGACCTCCTTGCTCTGCTTTCCTCTTGAAATACGTACAATCAAACACAACATCCCCAACAGAGGTAATCAGCGTACGCTTATCGACTCTCTGGATGTTGAAACGTTCTTTTCTAACTCCACACTCACTAAGCATTGAATTCATTCTTGAAAGGACTTCGCCCAAGAAAGAAGCAGAAAAAGACTCTGTAGAGCTTTTCACAGACCTCTCCAGAGAACTAAAGTCCTTAGGATTGTCAAAAAATTTCTTCTCTGCATCAAGTAACCCTTTTACCAAATCTTCTAATAGTGCTACAATATCCACGAGAGTAGTCTCCTTTGCATAGTTTTTTAGTCGAAACCATTGTATCAAAGGATTAATGATTACTCTCTTTTTATTTCTTTATCAACTGACAAAATCTTTACTCTATTTACTCCGTTACATATAATTACATACTCTTGCAATAGCCATCTCTGTATATCCCAAAGACTCTGCTTTTGTCAATTTTCCATCCGCAACTTCCTTAATTTCCTTCATTAGTTCATCACCTAGTTCAGACATCGTCTTGGTGCCGTAAATATACGGACTAGCATCAATATCAATATTATCAGACATATTAGCAAAAGTAACTTTATTTCCTGTGATTTAATAACTGGAGCAATAGGATTACCTGTTGGTGTACCTCGGCCCGTTGAAAAAACCACAATCTGACATCCTCCAGCAACCATTCCAGCTACAGATGATGGATCATTACCAGGAGTGTCCATGATAACAAGCCCCTTTTTAGCTTCTACTTGCTTTGCATAATCATAGACAGCAGAAATCTCAGCATGTCCTCCCTTATGAATACAACCTAGTGACTTTTCTTCAAGTGTAGTTAATCCCCCAGCCATATTTCCCGGAGATGGATTTCCTTCTCTCACATCATGCCCAACTAGTTGAATCGCCTTTTCGTAGTTATGAACAATTTCATAGATACGCTTACTGATTTCCTGTGTCTTTCCCCTCTTTGCAAGTATATGTTCTCCACCAATAAACTCCGTCGTCTCAGAAAGAATCGATGTTCCACCAAGGTCTACCATACGATCACTCATTTCTCCTATGAGCACATTTGCAGCCAATCCAGAAGTTGGATCTGACCCCCCACACTCAGTTCCTATAATCAGCTCTGAAAAATCAAATTCTTCTTTATGCAGTAGGGAAGCCTCCTGAGTCATTTCCTTTGCAGCACGGACAGCCTTTTCTATGGTTGAAATGGTTCCGCCATTTTCCTGAATAATAAAATGTCGAATCGGCTTATTAGTCCTTTCTTTAATCGCATCAAGCACAAGATCCATCTGACAATTTTCGCACCCGAGGGAAATCACAACGGTTCCATAAACATTGGGATTTGCAGCATACCCTGCCATAACATCCATTGTAAATTGCTGGTCTGAAGGTACTTGAGAACATCCATTTTGATTGTTAAACGTAATTGCTGATTCCACCTGAGAAGCTATGATTCTAGTGGTATCAGAAGCACATACGCTAGCAGGTAAAATCAATATTTTATTTCTAATTCCAACTTTTCCATCAGGTCTTCTATATCCCCAAAATGTCATTTTATCCATGATAAATTTCCTCCTGAATTATTTATTACACATGCTCTACAACTGTTCTCTATGATTCTGAACGTTATGAACATGTACATGCTCACCCACATGGATATCACAAGCCGCAAGTCCAATATGCTCACCATACTTCACAACTTCACTACCTTGGACCATATCGGTTATTGCTACCTTATGGAAGATTGGAACATCTGTTTTTGCCACAATATGCTGTTCATTTCCTAAGCAATCCCTCCAAGACACAGTCTCTCCAGCACTAATCTGTTCAATTGCCACAACAACTGTATCTCTTTGATCAATGATTGCTGCATTTAGTTTTTCAGCCATAATTTCATCTCCTGTTATTCCCAAAAACCATAACCGCTCCTATTTTAGGATCGGCCAAAATATTATATTGTTGTATATTCCGACAACTAATTAGTTTTTTTCCTCCTTCGGACGCTTTGGACACCCGTATTTATTAGCCCACCAGTTCGTCATAATTGGCGCAAGAATCGCTGTGATTACAACAGAAGCAGCAACTTGAGCTGTCGCCTGTGGAACAAATGCTTCAAGACTCTTATCCGCAAGTCCTACAACTGCAGGAACAGCAACTGCGTTTCCAGCAGTTGTTGCTACTGCCCAGCCAGCATATCCAGGGCGCTTAGAGACCTTTCTATCGCAGAAAGAAATAAATGTACCACCTATAAATAAAGTTATAAGTCCCAAAATAATGCCAGACGGTCCCCCCCTTTACAACAGCTGATAAATTAATTCCAGCGCCAAGTGTAAGTCCAACAAAAGGAATCATGATTGGGCCCGCTGGAGCCACAAATTTCGAAAATGACTCATCAATATTTCCAAGAATCATTCCAATAATAATAGGTGTTATAGCTGCAATAATAGACATAAAAGGAATGTTTGCTAGTCCAGATGCCCCCATCGCAACCAATGTAAAGAAAGGCCCATCATTTAATGCAAGTAATGCCATGGCACCACAGTCAATCTCATCACCATATTCCTGCATAAGAGAAAGATACACAGATCCATTGCTATTTGTTACCGCACAAATAATAGCAAGTGCAGATAATCCTAGGAATCCATTTGTTCCAAAAATTTTACCTACTATAATACCTATGGTTGCGCCAATTGCAAACTTGGCTATTAAAAGTACACCTCCTCTCTTAACCACACTACCTACTTCTTTAAATCTAAGTGTCGTTCCAAGACAAACTAGCTGTATTCCCATTGCTGTGGCTGCCCCGGCATTTGAAAAAGTTGCAGTTGTTAAGGATCCAATCTGTAGTACAGAGGAACAAAAAGTATTTAAAAATGCCCCAATGAGAAGAGGAACTATCATCATTCCTGCCGGTACCCGTTTCAAAAATTTCATAATCATGTTTTTCTCTCCTTTGATTTGTAAATTTCTGTGGCTTTAATATTTGGTTCCTATTTACGTACGCGGTATGTAATTACATACTATTATGACAACAATATATAATCCAATCCTGTATTTGTCAATATATATTTTTATATTTTAAATATTTTTTTGTGCATTCTGCATAAACCAGATAATCAAATTTTAATATGTCGAAGTGGCGCATACAATTATAATCTGTTATACTTTTATAGAAATTGATTTTACTTAAAGGAGATTGTATTTTGTCTACTAAAGATCATCGCCCTACCGAACGGGTACTCGATATTCTTGAACTCCTCTCAAACTCTGAAAGTGGCATGACACTTACTGAGCTAGCGAAAGCACTAGATGCCCCAAAGAGTAGCATTATGCCTCTTGTTCATACGATGCGTGCTCGTAATTTTATTTTTATGCAATCCGATACTCTTCGATATTCTATCGGAGTAGCCGCTTACACCATCGGTGTATCGTATAACAATCATCAAACATCTTTACAATTTATTAAGCAAGAAATGGAGCATATTTCATCAATTTGCAAAGAAACTTGTCAATTAGGAATCCAATCAAGAAATATGATTTTATATATTGCAAAAATGGAATCTTCACAGCCAATTAGATTGATTTCATCTGTCGGAAAGCAACTTCCACTCTATTGTACTAGCCTTGGCAGAGCTCTTTTGGCTTATAAATCCGAAGAAGAGATTCGAAATATGTTTACAACTCCCCTTAAATCGTATACTGCCAATACGATTAAAAGTGTTGACGAATTATTAACCGAACTGAAAATCACGAGAAAACGTGGATATGCTTTAGAAAGAGAAGAAACCAATTTAATGATTAATTGTATTGCAGTATCTCTTAATCTTCATAATATTCCTGTCGCCGCAATAAGTGTTTCTATTCCTACTTTTCGTTTTTCCGAACAAAAAATACAGGAAACAACAACTGTACTTTTTGATGCAAAACGTCGCATTGAGTCACATTTCAATATGTATGGAGTAGATTTTGGTAACTAAACTTCCACTTTAGCACTACTAGTATAATATTTATTTTTTTCAAATTTACTTGCTCATTATATATTTATATTATCCTATGCTACCATATATCTTATTATTAAAAAGGATGTTTTTTTATAACTCCTGTAAATTTTGCATCTAACAAAAAAATTATTACTATTGATTTTTTTCTTTTTCCATTATTCACTGCACAAAGAAATAAAAAATGAAAGAAGCAAGAGTATATAACTCCTGCTTTTTATCTTAACTTGAATCCTTTTATTTCAATCTAATATCTCTTGCAAAAAATATATTCCGATATTCTAAGAATAAGTGATATTACTTATTACGGAGAACTTTTTTTATCCGAAATTAAAGTCCAATAGCTATAAAATTACTGTTTTCACCGGATGTCCTATATTTTCCAAAAAGGAATACAAGTCCACAGTCTTGATAAAGATTGTCTTCTCATTCGTATTCGGGTGGAAGCTCATACGCTCTTCTCCCGCTATATCCTGATCTACAAAGACCTCCACATCTCCATCTTTATTATTTAAAAGTCCAAAAGGAGATACACCCCCCGGTTGTAGGCCTAATTTTTCATAGAGCATTTCTTCGGACGCCATCTTAAGCTGACGGTCATCAACAAGATCTTTAAAAGCAGCCATATCTAAACGCTTATCTTCATCCATTATGAGGAGGTAGAACTTCGTTTTCTTTTTGTTCATCAGGAACAAAGTCTTGGTTCTTACTCCCGGAATACCTTCAATCACTCTATCGGCATCCTCCATCGTAAAAACAGCTTCATGCTCCACAAGCTGTACTTCGATATTCTGCTCTGTAAGATTTTCCATGACTTCTTTAAATCCGTTCATACGTCTCTCCTCTTTTTTCTAATATTCTAATTACAAAATCAATCTTTTTAATTATCATATTTATCTGTTTTACTATAAGACTTTAACTCAAGAGTTAATTCGGTATTGCAAATTACCTATTTTTTTGGCTTTTATCGAGTACTTTCAGAGAATACTTTTTCTTAATTCTTATTCTCGTTCTTATTCTTTGCCATCCATTCTAGCACAAATCTTCTTTTCATACAAAAAAGCCGCTTGCAAAGCAAGCAGCTTTTTAAGTCTATATAGGATTACTCAAGAATCTTAACAACTCTTCCGGAACCTACAGTTCTACCACCCTCACGGATAGCGAAACGAAGACCCTCTTCCATAGCGATCGGATGGATAAGATCAACTTCCATCTCTGTGTTATCGCCGGGCATAACCATCTCTACACCATTCGGAAGCATGCAGATACCGGTAACGTCAGTTGTTCTGAAATAGAACTGCGGACGATAGTTTGTGAAGAAAGGAGTATGACGTCCACCTTCATCCTTAGTTAAAACGTAAACCTGAGCGGTAAACTTCTTATGGCACTTTACAGAACCCGGCTTACAGATAACCTGTCCTCTTTCAATCTGATCACGGTTGATACCACGAAGAAGAAGACCAACGTTATCACCTGCCATAGCCTCATCAAGCTGCTTACGGAACATCTCGATTCCGGTAATAACAGACTTCTGTGTCTCTTCATTGATACCAACGATTTCAACTTCGTCGGATACATGAAGAACACCACGCTCTACTCTACCTGTAGCAACAGTTCCACGTCCTGTGATGGTGAAGATATCCTCAACAGGCATAAGGAACGGCTTATCTGTCTCACGAGCAGGCTCAGGAATGTAGTTATCTACTGCATCCATAAGCTCCATAATCTTATCGCCCCACTCGGACTTCGGATCCTCAAGAGCCTTTAAAGCGGAACCCTTGATTACAGGGATGTCATCTCCAGGGAACTCATACTCGGAAAGAAGCTCTCTAACTTCCATCTCAACAAGCTCAAGAAGCTCAGGATCATCAACCATGTCACACTTGTTCAGGAATACAACGATAGCAGGAACACCTACCTGACGAGCAAGAAGGATGTGCTCTCTTGTCTGTGCCATAACACCGTCAGTAGCAGCAACTACAAGGATAGCTCCATCCATCTGTGCAGCACCGGTGATCATGTTCTTAACATAGTCAGCGTGGCCCGGGCAGTCAACGTGAGCATAGTGTCTCTTCTCAGTCTCATACTCAACGTGAGAGGTGTTGATGGTAATTCCTCTTTCTCTCTCTTCCGGAGCCTTATCGATGTTAGCAAAATCTGTTGCGTGGTTACCAGCAACACGGTCAGCTAAAACCTTTGTGATAGCGGCTGTAAGAGTAGTCTTACCGTGGTCAACGTGTCCGATAGTTCCGATGTTAGCGTGTGGTTTGGTTCGCTCAAAATGCGCCTTTGCCATTTCAATACCCTCCTAATAAATGTAATACAACAAAAATCATGCCAAGCACCAACGCATGCATAGCATGCGAATTGCAGTACATCCCAAGTCCCTGAAAAACGAACCCAGTATTCATGATTTTATCATCAGTTTATTCATTAAGCAAGCCTTTTGTAGAGTCATGATTTGCATCTTTTCTCCAAATTAAAAGCCTTTTAATGAACTTTATTTCCTAATGGAAGAGAACGCATTTCGCGAATTTCTCTTCCTAAAAGTTCGGTAAAATTACTTCTTTGCCTCAGATAATACCTTCTCCTGAATATTCTTCGGGCACTTCTCGTATCTCTCAAAGAACATGGAGTAGTTTGCTCTACCCTGTGTCTTGGAACGAAGGTCTGTTGCATATCCGAACATCTCTGCAAGAGGTACATAAGCATTGATCTGCTTACCGGATGGGATGTCATCCATGCTCTCAATCTTACCTCTACGGGAGTTAACATCACCGATAACATTTCCCATATACTCTTCCGGAGTGGTAATCTCGACCTTCATGATCGGCTCAAGAAGAATCGGATCAGCCTTCTGCATAGCATTCTTGAATGCAATGGAACCTGCGAACTCGAAGGCACGCTCGTTAGAGTCAACCTCGTGATAAGATCCGTCGTAAACATTTGCGTTTACGCCGAGTACAGGATAGCCTGCAAGAACGCCGGAGTTTGCTGCATCACGGATACCCTTTTCAATAGCAGGGATATACTCCTTCGGAATAGATCCACCCACAACAGTGGACTGGAACTTGAAGGTCTCTTCTCCGTTCGGATCCATCGGCTCGAACTTAACCTTACAGTGTCCGTACATACCGGAACCACCGGACTGGTGAATGTACTTTCCTTCCACTTCAACGGGCTTCGTAAAGGTCTCTTTGTAAGCAACCTCGGGAGCACCAACGTTTGCCTCTACCTTAAACTCACGGAGAAGACGGTCAACAATGATTTCCAGATGCAACTCACCCATTCCGGAAATGATAGTCTGTCCGGTTTCCTCATTTGTTTTTACACGGAAGGTTGGATCTTCTTCAGCAAGCTTTGCTAAAGCATCACTCATCTTCCCCTGAGAAACCTTGGTCTTCGGCTCGATAGCAACGGAGATAACGGGCTCCGGGAACTCCATGGATTCCAGAATAATCGGGTGCTGTTCGTCACAGATTGTGTCACCGGTAGAAGTAGTCTTAAATCCTACCGCTGCCGCGATATCACCGGAGAAAACCTCATCCAACTCCTGACGCTTGTTTGCATGCATCTGGAGAAGACGACCAACTCTTTCCTTCTTATTCTTGGTAGAGTTCAGTACATATGACCCGGTCTTCAAAACACCGGAGTACACACGGAAATAAGCTAACTTTCCTACGAAGGGGTCAGTCATGATCTTAAATGCCAATGCGGAGAATGGTGCAGAATCGGAAGAGGGTCTGCTATCCGGCTCTCCATCCATATCGGTACCCTGAATATCAGGGATATCTGTCGGAGCCGGTAAGAACTCAATAACCGCATCAAGGAGCTTTTGCACACCTTTGTTACGATATGCAGTTCCGCAAAGGCAAGGAATTGCAGAACCTTCGATGGTTCCCTTACGAAGTGCCTTCTTCAGCTCTTCTTCTGTCGGAACCTCTCCCCTCCAGATACTTCTCCATAAGATCATCGTCAAGCTCGGAGATAGACTCTACAAGCTTCTCTCTGTACTCTTCAGCAAGATCCTTAAACTCATCGGGCACATCGGTAATCTCAATTACCTCACCCTTATCATCCTTGTAGAAATAAGCCCTCATCTCAAAGAGATCGATTACTCCCACAAAGGTATCTTCTCTACCCATCGGAACCTGGGTAATAATACAATTTTTTCCTAAACGATCAACGATGGTCTGTACGGAGTGGAAGAAATCCGCTCCCACTACGTCCATTTTGTTGATAAAGCGATACGAGGTACATGATAGGTATCTGCCTGACGCCATACATTCTCAGACTGCGGCTCAACACCACTCTTCGCATCAAATACACCTACAGCTCCGTCCAATACACGAAGAGAACGCTCAACCTCAACGGTAAAGTCTACGTGTCCCGGAGTATCAATCAGGTTGATTCTGTACTCAGGTGCACCGGCAACCTTCTTGTGTTCTTTCTCCGGAATCCAGTGACAGGTTGTAGCGGCGGAAGTAATAGTGATACCTCTCTCCTGCTCCTGTGCCATCCAGTCCATGGTAGCACTACCTTCGTGGGTTTCTCCGATTTTGTGATTTACACCGGTGTAAAAGAGGATACGCTCGGAAAGTGTTGTTTTACCTGCGTCGATATGCGCCATAATACCAATATTTCTTGTATGCTCAAGGGAATACTGTCTTTCAGCCAATGTCTTTCCTCCTATTAGAATCTGTAATGAGCAAATGCCTTATTAGCCTCAGCCATTCTATGCATCTCCTCTTTACGCTTTACTGCGGCACCTGTATTGTTTGCCGCATCCATAATTTCATTTGCAAGTCTCTCAGCCTGTGTCTTCTCAGAACGCTTTCTGGAGAACTCTGTCAGCCAACGAAGAGCCAAGGTCTGGCGTCTTTCCGGCTTTACTTCCATAGGTACCTGATAAGTTGCACCACCAACTCTCTTTGCCTTTACTTCCAGTACCGGCATGATGTTGTTCATTGCCTCATCAAATACTTCCAGTGCATCTTTCTCCGCCTTAGCAGTTACTCGCTCAAATGCACCATAAACGATTTTCTGTGCTACACCCTTTTTTCCGTCTAACATGATGGAATTGACAAGCTTAGTAACAAGCTTGGAATTGTAAATCGGGTCTGCGAGCACATCTCTGTGTAGAGTATGTCCTTTACGTGGCACGTTACTTCCCTCCTTAAATATTTCATTTAGATCAACGGTACTCTCTTTCGGCTTAATCCGTTTGAGTTCATGCGGAATTGGACACATCTACTTTATTGAAAAGAAATTGTGACCAAATGCTTCCGTCATAACCATGTCTAAACCATGTTTTACGCTGTCGCAACTGCGACGCGCCGCTTCAACTACGACTTAGGCTTTCTTTGCCTTAGGTCTCTTTGCACCGTACTTGGAACGAGCCTGCATACGGTTTGCTACGCCTGCGGTATCCAGTGTTCCACGGATAATATGGTATCTTGTACCGGGTAAATCCTTAACACGGCCGCCACGGATCATAACAACAGAGTGCTCCTGAAGATTGTGTCCTTCTCCGGGAATGTAAGATGTAACTTCGATTCCGTTGGAAAGACGAACTCTGGCGATCTTACGAAGAGCTGAGTTCGGCTTCTTCGGTGTAGCAGTCTTCACTGCTGTACATACACCTCGCTTCTGTGGAGCGCTGTTCGTAGTTGCTCTCTTCTTTAAGGAGTTGAATCCTTTCTGAAGAGCAGGGGCTGTGGACTTCTTCTTGGAAGTTTCTCTGCCCTTTCTAACGAGCTGGTTAAATGTTGGCATTTTGGTCTCCTTTCCTATAATTTTTATTCTTCTTTATGTGACCACCCTGCTTATAGGTATACATAAAGAAAGACGAGCTTTTTGCTCGCTAGAACACTATAGGCTAGTTGAGGCCAAAAGTCAATCAATTTTTTCTTGACAAGGAAGGGTCTTCTCTGTATAGTTAATCAGTAAGTTTTTCGCCAAATATCGAGAAACTTCCGAGGTGTGGCTCAGTTTGGTAGAGCACCTGGTTTGGGACCAGGGGGTCGCAAGTTCGAATCTTGTCACCTCGATTTTTTTATGCAAAAACTTAAAGCACGTTTTTAAACCTTAACCCCTAGGAAATGGCTTAAAATCGTGCTTTTTTGATACTTTTTCCCTTGTATTTTACTTAAAAGTATTTCTATAAACCTATGGCTTTTTCCAAAAAACCGTACAAAGTTGTCACGAAAGTTGTCACGGAATTGGGCTCATAAACACCTATGTTTCTAGGCTTATTCGGCTATCTCGATGTAATTCTTGTCACGAAATGGAAGGGCTGGCCGTAGTGCGTCATAGTATCCATCTTCACCGACATAGTCGAATCCTTCTCCTCGTGCCTTTTTCACTTTTCAAACGAAAAGGGATGATATCTCTCATTTAGTAAAATATTCAGTTTAATTAATTCCACTCGATTTTTTTATTGTTGTTCACTATATCAAGTAAGCACATATTAATTAATGTTTGCGATGAAACATCAAGCCTTTCTGCTTGTTTTTGGAAATAATTCATCACTATAGGGCTTACCTGTATAGTCGATTGCTCTTTTAACTTTTTAGCATACGGATTCTTTTTCGGGTTCAATTCTTCGATGTTATATTCTTCTCTCATTATTCATTCTCCTTTATATAAATTAGTCGCTCGTTCTTTGTCGCCTTCCTTGCGGATATCAACCTAATAACATCGCCCTCTTCTCTATAACAATGGCAAACCATTAATAAACCTCTTGCAGTCGCTCCTATAAGCAAAAATCTTTCTTCTCCTATGGAGTGCTCAGGGTCATCAAACCTGACGGCGCAATCATCAAAAAATGCTTCTTCCGCTTCTAAAAAGCTAACCCCATGCTTTTTGATGTTGATTTCATTTTTTCTATCATCCCACTCAAAGTGGATTTCATCTTTTTTGTCTTCCATGCTTGCCCCCTACACCTTAAATATCTCTTGCCCCGTGTAGGAGTTTAAGGCTCTCTTAATGAAGGTATTCATAGGCATACTTTCCGCTTGCTCCTTCAACGCGTCATACTCTTCTTTTCTTAAGTCAAACGGTACACGCTTGTAATTCTTGCCTTGTACTTTGCTGTAGCTCTCGCCTGTGCTTCCGTTATCGCCATTTAATCACCTCTTTCTGCTTAAAAAGCAGTATAGCACAAACGATATATTTGTACAGCTATATATTATATATTTTCACACCACTCAATAATTTCATTTTTTATTGCAATTATAAAATTTTCATTGTCATCTTGTTCAAAAAGGGAATCTATGGTAAATCTATTCAGCCAGTACTTTAATTTTTTTATTTTTAATTATGTTATAATGGAGGGATACAGGTTTGAAAACAAAAAGAAGAATTATAGCCTTTCTTTTTTCTGTACTTATGGTTTGGCAGGGCTACTCCTTTGCAAAGGCGGCAGGGGAAGTGGAAATGCCCTTGTTTATCGAAGAAAGCAGTGCAGAAAATGCAGAAACAGTAGAAACAGAAGAACGTGCAAGGGAAAACTTGAGCAGCTCTGAAGAGTTATCCGAAAGGGAGACTTCGGATAGTAGAGTGGCTTCCGATGAATTTTCCGAGTTTACAGAAAATGGAGTCAACGTCACTGATGCGGAGCTACTTTCCGATACCAATTCGGGTATCTCCCTTCTCTCTGATGATAGGCAAGAAGAAGATACCACTTATGCTTATCCCTCTGCACAAGGTTTTTCCAAATCCGTTCGCGGAGAAGTGCAGGAAATCCAAGATTATGACGGAAACTTTCATTATATTATGGAATATCGTGTTCGTTTCGATGCAAAAAGCTTCGAAGGAACACATAATGAGAACGGTTATGATTCCGTTCAGTTTGTGGACCGTTTAGGAGCAAGCAACTTCGGCTATTTTATGCCGTACAGCTTTTATGCGGGATATTCCATTGATGATGGCTCCTTATACCAGCCCGTTCTACGAAGAGGCGTATGGAGAAGCGGTGAATGGAAAGTGGCTCAAAATGGAAAAAAATATTTTGAACCTGCAAGAGATGATGCCAATCCCGGATCCGTCTATTCCTTAAGATCCGATGCCGAAGGCTTGAAGCCTGCTGAAGAAGAAACCATCTATCCGGATTTTGTGCATGACGGAAAAGATAACCCTGTCGGTTTTACATGCAATTTGGATCATATTGCTCCGAATGAAGGCTTTGAATTACGCTACTTTGTAGAGCTCCACGAGTTCCCGGAGAACGGTTCCTCCTACAACAACCTTGCTAAACTCGTAGGAATCGATACCAAAGAAATTAATAGCACTTACACTGTAAAGCAAAATTTGAATGCATTCCAAGGGAAAAAGCATAGTATCAAGATTAAAAAGACGGATGAAACGAGCGGAGAAGCTTTACACGGTGCGGAATTCATGCTCACAAAGAAATACTCCAATTACAGTATGATGGTTACCACCGAGTATAACGGAGAAGTGATTATCGACAGGCTGACAGACGGTGAGTATGAGATTGTCGAAGTAGATCCCCCATTCGGTTATAAGTTAGATAAGACGGTACACAATGTAACTATAACGGAGACAGACAATAAAGCGGTATATCCCTTAGATCTTACAAACAAAAAAATAAATCCGAATACTCGAGATATTATCGTAGAAAAGAAGTGGGCTCTAACCGTAAAACCCGGTACTCCCTCTCCCGCTTCTCTACTGGATGATTATTTAAGCGGAAAACTTCCTTTAGTCGATGATTCCTTGCATGACAGTCTTTTAAGAGACACTCAAGATTTCGATTCTCATGATGTTTTATCCGATGATCGTGAAAATATTGCTGCAAATGCTCTTGATGTCCTGATGGATAATTTCACTTCAGACACCAGTAGGGTTAAGGTTTATCTTCTGGTGAACAATGAAAAGAAAGAGGAGCTTTCCGCAATCCTTTCCGATGATAACGATTGGCAGCATACCTTTGAAGAAATGCCAAGAAAGGACGAAAACGGAGAGGACATTGTTTATAGTGTTAAGGAAGAGCCGGTAAAGGGATATAAAGCTGCTATATCCGGTACGCAAGACACAAAATTCACTATTACCAACTACTATGATAAAGACGACAGCTTCGTTATCCCGGTGACCAAGATTTGGGAAGGGAAAGGAAAGCATCCGAAAGAGATTGTTGTTGAGCTTTGGGGAAATGGTTCATACCTTGACTCAGCTACTTTAAGTGCCGTAAACGATTGGCAGCACAATTTCTTTGTACTGAGAGAAAAGAACGGGGAAAAAATAGAGTATCAAGTGAAAGAAGTACAAGTAGAAGGCTATACCAGTACGATAGAGAATCGTTTGAATTCCAAGCGAGGCTTCATCATAACAAACACCCGTAACACCCCTCCTGAAGAAGAAAATACCCCGGAGCCGCCAAAGGGAAATGACAATCCTCCCACTCCCGGTACCAATGAGAATACTCCTCCTAAACCAAATGATAACGGAGGCAATCCTCTACCCCGAGTGGGGGCGGTAATACTCCCGGAAATCCCGGCGGTGGCGGAAGTACTCCTCCAAGAGTGGTGGAAAGACCTCCTGCAGGCGGAACAACTCCCCCCACTGTAGAAACTCCCGGTGAAGTTTTAGGGGCGGATAGAACTTCTTCCTCCGGCGAAACAAAGCTTGCCCCTCAGGTACTTGGTGTGGATAGAAAGGCACTTGACCAGGGAAGAGGATGGACCAAAACAGCCGATAGCAGTGCTGTATATCTGTATCTCAGCTTCTTCCTCCTCTCTCTTACCGCTTTATCTTTTGTACTCATTCAAAAGAAGAGAAACAAGGAGAGTAAAAAATAAAACGAGATATCGCACGCTTTGCGTACAATACTCGTTATGAATCAAAAATCGTCGTTTCGGATTTTTCGAAGCGACGATTTTTTTTGTAAAAATTATACTTTTTTATTCTTCAACCCTTTTATTCAAGAAACAAAAGTACCGATCGAGTAGGAGGCGGTGACTAACCGCCGTCCTCTCACAGCACTGTACGTACGGTTCTCGTATACAGCGCTTTCAATAGTTGACGTGCACAGACTGATAGGCTGAGGCTAAATCGTAAAAGCCACTGTTTATCAGTCTTTCTTTTGTCATTGCCATGTTCATGACAACTGTATGTGTTGTAAACCAATAGCCTCGTCTGCTGTTTGCCGTTTTCCACCCTAGGTCTTGAGGAACTCCCATGACCCTCAGGTTTCGGTACCTGGTTCGCACACATTTCCATTGTTTCCATATACACATACGTATTCTGTGATAGAGCCATCCGTTGACCTCATTCATGTTTCTCTTCATACTTGCTATTCCATAGTAGTTAAGCCACCCTCTTGCGTATACCTTGATTCTTTCTAGGCTCGGCTTGATTGACTGACAGCGCTTACGGGAAGAAAGCTCTTTCAGTTTCGACTTAAACTTCTCCCAAGACTTTGCATGAACTCGGACATATATGCCACTTCTGTTCCTTCCCAGTGCAAAGCCAAGGAATTTAAAATTTCGGATTGCAAATACACTGACAGTACGGCTTTTCTCTCGATTCACTGTGAGTTTCAGTTTCTCCTCAAGATACCTCGTACTGCTCTCTAAGAGTCTCTCTGATGCCTTCCTGCTTTTCGCAAGAAGCACTATGTCATCTGCATACCTTATGCATGGGACACCTCTTTTCAAAAACTCCCAGTCGAACTCATTGAGGTAGATATTCGCAAGCAAAGGGGATAGATTCCCTCCTTGTGGCGACCCTTCCTCTGTTTCAATAACCACTCCATTTTCCATTACGCCACTTTTCAGATACCTCTTGATAAGTTGCACCACACGTTCATCTTTTACATTTTTCCTCAGAAGGTTGATAAGAATCTCGTGGTTGATTGTATCGAAATATTTCGATAAGTCTAGAACTACCGCATATGTGTAGCCCAGTTCAGCGTACTCCTTAACCTTAAGTATTGCTCCTTTTGCGTCTCTGTTTGGACGGTAACCGCAACTGCCGTCTGTAAAAAGTGGCTCATAGATTGGAACTAACTGTTGTGTTATCGCCTGTTGAAGTGTACGGTCTATCACTGTTGGTATGCCAAGCTTTCGCACACCACCATCTGGTTTAGGAATCTCAACTCGTCTTACTGGAGACGGAGTATACTTTCCACGATGGATACGGTTAGTTAACTCCTGTTGATGTTCCTTAAGATAAGGAAGTGCCTCTTCGATGGTCATTCCATCAATTCCAGGTGCTCCCTTGTTTGCCTTCACTCTCTTATACGCTCTGTTAAAGTTATCTTTATGCAGTATCGCTTCTAAGAGCTTCGGCTGTGCACTGTCTCTTTCTTTCCATATCAGATTGAATGACCTACGCGCTTTCACATACCCTTCATGTTCCGCACTATCTCTTTGCGAACAGCCATTGTTTTCAATGTTTTCTGCCATAACCAGTCATTCCTCCTTTCTCAGTCATACTTGAGACTCCTACTGATTCGGTCCTTTGTCTCTCGACTACTATGACCTCTGCTGACTTCTGTGTGTTCAGCATTGCTTGGACAATGGTTACCTCTTTCGAGGCATATCACACAGACCTCCCTAGGTACCACACGTTTCTTCCTCTCCATATATCTGCCTCATCTATCATGCATGATTCCGTGTAGTTATTGGACTTTGGCTTGTGTCGCAGTTTTATCCTCATGCATAACCTCATATGAGATTTCTGTTCGTCAGACCAGAGATTTGCCCATGAGTTGGTATCTTCCTCATATCCAGCTTCCTTCAGATTCGAGGTCGCCCTCGACACCCTTGCCTTCGGCTATATCCTTCCCACTACCGGGCGGATTCGGGACTTTAACCCGTTAGAAACGTGCGCCGCTAGGCGCACGACAATACGTTCTAATCCTCCTTGAAAGAAGGAAGATTAGAACGATAGTAAATGGCTAAAAAATCTATCTCTTCAGAGCCTCCTCCGCTTCTTCCTGCAAGGCTTTCTGCTTATCCTTTAAGAGAAGATACCGGTTATAGCGGGAATAGGTTTCATTTCCCACATCGGAAAGAAAACTAAGCGCATAGCGACTCTTCGTAAGCTCTGACAGGAACAAAAGGAGTTCCTGCCCTTCTCCAAAGGTGTTTCCGAGGAAATTTAAAGCATTACTGAGCATTGCGCCGGTCTTCTCCACCTCCTGCTGCCGCTCTTCTTCTTTTTTCTTAAAGCAGTCTTTGATAAAGGAAAAATTCCGTTCGTTCGCAGTGCTATTCTTCTCCTCTTCGAAAATAGAATTTTCCTCTTTTAAGGCAGAGTAAAAGTCTCCTAAAATTTGAATCACCCCTAAACGAAGGCTCTCCTCTTTCTTGGATAACATTCTCGCTTCCTTTAAGGTTGCCATCCTCTTCCGCTGTCTCTTTATCTCCTCTTCCAACGCCTTGTCAACAGAGATATTCACCAAATTTTCCTTGGTATTTTTTAAAAAACGGAAGACACGAGAAAGCAATTCTTTCTCTTTCACATAGTTTGTAAAGGCATTTTGAAGAGCATCGGTAAGAAGAGAAAGTAAGCTCAGCTTTCATCAAAGGGTGCTTCCAGGAAAAGTCTCGTTTCCTTAATTTCTGCTCCCTCCAAGATATCCGGCACATGATATATTTCTCTATATTTCTGATAAAGACTGTAATAGAGCGTAAAGTCCTCCGCTACCTCCGGATCCGCAAGATATTCCTGACAAAGCTCCCTTTCCAAGGGATAATGCAGTTCCTCATACACCTGAATCATCTTGGAAAGGTCCTCCCAAGAACGCGCCGTCACATAGCGCTTCCCTTCCATATCCTGCTTTACAAAGTAAAAGCGGTCTTTCTTTATTTCCAGATAGGAGGTAATGGCGCTATGCACCCCCGCCTGGTAGGCATAGCTTTTAAAGCTCTGAAAATCCTCTTCAATGTCTATTTTCCTCAGTCTGTCCAAGGTCGCAATATCGAAGTCGCGCACAGACTTGTTAAACTCGGAAGGATTTCCTGCTGTCACAATGATAAAGCCCTCCGGCACACGGTGCATACCGAAAGTTTTGTACTGCAAGAATTGCAGCATGGTCGGGGAAAGTGTTTCGGAGACAGCATTGATTTCATCAAGGAATAAAATCCCCTCTTCAATGCCGGTCCGCTCAATCTGCTCATAGACGGATGCCACAATCTCCGACATGGTATACTCCGTAACCGAATACTCCTTTTCTCCAAAGAATTTTTTGGAAATAAAAGGGAGACCGATCGCAGACTGCCTGGTATGGTGAGTAATGGTATAGGAAATCAGGTTGATACCGAGTTCCTCTGCCACCTGCTCCACAATTGCCGTCTTTCCGATTCCGGGAGGTCCCATAAGAAAGAGCGGTCTTTGCTTCTCGACCGGAATCTTATAGCTTCCGTCCGCATCTCTCTTGTGATACGCTTCCACTGTTCTTTTTATTTCTTCCTTTGCTTCTTGTATGTTCATTTTCTTCTACTCCATAAACAGCTTTTTTCTAAAAGCAGTGTTTTATATGCTATTTTCTATAACTTATTTTCTATAGCTTATTTTCTAGCTTATTTTCTAGCTTATTTTCTATTCCAAGCATTTGATTACTTTAATTATACCGCGTTTAAGCACTTTAAATATATAGCTTCAACGCCCAGAACGGGGCATTTTCATCATCGATGTCTTCCCCTTTCGGGAAAATAAAAGCTGCTGTATAAGCCGGCGCATTTTTCGGATATCTTCCTCGCCCATCCGTAAAGTAAAGTAGAGCTTTTAACTCCTTTAGCTCACCCTTTTTTTGTAAGTCTTCAATATAGCGAAAAACGGGGCGAAAATCCGTTCCGTAGCCACCACTCACCTCAAATCTTTCTCGGTAGAGCTCCATTTCCTCTGCATCTTCTATAAGGATATCCTTTCGAATTCTGTCATCACACTCGATAAGGTGCACCCTGCATTTACGGAAGAATGCCTCTTTTTCCGTTAAAATTGCCAGTGCCTCCTCTAAGAAATGCTTTACCATTTCTCCCTTAGTGGAATAGGAAGTATCTATCGCAATAACGAGCTCCGGTATCTTTCTCTTCTCCCGATACTCATTTTCTTCAATCAGCGGCATATTGCCATACTGGGAAAGCCCGAAGTAATAATAGCCATAGTCAAAGGACTCCGGGTCGGTCTTCAACTCTTCCCGGTCTACGGAGAATTTCCGAAGAAATTCCTGAAAAGGAGTATAGCTCTTATGCTCTAAATGTAGAAACCAGGAAAGTTTTTCACTCTTCTCCTCTGCTTTCTTGTCCTTCATTTCCTCTTCCGTGCGCTTTCCGATATCCTCCCAGTCCTTATCTAAGGCTCTTCTTTTTTCCTCACGCGGTTCTTTGTCTTCATCGGGACTTGCCTTTCCCTTAGTGGACTGCTTTTTCTCTTCTCCCTCCTTGGATGCTCCTACGCCTTGCTCTCCTCTATTCTCCTTTTCACGCTCTTCTCCATCCTTTACTCTATCAGACTGACCGTCTCCTTCTTTATGCTTTTCATGCTGACCGTCTTTACCTTTTACTTTGTCAGATTCTCCGTCTTCTGCCGCATCTCTTCCTCTTGTATCTTCCTTAGCTTCTGTATCTTCCTTAGCTTCTGTATCTTCCTTAGCTTCTGTATCTTCCTTAGCTTCTGCGTCTTTGGTAGCCTCTCTGTCTTCTGAGGATTTGTTTTCTTCAGTAGATTCAATGCCCTCAGTTCCCTCGGCGCCATCCGCACAATCCGCTTCTTCTCCGTCTTCTCCGTCTATTTCTCTTTCTTCCTCTCCAAGTTTCTCCCAAAAGCGGTGGTCATCCTTTACAAATTCCGACTCCAAACGCTCTTTTTCTTCATAGCTTAAATCCTGCTTCAAAAGATGAGCATAAATTCTCTCTGCAGAAAGGCTTTTGACTTCTTTTTCCAGCTTCTGAAAATAATTTTCCCGGAAAGGAAAGGCAGGCCTATAAAGCAAGGGAATATCCATAGAATCTAAAACATACTCTACGTGAATATCCGCCGCCAGATTCCATAATTCCGGGTCCTTTTCCTCTGTTTTAAACATATGTCGAAAAAGACAATGAAGAAGACTATGCATATAGAGGCGATAGAGCTTTTGCGGACTTTCTACATAAAGCTGAAAAATAAACTCAGGGTGAAAATGAATTTTCTCTCCCTCCGTTCCGATTCTCATCGTATTAAAATCCATCTGAAAAGAAAGCTTATCCAAAGCACGACTAAGATAGCGCATGGATAAACTTAGTTCTATTTTCGCCTGATTTAAAATCCGAAGCCCAAGACTGTTTAATGCGCCCTGCGCCGTTTTTCTTCTTTCTCCCATTCTTCTCCAATTCGTACTTTGACAAGAACCAATTACCCTAATTCCCGAAAAACATTTTTTTAGAACTTTTTTTCTATACTTTACAGTTTGTCTATGCACTTCAGTTTTTTATGCACTTCAGTTTTTTATGCACTACAGTTCATCTAAGTCAAAGCCGGACTTTTTTCTTTCCTTTTCAAAATGCCTGTCCTGATAATCCAAAAACCTTGCCGCAAGCTCCGCATTCCGGTATTTTGCCAAAAGCTTCAATGCTGTTTTTACCGCTTCTTCCGAAAAAATCTGTAAATCCATATAAAACTCTATCCATTCCCATTCTTCATCAGAAATGAGAAGACTTAAGGAAAAGCTATCCTCCTCGCTAAGAAAAGCAAGATAGTCCTCCCTCGCTTTATCAAGGAGTTCAGCAGGGTAGCGCAGGCGTCCAAGAGCAATATAAACCGCTGCTCCTTTCGTATCGTGAATCGCTCGTAAAAAGAGCTTGTCATAAAGCCTTAGGTCAATCTGTCTTCTTCCGACCGTCTGCCGATAGCTGTAGCCACAGCCGTCAATCGTGTCATGAATCTGCCTTGCCATGGTGTCTTCCCGCACCTTATCCACGTAGCCCGGAAAGAGAAGCGAAAGTTCTTTTTTATTCGGTAAATACAAATGAAACTGCAGTCTCCTGTCACTATCCCCCAGAATATCCCGGACAATCTGATAGTTTTCTTCCTCTGCAAAATGAACGGTGATATGCGAAAGGGCAAGACATTGCCGAAGTGTACCGTCATAGTAATCCTCAATGCTGTCCCAAAGAAGAAATTCTTTAAGAGCTTTACAATTAAAGAAAGAAAATGCCCTTAAGACGCGAAGTGTTTTCGGAAGCTCCACTTTTTCCAAGTCCTCTCTCCCGTCAAAAGCATGGGCCGCTACTTCCAGCACAGGGAGCCTCTCTCCTGCTTCATTTTCCCAGTATTCCGGAACGGATAAAGTCCGGGTATGTCCGGAGTAAGCTGTAAGCAAAAAGCCTCTTTCTCCCCTTCTCTCGATTTCTTCAAATAAAAACATTTCCTCCCTCCGACTTAGCTTCGCCTGAATCCCCTTTCTCTACCTATATCTCTATTCCGTTTATTTTTAATTCCATGTCCGGAGATTCGTTTCTTTCTATCCCTCTGTCAGTTCGTCCAAGGTCTTTCCATACTCCGGAAGAAAATCCTCCAAAAAGCATTTTAATTCCGGAAGTTCTTCCGCCATCTCCTCCACCTTCTTCCTAATGGATAGAGCCGCTGTGGAGAATTCCTGGTTTCCGCTACGAAGCTCTTCCTCGCACTTAATTAAAGCAGAGAGTTTATCCGCCGCCTTAATCAATTTATTTTCATAGCTTAAAGTTTCATAGTTTTCCGGAAAAAATACCTTTCCGAACTCCTCTTTAAGATAGGAGGGCAAAGTGGAAAGCAGGCGTTCCTCCGCCTCTTTTTCCACCTTCTTATAGGCAGTTTTCAACTCTTCCTTTCGGTACTTAACGGGAGTCGGCATATCTCCGGTAAGAATCTCTGCCGCATCATGATAAAGTGCTCTAAGCACCGCCTTTTCTACCGATAAGTTTTTATTCCATTTTTGATTGCCGATTACACAAAGCGCATGGGTTAAAATCGAAACCTCCAGGCAATGCTCGGAGAGATTTTCCTCCCTGGCATTTCGCATCAGAGCCCAGCGGTTGATATATTTCATTCTGGATAAAAGTGCAAAGTATGAGTAAGACACTAGTATTCCTCCTTGTGATGTATGGCATAGTGAAAAAGATACTGCTGGAGGATGCCTCCGTCGGCATCCTCCTTATACGGATTCTCCCCTGATAATTCATTTCCCAAATGCGCTTCATCCAAACATCCTCCGGGATGATGTCCATTCGGGAGTAGGCGAAAAGAGCAACGCAGGACGCCACCTTAATCCCCACGCCATGCACCTCCATAAGGGCATCCAGAAGAGCATCAGTAGGAAGTTTTTCCAAAGCTTCCAAATTCAATCTCTCTTCCACCACTCTTTCTACCGCATCCTGTACAAAGGGAGCTCTATAACCTAAAGAGCAGTGCGATAAATCGGCATGGTAGAGTGATTTTGCACTTGGAAATAAATTTATCTCTTTCTCTTCTACTTTACTATAACATTTTTCTCCAAACTGTTCACAAAGCTTTTCTACGGAAGAACGGATAGCGGGGATGGACTTTCTTTGCGATAAGATAAAGGTAATCAGCGTTTCAAAGGGATCCTGTCTTAAGATTCTTAAGCCTTTCCCAAAGTCGATGCACTTTTGTAAATGCAGGTCTCCTTGACTGTTTTTTTCTATTTTTTTGTACTTCCTTTTGCCATCGAAATAGGGGAGCCAAATCTTCTTCCACGTATCTTCCGCACCTTCCAAGCTTCTTGTTTGCTGCGTATTCGAAGAAAAGTCCAAAGAAAAATCATAATGCTTATCCGATACAGAATCTTCTTTGCCCAAAGAATCTTCTTTGCCCAAAGCATCGTTGATATAAAAAGCAAGCTTCCTTGCAGAAACTTGCTTAAGATACAGTACTGAATCTTTCGTAATAAAACGATAGATTCCGTCTATTTGCAGCGGACGAAAGCACTGTCCGCTATAAATAATTTTATCCAGAGCAATTGCCTCCGGGAATTCGATTTCTTTCCAATTTACCATATCACTCTCTTTATAGAAAAAAGCATATCCCCACTAAAGACAGATGTAAAACACAGAAAAACAACAACGGATGGTCTGTTTTATTTCTTCCCTTTAAAAGAAAATACAAGGTATATGGCGGGCAAAGATAAAACAGGCAACGCATCGGATCGGATAGCTTAGTCCCTTTTTCTTCCATCCATGCTTCCGATAAAAGCGGATCCAAAAAATAGCTGATTAACATGGCGCTAATAAAATAAACCATCACGGAACTCATATATTCCGGTAAAAATCCTGTCTTTGCAAATAGAATCTGAAAAAAGATAACCAAAAGCGGGGGGAAAATACTGAGCATCAAAAGTTTAAAATCCAAAGTCCCCCATCCATTCTGTTCTGTATCCTCTGTTTCCGGATATAAAAACTGTCCTATTTCACTTTCCTCACTATCTTTCTCCAAGATCTCCTGAATCTTTTCCGGCACCCTTCTTCCACAACCCGGACAAGCCTTATCCCCTTTTTTGATTTCCATTTTACAGTATGCGCAAATTCTCTTGACTTTTATGCGGATTACCGGTGTATTACAGTAGGGACATCTTTTTTCATTGTCTTGAATCTCTTTCCCACAATGCTTACATATCATTTTTTTCTTCCTCTTCAGAAGACCATTCCAAATCTTCTATTGCATTCATATAGTAGGAAGAAAGAAGTCTTTTTCTTCTCTCCTCTTCCTCCAATTCTTCCAAGCGTCCCTGCAGTGCAAAATATCTTCTTTCGTTTCCTTCGTCAATCCACCAATGCTGAAATTCCTCGTCCGAAGACAGATTCTTCTTCAGAAGCATTTCCTGCATGATTTCTCGTATTTCATTTCTTAATCGTATTTCCGCCTTTAAGTCTTCCATCCCTTTTCCTCACAAAAGAGGATGGGAAAACCTTGCTTTTCCGCATCCTCTTCTTCAGAATCAAGTGTAATAAGCCTTCATGGTACTTTTGCGAATGTTTTATCGAGAAAAAGCAAATACGCTTCGCAATATTTCAAGCCGGCTCTCTATCTTTTATCTTCTTCTGCTTCCCAATATTCTTAAGATTCTGATGAAAATGTTGATGATATCCATGTAAAGCTGTAATGCCGTAAAGCAGGCATAGCTTGCCGTACTCGGATACTTCTGTCCTCTTGCCCAATCATAGCCGACATAGAGAGAGAAGATAAAAATGCCGATAATCGCGAAAATATTCGGGTAGAAAACTCCAAGAATCAAGCTCACAACTTCAGCAACAACAAGACCGATTAAAGCAATGAAAATCGTTTTTCCCATGGAAAGAAAGGCATTGGGGAAAATCACGGCAGCAACTGTCATGGTCAGTACTACCACGGTGGTTAAAATCGCAGCCAATACAATGTACTGCACCGGATATAACACCGTCACCAATGACAGTAAAGTACCAAAGGCCAAGATATTCAAGCCGTATCCGATGAGAGATAAAATATAGTTCCCTCTTGCCGCAATGTGTCCGCCGATGAATCCCAAAGCCAAAAAGCCCAGAGAGAATACAATCGGGTGCACAGAGTAAATCTGCGGGAAAACATAAGGCATTCTTAGGGCAAGACCATAAGTAATAACCAGTCCCACCAAAAGATGTACACCGATAGCAATGTTATAGGCAGTTGCAGAAAGTGTTCCCTGCATAAACTCGGATACAGCGCCATTGTTTTCTGTATTATTCATTTCATTCCACTCATTCATATAGTAGCTCCTTTCCAAATCCATAAAGCGTTCAAAGTATTTTATCATAGATTTGCTTTTTTTACATTAAAATAATTTTTCTCTCTTTTCCAGGGTGAACCAGAAATCCACACCGGTCAGGGTATTTTTCACACCGCATTCCTGGTGGTGACTGTCCATAATCGCTTTTACAATACTTAAGCCGAGACCGGATCCTCCGTAAGCACGGGTATGCGCCTTATCCACCTTATAGAACTTTTCAAAAATCTTCGAAAGGTCTTCTTTCGGAATGGGATTTCCCGTATTCCGGACATGGACCTCCACCAGATTTTTCCCTCGATTCTCCGTGTAAATCGTGATTTGTTTCGGATCTTTCACATGGTGAATCGCATTTTGCAGGTAGTTCATAAGCACTTCTTCGATTTTAAACTCATCACCGTAAAGGTAAAGTTCTTTGGGTATCTCCACTTCGAGCTGTATCTCCTCCTGCTTTAGGAAATATCCATATTGGCAAGGACTCCCTGTAAAAGCTTCGGAAAGTCCAAGAGTGTGAAATCGGGAAGATCCTTTCCCTGCTCAATGGCGGAAAGATTCATTAAGTCTTTTACCATGTGATTCATGCGTTTTGCTTCGTCTACGATGACAGCACTGTAATACGCACGGCTTTCTTCGTCTTCACAAAGTCCCTCCGCAAGTCCCTCTGCATAGCCCATTATGAGGGCTATCGGTGTCTTTAATTCATGAGAAACATTCGCGACAAACTCCTGTCTTCTCCGGTCAATCAGGGTTTTATTTTCAATATCGCTTAAAAGCTCATTGTTCGCCTTCTTTAAATCACAAATCGTCTCTTCCAGTCTCTCCGAAAGAATATTCATGGAGTTTCCGAGAGTCGCAATTTCATCCGTGGAATCTCCCTCAAAGCGGGCGGAGAAGTCCAGCTTACTCATCTTCTCCGAAAGCTTTGCCAACTCCTGTATCGGTTTTGTCACCTCGTAGCACGCAATATAGACAGCTATCACGCCAAGGCCGAGGGTGGTTCCGCCGAGAAGCAATAAAAAGGTGTTAAAGACAGAAACGGCTCCGCTTAAGCTCGAAAGGGGCATCGACATGATAAAAGAGGTACTGTTATCCGAAAAATAGCCCCAAGACTCCAAGTATCCGTCCTCTTCTCCCTTTCCCACAGACTTCACAATGGTGTAATTCTCTCCTTTAAAGAGAAGTTTCCGTTCCTTCGCGCTTTTTCCCAAGATATAAGAGGAAAGACGCTGCAAAAGTGCATTGGGATTGGCTGAAGAAGTGTAGGAACGAGAACTCATGTTATCTATAATAATAACCGAAATATTCTCCGTTTCCGTGAGATTCCCTATATAGCGAGTGGCATTGTTCTCTTCCTGACTCTCCCTGTCTTCTTCCGGAAAAATGCCGGAAAAGCCTCCCCCCTCTTCCAAATAGCGATTCATTTCCTGATAGGCACTTTGTAAAACTCTCTCTTTTCTGTACTCATAAAAACGTTCCAGAAAAAAGGTATTGCCTATCAGCATAATCATGATTAAAGCAAAGAAGACGCCCGCAAAAAGCAGGGCAAACTTTCTCCTTAAATACTGCTTCTTCATCTTTACTCTACCTCGAATTTGTAGCCCATTCCCCATACAGTTTTAATATAATCCCCACGACCTTCCAACTTTGCGCGAAGTTTTTTTACATGGGTGTCAATGGTTCTCGCATCGCCAAAATAGTCATAGTTCCAGACATTGTTGAGAATTTTCTCTCGAGAAAGAGCTATTCCCTTATTTTCAATAAAATACTGCAAAAGCTCATATTCTTTAAAACTGAGCTCAATTTCCTTCCCGTCCACAGTCACGCTGTGTGCCGTCTCATCCATGCGAATTCCGCCCACTTCGAGAACTTCTTCTTTCTGCACTCCGGTACGGCGAAGGAGAGCCTCCACTCTTGCAACAAGAATTTTCGGGGAAAAGGGTTTGGAAATGTACTCATCGGCTCCATAGTCAAAGCCTTTCAGCTCATCACTTTCCTCAGAGCGTGCCGTGAGCATAATCACGGGCACCTTGGAATGTTCCCTAATCGTCTTTAAAACTTCCCAGCCGTCCATCTTCGGCATCATGACATCTAAAATAACGAGGGCAATGTCTTTCTTTTGAAAGAATATATCAATCGCCTCTTCTCCATCGGCGGCAAGAAGAACCTCATAATCCTTCAATTTCAAAAAATCCTGTAAGAGCTTCCGCATCCTCTCTTCATCATCCACTACCAAAATTTTCAGTTTTTCCATCGTTTCTCCCTCTGTTCAGCTTCCCTCCAACAGCTCCGGAATAAAGCGGGAAGCTGTTACTTTCTTACTGTACCTCGTCTTTGTGACATAGATGTGAATTCCTTTTCTTGCTCTGGTAAGTGCCACGTAAAAGCTTCTTCGCTCTTCCTCAAGCTCTGCCGGACTCTTCGCCCTCCCGTCCGGTATGATTCCCTCTACGCAATCCGGAAGAAAGACTTCATCAAACTCCAGACCCTTTGCACTGTGATAGGTCATAAAGCGAAGCCCCTTTTCTTCCTCCGGTTTTCGTCTTTCCAGCGCTCTTCGGTTAAACTCCGTAACAAAACGGAAAAAGGCATCGAGATCCGAATAGCTTTCGCTCATTGCCGTTATTTCTTCTAAGCTCTCCCACCACTCTGTAAAGTCCTTGTTCTTCTTTTTGGCAAAGTCCTCCAGATACTTTTCATACCCGATTTCCTTTCGGATAAAGAGAATGGCTTCCTTAGGAGAAAGCTTCGAAAGTGTATCCAAATGCTTTTCCAGTTTATTCGTTTCTGCACGCTCCCGAACTGATTTTGCAGCTTTTTTCAAGTCGCCAAGTCCTGCATTTTCATGGAGAATCTTCTCCCTCCGAAGCCCCCTATAGGGCTTGGAAAGTATCTGCACAAGCTCCGCTCTGCTCTCCTTATTCTTGGCAAGTCTAAGATAGGCCAAGATGTCCTTTCCGATAAAATGCTGAAAAACATTGCTCAGCTCTTCCATAACAACAATCGGGATACCTCGTTCCATAAACTCCGGAAGAAGCGGGCTGATCTGCATCTTACTTCGGCAAAGTACCGCCATTTCCTCTGCCGGACATCTCTCCTGTAAAAGCTTTTCCACATGCCCTACAAGAAGCACCGCCTCCTCAACTCCCGTTTCTACTACGAAATATTTTGCTTTTCCGCCTCTTCCTCGTCTTCCCGTTAAAGGCTTCTGAAAACGCTCCTTATTCTTCCCGATGAGACGCTTCGAAAGCTCCACGATTTCTTCTTTCGATCGGAAATTATCGCTAAGGAAGATTCTTTCAGAGGACGGAAACTCTCTTGCAAATCGAAAGAGAATATCGGGGCTTGCCCCGCGAAAGCCGTAAATGCTCTGATCCTCATCTCCTACCACAAAAAGTGAGGCTCCCTTCTCGGAAAGAGATTTTAGAATGGCATATTGAATTAGTGAGAGGTCCTGAAACTCATCTACCAAGATGTGCTTATAACGACTTTTCCATTTCTCGGAAAGAGCTGTATTTTTCTGTAATTCCAAGAGGACCTCTATCAGGAGATCCTCAAAATCAAGTTTCTCCCTCGACTTTCTCATTTTTTCATAAAACTGAAAGAGAGGAAGAAAATCCTCATTTTTCTCTGCATGAAGAAAACGAAGCCTTTCTTCTTCCGTAATGGACTTAAAATAAGAAATCTGATTAGAATATGTCAGGAGCAGTTCCTCCACTTCCTCTCTGGCAATACCCTTTTCCAAAAAATAGGCAGAGAGCCAATCCATTTTTTCATAAAGATTGACGAGCCCTTCCTTCTCTACGCCCTTTCCCTCCCGAAGAAGAGAAAGACAGAGTGCATGAATGGTGGAAAACTGAGGGCTTCTTCCGGGGAGTCCTCGTTTTGCAAAGCGAACTGCCATTTCCTTACTGGATGCTCTGGTAAAAGAAAGGAGCAGACAGGACCTTGGTTCTACCCCATTTTTCAAGAGATAAATGAGACGTTCCGTAAGCACAGTGGTCTTTCCCGAGCCCGGTCCTGCCACAACAAGAACAGCCCTTGCCCCGGACTCTATTGCGCTTTTTTGTGCCTCCGTAAATCCCATTTCCACCCTTTCTACTCTCTAATTCCCGGTAAAGCAAAACTCCAATCCAAAGATTCCCCTTTGTTAAGTCACCAAAAAACTATAGCTAATATAACACAAATAGAACTAAGAAAAATAGAAAAAAAGAGAGAGTTTTCGAATACAAAAGCGTACAAAAGAGACAGCTTAAAAAGGAGTGCGAAACGGATATATAAAAGGAAATATAAAACGAGAGTGCGAAATAGATATATAAAAAGAGCCTACAAAAAGAATCTGATGTTTTTTCAGAAATTTCTTTTTGCGAGCCCCATTTATAAATTCTCTCAAAGCTGCAATTATGAGGAACGAAGCTTAAACCTGGGAAACAAGATCATCCAAGATATTGGCTTGTCCGGATAGTTCTTCGGAAGCCGCAGCTGACTCTTCCGCCGTTGCGGAGTTATTCTGTACCACAGAAGAAATCTGGTCCATGCCTATGGTAAGCTGACGCATATTATCCGCTTCTCTTAGTGTCTCTGCACTGATTTCCAAAATCATAGAGTTTATCTTTCCTGCCCTCTCGTAAACCGTTGATAAGGCTTCACTGGTTTCTTTTGTGATTTTCGCGCCTTTCTCTACCGCATCCTTACTCTCTTCAATCAGGCTACTGGTATTTTTCGCTGCTTTAGCCGATTTTTGAGCAAGGTTTCCAACTTCATCCGCCACCACGGCAAATCCCTTTCCGGCTTCACCTGCCCTTGCTGCTTCAATCGCCGCATTTAAGGAAAGAATATTGGTCTGGAAAGCAATATCATCTATCGTCTTTATGATTTTACTGATTTCATTGGATTTAATGGTTATCTCTTCCATAGCACGAGACATCTCATCCATCTTTTCATTGCTGCATCTTACCGCTTCTCCGGCCATTTCCGAGAGATTCTTCGCGTCTTCCGCCTTATGAGTCGTGCTCTTAATCGAATCTGCAATTTCATTTAAGCTTGCGGAAAGCTCTTCTATGGAAGAAGCCTGCTCCGTAGCTCCTTGCGAAAGAGACTGTGCACCTCCGGAGACCAAATCCGATGAACTGCTTACCTGTTCTGAGGCCTCCTTTATTTCCTGCATCGTGTTACTCAAAGTGCAACTGATATGTCGCATGGATTCCAACATCGGATGAAAATCCCCCTGATAAAGCTCTTCGTTAGAGAAATCCACCTGAAAATCTCCATTGGAAATTCTATCCAGCTTCTCACTTAAATCAGCTGTGATATCCCGAATCATTTCCATAATAGCTTGTAATCCCTTGCCGATTTTACCGATTTCATCGTTCTTCAAATAATTTACATTTCCGCTAAAATCACCCTTTCTTACCATACTGCTCAGCTTCGCCATCCGTTCAAGAGGCTTAAGGGACTTCGTAACCAACAAGAACATAATGGTTGCCATACCTAGAACCATAATCGTAGTAAGGCTTGATGCAAAGATAATGAGATAAACAATCGGAGCATAGTACTCTTTCTTGCTAAGGGACATGGTAATCCACCAGGTATTTCCGAGGACATTTGTCGGTGCAAAATAATAATTTTTTACTTCTTTGTTTGCAATCTTCTCTTCTCTGGAAAATGTTTTTCCCTTCTCCATTTGCGCCTTTATATCACTAAACTGCTTTTCCGAAAGAAATGCCGAGATAGACTCTCCTACTTGATTTATATCTGCAGAATAAATGATATTTCCGTGTTCATCCAAGATATGGGTGCTAAGACTGGGAAAGCGGTTGTCTTCCTGTTGGACGGAAGAGAAAAGATGGATATCAATATCCAAGAGAACTACCCCCATGAATTTAGAATCAAATCAAGGGTCTGGAAACACTCACTATTTTATCCCCGGTAAACAAGTCCTCATAGACATCGGTGATAATGGTTTGCTGCTTTTCTCTTGCCTCAGTATAATATTCTTTTTCACTATACTGTTCATATGGGGAGTTGGTCAGCGTCTTACTTTTCTGTCCCTCCCGATTAAGGTAAGGTGCATAGTCTTTTACCCCGTCAATAAATCCGTTCGGCTCAAAAAGTACACCGGCACCAAGCACATTTTCATCCGTTTCAATTAGCGCATTTAAAGAATCTAAAAGAACGGCTTCGCTGTTATATTGCGCTATATTCAAGCTTTCATTCAGAACGCGGGAACGAAATTCTATTCCCTCCTTCATAGGAGAAACCAGAATCTTTTTTCCTTCCAAGTCTTCCACATTCCAGTGAGTGGAAGTCGCATTTTCATTGAAATTCATCCCATTATAAATGATTGTCGAAATGGCATCCATCTTGGATATCAAAGCGGACAACTCTTCCGAAGATGCTTCAGCCTTATCGTACATATTTCTATCTATCGCACTTAGATAATATTTCTTTGTCGTTTTTATGGCTACAGTATTTAAAAATGTCAATACAACTGTGGCCATTAACCCCAATACAAAGGACAACTTAAGAGATATTTTAACCGTTTTATGGTGTTTTTTCTTGATTTCTTTTGATTCGGTTTGATCTTTCTTGATTGTATCTTTCTTGATTGTATCTTTCTCGAATTTATCTTTCTTGATTGTATCTTTCTCCGCCCCAAGTTCACTTGACTTTACTTCCAAAGTCTCACTGCCATCTGTACTTCCCTGTACCTTATCCATTCCTTATCCTCCTACCTTCACGTGAAATACATACTAAGGCATTCTTCGGTCAATTCATTTTAAAATATAATAATAATTTGTGTTTTTTATTTTTTCATCTTTATATGTTCTTATTGACTATATAGTAAATTTTTATTCATTCCTTCGACGCACAACTTTGTAAACATTAAAAAATCCGGAGCAAAAAAGCTCCGGATTCCTTGCAATGTCCCTTATTGGTAAAGATAGTTTATCCTATGCGATATACTTCCGCATAGCGATATACAGATTGTGCCTGTCGATGTGTGTCAAAGTAAATGTCGATATGGTTGTGCTTTACTGCACCGCCGATATCTTCTGCAATATACTCTTTACCCTCGATGAGTAGTTTTGTACCTAACGGTATCACCCTTGTATCCACTGCAACAGTTCTTCCTGCAGTAGCGAGTTTTCCTGAGGCTGTTTTTCTTCCATAGCCCTCAGAACAGATTCTGCAAGAGCAGTAACCGGTAAGTCTAAAGCTTCCAAGAGGAGTGATTCCTCCCTGTACAGTTGCTGCTTCTACAGGTTTTTCCGCTTCCAAAACGGCCTTTTCCGCCTGCTTCTCTACTTCCGTTTTTTCTTTGCCGTCTGCAGAAAAATACAAAACATCTCCAAGGCTGTCACTAATGTAGCTACCGATAATACTTTCCGCCCTTGCCGGTGTCCCTAAGGAAAACAGGCAGAGAGCGAGTGCCAAAAAACCACCCATAACAATCTTTCTTTTTTCAATGTACACTATACAAATCCTTCTTTCTTTACAAAAGCTACCGTTTTTGTAAAATTTACCCTATACGTTTATTACTTCGTCGGTACAGCAACAAAAACCTCGCTGTACACTCTTCCGGCACGAGTCAAGGCTCTTGCCTCATCCATTGTGTCAAAATAAATGTCAATCATCTTTCCCTTAACACCGGATCCGATATCCTCTACAGTGTATACCGTATCTCCGACAAAAACCTTTGTACCTAAAGGAAGTACGGTAAGGTCCGCCGCTATTGTGTGCTTTGCCCGCGTAGGCGCTCCGGAGTAAGTCAATCCTCCTCCACTGTATCCAACAATCTGAAATGTTCCAAGTGATGCACCCTTAGTATATCCTTGTGTCACCGTCTTCGGTTCTTCCGCTACTGCGCTATCCGGATCCAAAGAATACTCCAGGATTTCTCCTTTTCCAACCGGTGCCGTTGCCTCTTCAGCTATGGCTGCCATAGGAAAGGAACAGATTACCAAAGCTAGAGCAAAAAGCAAGCTTAGCTTTTTTTTCCAATTTTTCAGCATAGATAACCTCCTTATTTTTCGGATTCTAGCACAGTTTTTAAGAAAATGTATTTCATTTCTCTTACGTTCCTATAAACATATTGGTGTTTTTCAGAACAAATGTTTATCTGAAATATGCCTTTTCCTCCCCAAGTAAAAGAAGCTCTAAAGCAAGCTGTTCTTTGATTTTTCCTTTTCGAATTTCTTCTTCCAGACGAAGCAGAGCATGAAAAAGATCCCGTAAAGCCTGCAAAGTATACGTTCTTGCTTCTCCGGTATATTTCTTCACTCGCCATGGCTCCATCGAAAGTTCCCTTGCAATATCTCGCTCGGAAAGTCCCTCAGTCAGCTTCTCCCGAACCAGAAGCAATTTTTCCACATTGGTCTTGATGAGACTCCGAATCTTCGTCGGACTTTCCTCTAACTGTAACAAGTCCCCATAATAGTGAAAGAGCTCGTCTCGGTTTCCTCTCCCCATCGCTTCTATCAGGTCAAATATCCGATCTTCGGGAAGCTTTTTTAAACAGATTTCTATACTTTCCCTGCTAACTATTCTTTCTTCTCCAAGAAATGCAGCAAGCTTTTGACATTCCGTCTGAATTCGAAACATATTGCTGCCGGTGCGCTGTAAAAGCTCCTGCATCTCCGGTCTTGCAATCTCTTTCCCCTCTTTTTTTAAAATTCCCAATGCAAACTTCTGTAAAAATACGGAATCCTGTTCCACACAAGGAAGAATCAATCCTCTCTCCTTCACAATCTTATAGAAGCTGCTTCGTTTATCCGGCTTTTCCTCAAAAAATGCCATTACAGTAGAATCCGGGCTTGTCTTTAAATACTGAATAAAATCATCTGACACTTTCTTCTTCCCAAAAACTTTGCCGTCAAAGAGCATCAGGCGGTAAGGGGCAAAAAAGGGTAGAGTTTCCGCAATATCTTTTAAGTTCTTTGTTTCCAGGTCCTCCCCCACCCTATGGATATTGATTTCTTCGTTATCGGAAAAGGCCTTCACAAAGCTTTTTTTATAATAGGAAAGTAAATAGGGCTCATCCCCATAGAAAAGATAGAGAGGTCGAAATACCCCTCTTTTCATTTCTTCGATGAGAATCTTCTGTACTTTGGAAAATTCTTCTCTTTCCTCCTGTTTTGTCGCCATTTCGCTCTCCTTGCCGAAAAAAAATCTCTGTGGTAAAGTGTGGGAAAAACGAAAAGGATTTCTCCCATGGAACAATATAAAATCTATATGGATTCTCTCGCAGCACGGGAGAAAAAACCACTTGCATTATATATACACATCCCCTTTTGCGCAAGAAAATGCGCTTACTGCGATTTTCTCTCCTTTCCCTCGGAAGAGACTAAGATGCGCAGTTATATGGAGCAGCTCAGGAATGAACTGCTTTTTCGCGCTGTAAAGCCATCGGGTATAGAGGAGGACAGTCAGCCTCTCCTTAAATCTCCCTATGAAATTGTTTCTATTTTTTTTGGCGGAGGGACCCCCAGCTTTGTCCCGTTTTCGGAAATAGCGAAAACCATGGAGCTCATTCATACTCATTTTCCTGTCGCAAAGGATGCGGAAATCACCATCGAATGCAATCCCTCCTCCACCATGAATCTGGCACTCCTCTCCTATAAAAGAGCCGGATTGAATCGCATTTCCTTTGGACTGCAATCCGCAAATGATGAAGAGCTCGCCTTTTTAGGAAGAACGCACCGCTACATCGACTTTTTGAAGGCCTACGAGGATGCAAGACTCTCCGGGTTTAACAATATCAGCGTGGATTTAATGAACGGAATTCCTTTACAGACTGCTAAGTCCTTTCAGCGGACTTTAAAGAATATCAGTATGCTTCGACCGGAACATCTTTCTATCTATAACCTGATTGTAGAGAAAGGAACCCGCTTTTTTCGTATGCAGGAGGATGGAAAACTCCCCCTTCCAAGTGAAGAAGATCTTTTGGAAATGGATGCACTCAGTCTCGAATGGACGAAGAAAATGGGCATGGAACGCTATGAAATCAGTAATTATGCCAAAGAAGGCTTTGCTTCCATTCACAATTATAATTACTGGTCCGATGTTCCTTACCTTGGATTCGGGCTCGGTGCCTCTTCCTATTTTCAAAAAACACGCTGGAAAAACTTGAATTCCTTGGCGAAATATATGGAAATTCCTTTTGATAAAGAAACCGGCGAAGCAAAAGTCAAAGCATCCTCTTCTGAAAATGCTAAGAAGCCTTCGGAATCCCTCTTTACAGAAGCGCAGACTATAGAAAAACTCCTTACCGAAGACAAGCATATCTTAAGTAAGGAGGAGCAAATGGAAGAATTTTTCTTTTTGGGCCTTCGCCGAACCGAAGGCATCAGCGAAATGGACTTTGTCGCTCGCTTTTCCGTAGACATTCATAAGCTTTACGGAGAAACGCTTTCCAAACTCGTCGAAGAAGGCTACCTGATTCATAAGAACGCAAGGTATTTCTTCACACCGGAGGGCTTGGATCTCTCAAATCAGCTATTGCTGCGGTTTTTATAAAGGAAAAGACAGTATAAAAATATACCTATTGATTCTTTGCGTTTTGTAGATATGGAAATAAGGGGCACGCTCTCGCTAACTTCGCCTGACTGAGCATGGGCTTGGAAGCCCATTGCTCACTTTGCTGTGCAAAGCAGATTCTAAAAGAATCTGGTCTTGTACAGGACAACTTTTCTGATGAAAAGTTTGTCCTTCAGTAGCGGATACTAAGCTTCGAGCGTCGCTACTGCTAGCTCTCAGCAAGTACCGACGGGCTCAGATTGCCCCTTATTTCCATATCCGCAAAAATTAAATAATCAAAACATAATTTTTACAAAATCTTTCTAATCCAACCCTCCGGTGCGGGAATCTCCCCGTTTTGCATTCCGGATAGGGTTTCGTAAAGCTTCGCCATAATCTTCCCGGGCTTTTCCATACCGCTTGGGAAAAGAATTTCTCTGTCATGATCCTGAATCTTTCCGACCGGAGAAATCACGGCAGCAGTTCCGCAGAGTCCACACTCCTTAAAGTCAGGTACTTCCGAGAAGCGAACCGGTCTTTCCTCTACCGGAATGTGCAGGATTTCTTCCGCAACATAAAGGAGGGAACGCCTTGTAATGGAGGGCAGAATCGAATCCGACTTCGGAACAATCAGGCGGTCTTCCTTATCCACAAAGAGGAGGTTCGCCCCTCCGGTTTCTTCCACAAATTCCCGCCTTGCCGCATCGAGGTAAATATTTTCCGCAAAGCCTTTATTCTTCGCAATTTCATGCGCATGTAGGCTCATTGCATAGTTTAAGCCTGCCTTTATTGCCCCCGTTCCATGTGGCGCCGCACGGTCAAAGTCGGAAACCATAAGCGCTATTGGAGTTGCTCCTCCTTTAAAATAGGGCCCAACCGGTGTTGTAAAAATGCGGAACTGGTATTCCTCCGCAGGCTGTACACCGATTACGATACCTGATGCAAAAAGGTAGGGCCGAATATAAAGACTTCCCCCTGTACCATAGGGCGGAACGGAATCGGCATTGGCTCTTACCACCTCATCCAGTGCGGAAAGAAAACGATTCACCGGAAAACTCGGCATCTCTAAAAAGGCAGCAGACTGAAACATTCTCTCCGCATTTAAGTCCGGACGAAAGCATACGATGGAGCCATCCTTCCAACGATAAGCCTTCAGTCCCTCAAAAACCTGCTGGCAGTATTGTAAAACCCCGGCAGACTCATTCAGCACTACATTGCTATCGCTGCTTAAGCCTCCCTCATCCCATGCACCGTTCTTAAAGTTTGCAACATAGCGTTTTTCCGGTGTATGGTAAGCAAAACCCAGATTATTATAGTCTACTTTCTCTACCATTTGATTCCCTCCTACTTCTATAGCAAAATCGTTCTTTTTCATTCATGGCCCATATACACAATCCTATACAGGAACTCTATCCCCTATTCATGAGTCATATAGTCGAAAATATAGATCCATTTCCTATGCAAATTCATGAACTATACCTTTGATTCCAACAGTATACCTGTCTTCCAAAAAGAATTCTATACTTCGAAAGAAAGGAAAAAAACATAGACCTCCTCTTATCCTTTTTTATCTGCACTTTCTTCGAAATCTATCACGAAAGCACAAAAAGATTGTAAACAATATATTTCTCTTGCTTTCTAATAAAAAAGGAATATAATCATAATATCGATAATGATTATCGATATTTAAGCCATTCATGCAGTTTATATCTGCTAGAAAAAATTAGAATCATAGAAGCGAGAATTTTCTTGCTCTAAGAAAAGGAGAATGTGATGGGATTTAAAAATGTAACTGTTGCCGGTGGCGGCGTTTTGGGAAGTCAGATTGCTTTTCAGACAGCCTACTGCGGTTTTAATGTAAAAATTTGGTTAAGAAGCGAGGAATCCATTGCCCGTTGTCAGCCGAAGCTTGACCGACTAAAGGCGATTTATCTGGGAATTTTGGAGGCCATGAAGACGGACCCTTCCGCCTATGCAAGAGGGCTTTCCAAGAAATATCCGCTTTCCGCCGAGGAAATCGAGGAATACAAGAGCAAGGTAGAGGAGGCTTACAAAAATATTGTTCTGACTACCTCTTATGAAGAGGCTGCAAAGGACGCAGATCTTGTAATTGAGGCTATAGCCGAGAATATTGAAGAAAAGAAGGAGTTCTATACGGAGCTTGCAAAATATTTACCGGAGAAGACGGTTCTGGTTACGAACTCTTCCACCCTTCTTCCGAGCACCTTCGCAAGCTTCACCGGACGCCCGGAGAAATTCCTGGCACTGCATTTTGCAAACAATATCTATAAGAGTAATACTGCGGAGGTCATGGGGCACGCCGGTACGGAGCAGAAATATTATGATGAGGTCGTTTCTTTTGCAGAAGAAATCAACATGGTTCCGCTCAAGGTTTTAAAAGAACAGCCGGGCTATATCTTAAATTCCATGCTGGTTCCCTTCTTAACCGCTGCGGAATCTTTACTAGCACTCGGCGTTGCGGACTTTGAGACCATCGATAAAACCTGGAAGCTTGGAACAGGCTCTCCCTACGGTCCATTCCAGATTCTGGATATCGTAGGCTTAACGACCGCTTACAACATCGTTATCTTAAACCCTGCCGCAAAGGATCCGAACAGCGTACAGGGAAAGATTGCCGGAACTTTAAAGGAGAAGATCGATCAAGGTAAGACCGGAATCAGCGCCGGAGAGGGCTTCTACAAGTACAAGTAGAATAAAAAAGGAGAGGATGGAAAAAGAGATTGTAGATAAAAAGAAACAGACAAGTTGTGACTTTTTTATCTACAATCTCTTTTTTAGTCTTCATCCAGCTTCAGCACGGACATGAAGGCGCTCTGCGGAATCTCAACATTTCCGAACTGACGCATTCTCTTCTTTCCTTCTTTCTGTTTTTCAAGAAGCTTCTTTTTACGGGATACGTCTCCGCCATAGCACTTCGCAAGCACATCCTTCCGAAGAGCTTTAATCGTTTCTCTTGCCACAATATGACCGCCGATAGCTGCCTGAATCGGAATCTCAAAGAGCTGCCTCGGAATCTCATTTTTCAGCTTTTCGCACATCTTCTTTCCGCGCTCGTAAGCCGAATCCGCATGAACGATAAAGGACAGTGCATCTATCTGCTGCTTGTTCACCAGAATATCGAGCTTCACCATTTTTCCTTCCTGATAGCCTTTCAGCGTATAGTCAAGCTTGCGTAACCTTTACTCCTGGACTTTAAGGCGTCAAAGAAGTCATAGATGATTTCATTTAAGGGTAAATCATATTTCAGAAGTGCCCTTGTCTTATCAATATACTCCGTGCTCTTATACACCCCGCGTCTTTCCTGACAAAGGGTCATAATCGCCCCCACAAACTCGGAGGTTACCATTACTTCCGCTTCTACAATCGGCTCTTCCATGCGAAGAATCTCAGCCGGATCCGGAAGATTGGACGGGTTTGTAAGCTCTATCATCGAGCCGTCCGTCTTATACACATGGTAAATAACGGAGGGCGCAGTCGTTACGAGGTCAAGGTCGTATTCTCTCTCCAGTCTTTCCTGCACAACATCAAGATGGAGTAAACCAAGGAATCCGCAGCGGAAGCCGAAGCCGAGTGCTGCAGAGGTCTCCGGCTCATACTGGAGAGCCGCGTCATTTAACTGCAATTTCTCTAAGGCGTCCCGTAAATCCGGGTACTTCTGGCTGTCTGACGGGTAAATTCCGCAGTACACCATGGAAAGCACCTTTTTATAGCCGGGAAGCGCTTCCTTTGCAGGGTTCTCCACTGTGGTTACCGTGTCCCCCACTCGAGCATCACGGATATTTTTAATGGAAGCGGTAAGATAGCCTACCATACCGGCGGAAAGCTCCTCTCCCGGAATAAACTGCCCGGGAGCGAAGGTTCCCACCTCGGTTACGGTAAATTCCGCGCCTGTCGCCATAAAGCGAATCGGCGTTCCTTTCTTGATTCTTCCCTCTTTAACCCTCATGAAAATAATAACACCGCGGTAGCTGTCATAGAGTGAATCGAAAACCAGCGCCTGCAGGGGATTCTCGGGATTTCCCTTCGGCGCGGGAAGACGATGCACCACCGCTTCCAACACTTCTTCTACATTGAGCCCCGTTTTTGCGGAAATCTGCGGTGCATCCATTGCTTCAATCCCGATCACATCCTCGATTTCATGGGCAACCAATTCCGGGTCTGCAGACGGCAGATCCACCTTATTGATAACGGGAATGATTTCAAGGTCATGGTCCAGTGCAAGATAGGTATTGGCCAGAGTCTGTGCCTGAATCCCCTGTGTCGCATCCACGACAAGAATAGCCCCGTCACAGGCTGCAAGAGCACGGCTAACCTCATAGTTAAAGTCCACATGGCCCGGCGTATCAATCAGGTTAAATATACTCCTCTCCATCCTCCGCCTTATAGACGATTCGAACGGTCTGGGACTTAATCGTAATTCCCCTTTCCCGCTCGATGTCCATGTTATCGAGAACCTGAGACTGCATTTCCCTCTCCGTCAAGGTTCCCGTCTTCTCAATGATACGGTCCGCAAGCGTGGACTTCCCGTGATCAATATGCGCAATAATACAAAAATTACGAATTCTCTCTTGCTTATATTTTTCCATTGTATCTCCTATAAGGAAAATGATTTGTTCTCTACACAAAATTTATCTACGGAACTATACCATAATAAAAGAAATTTTTCTATATTCCCGAGTCATAAAGGCGGTAGGCAAAAAGCCGAAATCAGGTAAAATATTTACTATTTACCTTCCAGCGCAGATTACAAAAAAGACTGCAAAAAGGACAAGTCTTTTCACAGTCTTTCGGGCTTTATTAAAAAAGGCAAAGCAATCCACCTAATCCGATTTACATATACTCCTAGGCTGCCTTACAAAAAATTTTACTTCTACGGATTGTCGCTTATACAGCTTTTTTTATTTCTGTCCGCCAAGCACCGTCTGTACCAAGGCTGTAGCCATCCACCTTGGTATTGGCAAGCATTTTACCGTTATCCTGTCCGGATGCAGGATTCAAGTAGTACCACTTCTTCTGTACTTCCTGCCAGCCGGTACACATCTTTCCGCTTTCTGCTCCGACTTCCTCGCTAAAGTAATACCAGAAGCCGCGAATCTCTTTCCAGCCAATGCACATCTTTCCCTGTTCACTTCCCTCGCCCTCTTCAAAATAATACCAGGCATTGTTATAGAAAAGCCAGCCTGTCTGCATATAGCCTTCCAGATTAAATAGTACCAACGATTGTTAATCCATAGCCATTGTGATTTCGGGTAGCTTCCATCCGGATTAAGAATCCACCAGCCCTTTGCATCTTTCTGCCAGTTTACAGAAGAAGGGGTATCTCTCTCCACGCCTAAAACCATAGGTTTTCCGGCAGATACAGTTCCACCGGAAGCTCCACCTCCGGAGCCTGAACCACTTCCTCCACCGGAGCCGCCACTGCCACCTGAACTACCACCTCTACCGGAGCCTCCTCTGCCACTTCCGGAATAAGAAGGAATAGGAGCTTCTCCGGAATCATCTAATACAAAATTTGTGAAGTAAGGGTTTGCATAGCGTGCACTAAGTTTCACAGATGAATAATTTTGAATACTATTCTTCCCCTGGGAATTCATCTCTTCCTTATAAAAGGCTCCCAGACCAATATGCTTTACAGAAGAAGGAATCGTGATAGAAGAATTGCTTTTTAAATCACGGAAAGCATTTTCCCCAATACTCTCTAAACCGCTTGGTAAAATTAGATTTCCCTCACAGAAAAAATGGCGAAAGGCAAAATCTCCGATCTTCTTTAAATGTGACGGAAGACTTAGCTTTCCAAATACGGATATTCCGCTGAAGGTAAAATCGCCAATTTCTTCAATCGAATCCGGTAAATTTAAGTCTCCATGAATATAAACAAGTCCCTGCAAAGCATACTTGTCCAATGCGGTAATATTTCCCCTTAATTCCAAATCGGCACTTCTTCCAATGGCATTTAGCAGCTTATTCCATAAGCGAAGTTCCCCATTTGCATCTAGGCCTTGCATCCTTCCGCTCCCCTCTAAACGTAGCGTGTAGGCATTTTCTTTTCTCTGAATATTCCAGTGAAAATTCCCGTCTTCATGAGGAAAACTATCCTGCTCCGTAGGCTCAATTACCGTTTCAAAAATATAGGCATCCTTGCTAAGTCTAGTGCCTCCTCCGGGATTTACTAAAAAGCTGCAATAGTATTTCCTTCCCTTCAAAAAAGCACCCGTAGTTTGGCTATCATAGTCTTGTAGACAATAGGTGAAACTTTTGCTTGTTCCGGGAACAGTCCACGCGGGAGTCTGCGTTGCCCTACTTAAACGCAAGGCCGTCTTTAGCTTATCTCCCGACTCTTTAAAATGATCTATCGTAATACGCTCGTTTGCATTCTCCGTCTTATACAGATAATACTCTGCATATTGATTTCCGGAAGCTTCCAGCTCAAGAAAACATTTATTCATTTCCGGAAGGGTATAAAAATGCACATTCTGCAAATTTACCGAACGCTTTGTAGTAGATTTTTCTTCCGGAACGGCAGTTTGTTGCACAGTAGTAAACCTTGTGTCATAGTGCTTGGCGCTTCCAGTATTTTTCAGAAACACCGAAGAAAGATTGGTAATGGTATTCTTCTTTTCATTTCCTTCTTCCTTTAAAAATGCTCCCCAGCCTATCTTCTGTACGGAAGAAGGAATTGTGACATCCGCTAGCTTCTCCGAACGATAAAATGCATAGCTGGGTATTTCCTTTAGGGTAGACGGAAAACTTACCTTCTCAAGGTTCTCCATACTGCCAAAGGCTTCTCTTTCAATGTTCAGACTTTCTATGCCTTCTTCAAGTACAACTTGACGAATCTTATCCTTATATGGCGCCCATGGTGCCACTTTAAAGAAATCTGTTTCTCCTTTTCCCCGAAGTGTTAAGGTCATTGCGTTGCCTGTTCCGCTTAAAAGATACTCCATTTGCTTTCCCACTCTGCCTTTAGTGTACGCTTTTTGCACAGTAATCCTAAAGCTTTCCTCCGAAAACTGATTGCTACGACGGTGGATTCTCTTCACATACAGCTCAGTTGTTCCTTCCTGAAGAGCCTCTACGACAAACGCTCCCTCCGCATTTCTTTTCACAGAAAGAATAGCAGGATTTTTGGATTCTGCTTTTGCCTCCATAGGAAGTAATTCTTCTTTTCCTCCAATAAGATCAGAGAGAAGCCTTGTTTCTCCCATTTCCAAGGCTACTGTTTCAATAAAATATTGCGTTGTACTCGCCAGGGTAAGCACAAACAAGGAAAAATGCTCGGCCTTGACTTCCACAGCATTTTCTTCCTCATCGATTTCCGATTCTTTCAGCTTTTCTACTTCTGCCCCAAGCTCATTTAAGTGAAATACAGAAATCTTCTGTCCTGCATTTTCCTTTAAAAAGGGAAGCTTGGAAAAGTTGACCCTTACTTCTCCCTTTGTGGTATCCGGCTGCACTTCAGCTCCATCCCTATCCAGCACAGTGATATCAAAAATGATGGATTGTAAAAGATCTTGATTCTCTTCTTCTACCTTCTCTTTCACAGTAGAATCAACATGTTGCTCCTCTACTCTTGAGAGTTTTCTTACTCGCAAAGTCGCGCCGATTGGAAATACCCCTTCATCAGCCTGCACCGTGACAAGCACACCGGAAAGCTCTTTTTCAGCATAAAATGCCGGCTCTTTCTCAGGCTCAATCTCTTCTATCGATTCCGGCTCTCGTAGGGAATCGACTGACTCTGCAATTGTCTTTTCCTGACTTTCCTGTTTCTCTACAGATTCTCCATCCGAAGACAGTTCACTCTGTTCTTCAGAAAAACTATATTCTATCCCGTCAGGCTGTACTGACTTTTCTATCAAAGTCGTTGCCGAAACAACCGTAGAGCAAATACAAGATAATGTCAGAATGAATGCCAGTGCTGATTTTACTCTATACCTCATTTCTCCCCTTTCCTATACCCTATTTTTATAATCCAATAAAAATAACTATTTCAGAATAGCATGCCTATTAATTATAAGCAAGATATTGTACTATTTAATATTTCTCGCTTCCGAATCAATATGTTTAGAGACTCAGCTTCTTGACAGGAGAACGCTTTTCCGTTATTATCTCCGTGTATGTTTTCAAACTGTCCGTGTCCAGATATTTGAAAGCAAGCTTTTGAAAATGACTAAACGCATATAAATAAGGGTTTCATAAAGTCGGATTTCCGCGGCTGGAAGATTTTATGAGAAGAAAGGTGTAAAAATGGCAAATATCAAATCTGCAAAGAAGAGAATCCAGGTTGCAGCACAGAGAAACGAGAGAAACAAGGCTATCCGTTCCGAGGTTAAGACCTACATGAAGAAGGTTTTTGTAGCTTGTGAAGCAGGAGACAAGGAAACTGCTAACACTATGCTGGTAAAGGCTCAGAAGAAGATTGCTATGGCTCGCAGCAAGGGTGTTTACAAGGCAAACAACGCTTCTCGTAAGACTGCTCAGCTTTACAACGCTGTAAATAAGATGGCGTAAGACTTTTTAAAAAAATCAACATGAGTGCTATAGATTTTCTACTGCACTCTTTTTTTTGCCATAAAATTTTTCTTATGAAAAAAAGTGCTCAAATGAGCACTTTTTCTTTTGGGGCATTTTACAGCCCCTTTTTTCTAAACGCCTTTTAAAATTCTTTTTCTTAAAACAAGAGATTTAGTTCTATCTCCCGGATGCTAAGTTTTTCTTCGATTTTCAAAATTAATTTGTTCCGATGGACATGGTTTCCGGTAAGGTGGATCCGCCATCGATGACAATCTGGGATCCGGTTAAGTAGCTGGATTCGTCACTTCCCAGGAAGGCAAAGAGCTCACCAACCTCGGTCGGCTTTGCAAGACGCTTCATGGGAACGCCGACAGCAATGCTCTGAATTGCGGATTCGGGATCTTCCGGATTGGACTCTACGGCCATTTTCTCTACCATCGGGGTACGAGCATAGCCGAGCTGTGAACAGTTCACACGAATATTGCGATTTGCATACTCAACCGCTAAACATTTGGTCAGACCGACTAAAGCGGACTTTGTCATAGCGTAAGCAGCTTCTCCGGCATCGGCCACGATGTCTCCGGTAACGGAGGAGGCAATCACGATGCTTCCCTTTCCCTGCTTTTAGCATTTCCGGAATGACAGCCTGACAGCTGTTCCATACGCCCTTGATATTGACATCGATATGGAAGTCACGCATTTCGTCCGTAAACTCTTCAAAGGGAGCTAAACGACAAACTCCCGCATTACAGCAGGCAATGTTGATCTCTCCGAAAGCTTCGATTCCTTTCTTTACGGCAGCAATCATTTCATCCTTATGGGCAACATTGGCTACCACGGTGATAATCTCCGCATTGTACTCTTTTCTTAATCTCTCTGCGGTTTTCTCCACATTAGGATCCAAATCAACCATAATGAGTTTAGCACCGTAATTGGCATAAACGGTACTGATGCCTTCCCCTAAACCAACCGCTGCACCGGTAATCAATGCTACTTTTCCTTCTAATTTTTTCATGATTCCCTCCATAATCTAATGCATATCGTCAACAGAATACTTGAGTGGAACTACCACTTACATCTTAGCACTATTGAGAAAAAATTCACAAAAAATAACAAATTAATCACTTAAAAAATAGAAATAGAATTTAAAATAAAGATAAATTCAAGATATTGTTAAATTATTGACTATTTAAAGGGCTGTAATACAATATTAAATGAGTGGAACTATATGGAATTGTTGTTTTTTGATTCAGACGGGGAATTTCTTCTTGTTCAGTTTTATGCTTAACGAGTAGGAGTTTGCATTCTACAAATTTTTGCTCAAAGAGATTTGTTCGTCTTAGAAAAGAGGGGCGGTATGTCAGAAGAAAAAAAAGATAGCGGCTTGCAAAAAAGCTTACAACTGATTTTTGTCTACACTGTTGCGACCGGTTCCATTTTCACATGGGTAAGCTATTGGGATTCCGTCTTCTTCGGTTATTGCGGTTCCGGAACTTGGCTTGCTTTCGGTCTTATGACCTTGGCGATTTTACCGACAGCCTTGGTATATTCGGAACTGGCACCTTTATTTCACACCTCCGGCGGAGAACTGATTTACAACACTGTCGGAATGAACAAGCATGTCGGATTTTTTGCGTCTTGGCTTATTATGGCAGCTTGGATTGCTGTCCCGCCGGCTGTGGTTATGGCTATAGCCACTTGGGTGAGTCGTACATTCGGCTTGGTTTTAGGCTTTAATGCCATTATGTTAATCGGCATATGCATCCTGGTACTCGTTTTTCTTTTGTCCTTGCAGGACGTCAATGTTTTGGTTAAGGCCCAGGCCTTATGTTTATTTGTAAATATTGTTTCCACCTTGATTACCGGTATTTTAATTTTATTCTCGGGGCATTGGAGCTTTTCCAATATTACCGACGGTTTGCTTAAGACAACGATTAGTCCGTCACTGGGCATTCCCGGCTGGATTATCGGAATGGCTCTTCTCATTACACCTTACTTCGGCTTTGAAACGGTTCCCCAAATGGTAGAGGAGGGAGATTTTCCGATTAAGGATACGAAGAAGGCTATCTGCGGTTCTGTAATTACCTGCGGACTGATTTATGTTTTCTTCTACTTCTGTGTAGCGGGACTGGATTCCTTCCAAAACCTCACGGAAGGCACTGCGAAAGACGGTTTCCTGACCATTACTAATATGCAGAGAACACTCGGCTGGACAGTTTGGCCGGTACTTTACGGATTTTTCTCCGTATTTATGGGACTCGGTGCATCCATCATGGGATTTTGGATGTCTACTGTAAGAATGCTCTATTCCATGTCGGAAAAGAATTTTCTTCCGGCTGCCTTTAAGAAGCTGAATAAACATAAGCAACCGATTCTTCCGAATATTTTCTTACTGGCAATCAGTTTGATTTATTTTGCTTATGAATGCAACAACCTTTATGAACGACTTCTTTAATTTAATGTCCTTCGGTTGTGCCTGTGCTTATGCCTTAACAATGGTTTCGGCTACCAGAATCAGGCAGAAATACCCGCATTGGAAGAGCCCGAATGCTCTAAAGCATGGAAATCTCTTTACCTATCTTGCGATGATTATCATGCTCCTCATTGCCTTCTTCTGTACTTTGGGACAGGGAATCGGATCTTGGATGTCCTTTGGCGTATACCTTGGAGTAGGCGTTTTACTTTGGCTCTATATGGTGCTTGTTCGATGGAAGAAATCCAGTGTGGTGATTGAAACGCCGGATGGAGAAAAGAGATATTAAAGAAAAAGGGCGAAGGATAACTCCATTATTTATAACTTGAAAATCTAAATCCCCCTGCAGACGGACTTAAGCATTTCTAAGTTCCTTTGCAGGGGGATTGTTTTTTTATAATTTTTCTGCATCTATTTCAATTCATTTCCACTTGTGCTAGACTTATACAGTAACAATATAGATACTATTTTAAAAAACACTTTGGAGTATCTTCATTTTTACGCCTATGGACATTTTTTATATCTGCTTATCTTATGCACTGTTTGTTTTTGTGATATTCTTTACAATCTTCACAAAGACAAGTTTGTCCGCCCCTATGGAGTACGAATTTGTGAAAAAGCACAAGCTCCTTACCATAGGATTAGTCATTCTGGGTCTATTCCTTGTACTTTTCCTGTACGGAATTCTTTCCTACTTTCATATCCCCATTATTAGCTTAAATATTTTACTCGATACGAACTAAGTTTTACAGCATCTCATATCTATTTTCCTATCTTTCTATTTCTGTTTTCTATCTTTCTATTTCCGATTTCTATTTCTGTTTTCTATTTTTTTATTTCTATCTTTCTATTTCCATTTCAAGGAGTCTCCCATGTTTATTTCTCGTCCCTTGTTTTCTTTGGCACTCTCCGTGCTTTTCGGGGAAATGCTCTTCTGCCCCGAGCTTCCTCTCTCCCTCCGCTTCATCCTTCTTCTATTTTATCTTTTCTATTTAAGCCTTCTTTTTCGAAAGAACAAGCAAAAAATTCTGCTTCTTTCCCTCTTTCTCTTTTTTCTTTCTTCTCTTCATTTTCAAAACGCGCTTGGCCATTTTCAAAAACAGCAGGAATGTGTAGAAAGAGTCCTCCCCTTAAACTGTACTGTGGAGGGCACGATTTCCTACATTTCGGAAAATGAAACAGCCTATAGAATCTTTCTGAAAAATTGTATAGTCAATAGTTCCTTAGGAAAAAAGCCGAAGGATCTCAGTAAAGAGCTGGAAGAGAAGCGGGAAGCCCGAAACAATTTAGCCTTTCAAAAAATACAGGTTTTTTTTAAAAAAACCGCAGAGGAAGACTCCGAGTCTCTTTACTATCCCGGGGATAGGGTGGTTTTTCGTGGAAAATTCATGGAGCTTAACCCTGCAATGAATGAAGGAGAATTCTCTTTCTTGCAGTATTGTAAAGGAGAGGGAATCGAAGGATTTTTTCTTGCCGATAAAGCAAAGGTCCAAGAAATGGGCTCTGCTCCCTTTCTGAAACTCCTCTATAAGCTGAGAAGAGAAGTCTCCTTCGATCTGGAAAGCCTTTATCCTAAGGACCAAAGCGCTTTCCTAAAAAGCCTTTTTCTCGGAGAAAAATCAGCCCTCTCAAAAGAAGAGAAAAGTCTCTATCAGGAAGCGGGAATCGCCCATATCCTCGCGGTTTCCGGCTTACATCTTTCTTTAGTCGGCGGTACTTGTTTTGCACTCCTCCGCCTTTTTAGAATGGAACTTAGTCACGCCTCCATCCTTTCTTCCTTTTTTATCTTTTCCTTTGCGCTCTTTACCGGTGCTACCGGCTCCACTCTCCGTGCCGGCATCATGCTGCTAATCCATTTTCTTGGTAAAAACCTCGGAAGAGGGCAAGATAAAATTTCTTCCCTCTGTCTTGCTGTACTCCTGCTTCTTTTCCTGCAACCTCTCTTTCTCTACTCTGTCGGCTTTCAGTGCTCTTTTTTCACGCTTTTTCTCTTGCTTCTTCTCTCCTCTCGTGACGGAAAGGAGGAGCGAAAAGCCTTTTCTAAAAAATGGGAAAGAGCAAAGCGAAAGAAAAAATATGCTCAGCTTTTCCATCTTCTCCCTAAGAAGATAGGACAAGGCGGAAAAGAGCTTTTTCTCTTTTATCTTGGCTTATTCCCTATCTTTTCCTTTCTTCAATTCTCTCTCCCCCTCTATGCACCGCTATTAAATCTTCTTCTCCTCCCTCTACTGCCTATTATCTTTCTTCTCGGCACAGTTTCTATTCTTTTCTTTCATCTTCCTTCTTTCCCTATCTTTTTTCTTCTAACAAAATCTCTTTCTAAAACTCTCTCCCTCCTTTTAAGCCTTTTTCTTACACTGATTCGCTTTAGTCTACAGCTCCCTTTTTCTTCTCTTCTATTGGGAAAAATATCTCTCAGTTCACTTTTTCTTTACCTTTGCCTCTTTTTTATCCTCTTTCTCTTTCCTTTAAAAACTGTTTTAAGGAGAAAGATAAAGCATTGGGATTATCAAAAAAGAGGAATAATTCTTCGCTTAAAATACGCTCTTTCCCTACTTTTCCTCTGCTCTATCCCGCTCTTTCTGCCCTCTCCTCCCAAAAATCCGGAAATCACAGCCCTCTATGTAGGGCAAGGCGACGGCTTCCTTATTCGAAAGGGAGATTTTGTCATAACCATCGATAACGGCTCTTCCTCCGATAAGAATTTTGCAGAAAATACCCTGCTTCCCTACTGCAGGGCAAAACGAATCAAACGAATACAATATGCCTTGATTACTCACTCTGATGTGGATCACACAAGCGGGATTCAAGCTGTTTTGGAGAGAAATACAAAGTTTGAACTCCAAATAGAAAATCTGATTCTCCCCGCGCAAGCTAAAGAAGATTATCGTTATGACCTTTTGAAGCGCCTTGCAGGGAAGCATGGTGCTAGAGTTTTATATTGGAAAAATGGAGACAGTATAGAGTATGGTAGTACAAATCTTACCCTCCGCTGCTACTACCCGCTCACAGATGCCCCCATGGAAGAAGCAAATGCTCACTCCTTAGGTTGTATCTTACGATACGGAGATTTCTCCATGGTATTTACCGGTGATATGCCGGAAGATGCCGAAGAGGCAATGCTTTCAGCCATCAAAAAAGAGGGGCAAAGCCCCTCTGTGGATATCGTAAAACTCGCGCACCACGGATCGAAAACTTCCTCTTCTCCAATTTTTCTTTCAGAAACAAAAGGAAAGTTCGCGCTCTTTTCCTACGGAAAGAACAATCGTTATGGCCATCCGCATAAAAGCACTTTGGAAAAATGTTCCTACTTCCGCCTCATTCCCTTGGAAACGGCGAAAGTTGGGGAAATCCAAATCAAAACCGACGGAAAAAAATATGAAATCGTAGCCCCCTGCCGGGTAAGTTCATCGCTCCCTGCAGAAATGCCTGAGAGCTAATACGCACAGGAAGCTATCAAACGAGATACCTCCTGCTTTATCCGTAAGCAAAAGAAAAGGGGCTGTAAAAAAATCAAAATAATAAAGTGATTTTTTACAGCCCCTGGTAGACTAGTTCAGTTCCTTCGGCCTCTTAACAACTGCCGCTCCAAGACCGTTTTCTCCGATATGGCAGGAAATGAGAAGAGATAGCGGGCGCACAACGATTTCCTCTTCAAAGCGATTCGGAAACTCCGCCTTAAGCTGTTCTTTGAAATTCTCCGCCTGTGTCTTGTTGTCCGTATAAGCAATCGCAATATGGCAATCTTTCGCCTCCGGATCTCCCAAGCGCTCAAGGGTCTGATGTAAGCCCTCGATAATGGCTTCCCTAACCTGCTTTTCCGTTCTCACTTTTTTATAGGAATCCAGCTTTCCGCCTTCGTTAATGGCAAGCACCGGCTTAATCTGGAGCAAAGTACCGATTGCAGCCGCCATCGGGGTAATTCTTCCTCCTCTTTTTAAGTAGCTTAAGTTTTGTACACCGATATAGATCCCGTTTTCTCCGGTAGAATGGTTTAGAAGCTCCTGTATCGCTTTCCCGTTATAGCCCTTTTCCCCCAATTTTTTTGCAAAAATGCAGTGCATACGCTGTGTTACGGAAACTCCACGGCTATCCGGCACAAAAACTCTTCCAAGATACGGCTCATCCTGCGAGAGCATGATAGCGGTTTGCGTAGATCCGGAAAGTCCGGAGCTTAGAGGAATATGCACAAGTTCATCATACTCTTTAAGGAGTTCGTCCCAAGCCTCCATAACACTCTCCATGGATGGTTGGGAAGTGGAAACCAGTTCCCCCGAAAGAAGTCTCTGAAAGAACTCTTCCCGGCTCATATTGATGTCTTCAAAATATTCTTCTTCCCCCATTCGAAAGGGCATGGGAACCACCTTGATTCCCAGCTCTCGTCCCTCCTCCGGGGTAATTCCCGAACCCGAGTCGGTACAGATTCCGATTTTCATGCCTACTCCTCTCTATTTTAAAGGAAACAAAACACTTGCTTCCCTCGCATCCTTAGCTTTTCCGGTATTTTTTAATCCGGTTTTTCTACTTTTTCAGAAGGCTCTTTCCTGTCATTTCCTTTGGCTGCGGGATAGCCATGAGTTCTAAAAGAGTCGGTGCAACATCTGCAAGGCATCCACCCTCTCTTAAAGCATGCTTTCCTTCACTGACCAAGATAAAGGGTACCGGATTCGTGGTATGTGCCGTGTACGGCTCTCCCGTCTTTTCGTCCTTCATGATGTCCGCATTACCGTGATCCGCCAAAATGAAGAGATTTCCATGCATGGACTCTACGGCTTCAACAACCTTTCCCACGCACTCATCTACTACCTCAATCGCCTTGATTGCTGCAGGAAGAACACCGGTGTGTCCCACCATATCGGGATTAGCAAAGTTAGCTACCACCAAATCATATTTTCCGGAACGAATTGCCTCGGTCAGCTTCTCCGTTACCGTGTAGCAGCTCATCTCCGGCTTTAAATCATAGGTCGGAACCTCCTTTGGAGAGGGAACCAGAATTCTGTCCTCATTTTCATAAGGCTCCTCTTTCCCTCCGTTAAAGAAAAAGGTAACATGGGCATACTTCTCGGTCTCCGCAATACGAAGCTGATTCTTTCCCAAGTTGGAAACCACTTCTCCCAAGGTGTTATGAATCTCTTCCTTTTCAAAAGCCACATGCTTATTCGGAATCGTAGGATCATAATCCGTAAAGCAGGCAAAGAAGATATTCTTTCTTGCCCCTCTTGCAAAGAAGCTGAAATCATCATCACAGAAAGCGTGACAGATCTCTCTTGCTCTATCCGGACGGAAGTTAAAGAAAATCATCGCATCACCGTCGGAAACAGTATGCACTCCATTCTTCTCAATCACAGTGGGAAGCACAAATTCGTCGTAAACCTTATTCGCATAGGATGCATCGATTGCTTCTTCCACAGAACCCGCCTTTTCACCCGTGCCGTCCACCATGGCTCGATATGCCTTTTCCACTCTGTCGTAGTTCTTATCTCTATCCATGGCATAGTATCTTCCGGAAATCGTTGCGATTTCTCCTACATGAAGCTCCTGCATCTTCTTTTCTACAGCGAGAAGGAAGGATTTTCCGGAATCGGGAGGCGTGTCTCTACCATCTAAAAAGGCATGCAGGTAAACCTTCTTTAAGCCTGCTCTCTTAGCAAGCTCCAAAAGGCCGTAAATATGCTCAATATGGGAGTGTACTCCCCCGTCGGAAACCAGTCCCATAAAGTGCAGGGCGGAATCCTCTTTCTTACAATGCTCTACCGCATCCTTTAAAGCCTTATTTTCAAAAAAATCACCATCCTGAATAGACTTTGTGATTCGGGTTAATTCCTGATAAACGATTCTTCCGGCACCCATATTCATATGCCCTACCTCGGAGTTTCCCATCTGGCCGTCAGGAAGTCCTACAAAAAGACCGGAGGCCTGTCCCTCCACATAGGGAAATTCCTTCTTCAGTCTGTCCATAACCGGAGTCTTAGCAAGGGCGATGGCATTTCCTTCCTTCTCTTTTCTTTCTCCATAGCCGTCAAGAATCAATAAAACTGTAGGTTTCTTCATCTATATCCTCTCTTTCCGTATCTGAGTAAAACTTTTCAAAAAATAAAAGCTAAAACACTTAAAAAGTCTATCCCAAACTGTGCTTTCCGTCAATTCTTAGAAGAATAAAAGCTTGTAAAAAAATAGACTGCATTGCAATCTTCTCACAATGCAGTCATGCTTTACACAAACGACTTATCTATCGCTATACGCACAAGATCCGTTATAAATTCATTTATCCTATATTCTTTAAAGGATATTTTGTCACAAATGTATCGTACGCTTTAGTAATTATCAGCCTTTCTCTCGAAGTAAGCCTTCGGATGATTACAGCAAGGACATACCTCCGGTGCTTCTTCACCCTCATAAATAAATCCGCAGTTTCTGCAATGCCAAAGAGTGGGCTTATCCTCTTTGAAGGTAGTATTGTCCAAAATTCCCTGTAAGAGTTCCTGATAGCGAGCATCATGCTCCTTCTCTACCTCTCCTACCAGACGGAACTTAGCCGCAAGCTCAGGGAATCCCTCTTTCTCCGCAACTTCTGCGAAGTTTTTTTATACATCTCGGTCCACTCGTAATGCTCTCCTTCAGCGGCTGCCTTTAAGTTCTCTGCCGTGGTTCCGATTCCGCCGCCAAGACCGGCAAGCTCCTTGAACCACATCTTTCCGTGATACTCTTCGTTTGCAGCAGTCTCTTCAAGAATCGCCGCAATCTGCTGATACCCGTCTTTTCTCGCTTGAGAAGCATAGTAGGTATACTTATTCCTCGCCTGAGACTCTCCTGCAAATGCTGTCCATAAATTCTTCTCTGTTTCCGTACCCTTGTAGTTTGCCATAAATAATCCTCCTCTAAACTATACCGCCATGCTTTTTTTACATGACTTAAGTAATAACGAAGCAGTACAGCTGTGGCTGTATCACTCGCCAAGAAACAAAAGCGTTCATAAACCGACTCTTATGAAATCAATGCATTGTCAAAAGCAGTTCATAGCAACACGTCTTCATAGTAGAAATAGAGGAAGTACTCTTCCTCTATTTCTTAGATTCATCTCGAATGCCTATAATGATATATTATGAAATTGTAAAGATAATTTCAATCCGAATTTTACTTATTGAAATATCTCTTTAAAAAGACCGTAGAAAGCTTTACCGTGTCTAGCCTCGTCTCTAGCCATCTCGTGAACAGTATCATGAATAGCATCAAGATCCAAAGCCTTTGCTCTCTTAGCAAGGTCAACCTTACCTGCAGTAGCACCGTTCTCAGCCTTTACACGAGCCTCTAAGTTCTCCTTGGTGGATGCGGAAACAACCTCTCCCAAGAGCTCTGCGAAACGGGAAGCGTGATCCGCCTCTTCAAATGCAGCCTGTCTGTAGTAGTCACCAACCTCAGGATATCCCTCTCTGTAAGCTGCTCTACTCATAGCAAGATACATACCAACCTCACAGCACTCACCCTCAAAGTTAGCTCTCAAATCCTTCTTGATGTCTTCAGGAACATCCTTAGCAACACCGATTACGTGCTCTGCAGCCCATGTAAGCTCTCCGCTCTGCTCTACGAACTTATCGGAACCTGCCTTACATACCGGACACTGCTCCGGAGCTGTTGCTCCCTCATGAACATAACCACAAACTGAACAAACCCATGTCTTCATAACCTTTTCTCCTTTTCTGCCTTACCGGCTCACTCAACTTAACATCACTGCCTCATGCAGTAATATTCACTCAACTCGAAGTATCATCCCTGACAAATGAAACTTCTTTACGCGTTTGCTCTAAGTGCTGAACCCTCCACAGCTCCACACTCATCGCATATTCCATGGAAAACCAAGTCATGACTTGTAATTACTCCCGGAACGTACGTCTCCACTTCGGTATCCAGAACATCCGTATCCAATACTTCAGCAGCTTTCATCGGGACATCATAGACCCTTCCGCACTTCTCACAGATAAAATGATAATGTGCTTTCACAGTGGGATCAAAACGATCTGCTCCGGAAACAAAACTGAGTCTGCGAATTTCTCCTAAATCCGAGAGAAGCTTTAAATTCCGATACACCGTTGCCAAGCTGATGCTGGGATCCTTTGTTCTTAGTTCTGCAAAAATCGTGTCAGCCGTGGGATGATCCTTATGTCCACGAATCTGATCCAAGACTTCTGCTCGCTGTCTGGAATAGTTCATTGGCTTTCCCTTTCTTCAAACATTTGCTTTATTCTTAGTTAGTCAAATAAAACAAAATTGATAATCACTATCAACATTGAATAATATAATAAAGACTTTCATTTTTGTCAAGGTATTTTTCAAAAAAATTTCTCATTCTTTTTTCTTTATGGTATGCTATGAACTGATGAAAAAAGACAGCTTCAGAAAGGGTCAATTATGGGACAGATTCATGTAGAAAAAACCGATATTGAAGGTTTGTGTATTATCACCCCCACCGTACACAAGGACAGTCGGGGCTATTTTATGGAAAGCTATAATGAAAGAGATTTCAAAGAGGCGGGACTCCATTTGACTTTCGTACAAGACAATCAAAGCATGTCCCAAAAAGGCGTTTTACGCGGACTGCATTTTCAAAAAGAATTCCCACAGGGAAAATTGGTTCGTGTCTTGAAGGGAAGAGTCTATGACGTTGCTGTGGATTTAAGAAAGTCCAGCCCAAGTTATGGAAAACACTTCGGGATTATTCTTACTGAGGAGAATAAAAAAATGTTTTATATTCCGGAGGGCTTTGCCCATGGCTTCCTGGTACTCTCCGACTTTGCAGAGTTTGCCTACAAAGTAACTGATTTCTATCATCCCGGTGATGAGGGAGGCCTCGCCTGGAATGATCCCGCTATCGACATCAAGTGGCCGGAACTCTATGGAGAATATCAGGGAAATGCACACAAAGACGGCTACCACATGGAAGATGGCAGCCCCCTTCTGCTTTCCGAGAAGGATGAGCTTTGGCTTCCTTTAAAGGATACCTTCGCATTCTAATGAGGAAAAATATCCGAAAACTGAACTATGCGGTAGAAAAAAGCTTCCATGGCATTACCATAGAAGCTTTTTTACATGCAAAGAATTATACTCGCGGGATGATTTCCGGCTTAAAAAAAGTAAAGTATGAGGAAGATGGAGAAATTCACTACGGCATAGAGAAAAACGGTAAATGGGCTTTTACCATTGATCCCTTGGCAGAAGGAGATCTCTTAAGCATCTCTTTTTTAGAAATGGAAAATGAGGAATCTGCAGCACTCTACCCCCTCCCCTTAGATATTGTTTATGAAGATGAAGATATACTTCTCCTAAATAAGCCGGCAGGAATCCCTTCTCATCCCTCTCCGGGGCATTATGAAGGCACGCTCGCCGGAGCAGTTTCTTATTATTATAAAGAGGAAAAGGGAATTTCCCCCTTTGTTTGCCGCATGATTCATCGCCTGGACTTGGATACAAGCGGTCTTATTTTGCTTGGGAAAAACAAATTTTCCGCCTCCCTCTTAAACCAAGAGATGCGTGAAGGAAGAATAGAGCGATGCTATACCGCATTTTGTCATGGAAATCCCGCAGACGCTTTTGAAAAAACGGGAGAGATTCTTCGTATTTCCGCACCAATACAAAGAGTGGAAAATGAAATAATGCTTCGGGAAGTTCATTTTCAAAATGGGCAGGAAGCCATAACAAATATCCTTTCCGTAGAATATTTTCCTGAAAAGGACTTTTCTCGTATAAAACTTCGCCTAGAGACAGGAAGAACGCATCAGATTCGAGTACACCTCTCCTATATCGGCTGTCCCTTACTGGGTGACAGCTTATACGGCGGTACTGCCTACAGTCCCCGGATAGACAGGCAGGCACTCCATTCCAGTTCCATTGAATTCACCCATCCGGAAAGCGGAAAAAAAAATGCAATTCGAGATTCCTCTCCCAAAAGATATGGAGGCGCTTTTGGAAGCCCTAGTATAAAGTTATTTCTTGATAGTTATTTCTTGATAGCTATTCCTCTTTTGTATAAAGTTTTTCTCCTTTATCTGTTTCTTCTACAGGGGATTAACTCTTCTTCCGTAAGCAAATAGTCCATAAAAATATCCCGCTTATCCATCGGAATCTTTTTAGAAAGCAAAGAAGCATAGCATAAGCAAAGCTTACTCCCTGCAGTCTTCTCTAAAAAGCGGTCATAATAGCCTGCACCGTGTCCCAGCCTCCCCCCTCTTCTGTCAGCCGAAACACAGGGAATGATCATTAAGGAAAATACTGTTGTTTCCGTTCCTGCTATCTCATTTTTAGGCTCCATGATCCCCATAGTCCCCGGCAGAAGATCCTCCCGAGAGGATATCTCCACCGCTTCCATAATCCTTTCCTTTCCGGGCAGGCAACGAGGAACAAATATTCTTTTCCCCATCACTAAGGCAGTATCGATGATTTCTTTTGTGTCCGGCTCTCTCTCCATACTGACATAGGTAAAAATACTTTCTGCAGAGAGAAAGTACGGCAGTTGCAGAAGTCGAAGCTGAATTTCTTCATCCGCTCTTGCAATCTCCTCTTTGCTCAGTTTTCCTCGGAGACTTTGCACTTCCGACCGCAGTTTTTTCTTTTCTTCTACTTTATTTTCAAAAAACGGAAACATATCTTCTCCTCCTTTGGTCTCATTGTAGCAAATAGTATTTCTCTAAGACAATCCTCCCGCTACAGTATTTGTAAGATTCTATTTAAGCCCCATATAATCAACGCAAGACCCAAAGCTATTTTCCTAAATGTTTGTTATAAATAAAAATAATATTTTTTCTAAAAAACTATTTACAAAAGAAATTTTCTATGTTAAGCTTTGGTCAAGAAATAAAAAAAGAAATGCAAAAAGCTTTTTCTCTGAAGATAAAGGAGGATAGCTAAGCAAAGTGCAAGTCAAAAGAACTTGCGAACTATAATACGAAAGAGAGGTACAGTCCCATGGACCCAGAAATGTGCTTCTTTTTGGAGACGAACCTAAGATAAAAAGAAAACGAATATTTGCGTAGCGAAAGAGCTATCGGTTTGCAGAAGACTTTCTTCTTATTTTCGAAGAATCGAAGGTGTTCCCAAAAAGAGAATAAGAGATACCCCATCAACCATTTGTATTTTAGAAAATCTATGGTGCGAGTCCATTTTAAAATATAAAAAGGCTGAAATAAAAAAGGTGGTATAAACCAATGGCTACTTTATAAAATTGAATATGGAATGAGTGATGATGAAATAGTTAAACTCATATAGGAAGGTAAAAAGCTGTAGCGGGTAAACGCTACAGCTTTTATTCATAACGAGTATCGCTCACAAAGCGTACAGTATCTCGTTTACTGTTTCTTCCCAACCATCTCCTGTGTGATTCTGATCAGTACATCAATCATCTTCCTAAAGGAGTTGAGATTCAGGTACTCATAAATACCATGGAAGTTATCTCCTCCGGTAGAAAGATTCGGGCAAGGGAGACCTTTATAGGAAAGGCTTGCACCGTCCGTTCCACCACGAATAGGTGTAACAATCGGTTTTACCCCTTCTTTTTCAAAAGCGGTCTTTGCCACTTCCACAATATACATATGGTCTTTCAGCTTTTCCTTCATGTTGAAGTAGCTGTCCTTGACAGTCGCTTCAAAGGATGCGCCCTTAGGACCGTATTTCTGATTGAGCTTATCAGCAGCTTCGGAAAGATTTTCTTCTTCTCTTCGAATTTTACCTTATCATGATCACGGATAATATAGTTCATCTCTGCATGACTCTCTTCACCGGACATATCGCAAAGATGGAAAAAGCCTTCATAGCCCTCCGTATTTGCCGGAGTACAGGGTGGAAGCAGACTGTTAAATTCCATTGCCAAAAGTACCGCATTTAGCATCTTATCCTTGGCAGATCCGGGATGAACATTCACACCGTGTATCTTTAACTTTCCGGAAGCGGCATTGAAGTTCTCATATTCCACTTCTCCGAGAGTTCCTCCGTCTACAGTATAGGCAATCTCCGCTCCAAAGCCGGGGATGTCAAAAATATCCGCACCGCATCCTACTTCTTCGTCCGGAGTGAAACCGATACAGATATCACCGTGCTTTACGTCTTGATGAGTCAGAAGATACTCAGCCATTGCCATAATCTCACCGACACCGGCCTTATCATCTGCTCCAAGAAGCGTTGTTCCGTCTGTAACCATAAGATCGTCCCCTACCGCATCCAAAAGTCTTGGAAAAACCTGCGTGGAAAGCTTTTCTGTTTCATTTAAAATGATATCTTTTCCGTCATAGTTTTCGATTATCCTGGGCTTTACATTCTTTCCTCTTGCAGAGGGTGAAGTATCCATGTGGGCAATAAAGCCAAGCGCCGGAGTCTTTGCATCTTCTTCTGCAGAAAGATTGGAAGGAATCTTACCGTACACATAGCAATGCTCTGTCAGGCGAACATCCGATACTCCAAGTTCCTTCAAGTCTTTCTCCAAAAGCCTTGCCAAATCAAATTGCTTCTCACTGGAAGGAATATGATCCTGATCAGGCACCGACTCGGTGTCAATCTTCAAATACGAAATTAAGCGTTCTACTGCGTCCATAGTTTTTCCTTTCTTTGCTTATTATTATATTTTAGTTTCTCCTGCTGCTGATCGTACTGTCACGCTCACTGCTATGATCTTCTCTCAAGTAACTATCCTCTCCTACCGGTCGCATCTCTTCCAGAACGAAAGGCGTCTCCTGGTAAACAAAGTTTAACCAGTTGCTGTAAATGCAGTTCGATCCGGAACGCCAGGAAAGAATCGGTGTCTTTTCCGGGTCATTATCAGGGTAATAATTAACCGGGATATCCGGATTTAAGCCCTTTCCCAAATCTCTCTTATACTCTTTGTCCAAATCATATCGATCATACTCGGAATGTCCGGTAACAAAAATCTGCCTGGAGGAACAAGCTAAATCAGATAGCTTCCGCACTCCTCACTATCTGCCACAACATAAAGCTCTTTATTGCTCCGTAAGGCTTCCTCATCCATACCGGTGTAACGAGACTGCGGCACAAAAAACTCATCATCCATCCCCCGCATCAGCATTTTTTTGCGATGTAAAATGCGATGCTTATATATCCCGCTTAACTTCTTCTCTAACAGAACTTTTTTTATACCATAGTGATGGTAGAGCCCTGCTTGTGCTCCCCAGCAGATATGAAAGGTCGAAAAAACATGGGTTTTGGACCAGTCCATAATTTGGCAGAGTTCATCCCAATAATCCACCTCTGAAAACTCCATTTTTTCTACCGGAGCCCCGGTGATAATTAAACCATCGAAGTAATTCTTCTCTATATCTTTAAATTCCACATAAAACTTATTCAAATGACTTGAACTGGTATGGGTGGACTTATAGCTTGAGACTTTCATAAAAGTAATTTCTGTTTGAATCGGAAAATTGGAGAGCACACGAAGTAAATCCAGCTCCGTATCCTCTTTTAAGGGCATCAGATTTAAAATCACAATCTTTAAGGGACGAATATTTTGGGAAATTGCCCTGTTTTCGTCCATTACGAAAATATTTTCCGACTCCAGAATGTATTTTGCGGGTAAATTGTTTTGTACCTTAATGGGCATAATACTCTCCTACTCCTCTGCTTTTTTCTCTCATTCCTATATGGTTTCTGTAACACCCTTTGTCGCTTTACGCTCCAAAAATCTTATATAAAGCAGCCTGATCTTTTATTGCCTGCCACGTGCTCGAACTCTGTCCTGTTACAATCAAAAGATTCTTTCCGCTTCTTCCCTTTCCAGCCGTTACCACACAGAACTTGGACTGGCTCACATAACCTGTTTTTGCCATCTGTACCGTTGCACCGCCACTGTCTTGTGTCTTTATCCTTTGCAAGAAAAGATTGGTAAACTTTAAACCTTGTTCATGTTTGTTTGTTGGAGCGGTCTGATAATTCTCCGTCATAAGAACCTCTCTCGCCCTCGGGTTTTGCATCGCTACCGCCATAATCTGTGCCATATCCTTCACAGTCATACGATGCGTACTATGGAAAAGACCCGTTGCATTTTGGAAGTTACAGTATCCGGACAGCCCCATCTCCCTTGCCCGCTTATTCATACGTTCCGCAAAAGCCGCTTCCGAACCGGAAACCTCCTTGCACAGTGCCAGTACAGCATCTGCCCCTGAGGGCAAAATCACGCCGTAAAGCAAATCCTTTACCGTTACCTGTTCTCCCACAACAAATCCACAGTTACTTGCCCCTCTGGCCTGGACGAAGCTGACAATATCCTGGGTAATGGTCAGTTTTTTATTCATATCCGGAAGATTTTCCGCAAAAACCAAAAGACTCATGACTTTCGTCATGGATGCTGGATACATGGACTGGGAGGCATTTTTTTCTGCCAAAATACTTCCATTATCCAAATCATAGACCACTGCATAATTTGCATCAATTTCCGACGATAAAGTTCTTGTCGAAGAATTATTAGATAGTTGGGCCAGATTTGAAGAGTTCCCACCTTGGCAGGCTCCTGAATTACCGAAGTTCCGGGCTGAGCAGCCGGATTCACAGAAGGAGCCGACGTTGTATTTCCGCTTGGATTTCCCGTTGCATTAGTATTGGGAGATGGGGTATTTGCTTTGTTTCCGTATATTAAGTCTTCGATGTATTGATAGCTTGGATCATTTCCTCTTCCAACTCCGTTTCCATTTACAGAAACCGGACCATAATCCGAAATTCCATATACCCTTTCTTCGCCCATGGAAACAAAGGGCAAAGAGAGAGACAGACTTACAAGCATCGCAAGACTTCTGCGATATATCTTTCTTTTCAAAACAAAAAAGCCTTTTTTATTATTTAACTCCTTCGATGGATTCAGCTCTATCTCCCTAAATTTCATTTCTCCCTCAACTTCTCTTAAAACGGAATTGCCAGTTCTCTCTGATTGAAGTATAACAATCCCCTAAAATTGATACTTCTTAAATATTCAGATATTAAGAATGATAAAGGGCAGATGCAAAAAGTACAAGGGAAAAAGCTTACAATATTCTATACATTTACAGACAGGATTCCCCCTTCTCTTTCTTCTCTTTCTTCTCTTTCTTCTCTTTCTTCTCTTTCCTCGCTTTCCTCGCTTTGTATGTAAAGGGAATACAAAGCCTTGATTAGTCCCCAGGTTTTTTCTTTCACAATCTTATTCCACGGAAATCTGATCTTGAATCTTTGCAAAAGTCTTCTCTCCTATCCGTTTTACATTCATGATTTCCTCAATGCTGGAAAATCCCCCATATTCCTCCCGGTAGGAAATAATATTTTTTGCGGTAGCAGGTCCAATCCCTTTCAGACTTTCCAATTCTTTTGCTGTTGCCGTATTAATATTGATTTTAGAAGCGGAAATACCTTCCTTTTTCAGCCGTATCTCCTCTTTAAAAGCTGTATTCTCTTCTGCAAAATTCGCTTTCTTTTCTACTCGATCTTGTTTTTCTTCATTATCTTTTTCTTCATTATCTTGTTCTTTATTATCTTGTTCTTTATTATCTTGTTCTTTATTATCTTGTTCTTTATTATCTTGCTCTTCAAAAACTCGTTCTTTATCTTGTACTTCGCGATTCTCTTCTTGCTCGATTTTCCCCTCTCCTGCCCTGCCTTCATAAATTATCTTGGCTTCTCTGTCTTTAATAGCAAGAAAAAAGAATACGGAAGTCGCAAAAAAGAAAAGAAGGATAAGTAATTTTCCCCTTTCTATATATTTCTCCGGGGAATAGCGAAAATCTTCAGGATGTTCCGAATGTTCAAGATGTTCAGGATATTCAGGATATTCAGGATATTCGAAATCTTTAGAATGATATGGATACATAGATGCTCCTTTCTATAAATGCAAATGACTCCAATATGCAGGAAATGGAATGGAGATAATAAAGTGGATTTTTCGTAAAATAATGATTAACAAAGTGTATATTTCGAGAAAAAAGATGAGAAAAAGACGAGAAAAATCGCGAATAAGTGTACTTCCATCACAAGAAGTAGACATTAAGAAGAGGAAAATTTCTCGTGATGCAGAAAATATTTTGCGAAGAAAAAAATCAAAATGCAGACTACAAAACTAAAATCGGAAAATAAAAGTGAGTATTGAAAATGAGTAAAATAAATGAAAGCGAAATGCAAAGAATGAAAAAAGAATAAAATCAAGCAAATAAACCTTGCCTTTACTATGGCAACATATTAGCATCTTCGAGGATGATTGTATAGTCTTTTTCGCTTTCCGGCTTCTCTTTTAGACTTAGCTTTCCAAATAAGCTTTTCCTCATACAATGAAGCGGGGCTCAAGGCAGATTATCCCCATAAACTTGGCTTTTATGCTGAATATACATTGCTTTTTCATGATTGCGGAATGGAACATGATGCAATAAGATGATTCACATAAAATGACTCTATATAAAATGATTCTATATAAAATGACTCTATGTAAAAGATTCTATATAAAATGAATCATACTATATATGATTTGTGTATTTAGAAAGGACTACCATGATTCAATTAGAACGAAGCAGCGTGATGAACTTTGAAAATGCAATTCGCGGAGCAAGAAATCCCATGAGCTCCTGGGAAAAAGGAGATTCCTACTACGATGAAAATGGGCAGTATATTTTAGGACCAAACGATTTGTCCCTTGCCAAAAGACTTCGCCTTGCGGGACCGGACCATAGAAAATATATCCGTCAAGTCTTTGTTTCTGTCGATATTACCGCTCCGCTATACTGGTGGAAAGAATATGATACCTATAAAGTGCATACTGTTGCAAACTCCACTTCCACCATGCACAAAATTCACTCCAAAGCATTTTCTTTGGATGATTTTTCTCATGATCATTTGACAAGTGAGGGAATGGAAATCCTAAAAAGAACCATCTCCGATTTAGAGCGTATTCGTCTAAAGTTTGTGGAAGAGAAAAACAGGGAAGACTGGTATACCTTGATTCAGCTTCTCCCTTCTTCTTACAATCAGATGCGTACCTGCACGATGAACTACGAAAACCTCATCAATATGTATTTCTCAAGAAAGGGACATAAGTTACAGGAATGGCATAGTTTCTGTGATTGGATCAAATCGCTTCCTTATGCCAAAGAATTAATTCTTGCAGAGAAGGAAAACGAAAAAATCTAAGTCTTTCTTACAATGCAAGGTCTCCTTTACAATGCAAAGTCATTTTTCACAAACTTAAGTCATTTTCATAGATTTTTCTATCTATTTTACGGAAATCCTTTTCGTAAGATTGTTTTTGCGGTACAATGAAAAAGGTTAAAAATTGCTGACCGAGCAGGGTTTATACAGTCGATTTTTCCAAAAATAAAAAGGAAACCAAATTGAGCTAATCTAAGCCTTTATGACTATATTTCCTTATGACTATATACCCCTGTCCTTACGGCTCGTTCATTCAAGGAGGATCTTATGACAGTACCAGAGAGACTATCTGCATTGCGTAAGCTGATGCGAGACAAAAACATTGACGTGTATGTAGTACCGACTGCAGATTTCCATCAAAGTGAGTATGTTGGGGAACATTTTAAGGCAAGAAAGTTTATTACCGACTTCTCCGGATCTGCAGGAACGGCAGTAATCACTTTAAATGATGCAAAGTTATGGACAGACGGACGTTACTTTATCCAGGCTGCAGAGCAGTTGGAGGGTACCACCGTTACCCTGATGAAGATGTTTGAGCCCGGTGTTCCGAGCGTCAATGAATATCTGGAAGATATTTTGCAGGCAGGTCAGACTCTTTCCTTTGACGGACGTGTTGTTTCCGTTGGAGAGGGTGATGAGTATGCTGATATCGCTAAGAAAAAGGCGCAAAGGTTGATTATCAGGAAGATTTAATCGACGAAATCTGGACCGATCGTCCTCCTCTTTCCGAAGAGCCCGCATTTTTCTTGGAAGAAAAGTACACAGGAGAAAGCACCGCTTCCAAGTTGGCACGTATTCGTAAGGAAATGGAAGAGGCCGGCTGCGATACCCATATCGTATCTACCCTTGATGATACCTGCTGGACTTTGAACATTCGTGGAAACGACATCGAGTTCTTCCCCCTTGTCCTCTCCTATGCCATCATCAAGAAGGACAGCTTTGAGCTCTACATTGATGAGAGAAAGCTCGATGACAATTTAAAGGCTCTCTTAAAGAAGGACGGCGTAAATCTTCACCCCTACAATGCCATTTATGAAGATGTAAAGCAGTTGCCTGCAGGCACAACAGTTATGGTAGACAAGTCCAAGCTGAATTATGCTATCTATAACAACATCCCTGCTTCCGTAAATGTTGTAAACAAGAGAAATCCGGCTATTCTGATGAAAGCTTAAAGAATCCGGTAGAGATTGAAAATATCAAAAAGGCGCAGATCAAGGACAGCATTGCGCACCTTCGTTTCATGAAGTGGTTAAAGGAGAATGTTGGCAAGATTCGCATCACAGAGATGAGCGCTTCCGAGAAGCTCGATGAGTTCCGTAAGGAGATGGGCAACTTCATCCGTGACAGCTTTGAACCGATTTCTTCTTTCGGTCCTCACTCCGCAATTGTACACTACTGCTCTTCTCCGGAGACCGATGTAGAGTTTAAGGAGGGAACATTGTACTTAAGCGATACCGGCGCAGGCTTCTACGAGGGATCCACCGATATCACAAGAACCTTTGCTTTAGGAGAAGTTCCTCAGAATATGAAGGATGACTTTACCTTGGTAGCCATCAGTAACCTTCAGCTTGGTAGTGCAAAATTCCTTCAGGGATCTAGCGGATTAACTTTGGATATCCTTGCAAGAAAGCCGTTCTGGGACAGAGATATGAACTTTAACCACGGAACAGGCCACGGTGTAGGATACCTCTTAAATATCCATGAAGGTCCTGCAGGCTTCCGTTATAAGTATAGAGCCGGCGAAGTGGAGGAAATCCAGGAAGGCATGATTATTACTGACGAGCCGGGTCTCTATATCGAAGGATCTCACGGTATTCGTTTGGAGAATGAACTCCTGGCAAGAAAGGGCGCTAAAAATGAGTATGGCCAGTTCCTCTACTTTGAGGCTATTACCTTAATCCCCTTCGACCTTGATGCTATTAATCCGGCTATGATGAGCGAAGAGAACAAGAAACTCTTAAATGACTATCATGCAAGAGTTTACGAGGAAATTGCTCCACACTTAAATGAAGACGAGAAGGAATTCTTGAAGAAGTACACAAGAGCCATCTAAGTCTAAAGAAATACAGAAAACTATAGAAATACAGAAAACTATAGAAATGTAGAAAACTATAGAAATGCAGAAAACTATAGAGAGAATCGAGTAGGAGGCGGTGACTAACCGCCGTCCTCTCACAGCACTGTACGTACGGTTCTCGTATACAGCGCTTTCAATAGTTGACGTGCACAGACTGATATGCTATGGCTAAATCGTAAAAGCCACTGTTTATCAGTCTTGGCTGTGCACTGCCTCTTTCTTTCCATATCGGATTGAATGACCTACGCGCTTTCACATACCCTTCATGTTCCGCACTATCTCTTTGCGAACAGCCATTGTTTTCAATGTTTTCTGCCATAACCAGTCATTCCTCCTTTCTCAGTCATACTTGAGACTCCTACTGATTCGGTCCTTTGTCTCTCGACTACTATGACCTCTGCTGACTTCTGTGTGTTCAGCATTGCTTTGGGCAATGGTTACCTCTTTCGAGGCATATCACACAGACCTCCCTAGGTACCACACGTTTCTTCCTCTCCATATATCTGCCTCATTTATCATGCATGATTCCGTGTAGTTATTGGACTTTGGCTTGTGCTGCAGTCTTATCCTCATGCATAACCTCATATGAGATTTCTGTTCGTCAGACCAGAGATTTGCCCATGAGTTAGTATCTTCCTCATATCCAGCTTCCTTCAGATTCGAGGTCACCCTCGACACCCTTGCCTTCGGCTATATCCTTCCCACTACCGGGCGGATTCGGGACTTTAACCCGTTAGAAACGTGCGCCGCTAGGCGCACAGCACAAAAAAACTTCCGACAAAGCTGTCGGAAGTTTTTTGTATATCGAAATCACTTTTTGCTATCAGAATTACTCGGAATTACTTCTTGGGAAAGATACTCGTGAATACCCTTTGCTGCTGCCTTTCCTGCACCCATGGCAAGGATAACGGTAGCTGCTCCGGTAACAGCGTCTCCACCCGCATAAACTGCAGTCTTAGTGGTTTCTCCATTTTCCTCTTTTGCAATGATGCAACCTTTACGATCGGTATCCAGACCCTCAGTAGTATCACTGATCAGCGGGTTTGGAGATGTTCCAAGAGACATGATTACGGTATCACAGTCCATCACATACTCGGAATTCGGGATCTCAATCGGTCTTCTTCTTCCGGAAGCATCCGGCTCTCCCAGTTCCATCTTTACAATCTTCACACCGGTTACCCAATCATTTTCATCCACAAGAATCTCTACCGGATTCTGTAAGAGGTCGAAAATAATGCCTTCTTCCTTCGCATGATGCACTTCCTCTTTTCTTGCAGGAAGTTCTTCCTCAGAACGACGATATACCACATGCACTTCTGCACCAAGACGAAGTGCAGTTCTTGCAGCGTCCATCGCAACGTTACCGCCACCTACGACAACCACCTTATTTCCGGCACGCATCGGAGTATCCGATTCCGGAAGATACGCCTTCATCAGGTTGTTTCTTGTCAGGAATTCATTTGCAGAAAATACGCCGTTTGCACTTTCTCCCGGGATATTCATAAACTTCGGAAGTCCTGCACCGGTTCCTAAGAAAACGGCATCAAAGCCTTCTTCATTTAAAAGCTCATCAACGGTAATGGAACGCCCCACGAAAACGTTGGTAATAATCTTTACACCGAGCTTCTTTACATTTTCAATTTCCGGTCCGACTACCTTGGTCTTTGGAAGACGGAACTCCGGAATACCGTACTGAAGCACTCCGCCCGGCTCATGGAAAGCTTCGAAATGGTTACCTCATAGCCCAGCATCGCAAGGTCTCCTGCGCAGGTAAGTCCTGCGGGGCCTGCACCGATTACCGCTACTTTCTTTCCGTTCGGGCTTCCTGCCTTTGCAGCCTGGAAGCCATGCTCTCTGGCCCAGTCAGCCACGAAACGCTCAAGCTTTCCGATAGCAACAGGCTCTCCCTTAATACCACGGATACAAACACCTTCACACTGTGTTTCCTGTGGGCAGACTCTTCCGCAAACTGCAGGAAGAGCAGAAGACTGTGCAATGATTTCTGCAGCCTTCTCAAAGTTTCCTACCTTAACTTCCTGGATAAAGTCATTAATCTGAATGGAAACGGGACAACCTACTACGCACTTTGGATTTCTACAGTTCAAGCAACGCACTGCCTCTTCCATTGCTTCTTTTTCGGTATATCCTAAACACACTTCTTCAAAGTTTTTTGCACGAACCTTCGGCTCCTGCTCAGCGACAGGAACTCTTTTCATCATATCAGCCATAATTACCCTCCCTTAGTTGCAATTTCCGCATCCACCATGGGACTTCTCAGCTTCCAACAGTTCCAGAAGCGCCTTACCCTCTTCCGTCTTGTAGGTCTGCTGTCTCTTCATGGCCAGATTAAAGTCAACCAAATGTCCGTCAAACTCCGGTCCGTCTACGCAGGCAAACTTCACCTGGTCTCCAACAACCAAACGACAAGCTCCGCACATTCCCGTTCCGTCAATCATAATCGGATTCATGGAAACAATGGTCGGGATGCCCAGTTCTTTGGTCGTTAATGCCGCGAACTTCATCATGATAACCGGACCGATAGCGATACAACGAGTATATTTCTTACCTTCCTCGTTTACCAAACGCTTTAAAACATCGGTAACCACACCCTTATCGCCGTAAGAACCGTCATCTGTGGTCACATAGACATTTTTTGCAACGGCACGGAGATCCTCTTCCATAATAAGAAGGTCCTTATTTCTTGCGCCCAAGATAACATCCGCTTCAATTCCCTGTTCATGAAGCCACTTCACCTGCGGATAAACGGGAGCTGCCCCTACACCGCCGGCAATAAAGATGATACTCTCCTTTTCCAGTTCTTCCTTCGACATCTCGATAAGCTCGGAAGGACGGCCCAAGGGACCTACGATATCGGTAAAATAATCTCCAACCTTCAGATGACTGAACTTCTCCGTAGATGCGCCGATTACCTGGAATACAATGGTAATGGTTCCCTTCTCCCTATCATAATCTGCGATGGTTAAGGGAATTCTTTCTCCAAGCTCCCCTAGCTTTGCAATCATAAACTGTCCAGGCTCCGCTTTTCGAGCCACATAAGGTGCTTCCACATCCATGAGCCAGTCTTTATCAACGAGATGCTCAACTCTAGTGATTTTGTACATGCTCTCCTCCATGTTTCATGCCTAGATTAGCTAGGTATAAGTAGTATGTTAATATTTTCTCTAACTTATCTATTGTAGCAAAAAAATCCATAAATACATGTTTTTTTTAAATGCAGATAGAAAAAATCAATAAAATGAAGCTTAAAAAAAATATAAAAAAGTAGGGGCAATTTACAGCCCCTACTTCGTTTTATTCATAACGAGTATCGTGCGCAAAGCGTGCGATATCTCGTTTATCGTGCTTAAAACGCCAGCTTCTCATCAAAATACTTTTTCAAATCAGAAATCGGAATACGTACCTGCTCCATGCTGTCTCTTTCTCTTATGGTTACGGCATGGTCATTTTCCGAATCAAAGTCATAGGTGATACAGAACGGTGTACCGATTTCATCCTGTCTTCTATAGCGCTTTCCGATATTTCCTCTATCGTCATATTCACACATATAGTACTTGGAAAGCTCCTCGTAAATCTTCTCCGCTCCTTCTCCGAGCTTCTTGGATAAGGGAAGAATACCGATCTTAATTGGAGCCAGTGCCGGGTGGAAACGAAGAACCGTTCTCTCGTCTCCTCCTTCCAGTTCCTCAACATCATAAGCTGCACAGAGGAAAGCCAGCGTCACTCTGTCTGCTCCAAGGGAAGGCTCTACTACATACGGAATATAGTGCTCACCCGTTTCATCATCAAAGTAGCTCATATCCTGGTCGGAAACCTTGGCATGCTGAGACAGGTCATAGTTCGTTCTGTCCGCAATGCCCCAAAGCTCGCCCCAACCGAAGGGGAAAAGGAATTCCAGATCTGTCGTCGCCTTGGAATAGAAGGAGAGTTCTGCCTGCTCATGGTCTCTTGCACGAAGCATTTCCTTCTTCATGCCTAAGCTGTAAAGCCAATTCTGGCAATAATCTTTCCAATATTGGAACCACTCCAAATCGGTATCCGGCTTACAGAAAAACTCGAGTTCCATCTGCTCAAACTCTCTGGTACGGAAAGTAAAGTTACCCGGGGTAATCTCATTACGGAAGGACTTTCCTATCTGGGCAATACCGAAAGGAAGCTTCTTTCTCGAAGTTCTCTGTACATTTTTAAAGTTCACAAAAATACCCTGGGCAGTCTCCGGGCGAAGATATACTGTATTCTTCGCATCTTCCGTTACACCCTGAAAGGTCTTAAACATCAGATTAAACTGACGGATTGGCGTAAAGTTATGCTTTCCACAGCCGGGACAGGGAATCTGCTTTTCTACCACAAAGTTCTCCATCTCCTCTTTGGACCGGGGCATCTACAGAACCTTCCAATGCGATTCCGTTCTTCTCGCAGAAATCCTCGATAATCTTATCTGCACGGAAACGCTCCTTACACTCTTTACAATCCATAAGAGGATCGGAAAAAGCCTGCCAAATGTCCGGATGCAATCCATGTCTGCGGATTCATCAAAATGGCACAGTCGATACCGACATTATACTTGGACTCCTGAACAAACTTCTTCCACCAAGCCTTCTTGATGTTATTTTTTTCAGCTCTACACCCAGGTTTCCGTAATCCCAAGTATTTGCCAGACCGCCATAAATTTCAGATCCCGGGTACACAAAGCCTCTGGACTTTGCCAAGGAAACAATTGTATCCATCGTATAATTCTTTTGCCATAAGTTTTTCTCCTCAATCTATTGGAACTTGTTATGAATTAAACAATCTATAGTCTATCCCTTTTTTTACACAAAAAAATCCATACTATCTACTTTAAACTGTTCAAAAATCTTGATGCTGTGAAATTGCTTGTAGAAGCTTTCCCGGGTAAGCAGTTCCACATTTTTCACAAAAATCCCGTAAGCTTCCCTCTTCCAAGGTAAAGGTATATAACTTCTGCAAAGGACTTCAAGCACATGCTCCCAGGCATCATGCACAGCCTTTCTTTCTGAACAGGGGCGGAAACTCGCTGTATTCTCCCTCTAAAAAGCAAGACTCTAAGCTCATAAACGGCACGGACCAGTTCATTGGGCAAATCCTTATGAAGCAAAGCCTTTAGCGAGAGATAAATGAGGTTTACAAGCTCCTCTGCAGGAAGATTTTCCTGCGACACCAGGTCCGCAAGTTCCAGGAAATAGGCCGCATAACAAGCCATTTCCAAGTCCAGTGCAATCTCCTCGAAATAGGCGTCCACCTTCACGGCCTGCAGATTATAGCCGCTCGTTCCATTCTTTAAGGAAAAATGTACCGAAGACAAAGCTCCTGCTTCCCGCCATAAGAGGAGAAGACGGGCGCTTCGCTCCGCTCGCCCAAACCGTCATTTTCCCCTGCTCCATGCTCAGGATGCTTAACCTCTTGTCAAATTCTCTCTGACTGTGCTCGGAAAGCACCACTCCATGCACAACTAAGTCTTCCTTCACTGCCCTTCCTCTCCGTCCTTACACTTTACTTGTATCTTACTTCTGCATTTATTCATGTTCCCTTTTTTTCTTCGAACATTTTTCCGTCTGCTACTCTTTTTATACTTCTGCATCTCTTTTACGCTTGCGCACTTTACTTCTGCTCTCTATAACCGTACTCCTGCAAATATGCCGGATTCTCCCTCCAGTCCTTCCTGACCTTTACAAAAAGCTGAAGATTCACCTTCGCTTCCAGAAGCTTTTCTATCTGAATGCGGGCACCGCTACCAATGCTTTTCAGCATACAGCCGGCTTTTCCGATAATGATTCCCTTATGGCTTTCCTTTTCGCATACCAAAGTTGCCTTCACATCCCAGATTCCGTTTTTCCTCTCCTGCATGCTGTCGATGAGTACCGCAATCCCGTGCGGAATCTCCTTATCAAGCTTGTAGAGGGCCTGTTCCCGGATAAGTTCCTTTGCAATTTCTCGTACGGGAAGGTCTGTTACCGTATCTTCATCATAGTAACGGGGGCCATAGGGAAGGAAGGAGAAAATTGTCTCCAGAAGTTCCTCTAAGCCTTGGTTCTTATAGGCGGAAACGCCGACAATCCCGACAAAGGGAAGGCAGTCCCGATACTCCGCCTTCTTCCTTTCCAGTGCCTCCTCTCCACCCAGTAAGTCCATCTTATTTAAGACAAGGAGAATCTTTCTTTTACTGTGGGAAAGGAGGGATAAAATCTGTTCCTCCTTCTTCCCCTTCTGCTCCGTGCTGTCTACAATCCAAAGAATGAGGTCTCCGTTTCCAAGAGCCTTTTCCGCCACACTTTCCATATAAACGGAGAGCTTATTCTGCGCCTTGTGAATTCCCGGCGTATCATGGAAGACAATCTGTCCTCTTTCATCGTCGTAGACCGCCATAATCTGATTTCTTGTAGTCTGTGCCTTTTTCGAGGTAATGGCTATTTTTTGCCCGACAAGCGCATTTAAGAGGGTGGATTTTCCGGCATTCGGAAGCCCCACAATAGAGACAAAGCCGGATTTAATCAAGTCCTCTCCGCTTTCTCCATTTCCATTTTCCTTTGCAAAAAAATCCTCAATAATCTGATTCATGCCATTCTCCCTCTCTTTTGACCGCTCTAGCTTTGCTAAGCCTTGATCCACTTTCGCTTATAAATCTTGATCCACTTTCGTTTCTAAATCTTGATCCACTTTCGTTTCTAAATCTTGATTTGTCTACTTCTCCGAAGTAATTTAAATTTCCCGAATTACATCAAAGTAGCCCTTATTTTTCTCTATCTTTTCTCCATTACCGATGGTGCAGAGAATTTCCTCGGAAAAAGGCTTTCTCAATGTAGTCGGAGAGCTTTCGAATTGACTCCGGACTTGCAGAAAGCACCTCATCTCTCTCTTTGTAAGTCTTCATCCGTTAAATGAGAAAGGGAGCAGCTTAATCCGAGAAGGAACTTCGTGTAAGCGGTCTTTGGCGTATCCATCTCCGAAATCGCACCGATGATGTACTTCGTCATCTCCAGCTCCGTAGCTTCGAAATCCCGTAAGTACGCCGCAATCTTCTTATACTCTTCATAGCTCCGCCCTACATGCGGATCCCGATAAGAAACAACATAGCTTTCTCCGTTTCTTCCAAAGCCACTCATTGCCCCGTAGGCATTGCCCTTTTCACGAATATTTTTCCAAAGGAAATCAAAGGAAAGCGCATTCTTCATGACTTTCAAGACTCCTGTGTAAGGAAGTGAAGCGTCATGGAAGGAGCCCACTCTTGCCACATAGTTAACCTGAGAAGGAGTGATCCAAGCTTTTTTTTCAACCTTTCTCAGACTAAATACACTTTCTTCCCACTCTTCTTTCTCCGGGAAACACTTTGTAAGAAACGCGGAAAGACTCTCTTTCTCCTTACGATAAATCTCCAGATCGCCTCCTACTGCTATACGGAGGTTTCTTCCCCGTAAGAGCTTCTCCGAAAGAGCCTTCAACTTTTCACCCAGCGCCTTCGGATTCTTCCGAAATTCTTCTTCCAGCTTTTCAATAAAATGGTAGTAGCGAATTCCTTTTACTCTCTCATGGTAAGAGGAGGTCGGGGAAAAACTCTCCATAGCGGAATTGACCGCATAGCTATGTCCTGCGCCTTCCAGTCTCATTCTCTCTCTGGACTTGATTTCCAGGAGAATCTCAGAAAGACGCTTTTCATCCTGCAAATGCGTATGAAAGCAGATTTCCTCCAGATACTCCAGACCCTGCTTCATCTCGCCTTCCAAGAATTTAAAGCCGAAGCTGAATACGCCTGTATATTTATTCTTATCCTGAAAATCAGGATAAGAAGTAATATCTGTTGAAAAACCTCCGCTGTGAAGATAAATCTCCGAGTTTAAGTCCTGAAAACTGTACTTGTCCGTGTCCATATAGGCAAAGGCAGTATTCAAAACAGAGAGATAAGAAAGCTCTTCCTCCGAGAAATCCTTTGTATTAAAGAGAAGACGAAGGTAAAGTACCCCCTTGGAATCCACCGGATAAAGCATTACTTTCTTCCCGGAAAGGTTCTCTTCTTCTCTTAGATAACTCTCCGCTTTCTTTCCGAGGTCTTCTCTTGAAAGCACCGGCAAAGTTTCCAGCGCTTCCTTGCTATTTTCCTTATTCTGATAAAGAAGGAGCGCCTCCTCTTCCTTTTTAATGGCCTCTATCTCTTCTTTAGACAGCGTATCTTTTTTCTCCTTAAGCTTCGTCGCAAGCTTCTCCGCATTTTCCTCGGTAAGCCCCGGCTTCGGAAGAAGTGCCACGAAAGAAGCGTGCTTTACATCCAGGAAGTACTCTTTTAAAAGCTCCTCAAAATAGCCCTCATCCAGTGCCTTTTCCAGCTCCTTAAATAGCGCTCCTGCTCGAGATAAAGCCAGGGCTCTCCGTCATAAAGCCAAGAGTCCAGCACCTTTAAGCTGTAAATCAAGCCCTTAGGGGTATTGCCGTAGTCCGCTTCCTTGTACTGAAAAGCATCGTGGTGAATGGCTGCACGAATGGTCTTGTGATCGAGGCCCTTCTCAGAAGCCTCTCGAATACAATCCTGAATGACCTTTAAGAAACGCGCCTTATCCTCTTCTTTCGCGTTCTTTGCGGTAATGGTGAAGTAGTGCTGTAATACGCCGTCCGCATAGCCTCCGAAGATGTCTTCTCCTAGGCCTTCCTCTAAAAGCCGCTGCTTCAACACCGCTCCGGGGCCGGAAATGAGAGCATGGCCGATATAAGAGAAAGCCAAACTTTTCTTAGCATCTTGTCCGGCGTCAAGAACGAAATTGTAAGAAAAATAAGCCTTTCCCTTAGGGTCCTCTTCCTTGGAAATCGGATAGTACTCCGTCTCTTCCGCCATCTTGGAAAAGTCTTTCTGATGCGCAATCTCGGAATCCGGATTGATCCTTTCATACTTCGCCAAATACTGCGCGTCCAGCCAGTTCAGCTTCTCCTCCATATCCATATCTCCGTAAAGGATGATATAGGAGTTGGAGGGGTGATAGTAGCGGGCATGGAAAGCCTGAAAAGCTTCATACGTTAAGCTCGGGATATCTTCCGGGTCTCCTCCGGACTCATTTCCGTAAGTAGTATCCGGGAAAAGAGAGTGGAAAATATACCGCTCCAGCACCGATTCCGGCTCGGAAAAAGCACCGCGCATCTCGTTATACACTACACCGCTGTAGCCTAAATTCCCCTTTTCATCCAAGGTATAGTGCCAGCCCTCCTGCGAAAAGGTATGCGGATTCTTTATACAATTCGGGTGAAAAACGGCATCGCAATAGACATCCATAAGGTTTTGGAAATCCTTGTCATTGGTAGATGCCACCGGATAAACCGTCTTATCCGGATAAGTCATGGCATTCAAAAAGGTATTGAGAGAACCCTTGATGAGCTCCACAAAGGGATCCTTTAAGGGAAACTTCTCCGAGCCGCAAAGCACGGAGTGCTCCGTGATATGGGCGACTCCCGTAGAATCCGCGGCAGGCGTTCTAAAGGCAATGCTAAAGACTTTATTTTCATCCTGATTCTTTAAGCAAAGTACTCTTGCCCCGGACTTTTCATGCTCGTAAACCTTCGCCTCCGTGGAAAGCTCCGCGATATGTTTCTCCTGTATTAAAGTATATTTTTTCATATTTTCTTTCATCTCCTCGATAGTCTTTTCAAATGCGCCTTTTCAGGTACCTCTTTTCAGATGCGTTCCATTACTGCATCCATATCCGTTCTTCCATTCCATTTTACAATTCTGTTCCGGAATTCTGTTCTTCAATTCTGTTCCGGAATTCTGTTCCGGAATTCCATTTTACAATTGATTGAATATACTTCTTATTACAATAGTGATTGCTTCTCTTACATAGTAATGAGGAATCAGATACGGCGGCTCCTTTGCAGACAAGGTCTTGTAATGATAGTAGGAGTTTTCTTTCTCGGCAAATCGCACGCATTGAAAAAGCTGATATTGTGAGCTAATAATGCCGACGTCGGGAGGCCGATCTTCCCACTCCAAGGACTCTTCCTTTATGTAAGTATAATTACTGTCTTCGGGATAGTACCCTTTCTCACTCTGCACTAGCTCCTCTTCCAAATAACGCTCCTCAATCCATTTTTCAATACTGTTTAATCCAAAACGAATTTTATCCTCCGCATTTTTAGAGTAAAACTCCATTAAAAGCCTATCGCTGGGTATTCCCTCCCAAAGAAGCCTCTGAAACATTACGCTGGATTCCGCGCTGGCGCTGTGGCGCCCTCTTCCTCCTACCAAAACAAACAGGGTTGCCGGGTTTTCCTCAGCATATTTTACCGCAAGCTTTAAGCGATTCAACATCGTTGGAGAAGGAGCATTGTTTTCCAGCTCACAGCCAATCAAAAGAACATAATCCAGATTCTTCTCCTCCTCACCTTTTTTATACCGGCTTAAGAGAATAGATACGGTAAAAATCAAGAGGACAAAAAGACAATAGGAAGTCAGGCAAAATACCTTAAAGCGGAAGAATAGCGATTTTCTCTTCCAGCGAGACGGTCTTTTATAAAGGAATGCCAAAAACAGGTGCAAAATTCCAAAAAGGAACCAAATCCAAAGAGTAGAAAGATAGGACGCACTGCTTAATAGAAAGGCAAAGTATAAAAACGAGGCAATTCCCATGAGTAAAAAAAGAACGAACATGGCTTACTCCATTCTTCGTAAAACATCCTGTTTTCCCGGTAAGACCGAAAAACGAACCTTCAAAGACTGCTTCGAGTGCGGGCAGGACTCCAGACTTTCTCCGCTTTCCGCATCCTCCATACTGAGGACCTTGGTAAAAATGTCTCTCTCTCCGGGACGCATAATGGCAATCTCTTCTCCGACGGAAAATTTATTTTTCTGGGTGAGGAAAGCAAAATCTCCCTCAATATTTTCTACCGTACCAAGATAGGTTGCTCCGGCACTGTAGCTGTTATTGCCATATATCTGGTCCTCTTCAATCGGCTTACGATAGTAAAAGCCGGTACTGTATTCTCTGTAAGTACACTTTCGGATTTCCTCCTCGTAAAAGGGGATATTCGCCTCATACTTCTTAGGATCCTCCAGATAATCCCGAATCGCCATCTTGTAGGTTCGGGTTACCGTCGCCACATAAAGCTCCGTCTTCATTCTTCCCTCAATCTTTAGCGAGTCTATCCCCGCTTCAATAAGGTCCGGAATATGCGAAATCATATTTAAATCTTTGGAATTAAATATATAGGTTCCTCTGTCATTTTCAAAAACAGGATAATACTCTCCGGGACGTTTCTCCTCCATAAGGGAATACTTCCAGCGACAGGGATGCGTACAAGCTCCCTGGTTTGCATCTCTCCCCGTAAAAAAACTGGAAAGCAGACATCTACCGGAATAGGACATACACATCGCGCCATGTACAAAGGCCTCGATTTCCATCTCCTCCGGAATATGCTCTCGGATTTCCCGGATTTCCTGCAGACTGAGTTCTCTGGCACAAACTACACGTTTTGCTCCAAGCTTCCACCAGAAAAGGAAGGTCTCATAGTTCGTATTGTTGGCCTGGGTGGAAATATGCAGCTCCACCTCCGGCATAATTTCCTGTGCAAGCATAAAGGCACCCGGGTCGGCAACCAGTACCGCATCCATCCCCACATCCTTTAATTCCATAAAATAGTCTCGCATCGGAAGTAAATCTTCATTATGCGCAAGAATATTGGCAGTCACATAAACCTTTACTCCTCTTTCATGGGCATAGATAACCGCCTCCTTCATGCTCTCGATTGTAAAGTTCTTGGCATTCGCACGAAGCCCGAAGGCCTCTCCTCCCATATATACCGCATCCGCTCCATAATGAATGGCTGTTTTTAGCCCCTCCATGGAACCTGCAGGAATCAATAGTTCTATTTTTCTTTTCATGCTTTCTACTTTCTATCTCTTTCGATTTTGCTTTCACTTATTGATTTTGCTTTTCCTTACTGCTTTGCTTTTCCTTACTGCTTTGCTTTTCCTTACTGCTTTGCTTTTCCTTATCGCTTTACTCTGACTTATCGATTTCTTTTTTATTCCTTTTTTTCATTCTTTTACTCGTCAATCTGGTTCGCATTTTCTTTTCTCTAACTTTTCTTGATGCTGATGCTCACTCCGTCCCCTATGGGAATAATGCTGTTCTCCAGCTTCGGGTTTTCCTTCAACATCCAGAGGAACTCCCTCATCCTCTTATGGATGGTTCTCTGCCGTCTTTCTACAAAAAAGCGACTCTCTAAAAGAAGATTCTCCTGCAATATATTATCACAAAACAAAAATGCCTTCGGGCCTTAAAAAGTTCTAAAATCTTCAGGGAGCCACAAAGGATACTGCGCCTTTGCCGCATCCAGAAAGACAAAATCAAAGCTTTCTTTCCCTTCAAGCAGTTTCTCCAAGATTTCTCCCCCGTCTCCTTCAAAAAGACGGATACTATCATTATAGGGGCTTTTTGCAAAATTCTCCTTGGATTTTATAATTCTTTCAGGAAAAATTTTCCACTGTGGTCAGTTTTGTATTTCCCAAAAAGGCTATCCAGCATCAAAAGACCGGAGTAACCGACTGCCGTTCCCAGTTCCAGGATAGAATTCGGTTTTTCATTTCCAAACAAACACGAAGAAGCGCGGCGGTTTCATCCCGAATAATCAGGGACTGCTTCCTTCTGCGCTTCCTCACGGATACTTTCCAGAAAGCTCGCATTGTCTCTCTGGAAAGCCTGAATAAATTGGCTTATTCTATCTTTTTCTTCCAAGCTACTCCCCTTCGGCTCCCGCATCAACAACCTGCGGATTTTCTTCTTTGGCAGTAGCATTTCCATTCTTGCCTGTCATCTCGGAATCGAGTGCATTTTCATTTCCTGCACCGATTACATTTTCTTCCGAAGACTCTGCCTCCGTCTCCCCTTCATTTAGGAGATTTTTTTATCGCTTAACTCCTGATTCTTCTTTCCCTCTTCCGTAATGAAATCCAGCATCTGCACCTGCGTCATAGAGGTACTCAAGCTGTAAGTCCCAGGAAGTAAGGAAGAATGATAGAGCTTCGCTTTTAAAATGAAAGCTTTCTCATTGTCAATCAAACCCAGCTTTTCCAATTTTTTTGCAATATCGGAACTGCTGTCTCCCTGCTTGATTTCCAGTTCAATCTCTCTCCCCGGTTCCTTCTCCATGGCATGCTCATAAAGCAAACCGTGGCCATAGCTATAGGCAAGTTTAACCCCCTGCAGAAGCAGAAAAAAAGCAAGAAAAATCAGAAAAAAAGAATTCTAAGCGAAAAGCTTAACAAAAATCTGTGTAAAAGAGCGGAAGGAATTCCGTGCTCTGCTGCCCCCAAATTAAACCTCCATAATGACCGGAAGAATGACCGGATTTCTCTTGATCTTCTTCCATAAAAAGTCTGATAAGCCGTCTTTAATCAAGTTCTTAATCTTGCCCCAGTCATTCATTCTGCTCTGTAAGCAGTTGTCTACAATGTTCTGTACGGCAAGTCTTGCTTCTTCCATTAAGTCCTCGGACTCCCTTACATAGACAAAGCCTCTGGAAATGAGATCCGGACCCGCCATCAGATTTCCGGAATAACGCTCTAAAGTAAGCACGACTACTATGATTCCGTTTTGAGAAAGATTTTGTCTGTCACGTAAAACTATATTTCCCACATCTCCGATACCCAGACCGTCAACATAGACGCCGCCTGCCTGTACCTTTTCCTTGATCGAGTAAGTACTTTCTTCTCCTTCGGTAGTGAACTCCAGGACATCTCCATTTTCAATCATAAGACAGTTGTCCTTCTCCACGCCGACAGACTCCGCAATAAGCGCTGCTGCACTTCTGTGATGGAACTCTCCGTGGAAAGGAATCGCATACTTCGGCTTTACCAAAGAGTAGAGAAGCTTTAAATCTTCCGCGCAGGCATGCCCTGAAACATGGGTATCCTGCATGATAACCTTGGCACGGAGCTTATATAGCTCATTGACGACATGGTCTACTGCAAGCTCATTTCCGGGAATCGGATGAGAGGACATAACAACCACGTCGTTCGGTCCGATATGGACCTTTCTGTGCATACCGCTTGCCATACGGGAAAGAGCCGCCATAGACTCACCCTGAGAACCGGTTGTAATGAGTACCGTTTGTTCGTCCGGATAATCCTTTAAGTTTTCAATATCTATGAGCGTTCCATCCGGAATATGTACATATTCCAGCTCGGAAGCCACGGAAATGACATTCACCATGGAACGTCCTTCCACAACAACCTTTCTGTTGTATTTCACGGCAGAATTAATAATCTGCTGCACACGGTCTACATTGGACGCAAAGGTTGCCACGATGATACGGCTGTTCTGATGCTCCGCAAAAATCACATCAAAGGTTCTTCCCACAGTTCGCTCCGACATGGTAAAGCCCGGCTTCTCCGCATTGGTGGAATCGGACATCATGGCAAGAACACCATTTTTCCCAAGCTCCGCAAAACGCTGTAAATCTATCTGGTCACCAAATACCGGAGTATAGTCCACCTTAAAGTCACCGGTATGAATGAGCACACCGGCAGGTGTGGTAATCGCAAGGGCAGATGCGTCCTGGATGGAGTGATTCGTCTTCACGAATTCCACCTTCAAATCCCCAAAGTTCACATTCTGTCCGAACTTCATGGTCTTCATCTTCACCAGTTTATCCATGCCGTTTTCCACAAGCTTCTTCTGGATAAGAGCCATAGTCAGCTTTGTCGCATAAATCGGCACATTAATCTGCTGCAATACATAGGGGCAGTGCTCCGATATGGTCCTCATGTCCATGGGTAATCACAAACCCTTTCATCTTGTGAATCTGTGACTTGATATAGGAAATATCCGGAATAACGAGATCAATTCCCAGCATATTAAAGGAAGGGAATGCCAAGCCGCAATCCACGATAATCATGCTGTCTTCAGTCTCAATGGCGGTAATATTCATACCGATTTGGTCTAAACCGCCGAGGGGAATGACTTTTACAGAGCCTTGGAAGCTATGCTTCGGTTTTTTAGCCTTGCTCTTACTCTCCTGTATCTCCATAGGCTTAGCAAGAAGAGGAAAGTCCTCCGAGCTGTATTCTCTTTTTTCCGTATTATTCCCTCTTCTAGAAGTAAACTGTACAGTGGGTAATACGGATGAGCGCTCTGTTTCCCTCGTATTTCTTGGCTCTGTAGCCACAACGCGTTTCTCCAAAGTTCTTCCTTCCCCGGTTCTCGAAACCGTTCTTCCTGCAGCAAGCTTCCCGCTTGTATTCTTCCCGGCTGTGCTTCTTCCTGCCACAATCCTTCCCGCTTCCGTTCTACCTGATACAGTTTTTCCCGATGCGGTTCTTCCCGATGCAGATCCTCTTGAGACAGTTCTTTCCGATGCAGATTCTCTTGAGACAGTTCTTTCCGATGCAGCTCTTCCCGTGATACTGATTTTGCCACTACGAGAGGTCTTCCCCTCTCCTGCATCTCCCCGGGCATCCTGTCCTGCCCCGCTTCTTCTGCTGCTTATTTTTTTACTTCCTCTGGACACTCTATGTTGACTGCTTTCTTCCATAGCTTCCTTCGAAGTCAAATTCTTTCTGTTAAAATTCACGATTCTATGTGGTGAATCACTGCTTACTCTCTTTTGTTCCTCTTTCATATAACCCTTTGCTTACCTCTCTATCGTAATATCATTACCCTCTAACATTTTTGCAAAGACATCCATTACTGTCTCCGCCTCATCTCCTTCTGCAAAGACATAGTCTGCGTCCTCATCCTCCGGTGCAGAAATATCTTTCATTACGTAGCATGTTCCATCCTCTCCCTCCGGAGCGTCCGTTACCAAAATATAGCTTACTCCCTGTACTACTGTCTCTTCTAAAATCTCCAGCTCTAAACTGCCATCATCAGACTGTAAACGTATTCTTCCGCCTTCCATCTATACCGCCTTTCTTTGTCCTAAGATAATCTTCCAAAATAACCTGGGCCGCCACCTGGTCCAGGACTTCCTTTTGTTTTTCTCTCGGAACTCCACTCTCATCCAAAATTTCCCGGGCTTCTATCGTGCTGAGCCTCTCATCAAAAAACACAATCGGACAACGCAGTTTCTTTTTTAATAAATCATAAAAAACAGCAGCCTTTTCCGCCCGTTCTCCGCGGCTGCCATCCATGTTTAAAGGTAGTCCCAAAACCACCTCTTCTACATTTTCCCGTAATACAATATTGCAAACTTCCTGTACTGTTTTTCTAAGTTTTCCCTCCCGCTCTCTCCACAGAGTGGAATGAGGCAGTACAGTGTAGCCTAAAGCATCGGTAATCGCCAGTCCCACGGTCTTGGAACCGTAATCAAGTGCTAAAATGCGCATACTACTCCTGTAAAGAAGAAAAGGTCTTTCCGGTTTTCCCGGACAGACCTCACGCTTTCTTTAACTTGCTTTCTACATAATTCCGCATAAGTTCTTCCAGTATTTCGTCTCGCTCTACCTTCATAACCAAGCTTCTTGCACCCTTATAGCTGGTAATGTAGGTAGGATCTCCGGACATAACATATCCCACAATCTGACTGATCGGATTGTACCCTTTTTCGTTCAAAGCTTCATAAACTCGCTCTAACACTTCTGTGACTGCCAAACTGCTGTCTTGTAATGGTCTGATAATTTGCGTATGACTCAAATCGTTATTCATAATGCCACGTCCTTCTCAAAACTTATAGTATATTATCGCATTTTCAAGCATACTGCAAGTATAGCTGAAAAATATTTTTTTATAAAAAAGACTTTCAGGCCTTTTTATACAAATCTCTGTCTTCCTCAAGTAATTTGTATATCGCCTGAAAGTCTTTCCTTTATAAGATGTTCAAATTATAAAAATCCCTTAAACGGTCGAATGATAATTTTTCTATCTTCGTAAGCAATTTCTTCGAAAACTGTTTCGCTCATGAACTATCATTCTGAAAAACCGGCATTCTGTTTTTCCAAATCTTACTTTTGCGTAGCTTGCTGCGGATTCTCCCGCAATCTTACCAAATACGGTAAAGTCTGCTACGGCATTTCCGCCAAGACGGTTTGCACCGTGTACACCACCGGTGACCTCTCCTGCAGCGAAGAGTCCGGGGATAGCCTTCCCTTCTTTATTGAGGACTTCGGTAACGGTGTTGATCTTCAATCCTCCCATGGTGTGATGTACACCGGGAGTAACCTTGATTGCATAGAAGGGAGCCGTGTCTAGAGCCGCCGCAAAGCTCGTTCTTCCAAACTCGGCATCTTCCTTTTTCTCTACCGCTTCATTCCAAGTCTTTAAAGTCATTTCCAAAGCATCAGCAGGCACCCCCATTGCCTCGGCAAGACTCTTTGCATCATCCCCGGTCACCGTGTACCCGGACTTGATGTATCCCTGAATAACCGCAGATTTCTCTACCATCTTGTTATCCATTACTAGGTAAACTTGGGAACCGGTCTGTGCAATCTCCGCCTTGGAAACCGCATCCCTTGTTCCGACTTCATCGGTAAAACGCTTCCCCTCCATGTTGACAAGAATCGCTCCATCTCCACGTAAGCCCTCCGTAATGAGGTGCGCGTCCGTTACCGTCACGGTCGGATGAATCTGAATCTGGTCCATATCTACAGTATCCGCTCCGATTGCTTCCGCCATGGTGATGCCCTGTCCGAGTGCACCGGAGGCATTGGTGGACATATAACCCTTTAAAGACGGCTGGTACTTTTCCACCATCTCCATATTGGCCGCAAAACCGCCTGTTGCGATAATAACCGCCTTTGCCTTAACATGCACTTCCGCCCCATTTGCGGAAAGGGCGTGAACGCCGGTCACATTTCCTGCCTCATCCTGCTCAATCTTGTCAGCAGTTACAGAGGTCAAAAGAGTGATGTTTTCTCTTTCATTTACATTCTTCTCTAAAATCGGAACCATGTAGGAACCAACCGCGATAACCTTATTGTTCTCATCTACCGGACGGTGAATTCTCTTTACAGAAGCACCTCCGAAGGCACCCACATTGTGGACGGTCATGCCCAGAGTTTCGAGATAATCAATCGCAGGGGCAGTATTTTCCGAAAGCACCTTCACCAGTTCAGGATTGTTCGTTCCCTTACCGCCGATTAAGGTATCCAGTTCCATAAGTTCCACAGAGTCAAAATATCCTTCCGGATTCGCCTGATACGCTGCGTACTGCTCTTTAACGCTTGCAGCAAGAGCGGTAATTGTGGCATTGTCCGCGTATTTTTCAGCAGCGGTAGCCAAGCTCTTCTCTACACCGGAGCCTTCTTCAAAGGGATTCTCCGCCTGCCACTTCGTTGCTGCCGCATTCATACCTCCTGTTGCACGAACAGAGTTTCCGCCCACAATGCCCTGGCTCTCCAGGATTACCACTTTCTTTCCGCTGTCTGCTGCGGTGATTGCGGAAATCATTCCTGCTCCGCCTGCACCGATGACGCAGACATCCGCTTCCAGGTTCTGATCTTCCTTCTTTACGGAATCTGCATCAACCTGCGCCTTGGCAAACTTTTCGCTGTCAAGTCCCATATCTTTAAAGCCTGCTCTACACCGGTACGAAGCGCTGTAGAAGAAATGGTTGCTCCGCTGATACCGTCAACATTGAAGGTCTGCTGTTCCACCATCATTCCCGGTAAAGCTTCCACTGCCTTACTTCCAATTCCCTCGGTCTCCATATTGCTTAAGACATTTACCGCATAAATTTTGTTCTCGTCCGCACTGACTTCAATCTCCATGTCTCCGCCAAATCCGGGAACGGTAACTGTGGTCTTCTTCGCTGAGCTTGGTGCATCAACGCTCTTGGATGAAGGACCATTCCAAGACTGAATCCCGAGAATCACCGCAACAAGAATTCCTGCAAGGATAACTAAATACGATAGAAATTTCTCTTTTTTCATATACTCCCCTATAATCTGCTTTTCCTAAGACCAAGCTCTCAGGCATCTTCACAGTAAGAAAAAACTTCGTTTTTCCTACCAAGTTTCCTAAATTCACCCTATATTTATACCATAGTTAAGTGCTTTCTTCTATTGACAAAACCGGTGGAAAAATAGGATTCTTCCACCAGTTTTTAGAGGTTTTGACAAAATATTCACTAAGTTTATTTTTCGCCTTTTGCAAGCTCCAGTAAGATTTTCTCGGAACGCGCAATAAAGTTCTTCATTGCATCTCCCTTAAGTGGAGCATTCTGAATACGCGCTAAATCATAGAGCTGCTCTTCAATAAGCTTTCCATCTTCACTCTCCAGGCTATCTTCATGTTGCAGAAGATACTGTACAAGCGGATGTCTTTCATTTTAAAAACAAGGGTCTCCTCCAGCGGAAGCTCTCCCATCGGCATACCGGAGATCGCATACATTTTCATCATATCCTGCATCCTACAGGGATTCCTCTGAAATGGAAAGAAGACTTGCCGGAGTTTCGGAGAGAAGTCGATCCACTTTTACATGAAGCTTATCCTTGGAAAGTAAGCTTTGGAAAGCTTTCTCCAGCTTTTCTCCCGCTTCTTTCAACTTATCCTGTTCTTCGGAAGAAAGTTCATCCTTCATCGCTTCCTGTACATCGGCATCGATTCTTTGGAAACGAAGTCCGCTGTTCTTCGCCTCAAGCTCCGTGATAAAGGGTTGGTCTATACGCTCCGTAAGGTAAACCGCTTCTTTCTTATGCTCCTTAAAGAGGGAAATGTACTGGCTCTGCGCTACTGCGTCGGAAACATAGTAAACCTTTTGGAGCTTCTCTTCTTCCTTATTTTCCGCCTGATCTGCGGTATCTGCTACCGAAGTATCCTTTTCCTCCTTCTCATCCTCAGTAAGTTCCTTGGAAACTTCCACTGTTTCCGCTTCATTTAAGGCCTTGCCCTTCTCCTTAAGTTCCGGAAGCGTACAATATTTTTCCTCCAAATTCTTAAAAAGAATGAAGTCCGTCATCTTCTCCGCAAACTTGCTGTCACGAAGCACGCCGTACTTAATGAAAGGAGAAATGTCATCCCAGTACTTCTCATAGGACTCTCTTTCCGTCTTACACATACCGGAGAGCTTCTCTGCAACCTTCTTCGTAATGTAGTCGAAAATCTTCTTTACAAAGCCGTCATTTTGCAGTTGAGAACGGGAAACATTTAAGGGAAGATCAGGACAGTCAATCACACCCTTTAAAAGAAGCAAATACTCGGGAATGACTTCTTTGATATTATCCGCAATAAAGACCTGGTTATTATAAAGCTTAATTGTTCCCTCAATCGACTCATACTCCGAGTTAATCTTCGGGAAATACAGAATTCCTTTCAGGTTATACGGATAATCCATGTTCAAATGAATCCAGAAAAGCGGCTCCTTATAGTCATGGAAGGTTTTTTTCTGTAGAAGTCGAGTACTGCTCTTTCTCCACCATGGAGGAGACTCTCCCCAAAAGTGGGTGCGTGTCATTTAGAAGAACAGGACGCTTCTCAATCTTCAGCTTAGCCTCCGTCTTTCTCTCTTCTCCCTTTTTCGTCCTTTTTCTACCTTTTTCGGGAATTTCTTCAAGCACAACATCGGAATCCAGCTTCTCAGTCTTGGAAATCACCTCGCTGTCTTTCGGAAGCTTATCGAGGTAAATCTCCACCGGCATAAAGGAACAGTACTTCTCAATTACGGAACGAAGCTCCCACTCATTGGCATATTTTATACAGTCTTCATTTAAATAAAGTGTGATGTCCGTTCCATGCTCTTTCTTCTCTCCATCCACCATGGAGTATTCCGTACCGCCATCGCAAGTCCAGTGCACGGGAGTAGAGCCCTCTTTATAGGATAAGGTCTCAATCTCTACCTTATCTGCTACCATGAAGGCGGAATAAAAGCCCAAACCGAAATGTCCTATAATCTGGTCGCTGTTTGCCTTGTCCTTATATTTCTCGATGAACTCCGTTGCACCGGAGAAGGCAATCTGCGTGATATACTTCTCCACTTCTTCCGCAGTCATACCGATACCGTTATCACTGAAGCGAATGCGCTTCTTCTCCGGCTCAACCGTAACCGTCACTCTCCCCTTATAGTCGGACGGTTTCGTCCACTCGCCAATAAGAGAAAGCTTCTCAAGCTTCGTTACCGCATCCGTTGCATTGGATATTTGCTCACGAACGAAGATATCCTGGTCACTGTACATCCACTTTTTGATAATCGGGAAAATATTTTCACTATGAATAGATAAAGAACCATTTTTCTGCATAAACAATACCTCTTTTCTAATTTTTTACTCACGATTAGGAAGTATAACACAAAAATTAGCACTCATCAATATAGAGTGCTAATTTTTCTGTATCATTCTTCAGTAGCTCTTCTATCTTACTCATTTTTTCCACCTTTTTCCGCAATACTTTCGATATTTTTTATCTCAGCAAGATAATCTCTTTCTACTTGTGATAAGGTTTTAGCACTGTATTTTTTGTATTCCTGATTCACTTTATCCACCATCATTTCCCTGGACACTCTTCCATTGCCTATGAGCAAGTCCTCTCCTGTGGCACTAAGAATCCGATCTACATGTTCTCGCCAATCTTTCATGGTCATCTTTACTTCTCTTTGCGCCTGTCTTTCCGCAAAATCCAGATAGCCGGAAACTAAGGCATTGAGACTCTTCAGTTATTTTGCACGGTAGCAAAAAAACTTCTTGGCTTCTTCATTTTTTTGCATCATAATCAATGCTGGTAGCAAACAGATCCAGTACTTGACGATAGAACACCTTCTCACTGGAACGAATGTCTCTAATCCGTTCTAACAGCTCTTTAAAGTAATTTCCTCCTCCAAGATTCTTCAGTCTTTCGTCATCCATGGCAAAGCCTTTAATGAGGTATTCCTTCAATATGCTACTGGCATAGTTTCGAAATTGTATGCCACGAATAGAACGGACTCTATAGCCAATAGCCAAAATCATATCTAAATTGTAGTATGCCAACTGTCTACTAATCTTTCTGTTTCCCTCTTTTTGAACTGTCAACTTATAGTTGACAGTTGCCCTTTCCTCTAATTCTCCTTCTAAAAAAATAGCTTTAACATGCTTACTGACATTCTGCTTTGTAGTCTGGAATAACTCCGCAATCTCCAATTGACTAAGCCATACCGTACCATCTTCATACTGTAAATTTATCTTAGTCTTACCATCTTCTGTATTGTAAATGATGATATCATTCCCCATCATCCATCTCCTTTACGATTTCATTTATGGAAGCTCTCAAAACATCGATTTTCCTCACCGTCTCTGCTATTTCTTTATTTAATACTTTTATAGCAATTACTTCTCCGGTATCTTCTTTCTCCACATAAGTTGATACGGAAAGGTTATAGTCATTCTTTTCTATCTCTTCTTTGCCTACATATCTTGAAAAAAATACTCTATATCGCCTTCTCACGAAAAGGCTTTCACGATTGCTTCGAAATTAATTTCATCTAATATATTGTTATTGGTTTCTTTCTTAAATTCTTTACTTGCATCGATAAATAGAATCTTATTTTTCTGCTTTATTTTTTTAGCTAATACAAGTATACAAGTAGCAATAGAGGTTCCAAAAAAATAGATTTTTCCGGAAGCTGTATAACCGAATCAATAAAGTTTTATCCACTTAATAGAATAAGAGGGATTGGATACTATTGCGTCAAATGATTTTTTTCCTCTATGATTTTTAAATTAGCTATATTTTCGATTTTCTTTAAATTTTTTTGAATATTATCTTTCAATAAAAAGTACTTCTCATCCTTATAAATTTGAGGTACTTCATCTACTAAGTATTCCTCCGACCATTGATTTGAATCCCATAAATTTTTTTAGGAGTATTAATAGAAATACTATAATTCTCGATTCCATTTTTCTATCCTACACATTACAGGAGTATAACCACCATTTTTTGTATACTCGATGTAAGTACTATATATTTGGAAACTTTTAGGTTTTTCTAAAGTTAGTAAATAAAAAACTACCTCTAACAATTCTTCACTTTCAAAGATAGTATCTTGATGTATCCAAGGGGCAAATAATAATCCTGCATATCTATGGTCTCCAAATTCATCTGCTTGTTTTAGATATTTTCTTTCTAATTCTTTATTCCATTTTAAGAATTCTTCAGGAGTTTTTATCTCGTATTCTTGGTGTTGACAATCAAATCCACAAAACTTTCGATAAGGATTTGTTGGATCAATTAATTTCAAACACTGTTTTTCTTGAACTGTAAGACAAATATGTTCTTGAGGATTTTTATAGCAATCAGTTTTGAGTAATACATATTGAACTTTAAAAACCTAAAGTAATGAATACTGAAGCTAAAAAAAGTTTGAATAATCTCCACATGTTCCAGTTCTGAATTCTAAAAGATCTAAGTCACTTCGTTGTAATGGAAAAATAAGGTGAGCTTAAACGACTATACGCTATGTTCTTGTCTAGCCATTCAAATATCTTTAAAGTCGTATCCTTTAAACTTAAGTTTCTTAATTCTAATTCTTCGATAAATTGAGTTATCTCTTCATTGTTTGGATGAATATATTGCTCCATAAATCTCCTTTATAAAAAAATAATTTTTTTTAAAAAAACTTATTACTAGTAGTGGAGCTTAACCCAGTATTCATCGTTACTATCTGCCGTTGTCATTATTATGACACGAGCCCCGGGTGTTAAATCATATAAAAATATCCATGCTTGCAGATTTAAAAGTAAGAGCTTTTAGCTTCATGTATTCGTCTACTGAAAAGGCAATTCTTTCCGTATCAAAAATTACATCACTATCCGCACCCCCACTTTAAATTTAGTTTCGCTTTATTAATTAATGCAATTATTTTTCTCATTCCAATTTTTTAATATCACTGTCACCAAGTTTTTCAAGTGACATCAATTGTGTTCTAGCAAGCTTTCTCAGTTCAATCATTCTTTCTTTTTTTGATCCATACCTTTACCGATAAGAATTGCATTATAGCTTTCCATATTTGCAAGAACCAGTAGCTCATTCAGACTTGCATAGTCTCTCATATTTCCCTTTAAGTCAGGATTTTTCTTCACGCCACTGTTTAGCTCTTTTTTTGTTAAACAAGGCAACATTGAGCATATCTGCTTCACTTGCGTATTGATAGGATAACTGCTCGTTGGTAAGATCCTTTAAGAGATATTCTTTGATTGCATCTGTATGAATTTTTATAGTTGATCTTGGAGATTTCTCTATTTAAGTTCCAACCTAATGATAATCTTGAATTCTCATCATCTTTTAATCTTTGATAATCTTTGATGATATATAGCTCAAACTCTGCTGAAATCCACGAGGCAAATTTAAATGCAATATCCTTGTGCGCAAAAGTACCGCCACCTCTTCCAAGCTTCACATATATTCCTTTTGCTTTTGTCATATTAACCCATTTCTGAGGAGATAAGGTAAATGCATTACTACCTGCTTCTCTCAAAAACCCCTCGAATTCGAGGGGGTTAAACTCAAGATTATTTAACTGCTCCCATATTCCTAAATATTCTATCGTGTTATAGTTTCTCATCCAATTTGCAACAACCACATTAGGTTCTTCACTATTTTTATATCGTGCAATATCTGTAAGACTGATATAGTCATTCTTAAAGTCTTCTGTGTACACTTGAATAGCAATACCTTTTGCTTCGATCGTGTCTTTTTTTACCTTAGACATGTGAGTTCCTCCTTTATGCTGATGTACTGTTTACAACACTTATTTTCCTAAAACTCTCCTAAACAACACACCAACCATTCATTTATTGATATAAATCTCAAGTCAATATTTTGTCGCTAAAAAACACCATAACAGGAATAGATATTACCGTAAGAAGCGTCGTAAAAAAACATTTATACAACTCGCATACTCCTCCTCTTTTTCTAAAAAAAGAATGGCTAACTGAGACACATTAGCCGCAGTAGGAGCTGCAGCACTTAAGAAAGTCACCAAGAACAAAGTTGGATTGTCCAAAAAACCGGACGCCATACTGCAAAGCTTCATAAGCAATAGATAAAAAAATGGGAAAGCAAAAAAAGTCGAAGAAAGGCAATTAGGTATATTTTTCTTATAAGAAGAAAGCTTTTTTTATCGGCATACCCCCAAGGACAATTCCTGTAATGAGCATCGTGAATGGACCTATCATTTTTCCTAAATCAGAAATAGCAAGTGCAAAGTTGCCACAGTTTGTATACTCCAAAGACATTTCTTCCACAACATTTAAATTAAGAACTTTTCTAAGTAAAGTTCCTAATAAAAAGAAATAAAAAAATTGGCCAAAAATGGCATATAAGAAACATAAAAAGAGGTTCTTACCGACCGTAGCGTTCATTTCAACAGAAAAAAAGAACTGATTATGACACAGGGAGAAAAGAAGGAAAAATCGCTATTTTAGAAAGAGGAAGACTAGCCTCTTTTTTTAATAAACCGCTCCTTACCAATACAAAACCAGCCAAAACTACAATTATTAGGGATGCTATTTTTACAATTAAAGGGAAAATAAGATTCTCCATAGTTATATTGCCCTTCTATCCAATCTTTTATTTTATATTCTAGCATAAGACGCATGGTTTAGATTTGGTCTTTTTAAAAAATGCTCATTACGATGCTTCTTTTAAATATAAAAAAACAGTGCAGAGCACTGTCTTTCATGGAACCGCAGGGACTCGAACCCTGGACCGATCGGTTATGAGCCGAGTGCTCTAACCAACTGAGCTACGGTTCCGCAAAATATTATAAATGAAAATGCCATGCTTTAGCAAGTACTATAGCAAAAGCAAAACTTTTTTTACATATAGTAAAAGCAAAGCTTTTTTACATATAGTAAAAGCAAAGCTTTTTTACATATAGTAAAAGCAAAAGCTTTTTTACATACAAAAAGCCTAAGCTATGCTTAGGCTTAAGCCGATATTCGGACTCGAACCGAAGACCTACTGATTACAAATCAGTTGCTCTACCAACTGAGCTATATCGGCATACCTTTATAAAACCACATATCTAAAATAACTCTAGAAGTAAAACAAATCAATCAGACGCATTGGATAAGCCCTCGACCTATTAGTAACTGTCAGCTGAATGTATTGCTACACTTACACCTCAGTCCTATCTACCTCGTTCTCTTCAAGGGGTCTTACTCCTAACGATGGGATATCTCATCTTGAGGTTGGCTTCACGCTTAGATGCCTTCAGCGTTTATCCATTCCCAACTTGCCTACCCTGCGATGGGATTGATTCCCAACAGGTTCAGCAGAGGTCAGTCCATCCCGGTCCTCTCGTACTAAGGACAGATCCTCTCAAATATCCTACGCCCGCGCCGGATAGGGACCGAACTGTCTCACGACGTTCTGAACCCAGCTCGCGTACCGCTTTTAATGGGCGAACAGCCCAACCCTTGGGACCGACTTCAGCCCCAGGATGCGATGAGCCGACATCGAGGTGCCAAACCTCCCCGTCGATGTGAACTCTTGGGGAGATCAGCCTGTTATCCCCAGGGTAGCTTTTATCCGTTGAGCGATGGCAATCCCACTTTCATACCACCGGATCACTAAGTCCGTATTTCTACTCTGCTTGGTCCGTCAACCTCGCAGTCAGGCTCCCTTATGCCTTTACACTCTTTGGATGGTTTCCAACCATCCTGAGGGGAACTCTTTGAGCGCCTCCGATACTCTTTCGGAGGCGACCGCTCCCAGTCAAACTCCCCACCTGACATTGTCCCTTGACCGGCTTACGGCCTAAGGTTAGAAATCCAATAACATAAGGGTGGTATCCCAACAGCGACTCTGATAATACCGAAGTACTATCTTCTCAGTCTCCCACCTATCCTGTGCATACATTACCGAATCCCAGTATCAAGCTGGAGTAAAGCTCCATGGGGTCTTTCCGTCCTGGCGCGGGTAACCAGCATCTTCACTGGCACTTCAATTTCACCGGGTGCATTGTTGAGACAGCGCTCAAATCATTACGCCTTTCGTGCGGGTCGGAACTTACCCGACAAGGAATTTCGCTACCTTAGGACCGTTATAGTTACGGCCGCCGTTTACTGGGGCTTCAATTCAAAGCTTCGATTGCTCTAACCTCTCCTCTTAACCTTCCAGCACCGGGCAGGCGTCAGCCCATATACTTTACCTTACGGTTTCGCATAGACCTGTGTTTTTGCTAAACAGTTGCTTGAGCCTTTTCTCTGCGGCCCAGTTGCCTGGGCACCCCTTCTCCCGAAGTTACGGGGTCATTTTGCCGAGTTCCTTAACAATGCTTCTCCCGCCGGCCTTAGGATTCTCTCCTCATCTACCTGTGTCGGTTTGCGGTACGGGCTTACTAAACACTATAGCGGCTTTTCTCGCCACAGAGTTAAAGAGCTTCTCTACTTTATTTCGATCCGCATCAGGTCTTCAGATTGATAAGCGGTTTTTCCTACTTATCTCCTACCTCCCTTGCACCGGTCTTCTCATTCCCGGCTCTCTCTTTCTCCATGTGTCCCCACATTTCTGATTTAGTAAGGTACTGGAATCTACACCAGTTGTCCATCGACTACGCGTCTCCGCCTCGCCTTAGGCCCCGACTTACCCAGGGCAGATCAGCTTTACCCTGGAAACCTTAGATATTCGGCCTGGAGGATTCTCACCTCCATCTCGCTACTCATTCCGGCATTCTCTCTTCAAAACAATCCACGGATCCTTTCGGTACCGCTTCATCTCGTTTTCAATGCTCCTCTACCGATGGTTTACACCATCCCTAAGCTTCGGTGTCATGTTTTAGCCCCGTTAATTTTCGGCGCAGGACCTCTCGACTAGTGAGCTATTACGCACTCTTTGAATGTGTGGCTGCTTCTAAGCCAACATCCTAGTTGTCTATGAAATCCCACATCCTTTACCACTTAACATGTACTTTGGGACCTTAGCTGTAGATCTGGGCTGTTTCCCTTTTTGACTACGGAATTTATATCCCGCAGTCTGACTCCCGCTTATATCTTACCGCCATTCGGAGTTTGATATCTCTTGGTAGACTTTGACGCCCCCTCAAGAATTCAGTGCTCTACCTGCGAAAGACTTATCAGCGAGGCTAGCCCTAAAGCTATTTCGAGGAGAACCAGCTATCTCCGGGTTC
>CAKAHF010000002.1:230000-947500 GCA_916439225.1 uncultured Oribacterium sp. | reverse complement strand
CTGTTACTTTTGTACCTCTATACTCCTCCGTCACAAGCGGTCCATAGTCCGTTTCCGTCTCCGACTTCGTCATGGTGAATTTTGCTATGCCGTTCACCTTTCTAAAATTTGTCGACCCCGGAATTTGCTCTTCCAATTAAAGGAGCAGGATTTTAATAATTCAAGCTCTTCTTCGTCTGTCTCTGTCCCCTTAAAACTTTTCACTATACGAATGGTTCCCGGATCAACTTGTATAACCGGTTTTTGGTATTTCTTTTCCGGCGGTTCCTCTCTGGTATTTTTATCTTTAAATCGAACATACTTTAAGTAAGCCCCTTCATTCGAATAGAATCCTTCTTTTTCTGAGGAAGTGTGAAACTCTTCCTCCGGGATTTTCTCATAAAGGTACCACTGGTCCGTTCTGATATCTCCTTCTTTTAAGCTGGAAGTTAGGTCCGGCGTTCTCGTTCCGCTAATATTCTCTCCGTTTACATTGTCGAGATACCCAATATCCTTTGTTCCGGCTATAGTCCAGCGTTCACTATCTTTATCAAAATAATCCAGAACGTTTTTCTGATACTTTTCGTAGGCTGTCTGTGTAGGTTTCACATTCACCGTAAGACGGATTTCATAACCCTTTGGAAAACTGAAATCTCCGGGTTTCGTCTTTAACTCAATTATCTTTCTGCCGGGATCATAAGTCGCTTCTACTCCCTTAAAGCCCGAAAATCCCAGACTTCTACTGGTTGAATCGCTATCGTCAGGATTCTCCAGTTTCGATATCGGTTTCCCATCATCGTCTACTTTCCAGACCTCCGCTCTTAGCTTTGCAGCTTTATCTACCGGATTCGCATTGTCGAAGTTTACTTCCACGTTCTCGCTAAGTTGATCCCAGATGTTTACTTCACTGATACGAATCGGTGCAATCTTGGATCTAAGCCCATTTTTTATTTCCGTTAAATCCGTGGTGGAACTGTTACTGGTTATTTTGATAACCGACTGCTCTATATCGCTACTTAGCGGTTGCTCATAGGGATGCCCGTTTTCAGCCCAGTATCGTTTTGCCCCAATCAAGTCTTCCAGATGGCTGTAGTTTGCATCCGGTCCCAAACCGATGGCATAAAAGGCATCGATTTCATTTAATTCCGTTAATGCTCCACGAGCCTGTGTTAGTGCAACTTCTTCGAAACCTCGCCCGCTCCCGTAGGAATAGCCGGCATAAGGCCCAAAATTAAGATAAGACGAGTTCGGTTTCATGAATAAATCATAGTAGTTTAAGCTTTTATTTCTGCTTGGTCCAAGCTGCAAGCGGTCTACCACTTTTCCGGGAATCTGACCAATCGCATGCCCACTAATATTTTCCGCTTTTCGCAAGAAATAGTTTGTATTTCCTCCGCCTTCGTATTTCGGAAAATAGGAAAAGTTCGGGTTATACGCTGTAACAAAAAGTACCACTCTTCTTGCATCCGATCTCGTCGCTTCACAGTCCGTTCCCACTACCGCGCCATTCTGAAAATCTTCCGCCTCCTTAATTCCCGCAGCGTAGTTCAGGCCATGATGCTCATAGGCATTTGCCTGGTACTGCGCCTTTTTCTTCTCCTTCTCTATGCTGATATCATTCAGATTTTGCTTAAAAACCGAGATATCCTTCGTAAAGCCGATGACTTTCTCCGCATCATTGTCTGCCTCATCCGTTACGGAGAACTCTCCGCCATGGATGTTAAGATTTCTCTTTCCTCCCATCGTGACCAACGCAAATTGAGCATCGTAAGCCGGATTTTTCGCAATATCGTCCAGCAGGCTACCCAATATCAATTTTCCGTATCTGTGCTTTGTGCTTGCACTGTTATCCGCTCTTGCATCATCGTAGGGGAATTCTTCAGAATCCGATACAGTTCGCATGAAATCCAGGGCCATATAGATGGACTTGTCATAAACCACAATAATATCCAGTTTATTCTTTTCCTCATCCGGCATAATCGGTCTCGCCGTAAGAGTCAAGTCATAGGAACCGTCCGACTTCTTCGTAATGTACTTTTCCTTTTGCATCTCCATATCATACTTGGGATAGCTGTGATTATGGGTTTTTGCGTTTAATTTGTAAAAAAGGTAATAATTCTCACTACATGCAGATCCGAGATCCGCCCAATACGTTGCAGGATTATTTATATATTGGTTAGTATCAAAATGCCACTGCCTAATCACTCTCTTCGTTGTCAGGTAAACAACCGGATCCGGCCAAGATACTCCCGTATTCCTATTGCTCTCTGTATTCATACTGGAAAGCGGTAAAGAAGCCGGATAGACTACCGGGCCACTAACAGGGGAGACTCCGTCTGCATGTCGCATGTGGATGCTGTAGCCGGTAAAGGGGTGACACAAATACAAAATATCATACTGAGATGCAAGATGATATGGATTGTAGTATTTATTCTGAAAGAGGGGGCGCTCCACTAAAAATTTTGACATATCTATATCAATTTTGGGTCCCATCTCTCTGAAGTCACCGTCTACAAGAAAGAATTTATAATTCTTATTGTTTGCTTTTCCGCTTGACCAAGTCAAGGAATAGGTAGAAAAACTTTTAACTTCAAATTCCCGGACAATAAATTCGCTGTTTTCCTTCTCTGTATTTCCGCTTTCCGTCTGAGAGATATTTTCTTTCTCTGTCTCTCTTTTTTCAGCACTTTCCTCTCCTGATTCCGCTATTTCTTTTTCATTTTCCGGCTCGTCCGCAGAACTTTTCGCAGCCGAAAGAAGCTCCACATGGTCAATCTCTCCGTTTTCCTTCTCGACCAAGTGGTGTATCGAGATATTCTCCTCCTTGACCTCTTCCGGAAGTGCCGTCTTTGCGATATAAAAGCGCATGGATACGGAGGAGGACGGTTCCACTTCCTGTCCTTTCTTATCTTCAAAATGGATATCCAAAGAGATGGACTGATCGTAGATGCCGTTTTTCCTTTAAGGCTTCTACTTCCTTTTCTTACAAAAACATCAGAAGTTCTTGCCTTTTTCTCCTTTTTGCTGTTCCTGTCTCGCTTCCATCTTCCGAAAGCGCTTCCTCTACCGTCGCTCCCTCTTCTGTAGATGCTTCTTCTACAATAGTTTTTTTGCTTCAGTTTCTTTTGCTACAGTTTCTTCTGCTACAGTTTCTTCTGCTTCAGTTTCTTCTGCGACAGTTTCTTCTTTTTCTTCTGTGGTCGCTTCACCCTCTTGTTCTTCTTTTACTTCCTCCGGTTTTTTAAGAAGGCTTGCCTTTAAGTCCACTTTCTCCGTAAAGTCATCTTTATCATAGAAGACCTCTACCGTGCCAAAAGCCTTCCACCTCTATGTTTTTGACTGATTCTTCCCAGCTCATTTTAAGCTGTATTCCTGGAGCTTCGCCGCCCGAAGTTCGGAAAAAAATACTCGTCAGGGGCCGTCTTTCATCTCCTTATACAGCGCTTTTATTCCGTCTTGATCCAAGCTTAAGCCGGATCCGGATACTCGATTTTCAGCGTCTGCTTCTTTCTCTTCTTCCCCGGCGGAATCCGCAGCATTTTCCGCTTTTCCGGGATTTCCATCCTGTAGAAGCTGTCTACCGACTTTATTTCTGCCCGGTACACGAATCTTCGGATAGCTGTTCTCACTCACAAAAAGGTGGAAGGATAAATCATCATCGCCTTCATTTTCATATAGGAAATAAATCAGCTCCGTTCCTTCCAGCTGATACTCCGTTCTGTCTTGCTTCTCCTTCTCTTCTCCCGCACTTGATTCCGCTGTTTCGATTGATTCCTCCGTTGTTCCTTTTTCCGTTTCGCTTTCCGCTATAGTTTCTTCCTTTCCTATTCTTGTTTCTTCCTGCGCTACAGTCTCTACAATCGTTTCCGGAATTTCCGCTCTGCTTTCCGTAAGTCCCGCTTCTCCGGAATTTCCCGCATCTTCTGCATTCCCTTCTTCGATAGAGCTTTTTCCGGATGCGGCTGAATCAGCTGCCGGATTCGACGAAGTCCCCTCTCCGGAAAGTGCTTCCGTATCCGTACCATAAGCGGAAAGCTCTTGGCTTTCTGCCTCTCTTACGTCTTCTCCTGCAGATCTCATGTCCGCTGCAGGACCGACTTCCCCGGTCTCTACACTTTCCTTGGAAGATCCGACTTCCGAGCCCGGTCCTTCTATACCCTCTCCATGAGGAAGATTTTCTTCGTTTTCTTGTGCTTGATTTTCCGTTTCTCCTCCGGGCTGTAGTTCCTGCCCTGAAGCATTTTCTTCGCCGGACTCTGTGTTTTCCGGATAAATCCACTGTCCCGGACGCACTACCTCTGTCTGTTCTGTCTCTATCTCCGCTTGCAAGCCTTGACCCGGACCGGTAATACCGGCAGATTCCTTTTTTTCTTTTACTTCCTGTCCGGGCCCGCCTTCTCCACCGGGAGCAGCTTCCTCTCCGCTTACCGAAGACACATCTCGTCCTCTTACGCTTGCGAAATAAGACTCTCCTTTCACGGCAAGTAAGAGTCTTCCGAAGGCGGAGTCTCCGGAAAATAAGGCCACCGCATCCATACTGTCTTTTTCCGTATTTCCTCTTTGCTTCTTCGGATCCACTTCCACAAAGGCACGAACCTTTCCACCAACAGCGGAAAGCTCATCCAATCCCTCCACTACCTGATCAAGCGGAAGCTCATATACTTCTCTCTCTTCGGAAAACAATTCTCTATATCGCGCCAAGAGCTCTTCGTTTCTACTATAGCTGAGCTCTCCATTTTCCGCACAAATTAACTTGCCCTCCCGGACTGCTTTTTCCGCGAGCTCTCGTACCGTTTCCCCCTCCAGATGGAGTTTTATTCGGTCTCCTCTGATTTCTACCGTATTTCCCTCAGGCGCATCATTTTCCCTTCCTATTCCTAGTAAGGAAATGCCTTTCACGCCCGAAAGGATCAATGATAAGGCAAGGAAGATAGACAGCTTCTTCTTCCAGCCATCTCCTTTCCCCAACAGATTCTTCAGCTTCGCAAATTTTTCGTTTTTCATAATCAAATCCCTCTCCCCTACTCATAGGAAAAGCATTTTTATCTCTACCCTTAAACCCCCTCCATGCTTAAAATTTCTCCCCTTCCTTGGCGCATGGGTTCTATAAAAACTTCGTAAAAAAACAATCCTTGCCTTTCTACTCCTATCATCCCTACAGGAATATCGTCTAAAGGATAAATTATTATAAGGTTGTGATAAATTGTTTTTCTCCCGTTTTTTTTAACAAAAAGGGGGCTGTAAAAGATCAAAATAATTTTCTAAGCAATATAGGTCTGAACTTGGGGCACGCTCTCGCTAGCTTCGCCTGACTGAGCTGTGGTTTTGTTAACCACTGCTCACTTTGCTTTCGCAAAGCAACTTCCTTCGGAAGTTGGTCTCGTACAGAACAACTTTTCTGATGAAAAGTTTGTCCTTACGTAACGGATACTAAGCGAAAAACTGCGTTTCTCTTGTTTTTCGCAAGTACCGACGGGCTCAGACTACCCCGCATTCAGACCTATATTGCAAAGAATCTTTTTATTATTTTGATTTTTACAGCATCCTCAACTTCTCATTATGCTGTTTTTAACCTGTACATCACGAGGATATCCCCTACCTCTATTCCGGTATCTCCACGAGGAATGAGAATCTCCTCTCCTCTTTCGATAAGCATCACTTACTATTAATCTACCCAGTGTACATGAATCAGTCCTGTGCCATCATCCGAATAACTCCAAGCTCCTGCTTCCTTAAGGAACCAATCCAGCATTGTGGATTCCAGAAAGGCTTTATCCGTATAAGAAGCGCCTTGCGGAATTCGATAAGAAAAATCATTTCGTTCCGGGCCTAGCGCATGGGAAAGAGCGTTAAAAAATTCCGTTTTGTAGTCGGGTGATACATATTCCCAGCCTTTCACAACCTGTCCATCTACAGCGTATCCGTCGTCATACAGGGGATTCTTGAATTTGGCTCCCTCTACCGGAGGAGCCGGAACTTTCTCCAGATTCGTGTCCCCTCTATAATACATTCCCTCCAAAAAAACATATCATCATGGAGTAAGCCCGTGTCATCCGTATAGCCGCCGATATAATTTTTGATTTTTTTCAGCAATTTTTCCGGAAGCATCGAGATAATACCATTGAGGTATGCTATTATTCCAAGCAAGTTCTCCCTCTCCATCCGGAAACGCTATCGGAAGATTAATCCAGCCTGTATCAATGTAGCCGTTATCCTTAAAAATGATACCACTCGCCATCAATTTGCTTCCATCCGTTTTGTAACACGGTTTCCATTATCTTCCTTGTACCACCACTTCCAGCTTTCCGGCCCGTCAAAGACCCACTCTCCCGCAAAGGCAGGAAAAAAACCATAGACAGGCAGAGTACTGTCGCAAAAAAATAGGGCAGCCATCTTCTTTGTAAACTTCATTCCTTCTCCTCCTTCAAAGAGTCAATTTGGTAGGATTCTGTTAGCTATATCGACCTTTAAACAAATAAGTATTAAATTTTTTTATAGTTCTTTTCAAATCATTTATGTAATTTAATCTTTTTGGCTCGTAATTGTCTTTCAAAAAAACATCGAAATGAATACTATCTTTTTTTATTACCAAAATTTATTACGAAAGTGAAAGCGAAAGTAAAAAAATGGAGTAATTAGGTGTAAAGGAATGATTGTCACTTTCTAATTCTTCCGTTATAATTTTCCACGCAGAAAATGTCGAAGGATTTTTATTCTTTTGCATTGTTATTTGCTATTTTAAAAATAGATTGGAGAAAAAAAATTGGAAACAAAAAGTTTTTGAAAAGAAAAAAAGGGCTTAAACGTAAGAGCGATGTTTTTTTATTTCTTCCCTTATTGATTCTCTTTCTTTATGATCGAATCGGGGATATCCTCATCAACTTGCTTAATCTGTTCCTTAATATAACTCACATAGAGATTGATTTATGGGGTACCTACTCCGCATTCTTGGATGCCTTTTTGGCTACTGTGCTCTCTATTCTCTGCTATATCTTCTACCGAAAGGTATTTCCCAAGAAAAAGGCGGAGCTTTCCATTCCGATATGGCAGGGGATTCTCTTCGCTATCGTAATCGGTCTCGGTGTTGGCGGTTTATCCGGCATCTGGCTTAGTATCGTGGATTTCCTTGCATCTCACTCCTCTTCTTTAGGGAATCAGCTCGAAAGCTTTTCGGGAATGTATGATGATTTGGAATCCGGCCCGTATATCTGGACTTTCCTTGCCATCGTTGCAATCGGCCCCTTAGTAGAGGAGATCCTGTTCCGCGGTATCATCTTCCGCAGCTTTGAAGAGGCCTCGGATGTTCCCTGGTTTGCTCTTCTCTTTTCAGGACTTATGTTCGGTATATGGCACGGCAGTTTTATTCAGGGTGTTTACACTGCAATGATGGGCATTATTTTAGGTTATTTTATGAAAAAATGCCGTTCTCTCCTCTTTGTTGTTCTGGCCCACGCCGTGAACAACATCGGCGGAACCTTCCCCCCGGCTCTGGATACGGACTTTAACAATATTCTATATAGCAATCTTACCTATATCTGCATCATCCCGATGTTCTGCATCCTATTTTATCTTCATCGTAAGGGAAAGAAAGAGGCGGAAAAGCTTGCAGTAGAAAGCAAAATAACAGAAGATACAGAGAAACTTAAAATAGCAAGCATAAAGACAGAAGATACAGAGAAACTTGCAATAGCAAGCATAAAAACAGAAGATCCAAAGAAACTTGCAACGGAAGATGAAAGTGTAAAAGATACGACAAGTTCAAGAACAGAATAAGCAATACATATAGTAAACGAGAAAGCGCACGCTTTTCGCACGATACTCGTTATGAATTTCAAACACGCAGGACTGGCTCCTGCGTGTTTTTTTGCTTTTATTTTTCTATTTTCCACAAGCAAATTTTTATTTTTTATTTTTAGTTTTATTATTTTACTTAAATCATTCTTAATTTTTAATTCTTTTCTACGGTTTATATATATTCTGTACAGTTTTATATATTTTTTTATGATATTTATATTGTTTGTTTTCTCTATTTAATATTGAATATTTAAATTTATAGTAACATAATCCACATATAGATTTATATTTTTTTAGATAATTTATGTCGATAATATACAAAAACAGTTAAACATAAATTAAAATTATGTTTTGCCTTATCAAGAGCCACACAAATAAGAAAAACTTTTCGAAAGGAGAAATGGCATGAAAAAACACAGAACAAACCGTCACAACATTGGAGCAAACAGTAGTAAAGTATTTCTAGTAAAGAAATGCAAGACAGCATATAAAACATTCATTCTCCTCTCCGCTTTTCTTTTTCTATCCGCCTTTCCGGCACTTGCCGGGGGCTGGGTAAGAGATACGGCAAGCTATCTTTGGCGCTATGACCTTGGAAATGGAAACTACTGTAAATCGACCTGGCAATGGATTGATGACAATCAAAGCGGTGTTGCAAAATGTTACCGCTTTGATCAGAACGGTTTCCTGCTTACAAACACGGTAACTGCCGACGGCTGCTCGGTAAATGAGAACGGGGAATGGACGGGCAACAACGTCGTGCAGACCAAAGCAATCAATGTGAATGCCGCTTCTTCTCCGTCTGTAAGCCAAAGTCTACCTATTAAAAAAGAAGTTCTTGATAAGATCAATCAGTATCGCGTAGGATCCTCTTTAAGTTCCTTGGACGAAAAAGAGAGTTTGGACGCCATTGCAGAGGTCAGAGCACAGGAATGCGCAGTCAGCTTCTCTCACACAAGGCCGCAGGGCGGATCCGTTTTAAACGAGAATGATGTATATGGGGAAATTCTTGCCTGCAATATGCACACTCCGGAGAAAACGGTTCAAGCCTGGGAAGACAGCCCAACACACAACCACGTCATGCTGGTCAAGGATTTTGAAAGCTTTGGTTCCGGATATTATGTAGACAGTGACGGAAACGATTATTGTGTAGTACTGTTTAGTTACTATGATTAAATAGAAGATTTACAAACGAGATACCGCACGCTTTGCGAGCGATACTCGTTATGAATTATAAGAGCGGTCTATTCATAAGCCTTTCTGTTGTTAGCTTTTCATTTATAAGCTTTTTAATAAAGGCTTCCTAAATACTGCCACTTCTAAAAAGACAGCTCATAGTGGAATCACTCTTCTTAATAGAGTAATCGAAAATGAAATGAATGGATAGACAATAAAAATAGATTGTTTTTGTATAAATATTACTAAAACAATCTATTTTTTTTAATATTATACTTATTTTTTTAATAATATACAATTTCGAATATTTTTTTAAGCATTTTTACCATTTTTTTGTAATGGTTACAACGATTTACTTACTTTTTTTATTATATTTTTTTGTATAATAACTTCCCTTTTTATTTTTACAATTTTGTGAGTATTACCTTTTTTTACTTGATTTGATTCGATAATTTGAAGTATGATGCCGCAAAGGAGGGCATCTATGTATTACATCACAACAAACAGTCACAAAACAAAAGAATATCAGAATCAAAAAAATATAGCTTTCGGGATAGAAAGAGAGAAAAAACAGCTCAGCATTCTAAAAACAATATTTCTAATCTTTATTCTATCTCTTATCTCCGCCATTCCGGCATTTGCCCTTGGATGGTCAAGGGGAATCTCCAGAAATGCATGGTGGTATGACCTTGGAAATGGCAACTACCATAAAGCTTCCTGGCAATGGCTGGACGGGAACAACGACGGCATCTCCGAGTGTTATCATTTTGATGACTACGGATGGATGGCGGAAAACACGATTACACCGGATGGCTATACCGTAAATCAAAGTGGAGCATGGACTGTAAACAATGTTGTACAGACCAAGTCCAACAATACAAGTAATACTTCTGTTAATGAGCAATACGAAAAAGAGCTTCTTTTTTGTATAAATCAGTATAGAGCAGCCCATGGATTAAGAACTCTACAGGAAAGTGCAGGACTGGATCATCTTGCGAAAACACGAGCCGGAGAATGTTCCGTTTTTATTTTCTCACACACGTCCCCAGGGCGGTTCTTTCTAAACGAAGCCGATGTATGCGGTGAAATCATTGCTTCAGGCCAGCGCAGTCCGATGAAAAACTGTTCAGGCATGGCAAAAATAGCACAAGCCATAATCAGCTTATGCTACGTCCTGACTTTGTTCGATTCGGTGCAGGGTATTACCTTGACGCACGAGGCAATGACTATTGGGTAGTCTTGTTTAGTTTTTATAATTAAGTGGATATAGACTTTAAAGAAAAGTGGACTGTAGAAAATCAAATTCTCTACTCCGCCGTTATACCGATCTGCTCTTTTTTTCTTTTTTTCGTAAGGGTTCTTCCGGCGAGGATCTTGTTTATTTCTTCCTCCACCTGTTCTTTGCTCAGAATCTTATATACTGCGGAGCTCATATAATCCGCTTCCTGCGCATCCGGATTGTATTGCTTCGCATAATAACTTTGGTCGATGACAATGGTTTTTCCGTCCGGAGAAATATGACCGTTCACGTTATACTTTTTTATGGAGGGCGTGAAACTCATTTTCAGACGTCCGCTTGCAAAGTCCACCACATAGGCTTTTCTTTCCGTGTCATTATTTCGAATCATAAGAAGCAGTCCGGCGTTCTCGTTATACAAGTTGACGTCGTCAAAGCCTACCGGTGTCTGTGCACAGGCTTCATCCATCTCTATACTTGTAAGTCCACTTTTGCTACTCCAGTTAAATGCCGTATTGTTCTGTATGCCTTTGATGCGAATTTCCTCTCCGTTGCGCTCCAGATAGAGCGCCTCTCCGGGAATCTCCTCCACCGGCTTTCCTGTTTCCAAGTTAAAGAGGGAGATAATACCGGAGAAACGGTTCAGCGCCAGTATTTTGTTATCTTCCGACAGGAACATACTTTCCGCCGATTCATTGATCTCCGGATAGCTTTGCAGTTCACTTAAGTCCTCCGTATTGTAAACCTTCAGCCCCTCTTTCTCATCTAAAAGAAGGATTTCCTTTCCGTCATCTGAGAAATGGATGGCAGGAGAAATACTTTCAATTCCACTTCTCTGTTCTCTTTCTTTTTCCAGATCATAGAGCGCCAAAAAAACGGAACTCCGCTACTTCCTTTCTGCCAAATAGAGGCAAAGTACCGTCCGTCATTGGAAACAATATAGCTCTTCGTATTTTTCATAAGGCCAAAAGGAATAGTATTATCCAGTATGATTTTTTCACTCGTTTTTCCATTGTCCGCAGAAATCAAAAAATCTCTTCCGTCAAAGAGAATCATCTTTGATGAATCGTTGGAGTTCGCTATGACCCTTGCATAAACCGGCTCTGCAGAGATTCTGGACTTTGTATCGATAATCTTGATTGTTCGGCTTTCATGCGAGTTGGCAATCAACTTACTTCCATCCTTCAGATACTTCAGTTCAGAGGGAGCAACTCCCCCATAATTCAAACCATCCTCAACAACAACCTTATCCTTCCAAATAGAGTATTTTCCATTTTCTCCGAAGGCAATGATGGTATTCGTCTCATAATTATAATTAAAATACTTCATATCCAGATTCTCAAAATAGACTTCATCCTGTATTTCACCGCTCTTTCCATCCAAGATAAATAATTTCGAGTAGGACTGCACCACCAGTTTCTCCCCATTCGGACTCTCTATAAAGGGCCTTACAGCAGTAGAACTGAAGTTTATATCCTTCTTAAAAAGAAGGCTTTTATCCGAAAGAGAGATTTTCCGTACATCCCAGTCGGTAAAAAGGAGCATGCTTTCTCCGTCTGCAGAATAGCTTGCCGTTTTGTAAGGCACACTATATTCAGCCTGCATGGCATCCACTTTCACCTCTCTTTCTATTACTTCCAAAATACTGCCGTCCTTCATGCTTCTTCTGGTAAGCTGATGATCATTGTTTTCACTTAAAGCAATCAGTACCTCACTTCCGTCTTTCTTGATATCTGCAAAACGGACCGATTCTGCGACCGTAAATTTACTTATCTCCTTCCAGTTCGTCGTATCAAAAACATAGAAGTCCGCCGTATTGCTGGTAAAGGAGACATAGAAAAACTGTGTTCCATCCTCAGAAACGAGTCAGCATCGGCACACCGGGGATTTCCAGTCGTGCTTTTTCCTCTCCCGTTTCCACATCATGGATGATAACACTACCGTCAAAAGATGCACTCACAAGGAGTTTGTCATCGTTGGAAAACACGAGCAGCTTCACCTGTTGGCTGTGCCCCGAAAACTCGCGCACAACTTCTCCATTTTCCACATCGGCAATTGCAGCCATATTGTTGTCCAAGCCATAGGCAATGTACTTGTCGTTATTGCTTAGCGCTATATAGGTCAGCTTGTTTCCGGTGGAAATCGAGGTCAAGGTCGATGCTCCTCCGTGATAGATTGCATCATTTAAAATGGAGCTTTCCTCTCCCGAAAGGCTCTCATAGGACTTCATGTTTTTACCTATAGACTTCATTGCTTCCTGCGCCACCAAAACCGACTTAAGATAATCCCCTCTTTGGCAATGTCCTTCGAGGTCTTCATCAAGATGCGGGCATTGGACTGCACCGCTTCCTGTCTTGCCTGCTCCGCCTTTTGGTAGGCATTTGCCATAAATATACCGAAAAGCAGGAAAATGGCACCGGAAAGGGAGGAAATGGTCAGAATCAATCTTCCTCTTCTTTCCTTATCTCTTTGCTTCAGGTCACCGAAACTGCAAGAAAGCATCGCCGCAAGGATGCGATATTTTTCCGTTTTTAAGAGCTTAAGTGCCTGTTTCGTAAGATCATGCAATTTTCCTTTGTTTTCATTTTGTAAGGTCTCATAGCCCGGAAAGTCCTTTTTCAGCACCTCTTCCGGTCGAATATCCGCCGCAAGCACATCTTGCAGGCTCTCATCCGCGCCTCTTTTCAGATCCTTTAATGGTGCAGAGAAGGATTCTTCCGGCTCTCCTTCAATAAGCACAGGAATAATCCTCTCATCTCCGTGGAGTGCTCTGAAGGTCCGCACCTCTTTCTCACACCACTCCGATAAAGGTGTCCTCTTGGAGCACAGCACGATAAGATAGTGACTTTCCTGCAAAGCCTCCTCGATAGAGGTACTCAAATCCTTAGCGGCCAGCTCTTCCCTGTCTCGAAAGACACGAAAACCGTTCTTTTTCCCGGTTTTATAGAGTTCCTTTGGCGGCTTAAAGCTTTCTATCATGCGATGCAGCTCTTTTGCAATACTCTGGTCCGGCTCCACATGGCGATAACTGATAAAGGCGTCGTACTTATATTCTCTTTCCATCCTTAATACTCCTCTGCATCTTCCTCTTAAAACTGCTCTTCTATAGCTCTCTTACTATTCCTCTTGAAACAGGGTGAATACGGAAAGCAGATCATATTCCGGGTGACAAATGTCGAATTTTTCTCCGATTACCATTTCCCAATCCTCAATCAGGCAAGGGTGGGTCTTCCTGCTTTCATCCTTCTTTTCCCCGAAGCGAAAGCCCATAGCATAGTAACTGTTACACCACCTTTTGTGCTCCAGTCGGGAAAGGAAGTCCAGTACAGGATTTTCTTTTAAAAATGCTCGAAATTCTTTCTGAAAGACTTCCTTGCTCTCTTTTTGCAAGTCCTGCAGACGAGTGAACTCTTCTAATTTCTCGTTAAGGTAAGTCCTAAGCTCTTGACTGCTTTTTCTTTTTAAAACCGTTTTCAGGATTTCTTCTTTTATCACAGCGTGAGATGCAGACTGTCTCGACGAATTCTTCTTCACATAGGAAAGCTCATTCCAGCTTGTGCCCTCTCCCATTCCCGCTATAGAGGATGCCTGACTATAGAACTTGTTAAAGGCTTTCGCACGCTTATCCAGCTCTTCCCGGATAATGACCCTACCCGTCATAATCTCCGAAAGGTCTCCAAAGCTTCGAATCCGCCCTTCATTTTTAGGCAGAAGCTTCGTTAAGTCCACTTTCGAAACATTGCGGATAATCTTCGGAAGTTTTTCAAAATAACGATTGATGAGCTTTAGGGCCTTTAAGTTCCGAATCACATCCTGATGCATCAGGAAAATGAGCAGGGGCGCAGATTCTTCCCGGATGCTCTTTAGATATTGCCGCAGCCTCTCTTGCTGTTTCCATTCCTCTGTAGAGCTACCAAGATCAAAGCAGTCTATTTCCAGCGCTCTTTTCAAACTTGTCATGGGAGCCATGCTCTGCATATCCACTTTTTGTATGTCCACTTTTTGCATATCCACTTCTTGGTTTGGATTTTGTATGTCCGGATTCCGGCTTGCGGCATCATCAATCAGTGTAAGTCTTGTTTTTTTTCGCAGAGAAAGAGTCGCATCGTTAGCAAGCTGCTTTATAAGAGGAAGACTTAAGTCATTGATTCCGAAAAGTAAAATATGCGGAGTGCGAATCGCTTCATCCATATTTTCCACAGATAAATCCTTGGCTTCCGACGTAACGGAAGGCATGGAAGAAGGTATGGTAGAACTTGTCGCAAGGCAGGTAGTAGAGCTTGTAGCAGGGCTTATATCAGATTCCTTATAAGAACTTATAGCAGGGCTTGTATCGGAACCGATATCCGAAAGTCCGGTCAGACTACGGAAAATGCTCTTTTTTACAAGCTCATCCTCCATAATTAGACGCACCGTCAGGTCTTTCTGATTAAAATGCAAACTATCCAGTTTCTTTAGACTTTCTTCTTTCTTTCTCTCTTCCTTAAGCAGTTCTTCCATATAGCCGGCCACTGTACCGGACTCACAGTGGACATAGGTGGAAATGGGCTTTTTGGGTTTAATGCGCTGAATGACATTGGCATAGAGAGAGAAGTTCTCAAGGTCCGACTCTCCGCAGAAGAAAATGTACTTTGCTTTAGAAATATTCAGCGTAGAAAAAAGTTCCTTAATTTCATTCTTATCGCTTTTCTCAAAATCAAGCTGATAACACGCAATTCCCTTTTTCTCGTACTTGTTCTTTACCCGTTCATCCAGAAAATCCTTTGTAACAAGAGATATCTTATAGTTTTTTTCTTTTTGTAAATTGCCGATTAGAAGTTCCCCCATCTCACTGTTTCCAAAAAAGAGAACATGCTTTGCACTCAGGCGATTTACAAGAACATTTTTTACATGCAGTAAGACATTGGAAATCTGCGTAAAGATAAAAGCGGAGGTCAGAATCGGCGCTGCCCACTTTGCGAATTCATAGATGAAGGGAGTCTTCTCTTCCGGAGAAATCGGAGACACGAATAAAAAGAGCTTAATCGTACCGTACAATACGGCAGAAAGAAGCTGCAAGGGGTCTTGAATTTTTGCGCTGTAATAGCCGAAAAGGCTCAATAATCCGAAAATAGTTGTTATGATGAACAAGAAAAGAATGAGTTTTTTCTTATAATAGTTTTTGTTTTCCGTCATTTTCCGCTCCTGTTGTGTTTAAACAATAAATTCAAGGACAATTCATACATTTTAAAATTTCCTGCAAGAATACAATCATTTTGTTTCTCCAAATGACTAGGTCTGATTTAGAGAGTGGTTCTCTTCATCATTCACCTTTAATATATTTCTCTGTCTGCCTATCAAATTCAGAGATATATTCCCGATCCTGTCTTATCCTAAAAAGATTCATACTCTTTTTTTCAGCTTTTTTTTACTGCCACTTCATGAGATACCTGTCCTTTCCCCTCTAATACTTTTCTTCGGTTGTTTGTTAAAAACCGGTTTGTTTGATTTAACCAATCTTGCATGCTCATTAGAACTCCATCTTCAGCCATTAATTCTGCATAATCAATAAACATGGCGACCAAACGATTTAGTCGTGATATCTCTTTTTCATTAAGATAGTTTTTTGCAATAGCAATATCACTTTTTAATATTTTACCGTCCGGAGCACCCTTCCATGTTGTGAGGCCCATAGTTGGTTTTTCTGCATCTACTCGCTCATAAACAATCTCTGCCGCAGTCTTGCCGGTAACCGCAAAATGTAATTTATTCTGTACAAATGCATAGAAATCCTTTGTTGTCTCGCTATTTTTATTGTAGTCATAGCTACACTGTTCAAAAACATCTGCAATTTTTTGATACGCACGACGCTCACTGGCACGAATCTCTCGAATCCGCTCCAACAATTCATCAAAATAGTCATTGCCAAAAGACTTCCCATTCTTCAGTAATTCATCATTAATCACAAATCCTTTAGTAATGTATTCCTTAAGAGTTTTTATAGCCCACTGACGAAATGCAGTTGCTTTTTTTGAATTGACACGATATCCGACAGCAATAATAGCATCAAGATTATAAAAATCAATCATTCTACTTACTGTTCTGATTCCTTCTTTTTGAACTTGTTCCATTTTGGAACAAGTTGTTTTTTTCTCTAATTCCTCTTCTTCATATATATTTAATAGGTGTTTTGTAATACCTTGTGTGTTGATTCCGAATAATTCGGCCATTGCTTTTGTTGTCATCCAAAATGTCTCTTTATGATAGAGAACGTTTACATAGATATTGGCATCATCTATCTGATAGAAAAATTATTTTTTTCCATTCTCATTGCTAGTATCAGTCTGCATTTTCTTGTAAATCATTATAATTACCTCGAATATACATTATTTTTTTGAATTATAGATTATTTCATTATACTTGTTCTTTATTCTTAATTCCACCTTCATCGATTCTATATTCCTTATACATCATGTTATTGCTTTTTTTTCTTTTGTATTTTCTTATGCCTAATCAACGAGATACCGCACACTTTGCGAGCGATACTCATTATGAATCACTACCATCCGTTTGACGGGTGGTTTGCTCGGGGCTATAAGCCCCTGCTACTGGCCAGCGTCTAAAGGCGCTGGCTGTCATTTTGGGCTATAGGGAGTTTGCTTTGCACCTTCCCACAGCTCCATTCAAGCCATATTGCGTTTGACTCGTCGCTACCCCATAAAGGGGTATTGTTACTACTGCACTTTAACCCTTAAAAGGGTCTTCATATTCTTTAACACTTAGTTTATCCAAAGCTATATCGTGTTTTTCTTGATCTTGGATATACTTTTTTATTGTGGCTTCATTTAAACCTACTGTACTGACATAATAGCCTTAGGCCCAAAAATGTCTGTTTCCAAATTTGTATTTAAGATTTGCGTGTTTATCAAATATCATTAAGGCACTTTTTCCCTTTAAGTAGCCCATAAAAGAAGAAACGCTAATCTTAGGTGGAATACTAACCAGAATGTGTACATGGTCCGGCATTAAATGCCCTTCTATAATCTCCACTCCTTTAAAGGCGCAGAGTTGCTTGATAATATCCCGAATATCTGACTTATATTGATAATATATTATTTTTCGCCTATACTTCGGTGTGAAGACAATATGATATTTACACATCCATTTAGTATGTGCTAATGCATATTCTTTCTTCGCCATAAAATCACCTTCCTTTTCTGCAATATAGCTTGAACAACTTTATTGTATTAGGAAAGGTGATTTTTTTGTATAACAGTGTTTCCCACCCGCATAGCGGGTGGTTTTTATATCAGAGCTAACATTTTTTTCAAATGTCAGCTCTGATACTGACTAAAAGTCCATCTAAGAAAAAGAGACTGCAGAGTTCAACTCTGCAGTCTCTTTTAAAAATTATACTACGGATTATACACCTTCATCATAACCCACTACATTAAAGTAGACCGTATTATCATCCGTCTTATAATCATAAGTCCACTTATCTGCAATCAAGTTATTCTGCAGGAACACTTCATTAATGCCCTCCCAAAGAATTGCGCCATCTCTTCTGCTATTCAGCCTGTTAAGAGTTACAGTGAAGCTTGTTTCTCTTTTTGCAATGTGCTTGGATACCTCGGCATAAAATGCAGTTTTATAATCGTTTATACTGTATCGATAATAATCATGTTCTCCATAGTCGTGATACTCCAAGATGCCGGAGTCTTCAACAGGCGGTTTAGGATAGTTTTTTGTCTTATATCTACTGTACACCCCTGATCCCAGATCCAAACCATCACAATGCAAAAGCCCCGTTTCATCCGTATATCCGCCAATATAGTTTTGGTTTTTTAACATTTTTCCGGATTCATCCAGATAATAATAACGATTGAATTTTTCTACCCAGCCTCCATCTTCATCTTCATGAACTGTTTGAATAGGATCGTTAATCCAGCCAACATTCAAATATCCATTTTCATCAAAATTATACCACTCCCCATTAATTTGCTTCCATTCGCTATGGGGGTAGCTTCCATTATCCTCTTTATACCACCATTTCCAAGACTCCGGTCCATCGAAAATCCACTGTCCTGCAAAGGCAGGAAGTGCCATAGAAAGACTGAGTGCTGCCGCCAGCACCATTGCTCCGATTTTTTTTGTCATTCTCATCTTTTTCTCCTTAAGATTTTTTCTCACGATAAAAAGCTTTGGTAGGAAGGCCAACTTATCGAGTTACATACTTAAACCATATTGCTAACATCGGCTGATTAAAGATTTTCATAACTCCATGCCTTAGGGAGTCTCTCGCCTCTTGCCCTCTCTTCCGTATCCTCCCTTTCGTCATAGCCGTCGTATGGCGCTGTAGGGTCATGCGGCTTCTGTTTTTTCATCGAATTACAAATCTCATCTCTGTGGCGAAAAGCAAATTCCAAGTCGTCTGTCCACCCCGTATGTCCACTTATAATCTTCGGCGAAAGTCCTCTTTCTTTTAAAAGCTTTTCCAGTCTTTCAAGCGAACGAATAGAAAGTGCATTGTCTTCTGCAAGAGAGTTCAAGAAGCTATAACCTCCGTCCGACCCGAACCAAATCGTATCCCCGGTAAAAAGATAGGCATCATCAATCAAATAAACCAGATGCCCCAAGGTATGTCCCGGCACCAAAATCACCTCTACCTTAATATCTCCAATATAGAAAACATCCCCGTCTTGCAGGAGCTCGATTTCATTTTCAATATCCACTTTAGGAAGTTTATAGAGCTTAAAAAGTACTCTGCGGCGAAGTTCCCCGGTCAGATATTTACTTTCCGTTTCTCCAATATACAGTTTTGCGCTCTTAAAAATTCCTTCACTGTCCTTCTCTACAGCACCGACATGGTCCGTATCGAGGTGCGTAAGAAGAATCTCCTCTATGGAAGATGGGGAAATATCCAGCCAGCCCATTTTTTCTTCCAGACGCTCATAATTATAGCCGGCATCAATCATGATGGTTTTTCCATTTTTCGTATAAAAGTAAACATTGGCAACCCACTCCCGAACAGTCGCCACTCTTTCATCAATCCATCCTGTATTTAAGGGCTTAAATATCTCTTTTCCCCGATACATAAACGACATAAAAGATCTTTGTGAATCGGAATCCTTTTTTGACATTGTTTCCACCTCCAATGATTCTTATTTTCCCGGTTTATAGCATTCGTTTCCTTGCTTAGTTTAATCACTAAAACCCTAGCCTTCCATCAGCCATTTCGTCAAATCCATTATCCTTATCCCATCTACATCAAACTCGTCCTTTCCCGTATTTGCAATAAGTAGCTTAGGATAGAAATCTTTAATCGCACGCAAGGGAGATAGAGCTTTTGCAAGCTTATCTTCCTCTTCTATTTCATCCATAACCTGTATGTAAAGTTTTTCCTTTTCTCTCATCGCCACAAAGTTGATTTCCTTCTGATAGAGCTTCCCTACGTAAATTTCATAGCCCCTTCTTCGAATTTCAATTGCAACAAGGTTTTCATATATCCCCTTCCAGTCCGGTTTTTCTTTTTCCAGTAAGGCAAAGCGGAAGCCAAGATCTGTCAGGTAATACTTATCGGCAGTTTCTAAATAGACTTTCTTTCGAATATCATAGCGTTTTACTTTAAAGAGCAGAAACGCAGCGCAAAGGTGCTGTAAATATTTTCCTATCGTAATATGGTTTGTTTCCAAATGATTTTTTTAAACAGACTCGAAATTTTACTTGCCGAGGTAGAAGTAGAAATATGAAGCATCAAATAGGCCAGCAGAGAGTCCAAAAGAGCCGAATCTTTAAGGCCGTATGCCTTTCGTAAATCCTTCTTTATCTTTTTATTGTATAATTCCTTGATGTATTCCGTCTTATCTTCTTTGAATTTAAAACGAAATGTTCCGGATAAACCGCCAAATGTAAGGTAAGTCGGTAAAAGCTGAGGGGAAGGAGCTTTGATTTCATAGTACCTAAGATATTCGGAAAGGCTAAAGGGGTAAATCGGCAGTTCAATAGAATTTTCATCCCAAAAAGCAGTTTTACCCTCATACAAAAAAGAGGCATTGGAGCTGGAGAGGTAAATGTTAAACATTTTTCTCTCATATACACTTTGCATCGCTTTCTCAAAGTTCTTACAGTGCTGAACCTCCTCTACAATAAGAAAGTTGCTGCGCTTTTCTTCATAATTCTTTTCAATATGGCTGAGCAAAGATGGACCGTCTTTTAACTCTGCATTTTGAGCGTCTTCCATATCCAGATAAAGGATATTTGCCCCCTCTAGATGAGATTCTATCCATTTTTTTGATAGCTACGCAGTAATTCCGACTTTCCTGCTCCCCTGATTCCGGAAATAATCTTTATTTTCTCCGTTTCCCGCAAACGAATCAGTCTGTTTTTATATTCTTTTTCTATCCAGTATTTTCATCTTCATTTCACTTTCAAAAACTTGTATATTTTATATTTTTTTGTAATTATAACTTTTTCATTCTTTCAAAAACTTATTACTTTTATGTCTTATAGTATTTAAATAATTTAAAAACTTCATTTCTTATTCAGTCTCAAAATGTATCATTTTATATCTTAGTCTTATTTCAATATTTATACTATTCTAGTTCATCCACTTTCAAAACTTATTATTTATATTTAATTTAGAAAGTCTATTATGGCAAAAAGATTGTACGATTCTTCCCTTAGAGATAAGCATGATTCCCTGTTTTGAGAAAAAAATCTGCAATAGAATATTTTTTTATTTATTTTTTTAAATTTATATTTTCCCTTTCCATAGCCGGATACATTTTCAATAATATCGGCCTGCAATAGATTAAGCAGGAATTTCGAAGCACCGGAGTTCTTTAAATGCAAAATTTCAATAACGGCCGTTCTTCCAAATATCTTTTGGAAAGCAAATTCTTCAAAAAGCCTCTCAATATGACTTATCGTTTTACTTGAAAACTCGGCGGACTTAAGAGAAAGAAGCGCTTTGAAATGCTCTTTTTCACTTTTCCTATTTTCGTTATCATTTTGCATTTTTACATCGCGACACTCTATAACCGCTTTTTGGGTCGCCAACTTTACTTTTTCTGCAATTCTGTTTTCTCGCTCTGTCCTCTCCTTTCGATACAATTCTTCTGCAAAATCAGTTTTCTCTGTATTCACATTGTCCCCTATACTATGGGCTTCGGTTATCCTTTCTTCTACTTGCTTTACTTCCCTTTCTCTGGCAATGATTTCTTCCAACTTTTTTACTTCCAGCTCTTTGATAATTCTTTCTACCTCTTTTCTTATTTCGAGCTCTCTGATAATTCTCTCTTCTTCCTTCTTCGCCTCCAACTCTTTCGCGAGTCTTTCCTTCTCTTTCTTTGCTTCCCGTTCTCTCGTAAGCCTTTCCTCTTCTGCTTTCTTTATATCCACGCTAATATGCAAGCTTTCATTATCTAAGAGATTCTGTTCATTTAAGAGCAGGTTCCGAAGAAAAAGTTCAAGATATTCCGTTGTTCCAAAAATCCCTTTCTGCAGATTGGTATAGTTTGCACGGACAAGTGCATTTCTAAAGTAGGCGGGATTCTCCGCAAAAGTATTATTCTGAATAGAAAAGCCGAGTGATTCCAAATATTTGATAAAGAAAATGGCTGAGACTCTTGTACTTCCTTTAGAAAAGGTATGAATCTGCCAAAGTTCCGATATAAACTCTGCAAGATGCCGAATGATTTCTTCCATGGAAAGCCCTTTATAAGAAAAGTCTTTTTCCTCCATAAATAAGCATGCCAGCATTTCCTGCAGTTCCGCTTCACCGGCATATAGCACACTTTCTTCATCCAGCACCCATTCTTTTCTTTTGATATTAAAATCTCGCAGACTTCCGGCTGAATCCTCCATTCCCTCGAAAAGCTTCCGATGTATGGAAATATAGGTATTTACGGAAAAGGAAAATGCTCCCTCTGTTAAAAGAGCAAAGGTCCCGGCAGCCAGCCTATCCGCTTCTTCCGCCTTCCTATCCACTGCTCCCCCTGCATCTTCTCCGTAATAATCCTCAATGGTTTTACGGGCTTCTTTGATGGATATACCACCCGCGATATTTTGAATTGCCGTATCAATCAGGAACTTTGAAATCTGCAGTCCCTCCATGGCCTGCAGTCCGATTGCCGTGCTCCAGGCATAACTTTTTGTTTCTCCATCCGGCTCTACTTCTCTGCAATACTCTTTCAATGCTACTTCTTCCATGAACGCTACCTCATCAATTCATTCTCAAAAGCTTCTGCAATCGATTTACTCACGCAAAGATAAATAAGTTCTTTTTTTAATATTATTCTTATTATATAACGAATAGGACTATTTTTCTTCGAAAAAAAAGAATCCCCCACTTCAAAAAAGGAGATTCTTTTTATTGTATTGATAAATAAATTTCTACATTCTTCCGAAAATCAGAAATCCCACTATCGTTAAAATCATCAGGCTTTCCTGAATATAAGTGTATCTTTCCACTTTGGACACAATGCGATAACGCCCCGGACTTTTTGCATAGTCGTAGAAGCAGTAGGAACACCATAAAGCGTTTAAGAAAAGGAGCAAAACGGACAGTCTGCTCAGTCTCCATACCAGGATGAAGTTCGTGCAAATGTCCACCCAGGTCAAAATAAAGACAAAGCGGATACATTTTTTATAGCCGAAAAGCTTGGAATAGGTCACATATTCCGTCTCTTCCTCCGGTGCCCGAATCTTTCTCGAAATCTCCCAAATAAGCGCCGGAAAGTACAGGGTAAGCACCGCCATGAAATTCGTAATATCGAAAACGGGCAGTTTGTACTTCATAATGGTATAGGAAATCACATAAAGGTTTAAAAGAATCTGTACCGGGTTATGAGTAACGAGAGCCAGTGGCAGGGACTTTGCAATCTTATGTTTTTGGAAAAACCACACCGCCATCAAACTTCCATAGGTATAAAGAATAAAGCAGAAGATAAAGTTCTTCATAAAAAGGAAGTTAAGGAGCAAGGTAAAGGAAATGAGAATGGTCGCAAATATCCGTAAGTCAGTCTTCGTGACTCTTCCTGAGGGAAGAGGTCGAAAAGGCAAAAAAAGTCGTTTATCCAGCTCGTAGTCCTTAAAGTCATCCGCAATTCTTAGCCAAAGTAAGAAACTAAAAAACCGTAAAGCTACAAATCAGCATGCCCAAAAATATCATGCTGCACAAAAAAACTATAAAATGCCGACTGTCCCTCCACCGAGTGAAATGAAAGAAGCGCATCCTTTCCCACTCCATGGTTTAAGAGCACAATAAAAATAGATTTCCAGAAAAATCATCACGCCCAGTCCCAGTCTCGGCACAATGGGATACATTTCTTTAAAGTAAATATTTAAGCGTTTAAGCCTTTCCATAGCCTATCCTTTCCCCAATGCTAAGTTTTGTTTCCAAACCTTTCTTTGTGTTTTCCAAAAGGTCATCGTCAATCACAATTTTATTGTTGAGAATCTCTACTATAGTAGAGCCTCCCAGAGAAAAATAGCCCTTTTCCTCTCCTGCATGAAAGCGGTACTCTGTCTTTCGTTTCCGGTTCTTATTAACCCCCCCATCAAAAATAGATTCTACTTTCACATGATTATGAATGTGTCCCACAAGCATAGCCCCCACTTCTACATGGAGGATCTTCCCCATCCCGATAAGGTCCATAAGGCTAACTACTCTTTTATTTTCTGAAAATGCTTTAAAATGAGCGGCATCCTTGCGCACGCTGTCCAGCCTTCCCTTGATTGCTTGAGTCTTTACAAGCTTTCCCTTAGCCGGAAAAATGTAGCGATGGTAGTCAGGTAAACTCAGGCGAAAGACCAGGAGTGTTCCGCCTTTGACAAAATCCGGACAGGGAGCTTTCAAGATTTTCTCGATGGAGTAAGAATTACCTTTGATTTCCAGCGGAAGAAAGCGAGTATTCTCTGTTTGCTCCGCGCTATCCCTTCGCACATTGTAAGGAAGAACAAGCTTTCCCTCTTCGTCAATCTTATACGCGAGAACTTTCCCGGAGGAGGTGGCATAAAAGGGCTTATCCCTATCTTTATTTCTTTCTCTTTTCCCGTTCTCCCCTGCACTATTGTTTATAATGTCAGCCGAAGCAATCCTTCTTCGATTCCCTTTCTCTGCTTCCCGGAGATCTACCTCTTCTTTTCTGGAAAAGAAATCTCCAAAGCTTTTATAGTTTTTCTTTAAAAGTTCCTTAGACAGTCCATACTTCTTCACAAAGGGAGCAATGTCTTTCTTGGAAATAGGATTGTTGTAATAAAGCCCTTTTAGAAAGGAAAAGTAGGGACGGGCAAAAATCATTTTCAAAAGAACTCTTCCGAAAAAATGATGATACAAAAAATGAATTGCTTCCTCTCCGTACTCTTCTTCCTCTATAAGTCTCCCCGTCTGTCTCTCGATAATTGACGGCGATTTCCACTTCTTCTGTATTCGACTTTTTATTTCCCTTTTTTTCATAAATTGGCTCTCTCCCGGCAATATTGCTTATCTCCTGTCCGTATTTTTTTCTTATTGCCGTATTTGTTCTCTCGTATTTGTATTTGTTCTCTCCCGGCAGTATTGCATCTACAACTTTCTTGCAAGAAGTATTACAAAGAGAACAGCCAAGAGCAGAAGACCGAGGCGTGCTTTTAAGCTTGGCTTTTTCATAGGAAAGTTAAAGACAAAGAAAAAGCTTTGCAAAAGATACAAAATCTCCGCGGGAATGTTTTTTTCTATAGAAAAATACAGACTAAAAAGCCCATAGAAGGGAATAAAAAAGGAAGAATAGGTTACCGCAAGTCCGATAAAATAATCCTTTTTTTCTCCTCCGCTGGCATTGAAATAGGCTAATCTTGTGACTACCGCCAAAAGGTAGAGAATGGAAAGCGCAAAGGAATACATTCCTTCTTGCCCAAAGTATTGAAGATAAATCCGTATCGGAAAAAAACGCCAAAAGAAATGATATCCGCCAAAGAATCGATTTGTACCCCAAAGGCCTTTTTCCAAATCATTTCTTTTTCAATGCATTGGCCACCATGCCGTCAAAGGTATCACAGAGCCCTGCAAGAAGCAGAAGAATCAAGGAAAGCGCCAAGCTTTTTCCCCCAAAAAAATACCGTATAAAGAGATGGAGAGTCCAAGGTAGGTCAAAAATCACACTGGGGTGATAGACCCCGAGAAATAACTTTTTCATCAAATCTTCCTCCATGTATTAGTAAAACTGTTTTTTTGATTGCCTTGCAATTGTATTCTTTATAATCTGCCATTATGCTTTTTACAGATACTTTCTGACCTTGAAAAAGAATCAAAAAGCCCATTGACCAAAAACATGGGTAAGTCCTCCCATGAAAATCGCAAAAAAACAGTCTGCCAAAAGCTAAAAATGCAGGAGTATTCCCAGGAAGATCATGATTCCGAGCATAGAGTCAATCTGATCTAGGACAAAGAAGAACAGTTTCAGTGCCCGCCTCTTATCTTTTTTTGCTCCGCGGCAGAAACCGAGAGTCTTCTTTTTAATAAAGCTGTTCGGAAGTTCAAAGAGCATATAAAAAAAGCCAAAAAAATTGAGCCGATTAGGAAATTGAAGGTCGGCGCATTTTCAAACTGTAGATACAAGAGGCTAAGATGCGAGGCTCCTAAGCCCTGTAAAAGAAATCCCCAGAGCATTTCCATGACAGCGGAAAGAACAGTCATAAGCACAAAGCCCAGTATACTCTTGCTATCCCCAAAAATTCGTTTTCCGTCAATCCAGTTTTTAGAGCCGTCAATGGGACGGCATAGGCGCTTCAAAAAGGGATTTTTCAAAAGGACCATATTGAAGACTCCGGCAAAAATTACAGGAAACATTGTAATATATAAAGATACTATCCACTGCAATATAGTCTATCCTCCTTTAGAAATAACCTTCTTCGTTCTATTCGTTCTATTCGTTCTATTCGTTCTATTCGTTCTCTGTTATCCCCAAAAATACTTTCCCATGGCAAGCCCCTGAATCAGGAAAAAGGCGATGCCAAAGCACAGTACCCCTGCTGCCGCCAAATCCTTCGTTACCTTGATTTCCGGGTGTTCCTCCTTCGTCGCAAAATCCGAAAGATGCTCGACCGCCGTATTTACACACTCCATCCCATATACCCCTGCAGAGCACAAAATTACGGCATACCAGGTCGCAAGATCAACCTTCAAGTAAAAGAAATCCAGCAGGACAAAAAGCAGATTTAAAAAGATATAGTATTTATAATTTTTTTCTCTGTTTTTCAAGGCAAAAGTACAAACCCTTTACCGCACAGACCACACTTTTGCCGAAATGTAATATTCTTCATTCTTTCCTTACGAAAACTCCCTTTCTAACAGTACATACTCTCTTCTTGCCGTGCATTGATCCTGAAAATATCCCTCGCTGGCCTTTCCCTTTTGAATCAGTGCGGCAATGGATTTGGCTTTTTTTCTTTTCAGCACTTCTGTTGCCATTTGAGAAAAAGCAAGCCCCAAGCCCTCCGAATTTTTTTCTTTACAGCAAGGTACAAAAAGAATGTAGCAAGCCGGCTTTCTTTTCCGTAAAAGGATTTTTAGAAAGCGAAGAGGATTTAAGGGCTTTTGCAATAGATTCCCATAGTCCGGAAGACAGAGGAAAAAGCCCCTCAGTTCGTCCTTATCATAAGCCAAAAAAACCATTTCTTCATCTACAATATATTTTAGCGGGCTATAGAGCTTTACGAAGCCTTCCCGGTCAATTGTACGAAAGCCCTGAAAATCCTTGTATCTCTCCATTAAAAGGGGATGAATTTCCGCTAAATAGTGGTCGAAATTCTTTTTATCGGGATGGATAAAGCGGTAACCCTTTTCCCGAAAATAGTCGAGCCTCTTCCGCGCCTTTGCATTTTCATAGGAAGACTCTATGGCATCATAGAAGTTCGAAACATAGCTGTTTCGAATTTGAAAACCTGCCTTTTCAAAAAGATAAGGGTAATAGGCTTTGTTCGTTGGCTCTCCGGTATAGGGTGGATTTTCTTTTAGAGCGAAACGGTATCTTCCGAAAAAAGAAAGATCAATGGGACCTTTCAGTCCCTTTTTTCCTGCCTTTCTTGCCTCTATTTCACAGGTCTTTAAGAGTAATCTTGCCACTTCCTCATCCTCTATACTTTCATAGAAGCCCACAAAACCGAATTCCTCGTCATCATATAGCGTTAAAGCAATCCTCCCTACTACGCTTTCTTTTCCGCCGGAGAATTCCGTACAAATATAGGGCAGAAAACGGAGATTGTCCTTTAGCAAGGGATGAGTCCCTTGCAGTACCGCCTCTTCCATTTTTTTACATCCTGCATCAGCTTGGACGGCTCATAGAGCATAGTCGGAATCTTTAAGAATTGTTCCTGCTCCTTTTTCTCCCTAACTTCTTTTATTTCATAGTTCATCATCTTGATTGATTTAGCTTCCTTATTGCTTTTGTATATCTTATCCTTTTCTTTTTAACAAACTGCAAACTCCCAGATCCCCGTCTATCTCCACCATATCACCGCTTTCCAGCTCTTCCATGATATTGGGGATATTCACAACTGCCGGCTTTTCCAGTTCTCTTGCGAGAATCGCACTATGGGATAAGAGGGAGCCTCTTTCCGTAATAAGTCCTGCTGCCATATCAAGATACGGAAACCAGCCCGGGTCCGTGGAATAGCTTAAAAGGATTTTCCCCTTGGCATCTGTTACCGAGACTTCTTTAAGGCTTTTTATCTTTAAAACCTCTCCTTTAAGAGTGCCTTTGGATACGCCCCTGCCAAAGAAAATGCGTTCCTCATTATTCCCCAAAGCCGCAGAAGAAAACGCCCCTGCCAAAGGATCTCTATCTACCTCTCCGAGGACCTTCACGCGGGATAAAACAGGAAGTTTTTCATAGGCCTTTCTCAGTTCCTTTTCCTTAGCAATCTTCAAGGAAAAATCCTTGCCGGTAAAGAGCATTTCCTTTAATTCCTCTAAACTAAGATAGTAAATATCAAAGCCTATGGTTTTCTCTCCAATCTTATCTACAATGCGCCGCATAAGACCAAAGCATCTTGTACGATGAAGGCGGGATATTTCCCTGTTGTTGCAGGAGGATTCGGCAAGACGGTAAAGAAGAGACTTTTTTTCTTCGGAAGGCTTTGTTTCTCCGGAAGGCTTTGTTTCTCCGGAAATCCGCTCTTCCTCCTCCGCTTGCAACGACTCCAAAATCCACCGATCCAAGAGCTCTTCATTTGTTCTGTATGTCCTTGTTTCGAGCTTCAACTCCCCCTCTATCCTATCGCCGTATAAGGAAATATACTTTTCTTTTTCCTTTAGATAGTCTTCACTTTCTATGCCTCGTTCCCTTGCCACTTTCTTTAAGGCGGAAAGTGCCCGTACCGGCTTCATGGTTTCTAAGGAAAATGCTGTTTTCTTCCCATACAGCTTCGTGCTGATAAAGGACACCATATCATTAACAAGAGTAATGTCCCACTCCCTAAGGAGGTCTTCCTTCATTTCCAAGAAAAGCTGATATAAGACCTTTACTTCTTCCTCTTCTTCTACCCTTTTTAAATATATAGTGTAACGCTCTTTAAAAAAATGGTCCAACTCCTTCATTTTTTTCTTTGAGAAGTAAAAAAAGTAATAGCAAAAATAAAAGAGCAATTCTACATTTCAAGAAAAAGCCCGGTTTTTCCTTCGTAAAGCTAATTTCTTCGTTGGACACTCCAAGCATAGCCTGCCAAACAGGAATGATTTTCCGGGAAAAGGGAAGGAGACGCAAAATATCATACCAGGAAGAAATCTCGTAATACATTCTTCCGGAAAATTCTCCCACCATCTTTTGGAATATTTTTTCATAAGAAGAAACTTTCTTTCCTAAAAAGCGTCTTCCAAGGGAAGTAAAAATCCCGCTGTACATTTCCTTTGCAAAGCTCACACTAAGGGGAAGACAAATCCCCGGAAAGCTTTCGGAAATATTGCTGTTATCCAGTATTCGAATAGCTGACTTCTTATCCAAGGTAGTGATTTCCCTTGCCTGTAGGATATAAATCTCGCCCTTTTCTATGGCAAACTCTATATCCATGGGCTTTTGAAACAGCTTCTCTATCCTTTCCCCCAGAGAGAACAAGTTTTTCAGTTCTTCTTCTGTAAGCTCGGCATCCTGCGCATTCCCCTCTCGGTACAGGCATTCTCCCGGAAAATAATGATAGGTAATCACATTTTCCTGATCCTCCACGACCTTATCCCCCAAGCCCTGTCCAAGAACGACGACCATTTCACTGAGAATCCCTTGGGATTTTTTTCGTGAATAAAACACCGGATTTTTTTCCGGAAAAAAAGCATTTCCTGAATGAGAACCGTTTCGACTTGCCCATGGCTGCTTTGATCTGCCTCTTCCCGGTCTTCGCACATTTTTTGTTTAACCTGTCCGGTCCTGTCTCGACATAGTTTTTCTTTATATTCCGGGCATCCTGCATAAGAAGAAAAGACTTCTTCCACCGCATCTTTAATTCTTTCTTTTTGGCACATTTAAGAGCGTCAAAAAAACTGCCCTGCAAAGGAATATTCTTCGCTATCCTCGGAAGAAAAAAATTGGAACGAACGGCAAAGAAGTCCTTTTTCCGAAAAAAAGTCAGATTCAAGTCTTCGTTCTCCGAAAGCACTATAAACTTAGGCACAGGAAAAACCCTCTGCTCGTAATATCTCTAAATTCTTTTGCCTTCATTTACTCTCTATTTCCTCTACTGTTCAGTTCCTTTTTTTAATACGACTTTATATCTTACCTTGAATTCTGTAGAAATACTATAGTTTCCTCTATCGAAGTTTCGTATTCTCCCATAGAAGTTTTTTTCCGCTTTTTTTTCTTTAATATTTTTTTAATATTTTTTTGTTATTATTAATGAAACACATTCTCTATTTTTACAAGATAAGTCTTGTGAAATTGTACAAGTTCTTGCGACAGAAAGGAGTTTATATGAGAAAATCATTCGTAAAATGCGCCCTTTCCTTTGGCTGTGCCTTACTGACAGTCCTATCCCTCACTGCCCTTACCGCCTTTGCCAAAAACTACGACGAAGAGGTCCAGACCTGGCAGATGTTATCCCGTCGGTGGGATGAAACTCTTTTGCAGGCTCGTGAAGAAGAATTCATCAAAGCCGTCAAAGAGCAGAAAGGAATCGAAGACTTTATTGTTCCGGATATCCCGGAAGAAGAAAAGGAAATAATTCGAAATTTCTTTAGGAGATTCGAAGGAAAAAAAGATATTCGCTATATCTACAGCAAGATGCCGGTACTTCATCGTGTAAGCGGAACGGATGAGTACAATGATTTGCGCGGTATTATGGAATTAAAGTTTCAGGTTACGGAAAGAACAAACAAAGTAACGGAGCATACCGTTCTTATGAAAATGGCACAGCTTGGCGATGCGCAGGCTCAAAAATGGAAAATCATCGGGATTCTCTGGCAGGATAAAGGAATCGACGTATCCGATGTAAGCCTATATCAGTTGGAAAAGCCAAGACGTGGCGAAGAGGTTTGTATCATGACCACCGATGCCGGTGTGATTAAACTGCGTCTCTTCCCGGAGAAAGCCCCCATTGCCGTACAAAACTGGATTACGCTCTCTAAACAGGGCTTCTATAACGGAACTCCCTTTGCGAGAGTCATCAAGGATTTCGTGATTCAAGGCGGTGCTTTAGACGGATCCGGAGATGAGGCAAAGTCCAGCTACAACGGATTTTTCCAAGATGAAGTCAATATAGAACTCCATAACTTTAACGGAGCTCTCTGCCTCGGTAATAATGGACCTCATACCAATGGAAATCAATTTTACATTGTAGAATGCAGCAAGGTTCGAAATGAAGCTTCTCTTCCTATCATCTCTTTTCCGGAAAATGTAAAGGCGAAGTACAAGGAAGTGGGCGGAATTCCCGAGTTAGACGGGCGCTATACTGTACTCGGGCAAGTCTATGAAGGAATGGATGTTGTACAAAAGATTGCTGCTCAGGAGACCAATGAGGAGGATGCTCCCGTATCGAATCCTATTCAAATTCAAAGTATTACATTTCAAAAAAATATTGATACAGCGAAAAAGATTTTTAAAAATACGGGATAAAAAAATCAGGGATAAAAAAACAAGAATAAAAAAATCCATAACATTTTTTTCATGGTTTTTGGCAACATTTTGCCATGCCAAATGTCTATTCCTCAGTTATAATACAAAAACATAAGGGATGGGGTTTTAAAAAATTCCTCGTAGTGGTATAGAAAATTTCAAACATAAAAAGAGTGGATAAGAGGGTTGATTTTAGCACGACAGAATACGAATTTCAGTCAACATGAGTAGCTTTACGAAAAGCAATTTTCTCATGTAGCAAAAGCGAAGATACAGAGTGGACCTTTATCCATTCTTTTTCTTGTACAAAAATTTACAAAAGATACAAAAGGAGGCATTTTATGAAAAAGTACGCGTTAACCCTTGGGCTTTCCATCTTGGCCCTCGCAGCATGCGGGAAGCAGGCTGAGCAGGCAGACAGCAAGCCTGATAGCCAGCAGGCTGAGGAGACCACCATGGCTGCTGAGGATTCTCAGACATCCGACTCCGGAACCACTCTTTCCGTGCAGATTTGGGATCCAAACCAAGAACCCGGCATCCAGGAAATCATGGACGATTTCACAAAGGAAACCGGTATCAAAACAAAAATTTCCGTTGTTCGTTGGGCAGATTATTGGACCGCAATGGAAGCCGCTGCACAGGGTGGACAGCTGCCGGATGTATTCTGGATGCACTCCAATGAATCCGAGCGTTATATGAGTAATGATATGCTTCTTGATTTGACCGATCAAATCAAAAATTCCGAAGTCATTCAGACCGAGAACTATCCTGAGGATATCTGGGGACTTTATAGCTATGAAGGTAAGAATTATGCTGTACCGAAGGATATCGACACCATAGCGCTTTGGTATAACAAGAAGATGTTTGATGAAGCAGGACTGGACTATCCTACCGCAGACTGGACTTGGGATGATTTAACCGATGCCGCTCGTAAGCTGAAGAAAGAGGACGGATCACAGTACGGTCTTTGCTTAAAGCCGGACAATGACCAAGCCGGATACTACAATATAATATTAGACAGAGGCGGCTATATCTTAAATGCTGACAAGACCAAGTCCGGATACGATGATCCAAAGAGCATCGAAGCGATGAAATATGTAGAAACTTGGATTAAAGAAGGTTTGATTCCTTCTGCAGAGACTATGGCTGAGAACTCGGAGGATGTACTTTTCCAGTCCGGCAAGTCCGCAATGTGCTTCCAGGGATCTTGGATGATTGCCGCACACAAGAACAATGAATTCAGTTTAGCCAATGCAGACTGTGTAGAACTTCCAAAGGACAAGGTTACCGGAAGAAGAGTTTCCATCTACAACGGCTTAGGTTGGGCTGCTGCAAAGAATACCGAGCACCCCGAGGAAGCATGGAAGCTGATTGAATATCTCGGCTCCGAAAAGGCACAGAGAAAGCAGGCAAGTCTTGGTGTTACCATGTCCGCTTACAAAGGCACATCCGACGAGTGGGCAAAGAGCGCTCCCTTTAATTTACAGGCATATCTCAACATGATGGACGATATGGAGATTCTTCCGTATTCCAGAAGCACCATTGCATGGGAAGACGTCAACACACAGCTGGTAACCAAAGTGTATACCGGAGAGCTGACCATGGAAGAAGCTTGCAAGCAGATGGCAGCGCAGATGAATGAGAAACTCGCTGAAGAGCACAAGTAATAGGTCATTTTTGAGAGAGCTGTGAATACAAGTTTCGAAAAGACTGTGTTTCACAGCTCTCTTTAAAGGAGTAGTCATGGCTGATCATAAAAAGGGAATCTTTTCCTTTACAAGCAGAGAAAAAAATGAGTTCCTTTGGGGATGGCTTTTTATCCTTCCAACCGTACTCGGCTTAGTCATTTTAAATATTATTCCCATCATCAACACGATTATCCAAAGCTTTTATAAAGCAGGAGATTTCGGAAAAGGAAATATTTTTGTAGGCTTTAAAAACTATCAAAATGTCTTTTCCGATGCCGAGATATGGCAGGCACTATGGAATACGGTTCGCTATGCTTTGGTGGAGGTGCCGTTTTCCATTGTTATTTCTCTGCTCCTAGCTGTCTTATTAAATAAAAAAATAGCAGGAAGATCCTTATACAGAACAATCATTTTCCTTCCTATGGTTGCCGCTCCCGCTGCGATCGCCATGGTTTGGAGATGGCTGTATAATTCGGACTTCGGCTTAATCAACCATATATTACACCTAAGAACCAGCTGGATCAGCAATCCCAAGTTCTCTCTTTACAGTATTGCCATCATCGGAATCTGGTCTATCCTGGGATACAACATGGTTCTTTCTTAGCCGGTTTACAAGAAATACCGGGAGACTACTATGAAGCGGCGGAGATTGACGGCGCTACTGCCGTGACCTCCTTTTTCCATATCACTTTACCGCTTCTTTCTCCAACTATTTTCTTTGTACTGGTTACGCGCGTCATAGCCTCCTTACAGGTCTTTGATTTGATTTACATGATTATGGATAAAACCAACCCGGCTCTTGGTAAAACCCAGTCTTTGGTTTATCTTTTTTACAAATATTCTTTTATTAATAAAAATATCGGATACGGCTCTACTATTGTTGTCGTCCTCATGCTCCTGACTCTGCTGGTCACAGTATTACAGATGATCGCGCAGAAAAAATGGGTCATTTATAATTAGGAGGGAAGATGGAAAGTTTAGAAAGAAAAAGAAAAATCTCAAAAATCATCGTCCATTCGGCTTTGATACTCGTCTCCATCACGATGCTTGTTCCCTTCTTCTGGATGATTTTGACTTCCTTTAAAACAGCCACGGAAGCTACCTCCGTAAACCCTTTTATCATTTTCCCAAAGCAATGGAGAACAGATGCCTTCAAAACCGTTTTCCGCAATATGAATTTTTTTCTATTGTACAGAAATACACTCCTCTTGATTCTCTTTAGGGTAATTTGTGCAATAGTAACTGCAACACTTGCCGGCTATGCCTTTGCAAGATTGCATTTTCCCGGAAGAGATTTGGCATTTTCTCTGGTTCTTTTTCAAATGATGGTGCCGAATCAGGTTTTTTTGATCCCGCAATATCTGATGGTTTCCAAACTGGGAATGTTAAATACTATTTGCTCTGGTCTTTCCCGGCATGGTTACCGCCTTCGGAACCTTCCTTCTACGTCAGGGCTTTATGACTCTGCCGACCGACTTGGAGGAAGCCGCAAGACTGGACGGTTGCAATATAGGACAATGCTTCCTTTTTGTCATGATGCCCCTTATGCGTTCCAGCATGGTGGCTCTTGGTATCTTTACCGCACTTTTTGCTTATAAAGATCTGATGTGGCCGTTAATTGTCAACACGGATAAGGATATGCTGGTCCTCTCCTCTGCCTTGGCCAAGATGCAGGGACAGTATGTGACAAAATTCCCGGAGCTCATGGCCGCCTCATTGATTGCCTGCCTTCCTATGATTATTTTATATGTCTTCTTCCAAAAGCAATTTATCGAAGGAATTGCAACCAGTGGAGGAAAACTGTAGTAAAGCTATTATTAGACTTCCTATCCATTCCGACAAGAGAATACATAGGCATTTTATAAAAGGAGCACACAATGAATTTTGCAATTGTATTTCATAAAGAAGAACGTGTTTTTCACCTCTATAACGAAGAAATATCCTATATTATGCGGATTATGGAAAATGAGCAGTTGGAGCATCTGTATTATGGAAAGAGAATCCCTGACAGAGAGGGATTTTCCTATTTACACGAAGAAGCCAGACGTTCACAGATGAGCGTATGCATTCCCGAGCCGGGGCTTCTTTCCATGCATTACAGTGCGCAGGAATACCCTTCTTACGGCACAGGAGATTATCGTAGTCCGGCCTTTAGCATTTTGCAGGAAAATGGATCTCGCGTATCCGATTTTAAGTATCAGTGCCACGAAATAAAAAACGGGAAGCCCTCTTACCTCCCACTCCCCATGTCTTATGTGGAAAAAGAAGAAGAGGCTATCACTCTGGATATTCGCTTATTTGACTCGCTCTCCCAAACCGAAATGGTTTTGGAGTATACATTGTATCGAGATTATCCCATACTCTGCCGAAACGTTCGTTTTACCAAGAAGGGAAAAGAAAAAATCTTCCTGGAAAGGGCCATGAGCATGAGTGTAGAGTTCATGGATAAGGATTTCTCCCTTTTGCATCTTTCCGGTGCTTGGGGAAGAGAACGCTATCTTAAGAAAAGAAAGCTGGAAATGGGAATCCAAAGCATACAAAGTTTGAACGGTACCTGCTCCGGGGCAGAGCATAATCCTTTCATTGCACTTTAAGAAAGGGAGCGGATGAAGATCAGGGAAAAGTATATGGATTCAATCTGGTTTACAGCGGTAATTTCCTCTCTCAGGTAGAAGTTTCCACCTTTGAGATGAGCAGGGTTATGCTCGGTGTGAATCCGGAGCATTTCTCCTACTGCCTATGTGAAGGAGAATCTTTCCAAAGCCCGGAAGTCATTCTGGCATTCAGCGACAAGGGCTTAAACGGGCTCAGTCAAGCATATCATCGTTTTATGAAGAATCGCTTAATGAGCAGCAAATGGAAAAACCGAGAACGTCCCATTCTCCTGAACAACTGGGAAGCTACCTTCTTTGATTTTAACGAAGAAAAAATTCTGCAGATTGCTAAAAAAGCTAAAGAAGTTGGAGCCGAACTCTTCGTTCTGGATGACGGATGGTTTGGAAAGAGAAATGATGATTATAGAGGACTTGGCGATTGGGATGCTAACCTAGAAAAGCTTCCGGGCGGAATAAAGGGATTATCGGAAAAAGTTGTGGCCATGGGCTTAGATTTCGGTCTTTGGTTTGAGTTGGAAATGATCAATATGGATTCCGATTTATACCGTGCGCATCCCGACTGGATAATCAATGCACCGGGGCGTTTCCCCTCTCACGCAAGACACCAGCATGTTCTGGACTATTCCAGAACAGAAGTCGTGGACTATATCTATGAAAAAGTGGCTAAAATTCTGCGCGAATCAAAAATTTCCTATATCAAGTGGGATATGAACCGTTATATGTCGGAGCCTTACTCTGCTACTCTTCTGCCGGAAAGACAGGGAGAAATGATGCATCGTTATATCCTTGGTGTATACGATCTATACCATCGCTTGACTACGGAATTTCCGGATATCCTCTTTGAATCCTGCGCGAGTGGCGGTGCACGCTTTGATGCCGCCTTACTCTATTACGCTCCGCAAGCCTGGTGTTCTGACGACAGTGACGCGGCAGAAAGAGCTAAAATTCAGTATGGCAGCTCCATCGCTTATCCCATTGTAAGCATCGGAGCACATGTATCCGCTGTACCCAATCAACAGCTTTACCGGAATACTCCGCTGGAAACACGTGCCAATATGGCTTATTTCGGAACCTTTGGCTATGAACTTGACTTAAACCTCCTCTCCTCCTCAGAAATCGAAGAGGTAAAGAGAGAAATTGCCTTTATGAAGGAGCACAGAAGACTCATACAGATTGAGGGAGATTTTTACAGGCTACTTTCTCCCTTTGAAGGAAATGAATGCGGATTCTCTGTTGTATCCCCCGACAAAACCGAAGCCATTGCCATGTATTTCCAAAAGCTGAACTTTGTAAATGCCTCCTGGATTCGCTTTAAACTAAAAGGGTTGGAGGAAAATAAACTATACCGGATTAGCTCCAATTTAAATCCATCTTTGGAGAGAAAAGAAGCCACTGTCCTCCATGCAGGCTATAATCTGAAAGACAAAGAATTATCGTATGAAGCTTACGGAGCAGAGCTTATGGAAATCGGTATTCCCATTGCCAGAGAAGATTTAAGCAGGAAGGGTGGAGATTTTGCATCTTTACTTTTCCTCATTAAAGCAATATAAGTAAACAAGAAGCTGAATTTGTTTTCTATCTTGGATAAAAAACAAGCGTATTCAACGAGTGGTGCCGAAGTATTGGTTCCACTCGTATTTTAAAAGCATTATGCACAATGTCGAAACACATCATGGAGCAGTCTAAAGAAAATGAGAAAAACAAGAGAAAATTCTCTCTCGGAGATGTTCCCTTCTTAGAGGGTGAAAAACAATATATTAATTTTCAGGATGCAGAATGCAAGGCTTCGGACTTGCAGCTTATGTATTGCGGAAAAGAACGCTGCCATCCCGGGCATAAGTATGGCCCGAACAAAAGGGATGTGTACCTAATTCATATTGTCTATTCCGGATCGGGAACACTTTGTGTGAACGGTGAACTCTACCAACTTTCTGCCGGAAATGCATTTCTTCTCTACCCTCATACCCTTGCTTGGTATGAAGCCGATCTAAAGGATCCTTGGTCTTACTTCTGGCTGGCATGTAGAGGAATCGATGCAGATTCCTTCTTGTCCGATGCCGGCTTTAGTCCCGCAAAGCCCGTTCGCATCGTGCACAATGTGCAAGATCTTCTCCAATACATTAATAAGATTTTAGATAAAAAAGAATTCAGCTTAGAGCATCAGCTCTCGCGTGTAGCTTATCTTCATCTTTTCTTTGCCAATCTTATCCGAGATAAAGAAAGTGATGAGGTAAAGGGTCTAAAGCAAACAAAGAAATTACGAAGTCTGAGTCATGATGTGCGTGAATACATCGACGAGCACTACGGTGAGGATCTCAGCATTCAGTTTCTTGCAGAAAAAATGGGAGTACACCGTGCCCATCTTTTTAACAGCTTTAAGATGGATACGGGGTATTCTCCCAAAGAATATCTACTTTATGTCCGTATGCAAAATGCCAAATCGATGCTTCGGAGGACAAAGCGTTCCGTAGCGGAAGTCGCTTTTCAGGTCGGCTACCATGATCCTCTGAGTTTCTCCAAGATTTTCCGAAAGAAAATAGGTATGAGTCCACTCCAGTACCGCAGTATGAAGGAAGAGCTTCTCTACAATCGGGAAACCGGAGAATATTTGAAGCACCTTTATTCTTAGGACATGGACTTATTGTGCAAGTTCTATTGCTTTAAGCATCTGTTTATGAATTTTTGAACTCAATTCTTCTTCCCTCTTAAAGCAAACGCAATTATCGGGAAGAGGATGTATCCGAAAATCATGGCAACGATAGCATAGATGTTCGGCTCTACCACACCGTCCTTTGCAATACTGAACTGTCCGACCCAGTTAAATTGGCTGAGAAGGAAAATCGTAAGAGCAATGGCAAGTACGGAAACCGGAACATCCAGAATAAAATTCTTAATCGGCTTTTCGATGATTTCTCCCTTTTGTTTTCCATAGAAGAAGTACATCACGGCAAGGGGAACCAAAAGGAACTGTACGAAACGGGCAATAGAGCTGATAATCATGATGCCCTTCATATCATAGTGGAAGGCCATCGGAATCATAATCGCAAAGACCGTACTGAAGATAAAGGACGGATAGGGAAGCCTCCCTTCGTTCTCTTTGCAAACAATTCATTTACCTGTCCGTCCTTCGCCATAGCTTCCAAGAGTCTCGGCGTATGGAAAGAAGCTGCAATATTGATTCCGAACATGGAAACAAAAGCGCCCAGAACGATAGTATTCTGTAAAATCGGACTATTAAAAACATCGGCTAAAACCACTACATTCTTGGATTCGAGAAGTGCCATGGGATTCAGCCGCATCGAAACAAACACGATACCGAGATAGATTACCGCAATCAGGAAAATGGATAAAGGAAGCGCCTTCGGAAGATTCTTCTCCGGACTTTCCATGTCGGAAGAACCGCTGGCTACTCCTTCAAAACCTGTAAACGCATAGAAGGCTGCAATAATCGCAGTAACAAAGGACTTCGTGCTGATTGCCGGTACTGTTCCGCTACTGTTACCGGGAACAATAAGAGAAAGATCTGCCGCAGACTTTTGCTGTAAGAGGAAGAAAAGTCCCGCAAGGATGGTCAGAGCCAAAGCAAGAACCTTTCCCAAAGTGGAGATATTGGATACCCATGCAAGTACCTTTAAGCCAAAAAGATTGATGATAAACAAAATAAACATAAGGCAAAGGAAGCCCGCAGTTACCAATTGGAAGTTCGCCGTATCCATTCCCAATATTTGCAAAACCGTCTTAACCACACCGGTCGCCATAACGCCCCAAGCAATACTTGCGGAAACGAAACGGGTAATTCCGATATACAGACCGGCATTTTCCCCGAAAGCAGCACCCACGTAGGCGTATGCCGCACCGCTCTTTACCACATAACGGGATGCGGAAGCAAAACTCAAAGCAAGAACTGCCGCAAAGGCGGCTGCACAAAGATAAGCTACAGGTGCGAAAGATCCCACCTGCTTCACTACCGAACCCGGAGAAAGGAATATTCCGGTTCCAATGATGGAGTTAATTGTTAAGAGTACGATAGACCAAAATCCCAATTTTTCTGTTTTACTCATTGATTCCCCTTTACTTCTTCCCCTGATACTCCTTTGCAGCACTTAGCAAAGCCGCAAAAATCTTCTTCATATCCTCTTCCTTCGCCTGTAACATTTCCGGGTGGAACTGAACGCCTACTCCAAAAGGATAATCCTTTAATTCAATCGCCTCTACCACACCATCCAAAGCTCTTCCCGATATCGCTACATTTTCCGAAACGGACTTTACCGCCTGATGATGGAAGCTGTTTACGCGAATCTCCTCTTTTCCGAGAATATCGTGGAACTTACTACCTGCCTCAACTTTTGCCGTATGAGTCGGAATACTCGGGCCATGTCCCTGGGAGTGCTTAAGCTTTCTGTATCTTTCAGAGAAAGATCCTGATAAAGCTTCCCTCCCTCGGAAACATTCATAAGCTGAAATCCACGACAAATTCCTAAAATCGGAAGCTTCCGCTCCTTTGCGAGGCGATAGAGCAAAAAGTCAAACTCATCTCTCTCCGGACAAATCTCCTGCAATTTCTGATGAGGCTCCTCCTGATAACGAATCGGGGCGATATCATGTCCCCCGGAAAAAATGATTCCGTCCAATAAGTCCAAAGTCTGCCTCAAGTTTTCTTCCGTATCATCCATCGGAATCATAATCGGAACTCCTCCTGCTGCAATCACAGAAGAAACATAATCTTTGTTAACATAAATCCTCTCATATCCGGGGAATCCGCCCCCCTGATCCACAATTACACTTGTGGAAATACCGATTACAGGTTTTTTCATAAAATCTCCCTTTCTCTTAATACTCTGACATAACGACCATAATTTAACTTTGCTAAGATATTATGCCATAAAAAGAGGGTTTTGAAAAAGGGGAAATATTCACTTTTGGTCTATTAAACAAAAATGAAAAATATTTATTTTTGTTCAATAGACTAAAGTTCCTTTTCTTTCCCAAACCTGTCAAAACTCTTCACGAAGGAGAAAATCCCGTATATTTAGATGTTTTATACCGTCACGGCTCATATCAAATTCATCCAAAGAAAGGACGTACTTAGGGTAATGATCCCGAATCGAGTCATAGATGCCAAATTCTCGCTCTATGGTACCGGATCCGGCAAGGAGATAAGCCACTTGAATGTATAGCTTGTCTTTATTTTTTTGGGCTACAAAATCAATTTCTTTCTCCCCGTTTTTTCCAATTGTCACTGTATAGCCTCGTCTCAGCAATTCCATGCAGACAATATTTTCAAGAATCTGATCAATATTTCTTGCATTCGTCCCCAGAATGGATTCCCGAAGTCCGTGATCTACCGAATAATACTTTTCATTTACACTAAGAATTTTCTTCCCCTGAAGATCTTCCCTCCTAAGTTGTATAAAAAGATAAGCATCACAGCATGCCTTGATGTAATTCAAAATGGTTTCAGCAGAAACTTTCCGATTTTCCTGCTTTAAATAATTGGATATGCTTCTTGCACTGAAGCTATGTCCCACATTATCTAAAAGATATAAAATCATTCTCTCCAATAGTTCTACATCTCGAATGTTGTTACGCTGAACCACATCCTTTAAAAGCACGGAATTATATATATCTCTAAGATATTGCATAGAAGCATCTTTATCATAGCGCAGATTCACTAGGAAAGGCATCCCTCCCATTTCCAGATAATTCTTGAATTCTTCTGTAACGGAAACCTCTTCCTTTTCCTGTTTTATAGATTCCAGATATTCTTCGAAGGAAAATGGGAAAACCACAAACTCTACATAGCGTCCGCCAAGATATGTTGCCAGCTCTCCGGAAAGAAGCTTTGCATTGGAACCTGTGATATAGATATCACAATCAAAATCAACGCGGACAGAATTAATACATTTTTCCCACTGCTCCACTTCTTGAATTTCATCAAAAACAAATAAACCTTTCCTTGGACAGATGAAATCCTTTTTTTCAGTTCTTGGTACAAAGAAGCTGCTGTGCAAAACTCGGCATTTTCCAAAGACTCAAAATTGAAGCTGATAAACTGCGTATCGGCGATTCCTTGACTTCGAATTTCTTCTTGAATAAGCCGAAGCATGACAGACTTCCCCGACCGGCGAATACCGGTCAGAACTTTGATAATATCCTTTCCGATGAACGGCTTTATCTTATCTATGTATCTTTCTCGTTGAATCATCCGGGTATCCTCCTCTTGTTTTTTCCAGATATAAGTATCTTCCATATAGTCAATATGAACATTATACTTTATATATGAAGAAAAAAAGAAGATTTTTGTTCGATATAACTGACAGTTTTTTTAAGGCAAAAAATCACGATATTCGCTTTCGTATTTTATACTTAACGAGTATCATGTGTAGAGCGTGTGATATCCTGTTTAAAAAATCCCCCCAGCTATAGATCTATTAAACAAAAATGAAAAATATTTGTTTTTGTTTAATAGACTTGCTATACTATCTTTCAGTGAGGTAAAAATCTATGAAGCTTATTGAAAGAACATCTTATCTTGAAAAACTGATAAAAGTTTATGGGACTCCGGATATAAAAGTGATAACAGGTGTCCGAAGAAGCGGAAAGTCTAAGCTTATGGAGTCCTTTCACCATTATATTCAAAAAAATCATCCGGAAGCAAATATTATTCACATCAATCTTATTCTTACCGAGTATGAAACTTTACTGGAATACCATGCACTCAACAACTATGTAAAAGATCATTATGTTCCGGAAAAAGAGAATATTCTTTTAATCGATGAAGTGCAGATGTGTCGAGGATTTGAAAAAGCTATCATCAGTTTTCATAGTGAAGAAAAATACGATATCTATATTACCGATTCAAATGCATTCTTATTAAGCAGCGATTTGGCAACCCTTTTTACAGGTAGAACCTTCCGAATAGAAGTATATCCTTTTTCATTTAAGGAATTTTGTACTTATTACGAGATCACAGACAAACAGCAGGCATTAAATCAATATATAGTTGAAGGAGGTATGGCCGGTTCCTATGTTTATAAAGACGAAAATCTTAAATTGAATTATCTGAAGGATGTCTATAATACCCTCATTTTAAGAGATATTGTCCAAAAATTCAAAATCAGAAAAACCATTCTGATTGAACGTGTGTCAGACTTTTTGATGGATAATATTTCAAATATATCGTCCACCAGAAGTATAAGCACTGCCGTTTCAAAATCCGATATTAGTTCTTCCAATGCCACTATCGGCTCCTATATGAAGTACTTATGCAACGCATATGCCTTTTATAAAGTGAGAAAATATGATATTCGAGGAAAAAAATATCTTTCTTCTTATGACAAATACTATCTAAGTGACCATTCTTTTCGTTATGCCTTTCTGGGTAAAAGAAATATGGATTATGGCAGAACCTTAGAAAATATAGTAGCAATAGAACTACTCCGTTCAGGCTATGATATTTATGCCGGTGCTCTCTATAAAAAGGAAATAGACTTTGTCGCCATGAAAAGAAGTGAAAAAATCTATATTCAGGTCTCAGATAATATAACAGAAAACAAAACATTGGATAGGGAACTGGCCCCTTTAAAAGCAATTAAAGATGCCTATCCTAAGGTAGTACTGGCAAGAACAGGGAATCCGCAATATGATATCGAAGGTATTCAAGTAATCGATATTGCAGAATGGCTCCTTATGAAAAAAGATTGAGTTTGTTTAAAAGGGGATGTTGATACGAGAACTATAAGTCCACATCACCTAGATACAATTATATCCTAATTGATTTCCTTATTATCCATGGTTTATATCACTGCTATGATTTTTCTTGCTTGTTATTTTTACTAAAAAAGCTCGGATGCATAAGCGAATCCGAGCTAAAAAATACACAAATAATTTTATCTTAAAAGCTAAGGCAGGGAACAGAAATATCCCCCCTTATAGAAGTACTATTTCCCTAACTTTTCCAATATTTTTGCATAGAAGAAACGACCAAATCCGTTAATGCCCGATATGTTGTATCCTCATATCCTCTCACATAAGTTTTAATGTCTTCCGGAAGGGGATCCAGCCATTTCTGTCCAATGCAATTTCCATACGCGATTCCAAAAAGTGTGGCTACCTGCGCCGCATTACAATCCACATCTTGCCCCATCATTCCAATCATACTGAGGCAGGAGTCAAAATCATTCTGGCAATAATACAGAGCAATCACCTCTATCGCTGCATTCGGATAGGCATGAATCCAGTTGTATTCTTTGAAGCGAAGCTCCGCTTTTTTCCAAGCCTTATCATAGTTGTCCGTTTCCTTACAGATCTGCAAGGTGAAATCCAAGATTTCTTTATACTCACTGTTCTTAGGCATGCAGTCTATCGCCTTAAGCACCAAGGTTCTCATGTCTTTCTCCACAAAGGCCATGGAAGCTAAAACCGCATTGAAAATCTCTCCTATTACACCGTTGTTGTGATGTGAAATAACACCATCCTTAAAGGCGAGTTCCGCAGCAAGAACAGGGTTTGCAGGGGCAATCATTCCACAAACCACACCCCTCATCTGTGCTCCTATCCACTCCCGAAATGGATTGGAGCGATATCCGCTCTCCGGTGGGAATATACCGAGCATGAGATTCTTTAATGCGATATCCTCTGCAGACCAGCCGCTGGGGATTCTCCCAACCCACTCCAAGGCAATATCCGAAGAAGATAGATCATAACCTTTCTCCCGAAATGCTTCCAAAAACGCAATTTCATAAGTGATATCATCATTATAGGTACTGGGTTTTCTTATGTATTCCCGTACCTCACCAAAGGTTTTTCTCAGATTTTCCGTGGTATAGCCTTCCAGCGCTGTGCCGAACGAAGCTCCAACCACTTGTGTCTTCCATCCGAAATAGATTTTGTCAAAAAAATCAGCAGAGTGAACATCCGGTTTTTCCGCATATTCCGGAAAGTTGGAATCCACAAGTATTTTCTCAAAACTGTCATAACAAGAAAAATCATGATATCTGTGGCCTTCAATTTTTTTTGCTTCATTCAGTAAATGGAAAACTTCAGCTGTAAGCTTTGTCAGCTTAACCTTGTCCTCCTTCTCTCTGTATTCAAGGGCTTTGGGTAAGAGCGCTTCTGCCTCTGTCACATCGTAGCCCATATTGTACATTGACTGTATTCCCGCCAATAGAACTCTCTCAGGCGCATAGGATCCCGGAACATGACTTCCCCATAAAAGCTTAACCGCTTCCCAAAGTCTGTCATCTGCAGTAAAGGCATTTTCCCAGGTTTGTTCTTCCTCCGATAAAATCTTGGGAATTGCTGCATCAATCAGTTCTCTGTCATATTCATATGCTCTTTTCATACATCCCCCTTTTTTCCAATTCCATCCCTATTCGCAAGCCAGAATCAAGTCCAATATCTAAGCATATTTTTTAGCATTTCCAAAAATTTTGCTTTATCCACTTCCACTGCAACATTTACTTGCTTTAAAGCGTCCTTTCTCCACGGATCCAAATCCACTACAGTCCTGCCCCTGTTTAAGCCACTACGGGTTTCGATGAAAACCGGACACGATTTAAGGCTAAGAACCGTAGGATCCAAAGCATAAGCAACAGTCAAGGGATCATGCAGGATTACACCGTTAAATCCATACTCCTTTTCCGTCTTCTGTGCAAAGCGTAAAAGATGAGTGATCTCTTTTTGAAATTTACAGGGAATAGATAGTAATTCCTCGATTTCCTTCTCACTTAGAATTGTTTGGTGCGTCACATTCAAGCCCACCATCGTAAGAGGAATTCCGGATTTAAATACAATGTCTGCTGCTATAGGATCGGCCACAATATTAAACTCTCCATAGACACTTACATTGCCTAATCCGGTGCTTCCTCCCATGAGTATAATTTCATTGATGAAATTCTTAATATCCGGATACTTCAAAAGAGCTATCGCAATATTGGTAAGAGGGCCCAGAGCTATGATTTTCAAATTGCCTCCAGCATTTCTTGCCTCCTCATACATGAGGTCCCAAGCGGAAAGATTTTCAAGTACAAAATCACCCTTTTCCAGTTGCAAATCTCCAAGTCCATTACTGCCATGAATATATCCTGCAGTGATTTGCTCTCCGAGAATCGGTTTCTCCGCACCCTTGGATAATCGCGTACGAATATCCAGCATTTGACATATTCTGAGAGTATTATCCGTTACCTTTTCGATAACTTGATTCCCTGCTACGGTTTGGATTGCTCGAATATCGAATATCTCTGCAGATCCGGCCAGCATAAGAGCAAAAAAATCATCAATTCCCGGATCCGTATCAATCACAATTGGGATTTTTCCCATTATTCCCCTCCCTTATCATACTGATTAACCGCTTCAACAAGCAGCTCTATCATTTTTTCCCGGTCTATATCCAAAAGAACACGAGCGTTCACAGGCTTATTCGTAAGACCATTTAAGTCAGATACCGTGCATCCCAGTGTGTGTTCTCCTTCCAAATCAATTTCAACATAGCAGTCCTTATAAGAAAATAATTCCGGAGACGTTTCATATAAAACCGCACAGGGGTCATGAAGAGGGGCAAAGTCCCAACCGCACTGCTCTGCATGAAACTTTGAAAAATAATCCAGTAAATCCGCCACAAAGCAAGCTACCCTGCCTCCCTGAGAACGGATTTTCTCGATATCCTCTCTATATATTCTGGCTTTATGCGTAACATCCAGACCGGCCATCGTAATCGGAATACCGGATTGGAAAACGATGCTTGCCGCTTCGGGATCTACCAGAATATTGAACTCCGCAGCTGCAGACCAATTTCCTCCTATAGCCGCTCCCCCCATAAGACTAATTTGTTCTATTTTTTCTGCCAATTGCGGATAGGACAGTAAAAATATAGCAATGTTCGTAAGTGGTCCCGTTGCAATCAGAGTAAGCTTTTCCTCATTTTCCATAATACATTTTGCAATAAAATCGACTGCCGTCCCCTCTATTGCCGAAGTTTTCGCATCCGGCAAGACCGGCCCATCCAGTCCGGTCTCCCCGTGAACCTCCGGAGCAATCTCCAATTCTCTCCGAATGGGAACATCCGCTCCTTTGGCTACCGGAATTTTTTTACTGATAAATTCCAATACTTTAAGTGCATTCTTTGAAGTTTTTTCTATTGTCTGATTCCCGCCTACGGTCGTGACCCCTAGAACATCCAGTTTTTCCGATGCACAAGCCAAAATCAGGGCAATGGCATCATCATGTCCTGGATCACAATCTATTATTACAGGTATTTTTTTCATACGCTTTCCTGATCCTATATAAAGGGATTGCCAAGATTTATGAGGAAGAAATTCTGTTCTCCCTTCATAAATCTCAGCAATCTAATCTACATCTTTTTCAAAATCCCAAGGGTTTACGGTCTTACGGAGTCCTTAATCTTCTGGATTTCATCTGTACTCTTCCCAAAAGCGGTATCCACTTCAATCTCTCCGGAATTAATCTTCTCTTCCAGTTCAGAAACTGTTTTCTTTGTTTCATCAGAGGCAAGAGAATCATAAATGCTGTTCTGTGCAATACCGACCGCACCTTCCTTGATGCCCAGTACTTCTCTGGTTCCCCATGCTAATTTTCCTTCCGTTTCGAGCTTAACTGCTCTGAATAAAGACAAGTCAACTCTCTTTAATGCGGAAGTAAGGATGTGCTCCGCCTTCTCCTTATCCGTCTCCATAAAGGCTTCCGCCTGATCACTGTCCACACCGATAGCCAGCTTATCCTTTTCCGTTACACCGTCAATAACGCCCAAGCCCGCTGTCGATGCCACCTGATACACGATATCGGCATTTTGATTGATTTGAGCCAGAGTGAGCTCCTTTGCCTTTGCAGTATCATTAAAGTTTCCAACATATCCGATATTGATTTTAATATCATCCTTTATGTATTTTGCTCCCTGTACATATCCAACAAGGAAGTCATTTACGACATAATTTTCCATTCCTCCGACAAAGCCCAGTGTACCGGTCTTTGTGCTCATTGCTGCAGCGGCTCCCGCAAGGAAAGAACACTCATTCTGCTTGTATTCCACGGAATATACGTTTTCCATACCGTCCTTCGTATAATCTACAGCAGAGTCAAAAATAATATACTTTTTATCCGGATACTGCGGTGCAACTTCTTGCAGTTTTTCATTCATCTGCCATGTTCCGACGATGATAATATCCGTATCCTTGTCTTCCGAGAAATCAATCAAAGTTGGCATCCACTTTGTTTCATCGTAAGTCATCTCTACTGTCTTAACGTTTAAGCCCAATTCTTCCTGCATCATCTTGGCGCCATTTGCCGCAGAATCATAGAAGGCTTTGTCACCTAATGTACCATTTAAGAGAATAGCTACATTGGGCTTGTTTTCTGCCGTATTTTCCTCCGTCTTCTTCTCCTCTACCGCAACGCTTTCTGTACCTTCCGCCTTTGCGGTCTCTGTCTTTGCAGCTCCACCGCAAGAAGCCAATACGCTACTTGTTCCTAATGCCAACGCTGCCAATACCAGTTTTCTTTTCATCTTTTTTTCTCCTTATCTAGTTGGTTTTATTTTTTCCTTTAATTGCCGAGTAGATAACAAGTCCCACGATTGTACATACATACGGCAACATTTGAACAAATTGAACCGGAACATTTAGAATTTGCAGGTTACTGCTCAATGCATCCACCATCCCAAAAAATAAAGATGCAATCAGCGTCCCGAGAGGAGTTGCCCTTCCCAGTGCCTCTGCCGCCAGAGCAATAAATCCTCTTCCCGCAGTCATATCTCTCGCAAACTTATCCATATAGCCCATCGACATGTAAGCGCCCCCCATGGAGGCAAGTACACCACTTATGGTAAGTGCAGTAAATTGGACTTTCTTTACCGGAATTCCAACGCTTTCCGCAGCGGAAATATTTTCTCCGACAACACGAATTCTTAAGCCCAGCGGTGTCCGATACAGTAAAATCCAGACAAGGACCGTAAACAGGAACGCTAAATAGGTCAGCAAATTATGTCCGGACAGAATATCCCCTAGAACCGGGATACTCTTGATAAGCGGAAGCTGAATGACCGGCATGGTAAAGCTTTTCAGAGAGGTAGACATTCCCTTATCTTTTGTGATGACATAGAGAAGAAAAACCGTACCGCCCGAAGCCATAAGATTTAGTGCAATGCCCGTCAAGACAATATCCGTTTTTAAGCCTATCGCAAAATAGGCCATCAGAAGTCCAATCGCCACTCCCACAACAAGGGCAAGCAAAAGTCCGACAAAAGCATTTCCTCCAAATGCACTTCCCACTACTCCGGCTAGTGCTGCCGAAAGCATGATTCCTTCCAAGCCTATATTAATAACTCCGGCCTTATCCGTAATCAGAGCGGCTAATCCGGCAAAAAGTATAGGAGTTGAAAGCCGCAATACGGAAGATATAAAATCCGCAGAAAAAATTGCCGAAAATAACGAATCCACGTTAACCCTCCTCCTTATTCAGTAAAGCGGAATTCTCCACAATCTTCTTATGCTTGTATTTTTCCAAGAATAATTTTGCTCCAACCAGTAAAATTATGAAGGATTGAACAAAGGAAACGAATTCCGGTGCGATATCGGTTCTTCTCGACATAATATCCGCTCCGATTCTCAAGTAAGACAGAAACACTGCTGCAAGCGGTACAAAAATCGGATTATTACCGGCAAGAATGGCAATAATGATTCCGTCAAATCCATATCCCGGAAGGCGAACCCAAGAAAATCTGGTATACATTCCCAGCACCTCCGTTGCTCCTCCTGCACCGGCCAGCGCGCCTCCCACAAGTTGCGACAAAAGAATGGTTCCTCCTACTCCAATGCCGGAATAGCGGGCAAAATTCTCATTCTTTCCCACCATCCTTATGCTGTATCCCCATTTTGTTTTATAAACAAAAATATAGATAAGCACAATCAAGATTAAGCAAGAAAGAGCCCGGCATGAATTCTCGTCTTACTGACCAATAAAGGAAGCTTCGCCGAGGAAGCAAATTGACTTGACGCGGGATATCCCGCAGTCGGATCCAACATGATGTACTGCAATACGAAATTTCCCAAGTAGAGAACCACATAATTCAGCATCAAAGAAGAAACGACCTCATTTGCATTCCATTTCACTTTCATAACAGCCGGAATGACACAAATCAGCATACCGGATATTGCTCCACATGAGATTGCAAGAAGTAAATGAAGCGGAAGAGGCAGGGACAGCTTTGCTGCTAAATATCCTGCTGTCAGTCCTCCGAAGAAGAAGGCTCCCTCCACACCCATATTAAATTGATTGCATTGAAACATGACACAAACCGCGAGTCCGGCAAAGGTTAGCGGAATGGCCAATTCGATAACGTTTCCAAAATTTCTTCTCGAACTGATCGGTTCCAAAATAAACTGTTTTAGAGCATCCAAAGGATTCCCTCCAACAAGCGCAATCAGAACGAAGGCCAAAAGAAGGGAGATGAGAATGGCAATCGCCACACGCAAAATATTATATTGCGCCTCTATACTTTTAGCCGATTGCCCTTTCTTATTCATGAACGGCACCTCCGATTTCATCCTCTGTCATCTTTTTAATTCCTAACATATACTCTCCAAGCTCTGTTTCCGTCATATCCTTGGTATCCTTGAAATAAGCCGCTATTTTACCTTCACAAAGTACAATTAAGCTGTCCGAAAGCTCCAAAATCTCATTTAAGTCGGCGGATATCAACAAAACCGCAGTTCCGCTATCCCGTAATTGCAAAATTCGTTTATGAACAAATTCAATGGCTCCTACGTCTATGCCACGTGTTGGTTGATTAAATACAACCATCTGCGGATCTTGAGAACACTCCCTTGCCACAACCACCTTTTGGATATTTCCGCCGGAAAGCATTCTTACCTGCTGCTCACCGTCATCACACTTGATAAGGTAAGTCTTAATCAGCTCCGCTACCATCTTTTTAATCTTTTTAAAATTCAGAAGACCAAAGCGATTATAGTCTTTTTTATAAAAGCGATCCGAAATCAGGTTTTCCATAACAGAGTTTTCCTGCGAAACGCCGAAGATCATTCTATCCTCCGGAACGTGGGATATGCCGTGTTCTCGAATCTCCCTGATGGTCTTTCCTTTAATACTCTTATTGTTCAGTAGAATTTCACCCGACTGAAATTCCAAGAGACCGCCGATTGCATCCGCCAGTTCACGCTGGCCATTTCCTTCAATTCCTGCAACGCCTAAGATTTCCCCTTTTCGAACATCAAAACTTACAGATTGGAGACCTTTTTTCCCGGAATCTCCCGGAACATGCAGGTTTCTTAACTTTAAAACAGTCTCTCCAAGCTGAATGGGCATTTTATCGATTTTCAAAACAACATCTCTTCCCACCATGAGTCTAGAGATATCTTCCTCGGTTAGATCATTGACAGAATGCTCCCCTACGCTTCTTCCTCTACGCAAAACTGTGATTTTATCGCATAGCTGCTTCACCTCTTTTAATTTGTGCGAAATAAAAATAATGGTATGGCCGTCACTCTTCAGCTTCTGTAATTGTGCAAACAGCTCCTCTGTTTCCTGCGGAGTCAGAACGGCTGTTGGCTCATCCAAAATCAAAATTTGAGCGCCTCGAATTAAAGCCTTTAATATCTCTACTTTTTGCTTCATTCCTACGGAAAGTTGCTCAACTCGTTTGTTGATGTCAATTTGGAAATTGTATTTTTCAGCTACTTCCCGACAGGCTTTCTTCGCCGCTTCCCTGTCTATGAATCCAAATTTTTGGGGTTCCATCCCCATGATGATATTTTCCACAACAGTAAGAGACGGAGCCAGCATAAAATGTTGATGCACCATCCCTATCCCCTGTCGAATCGCACTCATGGGATTCGACAAATGCAGTTCTTCTCCTCTCAAAAGGATTCTTCCAAAATCGGCTTTTTCTTCACCAAAAAGAATCTTCATCAAAGTGCTCTTACCGGCTCCGTTTTCTCCTACTAAAGCATGAATTTCTCCGGTCTGAACCGAGAAATTGACATCTTTATTTGCCACAAAGCCATTCCCATATACCTTTGTGATATTTTCCATCACCAGAATCGGCTGATTGCTCATGAAATTACCGCCTTTTCTCTACTCTTTCTTTTCCAAAAATTCTTCTACCATCTTCTTTGTCGGAATACTGCAGGCAGCACCTTCTTTTCCTACGGCAAGGGCCGCCGCCGCTGACGCCTCCCGTAAAGCTGTTCCAGGTTCATATCCCTTAAGTATTGCGGAAAGAAAGTATCCGCAAAAGGTATCCCCTGCGCCTGTGGTATCCAACGCCTTAACAGGAAAGGCATCCTGAAAATACTTTCTTCCCTGCCCATGTAGTAGCAGCCCTTTTCTCCAAGCGTCAAAACCGTCTTGATCCACGGATAGTTCTTTCGGATCGCTACCAGAATTTCCTCCGGTGAGGAAAGCTTCCCGCCAACAATTTCACAGCCTTCTCCTTCATTTACTATAAGGTAATCCACATCATGAAGGTCCACTTCTAAAATCTTTTCATTAAAGGGCGAGGGGTTGAAAGCCACTTTTGCACCAAAGCTCTTTGCCTTTGCAATTCCGTATGCCACATTGGAGATTTCATTCTGAAAAAGGGCAATATCCCCTTCTTCCAAGGCTTCGCATGCCTCTTCTATCTGTTCCTTCCCCACTTCTCCGTTTGCACCGGAAACGATGATGATGCAATTCTGCCCTGCATAATCCACCTGTATAACGGCATGTCCGGAGGCCGTGTCTTTCACCGCAATATGGCTAGTATCAACGCCTGCCTCCTTTAAACAATCTAAAAGCCCGATACCGTCTTTTCCGACAGCTCCGACATGCCAAACAGCGGATTCTGCTCTGGCGCAAGCTATAGACTGATTCAGTCCTTTTCCTCCCAGGTTTTCAAAATAGGAGTCTGCACTCTTCGTTTCTCCCGGAGCCACAAAATTCTTCACCCCATACTTACGATCCAGATTCAAGGACCCAAAATTCATCAGTTTCATCTATTACCTCATCCCAGCCCTAATGAAAAATGAAAAATAAACGCACAGCACTCATCAAGAATTTATTTCCGAAATTATTTCCTTGATTGCATGATATATGATATACTTTTCTAGGTCAATATTTTTGTATATATTTGTATGAATCAACAATTTTAAAAGTAATTATTTGTGCATTTTATTAGGGAGTTTCTTATGAAGGTTAAAGAGTTTGCAAAAATCGCCGGAGTATCCCCCTCCACCATTTCCAAAATCATCCATCATAACGATCAAAATATCAGTGCCGAGACCAAAGAACGAATTCTTTCTCTTGCAAAATCATCAGGATTTCTTCCCCTGCAAATTGCAGGAAAAAAAACACAAAATTTTCTTCTGGGAATCCTGCTGCGTGATTTTTCCGACCTACCCAAGCTGAAAGACTTAATTGAGATTTTACAAAATCAAGGTTATCAATGCATTATTTCCTCTTCTGAAAACACGGATTTAGAAGAAAAGAAACAGTTAAACCTATTGCAGGCAAGGGGAGTCAGTTTAGTCCTTTGGGAGGCCTTGAATATCGAGGCAAATCAAGAAATATTAAAGGCAGTCCAAATTCCTTTTTTACTTCTGAACGAAAAGGGAGAAAAAGCATTATCTCCGGACTACCAGTCTTTTTCCTATTTTCTTACGCAAAGTCTCTTACAAAAAGGACACAATAAGATAGCTTGTTTGGCTGTAGAAAATGCAATACAAAAAAAGATTTCATAGTCGGGTATAGCAATTGTTTGACAGATTACAATTTAAAAGTAAATACGGATTTCATTTTTAAAGAAGCGGAAAGCTGTAAAAAATATCTCTTACAAAACAAGTGTACAGCCCTAGTTTCGTCCTCCTACGCAGCGCTTATTGAGATTTATTATTTTCTTTTACAACAGGCCTACAGCATCCCTTCCGAGCTTTCTCTTTTGGCTCTGGCAGAAGAAACGGATACCCTGACAGAACAGCTCTCCGCATTGATTATTCCCAGAAGAGAATTTGCAAAGCATTGTGCCAAAGTTATAATAGAGCTTCTGGAAAAACAAAATAACTTTCCCTCTTCTTTTCTGCCTGTACTTAAGTTACATTCCGAAGTTTCAATTCAAAAAAGGAAGGCTGATTCCGTTTCCAAAGTGCTGGTAATCGGGAGCATGAATACCGACCATTATTTAAGCTTTAAGGAATTGCCAAAGCGCGGTACAACGACAACTACAGATAAATCCTTCGTCTACCCCGGCGGAAAGTGTCTGAACCAAAGCATTGGGCTGGCGAGACTCGGGCTGAGTCCGCTCCCCATCGCAGCCATTGGCTCCGATATGGAATCTACAATGCTTTTAAATTATCTGCATAAAGAAAAAATCAATATTTCCGGAGTCAAAAAGTATGATAGGGCGCAGACCGGACAAGCTCAAATTTTTCTACAAGAAGATGGTGAATCCATGATTACCATTATGTCCGGCGCTAATTCCTATTTAAGCTCGGAAGACATCCATAAAAAAAAGGCGCTGTTTTCCAACGCCAAATTCTGCCTTCTGCAGACCGAGGTTCCCATAGCTACCATTCAAACAGCATGTGAAATGGCAAAGCAGATGAATATCTGTACTATTCTAAAACCAAGTACTGGGCCGATTATTCCGGAAGCACTTTTTCCTCTCATCGACTTCATGATTCCGAATATCAATGAAATCATGGAACTTGTTCCTCATGCAAAAAACTACAAGCTTGCAGCAGAAGAGCTTTTAAGAAAAGGAGTGCAAACCGTAATGGTTAGTTTGGGGGCCGAAGGCATTTACATTAAGAACAGAGATATGGAAATCTAATCCCTGCAATTCCTGTTCCGGTCATCGATGCAACAGGTGCCTCAGATGCCTTCATCAGTGCTTTTACCGCTTATCTTGCCAAAGGATATTCCGTTTTTTCTGCAGCAAAAATTGCCAACTGTGCCGCTGCGCTCTCCATCGGAAAGCAGGGTGTAGCCCCTGCTCTTATAGAGGAGGATGCACTGGAAGCCTTTGTAAGAAAACAGGGCTTCTCTCTCCTCCCTCTTTAGATTTTACCATTGAACACCCTTGCACCTTCTCGAAAATTGGCTTTACGGAAATATCCGTTCGCATACTACTCTCCTTTTCAATCCAAATTCTTCCCAAAAGAAAAATCCGCCAAAAAGAAGGCGGATTTTTCTGCTATACAATTTTCAGAATTTCCCCGAAGCACTTTACCTTATAGTCGGAAAGCCCCTCCGGTATCGCATCTCCTATAGCGATACTTTTCATTCCTCCCGCCCTTGCTGCTTCAATTCCGGATTCTGCATCCTCCATTACAATGCAGTCTGAGGGATTTAAGCCTAACATTTCCGCGGCCTTTAAAAAGACTTCCGGATCCGGCTTGGTTTGTGATATTGTTTCCGTCTGAAATGGCGTCAAATAAGTTTATGGCACCTAAACGCGTAAGGATAAATTTTGCATTTTTGCTGGAAGAGCTGATAGCAAACTTATATCCTCTTTTCCTAAGTTCCAGCAAGGTACTTTTCACCTCTTCCTGAAAGTTAGCTTCCGTCATTTCCTCAAGATAAGAACGGTAGAGCTTGTTTTTTTGTTCAAGATAATGTTCCGTTTCCTCGCTACTCAGCTTTCCGTCATATTTTTCCAGAATAATCTGAAAGCTCTCGGCTCTGCTTACCCCTCTTAGTCTTTGATTGATATTTTCATCAAAATAAATCCCCAGCTCATCCGCGATTTTTTTCCAAGCAAAATAATGAAAACGGTCTGTACTGCAGATTACCCCGTCCAAATCAAATATCACTGCTTTATACTTCATGGTCTCCCTTCTTTTTAATCCTACATCTCCTTCGCTATGAATCTCCAAGATTTCTTCCCCCCACAGGATTTTCCCTGCCGTGGAAGTAGTGCCTTCCGGCTGTTCGGTCAATATCTCAAGCAGGCAATGCCCTAAAGTGAATAAGAAACGAAAATATGATCGAAAAAATAAAAAGAAAGAGCCCTCCGCATATGCGGAGAACCCATAGAATACGAAGCCGTTTCTTATCTCTTTGAGAACTGTACGAGCGGATAAGCAAGATGCCCTTTGGCATCTTGCTAGCGAGTAACTGTGAGCCTTTACGGCGAACAGTTCCGCAGTTTAGAGGGATAAGAAAAGACTCCCCAATTTTTTGAGGAGTCCCATATACTTGATATGTCTTTTCTTATCTCTTTCTGAACTGTACGAGCGTAAAGAGAATATGTCCTTTGGCATATTCTCAGCGAGTAACGGTCTGCTTTCAGCAGGCCGTTCCGCAGGGCGAAAAGAATAAGAAACGAAAACACAGTCGAAAAGAAATAAAAAGAAAGGGCCCTCCGCACATGCGGAGAACCCATAGAATACATATCTTTTCTTATCTCTTACTAAACTGCGGAGCACGACGTGCAGCCTTTAATCCGTACTTCTTTCTCTCCTTCATACGAGAGTCTCTTGTAAGGAATCCTGCTCTCTTTAAAACCGGTCTGAAGTCGCTGTCCATCTCGCAAAGTGCACGAGAAAGACCGTGACGGATAGCGCCGGCCTGTCCTGTTGTACCGCCGCCACATACGTTTACAAGAACATCGATCTTGCCTTCGTTCTGTGTAGCCACGAGGGGCTGACGAACGATAGTCTTCAAAGTCTCCAAACCGAAATACTCATCGATGGAGCGCTTATTTACGGTAATCTTACCTGTACCCGGCATGATATATACTCTTGCTACAGAGCTTTTTCTTCTACCGGTGCCGTAGTTTCTATTTGTAGCCATTCTCTATTCCCCCCTTAGATTGATAATGCAACTGGTTGCTGTGCCTGGTGCTTGTGCTCCGGGCCTGCATACACGAAAAGTTTCTTGTACATCTGTCTACCTAAAGGTCCCTTGGGAAGCATTCCCTTTACTGCAAGTTCGATAACCTGCTCAGGCTTGTTGGCTCTCATATCTCTTAAAGAAGTTTCCTTCATGGAACCGACATAACGAGAATGGGTGCGATACAACTTCTGCTCAAGCTTCTTTCCTGTTACCTGAATCTTCTCTGCATTCACTACGATTACATAGTCACCGCAGTCTAAGAACGGTGTGAAAGTCGGCTTTCTCTTTCCGCGAAGAACGGATGCTACTTCCGATGCAAGACGTCCGAGTGTCTTCCCCTCTGCATCTACCACGAACCACTTTCTTTCGATAGTAGAAGCCTTTGCTACGTAAGAATTCATAACAACCTCCTATGTGCAGGCTACTTACTCTGGTCCAGTCAGGGACTGATTTCAGTATTTAATGTAGCCCGGGCCTAAGGCCCTGCTTTAAGTAATCACAGAACCGGTAAAACGTATAAAAGTGCATAGTCCACCTGTTCCATTGCAAAAATGCTTTGTTATTCTACTCTTTTTTTTATCTTATGTCAAATGAATTTGTATAATAACACATCCTCCAATTTGTATAAAAGCATAGCCACAATACAGAAAAAACTCTATCCTATATCCGGATTACCATACACATAAAAAATTCACCCTTTACCAAGGTGAATTTTTTGCACTGTGCTAAAAATAACAGTTCTGTCGGAATTCATTTCCCAAAGGATATTTGCCCTTGAAAAGAGAGGCTATTTCTCTTCATGCTTTTCTTTCGGGAACATCCAGGAATGAACCTTCATACTTTTACCGCCCACCATCACGGTTTCTTCCTTTGCACTGCTAAAGCTTTCTCTAGCCGATTCCGCCTTTGGCTTTCCGGCAAATGCAAATTCCACTTTTCGAATACCCGGTCCTTCTGAATGCTTGTCTTCACCCGAGATTCCTCCTGGAAAGCCGAATTCCACTTCACGGATTCCCTGTCCATGTGGATTTTTCTCTGCCTCAAGTCGTCTTCCTCCCGGAAGATTGAAATCCACTTCGCGGATGCCTTGCCCTACTGCTTTGGCTTCACCGGATTGTTTTCCTCCGGGAAAGCTGAACTCGACATCACGGATTCCTTGCCCAGCTGCAGTTCTACCTGCTGTAGTCCTATTTCCTTCCGGAAAATCAAATCCCACTTCGCGAACAGTTTGTTCACCATGATTTTTACTCGCTCCGGACTGCCTTCCTCCCGGAAGATTAAATTCGACATCCCGAACACCGTGTCCAACACCGGATTTTACCGCTCCGGGATGATTTCCTCCGGGTAGATTAAATTCCACTTCACGGATGCCTTGCCCTGCAGAGGCTTTTCCTGCGCCGGAAGTATTTCCTCCGGGCAGGTTAAACTCCACTTCACGGATGCCTTGCCCTGCAGAGGCTTTTCCTGCGCCGGCTTTTGTTGTTCCTCCATTGTGAAGCCCTTGTGCATCCCTTGCCAGCTCTTCTTCAATACTCTTAATCAGGTCATCGGTAATTTCAGTTGAATCTGTTATTTCTTGTGGTTTTTGAAATCCCTCTGTTTTCTCCCCCAATTCTATATCTTCTGCATCCAATCCGCTTCCTTCCAGGATTTGTCTGTATCGCGCCTCAATCAGTTTGATATTTTCCTGAATTTCTTCCTCACTTAAGCCTGAGTCATCCGCCTTATCAAAAAAAGAACTAAGCTTTCCCAGCGCCTTATTCTCTTCCTCTTTACTGAGTTTCCCAAATACTGCAGAGGAAGACTCATCCGAATGCTCATCTTTGGGAAGGGAATCCCAAACACCGGACTCATCCGGAGCTGCCGCACTATTTGCAAAGGGATCCGATTCCATATCCAACTCTCTTGGTAAGCCCAGTGAAGGAGATTGCTGTAGCTCCTCGCCGGGTCCGGCAAACTCTTCAAGATTTCTTTTTGAAGTGGAAGCTGAGTTTGCCGCCTTAAAGTCCCAAAGGTTTAAGTCGGTTTCCTTGCCTTCATCCATTTCTTCCTCTTCATTGAATTCTTCCGACAGGAAGCTATAGTCTTTATTCAAAGGAAGTGCTTCCTCCTCTGTCTCTCCTGTGACTTCTTCCATCATGCCGTCAGAGGATTTCCCTTTGTAAAAATACTTTCTTTTTTTACCATCGGTTCTAAACGGGTCATCCAAATATCCGATATCTTCCGCAGCGGAAATATTTCTAATTCTTCTATATTTTTCCACTTCACTGGAATCATTTCTGTCTTTAATCTCGGGAAGTTCCTCAACTACTTCCTTTCTTGTCCGAAGCATAATTGCGATTAACTTAATATCTCGTCTTATCCAATAGAACGGGAGCAGGAATATCAATTTCTCCAGCTCGGGATAAAGACTTGCCATATAGTTTTTTTATCCGGGAACAGCCATCGGATTTGTCTTCCCGTGGGCTTTTAAAGCGATTTTTTTCCACTTATCCTTCCACTTTTTTTCCATTTTTTTCCGCACGTTCTTCCCGGTCTTCCACATTTTGAATTTCTTTTCTAAGTTTTATAGCCTCGGAAATACTATCTCTTCCCACCATTCCATTCGATAGAATTCGGCTTTCCATGTCATCATAGAGACTGATATCTTCTTTAGGGTAGGGAAACAAAGAATTATTTCGGCTACTGAACCACATATCCGCCATGTGTAAAAGAGTTTGTGACAAAAAGACTGATATTCAACTCTTTCATTCTTGCATCCAAAAAGCGGCGATTCATATCTTTGTTGAATAATTTATAAAACAGATAGAGATCCAGAAGTTCTCTGACCCGCAGACTGTCACTACAAAAATGATAAGATGCTTCAGCCATACGGAAAAGATAACTGCTCTCTAAAGACAGAACCTTCAAAGCAGGATTTTGCTTGTCCGGATAGGCTCTGTTCAAAATGCCTTTCATACAGTTTTTATAGGTCTTCGTCAAGTACGGAAGAGTATGATAGATCTCCACACGGAATCCGGCAACTCTTTTCATGCTTTCTCCAAATCCCTTGTACTGTTCATCCGTCACATAGCCAAGATCTACAAGGTAACCTTTTGCAAGGTAATAGTTTTCTTCCGGAATATAGACTCTTAGTGGTGAATTTGCCGCAGTTTCCGGTAGTTGATAAAGACGTCGAACTGCAGCACTTTCGAGGATTACCGCCGGTACTTTGAACGCCTGAAATATAGTTAATATTTCAATTTCCGATGCCTCATAGATTTCACCGTAATGCACCGCTTCCTGATATCTTTGAAAAAACCGTTCACCAAAAAGAGCAGGGACTCTTGCCCCCACTGAAAGCATTCCAAGATATACTGCGGAAGTGATCTCATGATACTCCGCAATACGATATAATCTTGCCCAATTCATATTCCGCATCACAGGGAAGGAATCATCCTGTCGTAAAGTCCCCCCCACCATATTCAGCAAAAACTTGCCTTCGTACACACTTCGATTCATTGCTTTCCTTTCTTAGCACTCTTAAAAATCGAAATTTGCTTATGCCAGTATTTTTTTCAGCGAGATAATCCCTCGAACGATTTGCCCGAAAGAGAATCAGCTTGTTCTTTCTCTTTACTTCTTCCAAAACCTCTCCGACCTTCAGATATAACTCCGCCACCTGTCGTTCCGGATATTGCAAGGAAGAAATTTCCTTTTCCCCTATACTGGTTATTTTTTGGTAAATCTTTGCCTCAAGTTCGCTTGCTTCCACCATCTCACGAACTTCCATTTCATTCTGTTCCAAAGTATGAATACAGTCTTCTCTCATGTCCAAAAGAAGATTCATACTTACATTATCCTGTCTCTCTGAAGAGATCAGAAGCTCATCTGTCATTCTGTTTAATTCATTGATGATATTATATCTTTTCTGATATAGACTGGCAAGTTTTTCCGCGTCCATACATTCATCCCCCATAGCATAAAAGGCTGCCTAAGCAGCCCTTTCGAATTATTTCAAAGAGCATATAAAATGCCAATTGTCTATCTTAGCCTACGACTTTCGCTTCTTGAGGCATGTGAACATCGGCAACTTTCTGAGAGGCACCATAGAATCCTCTCTTAAATCATTCAAAATATCGGCAAGCTTTAGGAAGCTCTTCTCGTCTTCTTTCCCTACCTGCCTTAACTAAGCCGATATCAAAGTTGATAAAGTCATACAATTGCAGCAAGTCACGGCTGATATCCCGGTTCATATCCAATGTTTTTTTCGCAAGTAATGGATAATTTTTATTACATTTATCCATTAACTCATCAAATTTATCGTATTTTTTTCTCTTCCAAGGCAATATCTGCCTGCTTTTAAGCATTTGATGGCCTCATCAAATGTCAATATCAAAAGTTCTCCCTGACCTCATTTGCATAATACTTTTGCTCCTTATACTTTTTTTGATACTCGTTCATAGATTCTCCCGTTTTTCGAAAAATGAATAATTATAAAAAAAGAACTTAACTCTTTCATGAACTCTAACAAAAGAAATAATTCTATTCGATAGACATTCTCCTTAGATTTAGCCTTCATTTCATCTCCTAATGTATTTCGTCACATATCTGATTTTTATAAAGGGATTTTTCTCAAAAATAGAGTTATAGGACAAAAATAGTCATTTTATAGAGGCACAGCAAAATAAATGGTCTGATATCCTTGTTTTCTTCCTTTATCCGGTTATCAAGTCATGACTCGCCATTCACAGGAAAAAGAGGATGTGACATTTCTTTTCACATCCTCTTTCCTTCCTTATGAGTGCATGCAACTTGTTAAAATGAAACTAATTATTCAGTCCACTCAGGTAGGAGGCCTGCGCATTCATCTTGCTGATTAACTGTTCCAACTGCGAGAACTGCTTGATATAACGATTCTCTTCCGTGCTAAGTAATGCCTTGATTTTCTCGATTTTTTCCGAATTCTCCTTCATTTTCTGATACATTACGGAAGAGAGATTCGTATAAGACATCCTATTGGAGCCGGCTTGCTTAATTAACTCGCCGTAAGAACCCCCATTTTTTCCGGAGAAGCGAGTTGCATAAGGTGTCACTGCTTCTTCTACAATCTTTGCCAAACCTTTTCGAACCATGGTATCCTGTCATCATCTTCTCGATTGTTTCCGGATGTGCTTCCATGGCTTTCTTAAACTTTTCTTCGTCAAAAACCAACTTTCCGCCATCCTGGTAATCCGAAGACATGGTAATGCCCGCCTCTTCCATGTCCCTATAGCTAAGTCCCGCCTTCTCCAGGTCTCCCATCATCTTCGTCATCACGGAGCTTAAGGACATACTATAGTTTCTGATAGAGCTTTCTCCGTATAGAACTCCCTGCTTTGCCTTCTTCTCCCAGTTTTCAATCGAAGTTTCACTCATCTGCTTCTTTTGTTCTTCTGTGAGTGGATCGACCCCTTTTTCTCTTCGAGTTCTTACGGCACTATTGACTTCGCTCACCAGTTCATTGTATTTTTCTATGAATTTCTTCATATTGGTAGCAGCTTTTTCAACATTGGCCTTCGAACTGAAGCTTACTGTCTTGGAAGTATCATAGTTATAGCTTCCATCCGGTCTTGTTACCGGGTTTCCGCTCGAGTCAAATTCCACACCGAATTTGCCGCTTGCCGTGATTTCCAAGCCGTCAATATTAAAGGTATTGGAAGAAGAATGTGCAATTTCATTGATTCCGTTTCCATAGTTGTAAACGAGCTCCGCATCTTCTCCATGATTAATTTGACCGCCTCCCGATGCCGTTGCTCCAAAAATCTTGGCTGCAACATTGTTCGGATCCGCAGTATTCCCTAAATCAATCGTTCTTCCGCTTCCAGTCTCGCTGCTTACCAGCACAAAACGTCCGGATCCTTCCATGTAACTTGCTCTTACACCGACACCGGCATCATTAATCTTCTTAAGCATCTCCGATACTGTCATATCAGAACTAAGGCCTTTTACCTCTTTTCCGTTAATTTTAAAATGGGATAGAGCGGCATCCAGTCCTGCCTTATTTCCGCTGAAGGAACCCAGTCCCAGTTTATCCAAGTTACTCATAATCGAGCTGGACACGGAGACTCGGTTGGAGCTTCCTTCCTGAATACCCAGATTATCTCTTTCGATTTTATCGGAAGCATTGACAGTAACCGTGTCTCTTCCGTTCACACTGTTCAAAGTAAGGTGATCCGCATCTCTATCCACCTTGATTTTTCCGCTTCCGAAAGCATGATCGATATTTTCCTGCATTGCCGCCTTTACTGCATTGAGTCTTGTACTCGGGTCGGTCGATGCCGCTTAATCTGGTTAAGCTGTTGCTGTGTAAGGATGCTTACATCCTTTCTTGTTGCTCCAAAGCTTATGCTGATCTTTTTATCCGCAAGGTAATCCAAATAATCCGTTTCCTTTAAGGATTTCTGCGTAAATTTATGAGCCGCTGCCGTCCCGGCGTTAAAATGATTCAGTCCTAAACCATAAGCGGCCGATCCGCTTCCACTCGGTGTTGCTCCCGGATGCCCCGCTTCATATCCCAAGGCTTCCAGAGCCGAAGATTCTGTTTTAATGACATACTCCGAACTACCCTCTATGCTGATAAAATCATTTCCGGGAGTTGCTCCGGGGTTATACTTGAATTTCAAATCCTGATGTTCGCCCAGTTTCACTCCGGCCTGCTTTGCCGCTTTATTCAAATCCTGAACGAGCTTCTGTTTGTCTCCGGTATAGTCTATTTCTACAGTCTTCCCATTTTCATCCGTATAGGATGCAGGAAAAGTAAAGCTTGTTTTCTCTGTGAAAGCACCTGTTGTATCATAGTTTCCAAATTGAAGAGAGGTTCCCTTCAAATTACTGATTTTCGCTTTTTTTGCTCCCGACATTGCATTTAGAGAGATTCCCGTCTTAATCGCGGTAACCGTTCCCTTCACATCGGAAACAACGGACTCTGCTGTCGCAAGCTTGGTAACTGCCGCAATCTTCAGATTTTTACTCATCTCCGACGCACCGCGTGCAGTGATAAATTTTGTAGCAGAACTATCTCCCCTTGTATCCACTAAATTAGTCGAATATAAGTCTGAATTCTTCAGGGAATAGCGCGAAGCATAGGAAAGAAAATCATCCTGCAAATCCAGCGTCTTATCGGAAAGACTTCTAAATGCCTCTTGCTTCCATTCTATTCTTGTACTCTCCTGTCTTGCTTTAGTGAGCTTTGCCCGTGTCCCTTTGGTCATCTGTTCAATTAAAGCATCTCTATCCAATCCGGAAGCCATCCCTCCAAAACCACGTAAAGAGGTATTTCCTATTCCGGAGCTTCCCTGGGTTGCACCCATTGTTAAACTTCCCATGTTTCATCCTTCCTCTCTTAAAAAGCCGGTCCTCTATACCGGACACGGTTTCCTGATTTAAACGAGAAAAGTAGGTGTTCCTCGCTTACGGTTTAGCAAGACTTTTAACGTAAGAAAACTTCTTACCGGTATACCCTTTCAAAAGCCCCAAGAAGCCCGGACTCCCTTCCAGGACATTCTTTCTGCTAACTTCTCATGACATTATCGGCAAAAAGCGTAAAAGAATATAAGGAAAGAAAAAAAGAGAAGCCACAGATTCACGTAGCCCTCTTTTTCCCATCTGCATATTTAATTTAACTTGTCTCTTCTTATACGTCTCTCAGTAGATTAAAAGCATTGGTTCCCAGACTCTTTCTTTCCCCTTCATCAAATTTCGTGGTATCTTTGCCTCTTTCCGTATCATGATGCGGATGTTCTTTTACATCCAAAGTTGCCCTTAGCATGGCAACAAAAATATCCGAACGGAACTTACTCTGATAAAAGCCAATCATGGGAGAAGTTTTCTCTTTTTCCAAAAACCACATACTTCGCAGGAAGTCTTGTAAGAGAGGGCCGTGACATCGGCAATACACTTGTCGCAGGTGCATCCTCCATATTGTCTCATAAGGCCCGGTACGTCCTTGGTTTTTAAAATCTCCGCCATGACGTTCACGATATGAAATTCCGGTTCCGGTTCATTGTATTCAGACAAAAGATTCTTCTCCAAATTGGCCTGAATTTCATTGGTTATCTTATCATTTTCCGAAGACTCATCGATTACGGTAACCTTGCCTTTTTTAAAGGATGGAGAAAAGATTTCCGATTTAAAACTAAGTTCATCCTCTTTCTTTTCATTCTCCTTCATCTCATTCAGTCCCATTTTTTCCGTCTCGAGACTGTCAAAGCTATCCACTGCCGTCTTAAAATTGCTAACCGCTCCATCAAAATGTTCTGCTGCTTGTCTTGTTTTTTCCGCAGCCTCATGAAAGTCGGAAAGCATCCCGAGATCCATGGATAGCTTTCCTCCTGAATGAAGTTCCTCCTTAGCCGAAGGCATTTCCGTACGAAGAGCGGAGAATTTTGATTCCGCTTGATGGATAAGCCGTGAAGATAAATCCACTGTGCTTAATTCGCTTGGTTCTTGCACAAGTCCCGCCTTTTCCTGCGTTGTTTCCGGATTTCTCTGCGTTGTTTCCGGATTTCTCTGCGCTGTTTCCGGATTTCTTAGCGCTGTTTCCGGATTTCTCTGCGCTGTTTCCGGATTTCTCTGCGCTGTTTCCGGATTTCTCTGCGCTGTTTCCGGATTTCTTAGCACTGCACTTTCTTCCAAAGCTTTCAGTCCTTCCGCACTGCCTCCCGGTGTGGAAGTAAGTAAATTCATCACATGCGAAGTTTTATTCGATCTTACGAGTTTATTGTCCTTGTCCATTATCCTACCACCTCACTTATACGAACATTCTCCTCCATTTCCTCTGCAATTTCTTCAACAAAGCGGGAATAGTCTTTCACTGCAGGAGAATATTTATTATAAGTAAAAATGTCTTCTCCATGCGCAGGTGCTTCAGCAATGGCCACACCTTGCCGAATCTTCGTTTTAAATACCTTGGTGGAAATCTGTTTTGCCAAATCCTCCGTCATTTCTTCCACATCTCTGGATAGCGCGGTTCCTTTTTCAAACTTATTCAGCAAAATCCCCAATACTTTCAAATTGCTGTTTAGACTGCGCTTTACGGAATCAATTGTCTCTCTAAGTTGGGAAAGCCCGACCAAAGAAAGGATATCCGTCGTCATGGGAATAATCAAAAAGTCGGATACCACATAGGCATTGATGGTCAGAAGATTTAAAGCAGGAGGGGTATCAATTACAATATAATCATAATAGTCCATCATGGGGGAAAGTGCCTCTTTTAAAGCAGTTTCTCTCTTTCCCGGCTCCAGTTTCTCCAGTCCTGTTGCAGACAGGGAAATGTCTGAAGGCAGGATGTCCACCTTACCCAAACGGCGAACCACCTGCTGTAACTTTAATTTTCCTTGTAGTGCATCTAAAATCGTACTGCCGTTCACGCCTTCCAAGCCCATACAGAAGCCCAAGTTTCCCTGCGGATCCAAATCAATCCCCAGAACTTTCGCACCTCTGTCTGCAAAGCCGGCGCATATAGCCGCAGAGGTTGTCGTCTTTCCGACACCTCCTTTTTGATTCGATACAGTGATAATAATCGACAAAGTAAAACCTCCTAGCACGCAAGAAGCAAATCGCTATTGATTGAACTCCTGAGATGCATAAAAAGAAAGTTCTTCCTTACTAAAGTCCTTAAGAGCGGTAGTCAATCCCTCTTCATCCAGATTAAAGACCTTAAGAGAATAAGGCTCTGCAAATTGATTTTGGATGGTCAGAAATACGCTTTGGTAATCCTGGAAACTGACTTTGTCCGAGAAAGAATAGTATTCTGCACTTCCCATCCGGTCTCTCTTTGCGACCAGGGAATAGAGTTGCGTAAGACCTTCATCCTTCTTATACACAAAGAGGGAAAAGTCCTCAGCTCCATTTGTACGCAAAAACGACGGTTCTCCACTAAGCTTATTCTTTCGAATCACCGTACTATACTCTCCATTTGCCTCTTCTTCCAAAAGGGGAAGAAGGGTTCTCTGCTTTACCGGCAGAGACTCACTCTCCGACTTTCCGTTACTTCCTTTCTGTGCAGCTATTTGTTCCTGATACAATATGACAGACAAAATAGTGGGACTTAACTTTGTTTCCTCCCCTACCTTATCTTGCAAAAGGATAATATCCTTATAGCCATCTTCATTGATGTCCAAAAGTGCAAAGGCAGCCGGATAAATCTTTTCCTCTTCTCTCTTTTTAAGCTCTTCTCTCCGCTGTCCTTTTTCCCGTTTTTTTCCCCGAAATCCTTTCCTTTCAGTTTCTCCAGTTCTTTCCGAAGAAAAACTGCGGTATTCGTTAAAAATAACGGAGTTCCTTACCACCTTTTCCGATATACAGTTCTCCACTCTTACTAAACTCGTCCTCCAGCAGTCTACCATCTGTATCAAAAAAGTATTCTGCCTTATCTTCGGGATCTGTGAATCTGCCGGTAGCCATCTTCCCGCCACTTCCGATATAATACGTCTCACCGTTGTAATCCAGCCATTCGTTTTCCAGCGGTTCATTCGGTCCCAAAAAAAGAAATACCAGCTATTACCTTCTTTTTACCCAATCTCCGGAAAAAAATTGCTTCCTGCAAAAGCCTTTCCGGGAAACAGGAGGCTTGCCATAAAGCAAAGCCCCAGTAAAACTGCCGTACCACTCTCCTTATGATTCTTCATCCCTTTTCCTCCTTATTATACTCAATACATAAAATTTTTGCTAGGAATTTTCATAAATTCTAGTTAAAATTACTATAACATCTAAAAATAGGATGGTGAAAACTTTCTTTTTCTCACCATCCCTGTTTTATTTTATAAAAATGAAACTATTTTTAGTATATTTCTCCAATTTCCCTATGCTCCATGTGCCAGTACTGCGTGATCCGATTCACGAAAACGTTTTATCAGAATATCCAAAATCTCTACCAAATGCCCTATCTCCGGCTTGGAAAGCTGCTCATCGGCTCCAACCTCTTTTCCTTTGACACGCATTTGCTCATTGATCAAAGAAGAGAAAATAACCACAGGTATTCGCTTTAAGCGCATATCGTCCTTCATCAGCTTCGTCAATCTGTGTCCGTCCATCATCGGCATCTCAATATCTGTAATCACCAGATTGATTTTCTTATATAAATCCGGATCATCTTTCAAAGAGGAAATATATTCCCAAGCTTCCTGCCCGTTGTTATATACCCGAACATCCGTGAAACCGGCTTTTTGCAAGGATGTACCAATCATCTTTTGTAGCAAAATGGAATCTTCCGCCACCACAACCGGTGCGTTAATGGTTCCTCTTTCTCCCATTTTTTCAATTTCTTCCAGCTTAATGCCGGTAGCCGGAGCAATCTCTGCTACAATTTTTTCAAAGTCCAAAATGGTAACCAACTGGTTATCACATTGTGCAATACCGGTAGCAACAGACTCCGCACCATTTGCCAGAGTTCTATCCGGCTTTTGAATGCTTTGCCAGGAGATACGACTTATTCCTTCAATGGAATCCACTCGGAATGCCACCATCATTTTATTAAAATGGGTTATAATGAAGAGATCTCTGGCTCCTTGCTCCGGAGTACTTCCTGTCAGATAATTTGCCAGGTTAATGACCGTAATCAACTGCTGTCTCGGTTTAAAGAAGCCTTCTACCGATGCATGAGAATGCGGCATAGGCTTAATCTTTTCCGTCATCATAATTTCCTTCACCTTAGCCACATTGATTCCATAGAATTCTCCTAGAACACGAAACTTCATAATTTCAATTTCATTCGTTCCGGATTCCAGCAAAATACCTTCCTTCTCATTCTTCTTTTTCATCTTAGTATAACCTCTCCCTTTTTCGTTCTTCCTTAAACTCGGGACCTGCCTCCTGCCCCCACCACAGTTCATTTTCCTCTATCCTTAAATCCGAACAATTTCTCTACCGTAGGTCCTGATTTGGACTTCTCCGGTTTCTGTATTCAGACTCATGGTTCTGGCATAATTTGCACCTGTATCTTCCGCCGTAATCTTGATTCCTTCTTCTCTCAAAAACTTTTTTTACACTATCTATGTTTCTCTGCCCGATATTTCCGAAACCTGAATTTCCGCTGATTTCAAACATCTTGGCTCCTCCTGCAATTCGTACGGTTGTACGGCTTTTCACCATTCCGAAAGCGGACATTTTTCGTAAAGTTTCTCGAATCCCCGTATCTGCATACTTGAAGAGATTTTGATCCTTTTCATTGGCTCTCTCCGGTAACATAATATGTAAAAGAGCACCCAATTTGATATACGAATCAAAAAAATGCCAGTCCGATACAGGAGCCTAAGGCATATGTGACAAGGACCCCTCTCCCCGGGTCAGCTTCATATCACCAATCCCTACTTTTAATTGCTTATCCGCTTGCATCTTACACTCCCAACTTTTCTAAAATGGTATTCAAGGAGTGAATATCCGGTAGCATCAAAAGCCAGGAGGGAAGACTTTTGCCATCCATGAGGAAATCCGCATTACTGTACATCAGCTTATCCGATTCATACCCGAACTCTGCCATAGGCACCGTAAGGATTCCTCCCAACATATTCACCGTACTGCTGGGCACGGATAAATTTAAATCCACATGTACCAGCTGGGAAAAAGGCATTGATATAAGAGCAAATGATGATATTTCCCACTTCCTTTAAAGCGGAAAACGCCATTTCATCCATGGCATCGAAATCTTTATATTCCGTTTCCAATAGTTTTTTTAATATTTTTCTCGCAAATCGTTTATTGTAGAGAAAAAGCATCAGTCCATCGAGGTCTCCGCTCATCTGTACAAGCGTCGCTCCGATGATTTCGTCTTCCTTTCCTATTCTCCTTACCGCATCGTTATAATCCAGAATCTGCACTGGGGGATCGTTATACGAACTTCTCTTTGCAGTAGTTTAGAAAGAGCCGTTGCCGCATGTCCGGTTCCAATGCTTCCTATTTCTTTCATGACATCCAGTTCTTGAAGATTCAGATCTTCATAGCGGTTTATCTTCATTTCTCTATTTCCTCATCAAAAATAAGATCTCTATCCTCTCAATTGGTTAATAGTTCCCTCCACCTCATCGGAGGTCTGTACCATTTTTTTAGTGCATAGCTAAACGCTCTCTGGCTTTCTATAAGACGGGTCATTTCCTTTGCCATATCCGTTCCGGAACGTTCCAGGGTCCCCTCTTCCAGCACTGGATTTTCCACTACCTTGTCCACATTTTTGAAATCCCCGGCACGAACGGCAAATTCATTGTCTCCCTTATTTACTAATCGACTGGGATAAGTCAATGTATAAACACCGACTCTCTGTCGCTCTTCTTCTTTGATGTCTTCCTTGTTTTTCGTTTTCGTATATCTCGTTTTTCTCTATTCTGTCCTCTCTTTTTCGCATCCTCCAGCATCTGTACACCGCTAGCGTCTGCGAGCATCTTTTTCTCCTTTTTTTCATCCAAGACATGCTTTCCGGAGTCGGTAAGAAGATAAAACTTTCCGTCAGGAAGTTCTCCCGCATGGAAATGACCATTTCTTGTGTACGTGATTTCTCCGGACTTTGGATCCTGCAATTTAAAGAGCATGATCCATCCCTATTGCATAGTCGTTTGGCTGTCCGGTACTCATAAACGCTGCTGTTCCGTGCTCGGTATTGGTCCGAACCACCGCAGTACCGGCACCTGCCTGCAGCTCTGTCCTTGCTTCCGGAGAATCGTTCAAATTATAATTAATCAGTTCCGAAAAATACGGCATTTTTTTCGGTTTAAATCCGTCTGTATTGATATTTGCCAGGTTATTACCGATAACATCCAACTTTTTCTGACTGGCACTGGCGCCAAGTGCACCAACATAAAATGACATATTCATAAGATTTTCCCTCTATCTACTAAATTCGACCTACATCACTGCTTGCCTTACTCATCACATTGTCATACATTCTCAGCATCTGTGCCGCACTTTGCAACGCCCTCTGAGAGCTCATCATAGTGGTCATCTCTTCGACCATATTCACATTGGATTTTTCCAAGATCTTCCAATTTACCGTAGTATCCAAAGGCCTGTCGAGCTCCGCCTGCGTCGTGCTGAAAAGGTTATTATCTTCTTTATGCATCGCGTTATAATCCACAAAATCCACAACCTTCAGCGTTCCGTATACCGTCCTCTGCTCTCCCGTGCTTTGCGGATCATAAATACTTCCATCGGGATCAATCGCAAAATTATCATTGGGAAGCACGATATCCTGTCCGTCCACGCTCTGCACTCTTCCAACTCCCGCAAGTTCCAGCACGCCGTTTTCATCGACAGAAAATGAACCGCCCCTTGTATACATCGTTCCCCTTGGCGTAGAAATGGCAAAATATCCTTTTCCCCCCAATGCAACATCGTAAATTCCGTCGGTCGTTTCATAGGACCCCTGTTCGTGGTCCGTATAGGTTCTTGCTGCGGATTTAATGCGGGAAGCCATAGCAATATCCTTCGCATGATTCTTGTTATAATTTCCGGTTCGCACCATCATTTCTTCTCTAAATGTAGTACTTACCATTGTGTCTTTTTTATATCCCGCAGTCTGAATATTTACCATATTGTTACTGATGGTATTGAGATTTCTTCTTTGGGTGATCATGCCCGATGCTAAATCATAAAAGCCTTGATACATAGTTCATCCTTTCTTTTCCGGATATAGAAAAAAGAGTCCTCTACCCTTCACGAAATCTGTTTTTGTCCCCTTTTTCCACAGGAACAAGCATCTCGCTTCTTGATTATCGGACTCTTTTCCGCTTTTTATAACGCTTTTATGGATTTATTTTACTTATTTTAGATTGAATCGCGTTCCCTTTTCCAAGTAAAGCGTATGGCGCTTTCGGTACTAACGGAAAACACGCTACCCCTCTCCATGCTCATCCATATATTTCCGAAGTTTTCGGATAGCAATGCTATGGAGTTGGGAAACTCTGGGCTGCGATATTTCCATGACTTCCGCAATCTGATTCATGTTGAGTTCCTCCACATAATAAAGAGAAATCACAAGCCTTTCTTTCTCTTGCAAGGCCTCTATGGCGGAAGTCAGCGCTCGAACATTTTCTTTATGCATAAAGTTAAATTCCGGCTGAGTGCTACTGTCTCTGGACGGAATCTGCAGCAGAGTTTCATTTCCCTCATCATAGGTCATGTCAAGGGAAAGGACGTTTACCATATTGCTCATACGCTGAATCTTTTGCAGCTTCTTCACGGTGATATTCAAATAGTCCGCAAGTTCTTCGTCGGAAGGCGCTCTTCCCAAGCGGGAATTCAATTCCGTGCTGGCTGTCTCCACGCTTCTGCTGTCCCTATGAAAGTTTCTCGAAGCCAGTCATTTTTTTCCGCATCATATCAATCACCATTCCGCGAATACGACGAGAAATATAGGTTTCAAACTTATTGTCTCGATTCTCATCGTAACGCTCGATGGCGCGCATGATTTCAATGACACCCTCATTCACAATATCATCCGTCTGCATAAAAATCATGATACATCTCCCGCATCTGGTACGCGATGGAACGCACGATATAAACATATCGCATGGTCAGTTCCTGCTTCACTTCCTGTGCATGGTTCTCTTTATACAAAAAGGAAGAGTTCTTCATTGGATTTTTTTCTTCTAAACTTGGATAATTTAAAGCATTCAAGATGGATTCCTCTTTTCCCGGATTTCAACTTTTAAGCTATTCCGTATTCTCTCTAAGCGCTGCCTTTTTTTCTTCCGTATCCTCTTCCAGCTGCAGGCTTCCGATGGCCTCGGATCTGCACATTGCTGGCTACTTCATTAAAGGAGAGCACTCGTACGTTTGGATAAAACTGCTCTATCAAATGGTAAAAATGGATGCGCATAACCTGTGAGGTCAAGATGAGCGGAGGGCTGGAAAGATTATTGAACTTCCTGCATTCTTCCGCAACCTGCCGAACCAGACTCTGCAAGAGCTCCGGATTTAAGGCAAGATACATTCCGTTCTCTCCTCTGGAAAGGGAGTTCACCATAGTTCTTTCCAAAGCCGCATCAATCGTAACCACCTTCATATTGCCGTCTTCACAATACATTCTGGTAATGGTTCTCTTCAAAGAAGCTCGAACCCTCTCCACGATTTGATCAATATCCTTAACCGGTAAGCCACTCTCACTGACCGACTCAAAGCAAGTTTCCACAATCGTTTCCAAATCTTTGATGGAAATCCCCTCACGGAGGAGCATGGTCAACACCCTTTGCAAGAGGTTATAACTGATAACTCCCGGAAAGGCCTCTTCACAAAGCTCCGGTGCCGTTTTTTTCAGATTTTCCACAAGTCGGACAACCTCCTGCCTGCTCATCAGTTCATGAGAATGTCTCTTGATGGTCTCCGAAAGATGAGAAAGCATAACCGACAAGGGTTCAATAACCGTGTAGCCATACATTTCCGCCTTATCGCGGGTTTCCGGACGAATCCACTTGGAAGGAATACCGTAAGCCGGCTCAATCGTTTCGATTCCGTCTATGGATTCTTCTACCTCATCCGGTTCCAACGCCAGTAGATAATCTACCAAAATTTCTCCTCTTGCGATTTCTTCTCCCTTTACCTTGATGCTGTACTCATTCGTTCCCAAACTGGAGGAATCGCGGAGTCGGATGGATGGAACAACAAATCCCATGTCCTGCGCATACTGTCTTCGGAAAATGACTATTCTTTGAATCAGTCTTCCTCCGACTGACTCGTCCGCCAGAGGAATCAAGCTGTATCCGAAAGTCCATTTCGATCGGCTCTACTTGCAAGAGGTTATACACATTGTTTACGTCCTTGTAATAATCCTCTTCGCTCTGCGTTGCCGCTTGAGTCTCGTTCTCTTCTAAGCCGCCGGTATCTCCGTCCATGGGAGACAAGAGTCCTTCTCCTCCCGCTCTGGCAAATTCCGGCTCTTCCTTAATCTTCTTCTCCGGTAGAAGCCTGCTGCAATAAAGCTTGCTGCAACGGGGATAATCTGTAATATCGGCATTCCCGGTATCAGCACGAGTACCAGCATAGCCAAACCGGTAATCATGATGGAACGCGGCTGCTGTGTAAACTGTCTGGATACGTCCTCATTTAAGGATCCTTCCGAAACGGCTCTTGTGACAATCATTCCTGTCGAGACGGAAATTAAAAAGGGAAGGAATCTGTGCCACAAGACCGTCTCCGACTGTTGCGATGGAATAGGTGGAAAGCACAGTGGAAAGAGGCTGTCCGGACTGAACGATACCGATGATGCTTCCACCGATAAGGTTAATTGCCGTAGTCACGAGAGACATAATTCCGTCGCCCTTTACGATCTTGGTAGCACCATCCATGGAGCCGTAGAAATCGGACTCCGTCTGAATCTTCTGCCTTCTTTCTCTAGCCTGCTTTTCGGTAATCATACCGGAAGAAAGATCCGCGTCGATAGCCATCTGCTTACCGGGCATGGCATCCAATTTAAAACGTGCAGCAACTTCCGAAACACGTTCCGCTCCCTTGGTAATGACGATAAACTGCATGAGGACGATGATAAGATAAATAATCAATCCGACTACCACATTTCCTCTTACAACAAAGTCACCAAAGGCTTTGATGATTGCCCCGGATTCACCGCCTCTTGTTAAAATGTTTCTCGTTGTGGAAACATTGATTCCCAATCGAAAGAGGGTAGTAATCAAAAGCAGAGAGGGAAAAATAGACAGCTCCAGAGGCTCACGAATCGTCATGGTGATAACCAGTATCATCATGGAAATCGCCATATTAATTACAATTGCCACATCCACAAGGGCAGGCGGCAACGGAATAATCAAAAGTAATATGATTACCAGTACAAAAAGTACCACTGAGTTTTGCAAAAGTCGTCTAAGCATCCCTATTATCTTCCTTTGCTCTTTCTAAAATATCCTGTCTATTCTCTTTCCGATAGATATAAACCAGAATTTCCGCAACAGCTCCGTAAAAATCTCCGGGTATTTCCTTCCCCACCTTACATACAGGGTACATGGCTCTTGCCAGAGGTTTGTTCTCAATTGCCGTAACATGGTGTTCCTCGCCGACCGCCACAATCTTTTAGGGCCAGCTCATCCTGTCCTTTTGCAAGAACGATGGGAGCCCTGGTTCTTATCCGGGTCATACTTAATCGCAATGGCAAGGTGTTCCGGGTTACGGATAATGACATCCGCATCGGGAACCGCCTGCATCATTCTCTCGATTCGCCCTGGAGCGCATCATCTGACGAATTCTTCCCTTGATTTCGGGATTTCCTTCCAACTGCTTGTACTCTTCCTTTACTTCCTGTTTTGTCATCCTTAAATCCATCTCATACTGCCATTTCTGATACATAAAATCGAAAAGGGCGATGACAAGGAAGACAGCACAGATTCGAGTAATCAAGTCGAACATCATACTCATCAAAGTGATACTGGAGTTTTTTTGATGTCCATGTGAATCATTTTTGGAAATAGGAATAATATCCGCCTTTAAAAATCGAGTAGAGAAAGCTGATGAGAATCAAGATTTTTAATAATATTCTTAATCAGCTCTACCAGATTTCGTTTGGAAAAAATTCTCCCCAATCCCTTTGCGGGACTTAAATTGGAAAGCTTTGGCGCAAGCAGTTTAAAACTGATATTAAAGCGAGTCTGTACCAGGCTGGCTATAATCCCCAAAAACATGGTAATCAGTAGTAAAGGCAAGGCCATTTTTACGGAAAGCCACATGAAACGATACAATAATTGATTGGATATCGCTTCTCTTTCCTCCACTAATTCCAAAATATAAGAGATAAAATTCCGTAAATCCTCATAGATGAAGGGAATAAAAAATCGAGCGGCATAAAAAACCCCAAAAAGAACGACTACAGTAACGATATCTCGGCTTTGAAAAACATTACCTTCTTTTCTGGCATCTTTTCGCTTTTTTTCGGAAGGCGCCTCGGTTTTTTCACTATCTGCCACAATCTTCCTCCCTTTCTTCTATAACAACTGCATTACTTTTCCAAGATATTCAAACGCATTGCCGATAATATCTTTCATCTTGTCCGAAATGGGAATCATCAGGAAGTAAATCATAGACAGTCCGACGGCAATTTTCAGCTGGAAGTTTACTTGGAAAATATTAATCTGCGGTATAACTCGCATCAAAATTCCCAGAGCCACTTCCGTCATAAGCTCTATGCCCATAATCGGAAAGGCCAGTTCCAATCCCATTTTCATCGAGGCAACAAAGAGACCGAGCATCAACTTCGGCATCATAAGGAGTCGTATAGACACCTGACCGAAGGGGTTTGTATCTATAGTCCGGAAAAGTATCTCCAAAAAACGGAGATGCCCATCAACGGACAGGAAAAGCAAAAGTAAAAAACCATAAAACAATCCCGTACTGACCGTGGCTTGCGAACGGCTTTGGGGGTCGAAAACCTGCGACATGCTTAGACCCATCGAAAAATCAATGACGGAAGTCGCAAAACGCAGAGATAAGAAAGCAAGATCCATGGAAAAGCCAAGGCAAAATCCTACAAAAAGTTCCTTCAAGAGAAGAAAACCGTATTCGATAAAGTTTGTAGGCTCTACCGTAAGTCTCCCCCCGGTATAGTTGTAGCAAAGAAGAGACAAGACCAGAATCAAAGCGGCTTTTGCCTTGTTCGGGTAATTCACTCTTCCAAATATCGGGTTAAAAGCCACAGCACCGCTCATTCTCATTACAATAAAGGAAAATAAAATCAGCATCTTATCCTCCCGCTATCAATCCCAGTATCATGGTAAAAAAATCCTGCATGGTTTTTAAAGAGTACTTCCAAGAAGGGTGAGGATTAGAATGATAGCAATCAGCTTCGGTACAAAGCTAAGCGTCTGCTCATTGATGGAGGTCGCCGCCTGAAAGATGGCAACCACAATACCCAAAATCATACTAATTAAGAGAAAGGGAAGGGCAATTCGCAAAGCCAACATAAAGGTTTGATTCATAATATCCAGAATTTCACTACTGTTTAGCACTCCTTCCCCCTCCTTTCTTTTCAGCTTGACTATCTAAAAACTTTCCCTCTTTCCGTTTCACTTTGATCCATCCCCCCTAATTATCCGTAAGCCCTATTCATCGGAAGCTGTGCACCAGGCTGGAAAACAGTAAGTTCCATCCATCCACTGTGATAAAAAGTAAAAGCTTAAAGGGCATCGATACCATGGCCGGAGGAAGCATAACCATTCCCATTGCCATAAGCGTGGTAGAAACCACTACGTCTATAAGCAGGAAGGGCAGATAAATCAAAAAGCCCGCAGTAAAACCTCTTTTCAACTCAGAGGTCATAAACGCCGGCACCACTACCGTTAAAGGGTAGTCTTTAGGGTCTTTTTTCAACTCTGTCTTACTCATCTCCACAAAGCGCTCCAGAGTTTTTATCTCCGTATTCCGAAGCATAAATTCTTTCATGTCTTTTCCCATGGTATCCAGAGCCTGCTCCTGCGTAAGATTTCCTTTTTTATAAGGTTCATAGGCCTCTACATTTATTTTGTTGATTGTGGGAGCCATGATGTATAAGGTGAGAAAAAAAGCGACACCGGCAAGGACCATATTGGGTGGAGTCTGCTGCACTCCCATGGCACTTCGTGTAAAAGATAGAATAATGATGATTCTCGTAAAAGAAGTCATCATAATGACAATAGACGGGAGCAGTGCCACCAAAGTCAGGAGATAAATCAATTCCAGTGTAGGCACGGACCCGCCGTTTAATCCAGTTAATAACTCATTCATCCGGACTCCTTTCCGAAATTATTCGCTCCTTCGATTTTTTTCCATCTCCGTATTCTCCGCTTTTCCCCGGAAAAATACAGGAAAAATCTCCCCCAACTTTCCTCCTGCCAAGGAGAAGAAATTCTTCCAGCGGGTGCATCCCCGGAAGAACTTGTGCCTCCGGATAATCCGCTTTCAGTTCCGAAATCAGATTACATCCCTCAGGACCGGATGCGAGAAGTAGACAGCGGTCTTCCTTCTCCAAACAAAGAATAAACAGCTGTCTGTCCTGCGTTAACTGTATTGAATCCACAACCTTCATATAGCGCCCTTTTTGAAAGGCTCTACCGTATTTTCCGATAAATCGGCTCAGTGCCCACGCTCCCAGCAGGAAAAAGACAAAGGAGAAGGAATCCCTGATACCAGAGAAATACTGTCTTCTGTAAACATTATAAGCTCTCCTCATTGATGTCTTTCTTCAAGATTTCGGTTACACGTATACCAAAGTTATCTTCTACAACCACGATGTCTCCCTTGGCAATACATTCTCCATTTACATACAGATCGGCCTGTTCTCCCTGCCATCTTATCCAGAACAACGAGGGAGCCCTGTGTAAATTCCAGAATATCCTTAACCAGTTTTCTGGTTCTTCCGATTTCGACGGAAATCTCCAGAGGAACCTTCATTAAGAGTTCCCTATTGCTGGCATTTTCATCTCTTTTCTGCATCATCATCCTGAAACTCTTTTGAGTTTAACGGTCGGATGATATTGGCTTCGTTTTGCTTATCTCTTTTCCAGTTTCATGTCCCGAATCAATTCCATCATCTGGTTCTGGGACTGCTGCATTTGATTGATAAGCTGCATGGTCATCGGTTCCAAGTTGCCCCCCATTTCTACGCCTTGCGGCATGCTCATCATCGGTGTTCCGGCAGAAAATCCTTGCGGAATACTCTGCATCGGTCCTGTGCCTTCAGTCTGCATTGCAGTTCCTGCCATTCCGGCAAAGGGGTTTCCTCCCATGTTTGTAGAGGGATTCCTCCCATGTTTGTAAAGGAGTCTGTGCCGAAACGGACTGTCCGGGTTCAGCCTCCGGTCCGTTCGCCGCTCCGGATAAACCTGTGCCGGTGTTGCTTTCCTCCATTCCGCCATGTAAGAGACTATCCAGGAGAACATCCGACTGGGTCGGGTCTGTAGATCCGCTATCGGAAGGAGCACCGGAGCTTTCACTAAGTTCTTCTTCCGCCTTTTTTTGATGTATCCTTTCCAATATCTCTTCCCGCATATCTTTCCGTATCTCTTCTTGGATTTCTTCCTGCATCTCCGGCTTTTCTTCCGGTGGAACCTCAGTATCTCCGGCGGAAGCTTCCACTGCGGAACTCTCCGGACTTGTATCCGGAATATCGCTCTCCGCATCTTCCGACAAGCCATACTGTGCCTTAAATGGCTCTAAGAGACGTTTAACAAGTTCTACGGACATGACGTTAATGAATTCGCTCTTCAGTTTTCCTTCAATCTCCAAAGTGAATCGAATCGCTACTTTTACATCACTTTCTTGAAAGCATTTATCTTTAAAGGCATCTCCATCGTTAATCTCATAGGAGACCGGCGTGGAAATGTTTACCGTTGTTCCCAAAAATTCAGACAGTGCTGTTGCCGAGGCACCCATCATCTGGTTCATTACCTCACGAATTGCACTGGTATTGATTTCATCCATCACAAAATCTTCTGCAGAAATATCTGCACCCATCATCGTTGATACAATGATACGTACATCATTTCTGGAGAAGAGCATGATGCTTTTTCCATTGATTCCCGTAACATACGAAATTTCTACACCTACCGCAGGCTCCAAATCGTGGAAGTCAAATTCTTCCTTTCTTCTGACCTGCACTACAGGGGTAGTAATATTTACTTTTGAGCCCAAAAAGAGTGGATACTGTCGTCGCAGATGCCCCAAGGCTGATATTCATAATCTCGCCAATAGCATCTATTTCCATTTCATTGAATCTTGTGGTACTCATCAATCATACTCCTTTATATTCCCCGGAACGAATTATTCCGCTTTTAACGCATCTTAAGAACAATCCGCTAAACTAATACAAACAATCCCTGTCTTATTATTTACCGATTTCCAAAGCCCTTTGCGCCATCGTTTTTCATGGCGTTCAGTGCTGTAACATTTGCTTCATAGGAACGAGTAGCAGACATGGAATCTACCGTCTCTTTCAAAAATATCCACATTCGGATAATTTACATAGCCTTGTGCATCCGCATCAGGGTGATTCGGGTTATACACCCTCTTCATTTCCCCGATCATCCGCACAATGCTGTGTACTCTAACTCCCTGCATGCTGACCGCGGAAGCCTCTGCCGTTTGCCGCATTTCTAAGCGCCTGCTGAAAGAACGTTCTCGAAGCTCTCCAAAAACAACATCTTTTCTTTTTGTAGGCCCCGCCACTCTCCGTTCTTGTGGTATCCACATTCGCAATATTCTCCGCAGCGATATCCATTCTGATTCTCTGCGCACTTAATCCCGAAGCACTGATATCAAATGAATTCAAAAATGACATACTCTTCCTCTACTCTCTTTAAACCCCCAAAATGGTTTTCACCGTGGAAGTAATACGTTCCGCATTAAAGGGCTTTTACAACAAAGTCTTTTGCTCCCCTGACTTAATGGCATCCACTACCATACTCTCCCTGCCCCATAGCGGTACACATAACCACTTTCGCATCCGGATGTCCCTCTCTGATTTTTCAGAGCCTGCAATCCATCCATATTGGGCATCGTAATATCCATGATTACCAAGTCCGGACTCTCTCGTCAAACTTTTTCACTGCCTCCATGCCATCCTGTGCTTCCACGAAGGTGCAATCAGCAAACCCTCCCTTAGTCAGGGAGTTTTTAACCATCATTCGCATAAACGCTGCATCATCTACTAACAAAAATCTTTGCCATCTTCGTTTCTCCTATCCTTATCTTTGCTTTTCTATATCTCCGGGTGTATTCACCTTAAGAGCCTTATTTTTTTACCCTTACTCAGCTAAGGAATACTCCGAATTCACGTCTTCCAAAAAGCTCCTGGATATCCTCTGCCATAACGCCTGCGTTGGGACTTTCCACTGCAACACTTGCATCCGGGTTCTCTGATACCGCTTCCAACGGTTCCTCCTCAAAAGGTTCTTCCTCCGTTGTATTTTTCTTTCGGCATTTCTTCCTTTTTGCATAATGCGTTCCTCTATACGAACTGCAATATTTTTTTCTTGAAAAACTCCCATTTTGCCGGTAAACCAGGGTTGTCTTCCCACATACAATTTCACTGCAGAATCCTTTTTCCCTGTTCAGATCGATTACATCTCCTACCTTTAAGTGATACAAGTCTTCGATATCGAGTCTCACAACACCAAGCTGTCCGGTCATAGGGAACTCGGATGCACGAAGATGCTGCATGATGATATCCTCGGTTATTCTCGTAAGCAAAACCTCTTGCCAGATGTTTCCGGTTATCGATAATGCGGAAGATATGTTCCAGTAAGGTTCCCGGAAGACAAAGTCTGATTCTTTCCATTGCGAGACCGGAAATATCGACGTTCAATACGACAATCACTACCGTCTCATCCAAAACCGACTTCCTGCACCATGGAAGGATTCGTCTCTACCTTAGCAATCTTAAACTCTGCATTGATATAATTACTGAATCCATCCCCCAGGGCATGGACGATATAGTCCATAATCCTTTTGTACAGGGCCATTTCCACATCGGTGTAACGATATTCTCCTTCTGTTTTTTTAAGAAGGATTCCGTACCGCTACATATGACTGACCAAGGTCAGTGTTAAACCGGGAGAAATATAAGCCATCAGAGGAACATTGCTCTTTCCCTTTCCTTCAACATGGGTCTCCACGATGGTCATACAGTCATTTTCATGAAATGCATTAACGTACTCGTAATATCGGGTCTCTCGCAACTCCAGAACCGTGATATCTGTCGTAGTACGGAAAATACCATTTACCTGGGAAGTTAAGATTCGAGCATAGTTATCGAATATACTCTTTAATAAACGAATCTTCTCTTTGGTAAATTTCCTCGGACTGTAGAAATCATACTTACTGTAATGATCCTCAGGAACCTGATTTTCCTCATTATTAAGCTGGTCTAAAATCTCGTCCAGATCCGTTTCCATCGTTTCTTCTTTTGCCGGAGCGTCCTGCATTGATTTTAGAAGCGCATCAATTTGGCTTTGAGATAATACGTCTGCCATCTACAAACCTCTTCCTGAACTGTTGCGAAAAAGCTTTCCCTTTTTCACTTAACCCCTTTCGACCTCATCTTAAATCACTTTGGCTTTTCTTTTTCTATTGTGCATTTCCCAGCCCAAGTCCTCTGGAGAGCTCCCTTAAAATATAGGGGACAAACTCCTCCTGTTCTTCTCCGGGAATTTCACGGGAAGCACCGGCGACTGTCGGTACCTTATTTTGCGCCTGCTCCTGAGAGTGAGTCGCACGGCCCGCGGGTACTGCTTCCTCCGGCTGAACTTGCCCTTCTGCCGGTACCATTTCTTTCGGTTGAAGCTGTTCTGCTACCGGTGCCATTTCTTCCGGCTGAGCTTGTTCTGCTACCGGTAAAGCCTCTCCGCCTGCCTCTATATTCTCTGCCTGAGGCCCTTCCCCTTCAGGGGAAACCTCTTGCAGTGCTTCCTGATTGTTTCCATTTTCAATATTTTCCGGAACACCTGAAGTTACAATCGTTTTATCGGCGTTCTTTCCGCTGTAATATTCTTGAAAATACTCATTTATGTCTCGAATTTGAGCCCCTTCATCGATGAGAAGAATCTCAACCCTTCGGTTTTTCGCTCTGCCTTCAGAGCTCTCATTATCCGCAATGGGATGGAATTGCCCATATCCTATACTGATGAGTTTTTCGGGAGCGATAATGGCTCTTCCCTGTATAAAGAGACAAACTTCCGCGGCTCTCATAACCGACAACATTCTGTCATTTCTCGGATTGTTCGGTCTTGAAGGATCTCCCTGTGCTGTATGTCCCATGATATTAACCTGGGACAACTTTTCTCCACCGTTTTCCAAAGCATCGCAGAAAACGGTCAAAGTCTCCTGCCCTTGTTGCGTAATCACGGAACTGTCTCCATCGAAGAAAGCTTTGTCTTTAAATACCACAAAGGTATAATCTTCGCCCCTGGAAACCTCCACACCGGAAATTCCGGCATCATTCAGGGCTTTGACAATCTGAAGATACAGGTCTTCTGCATTCTCTATCACTTCTGTTAGTTCCGAAGGGTCCCCTGCTCCTGCGCTTTCACTTTCATGCGTTGCTTTTCCATTGATAATAATCTGCTCCGCAGTTTTTTCTCCGGGTCTTCCATTGGGGAAAATGGAGCGAACAAAGACATCCCACTTTGCTGCATCTAAGGTAGACATAGAATAGAGAAGTACAAAGAAAGTCAGTAAAAGAGTAACCATATCTCCATAGGTATCCATCCAGCTGCCGCCTTCCGGTCCACCGCCTCTTCTCTTCATTACTGTTCTCCTTCATTTGCTCCACGCGACGAATTCAGTCCTGCCCTTGCCAAAAGCTTGCTCTGTTGTTTCTGTGCAAGAGAGGAAAGGAGTCTTTCTCTTATTACCTTGGGATTTTCACCGGACTGAATCGCGATGACACCCTCAATAATAATCTGGCAATATAAAATTTCTTCCGCATCTCTTACCGACAACTTTTGTGCAATCGGATGGAAGAAGACATTACTCATAATTGTCCCTGTAGAAAGTGGTGACCAAGGCCACACTCATGTCCTGTCCCAGAGTACTTGAGCCTCCGGAACCGGAAAGATTCATCCCTTTTAACATATTGATGAGTCCAACCAGTGTTCCGATCATACCGAAAGCCGGTGCATAGCCCGAACCTCTTATATACAGACTCTTCGCCTCTTCGTGTCGAATCATCATGTCTTCTACTTGTTTTTCTAAGGCTTTTCTTACTTTATCGGGGTCATTTGCATCGACAATCATGACTACTGCCTGTTTGAAAAACGGCTCTCTTAAATCTTCCGCCCTTTCTTCCAAAGCAAGTAAACCGCTTTGTCTTGCAATCAACGCCAAGTCCACTATCGAATCCACAGCCTGCGGTACATTGTATTTCTGCCGCCTCGGAAGCAGATGGCGATATGTTCTGGAACTTCCTTAAGTATACGGAAAAGGATAACTGGCAACAATCGCCGCAAGAGTTCCTCCTACGGTAATCAGAATACTGGGTATATCCCAGAAATTCATCAGCTTATCCGCGGTAATACCGTTAATGATTAGTATTATGGCCACTATCCAGCCTATAATCATTGATAAATCCATACTCTATCCATTAGCCTCCCTGCTTATTTCTTTCCAAACAGAATCACTCTACTCCCCTTAATCTCAAGGACATCCTCTCCATCATGGAGTTTATTCTGAAAAAGTAAGGCAATTTCCCAAGAATCCCTGTACCTGCTTAATAATGGACTCCACACTATCCTTTTACGAGATAAAAGTCTCCATTAGCAAGCTTGATTTTCGTCTCCGGTATTCGTCGAATGTATAAAACCTGAAAATAATTTAAAAAGATTTCTTCTCCATTTAGCTTTGTTAGGCGAATCATGATTCCTTCCTCTCTTCAACCTAATCGGTAATGCTTATCTACAGTTCATCCCTAAGGATAAACCGCAGATAAGTATTGTATTGAATATAGAAGCTTCATCCCTTAACGCTTCATGTTGACAAGATCCTGTAATACCTCATCGGATACGGTAATAATCTTGGAATTGGCCTGAAAAACCTCTCTGCGCCGTAATCATATCCGAGAACTCTTTTTGCAAGGTCTACATTGGATGCCTCAAGATAACCTGCCATCAATGTAGGGGTGGAACCTTCTCCGGGCATTGTTGCGGAAATATAACCTGTATTATCTCCCTACTCCTGCGTTAAAGGTATTGTTCCCTGCCTTGCTTAAACCTTCCTGGTTTTGAAAGTAGCGACACCCACCTTACCTAATACGATGGATGTGGCGGTAACCTGTGGGGTGGTCCCAAAGTTTTTAAGATCGATAATACCCTTAATAATACCGTCCTCACCGATTTCTATTGATTTCATCTGTACTGCATGATTTGCAAAGGAAGGTGTGGTAAGGTCTCACCGTTCCGTCTGCTCTTAATTCCGGCGCTCTCAAAGGAACCAAATCCTTTTCCGTCATCACCATATTTCGTGGGCTCTGTCAAAGAATCCGGCTGGAAGCCGTAAACGAAATTATGGTTTGCATCCACAATGTAACCGTTTGCATCTACAGAAAACTGTCCCACTCTGGTATAAGCGAAGTTATTTTTTTTCATCGTAGCCGTAGTAGCCTTGACATTCTGTAGGATCCAATACCACCTTCTTGTTGGAAGAACTCGTGATATAAAAATCCGGCTCCGTTTACCGCTGCATTAAAGCCTCCTACATAGGTTGGCGTACTGACGTAAAAATCCGTTGCGATGGAACCCGTAAGAGAACCATAACCATATTGGGCCGGGTTGGAACCTCCGATGATTCCATTTCCGTTTGTATCCGTCTTTCCTCCTGAAGAAGTTCTGGAGGTCTGATACATGGCATCCTTAAAGCTATAAGCCTGAGCCTTAAATCCAAAGGTATTGACATTGGCAATATTGTTACCAATTACATCCAATTTGTTTTGATGCGCCCTTAAACCTGCTACAGCAGAATCCATTGCTCTTAACATCGTCCTTTCCGAGATCTGAAATTTCTCTAAAAAGAGGTACTGTAAATTGTATAAGTTTACGTTTGACTATCGACCATTTTCCTCTTTTCTATAATAGAAAAAAATAAATTTTAATGACCTGCCGGTCCTGGCTTGCTGGGCCTCCTCAGGAGGGGCCGGCAGGAAGGGTACTTGGTGAAGCAGTACCGGTTCCTGCCTGTCTAAGCTGTATCAAACTGTTTAAGGGATATTCTGTAGCATCATCTTTTATCCGGAACGTTGGCTCCTTTACCGCTTAAGTTTACGGAAAACGATAATGCCATTCTTCTCTTTCACTGTACTGTGAGAAGCTGTAAGCTGATCCTCCGGAACCTTAACCGTCACTTCTTTTTCCGATAAGTCCTGCCAGATAGGTCGTCTTGGTCAAGAGCATCTCTTCTTTCATATTGCTAGTCATCGTTCCCAAGCTCTGCACCATGGCTATCTGTGTCATCTGCGCCATCATTTCACTATTGTCCATGGGATTGGTCATATCCTGATGGGCTAGCTGTGCGGACAAAAAGCTTAAAAATAGCTTTCAATTGTCAATGTATTTTTCATTGGACTTCGCTGAATAGGTACCCGTCTCATAGGGGTTCGTCGCCGAAGATACATTTGAAATACCCATATTCTTCTCCTTACTCTGTAAGACCGAGTCTCATTCTATGAAGAAATTCCTCAGTATTACCCTTTATTCTTCTCTTCCTCTGCTTCCCTTAATCTACGTTCTGCTTCATTTCTGTTATCTTTACTGTTGGAATCATTATCCCTAAAGAACTGTTCGCCCTTGTTCTCTTCATGAACGATGACTTCTGTGACTTCTCCGGTTTTTCTTCCAAAAATTCTCGCCATATCGCCTGCACCTGTTTTGTAGGAGATGCAGAGTCTTGGGGTTTTCTGCAAAAAAATCACGACATTGGCTTTTCCACCTATAAAGTTAACCTTTACGGTAATCTGCCCCAAGGTTCTCGGCTCGAGTTCAATCTTGAGTTCTCCCTTATGGAGCTCCCATTTTTTTCTGCTAAAGCTCTGCTACATCCTTTGGTACGGACTCTTCTTTTTGTAACAAGATGAAGATTTTCCGTTTTTTTCCAAGCCTGTAAAGGGATTCCTTCCGTTTTAAACGGTTTTTTTCCGCTCTAAGTTCTCCGGTAGATTGTAAATCTTCCTTTTTTTAAATCCGGACGGGCAACTCGATCTTTTAGAATTCGACTTCCTTCTTCTCCTCTTTTGCCTCTGCTGTTTCTGCTTTTTCATTTTGGGGAGCAAGCTTTGTTTCGAATCTGCCTTTGGAGTCTCTACGCTCTTTGCTTCCCGTATTCTCCCTCTATGGGAAGCAGAGATTTCCCGGAAGAATTTTTTTCTCGGAAGAGGCTGCCTTTTTCTACACCTTCTTCCTTAAAGCTTTCCTCTATACCGGGAACCGTTCGAATACTCTCTTCCACTGCCTCTACGGACTCGCTTAGATTATTCGCTTCCTCAAGTTTAGTTTTCAGCTCCACCTTCAGCTGATCTCTTTGAATCAGAAAGTTGTTCTCACAACAAGGTTTTCTTCTTGCTCTTCTCCGAAAGCAGTTCTTTGTCTTCCGTCTTTTTCTCCGCCTTCTTTGCATCCGCTGTCTTTTACTGTTACTTCCTTTTTCTTCCCTTGGCTGCCCTTCAAAATCTTTTCTTTGTCGTCTTTGCTGTTGCATCTTCTCTTCCGCTCTCTTCTTTCGAAGCACGTAGGAAGTTCCCGAAAAGTCAGGGCAAGATCTCCGACGTCTCCGTCTCTTGCTTTTTATAGCTTCTTTACCCAAGGAAAGACCCGGATTCTGTTGAATTGTGCTTATGCTGTTTTTCAACATCATTATTTCCGCCATATTGTCTCCTGTGCTACTTCTACGCCTTCATTGCATGCGTAACAAATTCTTCAATGAAGGACTCCTCCGCTTTACGTCCCAGTACGCGGTATTCTTCCAGCCTTTTTTCCTTTAATTTCTCAAAGGTGTTGGTATCCATACGGGCCTTAATCACTTCTTTTTCTTTTCTTCCGCGATAACCATAAGACGAGTAAGCTCGTTCTCTTCTTTTTATGCGTTTTTCCATTCTTTCCAGTCCACGCACATAAATCATCATGTTTTCGATGGAACAACCCTCTTTCTTGATTCGCTCAAACTCGCCTTCATAGTAGTGCAACTCGTTGTTGAGTTCCTCCAAGAGTCTTTTTTGCTTCTGAACATCCTGTTCTTTTAGCGCAAGTTCTTCCTTCTTCTTGTCTAAAACATTCTGCTTAAACCGGTAGACTGATTCGAGACTGTAGCAAAACTTTTTCATTGCTGCCCTGTCCTTTCTATTTTTGGAATATCCTGTATCTTAAGGAATATCGGTTATTTCTTCCATTTTTATTACTGTTTCTTCATAGGAAAATGATTCATCTATATTTTGTGTGAGAAATTCGTTAATAGCAGGGTATCTGTCTATCACATCATCGAGTTTAGGATCAGAGCCTTTTTTATATGCACCGATGGCAATGAGGTCCGCATTTTTTTGATATAAGCCAAGAACGTTTCTGATTCTTGCGGCATATTTTTTATGCTCTTCGGAGACAAGTTCCGTCATAAGACGGGAGATGCTCATACCGATATCTATCGCTGGGTAATGATTTTCAGCCGCAAGTTGACGCGATAGTACGATATGACCGTCCAAAAATTCCGCGGACTGTATCCGCGATGGGTTCATTGGTATCGTCTCCTTCGACAAGCACCGTATAAACCCCGGTAATGGAACCTTTTTCTAAAAGGCTCCCGCTCTTTCCAAAAAGTCTCGGAAATTCCGCGTAGATGGAAGGAGTATATCCTCTTGCAATAGGTGGTTCTCCGGTGGCAAGTCCGATTTCTCTTTGTGCCATGGCAAAACGGGTTAGAGTCCATCATAAGAAGCACATCCATGCCTTTATCCCGAAATACTCCGCAATCGTGGTTGCAACCAAGGGCGCCTTCACACAGAAGCATTGCGGGCTGATCAGAAGTTGCCACAACCAAAAATGGTGCGCTTCATTCCCTCTTCTCCGAGATCTTTTTTTCCACAAACTCCAGGATTTCTCGTCCACGCTCTCCTACCAGTGCAATGACATTGATATCTGCCTTTACGTTTCTGGCAATCATTCCCATCAGAGTGATTTACCCACACCTGAACCGGAAAAGATTCCGATACGTTGACCCTTTCCTATAGTATTCAGTCCATCAATCGCCTTGATTCCAAACTGAAGTCTCTCTTATCGGAGGTCTGTCCAAAGGATTCATATACGTATTGTTCACCGTATAGTACTCACTTTCCGGAAAGGGTGCTCCTCCATCTATCGGCATCCCTGTGCATCGACGATTCTTCCTTTTAAAAATCGCCTACCGGAATCCGCAGCCTTCGCCGAGTATTCCGCACAAAGGCACCGGAGGTGATGCCCACAGAGCTTTTATACGTCATCAGCTGTACATGATCTCCTTTAAATCCTACGACTTCGGCCGCAACCTGCGTTTCCGTCTCATCGCTGTAAATCATGCAGATATCCCCGATACTGGACTTTCCCGTACCGGAAGCTTCCATAGACATCCCTACGATATTTTCAATTTTTCCGATATTCTCGACTGTATCCATCTTTTTAATGGTGGAGAGAATATTTTCATACATTGATTACTCACCTCTTGGGTATCCAAGTGTCCCAATCTTTCGCAGGTTTTTCCATTTGGGTCGCTATACCTGCATCTACGATTTCTTCTTGCGTCTCCATGATGAGTGTTCCCGGTTCTTCTTTTTCCACGATGACAAACTTGATGTTATCGGAAACCTGAGCAAGTTCCGATGCAATATCGGAATCCGTTGCTATCAACATTTCATAATCCAGTCTATCGATATGCATCTTTAACCAAGTGGTTTTCTTGATTCTTTCCGCTTCCTTCAAGATCATCCTCCGAATCACTTCCCCGGAGGAGCGAAGGCTGACATGAATTATCTTTTCCGCAACGGCTATGGCTACATCCTTTTAACTCATCCATATAGCGGTAGAGTCTTTCCGTCTTGGCATCTTCCACTGTACGTAGGGTTCGGTTTAAGTCCTGCCGAAAGGATTCCAGCTCTTCCGCATGTTCTGCCAGTATCCTTTCTTCCGCCTCTTTTTTTCCTACGGAAAAACCTTCCTGATACCCTTCTTCTCTGCCTTCTTCTCTGGCTCTGGAACGGGTTTCTTCGGCCTCCTTTTCAGCGGCATCTATGATGTGCTGTGCTTTTCCAATGCCAGATGAAGCAAAGTCTCGTGGTAAGGATCCTCCTCTTTTTCCGGAAGGACCATCCCCAAGCTTTCCTTCTGCCCCTTCCTCCTCTACCGCATTTTCGACATCCGCTAAAGCCACTGCGGATTCGGCTTCCAGAAGAGAGACATAGCTGGAAAGTTCCTTATTTAATCTGGATTTAATAATATTCCTAGACGAGGACATTGTCTTCATCGCCTCCCTTATTGATGATGACTTCACCCTTTTCTTCCAGCAGCCTAATAAGATTTACTATACGCTGCTGTGCCTCTTCTACATCCTTTAAGCGGACATTTCTGGATACTTCCATATCGGATTGAACCGTCTCTGCCATACGCTTGGACATATTGTGGAAGAAAATCTGCTTCATTTCCTCGTTCGCCGTCTTCAAAGCAAAGACAATATCCTTGACTCGCATTCTCTGATGAAGCGCTGAACGGAACGATCATCCATGGTGAGGATATCCTCGAATACGAACATCTTATCCTTAATATCTGTAGAAAGATCGGGGTCGGTTACATCCAATTCATCAAAAATCTTCTTCTCATTGCTGCGATCAACGTGATTCATCACATCCGCAACGAAATCAATACCGCCAAGATTCATATTGTCTTCACTTGTGATGATGGTATCAAACTTTCTCTTCATCTCCTCTTCCACAATGGCAATGGCCTCAGGGGATACACGGTCCATCTTTGCCATAGCCACCACAGTAGGAATACGCTTTGATTCTGTAAGGGTTTCAGAATCTGTGCAGCCTGCTCCGCATCCATATGAAGAAAGGATAAGAGCAATAACTTGCGGTCTTTCATTCTGCAAAAAGAGAAAGTAAGGCCTTCGGATCCCTTTCGAGAAAAAGTTGAAAGGTCTGGATGCGTGGCATGAGAAAACACGGTCCAGTAAAGACTTCTGCGGCTGTCGCACCAAAAGCTTTCTCCAATACGGCTCTGGCATATTCCATACCGCCATCCGTCATCATCTTATGGGTTACACAAAGACGATAAAACTGCTCCAAAGTGTCTTCCACCATGGAATTGTTGGTTCTCCCCAGCTTTGCCACTTCAAAGGTGAAGTTCTTCCACATCATGTTCTCCCAGATATTTATAAATTTGGGAAGCATGATCCGCTCCTAAAGAAACCACAACCAAAGCCGCTCTTTGCTTTCCGTTTAACTCATGATGAGGTTCTACTTTCTCTGCACTTACGGTATTTGTATTTACTTTATTTTCTTGTACTTTGCGCTGTTTTTGCCAAGGTTCTGCTCCTCTTCTCTCATCCAACTTTGAATAAGTTTTGCTACAACCTGTGGGTTTTGATCGAGCAAACTCGCCAATACTCTTCTTTAGTTTCATACCATGAACCATCTTGCCTCTGCGCTGCAAGTTCCTATTCATCCGGTTCATCTATTGGTTCAATTTCATCACTCGGCTTTACACTAAGTGCCGATTGATTTTCCATCTCTTCTTCCATAAGTTTCTTCAACTTCTTCTGCTTCTTCGCTCTCAAGATGAGAAGAATAATGATAAGAAGTAAGAATGCTGAAATACCTGCACCAATCAATGCCCAAAGCGGGAAACGACTGAGTACGCTCTTCTGCTCTACAGGAGCTTCTTCTACCTGTTCCTCATCCTTTTTACTAATAGAGCGCAAAATGGTAATCTTCGTCTCGCGTCGTCTCTTTCAATACCGCCGCATCTGCCACAAGGTTTACCAGTTCTCTTTCCGGAATACTTAGATCATCCGTTTTAATAACAACGGCTACGGTTGTATTTTCCACACCGGGAGATTTCTTTCTGCTCCTTCAGAACATTGTAGAGCCATTCTCTTGCCGCACTGGAATTGGCATAGCTGTCTGCACTATTTGTTCCGTTTTTGAACTGTGGCGGGGGTATCCGCATTGGAGTCTGTACCGGCTACTCCTGCTGCATTTTCACCAAAGCTTCCGGCATTTTCACCTGCTACCTCTTCATTATGAAGAAGACCGGGATTTTATCGGTGGCTTCAATCTTTCCCGGAACGGAATACTGGGTATTTTTCCTGAATGAGCTTCGCCATGTTCAGTGTACCCTTTTACGGAAACCGCCAGATTCTCCATGCCGTAAATTTTAGCGAGTACCCTCTTAATATCTCGTCGCAATATTATCTTCCACGGTGGCTGTCAGGTTCGCCATGCCGGTTCCGGATGCTCCGTCACCATCTTCCTCCGTTTTTATTTCTTCCATAGTGCCTGCGTCAAGAGCAAACCTTGGTGAAATTCATCCCTTTTACCAGATCGTGCAACCAAATTCTTAATGGCTGCTGCATTCTTCTCTCCCAGCTTCTCTCCGTCTTCCATCGTTACCACTACGCTGGTAACTGGCATCTATCGGATTGTCCGTTTCTATGGCATAATTTTTGCTCCGTGCGCTTCCGCAATCGTAACTTTGGCATCCATGCGCCTTCAAAAAGTCGTGCTGTAGCACCTAACCTATCCTGCAAATCATATAGAGTATACTGTTTCTTATCCGATTCTGTCGTCATCAAACCGAGTTTCCTATATCATATTGTAGGTAAATCCTGATTTCGGATATCCCTTTGATAAGCTGTGCTCTTAAAGTATCCACCGAATTTTTCCGGAACCTTAGAGAGCCGCTCTTCCCGTCATAAAGGTAAGGTACATTTCTGTTCCTGCAAAGGGATACCACCTGTTGTGCCTCACTTTGACTCAGTGAGCTGAAAAGGGTTTGATATTCTGTTTTTTGACCTCTGGCAATCAGAAAAACCGCCACTGCAATGACTAAAGCTGTAGCCGCAGCAATGATGCCCAAGAGTTTTTTCGATTTTAGTGACAGCTTCTGCCACATTTCCTTGAGTTTTTGCACCTGCTAGCTCCCTATTCCTTACATGTTCATCTTCATCAACTCGTTATAGCTGTCCAATGCTTTAGTTCCGTAACGATACAAGTGAAGTCCAAGCTGATTTGTGCCTTGGCCTCCGCAATAGGAAGACTGTGGGCATCGGAAAGCTGACCTGTCGCCAAAAAGATATTGTTTGTTTTTCCACGTCCAACTGCGTTGTTTTCACATTATTGATAGCGGACACAAAGACATCTTTAAAAAGATTGGTATGCGCCGCACGAGATTCGGAACTTCCGCTTCCTATCCCTTGATTTGCAAAAACATTCCCTAATTTCCACGAAGTCATAGGGACAATGAATTCTGTATGGTCCATGTTGTTCCTCCTTCAGGACACAAAGACTTTTTGCTCAACTTTTTCTCACGATGTCGATTCTTCATTCAAAAAGTTCTGAGCGAACAATTTTAAGTATTTTGCTCAACTTTTTCTACGATGCCGTCTTCAAAAATTCAAAAAGTTCTGAGCGAACAATTTTAAGCTTTTTAAGTGTGTATGAGGTATCTAGCAAATATAAATATTCTTTTACAAAAGTACATTTTATCGCCTTCATCGTTTTCTCTAATAATTTTTTGAATTTTCTTTCAAGTTTTTAAATCTTTGGTCTTTTTCTCCTATAATTTCTACGTAAAAATATCTATATATTTTGTTATTTTATGATTCATTATCTAAATAATTTGTTTAATTTTATTTATTAAGTTTTTCAGAACATTTCCTTTCGTTTTTTGCGCCGGACACATACATATCTTTTTTATCCTAAGCATCCATCCTGATTGGATCCTTATTCCCCAGTCCTCCCGCAACAAGCTTGGCAGTTCCCGGATTCCAAACTCTTCTTACGCTAAGTAGAACTTTAGTCCCATTCTCCAATGCAGAAGGCTTTGAGGCTCACAAGAAATATTCTTTTCTTTCCTTCCCGGTCTCTTCCGAAAAAGGCTTCCTCCTTCACCGTTTCCTTGTCCCTTATCACATTGTTCTTCCTCAGAAATTGAAAGAAACGCTTTTCTTCCGATTTGGAAAATGTGTTTTTTGCATATTCCGTCAAGAAATCCCTGTCTCCCGGAGCAAGACTTCCTCGACTTTTTTTCATAGAGCAATTCATTCTGTCCAAGACTGGGATTCCATAGAAGCACCAGCTCATAGCCGTTGTATAAAATCCTTTACTTTGTCCATCATCTTCTTCTGCTTCAGCTTTAGAAAATCACCCCGATAAACTTGGATATTCAACAAATAGGCATTTCTTCCCGGTATGTGACTGATTTCCTTTCCATGAAATCGAACAGAGGGAGTCTCCCTCTATCGTATCCATATCACTGCCTCTTCCCTCCGAAAGAGCGGATAGAAAGGAACGAATCTGTTTATACTAGTACCGCATTTTTTGTCGTTTATCAGTCTCTCCGTCTCTTGCACACTCTAAGCCGTCTGCGATTGCAAGCTCCCGTCTGAAAAGATTGATTTCACATAGAAAACTCGATTCTGTCTCCAAGCATTTCTACTATAGAAAGTGGAATCCCCGAGTGCGATATCTTCCTTTTCTTCCAGAGCGGAAGGCGGAAGACAGCCGTTACTCAGAAGATTGATATATCCCAAGTCATCGTTATACTGCCTTTTTCCCGGTGATTCAAAGCGGAACCCGTTTTCTTTACAATGCAGAATGCTGTTTTGATAAGGTCCAGGGCGTCCTATATAATAGCCTTGCAACTTCTCACATCCGATTTCCCGAAGAAAATCAAGCTGTTCCTCCGTTTCTACCCCCTCTGCTAAAGTTCGGATCCCGATTTTCTTAGCCATATCCACGATAGAACTGATGATTTTTCTTGACTTCTCATTGGAATCCTGCAGAAGCATCATATCTATCTTAATCAGTCAAAGTCAAAATCCTTTAATACATTCAACGAACTGTAGCCCGATCCGAAATCATCCATCCATACCTTATAACCGGCTTCATGGAAGCGCTTGATTCTACTGCTGATCAGTGCCGGACTCTTACTCAGCACCGACTCTGTGATTTCCAGAGTTAACAGCTCTCTTGGTACCTGATACTTTTTCCACCAGTTTTCTCCAATTCGCCGAAAATATCACAAAGTTCAAAATCCATTCTGGAAAGATTCAGAGGATACCGGAATCATTTCCTCCCCTCTCCTCGCATTGCCGCAAACTCCTGACAAATCAGAGAAATAACATGGACATCCAAGAGGTGAATTAGATGATATTCCTCTAAAACCGGAAATGAATTCCGCCGGAGAAATGAACAACCAAATTGCGGGTCAATCCACCGAACTAAGGCCTCCAGTCCACATACTTCTTTTTGAAAGTGCACGAATAAGCGGTTGGTAATATATGTAAATATCTCCATTCTCAATCGCTCTTTCAATATGATCTACAATAAAACGATGTTGCAAAAGGAGCTGACTCAACTCTTCGTCATAGAAGCGATAAAAAACCTCTCTCTCCTTTTTTATACAATCACAGGCTGTTTTGGCCCTGTCACAAGCATTGATTATATTTTTCTTTGCAGGAATGCTGTATATGCCCACCTTAAAATCCAGTGCCATTGGAATTTCCAGATTTAAAAAATCCTCATGCGCCTGAACGAGTGTATCAACACAGTCTTTTTCTTCAATCAGCATTGCAAACTGATCTGCAAACATACGGGTGATTAGGGCATTGGGAAACGCATTCTTAAGTATATTTGCCAACTCCACCAGTAAAGTGTCTCCGGCTTCAAAACCGAATCGATCATTATACAGTTTAAAGTCTACAATATTAAAATAACAAAGAAGCTGTCCCTCTTCCATGAACTCTGTTGCAAGCTCCCGGAACAACTGATTTTTTATGGTTTTACTGAGGGAATCATAATCCCCCTCTTTCAATTGATTTCTTTTTTCTATCCACTTCGGAAGAAGCGGATTCTGATTGCTATTCAATTCGGTTCCCTCCGATATAGTGGCATCCTACCTGAAATAATTGGATAAATGTCCGAAGTATTCTGTCTGGACGGACAAGAAAGGTAGGATAAAATATTTTCTCTCCCCCTTAATCATTACCGTTGTACGAGGTCTACAAGATTTATCTGTCAAAAAGAGGAGATATAACTCCTCTTTTTAAAAAATCTCTTTGCCTATTCTGTTTTCGAAAAGGAGAAGCCATAGCGTTCACAAAGCGCATCGTATTCTCCTCTTCCTTTAGTTTTTCGAAATCCGCGATCAAATGCTCGAAGAATCTCTCCATTCTGCCCTTTGCTGACTATAAAAGCAAAGTTCCTCCTTCTTTCTGATAGAATAAATAGCTATCTCGGTTTCCGCCCCCGGCCTTTGACTCTCTTTAATTTCTTCCTCTTATCTTTTCTACTTCCTTTCTGATATTCCTTTCTCCGTTCCAACTTTCCTTTCCACTTTTCTTCAGCGGGAAATACAATATTCTTTACCAGATCTCTTAGAACGGGAAGCGTATCCGCTATTGCTTCCGCTTCTCCTTCTCCTGCCTTTTTAAGGAAATCTTCATTGCTCTGCACCACCTTGAGAAAATATCCCTTTTCTTCTCTTTGTGTCTCCAAGTACTTTGCCGCAAGGCTACCTTCTTTTACTAGAATGGTTTTTCCTCGAAGCCTGCTATACAGTTCTTCAAGGTCTTCTGTTTTCTCTCCGCCAATATAAGGAGAGAGAAGAAGTCCCAGTTCCACTTCTCCATAGGATTCGGAAAAACGAATTCGCTCCTCCTCTTCCTCTTTAAGTAATCCTCCCATTGCCATATCAGAAGTACCGGTGATGACAGAAGGTGCCAGAGTCGATTGATTTTTGGGAAGAAACTTTACGCTAAACCCCTCTGTTTCTGCAATCCTGTTCATTAGCTCAATTTCAAAGCCAACGGGATTTCCCTCAGTATCCTCCGCCGTAAATGGGTAATTATCCTTATCGTAGGCTAAACGAATTTCTCTTCCCCGTATCTTTCCACTGGGCTTTTTCCCCGCAAGAAATGAGCAAAAGAAAAAGAAGCAGGAATATCAGTCTTTTTCACCGTGCACATTCCCTTTCCATAATCCGAAAGAGATGAAGCACGCTGGAAAAGGAATAGGCATCCCCCGATTCCCCATGATATACATCTCCCTGCCAGCTGGTTCTTTGCCTGAACTTGGTATGTACAAAAAAGCTCCCTTTGCTGCCCGCGCCTCAACTATAGGGAAACTTTTCTAAATCACCCGCTTCTTCCACCAAACGCTTCTTTCCCCTTCTGTCAGGGTAGCTGTGTTTTTTTCTCTAAAGCTCCTCTCTGGAAGAAGCTTCCGGATAATCCCACTCATCATAAAAGGATTCCATTTTTTTGATTAAATCCAAGGTTCCATAAAAAGGGACTCTATCCTTGGAGTATTGTTGTACCAACTCTCCCTGAAAGTCCCCCTCTTCTCTACCACTGATTAAAATCCCCAGTAAATCAATGGCATAAAGGCTGTCTAATTGCTTGTCCATATCAGGCTATTCTTCCTCTTCTTCCTCGAGATGGAACTCTTCTTCCGTCAAAGCTCTATCCATGAGCTTTAAAAGTTCCAAAGCACTTCGAAAATACTGTCCGCGATTTTTCTCTGCCCAAGTAATCTTCCCCTGCCAGGTATCATTTTCCATGCATTTTACCTCGACAATAAAAGTACTGTTTAGGCTCTCTTTTTCTTCCATAGTCGTCCCCCATGTCTTTCTTTACTTTACTATGAATTAGAGGAGAGAGAGGATTAGAGGATTTTATCTCTAAACGCACAGAAAGGCTACCGATGATTTGTCGGCAACCCTTCCTTCCCGTTCATTTATTCACACTTTTTCTACTATTTTTTATGTTTTAGCAAACTCTGCATTTCACTTTTTACTCTATAAAAAGCATAGCCTTCTGCTTAAATCCCAAATTCCTCAGCCCAATATACTTCTCCGTCAACTTCAACAGCGACAATTGCACCGCTCTTGAATTCCGGCTTTAAAATATTGGCCTTATGGGATGGAGAGTTCATCCAAGCAGCTACTACTTCATCGGCACTGTCATAATACTGTGCAAGGTTTTCTCCGTAAAGAACGCTTGCATCTGCCGTATACCAAGAACTTCCATCCGGTCTTGTGTGAGAAAAGCTGCTAACGATTTCGTTTGCGCGAACTTTCGCAGCACTCTCAATCTGTCCGTTCCATGTAAGCGGGCTTAATCCGTTTGCTACTCTAATTTCGTTTACTTTTGTAAATGCGTCCTGCGCATTTCCCTTTGCAGCATAAGCTGTAATTGCAAAGAATGCGGTAAAAATGGCTGTAAGTATAAATAATCTTATTACTAGTTTCTTCATGTGATAACTCCTTCTTTCGAGAGGGAGTCAGGAAGCAGAATCATCTCGCCCGGTCGGGGGTTCCCATGATTGCAGCTGGCTGACATTTTACAGTCCCTATAGCTTTGCGTCACCGGTTTCCCAGGTTTGCCATGGTTAAAAACCATATAGTTTTTGAAAAGAATTGCTCCTTTTCGAGTATAAAAACCGACACTCAGGATCCTTCCTGATTGCCAGCTAACCGTAATCTTCACATGCAAAATTTGTTTAAATTAACATCTTCATACTGGAAGATCGCAACTGGCTGCCATGTTACAGGCCCTATAGCTTTTGCGTCACCGGTTTCCCAGTTTTGCTCAAACAGATCCGGTCAGAATCTGCTGGTAAGTTGTGCTTTCCTTGCTATCTCCTCGGCTAGCAGGATTTCTAATTTACTTACAATTCGGATTATAGCACATCCTAGAAGCGTGTCAATAGAAAAATTAAAATTTAATATGTTTTTCTTTTTATTTATAATGTTTTCTATCTTCACTTCACTCTACAGTAGTCGTTTCGACAAGATTCTTAATAAATATAAATACAATTTCAAAGTCATCCGTATATTTAATTATTTTTCATAAAAGAGGCTATTAAAAATGAATGATGCCTTTAACAAAATATAGGCCTGAAATGGGGATGCGAACACAGATTTTCCCTCTTTCAGACCTATACCGTATAAAAAGCTTACTTTTTAATTTTCAAAATCCAATATAATTTCTTATTCTTCTAACAGCAGTATGGAACGATAGACTCCGCTGATTTCCTCTTCGCTAAGAGGCATGGGATGATTTTGCAGTCTTTCCACATTGACCGACTTCGTTAAAGTCTCCAGCGTCTCTTTCCAAAAGTCTTGCTCTTTCTCAGAAGAACTGTCTTGCAAATCCATCCTCTCCAGATAGAATCGCCTCTCTTTGGGAATAAGCTCCATTTCTTCCAGAAATTCCAAGTAGCGCTCCACCCCCTCTTCCGGCTTGTTCCCGCCAAAGCAATGGGCAAGAAAGCGAAGGCTCTCCAAGTCTTCCATCTTCTCTTTATTTCTTGTCAGTAAGGGATAAAGCTCTTTATTAACAAGACTCGTTGCAAGCCCGTGCGGAAGCCCGAATAGTGTTCCGAGCTTATAGGAAAGTGCGTGTCCTCCGGTAGTTTTGGTAATGGCAATCGCCTTTCCTGCCTGATTTGCAGCATAGGCTATTTTCTGCAGTGCATCGCTCTGATTATCAAAGTAAGCCTGATAGAAATCCAAAATCGTTTCAATCGCTTCCTTTCCATAGTACAGGCTGTCTCCAACACTATTCTTACACCAGATGGCCTCCATGGCATGACTTAACGCATCCATAAGGCAAACCTTTTTCTGATAAAGCGGCAAATAGGCAAGACTTCTTGCATCTTCTACACGGATCAGCGGATAAATACTTTCATCTTCTATCGAAAACTTCTCTCCATTTCTATACATTACTGCGTACGGTGTACTTTTTCCGAACCGGAGCCCGCTGTAGTGGGGATAGCCACAAAGGGTACCCCGTTATCCCGCCATGGAACTTGGAAGAGTTTTTTTCCTCGGGTACGGCAGAAAAACAGTTTGATGCACTTTCCCGTATCCATGGCGGAACCGCCGCCTACCGCACATTAACATCTCCGGAAAAAGCCTTGAATGCTCTACTGCCTTCTATCGCTTCTTCCAACTTGGGATTCACGGAAAAGCCGGAAAACTTCTCCACTGTGATTCCCATTTCTTCTTCAATCTCTGCAAAGTCTCTTCCTATAGGAAGTTTAAAAAGAATTTCCCGCAACGAGAAAGATTCTCTTCCATGCATTACGACGAATCGAATCCTTCAGCTCTCTTTTTACATCGTCCTTCCGAGGACAATCTGCGCTTCTATCAATTCTTTTCTCATAACTACAATATTCTCCTTTAAGGCCTTTTCCCTCTCCCCTTATAGACCTCTTTCAAGAGCAACTATAAAGATAAGCCGATAAAATAAAAAAATTCCAATCTATTCTACCGCAAAGCTCTCGGATGGAAAATATAATTTATGATATTTATTATAAAAAATTCTTAAATTCTTTTATCACTTCCTTAATTCCCTGCCCTTCTTTTTCTCTCAAGAGACAGGAACCCGCTCCCGATATCTTCTTTTCCATTTTCTTTTTAATATCTTTTCCTGCAAACTCCTCTATCTTTGCAAGATAGGCTTTCTTCATTCCCTCCGATTGCACAATCGTTAAATCCGAATGAAACAGTCCGGGCACCGTTACATAGTACTCCATATTTGTAAAGGCTTTTTCCGTCCTCTTCACTCTTTTTTGGATCGATTTCATCCGTGATAAACCAGGGTATGTATACCAGCTTATTGGTATATTTTTTTAAGCTCACTACTATAAAATGCTGAATCCACTGTCCACACCGGATTAAATTCATCATAAGGAGAATTAATCACAATACAATCCGGAAGTTCTACTGAAAAATCATAGCAGTTATAATCTCACAATTTTCATATTCCTTCGGAAAAATCCTCTCCTTCGTAGTGTATTTCTTTCAGTCTTCCATCTCCACATTTTGTCATAATAGGGAATCGGAATAATCTTACACTCTAACTCTTCCTCCTCTAACATAGCATCTACCAAAGGGCGAAGACTTTTCAAAGTGCTTTTGCACTATGCGGAAGAAAGATAACTTGCTTTTTAAAGTCTTTCTGCACTGCAACTCGTAAATTCTCAAGAGAAGTTAGAATTAGTTTTTCCATCTCTTTTGAAGTGCTCCCTCACCCAAAAAGAACTGAAACTTTCGAAAAATCACCTCTCGCACCCTGCTCAGATATACTCTGATAAAGCTCGAATAAGGCTTCGCAATACTCTTCTATCACAGAAACCGACTTCGTGCCTTCCCCTTTTTTCTGCTCTATGGCATTGCCGAAGGTAATGGCTTCTTCCTGCATCGTAGCAAGTTTTGAAAGACATCTTGGGAACTCTCTATTCTCTATGGCTTTCATGAGTTCTTTTTGTGCAGAACAAAAAGACTCTACTGTAAGCATGGCCAAGTCTCTGAAGTTTTGAATCTCCGGTCTTCGTAAGTCTTCTTTTGAAAAAGAATACTCCGGCATCCATCTGTCTTTAAAATGTTTTTGAAGCATAGTATTAAATTTCTTAAAACAGGGATAGTTATGCCCTCCTCCTGCTCTAACCTTTCTATGATAATCTCCGTATTCTGCACGAAGTACTGCATCATAGTCTTCCGGGACAGGAAGAGATGCAGTATAGAAAGGGATTCTTTTCCTTTTTTCAAAAGCCGTTTTGGGATACGAACAGTTTTCATGAAGCATATACCAAGGGATACAGGCAAGTCTTTCGCTACCTTTTCCATTGTATTGAATCAATTCCCTCTCAATCTCTTTATATAATTGTCTTCCTAAAGGCAAATCCCTGTCAAAATGTACAGAAATTAGATTTTCCAACTTTTTAAGTTCTTCTTGAAACATTTCATTTTTTTCGGGATTTTTCTTTAACCTGTTTAAAATGGCAAGAAATCCCATCAACACTCTTTTTCTTCTTTCTTCCTCCTCCGGCTCCTTGGAAAGTTCATCTATAACAAAAACATCCACTGATGCAATAAACGGGTATTCCTGGAACTTTCGAAGTAATCCCGAATGAACATCCACATCATGTGTTGATAGCGTTGTAAAAAAACTATAATGATGGTCCTGTGTTTCTAAGCTACATAAAGATAATTCTTTTGCAAGTTCATCCTTTAAAATATCTTTAAATTTATTGTAATCTTTACGGAGCATCATAATATCGATATCATCGTCCCAAGGAATAAACTTCCCATTTCGAACTGCCCCCAGAAGAGTGCCTCCATCTGCATAATAGGGAATATCATATTGATTACAGATTCTATCAATCTCAGACAGGATAGTCAGTCCGGCTCCCCACGCTCTCTTCATGATTCCCGGTATATAGAAGCCATCCTGTACCTCATCATAAAAATTCTCTTTCGATTTCCATACTATACTCCTTCTTGTAAATGAACAATTCCAAGGTCAAATATTTAGATAATCAGTATGCCGATAATACCGGAATAAAGTCTTGCGGTATTACTTATTTACTTTAAGATAAAATTAAATCCTGAAAATAATGATAGACCTTTTCGCCCGTATCCCCTATATTTTCAGTAATTTCTCTTACTTTGCCATGAGAAAACTCTTGGTCAAACGGTAAAGAAAGTGGCTTATTATCCAAAAAATCCTCGAGAGTGTACAATATCGTTTCCTGTAATCCATATAAAAATTTCCTCCACGGCAAAAATCCGGTAAGCAATTCATCCGGAGAAAAGTTAAAGATAATTTGTGTTTCTTGTATAGTCTCCTTTTCTTCTTTATTTATCTCTTGTGGCTTTCTTATCCTTTCATTTGTTACTTCTTTGATTCCATAATTTTTAAGTGAGAAACGGATAGAACAAGGATAGTTCTCCGCTATACAAAAAATATAGTCTCCCACACGATAAGAGCCGGAAAAAGCATTTAGTTTTGTGGAAACCCGTGAAAGACAGATCTTTCTTCTCCCTTTTCCCTCTTCCAAAATCATAAAATCATTTCCTGCCTTGGGACTAAGAATCCACTTCCCTCCGAAAAAATATGCCTCTCCATATTCATCTGCAGGAAGTACTTTTATCTCTTCCTCCGAGAGGCCCCAATCTCTGAGCTTTAATTTATCTACAACAATTGCATCTCCCTCTTTGTGAGGAAGAAGCAAAAATCTTCCCTCATAAACTACTGCAACATCTCCATTTTGCGGGATGTACTGCGTTAATTCGTTCTTTCGTCTTTTACTTTCTTCTTTTTTGTCTTTCCTCGTCTTTGAAGAGTGAAGATCCGATAAGATTCCGGATTCGAAAAGGATTTTCCTTAAAAAGGTGCATCCTCTATCTTCTTCAAGAGCTTTCAAGTCATGCAGAGAATCATCCAAGATAAGAATCGGCTTTTCCGCTACTGCAAAAAGGGATACAACAGAACTGGTTGCACTGCCAATATACGCAAAGGATAGACTAACTGCTCTATCGATTTCTGCTGTGTCATCATAAATGCCTATTTTTTCAGCAATAAATTTATTCTTTAGAGCGATATAGCGGGGCAAGTCTTTGTTTCTCATTGTAAGGAATGTACTTTCCAAGAGCGGATGAGGACGCCAGAGCAAGCAATATCGCGGATGCTCTTTCATCAGCACAAAGATGTACTCCATCTTCTGCAGAAAAAGATTCCGTATCTTCAAGCATCTCTCCTATGGCGGAATTAAAGTAAAGCAATTCTCTTCCGGAAGCAATTCCTTCCATGCATTCGGCATAACGGGCGGTTTCTTCTTACTCGCTATAACTCTGTCAAACTTAGGGGCACCCTAAGATTATCGCTTTTTCTGTGCAGCCTCGGGGAGACTTCTTTTATGTTCTTCATTTTGTACCACCTATAATCCATATGGCCATATGCACTTAATATATCATCACCCCAAGTACATAAGCCCATAGTTCCAAAATAAGGAATATAAACCAAGTTCTCCGTAAATTTTTTTAGATTTTCAGAATAATAGCGAGGATGAACAGAGCTTACGTAATTCCAGTCATCATAGGGATTGTGAATGTATATTACATCCGGTCTCTCCTCTTCAAAAGGAAAGCTTTCTTCCACTAGCAGAATGGAACTTGGGAATTTGTCTCTTTCATTGATTGCTTCCCCAAAACTCAAATCTTCTGTTCTTTCAAAATACGTAATAGGCATGACTAGTGCTTCACATGACGGATCTTGCACCGCAGCAAGATATACAGATTCCATGCTGTCCCACATAGAGGCTTTATAGGGTAAAAATAAAATCTGACTATGAAGAGGAATATTTCTGATTATTTCCTCTATGATTTTGGATATTCTTTCCGCTTCATCCAAAAATCCAAATGCTTCTCCCAGTTTCCTCTTCTTATCCGATTCCTGTCTAATTTTTTCTCTTTTACTCTCCTTAAGTGAGTGTTCCTCTATCTCTTTATCTTTAAGATTATCAAATCCATCCCCAGATATACATTCCGAAGATAAGAAAAGAGCCTTCTGATAATGCATGCATAATTCACTTAGATTCTCTAAGTCATCCTTTTCATCTTTCTTTTCGTCTTTCTTTATTCTATCAAGTTCTCTTAAGCAATCCTGCTCTATCTTATCGATTCCTTCTTGACAAAGTGCCATGAGAGAAACCGCTTGACTATGCTTTTCCTGTATAATCATATTTCTAATCGTACTATGGGCTTCTCCATAACTCTCCAGCAAAAAAAGAAGTTTTTCTCTTTTATTTTTCCTCACTGCATTTCTCCATTCAAATCTTCAAAAATCGATTTTCTGTCTACGCTTTTCGATCATCCTATATAAACTGATTTACCAGCCAATACTTCTTTCCTTTATTTTTCTAAAAAGAGCCTAAAGCAGTCCACCACGTTCTGAATCCCCTCTCCCTCTTTCTCTCCCAGGAGACAGGAACCTGCTCCGGCTATCTTTTTTTCCATCTTCTTTGCGACATCTTTCCCTGCAAACTCCTCTATCTTTGCAAGATAGGCTTTCTTCATCCCTTCCGATTGCACAATCGTTAAATCCGAGTGAAAAAGCCCCGGAACCGTTACATAGTATTCCATGTTAATAAAAGCTTTCTCATCTTCCTTAGCATTGGGATCAATCTCATCTGTCACAAACCAGGGGATATAGATAAGCTTATTCGTATACTTTTTCATCTCTTTGCTATAAAACGAAGGCGCAACGGACCATACCTGGTTAAATTCATCGTAAGAGGAATTTATAACAATACAATCCGGGAGTTCACTCGCAAAGTCATACGTTCTATAATCAATAATTTTATATTCTTTCGGGAAGTCCCCTCCTTCATAGTGCATTTCTTTCGGGCTTCCATCTCCATATTTATCAAAATAAGGTATCGGGATAATCTTGCACTCCATATCCTCCGCCTTAAGAAGGGCGTCCACTAAAGGTCGTATGCTCTCAAAATGCTTCACAGTATGCGGAAGAAAGACCAGCTGCCTTTTAAAGTCTTTTTTCAAAGCAGTTTGCAATTTTTCCGGATAATACAAAAGAGTATTTGCAATTTTTTCCAATTCTTTTTGCAAGTTGGCAGAAATATCTGTAGATCTACAGATTTCTTCTGTCTGTTTTTGCTTTTTTATTCCGTCTTCCTGCAGAGCCGTTAAATCGCTTAAAGCATTATAAGCCTGATAAAGAGCATCACAATACTCTTCCAATACTCTAACCGACTCTGTCCCCTCTCCCTTTTTCTGTTCTATCGCAGTTCCAAAAGCAATTGCTTCTTCCTGCATCCGGGAAAGCCTTGAAAGACAAGTTGAAATATTTCTTTTTATACACTCTTCAAAAAGTTGTTTATGCGAAAGTTTAAAAAGTTTCCGCCATAGAAATTGCTATATCTCTAAAAATTCTGTATTTTAGGACGAGACCAAATCTTCTTCAGAAAAAGTGGTAGTCAGGATCCCATGCTCCCTTCATCAAATCTTTCAATTTTTTCTCATATTTCTTTAAGCAAGGGTATCCATGTCCACCCGCCCCTTTTACCTTCTTGTGATAATCTCCATACTCGGCACGGAGTACTGCATCATAATCTTCCGGAATCGGAAGTTGCATACCGCAAAATGGAATCCATCTGGTTTTATCAAAAGCGGAACGAGGGTATTTGCAGTTTCCCAAAAATGCATAAAACTGCATGACAGCAAGTTGGTCTCCTCCTCGTCCATTGAACTCCTGAAATATTTTTGTCCATTACGCGGCGTAATTGTGGCTTTAATGCAGTCCTTCGATCAATCTGAATCTTTAGTATTTTTTCTATTTCATTTATTTCTTTCAAAACCGCTTTGCTTTTCCCGTGTTTCTCAATCGCGTCAATAAGGAATAATATTCTTTTCAGTATTAAACTTCTATGCTCTTCCAATTCCGAATCTTTTTCCAGTTCATCTACAATAAAAATATCCACTGATCCTGCATAGGATATTCGTGATATTTTCTAAGTAATTCGGCACCAAATCCAACAACTTGCTTCCCCACTGAAGCCGCTAATTCCTCACAGTCTTTATTCACCTCTAAAGAATTAAAGGAAAGTTCTTCCGGAAGTTCCTTTTGGGCAATCTGCACAAATCGATTATAGTCCTTTCGTAGCATCATGATATCGATATCATCATCCCAAGCAATAAATTGACCATCACGAACTGCGCCCAGTAGAGTTCCTCCAACTGCATAATACGGAATATTATATTTTTTACAGATTCTGTCAATCTCGGATAAAATGGTCAGTTCATACGCCCAAAATCTCTTAATTATCCCGGAAATATAAAAGCCATCTCGTACTTCGTCATAAAAAAACGCTCTTTCGAATGTCATATCTCTCCTTTTTATTCCGTATCTCTTTTTAGATGAAATTTCTTTCTAATTATTCTCTATTTTATGCTTTTAATAAAAAGCTCCTAAAGCAGTCCACCACGTTCTGAACCCCCTGTCCCTCTTTTTCTCCTAAAAGACAGGAACCTGCTCCGCGGATCTTCTTGCTCATCTTTTTTCTAACTGCTGTTCCCGCAAACTTGGATATCTTGGAAAGATAGGCTTTCTTCATTCCTTCCGACTGCACAATGCTTAAGTCGGAATGAAAAATACCGGGCACTTCCACATAGTATTTCATATTGTAAAAGGCTTTTCCGTCTTCTTCGTCCTTAGGATTAATTTCGTCGGTTACAAACCAGGGAATATACACCAGCTTGTTCGTATACTTTTTCATTTCCCGACTATAAAAAGTGGGTTCCACTGTCCACACTTGGTTGAACTGATCGTAGGGAGAATTGATTACAATACAGTCCGGGAGCTCTGCAGCAAAGTTGTAGTTCCTATAATCTGTAATTTCATATTCCTTGGGGAAGGCATCCCCTTCATAGTGCATCTCTTTCAAGCTTCCGTCTCCGTACCGATCATAGTAGGGAATCGGAATAATCTTACATTCCGTATCTCCTGCCTGTAGAAGCGCATCCACCAAGGGGCGAAAGCTTTCAAAATGCTTTGCACTATGCGGAAGAAATACCACCTGTCTCTTGAAGTCCTTTTCTAAAGCGGAACGCAATTTCTTTAAGTAATATCCCGGTTTATTCAATTTTTGCTTTAATTCCTTATGCACTGTAGCGGATAAAATAGATAAATCTTCCAAAGGCAATACTTCACTCAATGCTATATAAGCCTGATATAGTGCTTCACAATACTTTTCCAAGACAGAAACTGATTCGCTTCCCTCTCCCTTTTTCTGCTCAATGACATCTCCAAAAGCAATTGCATCTACCTGTGCCTTGGAAAGTCGCTGTAAACAAGCCTGAATCTCTCCTCTTTCATACTCTTTAAAAAGCTCTTTCTGAGAGACTGCAAGGGCTTCTTCCATGTGCATCACAATGTCTCTAAAATTCTCTATTTTAGGGTGAAGCAAATCCTCTTCCTTAAAGTAATAATCAAAATTCTTATCTCGAAAAGTTTCCTTGATGTTATCCTCTGATTCTTTATATCCCGGATAATCGTGCCCCCCTCCTTTTACTATCCTATGGTAATCTCCATATTCTTCTCGAAGTACTGCATCATACCCTTCCGGAATAGGGATTTGTATATTACAAAAAGGAACTCTTATACTCTTTTCATAGGAAGACTTATGAAAAAGCATATTTGAAATAAAAAAATGATAAAAAGCACAGCCAATCTTATCTCCCCCCCCATTATTAAAACTTTGAAAAACAGCATCCACCAACAAATATAACTGATGCTCCAGGTTGCCAGTTCTGTCAAAATGAAAATTCAAAACTGCCTCTGCCTTATCCAGTAATTTCAAAATTTGCTTGTCGTCTTTTTTATTTTGTATTGTTATCAATATTTTTCCAAGCATAAGGATAAGCTGTTTCCAGTCTTCTTCCTCTTGAGGGTCTTCGGGAAAGTCATCTAAAATAAAGATATCTACTGTTGAAAAATATGGAAATTCCTCATAATTTCGGAGTAATTCCGATTCAAATCCTATCCTGTTTTTACAGACCCCTGAAATAAAACCATAATGGCCTTTATTTTCCGACATCGAAAAAAAGCTCATATCTTTGGGAAGTTCCTTTGCTACAATTTCAACAAAGCGATTGAAATCCTTTCGGCGCATTATAATATCTATATCATCATCCCAAGGGATAAATTGCCCGTCCCGGACTGCTCCAAGGAGGGTTCCACCATCTGCATAATAAGGAATCTCATATTTTTTACAGATTCTGTCAATTTCAGAGAGTATAGTAAGGCCGGCGCCCCAAGCCCTTTTCATTATTCCGGGGATGTAGAACCCCTCTCTTACTTCATCATAGAAAAACTCTCTTTCTCTATTCATCATTTTTTCCCTATTCTTTCTATCCTATCTGCTTTGCAAGACCCGGTTATTCTCATGCCTCATTAAGCTTTTAGTAAAAACTTTCTAAAGCGTTCTACCAATTCCTTTGTCCCTTGTCCCTCTTTTTCTACTAAAAGACAGGAACCTGCTCCGCTGATCTTCTTGCTCATCCTTTTTCTAACTGCTGTTCCCGCAAACTTGGATATCTTGGAAAGATAGGCTTTCTTCATTCCTTCCGACTGCACAATGCTTAAGTCGGAATGAAAAATACCGGGCACTTCTACATAGTATTTCATATTGTAAAAGGCTTTTCCGTCTTCTTCGTCCTTAGGATTAATTTCGTCGGTTACAAACCAGGGAATATACACCAGCTTGTTCGTATACTTTTTCATTTCCCGACTATAAAAAGCGGGTTCCACTGTCCACACTTGGTTGAACTGATCGTAGGGAGAATTGATTACAATACAGTCCGGGAGCTCTGCAGCAAAGTTGTAGTTCCTATAATCTGTGATTTCATATTCTTTGGGGAAGGCAGCCCCTTCATAGTGCATCTCTTTCAAGCTTCCGTCTCCGTACCGATCATAGTAGGGAATCGGAACAATCTTACACTCCGTATCTCCTGCCTGTAGAAGCGCATCCACTAAAGGGCGAAGGCTTTCAAAATGCTTTGCACTATGCGGAAGAAACACCACCTGTCTCTTAAAGTCCTTTTCTAAAGCGGAGCGCAGTTTCTTTAAGTAATATCCCGGTTTATTCAATTTTTGCTTTAATTCCTTATGCACTGTAGCGGATAAAATAGATAAATCTCCCATAGGCAATACTTCACTCAATGCCATATAAGTTTGATATAGTGCTTCACAATACTTTTCCAAGACAGAAACTGATTCGCTTCCCTCTCCCTTTTTCTGCTCAATGGCATCTCCAAAAGCAATTGCATCTTCCTGCGCCTTGGAAAGTCGCTGTAAACAAGCCTGAATCTCCCCTCTTTCATACTCTTTAAAAAGCTCTTTCTGGGAAACTGCAAAGACTTCTGCCATGTGTATCACAATATCTCTAAAATTCTCTATTTTAGGGCGAAGCAAATCTTCCTCCGAAAAGTGATAAGTAAAAATCCACTCTTCCTTAAGTTTCTCTCTGATCTCATCCTCATAACCTTTAAAACAAGGGTATGTATGTTCTGCCCCGGCTTTTACCTTTTTATGGTAATCTCCATATTCCACTCGAAGTACTGTATCATACCCTATCGGAGCCGGAACTACAGTATTACAAAACGGAATCCAATTGCTTTTTTCAAAGGCAGAGTGAGGATACGTGAATTTTCCTTCAAATGCACCCGCTCCCATAAGAGCAAAGTCCCCGCCTCCACCATTAAATTCTTGAAATATCTGATCCATAATAAAATATAATTGCGGTTCTAGTGGTCTTTCTCTATCCAATTGAATCTTCAATAAACTTTCTATCTCCGTTAATTCTCTCCAAAGTAATTTGCTCTTCTTGCTCTTCTTGCTCTTTTTTATAATTTCAAAAATCCCCGCAAACATCTTGAATAGAATTTTTCTATACTCTTCATCTTCAGGATTTTTTGCCAGCTCATCTAAAACAAAAATATCCAGCGTAATTACATAAGGGTACTCTTGATATTTTCTAAGCATGGCAGATTGAAAACCCATATCGCCACAGCTGAGACAAAAATTCGTATGGTCTTTATCGAATCCAAAGAAATGAAATTCCAATTCTTCCGGCAATTCCTCCTTAACAACCCGGCAGAAGCGCTGAAAGTCCTCCCTCTTCATACAGATATCTATGTCGTCATCCCAAGGAATAAACTGTTTATCCCTCACTGCCCCAATCAAAGTCCCTCCAAAAGCGTAGTAGTTAATATCATATTTCTTACAGATTCTATCCACCTTGGAGAGAATCATAAGTTCTGCACCCCAAGCTCTTTTCATTATTCCGGGAATATAAAACCCATCCCGTACTTCATCATAAAAAAATTCTCTCTCCAGTTTCATACTCTTCCTTCTCTTTTCTATCCTTCTATCCTCATTAAATCCAAAATTTATCTCGCTTCTCTGCACTATGCCTTAAACAAGAATCTTCTAAAGCGTTCTACCAATTCCTTCGTTCCTTGTCCCTCTTTTTCTCCTAAAAGACAGGAACCTGCTCCGCTAATCTTCTTGCTCATCTTTTTTCTAACTGCCGATCCCGCAAACTTGGATATCTTGGAAAGATAGGCTTTCTTCATTCCTTCCGACTGCACAATGCTTAAGTCGGAATGAAAAATACCGGGCACTTCCACATAGTATTTCATGTTGTAAAAGGCTTTTCCGTCCTCTTCGTCCTTCGGATTGATTTCATCGGTTACAAACCAGGGAATATACACCAGCTTATTTGTATACTTTTTCATTTCCCGACTATAAAAAGTGGGTTCCACTGTCCACACCTGGTTGAACTGATCGTAGGGAGAATTCATTACAATACAGTCCGGAAGCTCTGTTGCAAAGTTGTAGTTCCTATAATCTGTGATTTCATATTCCTTGGGAAGTCCTCTCCCTCATAGTGCATCTCTTTCAAGCTTCCGTCTCCGTACCGATCATAGTAGGGAATCGGAATAATCTTACATTCCGTATCTCCCGCCTCTAGAAGCGCATCCACCAAAGGGCGAAGGCTTTCAAAATGCTTTGCGCTATGTGGAAGAAATACCACCTGTCTCTTAAAATCCTTTTCTAAAGCCAAACGCAGTTTCTTTAAGTAAGAGAGGGGCTTTTTCAATTTTTGCTTTAATTCCTTATGCACTGTAGCGGATAAAATAGATAAATCTTCCACAGGCAATAGTTCACTTAATGCTATATAAGCCTGGTATAGTGCTTCACAGTATTGCTCTATGATGGAAATGGAAACGGCTTGTTCTTCTTTTTTCCGTTCTATCGCCTTTCCCAACATAATGGCCTGTTCCTGCAGATTAGAAATATCCGAAAGACAGCCGGGAATATCTCTTTTTGTATAAGCATAAAAGAGTTCCTTATGAAGACCTGTAAACTCTTCTACTGTCCTTATGATAAGATTTCGGAAATTCTCTACAACGGGGTGCTCCAAATCTTCTTCTGAAAAGTGATAAGTAAAAATCCACCCTTCCTTAAGTTTCTCTCTGAGCTCATCCTCACAAGTCTTAAAACAAGGATAGGAATGTAATCCCCCGGCTTTTACCTTTTTATGGTAATCTCCATATTCTTCTCGAAGTACCGTATCATACCCTATCGGAGCCGGAACTACAGTATTACAAAAGGGAATCCAATCGCTTTTTTCAAAGGCAGCTCGAGGATAGCTATATACACCCAAATAGGTAGTCCAAGGGACCATGGCAAGCATATTGCTTCCTGTACCATTAAACTCCTGACATACCCTATCCATAACATGGAACAATTGTGCCTTTAGTGATTTCTCCCTATCAAAACGGATTTTCAATACGTCTTCTATCTCTTCCAATTCTTTCAGCAGTTGTTTCGTTTTTCCATATTTTTCATCGTATTTGAGAATCCCCCCCAACATTTTTAAGACTTTTTCTCTAAACTCTTCATCTTCAGGATTCCGAGCAAGTTCATCCAGGATAAAAATATCTATCGTTTCCGGATAGGGATACTCTTGATATTTTCTAAGTGATTCCGGTCGAAAATCCGTATCTTTTTTCCCTAGATGTGCCGTAAAGGTAGAATACTCTGCGTTTAACTCCAAGGATTCCAAGTCTAATTCTGCGGGTAGTTCTTTCTTCGCAAACAGGCTGAATCTTTTAAAATCCTCCCTTTTCATAAGGATATCTATATCATCATCCCAAGGAATAAACTGTTTATCCCTCACTGCCCCAAGAAGTGTTCCACCATCTGCATAGTAGGGTATATTATATTTTTTACAAATCCTATCAATCTCAGATAAAATTGTAAGTCCGGCCCCCACAATCTTTTTAACCATCCCCGGAATATAGAAGCCATCTCGTACTTCATCATAGAAAAACTCTCTTTCAAATTCCATCTTACTCCTTTATTTTCCTTATCTCGTTGGACAATTTATTGTTTTCTTGCTTCTTCCAATTCTTTCTTCGCCTTTTCTTTATCTCCAATAAATTCATAATACAGACTAAGGTTATGATGTGCTTTTGTATGACGCGGTTCCTACTGTACCTTCTTTCCTGTTTTTTCACCTATTGAGAGGCAGTGTAAAAATTGCTTTTTCAATTGCAGGTAAAAAGCGATAGACGACTTTCCGGCTCTTTAGCAATATATTTCATATAAAAAAGTCCTAACGCAAAATGATAATCCGCCGATTGCTCCATTACTTTTTTTCTTTCATCTTGTCCCAAGGTATGAATTAAATCCATGGCTTCTTGATAAAGTTCCTCTCTATTCAAGTCCATAACCAAATAAAGATACTGTATTATTCCGTCTTTCCCATAGGGAGTTTCCAAATCTTCTTCGGGAAGATATTCGAGAAATTTTCGAAAAGAATGTAATGCCCTATCTTCCTCTTTTTCCTTTTGCAAAGTAATGGCTATTTGATAATGAAAATAGGCATCTTCGGGATTCTGTTTTAACTCTTCTTCCAATAGCTCCAGATTTCTATTCGCTTTTCCTTTCATCAAATATCCGTCATGCAAAAAAGTAATTGGCAAACGAAGCCTTGGTCCGTGAAAATCAACCTGTTCATGTATTTTTCCGTAAAAACGAAGTCCTTTGGTGAAAATTCTGTGAGACTCCGATATGGCTTCTTCTATTTCCCCTTCTTCGCTATAAAAAAAATTCCTTTCTCGAAAAGCACATACCCAGCTTTTTCCATATTCTTTATTTGCTGTTTCAAGTAAGTTTTTAATCTTGGAGTTTGTTGCAATACTTGTTTCAAGTTCATCCTTAGTCAAATGGAGAAGATTTCCTTCCCCTTTTTGAACAAATTTTTCAATATACTTTTTTTCTCTGTACTACGATTTCCTTCCGATTTTTTATCGGACTCCTCTACGAACTCTTCATCCGCATCCAAAACAATATGTGCAGTGGCTCCCAGATTCTCTGCAAGTTCCAGAGCATGATTCCTTGCCTTTGAAAAATCCTTTCTCCCAGGGAATAGAAAAAACATGGAAGAACTTCCTATCCTCCCACGCCTTGCAAATTTCCAGGGTTCCATCCGTAGAACCTGTGTCACAGAGCACTACCATGTCTACATAAGGTATAATTGCCTTCAAGCAACGCTCTATGCAACGGCTTTCATTTTTGATAATCATTGTTAAAGAAAGTTTCACTTTGTTCTCCCTCACAAAAGTTAAAACTTGAACTACAGATATAGCGGTATCCTTCCCCTACTTCTTCTTCGCATTTTCGGAAATCAGTTTGAATACATGATTCCGGACTTCCGATTCCATCCCGAGGCTCATCCGGAGAAAACGAAGCCCGTAGCCGAAGTTTCCATTTTCGGCAGCTTTCATCCAAACCACCACAAGCTTTTAATTCCCGGTCTTCTTTATCAAAGCGATAGCGGAAGCGTACAATATCATCTTCTTTCAAAGGTTCCGAACTTTCCATAAAAGATACCGCCGGCACTTAGGGTTTCGGATAACGCCGAAGAAAGTGGAGTTCCTCCGTTTCGCCATCCTCTGCATCCGGCTCTGTCTCTTTTCACAAAGGGAAGCTCCATCGCAACAGATACACGGACGTCGTTCTGTCTTTGCACGATACGGAGAACCTCCTGTACCTCGCAAACTCCAATCCACGGATAGGGACTTTCCGGAAATGCCGGATTTTTCCGCATCAGAACTTCGGAGAGTGTTACGATCATGCCCTTTTTGCAGGTCATAAAAAGTCTATCTCCGATATAAAGCGTCTATCTTCAAACTTATATCCCTTAAAAAATAAAGAATGATTTCCTCGTCATTTTTTTCTACCAGTACGGGAATATTTCTATCTCCCTCCGGCCAGTGCACCATTCCCTTTTTTTGCAGTCCCGTAAAACCATAGTCTGCTCCTTCCTTTCTTAATTTCAAAAGAGGAGTTCTCCTTTTTCCTCTGCTTTTATATCCGTTCTCCCGTTTCACCTATTCGGGAAGGCATCATCATCTGAATCTGCAATAACGATACTAGGCTCTGAAAACTCTGCCTGTCCAAGGTCACAGTAGGATCCGTCTCCCATCCCCTGCTGCAGCTTCTCTCTGTCTTCCCTGTAGCAGACTCTGCGTAAGAAGAGACTGCATCACACCGGAAAGAAGAAGTGAGTTTTCCTCCGGAGGAACCTAAGAACGACAAGAGCGAATTGTTTCCGAAAAATTCCATTCCCTCCTCCGAGTCCCAAGTTGCTTTCGGAATAAGCTGAACTGCTTCCTCCATGATCTCCCTTATAATTAAAATGGCTTTTTGCCTGATACGCATTGTCTCCCGAGGTCTGCCATGATCTTTTCTGACATAGTCCTGTGTCTCTTTATAAGGCGGTACACCGCCATACTTCTTCACTGCACCGGGACCGGCATTGTATGCGGCAAGGGCAAGCGGAACAGATCCGAAGCTCTTGATATTGTCCCGAAGAAGCTTTTGCTCCTCCCATGATATTTTCATAAGGATCAAAGGCATTCTTTACGCCCAGCGTCTTTTTGCCGTACCGGGCATAAGCTGCATGATTCCCTGCGCTCCCAGCATGAGAAACCGAATTCGGGGTTGAAATTGATTCCTGTTTTGCTACGGCAAGAAGAAGCGACTTCGATACCCCGTAGGTCCGACTCGCTTCGTCGAAAGATAGACTCATATTGTGCAGCTCTTCCCGGAAGAGTACTTTGCTTTTGGTAAACGCATTTGTTCCCTGCAGGCTTCCCTCTCACCGTAGTGGAAAGGACATTCCGAAAAGACAGCGCGTCCCCGGCTTGGGACAGACCCTGTATCGGATTGTTCTGCACTCCCCTTACCACTCCCTGTAGTCCACTTTGTAAAGGAAATAAATCCATCTTAATAACTCCTTCTCCTAGTATTCCAAACGAATTACAATTGTATCGACAGAATTTGCCGCAAAGATAAGCGGCTTTCATCACTAAAATCAAACAAAAATCATGAAATCGACGCCGCTGTCCTATGTTGCGGCTCCGTCGGCTCCTAAATGTCTTCCTTCCACATCGGTATTGCTAAGCATTTTCCCGTCTTCGACAAAGAAATAGGTTTTTCCGTTGATATTCTGGAAGCCTCTTAGCATGGCTCCGTTTTTATCAAGGTAGTACCAGTCTTCTTTATATTTTAACCAACCGATATGCATCCTTCCTTTGAAAATCGGATTCAAGTAAAACCAATCTCCCTCGACTGTTCTTCCACCAACCGTTTATCATGTATCCGTCCTGTCCCGAAGAGATACCATACATCCGGTCCGTAATGCACCCAAGTATTGCTTAGCATCACACCGTCATCCCGGAAGTAAGCGAACTTCATCTTTTCCTGTCTCTACGAGACCGGTCTCCATCGCACCGCTCTTTCGGATTTAAGAAAAACCACTCTCCGCTTCTTTTCCAGCCAGCCTTTCTTTGACTCGACAGGATGCATCCAAAAAGTACCAGCGTCTTCCCACATAGCGCCAGGAGTTGGGCTCTACCCCATTTCCTTCTGCTTAGATAGTCTTCAATGCTGTTTGTCCGGTTCAAGTTCAGGGACCGCTTCCCCGCAGGTTCCTGCACCTCATCCGTCGTGGCTATAACATATTGTCCTTCTTTTAAATATTTCTTCTGCTCTTCCGTAAGAGGTGCCGCCTTTGACTTCGTAGTAATAGGTTTTTCTCTGGTCCTTTCATATATTTTCCGAAGTCAAAAACTGGTTTTTGACTCCCTTTGAAATTCCTGTACCAGCTTATTGTCTCCATAGAGTGCTACCGTATAGGATGGTGCAAAACGAACTTTATCCCAGATACCCATCGAGTGTGCACCATTCCAAGCTGCATAGCCCTACGTTACCCTAGAACCATCATCGGGATATAATCCGCTCTGACCAACAGATCATTTCCCTTTTATGAGCTTTGCTTCTACGAAATTTGCACCGCTGACCCTACCTTTGGAGCGGTTAATCACACTGGAAAAATACCTTTCCCTCTTTTGGCATGCAAAAAGGATTTCCACTCTTACCTTTCTGTCCCCGGAACCCAGTTTATCATAGTCCTTTCGGTAGTGCACATCCGAAATCTCGACATCGTTGTCAGAGACAGTAACATCAGGGAGGAACGATTTCCTCCTGATCTCCAAAACTCGACTTGCAAAATTCACTTTGATCGTCTCTATGACCGTCGATTCTGCAGCCCTTGCATTGTTACTGAAAGGAATTAAAATGAGCCAAATTAAAAGGAGAAGCAGAATCAGCTTTTTCCGTAAACTCCAAAACCCGAAGTTCCCACGTTCCCTAAAGCCTTCTTCTTCCCCTTTTTCATATCCTTCTCCTTCATTATCCGGCAGATCCCTTGCCTTTTAGCACGGCTCATTCAGCTTGTCTAAAAGAGCCGTATCTCTTTCCGTTTCCTTTCTTCTTTACATCGACGAAAGAGATAAAAACTATAAGCAAGTTCAGCGGATAGGAAGGGCATTTTTTCCTTCTCTATCTATCGCCTGAAAAGCTGTTTTTCATCTAATATACCGTCTGCATTTAAGGGGAAACCGTCTACCCAGGTATTTCCTAAGCATTTCCCCACTGTCTCTCTGAAAATAATACCAGTTTCCGTCTATGGATATCCCAGCCCTGTTTCCATAGCTCCGTTGCTGTTCAAATAATAGGTCTTCTCATTCCGAACCATAAAAACCGCTGAACATCACGCCTTCCAAGGAATTCTCCAGCTCATTTAAGTAATACCATCTTCCACGGTCAAGCAGCCAGCCCTTGTGCATTCTGCCACTTTCTTCCATGTAATAGTATCTGCCGCTGATGATATGCCAGCCCTGTCCGAGCATCTCTCCGGAAACCAGTCCGTTTACGGCTTCATTATCCGGAACAAGGTAATACCAGTTGTTATTGTCTTTAATCCATCCAACAGCCATATCTCCGTTTTCATGGAAGAAATACCACTTTCCGTTTACATTCTCCCATCTTTTTGCCATTTTTCCCGTCCGGTCGAAAATAATACCAGTAGCCTCCGATATGTCCCCAGCCGGTAAGAAGTGCTCCGCTTGGTAAGCGATAGACATAGTCATTTCCATCCTTATCCCAGCCGACTTTCTTTTCTGTTCCGCTGACAACCCTTGTCTCCGACTCTTCCTTTTCCATCCGATACATCTCGATCGTCAATTACCAGCTCAGAGGACTCGCTGTATGTACTGCTGCCGGCATAGTTTTTCTTTGTCACTTTTTTTCAGAAATCGTTTTTGACCCGATACCGTATAGCTTTCCCCGCCTTTCGTCATATAGGGGTAAAAATTGTATTGTGTCGCATTCAGCCTTGCCAGCTCGAAAAATACGATTTCCATTTCGGAAAAAGCTGAACCCTGATAGCTGTGTGAATCCGATTGTCCGGGAGTCCAGGAAACCTGCCCGAGTGTTCTTGCATTCCAGTCTACGGAAACAGGCGCATCGTATCTTCCCTGTACCGCTTTCAGTTTTACAGTAAGGTGAAGATCATCGCCTTCTCGTTTTCGCGGAAACGTAAGAACCGCCTTCTATATGGAACGTTCCGGAGTGATATGCGGCCTGAAAGAAGTTCGTTGTAACATCCACGGGAGTCAGCACCAGCACTACCTGAAGCTCATCACCCTACGGTTACATAGGACTTTTTTTCCCGCTACCCCATTCCGCCTTTGTAATGGTAAAGTTACTGCTCTTTGCCATGGCAATCAACTTCATGCGCTGCTGCCTCTGCTCCCTCGATTCGGATATCTCCCGGGACTATCTCCGGGCTCTAATCGGGATTGCACTTTTACACGAATATTTCGAATCGGAGAGGATGCCGCAAAGACCATTTTCCCCGGAAAAAAACAGTACAAAAAAAGACATACTATGAGAACAAAACTCTTCCGAATACTCTGCTCCTTCATCTTTAAACCTCGCTCTTCTCAATGCCTGTCCTTAGGCAAACTTTAAGAAGAGAGTCTTTCTCGTACCTTCGTTTCTTTCCTCTTGCTCCGGACTGTTCCTCCTGCCCTGCTTCTGTTCTCTTTTGGAGCTCTCTAATCCGTCTTTCCTCTCTTCTTTTTTTCTTGTTCTTCCTTATCTTTTTCTGCATCTCCCTGTAAAGCCCTAAAAAAATAAATATAGATCTCTACAATCGCCTGAAAAAAAGCTCTTCCGGAATTTCTGCTCCCAGCTTCATCTGGGTAAGCAAGGACGCCAAACTGTCATCCTCATACACCGGCACGCCTGCTTTCATGGCAGTTTCCGTGATTTTTTTCCGCCATGTGCCCCATTCCTGCCGCAACAATCATGGGGTGCACCATTTTTTTCTCACTGTCATATTTCAGTGCCGCTGCTTTTTCTCTCCATGAGTTTACTGAAATCCGCCACTTTGTCTCCTTCTCCTACGCACTATTTATTTCTATCGGCAGTCTTTTCTCTATCTAAAAAGGGAAGAAAAATGCTGTCTAAATTCTTACGTTTAGTCCCTTCTCCGCATCTTTTAAGTCCCGGGAAGACTTCCTGCAATTTAAAAATCTCTTGTTTTTCTGATATATTCCCGAGATTCGCAACAGAAAGACCATTTTGCCGTAAAATCGTGTTTACGACTCCTTCCACATCCTTCTGCTTTCTCCATCAGATCTTCCGGCATAAAGAGGCTCATATCCACTCTCATGTCCGATAATACCGGAAATGATCTCAAAACTTCCCAGAGTTCTGGATATTGAATTTTCAAAAAGCATCTTCGTCAGCTTTCCTCCATTCATATCCTTCGCATCCTGATCCACCCACATCTCGCTCATCACATCTTTCTCTCCCGTATCGGAAAGGGTAGAAACAAAGATGTTGCAAAGGGCATATATACACTTTCATTCAGTAAAAGACCCTCTCAAGACATCTTGAAACTGAGAAATATTTTCTGTTCCTGTCTTTCCTTCCGCTCCCGCAAGGAGAAATTGATTGAAAGAGCTTTGTAAAATTATTTCCCTGTTTTTCATCTCCAGATTCTTTAAAGCTCTCCTGGAAAGCTTCCTCCGGATTCCCCTTAAAAGAGCAGTCGAAAATCAGGATTATTCAGTAGATGCTCTTTTCTGTTTTGCAAGAAGTTCTTCTGATCCGTTTTCGTATTTTACGGCATAAAGCACAAAGAGAATTGCTGCATTACGCACAGCCCCGTAATCATGGGTGCGGGAAATATAGTTGGATAAGAAAGGAATAATCTGACCATTTAATTAAGGAAGAATTCGCTTTATCCTCTCCCATGCCCCCTTTAAAATTCATCTGCGATATCAAGTCCTCGAATTCCCCCTGGAAGGAAGGTAAGAGCAGTTTATCAATATCCCCCGCAATCGTTTCCAATTGTGCCAAAAAATGTCCGGACGAACTGTAGTCGTTATAGCTTTTTGCAAAGTTCAAAATTGCGGTACGCAAAGAGGAAGAAATGTTACCTTGTAACATTCCCTTAAATTGTTAAACAGATTCCCGGAAAAACTTAACCTGCGCCTGCTGTTGATTCTGTAAAAAAATCCTTTAACTCTTCCGGACTGTCCATTTCCATCGAAGAAAAAAGTTCTTTTAAAACTTCACTGATTTCTTCCTTATTTCGGCTTAGCGCAACAGCGCCTTCCCCAAAAAGTACGGTTTCCATCTCTTTCGGAAGGTTCACATTGTCCGTGAGCTCTCTCAAAAAGGCCGCGTAATTTCCTTCGAAAATCGACCGCAGAAAAACCGTCCCTTCTCCCGTGGAACTTCCTGTCTGTCCTGTCTCCTGTCCATCTGCCCGGTTTAACCACAGATGGATTTGACCGGATTTTTAATAGACATATCCGAGCCACACGACCATGTTGCACTGACGGATCCGGAGTCACGGGGGCAGATGTTACTTGTAAAATGTTTGCCATTTTCCCTCCCAAAGTGTAAAATTGTTCTAATAAAAAACGAAATTTAAATCTCGTATTTTCAACTGTACATTACTTATATCGACAAATTTCTCGCCGATATAGTAGGGGTAGAAGGGTATTTCCTATGAAAATTTTTTTCTATTTAAAGGAAGTATACCCCATCTATTTCCCTGTGCAAGAATCTTTCCCGAGGGAGTGGGCGGATGCTTTGCCTAGAATAATTGCAAAAAGAAAAACGGTGAGAATAGAGGAGAAAAAAACGCCGTTTATAGGAGGAAAAAATGAATTTTTCAATCAGACCTGATTTTAACACTCGCGTAGATTATCAGACTCGTCAGGCGTCCTTAGCCAAGAAACCCGCTGTGCAGGTTGAAAAAGGCAAAAAACCGGATACGGATACCCTTATCTCTTTCCGGTGGAAACAGAAATCGATGACAGAAGCTTTGTAGCAGCCCTTAGTAAGGCAACTGCCGATTCCATCAGAGTCGGTGCCTCGGACAAGAAAGTGGCTGAGCTTCATCAGCAGGTACAATCCGGTGCCTATCGCCCCAATGCAAGACGCATTGCAGAAAAAAACTCTTAGGCTATAAGGACTAAAAGTTTTTATTGGAGAAAAATATCATGACTGTTGAATGTAAAAAAAGTGGGATGAGCTGCGCCCCGTTTATACGGAGTTGTCCGCTCTGCTCTCTTCTCTTTGTGACCTCGAAGATTCCCTGAGTATATCCGCTTCAAACAATGCAAAGGATGAAAATTGATGCATTGGTGACTGAGGCACAGCCCACTTTACTCCGTTTCAAGGGCTTAGAGAAGAAACGCGAAAAATTACAGAAAAGAACTGGGATTGGTTCCCGCCTCTTCCTTCCATTTTGGAAAAAGGCTCCGGATGAGGAGAAGGAAGAATGGGCGGAAAGCATCGAAAAATCTGGAAAAGAATCTGCATCGCTTTATACAGTCGAAAAGAAACTGCCGATAGAATCATGCAGGTATCGATTTAATCGATCTTTTCCCAAAAAGCTCGAGGGAAAGACCGAAGCGAAAAAAATTTAGGGATAGAAGGGTATAAGCATTCTGTTTTAGGATGCTTCTCTTTTTCAAGGAGGAGTTATGATAAGAGCGACTTTTGCCGGCTTCGATACGGCATTGTCCGCAATGCGGATGAATCAGAAAAAAACTGGATGTAGTTGGACATAACCTTGCGAATATGAACACCGAAGGCTATACACGACAGGATATGAAAAACATCGTCCATCAACTATAAAAAAATCCGACTTCGTTTTATACCAACTCGAAATGAAACGAATGTGGGATACGGTGTTGCAATGGACGGAATGCGACAACTTCGTGATCAATTCTCGGATAAAGCAATATCGTGCCCAAAAATGGAAGGGCATCCTATTCTCAAGAACTCGGAGAGTCCTTAAAAGCGTCTGTCCAGATTTTTTTAGATGAAACAAAGATAAACGGTCTCCGCGCCTCCTTTGATGATATCCAAAAAAATCTCTTCTCAACATGCAAGATCCCTCTAAAGATACAGGACCCGGTCTATGAAGGAGAATTCATGGGCAGAGTCCAAGCTATGACACAGCTTTTAAATTCCGCCGCAGAGGGCATTATTCAGGCGGAAAAAAACGAATTTCGTAAAATAGATGGAACCGGAACCTCCGAAAACGGTGCCATTCAAAAAAATAAATACTTTAGTACAAGAAATCGGAGACTTAAACCGAAGAATCAAAAAGAACTCAGCTTATGAAACATCCCTCACTGGAACTGATGGATGAGAGAAATAAGCGCTTGGATGAGCTTTCCAAGTATATTCCTATTGAAGTAGAGACTTTTTCCGAGGAATACACTTCAGCAACTCCGCCGACTACCCGCTATCGTATTTATAACTACGATTCTGCAGGAAATGTTACGGGGCGTTCCGATTGGCCGGAGGATATCCGTGTGAATCTGGTTTACCGAGACAGTACGGGCGGCAATACGGAAAGTCAAAGAAAATCACCTTTAGTAAACGGTTCTATTGATGCGGATTTAAAGGATGCTACAGGGAAGGCATTACAATGTAGGAAAAGTGGAGCTTGCAACCCCTGCCTTACCCGGCACAACCGTACTCAGAGGACAATCCTTTAAATACACAGCTGAAAAGTTTACTGGTTTTCAAAAAGAGGGTCGGTACACCGGACAGCTTTACTACGGATACCTCTAAGGTTCGCTTTGCTTCAGGTAGTGTACAGGCCAACTCGATATGCTTTCTTCCCTGTGATATCCGTCAGCTTTCTCATGCAGGAGGCGTGATCAACTTAGCTGATTTAAAGGCAAGCAACGAGATGACATCCTACAGCTTTGACTTCTATATGGGTAAGTTGGATCTCCTTGCAGAAACCTTTACTAAAAAATATGAATGCAGTCAATAAGAAGGGAAATACAGACTATACACGGTACTGTAACACCGAATCCCGACGAAACCCGAACCATGTTTTTACTGATTAATAGAGATAAAGACAGCCGGTCCGACCGGGAGGAAATATTCCGGATGATGTGACTGCAGCAAATATCGGGAATCTCCAAAGGGCTGGGTAAACGGAACCACGCATGTCGGAACCCACGGTTTCCGAAACGGTCCCACCCTTAACCAATCAGGGGCGATACAACCGATACGGTTTTTGGAGATGCTTGAGCAGTTGATTAGTCCCCATGATGAAAAATGAACAATACCAAAAACCAGTTATGGGGACTACATGAACAATGTATCCACTACTTTGGCTACCGATTCCTATGCCAACAACAATGCGCACACCATCAACAAGACGGTCTTTAGACGGTCTGAATACCTCTAGAGACCAGCTTTCCGGAGTCAGTCTTGATGAAGAAGCGGCAAATATGATGACTTTCCAGTCCTCTTACAATGCAGCCGCAAGACTGATGACCACCTTAAATGATACCCTTGAAACGCTTGTTAGCAATCGGAAGATAACAAAGCGTTCTTTCAAATTTTGATATATATCCAATCCCTCTAAAAAGAGGAGTCTTCATCAAAATGAGACTCCTCTTTTACTCTTTACTCTCTTACTTTTTTTATGTCTTGCTTTTTTTCTTATCCTCTACTGTAGTATTTTTTTGTTCTTATAATTAATCCGAAAGAGATACGTAAGCTTAGTTTTTTTAAGCTTTTTTTTTAAGCTAGTTTTTTTAGCTTTTTTTAAAATTCACATACTCTATGAGTGATACTCATTAAGGATAAGAAGAGGTAACGCATGAAACTCCAGCTTTTTTTCATAAAACCGTACAGGAAAAGGTGCACGAAAAGGTGCAAAAAATATAGAAAAAAACTGCATCACAACTTACCGAACTGGGAGCGCTATCTCTTGATGTGCTGTGTCCCCTCTACTTTTATGCTGATCAGCCTTACTCAGCAGGCACCGGGAGAAAGTTCTTGAAAGGGGGTCGAAAAATATCATTCAGAGAGCCCGATATTCTGATTTCCGACTACTTTGTGGTCGGCGGTGTCGGTGCCGCTTTTTTTAATGCCGGCTGTCTTGCCATTATTTCTCTCGGGAATCTCTCTGCTTTACGAAGTCCGACTTTGACGGGAAGCTGTATCGTAGCAGCTTGTCTTATGTTCGGTTTTTCTCTTCGGAAAAAAACCTTCTGAATATCTGGTCTATCCTAATGGGTTACGTATTATACGCAAAAGGTACACCGCGTACCGATAAAAAAATATCTCTATATCGGTTTTTACGGCACAACACTCTCTCCCATTATCACGCAAATTATGCTGACGAAAAACTCTGCCCTTTTCCACTGGCAGCTGATCCTTGCTCTTTTCGGTGGGGTCTTATCATCGGCTATGTTTCTGGTTCCCGATTTCCTCCATACCAAACACGCTCATATGGGATATTCTCTCTATAACGTCGGTTTTTTTCCTGCGGAATTATTGCAACAATCGTGACTTCCCTTATGAAAGTCCTTTTGGCGCTAAAATCGAGTCCCTGCTTCTTTGGGATACCGGCCACAGAATTTTTCGGCTTTAACAGTCTTCTTGCGCTTTTTCTTAACACTCATTCTTCTCTCTCTCGTCATCGGACGGGGAGAAACCCTTTCTTCCTACTGCGAGATGTTGAAAGGAAAGCGGAGTAGGGCGGTCCGGACTTTTTAAAAAAATACGGAGATTATCCCTACCATTTTCAATATGGGCGTAAACGGTCTTCTGATGACGCTCCTGCTCTACTACACAGGAGGAGACTTTAACGGTCCGACCATCGGTTCCATCTTTCTGCGTGGTCGGCTTCAGTGCCCTCGGAAAAACACATCCGAAATATTCTTCCGGTGCTTGATCGGAGTGATTATTGCAAGTTACTTAAAAATCTGGGACTTGAACGATCCGAGCTCTACCCTGACCCTGATTCTATCTACCACTCTCGCACCGATTACGGGAGAGTTCGGGATACTCTGGGGAATTGTAGCGGCTTCCTCACTCTTCCGTGGCTTTAAATGTCGGCGCGGTCTACAATGGGACAAATCTCTACAACAATGGATTTGCCGGCGGAATCGTGGCCATCTTTCTGGTGCCGATTATCCAGTCCGTGCGGAGCCGTATGAAACCTTCCGCATTTTATAAGAACGAAGGAGTAACAGGGACAGACAAGCCAAAGTAAGGGAAACTTCTATAGCGCGCAAAGGATATCATGATTTACTTCCTTATAAAAGGCTCTCTGCAAGTCTTCATAGGAGTCTCCATACAGTTTAAGTAATACCATGAGCTTCGTCACCACCGCTTCCAGTGTCATATCATAGGCTTCCATAAGCTGGAAGTCTTTTTTTACTTTCTGTCCGACGCGGTAAATCTCCATATTGGAGCCCTCGTTCATCACCTGAGTCGCCATGACGAGGACCTTTCCGGTCTCTTTCCACCTGTTCATCTCCTGATAGACGGTATCCAAGAGGGCATCAGGGAATCCCTCCAACGCCGAAGCTCTCCATCACGATACAGTCATAGTTGGCAAAGAGGTAGGATAAAAGTTCCGGCCTTGTTCCGGGAATCAGCTTAAACACACAGACCGAATCACTGATTTCCGGGAAAAAGCGAACCGGCTCCCTCTCCGGAATATAGGGGAGATAGCGGATGATTCTCCCATCCTGCACTCTTGCAAGAACGGGAAAATTTACACTTTGAAAGGCATTGAAGGAACGGGCCTGCATCTTCTTTGCTCTGGTACCCGCAATGACATTTCCGTCAAAAACCAACACTACATTTTCCGAATACTCATCCATAGCATAAAGAATACTGTCCCGTAAATTCACTCTCGCATCCGTACCCTCTTTTTCTATCGGCTGCTGCGAGCCGGTCACCACTATCGGCTTTCTGGAATGTTGAACCATATAGCTTAGTGCTGCAGAACTGTAGGCCATGGTATCCGTACCGTGGAGTACCACAAAGCCGTCATAGCGGTCATAATTCTCCTTTATAGCCTGAGCAAGACTCATCCAAATCTTCGGATGCATATTGGTGGAATCGATGTTGCAGAGTTGGAAAACTTCAATTTCACAAAGATTTTTCAGCTCCGGCACGTAGCTTACGATTTCCCCGGCATTAAGTCCGGGGCTTAAACCATCCCCCGTTTCTTTGGATGCAATAGTTCCTCCGGTTCCGATTAACAATATTTTCTTCATATTTATCTTTTATATCCTTCCCAAGAATAAAATCCACTTTTTCTACTCCATGCAGTATAGTAACACTTTTTTTCGAAAGAAAAAATAAGCAAGGGACTCTCTTTTCTTCATTTTTTACTCTATTTTCATAGAGTTCTTTCCGAAATGACTTATAGATTTTTAAAACCCGAACGATATATATTTTGACAGAAAAAGAGGCATTGTCTCTTTTGTTATTTAGCGATGCCGATATAGAAAGGAACAGCGGCTATACGGAGTCAAGTGTAGAAAGGATAGACTTCGTAGATATAGAGGAGTAAATAAGATGAGAGTAACAGCTAGAACCTATTATCAGGATTACGCACAGCATGTGAATGATCTCCATAGTAAGCTGAATAGAGCCATGGAGCAGGTAGGAAGCGGTCGTCGGTTTGAGAAAGCCGAGGAGGATCCCATTGCCTATTATGCGGGAAAGAGAATTGAAAATCAGCATAATGATGCGGAAGCCAAAAAATCCGTCATTGATGATGTAAAGAATCGTTTGATTCAACAGGAAAAAGGGGCTTTAAGCATTCAAGACGGTATGAGAGAAGTGAATACCAATGTGATCCGATTAAAAAATGAAACGAACAATAATCAACCCGGAACGGTAAAAGTCTTTGAGTCGGAATTTACTCAAAGATTACATTCCATGGTGAATGCCTTAAACTCCCAGTATGACAACTTCTATGTTTATGGCGGAAACGATATGACTACCGTACCCTTCTCCTTAAAAAGAGGATTTGGATGGAACGCCCCCAAGCATTACTTTTAACCTATAGGCACAAGTTTCCGGGAGACCCGCAAACTACTGAAATGAATATTCGGTATAGCTATGACGGAGCGCACTACAAAAATGATTTCTCCGGAAAAGACGGACAAGGACACGCTTTAGGAGAAGCGGATACTTTAAACTATATTCTTTCCGCCATGCGAGAGCAGGGCAAGATGAGTACCGGTTACGGTTCTCTCCGAGACCGCAGTACACTGATTGATACTTATACCGGGGGACTGAATATGATTACCGGTCTTAGTTCCGACGCCTTGAAATCTCTCAGTGATACAGATGCTATAAATCGTATCAAGGGTGCGAGCAATGCAGGACCGGTTGTGCAAGAAGAGGATTCTCTCATGAATTCTCCAATTGCCTTACTTTCCAAAGCGATCCTTACTTCGCATCAATATGTTGATGCATTAAAAAAACCAATACCGGTGTATCTACCGCGAGAGAGCGTTTCAATAAAGATCTATCCGACTTCATCCTTCAAAAATGATGATGCGGAATCCAGAGTAAGCGATACCTACCGCGTACTGGGCATCAAATATGCCACTTTGGAATCCACGCAAAAGGGACTCGATCTTACCATGGACAGCTTACAGAATGAATACAGTGCTAAACTGGCCATCGACCAGTATGATGCTGCAGTAAAGATGTATTCCTATCAGTACAGTTACAATGCAGCCATGAAGGTAGGAGCGCATATCATGCAGGCATCCTTGTTTGACTTTGTAGGTAGATAAAAATGATTTGGTCATCTCTCAAAAAAATACCTGACCATCACGACACGGAGTAAGACTCTCTTGTAAGTTAAGGGTTCTTCTCTTTATGAATAGAAATAGTCAAAAGGCTGTTTTTATTCTCTAGGGTCCGTAAAAAACAAATGACTTTATTTTTCTACTGTTCATCTGTTACTAAGCCGGACTTTTTAAGAGGGAGGCGTGTATGGGACAAGTCATTAAAAATAAGTACCACCGACTTTTAGAGCCATCCACCTCTCGATAGGCGGAAGGCTGGTCCCCTCTGATTTACTCGACGAAGCACGAGGGAGAGCGCTTCGAATGGGTGCAATGGAAGCTCAAATTGCCGGAACACACGATATAGGATACCGGCGTGCAGTAAACCTCTGCTATCGAAGATCCGGTCAAGTCAATTACGGAGCTTTGGTTCACAGGGATGCGCAGAATGGAGATAAATCCGAATGCTTTATCCCTTACAAAGCAAACGGCTACTGCCCCTGAATCTCCAAACAAATACAGAATGCGCTACTGCAGTGAGCACTGAAGCCTTAGCTACGGTTCAGGCTTTACAACAGGAAAAAAGTGCCGGCTATCTACAGGACCGGGGAGCCTTTGAGATGAGGGTTCAACAGGGAGAAATTGTTTATCTTCCTGCGATGGAAATGGTTATCATTACCCAGATGCCGGAAATAAAGTTTGAATACACTGGAGATTTTGTTTACTTCCCAAAGAAAGCTAGCGAAGGAGAAAAACTTGGATATAGTTAGCTAGTGTAGACTGATTATTATTCTATGGAGGAAAATATGCAATTACAAACCAAGGACTATGGCGTAATCGATTATGAGGAGAAAGATTTGTTTCATTTTTCTGACGGGCTTTTCGGCTTTAGTCAGGTGCAACATTATCTTCCACTTTGTTTAAACGAAGAAGAAGACTCTACCGTTCTACTTTTACATGGTGTGGAAGACCCGAACGTTGCCTTCGTAGTAATCAATCCCTTTGCCTTGGATCCTGATTACACCCCCTCTCTTACAGAGGAAGAGCTAAGCTACCTCGGTGTAAAAAATGCAGAGGACTTAAGTTACTATGTAACCTGCATTTTACAGGAAGATTACTTGAGCAATACCGTGAACCTGAAATGTCCCTTGGTTATCAATCCGGAGAATCATAAGGGAATGCAAGTCATACTGGAATCCAGTGGTTATAACTATAAACACAAACTTGGCAGCTTTTCTCGCTTACAGGTAGAAAAGACTGCGGTATAGAGGATCAGATTCCACAGGGATGTGGAAGAAAGAGGTGAAGGAAAACCATGTTAATCCTTAGAAGAAAAAAGAACGAAAGCATCTTAATAGGAGATAACATCCGTCTGACAGTGATTGAAACGGCCTCGGACGGGGTTCGCATCGCTATCGATGCCCCAAAGCATATTTCTATTCTGCGGGAGGAGCTCTCCCATGCAGAAGAAACCAATCGCTCTGCTGTAGCAAAGGATCACAATGCAATCTTTGATTTGCAAAATGGATTGTTACAGAGCCTTTCTGTAGGAAAAACAGAATAATAAAAAAATCCCTCTAAGGGGATTTTTTTATTATTCATAATCTCGGAAAAGAGTACGGTGACTCGTGTCAATACTTATTGCTTTACCGATTCTTCCGTCTTCATCGCTTCTTCTGTCTCTATCGGTTTTTTTCTGTCTTTACAGAATTCTCTGCCTTTAGCGGCTCCTCCGATTTCAAAGTCTTTGACTCCTTCTCTTTCTGTGCTTTTTGCTTTTTGCATTCAATCTCTTATTCAAAAAGCACCAGTGCCAAAAATCACAAGAAGAACAGCGAAAAAGCTGCGGGATATAAACTAAAGTAAAGACTGCTATTCCGGAAAAAAAGAGCTGAATTCCGAAAAGATTACGATAAAATCCGTCCCTTACCTTATCAGAAAAAGTATAGGCTTTGGTATTGTTCAATTTTCCATCTATCGATTCCTGCAGTTCCAGATAAATGGTGCTGAAATTAATCCTGTTATCATAGTCCAAGATTTCCGAATTATAAGACTCCAGCTGATAGCGAATATCCGTCAACCTACTTTCCAATGCAATAAGCTGGTCTATCGTCTCCGCCTTTTCCATAAGAGCAAGAATTCGCTCCTGCTCTGTCTCAAGGGCTTTAATATGGCTCTTCGTATCCCAATACTGCAGGCGAACATCCTCCAGATTTTCCGACTTGGAAAGAATTCTGCCTTCTCCATTTAAAAAATCCAGGAAGCTGTCTACATTTTCCTTCGGAATTCGAAGGGTGAAAACCATCGTTTTGGAACTGTTATACTGCGTGCTTGCCGTATAATCTTCCGACTCGATGTATCCGCCCTGTGCCTTTACTTTTTCCTTTAACCCTTGGGAAGCGTTTTCCAAATTTTTGCATTCCAGTGTCATTCTGACGGTTCGAATCTTTTTCTCACTAACTGTAGCAGCATCAACATTTGTTTCTTCAGTACTGCCCGGTATCTCGTTTTGCTCTCCACCCATGGCGTAGCTTTCATTATTATCGTATTCCGCTACCGTACCGATCGATTTCGAAAGTGCGGATTGTTCCTCTCCGGCTGATGTCTCCTTATCCGTTTCATATCCCTCTTCCTTGAAGGCATTTAAGGAATCATTTACAGCTTCATCTACAGCTTCATCTACTGCTTCATTCGCCTCATACACCGCTTGGTTTGCTTCATTTAAGGCATCCTTAAGCACGGGATTTGCCGCTCCGCAAGAGCTTAAAAGCAGAGCGGAAAGCATTACTGTCGTTCCCAGTTGTATTTTCCTAATTCGAATCTTTCTTTTCATCATTTTCCTCCCAAAAAATTACACGAACGATGATTCTACTTTATAAGACAAGGAAAGAGATAGTTAAGTTACAGTTTTTGTAAATTTTCCAAAAATGTATCCGGCAGTATCATAGATAGAGTTTTTCACTGCCAAAAATAACTGCAAAAGCTAAGGTAAAGGGCTTTGAGAACTTAGCTGCTCTAACCTTTAATTCCGGACTGTGCCACTCCTTCGATAAACTGCTTCTGGAAAATAAAGAAGACGAGAATAACTGGAATAACCGCCATAACCGCCCCTGCCATCTGCATGGGATACTGCGTTGTATACTGCCCCTGCAGAGTGGAAAGTGCCGGTCCCAAAATCATATTTTTCGGGGAGGTATTGACGATAAGAGGCCACATAAAGTCGTTCCAGGCAAACTTAAAGGTAAAAATACTTAAAGTAACTAGGCCGGGCTTCACAAGAGGCAGCATGATCCGTCCAAAAATTTGGTAACGATTACAGCCGTCAATAATCGCCGCTTCTTCCAGCTCTTCCGGAAGAGAAAGGAAGAATTGCCGCATCAAAAAGGTACCGAAGGCACTGAAAAGATTCGGAATAAAGAGTGCCGGGATCGTGTCCAAAAGTCCCATTTTCTGAATAATCAGGTACTGTGGAATCAGGAAAATCTGCCCCGGCACCATGAGGACGGAAAGCAGTAGGATAAAGATAAAATTTTTAAAGGGAAACTTAATCCGCGCAAAGGCATAGCCTGCCATAGCACAAAAAAAGAAGCTGGGCAAGAACCGTCACTACCGTCGAAAAAATGGTGTTCAGATAAATCCTAACAAAGGGAAGAGAACTCACAATCTGCGTATAGGCTTCCGTGATGAATTTCTTCGGGAAAATCGTCGGCGGTATCTGCATTGCTTCTCCACTTGTCTTAAAGGAGGTCAGAACCATCCAAAGAAAGGGGAAGATCGTAACACCAAGTCCTGCGATAAGAATCAGATGCACTACAATTTTTTTTCCAGGAAAAATGTCTGTTTCATAGCTCTTCCTCCTTTCTAATAATTTACCCATTTTTTCTGCACCGAGAACTGAATGAGGGTTACCAGCATGATTGCCGCAAAAATCAAAATGGAAATGGCTGCAGCATAGCCCTTATAGCCGTAATCAAAGGCCTGTCTATAGAAAAGCATGACTACAGTCTGCGTCGATTCATAGGCGGGGTTGGATTTCAAAACCATCATATATACTACATCAAAGACCTGAAAGCCGCTGATGATGGAGGTAATCATCACAAAGAAAATAGTTGGGGTGAGGAGTGGTACGGTAATCTTAAAAAACTGAGTAAGCGGACCTGCGCCGTCAATAGCCGCTGCCTCATAATAGCTTTTGGAAATCCCCTGCATTCCTGCAAGAAGGATAATCATATTGTAGCCCACGCTCATCCAAAGACCGACCAGCATCACCACAAAGATAGCCGTCTTCGGATTCGTCAGCCAGCCGATTCGCGGTCCGCCAAAAGAAGTAATCAGCGCATTTAAAATTCCCATTTTCTCGTTAAATACCCATTTCCAAACCATCGCAACGGCTGCCGCCATCGTCACGGACGGAAGAAAATAAAGGGTACGATAAATGGACTTTCCTTTTATTTTCGAATTTAGTAAAGCTGCAGTCACAAGAGAAAGAAACAAGCCCACCGGCACCGTTACCACAACATATTTCAGCGTATTTCCGAAAGTTTGAAAAACCTCTTTGTCGGAAAGAAGCTGCTTATAGTTTTCAATACCTATAAAGTGTGTCACATTGAACTTGTTTACATCGTTAAAGCTGAACCAAAAGTTCTGGATAAACGGCCAGATGTAAAATACCAAAAGTCCAAGTGTGACCGGTGCAATAAATACATAGCCTGCAATCCAGTCCTTCACTTTCCAGGATAACCCTGTTTTTTTCTCTTCTGTCTTCATGCTTACTCCTTCTATCTTAAGGCTGAAAGTCTTGCCATTTTCTACAAGAGCTTCAGTATAAGAAGAAACTATCCCGGAAGAATCATTCTCCCGGGATAGCCTGATTCATAACAAGTATCGTGTGTGGCGCGATATCCCGTTTATCTTATTGATTCTTTGCAAGGAATGCGTCCGCTTCCACTTTCAGTGCCTTACAAGCATCAGCAAGAGTCTCTTCTCCGCTATATGCCTTCTGTAAAGCCTTGGACTCCATATCGTAAAGCTGTGCGGCGTTCTTGCATACGGGAAGCGGATAAGCCTTATCGGTGTGTGCGGTATAAACAGAGAGATCATACTTGTCACTGGACTTTGCGAAAAGTTCCTGAGATTCATTTCTTGCAGAAATAACTACACCTGCATTTCCCTGAATATCCATAGCTTCCTTACTGCTAAGCCAGATTGCAAAGTTGATCGCTGCATCCTTGTTCTTGCTGCCCTCATAAACTGCGAAGCCAAGACCGTTGATGCAGTTTGTCTCGATGCCGTTAAAGCTTGGTAATTCAACACAGTCAATCTTGTCCTTAATGGTATCGTTTCCTGCATACTCAGGAACCATATAGGATCCTGCAAAGTTCATAGCCAGCTGTCCACCCTCAAACATAGCATCGGAAGAGGTCTCGGAAAGAGCTGCGGAAGAGGGAGAAAGCTCCTTGTCAATCATGTCAATCCAGCACTGAATACCGCCCTGAGTCTTCGGATCATCGTAACCGGAGGTCTTCTTGTCTTCACTGAGAATCCAACCGCCGTTTGCAAAAACAGTCTGATAGTACCAAGTCTGGAAGTCTACCGGACAAGCAAAGGGATATACTCCGTCAGGAAGTCCTGCTGCCTTAAGTTCTTCCGCCTTAGCCACCAAATCTTCATAAGTCATATCGTTAGTCGGATAGCTTACGCCTGCCTTATCAAAGATTTCCTTGTTGTACCAAAGCGCATTGGTATCAAATCCTTTGGAACGGCATAGTTCTTTCCGCCTCTTACATAGTTGTTTACCAAAGATTCCGGGAAATTGTCCTTAATATCGGACTTGGCAATAGCGTCAGTAAGGTCGGCAAGAATACCGCCGTCTACATAGCTGTCTGTATGGAGAACGTTTAACCAGAATACATCCGGAGCCTTTCCGCCTGTTGCAGCCGCCTCCAGCTTAGTCCAATACTCTCCGCCTTTGTAGGGAGTTAATTGCACCTCTACCGTTACATCCGGATTCGCCTTTTCATAGGCTTCCACCAAGGACTCCGTCATCGGTCTCTGCTTCTCATCCCAGATGGCAAGAGAAAGTGCAGTCTTTCCTTCTGTTTTCTTTTCTTCAGAGGCCTTGTCCTCTGTAGCCGCCTTTGTCTCTCCCGCAGCATCTCCGGATGCTGTCTTGTTTCCGCAAGAAGCCAGTACGCTCACACCCATGGTGAGGACAGCTGCCCATGCGAGCAAAGTCTTTGTTCTTTTTTTCATAATTTTCTCCTTTTCTATCAACCAGCCTTTAGGAAAAAATTTCCTTCCTTGGCATAGTGAACTTCCATTGTACCGTTTATTTTATCTTTAACTGCCAAAAGACATATCCGTATACACTATTCTAATAGGGAGTTCTGTATATCTTACTCTTTAGAAAAAATCCGGTAGCTTCCCTCTTTGAAATCCACTTCAACGCTATAGCCGTTTGCAAAGCTTGATCTTTGTCTATAGCCCTTTTCATCGAGGATTTCATGGCGGATGAGCTCCGCTTCTCCAACCTTCTCATGAAAATCGCTAACTGCACGAACTCTTTCCAAGTGGGTCTTCCATGGCATTTCCTCTTCCAAAGTGAAGGCTCCGTCAATTCCCATATAAGCAGGATCTCGCACAAGATACGGTGCACCGCCATTTAAGAGGGCATAGAGCATGTAATCCTCTTCCGGAAGCTTTTCCATCATCCAGGGAATAATGAGACAATCATGGTAAACCAGATTAAACATCGGAATCGGAATCCCGTACTTCGGGCTTCCCTGGCTCTCTCAGCATAAAGTCGTATGGCGCATAGTGGCAGAATACAAGCCAGGGAACAGCCCAGTCATTGACCTCTTCGGAGCTTGGCAAAATGCTCTTACTTAAGAGATAACGGAAGCAGGCATTTCTGTACTCGTAAGAATCTCTGCGACGCATTCTGTGACGGGGATTTGCACACTCATCTCCCTCATTGCAGGTAAAGACATCAAGATATGCCCCGTCTAAATGCACTCCCTCTGCCAAAAGTCTTTCAAAATTCCGTCTTACATAGTACGGTGCCTGACCGGTACAAAGATAAGCCTGAGGCCCTCCTGCCCAGCGGGCATGCGTGAAAATGCTTCCATCCGCACTTTGACAAGCTAAGTCATCATCATAGCTTTCCGCTTTTTTATAGAAATCTCTGTACTGGTCATGAATTCCGAAAAGGTAGCCAAGTTCTTCCATGGTTTTCGAAAGCTCCCGCATGCCTTCCCATCCGCCGGCCTCCACACAGGCAGGTCCTACATCCGGATGTTTGTTGTCATAGCCGGCGTCCCCCCAACCGTCAAGATGAAGGTAGAGTTTTTCTATCCCGTCCGCTTTTAAGGCTTTCATCTCTTCCGTTCGTTTCTTAAACGGAACAAGTCTATTGTTCTTATCCGGAGCATCCTTATCAAAAAATTCCGAATCCGGCTGCACACAGGTCTTGATTCCCTTATGCACAAAAGATGCACCAATCAGCTTTTTCACGGAAGGAGTAGAAACTTCCTTCTCCTTCAAGGTCTTCAGCTTTCCCTCTTCCTTGGCGAGTTCTCTGTAGCCCTTTAAGAGAGAGTTATAATCGCAGTCCGTGAAAAAGAGATAACGCACAATACGGCGGTATTCCATTTGTCCAAGACTAGGCTCTATACGAAACTGTACCGTAGTTTCATTGCTCCCTGCCTCATGCACCGCCTCATAGCCCATATTCCAGGGCGTAAGACTTTCTGCAAGATAGCCCTCTCCGTCTTTGACCTGTCCAAAAACAGGAAGATACGCACTGGCGGTTCCGAAGCGGCCGTTAAAGCCGTCCTGTTTAAAACTCACATTCCAGGTATTGGGGATTAAGATGCCCTGTTCCTTCGGTATAATCGTGTACCAATCTTTACTTTCCTTTTTAAAGGAGAACGGCCCCGGAAATAATACTTTTTCAATATCATTCAGCAATGCCTCTTTAAGTGGAATCCACTCAAAATAGACTTGCTTTGTGCTGTATTCTACCCAGACGAAAGTCTCAAAGGAAAAATCGGAAAGAGCAAAGCCGCTATAGCTGCTACGAATCCCTTCTCCTACACCGAAGCGAACAAGCTCATGCTTCTGCTCCCTTGCTTCATGAAAATAAATTCTATTTTCCTCTTCCGCTTTTTCACTGCTACCTGGCTCATTAGCTTGGTCTTTTACGGAAATTTCCTTCTTGTGCAAGACAAAAATATGGAGAAAAAAATGCTCCTTCGTTTCCCAATTGGTTTTTTCAGTTGAAATAGAATATCTCAAATTCTTCTTATCGAATCCCAAGCTTATATCTTTAACAGAAATCTGCATTTTTGATTCTTGCATAGCTTTTCTTACTCCCGCATTTGAATTTCTTTTTCACCACTCCTCAAACATTATATTCTATTTATTTTGATTTCACTAGTAGAAATAATCTATAAATGTTTTTTTGCTGAATCTCTTTTTGTGAATATTGCTATATTTTGCTTTTTATCATTTCTATATTTTTACTAATTTCATTTCACTATACTGCAAAAAGCTTTCTTTTTCCATATGCGTAAAAAAAGAGAGATACCCCTTTCAGAGTATCTCCCCATAGATCGCAAGCCTCATATATACAGCATGTGAGAGCTATTTTGTACAAAATCTTTGTTTAACGACTTTCCATTCGGAAGCAGTTCAAAAACATTACAGCTCGTTTTCTCCGTCCTTAATGGCTCTTAACGCTTCAGCGAGTCCGGAAAGTCCCTGCGGATCCGCATCAAAGATTTCCTCTGTTGTCAAAGGAACGGCTGTTTCCTCGGAAACACTCGGAGAGTATTCTACATGCTCTTCTCTATCTGTAGAGAGCTTCACATTACGATACCTTCTCATACCGGTTCCTGCAGGAATCAACTTACCGATGATAACATTTTCCTTTAAGCCGATGAGGTGATCAATCTTACCGTTAATCGCTGCTTCCGTAAGAACCTTGGTGGTTTCCTGGAAAGAAGCCGCAGACATAAAGGAATCCGTTGCAAGAGATGCCTTGGTAATTCCGAGCATCGTCCGCTTTCCTTCAGCGGGAGTCTTTCCTTCTTTAATGAGTCTTTCGTTCTCATCCTCAAAGTCCAAGCGGTCCACAGTGGTTCCCGGAATGAAACGAGAATCTCCCGCCTCGTTAACACGCTCTTTCTTCATCATCTGACGAACAATCATCTCAATATGCTTATCATTAATTTCTACACCTTGCAGACGGTAAACCCTCTGCACCTCGGAAATCATGTAATTCTGTACTGCCTTAACCCCCTTAATCTTCAGGAGATCATGCGGGTTGATGGAACCTTCCGTTAAAATATCTCCGGCCTCTAAGACCTGTCCTTCCACAACTTTCAGTCTTGAGCCATAAGGAATTAAGTAAGTCTTGGACTGTGCGGATTCATTATCCGTAACAATCACTTCTCGCTTCTTCTTGGTATCCCGAATTTCCACTACACCCGGGATTTCCGTAAGAATAGCAAGTCCCTTGGGCTTTCTCGCCTCGAAAAGCTCCTCGACACGAGGAAGACCTTGGGTAATATCTCCTCCTGCCACACCTCCGGTATGGAAGGTTCTCATCGTAAGCTGTGTTCCCGGCTCACCGATAGACTGTGCGGCGATGGTTCCAACCGCTTCACCTACCTCAACCGGCTTTCCGGTTGCGAGGTTCGCTCCATAACACTTTGCACAAATTCCGGACTTGGAACGGCAAGTCAATACCGTACGAATCTTAACGGACTGTCTTCCCATCTTACTAAGCGCATTCATAACCTGCGGAGCTCTCTTCGGGGTAACCATGTGGTTAGCCTTGATGACAATGGCACCGGTTTCCGGATCGATGATATCTTCCGCAAGGAATCTTCCGGTAATTCTTTCCTGTAAGGACTCAATTTTCTCCTGTCCGTCAGAAAGTTCACTGATCTCTATAGATGGAATGGTTTCTCTTCCCTCAGCACAATCCAAATCACGAATAATCAAATCCTGAGAAACGTCTACCAGTCTTCTGGTAAGGTAACCGGAGTCCGCCGTACGAAGAGCGGTATCGGAAAGTCCCTTTCGGGCACCGTGCGCGGAAATAAAGTACTCGAGAACGTCCAGTCCCTCACGGAAGTTGGACTTAATCGGTAACTCGATGGTTTTACCGGTTGTATCAGCCATGAGTCCACGCATACCGGCAAGCTGCTTAATCTGCTTATCGGATCCACGGGCTCCGGAGTCCGCCATCATGAAGATGTTGTTGTATTTATCTAAACCTGTCAAAAGGTCATGCGTTAACTGATCATCGGTATTCTTCCAGGTTTCGATAACTTCCTTATAACGCTCTTCTTCGGTGATAAGTCCGCGACGGAAATTCTTTGCAATTTGGTCAACCGTGTTCTGTGCACTTTCCAGAAGTTCTTCCTTGCTTTCCGGAACGGTCATATCATGAATGGATACAGTCATTGCCGCCTTGGTCGAATACTTGTAGCCGATAGCCTTAATATCATCCAAGGTAAGAGCCGTCTGCATTGCTCCATGTACATCCATAACTTTTTCCAGAATCTGCTTCAGATTCTTCTTTTTTACAAGGAAGTTAATCTCGGGAAGCAGTCTGTTTTCCGGAATGGAACGATCGGTAAAACCTAAATCCTGCGGAATAATTTCATTAAAAAGCAATCTTCCTACAGTGGTTTCCACAATACCTGCAAGCTTCTCCTTTTGTCCGTCCTCAGAAACCCATTCCTTTCTTAACTTACAGCGAATCTTTGCATGTAAGGTTACGAAATGGTTCTCATAAGCCAAAATCGCTTCGTCCACGGACTTAAAGAGCATACCCTCTCCGGTATCTCCCGGTCTCTCCTGCGTAAGATAATAGACACCCAGTACCATATCCTGAGAAGGAACCGCAACCACACCACCGTCAGACGGCTTTAAGAGGTTGTTTGGAGAAAGAAGCATAAAACGACACTCCGCCTGCGCTTCCTGTGTCAAGGCAGGTGAATTGCCATCTGGTCTCCGTCGAAGTCGGCGTTGAAGGCCGCACAAACGAGCGGATGCAACTTAATCGCCTTACCCTCTACCAGAATCGGCTCAAAGGCCTGAATTCCAAGACGGTGGAGGGTCGGGGCACGGTTTAACATAACGGGGTGCTCTTTGATAACGTACTCTAAGATATCCCAAACGCCCTCATCCAGACGCTCTACCATCTTCTTAGCATTCTTTATATTGTGCGCCTTACCGGTATTAACCAGTTCCTTCATAACAAAGGGCTTGAAAAGCTCAATGGCCATTTCCTTCGGTACACCGCACTGATAAATCTTCAGTTCTGGTCCTACTACGATAACGGAACGTCCGGAGTAGTCTACACGCTTTCCTAAGAGGTTCTGACGGAAACGCCCCTGCTTACCCTTTAGCATATCGGAAAGGGACTTTAAGGCACGATTTCCGGGACCTGTTACAGGACGTCCTCTTCGACCGTTATCGATCAAAGCATCTACCGCTTCCTGTAACATTCTCTTCTCGTTACGAACGATGATTTCCGGCGCGCCCAGCTCTAAAAGTCGAGCCAGACGATTGTTTCTATTGATAATTCTACGATACAGGTCATTGATATCGGAGGTTGCAAAACGACCGCCGTCAAGCTGTACCATCGGTCTTAAGTCCGGTGGAATAACCGGAAGATTGGTAAGAATCATCCACTCCGGCTTATTTCCGGAAGAGCGAAAAGCCTCTACTACTTCGAGTCTCTTCACGATTCTAGCTCTCTTCTGTCCGGAGGAACTGTCCAACTCGGAACGAAGGCTGTTGTATTCCTTCTCCAAATCAATACGGGAAAGAAGCTCAAAAATAGCTTCCGCGCCCATGCCTACACGGAAATTGCCATAGCCATACTGCTCAATTGCATCCCGGTATTCCTTCTCGGAAAGAACTTCCTTATAGCTTAAGTTTGTCTCCATCGGATCCAGTACCACATAAGATGCGAAGTAAAGTACTCTCTCCAAAATTCTGGGGCTGATATCCAAAATAAGACCCATTCTGGACGGAATCCCCTTAAAATACCAAATATGGGAAACAGGTGCCGCAAGCTTAATGTGCCCCATTCTCTCTCTACGTACGGAAGACTTGGTAACCTCTACACCGCAACGGTCACAGACCACGCCCTTATAGCGAATCTTCTTGTACTTACCGCAATGACATTCCCAGTCCTTTACCGGTCCGAATATTCTTTCACAGAACAATCCGTCTTTCTCCGGCTTTAAGGTTCTATAGTTAATGGTTTCCGGTTTCTTTACTTCTCCGTAAGACCAACTCAGAATCTTCTCCGGAGAAGCCAAACCGATTTTTATGGAATCAAATTGTACCGGCTCATTTCCACTTTGAAAGTTTGCCATTTTTCCTCCTCTACTCGTCCTCACCATCATCATCTACTAAGCCGGAAGTGATGCTTTCCAAAAGAATTCCTCCGCATCCGCATCGGAAAGTTCCCCTGCATCATCATTTCCCTCTTCGCTGTCTACCAATTCTCCGTCCTTGAACTCCTGCTTTGTATAGCCGTATGCACCAAAGTTCTCCTGCTTCTCCGTACGATAATCCCCGCCGGATAAGAGTCTATGCATATCCTGGTTAGCATCATAGAGATCTTCCGTAATCTCTACCACATTCTGCTCTTCATCCAGAACCTGCATATCGAGGCAAAGTGCCTGCATTTCCTTAAGAAGTACCTTGAAGGATTCAGGCACACCGGGAGCCGGAATGTTCTGTCCCTTGATAATGGCTTCATAGGTCTTCACACGTCCTGCAACGTCATCCGACTTCATGGTCAGAATCTCCTGCAAGGTGTAAGCGGCACCGTAAGCTTCCAGTGCCCAAACCTCCATCTCTCCGAAACGCTGTCCACCGAACTGTGCTTTACCACCGAGCGGCTGCTGGGTTACTAAGGAGTACGGACCTGTGGATCTTGCGTGAATCTTATCGTCAACCAAGTGGTGAAGCTTTAAGTAATGCATGAATCCGATAGAAGTCGGGCCGTCAAATTTCTCTCCGGTTCTACCGTCACGAAGCTGTACCTTTCCATCGATACCGATAGGTACACCCTGCCACTCTTTTCTATGCTCAAGATGAGCACCTAAGTACTCATATACTTCAGGATTCAGCTCTTCTTTGTGCTTTTCGGAAAACTCTTCCCAGCTAAGATTTACATAGTCGTTTGCCAGAAGAAGGGTTTGCTGAATATCTACCTCGGTTGCACCGTCAAAAATCGGGGTGGATACATCAATTCCGAGAGCCTTTGCAGCCAGGGAAAGGTGTAATTCAAGCACCTGTCCGATATTCATACGAGAAGGCACACCAAGCGGGTTCAACACAATGTCCAAAGGACGTCCATTCGGAAGATAAGGCATATCCTCAACCGGAAGTACACGGGAAACTACACCCTTGTTTCCGTGACGACCTGCCATCTTGTCTCCCACGCCAATCTTACGCTTCTGCGCAATGTAGACACGTACGGACTGGGAAACTCCGGGTGCAAGTTCATCGGAGTTCTCTCTGGTAAATACCATGGTATTGATAACCGTTCCATAAGCACCGTGAGGCACTTTTAAGGAGGTATCTCTTACTTCTCTTGCCTTTTCTCCGAAATAGCACGGAGCAAACGCTCTTCCGCTGTAAGCTCGGTCTCTCCCTTCGGCGTAACTCTTCCTACCAGAATATCCCCGGCTCTTACTTCGGCACCGATACGAATGATTCCTCTTTCATCCAGGTTCTTTAAGGCATCATCGCCGACACCCGGCACATCGGAGGTAATCTCTTCCGGTCCGAGCTTCGTATCTCTTGCTTCCAGCTCATATTCTTCAATATGCACGGAAGTATAAACGTCGTTCTGCACGAGTCTCTCGGAAAGGAGAACCGCATCCTCATAGTTATAGCCTTCCCATGTCATAAATCCGATAAGCGGGTTCTTTCCTAAGGCAATTTCTCCGTTCTTGGTAGACGGACCGTCTGCAATAACATCCCCGGCTTCGACATGGTCATGGGTATCTACAATCGGCTTTTGATTATAGCAGTTACTCGGGTTACTACGCATAAACTTCATCAGTTTATACTCATCATACCCTCCGTCCTTATCCCTCTTGATCACAATCTTCGATGAGGAGGAAAGAGTAACTTCTCCGCTGTTCTTCGCTACCACACAGGCACCGGAGTCAACGGCAGCCTTATTGGACATACCGGTATCCACTACAGCGGACTCCGTGGTCAGAAGCGGCACCGCCTGACGCTGCATGTTCGATCCCATGAGCGCACGGTTTGCGTCGTCGTTCTGTAAGAAAGGAATCATGGAAGTCGCCACGGAGAAACCATCTTTGGGGATACGTCCATCAAATCTATGCTGGCTTTCGGGAAGGCAGAAGTCTGATCTCTGTATCTTCCGGAAACATTGTCATGCTTAAAATGTCCCTCTTCATCCAAGGGCTCATTTGCCTGTGCTACTACGAAGTTATCCTCTTCGTCTGCAGCAAGATAAATCACTTTATCGGTTACAACCGGATTGCTCTTATCGCTCTTATCCACCACGCGATAGGGAGCCTCGATAAGCCGTACTCATTGATTCTTGCATAGGAAGCAAGAGAGTTAATCAGTCCGATGTTCGGTCCTTCAGGGGTCTCGATAGGACACATTCTTCCATAGTGGGTATAGTGAACGTCTCGAACCTCAAATCCTGCACGGTCTCTGGAAAGACCGCCCGGTCCAAGTGCAGAAAGTCTTCTCTTATGGGTAAGCTCGGAAAGCGGATTGTTCTGATCCATAAACTGGGAAAGCTGAGAGGAGCCGAAGAATTCCTTCGCCGCTGCCGTAACCGGCTTAATGTTAATTAAAGACTGCGGAGTAATCTCATCAATATCCTGTGTAGACATCCTTTCACGAACCACTCTTTCCATACGGGAAAGACCGATACGGTACTGGTTCTGTAAAAGCTCTCCTACGGCACGAATACGACGGTTTCCAAGGTGATCGATATCGTCTGCCGTTCCGATTTCCTCATCAATATTTAAAGCATAGCTGATGGATGCAAAAATATCTTCTTTTGTAATGTGCTTGGGAATAAGAGAATGGATATTCTTATGGATAGCCTCTTTCAGACTATCAACGCCCTGCTCTCCCACTTCCTCAAGAAGCGCCTTTAAAGCGGGATAATAAACCAGCTCATTGATTCCCAGCTCTTCCGGATTGATTTCTTCCGGAATCCATGCCCTGATGTCTACCTGCATGGAAGAAAGCACCTTCTCTGTACGGGTCGGCCCGTCAATCATTACGAAAGGAACCGCAGCGTCCTGAATGGCCGTTGCAAGCTCTTTGCTTACCATGGTTCCGGCTTCTGCCAAAGCTCACCGGTTTCTGTAGAATAAACCGCCTCTGCAAGAGTATGTCCCTTGATTCTGTTCTTTAAGTGTAACTTCTTATTGAACTTATATCTTCCCACCTTGGCAAGATCATAACGTCTTGGGTCAAAGAACATGGAATTCAAAAGAGACTGCGCGGAATCAACGGAAAGAGGCTCGCCCGGTCTGATCTTCTTATATAACTCCAAGAGACCTTCCTGATAGTTCTCGGAAGGATCCTTTTCAATGGATGCCTGAAGCTTCGGATCATCTCCGAAGAGATCCAAGATTTCCTTGGAAGATCCGACACCAAGCGCACGAATAAATACTGTTACCGGCACTTTTCGGGTTCTATCTACACGAACGAAGAAGATATCGTTGGAGTCGGTTTCATACTCAATCCAAGCACCTCTGTTCGGAATAATTGTACAACTGTAAAGCTCCTTACCTACTTTATCATGATCTACACCGTAGTAAATTCCGGGGGAACGTACTAACTGGGACACGATAACTCGCTCTGCACCATTGATCACAAAGGAGCCGTTCTCAGTCATAAGAGGAAGATCTCCCATGAAAATCTCATGCTCGTTGATTTCTTCCTTATCTTTATTAAACAGGCGAACTTTTACCTTAAGCGGGGCTGCATAAGTTGCATCCCTTTCCTTACACTCTTCTATACTATACTTTGCTTCATCCTTAACAAGCTTGAAGTCTACAAACTCCAAACTCAAATGACCGGCAAAGTCCTGGATGGGAGAAATATCATCAAAGGCCTCCCTCAAGCCCTCATGCAAAAACCATTCATAGGAATCCTTTTGGATTTCAATGAGGTTTGGCATTTCAAGAACTTCCTTACTGCGAGAGAAAGTCATTCTGAGATTCTTCCCGGTTCTTACCGGATGCATTTTGCTTTTTTTCATCGACCGTTCACCCCTAATATCCGAGACGGACCCGTCTCCTTGCTGAGAATTCACAATAAAAAGCACCCTACAGGGGAATAAGATATTTAGATATCTTTATAGCTCTTGTTGGGTATCCTTTTCTTGTAAAAAAATTGACGATTCGTTCACTTCAATCCGGCATCCTATTCCTAAAGTGCGGAAAAAGGGCATAGTTTGCCCTGTGTCTGCCAAATAAGCAAACTTCATACTATCATTTCTCTCTTCCTCTTGTCAAGGTAGAGCATAGTAAAAAATTCGCTCTTTATTTTATGTATTTCTGTGAATATTTCTATCGGAGCATTTCTAACGATAGAGAATATTTTTTTCACTGCATTTCCACTGTATTTCTTACTATTTTTTCTTGCCTTGTTCCGCTCCGCTTTCTTTTACGACCTTCTCCGCTTTTCCTCTGAGCTTGGCAAAAAAGCCCTTTTGTTTCGGCAGCTCCGGAACCGCCCCGCCACGAACAGACTTAATGGAACGAATATAGATACCCGAAACGGCAACCTTGACTTCCTTTTTGATAGGGAGAATCTCATAAACTGTAGGATCAGCCATAAGTGTCAAAACTCTTGGCCCAACCTTGGCTTCACAACCGGGAGCTTGGACATCCGAGCATAAATCGGCATTTCCTTCTCTACCTGTTCCGGGAGACCGGCAGCCACCGCCTCCTTTACCCGCAGCTTCTTCTTATCAATAATCAACATGGAAACTTCCATGGTATTGGCTTCCAGCATAGGTTGTTGCTGAGCTTGCTTTTCCTGCAGGCGACGTCCCAAAATGTAAAGAATAACCAAGACAGCAAAAAGAATGATGAGCACTGTCAACAGTACGGAAAATACCATTTGAGCCGAAATCGCAAGCAACATAAAAACAACCTCTTCTTTCAAATTTATTAGTCAAATCAAAATCGAACAACGCAAATATTCTACCCTTTCAAGGGGAAAATTGCAATGGAGAGTTCCGTCTCCGCAATCATTTCCTCAAACTGATACAAGAGATAGGATAGACGCAGTTCTGCACGCCCCGCCGAAAACTCCTCATAAAGATACTTTACTTCCTTTGTGGCAAAGGAAAGAGGCATAGTCCCCAATTCCGTTTCATAGTCCACCGTCCATTTAATCCCCGAAAGATACTCCACTCGCTGTTTTTCTTTCCAGTTACGCATCATGACCAGTTTATTTTCCTCAGGAAAAACTCTAAAGAATGGTGGATGTTATCCTGAAAATAGCTAAGAAGATATGTCTTTCCCCTGTCCAGGAGCACCCCCTTTTCTTCTATCGTAAACTCATCCAATTCCTCTCCGATTTTTTGTTTGCTGTGCAATCTGATTTTAACCTTCATTTATTCTCCGCTTCCTAGCAAAACTAAATCTATTTTTCTATACATTAAAAGGGTTCTGCGTGCATAACAGAACCCTCAGGTGATAGAAAGCAAACTTTTTTGTCAAATCGATTATGTTTTTAGTATAGCAGTTATTTCCAAAAAAGTTTAAAGTCTAAAGAAATAATTATTTATGAAATTCTTAAGGTCTCCGCAAGTTCCCTTCCGGCAAGCTTCCCCCAGCAAGAATTCCGTTACAAAATCTCTACACCGGTCTGTTTTCCGCACTGGAAATCAATTTTTCAACCAATTCTTCGATATTCCAGCCTGCTTTATGGAACAACATCGGATACATCGAAATGGAGGTAAAGCCGGGCATCGTATTGATTTCGTTAAAAACAATCTCTTCCCCCGTAAAGAAAAAGTCCACCCTGGATAAAGAGAAACCATCCACCGCCAGAAAAACCGACTTTGCCGCCTTTTGAATTCTTTCCTCTACCCCTTCCGGCAGCTCCGGATGAATATCTGTCTGCGAGTCGGGATTATTGTACTTTGCATCATAATCATAAAATTCGGCAGCCGCCTTTATTTCTCCAACCGAGGAAGCTGTGACCTCTCCCGGTGCTCCGGAAAATACCGCACACTCCAGCTCTCTACCTTTGATACACTCCTCTATCAAAACACGTCTGTCTACAGTAAGAGCCAGATCTACCGCTTTCAAAAGCCCCTCTCTGTTCTCCGCCTTGCTAACTCCGCAAGAGGATCCGGCATTGGAGGGTTTTACAAATACGGGATAGTGCAGTTCTTCCTCTACTTCCGTACAAATCTCTTCTTTTCTTTTTTCTTTCTTCCACTCGGAATGTCGTAAAGCAATATAATTCGCCTGGCGCACTCCCTGCTTTGCGAGAGTCTTTTCCACAGCAAGCTTAGTAGAAACTTTATCCATAGAAATGGCAGAAGATAAAACGCCACAGCCCACGTAGGGTATTTCCGCAAGTTCCAAAAGCCCCTGTACAGTTCCGTCTTCTCCGGCTTTTCCATGAAGAACCGGGAACACGATGTCGACCTTTTCCAAACGAAAGCTTCCATCTTCTTCCATAAACACAAGAGACTTAAGAGTCGCATCCGGGAGAAGCGCCGCTCTCCTTTTTCCATCTCTCCAGCTACCGTCTTCGATCTCGTCCGTATTTTCTACCGGAATCCACTCTCCGGCCTTTGTGATGCCGATGAGAATAGGATGGTATTTTTCTCTGTTCACCGCCTTTATTACCGTAAGTACCGAACGGCAAGAAACTTCATGCTCCGTGGATTGTCCGCCAAATAGTAAAACTAAATTTTTCATTTCGACCCTCTTGATTTTCTTCTGTTTTACATTCCCCAAATATCTTTTAAATGAAACAATTTTCCCTGCAAAATACAGTCAATTCCGTAAAGAGCAACTACAGCATTTTATATCCCGAAAGAGATATCGAATACTTTTCGTATAATACTCGTTATGCATAAGCATTGCCACCCGAAAAACGAGTGGCAAGTGAAAGGTCTTAATTCGCTTTTTCAATCTGCACAATAGCAGCTTTCTGCATAGGAATACGGCAATTCTTGTTTCCTCCGAATTCCACAATAACAGTATCATCGGTTAAGTCAATAATTACACCATAAAAACCGGCTGTAGTTAAAACCGTATCGCCGACAGCAAGGCTATTTAAGAGCTCCTGCTGTTTTTTCTTCTCCTTCTGCTGAGGACGAACCCCCATAAAATAGAAGATACCGACAATGACCAAAATATACGCTACTGTTCCAAAAACCCCAATGTTTCCCATATTTTTCTCCTTTTGTCCTTTACAATTCTGTCCTTCATTTTGCTACTTTTATCGAAAAAAGCAAGGCTTTTATCCATACAAAATATTAGATTTCAAATCTCATTTTATGAATTCTGAATCTTCAACTTATACAGCGCTTCCGTCTTCCAAGCTTCCCATCTTCCTTCCCGAATCGCAAAGCGCATCTCTCGCATCAAACGATTATAGTAGGAAAGATTATGGAGGACACAAAGCCGCATGCCGAGCATTTCCTTCGCCTTTAAGAGGTGGCGAATATAAGCTCTGGAATAACCCCCCGTGTAGCTCCCGTCTTCCAAGCGAATCCCCTTGCAAGCCGGACAGTCACAACCCTCCTCTATCGGGCGAAAATCCTTTTCATAAGCTAAATTCCAAAGATTCAGCTTTCCACAAGCATGATAGACATGGCCATGCCTTCCGTTTCGACTGGGAAATACACAATCAAAGAAGTCTATTCCCCGGTCTACCGCTTGCACCATATTTTCCGGTGTACCGACCCCCATAAGATATGTGGGCTTTTCTTTCGGTAGATAAGGCACTACATCATCCAAAATCCGATACATATCCTCATGACTCTCTCCAACCGCAAGGCCTCCCACAGCATAGCCCGGAAGATCCAGCTCGGAAATCTGCTTAGCATGATTAATTCGAACATCCGAAAGCACTCCGCCTTGGTTAATCCCGAAGAGGATTTGATTCTTGTTAATCGTGCTTTCTTCCTGATTCAGCTCTTCCATCCTCTTTTTACAGCGGACAAGCCAGCGCGTCGTTCTCTCAACCGAGGGCTCAATATACCGTCTGTCCGCAAGTGCCGGAGGACACTCGTCAAAGCCATGGCAATGGTGGACGCGAGGTTGGATTGAATCTCCATGGACTCTTCCGGTCCCATGAAAATCCGCCGCCCATCGATATGGGAACGGAACTCCACGCCCTCTTCCGAAATCTTTCTTCCGGTCTTTGCCAGACTGTACACTTGGAAACCGCCGGAATCCGTAAGTATCGGCTTGTCCCAGTTCATCACTTTGTGGAGTCCGCCAAGTTCTTTCATCACCTTGTCTCCGGTCCTCACATGAAGATGGTAGGTATTGGAAAGCTCTACCTGTGTTCCGATAAGTCTTAGGTCATCTGTGGATACTCCGCCCTTAATAGCAGCTACCGTTCCCACATTCATAAAAACCGGTGTTTCTATCACCCCATGCACTGTTTCCATATGAGCAGACTTGGCCCTGCCACACTGCCCTAGTATTTCATATTTCATTTTGACAGTCGCCATATCCGCTCCTTTTGTTTTGTACTATATAGATCTTTTTCCGGGCTTATTTTTTTCGCTTCATCGACAGATTTACAAAATCATACCAAAGCGGTCCGGCAATGCATACGGAAGACCAAGCTCCGGAAACGATGCCCACCATCAGCGGCATGGAGAAGTCACGGATAGAGCTTACCCCGAAGAGGTAGAGACAGAACACCGTGATAAAGGTCGTAATCGAAGTGTTAATGGAACGGGTAAGTGTGCTGGAAATTGCTTCATTTACCGCAAAGTCGAGTCCCTTCTTCTTCACATCGCCCTTCTGGAGATTTTCACGAATACGGTCAAATACAACGATGGTTGCATTAATGGAGTAACCGACGATGGTCAGGATACAAGCGATGAAGTTGGAGCCTACCGCCCAGCGGAATGCCGCATAGAAAGTAACCGTCACAAGCACATCGTGCGCAAGAGCAAGCACGGAAGACGATGCAAACTTAATATCCCGGAAACGAATCCAGATATAAATCAACATACAGAAAATCGCAATGGCCAAAGCCCAAACGGCATCCGTCTTCATTTCCTTGGAAACGGCACCGGAGATATTTTCCGTAACAATCTTATCTTCAGAAATGGAGAACTTCTCCTGAATGCTGTCATAAAGCTTGGTTCTCTCTTCCGTTGTCATCGTTCTGGTCTTAATAATAACTTCATTGGTTCCCGCTACCTTCGCAGCCTGTGTGGAAGCGTCTCCGCCTGTTGCTTCCCTAAAGAGCGGGATAACCTGCTGATCCACTTCCGTCATACTTAAATCCGTGTCAAAGGTAATGGTTGTGGAGGAACCTCCCTTAAAGTCAAGGTCGTAGTTAAAGATATAACCGGTATTTTGCTTATTCATGAAAAGCATCGCAAAGCCCGCAATAATCACAACTGCGGAAAGGGCATAGGCAATCTTACGGAACTTAATAAAGTCGATAATCTTGGTATCTTTCTTCACGCCATAAAGAGCAGGATTTTCCGCTCCCATGGATAAGAAAGCATTTAAAAGCGCTCTTGTTACGAAAAGTGCAGTAATCAAAGAAACCACGATACCGATAGCCAGGGTGGTCGCAAAGCTCTTTACCGTTCCTGATCCACGAAGATACAGCACGGCAGCCGCAATAAGAGTCGTAATGTTTCCGTCCAAAATTGCGGAAAGGGCCTTCTCAAAGCCGGCCTTAATGGCCTTTCCACAGAATTTCCATGTCCGAGCTCTTCCTTGATTCTGGTGAAAATGATAACATTCGCATCCACCGCCATACCGATGGAAAGAATGACACCGGCAATGCCGGGAAGCGTAAGCGTCACTTCAAAAGCCTGTAAGAGCACCATTTCCAGTCCTACATACATCACTAAAGCGATGGATGACGCAAGGCCCGGCAGGCGATATACAAGAAGCATGAAAACAATCACAAGCATAATACCGATAGCAGCCGCCTTTAAGGAGCTCGCAATGGCTTCCACACCGAGAGTCGCACCGATTACATTGGAACGAAGCTCGGTCAGCTTTACGGGAAGTGCACCGATACGAATGGTTGAGGCAATTTTATTTGCCTCATCATAGGATTCAATCGGGCTGATGCTTGCCTGACCGCCCGTGATGGCTTCTTTAACATTCGGAGAAGAAATCACTTCATTATTATAGATAATGAAAATACGCTTACCCACATTGTTTGGTCGCTTCCGCAAACTTGGAAGCCCCTGTCTCATTAAAGACAAGCTCAATCACGTATTCCTTATTGTTGTTTTGGTTGGTCATTCCTGCCGAAGCTGTCTTTACGTCGTCTCCGGTAAGAAGCACATTTCCGTTCTCATCCGCAAACTCCAGTGTTCCGGGTTCTCCCAGCTCTTCCAAAATGGCATTGGCATCCGTGGCGCCGGGAATATCGATATTAATTCGATTATCTCCCTCTTTATATACCTGTGCCTCATCCGAATAGCTCTGCGCTTTCATCTGCAGCTTATACACCGTATCACTCATCTGCTCCGCAGTGGGATTCTCGTCTACAGTCTGGTAGGTGATGGAAACACCGCCGTTTAAGTCCAAACCGAGCTTGATATTGTTTGCGTTCATATAACCCAGAACGCAGAATCCTGCTGTCAGAATAAGGACTCCCAAGAGCTGTAGTGTAGCCTTAAATTTCTTGTTCATTTTGTACTTCCTTTGCAAAAGATTTTGCCTTACTTTCCTAAGGCATATACCGCCTTATATTAGCACAGATAAAAGTCTTAGTGCAAGAAATAAAAAGAGCATCCGCAATCGGATGCTCTTTCAATACAAAGCATAAATATCCAACCCTGAACCCCGTCATAAATGAACAAATCCTGACAGAGGCTCTTATTTAGTTCTCTGCACCAATACTGATATGGTGCTCCGCACCTTCCTTGGTAAACTTTGCCGTATCCAACTCCGGCATCAGCTCTGTAGTGATGATGTGAATCATCTCCTCCAGCTTATCCATTTCTTCCTTTGTGAAGCGCTTCTTGCAGCGCTCTTCCACCTTTTTTACATAGCGGAAAGAAACCTCATAATAATCCCAGAATTTCTTTGTCGGCCGAAGATGAAATTCACGATGATCATTTTCATCCTGAATCTTCTCAATATAGCCCTTCTGGATAAGGGCATTCACCTTGTAGGCTGCATTGGGTGCGGAAATGCCCATCATAATGGCAAAATCCTGTACCGTAGGCTCTCCCAGAGCCTTAATGCATTCTATGCTGTAGCTTTCTACAGTAGTGAGACTCGCCTCTCTCTTTTCGAATTTCGCAAATACCTGCATATAAAAATAAATTCGAAATTTGTTGTAAAGACCAAATATCGCATCACTAAACATAAGTTTCTCTTTTCTCAAAAATGAAATTGTTATCACGCACTTTCTTTGTTAAAAGAAAAGCAATTATTCTATCCAACCCAATTTTAACAGAAAATTACTATTTTTCCAAGAGCTGAAGCCTGTTTTTAAGGGTTTTTTAATTAAATGATTTAATCTATATATTTATATTCATTTTTGATTACGATTGATTTTCTATTTTTAATATTTTTTTAATATTGTCTCTACATGATAGCAAAACTAAGCTCTGCTTTTACCGCTATCTTGCCATTCACTTTCGCCTCCGCCTCTCCTATTCCAATCGGACCTTTCCGGTTTGTTAAACGGCAGGAAAGCTCCAGTATGTCCCCGGGACGAACCGGAGTTTTAAACTTACAGTTTTTGATTCCGCCGAAAAGGGCTATCTTCCCCTTATTTTCCGAAAGGGATAAAAGGGCTACCGCACCCGTCTGTGCCAGCGCTTCCACCAACAATACTCCCGGCATCACCTTGTACTTAGGAAAATGCCCCTGAAAGAATGGCTCATTCGCTGTAACACATTTTTTTGCCACGGCAAACTCCCCCGGCTTGTAATCCTCCACACTGTCTATCAGCAAAAACGGATAGCGATGTGGGAGTATTGCTTCGATTTCTTCGATATTTAACTTTGGCATAGTGCATTCCTTTCATAAAGTATTTCTATAAAGGAAACGCCCCTAACCCTTCCGGCAAAAGACGCTCTCGCTCGGTTCCGGCCTAGCGGTACTAGATTCACACTTCGCTACGCTTGTGTTCATCAAGTGCCGAGGCCTCCAAACGCTTTTGCCCGTAAGGGTATAGAGGTCGTTTCCTCCTATTCATAACGAGTATCGCTCGCAAAGCGTGCGATATCTCGTTTACTCCTTTTGTAAAGCTTCCTTTGCTATTTCTTAAAGACCAGGCAAGCGTTATGCCCTCCGAAGCCAAGAGAGTTAGACATAGTATAGCAAAGCTCTTTCTCCCGCCCTTTATTCGGCACATAGTCCAGATCCAGCTCTTCATCCTTTACCTGATAGTTCATGGTAGCCGGTACAAAACCGTCACGAAGTGCAAGGACGGAGAAAATCGCTTCCACTGCCCCTGCCGCTCCAAGTAAGTGTCCGGTCATGGACTTCGTGGAAGAAATCGGAACGCTATAGGCTCTATCTTTTAGAACAGCCTTTACCGCCGCGGTTTCTCCAAGGTCATTTAAATGGGTGGAAGTGCCGTGTGCATTGATATAGTCTATTTCAGAAGATGTAATTCCCGCATCTTTTAAGGCAAGCTCCATGCAGGCAGCCGCACCCTCTCCTCCGGGAGCAGGAGAAGTGATATGGTAGGCATCACAATTTGCGCCGTATCCTACGATTTCGGCATAAATTTTAGCTCCTCTTTTTAAGGCATGCTCTCTTTCCTCTAAAATGAGGATGCCCGCTCCTTCTCCCATTACAAAACCGGAGCGCTCCTTATCAAAGGGAATCGATGCACGGCTTACTTCCGTTGCCGGAGAAAGAGCCTTCATGGTCGCAAAACCGCCGATTCCGAGCTCCGAGATAGCCGCCTCGGTTCCGCCGCAAAGCATGGCGGTTTCATAGCCGTCCCGAACGCGGTGAAAGCATCTCCAATGGCGTTTGATCCGCCGGCACAGGCCGTGACCGGACAGATGCAAAGTCCTTTTAACTTGTGCCGAATGGCAATCTCTCCTGCTGCCATATTGGAAATAGACATCGGAATAAAGAAAGGACTCACTCTTTCAAAACCTTTCTGCTCTCCCTTCGTATGTTCTTCCTCTATGGTCTTTAAGCCTCCGATTCCGCTGGAGACGATTACTCCCATTTCCTCCGGAGGAACTGTTCCGGATATTCCGCTGTCCTGCATCGCTTCTTCCGCAGCAATCATGGCAAACTGCGTGAAGCGCGCCATGTGCTTTAACTCTCTTTTATCAAAAACAGTCTCCGGATGAAAATCCTTTACTTCTCCGGCAAGGTGCACGGAAAAGGCACTGCTGTCAAAGGCGGTGATTTCTCCAATCCCGACCTTTCCTTCGCGAATCGCTTTCCAGCTCTCTTCTACCGTATTTCCGGTGGGGTTCACTGTCCCCAGTCCCGTCACTACCACTCGTCTCTTTTCCATGTTCACTCCCTATGATTCTTTGCTTTATTTTTGCTTAATTCCCGTAGAGATTGTTTTCCGTCTCTCCCTCTTTCAGGAAAATAGATTTTCGTTCCTATTTACACACCGACAGGCTACATTCCCATACCGCCGTCTACGAGAAGACTTTCTCCCGTAATATAGGAAGACTCTCTCCTTGCAAAAAAGGCCACTGCAGCAGCCACATCTTCTCCCGAGCCGAATTTCTTCATCGGAATCGAGGAAAGAAGTGCTTCTTTCATCGCATCCGGTAACACATCCGTCATTTTGGTGGCAATAAAGCCGGGACAAATGACATTAACCGTAATGTTTCGTCCGGCAAGTTCTTTTGCCAAGGACTTCGAAAAGCCGATCAGCCCCGCCTTCGATGCCGCATAATTGCATTGCCCGCTGTTTCCGTGTATCCCTACCACGCTGGAAATCTGCACAATTCTTCCGTAGCGTTTTTTCAGCATATGCTTCGATACCGCCTTGGAAAAAAGAAAGGCACTCTTCAGATTGCTTTCGATCACCGTGTCAAAATCCTCGGAAGTCATTTTCAGAAGAAGCTGATCTCTCGTAACCCCTGCGTTATTCACTAAAACCTCTATAGAAGAAAAATGCTTAAGTACTTCTTCTACAAGGGCATTGACCTCTTCTTCCTTTCGAATGTCCGCAGAAAGAAGAAGGAGTTCGGTCTCCGGATTCTTTACTTTAATTTCCCTAGCCAGTTCTTCTGCCGCTTCTTTATTTTTCCCGTAATGGAGGACAAGATTATAGCCCTCCTCTGCCATTTTTAAAGCAATAGCAGAGCCAATTCCGCCACTCGCTCCGGTAATTAAACAAGTCTCTCTTTCCACAGTGCCTCCACATCCTCTTTTGTCTCTAAAGAAACAACGCTATAGTCTTCGATTCCCTCTTCCTTTGCGACTTTTTTTAGGAATCCGGACACGGTCTTTCCCGGTCCGATTTCGATAAAGTCCCGAGCACCAAGTTCCAATACACGCTTAAGGCTTTCTTCCATTCTTACGGGCTTTGACACCTGCTCTCGAAGAAGTCCCGGAATCGAAGGATCTCCTTCTTTTCTTTCTCTCCCGAGTACATTGTGGAGCACCGCACATTTCGGCTCCTGCCACTTAATTTTTTGAAAATACTCTGCAAGAGCCTGTCCTGCACTCTGCATAAAAGGCGTATGGAAGGGCCCGGAAACCTTGAGAGGAATCGCCTTTCGCTCCGGATTCCAATGCGAGCTTTGCCGCATGCTCTACGGCAGACTTTTCTCCCCCGATAACGATCTGCCCCGGACAGTTTAAGTTGCAAAGGTAAACCTCTCCTCCTGCGGAAAGCACGATTTTCTGCAATTCCACTTCGGAAAGTCCAAGGATGGCCGCCATGGAGGACTCTACTCCTTTTGAGGCTTCCTCCATCTTTTTTCCGCGAAATGCCACAAGCTCTACTGCTGTCTTTGCTGAAAATACGCCCGCCGCTTCCAGTGCGGAATACTCCCCGAGAGATAAGCCCAGGCAGAAGTCCGGAAGAATTCCTTTTTCCCTAAGCAAGGCTGTCATTCCTGTCGCAAAGGCAACAAGTGCCGGCTGAGTGAAGCGTGTTTCATTCAGTTTCTCCTCCGGATCGAAGAATGAAAGCTCCTTCACATCAAAATCCAGTTCCGCCTCATCATAGGCCTTTCGAAAGGCAGGGAAGGCATCATATAAATCCTTTCCCATCCCCTTTATCTGCGCGCCCTGTCCGGCGTATAAGAATGCCAGTTTGCTCATTGTTTCCCCTTTCCGCTCATTAAGTATGCCCGGATTATGCCAATCCGACTGCTCTATATTTCTCATATCCTCTTATTTTGTTTAGACTTCTATTTTCTATGCCGTTTTCTTTACGATTTTCAATGCATTTCTCTTATTCTGTTACTGTGATTTTTGAATGATTCTTTAGTTGCAGCGTCCTATGCCTCTCTGAAAAAGCGTGTGAAGACGCCGGTACTTGCAGAAAACGAGCTTAAGCGAAGTTTGATGCTTAGTATCCGCTCTATCGAGGTCGAGCGAGAGCGCCTTTTGAAGGGAGGCGTAGGGCGCGGCAATGAAGGTTCAAAAATCAATCTACAATCCCGGAGCAGATATCGGCCAGAATCTCGGCAACCGGTCGGATTTCCCCCACCTGTCCGCAGGTCTGCCCCGCCATAAGGGAGCCGGTTTTTGTATCTCCTTCAAAGACCGCTCTTCTGAGGGATCCCAGTGTGAACTTCTCGAGTTCCATCTTTTCCGCTCCGGCCTTCTCCTGCCGGAGGTATTCTCTACTCATTTGATTTTTCAAGATGCGAACCGGTACTCCGGCTATTCTTCCGGTAACGACCGTGTCTGAGCCTCTCGCTTTTAGAATGGCGTCCTTATAATTTTCATGAATCGGGCATTCTTTTGCCGCAAGAAGTGCGGTTCCGATTTGCGCACCGGACGCTCCCAATGCAAGAACCGCTTTTAGCTGACGACTGTCTGCAACACCGCCTGCCGCAATTACGGGAATCTTCACACTGTCTACCGTCTGCGGCACCAAACACATGGTCGTCATTTCTCCGACATGGCCTCCCGACTCACAGCCCTCCGCAATAATGGCATCCGCCCCCTGCTTTCCAGTCTTTCCGCGAGTATCGGGGCCGCAACAACCGGAATCACCTTGCATCCCGCCGTCTTTAGCGCTTCCATGTAGATTCCCGGATTTCCCGCTCCTGTCGTGACCACCGGAACTTTCTCCTCTATACAGATTTGCACCATCTTATCCGTCTCCGGATTCATGAGCATCAGGTTCACACCAAAGGGCTTCTCCGTTCTTTCCCGTAAAATTCGGATTTCTTTTCTCAGCTCCTCCGCCTCCCGAATTCCTCCGGTACCGATGAGTCCCAGCGCCCCTGCTTCGGAGCAAGCTGCAGCAAAACTACCTGTCGCAATATTGGCCATTCCTCCCTGGATAATCGGATAACGAATCCCCAGCATCTCATTTAATCGCATTTTTAGCCTTTCCTTAATTCTTAGTACTTCGACATCTGCTATTTCTTTACTTCTTCCGTTCTTTACTTGTTCTATTCTTTACCTATTCTACTCTTTGATACTTTTGCTCTTTGGTTCTTCTGCTCTTTGTCACTTCTTCTCCTTCGTTTTTCTCTTTCAACAAATAATGCAGAAGAACCAATTCTCTATTTCTTTCTTGAAATCACTTATCTATTGCTTTTCTCGTAAATAAGCTCCACCGCACCGAAGGTAAGTCCCGCGCCAAAGCCGATAAGGAGTAGCTTTTCTCCCTCTTTTAAGATTCCCTGCTCTTCCATATCCTTTAGAGCAAAGGGAATGGATGCCGCTGAAGTATTGCCGTAGAGCTCCATATCTTCAAAAAAACTGTTCAGGCTTCGCCTTCAGGTGGCGCACCACATTTCGGATAATGCGGGAATTGGCCTGGTGACAAACCACATGGTCTATTTCTTCCAAACATTCCCCGGTTTTTTTCAAAATCCCCTCTATACATCTTGGGATAATGTCAATCGCAAAGAGAAAAACGGCTTTTCCGTCCATCATAAGGTGGTCTATTTTCTCATGCTTTCCCTCTGTTGCACCCTCTCCGAGTTTGTCCGGATTCTCCGTACCGTCTTCATAAAAGCCGTCAAAGGCTCCGGTATATAAGGCCGGTGCAACGATAGAAAAATCTCCTCTGGAGCCCAGGAAAGATGCGTAAGCACTTTCGCTTTCCTCCACCACAGCCGCTCCTGCACCGTCCCCAAAGAGGACAGAGGTCGTACGGTCCTCCATTTTCAAAAGGCGAGAAAGCTGCTCAGTTCCGACCACCAATGCTCTTTTCTTCTCTGAAGAAGCCAAAAGTCCTCTTGCTACTTCCAAGCCGTAAACAAAGCCGCTGCAAGCCGCATTGATATCTAAAGCAATGCAATCTTCTTCCGCAGAGAGCTCTTTCGCTAAATAGCCGCCATACTGGGGGAATGAAAGTCCGGTGACATGGAGGCGACAAGAATTACCCCTAAATCCGAAGCGGATATACCGGATGCTTCAAGTGCTTTCTTTCCCGCTTCTATTGCCAGAGTCCCCGCACTTTCCTCTTTCTCGCAGAATCGTCTCTCATGGATTCCCGTCCTGCTGAAAATCCACTCATCGCTGGTATCCATGATTTTTGCCAAATCATCGTTATGAACCCGCTTTCCGGGAACAGCCGAGCCAAGCCCGATTATTTTTAATCCCTGCATCTTTCCTCACTTCTTTTGCTACATCTTCTTTGCTATCTCTTTTTTTGATATATCTTTTTAGCTATTTTTTTTAAATATTTCTATACTTGGATAGCCTATCCTTACGGATTTCTTCCGGGCTCATACCTTCATAATAGGAAAGCGCCTTTTCCAATGCCTTTTCCAGTTCTCCATACAAAGCCTCCGGATCCTCCTGTGCTCCACCTTCCACTTCCGGAACAATGGCATCACAAACACCGGCCTCCTTTAAATCCTCCGCAGTGAGCTTCATGACCTTTGCCGCGTCACCGGCTTTCGTACTGTCCTTCCAAAGAATGGTTGCGAAGCCCTCGGGGCTTAAGACAGAGTAAATGGCATTTTCCAGCATAAGAATCTTGTTTGCGACCCCTATTGCCAGAGCACCGCCGGAATTTCCCTCTCCGCTAATGATGCTAATGACCGGAACATGAAGACTGCTCATAAAAGCAAGGTTCCTCGCTATGGCTTCTCCCTGCCCATGCTCTTCGGCTTCCAGGCCCGGATAGGCTCCCGGTGTATCAATAAAAGTAATAATGGGACGATGAAACTTTTCCGCCTGCTCCATCAGTCTTTTTGCCTTGCGGTAGCCCTCCGGACAGGGCATACCGAAGTTGCAGGCCATATTTTCCTCCATCCCCTTCCCCTTTTTGTGTCCGAGTACCGTCACAGGCTTTCCTTGAAAACGGGCAATTCCCCCATAAATGGAGCGATCTTCATCATAGAGATGATCTCCCTTTTGCTCAAAAAAATCCGTAAAGAGATGGGAAATAAAAATCCTCAATATGCGGTCTTTTTAGTGTGACGGGCAAGTATGACCCTCTCCCGGCTCCAGTACTTTCTTCTCCGCTAATTCCTGACTCATATTCTTCCTTTCTGCTCCCGGCGAGATACTGCACGCTTTGCAAGCGATACTCGTTATAAAAGAGATACTGCTCGCTTTGCGAGTATTATGAAAAATCCATATCGTTTTCACTCTATTTCTGATGAAGAGAAAGAATCTGCATCAAGCTCCTCTCATATTCTTTCTTTCTACAATGGCATCGACGAATCCATGTTTCTCCAGGTATTCCGCTCTTTGAAAACCCTTCGGGAGCTTACGGTTAATGGTCTGCTCAATGACTCTTGGTCCCGCAAAGCCGATAAGCGCCCCGGGTTCCGCAATAGTGATATCCCCAAGAGTCGCAAAGCTCGCCGTTACTCCACCGGTTGTCGGATGCGTGAGAACACTGATAAAGAGTCCTCCGTGCTCGGAAAATACCTCCACTGCAGCAGAGGTCTTTGCCATCTGCATAAGACTGAAGATTCCCTCCTGCATTCTTGCTCCGCCGGATGCGGAAAAAATGATAAGAGGGCAATGCGCTCTATCCGCTTCTTCTATACCCCTTGTGATTTTCTCTCCTACAGCCTGGGACATGGAACCCATTAAAAAACGATTATCCATTACCAGAACAACTACAGGGAACCCTCCGATTTTTCCTTTAGAGGAAACCACTGCCTCTTTTAAACCGGTCTTCTTTTCCAGCTCTTTTACTTTTTCTCCGTAATCCGGAAAGTCCAAGGGATCCCTTACAACAATATCCTTGTCCAATTCCTGAAAAGTTCCCGGATCATAAAGCATCTCCAAGCGGTAGTAGGCACCGACCGGTCCATAGCTTCCGCAGTGGGGACAAACAAAAAGATGCTCCTCCCAACGTACACGAAGAGCTCTTCTTCCACACTTTTTACAAGCAATGAAGGCAGAAGGAATCTTAATCGGCGCTGTACTTCCCACCCTATCGGAAAGGGCCTTTTGTTTTAAATCTCTATCCTTCACCATATCTACCAAAGTTTTAATCGGTGACTGCATACTTCCTCCTGAGAACTGTTTTAAAAACGAACTGCGAATTTCTGTTTATCCCTTTACACTGTTTACATAGTCCAGAATATCTTTTACAGTGTGAAGTTTTCCGATTTCTCCGTCCGGAATCGTTTCAGAAAGCTCATCTTCCAAAGCCATGTGCAGCTCTACCAAAGAAAGAGAATCGATTTCCAGATCCTTTTCCATATCCGCATCCAAAGTAACCTTTTCTTCCTCACATGCCAGAGTGTCTACAATAATCTCTTTTAATCTCTCGAATTCCATTTTTTTCTCCTTTCAATACACCCGGAACATCTAAAAGCAGCTAAATTTCTTTTTTCTTTTCTTTACTCTCCACAGCTACTTCCTCTGCCCAAAAAAAGATAAAATATTTTTAACTATTTTGCAGATATACTATACTTTCTTGAATTATTAAAATCAATGAAATATTTTTTTAAGATATGTAGTTTCAAAAACGCCTTAAGCAGTTTCAAAAACTACTTAAGGCGTTTTTAACTAATAAATATAATAATTTAAATTCTGATATCCTTTAATAAAATAATTTAAATAGAAACCCTTAAAGGGGTAATTTCTCTGCGCTTCTGTATTTCCTCTAACGTAAGACTCTTCTTTTCTTCTTCTGTCGTTCTTCCTCTCGCTCCACCTGTATATGTTTTATTTGCAGTAAAATAAAGAAAAGCAGGATTGCCGCAATAGAAAAGGATACCCATGGATTTTTGATGAAGCCTGCGATAAGATATGCAATCACAGAGACCAGTGCCACAAGAATCGCATAGGGAAGTTGTGTACTGACATGGTTTATATGCACACACTGTGCTCCTGCAGAAGACATAATGGTCGTGTCGGAAATAGGAGAACAGTGATCACCGCAAACCGCTCCCGCCATACAGGAGGAAATAGAAATTATCATCATGTTGTAATCTGTTTTTTCAAAAACACCTACCACAATCGGAATAAGGATTCCAAAGGTCCCCCATGAAGTTCCGGTTGCAAAAGAAAGTCCTACTGCAATAAGAAAAATAAAGCCGGGCAGAAAGGAAAGCATCATCTCCGCTCTTCCTTCCACAAGCTCCGCTACAAAGTCTCTTGCTCCAAGACTATCCGTCATGGCTTTTAAGCTCCAGGCAAATGTAAGAATCAAAATGGCAGGCACCATTTGCTTAAATCCCTCCGGAAGACAATCCATGGCATCATGAAAAGAAATTGCCTTTTTGGATAAATAGTATAACAAACTGATTATCAATGCCATAAAAGAACCAAATACCAGACCTGTAGGTGCATCGGAATGGGAAAATGCCGTAATAAAATCCGCCCCCGCAAAGAATCCCCCGGAGTAAACCATTCCGATAACACAGAAAACAATCAGTGAAAAAATCGGAACAAGCATATCCGGAATACTCCCTATTTTGCCATTTTCCCTTTCACTCTCCCCGTAAGGTCTTTCTGCAGTCGTAAATAAATCGCCTTTTTCCTCCGCGTTTCTTTCGTGTACCCACATCGAGGCAAAATCTACCTTTAAAAAGATAAGGAAAAGCATCATACAAATAGAAAGTAAGGCATAAAAATTATAGGGAATGGTCTCCAAGAATATCTTCATCCCGTTTTCCCCTTCCACAAAGCCCGAAACTGCAGCTGCCCAAGAGGAAATGGGGGCTATGATGCAAATGGGAGCCGCCGTAGTATCAATAATATAGGCCAGCTTTGCTCTGCTGATTCTGTGCTTATCCGTTACAGGTCGCATGACCGAGCCTACGGTAAGACAATTAAAATAGTCATCTATAAAAATCAAGCAGCCCAGTGCCACTGTAGCAAGCATGGCTCCGCTTCTCGTTTCAATCACATCCCTCGTCCATTCTCCAAAAGCTCTGGAACCTCCCGTCTTGTTGATGAGTTGCACCATCATTCCCAGAATTACAAGAAAACAAATGATTCCCACATTAGCAGAGGTACTGAGTACCGAAATAATGCTGTCCATAAAAATATGCCGGATACTTCCCTCAAAACTGAATCCGCTAAAGAGCAATCCCCCGGACAAAATGCCTATAAAAAGGGAGCTGTATACTTCCTTTGTACTCAGCGCAAGCACGATTGCTATAAGCGGAGGAAGTAAAGACCAAAAGCTTTCCTGCACTGTTTCCTCCGTTGTTGTAAAATAGGCCAGCACAAGAAAAAGAAGCACTACTCCCGCAGCAATTAAAGAAATGATTTTCTTTCGTTCTTCTTTCATATCCCCTTTCCACCTAAACAAAAAGAAATACTATTCTCTATAAAAAGGTGATGCCGTTCTTTCCTGCATCACCTTCTAAAAACTAGAAACCAAAAAACTAGAAACCAAAATTCTCATACAAGGAGTGAGTAGACAAGACCTCCTCAATCACCATCATGATTTCTTCCATATCTTCCCCTTCAAAATAGTCGCTGGCGGTTCGGATACACTCTTGCTGCTCATTCAAGCCCATACCCATATTCTGATACGCTTCGATGAATTCTTTCAACTTACCGAAGGCACCGCTGACGGAACGATTTCGGTTGGACTTCAGAATTTTTTGCAATGCCCGCAAATATTTTCCTTCCAACATAACCTGTGCGGCATCCGCACGAACCTCCCGTTCGCTCTTGTCCGCCGGGGCGATGTACCATGCACCGTCCTTTTTCCATCCAAACTGAATAACCAGCTTACCCGTCACGTCCCTATAATATTGGAAACCTTTCGATTCCTCACATACCAAAAATCCATCGTCTGCCTGCCTAAAAAGATTTAACAGAAGAAGTCTATCCAAAACAGGAACCCGGATGAGCCCGATCTCCTCTCCCTCACAAAAGCCCCTTTGTCTTGCATGCTCAATAATGGTCCTTGCACTACTTTCCGAAATTCGATAGCAGGCATCCTCGAACGCCAAGTCTTCAATGGTCTTCTGAATAAAATCCGCGCTCTTTCCCCGTTTTGTTCCCAGCTCCCACATCGCCTTGGCATGACCTACCGCTTGTGCATCAATCATGCATTCTCGAATATTGCAGCTGTGATGCCCCAATAAGGAAGCCTTCATTACCACAGATGTGATATCTTCATTGAGAAGTTCCAGTCCATACTGCGGCTTTTCTCCACCACTGATTCCGAGCCCGATAGAGGCTACATTCGGGGTATAGCGTAAGCTCTCCTGAATCCGCGGATCGTCCCAGCTGATGTCCTTCTTCTTCGGATTATCCAGCGGAATAAAGCGAACATTGGCCAAAGCCTTAAACTCCTGTTTCAAATACGATAAGCCGTATCCATAGCAAGAGAATCCAGCGACGCATAAATATTTAAACGCGGGTTTTTTTCCATAAAGGAGCGGAACATCCCTACATTTTCCCGTGCCTCACCGGAAGACAGTTCCCTGCTTAATTTATTCATATCAATCGGAATCGTAGGACGTCTCCGCATATAAATGAAAAGCTCGTATTTACTCCTTGGAATCCGAATACTTTCTCTTCCGGTTAAATACGCATTGGCAATATCGAGCTTTACGGAACTCATCATGTCCACGAGTTCTTTTCTCGCATCCGCATTTTGAGGGTAAGGACAGTTCATAAGACTTCGTATTTCCTCATTCCTCTCGTTTCTTTGCACTAAACGAATCTGCCCCTCTTCCTGTTGCTGTACGATATCCAGACTTTCTCCGATGCTAACCGTTGTAATCTTTTCTCCCGTTACACTCAGAACACGGACAGGCTTTAAAATCATATCCTCTTCACTCAAATGATTGCCCTCTTCGGATTCTCCGAAAATAATATCCATTAGCGACATAAGCTCTCCCTCTCTCATACACTAATTCACAAAAGACATCTTCTTATCCTGCGATATCTTTTTCCAAATCATTGCACACGAACAAAAAACATCCCTGCATCTTGTTTATCGACCGTAGAGAGGAGCGGAATAAGCCCGGAAAAGCATTTTCAGAAAAAGAACAATACTTTGTTAAAAATATGTTATACTACCTCCGAGTTGACAGGGTACGCCCTGAAAGAGCAGAGTCTATGGTTTAAAAGGAGAATGCTATGGTAACCAATGATAAAGGTTTTATCCCCCTAAAACACAGGGTAATTGAGGGGCTTGCTAAACTTGCCTGGGAAAACAATGTCAATAGAGAAAGTACGGAAAAACTGATTCGGGAAATATCTCCGGGACCTAAGGCAATCTTTCGTTGCTGCGTATATAAGGAGAGAGAAATCCTGCGCAGAAGAGTGCGTCTTGCCTGCAATGAAAATGCAAATCCGCATCGTAAAACAGACAATATCATCCAAGTTATCGATCCGGCTTGCGAAGAGTGCCCCATTTCTTCCTACTCCGTAACGGACAACTGCCGTCTCTGTCTCGGAAAAGCCTGTCAGAACAGCTGTCATTTCGGTGCCATCACCATGACCGACCAGCGCGCGCACATTGATCCGATGAAGTGTAAGGAGTGCGGTCTCTGTGCCTCTGCTTGTCCTTATAGTGCCATTGCGCAGCTCACCCGTCCCTGTAAAAAGGCCTGTCCGGTCAATGCCATTACCTATGATGAGAACGGACTTTGCGTTATCGATGACGAGCGTTGTATCCGCTGCGGACAGTGTGTTCATTCCTGCCCCTTCGGTGCCATTTCCACAAAAACCTATGTTTTGGACGTAATTCATGCCATTCAGGCAGGAAAAGAAGTTTATGCCATGTGTGCTCCGGCAACGGAAGGACAGTTCGGAAAAGACATTTCCATGGGAGCAATTCGGACCGCATTAAAGAAGATGGGTTTTGCAGATATGGTGGAAGTAGGTCTGGGCGGTGACATGACTGCGGCTTACGAGGCTCTCGAGTGGTCGGAAGCAAGAAAAGAAGGAAAGAAGATGACCACCTCCTGCTGCCCTGCGTTTTTCCATCTTTTAAAGAGACATTTTCCGGAGCAGTATAAGGAAAATATGTCTGAAACCATCTCTCCCATGGCTGCCGTTTCCCGCTACTTAAAGGCGGTTCATCCGGGCTGCGTCACCGTGTTCATCGGACCCTGTATGGCGAAAAAGTCGGAGTCTCAGGAGATGGGCATCGAAGGAAATGCCGACTATGTACTCTCCTTTGGAGAATTTACCTCTCTCTTACGTTCCAAGGACATCAGTCTGGAGCCGGAAGTAAAGCCCTATCAGGAAGCTTCCCTTTGGGGTAAAGGCTTTGCCAGTTCCGGCGGAGTTGCCAATGCCGTTATGGAGTGTATGCGGGAAAGAGGAGAAGATACCACGGACATCAAGCTTCGTCCCTGCTCCGGCGGAAAGGCCTGCGTAACCGCCCTTTCCCTCCTAAAGGTCGGAAAACTCCCGGAAGATTTATCGAAGGAATGGTTTGCGAGGGAGGCTGTGTCGGCGGACCTTCCAGACACAAAGCGGAAAGTGAAATCAAAAAGGCGAGAGAAAGCCTGATGGACGAAGCGGATACCAGAAAGGTATTGGAGAATCTGAAGAACTATCCTATGGATCAGTTCAGCATGATGAGAGAGAACACGATGCCTCAGGCTTCGCCTGCACCACTTGTTAAAAATTAAAAAAACGGACTGTAGAAAGTTCTTTTCTGCAGTGTAGGTCTAAATCCGGGGCACGCTCTCGCTAACTTCGCCTTGACTGAGCAGTGGTTTTTGTTAACCACTGCTCACTTTGCTTTGCAAAGCAACTTCTGAAAGAAGTTGGTCTGCGTACAGGGGGTACTTTTCTAAAGAAAAGGTACCCCCTTAGCAGTTAAGCTTCAAGCGTCACTTACGCTCGCTTTCAGCAAGTGCTGACGGGCTCAGATTACCCCGTATTCAGACCTACAACTGCACGAAAAATCAAAACTCTTTCTATAGTCCTATTTTATTGCTATCCATCAGGCAAAGAGGGAAGATGCGGAATAGACGAAGGAAAGGATTCCGCCTAAGAGCTTCCCGTGTATGCTCTGTAATACCTCCCGTTCTTCTTTTCTTCTCCGATTGTCCTTCATCTGCTTTCGGGTCTCCGAGGAGGGATGTCTTCGATAGTACAATAAGGGCTTTTTCACATATAAAAATCTGCCTTCCGCTTTTGCCAAGCGGAGAAAGGCTATCCAGTCCGTTACAAATTTACTCTTATTGTCAAAAAGAAATTCCGGAGTCTTTCCATAACGTAGGTACAGCTTGGGCAGGGAATGGAATTTCCGAAGGAGAGCGGCAACAGCTTATAGGGAAGTCGGTTCGTCCTCTTTGTAAAACAATAGGGCAAGCGCAAAATCCGCTTGATTCGCTCGGATACATTCGGGATTTTTTCTCCCTCGCTATTGATATCCTCTGCCTGGGTGAAAATCAAACTTCCGTCCGGAAAGTTCCGGAACGCATGGCATACTGCAAGGCTATAGTCCTCATGATAGCAGTCGTCCTGATGCGCAATGGTGACAAGTTTTCCCCGTTTCCGTCCTATCTCCAGGGAAAAATTCCAGTCATTTGCCAAGGAAGGTTCTTTTCTTCGAATATAGAGCGGCAAATGATATTTCTTTGCGAGATTCTGTAAAAAATCGCTCTCTGTGGAAGTACAGAGAAAAACAGGAGAGCTTTTTTTCTGCGCAAGAAGAGACTGAAGCATCGCCTCCAGATAAGGAGATTTCCCATAGCAGGGTACCACGAAAACGTGTTCGGCACGCTTGTCCGTTTCCACTGTCTTTTTCTTTTCTTTCGGTGCAATAGAAAGAAAGCCTCGCTTCACTTTATTCCAAAGCTTCCCGCCCTTTTCCAATTTCCTCTTTTTCCACAGCTCTTTTTCCATTGTTCTCTGCTTTCTGATCTGAATTACGAATTTTCTTGCTAACTGCTTTCTGCTATTTTAAACGAACAAGCCCCTATTTCTTGGTTCTTTTGTTCTTTTGTTCTTTCTTTTTTTATTCTTTGTTCCCTATTCTAAACCAAGAATTCCCTTATTCACCGCTTCTTCATAGCGGAAAACCGCCTGATTATAGTCCAAGCGGGCATTTTCATACACATTCTCAGAAGAAAGGGCATCCAGCTCCATGCCTTCCGCATCGACTCTGCTTACAAGTCCTTGCGCTTCCATCCGAGCAGCTCTATCCTTCTTTAATTGAGAAAGGGACGCGTTTGTTTCCGCCATCTTTAAGGCAAGCCCCTTTTCTTCCACCGTTGCCCATAAAGCCTCCACAGCACTGCGGATTTCTTCCGACTTTTCTCTTTCCTTTTGTTTCTTCTCGGTCCAACCGGTGATATTCTTCTCTTTTTCCCGAAGAATTTCTCCATATTCACTATTTCTTGCCAAAACAGCCTGATAGTCTGTTTCCTGATTCCTTCCGTTTAGATAATCTCTCGAAAAATCCGGAATGCTTTCTATCGTTATATTCTGATAGGTATTCATGTGCCAGCCCAGACTTAAGCCGATGTTTCTCTTCATCGTGTCCATTCCGTCTCTCAGCTTATTAAGATCCGCCTCAGCCGATTTTAGGGAAAGCTCCGCTGCCGTAACATCATTTGCGGTCGCCTTGCCAAGACTCTGCTCTTTTCTTATTTTATCCAGACTTCTTTGCATAAGGCTGACCCGTTTTTCCAACATTTTACGAGTATTTTCCGTCTGCATATAGCTAAAAAGAAGATTCTGCATTGCATCGGAGAGCAGTGCCTTTCCGGTCAGAAACTGAGAACGAATAGCCTTTTCCGTCTTCTTTTCCGCCTTCGTCATCTCCTTGTCCGTCTTTGCAAGCTCCGTTAAGGCATAATTTGCCTCGACCAAGCTGCTGTCCAGTCCGGGAAGTATTTTCTTACTGTTTTTTACCTTCTCCAGCTTTGCGATTTCTTTTCCGAGAGCTTCCTTTACAGTCTTATCTTCCGTATTGTCCCTTTGATCCTGCAAGAGGGAAATATTGTCGGAAGGGTATCAACAATATCAGCTTTCTGTTCCTTTACGGCAGATTTTACTCCCTCCATCCCTTTCGTGCTTTGGGAAATGAGGTCCTTTTCCATCTCCGCTATACTGCTGTAATGATTGACCAACTCCGGTACCTCGAAGAAGGAAATGCTGTTGTCCTCCAGATTCCAGGCATTTGCATCGCCGCTTACAGTATTGTTTGTACCGCTCTCTACATTATTATTATTGGCATTCTCCGCAAAAGATGGAAAGGCGAAAAGACTGAGAAGGATTGCCAAAGTAAGGATGGTTCTCCCTTGCTTCTTTCTGCCTCCCACTTTCACTTTTCTTCTTCCGCTTATTTTTATCTTATTCAACGATTTTCTCCTGCTTTCCGTATAAAAGGGCTTACTCCGAAGTTGCAAGACCACTTACAGCTGCCCGGTAATCAAGATATTCTTCCGTAAGCTTTAAATCCGCCTGCTTCTTCTGTAAACCGGCAATGGTATAGGCGTTTTTCGCTTTATTTCTTGCTTTTACGCTGATTGTTCCAAGCTGCAAGCTTCGCTCCGCCTTTTCATAGCTTTTTCTCGTATTTTCCTCCTGTAAAACAGCCTGTGCCTGTGCGTCCAGTGCCTGCTTTAAGCTCTGATAGCGGGAAAGCAAATCCGACTGAATCTTTTCCTTCTGATTCTCTATTCTTTTGGATAAGTTCTCTCTATTGGCTTCCCCCTCGGAAAGATTCAACTTTCTTTCGTTGATTTGCAGACTCAAATTATTGTCTACCGCCTTCTTCGTGTCTTCGGAAAGGGATATCTGCTCGATGCTCTCTCTTGCCGTCTCCGGAATCGTCGGGAAACGGGCTCGGCATTCACCTTCCAACCTAGACTCACCTGTAAAAGCTCGGAAGTCTTCTTCACGGTACTGTCATCACCCATTAACTGAAGCTCCGCCTGATCCGCTGCAGCTTTAGCCGTTAAAACATCGATTTCCGTAGCCTGTCCGACCGCCTTCTTTCTCTCGGCCGTTTCCTTCTCACTCCGTGCATCTTCCAGATTGAAGGCATCAATCTGTCTTTGTAAGATGCCGTTCTCTCTACTGATAAAGGACTTCTTAATCGTTTCTATCGTATTCTTTTCCGTCTGTTCTATGGAAAGCTTCGCAAGCTCTCTATCGCTGTTTTGTGCCACTGCATCGGCAGAAAAGGTATTGCTGTTACTCTGATACTGTAACTCTGCCAAGGCTTCCTGAACCGCATTTCCATTTGCAGCAAGAAGTGCTTTCTCATAGGACTCTTCTACCGCAGAGCGCGCCGACTCCACATCAATATTGTAAGAACCTCTCCGGTCACTGTCACGAAAATTAATCCAAAGAGAAGAAACCGTAGGATTGTACTCATGCACCAAAGCATCGATTTCCTCCCAGGAAATCGTATTATCCCGAAGACTTGCCCATTCCTCCGCAGTTCTCTCCCTCTCATAGGAAGTCTGCATCGGTGCCGTATCCACATTCTCCGAAAAACCGTAACGCCCTGCAGCAAAACTAGGGGTAAACGCCATGCTCGCAACAATGCAGGAAATCGGTAAAATCAGACCCTTTTTCTTCATTTTATCCTCCAAAAAACCAAGATACATTCATTCACTTAACAGAATTGCTTCTTAATTCAACTAAAGCGTCTCTCGTATCTAAACTCTTTAACTGAAAGGAAACTCCACTCTGTCGCCCTCTACTATAGCATACAGTTTAATCTTACTTTTTACATTTCTATGGCATTACTGTGAATATTTGGTGTTTTCTTCCGCCCGTACATAATCCTGTAATACACCGGAAGGAGGAGAAGCGCAAGCAGAGTGGACGCAGCGAGTCCTCCCACATCAACAAGGGCTAAGCCCTGCATGAGTTTTCCGTTTTCCCCGATAGCCATCGCCATCGGCACCATGGAAAGGACAGTCGTAAGAGTCGTCATGAGGATGGGACGGAGTCTTGTTGCTCCGGCTTCCACTATGGCTTTTTCAAGCGGCATTTCCTCTCGATATTGGTTTACGGTATCCACGTAGAGAATTCCGTTGTTTACTACTGTCCCGACCAGCATCAAAAAGCCGAGAAGAGATGTCATGGAAATGGTCGCATCAAAGAGCCAAAGCAGTCCGAAGGATCCAATCATAGCGAAAGGCACCGTAGTCATAACCATGAAGCTGAAGCGTAAGGACTCGAACTGCCCCGCCATGACAACAAAGACCAGAAAGACTGCAATCGCAATGGAGCGGAAGAGGTCGGTAAACTCTTCTCTCATATTTTGTGTCCTTATGCTCTCGGAAATCTGTATATCCTCTCCAAGATACGAGTCCACGAGCTTATCCACTTCCTTCTTCGTATTTTTATCCGCCTTTTCCGTATAATGCGCAGAAATACTCACCTGGTATTTCTTATCTTCCCTAAGAATGCTTGCAGGGGAATCCGTGAATTTGACCGTAGCGATACTGTCTAAGGAAACGATTCCTCCACTCGGTGTAGAAAAACGAATATTCTTCAGCTTTTCGAGGGTGTCGTAGCTATCCTTCGGATATACCACCCGGACATCCGCCTTTTCTCCGTTTAAGTCCATTTTCATAACCGATTTTCCGGCTAAAATCGTATTCAGGCTTTGTCCGACCATAACGGGGCTTAGACCCTCTGCCGCAGCCTTTAGAGGATCGACCTCCACCTTTAAGAGCGGAGCGGCATTTTCCAGGCTGGAATGAATTCCGGTAAGGCTATCCATTTTCTGCATTTCCGTAACAATAGCATTGCTCTTTTCTCGTAGAATATCTAAGTCTGATCCTTTTAAAGTGACCTCATAACCCTCCGTTGTCTTGACATCCTCATCACTTGCCCCGAAATTCGCATCACTTACGGATTTTACCGAAATCACTTCATTCGGTCTTGTTTCCAAGAGTTTCTCCCACATCTTGGCCTTTTCTTTTGTAGACATGGAGCGTTTCTTCTTCAGATACGCCGTCACGGTACTCGTGCCGTTTGATCCATACAAGGCGGAAAACCCTTCTCCCCCTCCGGAAATGGTGGTATAGCGTTCCACATCCGGATCCTTCGACACTATGTCCTCTATTTCCAAAATTGTCTTCTTTTTTTCTTCCGTATTTAAACCGGGCTTTTGGGTAATGGAAATCTGTACGGTTGCACTGTCAATCTCCGGCATCAGCTCGGACTTAATCTGCGTCGCAAGAAACAGAGACAAAAGAAGGATAAGAAAGGTTCCCAAAACCACCGGCTTCTTATGCCGTAAAAAACGCTCTATCAGCTCTCTATACGAATCTTGCAAGCTCCGTACGGCTCTATAAGCCACCGCCTTCTCATTTTCCTTCGGTTTATAGAGGGTAAAGCAGAGCGGGACAATCGTAATTGCGGAAAGAAGGGATGCCAGCATACAAAAGACAATCGTAAAGCCAAGCGGCTTAAAATACTGTCCCGAAATTCCCTTTAAAAAGCCGAGCGGGAGGAAAACCACACAGGTGGTGAGGGTGGAACCGAAGACCGAGGCTCCTACAATCCGCACTGCTGAAATCGCGGCTTCCCTTCTCGATCTTCTTTCCTCCTGAACCTCGTCCATTGCACGGAAAGACGCCTCCAAAACAACGATGGAATTATCCACCATCATTCCCACACCCAGTACCAAAGCGGACAGAGTCAGCATATTCATGCTGTAGCCCATGGCATACATAAAGACGATGGCACCGAGAATTGCCATCGGTATGGAAGATCCCACAATAAGAGAGGCCTTCCAGTCTCCGAAAAAAAAGAAAATAATCGCCATGGAAATGACCACCGCCATAATCATGGTCTGAAAAACACTGGAAAGAGAGGACTTAATGCTTTCTGCATTGTCCTGAATAATATGGATGGAAAGATTCGGATTCCGCGCTTCCAAGTCCTTGATGACCGCTTTTACATCCCGGCTCATCCCTATATCCGAGTCAGCCTGCGACTTCGTTAAACTTAGGCTGACGGTATTTTCCCCATTAAATCGTCCGATACTGTTCTCTTCTTCCAGCGCTGAACCCACAGTCGCAAGATCCCTTAAGTATAAAGTACTGCCGGTGCCCGTGGTAAGAGGCAGGTTCTTTAATTTCTCAATCGTGGAATAATCCTGCGATACGCTAAGGGAGAGATTTTGATTCCCGTAGTTTGTCTTTCCCGCAGGATAGGTAAAGTCGGAAGCTTTGATCATCTGGATAATATTTTCCATAGTCAAATGATACTGGGCGAGTTTCTCCTCCGACAGTTCCACGCGAACATACTCCGCCTGACCGCCGGACAAAGAAATGGACGCAACCGAAGAAAGCTTCTCCATCTCGGGTTCTATCCTGTTTTGCACATAATTATAGAGATTCCCCTTCGTCTTATCCGAAACGGCAAGAACCATGCCGGGCTGTGCATTGATGTCAAATTCTATATATTCGGGATCTTCCGCCTCTTCCGGAAGACTCGCCTTTAAAACATCCAGCTTCTTTTTTAAATTGTCATAGGCTTTATCCATGTTTGTGCCGTAACGGTAACGAATGATGACCATGGAAAGATTTTCCATGGAACGGGATTGCACCTCCTGCACATTGGAAAGGAGAGAAACCTCTTCTTCAACGGGTTTGGAAATAAGCTCATCCACATCCTCGGGAGAAGCCCCGGGATAAACGGTGGTAACAATCATGTATGGAAAATTCATGTCCGGGAGCAATTCCATCTTCATGGTCGTAAAAGCGATAAAGCCAAAAAACACGAGTGAAAGCACCGCAAGGAAAGTCGAAACCGGGCGGCGTAGAACCAATTTCGTAATCGATATCATCCGCTTCTACCCCTTTTCTTCTTTTACAGACTCTTTTGTACTTTCTGTTACAGACTCTTTTTGCACCGGTTCATCTTTTGTCTGCCCTGCTTTTCCGGATTCAGACTGTAATCTCACCTTGGCTCCGTCATACATCTCATTATTCCAGGAAGAAACCACTTGGTCATCCGGACTTAAACCGGAAAGAATCTCGACCTTCTCCTCTCCCATAAGCCCAAGCTCCAACTTTTTCTTACGAAGAACCCCTTCCTCTCCCTCTGTCCTCTCAAAAATGTAAACAAAGGCCTCTTCATTTTCGTAATAAATCACATTAACAGGAAGGGTCTCCACATCAGAGCGACTGTCCTTTATGAGACTCAGCTTCACCTTGGAGCCCTCCGGAAAAGCTGTGTTTTCCACGCTCGCCTTAACCGGATAGAGTCCGGTCTGCGGAACCAGGACAGAAGAAATCTCCGTGATGGAACCGGTATGGCTCTCCTTCCCTTTCTCGACCGTAATCCCTTGTCCGATAGACAGATTCTTCTGTAGCTCTTCTGTTACAGAAAAAACGACCTGTTGCGCACCGGAGCCCATAAGCGCGCCAAGCTGTGTTCCTTGCGGAACAAAGGCGCCCTGTACCAGGATGCTGTTCTGTAAAATGCCGTCTGCCGGCGCAGTGATCGATGCAAACTCAAGCTGTGTGTCATAATTCAGCTTAGCCGCCTTAACTTGTGCATCCATGGCCTTGGCCTGTGCATTCGCCGTTTCAAAATCCTGTACGGAAATATCGCCCGAATCCCTAAGTGCTGCCAGCCTGTCCCGGCTGTCCGACGCCACCTGCGCCTGAGCCCTCGCCTGCTCCAGACTGTACTTCGCCGCATCAATCTGCTTTTGATTATCTAAAAGGGCAATCTTTTCTCCCTTTTTGACTTCCGCTCCATTTTCCTTATAAATCTCCAAAACCTCTCCGGAAATCTTACTGAGTAATACGAACTGCTCGTTCGCGGAAATCTCTCCGAGAAGCTCTTCTTTTACGGAAATATTTCCTTTTTCCATGGAAATGGTCGTGACAGTCGGCAGCGCTTTTGCTTCCACCTCTTCCTTCGGCTTTGTAAGACGTAAAAAGACAAAAAACAAGAGTAAGCCCATGATGAAAATACCGATGATATATTTTAAGCTCTTTCGCATAGTTTTTCTCCCTCTATCTACCGAAAAGGTATGCGCACATCCTAACACAATTTAAATCGACTTTCCATAAAGACAGAATTAGTTTTTGTACGTTTTTTTGCATTTTTATCTTTTTGTGAATGTAAGTGATGAAATATAAGACTGCAATATCTCAAGCTTTTGTTTTCATCACTTGCTAAAAAACCAAACGAGAAAATGATCCGGTGATATAAAATTATGATTCATAAAAAAGCTTTATAAATTAAGGAATTCTTACGAGCTTTTTGCGTTTTTTGGGCATGACTGACAAATATTTATTTTTCAAAGAAACAATTATAGTAATTTTTTTTGCTTTTAATAGAGAAAAATGATTCTTTTTTTATTTTTTTATTTAAGAATGCCCTTTCCGTTCTTTTTCAAATATTTATTTTAATATCTTGAAATCTATTCTCTTTATGATAAAGTGGCGCTTGGTAAAGTTCATTTCATTTTATAGTTAAGGAGAAGAAGAATATGAAAGCAAAGAGACAGATTTTATGCCTCTTGCTTGCTCTTGTAATGGTGTGGCAGGGTTTCTCCTTTGCCAATGCAGAGGGAAATAGTCCCGAAGCTACAGCTGTAGTGGCAAGTGAAGGAGCGGAGGCTCCCGAGACAAGCGCCAGCACAATGGAAAGAGCAAGCGCACCGGCACCCGCCGGAAAAAGAATCGATAATGCAATATCCAACGTAGAATTATCGATAGACAAGGTTCCGTTGACGGACAACACTGAGCTGTTGGACTATAAGAGCCTGCAATTTAAAGCTACAATCAAGGTGGATTCCACTGTGAAGGAAGGGGATTATATCTCCATTCAGCTTCCCAATACATTGACCTCCAAGGATATCTCTTTTGATATCAAGGGCTCCAATAATCTCGTTTTGGCAAAGGCACAGTATATTGAAGCAACAAAAGAAATGCGCATTGTTTTCACAAAAGATGCAGAAGGCTACAGTGGAACGGATGGAGAAATCTTCTTTAATACAAGAATTGACAAATCTGTTGTACAGTCCAGCCGCAAAGTTCCTCTCGAGTTCTTCGTAAACGGACAGGGGCTCGGAAAAATTGAGGTGAATCAAACCATAGTAGGAAAAGACGGTGCGGTTAGCTTCTGGAAGAGCCGTGACGAAAAACTGATTCCTTTGGTGGATGAAGACGGAATTACACATTACCTAATTCACTATACGGTAAGTATTGATGAAAGAAATATCAAAAAAGTCCAGGGCGAAAGCAGTTTTACCGATGTTGTCCTGACCGATACTTTGCAAAGTGATGCCTTAAGCTATTTTGATGTGAAAAACCGCTTCAGCACTCACAACCTTAAGCAAAGCGATATGGATACCTACACCCCGAAGCTCAGAAAAGGAATATGGCGTTCCGGGCAGTGGGTAAACGGCACTTGGGAAAGTGCTGCAAGCGATGAAGAACCGGATCGCGGACCGAATTGGAGTCTTAGAAACAAGCAGGACAATAAAATGAGTCTTCTGTTGAATATATCAGCCCCACTTATGCCGCAGACGGAAGAAGCTTTACTTATCGCATCGGAAATCTGGAGGCGGCAGATGGTCTCTACTTCAGTTATTACGTAGAAATCACTGAGGCCTTTAAAAACGGAGATATTCTCTACAACGAAGCGAAGATAAACGGAAATGGATTGATTCAGGATGAGCAGAATTTAAAGTTCATCGTAAACGAAGCAGGCGGTTTCTTAAACGGACAGAACTTCAATATTCAGATCAAGAAAACCGATGAAAACGGAAACGCTTTAGCAGGTGCAAAGTTCAGCATCGTAAATCCCAAGAACAAATCCACTAAGACTGTTGTAAGCGGGGCAGACGGTACGGTAACACTGGAAAATGTTTTCATGGCAGAGTATCTTGTCACCGAAGTAGAAGCTCCGGAAGGCTATGTACTTGACAATACTCCAAAAACAATCACTGTGCAGGATTTTAAAGATTCCGCAAGAAACAATGCTACCGTAGTCCTGGAAATTAAAAATAAGAAGCAAGAAACACCGAAAGAAAAAGAGTTCAGAGATATTAAGGTAGAAAAGAAATGGGTTTTAGATTCTGATTTGGCTACGGAAAAGCCCGAAAAAATAGTTGTTTCCATTTTAAAGAACGGCGTAAAGGATCCTGCTCTTACAGCAGAGCTCCGTGCATCAAATGATTGGAAGACCTCCTTCTCCAATCTTCCCAAAAAGGATGATAGCGGTAGGGAGATTCTTTACACTATTGCAGAAGAAGATTTAGTTCAGTTTAAGGCTGCAATATCCGGTACTGCCGATGAAGGTTTTACCATTAGTAACTATCATGGCGGTAAAGTCGTAATCCCCGTGACCAAAATTTGGCGGGGAGAAGGAAATCATCCTGATAGCTTAAAAGTATATCTTTATGCGGACGGCACTAAGGTTGCAACATACACTCTAAACGAAGCAAACGGATGGCAGCATCAGTTTGAGGTACCGAAATTCAAGGCGGATGGAACGGTAATTGCCTATACCGTAATGGAAGAACAGGTAAACGGGTACAGCTCTTCTACTCAAAATGATCCCGTAACAGGTTATGTAAATGTCTTTACAAATACAAAGACACCGACCACTCCTCCGGTGACACCTCCCAATACTCCACCGGTGACACCTCCCAATACCCCGCCAACTACTCCACCCGGTACACCTCCGACTACTCCATCGGTAATACCTCCAACCACCCCTTCTGAGATTCCTCCGGTAACTCCGGGCGGAAATACGCCGAGAACACCGGGCGGTGGTGGAAATACGCCGAACAATCCCGGCGGCGGTGGCAATACACCAAATCCTCCCACTCCTCCTTCGGAGCATCCCGGAGAAGTTCTTGCAGCGGAGCGTACATCGGAAGGAAACGTACTCGGTGCTGAAAGACCTGCCGTTTTGGGTGTAGGACGTGGTTATACCAAAACAGAAGATTCCCGCAATATTTGGGTGAATCTTGCACTCTTTGCCATTGCAGGACTCGGTTTTTATACATCTTTAATGCAAAGAAAGAGGGAATGGCACTAAATTACGACATTTCCTGAGGCAGTTATAAATTTTCAACGAGATATCGCACGCTTTGCGCACGATACTCGTTATGAATAAGGACCGACAGAAACGGCAAATGCCGAGACTGTCGGTTTTTCTTTTTCTCGGCTAACTATGTTCCAAAAACTGAGAATGAATCGAATTAAACTAAGAAAAAGGAATCCTTAGTTCAAAATCCTCTACTACTATCTCATAAAATTTGATCGCGTTTTTAGCTTTTTAATTGTTGGCAATCTATATATTTAAAAGTACTATATCCATAAATATTTTTATACTTTAAGGAATCCTTACATCAACGAGCGATAATTTATTACAAAATGCACAATATTTTTATTTATTAAGATAATAAGTTTGACAAATAGAACATTAATGAAGAAAAAAACTAGTCTTTTTATTTATATTTTATTAATATTTCTATACTAAATATTTCTATATATTTATTTTTAATCTCTTGAAATCTTTTTTTCTATATGGTAAAGTGTCTTCGATAAGAATTTATTAATGATTCATTAAGAAAGAATAAGGAGAAGAAGATTATGAAAGCAAAGAGACAAATTTTGTCCCTTTTGCTTGCTCTTGTAATGGTTTGGCAGGGTTTCTCCTTTGCCAATGCTGCAGGCAGCAATCAAGACGGGATAAGTATTGTGAATGAAAATGTAGCGGAAGTCTCTTCCACTGCGGATGAAGACGGCGAAGTTGCTGCAAAAGCTGCCGAAAATGGTAGCAATGAAGAAGCAAACAAAGTTACAGGTGAAGCTGATTCGGCTGAGGAAGAAGATGGCTTCGATGATTTAGCCATGCTTGAGGAGCTGAGCAAGAACTTCAGCGAAGAAGATTTGAATGCTTTAATCGCTGCATCAGCAACGGAAGTTGCCGGTGCACCTAAGGCAATCGATGGAGTTTTGTCCAATTACAAATTGACAGTTGATAATGAAGATGTACAAGACGGAACCACTATTACAAGCTACCAGAGTCTGCAATTTAAAGCGGACATCCATATTGATTCTTCAAAGAATGTAAAGAAAGACGATTACATTCTGATTAAACTTCCGGATGTTTTAAAGTCTGAAAGCAGTAAGTTCTCTATCCCCGGTAAGGATGATACAGGTAAGTCCATCACCTTGGCAGAGGGAATCTATAATGCGGGAAGTAAGGAGATTAAGATTACCTTTACTAAGGAAGTTGAAAACTATACCACAACTTCCGGAAATGTATACTTTGCTGCAAGTATAGATAAATCCGTTCTCAAAGAATCGACAAAAAATGCCCCCTTACAGATTACCGTAAACAACAAAACGGAAATTAACCATACGGTAAACTATGAGGTAACGAACAGGGACAACCCGGTTAGTTTCTGGAAAGCCTCAGATAGAAAGATGTTCCTGGTCACCGACAAAAAAGGAATTACGCATTACTTAATTCAGTATAAGATTACTATTGATGAACGAAATGTAATAAGAGTAGCAGGAGCCGGTAATTTAAAAATGTTAAATTGGTGGATAAATTAATCTCTCCTGAGCTGAGTTACTTTGATCCAACTAAGAGCGATTTAACAGAAAGTGATATAAAAACCTATTCTCCCACAATGCAAAAGGGAAACTGGTATTCCGTAAACTGGGTAAACAATAAATGGGAAAATGCAACAACCGATGATGAGAACAGTCCGGATAGAGGAAGTTCATGGAAGCTTAGAAAGCCGGATAATCCCAATGAAGACGCTGAACCCAATCCTTGGAATCCGACATATGCAGAAGACGGAAAAAGTTTTACGTATACTATTGGAGATTTAAATCCAAGAGACGGCTATACCTTTGTTTACTACGCAGAAATTAATGATACGCCAAAGACAACAGCATACAACAATCAGGCAAAGCTTGTGGGGGACTCCAATATTAAGCACGACTTAAAAGTCAGAGATTCCTTCGTAAACATTGAAGGTGGATTTTTAAACGGATTAAACACCTACAACATTGAAGTCAGAAAGACGGATGACAGTAATCCAGCAAAGCCTTTAAAGGATGCGGAATTTACCCTTAGAAAAAAAGGAAGCAGCTATAGCAAGACCGCCAAAACGGATGAAAACGGTATTGCCAGCTTCAAAGGTCTTCTCTATGCCGAATATGAATTGGAGGAGACTAAAGCTCCGGATGGCTATGAAATTTTGAATGCCAATCCTATCCCTATTACTACAGATGATTTGACGAACCCCAATAATGTTGATAAAACCTTTGTTGTAGAAGTTACCAACAAAAAGAAGGACGATCCTCAACCGGAAACTGTAGCTTTCTCCGTAGAAAAGAAATGGGTTGTAGATGCGGCAAATCCCGCTACAATTCCGGCAACGATTGAAGTATATCTTAAAAAGAACGGAGTAAAGGTTCTTGATCAAAAGCTTGAATTATCCGCAACAAACAACTGGAAGGCATCCTTCTCCAATCTTCCAAAAGAAGATGCGCAGGGAAGAGCTATTAACTATGGTATCGAAGAAGTTACGGTAGAAGGTTTTAATGTAGGAATTGCAGGGGATGCAGCAAACGGCTTCACTGTTACAAATTCACAGAAGCCTACCGTTCCTCCGACACCGACAACACCGGCTACTCCTTCGGAGATTCCTCCGACACCGACAACACCGGCTACTCCTTCGGAGATTCCTCCGACACCGACTACTCCGAGCACTCCTTCGGAGATTCCTCCGACACCGACGACACCGAGCACTCCTTCGGAGATTCCTCCTGTAACACCGGGCGGTGGCGGAAATAATCCGAGAACTCCGGGCGGCGGCGGAAACACACCGAACAATCCGGGCGGTGGCGGAAATACACCGAATCCTCCGACTCCTCCTTCAGAGCATCCTGGAGAAGTTCTTGCCGCTAATCGTACGCCGGAAGGAAATGTTCTCGGCGCAGAAAGACCTGCCGTTTTAGGCGTAGGTCGCGGTTATACCAAAACAGAAGATTCCCGTAATATTTGGATGAATCTTGCACTCTTTGCTGTTGCAGGACTTGGCTTTTGCACAACTCTCTTTTCTGAAAGAAAGAAGAGAAACAGTCGATAAGCAATGGTGATATCAAAAGATTGTTAGAAGTAAAAGGAGGGGCTAAAATAGCCCTTCCTTTTTTTATCTATCCCGGACAAACTCTTCTCTTTCCGGTGCAATTCCTGATATGTCTTCGGCAACAGATATAATTATTTCACGATAAAAGTTCTTCGTTCCCAAGGTTTAGGGGGGGAGTACTTTGAAAGCAATTTGTGCTGAGTTCACTTGTCATTATTGACCCTCTGTTAAATGATTTTATGAGGATTTTTTATGTTTTAAGCTGTATTACTGCTTGCAGAAGAAGGGTGGTTCCAGCTATAGTGTATGTAAGATAAATTTTAATAAAAATTTGTAGAAGGGAGGTAATTCCTATGCTTGCATTAAATGGTTATTACGACGGAAAACAAATACAAACTTTTGAGCAAGTTCACGCCAAAAAAAATCAAAAGCTCATCATTACCGTGTTGGATGAGTTCATTGAGGAAAAACCTCAAAAAACTTCTATCTCAGCAAGAGGTTCCTTGTCTAAATATGCCAATCCCAATTTATGGACTAAGGAGAAATCCGCTTGGAAAGAAATGGCAGGAAAAAAACTTGGACTTTGTTGACTGCATATTATATGCATATAGTTATTTTAAACGCTATGATATATTCACCTTTGATAAGAAGCTAAATAAACTCTTAGATACTATCTAATTAATGAACAAACTATATTGTATCTCCGACAAATCCCACAGCATCTTTGCTGTGGGATTTTCTTGTACTTGCAAAAATGCAATTTTTTCAGTAAAATCTAAGGGACTTTGTATACAAAGGAGAATAAGTAGTCAAGGGGATTACTATGGATGAAATGGAGCTGAAAGCGCACGGAAAGATAAATCTTTCTTTGGATGTATTGGGACGAAGAGACGATGGCTATCATGAAGTAAAGATGATTATGCATACAGTGGGACTATATGACAGCATTTACATAAGAAGAGAGAGGGAAAAAGGAATCCGAATGGAGTGCAATCTCTCCTCTCTCCCCACCAATGAAGAGAATCTTATGGTAAAGGCCGCAAGGTCTATTCTGGACGAGTTTTCTATCGAAGAGGGGCTAAAGCCTAAGACTCATTAAGCGTCTTCCCGTTGCTGCCGGTATGGCCGGAGGCTCCGCGGATGCTGCAGCGGTATTTCACGGGATAAATCAGCTCTTTCATCTTAACTTAAGTACGGAGGAACTGGAGAAGCTCGCTGTAAAGTTTGGTGCGGACATTCCTTTCTGCCTGCATAAGGGCTGTTATCTTTCAGAGGGAATCGGAGAAAAGCTGAAAAAACTCCCCACGCTCCCGCCTTGCACCATAATTCTGGTCAAACCGGCATTTTCCCTATCCACAAAGTTGATTTACGAGAATCTTCATTTGGAAAATGTTAAAGAGACGGAACATCCCGATGTGGACAGAATGGTCACGGAACTTGAAGGCGGAAGTCTCGAAGAAATTTGCAAGTTTGGGGGCAATCTCTTAGAGACGGTCAGCATTTCCATGAAACCGGAAATACAGTTCTTAAAGGACTATTTTCTGAAAGAGGGAGCTCTTCTTTCCCTAATGAGCGGATCCGGTCCGACTGTCTTTGCCATTTTCCCGACAGAAGAAAGGGAAAGAGCAGAGCATATCTTGCAAAGGCTCCAAAATGGAGAATACAAAGATTTAATTGAAGATGCTTGGATTACCGAGGCATACTCTTAGAAAACAAGGAATACCCCCATTTTACATACGACACAATTTAAAGGAGGATAGTATGGGTAGCGATTTCACAATAAACATGAACGAATATCTCCCTCTTCGGGACCTGGTTTTTAACACACTTCGTCAGGCAATTTTAAAAGGTGAGTTGAAGCCGGGCGAAAGACTGATGGAGATACAGCTTGCTGATAAGCTCGGGGTTTCCAGAACGCCTATTCGTGAAGCTATTCGTAAACTGGAGCTGGAGGGTCTTGTACTTATGATTCCTCGGCGCGGTGCGGAAGTCGCAAAAATATCCCATAAATCCCTGCAGGATGTTTTAGAGGTACGCGGTGCCTTGGAAGAACTTGCGACAGACCTTGCCTGCCAGCGTATCACCGAGGAGCAGTTACAGGCTCTACAAGAGGCGGAAAGCGCTTTAAGAAAATCGTGGAAACCGGCACGGAAATGGAGATTGCCGAGGCGGATGAAGCCTACCACGATATTATTTACAACGCGACCGGAAACAAGCGTTTAATTCAGATGATCAATAACCTTAGAGAGCAGATGTATCGCTACCGCCTGGAATATATTAAGGACGAAGCACAGCGAGGAACGCTGATCAGCGAGCATGAGAAGATTCTGGAAGCTATCCGCATCCGAGACATCATTCGTGCAAAGGCTCTCATGAAGGAGCACATCGATAATCAGGAAATCACAGTTTCCAAGAATCTGAATGAGGCGGAGGAACGCAGTAAACAATCCGCAAAAAAACATTAAATCAACAAAAAATATAATTTAAAAAGTATGAGCTTAAATCTTGCTTTGAACAAAGAATTTTAACAATTGCGTTCTATAATAGCTAAGTCTCTATAGACTGAATAGAAGAAGGAGAACGAAATGAAGAAAATTGCGATAATCATTGGAGTAGTCGGTTTAATCGGGCTGATGGCTTGCGCGAAAAAAGCTACTACAGAAACGACAAAAGCTGCTGAAGTCTCTACGGAAATCAAATCCGGGGACGAAGGCGAAAAAAAGGATACAGAGTCTAAGGACGGTACGGAAAAAGCAAGTGAAGTAGAGAATGAAGCAAAAGGGAAGGAATCCGGCAAGAAAGAAAAGAAGGATTTAACCGTAATCAACGGAACCATTACCGATGCCGCCATGTTTAGTGTAAGCATCCAAGGAAATGACGGAAAAGATTACGAGCTGACAAAGACCGAGAAAAGTGATCTTTCCGGACTCTCACAGGGTATTGAAATCGGCACCAAGGTTGAAGTAACCTTCGATAAGGATATGAACATCATCTCCATGGTTGATCCGGGGAAATAAAGGTATGACTTTTCATCAGAAAAGTCATGCCGGACAAGACCTGATTCCGCAGGAATCTGCTTTGCGAAGCAAAGTGGGCAATGGACCTCAAGTCCATGCCCAGTCCATTGTATGACTTTTCATCAGAAAAGTCATGCCGGACAAGACCTGATTCCGCAGGAATCTGCTTTGCGAAGCAAAGTGGGCAATGGACCTCAAGTCCATGCCCAGTCCATTGTATGACTTTTCATCAGAAAAGTCGTTTTATAATGCAAAAGAAAACTCCTATTCTATTCTCCGTCTAAAGACGCTCGCGCTCGGTTCCGAGGACTGAGTAGTGAACTAAGGAGGTTCACTACTCACTTTGCTTCGCAAAGCAGATTCTAAAAGAATCTGGTCATGAACAGTAATACTTTTCTGATGAAAAGTATTACTTACGTAACGGCACTAAGCATCGAGCTTCGCATAGCTTGCTCTCTGCAAGTGCCGACGTCTCCAAACGCTTTATCCTGAGAATAGAATAGGAGTTTTTATCCATCCTCCCTATAAAGGACAATTTCTCCTCTCCTCCTGCTTTCTTCAACAAGAATCAACCTTTGATTCTTGGAACCCCTAAAAAGAAGTGTGATGTCCTTTTCCGCTTCTATAAAGCGTCCGTCCACAAGAACGGTAAGATAAGTAAAGAGCTCTTCGAGCTCTTTTTTTTCTTCTCCTTCTCTGGAAAGAAGCTCCTCGTAGGTATAGCCGGAATAGCACCAGATGTCCTTTTTCGGGAGCCTTTCCTTTAGTTTCCGAAGAAGTGGCAAAAGGGCACGGAGATTCGCAGGATAAAGGGGCTCTCCGCCAAGGAGACTTAATCCCTGAATCTCCGGCTTAGCCACAGCCTGTAAAATCGTCTCTTCCACTTCCTCCGTGTACGGATCTCCATATGTATAGTTCCAGGCAATCTCATTAAAACAGCCGGGACAGGCATGAGGACAGCCGGAGACAAAGAGACTGACTCTTATCCCCGGCCCGTTTGCCACATCGAAATATTTTACTTCCGCGTAGTGCATGGTTTTCTTCCCCTAAAAATCAAATCATCCACAATGATGTGTATATTGGAATAAGGGGCAATCTGAGCCCGTGGGTACTTGCGAAAAACGAATGAAATGCAGTTTTTCGCTTAGTATCCCCTACGTGGCGAGGTTAGCGAGAGCGTGCCCCTGTTTCAATATACAGATCATGTGGAAGCATAATTTTATGCGCAGAAATAAAGTCTACAGGTGCAGTACCCTATCCTTTATCTCCTGCGTTCTTCCTTGATTCCAAAACTGCGTTCCGATGTATCCGCAGGTTCTTCTTGCCACAGAAAGCTGTTCCTGATTCGTATTTCCGCAGTTCGGGCAACGCCACTGGAGCTTTCCGTAACTGTCTTCGATAATTTGGATTTCTCCGTTAAAACCGCAGGCACAGCAGTAATCGGACTTGGTGTTCAGCTCCGCATACATGATGTTCTCGTAGATAAACTTCATAAGACTCAGTACCGCCGGGATATTGTTCTGAAGATTCGGCACCTCCACATAACTGATTGCGCCACCCGGAGAGAGCTTCTGGAAGTCCGCCTCAAAGGAAAGCTTCGAGAAGGCATCAATCTTCTCCGAAACATGTACATGGTAGGAGTTCGTAATATAGTTCTTATCCGTAACTTCAGGAATCTCTCCGAAGCGCTTCTTTAAAGCCTTCGCAAACTTATAGGTAGTAGACTCCATCGGTGTACCGTAAACGGAGTAGCTGATATTCTCTTCCGCTCTCCACTTCTTGCAGGCCTCGTTCAGCTTCTCCATAACCTTTAAGGAGAACTCTCTTCCCTGCTCCGTCGTATGAGAAACGCCGAGCATACGAACACACATCTCGTAAAGCCCTGCATAGCCGAGAGAAATCGTGCTGTAGTTATTGAAGAGGAGCTTATCAATGGTCTCTCCCTTCTTAAGCCTTGCCAAGGCACCGTACTGCCAAAGAATCGGTGCTACATCGGAAACTGTGCCGAGGAGTCTTTCATGACGCAGACGAAGTGCTCTGTGACAAAGTTCGAGACGCTCGTCCAAAATCTCCCAGAACTTCTCCATCTCTCCCTCGGAGGAGCAGGCTACATCCACTAAATTGATGGTTACTACGCCCTGATTAAAACGACCGTAGTACTTGTGCTTTCCGTTTTCCCCGAGTCCCTCTTTATCTTCTGTAAGGAAGGAACGGCAACCCATACAAGGATAAACATCGCCACCCTTATACTCCTTCATCTTCTTTGCGGAAATATAGTCGGGCACCATTCTCTTTGCCGTACACATTGCGGAAAGCTCGGTCAAATAATAGTAAGGAGAGTTTTCAAAAATATTGTCCTCATCCAAAACGTAGATAAGCTTCGGGAAAGCCGGAGTAATCCAAACCCCCTTTCATTCTTAACACCCTGCATTCTCTGGCGCAGCACTTCTTCGATAATCATGGCCAGGTCATCACGAAGCGGTCCCTTTTCCACTTCATCGAGGTACATAAACATCGTCACAAAGGGAGCCTGTCCGTTACAAGTCATAAGGGTAATCAGCTGATACTGAATCGTCTGGATTCCGCTCTTAATCTCTTCTCTTAAGCGGCGATTTACAATTTTCGTGATGATTTCCTCATCCATGCTTTCGCCGGTATCTTTTCTCTCTTCGATAACGGCTTCTCTGATCTTCTGTCTGGAAATGTCCACAAAGGGCGCTAAATGCGAAAGGGTAAAGGACTGTCCGCCGTACTGGTTGGAAGCCACCTGTGCCACGATCTGCGTGGTTACATTGCAGGCGGTAAAGAAACTGTGCGGCTTCTCAATCATGGTTTCGGAAATCACGGTTCCGTTCTGAAGCATATCCTCTAAGTTAATTAAGTCACAGTTATGCTCCTTCTGCGCATAATAATCGGAATCGTGGAAATGAATAATCCCTTCTTCATGCGCATGCACAATATCCTCGGGAAGCAGAAGTCTCCTCGTCAAGTCCTTGGAAACCTCTCCTGCCATATAGTCCCTCTGCGTAGAGTTAATAACCGGGTTTTTGTTGGAATTTTCCTGCTTTAATTCTTCATTTGCCTGGTCAATCAAAGCTAAAATATCCTCATCCGTGGAGTTTGCCTTTCTCGCCATCTCTCTCTTATAGCGGTAACGCACATACTTCTGCGCCACCTCATAGCCGCGCATCTCCATGATGGCGGTTTCCACCATGTCCTGAATCTCTTCGACATTTACAGCATAGCTTTTTGCCTGAATCTTCTTAACCACGCTGTCTGCAGCAGCCTGAATCTGGAAGCTGTTCAGCTGATAAATGGGGGCCACCTCATTGTTGGCTTTTTCGATAGCATGAACAATCTTGGAGAGATCAAACTTCACTTCTTTTCCATTTCGCTTAATGACATTCTTCATGAGTAAAACTTCCGTTTCCATATTTCCCCCTATCCGTGAAAAAAAGCCGGAAAAGACAATCTTTCCAGGCTTTATGAATCCTTAAACTTGTATGTATGACTTAGCCTTGCTTTCAAAAATGAACATGATATTGTTTTGAATTTTTGATTTCGCACTACATATTGTGTTTTCGTTCATTATCATACGACAAAAGATCCATTTTGAAAAGGGGAAATAATATAAAAATAAGTACAAAAAAAGAGGGAAAAATTTATACATTTTTTTCCTCTTGCAAAACAGACTTCTTACGCCCTTAAATCTTACAGCTTAAGAATAAAAAAATATCGGCAGAAATTTTAACTTTCTGCCGCTTTATTACTTATTAGCTAATCACTTTACTTATTATCTAATCACTTTACTTATTATCTAATCACTTTACTTAGCTAATCACTTTACTTATTACTTAAAAAAATTGATCGGATTATAACTCTTTTCATTTCGTATTGTTGTGCTTTCCTCATGCCCCGGAAAAACCAAGGTATCATCCGGAAGAGAAAAGAGTTTTTCCTTTATGCTTTTGATAATTTCTTTCTCACTTCCGCTAAACAGATCCGTTCTTCCATAGGACTCCAAAAAGAGCGTGTCCCCACTAAAAAGATAGGGTAGCTCTCCCGGAAGAAAGAAGCATACTGAGCCTTTTGTGTGTCCCGGTGTCGTAATGACCTTCCATGTTCTTCCGAGAAGCTTTAATTCCTCTCCGTCATGAAGCGGAGAAAAATCCTTGATTTCCAAGTTTCCCTCCGGATCTCTTCCGGAAAGATTCCGTTCTCCGTCTCCAAGCATTTCCCGTTCCTCTTCCGCCGCATAAAGCGGAATCTGATATTTCTCCCGCAATTCCGGTACCGCAAGAATATGGTCAAAGTGCCCATGGGTCAGAAGAATCGCCCGTGGCTTTAATTTCTCTTCCTCAATGAAGGAAATAATTCTTTCCTCTTCCGCACCCGGATCAATGACCACCGCCTCTTTCGTATCCTTGTCGTAAACGATATAGCAGTTGGTTCCGACAACACCCACTAAGATTCGTTTTACTTGTAACATTTATCCCTTACCTCTCTCTATTTCATAAACGCCTTGAATCTTTCGGAGCTTTCCGATAATGGCATTCAAAACCTCTCGGTTCGGCACCTCAAAGGACAGAAGAATCGTTACCTTTCCATTCTTTGCAGAGTGCGTGTTCATTCCTTGTATAGCTATATTCTCATCCGCTAAAACTTTGGAAATATCCACAATTAAGCCGATTCGATTGTTGGTAAAAAGCTGTAACTCCGTGGAATAGCTCTCTCCGTTTCCGGGGTTATTGTCCCACTCCACCTCTATCCGACGTGCCTTTTCATCCTCTGACAAGTCCATGATGTTAATACAGTCGGTACGATGTACCGTAATTCCTCTTCCTCGCGTCACAAAACCGACGACCTCGTCTCCCGGAACAGGATTACAGCATCTTGCATAGCGCACCGCAAGGTCATGAATGCCCTTTACAATGATCCCGGACTTGGACTTCCGAATAACCTCCGGTTTCTTCGTCAGGTCCTCGATATTTTTAAGACCGTCTTGTCATCAATGCTCTTATCTTCCGCCTTGTGCTTTGCGTCAAGAAGCTTGGATACGACCTGTGATTCCTTGATGCCGCCTCGTCCTACTGCTGCAAGAACACTGTCCCAGTCTCTATAGCTGTACCGACGCAAAACCGCCGCAACGTAATCCGGCTTCGTTAATTCCGGAAGAGATAGTCCCTTAGCCTTTACGTATTTATCCAAGAGGTCTTTTCCACGATCCTGATTCTCATCCTTTTGCTCGTGTTTGAACCATTGGTTAATCTTATTCTTTGCCTGAGTGGATTTTACAATTTTCAGCCAATCTCTGGATGGACCTCTGGAGTTTTGGCTTGTAATGATGTCTACCCGATCTCCATTTTGCAGCTGATATTCAATGGGCACCAGCTTGTCGTTGACCTTTGCTCCCACCATCTTATTTCCCACAGCAGAGTGAATGGAGTAGGCAAAATCAATGGGGGTAGAACCCTGTGGCAGGTTTTTAACATCTCCCGTCGGGGTAAAGCAGTACACATTTTCATTGAAGAGGGAGAGGTCGGACTTGACCATATTCATAAATTCCTTGGAATCCGACTCGTCCTTTTGCCACTCTAAAATCTCATGCAGCCACTTCATCTTGGACATCTCCGTCTCCGTGGCTTTCTCGTTGGAGCCGCCCTGCTCCTTGTACTTCCAGTGTGCCGCAATACCGAACTCCGCCGTTCTGTGCATCTCAAAGGTACGAATCTGTATTTCGAAAGGCACTCCGTCTCTTCCGATAACGGTAGTATGAAGAGACTGGTACATATTGGGCTTGGGCATCGCGATATAGTCTTTGAAACGGCCCGGAATCGGGGTATACATCTTGTGAATGACTCCCAGCACCGCATAACAGTCTCGCACCGTCTCCACAATAATACGAATCGCAAAAAGATCATAAATCTGGTCTATGGTCTTGTTCTGGTTCACCATCTTCTTGTATATCGAGAAGAAATGCTTGATTCTTCCCTTGATATTGGCTTCAATACCGCTTTCTTCTATATGCTCCCGTACCTCTTCCACTATGGAATTGATCCGGTCTTCTCTTGCCTCTCTCTTAAAATGCACCTTATCCGCAAGGTCATAATACACCTCGGGTTCCAGATATTTCAAAGAGAGGTCATCCATTTCAATCTTAATCTTACTGATACCGAGACGGTCTGCCAAAGGAGAATAAATCTCCAAGGACTCTCTGGCCTTTTCCTTTCGTTTCTCCGGACTTTGGTATTCCAGTGTCCTTAAATTATGCAAACGGTCCGCAAGCTTTATGATGATGACACGAATATCCTTTGCCATGGAGACAAACATTTCCGGAGGTTCTCCGCCTGCATCTCCACCTTATCGGAATTCAAGTTCAACTGTGTAAGTTTTGTTACACCGTCTACAAGGCTCGCAACATCGGCATTGAACTCCGACTCCAGGTCCTTTAAGGTCATTCCGGTGTCTTCCACCACATCATGAAGAAGCCCTGCCGCAATCGTTTCCTTATCCATTTCGAGATCGGCAAGGATGATGGCTACGCAGAGGGGATGAATAATATATGGCTCCCCTGATTTTCTCTTCTGCTCCTTATGTTGCTCCCTTGCCAGTTCGTAGGCCTTTGTAATCATGGAAAGATCTTCCGAAGGATGGTAGGAACGCACATTTTCAAGAAGCATTTGCAAAAGTTCTTCAGGAGGAGTATTGTCCTTAGGTCTTTCTAAGGGTCGGTCTTCCTTCTTGTCTAAAAGCATAATGACTCCATTCTTTGGTATATGGGTATTTTACTCTGTTCCTTAATCCTTGTCAAAATGAGTCTTTTGCTTGTCTTCCAAGTAAAACTCTTTTCTTTCTGCTTTTCATAAAATTTTATTCCAATGGAATAAGCCCTGATGATTTTGGTAGAATCTCTTGCATCTTTTTTCTTTTTTAAGCTTCCAGTCACAATTCTGTCATATCTTCTTTTTATGCTTAGTACAAAGGTATATTTTTGCGAATCTTGCCGATATATAAAGAGGCGAGAAGAAAAAGTGGGAGGTTTCACTTTTATGAATATTTTGTTCTTCATGACTCCTAAGTGCGATGTAGCTTATGTGGAGGAAGAGGATAGTCTGCGGAACACTCTGGAAAAAATGGAATTTCATCGGTATTCTTCCATTCCCGTATTAACCAAAGACGGAAGATTTGCGGGAACTCTGACTGAAGGCGATCTCTTGTGGGAAATAAAAAACCAGCTGAAATTAGATCTTCGGGAAGCAGAAAAAATCATGGTAAAAGATATTCCCATGTGCAAACACTATGAGGCTGTAGACATTAACAGCTCCATGGAAAGTCTGGTGCACCGGGCGGTAATACAGAACTTCGTTCCGGTAGTCGATGACCTGGGGCATTTTATAGGTATGGTAAAAAGAAGAGAAATCATGAACTATCTCTATCGACATGCCGACTTCCAAAACTTGGGGCGTGGCGATATTATGGCTTTTCCCGTGGAAGACTCCTCTTTGACCGGATAGTTCCCTCTGAAGCTTTGTTTTAGCTTTCATTTTTCAAAAAGGCTTTTAGACACAAAAACACAATAGATAAAAGAGAGCATCTAAAATTTCCGGATGCTCTCTTCTTCTTTTTCTCCTGTTTTTTCTATTTTCCGAATTTCCACCGTGTAGGAAGTCCCGTTTTCCGGCCTTACCTCTACCGTTTCTCCCTCTTTTTTTCCGATAATCGCCTTTCCAAGCGGAGAAATATTGGAAATCTTTCCCTCCAAGGACTGTCCCCGGATAGAAGTCACCAGTCTGTAGACTTCCTCCTCGCCTTCCTCCGGAAAATACAGGATCACGGTATCATTGATTCCCACTTCATCCGCCTTGCTTTCCCCCGAAATCACCTTGGCAAATTTCAAGATTCTCTCCAGATAGCGAATACGAGACTCATTTTGGTTCTTCTCCCGCTTTGCCGCATAATACTCAAAATTCTCGGACAAGTCTCCCTGTGCTCTGGCTTCTTTCACTGCCTCAATCAGTTTAGGGCGAGTCTCCAGCTTTCGCCTTAGGATCTCTTCTTCTATTTTTCGGACATCCTCTTTGGTCAATTCTTCTGCCATGAACCTATTTTCCTTCGTAACAGATTAAAGATTCCAGATTATAGCCGGAGAGTCTTTTTCTTCCTTCCAGACCGGCAAGCTCCATCACAACGGAAATCTTCACCACTTCTCCACCAAGCATTTCTACAAGCTTACAAGCCGCTTCCAGTGTACCTCCTGTGGCAATCAGGTCATCGACAATGACAACCTTTGTTCCCTTCGAAATAGCATCCTTATGAATCTCCACCTCCGCCTTTCCATACTCGAGGTCGTAAGCAACGGAAATCGTCTCACGAGGAAGCTTTCCTTTTTTTCTAACCGGCACAAAACCCTTATGCAACTCATAGGCAATCGCTGTTCCGAAGATAAATCCCCGGCTTTCCAAACCGATTACCAAGTCAAAATCAAGTCCGTCTAAAGAACGAATGAGACCGTCCACAGAATCCTTTAAGCCGTCCGGATCCTGAATCAGAGAAGTAATATCTCTGAAAATGATCCCCTTCTCCGGAAAGTCCGGAATAGATAAAACATAATCCGCCAAATGCTCTTTTTTCATACTCTCCTCATTTCTTTATCCCTTTCCCGCTCCTGTATCGGAATGGGGATAATTATTTTCTGAACAGCTTCGCCGCATAGCTCTGTATTGCTGCCACGGTTTTTCCGTCCGTAAGCTTCCCTGCATAAATCAATTCCTGCAAATCGGAAAGTTCCCATTCTTCCAAGAAAATCTCCTCATCGATATCAAAGTGCTGTTCGCCTTTTTTCAAATCTCTCGCCACATAGATACCGATTTTCTCATCCAAGAAGGCAACAGTTGTATTGACATAGAGTAAGAACTCCCAGTTTTCACTGCTGTAGCCGGTTTCTTCAGAAAGCTCTCTCTTTGCGCAGAGCAGAAAATCCTCATCCTCACTGTCCCTCTTTCCCGCAGGAATCTCCAGGGTAAAACGGCCAAGAGCATGTCTATATTGCCTCACCATAAGAATCTTTCCATCGGAAAGCACCGGAAGCACTGCTGCCGCCCCCATATGATGGATGAAATCCCAGTGAGTCTTATGCCCTCCCACATCCACGTAGTCATCATACACTTCCAAAACGGAGCCCTTATACTTTAAATTCCGCTCGATAAGTTTTACCGGTTTTTTTTCTTCAATATCTTCTACATGAAAGTCTTTTTTCTCTTCTCCCATTTTGTCCTTCCGCTCAACTATATTCCATTTCTTGCAGACTGATTTATTTTACCATGAAATACTAAAAGATTACACGGGAAACACCGTAGCCCGCCTTATTGATCCACTCCCGGATTTCCGACTCGCTATGTTCTTCTTTCATCCGAAGTTCTGCCGTTTTGCTCTTTAAGTCCACCGTGCCCCATACACCATGCACCGCATTTAAGGCACTCTCCACCTTCTTCTTACAATTTTCACAGTGCATATCTTCTACCGTAACAATTGCTTTAAACGGATAATGACTCGGGTCTTGATCCTCGGCCTTTATTTCCTGCACAGAGCATGAACCACCGCCGCAACAGCCGTTCTTCCCTCTTTTTATCACACTTCGTATTGCAAAAAACACAATTAAAGCTACAAGTCCAATAATGATATAATTTCCCATATTCGCCTCCATTATTAATTAGTTTTATCTAACCAACCATGCTATCCTTTTTTTCCAATTTGTCAAGAGAGTACTTTCTTTATCTTCCTCTTTCTTCGTCTTCTTCTTTCTTCTCCTCCGGCTCGACTAAGCGTACTACAGTCTTTCCGATTCTGTGGTTCTTAATCTCCGCTACATCGATACTCAGATTATCGGTATCGAGGTGGAAAGAAGTTCCGTCTTCGGGCACTTTTCCTAGGATTCCCATGATATAGCCGCCAAAGGTATCTGCCGCTTCCAGATCCAGATTGAGCTTTAATTCCTCATTCACATCTTCTAAATCCGCAGTTCCTAAGATAATCCACTCATTTTCCGTTACCGCTTCAATCGGATCCGGCTCCGGGATTTCGTCCTCTTCATGGAGATCCCCCACCAAAGCCTCAATCAAGTCATGAAGCGTCACGATTCCTGTCATCCCGCCGTACTCATCGAGTACCACTGCATAGTACTTTCTCTCCGTCTTCATGGTCTCGAAAAGGTCGGATACCTTCATGTTTTGGGAAATAAAGAAAGGACGGTCTACGGCATTTTTCATGACATTTGGACGACTTAAGTCATTTAAGCGGAAGTAGTCTTTCGTATTTAAGATACCGATGATATCATCATCATCCTCTCCGCAAATCGGATAGCAGGCATAGCGGTGCTCGTGAATGATTCTCCTCCACTGCCTGTCCGTATCCTCAATATAAAGCATCGCTACATCTGTCCTGTGCGTGCAGACTTCTTCTACAATTAAGTCCTTAAACTCAAAGACATTCTGAATAAACTCATTTTCTGAAGACTCAATGGTTCCCTTTTCCATTCCTTCGTCCACCATCATCAAAATATCTTCTTCTGAAATCCCGGCAGAGTCTTCTTTCGGATCAATGCCGATTAAACGAAGAACTGCATTGGTCGATGCGGAAAGCAGGAAAACAAGAGGGGTGCTCAGCACGGAAACAAGGCTTAAAAACGGAGCAATACGCAGCGCAATCGCCTCGGTATGCACCTGCGCCAGTCTCTTCGGAACCAGTTCTCCGAAGACAATGCTGATATAGGATAAAACAAGGGTAATCAGGATGATAGAAACAGGATGTATCAGCTCGGCACTAAAGTTGGGAAGAAAATGAAGTACCAGATTGTCCAGTAAGCTGGCAAAGCTCTCCGCCGCAAATGCACTGGAGAGAAATCCCGCCAGAGTGATAGCCACCTGAATCGTCGATAAAAAGTGAGAGGGGTCTTCCGTAAACTTTAAAAGCTGTTTCGCTTTTTTATTTCCCTCTTCACTCAATTTCTTTATTTTTGCTTCTCCTACCTGTAAAACCGCGATTTCCGCACAGGAAAAAAATCCATTAACCAAAATCAATACAAATAAGAGTAAAACTCTTCCCAGCATAGTGCTTTTTCAATCCTCCTTAAACTCCGGCTTTTTATATTTAACAGAAAGCTGTTTGACTTCAAAAAATACAAGCCTCTAAATAAAACAGTTAAAAAACTATCACTTTTTATAGAACGATAAAAAGGCATAGCAGAAAACCACTACACCTTCTTTCTTATCTTTAATGTAAAAGTACATCCTTTTTCTTACTTAGAGTAGGGTAATTCGTATTCCCGTCCCCATCGTCGTCCATGACTGTTCCTTTCCTAAAGCGTATATCATGAATCTATCTTCATAACTTCTGTTATTTCTTCTCTTCCGAGGAGTAAAAGCTCTTTTGCATAGAATCTCTTTTGTATAGAATCTCTTTTGCATAATCCTTTTTACTCCCGGCAGGAAATATTATCGGAATTATACGGAAACTTCCCTATTTTGTCAAATTCCCCTTTTCATGCACTAGAGAGAAATTTTTTCGCTTCTTGGAATCATCCGGCATACTTCCGCTTTCTCATCATCGGCCTGTTCACTTCAGAATATAAGAAGTGCAGTTTTTTCCTAATCTTCTTCTTAACCGATAACGGAGTTATACCTGGAAGTTACATCTGAACCAACTTCTGCGAGACGCGCAATGGAACCATCTGCAGTTCTCAAGATCAACTTCTCCGCCTCAGAATACTCTTTCTGCTCATCCACACGAGAAATCAATGCCTGTGTCTGTACCTTAAACTCTGCTACAGAATCATAGAAAAGACCAAGCTGTGTGCTCTGGTATAGTTGGAACCCTTCCTTTTCCTGTTCATCCTTATCCTTATAGTTTGTTGCAAATTCAGCCAAAATAGAAGAAAACTCCTCATACTTCGGTCGAATCTCCGTTACATCGAGAGAAAGGACATTTTCATCTGTAATATCCTCCTGTGCATAAATGGCATTCATAATCTCAGACTTCAGTACCGTAAGCTTGAGCATCTGGTAGCGAATGGTATAGCCCTCTTTTTCAAAACGCTCCAAATCCTTCTTCTGCTGCTCCTTCAAAACTTCTCTTAAAGAATTCAGGTAAGGAAGACGAAGATCGTCATAGTTATTGACAGCCGGAACAAAACGAGCATGGATTTCTTCTCCCTTTACATAGTTATCATCCAAATAGCTCTTCAGTTTTCCATAGTCTGCCGCTTCATCCAAAACCTCCATCAAAGCTCTTAAAGAAGGAATCAATTCCATAGCTGCTTCATCCACATCCGGATAAGCTGTTCCAAGATCCGCCTGAGACTCTACAGTATCCAGGAAATCATAATCCACAGTGGAAAACCCATTGGCAATATAATATCCGTTCTCGATCGGATGAAATCCGATGCTGCTTCCACACCACTAAAATAGCGGTCCAAAGTAGCCTCAACATCACCGGTCATAAAGTTACTTAGATCAATATAATTGTTGTACGCTTCCATATCATCGACAGGCGTATCCTCTTCATAGTCCTTTCCATTGATAGCCCCAAGAAGATTGTTAAGCGCAGAGCTCTTTCCCTCCGCTTTTGTTTCTTGATCCTCTTTATCCTGCTTAAAAGCATTCTGTGCTTCCTTTAATTCTCCACAAGCCGTAAGGCTCACTGCCAAAGCAAGTGCGGTTAATCCCAAGCTGATTTTTTTCACTTTTCTTCTCCCCTTTTTTTACAAATGGATATCTCGGATATTTTCCTCTTCCCATTTCTCTATTTGTTCTTAAATTTTTGAAAATCGTGAGAAAATTTTATATTTAACACGATACCGTACGCTATCTTATCATCCCGCATCCCTTCCGTCAAACGGAAGTAAGAAAGCGCTTATTCAAAATCCATCTCCGAAATCTTCTTCCGCATATCCTCTAAGATGCCAAAAAATTCCCGAGAAGAATAGCGGCTTACTCCCTTTCCGGAAAATGCCTGTACCTGCACTGCCTGATCCGAAGTTACGATACTGACCCTTCTTCCCTTTTCCGAAAAGTCCTTTGCCATCTTAGTCAAAGTAAAATCTGCAGATTCACTTTCTTTTGTGAAAATGAGTTCCAGATTCTTCCCAAACTGCTTTCTACTCCCCGAATTTCCCTTGACATGATAGGCATCAAAAATCAGATACACTTCTTTGTCATAAAAGACGGCATACTCGGACAAAAGCTGTACTACTTTTTCCCGCCCTGCCATAAGGTCTTCTGTTGCGAGCTCCTTTAAGTCATTTTGGGCAAACATGAAATTATAACCGTCCACAAGAAGAATCTCTTTTTTCCCGGGACTCCACTTTCTTTCATACTGTGCTCTGGCTTCCCTCTGCTTTTCTTCCTTTTCCTTAGATAAAACAAGCCTCTGTTCGGAAAGAAAAGCCTCTTGCCCTCGGTTTCTTATCGGTCCGAAAGTTTTTAAGAAGATTTCTTCCAGCTCGATATCGCTGATAAACTCTCCCGTCTTTTCCTTCTTTTTCCCCTTAGCGGAAGACTTGCCGGACGAAGTAGCCTCTTCTTCCCTTATACACTCCCCTGTAAAATTCTCTTGGCCATAGAAGAACTCCTCCCAAGTTTCCTGCTCACCCAATCGTGCAGTAAGCAGCTCTTTCTCCCGCGCATCTTCCATCTCCGAAAAATGAGAGAATGAATAGTCCACCTCGATTCCCATTTTTTGCAAGCTTCCTAAAAATTCGGGCAGGCTTTCTCCGGGAATTTTCCCTTTAAGACAGCTCCTCTCCTCTTCTACAAAAAGCTCTTCTTGCTTCCCGGAAAGTCTTTCAATCGTTTGCAGCACCTGTCCGATAAGCTCCTGTTCAAGCCTGATTTCATAGGAAAAAACAGGAGCATAAAGCTTCACTCCCGCATTTTTCTTCGCCATGGCAAGAGCCTCCCATACAGCCCCTTTTAAATCCATATAGTAAGAGCGACTTTCCGTCCACTCGCTTTCCAAAATTTCAATACTGTAATGCGTATACGGACCCGAAAAGGCAGGTCCCTTAAGTTCCCCTTCTTCCCACTCATTTTGCAAAAGCTTAATCCAGTCTTTTTTTAAGGAAATATTTTTTGCAAAGGAAAGAACTTCGCTTCCGCCATTCTTTTCTTCTCTTTCAGCTATTTCGGAGGTCTTATAAGAAACAGGTAGAAGACGTAAATATATCCCGAAATAATGACCCGGGCTTTCTATTAAAGCTCTACCATAGGCTTCCTTTCTCGGACCCTCCCCATAAATCAGCTCCGGTGCAGAGAATCTCACTTCTTTCCCCGTTCTTTTCCGGAAAATGTTTTGCAAAAGCTCCCTTTGCAGATTTCCCAGAGAATAGATAAGTACAGTTCCGCTTTCTTCTTCAATATGCAGCTTCCACTCCGGAAATTCTTTTGCAAGCTCTAAAATCTCTCTCTTGTAACGTAAAATATCCTCTCCCTCTATCGTAAGCTTCAGTCTGAAAAAACTGCTTTCCTCCTCTTTCCTCCTGTTTTCTTTCGGAAAAAATCCCTGATTTACCTTTTCCGATATCGGGCAGGAGAACAACATTCCGGGCTCAACAAGGGAAATCTCTTCATAGCGTTCTCCCTCTTCCAAACGCAGTTCCGTCAGCTTCTCCCCCTCCAGCCATTCTTCTCTAAGAGCCAAAATCCCTCTAAAAAGCCTAGCTTTTGCGATTCTTCTCCCCTTTTCATCCCGAGTAATTTTATAAATAAAACCTGCCTGTTCCTTTATTTCCGCTTCTTCCTTTCCGTTTCTTGCTTTTTGCATCACGGAAAAAATAGAAAGCGCCTCTAAAAACTGCCCTATCCCCTCCTGCTTTAAAGCCGAACCAAAAAAGAGAGGAATCAGTTTTCTCTTTTCTATGATCTCCCGTACGGTCGAAAGCTTCAGGCTTCCCGTTTCCAAATACTCCTCCGTGCTTTCCAAAGCGGAAAGGGCTATAGATTCCATGAAGTCCTGCAAAGTCAAAGATGCATCCTTATTTGCATCTATATTTTTGTTTTGAACAAAACCATCTTGAACAAAATCCACTTGCCATAGGTCTTTTCTAAAGTCGCTGAAGTCCAGAATATTTTCTTCAGGAAAATTTCTTTTCAACTCTTCTTTTACCTCTTCTTTACTTCCTTGATAAAGGTCCATTTTATTGACAAAGATAAATAGTGGAAGCCCTGCTTCTTTAGCAAGTTTCCAAAGTTCTTTCTCCCTCTTCCCTACACCTTCCTTTGCATCCAATAGAAGAATCCCATAGTCTAAGACCTGAAGCGCACGCTCCATTTCTCCGGAAAACTCTCTATGCCCCGGGGTATCCAAAAGAAAAAAGCGCTTATTTCCTCTTGAAAAATAAACACTCTTTGCATAAATGGTTATCCCTTTTTTTCGCTCCAGTTCATCATGGTCCAGTAAACTGTCTCCATGATCCACACGTCCCTTTTTCGAAATCTTCCCGCTTTCAAAAAGCAGACTTTCCGAAAGGCTGGTCTTCCCCCTATCAACATGGGCTAGAAGCCCAAAAACTATATTTTCCATTGATTTTTTCTCCGAAAAATTTGCATTCTTCTTTACAATAAAGTCATCAAGAAAGAACAGTCCGACTTTGTTAAAGAAAAAAATTCTGCACTGAATTAGTGCTAGTCCAGATACTCTATTAATTTTCCCAAGCACTCTTCCGCCGATAAGTTCTCCTCTTCCAAGGTAAATTCCGCATATTTCCGATAAAGTGCCGTTCTTTCCTCATAAAGATCCCTAAGGGTAAAGCCGTCCGGAATGGCCACACCGCGCTTTACCGGGTCTCCAATCCTTTTTTCCATTTCCTCATAGGGGAGATTTAAGAAAATGACCTTTGAAATCTCCTGAAGATGCTTCATGGCTCTTTCTCCGTAGCAGATGGAGCCCCCCGGAGAAATCACTGTATTTTCCACGGAAAGAGAGGCACCTGCCTCCTCTTCTATCCGAAGAAATCCTTCCCTGCCCTCTTCCGCAATGATTTCTCTAAGGAGTTTTCCGTTATTCTTTTCAATCAGGGTATCCAGATCCAAAAAGGACATCCCTCGCTTTTTCGCAAGCATTTTACCGAGAACGCTCTTCCCGCTGGATGGCATCCCGATTAAACATATATTCATTCCTACTTCCTCTTTGTGCTTCCTACAGCAATTGTTATTCAGGCTTATTCCTGCACAGCCTCTTTTGCAAAGACGCTCTCGCTCGGTTCCGGCTTAGCGGCACTAAGCATCAAACTTCGCTCTCGCTCGTTTTCTGCAAGTGCCGAAGCCTCCAAACACTTTGCTAAAGAGGCTGTGCAGGAATCGCACCGACTCTTGAATATTCTATTATAACTGTTCCGCAAAAAGAGAAAGGGGCGGAATCAGCTGTTTCTTTCGGGAAACCAACTCGGGGATTCGTGCGGAGTAGCCCTCCGCACTCTCTCCATGCAGTTCGAAAAGCACCTTCTCCGTCTCCAGAGCAAATGCCATATTAATCAGTTCTCCCGAGCGGGATCCGACAGCAAGAAGAAGGGTATCCTGACGCAGGATATTCGTCAGCATCACGAAAGCCATATTCAAATTCTCTTTTTCCAAAGCACTTTTTGCAAAGAGTAACAGTCTCTCTTTTAACCCATCCAGCTCTTCTTCATTTAAAGAGGTCACCTGGCTCACACCGAAACGAATCTTTCCCGCTGTAAAAATCTTAAAGTCCTGATAGAAGATTTCCTTGTCCGTCTTCTGCTTTAAGTTGGAGCCTGCCGCAAACATTTCCATCGCATAAGCTTCAATATCAATTCCCGCAATCTTTGCAAGCTCACGTGCAGCCTCTTCATCCACCGGCGTACAGGTCGGAGAGCGGAAGAGAAGGGTATCCGAAATAATCGCAGACATCAAAAGCCCTGCCGTTTTCTTATCCACCTTCACTCCATTTTCCTGATGAATTTTGTAAATGATGGTACTGCAGCAACCGAGCGGCTGATTTCGGAAGCTTACCGGAGAAAGAGTCTGAATGGTTCCCAGACGATGGTGGTCAATAATTTCCAGTATTTCCGCACTTTCCATTCCCTCAAGTGCCTGTCCAAGTTCATTGTGATCCACCATGATAACCTGTTTTCCATGCGCTCCCATCAGGTTTCTACGGGAAATCATGCCAAGGTATTTTCCGTCCTTACTGAGAACCGGAAAATCTCTGTGTCTTTTACTCGCCATCACCTCCCGGATATCATCCACATAGTCTTCCTCCTGGAAACTCAGGATCCCTTCCTTTGTCATAAAGAAGTCAATCGGGATGGACTGGTTGATAAGGCGCGCAGCCGTATAGGCATCGTAAGAAGTCACCATGATAATCATGCCGTTTTGCTCGGCAAGATCACGGATTGTCGGAGAAGCATTTGCCCCTTCACAGATAATGATGCAGTCCGCACCGTTATCCAGCGCAGAAAGCTGACTCTCCGCGCGATTTCCGAGGATTACGATATCATGGGGTTCAATATAGTAGTTCATCATCTCGGGATTGGCTGCCGCAATGACGACCTTTCCCTTTTGGCAAAAACGCTCAATATCCCCTGTAATCCGAGTAGCTTCCAAGGTCTCCAGGATATTTTTATACTGTGTTTTTGCCGTGGAAATAATCGCCGAATCGTAGACATTCATATAGGACTTAGCGATATCCGAAATCGTAATCAGTCCTTCCAATATGCCTTCTTTCGTCACTGCAGGGAGGGTCACTACATGGCTGTCCCGCATAATTTGGTAAGCCTGCTTTAAGGACATATTCTTCGGTACACCCGGTGTTTTCCGGTATGCCACATCCGAGACCTGTGTCTTCACACTCTCCAAAAGACGCGGCTTCTCCGCTTTGAAGTAATCCAAGACGAAGCTTGTCTCTGCATTGAGGCTTCCTGCCCTGCAGGGAATGTATCGGTTGGTATTATTGAATTTATTTTTAAAACGAGCATACGCAATGGCTGCACAGATGGAATCCGTATCCGGATTACGATGGCCTGTAACAAGTATATCTCTTTCGGTATTATGGGACATCTTTGCTTCTTTCGTTGGCATAAGTCCTTCCTTTCTCCACTACTCTATTGAAAAATCTTATTGCAAGTACCCTGCTCTGTCAAGAACGGCTTAACAACGTGATGGAATACCGGCTTGACAGTACTATCGAATGCTCGCTATAATTCTCATGTAGTTTTAAAAACTACATTTAAGAAGATTTACAGAATAGAATTGATAAAGGTAGATTATTTTTCATTAATCGAGTCCGTATCGTTAGTTTTATACATGATACCTGCTATGAAAAGAAAAGAAAGGGGCATTCTTATGTCATATCAAATCATTGCCGACAGCTGTGGAGATTTCACGGAGGAAATGCAGAAAAATCCTATCTTCCGTAGCATCCCCCTTACTCTGGAAATCGGTTCTTATTCCATCTTGGATGACGAAAATTTTGATCAGTTGGATTTCCTAAAGAGAGTAAAGGAGTCTCCTATCGGTCCCAAGACTGCCTGCCCCTCCCCGGAAGCTTTTCAAAAGGCGATTGAAGAGTCTGATGCCGAAGAAGTGTATATCGTAACCATCTCTGCAAAGCTTTCCGGAACTTATCAAGCTGCAACGATAGGCCAAAGCCTTTATGAGGAAAGTGCAGGAGAAGGAAAGAAAAAGGTTCATATCTTCAGTTCCAATTCTGCAAGTGCCGGAGAATGTAAGCTCTGTATGGAAATACAGGAATTAAAAGAAGCCGGAAAGAGCTTTGATGAAGTCGTTTCCATCATTGAAAAAGAGTGTTCCGAAATCACCACCCTTTTTGTATTGGAGAGTCTGGATACTTTACGGAAGAACGGACGCCTGACCGGCGTAAAATCTCTCCTTGCCAGTGCCTTAAACATTAAGCCTGTCATGGGAGCTGTAGACGGAAGTATCGTGCAGTACGGACAGCAAAGGGGGATGCAGAAGGCTCTTAAGAAAATGGTAGAGCTTGCCGTAGAAAAGGCCGGCGGAGTAGATGCCGTAAAGAGTAAGCGTCTTGTGATTACCCACGTAAATGACCCCGAAAGAGCCGAGCAGGTAAAAGCGGATTTTGAAAAAGCTGCTGAGTTTAAAGATATTGTTATTACAAACGCAAGAGGTGTTGCCAGCATATATGCCAATGACAAAGGCATCATAGTCGCCCTCTAGAATGAATCGCAAAGGGGCTGTAAAAAAATCAAAAATAATTTTTCTAAGCAATATAGGTCTAAACTTGGGGCACGCTTCGCTAGCTTCGCCACGTAGCGGATACTAAGCGAAAAAAACTGCGTTTCTCTTGTTTTTTTCGCAAGTACCGACGGGCTCAGACTACCCCCGCGTTCAGACCTATATTGCAAAGAATTCCTTTATTATTTTGATTTTTTTACAGCCCCTTTTTTATTTCTTCCTTCTATTTGTCTATCTTAACATATTCCTGATATACCGAAAAAAAGAAATCCGCTGTACTTCCCTCTCCTGCATGTAAGTCTATCGTCTTCCAGAAGGACTCCCTAAAACGCACAATGTGTTCCTTCTGATAGGCATCATAATCCTCATTGAAACGCAAAACCCGAATCGATTGCTCCAGCCTTTCCCTTCTATCCTTCGTTGCTTCTTCATCATAGGAATTCAAGCATTTTAAGATATAAAACTTTCCATTTTCCGAGACAATATCGGAGATTTCATCGTTGTTTAAAGCAAAAGCCGTCTCATAGACTTTGTCTTCCTTTTCCCCAAAGGAAAGCTGTTTCTGAATCTCCGGATCTTCCGAATACTGTCTGGCATAGTAGGTGAAATTTGCTCCGGGAGTTCTCACCTTTTCCCAAAGATCCCTCGCCGCCGTTTCATCACTTACGACAATCTGTTCTATCCGAATAACCTTGGATTCCGCTGCGCTAAGCTCCGTATCCACCTTCGAAAGAAGAGAATCCACCGTTTTTTCCGCCGTAAAGTAAGCAGTGTACATATCCACCACATCCTTTTCCGTACAATCTCCGAAAAAAGCCTTATCTTCCTCGCTTAACGACGTGTAGAACTTATTGGCAGCCTTTCGTATCCCCTCCATCTCCGTACTGTTGGGCTGGATTCCCTTTTCCTCCGCGAGAAGATTCAGAGTACGTATATCTTGCAAGAACTCCTTTGTCTTATCAATAAAATAAGCCCCATAAGTCTTCTCCAACTGCCCTGTAATCGGCAGGTCCCAGACCTCCGGTCCCATGATGTTCTGATAACGGTTTCTTTCCGAACCCAGAACGATCATTGCTTCCGCCTTACTATAGCCGGGTACATTTTCCGTTTTTCCGCTTATGGCAATCCCCTTACAGGAATTGAAAAACAATACGGAAAAAAGCAATACGAAAGAAATACATAGCCGAAAGCTTCCGGCCTTTTTCTCTCTTTTAAATAAAAATAAATTCATATAAATATCCCATAAGCAGTGCTATAAGCAGTCCTAAAATAGCACCCATAAGAACCTGCAGGGGACTGTGTCCTACATACTCCTTCAGTTTCTTTTCAAACTCTTTTCCCGTCCAGGAAAAGGGATTATCCAATAGCAGTCGATTCAAAATCACTGCCTGTTTCCCTGTCTCCCGTCTTACCCCTGTAGCATCATACATAACCACAACCGCAAAGATAAGTGCTACCGCAAAAATAGCACTATCCACACCGTATGAAACTCCCGCAGCGGTAGCCAGAGCGACTACCGTCGAAGAATGGCTGGAGGGCATCCCTCCTGAGCCTGTCATTCTCTCCCAGTTGATTCCTTTATTGAAATAGGCATCAATGGCCGTTTTGATAAGCTGTGCTACAAACCAGGAAACAAGTGCCGACATCAGTAAATAATTTGATAATAATTGTTCCATGAAAAAGCCCATGTTTCGCTTTCTCTCTATCCCTTTCTATGCAGGCGGAATTCTACTTCTCTCGCCTTCTTTCTTCTTTCATGTAATCCACATTGACAAGTAATACGCTCTACACTCTACGCCTTATCTCCACTCTACAAGCCAGTCATAGAGTTCCTGGTACTGTAAAGCAGAGCTCTTCCATGAGAAGTCCGCCTTCATTGCTCGACTCACAAGTCCTCTCCAGGACTTCTTATCATCATAGTAAATGCGTTCCGCATATCGGACACACGCCATCATTTCATGTGCGTTGTAATTGGAGAAAGAGAAGCCCGTACCTTTCTTCTCATATTCATTAAAGGGCTCTACCGTATCACATAATCCCCCTGTCTCTCTCACAATAGGAATCGTCCCATAGCGCAGGGAAATCAACTGAGAAAGTCCGCAAGGTTCAAAAAGCGAAGGCATCAGGAAGGCATCACTGCCGGCATAAATCTTGTGACTGATTTCCTCCGAGTAATAAATCTGCGCAGAAACCCGATCGGGATACTTCCATGCAAAATAGCGGAAGAGGTTCTCATAATGCTCATCTCCGGTTCCCAAAATCACAAACTGTACTCTATCCTGACAAAGCTCATCAAAAACACGCTCCACAAGATCCAAGCCCTTTTGGTCCGTAAGTCTCGTTACCATGGAAATCAGCATTGTCTCATCATCTACGGCAAGTCCAAGACTCTCCTGCAAATCCCGCTTATTCTTTCCCTTTTCCTTATGCACGCTTACCTTATCATACGGATACGCAAGGTAAGGGTCTCTCTTCGGATTCCATGCATTGTAGTCGATTCCGTTTACAATACCGCGAAGGTCATGGTCTCTTGCCTGTAAAAGTCCCTCCAGCCCTTCTCCATAGAAAGCGGTCTGGATTTCCTTTGCATAAGTCCTACTCACTGTTGTGATGGCATCCGCATAAACAAGACCGCCCTTTAAAAGATTGGCATCTTTCTTGAACTCCAACTTATCCGGAGTAAAGTAGTAATCGGAAAGCTCCGTAAAACGCTGAATGGTTTTCTTATCCCAGGTTCCCTGGAAGCGCAAATTATGAATAGTAAAAACGGAACGAATAGAACGGAAGAACTCTCCTCCGGCAAATCGATCCTTTAAAAGTACCGGAACGAGGCCGGTCTGCCAGTCATGACAATGAATCACATCCGGGTGAAAATTCAAAAGAGGAAGAGAAGAAAGTGCCGCATAGCAGAAAAAGCAGAACTTTTCCAGATCCCAGTACCAGTTTCCATAAGGCTTGTTTCCGGCAAAATAATATTCATTGTCTATAAAGTAGTAAAGAACCCCGTCCACTTCCTTCTTCAACACACCGACATAACGGGATTGTCCCATATAATTCATATAAAAGTGCGTAACATACTGCAGGTTGTTCCGGTCCTCTTCCTTCATACACATGTACTTGGGAATCATGATTCTGGCGTCAAAATAGTTCTTATCCACCTCTTTGGGAAGAGAGCCCACTACATCTGCAAGACCTCCGGTTTTGATAAAGGGAACCGCTTCCGACGCCAAAAATAGTATGTTTTTCATCCTGATCTCCTTTGCTTTATTTCCGTTCTGCTCTCTTCTTTAAGCTTCTGGCATTTTGCAGGGCTTCCTCAGTCAGCTCAGTTCCTCCCAACAGCCTTGCAAGCTCCTCTATGGACTCCTCTTCAGACAACGCATGAATTTCTGTTTTTGTCTTTCCGTCCACTACATTTTTTTCAATCAGAAAATGTCTGTCTGCTTTCGCAGCAATCTGCGGCAGGTGCGTAATCAATATAACCTGATGCTTTGCAGCAATCTTCTGTAGCTTCTCGCCTACTTTCTCCGCCGTTCTTCCGGAAATTCCGGTATCTATCTCATCAAAGATAAGGGTCGGAATCGCATCCGTATCCGCAAGAACAGTCTTAATGGCAAGCATAATGCGGGAAAGTTCTCCTCCGCTTCCCACCTCTCGGAGAGCTCTTAGGGGTTCTCCCGGGTTTAAGCTGACGAAAGTTTCCACTTCATCAAATCCTTTTTCCGTAATTTCCTTCTTCTTTTGAAACTGAAAGGCAAAGCGGGTATCCAGAAATCCCATGTCCTGCATCTCTTTTTGAATGCGTTGCTCCAGCTCTTTTTCCAACTTTCTTTCTGACAAGAGACAGGGCATCCGCCTTCTTTTTCCAAATCTTCAAGAGAAAGATGCATGGCTTTTTCAGCCTTTCCTCGCTCTTTTCTCATACTCTTCCAAAAAAATTGTTTTCTCTCTTCCTTTTTCAGACATGGCCTTTAAGGCCTTTTCCTCCGAGCCGCCATACTTCATCATCAGCTTCCGGATAGTATCCAAGCGTTCTCCCAGAAGAAAGAACTTCTCCTCATCCACCTCCGCATGATCCAGGTAATGCTCCACGCCTCTTAAGCAATCTTCCCCACGGCTTCCAGTTCGTATACGCTGTCCAAAAAGATTTTGTAAAGAAGCATCATATCCGACTGCCTCTTCCAGTTCCTTTACGGGAGCATGAAAATCTGTTTCGGAAAGCTTGTCCTGCACTCGTAAAAGTAAGGACTTCAGGTGATCCATATTTTCATAGAGGGCATATTCTTTGGCAATGCGCTCCTCTTCCCCGACTTCCAGAGCGGCATTTTGCAATTCCTCCAGCTCGAATTGCAGAAAATCCAGCTCTCTCTGTCTTTCCGCATCCGGAATGTGATATTGCTCCAATCGCTTTTTCTTCTCACGATAGTCTTCATAGCTTGCTCTCAAGTCCGAAAGAACCGTTTCTCCCTTTCGTTCCAAATAATTATCCAAGATGGCAAGCTGTGCCCCCTCCTTAAGAAGGCTGTAATGCTCGTGCTGCCCGTGCAGGTCCAGAAGTTCTCCGCTGATTTCTTTTAACTTTCCTAAAGTAACGCCAAGATCATTTACCCGGATATCGGACTTTTTCTCCGTAATCTTTCTACGGATAAAAAGACTCCCTTCCTCTATCTCCAGATCTTCTTCCAACTCCTGCAGTGCCCTCTCCTCTTCCTCTTTCAAAGAAAAGGAAAGCTCGATTACTGCCTGCTCTTTTCCGTGGCGAATCATATCCTTATTCGCCTTCTGTCCGAGAGCCAGTTGAATAGAGCCGAGCAGTATAGACTTTCCGGCTCCTGTTTCTCCCGTTAATATATTTAAGCCGGGGCCGAATTCGACAAGAGATTTTTCAATCAATGCCAAATCCTTCACCATCAATTGCTCAAGCATGCTCTTCCTCCTTCTTGAGGATTCCTTTTATAATGGAGCGCAGCTTTTCTGCACTTTCCGGACTTTCCATAGCACAAAAAAGAGTATCATCTCCTGCCAGACTTCCTACAATCTCCGGAAAATGGGAACGATCGATTGCCATGGCTACACCATTTGCCATACCGGAAAGGGTATGGATTACCAGAATATTCCCGGCCGGTTTAAGAGAGAGAATACCCTCCTGCATAATGCGGATAAATTTTTCCATCTCCTTTTTCCCTTCCTCTGTCGGGCGAGGTCGGTAAATCATCCTTCCATTTTTTTCCATTTTCAATAACTGTAAAAATCGAATGTCCCGAGAAACCGTGGCTTGTGTCACGCGGTATCCATCTCGTCGCAAAGCCTGTACCAGTGCTTCCTGGGTTTCTATATCCTCTTCTGCAATAAGAGAGAGAATTCTATCCTGTCGGCTCTTCTTCATCCTTGCCCTTTCTGAACTCACTCTATACCAGTGCCATCTTCTCTCTTAGGGTATGCAGGAAACTTTCCTTGGAGAACTTTACAAGCACCGTTTCTTCTACCGCTTTCTCAATAACCACCTTATCTCCGGCGAACAATTCTACAGGCTCTTCTCCATCAAAAGACAGAACCTGATCTCCCTTTTCCATGACAATCTCCAATACACGACGGTTATCCAAGACTACCGCCCTATTGTTAAGCTGTGGGCACAGATGGGATTCATGATATAGACCTGCGCTTCCGGGGAAATGATAGGACCTCCCGCAGACAAATTGTAAGCAGTAGAGCCTGTCGGTGTAGAAATAATGATGCCATCCGAAGAGTAGTGCACCATTTCCATCCCATCACAAAAAACCCGGAAATGATGAATGCTGACACCCCTGACTCTGGAAATCAAAATCTCGTTTAAAGCCAGACGGGAAAAAATCACCTTGCCCTCTCGAACAATCTTTCCTCGCAGCATCGACCTGCGGTCCTCTACATAATCTCCCGCCAGCAGTTTCGTCATTGCCCCATCTATTTCTCTTCTTTTCCGAATCTCCGTCAAATACCCGAGGTGTCCTGTATTGATTCCCAAAATCGGCACTTCCATCCCTTCCAGTACCCCTGCAGTGTGCAGAATCGTACCATCTCCTCCAAGGGTAATGATGCAATCGATATTGGTGAAATCATCCCGTTGAAAATCCTTATTTAAAAACAGCTCCGGATGAATCTTTCTTTCTGCAAGATTCTGCAAAATAATATTCTGAAAACTCTCCGCATCCTCTTTTTTTTGATTCACAATCAGTGCCAGTTTCATTTCATCAGACCTTTCTAGTATAGCAATCTTAGCTTTAAAAAACCATCTGTGGATTTTCTCTTATTTTACACGATAATGCCTATCTTGCCTATACTTCATAAATAGACATGCTTTTCTCCACTAAAATTTGCTCCACTAAAAAACCGCTGTCTTGTTGTGCATCCCTTACACTCCTTCGAGCATGCACCGTAAAACAGCGGTTTCCGGATTTCCATACTTCCCTCTCTCTCAAACGAAACGTCTGTCTCTCTCAAACAAAACTTCGTTCTTTACCGGGCTATGAAAATGACCTTATGCGATTATTTCTTATCTTTCCTTCTCGGAATTGCTTTCCCCCTTGCCTTCTTCCTTATGTCTCCTTAATTTGTACAACCAAAGAAGCAGGCTGCCTGTAGCAAAAAGTGTCGCAAGACCGTAAAGCACCATACTGCTTTCATCGCTTGTTGACAAGTCCCTTGCCACTCGCAATGCTTTAGGAATCGCAAATTGGAACTCTCCTGCAATTCCTCTTTCCGCTCCCAAAACCGTGCTCTGTTTTACCGGTGGGGAAGACACGGCATTGGACAGTTCTATATGTTTTCGGGATGGAGTCGAGGATCTTCCTATCTTCGTCTCCTTATAGTGGTTCACAAAGGAAAAATGCTCTGTTTCTTTGTTCTCCCCTTCTTTCTTTCCCTGTACTATTGCGTAGAGATAGGGAGGAACCGTATTCCCCTCCGCATCGATATCCGCTTCCAAAATCTCTATCTCCAAATCATAAACCGTAGAGTCATAGGTAAAACCTTCATAGTTCTTCTGCTCCTGCTTAATCTTATAGAAATAGTGTCCGGTGCCAAAAAAACTCCATCTTTCCGAAACTGCGTTCTTCCCTTCTCGATTCGCTCCGGATATCCAGATAATAAGGATCCGGTAAGCTTGCGTTGGGGCTCTCCACCGAAGCTTCCATAAAGACACGAAAATCCGTTTGGGGAGCATCATCTCCCAAGATTTCAACGCTGAAAGGAATCTCCACTTTCACCGGCGGAAGTGTTCCGAAGGCGCTTTCTCCCGCTCTGGAGGAAAAGACCATCCCCGAAGAAACCATCAGGGTAAACACAATTAGGCAAACGATTCGTTTTCCCCTCCCCATATTTCCCTCTCTTTCTATGGATTGATGCGGGCAAATACCACCATTCGTCCATTGGTGGAAGCAGAGACACAAGTGGATAAGCTGATAATCTGATCTGTATCCTTTATATTAATCTCTCTATACTGTTGGGCATTTTTCCGAATATACCTCAGAAATTCACCCATATTGCCTTCCTTATCCAAAACATTGTAGATATAGGGGTCGTAGGCATCCCCCTCAAAGCATGCAAAAATCTCCAACTTTCTTTCCTTGTCCGGTAATATCAGGCTTCCTGTCCGATGCGCTTCAAAATATTCCGGCTCAATGAACTGCATAACATCTCCGTACATCCCTCCATTATCCATGTGATGTCCATATGTCAGGATATAGGGGTCGGAAAAATCGGGCTTGTTCCGGTAGCTCATGAAAATGGAACCGGAAAGAGAAAAGTTTCCCATTACATCTTTATTGACATACTCCATATCGTTCTCACCCTGTACCATAGGGTAGTCAATATGGGTATCATCTATGGTAATCCAAGCCCGTACATCCTCATTGATCATGAGGAGTTCTTGAAAGCTCAAGCTTCCATCCTTCTGCAAAAAGGGCTTTAACGCCATCAGTTCATTGTTCAGAAAGCCCTCCTGCATGGTCATATAGGTATACCACAGGGAGAAACTTCCGTAGCTCATCAGAAGAACCATGAGTATTACCGCAAAAATGACGATTACTTTGTCACCGACTTTCGCGGCAATAACGCCAATGTTCATCTTCCGCCTCCCCGCTTATTCTTCTTTTCTCTTAGTAAGGAACATAAATGCCATACTGATGGATACAAATCATCATTGCGTAAGGCACTACCGTAAGGACTACACCGGTCGGCGTAATCTCATCCACATGATTGTGGTAGAGAAGACCCAAATCATTCGCAGTCAACTGTCTGGATACTTCAGCGGAGAAAGAATCCGGGTCCGTAGAAGTATCATCCGCCTTTAAAACCTTGGTTGTCGCCGTGATAGAAGTATCCTTATTGGCATCAATCAAATCAATGGACTTATAGCCTGTCAGATCCGACTTTACCGCACCGACAAAGTTCTTGTTCTGCTCCTTTACCACTACTGTAGTGCTCTTCGGTAAACCGATGATTTCCACCTCTTCATCATGCTTCAAATTCCGCACCGCTGCGTTAAATTGATCAATGGTCATAATCTCATAAGTATTGGGAGCTGTCGCAGTGAATCCCGGAAACTTTACCTTAATTTGCATCTCTTTGTTGTCATTTCCTGCAACGGTCTGTGTTGCGCCGTGCAACAACTGAATGGTAAAGGGGAAAAGCGTATCCGTCGGCACCAAACCGGAAATTTTCTTCTTAATCTTCACCTTCCTCGGGATATATCTTGTATAACCCTGTGGAGTAAGCTTATTATTTCCTTTTTGTTTACCGCCGTCAAAACCGGAGTTCTTGTGCTGTGCCCACTTATTTCCGGTTGCATTATGATCCTTATCCGTATCTCCGCTATGCATTACGTAACCATAAATTTCATACGTTATGACTCCTGCGTTATCTTTTGATCTGACATAAACATCCAAAAAACGCTCTCTCTGATACGGAACATCCTGCTCGCCCGCTGCTCCATTCTCTCCTTTTCCGCCAATATCTTCCACATCAGTCTTATTGGCTCCCTCCGGATCACTCTCTGTAATAACGAAGCGATATACTCCCGGTTTTGTAAATTGCGCAGTGTCAAAGCTGAAGCTGACCGTCTTGGTAAAGGTCTGTACAGCCGGTGCTGTAATCACAGCGGTAGGAATATTATAGGTATCCGCATTAAACTCCGCCGTCTTTTCCGTGCCTCCGGTAATCATAGCTGCCGTTCCGGGCTCCACGGGAACTGTATTCGTTCCATCCGAAATAGTAGTCGTTCCCTTCTTATAAGTCGCTGCAACATCCGGAGTTAGACCGGCATTGATGGTATCATCCGTACCGTCATCTTTTACGGGACGAATCTTATATTTCCAGCTTACATACGGTTCATCTACCCCTTCTGTTCCACCTTCTTCTACCAAAATCACCTTATCAAAGGATACTGTGTTTCCCAAAGCTTGACCGGTCGAATGTACACCGACATTGGCAGTTCCCGAGCCTCCAAAAAAACTCAGGTTTTGGTCTGTATCAAAGTCTCCTGCAAAACCCGTTGATGCCATTGCAAGAATTATCACTGCTGCCGCTGCAACGCTAAGCCATGTTTTCATTCTTTTTTTCATCCTTCTCCCTCACCTCTTTCTTTATGCTGCTAAACCCTGCCTTCCTGCAGATGGAAATGCTTTCCATCCGCAGTTCTCGGCTTTACCGTTCCTTTTTCACCTGCTTTTCATCCTCTATTTTCTGCAGGGGAAATATATTAAATTACTACCTCATGTATGTATATCGGTATTATTTTTTAATATATAAGGCAGTTTTATCTTGTCGAATGATTATTTTTGAGGGAACGAAAGCCTGATGAAGTCTGCTAAAATCACTTTTTTCATACAAAAAAGGGGCTGTAAAAAATAAAAATAGTTTTCTAAGCAATATAGGTATAAATTGCCGAAAATCTATTTATAATTTTTATTTTTTACAGCCCCTTCTTCTGTTTACATGTATTGTATTTTAGTTTACTGCACGCATAGAAGAGCAGGTAAAATAAAAAATCTGTCTGTCCTTTGCAAGCTCTGTAAGTAAAGCAATCCCCTTCTTTCCCTTCTCATCATCAAAGTGGCTGAAGGGATCGTCCAAGAAAAGAATCGGTTTTTCTTCCGGGAACATGGCGTCAAAAATGGCAAGTTTTAAGGCAAAACGGCAGAGGTCCTGCAAGCCCTCACTCAAATACGCCAAATTTCTTCGGATTCCTCTCTCCAAAAACTCGATTTCGAGCTCATCCGTAATCGCAAATTCCTGTTCCAAACCGGATAATTCTCGAAAATAATGAACAAAGCCTTTCAGAATCGGGCCTCTATACTCGGAGGAAAAAGCCTCCTTTGCCTTCTCCAGATATTCCTTCGTTTCATGCAGGATATGAATCCGTTCCTCCATTGCTATTCGTTCTTCCCGTATAGCAGAAAGTCGTCTTTCCTGTTCGGAGAGGGACTTCAGGCTTTCTACCCGTTCTTCCCTTTCCTCACGTTTCTCTCTAATTTTGTCTCGCAAGAACTCCTGCTCTTTTCTCAATGCTTCCAACTTCTTCTGCCTATCTTCCAAAGAAAAATATTCTTCCTCGGAGATTTCCCGGATTTCCCCTTCCTTTTCTATAAAAAGGGAAAGCGCTTCTTTTCTTTCCTTCTCTTCCTTTTCAAGAGAAAGCATATCCTCCAGCTTGTGGAAGCGAGTAAGCAATTCTTCTAAGGAAGCCATTCTCAAGGACTCTCCCTTTCTCCTTTTCTCTTCTTCTGCAAGCCGCTTTCCTACAATTTGTTGCTTTTTTTCCTTCTCTCCATAAAAAACGGCAAAGGCAATACAGCTTAAGAGTAAGGCAATTAAAAGAGAGAGACTTCCCGGCACCGGAAACGAAAAACCTGCTATTTTAATAATAAAGAGAAGGAGAAAGAGTCCTGCAAAGAGTAGTAAAATAAAGGGAAGCGGATTCCGCTTTTCTTTTTCTTCTACTACTTCCACAGGAATACTTACCGGAGCTTGCTCTACTTCTTTCTTTAGAGAAGCAATCTTCTCTCTAAGCTCCTGCATTTCTTCCTTCCAGAGGCTGTCCTGCTCCAGAGTACTCAAGCTCTCAAAACGCTCCTGATAGTACCACTTTTTTGCATTTTCATAACGGAAGCGAGCTTTCTCCAGTTCTTCCGAAAGCTTCTTATACTCCACTCTTTTTCCAAGGCTTTCCTTTTCCAAAATTCCCTTCCGGACTTCCTCTTCCAGTTGCTCTTCCTCTTTTTCTTTCTTCCTGCTCTCTTCTTCCAGATGAAGTACCTCATCCTCCAAATATAGAGCACGTTCTTCTTCTTTCTTTTTTTCCAAGAGTCCGATACTAAGGCTCTCCTCTTCCATTTTCTTCTTAAAAATGGCGCCGGTTCTTCGATTCGGAGAAAGAGCATTGATCGCATCCTTTAAGGTATCCTGTACCTTTTGGAACTTCTTCATATCCTCATCATCCTCGGAAACATTTCCCAGCTTCGCATGAACCGTGGAATTAAAGCGAAGAGAAAGATCCTCATGACTGATCATGCAGACTCTTTGAAAGGCTTCGCTATCCAAAGAAAAGAGCTCTTCTCCTATATTTTCCGTAAAATCGTGACTGTCTTTCCCGCTTTCCTCAAGTAGTCGAAAACTGTCCTCTGCCTTTCTAAGTCCGAAGCTCCTCTCCAGAATATAGTTTTTCCATTTTTTTGAAAATGGATATTGCCACCAAAGCTTCCTCCCTGAAAGGGCATATAGTGCTTTCTTTCATTTTCGGAAACATCCTGCTTGCGCTCCCCGGAGAGACCGTAAAAGAGGATATGAAAGAAATGCATAAGAGTGGTCTTGCCTTCTCCATTTTCCCAAAGAAAGGGGTTTAAATTCTCGGAAAAGTCAAAGTCCTTCTCCTTCCACTTTCCAAATTGTGCTATATGACAAGACTTGATAATCATAATTCCTCTCCCTGCAAGAGCCCGATGCCGAGCAAAATAATCTTTTCCTTTTCCTCTTCACTCAAGCTGTCACTGTCACTGACCATGCGTAAAAACTCACCCTTTAAACTCTTTTCATGTATAAACTCTTCTCTTCGAAGCACAAGCCGGCTTTCTTCCTTGACTTCCACATAAGAAAACTTTTCTGAAAGAGCTCTTTCCATGTAGCGAAGATTTCGCTCCCCCTCGGGGCTTCTTTCTCCTTTTAAAAGAATTCTGAGGCTGTCCCGCTCCGTACAAGCCTCTTCTTTGATTTTTTCTTCTATCTTTTCCAACGCGAGAAGACTATCGTCATCTTCACTAAGCTGCACCTCTACGATCCGGAACTCTCCCTCTTTTATGGGAACAAACTCCATCTTGATTTCCTTTGTGTCTTCATCGACTTCCAGATAGTAAAAACCTTTCTCACCCTCCTCATCAAAGCCTCTTCCCTGAATGCAGCCGGGATAAACATAGCGGAGTTTTTCGAACTTTCCTTCTCCTCTTTTATGGATATGCCCGAGTGCAAGATAGTGAATCGGGTAATGAGAAAGCGCCTTTAAGGAAATGCCGGAGCTCCCCTGCACCTGCGCTTCTTCCTTTATCCCTTCTTGTTTCACTTCCGACTCGGTGAGTTCACCATGCAAGATAAAAATGTTGCAGTCCTCTTCTTTAAAATCCCAGAAAGACTTTGTGCTTTCCGTCAGCTCACACTCCGGGAAAGCATCTTCTGTTCTCTCTTCTGTTCTCTCTTCACTTCCGTAATATTCTTTCCCTGCCAAAATAAGCTTCTCATTTAAGCGGTATTTCTTGCCGGCTTTAGAAAAAAGAAAGAGGTTTTTCGGCAGGTTTTCCTGGAATCGAAAGGTATTTTCCGTATCATGATTCCCCCTTAAATAGAAAAAGGAGAGGTCCGGATTACGCCTTATGGAAGAAAGAAAAATCTCCATTGTAGAGCGGGACACTACAGCGCTGTCAAATAAATCCCCGGAAATCAAAACTGCCTGCACCTTTTTCTCTATACCATAAGAAAGCAGACTATTCCAAGCCATAAGCAAGTTCTGCCTTCTCTCCTCCGCCTCTTCCTTGGAAAAGCGGGAAGAAAATGCCGTATCCAAATGTAAATCCGCTGTATGTATCAAACGCACCATGAAAAGTCCTTTCTTCGCCTTACTCTATTCTCTCTATAGCATAGCGACGGAGCGTTCCAAAATCCCTGTCATCTTTGCCATAGCAAGCCCGTAATTGCATATAGGGATCCCCTTATCCAGAAAATCCCGGTATCGAGATTGTACTTCTCTTTCACTCAGCATACAAGCACCACAGTGAATCATCAGTTTAATCTCCTTTTGCTCATCTACAGGAAGAAAGCCTTTTCCTCCGGTAAATACGAAATCCGGACTTTTTCCGCTGTATTTTTCAATCATCCTCGGTAGTTTCACTGTGCCGATGTCCCCACACTGCCTGTGGTGGGTACAGCCTTCCGCAATATAAATCCGGTCACCATCTTCCAAGCTGTCTAAAATATCACAGCCTTCCAGTGCATAATCCAAAAATCCCTTATATCTTGCCATAAGGATGGAAAAGGAAGTTAGGGGAATATTCTTGTCCAAAATTGCTTCTGCTGCCTTAAAAGCCTGCGAGTCTGTGACTACCAGCTTTATCTTTTCTCCGAGGCTCTCCATAACGGACTTTAATTCCTGAATCTGTGTCACAATAGGAATGGCATGATAATCCAGTAGATCCCGAATAGCCATCTGTTGCGGTAAAATAAGTCTTCCCTTTGGTGCAGACTCATCTATCGGAGTAAGCAAAATGATAAAATCCCCTTCTTCAACCAGGCCGCTAAAGAGCCTTCTTTCCTCTCTATCCTTGGGAAGAATTTCTCCCAGCGCTTTCTTTATTTCTTCAATTCCTACTACATTCTCTTTCGCATCTTCCGTTCTTTTGAATCCAATCTCTTTGTTCAGATGTAAGTTCGAACTGATTTGAATCCGGCTGATTCCGTATTCTCTCTTTTTCTTTTCCAGAATTGTAAGAGCTTCTTCAAGTTTTGACTGTTCTCTTTCACTTAAACAGTCCACCTGACTAAAAACCAGCATGACAGGAATTTTTTCTTTCTGAAATACTTCTATGAGCATGCTTTCCGACTTTGGAAAGAGAAGTTTCTCCGATTCCTTAACTTCTCCACGGTCAAAAACGGAGAGGGACTCCGCTTTTGCAATCCCTCCCTGAAAAAAAACTGTATTTTCCTGCAAAAATTCCTTTGCAGTCAAGACCAGAAGTGCTATATCCGTCTCTCGAATTACCTCTTTACTGCGTGCAACACGCATTTCTCCAAGTTCCCCCTCATCATCGATTCCCGGAGTGTCGATGAGCACAACCGGGCCAAGGGGCAAAATTTCCATGGATTTTCGCACCGGGTCCGTTGTCGTTCCAAGGGTCTCCGAAACCAGGGAAACCTGCTGTCCTGCAATAGCATTGATTAAGCTTGATTTTCCTGCATTTCTTCTTCCGAAGAAGCCGATATGAATACGCTCGCTTTGCGGTGTAGCCTGTAAACTCATGGTTCCTCCTTAAAGTGAAGATAATTGAGTTGAATTTTCTTCATTTTGCATTGCCATATGGGGACACGCTCTCGCTAACCTCGCCTCGTAGGGGTTCTAAGTTTTTACAATACCAAAAACTAAGAACCCACGGGCTCAGATTGTCCCCATACGGCAATCACAAAATTACATAAAATCATCTACTTCCAATTTTTCATATATGAAACTAGAAATAGAAATCCCTTTTGTTGGACTGATAGATACTCTCGATATGTTCCCCAGCAATTCTCATTCGCTTTTCGTTCGGAATTGTAATCAGTTCCTCTTTGATCAGCTCTTCTCCGCTTTTTCTGGTTTCGGGACTTGCGTAGTCTGTCAGGTACTCCGCCAAGGTCATTAAAGCATTCGGGTGACAGCAGTTTTGGATCTGTCCTGATTTGCACAGTGCCATAAAGCGGTCACCGGTTCTTCCCTCTCTATAGCAGGCGGTGCAGAAAGAGGGAATATAGCCGAGATCCATAAGCCACTTTACAACCTCATCCAAGCTTCTTTGGTCGGAAACATCAAATTGCTCCGTATCATGCGGTCTTTCCTCATCCGTATAGCCTCCAACAGAGGTCCTTGACGCACCGGAAATCTGAGAAATCCCCATGGAAAGTGCTTTCTTTCGCACTTCTTCGGACTCTCTTGTGGAAATAATCATTCCGGTATAAGGCACGGCAATGCGAATGCAGGCAATAATCTTCGAAAAGATTTCATCATCAATTCCGTTATCAAACTGAGTCGGATCGATGTCATCCGCCTTCTTCAGTCTCGGCACGGAAATGGTATGCGGTCCCACTCCGTGCACCGCCTCCAAGTGCTCCGCGTGCATGAGGAGTCCTGCAAATTCATAGCGATATTTGTCGAGGCCGAAGAGCACGCCGATTCCCACATCGTCAAGTCCTCCCTCCATAGCCCTGTCCATTGCTTCCGTGTGATAATGATAGTCATGCTTCGGTCCGGTCGGGTGAAGCTCCTCGTAAGCCTTTTTATGATAAGTTTCCTGGAAAAGAATATAGGTTCCGATGCCGGCTTCTTTCAGCTTTCGGTAATTTTTCCACTGTGGTAGCCGCAATATTGACATTCACTCTACGAATGTCTCCATTCTTATGGTGGATACTGTAAATGGTCTTAATACTCTCTAAAATGTATTCAATCGGGTTATGTACCGGATCTTCTCCCGCTTCTAGCGCAAAGCCTTTTTATGCCCCATATCCTGTAAGGCAATCACTTCCTGCCGAATTTCCTCCTGGCTAAGCTTCCTTCTTGCGATAGTCTTATTTTTCGCATGATAAGGACAGTAGGTGCAACCGTTTACACAGTAATTGGAGAGGTAAAGCGGAGCGAAAAGCACGATACGATTTCCGTAAAATGCCAGTTTGATTTCTTCCGCAAGCTTGATCATTTTTTCGTTCAAATCCGGAATTTCACATGCCAAAAGTACAGAGGCCTCTCTGTGATTTAATCCCACACAGTGCAAACTTCCGTTCGGATTGTAAATCGGTTTTGCTTTTTCTAAGATGGATTCGATGTAGGCTCTATCGTTCTTTTTCTCGTCCGCAAAACGAAGAGTCTCGAGAATTTCCTCATGGGAAATAAATTCTTCCGCTTTTAAAGATTTTGGATTGTAGTTCATGATACTCCCTTCTTTCGGTTCGAAATTCTTTTTAAAAAAAGACACGTTCCGTTCAGATCATAATAAATAGACTTTTTTGATAGTAATACTACTCTGTTTTTTATACTGCTCAGTTTTACTTCTGCTCGGTTTTTAATTCTGCTCTGTTTTTAATTCTGCTCGGTTTTGCTCTTGATCTCCTTTTTCACATCTCCCCTGGCTACCAACAGCACAGCTCCTATATCCTCCATTTTTTTCTCCAAGTCAGCCTTGCTCTGTGCAGACTCATCTCCCGTACAGATTTTGTTGTCATAAAGGAGATATTTTTTCCTAACTTCCATAGGAGATAGGTTCGGCATAAGTACATTTGCTCCGGAAAGAATCCCCAGTTCCCTCCCGTGCTCATCAATCGTCCCGAGTGCTGTCGTTGCAGGAAGCAGGAGATTGGGCTTAATGAGTCGAAGAAGTGCTAAGAGAAATAAGGTTTCTTTGAGACTTCCCGCCTTTTCCTCTGCAAATCTTGTTGCGTGTTGCGGGATAAATGGACCCACTCCGCACATATCCGGCTGAAATTCCTGCACAAAATAGAGATCCTTTGCCAAGGTTTCTACAGTCTGTCCCGGAGAGCCCACCATAAAACCACAGCCTACCTGGAAGCCGATTTCCTTTAGGTCCTGAAGACAGCGCATCCTTGTTTTCCAGCTTAGTTCCTTTGGGTGGAGATACTGATAATGCTCTTCATCAGCCGTCTCATGCCGAAGAAGATAACGATTTACCCCTGCCTTATAGTACTTTTCATAAGACTCTCTGGGCTTTTCCCCAATGGAAAGGGTGATTGCACAGTCCGGATAGTTTGCCCGTATCGCGGAAACAATATCCACGATTCGCTCGTCCGTAAAATAAGGATCTTCCCCTCCCTGCATAACAAAGGTTCGAAAACCAAGGCGATACCCCTCTGCACAACAGGAAAGAATCTCCTCTTTCGTCAGACGATAGCGCTCCACTTCCGTATTTCCTCTTTGGATTCCGCAGTAGTGACAGTTGTTCTTGCAGTAGTTCGTAAACTCGATGAGACCTCTCGTATAGACTCCGCTTCCGTAATACTTCTCCGTGCATTCTCTTGCAAGATTTCTGGCAAGCTCTTCGTCCTCCTCCGTCCTCTCCCGAAGAATTTTCTCATAAGAGGAGAGGCTTAAGATGTGCTTTTCGGAAAGTAGACGCAAAAGTTCGGAAATGCTTTCCTCTTTCTTCCGCATACCCTTGACTTGCACCCTTTTCCTTTATATATCCTTTATGCGCTGGCATAGGCTGTTTTTACGCTGATACCGGAAATATTTCCGACTTTTCCGGCAAGAGCGGAAATGGTATCATTTGGTGCATCCAAGGCAATGGATACGATATGCAAATTTTTCTTCTCATAGGGTAAGCCCATTCTCCCCACAATATAGTTTCCGTACTCGTGGAGCAATGTGTTTAACTCCTCTACGGAATCCCGGTCTTCTACAATGATTGCCATCACTGCAATTCTGTTGTCCTGTTCCATCTCTCAAACCTCCTCTAATAAATCTTTTCGCTTCCACCCTACTGCTCAAACCCAAACCAAAATAGAAGCCTATTCTTTTAAGCAATTTAGGATGTTTCCGATTCCCACATAGAATCTCAGCTTTGATTTTTTAAGTATAACATATTTATATGAGCGATAAGTATTCTTATTTATACCAAAATCCATCGGGTTTTTTTGTGAAAAAATAACGAGATACCGCAGGTTTTGCGCGATATCTCGTTATGAATTAAAAAAGGGGCTGTAAAAAATCAAAATAATTTTCTAAGCAATATAGGTCTGAACTTGGGCACGCTCTCGCTAGCTTCGCCTGACTGAGCAGTGGTTTTGTTACCCACTGCTCACTTTGCTTCGCAAAGCAAATTCCTTCGGAAGTTGGTCTCGTACAGGACAACTTTTCTGATGAAAAGTTTGTCCTTACGTAACGGATACTAAGCGAAAAACTGCGTTTCTCTTGTTTTTCGCAAGTACCGACGGGCTCAGACTACCCCGCATTCAGACCTATATTGCAAAAATCACTTTATTATTTTATTTTTATGCAGGCAACTCAATCCAGAAGTCTAAGGCATGACCGATTAACTCCTGCGGTTTCACTTTAAATTCTTTTGCAAGTTCCTTTAAACGATCGTCTACCAGATACTTATTCTTTTTTTCATAGGCGGCAAGACGTTCTCCACGAAGAAATACCTCACTGATACCGTGCGCTTTTCCTCCGATCTTTCTCATCATACTGATGGAGGATTCATTATCCGCATCTACTCTACCGCGGAATACCCTCTCTCCCGTACGTCGTTTTAAAGCCTTCATCAAAAGCCGCAGACTTTCCGGTCCGATTCCCTGCCCCTGATACTCTCTCTTTAAGGCAATGGAAAGTTCCCAAGGTTTTGCCTGGAGATTCCGAATTCCGCAATAACCCAAAAAGACATTGTTCAAATCAAAAATACTATAATAGGCTTTATTTCGCTGAAAAAAGCTCTCCCATAGCTTTTCTAAAAAGCTCTCATCCGTGAATGCTTCTTTAATAAAGGAGGAGTCATACTCCACCTCTAAATACCCCCTGCAGTCTTTTTCGGAAATCGCAAGAAGGCAGAGCCTCTCCCCTTCGATAAGCAACTCCCCTTCTCTTGGCAAAGAGCTCGGGTCGAAGCTGGGGCTCCGCTTTTCGGGACTATCTTCTTCACAAAGAGTAATATCTTCCTGCAAGTCAGAAAAGAGGCTGCCAAACCCCTCAGCTGCCCCTTCCTCCTCGTCATAATCTATATGCAATCTGTCTTGTCTTTTTTCAAGTCGGTCTAACAGCTCTGAAAACATCATTTGTTCCTTCAAATGAATGTTTCTATCCTCCTTCTTTTTTTTCATAGGCACCTTCTTTCTGTAGGTTGCCAATCTACATTCTTTTTTATTATTCTACTCCTATAACACAAGACTTTCTAGAGGATTTAACTATAAAAGTTTTTTGAATAAGCTATTGATTTTTACATATACTCTAAGTTAAAATGTATTGTTCAAATATTTTTTGTTTATTTTATCAGAAAAATTTTCTGTCCCGCTGCTTTTTTTCATGCGATTCATCAAAGCAAAGCCAATCCCCTTTTTCCGAATAGCTTTCCGAAAGAATCAGACTTATCCCTTCTTCGTCACATTCCCGTAAAATGCGGAAAAGATTGTGCGTCATGGACAGGGGTTCCTTCTCCGATCCCAGTATCTTAAAGGAAATCCTTTCTTCTTTGGAAAAATCTCCATACTGTCCTCTGCTTTCTTCCGCGCAAAGAATGGCTATCTTCGGTTCACGAAGCATATCGTCACGAAAACTTTTCTTATAAGTCTGTATATAATGCAAGATAGCATCTGCAATTTTTTTCTCTTTGGCAAACTCTGCATTTTCATCAAATCTTCTATCTTCTTCCGTAATCCGAAATAAAATCATTTCCGCCTTCGGAGCATAATGACGATATTTCATCCCCGGTGCTTTCGGTGTAAAACCGTCTTCCATGCTCTTTCCAAGTAAGGTGGGGTCAATGTCCGGCTTCTCTCCGAGTACCTCTGTAAGATCCTCCAAGGTAATCGCCCCCGGTCTTAACAGAGTGGGTTTTTCCGTACTCATATCTAAAATCGTGGACTCCACTCCGATACCGACTGCCCCGTCATCAAGTATTCCCTCAATTCGTCCTGCCAAGTCATGATAAACATGGGAAGCCTCCGTAGGACTCGGACTTCCGGAAAGGTTTGCAGAAGGGCCGGCTATCGGAAGCCCCGCTCTCTCAATAAGCTCTAAGGTTAAGGCATTGTCCGGACAACGAAGTGCAACGGTATCCAAGCCCCCTGTACTTTCTACCGGCACAATTTCCGATTTCTTTAAAATGAGCGTGAGCGGTCCCGGCCAGAAGCTCTCCATGAGGATTTTTGCCTTCTCCGGAACACTCTCCACAAGGGGATAGACTTCTTTTATCTTGGAAATATGCAAAATCAAGGGATTATCCGAGGGACGCCCCTTTGCGGCGTAAATTTTCCGTGCAGCGTCCCGATTTAGCCCATTTCCCCCAAGACCGTAAACCGTCTCCGTCGGAAAAGCCACAAGCCCGCCTGTCTTCAAAATCCGCGCCGCTTCCTCTATATCCTTTTTTGAAAATATCCTTGTTTCCATTACTCTTGTCTCTTTTTCACTTTAATTTCTTTTTTCTATTTTTTCTATCTTATTTTTTCTATCTTATTTTTTCTATCTTATTTCTCTTATCGCTTTTATTGCTTTCTTCGCCTTTATCGCTTGAGGAGGACACCCTCTCTCCGATTTTGCGTCCTTACAGAGAGCATAGCCACAACATGGGGATTCCTTTACATCCTTTCCGATAAAGCGTATGGAGAGCTCGGCACTTAACGAACACAAGTGAAACGAAGTGTGAGTTTAGTACCGCTAGCTCGGAATCGAGCGAGAGCGCCTTTAGAGGAAAGGATGTAGAGGAATCCCTTAATCCTTAATCCTTAATCCTTAATCCTTATTCTCCTGTAAGGATAGACCAAAATCCCTCCGGCTCCTGTCCAAGCTTCCATGCCGCAACACCCTGAATTCCATATTCCTTAAGGAGCTTCATCTTCTCCGTCATCGACTTCTCGTCTTCCATCCAGATTTCTTTCTTCTCCTCTCCGTCCTGCAAGCTGCCGTAGTTTTGCCCTATATCACTAAGCCACTCTAAAGAAACATTTTTCTCCGTAATCCATTCCTTTGCAGACTTAATAGAAAGTGCCTCGGAGCGCAGTTTTCCGGACTGATCGGTAATCCAAACTCTTGTATAGAAAGGAAGTGCAATGATGATCCTATCCTTATCCATAACTGCGGCAGTCTCCTCGATTCCGCGAGAAACATAGGAAAGGGAAGATACGGAACCCGCCTCTTCCGAGCCCGCATAATGCTCGTCATAACACATAATAACCACATAATCGCAGAGAGTTCCCAGCTCTTTTATATTGTAATAAGCGTTATAGGAGAAAGGAACATAACAGTCCACACTTAAGTATAAGCCGTTCTTTCGGCAGGCAATGGAAAGCTCCCGCATAAACTCAAGATAATCTCTTGCCGTCTTCTCCGGAAGAAGCTCTATATCCACGTTGATGCCGTCTATGCCCTTTTCCTGCATATCCTGTATGAGCGCCCCTATCAGCTTTGTGCGCTTTGTCCCGCTGGATAGCAGGCTCTTTAGGTCGATTTTTCCGTTGTCAAAGTTATTTAGCGTAGCAAATACTTTTCTTCCCGTAGTATGGGCAAGCTCAACATAGCTTGCATCGCTATAGGAAATTAAGTTCCCCTCATTGTCCTTTATCACATACCAAGTCGGTGCAAGAACATTGACTCCGTTCGCATTCGGGAGGAATGTTTCAAGTCCCTTATTCGACTCGGCATTGGTTATCTGATGAAAGGCGAGTACCGGGTAAATACCCTCTCCGAGGTTTTTATGACTGTATTCGGGATCCTTAAAATCGCTCGTGCGTTCTTCGGTCGTTTCCTCATTTAATCTGCTGTTTCGAAGGTATCCGATAAATCCGTCTTCTGTCTCCACCTTGGACCACTTTTCCATTCTTTCAAGGATTATGACCTTGGCTCCCTCTTCCAAATCGGTGAGTATCGGGCTCTTCACTCCGCCTTGCACACGGACTGCCTCTTTTTTCTTGAGGGATGCGACCGTAGCAGGCTTAAAGAGATTTTCCAAAAAGACACGCTTATGCTCCGTATCCGTATAGCTTCGATTGAAAAGCGCAGTATGCTTTTCAATAAGAGACAAACTTATGAAAATGCTCTTCCCCTCGGTAAAAAAATCCACCTTCCCACTCTTGCCCGTTTCGCCGTCTGTAAAAAACAGGAGTTCCTCCGGTAGAGCATAGCGAAGATTCTTCTCCACATCATCGTAATAAACCGAATATTTAAGTTTCTGACAACAAAGCCATAGGGCAAATACACTTCTCCGTCCCGCATCCGTCCGATCGTAAGTTGCTCGCCGTCCTTTACCTTTTCATGATTCAGGTACAGCTCCACATTGTCTCCGGATACGGAAAAATACTCATTTAAATCTGCCCGTTCCTTTGTCGGCATATATTTTTTCACATAGTAATATGCGCCAAAACCGGCAATCGCCAATAAAAAAACAAAAAAGATAAGAAAGAAAGGAAGGATACTCCGCCCCTCCTTTCTTGCTCTCTTTCGCCCGCGTGTTCTTAGATCCGAATAGTCTCTCTTCTCCATTTTTCCTCTATCTTACTCTCAATCCCGTAAAGGGAACCATTGATATCATCCTGATTCTATCCTTTATTTTATGCCTTATCTCAGGAATCTCTATACTTTTGTAAGAGTTTCTTGCAAATTTACGGATTCTCCTCCAGCTTCGCAAGCTTCTCCGCCTGGTCTTCCGTAATAAGCGGATCGATGACCAGATCCAGATCCCCGCCCAAAACGGCGTCCATATTGTAAAGGGTAAGTTTAATGCGGTGGTCCGTCACTCTTCCCTGCGGGAAGTTATAGGTACGAATCTTCTCCGAACGGTCTCCGGTTCCAAGCTGCGAGCGCTTTTCTTCCGCATTTTCCTTTTGCTGCTTCTCAAGCTCAATCTCATAAAGTCTTGCACGAAGAAGACGCATCGCCTTTTCTCTGTTTTGTACCTGAGAACGCTCTTCCTGACACTCCGCAACCATTCCGGTCGGAACATGGATAAGACGCACTGCGGATGAGGTTTTATTGATGTGCTGTCCGCCGGCACCGGAAGAACGGAAAACCTCCATTTTCACATCGGCAGGGTTGATTTCCACCTCTACATCTTCCACTTCCGGCATAACGGCTACAGTCGCGGTGGAAGTGTGAATTCTTCCGCCACTCTCCGTCTCCGGAACTCTCTGCACGCGGTGTACACCGGACTCGTATTTGAGTCTCGAGTAAGCCCCCTGTCCGTTTACAATAAACACCACTTCCTTCAGACCGCCGAGCCCCGTTTCATTAAAGGAAACGAGCTCCGTTTTCCAGCCTCTTTTTTCCGCATAGCTGGTATACATTCTGTATAAAGAACCTGCAAAAAGAGCCGCCTCTTCTCCGCCGGCACCTCCGCGGATTTCCATAACGATATTCTTGTCGTCATTTTCATCCTTCGGAAGTAATAAAAGCTGAATTTCCTTCGTAAGGCGCTCCTGATCTTCCTTTGCCGTGGAAAGCTCTTCCTTCGCCATCTCGATTAAGTCCTTGTCCTTTTCATTATCCAAAATGAAAAGGGCATCCTTCTCGCTTTCCTCCGCCTTTCGAAAAGCAATATATGCCTTGTAAATGGGCTCCAGATTGCTCTGCTCTAAAATCAGCTTCTTATATTGAGTAATGTCGGAAACCACCTCGGGAATCGTGAGATTCTCCATGATTTCCTCGTAGTGTTTTTTAACTTCTTCTAAATTCTCAAACATTTTGTCCTCTTTCTGAAAACTTTGCTCTTTTCAGGCCGTCTATTTTAAAAAATTCCTGTTCTATCGCTTCGCACTGTAGCCTCTCAGCTCAAAAACAGCTTTCTTCATCATCTCATCAGACTTTTAACCACAGAGACTATAAACAAAAAGAAAGGGGCTGTCAAATTAACTTTACGGAAATAATTTCGGACATTTCCCCTTCATTCTCCTCTTCTAATCTCTTTAAAACAAAGTCCGAGATTACTATGTCTTTCCAAAGAGTGCAGTCCTTCTTTAATAAAATCCCAGGACTTCCTGTAGCTTGTGTTTACGGAAAAATCCGATTCGCAAAGAAATTGCAGAAATTCTCCCAGAGCATTTTTATATTTTTTAGCAAAGAGAAAAGCATTTCTCTCCTTATCCTCCGAGGAACAGTTTAAGAGATTGTGTAAGACATGGTCTAAGTTAGAAGACATATAATAGCATTGATAAGGAACGGAATCCCAAACTTGACTTTGTCTGCTCAGCTTATCCATATTTTCACTTTTTTGCTTATTTCGACTGCGAATTAAGGCGGCATCTTTACAACGAATCTCCGACAAGCTGTATTGCAAAGTTCTAAGGCTATGATCTTCTACCACATTTTCATCGGAAATATATGCACCATCCGTATCCATAATATGAATCACTTTCAGAAAATCGCTTTTACTGTAGTGGTTGGACTTCGCATATTGTTTCAGTAAATCGCCTACCTTCCCTACAATATTTCCACTGTGATTTCCTTTTACACTGGTGATATCTCCATGCATTACTTCCACATAAACAGCATTTTTATCGAAAGCACGGCTAAAGATTACCCCAAGGGCTTCATCATCCGATGGACCTTCCACAATAATGAAGACAATTTTTTTCCGAGTCAAGCTACTCACCCGCCTCTCTCAGAGCCAAAGCTATCTCTGCATTGTTGGTCATCTCATAAACCGGTTCATTTTGCTCGCCGAGAACAATGTCTCTGAAATAAAAATCACGCAGATTATTGGTGGTTTTCAAATTGGTAAAGCGAATGTAGCGGTTCTCGGGATTTGTTGTTGTAAAGGCAATAAAGCCCCGGTCTATCGTCTCCAAGGGACGCAGGTTATGCGAGGTAAAAATCAGTTGTCCCTTCCCCTTTTCCGAGAGGATGTGCAGGATTTCTCCAAGAAGATATTCGAATATCCCGGCATCCAGCTCATCAATCGCCACCGTAATGGAAGACTGATTATACATTCCTATTAAAAGATGCAGTACGGAGACAATTTTCTTTATTCCTTCTGATTCGTAACGAAGCGGGATTTCTTTACTGTTTTTATTGGACATAAGCTGTATGCGACGGCCCTTTTTTCCTTCTCCATTTTCCATAAGCATAACAGCACCTAGGTCCGCTACGGAGATGGTAAGGCCGGGGATGATTTGCTCCAAAACACCATTTATGTTTTGAATCAATCTCTTCGCCTCCGGAAAAAGTTCTTCCGGTAGTTCAGTCGCCTCATCTAAAGACAGAAAATATTCTCCCGTTATCCCGTATTCCTGCTTTTCCGAAGCGTTATACCGGATAGGCAGCTCTCCTAAATTAATCTTCCCCGTGCTGGACGCGCCAAGAACAAAAAGTTCGGTACGACCGTAATTTAATAGTTTGAACAGAAGTTCGACGCAAAACTTTTGTTCCTTATTATCCTTTTTTAAAGCTTGTAGTAAAGCCTCTTCAAAAAAATCATCGGAAAAAAATAAAGACTGCGATTTCTGTTTTGCCATTAAACCGACGAGCTTCAACCTTTCCGCAGTTTCCTTTTTCCTTCCAAAGAGAAGAGCGTAATACTTTTTAGGAGCAATCAATTCCGTCCTTGTGCTTTGCAGAAAAGTATGCTTTTTGATTCTCTTCTCCCCATCCGTATAGGCATAACTCAACTTTTCGCTTTTTATTTCCAATCGACGCTTCTTTTTTCCCAAGGAATTCCATAGATTCCCCCCCCTCTTTCCGATAAATAGGGGAGCACCTCCTCCGCCACCACGGAAGTTGAAAATGATTCTTCTCTCTGCTCGTCCACCGTCAAACAAACTTCGTAATCTACATCATAATTTTCCGTTTCCGAAACATAAATCCGGAAACGATAAGAGAGATTTGCCTCCCGGGAATCCACATTGATATAGTTACAATACTCATCCGGAATCGACTTTCCGGAAAGAAGCAATTTTAAAATATGCAAGGCATCGATAAGAGCCGTCTTTCCGGTACCGTTCTGCCCATAGAGTCCAAGAACGCTGGCTTTAAATGCCTTTCTTTTATTTACAAAATTCAGTTTTCCGTTTTTTACATTTTTTAAACCATTTATCTCTAAATCCGTAAGACGCAGATAGTAGTCCTTCATCTCCATTCCCCTCTTTGTTTCCCTCTTAATTTTACTTTTTATATTATATCATGGCATAAAATTCTATCAATAACTTATATATCGAAATATTTTATATCGATTTTTTTGTTTTTTTCTTGCTCATTTAATTCTAAACTGTCCCAAATTCTGTGATAATTAAAATATTGTTCCTGCATCACTTACTTTAGATTGTTTGAAGTTCATGTTAGAATAATAAACAATATACAGAAATATATATTTGTTTTCGCCTTAGTAAAACTAAGGGTCTTTACAACAGTTAAACTCAGTCAAGAAAGGAAGAAAGATGAAAGTACAAATTTATGGAAGTCAGCAATGCCCCGGTTGTGTTGAAGCAAAGAAAGCTTTGAGAGAGAAGGGCGCAGATTTTGAGTTTATTGATTTAAGTGAAAATTTATATAATCTAAAACGTTTTCTTGCATTTCGTGAGCAAGAAGAAATCTATAAGCCCTTCCGGGAACAGGCTTTGAAAAAAGATTACCCGGATGAAGGGCGCATCGGGATTCCCTGCTTTGTCTTGGAAGACGGAGAACGCACGATGGATCTCGATTATGTTCTGACGAAGGTATAGGATTTAGAAGGTATCGGATTTAGAGTTTAAAAAATGAATAGTAATACCCCGCATAGCCTATTGCACAAAGTCGCTCCCGCTCGGTTATAAGCTCCCGGCACTAAGCATCAAACTTCGCTTTTGCTCGTTTTCTGCAAGTGCCGAGCTCTCCAAACGCTTTGTTCCACAGGCTATGCGGGGTATTTTTATCTCTTTATCTCATGCAAAGCTCTAAATCCGCCCCCTCTCCGCCTGTTCCTTCGCAAAGACCGCCGCACCGAGGGCGCCGGCGTAGCGTGCATACTTGTCGGAATGGATCGGTCTTCCAAGTACTTCCGAAAGAAGCTCTTGAAAATACTCCGCTTCGCAGAGTCCGCCCGTGAGATAAATATCCAGGTCCTGATTTCGAAGCTTCCCGAGCATCTGAGAAACCTTTCCTGCAACGGACTGCAGGATGCCGTAGGCAATATTTTCCCTTGCAATTCCCTGCCCTACAAGAGAAATTACCTCCGACTCCGCAAATACAGTGCACATCGAACTGATTTTCACCTCTTCCGTGTGCTTTCTCGCAAGCTCATTCAATTCTTCCAAGGAAATGTTCAAGCGATTCGCCATAACCTCCAAAAACTTTCCTGTTCCGGCGGAGCATTTGTCATTCATAAAGAATTCTTCCACAGTCTTTCCCTGACAGGTAATGACCTTCGTGTCCTGTCCACCCACATCCACCACATTCATGGGGTTTTCTCCAAAAAGAGTCATTGCGCCTTTCGCGTGACAGGTAATTTCCGTCATGGTCTTTCCCGCAAAGGCTACCGCATTTCTACCGTAGCCCGTTGCGATACAGGCGTAATGCTCCTCGTCCATCGGCATACTGAGTTTAGAACCTATGGACTTTAATGCCTCAAAGCTGCTCCAACCGGTAGGCACGGTAAAGGCCTGTTCAATTTCTCCTTTTTCATCGAGTACCACCGCCTTTGCCGCTGTGGAACCGATATCAATTCCCAGATATTTTCTCTCCATTTTTTAGTCCCTTTCCGCTTAGTCCATTTTCTTTGAAAGCATTTTTACGAAAAAATATCTCCACGTTTTCCTCTTCATTTTGCAAATTTTTCTTATCGTCTTTTTTCTTCGCCTTGCAAATTTCTTTACAACATTTCGATAAAAGCTGCCACTCTGGTATTTAACTGCCCGATGTCCGACTGGGAGTAATCTGTTTCCACATTGATATAGGGAATGCCCTTTTCTTCCGTGACAAATCGGCGCACTTTATTCGTCTCAATCGCATAGGTGTGGCAGGCCTGCAAGGTCATGTCCAAAACACCGTCGGCATGATATTCATCAATCATTTCCGAAAGGCTGTCAAAACGATTCTGATTCGGGCTCATAACGGAACAACCGATAGCAAGATACCTCCGGGAAAGCGCCTCATAAATATCTTCCGCATCTTCCTCCACCTGAATTCCCACCGCCTTTTCTCCGCTGCAGTTCTCGTATCCGATTACTACACCGCCATTGTCTTCCACAGCACGAATCACCTTTTCCGTGGCTCCTCCTATGGGACAACCCGTAATAAGGATTCTCGGCCTTTTTTCAAACTGTTTTCCTTCGGCATATTCCCGCTCAATTTTCTCTCGTAAGGCATTGACCTCGTCGGCAAGAGCGGCGCGATCAAAACGGAAGGTGGAGCCGTAGAGGACTTTAAAGATGTCGTACCCCGAAACCGGGGTGGGCTCATGCTTCATAACACTATACAGATCCTTCAAGGCTTTATTTGCACGATTATTGACTCTCGTTGCTTCCCGCACCATTTCGTCTGTAATTTTCACCTCAAACTTCTTTTCCAGATAGTCCTTTAGGCGCACAATCTCGTCTCGGTAAAGGGTAACCGCCTTTTCCGTCTGCTCATGAGGTAGACGGAGAAAGAAGACATCCTTAAACTCACTCATCAGCTCATACATTTTCTTCTTTCCGTCACAGGTGCTTTCTCCTACCACCACATCGGAAAAATAAAAGAAGGGGCACTTGTCGGTTTTTGCAAAGCCGTAGCTCGACTTAATCAGCGGACAAAGATTCTTCGGTAAATCCTTCTCGGCCTCCGGAATTGTTTCATCGGAAGTCGCACAAAGAGAAACACTTGCCGCCCCTGCCGCCATGGCTATTTCCTTAGGAAAATAGGTGCAGTACGATCCCACAACCGGCTTTCCCTTATCTTTCCAATCCTTTACAGAAAGAAAAGACTTCTGTCTCTGCTCTGAAAAACTCTCAAATATCTCCGGTAAATCCTTTACAAGTTCCATCCTTTTCCCTCCCGAAAAATCCATCTCCTGTAATACTCTGCTCTTTTTCTACTCTTCCTGTTTTGCTCATCTTCCCATAAAGCAGAAATCAACTCGTCCATTTTCATGATTTCTGCTTTAAGCATAGAACAAGCTATTTTTTTAGACAAATTCCATTTATCTATAGATTTTTCGATTTATAGAATAGCGGTATTCCTGCAGCAGTCCCTAATTTCTTACGCCCCGCTCTCCTCCGACAACGAGCGAATCGAGGAACTGTACTCCGAGGGAGACATCTTGCATTCTTTCTTAAACTGGCGGGAAAAGTAGTGAATGGAGGAGAACTCAAGCTTATCCGCAATCTGCGTGAGGTTTAACTGCCCCTCTCGAATCATGCGTTTTGCCGTATCAATCTTCATTTTGGAAAATAAAGCCATGACGCCGGTATTCCCGACTTCCCGAAAAATCTTCTGCACATAGGAGCGCCCCATGAGATTGTCTCTGCAGATCCGCTCCATACTGAGTTTCATAAACATGGCTCTCCAGATATTCCACCAAACGATTATAGCTTTCGCTCTGCCTTGAGCTCTTCTCCACATAATAGTCCTTTGCCTCCATAGGGAGAGGATAAGAAAAATATCGACGATAAAGCTGAATTAAAAATTCGGAAAGATACTGACGGATAAGTTGCTGCCCGCCGAAACTTTCCGCTTCCAAAAAGAGCAGCTTCTTCTGATAGGGCTGATCCATTCTTCCTGCAAAAACGCCCTTTCCCTCCGTGATGATTTTCGCCAGAAGACTCTTCTCCTTATCGCTGATGCGCATACATTTTTTCTGAAAGCGCCAGATTGAGGGGCTATCGCAGTAAAAGCTGATTACCACGATACTGGGACTGGTCTTCCCGTCCGCCTTTACCGAGTGAAACTCATTTGGCGCATGAAAAAGAATATCTCCCTTTTTTAAGCATATCGTCTCTTCTCCTGCCTGCACTGTAATCTCGCCTGCATCCACGCAAACAAATTCCCAAAAGGGATGCGTCTCTCCGGGAAAGAAAAAATCACTTCTATATTGAAAATAATGAAGGGAAACAATCTCCCTGATTTCCATACAATCTTTTAAGCAAACACTTTGGTAATCCATCTTCCGTCCTTACATTCTATAATTCATTCCATAATATCCCCGGGCATCCTGCTCCTTATCTATCCCTATGCATGAAGAAAGCAGTCCATCTTCTAAAAGCATTGCAAAAGTCCGAACGAACACACTCTTTTAGCCTAATCAAATACACTTTGAAAGCCTAAATCAATACACTTTGAAAGCCTAAATCAATACACTTTGAAAGCCTAAATCAATACACTTTGAAAGCCTAAATCAATACACTTTGAAAGTCCGGACAGAGCAATTGTATCAATAAAGTAAGCAATAGTACAATAGATGGATATGGCTAGACCCTTGAATTCGTTTTATAATGCGAACAGAAAAGAGTATTTGCTTTACCGAGGACTGTCCTGACATATGAGCCAACTCTCATTTTTCAGGCAGAAATCAAGAGATTGAAGGAGATGAGCATGAAGAAAACAAGCGGAAGACTTACCCTACCCAGTGAGAACAATTTTTTAAAGGAAACAGAAGAGCTGATTGAGCGCCTCGGTGCAGATGCCATTCGAGACAGTGACGGCACCAAACTGGATGAGGAAACCCTTTCTCTTCCGGTTAAGGTCTACAGCACCTATTTTGTGGCAAGAGGGCACAATGAATTTGCAAAAGAGCACATGGAAGAGTGTCAGCAGTTTTACCTTATGTCTAAGAGAGTAACTGCTTTCTCCAATCACCTGGAAATCCCCTATATGGACGGTTTTTTTGCAAAGCAGGTCACACCGGACTTTCTGCATGACCCGAAGAAGTGGTGGGAGCTCATCGACCGAACGACAGGAGAAGTGATTTCTCCCGAGCGGTGGAGACTTTCCCCTGATAAGTCCGTAAAAGACTTCGGCGAAAAAACGGAAGCTTCTAAAGAAAAACCCACCGGCGAGGCTCCGAAATATTTTCTTTCAGAAGGAGAAACCGCCCTTCTTATCTTGGAAGATGCCACTCCCTTTCATGAGTATACTTTGAGTTTCCTCGCCTTTGCTCTCTGGGATCCGACGGAAATGTATAACCACATCACGAACAACTGGGGAGATAAACCTGCAGATATTCCCTTTGATATTCGAAAACCCTACAGCAATCGTTTTGCAAAGGAGGAGTTAAAGCGCTGGCTCGCGACTCACTCGAAGACAGATGTTGTGCGTTTTACCACCTTCTTCTACCATTTCACTTTGCAGTTTAATCATGAAGAAAAGGAAAAATTCGTAGACTGGTTCGGTTACGGCGGAACGGTTTCCGTAGAGGCTTTGGAAGCCTTTGAAAAAGAATACGGCTACCGTCTTCTCCCGGAAGACCTTGTGGATGAGGGCTATTTCCACAGCACTTTCCGTACCCCGACAAAGGCTTACCTCGACTACATGGACTTCATCTCCCGTTTTGTGGCAAAGGAAGCCAAGGAACTGGTGGATCTTGTGCACGAGGCGGGAAAAGAGGCTATGATGTTCCTCGGAGACAACTGGATCGGTACTGAGCCCTACGGAAAATATTTTCAGGAAATCGGACTGGACAGCGTAGTCGGCAGTGTCGGAGGCGGTGCAACACTTCGCTTAATCGGAGATATACCGGGGGTGCGTTACACAGAAGGACGCTTCCTTCCCTATTTCTTCCCGGACACTTTCTACGCAGGAAATGATCCTGTGCCGGAAGCCATGGAAAACTGGGTAAGTGCCCGTCGTGCCATTATGCGAAAACCCGTGGACCGCATCGGCTATGGCGGCTACCTAAGCCTCGCCTATAAGTTCCCGAAGTTTATTGACTATATTGCGGAAGTTGCTGATGAATTCCGTGACCTCTACGAAAAAGTACAGGGCACAAAGCCCTACACAAAGCTGAAAGTCGGCATCGTAAACGCTTGGGGAAAGCTTCGTTCCTGGCAGGCTTATATGGTGGCACACGCCCTCTATTATCAAAAGGCCTACAGCTACTTCGGAATCCTGGAAGCTCTATCCGGAATGGACGTAGATGTGGAGTTCTACTCCTTTGACGAGCTTTTAGAGGGGGGCGTTCCAAAAGATGTGGATGTTCTTATCAATGCCGGAGACGCTATGACCTCTTGGTCGGGTGGAGAAATCTGGAAGGAAGAAAAGCTCCAAAGTCTTCTTCGCGCCTTTGTTTATAACGGTGGAGGACTTATCGGTGTTGGAGAACCGAGCGCCTGCTCTTTCCAGGGAAAATATTTCCAGCTTGCAGATATCTTCGGTGTAGAGAAGGAAATGGGCTTCAGTCTTTCTACGGACAAATATTTTAAAACCGCAAAAACGGAGCACTTCCTCTTGGAAGACTTCCCGGCGGAAAAGCTAAACTTCGGAGAAAGTCAGAAGAGCATCTATGCCTTGGAAAAGGAAACGGAGATTCTGGAATACAGCGACGGCTCTGTTCATTTATCCGCCCATGATTACGGAAAGGGACGAGGAATCTATATAGCGGGGCTTCCCTATAATTTGGAAAATACCCGTCTTCTCCTCCGTGCTCTTCTCTACAGTGCACACAAGGAAGAAGAAATCAGAAAGTGGCAATGCACAAATCTTTCTTGCGAGCTTCATGCGTATCCGGAAAAGGGAATTTACGCTGTAGTAAACAACAGTAAGGAAAAGCAGAGTACCGACTACTACGACGGAAAGGAAATAAAGCACTCCGTAGAGCTGGCTCCGGGAGCAATGCTGTGGTACGCAGTATAATCAATTATGCAAATTGTTTATCTAAAAAGATAAAGAATTTTATGTTATTTCGACCTATACTGACGAGGAATTCACCCTCTTTATTTAGCAGATTGTGCAAAAAGAGGAATTGTTTAGGGAGGTACAAATGAAAAGAAGAATTTTAGGAACCGCTGTAGTACTTCTTTCCAGCTTAGCACTCTTTGCCTGTGGCGGAAAGAACGAGGAGGCAAAGCCTGCTGAAACCGCAAAGGCGGAAGGAACAGAAGCAGGAACAGAGAAAGCCGATGCAGAAAAGACAGAGGCTTCTTCCGACGGATTGGTTTACTGGTCCATGTGGGAGCAACCGAGCCACAGGGACAGGTTTTAAAGGAAGCAGTAGAAGCTTTCACTGCCGAGACAGGAATCCCTGTAGACGTACAGTTTAAGGGAAGAACCGGTATCCGTGAGGGATTACAGCCCGCTCTTGATGCAGGAACCAATATCGACCTCTTTGATGAGGATATTGACAGAGTAAATAAGACTTGGGGAGACTATCTTCTTGATTTAGAGGAACTTGCCAAGGCAAATGATTACGAGAAGACTGCAAATGCCGGTTTAATCAATGCTTGTCGTGAAGTAGGCGGCGGCACTTTAAAGTCCATTCCTTACCAGCCGAACGTTTTCGCTATGTTCTACAATCAGGAAATCTTCGACAAGGCAGGGGTTACGGAAGTGCCGAAGACTTGGGAAGAGTTGGATGCAGCTTGCGCTAAGATTAAAGAAGCGGGCTTTGCTCCCATCACCAGTGATGATGCTTACATCTTAAGCAATTTCGGCTATCATTTATCCAGAATCAACGGCTATGAGAAGGCTTCCGAAATCGTAAAAGAAGGCAAGTGGGACGATCCTTCCGTTTTGGAAGTGGCTAAGGCTTATGAAGACTTTGCAAAGAAGGGATACTTCTCCGAGCAGATCGCATCCAATGTATGGCCTGCAGGACAGAATCAGGAGCTCGCTCTCGGAACTGCTGCAATCTATTTAAACGGTTCCTGGCTTCCGAATGAAGTAAAGGACATCACCGGAGAAGACTTTAACTGGGGATGCTTCAGCTATCCTGCAGTAAAGGACGGAAAAGACGGTGTAGAGGCTTCCAACTATGGCGCACAGGTATTTGCCATCAATAAGAAGTCCACAAAGGCAGAGGATGCTTTCAAGTTAATCCAGTTCTTCACAAAGGGCAAGTATGACGAGAAGCTTTCTCAGGAATCCTTAGGCATTCCTGCTGATTCCGACAACAAGGATTGGCCGAAGCAGCTTGCAAATGTAAGACCGGTTATGGAAGAGTTAAAGACTCGTTATCCTTGGGCAGCATCTGCAGAAGATAATGTTGACATGACACCGATTCTGAAGGAAAACTTCATGAAGCTCTGCGGTGGCAGCATTACCGCTGAAGAGTTCGTTGCAAACTTGAAGAAGTAAAGTGTCGCGTTTTACAAACGATACTCGTTTTGAATCTTGGGAAGTGGCTCCGAACCATCGCGCCACTTCCTTTTTTAAAGAATTGTTTTAGGAGGTTGTTGTGAAAAAGAATTCCGCCATGCTGATAGCCTTTGTAAGTCCGGCAGCGATCTTTTTTATCTTGATTTTCTTATATCCCATCCTGCGTACCCTCTTAATGAGCTTTTTCCGCATCGAAGGGGTAACCGACGGTCTTGCCAAATGGCAGTTCGTGGGACTTTCCAACTATGGAAAGCTGTTGAATACGACGCTTTTCCGTATCTCTATGTGGAATCTTTTTCGCATTTGGCTATTCGGCGGACTGATTGTCCTCTCTTTAGCCTTACTGTTTGCCGTCATTATCACTTCCGGAATCCGTGGACGGAGCTTTTTCCGTGCCATGATTTACCTTCCGAACATCGTGTCCGCTGTAGCTCTTGCAACCATGTGGCTGCAATATGTTTACAGCCCGAAATTCGGTTTATTAAAGAGCTTTTTCACCGCTCTTCATCTGCCGAAACTCGCATCTATTCAGTGGCTGAGTAACGACCATAAGTTTATGGCGCTCCTCATTGCCTACTGCTTCGGAATGGTGGGCTATCACATGCTTATTTTTTCAAGCGGTATAGAGAGAATCAGTGCGGATTACTTTGAAGCGGCAACCCTCGACGGAGCCAACAGAATCCAGCAGTTCCGTCATATCACGCTTCCCCTTTAAAGGGTATGTTTCATACGAATATCACTATGTGGTCTGTCAGCAGCGTAGGCTTCTTTGTTTGGTCACAGCTCTTTTCCACTGTAACCGCCGATACGCAGACAATTACCCCCATGGTTTATATGTATATGCAGATTTTCGGAGCCGGAAACAGCGTAACGGAAAGAAATGCCGGAATCGGTGCTGCAGTCGGTGTGCTCCTAAGTATCTGCGTTGTCATCATTTTCACGATTTGTAATAAGCTCTTACAGGATAAAGAGCTGGAATTTTAAGGAGGGGACTATGTTTTCATTATTTAAAAAAGAAAAAAACTATGCTGAGCCCTTCCGTTTAAAGAAGGAGATGCGTCTTTTACCGGGTTACCTGCTCCTCCTCCTTTGGATTTTCTTTACCGTGGTTCTTCTCGGTTGGGTACTGATTGCGAGCTTTTCCACAACAAAGGAAATCTTTGCCAATAAGCTTCTAAGCAGCGGCTTCCACTTTGAGAACTATGAAAAGGCCTGGGTGAACTCCGATGTGTCCACCATTTTCTTTAACTCCCTTTTCTACTCTCTGCTTTCTGTTTGTTTACTCATCTTGGTTTGTGCTCCGGCGGCATACGCTTTGTCCCGTTTTGAGTTTTTTGGAAACAAGCTTATGCAGCATTCCTTCGTGGCTTCCATGGGGGTACCGGTGGTAATGATTGTACTTCCGCTCTTTGCTCTTGTGGCAGGACTGGATATCTTAAACAATATCACGGCAAATAAATTGACCTTGATTTTCCTTTATGTGGGAATCAATGTGCCGTACACGACCATTTTCCTAATGGGATTTTTTGCCAATATTTCCCGTGCCTTCGAAGAAGCTGCCGCCATTGACGGCTGTCCTCCCGGAAAAACCTTCTGGCTGATTATGCTTCCGATGGCACAGCCCGGTATCATCACAGTGAGTATTTTTAACTTCATCAATGTATGGAACGAGTACTTTATCTCCCTCATCTTCGGAAATTCCGACAAGGTGCGTTCCGTTGCGGTAGGGCTCTACTCCATGATCAACTCCATGAAGTACACCGGAGACTGGGCAGGGATGTTTGCTTCCGTAATCATTGTATTTTTGCCCACCTTCATCCTCTACCTCTTCTTATCCGAGCGGATTATTGCGGGTGTAACCGGTGGCGGTGTAAAGGGCTAAGGCAGCTTCCCAACGGAAGAGTTTGATAAGGGAAACAAGATATTGCAATAAGATTAATACAGTAGAGTAAAAGAATGATAACCAAATAGGACAAACTATAATGAATAAAGAATTAAGTAAAAAAGAAATAGAAAACGCCCTCTCCCACTTTCAAATAAAGGGAGAGGTAAAGGCTTTCGAGCACTACGGCTCAGGGCACATCAACGACACCTTCCTCGTAAAGGCGGAGCGGGACTATATCCTGCAGAGAATGAATACCAACATTTTCAAAAATGCAAAAGAGCTTATGGAGAATGTTTCTTTGGTCTGCGTCTTTATGGAAAAGGAGATTCTAAAGGCGGGAGGAGATCCGGAGCGAGAGGGCTTACGCCTTGTCCCCACGAAAGAGGGTAAAGCTTACTATGAAGATGAAGAAGATAATTTCTTCCGTGTTTACCTCTTTGTAGAAAGAACCAAGTCCTATAACCTCGTGGAGAAGCCGGAGCACTTCTATGAAAGTGCTCGTGCATTCGGGCATTTTCAGAATCTTCTCGCCGCTTTTCCGGCAGAGAAATTGCACGAAACCATTCCGGACTTCCATAACAGTGTAAAGCGCTTTGCCCGCTTTAAGGAAGTGCTGAAAAAGGATGCGTTCGGAAGAAGAAAAGACTGCGAAGAAGAGGTACAGTTCTTTTTAGAGCACGAGAAAGACCTCTCCTACGCTATGGAGCTTCTCGCTAAAAAAGAGTTGCCGCTTCGTGTCAGCCACAACGATACCAAGTTAAACAATGTCCTTTTTGATGCGGAAACGGAAAAGGCACTCTGCATCATTGACCTGGATACCGTGATGCCCGGTCTTTCCATCTTCGACTTCGGAGATGCTATTCGTTTCGGCGCAAATACGGCTGTAGAAGACGAAAAGGATCTCACAAAAGTCTCACTTTCTCTCCCGCTTTTTTCCACCTATGTAAAGGGCTTTTTAGAGGGAGCAGGAGGAAAACTCAGCAAAAAAGAAATTGAATCTCTTCCGGAGGGCGCAAAGATTATGACCTTGGAATGCGGTATGCGCTTCTTAACCGACTATCTGGAGGGAGATGTTTATTTCCATACAGCGCGTCCCGGACACAACCTGGACCGTGCAAGAACGCAGATTGCCTTAGTGAAAGACATGGAAAAGAAATGGGATGAGATGAAGAGAGAAGTAAAGGAGTATCTCTAAAAAATAAAATAATTTCATTTATAAAGAGAGATAATCATTCCATTTATAAGGAAAGAAAATAGAAGTCTAGACCATAAACAAAGATAATTTATAGTAAGAAAAGACAGATTGTTAAAATCAAGCAAGAAGAGATGATTAAGGAGAAAATAGCAATGGAAGGCAGAGAGGATAAGCTCTATTTTAATTCTGATTATTTGGCAGGCTGTCACGAAAAAATTTTAATTAGGCTTTATGAAACAAACCTCATCAAGGCACCCGGGTACGGGACAGATCCCTTTACCCTATCCGCTAAAAAGAAGGTTTTAGAAGCCTGTGGACTTGCGGATGGAGATGTCTATTTTCTGGTCGGAGGAACCCAGACGAATGACACCGTTATTTCTACAATATTACGCCCGTATGAAGGAGTAATTGCAGCCGATACCGCGCACATTGCTACCCACGAGGCGGGAATTATCGAAGTTCATGGGCACAAGGTTCTGACTCTACCGCATATCGAGGGAAAAATTTACCCTGCACAGATTCGCGAGTATATGGTGCACTTCCATGCCGACGGAAACAACGCACACATGGTGCAACCAAGGCTCGTTTATCTCTCTCAGCCCACGGAATTCGGAACTTTATATTCTTTGGAAGAACTGGAGGATATCCGGGAAATCTGTAACGAATATAAGCTTTCTCTTTATATCGACGGAGCACGTCTTGCCTATGCCCTTGCCTGTCCCAAAAACGATGTCAGCCTTTCCGATCTTGCAAGACTCTGTGATGTCTTTTATATCGGCGGAACAAAGTGCGGTGCCCTGTTCGGAGAAGCGGTAGTCATCCCGCAAAAGGGAAACTTTTCTTTCTCTCCGACAATCATAAAACAGCATGGCGCACTACTTGCCAAGGGGAAAGCGCTCGGTGTACAATTTGATACACTTTTCACGGATGATTTATACTTTCGAATCGGAGAACACGGGATAAAGATGGCGGAGAAAATCCGCTCTACCCTAAAAGAAAAGGGCTATCCCTTTGCTATCAGCTCTCTGACAAATCAGATTTTTATACTGATGAAAAAAGAGGATGTAGAAAGAATTCAAGACAGAGTGGAACTCACGCACTGGGATGACCCGGATGAAGCGCACTCCATTATGCGAATCTGCACCGGTTGGGCAACCACCGAAGAGGACGTGAAAAATCTTCTTATGATTTTGTAATGTATCAAAAAAAGTTGCCGGGCCCCTACCTAGCCCGGCAACTTTTATTTTCGTTCATTTCACGTTCGTTTACAGAACCTGCAATATACCATTGAGACTCCATAAACCGCATAACAGGTTAAATCAACGATTTACTCCATGCGATAAGATTATCTGAGTAACTGTAAGATACCCTGCGGAGTCTGGTTAGCCTGTGCAAGCATAGCCTGAGAAGCCTGAACAAGAATATTATTCTTTGTAAATGCAGACATCTCCTTAGCCATATCTGTATCACGGATTCTGGACTCAGCTGCAGTCATGTTCTCGGAAGTAACCTTTAAGTTGTTAATGGTATGCTCCAAACGGTTCTGCGCTGCACCAAGCTGAGCTCTGTAAGTAGAAACCTTTTCGATAGCGCCAGTAACTTTAGTAATCGCACCGTTTGCATTTGAAATACTTGTTACATCAAGGCTCTTAATACCCAGAGTAGAATGAGTCATCGTCTGAACAACAACATTAAGTGTCTCCGCAGCGGATGGTCCAATTTGGAACGTCAATTTTGAGGTAATACTATTATTAAGCGGACCTACATTGTTAAACTCTGTGTTGTTAGCAATTCTATCGATTTCAAGATTAAGAGCACTAATCTCAGACTGAATTGCATTACGTGCAACGGTATTATAAGTTCCGTTAGCAGACTGTGTAGCCAGAGTTACCATACGCTGTAACATAGCGTGAGTTTCTGTAAGAGCACCTTCAGCGGTCTGGATTAATCCGATAGCATCCTGTGCGTTTACTGTAGCCTGATCAATACCACGGATTTTGGAACGCATTCCTTCGGAAATAGCAAGTCCTGCTGCATCATCTGCAGAACGGTTGATTCTATAACCGGAAGAAAGCTTCTCAATATTCTTCTGAACTTCCCAGTTGTTATTGAATAAGTTTCTGTGTGCGTTGATAGCTCCGATATTGTGTTGAATAATCATAAATAAATTTCCTCCTATTAGGCACTTTTTTTGATACGATTCGTATTGTTTTTAGATTTGGCAATACGCTCTGTATCTGTCCTATTCAGAGAACCTCCCTGTCCTCACTCCATACTCTCCTTTGCCGGCTTTGGAAAGATGAATTATTTTTGCCTATACTATGTTTTCGTCAGGGATAAATTTTCTATAAGCTATTTTTATAGAATATTTATTTATGTATTTAATAAATATATTTTATGTACTACTCTATTTCTATATCTCTCTATTTCTATATTTCTCTATCCATCTTTTCATCTTTATCTTTAGCTTTTTGCTTCTCTCTTATTTATTAGTTGTATTCAGCACTCCGATCTAACCGTCCATTTTAATGCCAGGTAAACCAAATGAAGAGATAGCCTGCCATCACGGCAACAAAGGTAAAAGGTAAACCAATCTTCATAAAATCGGAGAACTTTACGGTATAACCGTTTTGCTTAAGCATCCCTACTGCGGTAATGTTCGCACTGGCACCAATCGGGGTGATATTTCCACCAAGAGTCGCACCGCTTAAGAGTCCGAAGTAAAGGAGATAGGGCTCAATCCCGAGTAGCTGTGAGATTCCCGTAATAATCGGAAGCATGGTCGCCACATAGGGAATATTATCGACAAAAGCCGAGAAAAGCACGGAGCCCCAGACGATAATTGTATAAAGAAGGAAAATGTTCTTTCCCCCGACCTTCGCAATTCCATTTGCCACCATATCAATGATGCCGACATCGGTAATGCCTTGAATAACCAAGAATAAACCGGTCAGGATGCAAAGCGTTTCAAAGTCTATGGAAAGAATCGCTTTCCTGAGATTTTCCGGCATCTTCTTCATTTTAAAATCAACAGCCATGCAAAGAAGAGCAATCACAACGCAGATAATACCGTTAATTGTACTCGGCGTATTCGGGATAAAGGACGCGATAATCAGGCATACTACAACTCCGCAAAGTGCAATCGTCGGGAAAATCCCTTCCACCCTTGTCTTTTCCTCCGCTTCCACAGGCTGATTCAGGTCATGGAAGAGAAAAAGCATAACCGGCACCGTAAGGAGCGCCCCAAGCTCTACCGCAAAGAATATACCGGGCTTTCCATGCATAAAGAAGAACTCCATAAAGTTCATATGCGCATAGGCACCGAGCATGATAGAGGTCGTATCTCCCACCAAGGTTGCCGCCCCCTGTAAATTAGAAGAAACCGCTATCGCAAGGAGCATCGATACCGGACTGATTTTCAGTTTCTTGCATATCGCAAGACCGACCGGTGCAATCATAAGAACGGTTGCCACATTGTCAATAAAAGCGGAAACCGCACCGGCAAAGAGGGACATTAAAATAATAACCCACATTACCGTAGGGCATTTTTCCAAAATAATCTCCGCTAAGCGATTCGGCATCTTGGACTCAATGAAGTAATAGACGGTGACCATGGTACCGCCTATCATCATGATGACATTCCAGTTTATGACCGAAAGCCAATAGAGTGGATTCCTTTCTAAAATGCCCAAAAGCACAAAGAGCACGGCCACACCCCAGATGGCATAGATTCTCCACTCTGTCTTCGCAATCATCACAACATACATAAGAATGAAGAGGATTATCGCAATCATTTGTAAATTCACAGCGTATCCCCCTTATTCTCGATTCTTACTTTCTTTTTATTCATTTTCTCACCATCTTCTACTCTATTTTACAAAAAATCTCATTCCCAAGATTATGCCTTAAATGGAAGCTTCAAAATAATCTTCGTATAGTTCTGCTCCTCTTTCGAGTGAGCGCCCGGTCTGTGACCGTCCCATGGAAAAGCCGCCCAGAACATCCCCTTCGTAATCTTAATCTGATGGGCAAAGTCCCCTGTATAGCGAGCTGCATCCTTTTCTTCATTATAAGAAATGCTTTCCGTAAGCTCCTCTAAAGTATCCCACGCGATTTCCTCCGAACCCTCTTCAATAATCTGCACATCGATATATTTCTTGTGTGCCTCATAGGTTCCCTCTGCAAAAGCCTTTGTACTTCCGTTCTCCACCTTAAAGAAGCCACCGTCAAAATCATATCTGCCCGGTGCAAACTCTCCTTTTTTCTTTAAATTGGAAATCGCCTCCAAGCCCTTCTCCAGATTCGGAAGAAGCGGTGCATAATAATGAATGTTCTCCACACGATCGATAAGCATAAAAGTACCTCCTTTTCTGTACAGACTTTATTGTACAGAAAGGGAGGTGCTTTATCAACTTATTCCGCTAAAACAAAGCTTTATTCCAAAGTAATCAAAAGTGCCATCTTAAACTTTCCGAGCGCCTTCACGCTGTGTCGTCCGCCTTTAGCAAAATGGAATTGCTCTCCGGCATGGATAGTATGATCCGTTCCCTCATAATTAATGATTGCCTCTCCTTCCAACGCGAAGAAAATCGCCTCTCCGGGAGCTGCATGCTCACTTAGGCCTGTTCCCTCATCGAAAGCCATCAGCACGAACTTCATTTTCTCGTTGTGCGCAACATCCATGTTGACAATCTTTCCGTCTCCGTACGGAAGCAAATCCTTTAATTGAAAAACCTCACCTGCCTTAATTACTTCATTCATGATATCTTCCCTCCTTAAATTGATTTCTGTATATACTGCGCCTAACTTTGTGCACATCCCTACCGGCTCATCAATCCTACAAAGAATGGATTCCCCGGAAGAAAAAACTGTCCGTCCTTTTAGATCCTCTCTTTTCTTTTCTTCTTCTCTTCCATAAATCTCCAAGTCTCCCTCATGGAGAAGCAGAAATTTATGTTCCGAGAAAATCTCCGGACTGATGTCTGTATTCTTATCCAAAGAAAAGATGATAATCGGATTGCTTCCGCCTTCTATCTCCTTAGACACCGTGCATCCTCTAAGAGGACAATTTTCTTTTGCTATGGAAAATACTTTTCCTGCTTCGAGTTTCATCTTTCCTCCTTTCTTCTTACAAGTATACTGTAACACTTCGTATAATTGTTATTGTTGCAAATGTCACACTTTTCTTTTTTGTTATAAATATTTTTTATTCCATCTTTTCTATATTTTATTTCCCTATTCAGCTTATTTTTAATAATTTCTTTTCCCTTAGACGATATAAATAAGCATGCAGTTTTTGTTCGTGTGAGAGGAAGTAAAAATGAAGAAAAACACAGATAGCGAGTCGGTTTCCCGCTGGAAAAAGATGAAGTTAAGTTCTCGGATGTCCATTATGACCGGCATTTTAAGTATTTTGGTTCTGTCCGCCATCAGCATATCTATTATCTATATGGGAAAAAATGCTCTCTACCAATCCCTGCTTGGCAATATGAACGATAAGATTCGTCTGGGTATTGCCGATTTGCAAAATGTTGTTTCCCGGGAAGAGACCATCGGAAATACCATTAAGGACGGAATGATGTATATCTTCGAACAAAATGACCTCCCCGGCGGTGTTCCGGCAAATCCTTGGACAATTTACGACGATTATGGAAAGCTCCTGGAAACACAGGATATGAATGGCACTATGTTTCACTCTCGAATCATCAGCACTGCCATCCCGGCAAGCCGTTACAATGCGGAAACCACCATTCTGGATTCTCTGTATTCCGCAATCAAGAATAACGAAGCACTCCTCGGTGCAGGAGTATTCCTAGAGCCGGAGGCATTTTATCAGGGCGTAAAAGAATACGCGCCATATATGACCAGAGAGCAAGTTGAGAAGCGAGAAGTCACAAACGCTGCCTATGTCAACTACAAGGACCAGGACTACTATGTCCGCGCCAGGGAAAATAAGGGACTGGTACTTACCAATGCTTACCCAAACTATGGAACGAATGAATATGTTGTTTCCGTAGTCGTACCTATTTTCTATGCTGAAGAGTTTAAGGGTGTCGTCATTTTGGACATGGACACCTCTGCTTTCGGTATTGTAAAACAAGAAGACGCTCGTTTTAAAACACTCTATAGTAGTGTCGTCGATACCAGTGGACTGATTATGTATAGTATGAACGAGGAGGAAAATGAAAAAACATTGGAAGAGGTGCTTCCTGAAGCAAGCGCAAAAATCTTAAAGGCATTATTTTCCAAAAATGAACCCTTCTCTACACACATCAAAAATTCCAAGGGTGAAGTGATCCAGTACAATGCAAGACCCATCCAGGTGGAAGGTGTAACATGGTGGGTCGCCATCGCGGTTTCCGAAAAAGAATATACCTCTGCCATTTCCAGTATGGTTATGGTTGCCGTCCCTCTCGCCCTTTTGGGAATCCTTGTCTTGGTCTTTGCCGGCTATTTCTTTATAAGAAAGAGTCTGGCTCCTCTACAGAAAATTGTACTCGCAGGAGACTCCCTTGCACTGGGAGACTTCTCTCACGATATACACTATCCCTATCAGGACGAGATTGGAAGCATTTTTCTAAGCATAGAAAAAGTAGTGGAAAGAATACAAAGTATTATTCAAGATTTATCGGAAAAGCTTTCTCAGATAGCAAGAGGAGATCTCTCCGAGGACTTTCGGAATACAGAGCTCTATATCGGTGAATATGCCCCCATACTTGAAAATCTGCAGGACATCTTAGCCGATTTAAATGGCACCATGGGCGAAATTAAGGATAGCTCTTTCTCGGTAAATGCCGCCGCTTGCAAGGTAAACGCCTCTGCAGACTCCCTTTCAACCGGGGCTTCCAATCAGGCAAGTGCCGTCCAAGAGCTAAGCCTTACCATGGATGATATGTCTATAAACATAAAGAAACGGCAGAAATGACCCTGAGTGCGCTCAGTCTTTCGCAAGAAGCAGAGAAAGCAGTCGGTAACAGCAATGAAAAAATGGAAGAAATGAACTCTGCTATGCTGGATATTACGGAAAAATCACATGAAATCCATAAGATAATCAAGACCATTGACGATATTGCATTTCAAACCAATATCTTATCTTTAAATGCCGCAATCGAAGCGGCAAAAGCGGGAATAGCCGGAAAGGGCTTTGCCGTAGTAGCGGATGAGGTAGGAAATCTAGCGCAAAGATCGGCAAAGGCTGCCAAAAATACTGCATTCCTAATTGAGGAAACGATTGATGCCGTTAACAAGGGGGCACGGATTTCCGAAGAAACGAAGGAATCTTTGTCTATCGTTTCCGGGCAATCACAAAAAATCAACAACATCATTTCCTCTATATCCCTTGCCTCGGAAAAAGAAGCAAAGGGCATCAAGCAACTAAATGAGGGCTTAAGCCGTATTTCCTCTGTCGTACAGAGCAACACGGAAACTGCAGAAGAATCTGCCGCAGCCTCAAAGGAGCTCTCCAAACAGTCTGAAAAAATGAACGGTCTTGTCGGAAAGTTCAGTTTGAAAGAGGAGAACGATGAATAAAAAAGAGCTGTAAAAAAATCAAAATAATTTTCCAAGCAATATAGGTCTGAACTTGGGCACGCTCTCGCTAGCTTCGCCACGTAACGGATACTAAGCGAAAAACTGCGTTTCTCTTGTTTTTCGCAAGTACCGACGGGCTCAGACTACCCTGCATTCAGACCTATATTGCAAAAATCACTTTATTATTTTAATTTTTTTACAGCCCTTTCTTTTTTTACAAGAACCTTTTATAAAGAACCTTACATTCTATTTTAGAACCTTACATTCTATCTTAGTTCTGCTCTTTCTTACGAAGTACTGCGAATCCTGCAAGAGAAGCTAAGGACAGTCCGAAAAGGGAAGCCCAAAGAGCGGAGTAATTGTTGTCTCCGGTAGAAACCGTTGCACGGGTAGCTACTGCCTTAGTACTCGGACGAGTTGCACCAAGTACCTCTCCCTTTTTCTCCTCAACACTTACTGCATTGTCAACCGAAACCGGACGGTCTACACCAAGAACCTGTCCCGGATCAGCAGGAGTATTCTCATTCGGTGTTACAACAGGAGTCACGGTTGGAATAATCGGGGTTCTGTCTCCACCACCATTTCCGCCATTGCCACCATTGCCCGGGTTAACAGGCTGTACGGGATTTACCGGTTGTACCTTATTCTCTGTTGTCGTCATCTTTACAGTAAGATCCACTGTGTTAATGCCGTTGTTGGCACCTGCAACTCTATCACGACCGGAGACGAAATCACGACCGTCTTTGTTCTGGATGGCACCCCAAGTGTAGGAGGCATTGCCACTTATCCATAAGAAGCTTACATCCGCCTTCATATAGCCTACCAAGGTTCCACGGATTGCTCCCTCTGCAGTTGTGGTCTTTTCCGTAGCCGTCTCGCTTACTTCTGCATTAGCGGATGCGGAATTAAACTTAATCCCCTTCATAATGAGCTGAATCTTTTTAGCGGAGTTGTTAATCAAGTTGTTTAGGCTTCCAAAGGTACTGATCTGTTCCTGCGGATTGGGATATTTGCTCAAATCCAAATCCATAGCGAGTTCAACCTTGTCCTTTGCAAAATTAGAATTGCCATAGTTAATTCGGTAAATCAAAGGATTTGTAGTATCACCCGATACAAGTTCATAGTGATCCTTGGCATCCTGAAGACTCGTGGGAAGATGGAAGCTTCCATCAAGATTGTTTGCCATCTGAAAGCTTGCACGAAGCCCTGTTTGCATGTTTTTCACTTCCACACCGGACATGAGACCGGGAACAAATTGCGCAGATGCATTAATTGCGTTGTTTACTGCAGTCACATCCAGTTCCGCCTTTAAAGAGTAAGTATCCTCTTTATTAACTTCATAAAGATCTGTAGTGGTTGTATCATAATCCGTACTTCCGTCCTTTGCGATAGAAAGATCTCCCTGCATTACCACATCTTCATTTTTCAGATTTGCAATGGAAGGAATTCTGTTTAAAGACGGATTCTTCGTGCCAATGGGGTCCTGACCATTTTCATTGGCATCCTGTGCAGAAATCTTGGCTTCCATCTTTCGACTACCAACTTGAAGGCCTATATCCGTTCCCTGCTTGTCATCGGTAACGACATCATTTACATGGTTTTCTACTGTCGTACTTGGATCCACTGCCGGCTCTTCCACGGTTACCGGTGCCGTTGCAGTTGTCGTACCCGCAGTAGCTCCTGTACCGCTTTCAGTTGTTCCACTTACAGTTGTGCTGCTTCCTGCTGCCGGAGTTTCCGTGCTTGCTGCGGTCGAATTTGTTGTTCCCGTTGTCTCTGCACTTGCTGCTGCAGGTGCTGCCGCAGGAGTACTTGCTGTACTTGCCTCTGTAATTGCTGTAGCGGTTGTTTCTGCTGCTCTAACGGTCATCGGAGCCATAGCAAGGGTTCCGGACATTGCAAGTGCCGCTACTTTTACACTAAGATTCTTCTTTCTCATTTGTATTCTCCCTTTTTTCATGAATTCCGTTTCATAGTAACAAGCTGTCTATTCTCTGTACACCATGAAGCTCAATCAGTTCATTTCTCTCGATTTCCGGAGCCATCAAATCCCTCAGGATAACCCCTACTGTATTGCACACAATTAAGTTGTCTTTTTCACAACGAGCTTAATCATACTACTTGAAGGGAGAAAAGCAAGAAAAAAACAAAAAAAAATTATAAAAACAATATAAAATCCTTGACAAATTCTATAAGACTTTATTCTCTCAGTCTCTTTTGACTGCCTTTTATGACTATCTCAGCTCTCCGGAGCAAATTCAGAACCGTTTCCCACTACAAAGTGTCCACTTCCCACACCAAGTTCAAAATGTAACTTGGCAATTCCGAGATCCACCATATCCATCTCAAAATTGTTTTCCACTGTAGCCGTTAAAATTCCTTCATGATAATGAAAAAGAGGTTTCTGTCTATTTAAAGCACTGGGAGCCAAGGCAACCGCTTCCATTCCATCCTGTACCCACTTCGGATAAGGGGACTCTCCTTCTATACGGTCTTCCCAAGATTTCTTTTTCCACGAAGCAGGGAAGAAAGGAGTTTCTCTTTAAGTCCTTCTTCTTCCGCATAGCCAAGGAGAATCACAGCTTGCACATGTTCTTCCTCCGGATAAGAGAAGCTTTCCCGGTCAAATGTTCCTCCCACCCAGCAGGTATCGAGGCCCAGGCTCTCCGCGAAAAGAAGAAGCTTTTCTCCGTAGTAGCCCATTTTCTCCCGAAAGTGGCGCATTCCCGGATTCCCTTTCAATAGGATAAGACTCCGTACATTTTTAAACAGCCCGTAGCTCTTTCCAAAGCTTGCAAAGGCTTTGCTTCCATCTTCTATAAGTTCAATATTGACATCATGCTTCACATCAATCTTTCTGATTTTTTCTTCTATCTTTTGTAAAAGTGCTTCACTCAATTGTTTTTTGGAAAATACGCGTCGAGACTTCCTTTTCTGTATCGTTTCGTTCATTCGTTTTTTTACTTCTTTCATTTGATTCTGTTTTACTTCGTTCATTTGATTCTGTGTTGCTTCGTTCATTTGATTCTGTTTTGCTTCGTTCATTTTACTTCCTCATAATATCGTATTGTATTTCTTCCCTATCCTTTCTTCCACTTCCAAAGGGCAACGCCAAAGATTAGGGCGTAGCCTATAAAGCTAAAAAGATCCGGTACTTCCTGCAGGATGAAAAATCCCAAAAGGGCGGAAAAAAACACCTGACTATAATCATAGACCGAGATTTCCTTTGCCGGAGCATAGGCATAGGCTTTCGTAACAAAAATCTGCCCAATAGCGGCGCATATCCCCGCCCCCAGTAAGAACAGAATTTCTCCGCTGCTCAATGCTCTACCTTGCAATATACAAAAGGGCAGAACGGCAAGAAGCGAAAAGGCGGAGAAATAAAAGACAATCTGTGGTCCCTTAACTCCCCTTAAGCCCAGACTTCGTACAAAGGTATAGGCTGTTCCCGCACAAAATCCGCCAAGCAAACCTACCAAGGCAGGAAATCCCAGAAGTCCCTGACCGGGTTTTACCACAAAGGCGGCCCCGCATAAGGCAAGAATGACAGAAAGAATCGCCACTCTGTTTGGCTTCTCACCTAATATAAAGATAGACATGACAATGGAGAAAAAAGGAGCCATTTTCTGTAAATACTGGCATCTCCCAGCTTTAGATAGGAAAGCGCCCAGAAATTGCAGAGTAGTCCGCTTGTCCCGAAAAAACAGCGCAGAAAAAGTCTTCCTCTATTTTCTTTTTCCACATAAAAAGGTACTCTCTCCTGCCACATCATAAGTAGGGCAATAACTGCAGCTACCGCATTGCGGAACATCGCCTTTTCCATAACCGGTACATTCCCTGCCATCTTCACAAAAAATCCCATTCCCGCAAATCCGGCCGCCGAAAGAACGATAGATAGAATTCCTTTTATTCGATTAGTGCTTTTTTCATTTTTTACTGCTTCCCTCATTCATTCCAACCTTTATTCTTCTCTGTTTCAATATAATTATTTTGTGATTTTTCGCCGAAAATGGTAATATGACCTTAGCGATTATACAGCGTCTAAGGAAATACCGCTACAATTCTTATCAGGAAATCAACTTAGCTTTTTATAAGGAAAGAAATGATACAAGGAGGTTGTTATGAAAAAAATACTGGCTACGATTCTCTGCCTGACTATGCTTGCTCTTTCTCTCATGTCCTGCGGCGGCAAGAAGAATAAAAGCAAGGCTTCGAATGTAGCAGAAGGAGAGCAAAGCTTAAATGCCGGAGAAGGTGATCCGATTGACAAACTTGACGTCTGCATAGGACCGTCTCCCGAAACTATGGATCCGCAGCTCAATTCCACCTTGGACGGCGGAACGATGATTATGCATTGTTTTGAAGGCTTATTGAAGTACGGAGAAGACGGAACGATTCTTCCCGCCATGGCAGAAAGCTGGGAAGTTTCCAAGGATAAAGTAACCTGGATTTTTACGCTCAGAGAGGGGCTGAAATGGTCTGACGGAAAAGATCTCACGAGCGAAGATTTTGTTTATGCCTTTAAAAGACTGGCAGACCCGAAGACGGCAGCACCCTATGGCTACGATATGTTAAGTATGATTGCCGGATATGAAGAAGCAAGTCACGGAAGTCTCGAAGCTCTGCAAGTCAAGGCAACGGATGAAAAAACGCTGGTTATTCAGCTCTACAATCCTGTAGCTTATTTCGATAAAGTTGTTGCGTTTACCTCCCTTGTTCCCCTTAGAAAAGATATTATCGAGGAAAAGGGCGAAGCATGGAGTACGGATCCCTCTTCTTATATTTCCAACGGGGCATATCAGATGAGTGAGTATGTGGACGGAGACTACATTTCTCTTAAAAAGAATCCTTATTACTATGATGCGGATAAAGTAACCGTAGAAGAACTGGTCTTCCATCTCGTTGATGATGACAATTCCGCTTACAGTGCTTATCTTGAGGGAAGCCTGGATGTCACAAGCCGTATTCCCTCCGAGGAGATGGCAAGCCTGCGGAATTCCGATGCTTTTAAAACATTCCCTCTCTTAGGTACCTCCGGAATGATTTTTAATACGGAAAAGCCTCCCTTTAATGATGTGAAAGTACGTAAGGCCTTTGCTCTTGCCATTGATAAAAAACACATTGCGGAAAATATTTTTGAAGGCTATCGAACCCCGGCAGCCACCCTTGTTTGTGAAGGCGTGAGCGATCCCGCCGACGGAGGCTCCTTTATTGAAAAAAGTCTAAAAGAATACAAGAGCCCCTTCCATATCGATGAGTACGAAAAAGATCTGGAAGAGGCAAAGAAGCTTATGAAAGAAGCCGGATATCCCGGTGGTGTCGGTTTTCCGAAGGTAAGATATCTGAACAATGCCGGCGGTGCAAACAATAGCATCGCAGAGTACCTCCAAAGTGCATTTAAGGAGCTTGGCGTTATGATGGAAATCGACACCCAGGACTGGAAAGTCGTTTCCGCAACCCAGCATACAGGAGACTTTGAGCTTACTCGTTTCGCATGGATTTATGATTATGATGAGCCTTTGCAGCTTTTGAATCTATTCCGTTCCGAGGATGCCAATAACTATGCACGTTATCATAACGATAAGTATGATGCACTCATGGAAACTGCCATGAAGGAAACAGACGGAAAAAAACGTTCCAAGGCCTTACATAAGGCAGAGCAAATGCTCTTAAAAGACCTTCCGATGGTTCCAATGGTATTTTCCAAGGATAATTACTTAATCCGTCCGAACCTGCGAGGGATTCAGCACCTTTCCAGCGGGCATTGCTACTTTATGTATTGTACCAAAGTGGAGTAAAGAACTTATTTAATCCACTTCCCATTTGTAAAATCGGGAATAGCGACCGGCTGTCCCCCAAGGGCAATGGATTCTTCCGCAAGGGCGGAAATGCTCATCCAGCTCACCATATCATACACATCCACGGGCATCGGGCTGCCTTCCTGTATTCCCTTTATGAAGTCGGAAAAGACCAAATAGTCCATGCCGCCGTGTCCTTTTTTCACACCCGCCTTGAGGTAGTCCCTCCAGAGCGGGTGTTCGTATTTTTCACGAAAACGCTCTACGTTGCCCCACTGCTTTTTCCATTCAAAGTGGTCTTTTGCCCCCTCGTCATTATCCAGGAAAATAGAGGCATTGTCCTCCCTATACATCCCCTTTGTGCCTTGCACGGTAAAGCCTCGGGAATAGTAGCGGGGAAGGGTGGTATCCAAGGTCAGAAGAATTGTTTCTCCATTTGCACAGCGAATCATGGTATTGACCACATCTCCCTGCTGAAAAACCGTATTCCGAAGAACTTGGTCCTCCGGCTTTTTATCCCGGATATACTCTCGCAAGCCGCAAGCCTTGGATGCCATAGAGCTCAGAGTCAACATTCGGTTTCCTTTATTGATATGCAGGATTTTTGCGATAGTCCAAGCTCATGCGTCGGATAATTTTCCGTATTTCGATGAATGTAGTTATCCAAGCGGTAGTGGCGCTTCTCCCGCCCGAAAGAGATCTCCTCTCTCAGATCATGGCGATAGCCTCCCTCACAGTACACGATTTCCCCAAGAACGCCTTCTTCCGCCATGCGAAGAACCATCAATTCATCTCTTCCGTACACGCAGTTTTCCATAAACATCAGCGGTGTTTTCGTCTCTTCATGGCACTCCACGAGCTTCCAGCACTCCTGCAGGGAATAGGCACCGCCCACCTCACAGGCTACCGCCTTTCCTGCGCGCATACAGTCCTTTGCCATTTCGCTGTGCATTTCCCAAGAGGCACAGATAAGCACTGCGTCCAATTCGGGCATTTTCAGCATCTCCCGATAGTCGGAAAACTTTTTCGGCTCTACCCTTCCCATCTCCTTTAACACCCGGGCAGTCTCCTCCACCCGGTCTTCATATACATCGCAGAGCGCAATAAACTCCACATCCGGGTGCTCCGTATAGACATTTTTCACAAGCTCTGCACCCCTTTGTCCTAACCCGATTACAGCAAGATTGACTATTTTCCCCATTTTGCTTCCTTTCCGACTTTATGCCATTCCAAATTCTTTACTCTATTTTCGTTTTTTCAGAAAAACTTTTATACTCTCTATTCATACCATTGGGCTTGCGTTCTATACATTTCAGAATACACTCCACCTTTGTTAATCAGTTCCTCATGAGTGCCTATATCATCTATAATGCCATCTTTCAACACTATAATCCGATCAGCAATTCTGGCAGCGCCAAGGCGATGTGTAATTATTATAGCAGTTTTTCCTTCGGATATTTCTTTGAAATTTTGATACATGAGACTTTCTTCAATCGGATCAATCGCAGATGTCGGTTCATCTAAAACAATGATGTCATGTTCACGGAATATTCCGCGAGCAATCGCAATTCGCTGCCATTGTCCGCCTGACAAATCCACACCCCCGAATTCTCTGGACAGCATGGTACTAAACCCCTGTGGGAAGGAATCACTGTTGACTAACAATTTGGCCCTTTCACAAACATGGTTTAGTTTAACAAGCTTATTGTAACAGCTATTATTGCTGCTTATGGTAATGTTTTCCTCCAGTGTTGTGCGATAGTGTTGGTAATCTTGGAAAACAGCGGCACAATTTTGATATATGCACCGTGAAGCGACTTTTTCGCTGTCAAGTCCACCAATACGAACGGTTCCTCTGTCCGGAACATATAAACCAAGCATAAGTTTTGCCAGAGTCGATTTTCCGGCACCGTTTTCACCAACGATTGATACGGTTTCACCCGGCTGGATTTTAAGACTAATTCCGCGTATTGTCTCTGTCTGCGTATTCGGGTAACTGAAATGAACGTTGTCAAGAGTGATGCCTTTCGTTTTGTCGAAACTTCCTTCTTCTTTTGCATTTTCCGGAAGATCAATGAATGAATGGTAGTTCTGAATAGATACTGCGTATTGTGTAATCTGCCCCGAAAACATTGTAACCATTTCCTCAGCAAGCGCATACATCATATTTACAGATGCGAAGACAGCGGAAAGCTCCCGGAGAAATCACTTTTTGAATCAAACTGTTTACCAACATTAGAAGGATACCGATATATCCACCGATAGCAAACAGTCTCAGGGCCGCATCTATCCTGATATGTTTTTTTTCGGCAGTCAAAGTTTTCTGATTGATTAGGATAACTCCATCCTGATATAGCTGCATAAAGTGGTTTACGATACCAAGAATTCGTGTTTCTTTAAAAAAACTTTCGATTGCAGACGACTTGTTCATAATAATCAGTAGCTCGCCTGATTGGGGCAATCGCATCTTCCGCTTCGGAAAAACAACCGAAACCGTATTACTTGGCCAAGAATGACTGGCGTAAAAATCAGCAGAACAATCAGAATCAGTATGGGTGAAATGTGCTGCAGGTACACCCCCAATAAAATGAAGTAAGGCACATAGAAGGTAAATACCATCAGAATCAGGCTGGAAGCAAAAAAACCATATTCCACGCCTTGCAAGGCCTTATTGAGCATATCAAGGAATTCCGGACGTTCGTAATCTATCGGTGAAATATGGGATGCTTTTTATATAGATACGCTTGTAGAAATGACTGAGTATCTTAGGGGAAAGATGCTCGATATGGAAATTACTTAAACTGTTCGCAATCTCAAAAAAATACTGTTGCCATGATAAGAAACAGAAGCGGCCGGAGTGACACGGACAACGGTGAGCCTGCAGCAAGCAGAGGAACACTGTCGAACAATTTTTCAGTACAGAGCATGACAAGAATATAACCGCCAGCATGCAAAACATCAAACAGGCAATAAAGCGTAGTCATTCCGGGGCTGATTCTGAACATATCGAATATCATTCTGCGAAAAACCAGATGCTTTTTTTCTTCATTGATACCAACTCCTTTGACTATCATACATTTCCTTGTACAGTCCGTCATATTGCATCAGCGTAGCGTGGGATCCCTGCTGGACAATATGCCCATCATCAAGAACCAGAATATAATCCGCTGTTTTTTTGTGGCACCAAGGCGATGTGAGATTAGCAATGTAGTTTTTTTGCCGGCTAATATATTCAAAAATCCCCATATATCTTTGATTCACTCATTGGATCCAGTGCTGCTGTCGGTTCATCTAAAAATATACATGGGTGCAGGGGACAACATAACACGCGCAATGGCAAGCCGCTGCCACTGGCCGCCGGAAAAAAATCCACACCTTTTTTTCGTCAAGTTTTCCTAGGTGGGTATTCATCTTATCGGGAAGTGTTCGTATATTATCTGTCATGTTCAGCTCATCAAGAATTTTTTTCTATATTCCGATCTGTATCCGGATTGCCAAAGTTTCTGATATCTCCAATGGCAATGTTATCCCGAAGAGAAATGTGATAACGGGAAAAATCCTGAAATAGGACAGCAAAAAAACTCTTCAGTTCAGAAGCCGCATAGTTCTTTATCGATTTGTTGTTTATCAGGATTTCTCCTTCATAATCTGTATAAAGACCAGTTAACAACTTGGTGAGGGTGGTTTTTCCGGCCCCATTTCTGCCAACAACCGCATAATGTCTTCCCGGCTCCATTTTTCAGGCACAAGTCACGAAGCACCTCTTTTTTTCTGTGTTTGGATAGCGGAATGTAACGTGACGAAACTCAATAGATTGTAACGGAACAGGCGGAGCGGGTTCAGATGTAGCGCCCTCTGTTTCGGGAAGAGATGCGAAATGCGTGATATCTTTGAAGAACTCTCTCTGTGTGGCAAATTCCTTAATGCGGTCTGAAAATTCCCAGGACATAATGGATATGATACCAATAGAGGCCTGTGTTAATGCAATAAACATGCCTACTGACACCTTCCCCTTTGCAACCGCCAATAGCAAAATGAGGTCAACCATAAACATGGCTAAAGACACAGTCAGATTCACAGCCTTCATACGAAGCATAGTATTGATTGTTACCTTCCGCTGAAGGTACTTTACTTTTTCAAATAATTTATTCCATTGCAGAATTAACCTCTCCTGATAATGGAACAAGCTGCGCTCCCTTGCAGAATCACGATTTGTCATGATGTCGCTAAGGTATTCATATCGAATCTTGTATTTTCCGGTTTCTCTTTCGGCTTCGTACTGCTTTTGTCCTCCCTTGATTCCCAGAATCATAATAGGCACAGACAAGATAACGACAATAAACGCGGCCCACCAAGCACTGAATATCAGTGCACCAAGAAAACCAAGAATTTGAACTCCCATTCCAATCAGTTCAACACTGTTTTGAAACCCTATAGTCATTCTGTCTTCGAGCTTGTTATTAATCCGCTGAAACAGCTCCCATATTTCCTCGTTTTCAATGCTCTCGTAGGTCAGTCTGGCACATTTTTGAATGATCGCTGTATGAAACTGAGCCCGAATCCCATTTTGGACATGTTTCATACACAAAGCGGCTAGGACTTTACAGATTCGGGCATATACAATAATTCCGCTTAGCATAAGAATAGGAAGGAGCAATTCCTCACGAGAACTTCTTCCTGACAGATATGACAAAGCCTTTTCAATAAACAGAGCATTCACTGCAATCTGTATTGTAGGTGTAATATATTCAAGAAGTCTAATAAGCGAATACAAGACAGTACTGCGTTCACTGCTTTTGTATGGAATCAGAATATTGTCCCATGTTGTGTACTGTTTCTTGGAAAGAATCATATTGGTTCTTCATTCTCCTTGTCTTTACCGAAACGATTTTTCAGAACTTACATACGCGCTGCAACTTTAGTATGCCTAGGTTAGTACTTTACTCCTTATGTTCCTGTAGATCTCTTTTTCTGTTCTAGTAATACAATATGAATCGATGGAGTACGAATATTATTTTATAGAAAAAAGAGAAGTCACCCGCTTTTAACAGGCAACTTCTCTATATCAACGCACTGTATCATCGGCACCTTATCTTTAGCGCTTAGTCGTTCTCATTTAACCACTTTAAGAGAATCTCCTTGTACTTGGGGCCTTCGTCCACAAAGCACATATGTCTGGAGTAAGCGAAAAGCTCCCACTTTGCATTCGGAATCGCATCATACATCATCTTAGCGATATAGGGAGAGCAAAGGTCCTCCGCACCGTCACAGATTAATGTCGGATAAGCAAAGCTGTGCAGCTTCTCCATGTAGTTATAATCCTTAAGCGTTCCTGTCGGTGTAAATTCATTCGGTCCCCAGCCTACTACATAAGGCTCAACTCCCGCCTTCTTCTTTCTGGTCAGACACTCCGGAGAATCTTCGTTGATTACGCCGTAGCAATATTTCTCCATGAAAACATTGATTGCTGCAAGGTAGTCGGGATCGTCGTAATTTCCTGTCTCCTCCGCCTTCTTAATAGCAGCCTGCTGCTCCGCGGTCATATAGCTAACACGACGCTTCTGCTCACTCTCCCAAATAGCATTGTAGGGAAGGGTGGAAGAAAGCACGATGCTCTTTACGCCCTTTGGCGCATAGTCACAGCCGTAAATGATTGCGAGCATTCCGCCCCAGGACTGTCCGAGAAGGTGTACCTTATCCAGCCCCAAATGCTCACGAAGTGCAACAAGCTCATTTGCCCAAGTTTCCTTCGTCCAAAGCTCCGGATGTCCGTCCACGAAGGAGTTTCCGCATCCGATCTGGTCGTACATGATAATCTGTCTGTTGTCTCTGTCAGCCAAATCATCCAGTACCTCGAAATAGTTGTGGGTGGATCCCGGTCCACCGTGTAATAAAAGTAAAGGTGCCTTATCCGGGTTCTTCTCTCCTACAATTCTGTAATATGTCTCGTATCCCAAATAGGGCATTGTTCCTTCAGTAATTTTAGCCATTGTCTCTCTCCCTCTTAATGACAAAATCTCTTTCCTATAGCATTTTGTCAAGTTTGTTAATTTTTTATCATAGATGTGACTATAGCTCCGCCTTTGCAAGTATGATCTACTTGCTTTCCGCATCAGCTATAGTCACGCTATCCTTTTATTCTGTTTTATTCGCTTTCCAGTATACAGATTGAATCTTCCCTGACGAGTTCAATCTGTCGAATACAATCTGTCAAGCTCATTTAAGCTCTACGGATTTTACTCGGCAACTACAAGGCTTCCGTCTTCCTTCACTACAAGAAGGTCCTTGGTGTAGTGGTTTAAGATCTTGCATCCATCCTCTGTAATGATTACGAGGTCCTCTACACGAACACCAATATTTTCTTCCGGAATATAAATCCCCGGCTCAACGGAGAAACACTGTCCAACCTCGATGATCTCTTCATTTACGGAAGAAACATCTCCAACCTCGTGGTCTTCAATTCCTGCAGAGTGTCCGGTTCTATGCGTAAAGTACTGTCCATAGCCTTTTTCCTCAATATAGTTACGGCAAGCAAGGTCCACATCACACATTCTGTTGCCCGGCTTTGCCATAGCGATACCCTTTAAGTTCGCATCACGAACAATCTGGTAAATTTCCTTATGTCTCTCGCTCACTTCACCGATGAACACGGTTCTGGTCATATCGGAGATATAATCGTTCAGAACACCGCCGATGTCGAGAATTACGCAGTCTCCCTTCTTTCCCTTGGTATCATCCGTTACGTGGTGTGGATCAGCTGCACCGTGTCCATAAGCGGTAATCGGGTCAAAGGAAACACCGGAGCAACCATACTTCTTAAAGAGATCTCTGGTAACGGCATTTAATTCCTTCTCGGAAAGTCCCTTTACTACATAGGGAACAAGTTCTTCCATAACCTTATCGTTTACAAGAGAGGACTCAATCATCAACTCCTGCTCTTTCTTACTCTTAATCTGACGAACCTTATCTACGATAACGGAACCGTTCACAAAAGAGGAGCCGGCTTTTAACTCCTGCAAACGAAGAAGGAAACGAGATGGCCAAGTCTTATCGATCCCGATCGGCTTATCTTTCTCAATCACGCCGGAGAGGATCGCTACAGGATCTTCCGTGTCGTCAAAATAAGTAATCTCAACGCCTAAGTCCTTCTCCTGCGGAAGCATACGATTTACGAAAAGGTGCTTCACGCCCTTTGTATTGATATATAAAGCGAGCATTCTTTCTCCCGGAATGATCCACTTTCCTGTTAAGTAGAAAATTGCAGGAGGGTCTGTGATAATCATCTGTGACAAATCACGCTCTTCCATCTTCTTTAAAATGCGCTGTAACTTTTCCTGATCCATAGCTTTTCCCTATTCCTTTCCTTAATCTGCTTCCATCTCTTTCGCGACTCAGGCAATTCACATTTTTGAATTTTCATGCCTATCTGCATCACAAAAAATGCCGCCGCATAGCTACTATGTAGAATTTTACGCCATTTTTTTCACAAAGTATAGTGCTTATTCCAAAAGCAACTATAAAAATATTACAAAAGGAGAAATACCACCTTTTATAGTTCAAATCTTTTCCCTATCTCTGCACTCTTCCGGAGCTGTCTCCGCCGGCAAGCTTCTCCACTTCGGGAACAGTGACCATATTGAAGTCACCTTCGATACTGTGCTTAAAGCCGAAGCCGCAACCGCAAACTCCAAGGCCTTTCTACTGTTATCGCCTTTTAAGAAGGAGTAAATCAGGCCTGCCGCAAAGCTGTCTCCACCACCGATTCGGTCTACAATATGCACCGGATAAACCTTCGAGAAGAGACATTCCTTTCCGTCGTAGAGAAGTCCGGACCAGTCATTGTCCGAAGCGCTCTTACTCTCACGAAGCGTGATAGCCACTTCAGAGAAATGGAACTGTTCCATTAGCTTCTTCGCCACCTCTTCATAGCCCTCTTTGTTGAGCTTCCCGGTATTGACATCGGTCTTATCGGCTGCAATGCCGAATACGGTTTTCGCATCCTCTTCGTTAATGAGTATCATGTCAATATATTGACTGAGATCCGTCATAGCCTCTCTTGCAGCGTCCTTACTCCAGAGCTTACTACGGTAGTTGACATCGCAGGAAATCTTGATTCCCTTTTTCTTTGCGATTTGACAGGCTTCTTTGCAAATCTCCAAAACATTTTCCCCCAGTGCCGGGGTGATACCCGTAAAATGAAACCACTCCGCACCGCTAAAGATACTCTCCCAGTCAAAGTCCTCTTTCTTTGCCTCGGAAATTGCGGAATGTGCTCGATCGTAAGTGCAAATGCTCGGACGCTGGGATGCGCCCTTCTCGTTAAAGTAAATCCCGACTCTATTTCCACCGCGGACAATTCCGGAAGTATCTACCCCATATCTCCGAAGTGAATTGACTGCCGCCTGTCCAATCATATGGGCAGGAAGCTTTGTGATATAGGATACGTCCACACCGAAATTGGCAAGAGATACGGATACATTGGCCTCTGCTCCGCCAAAAGTAAATTGCACATCTTCCGCCTGCACAAAACGCTCATAATTATAGGGCTGCAAACGCAGCATGATCTCTCCAAAACAGACTACCTTTGACATGAATACCTCCAACTATTCTACACATTTCTCGCTTCTTTAATAATGGCAACGGACTCCTCGCAAAGTCTTGTGATTTCATCCCATGCGCCCTCTTCAATCAACTTGTCCTTTACCATATAGCTTCCGCCACATGCCGCAATAAGGGGAGAAGCCATGTATTCTCCGAGATTCTTTAGAGAAATGCCACCGGTTGGCATGATCTTAAACATAGGGAAGGGACCGGCAAGAGCCTTAATCATCGGAAGCCCGCCAAGCTGCTCCGCTGGGAAAAACTTCAAGAGCTTCAGGTCAAACTTTAGTGCCTTATGGTACTCACTTGCAGAGCTTACTCCGGGATAAATCGGAATGTTCTTCTCCTGTGCGTAACGAATCAGATCCTCATCAAAACCGGGAGATACCACGAATTTTGCACCGGCATCCATGGCTCTGTCTATCTGCTCTGTAGTGGTTACCGTTCCTGCTCCAAGGAGCATTTCGGGAAGCGCTGCGCTCATAAGGCGAAGTGCTGTATCGGCTCCCTCTGCACGGAAGGTTACTTCTCCAATCGGAATCCCCCCCCCTTACATAAACTCTTTCCCAAGTTCACAGCATCTCTTTCCGGATTCTTCAGCTTAATTACCGGAACAATCCCGACCTCGCTGATTCTCTCTGCAATACTGTCCATTTCTACTTCTCCTTTCAACACCTATAACTATTACGAAAGGCATTGCAAAAGCTTTTTTACAAGCCACTTCAAAAGCCATTTCAAAGCCACTTCAAAAGCCATTCCAAATAACAATACAAAGCCATCCGCAAGCTATCTCAAAGATATCCTTGATTGTACCATTTAAACAAAAAAACTTCTATTCAAATCTCAAAAAGAGAAATTATTTTCGATATCAAAAAAGCGCTCCGACTGCTCGGAGCGCCCTTTTTTGATTCATCATCTCACAATACGTGGATTTCTTATTTTTATCGTGCGTAATGCATACGATTCCTCGTTATTACTTCTCGATATCCATGATACGATCCTGTCCGCGCTTCTCCAGCTCTTCCAAAACCTTTGCAGGATTCTGGAACTTCTCTAAGAGAATCATAGCTGCGATAACATACGGCTTGAAAGAAGCCTCCTTGTAAAGAGGATCTCTGTAACGATCAAATACGGAAGCATCTACTTCCCCTTCCTTGCAGGATACGCCTGTGATATCAGCCGGTAAGCAGTGCATATAGAGAGCCTTGCCATCCTTTGTCAGCTTCATCATCTCTTCTGTACAAGCCCAATCCTTGTGCTGTGCGTTCTGTGCAAGAAGTTCCTTCTCCAGAGCCTTAATGCCTTCTGTATCGCCCTCTCCGTAGAGGTTGGTTCTCTTCTCCATAGCTGCGAACGGAGCCCAAGACTTCGGATAAACAATATCTGCGTCCTTGAATGCTTCCTTCATGTCGTTGGTTACCTTAAAGGATCCGCCGGATGCCTGCGCGTTCTTCTTTGCAACATCTACAACATCGCCCATTACATCATATCCTTCCGGATGAGCAAGAACAACTTCCATACCAAGTCTTGTGAAAAGACCGATTACACCCTGCGGAACGGAAAGAGGCTTTCCATAAGAGGGAGAATAAGCCCATGTCATAGCAAGCTTCTTGCCCTTTAAGTTCTCAATTCCGCCAAGCTCGTGAATCACATGTAAAGCGTCTGCCATACACTGTGTCGGGTGGTCGATATCACACTGTAAGTTAACAAGAGTCGGTCTCTGCTCGAGAACGCCGTCCTTGTTTCCTGCCTCAACAGCTTCAGCAACTTCGTGCATATAAGCATTTCCCTTACCGATATACATATCATCACGAATACCGATAATGTCAGCCATGAAAGAAATCATGTTAGCAGTCTCTCTAACGGTCTCACCGTGCGCAACCTGAGACTTTCCTTCATCCAGGTCCTGAACCTCTAATCCGAGAAGGTTACAAGCGGAAGCGAAGGAGAAACGAGTTCTTGTAGAGTTATCACGGAATAAGGAAATGCCAAGTCCGGAATCAAAAACCTTAGTGGAGATATTTCTCTCTCTTAAGTTTCTAAGTGCGTCTGCTACATCCCATACTGCCTTTAACTCATCATCAGACTTTTCCCATGTCAGGAAAAAATCGTTCAAATACATATCATCGGTCTTCAGTCCCTTAATTTCCTTTACTAACTCTTCAAATGCTTTTTTCTTATCCATTTTTTCTCCTTTAAGGCTCAGCCTTGTTTTTTTATTTTTTGGCGGACTTTTATACCCGCCATAATTACCTAGTACCTACGCGTATTCATAATTTTCCTTTAGGAAAATATTAGTCGCAATAATACTGCGGAAGTGCTGCGTAGAATGCTGCACAGGTTACGAGATCCTTCTTCCAAGTAATCTCGTTGGGAGCGTGTGCCTGTGCCTCAGCTCCCGGTCCGAATCCAATAACAGGGATGCCGTTTCTTCCCATGATGGAAACACCGTTTGTGGAGAAAGTCCACTTGTCAAGAAGAGGTCTTGGCTCTCTCTCTGCCACTGTGTCCACTTCACCGATTCTCTTCTCACCGAAAGATCCTTGTATGCGGAAACGGAAGCCTTACATAACTTGTGATCCTCCGGAAGTACCCATGTTGGGAAATAGCACTCGATTGGGTATACGCAACCTGTGAAGGAAGGACGATCATAGTTGTACATGGAAACCACTACATCTTCACCATACTTCTTTACAGCGGGAAGCTGTCTGATTTCCTCAAGGCAGGACTCCCAAGTCTCTCCTGCGGTCATTCTTCTGTCTAAAGATACAGCACAGCTGTCCGCTACTGCACAACGAGAAGGAGATGTGAAGAAGATCTCGGAAGCGGTAACCGTTCCTCTTCCTAAGAAACGAGCCTCTTTCCACTGCTCATTGTACTTCGGATTTAACATCTTAACCAATCCGCGGATAGAAGTAGACTCAGCATCTCCGTTGTTGTTTAATGCACGAACGTCGGAAAGAATGTCAGCCATCTTGTAGATTGCATTGTCTCCTCTTTCCGGAGCGGAACCGTGGCAGGAAACACCCTTCACGTCAATGCGGATCTCCATACGTCCTCTCTGTCCTCTGTATAATCCGCCGTCTGTAGGCTCGGAAGATACAACGAACTCCGGACGAATCTTGTCTTCGTTGATGATGTACTGCCAGCAAAGACCGTCACAGTCCTCTTCCTGTACAGTTCCCACTACCATAACACGGTACTTATCGTTCAGAAGTCCCATGTCCTTCATGATCTTTGCAGCATATACAGCAGAAACGGTTCCGCCGAGCTGATCGGAAACACCTCTTCCACCAATCTTGGTGTCATCCTCGTATCCGTCGTATGGATCAAATGTCCAGTTTGCTCTGTTTCCGATTCCTACGGTATCGATATGTCCGTCGAAACAGATCAGGGTCTTTCCGGATCCCATGAATCCCATTACATTACCCTGCGGGTCAACCTTAACCTCATCGAAGCCAACCTTCTCCATCTCATTCTTGATAGTCTCAACGTGCTTTGCTTCGTCAGCGGACTCTCCCGGATTCTTTACGATTGCTCTTAAGAAAGCACTCATGTCAGCCTTATAGCCTTCCGCTCTCTTCTTAATCTCTTCCAAAACTTCCTTATTTAACTGTCCCATACAATATCCTCCTTAGTTATATATAAGCCTGTTATACAGGGTGTTGCACAATTTGTTTCTTTGAAAATGAAGCTCTATCCTTACTTCTCTTTCGCTTCCCAGATGATGTTCTTCCAACGCTCAGGGTCTGTATCTCCCTCGGTATTGAAGCAAAGCACCTTACTGTTCTCATTTAACTGCAGTTTTTCTCTTAAATCCTTGAACTCATCCTGCAACATGATGGCAGCCAGTGCACCGAAGCCTGCTGCGCCGGACTCTCCGGAATAAACCTGATCATCTCCCTTTAACGGCGCATTCAGCATTCTCATTCCTCTTGCCGCAATGATGTCTTCAGCAGAGATAAACGCCTTTGCATTGTTCTTTAAAATATCCCAGGAAGTGATGTTCGGCTCTCCACAGGCAAGTCCTGCCATAATGGTAATCATGTCACCGTCTACAATGCGGATATCTCCGTCATTTGCCACAGCACCCTTATAGAGACAATCCGCAACGGAAGCTTCTACCACAACCATGATGGGAGGATTCTCCTTGTAACGGTTTGCAAAGTATCCCACTACCGCTCCTGCCAAAGAACCTACGCCTGCCTGTACAAATACGTGAGTCGGTCTTTCTCCAAGCTGATCAGCCGCCTCATCCGCCATGGTGCCGTAACCTTCCATAATCCATGCAGGAATCTTCTCATAGCCTTCCCATGCGGTATCCTGTACCACGATGCCGTGCTCTTCTTTCTCAGCAAGCGCCGCAGCCTGTCTTACACACTCGTCATAGTTTACGTCGGAAATCCAAGCTTTGCATTTTCAGCCTTAATATGATTTAAACGTGTCTCGGTAGAGCCCTTCGGCATAATGATAACGCAGTTCTGCTTTAACTTGTTTGCCGCCCAAGCCACTCCTCTTCCGTGGTTTCCGTCTGTAGCGGAGAAGAAGGTTGCCGTTCCGAACTCTTCCTTTAACTTATCGGAAGTTAAAACACTGTAGGGAAGCTCGGAAATGTCCTTTCCGGTCTCTTCTGCAATGTAACGCGCAATGGCATAGGAACCGCCGAGAACCTTGAAGGCATTTAAGCCGAAACGGTAGGATTCGTCCTTTACATATACATTCCCCAATCCGAGATACTTCGCCATATTGGGAAGCTTGCACAGCGGGGTCTGTGTGTACTGCGGGAAACTCTCATGGAAAGTTCTCGCCTTCTTTACCTCTTCCATCGACATAAGGGGAAGATTCTTATCCTCTGTCTTTGGCATTTCATTGATTTTCCACTTTAACTCCTGCATCTTTTTCCTCCTCAAAACTACGTTTACCTTACTCTTTATGTTTATTTCTTCTCGAAAATGGATGGAGAAGAATGCTCTAAACAACTGTTTTGTACCGGTAACCAAAATCCGGCACTGTTTCCGCTCTTCCATTGCAGCATTCTTAAATGAAAACCTTGATGCTTCATCAGTCTAGCGCTTACTTTGATCAATATAGCTGTACAAAGTGAACTTACTAATTCCGAAAAAACTGGAAACCTTATCTCCGGACTTGGTAATCAAAAATGCTCCGGCATCCCTTAAAAAATGAATTGCTTGTATCTTTTCTTCTTTATTCATAAGGGCGGGCGGTTTGCCGATCTTCTTCACACTCTCATTGATAAGATTGTCCAGAAGATCATTTACATTAAGGGGAATCCTGCCTTCGTTTTGCTTTTCATCTTTCTCGACCGTGGTAATGGCCTGCAGTGCCGCATCTACATTCATAAGGGCAGTTACGTCATAATTGATTCCCATAATCCAGCGATACTTCCCACTGTCATCCTTTAGGAATATCGTGGATGATTTTAGGATTCTGCCGTCCTGTGTTTGAATGCGGTAGCCCAAGTGGTCCACGATACACTCTCCCTTTTCCATGGCTTCCAGGGTTTCCAACACAACCTTGGATGCCCCGTCACCTACACTCCGTCCCGTAACATGGCCGTTTAGGATGAATACAATCGTATGTTCAAGGTCTTTTTTGCTGATATCATGGATGCAGACCTCGCAGTCTTTTCCGAAGTGACGGGCAATTCCATGTGCAGTCGTTACCAACATTTCCAAGCTGTTTTCCTGTTCCAATCTTCCCCCTCCCTTCCTTACAGTTTATCAACGAAGTAGACTTCTCATCATTTGTCAAGCTAAATTATTTTCATATTTATCTTAACACTTATTTTCTTCTTTGCAATGCTTTTTCCAAAATTTTTTTTAGTTTAATAAAAATTTTTCTGAATCGTCTTGCACTTGTTTAAAGTGAATGATAAAATCTCCTTAGTATATATAATTTCTATATAAACTGTATACAATTTATGTAGTCAAGGAGGTTTTATTCTATGCTTTTACTAGGAAATGGTCGTGTTTACTCGAGATGGAAACAGTTCTTCTTACGAGAACGGAGCAGTAGTGACAGAAGGAAATACCATACTGGAGGTTGGGGATTTCCATGAACTTCGGAATAAATACAAGGATGCAGAGTTTATTGATGCAAAGGGAGGACTCATTCTTCCGGCTTTCATCAATACTCACGAGCATATTTATTCTGCTTTAGCAAGAGGTCTTTCCATAAAGGGATACAATCCAAACGGATTTTTAGAGATTTTAGACGGACTTTGGTGGACCATCGACCGGAATCTGGACAACGAGCTTACCAAGATTTCCGCAGAGGCTACTTATTTAGAGTGTATCAAGAACGGTGTGACCACCATTTTTGACCACCACGCTTCCTTCGGAGAAATCAAAGGCTCCCTCTTCGCCATCGAAGAAGCGGCTAGAGAGTTCGGTGTACGTTCCGCTCTTTGCTACGAGATTTCCGACCGTGACGGAAAGGAAAAGGCGGATGCCGCAATCAAGGAAAATGTTGATTTTGCACGCCATGCCCTCTCCCAGAGCGATGACTTTATTGCCGGCATGATGGGAATGCACGCTAGCTTTACTATCTCGGACGAGACCATGGAAAAGTGCCGTGCGGAAAAGCCGAAGGAAATCGGTTACCATATCCACGTGGCTGAGGATATCTTAGACCTTCACCGATGCTTAAAAGAGCACGGCAAGAGAATCGTGGACAGACTCTATGACTGGGATGTTCTCGGAGAGAAAACACTCCTTGCGCACTGTATTTATGTCAATCCGCACGAGATGGATTTGATTCGCGATACCAAGACCATGGTTGTGCATAACCCCGAATCCAACATGGGAAATGCTTGCGGCTGCCCGCCCACTATGGAGATTGTACATAAAGGAATACTTACCGGTTTAGGTACAGACGGATACACCCATGATATGGTAGAATCCTGGAAGGTTGCCAATGTTCTTCATAAGCATCATCTTTGTGATCCGGGCGCTGCTTGGGGCGAGGTTCCCGAGATGCTCTTTAACGGCAATGCCAAGATTGCAAACCGTTATTTCAAGAAGAAGCTGGGTGTTTTAGAAAAAGGAGCTTCCGCCGATGTTATCATTATGGACTACATCCCGAACACACCGCTGGATAGCAGCAACTTGAACGGTCACATGCTTTTCGGAACAAACGGTCGTTTTGTAACCACCACGGTTGGAAACGGAAAAGTACTCATGAAGGACAGAGAAGTCCTCTGTGTGGACGAAGAAAAGGTACTTGCACGTAGTAGAGAAGGCGCAGCAAGACTGGCAAAGAAAATTAACGGATAAAAAAATTCAAAAACAACAAAGTTATTCTATAGAAGAAAAGAGTAGCTGAGAACCCTTTTCTTTCTGGGAACTTTGTTCGCAACATTCATGGGCCATTCCCGGTCAGGCGGGAATCCCCCATCCGGAAAAGCCTTTCCATGATAGATAAAGAATTGCAAGAATCAAGACTGATTAAGCTGCCAAAAACGAGCGCACAAATCGGCACAGTCTATATAAAGAACGGCAAAAATCTATCCGAAAGGCGTTCTTCCAAAAAGGAGATTTTATGAGCGATATTATGACCCCGATTCCCTTTGACAGGCTGATGAATCGTATTTTAGTGGAGCATCAGGAGGGAGCAGTTTTCGGTATGCAGAAATGCTACCGGGCAAAGAACCTTCAGCCAAATACCTTGTTTGGCAGAAAGTTGGAAGGACAGATCGGACCTGCTGCAGGCCCCAACACCCAGCTTGCCCAGAACATCGTAGCTTCCTACTACGGCGGATCTCGTTTCTTCGAGTTAAAGACCGTACAGAAGATGGACGGTAGAGAGCTTGCCGCTTGTGTGGCAAAGCCCTGTATTACCGCCGAGGACGAGTGTTACAACTGTGAGTGGTCCACAGAGCTGGAAGTACCGCAGGCCTATGCAGAGTATGTAAAGGCTTGGTTTGCTTGTAAGGTTATGGCGAAGGAATACGATTTAGGAGATCCCGATGCTTTCCAGTTTAACATTTCCGTAGGTTACGACTTAGAGGGCATCAAGCTTCCCAAGGTAGACCGTTTCATCAACGAGATGAAGGATGCCAAGGATACCGAAATCTTTAAGGAGTGTAAGGCTTGGCTTCTCGCAAACCTTGACAGATTTAAGAAAGTAACCAAGGAAGATGTAGAGGCCATTCAGTCCGAAATCATCAACAGTGTAACTGTATCCACCCTTCATGGTTGCCCTCCCTCCGAGATTGAGGCGATTGCTTCTTACCTGATTCAGGAAAAGCATTTGCATACTTTCGTAAAGTGCAATCCTACTCTTTTAGGCTACGAAACTGCTCGTGCCATCTTGGACGAGATGGGCTACGACTACATCGCTTTCACAGACTTCCACTTTAAGGACGACCTTCAGTACAGCGATGCCGTACCGATGTTAAAGCGTTTGCAGGAGCTGGCTAGGGGCTTAGACTTAAACTTCGGTGTAAAGATTACCAACACTTTCCCCGTAGATGTGAAGAACAACGAGCTTCCTTCTCAGGAAATGTATATGTCCGGAAAGTCCCTCTTTGCTCTTTCCATGTCTGTAGCAAAGATGCTTACCAGAGACTTTAACGGAAGCCTACGCATTTCCTTCTCCGGCGGTGCGGATTTCTTCAATATTGAGCGTATCGTGGAAGCCGGAATCTGGCCTGTAACCATGGCTACCACCCTCTTAAAGACCGGTGGATATCTTCGTCTGATTCAGATGGCTGAGTTGTTAGAGAAACCTTGCAAAGCCATGGGAAAAGGTTGAGCTTTCCTTAGTGGAGAAGATGATTGCAGACGCTAAGACCGATAAGCACATGGTGAAGCCTGTTAAGCCGCTTCCAAACAGAAAGTCCAATAAGAAGGTTCCTTTGGTAGATTGCTACACCATGCCTTGTCGTGACCGTTGTCCGATTCATCAGGATATCACAAGCTATGGCCGCTTGGTCAATGAAGGCAAGTTCAAGGAAGCTTTAGAAGTTATCTTAGACAAGAACCCGCTTCCTTTCATGACCGGAAATATCTGTACCCACACCTGTCAGTCTGCTTGTACAAGAAATCATTATGAGACTGATGTGCAGATTCGTACCAATAAGTTAATCGCCGCAAGAGGCGGATATGACACGGTTCTTCCCGACTTAAAGCAGGAAGGCGCTGTGCAGAAGAAGGTTGGTGTTATCGGAGCAGGCCCTGCAGGTATCTCTGCCGCTTTCTTCCTGGCAAGAGCAGGCGTAGAAGTACATGTTTACGATAAGGATGCTGTAGCCGGCGGTGTAGTAGCGAACGTTATACCGGGCTTCCGTATCCCGGCTGAAGAAATTCAGAAGGACGTAAACCTCGCTAAGCAGTACGGCGCTCAGTTCCACCTCGGACAGGAAGTGAACGATATTGACGCTTTCCGTAAGGAAAATAACTTTGACGCGGTAATCGTTGCTATCGGTGCCCACAAGGAAGCTCCACTTGTACTGGAAAAGGGAGAGGCTTACAATGCCCTTCACTTCTTAGCTGACTTCAAGGCACAGGACGGCAAGGTAAACTTAGGAAAGAACGTTGTTGTAGTTGGTGCAGGAAATACTGCAATGGACGTTGCAAGAGCAGCGAAGAGAAATGCAGGGGTAGAAAATGTTTACCTGGTTTACAGAAGAACCAAGCGCTACATGCCTGCTGATCAGGAAGAATTGGAAGAGGCTATCGAAGAAGGCGTAATCTTCCAGGAACTCCTTGCTCCATTTACCCTTGAAAATGGAAAGTTACTTTGCCACCGTATGGTACTCTCCGAGATGGATGCTTCCGGAAGACGTTCCGTTAAGGAAAGTGATGAAGTGGTTGAGGTTCCCTGTGATACCGTAATCGCTTCCATCGGTGAGAAGGTAGACGGTTCTTTCTATGAGAAGAACGGCATCTCCGTAACCGACAAGGGACTTCCTGTATTAAAGAAGGAAACGAACGAGACTTCCGTAGCCGGTGTTTACGCTGCAGGAGACGGTGCTTTCGGCGCTTCCGTAATCGTAAAGGCTATTGCCGATGCGAAGCTTGCTTGTGAAGCAATCTTAAACAAAACTATCGGTACAGATCGTCCTTCCGAGACTACAGACGAGAAAATCTATGCTAAGAAGGGTAATCTTCAAGAGCCTGAGAAGGGACTTAATCCTGATAAGCGTTGTCTTGCCTGCGACCACATCTGTGAGAACTGTTGCGATGTATGTCCTAACCGTGCAAACTTCGCGATTAAGGTTCCCGGCGTAGAGATGCACCAGATTATCCACGTGGATTATATGTGTAACGAGTGCGGTAACTGTGAGACCTTCTGCCCATACGATTCCGCTCCTTACAAAGAGAAGTTCACCCTCTTCCACAAAGCCGAGGAAATGGAAGATTCCACTAACGACGGATTTGCTTTCGTGGACAACGACGGAAATGCCATTGTTCGCATCGGCGGAGAGAAGATGAACTACAAGGTAGGCGATAAGAACACTAAGCTCTTCTATCGTCTCGCAGAAATCGTGGATACCGTTTACAACGATTATTCCTACCTTTTGATTTAATAGTCAGAGAAAGATTTCAAAACAAAAGATTCTACAAAGGTACGCTGTATTTCTCGGCCACTAGAAAGAAAACGCCCAGATCTAACGATCTGGGCGCTTTCTTTCTTACTCACTGCAATCTCCATCATTCCTTTCTCCTTCTTCTACTATTTTTGTAACATTATCCATTAACTTTCCAAAATCAATGGCATTTTTTGATGTAATGACAGGCTTGCCTGTTTCTACTTCTATTTCTTTTCTTGCATTTCCCGCAATATTCCCACCACGCCTTGCTATCTTTTTATTTTCTTCCAAACCTTTGGGATTAGCAGATTCTGCTATATCTTTTGTAGCTGCTTCCGCAAGCATATTTAATATAAGTTCAGTCGTTGACATATTGTCTCTTAGATTTTCCTTTTTTAAGCCTTTAAATTCTTTCTTTTCCTACTTCAGCAAGCCACATTTTAAATGGCTCCGCCTTAGGCGATGGAACAGATTGGATAATACGAAAGACTCCTTGCATATCAGCAGCATCTGTTTCACGCATTTTTCCATCCGGCGCTTTTAATTTCAACTGTACGATATTTTCGTACAGTTGATCTGCTCCTTCTTCCTCTTTCATTTTTCTTTTAAGATCACTCCAATATCTTCTTGGATTTTTACTTTCGGTAAGGACCTCGATGATATCAACTATACTAAAATACCATTCTTCTTGTTTTTCATTCCAAGAAGATCGTATTTGCTTACCCTCAAATATTCTAATTTCATTACTCATAATTGCCATCTCCTTCATTGGAAATATATCAATTACATCATATTTTTATAGATTTTATCCATGAAATTGTTTTAATGAAACTTGCGGAAATAGGCGAAAGTCTTTTTACTATTATTTCTTCGGGCGGAATGAGCTATAGTTCTTTCCGGCTTCCATGTTGATTCCTCTTGCTTTTGCCAGTTCCGATACGGTCACAAGCTGATATCCTCTTTCCTTCAAGGCCGGAATAATGAGCTCTGCAGCTTCTGCGGTCTGCCTATAGATGGAGTGCATGAGGATAATGTCTCCATCCTTTACCTGATTTAAAACTACATTTACTGTATTCTTTGTATTTTTTGTTTTCCAATCCAGAGTATCAATGCTCCATAAAATAGAAGGCTGCCCCGTTGCCTTTAAAGCAGGCTTTACACTTCCTGCCGTTGCTCCGTAGGGAGGGCGAACCAGGCTTACAGACTGTCCGGATTGATTCCTTAAAATCTCATTGGTCTTATTGATGGAGCTTTCTATTGCCGCCTGTGAAAGCTTGGGTAGATTTTCATGCTTATAACTATGATTTCCAATTTCATTTCCGGCATCTGCTACGCGCTTCACCGTAGAAGGAAATTTCGCCGCCTGTGTACCTACATAAAAGAAAGTCGCTTTGGAATCATACTTTTGTAAAGCTGCTACAATTCTATCCTCATAGTTTCCCGGACCGTCATCAAAGGTTAAGGCCACCATAGGTTTAGACGGATCAATCCGGCTGTTTCCACCTGTTGTTTTTGCATTTTCCACAACAGACGCTTTTTCTTCTACCGGCTTTTCCTCCTCAGGTGCTACACCCTTACTGACTACGGTAATCAGGATTCCGTCAATATGCTTTCCTACCCCAACAGGATTACTGTCCTCTCCGTTCTTTGCCCATGGCTGCCACTCACCAAGGACAAGGGTACTGTAGTACACATCATATTTATCTTTTAAATCTCCATTTAAAAAGACACGAATCCCTTCGAGCGGCATATCCTGTCCTTCTCCAATACTTTGTCCATTTTCATAAATAGCGGACCAACCTGTACCGGAAATATTCGCCTGATACTGAATGGTACCGCTCATCCCTTCCGGCTGATGTTTTAGGCAAATCTTGATTCCTGTGGGATAGGCATCATTTCTGCTGTGACGCTGGGCATCATTGCTGTAATTTTGGAAGCCGATTCCCTTATAGTACAAGCTGTAATAGCTCTTTAAACGATGTCCATCATTCTCTCTTGCATAGCTTGCTCTTCCGAAAAGAAAAAGTCCAAGAATAGATAAGAAAAGAAGAAATACAATCGCCTGCATTCTTTTCCGATAAGCCGATAACTGCAGGATTACGCTTCTGCTTTCCCTTGTGATTCCGGAGCCAATCCGGAGATTTTCATTTCTTGTACTTTTCATTTCTTTACTCCTTACTTTTATAAAAATTCTTCTACCTACTATCACCTATGTTTGAATTTTGCTCCTATTTTAGTATTGCTTTTTGTTCATTACTATTATAGACAAGCTTCTATCTTGATTGGTTACATATTTCAGCCTATATTTTGAAAGATTCCATTAGTTATTTACGAGTACTCCGTAAGACATTCGCGTAAACAGCAACAAAAAAGGGGGAAATCCCCCCTCTTCTACGTCAGAACAAATATCACTCGTAAAGTATGCGGTAAGCTTTTACAGCAAGTTTTTACAGCAAGTTTTTACGAAAAAAACAAGTTCGCTTCTCATACACAGCGTAATCCTTTTTTATTCCTCTACCCCTTTTACATCATCATAAAGGTGGCAGTAGACGATATGCCCATTTCCCATATCCTTCTTTTCGGGAACCTGATGCTTACAGATTTCCATACATTCCTTACAACGGGTATGGAACTTACATCCTTCAGGCGGATTTGCCGGAGACGGAATACTTCCTTCCAATATGATACGGCTCATCTTTGCTTCCGGATCCGGAATAGGGATTGCGGAGAAAGTGCCTTAGTGTACGGGTGAAGCGGGTTTGCAAAGAGATCCTTCGTATCACCGAACTCTACAATATTTCCCAGATACATAACTCCGACTGTATCGGAAATATGCTCTACCACCGAAAGATCATGGGAAATAAAGAGGTAGGTCAGCTTAAACTTCTCTTGTAAGTCCTCTAGAAGGTTGATAACCTGTGCCTGGATCGATACGTCCAGAGCGGAAACCGGTTCATCACAGACTACAAACTCCGGATTCAAAGCCAAGGCTCTGGCAATACAGATTCTCTGTCTCTGTCCACCGGAGAACTCATGTGGATAACGTCCTTTATGAAAGGGCTGCAAACCGCATTCGTCCATGATCTTATCAATATAGTCCTCATATTCATTCATCGGAACGAGCTTATGCTCCTTTACCGCTTCTCCAATAATTTCACCAACCGGAAGTCTCGGAGAAAGAGAGGAGAAGGGGTCCTGGAAAATGATCTGCATCTTGGTACGCATTTCATTCATCTCTTTATTGGAGAAGTCGTAGACCTCTTTTCCGTTGAAGAGAACCTGACCTGCGGTCTTTTCTCCGCTGAGACGCAAAATCGTTCTACCTGTTGTGGTTTTTCCGCAGCCGGACTCCCCAACGAGTCCCATCGTGGTTCCCCTCTTAATATGGAAGGAGATTCCGTCGATAGCCTTTACCTGCCCGACAACGGTGTTGAAGAATCCGCCCTTAATCGGAAAATATTTTTTTAAACCGTTCACTTCAAGAATATTCTCTTCGTTATGAACAATAGGCGTGAAGTCTTTCATTTCGCTTTTTTCCATTATTTCCTCGATTTCTTCTTTACATTAAATGAATCTGAAACTTTAAACAGATAAACAGAAAACGCTAATTCCCTCTCTTCTTTGGGCTTTCTAAAAACTGTTCTCTGTTTTAGCTTAAGTAGCAAGCCTTTCCTTAGTCTATTTCGCCTCATTCTTATCATCATAGAGATAACAGCTAACTCTATGTGTCTCGGATAACCATACCTCGCCCGGATACAATCCGTTACAGCAGGGCTTCCGCTTATCACAACGGTCTCTGAAATAGCAGTAGTTCGGCATATTAATCGGGTTCGGTACCTTACCGGGAATAGAGTAAAGCTTATCCACTTGTCTTCCCACTACCGGTTTTGAAGCCATAAGACCTATCGTATAGGGATGCGCCGGATTCGCAAAGATTTCCTTTGCCGTACCGGCTTCCACGACACGACCGGAGTACATTACCACTACATAATCCGCCATCTCCGCAATGACACCAAGGTCATGGGTAATCAACATGATAGAAGAATTGATTTTATCCTTTAAGCCACGCAAAAGATCCAAAATCTGCGCCTGAATTGTTACATCAAGGGCTGTCGTCGGCTCATCGGCAATAATCAGCTTCGGATTGCAAGCCAGCGCCATCGCAATCATGACACGTTGCCGCATACCGCCGGAGAGCTCGTGGGGATACATATTGTAGACACCCTCACTGTTCGCAATACCGACCATTTCCAAAAGTTCTATTGTTCTTTTCTTAATTTCTTCCTTGGAGTTGTATTCATTCTCATGGAAGAAGAGTACCTCATCCACCTGGTCTCCAATTTTGAAGACCGGGTTTAAAGAAGTCATCGGCTCCTGGAAAATCATGGACATAAAGTTTCCGCGGAGGTGCTGCATAACATGCTCCGGAGTCTTTGTAATCTCATAAATCTTCTCGCCTGTATTTAAACGAATGGAGCCCTCTACAACCTGACCCTGCGGACGCTGCAAAAGTTGCATGAGAGAAAGGCTGGTTACGGACTTTCCGCAACCGGACTCTCCTACCACGCCGACTGTCTTTCCTAAAGGAACATCAAAGCTCACGGAGTCCACACTCTTTACGGTTCCTGCATCGGTAAAGAAGAAAGTATGCAGATTCTCAAACTCCACCGCATTTTCCGGATTCTTCATTTCCGTAAGGTATTCACTTTCCGGAACATTTCTTCGTGTGCGCTTCTTTTCCAGCTTGGATGTGATTGCTTTATTTTCTTTCGATATCCTCCGCGATTCTTTCGCGGAAAGATAGCCGTCATTTCTTGCCATAGTTTATCCTCGATTCTATCGTTTCATCTTCGGGTCAAAGGCATCTCTTAAGCCATCGCCCACCAAGTTGAATGCAAGTACCGTCAAGAGTAAGCAAACTCCGGCTGGAACCCAAATAAAGAGATAGTTACTAAGTACATAGGTATTGTTTACATCGTTAATGATGTTACCCCAGGAAGCAAAGGGGAACTTTACACCCAGTCCCAGGAAGGACAGAACTGCTTCTGTCAGAATTACACTACCAAGGCTCATGGTACAGGTTACGATGAGCTGCGGAATAACATTCGGGAGAAGGTGTCTGAAAATTCTATGTATCGGCTTGATTCCTGTTGCTTCTGTCGCGGTCATAAACTCCTGCTCACGAAGTGTCAAAATCTGTCCACGGACAAGTCTTGTGATGGAGGGCCAACCGAAGAAACCGAGTATCAACATGAGGTAGAACATTCGAAGCTTCGGATCCACACGCATCGCATCCATTGCTGCACCGATGATGATATAAATAGGAATGGTCGGAACACAATAGAACACATCCACTACTCGCATAATCAAGTTATCCACCCAGCCCCCGAAATAGCCGGAGACACCGCCCATAAGCATACCAATTAAAGTTTCGATGATCACTACAACAAAACCGATATAGAGTGAAACTCTACCGCCATACATCAATCTGGTCAGCATATCCATACCGTTATGATCGGTTCCAAGCGGGTGCGCCTTGCTCGGTGCGGAATAGGTGTCATAGACCATCTGTTCTCTGGTCTGCTTGATATTATAGGCCTTAGACGGAGCATCGTACTCGATACTGTAAACCGATTCTTTTCCATCGGCGTCCATAAAAGTAAAACTCTTGCCGTCCGCCTGAATTTCTGCCATCAGCTTTTCCTTGAACTCTTCCGATAATTGAACATCGCTCATAATTGTATTGATGACGAAGCGACCTGCCGTAGCATATTCTTCCCGTCCTTTTCTACGGTTCCGTCCTCGGCAATCGTATAATTTGCACCGTCCAGGCTAAAGGAAGTCTCCTTATTGCTGTACGCCTTTAAGATATTTAACTGTTCGGTAAAGCTCGGTGTCTCCGTCCCTGTTGCTGTAACAAGATCAATCGCAGCAAAGGCAATGGGCTCCGTACTATCCTTAGCATAGATGATATAGAAGTCTTTTCCTGCTTCTTCATAGCTAAATTCTTTATCGCCCGCCTTAAACTCGGTCTGTTTCTTTCCTCTTGCCAAGACAAACTGTGCTTGAGCAAGTGCAGGGAAGGAATCCTTTTCCGCCTGCTGATAACGAAGCTCCGTATTCGCTTTTACACCGGCATACTTCTGACTCTGCACATCCTTACGATAGAAGAGTTGATCCTCTCCATAAGGAGAAATCATTCCCCCCAAAAAGGAAAATAAAAACATAGCCAGTAAGACCAGCATTCCTAGAACCGCAATTCTGTTTCGGAAGAAACGCTTGGCTACCATCGCCCCGGGAGACAGCGTTTTCACGCGTCGATCGTCGTTTAGGGAGTATTCTGTATTTTCTTTTTCATTTATTGCAGAAGATTCTTCTGTTCTATTCTGCACTACAGCTTCTTCTACTGTTGTATTTTCTGACACAGTATTCTCTACTGCATTTTTTTCCATATCAGACATCTTTCCCTCCCTTCCTACGCAATACGAACACGCGGATCTACTACCGCATACAAAATATCTGTGATTAAGTTACCAATCAAAGTCAACGCGGCAATAAACACCAGGTAAAACATAGAGAACGGGATATCTCCGGAAACCATGGCCTGGTAAGAGGTATATCCAATTCCGGGAATGGAGAAAAGCTGCTCCGTAATCATCGCTCCGGAGAAAAGTGCCGGAAGAGAAGTTCCCCAGATGGTCACCAAAGTAATCAGGGTATTTCTAAAGCATGATGATACACCACACGACGCTCGGAAAGACCTTTCGCCCTGGCTGTTCGAATATAGTCGGAGCTTAAAACCTCGAGCATATTCGTTCTGATATATCGCATATACGCACCGATACTGGCAATCAGCAAGGTGATAATCGGAAGCACCAGGTGCATGGCAATATCCCATTTTTGGCCCATAGGGGAAAGGAAATCATAATTTCTTCCTACCAGACCGTTTAAATCAAACCAGCCCAGTTTGACAGAAAAAATGAGTTTCAGTAAAGATGCCGTAAAGAAAGTCGGAAGGGAAATTCCCGCAAGAGCAACAACAGAAATGGCATTATCTGCTGCAGAATACTGCTTTGTAGCCGCAATAATTCCAAGAGGAATCGAGATAAGCATCTCCAGAACCATTACAATCAGGCCCATCCAGAAGGAAACGCCCACTACCTCCGCAAACTTCTGGGTTACCGGAACAGTATACTTCCAGCTGTCTCCGAAGTCTCCGCGAATAGCCTTGGAAAGCCACGCAAAGAAGCCCGGAACAATCCCCTTATCCATTCCGTAGGTTGCTTCGAGCTGCTGCATCCACTCCTCAAAGGTCTTGGAACCCGGCTGCTGTGACTTCTGTCTGGCAATCTGCTCCAAATAAGAGGTAGGAAGACTTCTCATCAAAATATAAAGTAAAAAGGCCACGATGAATAAAATCAACACAGACCATAATAATCGTTTGATAATATACTTTTTCACTACAAACCTGCTCTTCCAAATAGCGGTAACAATTCCCGCATCAAATCTGCTCAGTATCGGGAAAAACCGCATTCCTTATCTCAGGAACGCGGTTAAAGCCCGTACAAGATTCACGATAAAGCCGTTACTTCTTATTTTGCCGCCTGATAGTTCTGAATCTCAAGATACCATCTGTAGAAAGAAGTCATATCCGGTGTAACGCTATCCACATTGACTCTCTCAGAGGAGAAAGTGGTCACTTCCTGTCTCTGGTAAACAGGAACTTCACAAGCCCAGTCGATGATGTCATTTAAGCAAGCCTTATACATGGTCTTGCGATACTCCTGATCGGTAGACTCTCTTGCCTGCAAATCATTTCATCGAGCTTCGGATCTTCAATCTGATACATGTAGTTGGAACCGCCCGGTGCTTTTCCGCCGTTTGCAATGTCGGAATAGTAAACCTGGAACATATCGGGATCCGGGGTAGCCTGCCATGCAGCACACCACATCTCAGCCTGCTTAGCCTGTAACTTGTTCCACATATCCGAAGAGTTGGAAAGGTCATTACGGTTAAAGTAATGCCCAGCTCAGCAAGCGCCTTCTTCGCCTCGGTCAGAATCATGAAAGAGGGGTGATCACCGCTTCCGCCTCCGCCAATCATCACTTCATATTCCATCTTTGCTCCGGCAGGTGCCGCAGTAACCTTACCGTTTTCTACTGTATACCCTGCCGCTTCAAAGAAACCTAGAGCCGCCTTCTTTGCCGCCGCATACTTATCCTCGTCCTTCATGTCGGAGGTGTAAATCGGGTTGCCTTCTACGTCCTTGGAGAACGCGATTTCATAGCCGTCATCGGTAGGCTGTGGAGCTGCCCAAGAAGTATTGGTAATCGGATAATTGATTACACTTGCTCTGTCTCCATAATAGGTACTGATAGCAAGGTCTCTATATGCACAGTAAATCGTAGCGAAAGCACGACGCAGGTTCTTCGATGCATCACTTCCCGGCTCCTTGTTTACAGAAACATTGTGGGTATTGATACCGATATAGCCATAGCCTAAAGCATCTACCGCTACAGTATGAATCTTATCTCCGGAAAGCTCTCCATTGCTGTTTGCCTTCTTGATAGCATCTGCCACTTCCGTTGTGAAGGACGGAGTTGCAATATCTACGGTACCTGCAAGGATAGCGTTTAATCTATCAGCTTCAGTTACATAGTTGAATTTGAAGTTCTTTACTTTAGGCACACCGTCATAGTAATTTTCATTTGCTGTAAAGGAAATAACACCGTTCTCATACTTTTCAAAAACATAAGCACCTGCACCGAGTGGCTTGGAGGTCTTCTCTCTTACAGAGGAAAGATCACCCTTCGGGAAACCGAACTGATTCTTGTCATAGTCGAACTTCGCCTTGTCTCCATAGTAGTGAAGAGGAGCCACGTTGAAGCCCAGCTGATAAATCATCTGTGCGTCTACCTTAGTCGCTACGATACGAAGAGAGTCTTCCCCGGTCTTCTGTACACCGCTGATGTTCGGAGCGGACTCACCGGTCTCTACACCGACTGCAAAGTCCTTATAACTCGGCATAAGCTCGGTAAACTGAGTGCCGGCGCTCTCTGCCGCACTCATCTTTGTTACGCTGCCGTCATACTTGCAAGCATGGCATCGAAGAAATCCATAGCCGTAGCATCTTCCTTTAAACCTTCATAGCCATAGTTTGCCGCACAAGCCGCGATGGAATCGCCTTCTTTATTCAGCCCATTTGCTACACAAAGGTCCACGATTTCCTTTACAAAAGCATCAACCGCAGTCTTATAGTCCGCCCAGAAGGTCTTCTGCTGTTCTTCTGTCCACTTGGAGAAGTCGGTATTCTCTTCTCCTGCAGCAACAATAAGATTAAAGAGGGTATCTACACCGCTTCTGTATTCTTCCATACCCTGGATAGGCGTGGAGAATAAGGAAGCATTTCCATCATAAGTCGGGTCGCAATATACATACAGGGAGAAAATAACATCATCCACGGTAAGCGGCTCACCATCAGAGAACTTTACACCGTCTTTCATCTTAAAATCATAGAATACGGTTCCGTCACTGTTCTCTGTAACTTCGAGATCGGAAATACCTTTGTAGGTATATTCTTTACCGTTATACTCTCTCTTTTCTCCTTCAATTCCTTTGTAAACCATAGCACCGACTCTGTCTTGCTGTAGTAATCCTACACTCACAAATCGGAAACGGTCTGATCCGGAACGTTATCCGCAAAGAACGGAGAGAACTTTGCGTTAAAGTCGTCCGAAGCATATACCATAGCCTTGGAATCTCCGGAAGCCTCGGTTGTGGTGTTTCCGGTCTGATCGTCTCCCTTCTTTTCCGCTGTACCCTGGGAACAGCTTGCAAGAAGAGAAGTTGCCATCACTGCCGCAAGTAAGGAAGCGATGACTTTTTTGTTCTTTTTCATACTACAATCTCCCTTCTGAAAATGAAACGCTTTAGAATCTTTCTCCATTTAGACAAGATATCATGTGTCTTGTACACAATACCCATTCAAGAATAAAAGCGAAATATTTGAACTATTATAAAGTAAAAGTAAATTTTTCACAATCTCCAATTACAAATTACTTGCTTTGTCTTTAAGTAAAAAATGCGAGAACACACGGAAAATCCTATCTGTATCAATAGAATTATCATTTCCATGAAAAAACTTTTATCCTCTTTCGAAAGAAGTAAATAGAGAATCTCTATGGATCCAAATGAAATTCCAAGGAAGCTGGAAATTGCAGCTCTGCCCAGTAAGCCCTGGAAATACTTTCTATAGCTTCCGCCGTCTATTGCATTTTCCACCACGGAACCATCTTCCTTATGAAGTGTTTTCCCCTTGGCCTCCATAAGGAAAGCGGTTAAACATACTGCAGTCAGTATTACCGCTATCACCTCCAGGGCATAGGGAATCATAAGATATGCAGTACGGGAAAGTCCTGCTGTAGGAAAAAATCCCGGAAGAAGCATAAAAGGAATGAGGGGAAGAAAGCAGAGGATAAGCTCTCTGTTCTCCTTTTTTCGTTCCGCTAAAGTCCTTTGATTCCGGTATATCTTCTTTCGTTCCGCTATCGCTTCCTTAGAAAGAACGCCTCCCCGATCATAGGGGGATTGAAACATCCCCATTATTCTATCCCCGTAAGGTCATAGTCGGAAAGGTACTTTGCCGCAGTTTCACAGATGCCCCTTAAACAAGTCTCTTCAAAAGGACTTTCCATTCCGGCATTTTTCAGAAGCTCGGTAAAAACCACAGATCCTCCCTGCTCAGTATAAGCCATATAGTGCTTCCAGGCCTCCTTTTGATCCTTCTGAATTCTGTTCCAGAACTGTAAAGCCACTGTCTGCGCAAGGCAATAATCAATATAGTAGAAAGGCATAGAGTAAATATGATGCTGTCTCTGCCAGCCCTCTCCCTCACTGTAGAAGGGTATCTCTCCGTCGAGCTTTAGCCATGGCATATAAATCTGTAAGAGTTTTTTCCACTCTGCGTGTCTTTCCGCCGGACTTAAAGCAGGATTTTCATAAACGATATGCTGGAAATGGTCCACCATGGTGCCATAAGGAATAAAGGTCAACGCCCCCGCAAGATGAGAATATTTATACTTTCTTGCATCCTTTCCGAAAAACTCTTCGGAAAATGCCTCCCCAAAGAACTCCATGGACATGGAATGCACTTCACAAGCTTCCATTCCGGGCCACATGGTTACATAGGGAACGCGATGGCGATTTAAGTAAGCGGCAAACGCGTGCCCTGCCTCGTGAGTAATGACATCAATATCATGCATAGTTCCATTGAAGTTTGCAAAAATAAAGGGGGTCTTATAGTCCTGAATAAAGGTACAGTAGCCTCCTCCCTGCTTTCCCTTAGTAGAAAGAAGGTCCATCAGCTCATCTTCAATCATGTGATTAAAGAATTCCGAAGTCTCCGGAGAAAGCCAGTCATAAAATTTCTTTCCGGCGGCAACAATCTCGTCCGATCCGCCTGCAGGCTTCGGATTTCCGGAACGGAACTCCATTACCGCATCGGCGAAGCTTAGGGGATAAGACTTCCCAAGTCTCTCTGCCTGCTTTCTATATACCTCTTCCGCCAGCGGAACAAGATACTTTTGCACCGCCTCACGAAATTTTTCTACATCTTTTTTATCGTAGCTGTTTCTCTGCATCCGATAGTAGCCAAGCTCTGTGAAATCCTTGTACCCAAGCTTCTTTCCCATCTCGGTACGAAGTGCTACAAGCTGATCGTAAAGCTCGTCAAGCTCTTTTTGATTATCCTTGTACCATTTTCCCTCCGCTTTCCAAGCAGCCAGTCTTCTTGCATCGTCCGGGTCATTTCATAGGAGAAATCTGAGAAATGGTATAAGTCTCTCCTTCAAAAGGAATCTGTGCACCGGCAAGGAGCTTCTCATAAGCGGTGATAAGCTCATTTTCCTTCTGTAAATCCGGGATAATCTCCGGAGAAAAGGTTTTTAAATCCATTTCCGCATTGATAAAGACGATACTTCCATACTTCTCTTCAAAATCCCTCTTAAAAGGAGAGGCAAGCAAAGTCTTGATCCACTCCTGTTTGAATTCCTGAATCCGAGGGGAAGCATTGTTCCAATAGTTCTCTTCTTCTTCATAAAACTTGTCTTCCGTATTGATGGAATGACGAATCTGTGTAAGGGTAGACATCGTATCAATATGCCCCTGCAGCTTTTCGGTTTTTAACATAACCGCATCCGCCTCGGAAAAGCTCTTGGCATCTTTTAATTCCTGAATTAGTGCCTTCACTTCTTCCTCTATCTTTTCTACGGAAATGCGTTCATATTGCATATCTTTAAATTTCATCTTTATCCTCCCTATATCTTTACTATTGATTCTTCCCCAAAAGTACATCCATTCCAGTACATCCATTCTATTAAAAGCACATACACTCCGATAATAAGACCATTTTTTAGGAAGGTCAAGGAAGTCTTGTAAAAGAAAAAGGCTCCGCCGGGCGAAGGGCGAAGCTCTTTTTTGCTTCCGCAGAATTTCGTTTATGCATTGCACTTGGAAATCCCGAGAGGCATGGTATGAAAATGTAGAAGATCTTACTTCTTGGTAAGGTACTTTCTAATATCGAGAGATGCCGCAATAAAGATAACAATACCGATGGCGATGTACTGCGCATTGGGGCTTACACCAAGGTATTGTAATGCGGTCTTTAAAAGTTCCAAAACTGCCACACCGATAAAGGCACTGGATACCTTACCACGTCCACCGGTTACGGATACACCGCCGAGGGCGCAAGCTGCAATAGCCTCCATCTCATAGCCGAGACCGGTATTTACCGAAGCACCGCCGGCTTTTGCACCGAGCATATAGCCTGCCATTCCGTAGAATGCGGCAGCCTTTGCATAAATCATAACGAGAGTCATGTTAACGGGTACACCGGCAACCTCAGCAGCCTGTGCATTTCCACCGATAGCATACATGTATTTTCCGTGACGAGTCATGTTAAAGATGAACCAAGTGATACCTGCCATAAGGAGAGCCATCCAGATCAAGAAGCTTAAGCCCAGGAATTTTCCGGTAGAGAAGATGGTGTAGGACTCAACATATCCACCGAGCGGAGTTGCGTTCGTGAACAACAGTCCTAAACCGTAGATGATTTCCATCATAGCCAGAGTGGCAATGAAAGGCGGTACGGAGAGATAAGCGATGAACCAACCGGTTACCATTCCGAAAATCGCGCAAACCACCATAACAAGCAGCAATACCACGAAAGGATTTAATGGAGTAATCTTTAAAAGGAAGCCGTTTCCAAGGGAAGCCCAAGGCTCCTGCTGGAAGAATCTTCCGGAGTAACCCACCTTCTGCAGTAAGGTACCGGCAAGGCAAGCACCGAAACCAATCATACGACCTGCAGAAAGGTCACAGCCTGCCGTAATAACGCAACCTGCAATACCAAGTGCGATAACCAAACGGTAGGACATATTGGCCAAAAGGTTCATGCCGTTGTCCGCTGTCAAAAAGTTCTTTGTGGTCAATCCTGTGTAGATAACCAGGATGAACATAACGATAATAACGCCGTTATTAATCAGAAAATCCGTTAATTTTTGTTTTTGAGTCTTTTCCATTTTCCCTCTCCCCTAGAACATAGTCGCAAAGTTCATGACATTTTCCTGTGTCATCTCTTCTTTATTATCAATCTCTCCCGTGAGTTTTCCGTTACACATTACGCAGATTCTGTCCGCCATACCGAGCAGTTCCGGCATCTCGGAGGAAATCATGATAATGGCCTTTCCCTGCTTTGCAAGTTCTTCCATGATTTCATAGATTTCATGCTTTGCACCGATATCGATTCCTCTGGTTGGCTCGTCCATAATTAAATATCCGGATCTTTCGCAAGCCATCTGGAAATGATAACTTTCTGCTGGTTTCCTCCGGAAAGGTTTCCAATCTGTTCCTTCATGCTGGGTGTCTTGATAGACAGTCTCTTAATATTGTTATCTACAATCTTATTGATAGACGGATGATCCAGCATCACGCCGGCTCTTAGGTATTTGTTATAAATGGAAACCCCGACATTGTCCTTAATGGACAGGCAGCCGAAAATACCGTTTCCTCTACGATCCTCGGTAATCATACCGATTCCCGCATCCATCGCATCCTTCGGTCTTTTAATGCTGACTTCCTTACCGTGCACCTTCACCTTACCCTTTGTGATATGGCGAATACCGAAGATTCCTTCCATAAGCTCTGTTCTCTGCGCTCCTACAAGACCGCCAAAGCCGAGGATTTCTCCCTTTCTTATGGAGAAGCTTACACCGCGGAAGGATTTCTCATGAATCGAGGTATAGTCCTCTACTTCCATGATAGTATCCCCAATTTCGTGGTGGTGCTCCGGATAAATATTACTTAACTCACGCCCTACCATCCTTGCGATGATTTGTTCGGTCGTCATATCTTCTGCACGCCAGGTTCCTACATAGGTACCGTCTCGCATAATGGTAATGTCATCGGAAATTCTCTTAATCTCATCCATCTTATGGGAAATATAAATCATGGAAACACCTTTTTTCTTCAAGTCTCCCATAACCTTAAAGAGGAACTCCACTTCCTTATCGGAAAGAGAAGAGGTCGGCTCGTCGAAGATAATCACCTTCGCATCATGAGAAACCGCCTTGGCAATCTCCACCATCTGCATCTGTCCGATGGAAAGGGAAGAAAGAGGGGCTTTCACATTGTAATCCAGACCAAGCTCCGATAACCACTTCTCGGTTTCCTTATGCATTTTATTATGGTCAATGACCTGTAGAGGGCCGAGCTTATGCACCGGAAATCTTCCAAGATACATATTTTCCGCAACGGAACGGGCAAGCACAGGCTGTAACTCCTGATGCACCATTGCCACTCCGTGCTCCATAGCCTCATCCGGGTTGTTGATTTCTACTTTTTTACCATCCAGAAGAATTTCTCCCTGATCCATCTTGTAAATGCCGAAAAGGCACTTCATCAAAGTAGATTTTCCTGCACCGTTTTCCCCCATGAGGGCATGAACAGTTCCCGGACGGACAGAAAGCTGTACATTATCCAGCGCTTTAACACCCGGAAATGATTTTGATACATTTTTCATTTCCAACTTAAAATCTGCCATCTAGTCCTCCATTTCTATTAGGTCTTATTTTTTTGTTTTATGTTTGTCTTTCCAGGATTTAAGTTCTTTTCAATAATTTAGAACTTTTCCCATGACATAAGTCATTTTCCCAATCAAACTCCGTACAAATCTTTTCGGAAAATGCTTTTTCCTTCTACTCTATCTATATTATAAAAAAACCTGTCTTTTCCTAATTCTTTAGAAAAAGAAATGAAGGAGAGATGCATAGCACCTTCACTCCTTCATTTCTAATAGCTCATTCCCATTGCCGGGGAGAAGCACCACAAAATCTTTACACTTGTAGGCTCCAGCTTTTCCGACGATGTTAAACCGAAATTAAATGAGCGAAATTTTAGCTTATTATATTACTTTAAGAGTGCCAAAATGTCTTTTGCGTTGTCCTTTGTAACCTTTACATAGTCACAACCGATGTAGTGGTCATTTCCTGCTGCTGTAAGGTAGTTAATAGCTGCGTCAGCTGCTGTGTGAGACTGTGTAAGGAAGTCATTGAATACCGTACCGGTCTGTGTTCCGGAAAGTACGTTCTGGCAAGCCTCTTCCAATGCGTCTACACCTACTAAGTAGATATCTTCTCCAACAGTTCTGCCTGCTGCCTGGATAGCCTGTAAAGCACCAAGAGCCATAGCGTCGTTGTTACAGAATACAACTTCGATATCCTTACCGTTCTTAGCTAAAGCGTTAGCTACTAAAGACTGTGCCTGTGCCTGATCCCAGTTACCAACCTGCTCATCAAGCTTGTTTACTTCCATGCCGGCATCCTCTAAAGCCTTTACGGAGAACTCTGTTCTGTACTGTGCGTCGATGTTCTCGGGGTCACCCTTGATCATGATGTAGTCAACCTTGCCGTTGCCGTTCATATCAAGCTTGTCCATACCGATGTCTGCAATAATCTCACCCTGGAAAGTTCCGGACTGACGAGCATCACATCCTACATAGGTTACATCCCAGTTCTTCTCTTCCCATCTCTTCTCTTCGTCCTGATCCGGCTCTCTGTTGATGTAAACAAGAGGGATGCCTGCAGCCTGAACCATGTCTGTGATGGTTGCTGCGGAAGAAGAGTTAACCGGGTTAACGATGAGCACATCTACCTTATCGGTAATGAAGTTCTGGATCTGGTTGGTCTGTGTAGCCTGATCGTTAGCACCGTCCATAACCTTGATGTTCTCTTTCTTAAATCCCTTGGAGATGAGATAGTTCTCAAGCTCTGTACGGAATAAAGTCATGAAGTTATCGGAGAACTGATAAATGCAGATTCCAACCTTCTTGTCGGCAAGGTCGCCGCTCATTGCTTCAACAGCCGCCTTGGTTCCCTCCATAGCCTTCTCAGTCTCTGCTGCTGCAGCGGTTGTCTCAGCTGCCTTTGTTGTCTCAGTCTTTGCTGCTCCTCCGCAAGCTGCCAATGTAGAAGCTGCCATAGCGGAAATAGTTAACATGCTTAAAATCTTTTTCATTTTTTCCTCCTCATGAAAACGAATTTTAGAATTCTTAAGGGATTATAAACTGCAGTCTCTTAAAAAAAAATAGAGATTTCTTTTGTGAATCTTGGAAATTCTTTTCTAACTTTCTTTCTCCTCCAGATTCCTCGTCGTAGAAACAATATAAATCGGCCGGTCCTTTATTTCTTCAAATAGCAAGGAAATATATTCTCCGATAATTCCCACTACAAAAAAGAGAACCGCAAACATAAAGCAAAGCAGAACCACGATGGTTGCATAGCCTGAAGGCGCTCCCTTTCTGGTAAAGAGCGTATATAAAAGAAGGAGAACTCCCAAAAACATAGAGCAAATAGAAGCAAAAATCCCAAGTCTAAGAGGGAGATTGGAAAAAGACAATAAAATATTCTTCGAGAAAAGCAAAAGTTTCCTTATGGAATAGTGGCTCTTCCCCCCCTGTCTTGCTCCCGCCTCGTATTCGATGGTGGTTTTACTGAATCCCACGGACTGCACATAGCCTCTTAGGTAACGCACCTTCTCTCTATAATACTTTTTCAGCACCTCTTGCACATCCGAAGAAATCCCGAAAAAATCGGAAGCATTCGCCTCAAAGTGTAGAGGCGACAAATGATTTAAAATCCAATAAAAGGCAGTTGAGCTCAGGTTCTTGACAATCCCCGCCGAAGTATTTTTGGTCCTCACCATGGAGACCACATGAAAGCCCTCCCGGTATTTTTCAAGAATTTCCGGAATCAGCTCCGGAGAATGTTGTAAATCCGCATCCATAAATATCAGGAAATCTCCCTTGGCATAGTCCAACCCCGCCGTCATAGCGGCTTCATGCCCGAAATTTCTGGAAAAATGAATTACGCGAACCCACTCCTGATGTTCCGTCGCAATACGATCCAAAATAATAGGGCTCCTATCTACGGATCCGTCATCTACAAAAAGAAGCTCCAGCTTATATTCTTCGCTAATTTTTTTATAAACCGAAGAGCAAGCCTCGAAAAATTTCTCCAGGCTTGCTTCCTCATTGTATACCGAAACGATAAGACTACAATTTTTCAATTCTTTATCTCCCTCTCCCATAAAAGTGCTTAAATCATATCTTCATGGCTAGGTATCCTATTTTCTTCCTTAGGAAGGATTTCATACTTCCCATAGAGCATACGAAGAATCGCGTCATACCCCTTAGGAATCGGCAATTTATGCCCCTGAAAATTCCCTTCTATCAGAGGCTCCTCCCAATCACTTTGAGAACTGCAATACTGGAAGTCCGGCTGATAATTCGAAAAATAATACATGCTCTCCGCTTCAAACTGCTTTACACTCTCTCTTTTCGCCCACTTGTCCTGTAAGGAAAAAAGTAGAGGCATGGGGATAAGGTATCCAAGCTTTGACAAAACGGATACAAAGAGCTTGGACATCCCCTTATATTTTTTAAAGTGAAGCACCCTCCTGTGCCCCATGGCAAGACCGAAGATCAGCTGCTGTCGGAAACGGTAAAGTCTATTAAGAAAGGAGTTCTTCGGTAAGCTATCCGCAATAAAGCAGTCTACCCAAAGATGATTGAGCTTCCCTTCGTAAAATTGATCCCCTTCCGTCTCCCTATCTCTCCGTTTCGTATCCAGGTCCACTACTCTCGGAACAAAATCATAAAAGGCTTTTCCCCCTCTATATTCATTCGGTAAAACCAGCGCATAGGGTGCCGGTAAATCCTCTTTAGCAACTTTAACAAATTTTTCCCATTCTTCTCGGAGAAAGCAGAGGTCCACATCATCATCCCAGGGAATAAAACCCTTATGCCGAACCGCCCCAAGGAGTGTTCCCGAGTCCAGGCGATAACGAATATTGTGTTTTTTACATACTGTATCAATGGCCAGGAGAATGCCCAATCCCTTTTCCTGTTTTTCTTGAAGATTCATGACTCACCCTTGTTTTTCTTGAAGATTCATGACTTTCTCTTGTTTTTCTTGAAGATTCATGACGCACTCTTATTTTATGTTAAAGAATGCTTCAATCTGTGCAATGGAGAAAGCCCGCATATTCTGCCCGTTTGCCCATGCCTTATACCAGGAAACCGTCTCCTTTACCGCTTCTTTTACCGTGTATCGGGGCTCCCATTGAAAGGTTCTTCTTAATTTGTTGGTATTGAGCAGCAGATAGCCGGCCTCATGCGGCGCATCCTTCTCCGCCATATTTTTCCAACGTGCTCTGCCACCCCAAAACTCCACAAAGAGCTCTGTAAGCTCCCCTGTAGTTATAGCATCCTCTAAGTCCGGTCCAACATTGTAATACCCGGCAAAATCTTTTCCTTTCCGGGGAAAACTCCTCCGGACAAAGACCTTTCACCAATCCCGCCTGCCTTGCCGCTATTTCCAGATAAACTGCCAAAGGCTCCAAAACGTGCTCATAGGGTCGAACGGAATACGGATTTCTTATACCGATTGGCTTTCCGTTTACACTTGCTCTTACACAATCCGGAATAATTCGATCCTTTGCAAAGTCTCCGCCTCCGATTACATTTCCCGCTCTTGCCGTGGAAATCCGGGGAAGCATTGCTTCCTTCTTACGCTTTCCTTCCGGCTCGGTAAAGAAAGATTTTTTATAACTGTGCGTTAAAATCTCAGAGCAGGACTTGGAATTGGAGTACGGATCATGACCGTCCAGCTTTTCTTCTTCCGTAAACGCATGATTTTCCATATCATGATTTTCATAGACTTTATCGGTTGTCACATTTAAAACGGATCGTACGGAAGGTGTAAAACGAATCGATTCCAAAAGGTTAACCGTACCCATTACATTGGTTTCATAGGTTTCTCTTGGAAAAAGATAGGACTCCCGAACAAGAGGCTGTGCAGCCAGATGGAAAACAATTTCCGGCTTGACCCACTGCAAGATCGAGCGTAAATGCTCATAGTTTCGCACATCCCCCGTAAAGGAAGAGAGGCATCCCGATTCCTGCGCTACGGAGCTTCCATTCCCTTTCTCCGTCCCGCTTTTCTTTTTCCGCTTGGAATCCTCCTCTATCAAAGAATGAGGCGCAAGTTCCGGATAAAGTATGGAAAATAAGCTTTCTTCTTCCGCTTCCAGTGCATAACCATAAACCTTGGCTCCCAGAAGTTCCAGAAGCAGACAGAGCCAGGAGCCCTTAAATCCGGTATGCCCTGTGACAAAAACCCGCTTTCCGGCATAAAATTCCTTTAAGTCCTGAAAATTCATCCTTACCACCTCTTCCATGGTGCCTTTCCACTTGCCCAAAGCTCCTCTAAGAGCTTCTTTTCTCTCTGCGTATCCATGCACTGCCAAAAGCCGTCATGATAATAGCCTGAGAGCTTTCCTTCCGTAGCCAGTCTCTGCATGGGACTCTGCTCTAAAATCGTTTCATCCCCTTCGAGATAGGAAAAAATCTCCGGTTCCAAGACCATGAATCCTCCATTGATAACCGCTCCGTCTTTTTCTTCCTTCTCCCGGAAAGAATGGATATTCCCCTCCGTGTCTACATCCAATACACCCTTTTGCTGTGTAAGGTTGACCATCGTAATCGTAGCAGGCTTTCCCTTTTTCTTATGAAAATCAAGGAGAGCGTTCAAGTCCACATTGGAAACACCATCCCCATAGGTCAGCATAAACGGCTCATTCTCCAGATATTTTTCTACTCGTTTGATTCGTCCTCCGGTCATAGTATGGAGTCCCGTATCCACCACCGTAACTTTCCAGTTCTCTGCCTCGCTGTTATGTACCTCCATGCTGTTTTTCTTCATGTCAAAGGTAATGTCGGCATTGTGCAGGAAGTAGTTTGCAAAATACTCCTTAATCACGTATTGCTTATAGCCTGCCAGAATGATGAATTCATTAAAGCCATAAGAGGAATAATACTTCATAATATGCCATAAAATCGGCATTTCCCCCACTTCGATCATGGGCTTCGGCTTAAGATGCGACTCTTCCGAAATCCTCGTTCCCAGCCCCCCCGCTAAAATCAGCACTTTCATGATACTTCTCCTCTATCTATACACTATGGTTCTATACACTATGGTTCTTTACACTATGGTTCTTTACACTATGGTTTTCTATCTTTTACCACCCTCCGGAACCTTGTCAGTATAGCACAAAATGAGTCCCAGTATGAAGCCCGCTATCGAGGGGAGCAACCAGGTGAGTCCCAGATAAAACAGGGGAAGATGAGCCAGTGCAGAAAGAAAATTTTTACTAAAAGAAAATTCTTTCAATACGCTCTCCAAAAGAATTTTCAAGGCATCCAAAGGGCAAAAGGAATCGTCAGGTAAATGCATGCCCTAAAGACCCTTCTCTTATAGCCAAAAAAGCGCCCAAAGAGACAGAGCAGGATAAGAACTATACTCACCGGATAAATAAAGAAAAGAGCAGGCACACTATAGGAAATAATTTTGCTTAAGCCTACATTCGAAATCGCAAAAGAGCAGAACGTAAAAATACATACATAGGTCTTATAAGAAAGACTCTTCGGAAACATTTCCACAAAAGCCATCGATGCGGAGGTAATCAGCCCCACTGCTGTTTTTAAGCAAGAAAAGAAAATGATGATTCCGATTAAAATACCGCCAAAGCCATGAAAATAATAGGTGGAAATCGAGTGCAGAACATCGCCTCCATTTTCCTGAATAGAGAAGGCAATACGACTCTGCGCCCCGGCATAGGTCAGGGCAAAGTAAATCACAACCATCATCAAAGCTGCAATAGAGCCGGATAAAACGGTCATAAGGGAAACGGTAGAGTTCCCTTTTGCTCCCGACTGATCAATGCTTTCCATTGTTTCCGCATTTTCTATGCTTTCCGTTTGTTCTATCGCGTCTCTTGTTTTCGTATTTTTCTCAGACTTCTGCAGTAAAGCCTGAATGGTTTGAATGAGGACATTTCCGAAGGCAAGCGCCCCAAGGACATCCATCGTGTTATAGCCCTCAAAAAGACCTTTTAGAAAACTTCCCTTTTCATATCCGGCAGTTGCAGGAAGCGTCGAAAGCTTTCCCAACGGAAAGAGAATCGCCGTAATCAGCAAGATGCCCAAAAACAAAAGGAAAATCGGATTCAGGACTTTCCCCACATAGGTCAAGAGTTTTCCCGGCTTTAAGGATAAAACCAACGCAACAAGAAAAAAGAATACGCTGAAGAGAAAAAGGCCGAGCGTAATTTTATCTTCCGGAAGGAAAGGTACAATACCTACCTGAAAAGGAACGGTAGCAGTTCTTGGAATCGCAAACAGAGGTCCGATACAAAGATAGAGGATGGTTGTAAAGAAAATAGCAAAGCCATTTCCCACAAACCTTGCCATATCCGTCAAGCTCGAGGTCTTGCTCACAGACATCGCCACTACGGAAAGAAGTGGAAGTCCCACTCCGGTGATGCAAAATCCCCAGCAGGCGCTGACCATATCGATTCCTGCCTTCTGTCCCATGGAAACCGGAAAAATCAGATTTCCCGCACCAAAAAGCATCCCAAAAAACATGGATGCCACAACGATAATTTCTCTCAAACTTATTTTCTTTTCCATTTTACTGTCCTTAATCTGTTTTTTTCAGGAAATCTAAAATCCATTCATCGCACTGCAGGAAATCACGTCCATATAGGCATCTTACAGTGCAATATAAAAATAGAAACCACAAATTTACATAATTCTTTAAGAGTATATCATGGAAAAAAACATTTGCCTATTTGCAAAAAATGAAGGATTGAATCGGGAAAAGAAAGAAGGGAAAACTCCCTGACTATACAGAGAGTATTCCCTTTTCAAATTCATACACTATTCATTCTTTTTTACGAAGCTGTAAGAATAAACAAACTGGTCCGGGGTATAGTTATCCAGCTTCTGTCCGTCCACTTCCGCATACGGATAGCCAAAGTCATTTAAAACTTCTCCTGCCTGAGCCGGATTCAACTTCAGGTCTCTGCCATCCGAAAGAATGATTCTTTCCGCATCAAGATTTCCCCAGTAATACTCCTGCTTTTCCTTTGTTTCTTCCTGTTCCTTACTCCAATTGTTCTTCAAAACAGCCTTTAATACATCTGCAGGATCTGCGGATACCCAGCCCGTTCCCTTTACGTAAAACTCAGCCCAACAATGCTGGTTTTTGGTAATATCCTCCGCATTGATACGAATGCCGAAATGCTCTCTTGCCGGAATACCGGACGCACGGCAAAGAGCCACAAACATAGAGTTGATATCCGTACACTTTCCGGACATCGTCGTATCCAAAAGGGCACAAACATCCCCTTCTCCGCAACCCTTTACCTCTTCGTTTCGGTTCATGTTGGCAATGACCCAATCATAAATGGCTCTTGCTTTCTCCAAGTCCGTACTCTTTCCCTCTGTGACTTCCATCGCCTTCGCCTTAACTTGGTCGTTTAAAGGAAGATTCTTAGACGGCTCCAGATTTTTCTTGATCTCCTCGGAGAAAACTTCGCTCTCGTCCTCTTTTATTTCCGGATGAAGGACTTCTTCTCTCTTCACATCAAAGTGGATAGTAACGACTCTATCTGCAGGCTCTGCATTTTCGTCCCACTCTACATAAAGCATTTGATTCCCCCAATCATCTCCACTGATAACCGAGGAGGCACTCCCTGCATCATACTCAATGCCGTCAACAGTCTGGTACTCGCTGTCATGGGGAAGCGGAATCCAAAGACGAACTTTCTTCCCCTTTTCATACTTTGTCATATCTACTGTATTGCTGACTGTACCTTCTACTTCCTGTTTCTCCGGCTTCTCCGCCTTTGCTTCCTCTGTAGCCTTTTCTGTAGATGTCTCCGTGCCCGCTTCACTTACTGCAACGGAAGTTCCCTCAGCTTCGGCACTTCCTTTTTCTTCCTGCTTTCCACAGGCGGCAATCATGCCGATTGAAAGTCCCAACAATACCATCATTTTCCGGATTTTCTTCATTTCGTCCTCCTTCATCCTACTCTTCACGAGAATGTTTTAACTTTATTAGTATAGCGCGAAAAATTCAAAATTTCTTTTCTTTTATCCTCTGTATGATTTATTTTTTTTCTTTTTTTGACCGATGATGTAATAGAGATAAGCCATTGCGGGTCCATGATTTCGGTGGTTTTAGGGATAGAAAAGTTCGCTTTCAAGGAGGAATAAGGGACAATGAAAGAAAGAAGAAACGGGAAAAGCATTTCTTTTTTAAAGAAAATGAAATTAGGTACCAGGATGTCTATCTTCCTGGGTGTATTAACCTTTGGTATTTTGGCTGCACTCTTATATTTTTTGATTCATTCCTTTGAAATTGCCATTGATAAAAGAATAGATGACAATATGAATGATAAAGCAAGTACCGCGAGTTCGGATTTTGAATCCGTGATGACCAAGGCGGAAGGCATATCCGATAATATCGTACATGGCCTGCAACTCATCTATGCCCAGTCAGAAGGAGAAAAAATAGGAGACAAGCCCAATAATCCCTGGCAGGTCTTAAATGGAGATTATGATACTCCAAAGTCCACAGAAGCCATAGAGCCGCAGGTCTTCAAAAGTCAGATTGTGAATAAAGAGATTAGCTATTGGCAATATATCGGGGAGAGTTATATTTTAAATTCTCTTTATGCCACCTTGCAGGGCAACGAACAGTTAATTGGAGCAGGTATCTTTTTTGAACCAAACGCCTTTCTTCCGAATGTACAGGATTATTCTCCTTATATCTCGCAAATCAGTAAAGAAGATATGGTCGTTTCCAACTTCCAGTATGATGATATTTCCAATGAGGATTATTATGCAACTGTAAAGGAAAGCAAGGAAAAATATGTTACAGACCTCTATGTTGAAGAAGAAGACGGCGTGGCGCACAGTGAAATCACCTTCAGTAATCCGATTGTTGTAAATGGAGAATTCAAGGGAACGATTATCACCGATGTGAATGCCGCCGTATTGGACAGCATTCGGAAAGAGGATGACAGCTTCCCCAGTATGTTTACCAATGTATTGGATAGTCATGGTGTCATCCACAGCGACACACCGGAATATGACGGAAAACTTTTGAAAGATATTCTTCCTGAAAGGGCAATGAAAAAACTGCAGGAAGGTTTTGATAGCAGAAAGGCCTTTAGCCGGAAAATCACAAATGAGCTCGGAATAGAGCGCAGAGAATTCTATAGCCCCATTAATCTACACGGAAAGTTATGGTGGGTTCGCCTTTCCATCACAGAAACCGACTATGATAGAGAGGTTGACAGGCTGGTATTTTTAGGCGTCTTCTTCGGCGTTTTATGTGTAATTGTTCTAGCTCTTATCCTGGTTGTAATCATAAGGAAAAGCTTAAAGCCTTTAAAAATTGTGGCAGATGCCGGAAAGAAAATGGCGGAAGGCGATTTTGATATTGAAATTAACTACCACTATCAGGACGAAATCGGAGAATTGATACAGGCCATGCAAAGTGTCATCGGACGAATCCGCTCTATTATTTCCGATTTATCAGAGAAGTTAGCAGAACTTTCGCACGGAAACTTCGCTATGGACCTGGAGGACAAGCACGGATATTACCAAGGGGCATATAAACCGCTACTGAACTCTATTGTAGAAATCACCGATGATTTATCTAAGACTGTGTCAGAAATTTCCACTTCGGCAGAAGAGGTTAACAGCGGAGCAGAGCAAGTCAGCAGCGCTTCCCAGACTTTGTCCCAGGGAGCGTCCGAACAGGCTTCCTCCATCGAAGAGCTGAGTGCCACCATGAACGATATCTCCAATACCATTAAAGAGACAGCCGTTATGGCGGAGAAAGCCTCCTCCATGAGTAAGGATGCCGGAGATGCAGTCCATGAAAGCAACGACAAGATGAATGAGTTGTCACGAGCTATGCAGGATATCACGGAGAAATCCAATGAGATCAGTAAGATAATCAAAACGATTGATGATATCGCTTTCCAGACCAATATTCTTTCTTTAAATGCAGCAATTGAAGCCGCAAGAGCCGGCTCCGCAGGAAAAGGATTTGCCGTTGTAGCCGATGAGGTCGGAAATTTAGCACAGAAGTCTGCCAAGGCGGCACAGAATACCGGAGTATTGATTGAAGAGACCATTGATGCCGTTGCGAAAGGTGCAAAGATTTCCGAAGAAACTGCAGTCTCCCTGCAAAATGTCTCGGAAAGAACCAAAACGATTAGTCAGATTATCAAGGACATCAATTTTGCATCGGAATCCGAAGCGGAGAACATCAGCCAGATTAATATCGGTATGAACCAGATTTCCTCTGTCGTACAGAATAACTCGGCAACTGCCGAAGAAAGTGCCGCGGCCTCCGAAGAGCTTTCCGGGCAGGCAGCAGTCCTGAATAATTTAATGACGAAATTTACTTTGAAGAAAGAGAAATAGAAGGCTCTAACTTCTACAACCTTCATACTTAACTTATTAAAAATCTCAGGCCTTGCCTGTACCGGTTGTTAAGAATAGAAAATCAGCCTCGGAGAAAGAAAATCTCCAAGGCTGATTTTTGGTCTATCCTATTCTTCGATTACATATTGCGGAATTCTTCCCGAAGGCTCCCCTCTGTTCTGTCGTACGGCTCTCCTTTTAAGCGGAACTTATTCAAAAGTCGATTCAGGCGTTCCGATTGCCCGGATAACTCTTCGGACGCTGCTGCAGACTCCTCTGCAGTAGAGGTATTGGTCTGTACTACAGAGGAAATTTGCTCCAATCCACCGCTTAACTGCTTAATGCCCTCTGCCTCATCTTCCGATGTAGCAGAAATGGAAGAAATAATCTCATTGATTTTCTCTGTTTTTTGTGACACTACGGAAAGCGACTCGGCTGTTTCCGCCGTAATTTTGGCTCCTGTATCGACTGCTTCAATCGTTTCTTCTATGAGGCTTGCCGTATTTGTGCCGCCTTGGCAGATTTCTGTGCCAAGTTTCCTACCTCATCTGCAACAACAGCAAAGCCCTTTCCTGCAACACCTGCCCTAGCAGCTTCAATTGCCGCATTTAGAGAAAGAATATTGGTTTGGAATGCTATATCATCAATCGTCTTAATGATTTTGCTGATTTCTTGTGATTTTTCAGTAATATCACGCATAGCTTTAGACATTTCATTCATCTTTTCATTACTGTTCTCCACCGCATTTCCGGTTTCTCCCGAAAGAGTTGATGCATGCTGGGCCATTTCCGCAGTTTCTTCAATCTTAACCGAGATAGCATTCATCGTAGTACTCAGGTTTTCAATAGAGGAAGCCTGTTTGTTTGCTCCGTCAGATAGAGAACGAGCGGAATCGCTAACTTGTTCCGCAGACGCGTTGACTTGCTGTGAACTGCTATGAATTTCTCTCATAGTCACATTTAGATCATCCAAGATATCATATAAGCCACTAAGGAGAGGAGCATATTCTCCCTTATATAAATCAGTATTCCAAAATTCAAAAGAGAAGTTACCTTTTGCAATTTCTCCCAGCTTTCCAAGTAAATCTTTAATGATACTCCGGGTTCTCTCTACCACTCTTGCCATACTTTCTGCAATCTGACCGATTTCATCCTGATAGGAATAGTGTATTTCATGGGAAAAATCTCCTTCCGCAACATAGTCTCCTACCTTTGCAATACGCTTTAACGACTTTAAAGAACTGCGAATATAGAAGAAACTGAATCCAACTAAGAGAAGAATTCCTAAAAGGGAAATAGGAACCGCCAGCATAATCATTTTAGTAATGGCATGAGTAAATTCCTTCTGTGAAACTTCAACCGATACCCACCAGCTTACTCCTTCCATTTCTATCGGAATCGCATGGAACTGTACCAAATCTCCCTCGTTATTTTTAATATAGGTGTTAAAACCTGTATTCTTGTCCATGAAGGATTGCAGGGCAGAGGCACTCTTTTCCGGAAGTATTTCACTTAACAGCTTCCCTTGCCTATCCTTATTCATACTGTACATAAAGCGCCCATTGGAATCAATGACACTACTGAACAAGGTTGAGAAACGCTCATCTTTCTGTTCAATAATTTCAAAAACAGAGAGGCTGATATCGATAATGACTACTCCTTTAAACTCTTCTTTGTAAAAAATGGGAAGTACAACCGATACAACATAGCCTCCCTCTTCACTGTCATCCACATAGGCATTGGTCAGGTTTAACTCACTGGTTTCTTTCGCCTTCAAGTAATATTCCTTATTTGCATACATAGAATAGGGATAAACCATGATGGTCCTATTCTTTGCATCTGCCTTACTCATATAGGGAGCATAATTTTCTATTCCCTGATAAAATGCCTCCGGCTCCAAAAAGACACCGATTCCCACATAGGACTCGTTTGTGGTCATGGACGAATAAATCGAATCCAATAAGGTCGTTTCCGCATTGTAACGGCTGGCAGGGATAACCGCGTCCACTACTCGGGAGCGGAACATCGTTCCTGCCATATTTTGAGGCTCTATGTGATTATGGTTTTCATCTTGAATTGTCCAGGGATTAGCAGGAACGCCCCCCGCCATGTCGTTTTGTTCGTAAATCCCGACGATGCCTTCACGAATGGTATGTGCCGTAATTTCTGCTTGGGTTACCAAGTTGTCTAAATCTGCAATCCCAAGTCGAATTTTGTCATTCATATTCCCTTGTAAGGCATTGTTTACGGCCACTTTTCCCATGGAAATAATAGCAAAGCTCAAACCTACCAGTACCAGAACGCTCAGGCATCCAATTGCCACGGACATTCTGGAACTAAGCTTCATTCTCTTCCATAAGGAGATTCTTGTGGCGTTGCTATCCTTTTTCATTTCGTATCGTCCTCCCCAAAATGCAAATCACGTTCTTATTCATTTTCAAAAAATTTACTTCAGATTTGAATATACTTTGACATATTTTTATCGACGATAATTCACTTCAATATAAGAAAGCCGGCGCCTTTAGACGCCGACCCGGTAATAGAGGCTTTTAGCCCCGAGCAAACCACCCGATTGACGGGTGCTTATGATTGTATTTTTCCAAGTACCTCTCCAATGGGGGCATGGATGATTAAATCAGCCCTTACCGTTTTACCTGTCTCCGCTTTGTTAATAAGCACTAGATGTTTTCCCCGAAAGTAATCAATAAAACCTGCTGCAGGATAAACTACAAGAGAGGTACCGCCGATAATCAGCGTATCCGCATGCGCAATAGCCGTAATGGTATCCTGAATCATCGTACCGTCTAAGCTTTCTTCATAGAGGACTACATCCGGCTTGATTACACCACCGCAGGAGCATTTTGGAACGCCTTCCGCTTCTTGCATAAACTCTGCAGAGTAAAACTTCCCACAATGCAGGCAGTAGTTTCGATGTATGCTTCCATGAAGCTCATAGACAACCTTACTCCCTGCCTTTTGATGCAAACCGTCAATGTTTTGCGTGACTACCGCCTTTAGCTTTCCCGCTTCTTCCAGCTCGGCAAGCTTCTTATGTGCCGAGTTAGCGGGTGCATCGAGATATAGCATCTTCTCTTTGTAAAACTGATAAAAAATCTCCGGATATTGTAGAAAAAAGCTATGACTGAGAATTCGCTCCGGCGGATAGCTGTATTTTGTATGATATAGCCCATCCTCACTTCGAAAATCCGGTATTCCACTCTCCGTGGAAACTCCGGCTCCGCCAAAAAAGACGATATTAGCGCTCTCGTCTATAATCCTTTGTAGAGCAGTAATCCCTTGTTCAAACATGGCTTTACCCCTCCGTAATCTTAAGAATCGTTTTCCCCTTCGATTTCCCCTGCTTTACTTTGTCTAAGGCTTCATTAACCTCTTCTAAGGAAAATGCCGTATCCACCGAGGTTTCCAAGGGCCTCTCCGGAGAAAAGAGCTTTCCAATCTTTTCCAGTTGTGCTCCGTCCTCATGGACAAAAAGGAAATCATAGCTCTGCCCCTTTGCCTCCGCCATCTTATCATACTTCCTTCCGGCAAATCCGAAAAGGAGCTGTTTTAGGAAGGACAGACCTGCTCTTTTCGCAAATCTCCCGTTGGGAAGCCCTCTTAAGGACACAAGGCTTCCTCCCTTCTTTAATACTTTAAATTCATTGGGAAGTTCACGATCTCCAAGAGTATCCAATACATAATCCACATCCTTTAAAACATCGGCATAATTTTCCTTTTTGTAGTCAATAAAGCGGTTAACACCCAGCTTCTCAACCCGTTCCGCATTATCGGCACTGCCGTTGGTATAGACGGTAAGGCCAAGGCTTTTCGCAATGGGAATGGCCATGGCTCCAAGGCTTCCTGTTCCGCCAGATATAAAGACGGATTCTCCGGCCTTAGGCTGCATGATTTCAAAGGCCTGCATAGCGGTTAAGGCGGTTAAAGGCACGGTTGCCGCCTCATCATAGGAAAGGTAATCCGGAATAGGAGCCAAAGCCCCTTCCTCTACCGCTGCATACTCCGCAAAGGCACCGATTTTGGAAAGGGGCATTCTACCGTATACCCGGTCCCCTACCTTGAAACGCTTTACGGCGGAACCTACGGCTTCCACCTGTCCCGCAAATTCATTTCCCATAATCAAAGGCAAGCTATAAGGCACAATCAGCTTGACCTCTCCCCGAACAATCATATTGTCTAAGGGATTTACTGCTGCGGTAAAAACCTTAACCAAGACTTCCTTTTCCCTTGGACTTGGCTTTTCCAGCTCTTGTATCTCCAGTTTTCTTCCATTCTTATCATATTGTGTTAAAACCGCTGCTTTCATTTGCTTTCCCCTACTCTTTCTCTTTTAACTCTTTTTCTTTTAACTCTTTTTTCATGGCATTCATACAATCTTCCAGACTCATACCGGCAAGTTCCGCTTCCATTTGTTTTTCCATGCTCCTGAACATCCCCTCTAAGGTGGGCTTAATACTCCTGCCCACAATACATTCATCATTGGGGTTTTGGTGAATATCAAAGATATGGACTTGCTCCACTTCCATAATGCTTTTATAAATCTCCAGTAAGGAAATCTCCCTTGCCGGCTTTAGCAGACGAAATCCGCTAATTCCCTTACGCCCTTCAATGATTCCTGCCTTACTGAGCCTTGTGGTTAACTTCCTAATATAACTGGCATTGGTTCCCACGCTGTTCGCGATTTGCTCCGAATTCACCGGCATTTCCGACTCGGATATCATAATCAGGGAATGAATTGCCGAAGAAAATTTGGTATCCATCTTAGTCCTCCAATTGGTACGTTGCGATATATTCTACATTTTCTACTATGGAAAGCTCTTCCCTCTGATAAGTTCTGACGCTGACTCTGTTCTTAATTGTATTTATTGTGCTGTTCATTTTCTGCTCCTCTATATCCCGATTTATATGTATTTGTATCTGATACATTCACTTTATAGCTGTTTTCTTCCTTTGTCAACTGTTTTTTTCTTTTCTTACTTTGAAATACTCCCATACTGTCCTATACCGCTTTAAGCAGTTCTCCTCATTTTATTGACAAGAATGATTAGAATGATTAGAATGATTAAAACAGTTAGAAAGAATTGAAATTCTTGAAATGTTTGGAAGTCAATAAAAATGGAGCAAATGGACAAGAATAGTAGAAACTCTAAAGAAATTCGGAAGGGGAGAAAATGACTTTTCAAGAAACGGAAAAAGTTGAGCTAAAATCAATCGTGCAGGAGGATATCAAGAAAGAAATTCTTGCTTTTGCCAACTGTAATGGAGGCACCATCTATGTGGGGGTTTCTGATCACGGGGAAATCTTGGGATTAGAGGACATAGACGCCTCTACTCTACAAATTTCCAACATGGTACGGGATGGTATTAAACCGGACATCACCATGTTTATTCATTATGAAGCGCTGGAATACGAGGGAAAATCCATCATTGCCATTCATATCCAAAGGGGAATCAATCGCCCATACTATTTATCCAAAAAAGGCCTTCGTCCTGAAGGAGTCTATGTAAGACAAGGGTATTCTTCTGTCCCCGCCAGTGATACAGCCATCCGACAAATGATTAAAGAATCGGACGGTGACAGTTTTGAAGATATGCGTTCCATAAATCAAGCCTTAAGTTTCGATGCACTAAAGCAAGAATTTAAAACTCGTAAGATTCCTTTCGCACAGGCACAAATGCAAACGCTCCACATACAGTCCACCGACAAGCTTTACACAAATCTTGGATTGCTGCTATCCGATCAATGCCCCTATTCCATTAAGGTAGCCGTTTTTGAGGGGAATACACAAAATATCTTTAAAGACCGAAGAGAATTTTCCGGTTCCCTTATGCAACAGCTTCATGATGTATATGACTATATCGACTTCCATAATCAAGTCCATGCAAGCTTTCATAAGCTACTGCGTATTGATAATAGAGACTATCCGGAAGTGGCAGTCCGGGAAGCACTTCTCAACTCTCTTGTCCATCGGGATTACTCCATCCATGCCGCTACCCTTATCAGTATTTATCCGCATTGCATGGAGTTTGTTACCCTCGGTGGTCTACCCACCGGATTGGAACTTGCGGATATCAAGTTAGGGATTTCCGTTTGTCGAAATCCCCATCTTGCCGATGTATTCTATCGTTTGCAATTAATAGAAGCCTATGGAACCGGCATAAAAAAGATTATGGACAGTTACTTCGGAAAAGGGAAGCAGCCCTCCATCATCTGTAGCAATAATGCCTTTAAAATCGTCCTTCCCAATACCAATGCAGGACAAATCGTAAAAGAGGATAGTGTCTACTATTCTGTAGATTCCTCTTCCGTAGCACCCTCTGCTACGTTTCCATCTGCTGAAGAGCAAATCCTACAAGCCCTTTCCACGCAGAAAGAAATCACAAGAAAAGAAGTGCAAGAGCTATTGGAAGTCAGCCAGTCCACTGCCGGTCGTATTCTGAGAACAATGGTAGACCGGGGACAAATCAGAAAGCTTGGTGGTAGTCTGACCACCCGCTATAAAGCTATCCTTTCTACTTAGACAATACAATCTCCGCTTTCATAAAAAAATCTCCCCTTGCTCCTTTTGGAATCTATGCTAAGAGCCTCATCCTAAAGGATAAGTCTTCCGCAGAATATGCTTTTCTCCAAAACGAGATATCGCAGTTTTACGCACGATACTCGTTATGAATGCAAAAGAGCTGTACAAGGCATAAATTATGCCTCGTACAGCTCTTTAATTCTCACAAAAATATATTCCTTTTCCGAAGAAAGTTCTTTGGAAAAGCGATATCCCATGACGGAGAACTGCTTGATGCCCTCCGGCTCTTCGATGCGGTTTTCCGCCATAAAACGCACCATCTCTCCGCGTGCCATCTTACAGTACACTCCCTTTTGTACAAGCTTCCCCTCTTGCTCTTCAAAAAAATTGCAGCTGATATAGCGGTCACCCGGCTGCAAATACTTTTCTATACATTTTGAATACTCTTTTGAAGCCAAATTGATGATGATTCCGCTACTGTCCCGGACTTCCTTGTAAAGCCTGTCCCCCCAGTATTCATAGAGATTTTTCGCACCGTCAATCTCGAGCTTTGCCTGCATCTCTAGGCGATACGGCGTAACCCCGTCCATTGGCCTTACAATACCGTAAAAGCCGGAAAGAATTCGAAGATGTTCCTGCACATAGCTGAGCATCTCCGTCTCAAAAACAGTTGGAGCCATATATTGATAGGCAATGCCATCATAGGAAAGAATCGCCGATGTGAGTTTTTCTCTTAAATCCATCGACGAAAGACGCTCTATATTTTGCTCGGTAATCTTCTCATTACAGGCCCAAAGTGCCTTTAGTTCCGAAAAGGATTTTTCTTTCAGACTATCCTTGATTTTCTCAGCATCGGAAAGAAAAATGGGCAAATCCCGGTAAGCCGGTCCATTTTCATCGTGCTGCATCTTTTTTGCAGGGGAAAGAATGATTCGCATATCAGCCAAGTTCTCCCAGCATCTGTTCAGGATTGTCAGCCGCCTTCACCTTGTCAAAGGCTTTAGCAATCTTTCCCTCTTCATCAATCAAATATGTGGTACGAACCACACCCATATAGGTCTTACCGTAGTTCTTTTTCTCCTGCCATACATCATAGGCCTGGATTGCCACAAGTTCCGGATCGGAAAGAATCGTAAAGGGCAGGCCGTATTTCTTCAAACTTCTTATGCGATGCTACGCTGTCCTTACTGATTCCGAGAACCACAGCCCCCTTCTCTATGAACTGCGGATATCTCTCCGCAAAGCCGCAGGCCTGCTTCGTGCAGCCCGGGGTATTGTCCTTCGGATAAAAATATAAAATGACCTTCTTTCCTCTGTAGTCTGACAGAGAGTGCATATTTCCGTTCTGATCCGGCAATGTAAAATCCGGTGCCTTTGTTCCTACTTCCAACATAGTAATCCTCCTTTACAGTTCTAATTTTATACCTTTCTTTTGCAAGTTTTCTATACATTCCATCAGATATTCTGCATTATGCTCTTTGTAAATTGGGCGTTCTATCCTTTATTCATGCCATAATCTCATCTTGTTCTCCTCTTAAGAAAGTGGATTCTTGTAAATATTCATTGGGATATCTCTTTAGTAAAGCGTTAAGATATTGAATCACAGATTCCTGATTCTTTTTCCCTTCCATATATTCCTCTAAAATATCGAATAAACCTTGTTTTTCCGTTTCATTTGCTTCTTTTTTGAAATATCCCCATACATGTAGAATGGCATTATGAAAATCTTTTTTACTCTCTTTTATGTCCTTTGCACTTTGTATTTTTTCCTGTAGATATGCAATATCCACTTCCTTTTCTTTCAAATACTCTCTGATATCCAGATATACCTTATGCGATTTGCTCAGCACATAATATTTATTTTTGGCCCATAGCTCTTCGCATTCTTTCTTTATATTCTTGTGCTGCACTTTACGCCTTCTTTCCAAATATTCTAAACAGCAGTCTATGAAATACTGCACGCTTTGCGAGCGATACTCATTATGAATAAAAATTGCAGCAATGAATAATGCTAATCATTGCTGCAAGAAATGGATGTTCCCTGCGGGAATCGAACCCACAACTAGTGCTTAGGAGGCGCTTGTTATATCCATTTAACTAAGGGAACAATGGAACTCTCTTATTTTACCTATCCTGCAGTTTTCTGTCAATGCGGGACAGGAACTTCTCTATCTGCTCTTGTAGGGCCTTATCTATCTGCCCAATGAAAGCTATTGCATCTACCGTTGGAGCTTAGCTTCCTTACCTTCTTTCTCTCCAGTCCTTTTTCACCTGCTCCCAGATGGCAAAGGCCTTTCGAATTCGTTCTCCGCCATGACGATACTCAAAAACATCTTCCAGTTCCTCATCGGAATAGGCGGAAAGGTCATGGGAATAGATCCACATACGCTCATAATGTTCCCTTCTATACATGGATTTTCCCCATTCACTGCTGTCTGTCCACAGGGTTCCAAAAAGGAAGATTCCACTAAACAGGAGGCAAAAGGCAAGTCTGCCCTGTGCTGTTCTTGCTTTCTGTACCAAACTTGCTCGGTTCCCATTTTTCCATAAGAACAAGAGCAAAAATGCTCCCAATAAAGCACTTTGGTATTGCAGGGCATAACGGCTTTGAAAAGCATAGCTTTCCTTTAAAAACATATAGCGAGTGAGGAAACCAGAGCATGACTGGCTAAGCCGTGAAGAAGCAGTAGTCCCGGCAGTAAACCGAAGTAGAAAGGCTCTCCACTATTTTCTGCTGCCATAGAACTTTTTCCTATCTGATTTTTAGCTTCTTCTTGCCCCTGCTCCGAAGAAAGACCTTCCTTTCCCTTCCCGGCAAATACCTGCCCTCCTCCATTTCCGGAAGATACAAAAAACCTCCAAATATACAAGAGGGTCATAAAAATATAAAAGAAAAGTACAAATGCGCCAATCAGAACAATCCCTTTTCCCTGTATCGCTCCGTCCCTAAGAAGCTTCTCCAGATTTTCCCCGGAAACAAGCATAGAGGAAAAGCCGTAAAAGATAAATTTCACCACAAATAGTAGATGATTTTGCAGTACTTCCCTTAGGGAAATGCTTTCCGCTCCGGCATATTCATACACCGCATAGTGATTGCTGAGAAGATACAGAAAGAGACAAAGTCCATTGGAAATAAGGAGAAGAATCGTCCCCTTCCTATCCCAGAGCTTCTTCCCCAAAACCAGGAAGAAGAACAGAGCAAAGCAGGAAAGGAATACCGCCAAGCAGTAGGGGCCTGCCACCAGTAAAATAAATGGCGGATAACTCGATAAAACAAGCAAGGAGCTTTTCTTGCTGAAGGCCTGATCCAAAGCATAGAAATAGTCATAAAATACTGAAAAGGCCAGAAAATGAATATATCCCGAGCCGTTTAAAAGCATTTCCCACTTATTTAAGCTGTAAAAAAGAATCAAAAACAGAAGCTGCTGCAAAAAGGGCAGCTGTTTTTTTCTCATAAAAAGCAGTAAGGGTTTGCTGGCTAAGAATAGTCCCAATACCCCAAGTGCCCGGTCAAAAATCAGGGTATAACCAAAAGAATGACGGTTTATTTCCCTAAAGAAATAGGTCAAGGGTATTCTGGTTAAAATATCCTTTTGCAGTAAATCCCCAAGCTGAAAGGGCTTTCCCAAGTAGGAATTTACCAGCCGGATATAGTCAGAATACAAAACATCCGTAGTGCTTAGAAGAACATAAAAGAGAATGGCAAGCGCCATGAGGAAAGAAAGGAGTAATGAAGCAACAGGGAGCTGTCGTCCTTTTCTTTTGGAAATCCCGTGCTTGTCCAAAGCCTGTGTATCGAAAGCTTGTCCTAAGGGAACTTGCTCTCCGGAAGCTTTTACGCCTGAAGTCGATGCCGTAGGAACTTCTGACCCGGCCACCGGTATATTTCTGTTTTTTCCCTCATGCCCTGCCATACTCTCACTTCCTTTCTCAGCAAAATTATGTCCTTTTATTTTATATTCTTTTGGTGTGAATCTATTTTTCCACTTCTATATTTCAAAAATCAGATTTATCCTTTCTCCGATCCGGAGAATCTTCTAACATCAGAGGTTTGGAAATACCTCCTGGGTAATATCCTTATAGCCTCTTTCCTCCGGCACTTCCTTTAAAACAATACTGTTAGAGGAATTTGCTTCCGACGGAAGCTCCCTAAAATCCTTGAAGAAATGAATTTTCGTGCCATGTCCGCTGAAATCCTCATCAAAGACCTGAAAGAAAGTATCTCCGTAAAACTTACTCATCTTATAGCTGTTTTCCAGAATATAGACCTGCTTACCCAAAACATAGTCTCGTCCGTACTTTTCTATGGTCTGCTCTGCCAAGGAATTCATCCTATCCTGATCCTCCCAGAAATAGATTTGCGGAAAATAAGAACGATAGTAGCGCTCCACGGGAAGACGCAGGCAAATAAAAGCCAGGCAGAAAATTGTGCCAAGTGGCAATCTGCTCACTCCCAGTAAATAGGAAAAATAGAGGAGAGAGGCCGCAAAACTCACATAGACCCAGCGCATTTCCACACGAATGGTTACGGAAGAAGAGCCGATACACATCGCAATAAAAATGAGAAATAAGAGATTGTTTCCGATAAAAGTCCGCAGTCGGGCCGGTTTCACACGCATTTGCTCTTTTTTAAAGTTGCTTGCCGACTTGTTTGTTGCATCGTTTGCAACATCATTTGCTGCATTATTTGCCGTGGTCTTTACCGAGTGATTTCCTGTACCGCTTTCTGTACTCTTTCCTATGCTACTTTCTCTGCTTTCTCCTATGCTTTTATCCGTTTTGAAAATACGAATGAGCGCAAAAATCAAGCATAAAAACACCGTAATCCCCAGTACGACAATGGAGGCATAAACCAACTTTCGAATATTTTCGGCTACATTTTCCCAGGGATTCCGTTTAAATGTTCCGGTCCTTTCTGAAAACCGAAGATATAGTAAACTTGCGCGAAGGCATTTTGGAGGGCATCGGTAAGTTTAAAGCTTTCCGTAACTTCCGTGCCTCCCGTCCCCTTAGGAATGAAAGAACCAATGGCAAACTTACGGATAGCATAAAAAAGAAAAGCTTGGGCAAGAGGAAGAAGAAAAAGAATAAGGGAAGAAAGAAGGAACTTTTTTTCCCCCTTTGTCAAACCCCTCTCCTTTTTCGCTTCCCCTGCTCTCCCCCTAAAAAGCAGCGGAACATAGAAGAGCGGAAGCAAGGCGATATAGCGTTCATGCGTAAAGACAAGTAAGAAGAAAAAAACATGAGAAAACACAAGGTTTCGCACAAAATACTTCTCTTCATTGAGTTGCAAGAAAAGGAAATAAAGGGTAAGCAGGGAGAATCCCAGCGCCAATGTCTCCAAAATCCCCAAGGCCTGTGCAATCTGATAGTAGGCAAAGTGAGCAGAGAGAAAAATAATCCCCAAAGAGAGAGAAACGATTTTCTTTCCCTTCGAAAGCACCCAGGAAAAATAGCAAAGAAAGCAAGCCAAAAGCCCATTCAATACCACATTGAAATACCAGTAGCGGTTGGGATCGTTCCCCACAAAAACCATTTCAATATAGCTTAGAGCCCAGTAAACGGGGCGGAATCGCACTGCCTCTCCTATCGGAAAGCTAAAGGTAAAGAAATCCTGCTCCCGGAAAAAGGAAAAGAGATATAGATCATCCATATACAGGGCTTTAATATGAATATGCCGATTCACATAAAAGGCAAAGGCTATCAAGAAGATAAAACTAAAGAAGAGGAAAAGAAAGTTAAAAATCTTTCCCTTTGTTTTCCTTTCTTCTGCAGCAAACTGCATGCTCTCCTGTCCCAACAAGCTGTCTTTTTCCTTTAAATGACTCATTTTCCCCACATTCACTCCATTTATTGCTTCATTATCACTTCACTATCATTTCATTACTCTTCATTATCATTTCATTATCTCTTCATTATCACTTCACTATCTATCCACGCACGAACCTTCTCCGAATCCTGCTTTTCCGCTCCCGTTAGTTTAGGATAGGCTTCTTCTTTCCACGCATATTCTAAGCGAGGCTGATTCACTTTCACAAGCAGGTATTCCGGAAAACTATCTTGCGATTTTGTTAAATCTGCAAATTCCGGTTCTATCATGATTCCCAGCTCCGCCATTTTTCGAAGCATGTCCTTTGCTCTTTGTTCAGTTTCTTCTTCCAAAAAGGATTTTTCGATATAAATGTAGTCGGTCTTAGACCATTTTAGAAACCAGGCAAAGTAAAGCGGATCGTCGTAAAGTCCGGGACTTCCTCCTGAACCCTCCACATCGGTAATGCTCTCCAAAATACAAGGAATCCGATAGCAATCCGGAGTATTCGAAACAGCAAGCACGTGATTATTCGGCTCCTCTGTCATTTTCAGAAAAAGAGGAAGACTTCCCCGCTCCGCCTGCTTCTCCATTTCCACAGCAAAATGGTCATAGTAGCCCTTATTTACCAAATCAATCGGCGTAAAGCCTACTGCTCCTACCCAAGAAGTCACAAGCGTAATCAAAATGGATGCAAGATAAAGTAAGGGGAAAATTCCCTTAATAAGATCAAACCGCCGTAGAGAAGTATAGCTTTCACCATCTTTAAGATTAGAGCCTAAGAGAGAACTCTGCCTTTCACTCCATAAAGGAGAAGAAGCCGCCAGTAAAAGTGTCAGGCACTCCCACAAAATATAGTAATTTCCATCAATCTGCCAAAGCATCAAAAAACTGAGGAGAGAGAAAAACCCGATTAAGAAAAAGACAATCCGCAAATACGAGCCATTCCGCTCTTTAATCGATTTATTTTTTTTCAAAAAAGAATCTCCCTCAGTCGAATTAGATTCCCTTCTCTTACTCTGAATCGCCTCACTTCCTCTTGAAAAAATACCGCGAAAGGCATTTCTAAAAGCCAGAAAAAGAATAGCCGGAAATGCGACTCCGCTCCATGCGATGCTGACGTGTTCCATATCCTTTCCAACGGGATAAAAGAGAAAGAAAAAGACTCTTTTTATAAAAGAAAGAAAGACCTCCATCCCTGTTTTTTCTCCGCTATAATCCACATGGGCATCCAGGTTAAAAGGCCATTTCACGGAAAATCCCATCGCTTGAAATATACCGGTAAAAGTAGTCGAAAAGGGAAGCCCTGTAATCAGAAGTGTACGAAGAGTAATGATAAAAGTAAAAAGCAACGAGGCAAGAAGTAAAGCCGTAGAACCTTCTTTTCGGCTTCCCAAAAGACATAGCATTTCTGCTTTTTCAATTTCTTGTTTTTTAACTTCTTGTTTTTTAATTTCTTGTTTTTCAGTCTTCTCTTTGACAGTCTCCTCTTTGACAGTCTTCTCTTCATAGAAGAAATTCTTTATTGTTCCATTTAAGATACTATCCAAAAATAATCCGATTAAAATCAAGGTGCTGAAAACCACGGCAGTTGGCTTAAAGCTATATGTGAAAATCAGCATGGAAAGACTATTTTTTCTCTCTCCCTTACTGTAAAAATACAAGCTCAAAAGCTGAAGAAGCAGTGTAATATTATCCGTTTTCATGGTGATTGCCATATTTCCGATTGAGGAAAATAAGAAAAACAGAAGAATCGGCATCATCCCTCCTTTTGGGTTGATTTTTTGGAGCATCAGCCATAAAACGAGTCCTATAGCAAAGTAAACCCAAAGTTGGAACGCAAGAAGAAAACCGTATCCCGGTAAAAAAGATAGCGGAGCAGTAATAAGCTCTAAACCCTTGGGATAACTATAGACAGCATTGAGTAGACCATGCGAGCTGAAAAAGCCTTGTAGAGCGGGCAGGACACCTGCACTCAGTGAATAAGCCCCGGTGCTTAAGGAACGAATCCCCGTATCTAAGCTATCCGCTGCAGAAAAAAGAATGTACTCACTTCTTAGTCCATAGCGAAGTGAATCATAGTCCAAAGCAATATTGCTGCGATTCATCTGTATAAACAAGAAGGGAAGAACAAAGAAAAGCTCTGTTTTACAAGACAGATTGCAGATAAGAGCTCGCATTTTCTTTAGAAAAAGACTTGCTTTTCCGGAAAGCAGAAAGCCGAACACCGATGCCAAAAGGCAGAAATAGAAAAAAGAAATCCCCAAAGGAAGAAGAAAGCGATGAAGATATGCGGAAAGAAGGAGTGGAAAGGAAAGGCAAAGCAAATAATTTCTTTTGCTTGTCAGAATTTTCTTCCGAAAAAAAAGAATCCCGAAAATGTAAAGAAGAAGCAGTCCCACTTCAGATAAAGCAAGAAGATTTTTCCTTTCCATTAGCCTTTCCGCATTTCCGCTATTGAAAAAAAAGAAAAAAGCCCAAAGAAGAGAACAGCAAAACAAGAAGAGAAAAATAAATTTTTCTCTTCTTGCACTCTTTTCGCTGCTAGCTCTAGTAAGTTGTTCTCCCATACTGCCTTTCCTCGCTAGGTTAGTCCGCTAGTCTGTATTCATGGAGTGTCCTTCTGTAAAGCAGACGACAGCTCATTTTATTTCAAAACAAAGCCGTATTTTACAGGATCTTCCTCATCAATCACAAAGTGATTAAATCCGGTAATATAAGCTGAACCTGTAATCTGCGGAATCACGGCATCATAGTCTCCCACCTTGGTCGTACCAAGAATCTCTCCCTCAAAAATCGTGCCGAGGATGGACTCATAATAGAACTTCTCTCCAACCTTCAGTTCTCCCTTAGCAAATAATGTTGCCATCTTTGCGCAGGTTCCGGTTCCGCAGGGAGAACGGTCTACCTGTCCCTGTCCGAAAACCACGCAGTTCTTTAAAGTTGCATCCTTGGTTTCCGTCTCCGACCACCACTCCACCAAGTCCACGCTGTGAATATGAGAAAGCGTAGGATGCTGTACAGGAATTTCCTTATTGATAATGTCTCTAAGCTGAATGCCCAGTACCTGTAACGCGGCAGCATTTTCCGGCTTGATCTCCAGTCCTACCTGGTCTGCCTTAACAATCGCAAAGAAAGATCCGCCAAAGGAAATGTCAAACTTAATCTTTCCATGTCCCGGAAGCTCTACCTCTTGGTCCTTTTTATAGAGGAAAGCGGGAACATTTTGGAAGCTAACTTTCTTTGCTTTTCCATTTTCAACCTGCACATGACCAAGAATGATTCCTGCAGGTGCCTCCTGAACAATTTTCGTAACCGGCTCCGTAACCTCCACCATGCCGGTTTCTACCGCAACCGTCATTGCACCGATAGTGCCATGCCCGCACATATTGAGGTATCCGCCGCCATCCATAAAAATGATACCGAAATCCGCCTCATCCACAGTCGGCTGCATCAAAATGGAGCCAAACATATCGTTGTGACCTCTCGGCTCCAACATAATAGCGGTTCTCAAATAGTCCATATTGTTCTCTAACCACTCTTTTTTCTCCGGCATGGTCTTCCCCGGAATCTTGGGGATACCCCCTACTACTACTCTGGTTGACTCTCCTGCTGTATGAGAATCTACAGCATGAATACTCTTAGTAAACTTCATCCTCATCCTCTTCTTTCATGGTAAAAAAGACAAAGCCGGTATCAGCCTCTGTCTTTACATCATTTTACTTACACTTATCTATTCTACTGCACAATGCTTAATTTCGCTATGCTATTTCTTCTTTTCCTTATAAAGAGAGTAAAACATGGAAAATGCGGTATAGAACATCACACAGATTACAATGATTTTTAATACATTCGAGGGTAAATCCTTACTAATCATAAGGTAAACTCGAAAAGCCAGGATTACGGCAATTGTTCCAAAGATATTTCCCCCAAGCGCCAGCTTTCGGTTATAGCTGTTTTGCTTAATAAAACGGATAGAAGCTACCGGCATAAGATAGGCACACGCTCCCATCATGATGGGAAAGGCAACGGAAACATTCATCCCCAGAAGACAGACAAGTGCCAAACAGGGAGCATATAAGCCAACTCCGGCAGTCATGATTGCACCCAGAATAAAGTTTCCCAAAACCGCAATAAAGAGCTTTACTCCATGAAGCCCGATCGCAGTTCCGTCAACCGGTACAAGCTTTGTCACCTGTGCGATAATGACAAAAGCGATCAAGGTCATGGCGACTCCCATAACCAGCTGAATCTTTTCCTTAGAAAGTCTGGAAATGAACCCTGCTCCAACCCATGCCCCGACCATGGCAGACACAATCATACTCACCAAGGTAAGGGGTTCCACTCTTACTCCGTGAATAAACAAAAAGGCTTCTGCAATGACCGGAATGGTACAGGCGACATTTAAGGTGCCGGGAATCAAGCGGTCATCCGTTTGCTTTAGCCCCTTAAAGAGCGAAGCACCCGGTGCAAAATTACCAATTCCGAAGACATCAAAAAAATTGATAACAAAAGAAATCAGACCGCCCAGAAAAAAACTTGTTTCTTTTTCCATATTCTCTCTGTTCTTCCGTAAATCACCAACGAAAAAGAAAAGGAAAACAAAACCCAAAACTGCCAAAATGAAAAGTAAAACTGCGGTAACACTTGCATGAATGTCCATAGCACTACTCCTTTTTCAGCTTATTACCCTACTATAAACTTTTTACCCTACTATAAACTTGTTACCCTACTATAAACTTGTTGCCCTACGTTAAACTTGTTGCCCTACTATAAACTTGTTACCCTGCGTTAAGTTTTTCATACTCTATTACATATCCTTCGACATGAATGCCCTTTTTTATTCTCGTATCCTTCATTTTATCCTTTCCGGTATACTTTTTTTATATTCTCTATTCTTGCACTCATATTTTCCAACAGACAGTCCAAAATCACGATTTCCGTCATGGCTTCCACTACCACCGCTGCACGCTCCACCACTGTCGGATCATGCCGTCCCATTATCTTTATAGCTGTCGCTTCCCCATTTTCCTTTACTGTATTTTGCAGCTTACCGATAGAGGGGGTGGGCTTAAAGCATGCCCTGAGAATAAGCTCTGATCCGTCGCTCATTCCACCGAGGATTCCACCACTATGATTTGTTTTCTTCTTAAGACTTAACGAATTATCCCCTAAAGAATAATCCGCTTCTGCTTCATCTTCTTTCACTACAGCTGTTTCCATCTGATCTACTGCTATATCTTTTTCCGTCCCCCTCCGCAAAAAAAGCATCATTGTTTTCCGAACCCAGTACCTTTGTAACTGCAACTCCGTCACCGATTTCCACCGCTTTTACAGCTCCAATGGACATGATGCCCTCCGCAAGGCGGGCATCGAGCTTATCGAAAACCGGTTCCCCGATTCCGGGAACGAGCCCCCGGACTCTGCACTCCACAACTCCCCCTGCAGAGTCACCTTCTTCTCTTAATTTCAGAATTCGTGCATCCGCTTCTTCCCGCCCCTCCGGAGTGGAAAGGGAGATTCCGGCAAGTTCTATCACCTTGGCATCCACTTCAACCTGAAGTTCCTGCAATATTTTCTTCGCAATCGCTCCGGCAGCCACTCTTGCAAGCGTTTCTCTTCCGGAAGAGCGCCCGCCTCCGCGATAATCTCGAAGTCCGTATTTGCTGAAAAAACCGTAATCTGCGTGTCCCGGTCTGAAAGCTTCAGAAACGCTGTCATAGTCCTTTGAACGTTGGTCTTCATTTCGTACCATTAGTGCAATCGGAGTTCCCGTAGTTAAACCCTGAAAGACACCGGAGAGGATTTCCACCCGATCCCCCTCTTTTCTCTGGGTCGTTTTCAAATTTTTCCCCGGCCTTCTTCGTTCCAGATACGGTTGAATATCCTCCTCAGAAAGAGGAAGCCCTGCCGGGCACCCGTCCACAACCACTCCCAGAGCCTTCCCGTGCGACTCTCCGAAACTACTGATACGGAAAAGCTTTCCAAAAATACTTCCGCCCATACCACTCCTTATATAGCTACTTTAAGTAAGTTCTTACATAGCCGCCTTATTAAGTAGCTTCTTACACAGCCACTCCACTTTACTAAGTAGCTTCTTACATAGCCACTTTACTTTAAATAGCTTCTTACATAGTTAACTTCCTACATAATTACTTTACTTAGAGTTTCACCATACAAATACTGTTTGGCTCATCAATTTCCAGCTCTCTTGCACACATAGACAGAAGCCCATGCTCATAATCAATATTTAAGAACGTAATCGTACCGCTTTCGTTATTTGCAACGGCAATATGCTTTTCATCCGGGAAATACAGAAATCCTTCGGATAATCTCCTCCGATAGGCAAGCTCCCCTTCATAGTAAGCAGACCGGTCTTAACATCTCTGTCATAAATAGAAATGGTATTGATTCCGGCATTGGACACAAAAAGATGGGTAGCATCTTTGTCCGGAGAGAAACGCATCTGACAAGCTGCAATTAAGGGGTCTCTGTCCTTTTCTTTAAAGGTGGAAATGGTCTGAATTTTCTCTATAGAAACCTCATCTCCTCCCTCCTCTTCATGGAAGGCATAGACATCGATTACATTTTTCAGTTCATATAAGAGGTAGAGATACTTCCTGTCCGGGCAGAAACGAAAATGTCTTGGACCGGATTGCAGTTCACAGCGAAGTGTATCAATCTGGCGCATCTTTCCATCCGCCTTATCAAAGCGGAAAATCTTTACCTGGTCGATTCCCAAATCGGCAATCAAAATATACTTTTGGTCATCCGTCATTCTTGCACAGGAAACATGAGGGCGAAAGGTTCTTTCCGCTACAGATCCGACACCTTGATCATATACGCCGTCAATGATATTTCCCACTGATCCGTCCGGATTTAAGGCCAGTAATGTAGCTTTTCCGTCATGGTAACCGGAAACCATAAGATACTGCCCACTCTTATCTACTGCCAGGTGACAGCCTCTCATACCACGAATATTTCTCGTGTTTAACTTGCTTAAGCCTCCATTGTCCAGAATTTGGAAAGCAATTACCCCCTCATCCGCAATGGAATAGAGCGTTTTCTGATCTCTGGATACTGCAACGTAAGAAGAATTGTTCACTTCAATTTCCGTTCTTTTGGTGAATTTTCCCTTTTCCATATCCACATCGCAGATAGTAATCCCCTTTGCTGAACCGGTGTAGGAATAAGAACCGATATAAGCCACATATTTTGAGCGCATGATCTCTCCCCCTTTAACACTGCATACTATTTATAATTTCCTTTATTCTAGCAAAATTTACTTTCTGAGAATAGCCTTATTTTACTTTGTAGACATTTTTCTTCTCTTTGTGAATTGAGCTAAAATAGTAAAATACTTAAGTTATAACAGAACTATAAAAGGAATTGCCATAGGATAGTTCCACTCTCCCTATAAGCAACTCCTCTTTCATGATTTTTTATTTCTTATAAACTCTTATGACGCCTTTAAAATCTTCCAGCGATTATTGTACTTGGCTTCATTTTCCTCGCCAAGATAGGTAAATACCTCTCCCTTTTCCAACAATTTTTCCATATCCGGGAAAACGGCCTTGTTTTCCGTATAGCTCTTATCTAATAGCGCAAGTGCTCCAGTGTTCGGTGTCGGGTAAGTGATGTACTCGAAGTTCTTTGCGGCAATATCCGGTCTACAGATGAAATTCATCCACTTCTCAGCATTTTCTTTGTGCTTTGCATTATGGGGAATTACCCAGCCGTCAAACCAGACATTCGTACCTTCCTCGGGAATGGCGTATTCGATTTCCACATCCGTGCCTTCCAGCTCATCCTGTACATAGAGGATTTCCCCCGGAGTAAATGACACCGACCGCAGCCTCTTCTCCAATCATTTTGTCTCTAACCTGGTCCACTACATAGGCTTGTACCAAAGGCTTCTGTCCTATAAGGTCCTGCAGTGCCTCATCCAGCTCCTCATCACTCACGGTATTCATAGAATGCCCTTCCTTCTTTAAAGCCACCATAAAGGCATCCCGCACGGAGTCCTGCATAAGGATTTCTCCTTTCAGCTTCGGATTCCAAAGATCCGCCCACTTGGTAGGGTAGGGCACACCCAGCTCGTCCAACATCCTCTTATTGTAAAGAATTCCTACAGTTCCCGTTGTGTAGGGTACAACATATTTGTTTCCCGGATCAAACTGCTCGCACATTTTCATATACTGCTTTCCGATTTCTTTAATGTTCGGGACATTTTCAAAGTTTACCTCCTGCAGGAGATGATTTTGCATCATTTTTTCAATCATATAGTCAGACGGACAAACTGCATCGTAAACAACCCCTCCCGCTTGAATGACCGGGTACATTTCTTCGTTAGTCTCAAAGGTATCGTAAATCACCTTGATCCCCGTTTCCTCTTCGAAAAGCTTCGGAACTTCCGGATCGATATACTCTCCCGCATTGTAGACCGTAACAACGTTGTCGCCCTGTGCATCCGCCTGATTATCCTGCTCCGTTCCGTCCACCTCACCCTTACCGCAGGCAGCGAAAAAGGTGAAAGTAAGACAAAGGAAGAGCACCGAAAGAACTGCAATCTTACGAGAGCTGCCGGCGGTACAAAAAATTTTTTTTCTATTATTTCCCTTTTTTAACATAATCTTTTCCTACTCTTAGTATTGAAAATTTCAAACGTTATAACAATATATCAACTTTTTTACAAGTCGCACTCTTTTTTAGGATTGCTCGATTTTAAACCTGCTCTTTATCTGTATATTTCACGAAAGACCATCGCGAGGCTCCCGTTATTTGTTCCATGCTAACTAACGAGTGCGGAGCGTGTTTGAGCGCAGCGAGTTCGCTAGGAGCACGAGTGAATAAGTGCATGGAACAAATAGGGAACGCAGTGGGTCTTGAGGGAAATATACAGCGGAAAGAGCTCGATAAAAGAGTGCTTTAAAGCGCCTTTTGAAGAGATGTGCGAAGGTGATTCAGCCAATATTCGCTTTATGCGGTCTTCTCCTTCCGCTCAAAAAATCCCGGCGCGAAATTCGCACAAAGTAAAACCACAAAAACCGTCACAAAGATCAGGGTGGAAAGAGCATACATCGTCGGCTTGATTCCCTTTCTCGCCTCGGAATACACAAGGGTGGAAATGGTATCAATGCCCGCTCCTCTTGTAAAGTGCGTGATGATGAAATCGTCCAAGCTCATCGTAAAAGCCAGTAAAAAGCCCGATAAAACTCCCGGCATAATATCCGGAAGCACTACCTTGAAAAAGGCATAAAGCGGTGTCGCCCCAAGATCAAGTGCCGCCTCATAGCTTACCTGCGAGCTCTGCCTAATCTTTGGAAGCACCGAAAGAAGAACATAGGGCAGGTTAAAGGTAATATGGGAAATGAGTATGGTGTTAAAGCCCAGGCTGAAACGAAAGGCAATAAACATCAGCATCAAAGAAATACCGGTCACAATGTCGGCATTCAGCATCGGGACATTACTTACCCCCATAATCAGATTTCTCGGCAGCTTCTTCATTTTCCGAATCGCAATCGCCGCCATGGTACCCAGTACAGTCGCAATCAAGGCCGATAAAAATGCAATAATCAGTGTGTTTTTCAAGGCCTGTAAAATCGTCTCATCCTGAAACATCTCCGCATACCACTGGAGGCTGAAGCCGGAAAAATGCGCTCTGCTTCGTCCCGAGTTAAAGGAAAGTGCGGTCAGCATAAAGATAGGGGCATAAAGAAAAAGCACCACTAAGCCTAAGTAGCCGTTTTCCAAATATCTTTTTCCTCTTTTTTCCATTAGAACATCGCCCCCTCTCCGTTGTCATAGCGGGAAAGGACCGCCATGGAAAGAACGATAAAGAGCATCAGTATCATGGAAAGACCTGAGCCGACATTCCAGTTGGAATTTGTCGTAAACTCCTGCTCGATAACATTTCCGATCAGGTAAATCTTTCCTCCTCCTAGAATATTTGATATGGCAAAGGTCGTGAGCGTCGGCACAAAAACCATGGTCACCCCTGAAACAATACCGGGAACGGAAAGCGGTAAAATAACCTTCCCAAGCGTAGTAAAGAAGCTTGCCCCAAGGTCGTAGGCCGCATCAATGGTATTGTCATCAATTTTACTTAGCGTGTTGTAAATCGGCAAAATCATAAAGGGCAGGAAGTCATAAACCATGCCAAGAATAATGGCATAGGGAGTATTGATGAGGTTCTGCCTTGGTAGATGCAAAAAAAGCAAAATCTCGTTCAGCACCCCTTTTCGCTCGAGTAAAGTCTGCCACGCAAGAATGCGAAGCAGCGAATTCATCCACATGGGAAGAATAAAAATAAACGCCACAAAGGAGCCTTTTCCGATTTTTTTGTTTCGAAGAATCAAAGCAAGCGGAAAGGCAAAAACAAAACAGAGCACCGTACTTGCTAAAGAAAGAAGCAGTGCCAAAACCAGGGGCTTGTAATTTTCCCACAGTAAAATCTGCCCTACATTTTCCAGCGTAAAGGCACCCGCCTTCGTCGTAAAGGCATAGTAAATCACGAGTGCCAGCGGAATGACAATAAAACCACACATCCAAACTAAGTAGGGTGTGGCCAGTAAAGTATTCTCTTTATTCTTCAATGCCGATAGCCTCCTCGTCCTCAGACTCGGGCTTATTCATGATCTGAATATTGGAAGGTCTGACATAAATTCCCACCTTCTTTCCCGGCTCATGCATCTCCGTGGAATGCACCAACCACTCGAAACCGTCCTCGGTGGTGCACTCCATCTCATAGATTTCTCCCTTGAAAATGATGTGCGTCATTGTCCCTTTCAGAATTGCACGATCATCTCCGTCTTCCAAAATTTCCACATCCTCCGGGCGAATAACCACATCGACCGGTTGGTTTCGGCCAAAGCCCTCATCAATACAAGGGAAGTTTGCACCGAAAATCTGTACCAGTCTGTCTTCTAACATAACGCCCGGTACGATGTTGGAATCGCCGATAAAGTCCGCCACAAAGGCATTTTCCGGCTCATTATAAATCTGCTCGGGGGAGCCTGCCTGCTGGATATAACCCTGGTTCATTACCACCACATAATCGGACATGGTCAGTGCCTCTTCCTGGTCATGGGTGACATAGATAAAGGTAATTCCCAATTCATTTTTTAAGCGAATCAGTTCGTATTGCATCTCCTGCCGAAGCTTTAAGTCCAAAGCCCCCAAGGGTTCGTCCAAAAGTAAGACTCTGGGCTCATTCACGATCGCTCTGGCTATCGCGATTCTTTGCTGCTGCCCGCCGGAAAGCGAAGTCACGGAACGTTTCTCATAGCCCTGCAAGTTCACAAGCTTCAAGGCATATTGAATCTTATCCCGAATATAAGCCTCCGACTTATTTCGAATCCTTAGTCCAAAGGCAATATTTTCCGCAATATTCATGTGAGGAAATAGGGCATATTTTTGAAATACCGTATTTAACTGCCGTTTGTTTGCCGGCAAATTGGTAATGTCTTTTCCCTCAAAAATACCTGTCCTTTATCCGGATGCACAAAGCCTCCAATAATACGAAGTGTGGTCGTTTTACCACAACCCGAAGGCCCGAGCAAAGTTACGAAACTGTTCTCTCTAATGGAAAGATTCAGATCATCCAAAATCAGCTCTCCATCAAAAGATTTGGTAATTCCCTTAAATCAATCAGCGTTTTTTCCAACTCATAAAAACCCCCTTCTACGTTTTTTACTGTCTAAAACAGCAATGAGCCTATTGTATCAAAATCAGCGACATTTACAATCATTGAAAAAGAAAATTTTTATTTTGTTTCCATATAAAAAATAAGAGCCCCGGAAAGTCCGGAAAAGGCTCTTACTCTTTTCTTTAAATATGTTTTTTATAGAAGCTTAATTAGCGAACTCGGTATGCGCAACCTGCCACTTTTTCAAAGCAATTCCTACCCAAAAGCCGTATATACCGAAAGTGATGATGCAGAGGAAGAACCATTTAATCCACTGCAGGAATAAGCCGGTCGCTGTACCGGTAAAACGAAGACGATGTCCGTTAATCACAGTATGAGAGATTTCCCAGTTATAAATCATGCATATTGCCCAAGGAGTACAAATACCAAAGGTACACAAAATGATTAAAGCCCCCAAAAGCTTCCATCCGATTAACTGTAATAAACCGCCGTCAAAATAAGATTCTCCCATAAGCTCTCCTTTTCTCCTCATCATTAAAACATAAATTTCCACCAAATTATAAGGATATTAATGTAAAAAAGCAAGCTCCCATTAAAAACCATTCAAGGAGCTTGCTTTTAATTCATAACAGGTCAATGCCACTAGAATTCGTTTCTTGTTTAGAAATCGACTTCCGTGTCATAGTAGCAGCACTTTAAGAGCTTTTCCATCTCTTCCACACTTGGCTGACGGGGGTTGGATCCTGTGCAGGCATCGGCAACAGCATTGACTGCAATGTCATGGAGTCTCTCTAAGAAAACCTTCTCCGGAACGAATCCCTGCTCTGTAGGATAAGAGTCTGCACCGTAGTTCTTGATACAATGCGGAATGTTCAGCTTGTCGTTTAAACCTCTTACATAAGTAATCAATGCTTTTACCTTTTCGTCATCCGAATGTCCGGAAAGGCCAATAACATCGGCAATCTTGGCATAACGCTTCTTCGCCGTCTCGTCCTTTGCATTGAATGCGATAACCTTCGGGAGATACATGGCATTTGCCGCACCGTGAATGATGTGTGCGCCTAAATCCCCGAATACCGCACCGGTCTTATGCGCCATGGAGTGAACAATACCAAGAAGCGCATTGGAGAAGGCCATTCCGGCAAGACACTGTGCGTTGTGCATCTCATTTCTGGCCTTCTTATCCTCATTATAGGAATCTACCAGGTCATCCCGAATCATCTCAATCGCGTGCAGCGCCAGTGGATCCGTATAATCGCAGTTTGCCGTGGAGACATAAGCTTCAATCGCATGAGTTAATGCATCCATTCCGGTATGCGCAACGAGCTTCTTCGGCATGGTCTGTGCCAGAGCCGGGTCAACGATAGCAACATCCGGAGTAATCTCAAAATCGGCAATCGGATACTTAATCCCCTTTTTGTAGTCCGTGATAATGGAAAATGCGGTTACCTCTGTTGCCGTTCCGGAAGTAGAAGAAATCGCACAGAACTTCGCTTTGTTTCTCAGTGTCGGAATACCGAATACTTTACACATATCTTCAAAGGTGCAATCCGGATACTCATACTTAATCCACATTGCCTTAGCCGCATCAATAGGAGAACCTCCGCCGATAGCCACAATCCAATCCGGTCCGAAGTCCTGCATTTCCTTCGCGCCCTTCATTACGGTATCTACGGAAGGATCGGACTCAATCCCTTCAAAAAGCTTTACTTCCATACCGGCTTCCTGCAAGTACTGTACTACTCTGTCCAAAGCCGAAACGCTTCATCGATCCGCCGCCCACGCAGACAAAGGCCTTCTTTCCTTTAAAAGTCTTCAGTGCCTCTAATGCATTCTCTCCGTGATAAATGTCTCTTGGTAATGTAAATCTCATCTTAAGCCTCCTTAAATAGACCTTTCAACTTTTTACGTCCCCCATGCTACTCCCCTATTATTTATATGTCAATATTTTAACAATCTATTTTTTCTGTTCTGCGTTTTTCCTCTCTTCCTTTTCCCTTTTATATTAACGCCTCCCTAAAGAATTTAATAGAAAATCCTATTTATCAAAAAATTGAAACGAAATGAATAGCTATAAAAATATACTGGTAAAAAAGCATATCCAGGAAAGCTCTAAACTCAGGCTTCTAAATTTACTTCTTAATAGATACTACCGGCTTAATGAGATCCGCAGGTTTATCTCTCATCATAAAGAGTGCCTTCTCCAGGTTATCCCAACCGTCAAATACATGAGATACCAGCGGATGAACATCCAGCTTTCCGGAAGCAACAAGTGCTCCGAGCTTCTCCATACGCAGTCTTCCACCCGGCATAAGACCGCCGTTGATTGCCTTGTGTCCCATACCCACACCCCACTGGATACGAGGAATGCCAATGCTCTCTCCCTTTCCGAGATAGTTTACATTTCCAATCTTTCCGCCCGGCTTCATGCACTTTACTGCGGAAGCAAAGGTATCTACCTCACCGCCGGCGATAACAACCTTATCTACGCCTTTTCCGTCTGTCAAAGCAAGAACCTGATCTTCAATGCTGCCGTTCTTATAGCTGATAAAATCGGTTCCGCCGTACTGCTTTGCCACTTCGATACAAGCAGGTCTTGTTCCTACGCAAATGATTCTGCTGGCTCCGCGAAGTGCGGTACCTGCAACGGACATAAGGCCTACAGGGCCGATACCGATAACGAGAACCGTATCACCGAACTGAATATCTGCAAGCTCTACGCCATGGAAGCCTGTCGGAACCATGTCGGAAAGCATACAAGCATCTACCGGATCAATTCCCTTCGGAAGAAGTGCAAGGTTTCCGTCAGCATCATTTACATGGAAATACTCTCCGAAAACACCATCCTTAAAGTTAGAGAACTTCCATCCTGCAAGCATACCGCCCGAATGCATGGAAAATCCTGCCTGTGCCTCTAAGGAATTCCAGTCAGGGGTAATTGCAGGAACCAAAACGCGGTCTCCAACCTTAAAGTCCTTTACCATGGATCCTACTTCCACGATTTCCGCACAGCACTCATGTCCTAAAATCATATTGTGTCTATCTCCGATTGCTCCCTCCCAAAGGGTATGCACATCAGAAGTACAAATTGCTACTGCGAGCGGTGTACAAATCGCATCCATCGGGCCACATGCCGGACGCTCCTTCTCAATCCATCCTGACTCTCCAATTTTCAGCATTGCATATGCTTTCATAGTTCTTCTCCTCTCATCCATATAAAACATGTCATTTTATAAAAACCATCTTTTAAAGATTGTTAATATATTAACATATGATATACCCAAAATTCCTCTATGACACATTTTCATTGGATAAAAGATTTTAATTATATGAATAGTTTTCAATTTTTCTAATTGAAATACCGCATAGTCCGTAAGTGATACTCACCGAGAAAAAGGCTACAGGAAATACCTTTCTATTTCCTGTAGCCTTCTCCAAATAAAATCTATTAAATTCTATCTTCTTTCTTTACATTTGCTAGCCTTAAATTCCGCAACAAGGCAGCCTTATCCTTCAATCATAATCGGCTGCTTTTCCGGAAGCTTCTTCTCCCCTTCCTTCGGGAAGGAAAGCTTCAAAACGCCCTGTTCAAACTTTGCTTTTACATCTTCCTGCTTAATGCTCTCTCCAACATAAAAGCTTCTCTGCATAGAGCCGGAGTAACGTTCCTGACGAATGAGTTTACCCTTCTCATCCTTTTCTTCTTCATTTAAGCCCTTTACTGCACTGACCTGAAGATAACCGTCATGCAGCTCCACCTTGATATCCTCTTTCTTAAAGCCCGGAAGGTCGATATCCATATCGTACTGTCCGTCCTTTTCATGAACATCCGTCTTCATCAGTCTTCCTGCCCGGTCTCCGTAAAGCTTATTCTCTACTCTGCCAAGACCTCTAAAGCCCGGAAAATCAAACCAATCATCAAATAAATTCTCTCCAAAAATGCTAGGTGCTAACATATCTTTTTCCTCCTTATACTTTTATTTTGACTTCTCATTTCTTGTCATTTTTTTCAGCAAGGGGAAGAATCCTAATCACTCTGAGAACCTTTAAGTCCTTACGGTCTTCTTTGTTCCTCTGCTTGATTATGATTATACTCAAGTTGTTAGCACTGTCAAGTGTTGAGTGCTAATTAAATTGTGAAAAATTTGTGTCTTTTTTAGTTAAGAATCAGCCTTACGCTTCCGTAAAGCTGATGCTTTGTGCCGAAACATCCACCTTCGCCATAATGCCAAAGGGAAGAATCGCTCTGGGAGTGGCATGTCCCACATTCAGGTTGAATACAATAGCTTTTTTAACTCTCCGACTCCGGGAACCCGTCCGCTTACGACCAGTTTTCCATCAATCATGAGGGAAGGAGCACTAAGTACCCCAAGCTTTACAATCTCGATTAACTCCTCTACTTTTTCGATTTCAGCATCCTTCCCCAGCTCTTTTACCGCCTCTGCTACATTTGATATAGCGTATCGCATTCCTTACAGCCTGCACCGATTACCTTGATTTCCATTTTCCCTCCCTCACTACATTACTGTTCCGCTTTTTTCCTTTCTAACTTCTATGCTTTGACAAGAACTTCTTTGCATTAATTCTTTGTACTTATTCTTTGTTTATATTTATGTAGCTCTTTTCTATATTTCCTTCCTATTTTACTTTTACTCCTTAATTCTTTAACTTCATAGGAGAGTCCATATAGTTTTTCCAAGCCTCATCAATGCTCCGAATCACCTTCGGTCCAACCTTCGATAAAAATACCAGCTCGGAAATCTCCTTCTTTGGGCATGGCTTATAGTCGATTAGTTCTTCCACCACGTCCACCTGCATCCAGCAATTGTCCAAAAGGAAAAAACCTTTAATCCGATAACAGTCCGGCAAAACTTCCTGCAAAAATTGATGAAAAGTCTCTTTGGAAACATTTTCCGCACATACCAGAGAAATAGTTTTCGGCTTATTATCCACCGTATTTAAGCTTTTTTCCGAATCTACCCAGCTTCCCTTTTCAAAGCCTTCTCGAATAAAGCTAAGATCTGCTCTTCCATTTTCACAATGTAAAATCAAGCAGTGGGGATTTACTTCCCGTATCAAAGAAAGCACTTCCTTATATTGTTCCTCGGAAATCAAATCCATTTTGTTCACGATGGCTACATCGCAATGCTTTAATTGCCGATCTACCGTTTCCGTATCCTTTACCTGCTTTGGAAAATGCACGCCGTCAATCAGGCAGATTACGCCTTGAAAATCATAGACGTCCCCGGCCAGAACTTCTACGCTCTTTAAAATGTCCCGAATATTCGAAGGATCGGCAAGACCGGAGCTTTCCACAAAAAGGTATTCCATATCGCCTTTGCTCATCTCCGCCAAAGCCTCCACAAAGGAAAGTTGCAGGCAGGAGCAAAAAATGGATCCTCTATTGATTTCCTTGATGGTCAGTTCCTTCTTTTCCAGAATACTGCCGTCAATTCCGGTTTTTCCAAATTCGTTTTGAATGACTGCAAGCTTTTTATCGGAAAATTCTTCCAAGATATGCAGCAAAAGACTGGTTTTTCCCGCTCCCAAAAAACCTGTTAAGACATATAATTTTTTCTTTTCCATAAATGATCTCCTAATGAGGACAATGTAGTACAAGATATAAAAATAATAAAAGATAGTAAAAGGTAGCACAAAATAGCGTGCACTCCGGCAATACCGCTTAGTCAAAAGGAAAGCATGTTCCTTGTAAATCATAACAGAAGCACCGCCTGTAATGCATTAAAAATATAGCCGATAAGAATAATGCCGAGGATGCATATTCCTATAAAAGTCCCCAAGAGCTTCGGCTTAATGACCTTCCTAAGCATAATCATAGAGGGAAGAGAAAGAGTGGTAACCCCCATCATAAAGGCCAGCACCGTTCCCAGTTCCGCCCCCTTCAAAAGAAGGGATTCCGCAATCGGTATTGTTCCAAAAATATCCGCATACATGGGGATTCCCACCAAGCTTGCAAGAATCACGCCGGCAGGATTCCCTTTCCCAAGTAAAGAAATAATCCGGTTCTCCGGAATCCAGTTGTGAATCAAAGAACCGATACCTACCCCTAAAAGGATATAGGGGAAAACCTTGCAAAAGGTCGTTTTCACCTGCTCGGCAGCATAAGAAAGACGCTCTTTCCTGGACAAGGTAGGGAGCGCCTGTTCCACGGGTTGCAGCTGCAAAAGAATGGGTTCTATCTCATTTTCCAAGGCCAAATGCTCTATCACTAAACCGCCCAGAACCGCCAGCAAGAGTCCCAATATCACATAGATAGAGGCAATCCTTAAACCGAAAATACCGGTGAGTAGCACAAGGCTTCCCAAATCCACCATGGGAGAGGAAATCAAAAAGGAAAAGGAGACTCCAAGAGGAATCCCGGCTGCTGTAAATCCCATAAAAATCGGAATGGAGGAACAAGAACAAAAAGGAGTAATCGTTCCCAAAAGAGCCGCTATGATATTGGCATAGATGCCGTGAAAACGCCCCATAATCCGCTTTGTCCTTTCCGGCGGAAAGAAGCTCTGTACATAGGAAATGACAAATATCAAGACGCAAAGATACACCGTGATTTTCACACAATCATAGAGAAAGAAATGGAGACTTCCTCCGATGCGACTTTCCGTAGCAATCCCTATGTGTTCCAAAGCATCCCGAAACAGTCGGCTTAGCCAGTCCATTCTCAAAATTTCCTCTTGTATAAACTGTATCATACTGCTTTTTGCACCTCCTTTTCCCCTATCCTATACATCACTTTTGGTGTCTTCCTGCAGATTTTCCTTTCCTTCTTCCAAAAGTTCCTCCAAATACTCAAAATCTTCTTGCAATTGCTTTTCCGGATACATCCTTCTCGCTTCCTGAATCCGTTCTGCCACTCCCTCTTTTTTTCCATAGCAGCATAAATCCATAAACAAATCCAGAATGGTAAAGTTCTTTTTATAGAACGCATTTTCTTTGTATTTTCCAAATAGAACTTCACTATCTTGATAAAGACTCTCCGCTTCCTTATAGTCCTTTAAATAAAAATAGTTCAGGCATAGATTCAACCTTCTCACCATCTCTACAGAAGGCATTTTCTTTACCCTCGGCTCCAATTCCTTTAGCATTTCCACCGCTGTAGCATATTCTTTTTTCCCTGTTAACGCCGCAGTACGATTCAGCTCGGCAATTGCCCTAAGATGCTTGGATTTTACCTTATCTCGAATTGCCGTTATCTTTTCCAGATATTCATCATACTTTGCTTCAGCGAGTAAGGGCATTAGGGCGTTCATTTTCCTTCCATAAAATAAATTATAGGACAGGTTTATAATAACGCTGATAAGTAGCACCGCTACCGACGAGAAAATGTAAATGCGCATGGTTTCTTCTTCACTAAGCTGAAGCCTTAGCTTAATAAATAGAAGAATAAGACCGAATAGGATACCCAGAGCGATACATATTTTTATGCTTTTACTGATTTTTTTCATATATCTCCTCGTTTAGCCGGTTTAGGTAATCTGAAAACATAACATTTGCAAGCTTTAGGATAGCAAAAATCGTGTAAATGGAAAATATTCTGCCTTATTTCCTACATGCCATTTTACGATATTCCGACGGAAAGAGTCCTGTATTGTTTTTAAAGTTTGCCGCAAATCTTCCGGCATTGGAATACCCGACAGCCGAAGCTACCTGGTCAACTGTAAGGTCTGTGGAGCTCAAAAGCATTTCCGCATGACTCATACGTCGCTCTTGGATGTACTCCGAAATGGTGCATTGATAGGTATGCTTAAAAGAGGTCTTCAACTTTGTTGTACCCATACAGGCAATTCGCGCAAGCGTATCCAATGGAAGCGCCGAGTTAAAATGGTCATGGATATAGGAGGTAACATTACTTAAGGCATCCCTGTCCTGCTTGGATATTTTTGTAGATAAAGTATTCTGACTATGCTTTCCATGTTCATAAACAAGCGAAACCGCTTCAGCGACCTTGGCTTCATAGAATAACTTTGCCGGTATGCCCTCTCCATTATACTCCCAAACTTGACGTAAAAGTCGGGACATCTCCGGAAAGTCAAGCGTCTGCCCGATGCGACGGAATGCCTCATTGGGAGGAAGGTAGTCATCCGGATAGCTTTCCCGCAGATATTTTTCATAATATGCGGGAAATACTTCAATTCCCACGGAACGAATCGGAATATTCTTGTGCATAATGGATTGATAAAGCGCATGCCCTCCGTGAAAGGTTTTGACACATCCCGCAGTTAAACGGCGGTAAGGGGTCAACTCCTCCCCGGACACGGAATCATAGTAAGTAATGCTTAAACACTCCGGCGTAGTAAGAGAGATAAAGTGATCCTCGAAAAAATAGAAATCATGGATTTTAATATCAAACAAATCCTTTTCTCCGTAGACCCAGTAATATCCACAAGCCAGCTCCTTTGGCGCAAGATACAATTTTCCGGCAGGGCTAAAGTTCTGTGTAGATTCACATTCAACAAAACCGCTGCGGGTAAGCCATTCTCTGTAAAATTCGTTGACTTCCATAGAATCCCCTCAAAATCATACATATCGGACATCATTTCGTACAGTTCAGGCAAACAACGCTCGACTGTATTGTTTCGCTTCTCCTGATTTTTTATACTGTTTTTGCGATTAGTGACATCTAACAATGTATTACCACAGCATCTCTTTCATTTCAATATGTATGGTTAAGGGAGGGAATTGCTTTGCATAAGAACCGGGAAAAGTCGGTAAAATTACTTCTTACATGGGCAGGAAGCGACAAATGGTACTTATTTGCCTCCGTTTTCTGTGCTTTCTTGAGCGGACTGTTTGTGATCGGACCGTATGTCGGCATTTATCACCTGATGGACGCCGTCCTCCTCGGAACACTGACAAGGAAAGGATTGACGAACTGTATCGTTCTCATAAGTGTCACTACTGTTTCCGCATGGTTCTCTTGGGGCTGTCCGGCGTGCTCTCACACAAAGGGGCGTACAATGCGCTGTTTCGCGTGCGCTGCATGATTATAGAAAAGCTCGCGAAAGTGCCGCTCGGATACGTTAGCGAACGGAGCACAGGCGAAATCAAAACGGTCTTGAATGAGAACATTGAGAAGCTAGAGTTATGTCTTGCACATAACATTCCGGAGCTTGTCAGCTATCTCACCGGTCCTGTCATGATTTTTATGTACCTAATGACCGTGAACATCCCGCTGGCACTGATTTCCCTGATTCCTCTCTTTTTGGATATCCCGGTAATGATGGCGGTGTTTCAAAAAATGTCTGCCCTATTACCGGAGACCAACACCTCTCTCGCCGACTTCAATTCCGTCATGGTCGAATATGTCCGCGGTATGCGTCTCATTAAAGCATACCGGATGGGCAGCAAATCCTTTAAGAAGTTCAGAGAAGCCATTCTCGACGAAAACAGAGCATGGAACAAAATCGCGAAAAAGACTGCTCCCCTATATGCCGTATTCATCCTGCTTTTGGAGTCCGGACTTTTACTCCTTGTTCCTCTTGGCGGGAGACTTTTCCTGCGGGGATCTATCCCGGCAAGTGTATTTCTCCTCTTTTCCTACATCGGATCCTTGTATTTAACGGAACTGCTTCCACTTCAACAGCTTTCCGGGAATTTTGCACAGGCATTTAGCGGCATGAGCAAAGTCAAAGAAATACTGGCGCTTCCTACCTTTGAAGGGGGAGACGATTTCCCCGAAAGCCATGATATCAGGTTAAAAAACGTACGTTTTTCCTATGACGGGAAAATAAACGTGCTGGAAAATGCCAACCTGTCCATCCGGGATGGCGAGAAGATTGCCGTTGTGGGCGCATCCGGAGCAGGGAAAAGTACAGTTGCCGCACTGATTGCCCGTTTCCATGATGTGGACGAGGGAGAGGTTTTGATCGGAGGGAAAAATGTTAAAAGCATTCGCTATGAAACGCTCCTTCAGCATATCTCTCTTGTCTTTCAGAAGACTTTTCTGACCCGTGACTCTGTCTTTGATAATATCCGTATGGGGAGGCACGCATCTCTTACGGAGGTGCGGGAAGCTGCAAGAAAAGCACAGATTGACGATTTCATTATGTCCTTTCCGGATGGATATGATACAAAGGTCGGAAGTTATGGTTCCCGCTTTTCGGGTGGAGAAAAACAACGAATCGCCATCGCAAGGGCAATTTTGAAAAATGCACCAATCCTGATTTTAGATGAAGCGACAAGTGCCGCGGATCCGGAAAATCAGATGGAGATTGACAAGGCGATTAAGAACCTCTGCGAAGGAAAAACCGTCATCATCATTGCCCATCGGCTTAGTGTGGTCGGCATGTGTGACAGGGTTCTGGTAGTAGAAAATCACACGATTTCCGATATAGGAACCCATGATGAACTGCTTTCACGGAACAGATATTATCGGAAAAGTTGGGAAAGCTATGAAGCGGCAAGAAATATCCGCTATGGGAAAGGAGGCGACGTAAGATGAGAGACAAAGATCTTTTCCATAAGAATCCCCGGTTTTACCTCGGTCTGCTATTGACTGTTCTGGAAGGACTGCTGTCAGGAAGTAACTACATTGTCCTTTACGCGGTGCTGAAAATGCTGTACGACGGGTCTGCTGATATAAGGAGCATCACCCGTATATCCTACCTCGTCGGCATAATCTTCCTGATACGGCTTGCTATTTACAGCACCGGCTATACACAGAGCCAAATCGGGGGCGCCGAAGTTTCTAAAAATATCCGTCTCGGACTTGGCGATAAGCTGAGGAGAGTTCCGCTATCCTCTTTTACGGAGAAACAGGAAGGACAATATATCCATATCATGACGGCAGATGTAAACAGTTATGAGCAGATTCTGACGCACAAACTTGCCTCCCTTGTGAAAAACGGGGTGCTGTCCGTAATCGTACTTACTTTGATCTGTGTTCTCTATTTTCCTGCCGCAATCCTCCTGCTGTTTTCTCTTCTACTCCTCGTTCCGGAAATGTTGCTGTCGTTTCGAATTGTGGAAAAGTACGGCAAGGAGAAGAATTCCGTTACAGCGGAAGCCGTAGGACAAATCGTTGAGTACATTGACGGAATCCGGACCTTCCGTTCCTATGGAATGGGCGGTGTTAAAAACAGAAATACAACAGATGTCCTGCGGAAATTCAGCACCGTCAGTTATCAATATGAGGCACACGGAATACCTGTTAATTTCGCTTTTAACATTGTCAATTGGCTGACTGTTCCGATTGTGATGTGGATTGGATTCACCCCTTGGCAGTCCGGGAAGATTCCCGCAATCACTTTCCTCTTTCTTTGCATGATGCCGATGGTTTTCGCTCGTCTAATCGCTGCGATTTCGGTCGATCTGTTCAGTTACAGGAATCTTCTGCTATCCAAGACAAATATTCAAAACGTGTTGGCGGAAAAGGAAGAAGCGAAAAGCCAAGCTGTTTTTTCTCCCAAAGAGCACGACATCTCCTTTCACGATGTATCCTTTTCTTATGTGCAGGGGGAAGTGGTTCTAAAGAAATGCGCTTCTCCATCCCGGATTGCAGGCTAACCGCAATCGTGGGAGACTCCGGCTCGGGCAAATCAACAATTCTGAATCTGATTGCGAAGTATTATGAGCCGGAAAGCGGAGAAATTGCCATCGGAGGACAATCTATCCGAAATGTCAATGCGGAAGATGTGCTGGATAGCATCTCCATGGTGGATCAGGACACCTTCCTGTTTAATGATACAGTTCGGGAAAATATACGCCATGCAAAGCCTTCCGCTACCGATGAAGAAATTGAAACCGCCTGCCAAAAAGCGAACTGTGACCCGTTTATCCGCAAAATGGAAAAAGGCTATGATACTCCAGTCGGGGAAAATGGAAATCTGCTTTCCGGCGGTGAACGGCAGCGACTTTCTATTGCTAGGGCCATATTGAAAAACAGCCCGATTCTGCTTCTTGATGAGGCAACCGCCTCTTTGGACATTGAGAATGAATTCGCTGTAAAACAGGCAATTGTAAGTCTTCTGCAAGAAAACAAGACCGTTGTAATGATTGCGCACACCTTGTCTATTATAAAAAACGCGGATCAGATTCTCGTGCTGTCCGGTGGAAAAGTAGTGGAGTCCGGAACCCATGAAAAACTTTTGGCATTGGGCGGTAAATATACTGCCATGTGGAACGCCGAACAATCGATTACGGCGTAGAGGGGGGCACACTGAATTTACTCTTCCGGCGTCTGCTTTAGGGAACTTTTATGTATTTCTTATTCGTAAAAAGTTCCCTAAAGCAGAAGAGACACTTGTGATAATCTCTGCACTAGACATAAGCAATCGGCAACGCCAATAAATTCTCTCTGAGATAGGTCTTTTTATCAATAAGGCATAGGATGATTCCCATTCTTGCCAGAATAGAAATCCAGTTTTTTATGGTCGGTTCACTTACGCCAACATCTCCCGCAATGTTTTTATAATTCATTATTTCCCCTGTTCTTGCCGCAACTGCTTTGAGAAATTTTGTAAACGTAATACTATCCGCAGCAATCAGTTCATGGATATCTCTTTCCAAATAAGTGGCAACATAGGAGGAATAAAATTCCTGCCAAAAATTCGCTTACACCCTTCATTAATTCCAGCTTTACCAGTGTGGATTTTCCCACCTGTCTTGCCCCTACAATCAATGTACATTTGCTGCTTTTACCCTACTTTTTAAAATATCTGAACTAGCTCTTGGAATATATGCCACGCCCGACCTCCGACTAATCTAAAGTCTCATTTTAGATTAGTCGCCACATAAAGTCTTGTCTTGTATTGTATTATCAAAAAGTGAGTGTATCATTCAGTGTTTATTAAATACGGTTTATGATTCTTTCTTTTCGTTCTCTTTCTGATAATAATTTTGAAATTGTTTCCACCATACGATGCTGCTAAGACGTTCTCTTACTTTCTCTTGATTATCAATTCCTAATTTCAAACAAACGTTATATTCAAGTAATAAAGCCAGAATGCCTATCACATCAATAAGTTTGTCACCTTTCAACGCTTTTTTCTCTTTGGACTTTCCATAGTGGGTATAATAATGTCTAGTATCTGCGACAGTCTGAGCAAATCCAGCGTCAGTTACATAGTAATCCCTGAACAGCCCATCATTCTTTCCAATGAGGAGGTCATTCAATCTTGACACCAAGATAATATATTTGCAATTTTTATCTTTTTGAGTATCGCACAATAACAATTTTTCTATATCAGGATAGTTTTGACAACTCCCAAAACGCTCAATTACGGACGCAAAATACTTGTCTTTACTATCATCGTAAAAAAATCTTGTGTGAAATGTTTCCAATGCCTGAACAATATTCAGAAAAATCATTTCAGGTGGCATATCCGTATACTTGAATAGCGATAAATATAGATTGAATACGGGTTCTAATAAAGTTAATTCTTTATTTATATCTTTTTCTGGTAATAACTGAGCAAGCGTGAAATTGTATTCCCACCGACTACTGTTATAAATGGGAAGATGATGCTCTGACGTATACAAATAGTTCTGGTAATATTCAGTATGCTCATCGAGTTGATAGCTATCATCATAGTCATACAAATACTGTTCGTTTATGTTCACATTATTTTTTATTGCGAATGAAATCAAAGATATTACTTTGTTACGTACTGAGATGAAATACGATGTTTCCTGCTTTTTATCCGCTTCAATACTTACAACCAAACGTTCAACAACCTTCGATTCCTCTTTGTGTGGAAATCCAAACAATTCACAGTTCAATGAAGTATGAAATGTGATTGTTGCGTCAAACCAATGATATACATTTTTATTATCATTTACTTTGAATTTTATTACCGAAGGGTCACTCGTATCTATGGCAGATAATCCGCTCCAGTCCAAAGCATTTTCTAATACACACTCTAACTTATTGTACTTAATATTTATTGCATTCCTTTTTGACCATATCGAATATTCAGCAACATAAACAAGTTTCTGAGTCTGAAATAATAGTGTTTGATTCTGAGTGCAACGATTATGGAAGAGTGTAACTATTATTCCAGAATTAAGAACGCCTGTGATTATATCTAAGTTTCCATAGCTTTTTCCCACAGGAATATCCAATGATTGCTTTACAAGATTGAGTGAAGTAGTGCCTCTCTCTTTATTATAGATTAACTCGCCAGTTATCTCTTCTTCACCAATTTTGAATGTTCCTGCAAAATGTCTATCAATATTATCCTGCATATTTTCACCTCATATTCTATCTCCATGCGTTAGCTATTTCTTATAGTTTTCCATATAAAACCAATCAATCTTTCCCGCTTTTTAAGGAAGCTTTATGATGGTGGTGGATTTCTCACCTTCAAGAACCCATTTCTGACGTATGATTATCTATACTTTTCTTGACGAAGTACTGCGCAAACAAATAGCACAATGTATTTTTCAAATATCACTTCATTTTCTTATCAAAAATATAAAATATTTAAATCATCTATGATCCCGATAAAAGGTGCGCTACCTTCTGTTTGGATTCCACTTTCCATTGGAAGCAGTCCAAGTTTCAACAAATTCTTTATTCTCTACGGCTGCATTGTATGGCTCTGACAAGAATTTTCTTATCGTTTTCAGCACCGTAATAAAATCATCGGTCTTTGTATCAATCTTTCGACAGAAGGCTTTCCACTTTTTCTGCATAGCGTCGTCGCTACCGAAGGTCATAATCTGCTCGAACTGCTCCACCGTAAAGTGATGCTCACGATTTAAAGGTCTTATTCAGTGCTTTCGTCAGCGTTGCGCCATCGAAATCAAACTTATTTGCGAGGTAATAAAGATCATAATAGTCCTTCATCCGGCTGGAGAATTCCATCAGAGAAAGGATAGCGTCAAGTTTTTCAGCAATCGTGGTTTCCAATGAATATGTGTTGACCATTGGGGCATTAAAATCGTCAAGTTGCGTCGGTATCTTTCTCTTTTCCTGCTTCGGCACGATTACATCACCAACACCGAAGTCTATACTAAAAGGAGTTTTCGTATTCTTGATCTTCGCCAAAAGGGAAGCGCCGATTCCGGCATATTTCTTTGCCACCGCAATGGGAGCCACATTCTTGACTTCAAAGGTAATGAAATCGTTGCTGGTGTCTGTCGCTATGATTTCTTCCAATATGGCCTTAAGTTGTTCCGGTGTGTTCGGCATCCTCCTGAGCAAGAAATCAACATCAACGGTAACACGGCTATCAAAGTCCGTGAGGGAATAGATGAACAAACCACCTTTTAATACAAGGTTTTCTGCATATTTGGACTTTTCCAGTCTGCGCAGAAACTCCTCCTGACAGAAGAGTTGCAGGCAGAGCTGATAGCTTCTGCCGCTTTCAGCTGCTTTATTTTTGAGTCGTGTGAGCACGGATGTGGAAATATCAGCCATTCAGCAACACCTCCATTAGTTCTGTCACTTTTTTATACACATGCAAGCTCTTTGCGTATATCGAAAGATTCTGCAGATTTTTTCCCGGATCATTAGCATATGCATTGAGTGCTTTGTTAAAAGTCTCCGTATCAAGCCTTGCGCGATATTTGAAGCAGTCGCAGAGCGTTCGTTCACGGTCATATACTGCCAGCATTACTCCGTTAAAAGTATCATATATTTTGCCAAGCTCGTAAATATCCTGCTGAACATAAAATACCTGCAAGCGAAGAATGTTGTCTCCGAGCTTTGTTCGTGACATAGAGCGAGGAATGGCAATCGACCATCTACGAGGAGTAAAATCACAGTATCCGTAATGGAAGAGTGCCGATTCGACACAGACAATTCCCTTTGGAAAAAGTTTGGAAAGCATCTGCTCTTCTGAAGCGGTATCATGTTTGGCAAGGCTGTAATACCCATGACGAACACGTTCAAGAAAGCCCGCATTGCACAAAGATACTACTTGAACAGCGGAAATACCGGCAGCAACAAAATCAGCCGATTTGGCTATTCCGCCTTGTTGAATGATTATATTTTTAACTTGATTTTGAATATCCATCAATATACCTGCTTCGCAAAATATCAAACACACAATATTCTTCTATGTATCTGATTTTTATTATACTCATAATCTCAAAATAATCAAAAAAATACGCACATATTTAGATTCTATGTGCGCATTTTTTAAATTCCTTCTCTACTAAAAAACCTATCATCAAAGTAACCGCAATATATCCTATAATCGCCGGAAGGGCTGCTTCCACGCCAAAATTACCACCTGTAAGTAGCTTATTTGTAGACTGTATGGGAATGATAAGATAGGAATCGTTCCCCATACCATTTACCGTATCCCCTATTCCGAAAATGCCGCCGATGATAAGGGTATTCCAGGCTGCATGGGCAAATGCCCCCGGATAGATTGAATCTGATTTTAATGCAAATAGGGTAAACATAACTGCAACCGATGAACCAGCTAAGATTAAAAGTACCAGATCCGTAAGATTAAAGCTTTCCATATTCATGATATGAGCACAGGCAAATAAAAGAGAAGGTAGAATCACTGCAGCTTTTAATCCTAATGTTCTCTGCATGTATCGAAAAATCATGCCCCTGAAAACCAGCTCCTCGCAGATTCCTGCAGTAATTCCAAAACTAAATACGCCTCTTATCAAAGATATCCAAAAACTTCCCGGCTTTGCAAAGTAAGCTTTACTTGGCAGCACATAGGCATAAAAAGCCAGAACGATAATCGGTAGGGCTATAGAGATAAGGAGCAACTTTATATCCAGTTTTTTTAGTTTTAGTCCCAGTTCCTCTACGCTCATTTTGAGTATCTTTGATGATACAAAGCAAGCAAGGGCAATGGTAACCGCAATCCTTACAAAAGCCGGTATAACAAGGCGTAAATACTGACTGGAAAAGCATTCTTGCACTACACTTTCCGCAATAGCACCGATTATTAATACCAGGATGGAAAGCATTATAACTCCTATATTTTTTCCTATTCACTTTATTGCTTGCATGGGATAATCTCCAAATCATATAAACTTAGTATGAAATTTTATGCTTTCTCCATTTCCATAAAGCGCAGTTAAAGCCCTATAATCCAGATACTGCACTCCTTCCTTTCCCTCCTGAATCATGCCTGCCAGCCTACTCTTATAATAACAGTCCATCGCCTCTTCTAAAGATAAATGCAACTCTTTTGCAATATTCTGGATTAATCTTTCTTCCAGACTTTCTTGATAAAACTGCTCTAAAGCTTCCTCTGTCATGGTGTTAACTCCTCTGCTAAAACAAATTCTAAAAGTTTATCAATTGACCTTTGAGAAATAAAAGCAATCTGGTCATAATTGGGATAAACACGAATTTCCTTTATCGCTCTTTCTTTATCCCATATTCCTTGATGATACATATCAACCACTCGAAAAACTTTATCATTTGCAACTTTTCCGATGATAATGTCAAATTGCAAATAATCCTTTTTCCCCTCACGACAATTGCACACAAAATCAATCCAAGAGTCCAAATCCTCTCCGAAATCTTTCACATTAAAATCTGTTTTATCCAAACTAAGCTCATAGCTATTAATAATCGGACTTCCTGTCAATAAGTCTGCTCTACGTTTAGCCCACTTCTCTGCCTGTTCTTTTACCGTAGTTACATAAAATCCGGAACCAAAGTCCAAATTCCGAAGGCTATGTTTTACATCAGGATTTTCTACACGCTGATTAGAACCATGAAATACTATCATACTATCACCTCTTTTTGGGCAAGATATTCTTCAATATCTTTCACAACAAAATCAGTACTCTGTGTATGTAAAATATCATAATTCGGAATCAGGTAATGGTTAAGACAGCCACTCTGTTTTAAGGCAAAATATACCTGTGCAGCCGTCTTCCTCCAACGGTTTGCGCAGGCATGAATCATATAAATAACAAAAGAAAAGATTTCCGAACTCAAAATTCCCTCCTTAAATCAATTTGCAATATAGAATAATAAAGCATAGAAACTATCAGAATAATACTACCTAGTATACATTCTTTAGTGATGTTTTGAACACTTCGTTTTTTGTTCACTTCATTGTTCTTAATACTTCCACAACTTCTTTTTAGAGCTTTTTCTTTAGGGAACTTTTCTATACTAATCAGTAATAGGAAGTGCCCTAAGCACAATATTTTTTAAAAACTGAAGGAAGATAAAAAATATTACAATTATTTCAACCCTTCTATTTTCTGTCTTTTCCAAAGAAATACGACAAGAGCAAAAGAGAATATCTGAGCTATCAAAATACGAAAAATCATATACTCATCTATGCCTGTATTGCTTACAACATGAAGCAAGTTAGTAGCAATACAATTATTGAAAAAGTGATCTGCCATGCCCGCATAGAGATTTCCTGTCATCCGATATAATAATCCCCATTTTACCCCCATCATTCCTGCCAGAATAATATAACCTATACTCAGTGATACGAATCCCATCCCACTAATTTCTCCATCAATCCAATTGTGGAACGGCGTTACAATATGCCATATTCCAAAAAGTAGAGCCTGAATAAACAGAGCTGTTTTCAATGAATATCTGGTGTTAATCAGTTGATAAAACAATCCACGAAAGGTACCTTCTTCCATAATTACATTAATGATATTAAAGAAAATATTTATAAAAACAAACCCAATACCCGTTTGTATACTACCAACTCCGGTTAAGGAAAATCCCGTAATAAAGAATCCTAAATGAATTTTTTTCTCCTGAAAGTACAAGATACTACATTCAATTGTATAAGCAATAAAAAAAGAAAATAATGCAAGAGCGAACCCTTTGAGAATTGTTTTTACTAAACCGTACTTTTTAAATCCTATCGTGCTTATATCCCAATGTAATTGTTTTAAAAGAACGAAAAGTAGTACGATACCAAATATCTTGTTAATAAAATTTTCTGCAAAAATCGTTTGGTCCATCCGAAGTGCAATTGCTTCAAAAGCATGTACCAAAAGAAGGATAAGGAATATAAACACACAACTCTTAATTGGTTTATGTAATATAGTATCCTCTGAAAGTATCTCGGAGGAGTGTGTAGTTTTAAGCATATTTTATTGCCTTTCTATAAAGAAAATTCGGGATAATATCCGGCCCTAAAACCCAAATATTGATTTCCAAATACCTCTAATCCGGTACGACATTTTCAAGTTTTCCGGAAAGTCTCATTCTTATTGTTTTCATTCTGAGCTCCTCAAAATTTCAGCAATCTTATCAAAGGTATTTCCGTTTCGAATCGTAATTTGCTTGTAGAAATCCTGCTTCATGAGTTTTTTATGGTATGTGGTTTTTAGATATTCCGCCTCATCCATTTTCCCCCAAAATACTGCCTGTTTCCCGACATATACTTTCTCATTGTAAAATGTAGAGTTCTCTATAAAGTGAAGAATACCGTATTTATCCATAGTACAGGAATAAAACAAAACATCTCTTCTTGCCAACTCCTCTTCCCACCAATCCGGTAATGCCGCCTGTTCTTCCAAATACTCCTCTTTCGTAAGTAAAGCAAAGGGAATTGAAAAATCGTAGTTTGTTTCTAAGACTTTTCTTATCTTTAAGATACAAGCCTCACGACTTTCCGCACTACTGAAAAACAGATTGCCGCTGTTGATATAGGAATCAAGATTTTTAAAACCTGCATTATCCAATAAGGCTTTTAAATCCGTCATAGAAACTTTATTTTTCCCACCCACATTGACAGCTCGAAGGAAAAGGATATAGCGCAAGGAATTACCTCCTTAAATTTAGTGTTTTTTCTTCCACAACGACCCCAGCAAGATACCGATTGCAGAGATTATCACTCCGGCTACAATCATTCCGAAATCCGGGGCATTCAGCTTGTTGAAAGCAATATTGTTTGCCATTTTAAATGTACCATATTCGGCCAGCATATACATTACGCCAAAGAAAAAGGTAAATCCCCATTTTCCTTTTCCAAAAAAGTCATTTTTCCCAATAAGCACAGACTCAACAAATGTTGTTACCGGAAGGATAATCCAAAGGTACATCAAGCTGTAGCCCATAGCATCACTTCCACTTGTAAAAAACCAAAACACAATCATGGCAAGTGACCAAATCAGAAGATATGAGAGTATGATAATGATTTTGTTTCTAATATTATGTTCCATGCTACTGCACCTCCCTGGCATTTTTATTGTAGGGAAAATGCCCCCTGTCGTCCAGCAAATGGCTTTTACATCACTTATAGTGTGTGTCAAAATCCTTTTACATTGTCCCTTTATTGCTTTAATTTACCGCTAATCTCTTTAAATACTTCTTTTTTAATTTTCCAAATCCCTGAATAGGGTTGTTCAGCATAGGTCTTATTTCTATTTTCATATAGATAAACGACACCCCAGTTCCCTTCCGTATTGTTATAATAAAAGCTAACAGCCAGAAATTTTTTAATGTTTGCAGGATGTTCATTATAACTTTTCCCTCCTGTATCTTTAGTATTTTCTTTGATGGCATTCACGATTTTAGCTATTTCATCCTGTTCCGTGATTTTCACAGTATTTCCGGAAGGATTTTCCGTGATTTCCATTTCCGTTATGTCCTTTGCCTCCGGCAGGCTGATTTCCTTCTTAGCTCCGCAAGCTGTTAATACAAAAATGAAAATAAAAGCTAACGCGATTCCCATATACTTTTTCATGTTTTTTCTCCACAAGTTTACTTGATTCTCTTTAGAATATCTTCAACAGACGGCAGCTGCCCTTCCAGGCATTCGGAAGACTGCTCGTAACTTTATACTCACTCACACCAATCGGCTTTGAAATGTCCTTTAGAGAGTATTCCGCAACTAAATTATTCTTGCTCTTGCAAAGTAATAAGCCGATTGATGGATTGTCTTCCTCTTTCTTTAGGATTCCATCTACTGCAGATAGGTAAAAGTTCAGCTGACCGGCATATTCCGGTTTGAAATCTCCTGCTTTCAACTCGATAACTACATAACACCGCAGGTTCAGATTATAAAACAATAGGTCAATATAAAAATCATCGCCCCCGACATTAAGATGATACTGATTGCCTAAAAATGCAAATCCTGTTCCAAGTTCCAGCAGAAGCTTAGTAACATCGCGAACAAGCGCCTGCTCAATATCTCTTTCCAACATCTCCTCACGGAATGGGATAAAGTCGAACACATACGGATCTTTCATGGTCTGCGCTGCCAACTCACTTTGCGGTGATGGCAAGCGGCTCTCAAAATTAGAAACCTTATCAACCAGCACCTGCCGCTGATATAGTCCACTTTCGATTTGATGCACCAGCACATTGCGGGACCAGCCATTTTCTGCTGATTTTTTGATATACCATTCTCGTTCATTTGTATCAGAAACTTTATCCAGCAATACCACATTATGTCCCCATGGAATTTGTGCAACAACCTGTTGCACAAATTCACGATTGGGATAGGTCTCGGCAAATTTTGCCATATACTTTAGATTGCGAACAGAGTAACCTTTGCTTTCCGGGAACGCCATACGAATATCGGACGCAAGGTTATCAATAAACTTGTTTCCCCAAGATTTGTGATTGTTAATAACACAGCCGATTTCATAATATAAGAGTAACATATCTGCGTTTACATGAACCGCTGCCCGATACTGCGCACTCGTAATTTCACTCTTTATCTTCTCAACAATGGAGATATACTCCGACGAATTCATTAACACTCGCTTCACCTCACTTTCAATATAATCCATGTTTTTTACAGTAATGCGTTGATTCTCCCATCCTTGCCCTTGGTATAGTCTCCTATCAAATTGCTGAACTTTTGCTCATTCAACGGTGGAAACATTGTCAGCTTTCATTAAGCTGCTTTTTGCCTTCTTTGTCGCATGAACTAACAAAATAGCAGCAACTATACATATTACTTTGGATGCATTCCCTATAATTACATTATCCTGGAAAGTAATTTGAGATAATGTATTCATTAGTGCATGTGTCATTACACATATCCATAAACTATTTGAATAGGCAAATAATGCCGATAGTATGAAACAGTTTGTGAATAGTCCCAACGAGAAATTAAGAACATCAACCGTTACAATGCTACCATCAATACAAAAGAACAAAAAATGCCATACTCCCCAGCACACAAAGGTCATCATCGTCGCAACGATATAGGAAAGCTTTCTCTAAACAGGGCTGGAAAGAATATCTCCATCCTATTTCTTCTATTCCACCAAATAGAATGGCCTTAAAGAATAGAGCTATCGGAATCCATACATTTTCAATTTTGAATCCCTTACTTATTGCCACAGAACAAAAGTCTATAATTAAAAACACAATTGCCATTGCATAGATTTTAAATGTCTGCTTTATATTGAAAAAATCCTTTATTATGCGCAAAGGCTTTTTCCCATTGTATTTAATTTGATAAAATACGCCCCAAAAGGCGGACGACACACCTCCAATGATAATAAAAACCATCCCCAAAAAAGAATGGTAGCCTAATCCATATCCTTTTTCTTTTAGAATTCCAACCAGTACTGCAACTGCTGTTATATGAAGCAATGTTGGAAATAAAAATTCTTTCATAATCGACTTATTATTCATTATACCTTTCTTCCATAACGCACTTCTACAGGCACTGTAATCTGACCGTTTGCTGAAATTTTTGCCAAGTTCATATTGATCACCTTTTCTATTACAGTTTAGTGAATCAATAAGAAATGCAATGCCTCTTCTCTGATTTCCTTATCGCAGGATGCATTTTCAGAAATTCCCTTCAGAATATCTAAATAGACTTCCGCTTGATCTGTTCCATTGATAAGACGATTTAGCATCCATACCGTATGTAAAGTAGGCATTCTTTTTAAGGACAGAAGAAGTTCTTCTTCATATCCTTTTTTATAAAATCTCTCCACAAAATGGACGATTGGCCCGGGACTTCCAAAATCTGTCAAAGGATGCCTTTCCATCAGTCGGAGAAAAGGCTGTACCGAGTCTAATTGATTATAGTTTTCTTCAATTTCTTCCATGCAATCCATCATCACGGTTTCAAGATCGTCATTATCTTGAATGCAGGCTTCCATTTTTTGAATGATGCTGTTTAGCGCTTCCATGTCTATTTCCACCTCAGATTGTTCTCAGACCTCTCTTTTCACGTCTCTTCTCACATCTCTTCAATCACTGCTATTCTATGCAAGATTACTTTCGCCAGCTCCCTTGCTTTTTCAAAGTCTTCCTTGCTAAGAACCATCAGTGCATAGCTGTCACTTCCTATATCCATAGCAGACAAAACATATTCTGTCCACCGGGCATTCAGAATATTTCCCCACCTTGGAATATCCTCTTCATCATGCAGTATTTTCTCATCCGTCTCAAGATTTAGTCCGGCACTTAATTTACGCACAGCTGGAATAAAGTTATCCTTCCTTGCTTTCCAATCCAGTTCTATAAGCTTTCCTTTCCGCTCTAACGCGAAAAAAAGCTCTTCCCAGGCATGATCCATATCTTCCATTCTTTCATGCTTGTGTTTTTTCAGGAAACGCTTTGCTGTTTGGGGGTCTGCCAGCAGGAGCTTTGTTAATTCTTCAAATGCGGATTTTACAATTGCATCATCATTTCCTATCACTTCCGTATATGTCTTTTCATCAGGAAGAACTTCCTTTTTACAAATGCCCTCATAATCTTTACGGCATCACTGTAACTTAAGTCGGAAATAAGATATTTTTTATCCTCTATTTTCAAATATAAATTGACCAGCTCTTTACTTTTCCCAACTACCGCTTTCATCGATATACAGCCCTTTATGGCATGGGACGGGCTTATCTCTGCATAAGTAGTATATCCGTCATGCATATCTTTTAGAGAATTATCAATTCCGATGATATGAAATCCGTTTCTATCGTAATTGGGGGTTTTCATGTGCCATTCTTCATAAATCTCAAAGAACACTTTCTGTATCCAATTATAGATGCTCATGATTGTTTTCCATCTCCTCTTTCGTCATTCCGCTAAGTTCTTTCACCCACATCCCTACCGTGTCGGAAAGCAGAGAATCACAAGTATATTCCTCCATACCGTCCATATATTTGCAGGAAAATGAAGGCTCTCTTATCGCGGCTTTATAAAACTGCATTGCCACATCCTGCAAATGCTCCGGATGAAACGGAAGTGACAGCTCTTCTGCCAACGCCCCCCGAATCTTATCCCAGTCCTTATGCTCTTTACGATACGCTTCTCGGATTTTGGCTAGATAGCCTTCGCAAAAGACTCTCAGCAAGCTTTCCCTTTGATAAATCTTCTTACAGTTAAAGTCAAATAGATTTCCTGCGTGAATTAAAAAGGTCAGAAGCTCTGCAAGACTTTCCGCAATTCTTCCCACCTCTCCTTCACTACCGATAAAACCAATACTTTCATCCTGTAACAACACAAATTCTCCGCCACTTGCATCATGTGCAAATGCCTTAGCTTGCATAGAATAGTTCTCATTATTCTCCATAAACTGGATTTCCTGAAGCTGCTTGTAAAAGCAAATGTCACACTCTCGCATAAGCATAGTATGAAGTTCCGTATTATTCTTGATCTGCTCCCATAAGTCCATTCCGTTTTCTCTCCCCCCTACAAACTGGGAATTATGATTTGCTTCTCCGTAATACCATATATATATTGAATATATAAGCATAGCAATAACACCTATTATAAGTATAATATTCAATTTAATGATAAACATAGACAAAAGAGTGTTTGTCAATCCATGAAAAACACTACAAGCAAATATGCATTTCGTTTTTTTGTAAATTGTTGCTAGCCAAAAACTGAGTATTATAGCTAATACTAAAAACAAGGTAAACGGCATATTTTGTTGAGATGACCCATTTATAAACCAAAGCGGTATATGCCAAATCCCCCACACTGTACCTGTAATGATGGCGGATATCGGAAAATTCAATTGTTTCTCTAATAAAGGCTGCATAACTCCTCTCCAACCTAATTCTTCTTCACCACCATATATAAATGTTGCTTGTAGAAAAATTAAAGGTATCAAATACATCTTTAATGCAGCATTAAATTCTCTTGAAGATAAACTTATTGTCAGTATTTCAAAAACAGAAAATAGAAACAGATAGTTCAATGATTTTTTTCTGTGCTTAAAAATGTATTTTACTATAGATTTAATCGTATTTTTTTCTTCCAATACAAATAAAGTTGCTATCGCTGGTCCGAAGCCTCCTATAATATGCAGAATAGTACCTAAAGGATGGGAAAATGGAATAATATTGAGACTTGTTAACGTAGCAAGCCCACACCATGCTATCCAAGAAATAAGGAATGTAATGATAAGAAATTTTGCCAGCCTCTTAGAATTCAATTTAGTATAACTCCTTCTCAACTTCTCCGTTCCAATTATGGCAAGTAACAGAACAATGTCTTTAATCCTTGATAAATTTACTTGCCAAGTGATAAACCTGTTTGCTCTCTTTACTATCCAAAGACCAGCTCTCTAATTCTTTTCGAATAAAATCCGGAAACTTCTTACTGATATCTCGTAAAGCATTGCCCACGGATTTTCTAACATACTCACTTGAATCCTCTTTTAAAGCGGCTAAACACTGAATGGCTTCTTCCGGGTGGTCTTTAAAATAGGCTCTGCTTGTCCAGATTCTTAAACCTTCTGAAACGGCTCTTCGGGCGTTCGGCTCAGGACTTTGTAGCCATTCCGTAATCGTGAGTAGGGCTTTTTCCATTCCGATTTTTTTACAATACATATCAAAGGACTTCGCTAAAATCTCCTGCACTCTCCAGTTCTCATCCTTTGTAACTTCTTCCTTCATAAAATGAAGGATTTCTTCGTCCTCAGATAAGTGGCCGAATAGAAATACCCCATACATCCTTACTTGATAAACAGGAGATTGATAAGCTGCAAATGCCAAAGTCTTGCAATAAGCAAAATCATGGGACTGAAAATCCTCCAATGCTCTACTTTCTTCCGGCTTGAAACCGTTTTCCACCGAAGATAATTCCTGTTCTAATGTGGCAATATATTCCTTCAAATCTGCTCACCTCCTTAAGAGATTTGGTCTTCCTTTTTCTATTTTGCACTGGCAAATCTCACTCAAAAAAGCTCCGTCAATTCTGTTTATCTTCTCTAAAAAGATACCATAGTTTTCCAAAATATTGATTTGCAAATTTCCATGTTTCCTCATTCATCATTGACCTTTTAGTTCGGTATCCGTATACATAATTAATTTCTTTCGGTGTTTTCTTGAAAAGTAGCCACCCGAAGAAAATCATAGTTAACGTAATAAGTAAAACCGTAATTAGCATGAATATCCAGAATCCCATTTGAAATTCCTCCATTACTTTTACTTCTAAAGCATTGATTCAGCCTCAGTTATATTTATAACATTTTCCATGTACTCATAAAATTTCTTGTGTAATTCTCTCATTTCATCCGGTGCGTTTATCGAATGTTGATACATGAACTTTTCGCCGAAAATGCTTCTATATACAAACGACATAATAAAAGTCAATATCGGCAGCGGCACAAGCAAAAAAATATTCATTTTCCATGGGGATAACTTGCCACAGATTTTCCGCACAAATTGGAGGTTTCGTTTTAGAGCTTTTGCTGTCTTATGCATAATCTTGTGTTCATAGCCGACTTTTAAGGGGTTATCCGCTTCATAATATGCATCTGCAATAGGAACTACCATTGCAAGATGACAAAACTGCCAAATCTGCATATCTTTCACTATCTGATATGGAATAGAAGATTGCTTAAAAATCAAAGAAAGGCGTCTTACTCTATCTGTTCTCATTCCGGAAATCTCTGCAAAGGTAGTCGGTTGAATGATTTTCGGAGTAAGCGTGGCATCCAATACATCATCCTTAATCCTTCCTCCTGCACCCGGAAATGCCGGAAGAATTTTGCCTTCTCCACAAAGATTCTCCCATTCATTGTAGTCATCCATAGAATTTGTCATTGTTACAATGCATTTGCTATTATTGGTTTTCAATTCCTCAAGTGCCTGATATAACTGATTCTCTCTGACTGTCAAGAATATAAAATCATATTCGTCATTATCCTTGAGTTCAGACAAAACAGAAACATTTGCTTTTGTAACTTTTTCTCTTTTCAAATAAAGCAGACCCTTCTTCTTGAGCGTTTCCAGCCTGGCTCCTCTTGCATAAACAGTAGTATCAAAACCCGCTTCGGCAAAAAGCGAGGCATACAGCGAGCCTATCACTCCCGTACCAAATATGAGTAATCTCACTTACAGACTCCTTTCTGTCCCATACAAGATATCCGCCCATCATGGATTTTATAGCAATATCACCTGCTACGGGAAAGGCTTCACGAACAAATTCAATTTCAAAGTCTATAATAACACGGTGAATCCTCCTTTTGCCACCGTGCTCAAAGCAAGTAATCGTAAATTTCCACCGAGTTCCAGTATAAAAAAGGAAATGGCGGCTTGAAATAGTTTCATTTTAACCTTCTCCTTCACACTAATTGGCAATCTTCCAAATAGTTGCTTTATTTTTCATGCTTATCAAGGTTTTATACAAACCTCCTTGCTTCATCAGTTCTTCATGATTTCCTCGTTGTTCTATTTTTCCGTTATTTAAAACTAAAATCTGATCGGCGTTTCGTATGGTAGAAAGCCTATGAGCAATCATAATAATGGTCTTGTTCTTTGTCAGTTCTTCAATGGCAGCCTTTAGCTTATCTTCATTTTCCGGATCAATATTTGCTGTGGCTTCGTCAAAAATGACAATCGGGGCATCTTTTAACATAGCTCTGGCAATGGAAATTCTCTGTTTTTGTCCTCCGGAAAGAGTGGCTCCGCCTTCTCCAATCAACGTATCGTAACCATTTGTCAAGGCTTCTATAAAATCATGACACATCGCCTTTTTAGCAGCTTCTATGACCTCTTCTCTTGTGGCACTTGGCACACCGAACTTGATATTATTTTCAATCGTATCCTCAAAGAGATATACATTCTGGAATACCATAGCGATATGACTCATCAGATTGGGCAGGGTATACTCTTTAATGTTTTTGCCGCCCATTAAGATTTCTCCTGCGTTTACATCCCAAAATCTTGCAATCAGATTGCAAAAGGTCGTCTTTCCGCTTCCGGACGGACCGACAATGGCGGTCATGGTGTTCTTCTTCATCTCACAGGAAATATGATCTAAAATTGTCTTTTCATCATAAGCGAAAGAAACATCTTTAAATTCAATATCCGAGTGACGGATTGGGCTTGTTTCAGCTCCTTCTTTTATTTCAGGAATCTTTTCCAAATATTTCAAGCTGTCGATGGAGTTTTCTGCAATTCTCAGTATCGCCATAGAGCTTCCTGCCGCCTTAATTCCTTCAAAAATAATAAAGCCGGCAATCATAGACATAATCGCATCTGCCAAAAGCATATCTCCTTCAATGTAATACTTGGCAGATAGAATAATAATAGCGGCAATACTGATTCCAAGAACAATTCGCTGTAAGGCGATATATGGCGTCATGGTTTTTTCCAGTTTCATTGTAATATTGCAGTTTTCTTCAAACGCATTGCTCAGTTCTTTATTATTCTTGCCGCCTAAATTGTATGATTTAATCACCTGCATTCCTTGTACGGTTTCCAGTACCTGTTTTGTCAAATGTGTTTGAGCAATACCGATTTCACTCGCATTTTCTCTTGACTTTTTTTCCATAAAATAGGTGACAATAAAAAATGCAAGGATACCCAAAAATGCGGTAATTCCTACCATTATATGCAAATAAAATAAGGCTAAGGCAAAGACGAAAGTATTGAGTAATCCGCCTAAAACAAGCACAAGCAGCATCGGTACCTGCATTTCAATCTGGCTGAGGGTGGTGGTACTCATTGTTGTAATCTTTCCTAAGCTGAATTCACTGAAAAATCCCATCGGTACTCTTTTCAGCTTGTTTCCGATACGAATTCTTTTATCCGCTGCCATAAAATAGCCGGCATGCGTTTGCTCCAGCTGAGAGATATATTGCGTGATAATCTTTCCGACTAAGCTGACAAGAAGAATCCCTAAGACAATGGCTATATCCTTCATGGAAAGAGTTTCGTCAAATATTTTAACGAGAACATAATACATACTGCCCATTTGCATTGCATTAAATGCTGCACAAAGGAAGCCGACAATAATGGACTTTTGTATATTCGGCTGTTCCTTTTCCGCAAAGTTCCATATTTTCTTAAATACTGTAATCATAACGCTCCTCCTTTCCCGCAGCTTTCCATAAAGAGGAATAGACTTTTGACGTTTCTAAAAGTTCCTCATGCTGTCCACAACTTTCAATCTTCCCGTTTTCGACCACAAATATTTATCTGCATTGACAACGGTTCTAAGCCTATGTGCAATTAAAATCAATGTTTTTCCTTTCACCAAATTACTGATGGCTTCCTGCACAATGCTTTCGTTTTCGGTATCCATATAGGAGGTAGCTTCATCTAAAATGACGATTGGTGCATTTTTCAGCATGGCTCTTGCGATAGAAATTCTTTGCTTTTCTCCTCCAGACAAATGCCCTCCGCCTTCTCCCGCAACCGTATCATAGCCATTTGATAGTCCTCTAATAAATTCATCACAGCCGGATAATTTTGCTATTTCTTCTACTTCTTTATCACTTGCCGACGGTTTTCCGATTCTTATATTTTCTCTGACAGACATATCAAATAGATAGTTGTCCTGTGATACATAAGAGATGGTTTCGGATAACTGTTCCAGCGGAATCTCTTTGATATTTTTTCCCCCGATACTTACTTCTCCGGCATCTGCATTCCAAAAACCTGCGATCAGCTTCGTAATGGTTGACTTTCCGCCTCCTGACGGACCGACAAATGCCGTTACCTGATTTTCCCCAATCGTCAAACTGACTCCTTCTAATACTTTCTTATCTTCCGTATAGGAAAAATCCACATTTTTCAGTTCAATAGCACTACCGGATAACGAAACATTCCCTTTCCCATGCTCAAGATCAGGGGCATCTAAAATCAATCCGATTTCCTTTGTAATCGTTCCTATTCTGGACAGATCATCCATATAATTGGTTGCCGTCAATATATTTTCCACCGTTCCAAAAGAAAGTACAAGGATGGTTATAAAGGTCGCTATTGTTAAAGAGCCATTTAAATAGAAATAAACTCCTAACGGCAGGATTGTAAGCAAGGACATAGGCGAAATTTTTCTGTATGCAGACACACCGATCATCGCTTCTTTCATCCAATGATAATAAAACGCCGCATTTTCATGGACTGCTTCCCTGTATTTCTGATAGGAGGCTTCGCTTTGATTGAACATCTTGATGACCTCAATTCCACCGATATATTCCACTACTGCGTTATTCATTTTCTGATTGATTTCCACCGATTGCTGATACTTTTTCCCATAAGATGCCATCACCGATTTCATACAGAACATTCCAATCACAAGAGGAATCAAGGAAACAATTGCCAATCTCCAATCCAAAATAAACATATAAATCAGCAAGAGAATCGGACCGATGATATTGGCAGTCATTTCAGGAATAATATGTGCTAAGGTTGTTTCCATGGAATCCACCTGATCCACAATAATATTCTTGAGCTTACCGGAAGGAATATTCATGACATTCCCAAGGGGCATTCGAAACAGTTTTTTAGAAATTTCTTCCCTTATCTTTTTTAAGGAATAAAACGTTGCCTGATGCGATATGGAGGTGGAAGCCGCCGCAAAGATTTCCTTCAAGACCATTGCGGCTAATACCATAAGACCGTATTGCAAATAAAATCCGAATTCTGTGTTTTTTCCAATCAGTCCTACCATCATTTTTGCTAATACGATATAGGCGGCAAGACCGGATACCACTCCTAAAACTGCCAATAGAACGGATTGAATGTAAGTGTTCTTATATTCTTTTACATACTGTTTGATTAAATTCATAATCTGAATCCTCCTTTGATACCAAAATTTTTATCCTATGGAAGCAAATAAAAAATCTGATATTTTACCTTCATTTCCTTTTACAGGTAGCTTTTTATAAGATTTGTCATCCAGCATCAACACCGTATTACACACCTCAAAGAGAAGTTCTAAATCATGGGTAATAATAACCACCGGTCTCTTGGCGGCATATCTCCTTATCATAGCTCCTATTTCTTTCATTCTCTTATAATCAAGCCCTGAAGTCGGCTCGTCCAATATAATGATTTTTCTTTCACTTAAAAAGGCAGTGGCAAGTGCAAGCCTTTGCTTTTGCCCACCGGAAAGCTCTTGCGGATGATCCATTTTTTTATCCCACAAATCAATCGCATGAATATAGGTAGTGACTTCTTTTAAGTATTCACTATCTTTCCCTTTATTTTTAGGAATCAGTTCATTTTCCACCGTATCAAAGAAAATTTGATAATCCACATCCTGCATCATATAGTATGATTGCTTCAATCTTTCTTTCGTTGTTTTTCCATAGCTTATTTTCCCTTTATTTTTAATTAAGCCTGCTAAAGTTCTTCCTAACGTTGTTTTTCCGATTCCATTTTCCCCAATAATTGCCATAATTTCTCCATAATGAAGATTAAAAGAAAGATTCTTTATGAGTTCCTGTTTCCCGATATTGATACTTAAATCCACGATACTCGCAGCCTTCTCTTGTTCCGCACCCAAGTTTTGTGCTTTCAGAGACTGATAACGGATTGCTCGCAATCCATATTTTTTGCAGTCATCCTCTGTGAGTTCTCCTTGAGAAAACACCCTCTCGATTGTCCCGTCTTTCATATAGATTAACCGGTCATATAAATCATTCAAAAAAAACAATCGATGTTCCGCAATAATAATCGCCTTTCCCATTTCTTTTAAAGTGCGGACAATATCTCTAAACTGAGCAATCCCTTGATAATCCAAATTGGAGGAAGGCTCATCAAAGAAAATAATTTTCGTATCATATAGTAAAGTGGAAGCAATTGCTACTTTTTGCTTTTGTCCTCCGGAAAGTTCGGAAAGTTTCTTGTCCATCAAGTCGCTAATTCCCATTTTTTCAAAGGCTTCTTTTGTTTTTTGTTTTAATTCCTCAAGGGGCATTCCTAAGTTTTCTCCGACAAAGGCGACTTCTTCTTCCGCAATGGTAGCAAAAAACTGATCCGACGGATTTTGAAACACATTGCCGATATATTTTGCAAGCTCACCTTTTTCGTAGTCCAGCAAATTTTTATCAAATAATTTTACTTCTCCGTCTAAATCACCCTCATAGTGATTGGGAATTAAGCCATTTAATATTCTTGTCAAAGTCGTTTTTCCACATCCTGAAAGTCCTGTTATAACAATCAATTCACCCGGCTCAACACTTAAACTTAAATTTTTTAAGATAATCTCTTTGCTGTTTTTATACTTAAATTTGTTGATTTTGACTTCTAAAATTTTCATTTATAATCCTCTGCATCTAAAACAATCTCCATACTAAATAAAAAGAAACAACCAAACAAATCAAGTCAAAAATATTATATTTCGTTGGATTGTAACTTGTTTTTTTTATTTTATACTCTGCCCCTTTTGAAATAATGGAAGATGTTAAAGTTTCGCTTACATGAAGACACTTATACATCAATGGAATAAGATAAAGTTCAAATGAACGGACAGGATGTAAGAGGCTTATTTTTAAGCCTCTTACTTTCATACCGTTTCGTATTTCTTTCATCCTTATTTCCATTTCACTCATAAATCTAAGTCCCGTAGCAATACTAAGGTTAAAGTCATTTGGAATTCCAATTTTCCTTAAGGAACTCATTATAGTAAGTGGCGATAAAGAAATCAGTATCCTACCTAAAACAAAAATAGGAAAAAGTTTTATCCCAATTAAGAGTAAACCTATAAAAGACGCCACTCCAAGTCCATAAGGAAGTTTCCCCAACAAATGCAAAAGCAATAAAAGAAACAGGTACTTTACAGACACACTAAGAAATGCTTTTTTTGAATGCGTTAGTAACAAAATAAATGAAACGGACATCATAATATAATAGCCAAGTTTATCCGTAATAAAAAGTGTAATGGAAAATGAAACGATGAGGATAAACAAAACTATACTATTAACTATGCAAGTCTCTTTTCCTGTGTTTTTTTGCATCAAAGTATCCCTTTCTCTTTTCTTTTTTCAAAAAATTTATTATTGATATACATTCCGAACAAACCAGCCAAAGTGACCAAAACAATATTTACAATAATTGAAATCAACATTGCTTTCGGTGTAAAAAATGTGTACATATATTGAGCTTGCTCCGGAGAAAAAACAGTAAATACTTCCACTAATTTTTCAGGGCCTAAAACTTTAACAAAGGTCATAGCATGCATGGAAATGATAAACATTCCAGTCGCCACTGCCGCTGCAACTCGTTTATCATCTTCATAACTTCCTATGATAAGTTCAGCCACAATACCTGCTATTAAATTTATAATAAGCATCGGCCAATATCCCATTAACGACCAAAAAACAGATAACAACATAAAAAAGATAAAAGCAGAAGGTTTTTTCTTAACTTTTTTTGCCATTACAACAAATGGCGGTGCAATTACAAGTGCAGAAAATCCACTTGCAACATAAAGAGAAACGGTTCCCAACATTCCTGTTCCCATTGATACAGCCATACCTAAAACAAAAGCGATAACTGTAAATACAGTGATTTGAATAATGTCTTTTAATTTCATAATGAACTTCCCTCCTAAATTCCAGTTCTTTATTTGTTAGTTTCAACTAACCATGATGAAAAAAATTAAGGCACTGGTGCACCAGTGCCTTATATCACCATTTATGTTAAGTATACCTGCAATGTTAGAAGTTCTCTATAACCAATTGGGTATTTTTTAACTCCAAAAAGACAAATTACTCTCATTTAAATTCACTTGGAGTTTTACCCATAATACTTTTAAACGCCTTTGAAAACTTGCTTTGATTTTCATAACCGGTCATCTCGGCAAGTTCCCCTATACTTAAGTATGGTTTTTTATTCAAAAGAATCGCTGCTTCTTTTATTCTGTTTTCCCTCATAAAAGCACCTATCGATTTCCCCGAAATACATTGAAAGCAATTTTTAAGACTTGATTCAGAAACAGCAAACTTTTTCGCTAAATCTCTTATCTTCAGCCATTCAAAAGGATTTTCTATAATCATTTTATAACACTCTTGCGTTGCTCTGTATACCGGTCCAGAAAATGATGAAAACTGTTCAGTGTCTTTTGGTTCTATCAAGCTTAAAAACAGAAGTAATTCTATTGTTTTTATAATAGAGTACGGAAGCTTCACTCTTTCATCTACCTCATATAATTCGTTGATAATATGATTTATTCCATCACGAGAACGTATAATCAAAGATACTCCATTTTTACACAATCTGTCTCGTAATTTATGCAAATCAATATTTCCATACGGAAAATATTGATCAATTGATTTTTGAGCCACATTTATATCAATAAAAAGGGAAAGTCCAACATATTTCTTCATAGGGATACACGACTTTTTAAATGAAGCTTTGCCAAGATCAACAATACTTAAATCTCCTCTCCCTAAAAAGGCATGCTCGTTATTTTCTAAAATAAATTCATAACAACCTTCTAAACAATGATCAATCTGTAACATACCCTCCTTAGGCTCTATTTTTTGATAAGTAGTTTGCATATTCAAAGTATTGTAAGAAAGTTGAATTCCTTCCAAAAGATTATAGCAGCGCATTTCACCCGTTCCTGTATCATTGTTTAAGCAATATATTTGTATATCCTTTGTCTGCTTTTTTTCTGTAAAAAAGAGTTTATCATAAGCATTTTCAATAACATTGTTTTTATTTAACTCCATTCCCTTTCTCACCTCATTTTTTTATATTTAGTAATCAATTCCTTTTTTCACCTCATAGTCTCATTATTTGCAACTATCTGGTGAAAATAAAGCATTTTTAAATAAAATCAGGGAACTTCTTACTGATATCTCGTAAAGCATTGCCCACGGATTTTCTGACATACTTACCGGAATCCTCTTTTAAAGCATCTAATCGCTGAATGACTTTTTCCGTCATAAGGACAGCTTATCCCAATCCTGCACGGATTCTATTACCGGAATCCAACTGTCTATTTCGAATCTTTCCTCTATCCATGGTTCCGCATAGCCGTCCAGAATAAGCACCCCATTGCATTTTATATGGGCTTTTGCCTCTACTATATCTAAGACTTCTATCCTGTATTCAATTAGCGGTTCATTTTCATAAATATAAAAGGAATCTTCACGCTCTTCGCTTTCCTCAAATGTCTTTACAGAAAATGTGGCTCCCGCCAATTCCTTTACAGTGCTCTTATCCGTATCTATCGGATTGATACAGATGGAAGGAGAAATCTCATTTCCCTCGAAATCCCCGGGCTTAAACCCAATGTCTACAGCCCATGAAGCGCTTTCCTCCCTGTCTGCTTTAAAGAACATGAGGCAACTTCTTCTGTCTCCCCAATCGTCTTGAAATATAAAATCTCTTATCTTTAACATTTTGTTCTCCCCTACAAACAGGAATTTATTAATTACTTATTTTTTAAATAAGCTTCCCAAAAAATTTCCCATTGTTGCAATTAGACCGTATATTAATACATAAACAGCTGCACTTTCATTGTAAAATATAAATATTGTTGGAATAAAGAGGGCCATAATTAACAATATAAATATCAAGTTAAAAGAATGTCTAATCCCATAAATGAGAGAAGTTAAAAAACAAATACATGGAGTTAAAATAAGTAAAAAGAATATACCGGTTCCTGTATCATTAATGAAAGCAGGCAACACATAAAAAGCTAAAGTTATCACTATTAAGTAAACAGACATTTCTCTTGTTTTTTTCATTTCCTTTACCTCTGTAAATTCACATACTTTATTTCTACAAAACTGAATTATCCATTAATCGATAATATCATAAAATGAATAGGGATTACTCCCGGAACAAAGTGTTCATCACCAATTTCGATATGGGAGTGTGAATCTGCAATCTTTATGTTAAAATCTTCAACATAATTTGAATTATCATTCGTAAAATTATCAAAAACAGTATACTGTGCTCCAATATAATTAAGTGTCCCACTCTCATACGGTTCAAGACTCATATCCGCAAAAGAGTTTTCTATATTGACACCATATTTATCCAACCATAAGGCCATTTCAGAAAATTCTTTTCGTGACTTAACATGGTACAGCTTACAATCGTATTATTTTATTCGCTATATCTTCTACAAACCTCTTATCGTGTTCCACAAATAGGAGTGTAGGATTTGCTTCTTTTATAATTTCCTCAATCTGTATTCTTGATATTACATCTATATAATTTAACGGTTCGTCCCAAACAAATATATGAGCCGGCTTTGATAAACTTACAGCAATTAAAACTTTCTTTTTTTGTCCATCGCTATAGTTCTTCATATCTGTTTCAAATAGTTCTCTTGCAAAATCTATTTTTCTAAGAATTGTTTTGCACAATGTTTCATCAACACCTTGGCTTTCAATATACTCATTTAGGCTAGCTGTTAAATTGGAGGAATCTTGAGGAATATATGATATTTTTAAATTACTTGCTAATTTTACATCACCTGAATACTCATGATTTAACCCTAATAAAATTTTAATCAAACTTGATTTTCCGCTACCATTCCCCCCATATACAGCCACTATATCTCCTTGCTTTATCTCAAAACTTATATTCCTTAATATCTGCCTTTCTCCATAATATAATGATAAATCACAAACGGATATTAGAGGATTTTTGGGATAATCCAAGGTATGCAATAATAGACTTTCCTTTGTTTCAATATCTTTTAGTAAATTCTGTTTTTCTTCTATTGCCTTATTTTGTCTATGCTCCAAATTCTTGGATTTTTTCATCATCTTAGCTGACTGATGACCTATATGTCCCTTGTCCGGTTTTACACCTGATACTTTCACAGCGTTTTTAGTATTTTCAATTTTATCAGACCAAATATGACTTTGTCTTGCAGCTTCTTTTAATCGTTTAATATCTTTTCTTAATTTCTCATTTTGACTAATTTCAAATTGGTCTTTCATCAATTTATTTTCATACCAGGATGTAAAATTTCCTGATTGGACATCAATAGAATTCCTGTTAAGAGAAATAACATGATTGATACAGCCATCTAAAAAATCTCTATCATGAGATATAAGCAAAAAACCTTTTTTACTTTTCAGATATTCACTGACAATTTTTCTTCCGTCCATATCTAAGTGGTTTGTTGGTTCATCTATAAGTAAAAAACCATCTTCTCTTGTAAACAAAATAGCTAAAAGGATTTTTGTTTGTTCTCCTTTAGAAAGCGTTGCAAACTCTCTGTAAACAAGCTTCTCATCTACATTTAGCAAATTAAGTTCTCTAAATAATTTCCATTCTTCCACATCTGAGATGAGTTCTTTATATAACTCAATCCCTAATTTTGAAGTATCACTTAAATTAGGTGGAAATTTAATAAAGTCAACATTTTTGCTGATTTTACCTTGATAAACTTCTTGGTTTAGAAGTAGCTTAAATAGTGTTGATTTTCCAATTCCGTTTCTTCCTATTAGCCCTGTTTTCCAGTTCGTATCAAATGAAAAGGATACATTTTCAAATACAGGTTTTACATAGCCATAATATGAGAAAGTGAGGTTTTCAATTTTAATGGCCGACATAAAAACACCCCCTCAAATTCAAAGTTAGCGATTTCTTTTTCCGGTATTCTCTGTCCCACGGATTTCCTCATGATAGAAATAATCTACGATTACCGGATGCCCCTGCGGGACTCTGCCATAAGGCATTTCATTATCCACAAAGGGACAATCATACTTCTTAGCCATTTCCGCAGCTTTTACTTCAAGCGCTTCAAAGTAGCTGCGGTTATGCTTGTTATAGATCTCATCGTAAAGCGGTACAAGATCAGGATATTTTCCGGCGATATAATCCATAATTGTCTTTTTGAAGCCGCCCCGAAGATTGAGGTTTTCGAGCCAGAACAGATCGCACTGATCCTTTACCCGCTCAAAGATGGCTTCAAAGTCCGTGATCCCGGGGAATACCGGGGATACGAAACAGACTGTACGGATTCCTGCGTCATATACCTGCTTCATAGCAGCGATACGCCGTTCAACGCTCGAAGCAGAGTCCATATCGTTCTTGAAATTTTCATCCAGTGTGTTGATCGACCATGAAACGGTCACTCGTCCAAGCTTCTTCAGCAGATCAATATCCCTTACCACAAGATCAGACTTTGTGCAGATCAGAATATCTGCGTCACTGCCGATCAGCTGCTCCAGAAGTTTTCTGGTATTCCCGAATTGCTCCTCCTGTGGATGGTAGCCATCTGTCACAGAACCGATGACCACCCGCTGTCCGGCATATTTCTTCGGATTTTTAATTTCCGGCCAATGCTTCACATCAAGGAAAGTGCCCCATTCCTCCGTGTGTCCGGTAAAGCGCTTCATAAAAGAAGCATAACAATACTTGCAGGCATGTGTACAGCCTACGTAGGGATTGACCGAGTAACCGCCTACCGGCAGACTGGACTTGGTCATGATGTTCTTTGTTTCTACCTCGTCAATGAGGATTCCATCGAGTACTTCTGCCATCTTTTCTGTACCTCCAACACTTTATTGAATTCTTCCGGCATTTCCTGAATCATATTTTTATCCCCTATGATAGAGACAAGGTCTTCCTTCATAAACACCGGAATGCCGAGCGTATGTGCCTGGTTCGCAAGAGACCATGCCCATTCCGGCTCCGTATGAATCTTCCTGCTCTGGGCCCCGGTCATGGTGCCGACAACGATCCAGTTGATTTTGGAAAAATCGACTGTGCCGGGATCGTCAAATAATGGCTCAAAGGTAACATGGTAATGTTTTGCTCTGACATTTTTCCGAAGGGCGTCAATACGCCATAGTTCTGCTTTCCTCGTCACCGTAACGCCAAACCATGCGTTTTCCAGATCGGTATCAAAATCCAGCAGATCGGGGCGCTTGGTCAGAAACAGAAACTGATGCTGTGGATTTTCACGGATCTTTGCAAACACTTCGTCTCTCCATTCCGGCTTCCATCCGGAGAGATCGCTCATTCCGGTAAGAAGAAAGTTCTGCGGACGTTTCTTTTCCATCATCTTGAGCTTACCCGGAAAGAATTCAGGGTCAGCGAAGTCATCAATCATATGCCAGCGTTTCACGTTGTTGCGGGCATAGCAATATGCACACCCCCACTGTGCAGCCGATGACGATGTTCATGTTCTGAATCTGATCTTTGATACAAATACTCATGACTCCTGCCACCCCTCAAGATTCTTTCTGATACGGTCGAGGCATTCCTCAAACCGGGTAATTTCTTCCTCTGAAAAACCTTTGTAGTAAATACTTCCCATCTCATCAGATACAGAATCGTACTCGCCCTTTAAGGCATGTGCTTTCTCAGTCAGAAACAGGAGTGTTTTCCTTTTGTCCGTTTCAGACTGAACACGGCTTATCAGCCCTTGATTTTCCATTCTTTCCAGCATCGTCGTAAGAGATGTTATCGCTAATCCGCATTTGACCGAAAGTGACCTGATTGAGATACCATCCTCCTGCCACAGCACATAAAGAATACGCCCCTGCGCTCCATTAAACGCATCAATATTTTTTTCGCTGAGAATCTTCTCAAAAATCCGGTCTCCAAGCTGTTTTATTTTGGTGACAAGAAATCCGCCATTTGTTTTCATGCAAAATCTCCTATATAGTAGTTTTCTTCAAACAATACTATATAGGAGATTTATTGTCAACAGTTTATATGTCTTAATAGGTAAAATCCGTTTTTTTCAATTCTCCAAATCGGAATTTATCTATGAGATTTCATATTATCTATGGCAAACTTTCCACTTGCTGCAGCTATAGGAAGCCCTCCACCAGTTTGAATCCATTGACTTGCAAGGTATAAATTGTTTATACCTTTGATAGTGCTCTTAACATACTTACTTTTATAACCTTTCTGTGGATTAAAGCTCATATATCCCCCTTTGTGGGCATTACACCAAGTTGTGAATGTAACTGGAGAATACGTTCCAAGCACAATGAGTTTACCCTCAAGCTGAGGGAACTTTTTTTCAACCCTTAATCTCAATTCTTCTGCAATTCGCTGTTTTTCTTGATTATATTTCTCTTTATTATCTTTTAGCCCAAACCAGTAAGCATAATTTTCAGCATTTTGTAAAACATTACACTGAATAACTCTCTTTCCCATAGGAAATAGTGTTACATCATAATCATAAACACGCATTCCACAAAAATTGTGTGTTTCTCCTGCAACATCATATTCGTCACAAGGAAAAATAATACTTCCTTCAGGTAATTTCAAATCCGCTTCAGTAACTATTCCAAATGCAACCTGATAACCTGTATTAGAAACATAACCCTCCGGATTCTCATACATGTACCTAAGATTTTTATCCAAATATCCTTCATCAATTAAGTCATAGAAAAGAGAATGTGGGTCTGCACACCAAATATAGTTATCTGAGTTGATAACCTTTCCATTATTACCAATAATACTAACAACCTGCTTATCTGCAATATTTATTTTTTCAATATTAACGCCTAAATGTAGTTTGCCACCCAAGGATTCAAATTTTGCAAGCATTCTACTAACCAAGCCAACAGAACCTCCCTGTGGAATAGCTGCTGTATTACTTGTATAAAAAGCATACGATGCAACAAAGGAGAGGGCAATGAAGTTGCTATTAAAGTAATTTTTAAAAATCGCTCTAATGTAATGATTTGTAAAACGATTTGTAAAGTCTTCCATAGACTGTTTTCCATATTCCTTTATAGCCTTATTAGCATCTTTCATGCTCATTCCTAGTTTAATAAATTGTATTAGGTTCATATGAGCAATTGAAATATCACATGGCGGCTTTATACACTCTAAGCTTTTAGCACAGTCAAAAAACAAATTTAATTCTTTGGTATCTTCTGGAGCAAGTTCTAAAAACTCTTTTCTTGCTTTCTCTAAATTTCTCCACAAATGTAGTGTTACCCCGTCCATTTCCATACAATAAAAATATGGCTCACGATAAATCTCCAAACTATCAGAAAGAACTCCTAGATTTTCCCACATTTTATATAATTGTTCATCCTTATTGCATCCAACGAGAAAATGAATACAATTATCTATATGATATCCTTGCCTGTTCCACCCTGCACACTCACCACCGGGCATTTTGTTTTTTTCGTATATTTCTACTGAATATCCAGCCTGCAATGCATATATTCCAGCACTCAAGCCAGAAACACCTGCTCCAATAATCACTACTTTTTTACCCATATTCTCTTCCTTTCTATATAAGGTCTTAGAACAATTTTAGAGCATCAGACAATACACAATGCTCATACATTACTCTAAGGAACTAAACAAATTCTAATTTGTTTGCACTATGTCAGCAAATCATAATCAGTACATTTCCTTTGGCTTTCGATATATTTCCTTTAGCTTTCAATATATTCGATTGCAATTTATAGCTTTAACGTTTTAATGCTGTGTAAATCCTTGGTAACTACAGCCGTATCAAATCTGATCTCAAATAAAATCAACGATTCTCCTGCATATTCTATCGTGTCTTTGTAGCCCTGAATTTTAGCAATAAATTGCTCGGCAAGATCAAAAATCGTCTTGGAACTTTTTTGCACTATCCCCTTAGCTTTGACATGCTCATTTCCTCCGTGAGGAATGGTGGTAAATGCCACGTTTGGATTTTCATTTATTTCTTTCACTTTGTCGTTTCCTTTGAAAGACGAAAAGTAAAGTATATTTTCAGCCGGCTCAAAATAAAAATTTACTATTCTTACATTGGGAACATTATTTACAGATGTTGCCAAGGCTATTTCTGTTTGTTCAGCCATAATTCTTAAAAATTCCGCTTTTATATCCATTTAAGGAGACCTCCTTTTTCGATACCTTACTTATTCTATTCTTTTTGATATTTTGCTAGCCCTTACGAATAAAATATAGACCAACTCTTACATTTACTTTCTTGTGTTATAAAACTCTTTATACTTCGGATCATCGTATTCAAAATATCTGTAGCCAACCCCTTTTTGTTTTACAAGTACAAGGGCAATAGCCATCACAGAAAGAGGCACTGAAAGCAGTCCACAAAGATACCATAGTTTTCCAAAATATTGATTAGCAAACTTCCATGTTTCTCCATTCCTCATTGACCTTTGTTCGGTATCCATATACATAATTGATTTCTTTCGGGGTTCCCCTGAAAAGTAGCCAGCCAAAGAAAAGCATAGTGAACGGAATAAGTAAAACCATGATTAGCATGAATATCCTAAATCCCATTTGAATTCCCTCCATTCTTTTACTTCTAAAGGATCAATTCAGCCTCAGCTATACTTGAAAATCATTTTTCTTGCTCTTCTTATGTAATCATGAATAGTTTACTAAATCCAGGTTTATCCCATCACATATTTTTTCCATAATGACTGCTACGCCCTGCTCATTTTCTTTTTCTACACCCGTATCCGTAAAACCGCATTTTCTCCAAAAGTTCCTGCTTTGCATATTTCCTTTCATATAGGCCAACCTTACTTTTTTATAGCCTGCTCTTTTCCATGCAGTGAAAGCCTCTATAATAACAGCGCTCCCTTTCCCTTTTCCGGACTCTTTACTGTCCATCATAAACAAACCGATGAAAATCGTATCTTCTTCAGGAAAGGAGAGAATAAAGTCCATAATGGCAATCAAGCTGTCATTTTCAAAAAAGCCGATATAGAATTTATCCTCAAGGCTTTTCCCCTCCGGTAAGGCTTTTAAATCATTCAGCACCGTTTCCCTACATGGCTTTGGTGGGCAATACGCAAAGTATTGGGGATTGCCATTCTCCAGATTCAAAATCCTGGAGATATCCTCTTCCTCCATTTTTTTAATTCTATACTTTGTAGACAGTTGGCTGATGTTCAGCATACTTCTTCTATCTCCCCAATCCTCTTGAAATGGAATCTCTTTTATTTTACAAACCTGTTTTTTAAGCTTTAGTTATCGGAATCCACAGCTCCATTTTATAATCATTGCTGTGCATATCACCTTCATAATAATATTCAAAGTCAGGTTTTCCTGAATGAACATAGCCATGCTCAGGGAAGAATACTTCCATTGCATATCTCCACCCGTTATGAATGCACTCCGGAACACTTCCTACTAATTCTACAACTGCATACTCTGCTTCTTCCACTTCCAAAACATCTAATCCCATACTTGTGGCTTTATCTACATCATTAACGATATAACCAGCCATATAATTTATTGTGCTTGGATTTTCCACATCATGGCAAACGCCCATACTTTGACCGCTTCCCAAACTTGCAAGTTCATCGTGGCTATATTTTTCATACAGCTTATCCCAGACACTCGGACATAATGATGAATTGATGCTTTGTTCATTTACCCCTGCAACCGTAAAGGTTTTTTTCTTTTGAATTGTAATATTCATGCTTCTTCCTCCTCTTACACTTAGTGCTAACTGCACTCGTGATACTAATATGAACGGTTTCCCATTTCTTACCTCAGAAGGAGTAAATCCATGAAAATTTTTAAAAGCTGTTCCAAATGAATCTGATGACTCATATCCAAATTTGAAAGCAACATCAATAATTTTTTCATCCGTATTTCTTAATATAACGGCTGCTTCCGTCAATCTTCTGCTTCTTAAATATTCTGATAGCGTTATTTCGGTTAGAATAGAGAACAATCGGCTGAACATTGAATACGAATATCCGGATAACTGAGTTACTTTCTTTTCATCAATCTCATCATCAAGAACTGTTTCAAGATAATCAATCGTATTGTTAAACGACTTGATAATATTCATTTCGATTCCTCCTTTCTTTCGGTTTATTTTAGTATAGAGGAAGATTTCTTTCCTACCCTACAATATTTGTACAAGTTTTATAGGTTTCATCTCATAATGCCTTGCTAAATTCAACAAATTGGCATTTATCAATTTGTAAATCTTAATAAATATCCATTGGGATCTTGTATTAAGAACTCAATTTGTGTTTCTTCTGCACCATTAACTTGATATTGATTTCTTGTTAGTTCTCTATATATTTCAAAATTTAGAGTTTTCACTAATTTATAAATTCCTTCAACATCTTCGACTGCTATTGAAAAATTTATACCTCTTCCCAAGGGATAACTTAATTCGCCTGTGTTCCACCCATCATCATGAATTTGTTCAAACATAAACTGACTGCCTTGAAAAGACATGAAAACAAACCTTTCATCATTCCGTTCGTATTCTATTTTGAATCCTAATCTGCTATAGAATTTTTTTGTTTTATTAATATCAAAAACCGATAATTCCGGAATCATCTTATTAAAATCCATCTTCACTTCCCCACAACTTCAAATTTTATTATTTCTTTTTCTTTGGTTTGGGTATAGGTAATTCATCATACATTGAATTGAATAAACCAGTTAAAAATTCTTTATTGTCAACATCATCTACCAACAGCATTTCCTTTGCTCCATCATAGGGTAACTCATACTTTGCATTTGGCATAAGTGCTATTGCAGACCGCACAGGCTTTACTAAAAACCTATCATCATAAATTCCGCCAATAATTTTTCCATTGTAATAGATAATAAATTCTCCCATCATGGCTTTATAACTAACATTATCCAATTCCGATACTTGTTCTAAAATAAAGTCTAAATATTCTTTATTTGAAGCCATTTTTTGTAATCCTCCTAATTCCTAAACTTTCTATAGTTTTCATTAACACCTATGCAACTTAGAGTTTAGTGGTCAATTCTATAAACCATATCCCCTGAATTCCAAATATACAGGATAGCCGATACAGGTTCTTTTCCTTTCTCCCAAAGCCAGCCTGTATATGTTGTACTATAGCCGAAGTATCCTTCTGTTAAGATTTCAAATTCTGCATAGGCATATTCTTTCATATATTCTTTTAATCCGATGGCTTTTCCGGAAAATTCCCCCTCATATACAGTCCTATCAAATATCAAAATATTACATTCCTCTAAATCACTGTCAAAAAATAGAACTTCTCCGGAATATAATTTTTCTTCACCTTTCGTATATTGAAATATTGTATCCAACTCTATTGTTAGAACATCGTTTTTAAAGCTAACCTTCTTTATCCTGCTATCATGCAAACCAAAAAGAATATTACTTTTCCTATCCTGCGTAAAATCCATCTCTGTCTCCCATACTTATAGCCCTAATTTTCCTAACCACTCCTCAATATCTTCTATATCGGTATTCGTGGAAAGCATCAATGTATCCTCATTATTTTCATCACATAAGATCAATTCCTGTTCTTGATTAAAAAACAGACTTAACCATACAATAAAGCTGGCATAATCCCTCATTCTATTCTCGGAATTAAAATACTCTATGGCAAAGGTGGATCTTTTTCTATCCATTCGTAAGGTAAACTGATAGGGCTCCGAGTAATTTCCCAACAAATATCATAGGAAAATGACGAAGTCTTACTCTGCTCTATATCTGTCCCCGGATGCTTCTTTATTATTTCCCTATTGAATTTTTCTAAATCAAAATCATCATTTTCAGCTTTGTTTACATGAATAAAACTGCTTACAGACATTTCTACTTTCCCTCAAGACCAATGGTTTCGTATAAAACAAAATTTTATCCTGCTAATATCAGTATACCGGAGCAGAATGTCCTCTTCTCAAAAATCAGATTCGGAAATTCTGTTCTTAGTTCATCCGCAACGCAATAGATTTCATCATTATCCCATTCATCCGCATATTCTTTTTTGCATTGATCCAATGCCTTACGATTCGAAAAAGCGACATCTCCAATTAGAATCTTTCCGCCATCTTTAAGATGTGCAAGCAAATCTTTTAGCAAAACAACCTTTTGTGCATCCGCTAAGTGATGAATAGAATACGTTGCAATAATAAAATCAAAGGACTCTTGCTTCAGTTCATCCGCTAAACCCTTTGAAAAATCTCCCTGATAGAGATGTGCACCCGGCATCTTTTCATACGCGAGCTCTATCATTCTTGAGGAAAAATCCTGTCCGTAAATAGTGCATCCGTTTTTATATAGCTTTGTGGTTAATGTGCCTGTTCCGAATCCAAGATCCAAAACTACTGCATCCGGCTTTTCCATTATAATTTTGTAAATATCCCCCAGAATCTTTTTGTACCCGGCAAAGGGATAACGATTCTCTTCTTCCGAGAGCCCGACTGATTTGTCATAATCATCCGCCCATAAATCAAAACCTTTACTATTTAACATTTTTCCTCTGCTCCTCCTACTTTTCTATTTATACTCCTGCTTTTACCGCCTTTACCCTACCGGACAAGATGCATCTCTCGCTCAAAATACTCGGTTTATTTCGCGTGATAAAGCAATCGGACTTCCCATAATTCCTTGCATCCATATTTATTGCATAAGCTCCAAAATTCCCTCTGCACAACGGAGATTTACATCTTGAAAATGATTGCCCGGATTTACTTCATAAGTCGTCTCTATTCCCATAGATTTAAAATGTTTTAGCAAGTCTTCGGTATTATCCTGCATGGTTTGTAAAATGGGATGTCTTGTTTTAGACTCTTTATCTCCAATAGACAAATAAAGCTTTTCCGGCAGAATTTTCATCGCATTTTCTTTGCAAAATTCCTTGATTCCCGGAAACCACAGAGAGCCCGACATGCTGGCCACACGGGTAAAGACATCCGTCTTATACAGGGCATACAAGGCAAATAATCCCGCCAGAGAATAGCCGGCTATGCCTATAAATTCCGGTACACCATTGATTTTTTCTTTTGCCAAGGGAAGGATTTCGGACAAGATACAATCAAGATACTTCTCTCCACCTCCGGTAAAATCGTCCCCCTCTTTCCCTAAGGCTGGCGCAGGCCAAGGGCTTAAATCTTGCTCCCAGTTAAGATTTCCGATAGCAAGGAAATGAAAATCCTTATAATTTTCTTTTTGTAAGTCCAAAAAAGCAGCCTCTCCCTCATCGGAAAATTGGTTGAAAATAATAAGCGGGGAATCCGCTTTCTCCGCCCGAAATAAGCTTAGTTTATAATCACTCAAGGTAAAATCTTCTCTATGCATACGCTATTCTTGCCTCCTCCGATAGAGCTTCTTTAATGATAATGTCTTTCATAATATCTTCCCTGCAAAATTTCTAATATTCCTTATTTCTTAAACGAGCAGGTCCTTATAAAGTCCTTTACCTCTGCCCCGGCTTCCAGATAACGAAGTAAAATCTCCGCACAGGTACGGCTGTCGCTGTCCGCCCGGTGGTGTTGAAGGGAAATCCCAAAATCCTCGCAGACCATATTTAACTTATGGCTCCTGTCGGGAAAGAGGCTTCTGCCCATTTTCACCGTGCAAAGATAGCGGGCATAAGGCTTCCAGTCAATCTCATAGTCCAAAAGACAGCTTTTCAACACATTCATATCAAAAGAAGCATTGTGCGCCACCAGCATTCCGTCGGAAAAAAGCGGCTCAATCTGCTGCCATAATTCCGGAAAGGTAGGGGCATCCTTGACACTGGCCTTACTGATTCCGGTAAGCTTTACATTGAAATAGTCAAAGTCGGCCTCGGGATTCACTAAAGAATAGAATTCCTTGCTGATTTTTCCCTCTTCCACCACGGTAATGCCAATGGCGCTCATTCGGTTATTCTTTCGGTTCGGTGTCTCCACATCAAAAACAATAAAGCGTGCCACAAAAATCTCCTTTACTCCTCTTTCGTTAATAAATCAAATCGTAATTATTTGTAATTATTTGTAATCTTTTATAATCGTATGATTGTTTTTCCGGTTTCTGTCTGCTATACTAATACCACAAGAAGATGTTTAATATAAATTCTACGAATGGAGGCGAAAATATGGCAAGTACACTGGTTCAATTCAGAACAGAAGACACAGAAAAGCTAAAATCCATACAAATCTTAGAAAAACTGGGACTTTCTCTTCCTGCCTATCTTAGGATGTGTATGTCTAGGTTGAATCAGGAAAACGGTATACCGTTTAGCATGACCCTTGAAAAAAAGTATTCCCCCGGAATTTATGCTTTGGAGAAAGCCAGTAAAATTGCGGAAGAATATGGTATTTCCGATATGTCCTTAGATGAAATCAACGCAGAAATTGCAGAAGCACGGAAATAGTATCTTATGAAATATTTTGCTATCATTGATACCAATGTACTCATATCCGCAATGCTCAAGCATCAATCCGTTCCCGGCAACATTCTCGACATGGTATTTTCCGGTATCATTACACCCGTTTTAAATTACAATATCGAGTCAGAATACCGGGATGTATTATCTCGCCCCAAATTCCATCTTCCAAAAGACTTGATTGATGATATTATACAGACTTTTCGTCTGTATGGTCTCTATATAGATGCGGAACCGCTATCCGTGAGTCTTCCCGATCCGAAAGATTTAGTTTTTTATGAGGTGGTAATGGAACAACGAAAAACGGAAGAAGCTTGGCTTGTCACCGGTAATATAAAGCATTTTCCTGAAAAAGTTTATGTAGTTACCCCTCGTCAGATGTTGAACATCATCTTAGAAAACACCGAACTATAAATTCTATCTCCTACAATTGATACAGCTTCGTATATTTCTCCTCAATGTAATCCAAGAAATAGTTTACATTGAACTCTTCCCCGGTCACCATTTTCATAAGCTCCGGTGCCTCATAGCGGAAACCGTAGGTATGGATATGCTCCTTCAGCCATTTCATAATCTCATCAAAATGATTTTCTTCCAAAAGCTTTTCCACATTCAAATCCTTACGCATAGCCTGCATGAATTGCGCCGCAAAGGCTGTTCCTAAAGCATAGGTGGGAAAGTAGCCGAAGCTTCCGTCGGACCAGTGCACATCCTGTAAGATGCCCAGCTTATCATTTGGCACATCCACGTCCAAATACTCCTTGTACTTTGCATTCCAGGTCTTATCCAGTCCCTCTGTAGAAATGCTTCCGTTAAATAAGCCCTTTTCAATTTCATAACGAATCAGGACATGCAATGGATAGGTCAATTCATCCGCTTCCGTACGGATAAATGAGGGCTTAGACACATTGATTGCCTGATAAAATTCCTCTAAAGACACCTCTCCCAGTTGCTTTGGAAATGTTTTTGCAGCCTAGGATAATGATATTTCCAAAAGGCCAAAGTCCGTCCCAGATAGTTCTCACAAAGTCTGGACTGGGACTCATGCATTCCGGAAGATACTCCCTCGGATAAAATCATACCGTCATACTTTGGGTTAATATTGTGCTCATAGTAGGCATGTCCTACCTCATGCACAGTGGACAAAATAGCAGAAATCACATTGTTCTCGAGATATTTCGTAGTGGTACGGCAGTCATTTTCACAGGTCCAGGAAGTAAAGGGATGCTCGGACTCATTTTGATAGCCCCAGGAGGAGTCAAAATGTAAGTACTCTAAAAGCCCTTCCATAAACTTCTTCTGCTCTTCCACCGGGAAGCTTTGGGCCAAGAAATCCTCTCGAAGCTGCTTTGCCTTGGTCACCTTCTGAATAAGAGGAACCAATCTTTCCTTTAAAGCGGCAAAGAAGGCATCATATTTTTCCTCGTCCATCCCCGGCTCAAAGTCATCCAGCATCTGATTATAAATACTCTTATCACTCTTTCGATAGCCGTAAAGCTTCTTCTGGCTCTCAATTACCTTTTTCAGATAAGGGGCAAAGAGAGAATAATCCGCCTTGGACTTTGCTAAAATCCAGGCATCAAAGGACTCATCACAAAGCTTTTTAAAAGCTACAAACTCCTCCTTGGGAATGCAAAGGGTATCCAAGGCCTGCTTGTAATAAAGCTGAATGGCCCGCTTATTTTCCGCATCCACCTTGGAATCTTCCTGCAAATCCTTTAGTAGTGCCACAATTTCCGGATCGGTTTCCAGACTAAAAAGTTCTCCTGCCAAAAAGGCGGAACGCGCGTCCCGATAGCTTGCCCCTGCCTCAGGCGCCACCGTCTGCTTATCAATGCCAATGATATTTAAGGCCATTTGATAGGCAGAGCATTTGAACAGCCAGTCCTGATACTTCTTTAATTTTTCTTCGGTAGTCATACGATTCCCTTTCGTTATTGTATATATGGTTATTGTTATACTCTAGCTACTCCACTTTTCTTTGCGGCTTCCGCTACGGCTTTAGCTACTGCGTCCTTGACTCTTTCATCAAAGGCCGCCGGCAGAATATACTCCGCATTAAGTTCCTGATCGCTCACCAGTTCCGCTATAGCATAGGCTGCGGCAACCTTCATTTCATCATTGATGTCCTTTGCCCGCACATCAAGGGCTCCTCTAAAGATGCCCGGGAAGCATAGTACATTATTGATCTGGTTTGGAAAATCCGACCGTCCTGTAGATACTACTGCAGCACCGGCCTCCTTCGCCTCCTCCGGGAAAATTTCCGGAATAGGATTTGCACAGGCAAAAATAATGGGCTTCTCCGCCATACTCTTTACCATGTCTTTTGTCAGTGTGCCGGGGGCGGAAACACCGATAAAAACATCCGCATTTTTGATAACATCAGAAAGACTTCCCTTTTCCATGGAGAGATTGGTAATCTCTGCCATTTCCATCTTAATGGGATTTAAGTTTTCTCTCCCCTTATAAATAGCGCCCTCTCTATCCGTCATAATCACATGTTTTGCTCCCATGCTTAAGAGCAGTTTGATAATGGCAATGCCTGCCGCTCCTGCTCCGGAGGTCACAATCTTCACTTCTTCGATTTTTTTCCCGGTAAGCTTTAAGGCATTAATCAGACCTGCCAAAGTGACCACCGCAGTGCCATGCTGGTCGTCATGGAAAATCGGAATATCGCAAACTTCCTTTAGTCTCTTTTCAATTTCAAAACAACGGGGTGCGGAAATGTCTTCCAAATTCACTCCTCCGAAGCTTCCGGCAAGGAGGCTCACCGTTTTCACGATTTCCTCCACATCCTTCGTTCTTACACAGAGCGGAATGGCATCCACATCTCCAAACGCCTTAAACAGCACACATTTACCTTCCATAACCGGCATGCCGGCTTCAGGGCCTATGTCTCCCAAGCCTAACACCGCAGTTCCATCCGTTACCACCGCCACCGTATTCCAGCGTCTGGTCAGCTCATAGCTTTTCTCTACATCCTTCTGTATCACTAGGCAGGGTTCCGCAACTCCCGGGGTATAAGCAAGACTTAAAGCCTCTTTGCTATCTACCTTGGCTCTCGGCGTTACCTCCAGCTTTCCCTTTAATTCATAATGCAGTTTCAATGATTCCTTCGCATAGTCCATTTTTTTCTTCCTCCATACTTTATATCATTTTTTCTGGTTGAAACACTTCATCAAACTTCTCTTCTGTCAAAAAGCCAAGCTGCAGGCAGGCTTCTTTCAAAGAAATGTTTTCCTGAAAGGCTTTCTTCGCTGTCTTCGCCGCATTTTCATAGCCAATGTAGGGATTCAAACAGGTTACCAGCATCAGAGAGCGATGAAGATTTTCCTGCATTTTCTCCTTGTTCGCCTTAATCCCCGAAACACAGTTCTGATTAAAGGATAACATGGCATTGGAAAGTAGGCGTACAGACTGCAAAAAATTGTAGATACATACCGGCATATATACATTTAGCTCAAAATTCCCTTGAGAAGCCGCCATCCCCACTGCTACATCATTGGCCATGACCTGCAAGGAAACCATGGTGAGTGCTTCGCACTGGGTGGGATTGACCTTTCCCGGCATAATAGAGCTTCCCGGCTCATTTTCCGGAAGGAAAATTTCTCCAAGACCGCATCTTGGGCCGCTGCCAAGCCAACGAATGTCGTTGGCTATTTTCATAAGATTCGCCGCCAAGGCTTTCAAGGCGCCGTGGGCAAAAACAAGCTCATCCTTCGCAGTAAGAGAATGAAATTTATTGGCTGCGGTTTTAAAATCCTTCTTCGTAAGTTCAGAAACCGCTTTGGCCACCTCCAAATCGAAGCCTTTAGGGGCATTCAGTCCCGTTCCCACCGCAGTTCCCCCAAGAGCCAGCTCCCGAAGCCCGGGAAGGCTTAATTGAAGCATCTCTTTCGATTTTTCGAGCATCACTTTCCAGCCGCTGATTTCCTGAGAAAAGCTAATCGGTGTGGCATCCTGCAAATGGGTCCGCCCTGTTTTTACAATGCCTTCATTTTCCTGCATAAGTCTTTCAAAGGATTGAATGAGGGTGTCAAGACTGGGAAAAAGTCTCTCCTCGATTTCCAAGGCTGCTGCGATATGCATGGCTGTTGGAAAGGTATCGTTGGAGCTTTGGGACATATTTACATGGTCATTCGGATGCAAAAGTTTTTCTCCTGCTACTTCATTTCCCCGATTGGCAATGACTTCGTTCACATTCATGTTGGACTGGGTTCCGCTTCCGGTTTGCCATACCACAAGGGGAAAGTGCTCGTTAAGTTTCCCCTCCAAAATCTCATCGCATACACCGGAAATCAAAGTTTTGCGTCTTTCATCCAGTTTGCCAAGTCGGTTATTGGCGATTGCAGCCGCCTTTTTTAAAATGGCAAAGGCACGAATAATCTCTGTAGGCATCTTCTCCGTTCCTATTTTAAAATTCTCAAAACTTCTCTGGGTTTGTGCCCCCCAGTATTTCTCCACCGGAACCTGCACTTCCCCCATGGAATCGTGTTCTGTTCTATAGTCCATTTCTTTTCCTCCATACAGCATTTACAACAGGAAAATTACTTCGGATAGATTTTATCAAAAAAATGGCTGAGGGGACAGACCGTATTCTATTGGATTCTTGAATTCCTACCGGCGGATTCTCCAGATGTCTTTTTGTAAAATATACTTGACACGCAAAAAGCTAAGTCGTATATTATTCATGTAAAGTATTTACGACATTTTGTAATACATATTGCTTTCGTCAAAGAGTAAGAAAGTAATGAAATGAAAGGAGTTTTCAATGAATTATTTCAACTTAGGAATCGCTGTAGGTGTTTTTTCAGGTTCCCTCTTAGTTCTTTTTCGTAACAGATTGAGTAAGGATAAACAGGATTGCTATGATGAAAGGCAGGTAATCGTCCGCGGGAAGGGCTATCAATACGCTTTTTTCACCACCATGGGACTCCTCATGCTGTACGCTGCTTTTGCCGAGCCGATTGAGAAATATTTGGAAGCCGGGATTATTCCCCTTGCCATTCTTCTTTTCTCGGGACTGATTCTCATGGGATACTGCCTTTTCCATGATGCCTTCTGGGGGCTTAGCAGTAAGAAAAATAAAAGAATGGTTGTTACTGTATGGGCTCTGTTCAGTGTCCTGAACGTCATGCATATCGTTGATAATAGCTCTCCTGATAAAATGTGGATTGCCGGAAGGCTCAGCAGCCGCTTTACAGTTCCGCTCCTTCTCAGTATCTTTTTTGCCATTGCCCTGATTCTCATGCTACTGAAGAATCGAATGAAGAATGATGAAGAGTGAGGTAGAAAATGAAAAATCTGCGTTTAAAATCCGCTCGGGCGGGAAAAGATCTGTCTCAACAGGAGCTTGCGGATCTGATAGGCGTCAGCAGGCAAACCATCAATGCCATAGAAAAAGGGGACTATAACCCTACCATCCGCCTCTGCCTCGCCATTTGTCATGTACTAGGGAAAAGCTTGGATGAATTGTTCTGGGAAGAAGAAGATAGTTAGCTGTAGAAAAAAAGGAGCTGTGAATAATTAAAATAATAAAGGGATTCTTTGCAATATAGGTCTGAATGAGGGGTAGTCTGAGCCCGATACTTGCGAAAAATAAGAGAAACGCAGTTTTTCGCTTAGTATCCGTTACGTAAGGATAAACTTTTCATAAGCTATAGCTATGGCTTTAGAGAAAATCTATGAACATCTCTTTAGAATTTGATATGAAATTTTTATTGTTTTTCCTTCTTCTTTTTTGCTATGATGTTATAAGTTAGAATCTTCTAACTAACTATGCGATATTATTTTTTCCTTTCTGATCTTATCGGATCAGCAGATAGGAATATTCCCTGAAGGAGTAAGCTATGAGAGAGAATTTTCAAAATATTGATGCTAAGAAATTAGAAATTGTCCATGAAATTAAATCCGCCTATGATGAGGGAAAGATATCTTTGGAAGAAGCCAGAAAATCCCTAAAGATAGAGTACAACACCTGGCTCCCTATGAAATTGCCATTATCGAGCAGGAAATGGTGGAGGAGACAGAAGATGAGTGCATTAAGGAAGATATCCAAGCTATGCTGGAGGTCTTCCAGGATGTTTTGGTCACAAAGGATCAAGAGCTTCCGGAAAATCATCCCATCTCCTGCTATCGTAGGGAAAATGCCAAAATGAAGGAATTGCTCCTTTCCGTGGAGGATTTGGTGCAGTATCCCCTTATTAAAAACCAATGGCTGGAACTTTATGAAGAATTGTTGAAATTCAAGATTCATTTGTCCAGAAAGCAAAACCAATTATACCCGGTTTTGGAGAAGAAAGGCTTTACCCGTCCTACCACCACCATGTGGACTTTGGATGACTTTATCCGGGATGAGATTGCAGAGTGCTACAATCTTCTCTTAGAGGATAAGGAAGAGGAATTTATTGGAAAGCAGGCTGAGCTTGTGGCGGATGTGCGGGATTTGATGGACAAGGAAGAAAATATCCTCTACCCTACCTCCTTGGAAATGATCAACGAAGAAGAGTTCCGTTATATGGCTGAGGGAGACCAGGAAATCGGTTTTGCCTATATTAGCGTGCAGGCAGATAAGTCCGGCAATTCAGCTTCGGCTTCCTCTTCTGCCTCAGCTTCTACAGCCGGTGCTCCCCTCTCCGGTCTTTCCTCTGCTCCCGGCTTTGCAGAAGAGCTTGCCGGTCTATTAGGAAAGTATGGCTTTAACAATAAGGAAGAGAAGCTGAATGTTAGCACCGGTCAACTTACCTTGGAGCAGATTAATCTGATTTATCAGCATATGCCTGTGGATCTTTCCTATGTAGATGAAAATGAACTGGTTTGCTTCTACACCGACACCAAGCACAGAGTTTTCCCCAGAAGTAAAAATGTCATCGGAAGAGATGTGAAAAACTGTCATCCAAAGGCTTCGGTACATATCGTTGAGGAAATCATTAAGAAGTTCCGTTCCGGAGAACAGGATAAGGCGGAGTTTTGGATTAACAAGCCGGACCTCTTTATTTACATCATCTACTATGCGGTTCGGGATGAAAACGGAAAGTTTCGCGGTGTGCTGGAAATGATGCAGGATTGCACCCATATCCGTTCCTTACAGGGCTCTCAAACTCTTTTGACATGGGAGCAGCAGGAAAAGGGAGAAAGCAAGGAGACTTCTGAAGACGAAGACAAGAGGGAAGGCTCAGAGACTTCTGAAGATGTAGGCAATAAAGAAAGCGCAGGGACTTTGGGAAACGAAGGAAATAGAGAAAGCACAGGGTCTTTGACAGCCGGCAAGCTGACGGAAATCACCGAAGATACCCTATTAAAGGATATTTTGGAAGCGGATCCCAATGTAAAGACTCTCCTTTTCCGATTAAGTGACCGCTTTAAGGCCTTAAACACTCCTCTTGCTCGTATTATGATGCCGAAAGCCACGGTAAAGATTATGAGTGAACGGGCAGAGGTGGATTTGGATACCCTACTTCGAGAGCTTAGGGAGTATTTTAAACTATGAGCTTTCAAGGTTTACTCTTAGGCTTGGTTTGCTTTCTCTGCATAGGGATATTTCATCCCATAGTGGTGTATGCGGAGTATTACTTTAGTAAAAAAATAGCCTGGCTTTTTTTCTTAATAGGTCTATCCGCCTGTATAGCCAGTCTTTTTCTCCCTTCTCTTTTCCTCTCCGGAAGTTTGGCCATCTTTGGCATCTCCTGCTTTTGGAGTATTCATGAATTATATGAGCAGGAAAAGAGAGTGGAAAAAGGATGGTTCCCGAAAAATCCAAGGAGAAAATTTTAGCCATAAAAATACCGACCTCCCAATCGTTAGATTATTGGTCTAACTTTTGGGGGTCGGTACAATCTGTCCCCTTTTTTTCAAATGCTCTTATTTTTCACATGCTAAATCATAAAGCACATTGGTATAAATTGCACAGGCGAGAAGCATCGTCTCTATTTCAAAACCCTCGTCCGCCTCGTGCTCCGCACCAACCCATGATGCATATTCTCTTGTCGGGAAAATCGGACCGAAGGCGGCAAAATTCTCAAAGCTGCGCGCATAGGTACCTCCGCCGATACGAAGAGGCGGTGTATAGGTATCTCCACTAAAGGCACGGTAGTGTTTCAGACAAGTTTTAATGAGTTCACTATCCGGATTGTTCAGAAGCCACTTAGAATCGTCTACTAAGGTCGTATCGATATGTAAGACTTCCTGAATGATGTCCGCACTTCTTTTTAGCAAATTACTTCCTTCACATTCATTCGGATAACGGTAGTCCAAGGCAAAATAAACCCGGCCATTTTCAATATTTGCCTTACCCAAGTTAAAGGTCAAGGGGCCCATGTAGGCACCGTCATAATCCACCTTCAGCCCAACACCGTATGGATCCTTGAACAGCTTCACTGCATTTAAGCTGAAGGCATCGTTATAGCAGCTTCCGACAAATTCAAACATCTTCACCGCCGCATTCACGCCCATATAAGGACGAGAAGCATGGAAGGGTTTCCATCAATATGATAATGCGCGCCTTCCTCATCCTGATGACATTCTCCGCTTAGTCCATTCGCAAGCAGGAACTTTTCAAAGTACTCTTTTTCGAGCGGCTTATCCACAATTACATCCGCCTTACCGATTACTACATTAAAAGCTGTGCCGGACTGCATAGACTTTATGCAGGAATCAATTTCCCCTTCAGCGCTAAAGTCCAGAATTCCCTTTTCCGCATAGATACAGGGGAACTCCGCATCCGGTACGATTCCCCTAATGGGATTCTTACGCACCTTCTTATAGTAAAGGATGCCGGCAGAGGTATTTTCTTCATCCGTACCCAAAATCATCTGGATATTATGCTTTAGCTTATAGCCCTTATCCTTTAATATCTTCATCGCATAATACGCCGCAATGGCAGGGCCCTTGTCATCACAGGTTCCTCTTCCCATGATGTAGCCGTCCTTAATTTTTCCTGCCAAGGGATCAAAGTGCCAGCCGTCTCCGATGGGAACGATATCCAAGTGTCCCAGTATGCCCACCGATTCCTCCAGATTTCCGTACTGAATTACACCGGCATAGCCATCGACATTTTCCACCTGAAAGCCGTCTCGCTTACCGATCTCCAAGGCCTTGTCCAAGCACTTTGCAATGTTTGGCCCGAATGGAGCCTCCTTCGTTGCCGCAGCGTCATCCCGCACGGATTCAATTTTTACCAGCTCTCGCAAGTCAGCAATCATATTTTCCTGATATGCCCGTGCTTCCTCTAAAAATTTCATAGTCTGAAACCTCCTTTGATTCTATAATTTTGTTCTTTTTATACTGTTTTAATTCTATTGCTTTGTTCTCTCTTATTCTATTCTAATCCTATTTGGGTTCTATTGCTTCCATAAACGGCTTACTTTATATGCCATATCCCAAAATAAAAATCTATAAATTAGAATATAACATAAAACAGGCGGAACCATATACTCCATGCTAAACTGTTCATACTCTCTAAAAACATAATAAACAGTGATGAATAATAGTGAGATAAATGAGTCTAGGGAATTCATAAATCCTACTTCGTTATAGATATCTTTTACTTTTCTTATGTTGAATACGTCCTTTAACGTATTCGATAAAAATCCTTTTATTATTGCAAATCCCATGACATAGAAAAAGTACATTGAAAACGCATTAATATTTATGAAATAAGAAGCCACGCATACTATTATCGTGAATACAGTTAACATCTTCTTTGCCCCTCCAGGCTTTCAGATTCTGGCATTACCTTAGTCGGAAATCAGTTCCTCTAGCTCTTTCTCCGAAAGCTCTCCCTCTTCATATAATTTTCGGAGTAAGCTCTCTGTAAAGTCTTGTTCATAATAGTCTTTGGCAAAGTCCCGGAATTTCTCGAAACTTTCAAAGGCATAAGCTAACAACCACTGCCCACCATCATTTTCTGCTAAGGAATTTTGATGTACTTCTCCGTCATACCAAAGGAAAAAAGTCGTTTCCCTCTTTTCCTCCGGTGAAAAGAGAGATTGATATTCCTCCGGAAGCCCGGCATACATCCGCTCCACTGAGCTTTCCTCTTGTTCTTTCGCAAACAGATTCAATGCACTTTCATGCGCGAATCCTTTCACCAATACTAGCTTTTCCGTAAAAATCACGGATAAGGAATCTCCTGCTCCGTTATCCACATGATAATGAAGCTTTTCCCCGTCTTCTGTCTTTCGAATTAAGCGGAGATACTCTTCAGAAGGATCTGTCAAAGCATTATCCAAAACATATAACGCTTCAAGCTTTCGTTGCATTTCATTCCAATCCCTATATTTCATAAAACACTCACTTTCCGTCGTTATCTTCGTTCTCTCCACAAAGCTCTTTTAATTCCTCAAAGCTATAGTCCTGATAGACCTTTCCTCGTTTCAGTAGAGATTCGGTCGTTTCAGGCAGGGTTTTCAGCAGAGTTTCCGGCTGAATTTCCTTCGGCAAAGGAATCAATTCCCCATCCGCATCTTCCGCCTTATGCGCCATAAAAATAAACTCTCCCCTTTCCCAGTCCATGGCAAAGTGATTCATCACTTCTGTAGCGGACACTTGCAAGAGAGTTTCCTCCTGCGAGATGATATTTTCATAGAAAAATTCATATAGGGCTTCCTTAGCGATTTTGATTACTCTAACGGTGTTTTTCTTCATCCTTTTCCTTCTTCCCATTTATCCGAAGATAGCTTCCCTAATTCTTTTTAAACTCTCTTCCTTTTCCAAATATTCATGCAAAAAGGGATAGGTAAAGAAGCTCATGGGGCGAACCTGCGTAGGGCTGGCTACATCCCAAAGCTTACTTTTTGCCCAGCGCTCTATGACTTCCAATACCTTGTCTTTTTGCCCAAGATACCGATAGCAAATACAGGCTTGCTCGTAATACAATTCTCCAAGATTCAAGTCCTTGATTCTTTCATAATAGTCCACTGTATCCTCCGGACTGCCCTTCATAAAAAGTAAATTCAAAAGCTTCTTCCGATCAAAGTCTTTTTCCGGATTCAGCTTGCCCTCTGCTATCAATTCCGATGCTGTTTTCGGTACTTTTGGCGGCTGATAATCCTTGCTCCTTGATTCCGGTAAAATATCCTGCTGCATATAGTCCAGGAGAATCTTGCAATAATTGTATCGTTGGCAAGAGCCCTTAAGGCATTTCTCTTCCTCCGCTTCCATTAAGCGACTTTGTTCTTCCTGAAGAGCTTTACTTACTTCTGCTTCCCGTCCGATTTTCTTTGCCGCAAAGCACATGGCCATCATATATTCGTTGGCTACATTGGAATAATACCACTCATCCCAAAAAGGCATTAAAAGGAGAGTATGACTTACCGCCTCCTCATATTGTCGCTCAAAAAACTCCACCCCGGCCCTTACCGCAAGATTTTGGTGAGGAAATTTCTCTTCAAAAGCTTCCAATTTCGCCAAACTTTCAGAGGGACCATTTTTAATTTCTTCGCAAATATCTCTGTACTTTTTAGGTAGTTTTATTGCTTCCATAAGCTTCCCTTTCTCGGACAATATCCCCGTTATCAATGCTACTTCCCAAATATCAAAATCCGGATTCTCTTCAGTCTATAGTCTGTATAATCTCATCCACTAACTCTGAAAGCTCTGCTGCTGCATAAATCACCTCATCCGGATCATGGATATAGCAAAGAATCTGTCCCTCTTTTCCCTCCTTATCCGGGTCAAAATCCAGCACCAAAAAGCAACTGTCACAATACTCCGCAAAAGGAATCCATTGCTTATGAAAAAGATAGGGCTTAATCCTGCTATCCTGCATTTTCTCTATTTCTTCTTCGGTGAAAAAGTCCGGAAACTCTGTCAGAAGAGCATCTCTGTTCTGAAAATATTGTTTTGTCTTCTCCATCTGCTCTAAACTCATCAGGGAAAATGACATTTCCACATCATGGATTACAGAGGGTAAAATGCTGAAATATTTGCTTCCGTTTTTATAGCTGTAAAGTGCCTTAAAGTCTTTTGGTAGCTTAATGGAAAACTTCTTCTCAAAAGCCTCTATCTCTTTCTGCGAAGCCCCGGGAATCTCTTGATACTCCTCCCAATATCCCTCTTCTATCGGATCATCCAAGTCCAGTTCATCAAAATTCTCTACTACGTACTGCTCTATCCGCTTTATCTTCTGAATAAGATCCATTTCTACTCCTGCTTTCTTTTATCATAAATATTCGATTTTATCCTGAATATTCAACACAAAAACTCTTCTGCTTCTTCTTAACTAACGATGGTAATTATACTATATCTATCCTAAAGATGCAGAAAGTAATATGTATTGTAATTCACAATACATTGCATTACAATTAGGTAGAAAGGTGGTGATATGATGAAAGATGCAACAGTAAGTGCTCGTGTAGAATGTAATGTTAAAAATGAAGCAGAAGATATTTTGCAAAAACTGGGTGTTCCTGTCTCTGTTGTAATAAATTCCCTTTATCGACAGATAATATACAATCAGGGTATTCCCTTCTCCCTTACTATTCCCAAGGAACCGGAAACTCTTGATCAACTATCTAAAGCTGATTTAAATGCAAAGCTCTCCCACAGCTATAATCAATCACTTCGTAAGGAGGGGCGTCCGTTTAATGAGGTTTTTGATGAAGTAGAAGTCCTATGATGTAAGTAACTCCTCTTAGATTTCATTCCACTGTAGTTCTTTCGGATTTTCCAGAAAAAAGCTGCTACCGTCAAAATCATTTCGTAAGCGAATTCCTTTTTCCTCGATAATCACACTGTTATACCACTGTCCCAAAGAAGCATATTGTCCGTAATGAATATTAATCAGCATACTGCAAATAGGGCTCCAACTGCCTTTTTCCACCGTCTCCGCCAGTAAATAATAGGCATCTAAAAACAGGAGATTCCTCCCATAAATCCAAAAGGGAAGCGTTCTTTCCAGTAGAGGAAGCTTTGCGGAAAAAATTCCGTCTCCATGAGGTGCTTCCGTTTCATATTGAAAGTCTATTTCACTGCCAAAATAGGCTATACTTCCTCCATAAGGGCCAAGATTTATCGGAACGCCCTCTTCCGCAATAAAAAATCCCATAATTTCTCCTCCGGTTCCCAACCTAATCGAATCAAAATTCTAGAAAAAGATAATTTATTGTATCACGAATATAATTCGCTTATGTTATACTTAAAAAGTGATAAAAAGTTCACTTTTTTACTGTTTGAGTATGGATGGAAGAAAGAAGGGAAAGCGAAAATGGATTTAAGCTCGGAAGAACAAATAAAACTGAACAATCTCCGGAATACAGCGCAATTTCAACATAGTTGGAAAGCCATACGAAATATCATCACTTGGAAAGAAAGAGTACAACATTATTTTGCTCGGAATATGCTTCTTTTGTTTTTTTGCTTTCTTTTCGGTGGCGGTTTAATGCTCCTTACCGATGAAGGTACTCTTCCCCGCAGTGAATTTATAGATGCACTTATGACGCTCCTTGCTAGGCTGGGAATTTTTCTTGTAGTACTCCAGATTCTCAGTGTCCTACTGTATAGCTTGATTGGTCCCGGTTGGGAAGCAAAGCAAAGAGCTAAGCTCCGCAAGCTTTACGAATGTGACATTCTGGCTCCGATACTGCAAATCCTTTATCTTTCTTCAGAAATCGATACGGAGCATAACATGTCCCCGAACAATGTAAAAGAAGTGGTTCCCATTTCAGAATACTATATCCAATCCGGAATACTTCAGCTCAATGATGAAAGAGATCTCCAAGCAGTGGATTTATATGCCTATAGTGTCATAAAAGGAAAAGACGGTTACGATGATGTAACCGACTTTCTCGGACAGGTCTACTCCATAAAAAACACCTTTTCTTTAAAAGGAGAACTGCGAATTGTTCCGACAGAGCATTTCCTTCTCTTTGAAACCCAAGGGAGTTATCTCGGCACCATGCAAGACGGTAAGAAAATCGATGTAGAAGATATACAGCATAACGAACACTACAACATTTACTGTACGAATGAACAATCTACAAGAAAATTCTTAACTCCCACTGTCATCGAATGGTTTAACAACATGACTTCGGACTGCAAGTTTTCCTTCTATAGCAACGAAGCTCGGATTTATTTTGCAAATTATAACGATCGGTATTCCTTCGCCGTGCCAAAAGACAAGAAAAGTCTCAAGGCATGGAGGATAAAAGACGCGGCAATAAAGCTGAAATATGCCTTCTATTTTGCAAACGAAGTGACGGAGATGCTACATAAGAACGAAGGTTTTTCATAGGACTCCGCTTTTCTCTGCATAGATTTTCTTTCTTTGCATAAAACTTCTTTCTTTGCATAAGATCTCTTATTTTGTCTTACTTAATTTAACCTTGGGAACAAGGAAGTACAGAGGAATGATATTCAGTACAAATGTTGTGATAAAGAGCAGCATATCCTTTAGCTGAATTCCATTTCCGGACAAGATTGCATTCATCATATTCGTGTAATAATAGCCCGGGAAAATCCTTTGTACTTTGGCAACAAGGGAAATAAATCCGCTTTCCGCTCCGAAGCTTGCGAAGGGTATAATGGTCAAAGCTGCCAGAATAATGACCGGAAATCCCACTGTATCAATGAGTTTGGCATCCAATCTCACACCAAGTACAAAGCCGATAACGCTGAAGTAAATCCCCATGATGGTCAATAAGAAAAACTGAATGCCCAGCTTTCCGTTAATCGGGAATTTGGCAAATGCCGTCGCAGCGCCTAAAACAACAACAAAGATCAAGGCATTTAACACGATTTGCACGAAGGTCTGGTCCAAAAGATAGTTTTTTATCCCGTAGTTGGAAAATCGGGATTCAAAGGAATAAAAAAACCGATGTCAGAGGAGATTCTTTTTACTAAAGGTTGCCAGACTGTTTCCGATGATACCGATAAACACGGCAATCCCCAGCATAATATTCGGTAGCATATCCGCCTGAATATTGTATAAGAACATATACCAGGCCAGTGGAAGAAGAATCGTAAATAAGACAAATCTTCTGTTTCGTAACACCTGCTTTAATTGAATCATGCTAATCATTTTTAGGCCTCCTTTTCAACCTTTTTCTCTATAAAAAAATCTTCAATCGTTTTTTTCCCTGCCGGTGAATCTCTTCTACGGATTCAGCTGCTGCAATTCGTCCATTCTTTAAGATCATCACCTTCGTAAAGAAGTGATCAATCTGGTTAAAATCATGGGTAACAATCACCGAAGTATATTTTTCCTTCTCTAGAAGCTTCCAAAACCGGTCTACGGATTCTAAGTCCATTCCGGTGGTTGGCTCATCCAGAAAAATCAGCTTCGGAGAATTTAAAATGCCAAGCAGTAAGGAAAGTCTTCTCTTTTGCCCCCCGGAAAGACCACCCACATATTGCTTTTTAAAATCCTGCAAGGAAACTTTTTCCAAGGCTTTATCCACATCTATTGCAATTCGATTCATCACACTTTTTAGCTGTACTAAATCCGAAACTGTCAAATCATCAATCAAAATATCGCCCTGGGGCATCATGCCGATTTCTGTCTGATAATCCAATGCCGTCTTCACGGTACCGGAATTTGCCTCCAGCTGACCGGCAATGATTTTCATCAGCGTACTCTTTCCCGCTCCATTATTCCCCAGCAAAGCGACCTTCTCACCTTCCTCTATGGAGAAGGAAACGCCTTTTAATACCTCTTTATTTTTAAAGGATTTCTTGATTTCATCTACACTAAACATCTCAGTGAACCTCCATTTCTTTTTTCTTTACGAGGCTCATTATAGAACGTGTTCCGGAAGAGAAAATAAGCTTGTCGTGAATGGTACTTATTTTGTCGCGAACGGTAATTTTCTAAAAAAAGACAGACTGAAAGAACATCATATCGCAGCGAAAAAAGATTTTTGAAAGGAGTATCGCACAAAGAAGCGCACGAAAATAGACCTTAGACAAGGCTTCCAAGGTCTATTTGCAAAACTGAATGGTCTGAGAAAAAAGATGATTGGCGCTGCGGGTACTGATTAGAGATTTCGGATATTTTTCCAGAATCGTACGCACGTTATAAAGACCAAGTCCTCTGCCTTCCCCCTTAGAGGAATACCCCTTTTCGAAAATAGGAGAGAGCTCCAGTTTTTCCGCCTTTGTACTGTTTTCCACCACCAAAATGGGTATTCTCTCCTCACGAATCAAGGCGATAGCGATTTTCGGATCTTCAGCAGTAAGACATCCCTCTATGGCATTGTCACAAAGAATAGAAAGAATCTTGATGAAATCCAGCAGCTCGATTTGAAAATCATAAATCTCTTCTTCTATCTCCACAGAAGTCTCTATCCCCTTACTCTGGGCCTCCAGGAGCTTCGCGGATAAGATACTTTTTACCGCATCATTTTCAATCCGGCTTAATTTTGCAAGGTCAAATTTACTGCTATAAAAGGGCTTTCCGCTGTCCTTAAGAACCGTATTGTAAATGTTTTGAATGCTGTCAAAGTCTTTCCGCTCAATTCCCAGCTTCAAGCTGGTTAAGATATTCATATAGTCATGCCGAAAACTGCGAATCTCTCCGTATAACTCCTCCACATGATGACTGTATTCGGAAAGCGCCTTTAGCTCACTGTCCTTTTGCTCCAGCACTTCCGCTTCCAGTCTTTCCTTGGAAACGGCATTGATATATAAAAGCACCACGAAAAAGATAATGATATAGAGATTATTCAACTGTCCCCGAAGGCTGTCCGCCCAAGAAAATCTGTCACGCAACATCAAAAAGGCTGTAATCAAAACAGTGTAAACCATCATCGAGAGATTGATTGGCAGTAAAAAGCGGCGAAAAAAACCACGCGCAAAGCCTTTCTTCAGCTCCTGAAAATTGATTCTCAGGGATTTTATAAGGACAAAATAGAGGGGGAAAACCAGAAGTTCAATCAGAAGATCATATCCGCCGATACTCGCCTCATTGTAAACGGAAATGCCAAAGAACGGAAAAACATAGAAGGCCAGCATCCTTCCCAAAAGGCTTTCTAAAACAATAGGATAAAGGCCGTAAAAAAGCTTCAGTCCTCCGTCTTTCTCCCGATTTCGATAGAAGCTGTACAGCACGAAGCTCACAAAATACCCGAAGAAAGCAAGAGGCGGAAAAAAGAAGAACAACAGCTCAAAAAGAACCGGAACAAGGAGAAAAGACCAGAGAGGCATATTTTCATCGCTAATCTGACGATAGAATAGCATCACATTGACGATTTTCACATATTCAATTGTCAGATTGATCATAGATTCCATACTTTCTCCTCTCTGAAAATATTTTACTGCTTCATCGACTTCATCCGTTCCAGAAGTCCTCTATACTTCATACGGGAAATCAGACAGCTCTCCTGATTCTCGAATATCGCCATTTTCTCCTCTTTATCAATCTTCACAATGTTCTCCGGATTGACCACAAAGGAGCGGTGGCATTGGTACAGTCTGGAATCCGCCTTTTCCAGGTCGGAAAGCCCTGCATAGAACTCAATTCTTTCCTCCTTGGTATGTAAAATCACCTTATGGACGGTAGGCGAAGACTCAAAATACAAAATTTTATGAAAAGGAACCTGCACTCTGGCCATGGCCGTTTCAAAACTGAAAGAATCCTCCGATACAGTAGCGCCAAGTTTTTCCAACGTGTACTCAATAGCCGACTCCACACGCTCGGAAAAATGTTCTTCATCCAAAGCTTTGTCAATAAAATCCAGTGCCGAAACCTTATAGCGAAAGGTAATCGGCATAAATTCCGAATGAGTTGTCACAAATACGATAGTGGCATTGGGATCCCTGCTTCGAATTTCTTTCGCAATATCCAGCCCCTTCTTTTCCTCTCCTTTAATCTCAATATCCAAAAAGAAAAGCTGATGAGAACCTCTTTCCGTAATCGCAGTAAGAAGCTGCCCGGCATTTCCAAAGATTTCCGGTGCCTTACAAGACAAGCTCTTCCTACTAATCAGCTCCTTAATCACCTTTTCAATGCGGGATTGTTGTATTCTTTCATCCTCTAAAATAAAGATTTTCAGCAAGTCTCTCACTCCTATTAAATAAATTCTTATGGCAATTTCCGAATTCCTATTAAATAATCTATAGTAAAAAATATGTGAATTTTAATTATAAATGGCAAAAATCCGCTATTTCCCAAAAGCTACTGCTATACGCTTCAAAAATAATCGGTTTATTTTACCATGATTCGCCTGAAATGGAGTAAGTTTTTCCGGTAGTTTGACAGTTAAATCGTTCCAAAATCTCCTCAGGCCTTGGATTGAAGAATGTTTCCGGATAAAGAAAACAAGAGCTCATAAATGGTGTAATTACGCCGTTTATGGGCTCTTGACTCTCTACACCAATAACACTCGTAATATCTCCTTCTGTCCATAAGATTAGGAATAGCATGCTATGTCATTTCCTATCAGCAAATATAGAACGAATAGTCGATATCTTTTTCTGCACTGATATGATAAGCATCTTCAACATCGGTTCCCCAACTGTCTATGCCACCAACACCACGAACTGCACCATAAATACACAACACTGTTCTTCTCGCCGGCGGTAATTCCTCATGATGTAAAGCATTCTCAATTTCACTTGCAGTATACGGCAGGCATGAAAAATCGAATTTGGCGTCTGCCTTTTCGATCCGAAGCGTGTGATTAGATACATCCGTTTTGCTGTTGTCCAGACTTGTACAGCGTGTAACTTCAAGCCATTCCGTATCCATTCTCATACCACATTCCTGAGGCACAATATAAGGGGTCAAGCTCAGGTCGGTAACTTCAAATACACCTTGTTGCGCACCCGCTTTTCGATCCGGATACGTCTCTCCTGACAAGCCTTTATAAATATACTTTTCTGCAAGTGTGGGCATAATAAACCTTATGCCAAAAACCGGAAATTCCGGAAGATCCTTCTTGCCATCGTAGTGTACATCTACTTTGATTTTCCCGGAAGTATTTACAGTATATGAAACCATAACCGTTGTGACAGGAACAGAAATGGTCTTATACAGATACTTGACCGTAATCTCATTTGCCGATACATCTCCACCATAGCTGTTGTTATCCGGTGCCTTACAATTCTGCACCGCTCCATCCATAATGACCGTAATGTCCTGACAATCAATAAACATATCCGCTGCTAGCCAATGACCACTTTTAACGTGAAATTTACTTCCTCTGTCGTTATCTGTCAAAGCCCTCCAAAATGTAGGCTTAGGGCACCGGAACAGCCATTCATATCCATCCTTCACTATCGATTCAAGCCCCCCTGGGCATAGGAAAAAATGTAACTAAACCCCTCTCCATGTACGCCAAGAGTAAAATCGCCATATACCACCCTTAATTTTTCATTATCTGTATAAGCCATAGTAATACCTCACTTCCTGCATTGCCGGTTTCTCTCTACGGTCTGCGAATAAAATACCATTTGCAGAAAATTCATAATCGGCAGGTCGATCTTCAAAATCACCGCCATAACGGAGAACATCCTTCCCTGTAAGCGGATCTTTTACCAAGATTGCCTGATCTATGAAGTCCCAAATAAATCCGCCTTGATACAGGTCGAATTCATCAATCAGCTTCATGTAATCCCCAAGGCCGCCCATTGAGTTCCCCATATCGTGCATAAACTCGCATAAAATGTACGGCTTTTTCGGTTTATCACTTAAATATTCCGCTACATCCTTAGGGTTTGCGTACATCCTACTCTCAATATCTGAAATTGTATCTTCGTATGCTCTATTATAATAGGAACTTTCATAATGAACTAAACGTCCATCCTTCTTATCCTTAAAATAAACGTTCATAGCCTCGATGTCATCGCCTGCATAGGACTCATTTCCTAGAGACCAGAATAAAATCGAAGTATGGTTTTTAAAAGTTTCAAAGCTGGTTCTTGCACGATCCATAACAGCTTCTTTCCACTGGGGAATAGACCCCGGCACGTTGCAAGACGGTTCAATAGCACCGAGCTTTTGAAAACTTCCATGGCTTTCAAGATTGCACTCTGCCATGACATAAATTCCGGCTTCATCGCAAAGAAAATACCAGGGGATTTGATTCGGATAATGGCAGGTACGTACGGAATTGATATTATTTTTCAAAATACATGCTATATCGGAATGCATCTCCTCCATTCCGATGCATCTTCCGGTCTTTGGGCTCCATTCATGACGGTTAACCCCTGTGATGACGAGACGCTTTCCATTTAGATAAATGACCTTATCAATGATTTCTACTCTTCTAAAGCCAATATCATACGGTACAAGCTCCAGTAACTCTCCATTCTCGGCATTTTTTAACGCAATTGTTGCTTGATATAGATAGGGGTGGTGGTTATCCCAAGATTTAATTACGCCAACATCCGTATATATTTCTCCCGTGAGGTTTCCGTTTAAGCCTTGTAATGGAACACTGTTCTCCGCAACCACATTCCCTTCTCTATCTCTCAACACAAACTGCGCATGGACAGTGACTTGCTTTCGAGCAGATACTCTCATGCTCACCGCTACACTTCCATGTTCATTGTCCGGGTTCAATACAGGCTTAAACCACATATCCTCCATATGGACATCCGGCACTGCTTTCAACGTAACATTTCTAAAGATTCCAAAGAAACGGAAGAAGTCCTGATCTTCCAAAAATGCTGCTGTACTCATTTTATGAACTTGTACGGCAAGGATATTATTTTTTTCACGAATATACGGTGTAAGATCAAACTCAGAGGGTGTAAAACTATCCTCAGCGTAACCCACAAACTGCCCATTAATCCACAAATACATCGCTTCCTCTACTCCTTCGAAGCAAATGCGGATTCTTTTTCCAAGCATCGTCGGTTTTAAATCAAAATGTTTACGATAAGAGCCCACAGGATTATAGCTCGCTTCCGAAAACATTCCTTCCTCTGCTCCCGTGCTGTCCAGGCTATACGCGCCTCGGTGGTACTCTTTGCCTTCCCATGGATACATGGTATTGATATAGCGAATCTTATCATATCCGGCTAGTTCGATATGCCCCGGCACCATGATTTTATCAAAATCGGAAGCATCAAATCCCTCTTCATAAAAGTTGCCGGGCCTACTCGCTGCATTTTTGCTAAAAGCAAACTCCCACTGACCATTCAGTGACTGTGATAAAGGATTATCCGTTTTTCCCATATCCGCATAATCCATATAGTATGAATGGTCGCTATGTGCATCCAATTGATTCACACGAAAAATTTCCGGATTATCCAACCATTTTATGCAAGCGTTCATAGGGCTCCTTTCTTTTTTGCAAACCTCTGATACCTATCCTCATTTCTGAATACACGATCGTAATCATCTTCCTCTTGATGATAAAACCAACCCGGACGAATAGAGTCTTGCTGACTTAGCTCCGCGGTGATTGCAGGACCGTCATATCAATGTCCCTCTATTTGTGCTTTCAGCTGCTGATTTGCCTCTTCAACATTCATTTTAGACATGATAAAAGTTATACATAATGACAAAATCATCGGAATCCACAAATACATGACATAAAGCATACTCAAACAGGATTCCGGTTGTAAGGCAGACTCTTTAACAAAAACTGCTGGCTTCCAGTAGCCATCCGCAAAGAGCAACTCCTATGCCACCTCAATCTTGGTTCCAAAAGATGTACAGGAGTACATCGTTCCATCAATATGCTTGCGTTTTTGTAAGATAGGTATATTCAGAGCAGCTTGCTACAACTGCCCCCCATGTCTCCTTGCCAAGGCGCCATTCCCAGTGCGGCAATTGCAGTAAAGGCCAGCATCAAAGGCACACTTCCCATATAGCCGGCAAAAAAATCACACCAACACGACCTGCCGTACCTAATATATAGCCGGCAAGATTCATCCGATATAGACCATTCATCTTTTTCAACCAGCATCGGTGTAATACACATGGCAATAATAACCGGAATATTAATTGCCCAAGAAAACACGGAATACAAATTCTCATTCTTAAGAATATAAATCATGTAATAAATACCCATATTCAGCATAGCAGAATAAATCTGCTGGCAAATATAAGTCATGCAAATCATAAGATAATATTTATTGGTAAGATATAGCATTACAAATGACGAAAGAAATGCATAAATATATTTCCTGCCAAATCACCGGAACCATAACCAAGCTTGTTATACCACTTCAAATACTTTTTTTCGTCCATTGGATATTATGTCCTCCTTCGTCTTTTTGTATATACTATAGATAATCATCCATTATAGAATAGCACATAGAAACAAGTAAAAAAAAACAATATCCTAAATCATTTTAAACATGCACGGCAGTTTGACAGTTAAATCGTTCCAAAATCTCCTCAGGCCTTGGATTGAAGAATGTTTCCGGATTATGAAGAGTGAATTTCAAGCCAGACCGGTATATCTCAGTAGAAAAGATCGAATCACGGCACTAGAGTAAGTTTTTCATTGCGTGCTTAGTATTTTTTATTTTTAGATTTGTGTTTTCCATTGTTCACTTTGCAGTTTATCTCATCTTATCTTCATACTATATTTTCTTTCGTCCCCTTCATAAAAATGCTATACTGTTCCCGTTAACAGATGCTAAATGCCAAGGCTTCTCTTCGCTTACGACACTGCTTAAGAAAAACACTCTATAGGAAAGGAGAAAGAAAACGTGGATTCTTTTCGATTTGCATTATCTTTCGCTCTTATTGTATGCCTTTCTTTTCTCCTTACCTTTTATATTTATTTTCGGCTTTTATACGGCGTAAAGAAAAACCGGGAAGTCCCTCAGTGGATTTATAAATTCGGGCAGGTTTTTCAGGGAAGAGTGTATGTGAAGTATGAAAATGCAACTACTTCTACAGCTCTTCGGGATGCCAATATTTTCCTTTTTTTCTGGCTTCTTTCCAATGTTCTAAGCTTTGCTTTTTTGTATTACAAAAGCGGAAACTACTATGCAGCCGTCTATCAATGTTGTAAGCTACAGTTCCTTATTGTGCTTTTAGCCATGATGCTTCATTCCCTCTTTCAGTTTTTTAGAATGACTTTTCATTCTTCCAAGGAAGCCCGTCGTTGGTATTCCACAACTAATGCACTTTCTTGGGTAGCCTTCTTCTCCGGCTTCCTTTGGCTTCCTTTGTCTCTACCATGGGGTTTCCGGAAAGCCCCCTAACCGCACAAATTGACGGAACGAAACTGATTGTCGGCAGCACAAAGGCCTCTTCGCTTATCGATGCAGGATTTTCTTTTGCAGGGAAAAGCGCTGAAAGTAAAGTCACCAACAAAAGAAATGACCCCTTTTATTACGGTGAATATCTGGAAATTACAAAGGACGGAAAATCCTACGGTTTTATGAGTGTGACCCCTACTTGGAAGGACGAGGATGCTTTAAAGAATTGTACTATTACCTATTATGAAATCCCCGGAGATTGCGCCCAATTAGCAGAAGTCCAATTTAACCGGGTGAACTTAACTGCACTCTCCCTTTCCGACTTTCAAACCAAAAAAATCACGGATATTTTCTCTTTAAAACCCGCTAACTATAAAGAAATTCAGAATGAGAGCTATTATGTTTTGACTATGCAAACAAAAGACCATGCATTATGGAAAAACTATAGTCTTTATGCATATTTTGATACAAATGGCGTTGTATTCTACTACGGAATCCGCGCTCAACAATCGATTTGGGAATGATTCTATCAGTAAAGGATAATGAAAATGAACTTTTTTTAACTTTGAATTCTTTTTCGGCCTTATTGTTGGCCTCTCTTTTCTTCTCACCTTTTATATCTATTTGCGACTCCTTATCGGCGTAATAAGAAAGCGGGAAGTCCCTCAGTGGATTTATAAATTCGGGCAGGCTTTTCAGGGAAGAGTGCATATTGAATATGAAAATGCAACAAATTCCGCCGCTCTTCGAGATGCCAACTTATTTCTCTTTCTTTGGCTTTTGGTCAATGTTTTGACCTTTGTTTTTCTATACCATAAGAACGGAGACGCTCATGCCGCTCTCTATCAATGCATGAAAATGCCATTTGCTACGATCATCGTGGCTTTAATAGTCCACCCAATCTTGCTCCTTCTTAGAATGCAGTTCAGTTCTTCCGAAGACGCTTATCATATCTACTCCACTACCAATGCAGTTCGCGGAGCGGCATTTTTTTCCGTCTTCCTTCTGGCTCTTTACGCCAATATGTAGGACTTCCGTACAAGCCCGCGAAACACTGCGAAGTCTGAATTGAGCAATTGTATCTGCTAAGCAGGCAAACCGTCGACTATTCGTTATGGAAAAGCCATCCCTCGGCATAACTTTTCATGCAGATTATTCTCTTACCAACTACTGAATTCGCACTCAAGGGAAATGCATTAATATCCTGCTTCAGCCAATAGGAAGGGAAGCATAATTCCTCCAAGAATCATCCAAACGGCAATATTAGCGCCAAAAACAGACAAGAAAAACATAGCTATAGATTTTCCTTTTCGAATCTGTACGGTAAAGCTGCTTAAATCCACAGGCTTTTTGATAAGGAGGTCTCCTATGGAAGCCTCTATTCTATCTCTGACACTTCCTTCTCCATTTAGGGAAAGAATATAATTTCCCTCTTCCACTTGAAAGGAGTAGAGCTCCATTCTTGCCATTTTAAAGCCACTTACCGTAGTCCGCATCAGATTGGGAGCAAGACTGACTCTATTCCCTGTCTCCTCCTCTACCAGCCGGAAACCGATTTTTCCAAGAGGAGATTTCGTAAATCTCTTCCCGCTAAGCCAAATCCCGTAATTTCCCTGAGGAAGGTGAACTCTTCCCTCTTCCTCTAAACAGGGCATTTCAAAGAATAGCTCTGCCTTCGCAAAGCGGATAGTGTTTCTAATGCTGAAAATCAATAGTGCAATTCCCATTGGAATCAATAAAAAACATAAATTTCTCATCTTGTCTCTCTTCCTAAAACTCTATACTTACGGTCTTATACTTAAGAATGCATAATTATTGCAAACACGATATTTAAGAATGCAAAAATACTGCAAACACGATACTTAAGATAACACAAATCACAGTGATTATCGATAAGATTTTTCCCCTGTTCCAATATCGCACCGTAATATACAGACCATCCAATATATCAAAGCCGGGAATGCACTGAAAAATAAAATGCAAGATACATTGTCCCAAAGTCCAGCCCTTTTCTTTTCTGCTCAGTAAAATCAGGAAAATGGCATAGCTAAGTCCTGCTAATCCCGCCATAAAAGACATTCCGAGGAAAAGCGGTGCCACAACTAAGCTCATGGCGAAGAAAAAGGGAGCAATAAATAGAGTCGCCGGTAGCACCAACAGCACAAAGGAAAGCCCTATTCCGCCAAGTAAGACCACAAGAAAGATGGCCAGAAAAACCAGTACGGCAGGCAGAGAACTGTATTTAAAGAAAAGGAAAGCCTTTATACACTGCTCACTATCCTCACTTTTAAAGATTTTAAAAGCCTCCACAATCTGACTGATTAAAAGGCCGGTAAACACAAGGGCAAATAGGATATTCAATAAGACATAAAGCTGTAAACTGAAAACAGGGTTTGCCGGAAGTAGGAGTATAAAAGCAATCCAAGCATATAATACAAAAATATGAATGATTCTGAGAATCCATGAAAAATGCTTCATAAACTTTACCTCCACCGTTGGTATGTCTTGATGATTTTTACTGCAGGTCCGGCAATTTTAGACCTATACTTTCCTGCTCTGATAATTACTTTGCCTTTTATTATCTTACATTGCCCAAGTAATATAATATTTACTTTATTCCTTAAAAAAATATCCTAGTATTTTCCAGCAGAGAAAGCAATAAAAATAAGCTGATATGCAGGAAAATTCAGCATGGACAAAATGGCTGAAAGTGTTAAGCTACTATTAATTAAACGAAACTAATACAATATTGCTTGTTATATCATTATGTTATCTCATTATGTTTTATTCCTATAGTTCTGTAGTTCATACGGCATGTACTAAATAGCAGAACCTGAACTACATTGATGAAAAAGTTTAGCGAGGTGAGTGTAATGAAATACAAAGGAATCTATTTTAACTTATTCAGTTTATTCTTGAAAAAACCGATGGTAAAAAAGTTCGGGAAAGATAAGACAAAAGAGAGCTTGCAAAAAGGGCGTATCTTATACCGGGAAATGCTGGAGAGCACGGAAGATGTCGGAGAGAAGAACCCTATGGCGCACAATATTTACTCCGCCTATGTTTTTCTTGCAGTATGCAGAGCAGGTAACTTTTCGGTAGAAGATTTTAGAGAAGTGATTGCTGCATTTATGGACAATCGCCTCATAAGAAAAGCCATGAGCTCCATAGATTTCAATAAAGAGACGGACATGAAGAAATTTGCCGAAAGGATGCATAAGGCGGAAGAATGGGCGGAGGCACATCCGGAATATCAGGATAAAACCTGGGATTTTTCATTTTGATGAAAAAGCGGCATAAGGACGGCTTTTTATTATCACTTCACACGATGCCCCTTGGAAAAAAATTCGCAAGAGAAAAATGGCTATCTTGATTTATTACCCTTGTGCTGTGACATTGACCACATAGCGGTTGAACGAAACAAGGGTGTATTGCATAGAGAGCAAACGCTGGCGACAGGAGGCACAATCTGTGATTACTGGTTCGTGGGGAATCAAACAAAGAATCCGCTCTAATAATCCAAAGAGATAATGGGTTCCACTAGGAGAAATGCCCAAGCGTGATGTGGCACGCTTCGCGAGCGATACTCGTTAAGAACACAATCCTTCATACCTTTGAGCGATTCCAATACAGAAAAAAACTATAGAAGGGAGCTAAGATTATATGGGCTATTATTTGTTCTATTTATTCTTTGCCTTTATCATTTGCCTTGCCTACAGCTTCTCTTTTTATCTTTATCTTCTTTTTGGAGCTTGCCGTGAAAAAAAGAAGAAAGAAAGTACCGGATTGGTTTTTATCGTATCGGGCAGAATATGCAGGATCGAATTCACCGGGTTAAATTAGAAGATAGGACGAACTATGACGGACTAAAAGCGGAGCCGTTTTTTTCTTCTCGGAATGCTTCTTTTAAGCTTCTTTACCTATCTGTTCTTTCACTCCCAAAGCCATGCTATTTCTTCCGCACTTTTAAACTGCGGAAAAAGCACAGTTTGTCATCTGCTTTGTGATGAAAGAACTGACACAATATTGGAATTTAGGATCCTCCCCGAAGGAAAAGAGAAGTTATTATTCCCCAAGTTTTGCCGTAAGTGGATGCTTCATCATCAGCTCCGTTCTGCTACTTCTTTTTTTAGTAAGCATGGAACAACTACGGTTTCACATTTCCTTTCCATAGATTTATTCCCCAAGTCCTTTTCAATCATTGCCACCTTATTCGGGCGTCAAGAACCCCAAAGGAATCCACACCCCTCACAACCTTGACAAAAACTCTGTCGCGGTCAGTGCTGTAACATCACTTTCCCTAAAGTCCCTCTCATTTCTTGTAATAATATAATCAGCATGAATCCTCTTCGCTGTAGCCGACTGAATGGCATCTTCAAAATCATCCCATTGCATTTCTGCGGCCGAACTCATATCGCTTACATTAAGATTCTCAAATATAAAAATGAGCGAAAGTTGCTTTAAAACTTCGTTTATTTTCTCTGCATCCAATTCTTTTCGCATCACATAAACCAGATTGGCAAAAGTTAGAGCTGAAACATACCCCTCCACCTGCTTCGTCTCACAGATCTTCCAGATTCCAACAGAGTCTTTGAAGTAGGGTGTTCTTCTCTGAAGCACATCCAGAAGAATATTTCCGTCAATTAGTAACTTCATACTTCTCCTTCAAACTTTTTTCTCTCGCCTTATCTATATCCGTATCACCTATCAGTATCCCTACAAGAGAATCCGTTAAATAAGATATCGCCCTTTCTCGCGGAATAAATCGGCCCACCTCTTTACCGTTTTTTGTGACAATAATCTCACTGCCCTCCTGAACCATAGCAAGATACCTGCCAAAGTTGTTCTGCATCTCTGTTGCTGTAGCGGTTGCCGTATTTCCTATCATAGTATCACCTCTCTTTTATATTAGCTAATACCAATATATACTTTTTTAGCTAAAATTCAAGATTTCTCTCATAAAAAAAGCACTGCAAAAGTGCAGTGCTATCACCTTCATAGAAAATTAAACGAAGAATCTGATCTTCTATTCATACGTTCTAAAATTACTCCTTCAGGTACAGCAAATAATCATTTAAAAAAAGCCAATAATGCCATCATTGGTGTATACGTTGCTCTTCATAAATCTGAGCAATCACCGTATGTACGTATTTTGCCATCTGTACAGTATTATTCAGTTCAAGTGCTTTTGGATTGACAATTTCCCCAATACGAATACTCACATTAGCCGGGCGAAAGCTATGAAAACGCTCATAACACTCCTCTGAATTATAGAATGAAACTGGAACAATACGCGCATTTGCCTTAAAAGCCATTTTAAAACTACCGGGTTTAAATTCCTCCACACCGTCTTCATTTGTTCTTCTCCCCTCCGGAAAAATAACAACTGAATACCCGTTTTCTATTCTTTGAATGCCTTGATTAATAACTTCTATTGACTTTTTGATATCATCTCGTTCTAAAAATAAGCATCCTATATCCCGAAACCATTTACCAATAAATGGAAATTTTTTAATCTCACTTTTTCCAATGAAAATCAATGGTTTCTCCATTATTGCAATCATTATTAAGCTGTCAAAATTACTTCTATGATTTCCAATATAAACCACGGGTTCATCATATATGGTACAGCCTTGAATATCCATTTTTACGCCTAATAATTCGAGCATTTTTCTCGCTATTTTTTTCAAGCTATAAAAATTTGCATCATGTTCACTTTTCTTGTCCTTGTATTTCAAATGATGAATCAATCTTACCGGATAAGAATATAACATAGCTCCAACAAAATACAAAAATGCAAAAATCAATCTCATAGCAATCTCCATTCCAGCACATTCAGCAGGCGGCACAAATAGTAATAAAAGTCTCCATAACTAACTAGCGAAAGTCTAAATTTCAGTATCGCATAATTAAAAACTATCTTTTAAATAAAATAAGCAAACGCTAATCTACTAAATATTAAAAGGCTATTTTGAAAGGCCTAGTATTAAAAGGCTATATATTGAAATACAAGCGTAAAAACCCCAATATCAAAAGATGCACCGGATAGAATGCATAATTCAGCCACTTGCTCTGTTTTCCTCTTTCCCCATTATACGTTAAGCATAATCCAAATCCCAAAAAAGAATAAATCTCCTTTATGATAGACAGAAATCCAAGCCCTGCGCCCCAAAGGGGTTTTTGATAGAAAATATAAAAAAGATAAGCCACTATTACTGCATGGAAATCATAGTCCAGGCTCAAAAACATCGCTAAAATACTGAAAATCCCCACAAGAAGCAAAGAAAATCCGTACCATAAAATTCTGTTCGGAATTTTCCTTTTGAAACTGTCGATGATCCAAATACAACTAAGACATAAGGCCAAAGTAAACATCATGTTATTCCAATTTGGATTGAAAAGCACTTTAGAAGTAAAGAGGTCAAAGGGCACTTCGGAAAGAACGCCAAAAAGGAAAAGATTCAGAAGGTACTTTCTCCGATTTCTCGTCTTAAAAAATCCCTCCACTAAAAAGAACATAAAGAGAGGAAAGGCAATCCTCCCCAGAATCGAAAGCAGATTCGATACCTGAAGCAAAAAGCCTTTCCCTTCTAAAATTGGTACTAGCAAAGCATTATTTACATGATCAAGAAGCATGGAAAGAAACGCAATATATTTTAATTGAGCGCCATTAAGGATTTGGTACTTTTTCAAGCGATTTTCCATGGGCTTTGGAGACATAATTTTTCCTTTTTTCTATTTTTTACAACATAAACCTTGTACTAGTCTCGTCGAACTATATTTTACCGCCCCGAACAAATCGTTCAGCGCTTCCGCCATAGTCGGGTGGGTGAAAATCTGGTTCGCAAGCACTGTGTAAGTCTGCTTCGTCATCATTGCTAAAACTACGATATTGATTACTTCGTGAGACTCTTCACCGAACAAGGTCACGCCCAAAATCTGATTGTTTTCAGCATCTACAACTGCCTTGTACAGTCCGGTTTGATTTCCGAGGATTTTCGCCTTGGGAATCGCAGTAACCGGTAAGGTCGCCACCTTGATTTTGTAGCCTTTTTCTCTCGCTTCTTTTTCACTGAGTCCCACTCTGGAAAAGGTAGGATGAAGAAAGGCGGAGAAAGCAAGCGGCTGGCGATTCTTTCTTTCGTAGCTTCCCTGATTATCCAAAAAGCTCTTCACAATTCGGAAATCATCTAAGGAAACATAGGTAAACTGCGGGCCTCCGTTCACATCTCCCATCGCGAAAATGTGTGCCTGATTGCTCTGCAGGTGCTCATTTACCTTGATAAAGCCTCTTTCGGAAACTTCCACACCCGCATTTTCCAAGTGCAGCTCTTCCGTGTTCGCCTGTCGTCCGGTCGCAACGAGAAAGGCATCTACGGAAAGCTCTTTCTTTTCTCCATTTACCATGTAGGAAAGATGAACTGCATTTTCATCCTGCGACACCTGCTGCAGCGCCGCGCTAAAGAGGAAGTCCACACCTAATCCCTGATAAGATGCAAATACTTCCTTCGCTACATCCTCATCTTCTCTCGGTAAGATTCGATCTCCCTGGTCAATAATCGTAACCTTTGTGCCGAACTTCGCGTAGCTCGCCGCAAATTCCAGCCCGATAAAGCCACTGCCGAGAATCGCCAGGCTCTTCGGAAATTCTTCCAGATCCATCAACGTTTCGCTGGTATGAATGCGTCTTCCGACTTCCAAACCGGGAACACTGGGGATAAACGGTCTTGCCCCGGTATTGACAAAGATGCGCTCCGCATAAACCTCGGACACCTCGCTGCCATTCCTAATCTGCACGGTATGCTCGTCTTTAAAAGATGCGAGTCCGTCCAGCACTTCGACATTTTCATTGCTTGCCACCTTGTCATAATTTGCCTTATTCAGCTTAGCAATCAACGCCTTCTTCTGTAAAACGGCATTTTTATAGTATTCCGCATCACTCTCTCCGCTGAAGCTTCTTCTATCCGCAGCGGTCGCCAGGAACTTAGAGGGAATGCAGCCCACATTGATGCAGGTTCCGCCGTACATCAGAGGGGATTTTTCCACCAAAACGGTCTTTTCACCCTTATTTCCCAGATAATTCGCGAGGGTCTTCCCCGCCTTACCGAATCCGATGATTAAATTCTCTACTTTTTTATTTGTCATGTTCTTCTCCTTTAAATTTTAGTAATGTAAATATCAAACGCATCAAAATCAGCGATAACTCACCTACAAGAAAAGCAATCCTCTTTTGACCCGTTAAATTTTTAAATAGGAAATGTCAACGTATTAATCATAAAGCGTGAATGGGAAAAAGCCATATTGAAAGTATGAAAAGAGTATTAAATCGATATAGCTCAATAAATATCTTTTATCCATGACTTTCCACACCTTACTTCAGCAAAAACCGTACCGCAGAACGTCTTGCTTTTTCAATTTGCGCTTCGTCTTCCGCTTCCAGCGCAGACGCACTGAGCCATTTTTTAGAAAATAAAGTTTGTGCCGCTTCTATCATGATGCCGGAGGCCTGTAAATCCTTTTCTTCTTCGATTGCTTTTGCAAAATCTTTCTTCGTTTCTTCTTGTAAGATTGCTCCATTTACCCTATGGAAAGACATTTGCATAAGGCTGCTCGCTGCCCACGCTCGGCAAAACGCGTCCCGGTCTTCCAGCATTTTCCTTGTCAAAAAAGGAATCTCCCGCTCCCCGGCTACCCAACCAAGAGCAATCAGGCATTTCTCACGAAGGAAATCCTCTTCCGTTTCGCTAAATCGAAGGAGAAAGGGAAGGAGTTCTTCGCAGTAAGAAGAAAAATACTCTCTATGTCTTCCCTGCGAAAGAATTTCCGCAAGAAGATAAGCCGTAAACACAGCTTCTCTGAGTTTATCGGATGCTTGTTGTTCCTTAAGCGAAGCATCGGATATTTTCGCTTGACTAAGTCTACCGAGTAAAAAACGAAGTCCCTCTTCTCCATGCCGGTCAAAACTGCTTTCCAGTCGCAGATTTTTCTCCTCTTTCCAAGTCCGACAAATCAGTCGGAAATGCCCCTCTATATCCGAAGAGGCCCCTAATTCCGCAATGAATCTGATTCGTTTTCCATCCGGAAAGTTCTCCTTTTCGAGTGCTTCGTAGGTCTGTTCAAAATCTTCCGTTTCGTTGGACATCACACGTCTCCTTTTCCCTCTAAAATCGAGTAGGAGGCGGTGACTAACCGCCGTCCTCTCACAGCACTGTACGTACGGTTCTCGTATACAGCGCTTTCAATAGTTGATGTGCACAGACTGATATGCTGTGGCTAAATCGTAAAGGCCACTGTTTATCAGTCTTTCTTTTGTCATTGCCATTTCATGACAACTGTATGTGTTGTAAACCAATAGCCTCGTCTGCTGTTTGCCGTTTTCCACCCTAGGTCTTGAGGAACTCCCATGACCCTCAGGTTTCGGTATCTGGTTCGCACACATTTCCATTGTTTCCATATACACATACGTATTCTGTGATAGAGCCATCCGTTGACCTCATTCATGTTGCTCTTCATACTTGCTATTCCATAGTAGTTAAGCTATCCTCTTGCATATACCTTGATTCTTTCAAGACTCGGCTTGATTGACTGACAGCACTTACGGGAAGAAAGCTCTTTCAGTTTCTCCTCAAGATACCTCGTACTGCTCTCTAAGAGTCTCTCCGATGCCCTTTTGCTTTTCGCAAGAAGCACTATGTCATCTGCATACCTTATGCATGGGACACCTCTTTTCAAGAACTCCCAGTCGAACTCATTGAGGTAGATATTCGCAAGCAAAGGGGATAGATTCCCTCCTTGTGGCGACCCTTCCTCTGTTTCAATAACCACTCCATTTTCCATTACACCACTTTTTAAGTACCTCTTTATAAGTTGCACTACACGTTCATCTTTTACGTTTTTCCTCAGAAGGTTGATGAGAATCTCGTGGTTGATTGTATCGAAATATTTCGATAAATCTAGAACTACCGCATATGTGTAGCCCAGTTCAGCGTACTCCTTAACCTTAAGTATTGCTCCTTTTGCGTCTCTATTTGGACGGTAACCGTAACTGCCGTCTGTAAAAAGTGGCTCATAGATTGGAACTAACTGTTGTGTTATCGCCTGTTGAAGTGTACGGTCTATCACTGTTGGTATGCCAAGCTTTCGCACACCACCATCCGGTTTAGGAATCTCAACTCGTCTTACTGGAGACGGAGTATACTTTCCACGATGGATACGGTTAGTTAACTCCTGTTGATGTTCCTGAAGATAAGGAAGTGCCTCTTCGATGGTCATTCCATCAATTCCAGGTGCTCCCTTGTTTGCCTTCACTCTCTTATACGCTCTGTTAAAATTATCTTTATGCAGTATCGCTTCTAAGAGCTTCGGCTGTGCACTGTCTCTTTCTTTCCATATCAGATTGAATGACCTACGCGCTTTCACATACCCTTCATGTTCCGCACTATCTCTTTGCGAACAGCCATTGTTTTCAATGTTTTCTGCCATAACCAGTCATTCCTCCTATCTCAGTCATACTTGAGACTCCTACTGATTCGGTCCTTTGTCTCTCGACTACTATGACCTCTGCTGACTTCTGTGTGTTCAGCATTGCTTTGGACAATGGTTACCTCTCTCGAGGCATATCACACAGACCTCCCTAGGTACCACACGTTTCTTCCTCTCCATATATCTTCCTCATCTATCATGCATGATTCCGTGTAGTTATTGGACTTTAGCTTGTGTCGCAGTTTTATCCTCATGCATAACCTCATATGAGATTTCTGTTCGTCAGACCGCAGATTTGCCCATGAGTTAGTATCTTCCTCATATCCAGCTTCCTTCAGATTCGAGGTCACCCTCGACACCCTTGCCTTCGGCTATATCCTTCCCACTACCGGGCGGATTCGGGACTTTAACCCGTTAGAAACGTGCGCCGCTAGGCGCACCTTTGAAGAGCCCTCCGATAATTCGGAGGGCTTTATCTATCTCTCAATTAAATCCTCTACCTCACAGCCGAGGGCTTTTATTCCTCAATCTCTACAAACTTCTCTCTGCCTCTCTCGGTCAAATCATAAATATTCTTATCTATATCTATCCTTATAAACCCTTTTTTTATAAGTCTTCCTGCTATTTTATCAACCTCGGCCTGCTTCCATTTGAGATGGTTCTTGATTGAGCCTAATCCCAGTTCCTCACTTTCCTCCTTTTTGCCTGAATGATTACCTATATGGTTGAGGAAAAGTCCTAGTTTTAACTCACTTTTTCTCTGTAATCTTATAAATATAGCAGTAATCAGCCCTTCTCTATTAAACAAAAAGGTAAGTAAAAATGTAACTCCTGCGGCTGCAGCTGTCATTCCAGACATAGATACATTCATAAGAAGCGAAAACACATAGCCTATAATAGAATTGATAACTGCATAGCCAACCGAAATGGCTATCATCACCTTAAGATCTTTACTTATAAGATAGGCCGCTGCCCCCGGAGTAATCAAAAACGAAACCACCAAAATAGCCCCCACAGCATCAAAAGCTGTAACTGCTGTAAATGATGAAAGTGTCATCAATACATAAAACAGGGCTACCGAGGAAAATCCTGCAAGCTTTGCGAATCCCCTATCAAAAGTAGTTATCTTAAGTTCCTTAAAAAAGATAATAACAAAGAGCAGGTTTATCAACAATAATATCCCCATTTGAACCAGAGCCTTAGGCAGGCTCATTCCGATAAACTCTACCCTATTTAATGGTGCAATTATGACCTCTCCCATTAGCACTACGTCAGTATCCAGATGTACATTTCTTGCAAATTTAGTGATTAAAACAACTGCAAGAGCAAAAAACATCGGAAAAACTATTCCCACTGCATCATCATTTTTAACAAGTCCTGTCCCTGAAAGAAACTCCACGACAAAGACAGTAATTACCCCAAACAATGCCGCTCCTGCTATTAGAAATGGCGAACCCACATCTTTTACTATGAAAAATGCGATAACTATTCCCAGTAAAACCGAATGTGAAATGGCATCTGAAACCATTGAAAGCTTCCTTAATACCAAAAAAACGGGCTCAAAAATAGCACAAGCCATGGCAGTCGCTACTAGCACAAAAAAAGAGATTCGTAGGATATGGCAAAAATATGACATTAGTGAATCTATCATTTCACCCCTGCCTCCTCATCCTAAGATTCTTTATCATCCCATGTGGTCCTATCACAAGAGAAATGATTGCAAGACTTCCCATTATGAGGATAATAGTTGCTCCTGTGCTCATCCCCTCATAAGCGGTTGATATATAAGTGCCGATAAGTGCAGAAACTCCACCAACCACGCCTGCTATTATAAGTACCCAACCAAATTTATCACTCCATTGAAGAGCAGTAATTGCGGGTATTATAAGTAAAGATGAAATAAGGATAGCTCCTACCAGTTTCAATCCTGTCGCTATTATTCCCATAGTCATTACAAGAATTATTCCATAGAGTAAAACCGTCTTTATTCCAATTGTGCTTGCATATATTTCATCAAATAAGAATACTTTTATTTCTTTGTAAAACAAAATCAGTAAAACTAACATAGGTATGCCAACATATACTATAAGCTTTACATCATCCTTCATAATGTAAGCAGCCTGTCCGAAGATATAGCTTGAAAGCCCTGACTGAGCAGCGTCTTTATAAGTACTGTTGCCCTGAATATGGCTTTTTAGTACCATGCCAACCCCAAAAAATGAAGATAAAACTACTGCAAGTATCGCGTCCAGCTTAAGCTTTGAATTCTCTTTTATAACTTGAATAAGAATGAAGGCAGTAGTACCTGATACTACCGCCCCCAGAGTTAAAAGCACCGGTTCTCTTTGCATAAATAACATAAATGATAGGACTATCCCCGGAAATGCGGCATGACCAATGGCATCCCCTATCAGCGACTGTCCCTTAAGCACTGTAATACAGCCCACAGCCCCTGCTATAGCCGCAAGCAAAAATGTACCGCTTCCAACTATGATAAACGTATAGCTTGTAAGTATATCGATGTTAAACATTTTTCATCATCGCCTTTTCTAAATTTTCGTTTGTGAATGCCTCACTTACCCTGCCTTCAGCCACTACCTTTTTGTTGATTATAACCACATGATCAAAATATTCCCTTATTGTGGCAAGGTCGTGATGGACTATCACAGCAGTTTTCCCCTTTTTTTGCTCTTCTTTTATAAAATCAATTATTACCTTCTCCGTAACCTTATCTATGCCAGCAAGAGGCTCATCCATAAAATAAATCTCTGCCTCCTGTGCTATCAGTCTTGCTATAAATACCCTCTGTCTCTGCCCTCCTGAAAGCTTGGATATCTGCCTATTCTTAAACTCATGCATGCCTATCCTTTTAAGAGCAGCCTCTGCTTTTTCCCTATCCTCCCACCCGGGATGCCTAAACCAGCCAAGGTGTACATATCTGCCCATTAGTACAACATCCATAACGGTGGTTGGAAAGTCCCAGTTTACCTCAGAAGTCTGTGGAATATAGGCTATTTTCTTCTGAACCTTTTTAATAGGCTCACCCATAATCAAAATCTCTCCTGCAAGTTTTTTTGAAGCCCTAATATCCCTTTTTATTAAGGTCGATTTCCCTGCTCCATTAGGCCCTATTATGGCTGTAACCGAACCTGCCATTATATCTATGTCGCAATCCCTAAGTACAGGCTTGTCGTGGTAGGCTATGGTCAAATCCTCTACCTTTACAATCACCTCTTCCATGCCTACCCCTCCTTCTTACTTTAAGTTTTCAGTGATTAACTTTATATTGTGTTTATACATATCTATGTAAGTATCACCACTTTGCCCCTCGGGTGCAAGCGAGTCGGAAAACAGCTCATTTCCCTCACCACTTACAACCTTTACATCAAAGCCCTTAGCCCTGCAAGCCTCTTTAAGCTTCTCCATCCTTGCCGGGTCTGTGGTAGATTCTGCAAAAATAGCTTTCACCTTATGCTTCACAATAAAGTCAACAGTCTTATCTATATCTTTATTTGCGACCTCTGAATCTGTGCTAACCCCTTGAGGAGCTACAACTTCAATACCGTATCTTCTTGAAAAATAATTAAAGGCATCGTGTGGAGTAATCAAGTACTTCCCACCCTCAGGTAGATTATCCAGTGCTTTTTTGTTTTCTTCATCAAGAGCCGTAAGCTTTTCTACATAAGCTTTGGTATTTTTTTCTATTTCATCTTTTTTATCTGGCAAAAGCTCTGAAAGCTTTGCTCCTGCATTTTCAGTAGCTTCCTTGTAAAGATCTATATCAAACCAAAAATGCGGATCTATAATTGCAGCCCCATCTTCCTCCATCTTGCCAATCTTGTCCTCTGAAAATGTGGATGCTACTGCATATCCCTTCTTTTCAAGTACCTCCTGCATCTTCCCCTCAAAGTGAAGTCCGTGAAAAAGCACCAAATCAGCCTCGGCAATCTTCCTTAAATCCTCCGGCTTGCCACATAAAGATGTGGATCTTCTCCTGCTGGTATAATAAGCTCTTTATCTACCATATCGCCTGCAAGCTGATTTACCATATCATATAAAAATGAAGTAGTAACTGTTACTTTTTTCTTTGTCATTTGGGAGTCAGTCTTTCCTGAACCTCCCATCGCACCGGAAATCATGGTACTTTTAGAGCCTTCATCTTTCTTAGAAGTCATTGTTTCTCCCTGACTTCCTGTTTTCCCACAACTTGTTAATAGTATAATTCCGAGTAGTAAAAATAATAATGTCTTTTTCAATTTCTTCTCTTCTCCTTTTTCAGTATAAATTTCAAGCTTGACGTTGGTTAGTCTAAACTAACTAATAGATAGTATATAATTAAGGGAGAAGATATGTCAAGGAGGTTCTTTAGTAATGAAATTGATAGTCTGTGCGAAAGCCACTTATTTCGTGTAAGTCATCAGTTATCTTTTCTCTTTTGTATAGCGGCATAAAGCCCTGCCCTGCATCGCTGCAATATATGGTTTTACTTTGATAAGCCCTCCGAAGAATCGGAGGGCTTATTTATCTCTCAATTAAACCCTCTAATCGAGTAGGAGGCGGTGACTAACCGCCGTCCTCTCACAGCACTGTACGTACGGTTCTCGTATACAGCGCTTTCAATAGTTGATGTGCACAGACTGATATGCTGTGGCTAAATCGTAAAGGCCACTGTTTATCAGTCTTTCTTTTGTCATTGCCATTTCATGACAACTGTATGTGTTGTAAACCAATAGCCTCGTCTGCTGTTTGCCGTTTTCCACCCTAGGTCTTGAGGAACTCCCATGACCCTCAGGTTTCGGTATCTGGTTCGTACGCGCTTCTTCCTCTCCATCTATCTGCCTCATTTATCATGCATGATTCCGTGTAGTTATTGGACTTTGGCTTGTTATGCAGTCTTATCCTCATGCATAACCTCATATGAGATTTCTGTTCGTCAGACCGCAGATTTGCCCATGAGTTAGTATCTTCCTCATATCCAGCTTCCTTCAGATTCGAGGTCACCCTCGACACCCTTGCCTTCGGCTATATCCTTCCCACTACCGGGCGGATTCGGGACTTTAACCCGTTAGAAACGTGCGCCGCTAGGCGCACAATAAAACGAGATATCGCACGCTTTGCGCACGATACTCGTTATGAATGAAAGGAATTCTATTGCTTTCTTCCTATGCTGAAAGGTGTTATTCTTGTATTTTAGATGATATTTTTGAAAAGGACTACAAAAATATGAACAAACAGAATTCCGCTTTACAGCAAATCATCGCAGAAATAGAACATTTACCGGAAAATCAAAGCTATACCAAGCGGGGTATTCCGCCTATTTTTCAGTTTCATAAAGAGGCGAAGATTCTTTTAGTCGGGCAGGCACCGGGAAGAAAGGTAGAGGAATCCGGCATTCCCTTTCATGACCTTTCCGGAAAAAGACTGATGGAGTGGATGGGGATTCCCGAAGAAATCTTTTATGGCACGTCCATTGCCATTGTTCCCATGGACCTTTATTATCCCGGAAAGGGAAAGGGCGGAGACCTTCCACCCCGGAGCTTTATGCGTAAATATCACGATGAAATTGTGGCGCTGCTCCCCAAGATTGAGCTTCGGATTTTAATCGGGAAGTATGCCATTTCCCACTACGATAAAAAAGGAGCAAAGCTTCCCTTAAAGGAACTGCTTTACTCCTATTCTATAGAGGACGAAGCGTCCTCCTCGGAAAGCTGCTCCTCCCCTATCGATTTCCCACTGGTACATCCCAGCCCTTTAAATTATGGATGGATTAAGAAAAATCCCTGGTTTATGGAGAAAAATATTCCTCTTCTGCAGAGACTGGTGAAGGAGAGAATAAATTAAAATAAGCTCTTCATAATCTTCTTCGACACACACATCATCACGGTTCTTTCCGGATCCACCACCTGACAAAAGCGCAGGTCTCCTACGGCACTGAGAAGCATACCGGCTTCGTTAAAGGAGAGCCCCAGATTCTCCTGTACTCTCTCATTCATGATGCGTACCGCATGGAAAACCGCCTTTTCTATCTCCTCGTGGGAATAGATTACGCCGCAAAACTCTTCATTTTCCAGCATAGGGGTTTCAATGTGGATTCCCTTAATCACGGACAGTCGCACCTTCACGTCTGCGGAAATTTCCACACCGCTGACCATCACTTCTCCATCTCCCATAGCTGCGTGCACATCTCCCAAGGAGAAGATAGCTCCGTCATGGAATACCGGGAAGTAAAGACTTGCCCCTTCTTTGATTCGCTTATTGTCCATATTTCCGCCGTGGCAGCCCGGTGTCCCGCAGTTGATAGACCCATTTTCCGGCGCAACACCGATAACACCAATCATAGGCGTAACATCAAAGACAAGCTTGTCGTTAAAATGAACCTTGCCGCCTTCCACCTGAATCCGTTTTACGGATTCTTCTTTCACCAAAGAGCCCAGAACACCATTCTCCGGAAGGGCGCACATCACCCCCTGCTTATCCAGCGTAATTTCCAGGATTTCCACCTTGAGGACATCTCCTGCTTTTGCATTCTCTACATAGACAGGGCCGGTTGCGGGATTGATACGATCCCAGTTCAAAGCCCCGATGCAAGTCCCCTCTTCGCTAAGCTGGTTATCAAAGCAGTCTCGAGTACGGAAAATCAGCGTCTCTCCGTCCATAATTTCTGCTACGCATTCATTTTTCCCGTCAAAGGCAAATACTCTATTGTTTTCAATGATTTTCATAGTTTTTCCTCCATCCGATTTTCCTACTGTTGATTCGGCCTCTTGAGAACATATAACTTTGAGAAAATGGATGATTCTCCTTTCTTATTTCTTCCTTTTCAACTTATATTACTATAATTGATTTATAGCCTTTAGTTTGTGCTACATGCCAGCTTTGTCTAGCCTAACAGCCAATCAGAAATATCCATAATTTTTATTCCCTCATACTGATACTCCTCATTTCTCGTCCTTGCTATTAAAATCTTTGGATATGCATCCTTAACCTGAAGCAACGGAAAAACTTCTCGTGCCAAAGTTTTTTCCTCTGAAATATTATCTGATACTTGAATATATAATCTTTCATCCCGCTTTATGGCAACAAAATCGATTTCCTTATCATATCTATTCTATTAGCCATTTTCAATAATATTTTCATTTTGGCTAATAGGATTTCTATGCTTGTTACAACAAAAGAACTTACTATAGATAAAATTCATCAACTATAGTAAGTCCTTTTCAAAATAAATATACTCGCAAGTTTTAGGGCTAAAGTTCTATTTTACTTCTCCAATGCCTGATCCACATCGGCAATAATATCCTGCACATCTTCAATGCCTACAGACATTCTGATAAGGTCAGGCGATACACCTGCTGCCAGAAGCTCTTCATCGTTCATCTGTCTGTGGGTAGTGGATGCAGGGTGCAGCACACAGGTTCTGGCATCCGCAACGTGGGTAACGATAGCCGCGAGTTTCAGAGAATCCATAAACTTCACAGCCGCCTCTCTTCCTCCAACTACGCCGAAAGAAATAACACCGCAGGAGCCCTTTGGCAGGTACTTTTTAGCCAATTCATGCTGGCTGTCCTTTTCCAGGCCGGAGAAGGAAACCCAAGATACCTTCGGATGCTTTTCCAAATGCTTTGCTAAAGCCAAGGCATTTTCATAATGTCTTTCCATTCTTAAATGCAAGGTTTCCAGCCCTACGCCAAGATAGAAGGAGTTTTGCGGAGAAGGAATGGAGCCTAGATCACGCATGAGGTTCGTGGTCATTTTCACAATATAAGCCGCCTTCCCGAAGCTCTCCGTATAGACTGTTCCGTGGTAGGTTTCGTCCGGAGTGGTTAGTCCCGGGAATTTCTCGCTATACTTCGTCCAGTCGAAGTTTCCGGAATCCACAACTGCACCGCCAACCGCATTGGCGGAGCCGTTCATATATTTGGTGGTGGAGTGTGTTACAATATCCGCTCCCCATTCAAAAGGTCTACAGAAAATGGGAGTCGGGAAAGTGTTATCCACGATAAGAGGAACGCCATGCTTGTGTGCTGCCTTGGCAAATTTCTCGATGTCTAAAATTTTCAAGGCAGGATTCGCCAAGGTTTCCCCAAATACCAACTTTGTGTTGGGGCGGAACTTGGAATACAATTCTTCAGCAGAAATGTCCGGATCCACGAAGGTCGTTTCAATGCCCATATTTTTCATGGTCTTTGCGATTAAGTTATAGGTTCCTCCGTAGATTGCGGAAGAAGCAATCACGTGATCTCCTGCACCGGCAATATTGAAGATGGCATAAAAGTTTGCCGCCTGACCGGAAGAGGTTAGGATAGCCGCCACACCGCCCTCCAGCTGGCAGATTTTATTGGCTACCGCATCATTCGTGGGATTAGCCAATCTGGTATAGAAATATCCGGACTCCTTTAAGTCAAAAAGATCTCCCATTTGCTGGGAAGTCTCGTATTTAAAGGTTGTGGATTGCACAATGGGAACCACTCTGGATTCTCCCTTTTTCGGCTCATAGCCTCCTTGCACACAGATGGTATTGATGTTGTAATTTGCCATAGTTACTACTCCTTTCGCTTGTTCCGCCTACTATATAGTTCGGGGGCTTACATTGTCAAGGGAAAGGGAAAATGGACACATAAAAAAAGCGGAAAACACTGTTCTTTTTCAGCACTTTCCGCTTTTTACATCCTCTCTACGCACAAATTCTTTCATAGCGCTCGGAAGATAGTGTTTCCAGCATAAAGGAATAGGGATCTAGAATCCCCTCGGACAGCATGGAAAAGATTTGCGGAGAGGCGCCGGACACTAGGGCTACCCCCTGCTCATTTTTCGTAACAGGCTGCTGCCGATTTCTGCTGTTCACGTTCCAAAAAACAATTTGCGGAAGTCTGTAGCCATGTCTTGCAAATTCCTTTTTTGCGTACTCGAAATTCGACATTTCTGCATTTTCCACGCAGCAATCGAATTCCATATCTGAAATGATATAGAGTTTTTCCGGGATTTCCTCCTGCTTCGCCTTGTTTTGAATGGCTGTTTTCAGAATTAAGTCAAAAGTTCTCTGTAAATTCGTATTGGCACACTCATTAAAGCTTACGCAGTACGTAAGTTTATCTACAATATCTCTGCCTTGCACCTCCACCAGTCTCGGATTTTCGGAAAAGGTAATAAAATGCTTATGAAAACAGCCCTTGTTGTGCTCCGCAAAATAAATCCCTAAAGACTGTGCCACTGCTGCCGGCATATACCCGGATTCCCCGTCACAAAACATGGAACCGGATATATCCACTATGGCCAGAGCATTTCCGCCCCTGTATAATCTGGAAGAGCCTTCCAGGTGATGTCCATAGAACGACGATCCCATTTAGATATAGCTACTCTCTCCTTATCTTTATTAATAATCGGTGCCACGACATCATAGGGCGTCAAGGTTCCTGTATTCATTACAGATGGATTACTTTCCGCCTTCTCTAAAAAGGCAGAATATCTCTCCCTGTCATTTCTAAGAAAAGCCAGTCTATACTTATACAAAGCTTTAGAGGGCTGCTTTTCGTAAGAGAAGGAATAGTCCTTCTCCCGAAGGTAATTCTCCATCAACTTTATTTCTGCTCGCAGTGAAACAAGGACTTTACGATACTCTGCATCGCTAAATCCCAAAGCTTTCGCAAGTTTCTTGGCTCTTTTAACGGTATCCTTATTGCTGGTATTCACGGAAGGAAGCCATTTGGCGAGTAAAGAAACGCTCTCTCCGGTTTTCAGGGCAGCAAGATTCTTATCCAACTGCTCTTTTATGAAGCTAAGCATGTCCTTTTCGCAAGGTCCGTCCAGAAGGGATAGGAGGTCATCGAATCTCCCGTACTCGGGAACATTTGTAATATTCTTTCGAACGGACTCCGCCTCATGAAGAGAAAGCCACTTCCATATAGACCGAAACGCTCTTCTCTCCCCAAGGCCACCTCGTATGTCTCTTGCGAAGAAAAGAATCTTCATTGCCATATTGCGGTCTTCCGTATAGGCCTTGATAAATCGGGAAATGATTTCACTGTCTTCTGCATTTCGCAAAGCACCAATGGTAGCAAAAAGATCCAGACAATAAGAGTTCGTGCTCCTGTTGGTAAGAGCGCCATTCTCCGTATATGTAAGATTCTCTTCTTTTCTTAAGTCCTCTAAAAACATTGCTCCTACCTCCTTCTAAAAAAGAAACAGCCACAAGATACTTTATAAGGTAAGGGGTATTCGCCCCTTCCAGCAAGGGATTTGGAGCAGTTCCAAGTGGGACAAGGAAAAAAAACAAGGACTATCTCAATAAATACTAACGCAAGCACAAGTATAAAATAGGCTAAAGTGGCTTATCAGCCTATTTATGATATAATATATCTTAACAATAAAACGGATAAGGGGTAATAATATGGCAATTTCTTATAAACCATTATGGCACTTATTGGTAGAAAGAGAAATGAACAAAGAAGACTTAAAAAGAGCTGCAAACATAACAAGTAACATGGTTTCTAGAATGAGCAAAAAAACTCTTATGTGAACTTAGAATCATTAGAAAAAGATTTGCCTGGCATTGGATTGCAGAATTGAAGATGTTATAGAAATTCATAGAAATGAGGTGGAATAAAAATGAAGAAAAATATTTTTTTAGAAAGGAGGAAATAAAGTGAGTCAAGAAAAATAAGATAAATCAATCTTGCTGAGGTTCAATACAAAAAAACCACTGGTACAGTGGAAGAAAAAAAGCAAATTGCCCCAAATGTCACAAAAATAGGAGAAAAGGTTAAGAATATAACTGTAAAGCATATGGTATCAGAAAAACCTTATGGGAAAGGTTGTAGATGAAGAAACTTACTATTTATGTATGAATGAAGATTGTGATGTCGTGTATTATAACTTAAACAATGAAAGAGTTTTTTTATAAGGAAGATGTAAAAAGTTCCTATATGGTTTAAAAAAAGGATGCAAATCCCAAATATATATGCTATTGCAACCAAGTTACAGAGCAACAAATTATAAACGCTGTTTTTAGATGATGGTGCAAAGAATATTAAAGATATTATTAGACTTACAGGGGCAATGAAAAAAATGGAAAGTGCGAAATTAACAATCCTTTGGGAAAAATGCTGTAGTCCTTTTTATTCAAGAAACCATCAATAAGGCATTAAAAAAAGCAAACAAAAAGTTTGCGAAACATAATTTATAAAGTACGTCACAACAGTAATAAAATTAAAAAAATAATAAAAAAACTATAGAATTAAAAATTTTAACGGTTCAGATGTAAAAAGTCTGGGCCGCTTTTTTTATTTTTTTCCCGGAAAGGAGGTCACCTATATGGTAAATGATGAAGTTAATAATAAGGCTATAAATATTGAGATAAAAGTGGCTCAGTATTCAGCAAAGGCTATTTTAAAAGCTATGAAAAAGATTATAGAAGATGCCGATGAAAAAAGCCAACCACTTGCAGATTATATTAGTGAAAAAAGAAAAACTAATTCAAGGAAACTTAAGGATATGGTAAAGAAAGGATTTCTTTCAGTCCTCTATCATACAGAGCGGTGAGACAAAGCTCTCCGCAAATATTGTGTAAGCTATGCTTTGTCATTCCTCTTGGCATAATAACATCCGTATATTCCCGCTTACTAAGAGAAAATAGCTTCTGCTTTCCCTTCCAATCGTCATTGTTAAAAAGCGGTGTGAGAATCAGATAATCCGAATGTGTGAAAGTTCCGTTCACCCCGGACTTTTTTCCGCCCGTTTTCAACTGTTCCGACTCAAAGAGCTTTTCTTTTACCTTGCCCTCGGAAGAGATTTTTGCCAAAGCATAATAGTCCATTCCCCATTTATTCACTGAACCTGTGCTTTCTCCCGAAGTATAGGCATAAAGTGCATCATTTAGCATTTTTAAACTGTCGATTTTCGGAGCATCCTTCGTCCTGTCATCATGGTGCGTAAAGGCATTTTTCTCTATTTCTGAAAAGCATTTCCACTTGGCTTCTTTTTTTCCAGGGTCAAAATCTAAAAGGCCAAAACAGCGGGACAGACCGTAATAAACGTCCTTTTCAAAGCAGACAGGAATCAATCTGCCGTCTGAAACCGTCTGAAAATACCGCTCTCTTGCATTTTCCGGCAGCACTTTGCTAAAGGGCAAAAATCCATTCTTAATCGGGATGATTTCCGGCGAAGAAAAATCTCCGGTAAAATAAACAATTTCTTTCTTTGCTTTGATTACCCCGAAGTCGTTTCCAAATGAAAAAAGCAGCGGATCATTTTCCCGGTCCGGAAAGTCCTCTCCAAGCTCTATTTCTTGCATACCGTCCTTAGACAGCACTAGAACAGAGTAGGCTCCCGGGGCTTCTTCCTTTCTTGTTAAGAGGAGAGCCCTCGCACCTTGCTCCGGACACGCATGAGAAAAAAAGGCATTTCCTTCTTCTATGAAATCGGCGCCTTGCTTTAAAACGCTTCCTCCGGAAAGAAAACCTGTGCTGTACACATAAGTATATGCTTTTTCCAACTTGTATTTTTGTATAAGACTTAGCTTTAAAGCTGCCATGCTATTCCTCACTATTTTTGTTATCTGCCTCTGTGTTTTTCTTTTTTCTTCGCTTGCTTCAGCATAAATTGCCGTTCTTCCTCAATGCGTTTTTGTTCTCTGTTTTTTTCTTTACGCTTTTGTTTGTTCTCTTCATGCTGTAAACTGAACGCCTGTTGCGACTTCGTCCCGATGCCAGCACGCTGCAATTGTTTTTTGACCTCTCTTTGTGCTCTTTTCGGATTCTGTTTTCTTTCCTTGACTTGCGTTTTTACATCCGGACTGAATTTCAGCTCATAAAAATGCTTTAAGATAAAATCACGTACCTCCAAGTCCTTGGGCTCTGCACCGAAAGTCACCTTCGCAACGGATAGGCGATTTCCCTCTGTTTTCTCAAAAATGCCCACCCAAAAAGCGCCTTCAAAAAGCACTGTCATTTGACAAGTCATCTTGTCCATATTTGTCCCTCCTAAACTTTATGGACAAAGAATGGACAACCCGGAGGGGAAGGTTACTTACCACAAGATTCTGTGACGGCCGGGCTACCTACCGGCTCTGGCATACTTCTCTGTATGCGTTGCGTTTTTATCTTTGCTGTGTACATAACATAATCGATGAAATTTCTTCCATTGCCTTATAGCATAACAAGCTACCTTTTTTGATTCAATCGAGTAGGAGGCGGTGACTAACCGCCGTCCTCTCACAGCACTGTACGTACGGTTCTCGTATACAGCGCTTTCAATAGTTGACGTGCACAGACTGATATGCTATGGCTAAATCGTAAAAGCCACTGTTTATCAGTCTTGGCTGTGCACTGCCTCTTTCTTTCCATATCGGATTGAATGACCTACGCGCTTTCACATACCCTTCATGTTCCGCACTATCTCTTTGCGAACAGCCATTGTTTTCAATGTTTTCTGCCATAACCAGTCATTCCTCCTTTCTCAGTCATACTTGAGACTCCTACTGATTCGGTCCTTTGTCTCTCGACTACTATGACCTCTGCTGACTTCTGTGTGTTCAGCATTGCTTTGGGCAATGGTTACCTCTTTCGAGGCATATCACACAGACCTCCCTAGGTACCACACGTTTCTTCCTCTCCATATATCTGCCTCATTTATCATGCATGATTCCGTGTAGTTATTGGACTTTGGCTTGTGCTGCAGTCTTATCCTCATGCATAACCTCATATGAGATTTCTGTTCGTCAGACCAGAGATTTGCCCATGAGTTAGTATCTTCCTCATATCCAGCTTCCTTCAGATTCGAGGTCACCCTCGACACCCTTGCCTTCGGCTATATCCTTCCCACTACCGGGCGGATTCGGGACTTTAACCCGTTAGAAACGTGCGCCGCTAGGCGCACAGCAAACAAACCCGAAAAATTAAGGTGGAATTCCACCTTAATTTCTCGAGTTTAATACCATAAAAAAAGTATCGTGGGCTTTCCACACGATACTCATCATGAATTAAATCAGCAAGCTATTCCCATCCAATAAGAATTCCTTAACTCCCATCATCAGATATCCGTTCTCGTCATAGCGAGGCTTCATACTTCTTTCTACGATAATGATTTTCTTAAAGGAATCCATGGTGCGCTCAAAGGATTTGCATTCCTGCTCATACTTTCCTTATCGGGAATGGCATAGGCAGACTGAATATAATACTTCTTGCTTCCTAATGTAGCAATGAAATCGATTTCCCTCTGCACCCGAATCTCTTTCCCATTTGCATCCCTCTCTCTGGATTCCACGGTTCCCACATCTACCTGATAGCCCCTGTATCGCAATTCATTGTAAATGATATTCTCCATGATATGGGTTTCTTCAATCTGCCGAAATGACAGTCGGGCATTTCTAAGACCCAAGTCTTCAAAATATATTTTATACGGAGTTCCGATATACTTTCGCCCTTTCACATTATATCTTTTTACCCGAGTGAGCATAAACGCTTCTTCCCCATAGGTGATGTATTTATCCACTGTTGTATCACTGATGTTTGTCCCGTGAACAGAATTCATCGTTGCGGCAATTTTCCTTGGATTGGTAAGGGTGGAAATGCCTGAGGCAATGACGTCAATCACTTCTCCCAAGGCGCTTTCATCCTGTACCGAATATCTGGCCACGATATCCCGAAGATACACGTTCTTCATTTGGGATATTAAATAATTGGTCTTTTGCTCTTCCGTATTCATCAGGGCAACCGCCGGAAGCCCTCCGTAAACGGAGTAATCATCATAAGCCTCGCTTTATCTCCCTCTTTGAATGCATAGTATTCGGAAAAAGATAAAGGCAGCACATGCACTTCATCCCCTCTTCCCTCAAATTCAGTTAAAATGTCCTTTGACAGAAACTTGGAATTACTGCCTGTTACGTAAACATCAACATTTTGCTTCCGAAGGAACCCATTCAGCACTGACTCAAAGGCTCCCAGCTTCTGCACCTCGTCCAGCAAAAGGTAGTACATCCCTTCACCACGAATTTGTGGCATCAGCCAAGTAAGAAATCGGGAGGGATCTACCTTACGCTCTTCTTTTTCATTATCCAGTACGATGGGATCTTCTCCAATCTTTAATAAATCCTCCGCTGTATCAAAGGCGAATCGGATAATGTGGCTCTCTCCTACCCCTTCCGAAAGTAAATGCTTATAAAATAAAGTATTCAGCAAATACGACTTCCCGCAGCGTCTGATTCCGGTAATCACTTTAATGAAGCCATTGTGTTTTCTGACAATAAGTCGATTAAGATACACCTCTCTATTGATTTCTCCATTGATTTCCATCTTGATCTCCATTTTATATTTTTGCCGCAAACGGCACTTTTATGAAATATTGTACTCATTATTCGGAAAATTCGCAAGAGATTCATTTCATATTTTTGCCGTAAACGGCATTTTTATGGCATAGACAGAAAATCAAAATGAGATAATAACTTTTAGTAGAAGAATTACTGCGCTGTTAACAGCATTTCTATAAACCACACATGATTTTATTCTTCTCCCAATACCTTTTTTTGCCAGCTTCGTTTTCCGCATACAGGACACTTCATATATCTTGCCCGTCCCCTATGCATGGACAGAATGACCTTACTATAGGAAGGCACATAGCGATGATGACAGCACTCGCATTCATAGAATCCTGCTTTCTGTTCAATGCCAACCGCGATAAGCTTACCAGTAAAATCATCATAAGGGCAAAGGCGGAGAGTACCATTCTCAGCCAGAAGGGCATCACCAGGAAGGATGCCAAAAGGATTAAGACCGATCCGGAGAGCACTGTCGAGAATCCCAGCCAGTATTCCAGCTTAAGGGCTCTCCTGTCCCTTTCCTCCACTTCTCGTCTCATTGCGAGAAGGTTCTCTTCTACTTGTTTACTATAGAATTCTGCCATGATTCTTTCGCCCGACAGGAGTTCGTTTACGTTGATTTTCAGAAATCCACAAAGCTCCAGCATGATTCCGGAATCCGGCATAGACTTTCCGGTTTCCCATTTGGATACCGCCCGGTCACTGATTCCAAGCTTTTCCGCAAGTTCCGCCTGGGTCATGCCCTCTTCCTTTCTGCAAGCTGCTATAAATTTTCCGATTTTGATTTGATCCATATCGGACACCTCCTTTCACGGCATAAGCTTACAGGAAACCGCCGAAAATGACAGGAACCGGCAGTTGAGTTCTATTGATTCTACCACCAGGTGAGTTTGAATTCTTCTCTATATTCAGCTTCTTCTCTTATTAAGACTAATTCCACCGAAATGGCAAGTAATAAAAAACCGGCAAACTTCCTAAAGAAGTCGCCGGCTTTCATATTCATTACATGGGATTACAAAGCAGTAAGAAAAGTTAATCCTCCTAAAATTACTCCCGCAGAGTTAGGAATAATGAGAATCCAGTCCTTTTTCGGTTCCTTTGTCCATCCGTAAATAACCCAAATCAGGCAAGAAATTGCTGCAAATAGCGGCTGAAAAGGTTGAGCTTTGTCTCCCTGCAAGTTTGCGAAAATCTGGGGAATGTAAGCAATAAAAACAAAAATACCGATAAACGCTCCAATAGAACCTACAAAAAGATTGATTTTTTTCTTGGACATCTGCTGACTCCTTTCCATATGTACTTGTCGTAAAGTTACTAAAAAATGTCAATTAGTTCCTTTTGTAACTGACGCCGTGCCAATTATAAGGGATTTTTGCTTTTTGTCAAATATTTTTTTATAGATTCTCTGCATCCAATACAAAAATCTCCTTTATTCAGGTAATCCCCAACTTACTCCATCTTTCCCTAACCCCTTGATATAGCATGCCTTTTTTCTTTACAAAGGGCTTAATCCCCAGATGGAAAATGAAAAAATGAACTATGCTCTGAGTAGGATAGTATTGCTTCCCCTTCATTGCCATGATAAGGTTTTGCGACACTTGATCAATCTGTCCTTTCCTCTTCCTTATCATTCCCTCAAGTTCGTTAAAGCCGGCTTGAATCCGAAGCTGTCCGCTCAATCTTCCTCCGGAAAATAACACAAGATTCTTAAGAACTTTCAAAGTATCTTGACTTCCGTAATTTTCCCCGCTTGCCACCGCAATACAGTACTTTTTATGAAGCAGTTGTTCAATCACAAAATGTCCTCGATCTATAAAATCTTTCATTAATCCGGATACATTACTTGCGTAAGTTGGAGAACCCAAAACGATTCCGTCCGCCTCTTCAATTCTTTTGGAGAGTAGCTCTGCATCATCCTCCATACAGCAATGCCCTGTTCTATAGCAATAGTTACAGCCGGTACAATGGGACATTTTCATTTCCCCCAGATTGTAAAATAGCACTTCTATACCTGCTCTCCGAAGATTTTCTTCAATCCTATGAAGCACCGCTGCCGTTATCCCTTTTTTTCTCGGACTCCCATTGATGATTAAAACCTGCATTTTCTCCTCCAAAACTACTCACTTGTGTATCTTACCAGGGCATGGTACTGTAGCATCGAAGGAAAGTAAATCATTTCAAAAAAGATACACAATCTTTGCTTTCTGTGTATTTTAGGAGAACATGCTATGAAGAAAAGCCAAAATCCATCCGCTGTACGGTCAAGGCAGGAAATTTCCACAGCTTTACTCAAGCTAATGCAAGAGTATCCCTATGCAGAAATCTCCGTAAAGCAGATTATTATGGAAACAAGCCTTGCAAGAAAAACCTTTTACCTGAACTTTCGTTCCAAGGACGATGTACTGGAGTCCATTCTGAACGAATTAATCAGGGAATATACCGAGGCACTTTCCAAGGAAAATGTTGATCCGCTCACTGTTATTTTCTCCTTCTGCGATAAAAATAAAGCCTTTCTTTCCTTACTGCACAAAAACAAAATGCTGTATTTCCTCCTGATTCGCCTAAATGAATTTCTTCCGGAATACAGTAAAACAGAGGATATGAATAGCAATCCCTTTGCAAAGCTTATAGGAGAACTGGAGCCGGACTACCTCATTGCCTTCAATGTGGGAGCTATCTGGAATGTGCTTTTCAAATGGATTGATCGGGGAATGGTGGATTCTCTGGACAGCATTCAAGAGACATTGAAAAAATATTTGAAGCGGATAAGTGCTTAGGGATTCTCCAAATAGTAGAAGCCAACACCAATGTTAAAAACAAATGTTAAAAGCCAATCCCTAAAGTCAATCAAAAATCATGCCAAGATTTTATCCATAGTAGAGTAAAATATCGGCAGTTCGAGATGCTTTAACTTCCCGGTCTCATAAACACATTTGCACCCATATAGCATATCCCCTACATCACTATGTAAAGTCATGATTCTTCGGGTAAGTTCATTCGTTTTGAACATTTGTTTCATAAGAATTCCTGCAAAGGCTGCCGGAATCCTATACGGGAGAAGTTCATTTTTATAGAAGCTTAAGTCTACGCCCCTTGCCTTAACCACCTGAATGGTTTCTCTTATTGCCTTTACTGTAATAGACAGGGCATGGGCATCATTCATCAGGTTAAGAGCAAGCTGCGCCGGGTGTTCAATTTTCCCTTCCCGGGCAGCAGAAGAGGTGACCCCTGCATTGATGGCCATATGAAGCCATATCCATTCCACCATATCGTGAGGAATCTCCATTTTCAAATCGGCGGAAGCGAGAAGAGCTGTTAAAGCTTTGTAATTGGAAATCCCTGCTTTTTCCTCACTTTCCAGCATGATATGGTCAAAGAGAACACAATTAAGCACATTTCCTGCAAGGTGTCCGCCTGCAGTAGGGAAGCCGATAATATAAGGATATGCACCCACTATTTCATCAATCTCTTCCCGACTATTCCAAAAGTTACAAAACAAAATCAAGCTTCCTGTAATATGGTTTTGTGAAAGTGTCGCTATAGCATCCTTTATTTTTCCGCTTGCCACACTCAAAATAATAAAATCAAACTCTGCATTCGACTCGGCAAGATTCACCTTGTATTGACCCGCTTTTTCTTCTCCTTTTTTGTTATAGCGTCCATCTAATAAACTGATATTTAGACTTTCCGGTGCCTTCGATTTTTTCTCTTCTCTCAGCAAATGTTCGACTTGATGCCCGGCTTTTTGGAACACATAGCCGTAAGTTGTTCCTATGACGCCAAGGCCTACTATGCATATTCTCATAAATCCTGCCTCCTTTCTTCTATTTTCCATCCGATCATCCAGGCAAGAACAAGAAGATAATTTTCCACAGCGCCAATCAAATTTACCATTTGATGCATCTCAAGATAATGGATAAAATGATTGCTTCCGATACCGATTCCGCCGAGAATGAGAGCCAGCAAAATAGATTTTAGATAGGTCCAATTGTAGTGCCTATACGCTGTAATCAATATGACTAAAACGGCAATATTCCAAAAGCCGATTTCTCTCTGCCATCCTGTAGAAATGCCATACGCAGAGTTTCTTCCCATATATTCCGGTGCGAAAATCTGTAGGATCGCCGCACCGGATATCGCTATGATGAGAATGATAAACAGCACGCGCAAGAAAAGATTCATTTTTTTCTGATGCATGGACTGTCCTCTATTCATTCCTTTGCCCCCTCTACTAAGACCTGGTTGATAAATTGCATGGTTCCAGATTTTGCCCCCAGAGACTTCTCCAGCATATCGATGTACACCTCTACATCTTTTTCACCAAAAACTCCATAATCGAACATATGCTGACTCGTAACAAGGAGCATCTTCACTCGCTCTTCAATATGCGTACACGAAAAGATTCCCTGTGCTATTCCTTCTTGAACAATCTCTGCCAGAATCGGTACCGCCACTTCTACAATTTTCTTGCAGATTTTATCGTGCATGACGATATTTTCTTTTCTTTCCAGAACATCCGTAATCACTGCCTCCTCTTTCTCCGGACGAAAGGCATTTACAACCGAAACCAATTTTTCGGGTATAGAAAGCGGTGCCTGAAGAAGCTCCTTGGCTACGGCACTCTCCTTCTCTATCATCATTTCGATGACTGCTTCCAGCGTTGCTTCTTTGCTCGCAAAATAATAATAGTAAGTACCTTTTGCGATACCGGCCTTGGCCACAATCTCGTCAATGCTGGTATTCTCATAACCTTTTTCTATGAACATGCGATAGGCAAGCTTTAACAGTTCCTGTTTTCTTTGTTCCCCTTTTTTCATATCCGCCTCCATTTTTTATTTGCCTTCTTTTTTCATACTCGCCCTATTTTTCATATCTTCCCCGGATCTATATTTGAGCTTTTGTTTCCATTTAGCATTTTCGACTATTGGTCGGTTTATATGATAAAGCAGTCAAAGGTGACTGTCAAGCTTTTTCGACTTTTAGTCGGTAATTTGTTCAAAACGCATTTTTTTAAAACTTAATTCTTTGGAAATTTGAAAATCAAAAAAATGCACCTGCAAAAATGCAAGTGCCTGCCTTACCTTCTCTTCCGTGTCCTCCCGTTCATCATAGCCGTCATAAGGGGCAGTCGGGCCTTTCAAAGGCTCTTTTTTAGTCTTCCCTATAGACAATGATATAGGCCTTTATATAATCACTGTCTTCCATAATAGTGAGCGGAATCTCCAAAATGGCTTTACCTGTCCGCCCCTTATTATAGTCCGCTCTCTCTTCGGCAGAGTAGAAATACAATGCGGCGGAATAGCTGTGTCCGGCCTCTACGGAAAGATTAAAGCTCAACTTCTCCGTTCTGACATTCCTTGTCTTAGTGCCCACCGTTTCCGTGGACTCAAAGATTCCTTCAATTGTATGCTGACCGGGAGTCACCGCCACGATGATTTCCAAATCTTTTCCCGTAGTAAACGGCACATTGACAAGACTGCTTCCATCGACCTTGACCTGCTTACCATAGATGTGAAGCATAGCTCCATTTCGATTGTTTGCACTAAACTTCTTCACCGAATTCACTCTCTTCTTGAGTATGAAAAAGCATTATGGGAAAGGATAAAGTCCATAGCAATGTCATTACAGTAGAAATAATCATAGTTTTTTTGTCATCATTTCCATTCCTCCTAAAATTCCCCTCATTTCAAAGGCAAGATCAGTCATTAAAAAAAGGAATTCTAATTAAAAAAATTCAAAATTTATTATAAATTTACTATAATGAATGTCAATCGGAATAGTAAGGATGCCCTGTAGGGCTATTTATCTACTTTTACCGCTTTTCTAAAATGGGAAAATAAGTTCTTTTCCCCGGCTTAGCTTCTCTTATAGCTTCCGGAATAAATCATAATTTGCGCTACGATACAGAATAGTATTACCCCCAGGATATATCCCAGCATTTTATTCATATTCAGATACCCATGAAACAGTTTCGCTTGAAAGGTAAAGTATTCTTTTAGGCTCACGACAAGCATCCCCTGATCCGTTCCTGAAAGACTTGTATTGATATGCTCCAATAATCCCTCAAGCAGTATATTTCTTAGTATAATTGTAACTTGACTCGCAGGAAATAGGTTACACACGGTTTGTACTTCATTTGAAAATTGAGAAATAGGAATATAGACTCCAATCACAAATCCCGAAGCCGCTGATAGTATTCCAAAGAAAGCTTCGCAAGCACTGACGGTTTTGAAAAATAAAACTACAATCATAAATATTGCGCTTGCCGAAATAGAGCCAAGCGCAACGACAGAAAAGGCTTTTACCACTTGACTTATATTCAAATACATATTTCCTTGCATACGAATTCCAATAAGGCCGACAGCTAGTATTATATCGGTCAAAAGTGTTGAAGTAAGCACAGCCGATACAAAATAAGCAAAGATAATCTGTTCCCTTTTCATAGGTGTTGCCAGAATATCATAATCCACTTTATTCGCTCTATCTTTTACGAGTACAGTAATATAACTAAAAGGAACTGAAATCATTGCGGAGCCTAAAATACCACTCAGTAAAAAAAGATTGCAAACATATCGATATCCTTTTGGGGAACCATAGAAGCCAGTCCCGGATACTGCTCCATTGCACTTTGTATCGCACTAACAAAGGTGCCTTTCAGGAATAATAAATACAATACAAGCACAATAATGGATGTCAGTAGAGAGAATAGAATACTCTGCCAATCCTTGAAAAACAGCAATAAATTTCTCTTGATAAGTCCCATAATTCCCCTCATATTATGCCTCCAGCTTTCTTCCTGTTAAATGCAGGAATACATCATCCATACTGCCTTTTACAATTTCATAATCTCTAATCTTGTTTCGATTTTTATAGAGAAACTCACTTAAATGAAATTTCTCCTTTGATTCCAATGGCACAATATAGTGATCCGCTTCATAAGAATACGCCATGTCTTTCAGCACAAGCTCATTATCACCACATTTCTCTGCATACCAAATCAGTTTTGTATTCGTGTATTTCCTTTTTAAAGCCGCCGGTGTGTCCTCCGCTACAATTCTTCCCTTATCCAGGATTACAACTCTGTCTGCATCTCTTACTTCTTCCATATAATGTGTTGTAAGAAATATTGTCATTTGTTTTTCTTTCCGAAGATAATCGATATACTCCCACACCAGCTTTCTGGACATGGGGTCCAGCCCGGTTGTGGGCTCATCCAAAAAGAGAATCTTCGGATTATGTAAAAGCGCTCTGATAATATCCACTCTTCTTCGCTGTCCTCCGGATAATTGCTCATATTTTCTATTCCAGATGCTTTCTAATTCGAAGGCCTGCATTAAAGGATGTAAACGCTCCAAAATTTCTTCTTTGTGTATTCCGTAATAGGACGCTCTCGTTAGAAGATTTTCTTTTACAGTCAATACGCTGTCCAACACAGAGTTCTAAAAAACAATGCCTATTTTCTCCCGAATCTTGTCATCTTCTTCTCCAAGCTTGTGGGAAAAGACTTCTACCTCTCCCTCTGTCTTTTCAAAAATGGTACAGAGGATATTGATAGTCGTTGATTTCCCCGCACCATTCTCCCCGAGAAATGCAAAAAACTCCCCCTCTTTCACGGAAAAGGAAATATGATCCACCGCAGTCGTTTTATCATAGTTTTTACTTAAGTTCTTTACTGTGATTGCATTCATCCGATTCGCTCCTTCTTGGCGCCACTATAGTTCTTTCTGCAAGTCTATCCTATAGTTCGTCTTATCATTCAGTCCTATAGCCCCTCGCGGTTCCAATTTGTCCTATGGTTCCTGTGGTTCCAATTTGTCCTATGGTTCCTGTGGTTCCATCTTGTGGTTCTGTCCTGTAATTTTTCCCACAATTCTGCCCTGTTGTCTTAACTTGTTATTCTGCCTCACCGGTTTTGACATAAATCAGCTTATCAACTTGTAAGCATAAAAAAAGTGCCACCCTACCAAGCTGCATTTACAGCTTACCGAGTTGCACTTTTTCCATGAAAGGCTTTATTTTCATGAAACGCTTTATTTCTCATTCCGAGTCTTGCAAATCTTTAATAGCTCCATTGATTTTAATCTCATCTACCTTTGCCATCCATGCTGTTGCACACCAGACAAAGAGATAAATGAGGCTGTACATAAGACAAATGATGCGTAAGTTGATGGTTTGTCCGAACCAATGAAAAAGGCTTGCACACAAAACCACGATTCCGAGAACCGAGACAAAGTGGATTCCGATTCTGATCCGGACTTCGCTTTTCTTCAAACTGTCCATATCCAAAAGAAAATATGTCGGTAAGGAGGATAAAAATCCCGTGAGGCAAATAGAAAGAGGGTCACTCCATTGCAAACTTAGGGTCTGTACTCCTGATACAAAGTGCTGAATAAACATCAGAATTCCAATTCCAAAAAGAATGGCTGTCGAAATCATAAAAGTCTGATGAAAAATGATCTTTAGCTTTTGCATATCATAGTCCCAGCCTTTCTTTCAGTTCTTTCACATACGTTCTTGCAATGATGACACGCTCTCCATTCAAAAGTTCTGCCGTCATTCTTCCGTTAAGTTCTGCTCGCACTGACTTTATTTTCCTCATATTGATAATCATTGCCTTTGCCGCTCTGAAGAAATTCCGGCTTAGCGTATTTTCCAGTTCATATAATCTATATTGGACTTCCAAACAATTATCCTTTGTATAGACAAAGGTTCGTTTATCCACGGATTCTATATAATAGATTTTATCAATGGGACAGAGAAGCGTTTCCCCATTAGAGCGGGCCGTGATAGCAGGGTCACTGTTTTCAAGAGCATTTACGGCAGTTTGAATACTCTCCGTCACTTTGACAACACGGAGCAGCGCTTGCTCTTCTTCATAGGAATTTACTTTTTGAATCTCTACCTTCACTATGTCACCACCTAATGATTCTACTTTCTCCCATTTTAGATTTTAGGTACTTGTACCACTTTTCTAAAATGGAACATATTCTTTTCCTTTACGGTCCAATCATTTCTTTTCTGATTTCTTTCGGAAAACGTCGTATTACGAAAGATACAAAGAGTACGGTTTCCAAAACAATCGTCAGGGTACAAAGGACTGTAATCACCGGAACATTGGACTGGAATATGAAGGAACTGCCAAGGCCTAATAGATAAACAAGCACAAAAGGAATCATCAGTTTTTTATCCAATTTGTGGCTCTTTTTATTTAAATGCGCATTGTTAAACACACCAAGATAAAAGAGGAATAATCCTAAAAACATCATAATCACTCGGGCAATGCCCATGGCATCATTAGCATAACCCAGGTCAATCGTACAAAGATTTAAACCGAACCACACAAAATAATGATTGTAAATCAGTCCTGCCCCGCTTTGACAAGGAAGATTCTCCTCAATGGCATGGTCAAATTCCGTGATGTAGAACAAAAATAAAGCTACTACCTGAAGCATTATAATAACGGAGTAAAACGAAAATTTCTCTATTTCGAAGAAATCCGCTGCGGCTATCAGCATTTCCCCAAGGGTAATAATAGTAAGGAGTGTTAATCTTTCTATAAGGTGTGGCATATTAATGGGTACTCTAGCCATATCTTTTCGAAAGAAAATAGCACCCAGTATGATTACAATAAAGCCAAAACCGGTTAATAAGATGCGTCCGATTCCTGACAAAAACAAGCTGACTATAATACTAATCATGCCCACAAAAAGAAGCTGAAAAAAATCCCGAATCAGTTTTCGATCCTTTTCACTATTCTTGTTTTGCATATAAGCGTAGATATATTGCAGAAATTGTATGACAACAATCCATAGAAGCGCCAGTGTAAAGGCTGTCCAGCTTTCCTCCATATCGGAACTGACATTTGCCGCCATAAAGACTAAAGCCGGCATTTGGAAAACCGTCATAATGATGATATGCAAAAGATTATGTTTTCCATAGCGGTTCATATACACGGTCTGCACATTCCATACGCTGATGAAACAAACAAAAAAACAACAGTATAAATGATAATCTCTTTTTAAACTAAAGATTCCCTCATTCAGACTTTCTAAGACATGGGTAATCTTGGAAATCCCAAAGACAAAAAACCAAATCATAAAACAGCTCGGTAAGATTAACCTTCTTCGCTTCTTCTATTATTTTCTCTCCCATACCACCCTCACGTTTCCTTACTTTTTGCTTTCTTCTTTTTATAAACAGCTTTTTTTTCTCGTAGAAACTTACATTTCGGAAAAAAAGCAGATGTATTATAGCATGCTTTATTTTCCTTTTTTTCATCCTTTTTTTATTCATCAGGAGGAGATATGGGACAAATTAGTGGAGCCGAAACTCTGGTAATGGCTCTGAAGAAAAAAATGGTGTTAAACGTATTTATGGCGTAGTCGGTATTCCTGTTACTGATTTTTGCGCGTTTGGCTCAAAATGAAGGGATCGATTATGTAGGCTTCAGAAGAGAAGACGCAGCAGTTAATGCTGCGGGAATTCCAACTTCAATCGTCTTGAATCTTGCGGATACCTGTAAGCTTCCTTAAATTTAAGAGAGAGGTATGGTATGATGATGGTGAAAGTATGAGAGATGATGGTGAAAGTATGAGAATCGAAGTAAAACAATACGGCTCGGAGGCCTGTGCGCCTTGCGCGGCAATCAGGCGCAAGCTCGAGGAATGGCAGCGGGCGCATCCTACGGTGAATTATAGCTATCTCCCGATTGAAGATTATCAGGAGGAGGCGGCTCAGAAAGGGATTTTATCGGTTCCGACAGTCATAGCCGTGATTGATGGTACGGAAGTCGCAAGAGAATCGGGCTACTTTAGCTTGGACAAAATGCTTGCTCGACTGGAACGATACATGAAAATGGCGGGAGAGACAGAATTATGATCGGAACAGCGACAGTGAGGAAAAACAATGCTTAAGTCGGAGGAGATAAGAATGTTGAACGTATATTGCTACAATATAATTATAAAAATGCACAAAAGGAGTTAAACAATATGGTCGCCATCTCAGTAAACCAGGTAACTAAGACCTTTAAACGTTATGAAAAACAGGAACGAATTCTTGATAATTTCTTTCATAGAAAGTATTTGGAGAAAGTGGCAGTTGATAATGTCTCATTTCAAATTAATAAAGGAGAGTGTGTTGCTGTAATTGGGCAGAATGGCGCAGGAAAAACTACAATGATGAAGTTGATGTCCGGCTTGCTGTTGCCAACAACAGGAAAAATTGAAGTTTTAAATTATAATCCCTTCAAAAAGGAAAAGGCTTATAAGAAATCCATTACACTATTGTTAGGACAAAAACAACAACTTTGGTGGGATGTTTCAGCGAAGGATAATTATTTACTACTAAAAGATATATACGAGTTAAGGGATAAAGAATATGAAAAGAACCTAAGTGAGCTAGTTGAGATGATTGGTGCTGAAGATATTCTTCAAAGCCCGGTAAGAACATTATCACTTGGAGAAAGAATGAAATGTGAATTAATTGGTTCATTGTTATATAAACCGGAAATTCTATTTCTTGATGAACCAACTATAGGGATGGATTTAATAGCACAAAAAGAAGTCAGGGAGTTTATTAAAAACTATAGTATCAATAATAAAGCAACAGTGATTTTGACAAGTCACAATATGGGTGATATAGAAGCTGTTTGTGAAAGAGCTATATTTATGGATAAAGGGAAGGTATATTACGACGGTAAATTTTCTGAATTCGTAAAAGAGCATGGGAAGGATGTACTGGTATCTATTGAGACAAGAAGCGAGAACGAAAATATTTTATGGAGTGAATATGGTGAAGTGCTTGAAAATAGCGAGGGATTGGTAAAACTAAGGGTTGCAAAAGATGTTATTACGGTATTAAGGCACAAGTTGGCAGACAATGAATATATAAACAATATCATGATATCTGAAGTTGGTGCAGAAGATATAGTTAGAGACTTCTATAAGATGGAGAAGAGACATGAAAACACTTAAAAAGTATCTATCTGTATATCGACTGATGTGGAAGCAGGTAACGGATTATCGTTTCGAATTTCTTGCAGAGTTAGTATGCACATTCATACCGGTAATTGCTTTATACTATCTATGGAGTGACATATATATAGCTGAAAATAGCATAAAGGGAATGAAGTTTGGAGAGATGTTCCTTTATATAGTTTTGGCTAGATTTATATCAATGATTATTACACCTAATTTTATATTTGAAATTATGGGTGATATACAGAGTGGCGAAATACAACATTTCATTTGTAAACCAATCAATTATATTAGATATTCGTTTGTAAAATATATAGCTGAAAAAAGTAAAAGTATGTTGTTTTGCTCCATCATTTATATTGTGATTTTTGCTTTCTTGTTTAAAGGTAAAATGTTTTATGGATCCGGAGTGGATATAGTTTTATTTTTTGTTGAAGTAATGGTGGCAATGGTATTTTATTTCCAAATAGCAATGGTGATTGGATTGTTGAGCTTTTGGATATATGAAATTTCAAGTTGGTATTATACATTAACTTTTGCGATTGAATTTTTGGCGGGTGGTTTATTTCCACTCACACTATTACCGGAATCCGTTTCTAATATATGTAGATACATGCCATTTCAATATATGATTTATTTTCCGGCACGAACATTATTGATGGGAACGGATAGGACAGAGGTGATTAGATACTTCTATGTTATTGTACCATGGATAGTAGGTTTAGGAATACTTCTTGAAGTGTTATGGAAAAATGGGCTTAAGCATTACGAGCTTATTGGAGGATAAAATGCGAGAACTAAGATTCCATATAAATGTATTTAGAGGATTCATCGTGAACACATTTGCAAGAGAGTCAGATTATAGGGGGAATGTAATAGCTGAAATAATAGACAGTTTGTTAAATATCTTTGTAAATATATATTTTTTCAAGATTATTTTTCTAAATACAAATGCTATAGCTGGTTGGAATAGTGAAGAAATGCTGGTGTTAGTCGCAGTAACACAGATTATAACATCGATTATTTATATGTTATTTATGAATAATTTACCAAGAATCCAAAGTTATGTCTTGCGTGGAGACTTCGATTATATATTGCTGAAACCTTGTAGTTCACAGTTTTATATATCGCTTAGATACTTCTATTTTGGAGCAGTACCAAGTATGATATTTTCATTTGCACTTTTGCTATATGCACTGTTTCATGTGGGAGCAAAAATAACGGTAGCAAAGGTGATTATATTTTTTATTGATATAGTAGCAGCTATTGTTATCTGCTATTCAATATGGTTCTTGATAATGATATTATCAATTATTTTTATAAAAATTGGAGCGATGCATGAACTGTTTTTAAGTGCGTTGAAATTTCTGGAGTATCCTCAAAATATTTATAAGGGAATGATAAGAATTTTAATGATCTATATTATACCGCTTGCAACAGTTTCAAATATTCCGGCTGAAAAATTATTAGGAAAAGTAGGAATGATTGATACGATAGAAATTGTTTTATTGTCGCTAGTATTTTTTATGTTGACAAGAATATGCTATAGATTGGCCTTGAAAAGATATAGCAGTGCAAGTTCTTAATAATTTGGTAGAAACTCTTATTCTTCCCTTTTTAGACATTTCATTTAGTTTTGCAAATCTATTTTCCAGAGCCAAAATAAGCTCTTCTACTGCAGTATTTTCTCCTACTTCCTTTTTGATATAGCTCCCATTCTTTTGCAGCTCACGTCTTAATGCGGGGCTTTATTATCCAATATGCACAAATATAGTCGGTATTGGGAGATACGGAAGTCATTGGGAAATCGTCAAGAATTTTATTAGATTAGGCTAACTTTATTTTTATATTTCATATTAATAATATTGATTTTATTCTATGAGTTTGTTATGTTTAACCGCGACATGGCAGAAGAGTATTCATTTGTAATCAAGCTGATTCTTGAATTTGCTTTGACGCTTCTGTAAAAAACGCATAAGATAAAGGAAATATATGAGAGCGAAAAATCTATTAAATGTAGTAATACCTATGGCACTTGCAGTTGCAGTAGTTACAGCTTGTGGAGCTAAAAGTGGCGGAAGTGAAAGTTCTACTACGGTAAAAAGTACCGATGTGACAACTTCATCTGCTTCTGAAGAAAGTAAGACATCAACAGTATCGAATTCTTCATCAGGCACATCTTCTTCAAGTGCGGTAAGCACTGCTTCTTTTCCTATAACCATGAAGCATGCTTATGGAGAAACTGTTATAAATGCAAAGCCTGAAAAGGTTGTTACCCTTGACTGGAATAATGCAGATGCAGTTTTAGCCCTTGGAATTGTTCCCGTAGGTACAGCCAGGGCAAACTGGGGGCCTGTTACCGATAAGGGGCTTTTACCTTGGACTGAGGAGAAGTTTAAGGAGCTTGGAGTAGATAATCCAAATGTGTTTAATGACCTTGAAGGCTATGACTATGAGGCTGTAGCAGCAGCCAAGCCTGATATAATAGTAGCCCCTTACTCAGGGAATGGATGAAAAGGCTTATAAAGCGTCTCTCTGAGATAGCACCAACCCTTCCATTCAAAGAAACAGCTTGGAAGACTACCTGGAGAGAACAGACAGTTGAGGTTGCAGAGGCTTTAGGACTTAAGACCGAGGGAGAGAAACTGGTTGCAGATACAGATGCATTTATAAAAGAAAACTTCGCAAAATATCCTAAGCTTGCGAACAAGAGTGTAGCAATGTGTTATATCAATGCAGCTGACCTCAGTAGCTTTTCCGTTTATAGAACAGCAGATCCAAGAGGGGCATATCTTACAGACTTAGGCTTTACTTTTCCTGAAAAGGTAGAGGCCCAGGCAACAGATAAAAATGCATTTTACGTGCAGATATCTTCTGAACTGGCAGTTGATGCTCTAAGTGATACGGATATCATTATAACTTACGGTGATGATAAGACCGTTGCCGCCTTGCAAAAAGATGCAATCTTCTCTAAGATTCCGGCAGTCAAAGAAGGCAGGGTAGTGGTGCTTGACAGCAATGGCAATCTTGCAGCGGCCTGCAATCCTTCAGTGCTTTCTATAAAGGCAGAGCTTGTGAACTATCTTGAAGCAATAAATGCAGTCGTTAAATAAATAAAAAGGCAGGATAAACATGGGAAATAAAAAGTTTGTATTATCTATCATCTTATGCTTAGCCCTGCTTTCTATTATGGCAATATTTTCCATATCGCTGGGGGCTAAAAGTATAGCATTTTCTAAGGTTGTAGACGTTCTCCTTGGAAATGATCCGGATAGCCTTGAGGCTACTATAATATTACAAAGAATTCCAAGAACCGTATTTGGCATACTTGCGGGAGGAGCACTTGGCATGTCAGGGGCTCTTATGCAGAGTATCACAAGAAATCCTATTGCTGATCCGAGTATACTTGGCGTAAATACCGGTGCATCACTCTTCGTGGTCGCCGGTATAGCATTTTTAAATATTACTGTTGCCTATCAATACATCTGGCTTGCCATAATAGGAGCAGGAGTAACTGCAGTTTTTGTATACGGTGTGGCAAGTATGGGAAAAGACGGTGCTACACCGCTAAAACTGGCACTCTCAGGCTCGGCTGTAAGCATAGTCTTGGGTTCACTGGTAAGCACCATTATGCTACCCAATAACAGGGTAATGGAAGCTTTTAGGTTCTGGCAGGTAGGGAGCATAGGAAGTGCAACCTGGGAAAATATTATGCTCATTAGTCCATTCCTAATAGCGGGTTTTATCATATCCATGTTTATATCAGGGTATTTAAATAATCTGGCTTTGGGAGATGAAGCCGCTACTGCCCTTGGGACTAATGTGGTGATGACAAGAACCATAGGAGCACTTTCCTCAGTACTATTATGTGGTGCTACCACAGCACTTGCAGGGCCAATAGGCTTTGTAGGGCTTATCATACCCCATATTATAAGACTGATCTTTGGAAGTGAAATGAGTAAAATGCTGCCTCTTTCTTTTCTTGGTTCAGCTATACTTATGCTTATTTCAGACATAATAGGAAGAATAATAAGTTTGCCGGGAGAGACTGAAGTGGGTATCGTTACTGCTGTCCTTGGTGCACCGGTATTCATTCTGGCTATTAGGGAAGGAAGGGTAAAGAGTCTATGACAGAACTAAATGCAGGATATAAGAAAAGGACTCTTCGATGGAGGCTTGTTGTACTTGCCCTTCTTAGCATTGCCCTTATTCTATCAGCCTGTGAGCTTTGCTTTGGAAGTGTGTCCTATCCCATAGAAGATGTGATAAGGGTTTTACTTGGTGAAACCATTGATGGAGTATCCTATGCAGTAGAAAATGTAAGGCTTCCGAGAATGATGGGAGCTGTATTTTCAGGGTTTGCCTTTGGAGTGGCGGGCTACGTATTTCAAACATTGTTACACAATCCACTTGCTTCACCGGATGTAATAGGAATTTCCGCAGGAACAAGTACAGCAGCGGTTTTTCTCCTACTGGTGCTTGGACTTAGGGGAAGCATAGTGTCCGTGCTCGCGATGATATTTGGAATTGCAACAGCTTTGATTATTTACAAACTTTCAGTGATTAAAGGGCATTTTACCTATGGAAGAATGATCCTTATAGGTATAGGAATTTCAGCGCTTTTAAAAGCAGTTACTTCTTATTTACTGGCAAAAGCTGCGGAGTACGATGTAGGAACTACCATGCAGTGGCTGAGCGGAAGCTTAAATGGCGTGCAGATGGAAGATATGCCTGCACTTGTTTTGATAGTCGGGATAATCACTATTGTATTGGTGTCACTTACAAGACATATGGAGATTATTCCTCTAGGGAGACAACTTCGCAGTATCTCTTGGACTAAATACAAAACTTACCTATTCGGTAATGATAATAAGTGCAGTTATACTTGTTTCATTTGCAACATCTGTCACAGGACCTATAGCTTCTGTAGCATTTCTTTCAGGGCCAATTGCTGCAAGCCTTGCAGGAAAGGGGAAATGCAAGTCTTATTCCTGCGGGACTAGTTGGTACAGCACTTACTTTAGGAGCAGATTTGGTGGCATTTTCATGCATTTCCGGTACACTATCCTGTAGGGGTTATCACAGGGCTTTTAGGAGCACCATATATGCTGTATCTGCTTATTAGAATGAATAAAAGAGGCGTGAATTAATGGGAAAACACATATTAGAAGCCAAAAATCTGGTGGCTGGTTATGATGGAAAAGCGATAATAAATGGACTTAATCTTACCATACCCGAAGGGAAAATATCAGTAATCATAGGCTCAAACGGCTGTGGCAAATCCACTCTTCTAAAGACCTTTTGCAGATTAAACAAAGTGATGAGTGGAGATATTTGTCTGGATAATAAGCCTGTATTCGAGTATTCATCTAAAGAAATATCTAAAATAATAAGCCTTATGCCTCAATCGCCACTGGTACCTGAGGGAATAACCGTCTATGATTTGATTAGCAGAGGGCGTTTCCCTTATAGGAAGGTATTTAGGGGAATGGATGATAAAGACTTTAAGGCTATTGAAGAGGCTATGCAGACTATGGGTGTAACCGAGCTTCGAGATAGAGCGGTAGATGAACTTTCGGGTGGTCAGCGTCAAAGGGTGTGGATAGCACTCGCACTTGCTCAACAAACTGATATATTATTTTTAGACGAGCCGACTACCTTTCTTGACATAGCATATCAGGTAGAGATTCTTGATTTGCTTGGTGAGCTTAACAGGACTAAGAAGACTACCATCATTATGGTTCTGCACGATATCAATCTCTCTGTAAGATACGCAGACTATATATTTGCCCTCAAATCAGGGAATCTTTATGCTGAAGGAAGGCCTGAAAATGTAATAAGTGAAAAACTTATAAAGGATGTATATGGGCTTGATAGTAAGGTTATTACAGATCCTACTTCAGATGCGCCTATGGTTATTCCTATAGGAAAGTATAATAAGGAGCTTGAGGCGGGCTTATAATGTTAAATCAGCTTAAGTAATTTGTAGATTTGTAGAGAGAGGGTGCGGACAAAAACCTGGACACTGTAAAAAAGCTTCTGTGGACCAGGAATATTTGCAGGACTTGCTTTGGGAATTTCATTTATAGAACAATCCATATACTGTATATGAGTACGCCCCCCGAATGTTTAGAAAAGGATTCTGTTCATTCGGGGGCTTTCTATCATAAACTGCAGGCCGCCTATGATTAAATATATCATAGAAGGCCTTTCTTTAGAGACTTTTACGAACTATGTCTTATCCTCTTTTTCACCGCTTAAATAATCACTAAGTATAGAAATGTAGCACCAACATCATTTGCCTTTGAAAGTAAACATCATTGCTAGCACTAATGCAAATACAATAATAAGCAAGGTAAATGATTTCAATAAATTATTATTTAAAAATTTACTGTTTTTGAATTTTTCATGAAATATCATAGCTACTATTATTATTGCAATAAGTATAGCATATTTAATCCAGCTCATTTTACTTATCTCCTAGGATAATACGTATTGGTTGGCATCCATTATATCTCTAATACTACAGCTTTACCAGGTCTAATTGTGCACTGTTTAGCACTGTTTAAAAAGCTTAGTTTTGAAATTTCATTTATAAAAACAGCCCTGATGTTGTATAAAAAATCCCCCCGAATCTTCAGAAAAGGCTTCTGTTGATTCGGGAGGAATTGCTGATAAATATCTTATCTTTTCAATGAAACGAAACTATATTATTGAAACCTACTCTATAACATATAAGGGAGTACCGCTACATACATACTTCTTCTCCGCAGGAACACATACATCTGACGGGCTACTGAAAGTCTTTTCAAAAACTACATATACAGTTTTTCCATTATAATTAGCCATATAATCCATCATAGATGAAGAGTCCGAGTCAAAATTAGCCCCCTCAAGAGTGACATATTCACTTGGATCTCCTGCTGCATATTCCATCCACACTCTTTCTGGTTTTACAAAATCAAGTATTCCAAACCGCCTATTAAAGATATGCTCAAAACTAGTATAATATATTTCTCCATATTTCTTTGTTTTTATCCAGTTATAATATGTCCAGATTTCAACTCTACCCTGTATTACGGTATACCCCTTATTCTTCGCCTCCTGAATCTTGGCCTGCCTTGCCGCCTCTGCCATGGCTTGCTCTTGTGCCTGGTCTCTCTTTCCATCTTCTCCAAGGTACTTTCCATCAACCTCTTGATTTTTCGCCATGGAGCCATCTCCCAAGAGATAATAGTCCTCAATCCATTGTTTTTTTGCCATGGCACCATTAGGCAAAAGATAGTACCAGCTTCCCTGTTGCTCCACCCACTCCTGTTTTGCCATGGAGCCGGTAGGTTTAAAGTAGTACCATTCTCCGTCAATTTCTGCCCATTGGTTTCGATAAAAATGCTTTCCCACCCGATAGCGCCATAGGCTTCCAGTTTTCACCCAAGTGCCGGCAAAGCTGATTCCGGAAAATAAAGTGGCTAATAAAATGCTGAGCCACGCCATACTTAAAAATCTTTTTTTCACTTTCCCCTCCATTTTCTCTATTTAAGAGTATGTTCTAAGAAGCGTAACATTTGCCTGTTCCACAGCATTCATGACAGGGTAGATTTCTTCCATATCGGCAGTTCTAGGAGTATACCAACTCTTCTGCGCAAAATAATCCGTTAGAGCCTGATCTTTGAAAATGTAGCCGTGGCGGGCATACATTTCATTGATAATCATTTGGGTAATACTTCTCTCTCTCCGGGAAACATACTGTTTGGATACTGCGCCTGGAAGTTCGAAACATCTGCAGTACTTAGCAAACGACTTGCACTTTCTGCATAAAGATACTCTCCTGTGGTAGGAGTTTGCACTGATGCATTGCCTCCCTCTGCACCAGTCTGAACGTTGGCACCGGGCTGAGCATTGGTATCGGACCGCGTTTCCGTAGAAACAGTTGACTGCTCCATAGCGCCTTCCTTCTCATTTTCAGGCAAAGAAGCTTGCTCTGAACCTTTTTCTTTATTTGGGTCTGTAGCATCAGAAGCTTTCTTTTCATCCTCTTTTGTTAAGCCGGATACTTTATAGCTTCCGCCTTTAAGAGAAAGGGGAATTACTAAATTCTTTACACTTTCTTCTGAAAAATCCCAACGATACTGTACCGTATCTCCATTTTTCAAATCCGTAGTTTGGCTAAAATCCGGTAGCATAATGATATTTTTGGCATATTCAACGGCCTCCGGATAAAGAAGGGGAAGAAAGCCTTCCTCCGCTTCTTTGGAGTAGCGAATGTTCTCCTTCTCTTTTTCCAAGAGAGCATCCCAATCAATTTCAGCCTCTAAAGTTCCCTGCCCATCAGCTCCTACGGATTGAATTTTTAGGTAAGCGTTTAAATCAATAGCATGATTTTTCGGACGAAGTAGTAGAAATCCGCCTCCCGCTATTACTACTAAAGCAAAAATTACCATCCCTGGTATATACTGTCCCGGTTTAGTTTCGGTATTACTCGGTTCAACTTTTGGGGATGAAGCTTCGGGGAAAATCTGCTCTTCTTCAAGGGAAGAGTTTTCTATATTTTTATTTTCGAATTGTTCCGTCATAGGACACTCCTTCTTTCATGAAAAGCACTTTAATAGGGATATTTCTTCACGAAATTATCCCAGCCCATCTTTAACGCATCCGGGGCAGGAATATAATCAATATATCCTTTGTCCAAGTAAGCAGCATACAAAGCTGTATCCGTGGTAACCGGTTCATCATGCCTTACATCATCGTCAGTATACGTATAAGTAGCTATTTCTGTTGAATCAATTTTTGAGCCATCATAGTAGTAATAATACATACGATTCAGTCCTGTTTCATAATCGTCAGCATTTCCACGGAACCATAAACCTCCAAATAAACCGGGATAGTTTCTATCCTTACTATATCCGGCATAAGCTGAAGGAGAATATACATCCATAACGCCTTCTATTTTCCGTACACCTTTTTCCGTCGCTCTATAAAAGCAAGTATAGCTATAACTGGATCCATTATGATTTCCAACCAGTAATTCCGGAACTCCGTCATTGGTAATATCATATAAGGCAATAATCGCACTGGTTCGATCAAATACATCCACATCACTCAAGTAACGTTCGTTCTTTACAAACTCATAGAACTGCTCTTTCCATGTCCCTTTATTGGCACTTGCGTTATTCACCGCTTCTGTTGCTGCCGGAGCTTCCGTTTCTGCAGGTACAGCTTCCGTCTGCGGCGCAGCCTCTACAGCCTGTCCGTCTCCATTTGTATCAGTTCCTTCCCCGGCCTGCCCTACTGTTTCCTCTTGCAGTGCCTGAGCTAGGCTTTCCATCTTGCTCTTTTCTTCCGCACTTGCTTCCGCCATATTTTGGACAGTGAAGGTCAATCCCTGCCCTCCTGCATTTTCCGCTACAAGGCAGGAGCGATATTGCTCTTCCGGAAAGCTTTCGCTGATAAATTTAAGTAGAATTCGATAAGCCATTGCCTTCTTTTTCACGGAAAGGATTTCCATACTTTTTACTTCTCCGGTAGAGGGGCTTCCTTGCTCCAGATTTTCTAAAATGCTAAGCAATAGAGAATCCGGAAGACTTTCCAGAAGAATGTCGGAATCATCCCCTTCCTTTAAAATCTGTCCTTGCAGGAAGAACAGGGCCTCATTATAGGATAAGGCTATATTTTTTACAGAAGCAGTCACAGGTTGATTTATGCTGTTCTTCTGTTCTTTTGCAGTATTTTCTGAGAAATCAGTAGATTTCTCGGGCTGATTTTCAGGCTTCTGAGGCTCATCCAAAGTATTCGAAGCTTTATCTTCAGTTTTTTGCATTACATCTACACTGTCCTGAGAATCCTCAAACTTGCTGTTTTTTCCGTTGCTAAGTAGTATACGGAATTGTTTCTTCTTCAATCCTTCCCAAAGGGTCAAGTAATCCTGTTCCTTGACTTCTTTTCCGTGTAGCATATATTGTCTGGAACTACCTTCTCCAGCCGTTTCTCCGGCTGATTCTTCAACATTTTCCCCTACTTCTTCTCCCGCATCTTCCCCGCCAAAGGCTTCATAGGAATGGCTGGCGATTTCTTCAAAGCTTAGAGGACGACTGCCGTTATTCAAACGATAAAGCCGTTCCAACATTTGCCCGTCATACTCTTCCCGATAGAGATAGAGCGTTTTTCCCCTTGAATTTGAAACAGGGTATAGTTCACACCGCCACCGGCGAAGACATCCAGACTGTCCATAGTGCATAGAGGCTCAAGCTTTCCGCCTACAAAGCTGTATACCTGTAAATCTGCCTGACTTACCCTGCCGTCTTCCTGACCGCTGTTTCCCTCTATGTAAAGTAGCTCCGGGGTATCGTCACCGAAAATATCCCAAAGCAGGATTGTTTTTCCCTCTTTCTGCTCTGCTGCATCCTCTGTATCCTGTCCGCTGTACTGCCAAACATACGAAGAAATGGCCTCTCCCTTTTCTTCCAAGTGGGCAAGATAGGAGCCATAGGCTCTACTATAATCCGAAGAAAATGCTTCCTCCTTCCCTACGGCATTAGACTTTCTCTGTAAGAACATGAGAAAAAGAAGCAGTATCGCCACAAACAACACGAAAAATGGCAAATACTGCATGAGTTTGTAACGAGAAGTCCCGGTACCACCGGCATTTTCTCGTTGCTTATTTGAAAAATTGGAAGAGTTCATCATTTTCCCCTTTCAGCTCCCGTAAGTACGCAAACTACCCAAGTATAACTTAGGTGTAAGTTGCAAAATGCACGAAAATAGTCGGTACTTTCAAATCTCGATAGCCCTTCTGTTTCCCTATTTAATTCTTCTGATTCCGGTCTCGCCCATGTCACTTCACAAACTTTATAAAAAGTGGAACATATTGCCTTCTATATTACCTGTAGTTCTTTATACATTTTTATAATATCTTAAAAAATCCTCGTAAATTGTCAATATCCTATAAACAGTTTTCCTTCCTTTTGTAGTAAGAAATTTGTCTATTTCCTGCTCTTTTTCTTTATTTTCTTTAGGATTCTTTAAGGCCGAAAACATAATTTGCTCACGGTTTCCTTGTATTCTATGCACAGTTAAAGAAATGTAACGAAAGAAAAAAGCTTCTCATATTCAACTCTGGGACCTTCTCCTGAAAACATGGTTTCGGAGCCCCCCTTCAAAAAAGAAACGCTAATCTTAGGTGGAATATTAACCAGAATGTATACATGGTCCGGCATTAAATGCCCTTCTATAATCTCCACTCCTTTAAAGGCGCAGAGTTGCTTGATAATATCCCGAATATCTGACTTATATTGATAATATATTATTTTTCGCCTATACTTCGGTGTGAAGACAATATGATATTTACACATCCATTTCGTATGTGCTAATGCATATTCTTTCTTCGCCATAAAATCACCTTTCTTTTCTGCAATATAGCTTGAACAACTTTATTGTATAAGGAAAGGTGATTTTTGTATAACTATCGTTCCCCACCCGCATAGCGGGTGGTTTTTTGTATCAGGGCTAACATTTTTCAAATGTCAGCTCCGATACTGGCTAAAGTCCATGAAATAGAATATGCCATGCTTCTGCATGGCGGAAAGATCGTTATAGCCGTATTTCTCCAGTCTTTCTTCCCGTTCCTCGTCGCTGATTCCATTTGTCGTGCAGCCTAATTCCTCTAAGACCAGAGAAGCTTCTTTTCCGGCAATTTTCTGAAACTCTTGTTCCACACTGGTAGTCTTTGTCGTAGGGTTCAATTTCTTCTCGTTGTTTAAAATCATATCTTTCACCCTCCTTTTACTTATACAGGAATATCTTAGAACTTTACACAAGGTGAGTCAATTTGATATATTTTTTATTTCAGCCTGATATACTTTGTTGCTCTTCCTACACCCTCTCTTTCAATTTCACCTTCTTCGATTAATTTTCTTAATGAGCCTTCAATAGTGCTTAAGCTAAGAGCCGGACATAATTCTCTAATATCCTGCTTTGTGAACCTTCCCAGTTTTTGTCGTATTGCCTTTCTGACAATTTCAATAGCAGGAAGTTTTTCTTCTACAATAGAAAATCTGTCATCAAAATCCTTATATGCTGCAAGAATTGTTCTTAATATGTACTTAACAAAAGGCAAGACATCCTCTTCTTCATCGTGCCATTTTTCACCGGCTTTAGCCAATGCATCGTAATATTCCGCTTTATTTTTGGCAATTAAGGCCTCTAAAGATATATATTTACCGACATAAAATCCGCTTCTATACAATAACAATGTTGTAATTAGTCTGCTCATTCTCCCATTCCCATCATTAAAGGGATGGATGCACAAAAAATCATGGATAAAAACAGGAATAGCAATTAAAGGCTCAAGTTCAAAGTTGCCAATAACTTTATTGTATTCACTGCATATATTTTCTAGCGCTTCCGGCGTTTCAAAAGGAGAAAGCAGCGTAAATAACACTGCGGTATGTCCATCCGGATAAGTTGCACTGATATAATTCTGCACATTTTTAGTCTGTCCTGCGATGGGGTTATTCATATGACTAAACAAAATTTTGTGCATTTGTAGAATGTAGTTTTTCGTTATGGGAATTGCATCAAAGCTATCATGGATAATGCTAAGCACATCTCTATATCCTGCAATTTCCTGCTCATTTCTATTCCTAGGGCTTGTTTTTTCTTCTACCAATTTTTTAAGCCTTGTACCGGTAGTTACAATTCCTTCAATTTCATTGGAAGCCTCAGTACTTTGAATTTTTGCTATCTCAATCAGCTTGTTCAGTTCTTGAGGTCTTTGCTTAAGATATAGTTCTTGCTTTCCTTGGTATTTGTAAATAGAAGCCACTAATCCTAAAACTTCAGAATCCCATTTTTTCTCTCTAATGATAGAATAGTTAAAGCCTCTCATCTTTATTCTCCCTTATTAATCATATTATCCCTTAAAATATGCCATATATTAAGGGATAAATCAATCTATAAGGGAAAGATCATTTTAAAAGCTAGCGACTATTTGCAAATGTCCCCTCTTTATCTCATCTGTATGCAACACAAAAATCCGCCCTGACTCCCTTCTGCAAACTGCACCTTCCATCGGTGGCGACTGATTACCTGTTTTACAATTTTTAATCCCAATCCATGCTGTCCTGTGCTGGGCTCCCACTCATAGTTTTTCCGGTTCAGTCTTTCCAGAGCAGCTTTCTCTAAACCGCAACCATTATCCTCCACAGTAAGAAATATATGGCTTTTCTCGTCCTGATATAACTTGACTGTTATTTCGCATCCCTCCGGATTATGCTGCACAGCGTTGTTTAATAAATTCATCAGTGCTCTTTCCATCAGATTTTCATTAAAGCCCTGTACCAAGCCCTGTAGTTCTTCCTGAATATCCAAGTTGAACTGCACCCTTTCATCCTCTGTTTGATTCCGCATTTCCGCAATTGCTTTTCGGAGAAAACGGCTCACTTGGATTTTTTCCTTTTCCAAGTTCCCATAGCCAAAGAAAGCTTACTGAAAAGATTCAGGTTCTCTACAAGGCGACGAAGACGAAGTCCCTGCTTCTCAATCCTTAACGCACGCTCTTTGATCTCTTCCGATTCCGTGGTAGCTGCAATCATTTCCGCATTTCCCAGAACAATGGCAAGAGGCGTTCGAATATCATGGGAAACTCCGGCAATCCATTCCGTACGTTCTTCCTCCTTTTGCCTTGCCCGTTTCTTCTGTATCCATATGGGAACAGAAACAAGAATCAGCGCATTGGAGAGCAAAAAAAGCGGCAGAAACTCAATGAGATTTCGGATAACCCCCTCATTGTATTCCAGAGTATATTTCCAAATCTGCTCTTTCTTTTGTCCGATAATCAATAAGCCTTCCGGCACCACATAGGTTCGCACCGGATAATCTTCCAGATAATAACGGGTAAACTTTGCCACATCCTGTAAGGTATAGTTTTTTTGAAGCTCTTTCGGCAGGAACTCACTCCAAAGGATATTGCCTCCATTGTCGAGGAGCATGGCAAATTGCTGTGCCCCGGAGAGCTTTTCGGCTTCCTCTTCCTCTAAGCGGTACTCATCATTTTCCTTATGTAAATGCTCCATAATCTCCTGACTGTCGGGATAAGAAGGCATACCGTTTCGAGATAAAAAAATCCCAAAAAACAGAAGGTCTGCAAACAGTAAAAAAATCGTGAGCAGAAGCACCAGAGCAATCAGCTGCATTTTCCGTTCTCTATTCCCTCTCATCTTCCTATCTCCAGTTTGTAGCCAAGGCCTCTTACGGTCAGTAGAAATACGGGTTTAGAAGGCTCTTTTTCTATCTTTTCCCGTAAATGCCGCATATGCACAAGCAAAGAGCTTTCCAAGCCGAAGTTCCCATCCGGCCAAAGGGCATCACAGAGGGTATCCGTGGTAACAATTTTCCCCTTATTCCGGTATAGGATAGAAAAAAGCGCCAGTTCCTTAGCCGTTAGGGATAACTTTTCTCCTTGTCGTATCACTGTTCCTGCATCAATGGAAACCAGCGATTCCCCCAGCTGCACACCCTGCTCCTTCTCCTCCAAATGGCAGGTTCTTCTCAGCACGGCGGCAATTCTCAGGATAAGCTCTTCCGGAAGAAAAGGTTTGGTAATGTAATCATCCGCTCCCAGTCCCAAGCCATGCAAACGTGCCCTATCCTCGTCCCTTGCAGAAAGGAAAATCACCGGAGCTTCGGAAAGAAGACCTTCCTTTTTTTGCTTTTTATAAAAATCAAAGCCATTGCCATCTGTCAGCATGACATCCAAAAGAATCAGCTGATAGCAATTCTCTGAAAGCTTCGCTTCCGCTTCTTTACAAGAAGAAGCGGCCTCCACCGAAAGATAGCCTTCTTTTCTTAATAGTTCCTGCAAAAGCTCTCTAAGCTCTTTCTCATCGTCCACCACCAAAATTTTACAATGTTCTTTCCATGATTCTGTCTCCTACTACCGTCTGTCCTTAACAATCTTACTATAACCTATCTCCTGCCCACCCTCACCGTTTCTACTGTGGCCTTCTTGCCTCTGTCTTCCCTCAGCAATCCTACTATAGCTTATATCCTACTGCCGTCTTCCCTTACCCGTCCTACTATAGCCTTTCTGCCTCTCTTTCCCCATAGTTTTTTTCATTTCTTAAGGTAAACATAAGGTACGCACAAGGTTCCCATAAGCTTCCTTCGCTATTCTCCTCTCGTAAACAAACACATGGAGGAAAAAATGATGAACTATATTCTGGAAACACAGCATCTTAGCAAAAAAAGCGGAAACAGCTACCGTGTAAAAGACCTTTCTTTATCTGTTCCGGAGAAATGCGTTTACGGCTTTTTAGGCCCCAATGGAGCCGGAAAAAGCACGACGCTCAAAATGATTCTGGGCTTGATTCACCCCAGTGAAGGAAAAATTCAGTTTCTGGGAAAAACGATAAATTCCAAAAATCGCCTTTCTCTTCTCCAAAAGACCGGAAGTCTTATTGAAAATCCAGGCGGTTACGGGCATTTAAGCGGACTGGAAAATATGCAGATTGTGCAGAAATTAAAGGGTGTTAAGGAAGAAGAAATTGCCTCGGCACTGAAACCGTCCGGCTCTATGAACAAAGAGATAAGAAGCTCAGCAGTTATTCTCTGGGTATGAAACAACGTCTTGGTATCGCTATGGCCATTTTGGGAAATCCGAAGCTTCTGATACTGGATGAGCCCACAAACGGCTTGGATCCTGCCGGCATACAAGAAATTAGGGAGTTGATTGTATCTCTTCCTAAAGAAAGAAATATGACGGTCATCATTTCCAGTCATCTCCTCAGTGAAATAGAGCAAATGGCAAGTCAAGTCGGTATCATTCACCATGGAAAACTGCTCTATGAAGGTCCTCTTAAGGACCTGGAATGTAACGGAAAAAGTCTGGAAGAAGCATTTCTGGAAATGACCGGCGGAAAGGAGTCTTTATGAATACCCTAAGCAATATCCCGAAAATTGTTTCTATCGAGTTTCAAAAAGCACGCCATAAGCATTTTCCTTTGCTTTTCCTCGCGGCTCTGCTTTTGGATTATGCCTATCTGTTTTATGGCATAAAATCCTCTTCCGAACCTTGGTTAAATATCTTTTATGCTATTCCCCTGATTAATACCCTGGTTCTGTCCGTACTTATGGCTGTAATTGCCTCCCAGTCTGTGGACATGGAACATAAAGGCGCTATGTGGAACCTTCTTCCCACCCTGGAAAGCAGAGCTTCTATCTATCTGGGAAAGCTTTTCTTCGGTTTTATTTGCCTTGTCCTGTTTTGTACTTTTCAAATCGGCATGGTTCTTATCGGGGGAAAGGTCTTAGGTTTTACCGGAGATATTCCGTCACATATTGTTCCCGTTCTGTTCTTTTCAGAACTTATCGGCGGAATGATTCTCTACCAGCTTCAATGCACACTTTCCCTGCTGTTTTCCAGCCAGTTTGCAGCCCTTTCCATCGCTTTCGGCGGCACCCTATCCGGCTTATTTCTGGCCTTTATCAGCACAGACATGTGGACTCCCTGGTCTGTTTTCCTTTCCTTAAGCCCTATCGGTATGGACTATGACCGCGCATCAAGGCTCATGAGCCTAAGCCTAAGATCCATCCCTATTTCCGATATTTTGCTAAGCCTGCTTTATCTCATCGGCACATTTCTGCTTGGTCTCCTTCTTTTCACCCGCGCGGAGCAGGGAGAGACTTTGTTTTCTCTCCACCGGCAAAAAGCAAGCCGCAGTCTGCACAGCGGTTTGTCCCCGGAATTTATCAAGTTAAAAAGGAACCCCATCTGGATTCCTTTCCTTCTGATTCCCTTGATTTCGGCACTGATTGGAACGGTAAATTTTGTGCAAAATCAGGGTGTCTTACAATATACTTGGGAGGATCTCTGGACCCAACAATCTCTGTTTCTGGGAATGTTTTTCCTGGCTCCCCTCATCGGCATTCTTTGCAGTCTTCTATGGCGAATGGAGCATCAGGGCAGTAACTGGAATCTGATTTTAACCGTCACTTCCCCCGGAAAACTGGTTCGGGACAAATGGTTTACCGCAACGCTCCTCAGCACGCTCTGCATGGTCTGGATCAGTTTTATTTATCTTCTAAGCGGTAAGATTCTCGGCCTTCCGGGAGCTGTTCCTGCCATCTTTTGGATGCGAATCCTTTCCGCTGTCCTTTCCATTGCCGCCATTACTGCCCTGCAAAGCACCCTGTCCATGTTCTTCCACTCCTTTGCCCTCCCCATCGCGCTGGCTTTTCTGGGTAGCTTAGCAGGCTTTACACTGACCGTGAAAGGAGCCTACTATGCCCTGCCCTATTCCACGCTGATTTACGGTATGGGCAGCACTTCTATCACGGGAGAGCTGAATTTTCCGATTCTCCTCTTAAGCTGTGCCGTTTATATTGTCGCAGCATTGGGTATCGGCATTCTGTATCTAAAGAAAAGTGATGTGAGAACGCATGTCTAAAACACGTAGCCCCTTCGCCTACAACAAGTAACGCAGGCTTTGAGATCCAATCCTTGTTAAAAACAAGATGTCTCAGGCTTCACCTGCGTCACTTGTTAAGAACGAGAGATCACACGCTTTGCACACAATATTCGTTAAGAAAAAAGAAGCGGGACAGACGGTTTTCTCTCTGAAACCAGTCTATCCCGCTCCGAATCGGTAACCTTATGGCAAAACCTCCAGCCAGTAGCCATCCGGGTCTTCAATGAAATAGATGCCCATGGCTTCATTTTCAAAGCAAATGCATCCCATTTCTTTGTGCTTTTTATGCGCTTCTTCAAAGTCATCCGCCTGAAATGCCAGATGGAATTCGCACTCTCCCAGGTCATAAGCCTGAGGGTGGTCTTTCAGCCAAGTCAGTTCCAACTCAAAATCACCGACATCGCTTTTCAAGTACACAATGATAAAGTCCTCGCTGGTCTTTCGTCTTACCTCATGCAATTCGAGGGCTTCCTCGTAGAATCGAAGGGAACGATCCAAATCGGATACATTCAAATTCTCGTGAATCATCTTAAACTTCATATCTTTTCTCCTTTCGCGGTTTCCGTGTTTTTGATCCGTGAGCGGTACTCAGGATATTCCGTAAGAAAGCGTTGAATCACATCGGGCTCTCCCCAGTAATGCATTGGGAAAACGGCATCGCAATCCACATTTTCAAGAAAATACAAAATCCCGTCAGCGTAGTGCGCCTCCAGTCTCGGATCAAGGGGAACGAAGGCAAGGTCAAAATGTCTGCCCTTGATTCGTCCTATCTCCCTGTGATAAATCTCGCGGAGCCTCCGATTATCTTCTTCCGGTTCTCCCTCCCAATACCAATCGTTTAAGTCCCCGGCATGATAGATAGAACCTTCCTTTGTTTTTAGCATAAAGGCAACTCCGCTGTCATTGGAAAGCAAGGTCTCAAGCTGAATCCCATGATCCAGCTGATAGCTTTTATCGGCTTCGACAAAATTGTGCTTGATCTTCGATAGCCTCTTTTCATCCCGTATATCACTTGCCAATACCGCCTGATAGCTCATCCCCTGCCCGTCGAGCAAGGAAAAAATCTTCGGATTATAATGATCCCCATGGACGTGACTGCAAAAAACAAGTACTTCTTTTTTCGTGTTGAGAGGCGGTAATTCTCCCCTGTAATAGTCAAAAATAATATAGCAGTCTTCTAATTCCAGCAAAAAACCGCTGTGGTTTAGATACGTGACTTTCATGATGTTACTCCGTAAAATATTTTGCTTTCTCGGTATGGAGACCGTTGCTCTTCCTTCCTTACCTGCTTCCTTGCTTACCTTACTTACTTGCTTCCTTGCTTGCTCCCTTACGTTTTCCTACTCTATATGCTCTTCAGTATAAGTTGCGCTACATTTACTGTCAACGAGGGCCTAAAACAAGCTCATTTGTCCATCCACCCAGGACTGCTGGGGCACATCATGAATACTGTCATTTTTCTCGTAATTTCCGATTAAGAATGGGGATTTCGGATCATGCAGTCGGCTTGCTTCATAACGATAGAGGGTTCTGCATTGGCATAGCAATATTTGCAAAGGTGCTTACAGCTGTTATAGGCGCCGATATCACAGGATAAATAACAAGCACAGGCTGCTCTTGCCCCCTTCTTTTTGGGAACATGCAAGCGTTTTCCAATGGTTTTTTCATAATCGCTAATAAGCATGCATCCACCACAATCTGCCCCATACTCCGCCAGTTCATCTCCCTCCGCACAGGGCTTCAATGTCATGCCATGGGAACGAGCAATCGCAATCATGGCCTTCCCCAGCAAAAGCCTGTCTTCCTTGCCAAGCGCCTGAAGCTCCGGAAAGTTCTGCTTCACCTTTGGGTAAAGGTCTACAAAGCTGATAACAACGGTTTTCGTAAATCCCTCCAATGCCGTAGCAATTTGCTCAAATGCCTTCAAATGATAGTCTTTACTATATCTTTCCGACAGAAAAATCGGGTCGTAACGCCACCCGATAGAATTCACTCCCAGCTGCATGGAAAGATGCTTGAAATGCTCTATGAGCAAATGTTTATCCGGCACATTCGGCTCTACATCCTTTCCATAAGGTGTAATAGTGACAAACCAGTATTGTCCATATGCCTTTAAAAGCTCCATGTACGGGAACATGGGGGCCGGATTTTTCGTGCAAAAACCAATGACATCCACCACGGAAGGATCAAGAAGGTAGCGACTGACTTGATTCGGATTATAGGGATTTCGTACACAAACAAATCCCTCTTTCAGCCTATTTGCAAACCATTCCGCATAGAAAGCGGGAATGTCCGTCCTCTGTCCTGTGTTAATAATCAAGTTATGCTGCCTCCTTTGCTCTCGTGATCCGGCTAAGGTAATCTCTGTGACTTTTCATTCATCCATGGAGCAAAAATAATCTGTCCTTTGTAATAGAAATGTGCATAATTTTGCACATCAAAACATGCTCTTTGCCCAATTTTCCGAATCTTTATTATCCTTCAGAACCAGTTCCTGCCATATTCCGGCATAATAAATTCCTCCCGGGTCTTTGGCTGAATTCTTGCGTTTACTATCATTTTTTTATCTGAAGATTCAATTTATAGAATTTTTCTGATAGAATGCCTATAGTTGTACGAGATTTTCAAGCATCAATTTTTTTCCCTATATTATCATTTTGTTCATGGTCATTAAGGGGCAATGAAAAAGATTTGATTTAAATATTAACTAAAAAAATGGAGGCATTATGAAAAAGGGTACTGTTTTGATAATAGTCGGATTGATTATTCTTTTAATCAGCGCAATACTTCCACTTCCGATGATGCTGGGACTATCCGGTATAGTGTGGAGAGTTCTTCTTGCTCTGTTGGGAATTGCTTTAATATTTTTCGGTGTCAAAAAGTAGTGAGAAAGATCCTATACAACTTATCGGAATAATATAAACAGTATGAGGAATAAGCCATTTAGATTATCGGGATAATAGTGTTTTATCATCCCATAAACATTCCAATATCAGCTCTTTATTTCTCAATCTTTCAAGCCATTGTTCTCTTTGATCCCCCAACCCATGAATTATTGCGGCTAGGCCTCCTGCCACAGCTCCCACGGTGTCCGTATCTTCCCCAAGATTTACGGCAGCTAAAACATCATTGGCATAATCCTTGATTATAAATCCTGTTCGTTCATCATTTCCTCAACGTGACTGATTGCCCATAAAGCAGCTTCTAAGGTGTCCACCACATATCCGGAGGACTTGATTTCCGAAATATCCAGCTGATGAATTCGATGGAGCCTATCGAAAGGCTTGCCATATTGCAAGCTGGGAAGGATATCCAAAATATTCTCTCCGGTAAGCAATCTTTTTGCCACATGCACGTAGATTACACAGGCTTCCTCCGAAATCCAGTGCCCGTGGGTGATGGCGGAAACGGCTCGGATTTCTTCCTCCGTACATTCCACAAAGGCCAAAGGCAGGATACGCATAAGGGAGCCATTGCCATTGGAACGCTCCCCTACGCAGGGTTTACCGCTGGTCAGTGCCTCGTAGGTGGCATGACCGATATCAAAAACTTCTCCATTGGCAGTAAAGGCATTTTCCCGGAGCCAGGAAAGAAAACGCTTTCTGATGTCCTCAATATTGATTTTCCCATTATTATCTTTGAGACTTTTCAAGGTCGCCAAGGTCATGGAAGTATCGTCCGACCAGGTGCCTGCCGGCTGATGATGACAGCCATAGCCTGTGAGATCCGTGCAAAGGAAGCTTCCCCGCTCCTGAAATTCATAGGGAACACCAAGGGCATCGCCGATGGCAAAGCCAAAAATGGCGTCATAGAGTTGCTTGTTATAAGGAGAGATTTTCTGCATATAATTTTCCTTTTCTTCTGGCCTAAATTTCAGTTGACTACAAATTGTAGCCAACTCATTTCCTTTTGTAAACAGTGTTTCCAACACTACTATTTCTTCGCATTTTCTTCCAGCTCCAGCATGTATTTATCGAAGTCAGACAGGAATAGCCTATCCTGAATGACACGATATTTTTCAAATTCCGTTTCTGCTTTTGCTGCGGCTATCTCAGCAGTGATTTTTCCTGCGTCCTGAAGAACTTCTCTATCATCGGCCATCAAAAATAGATCCAAACGCTTTGACCAATCCTCCATTGTCATAGGAATACGGCGCTCCGCACGGTCTTCTGCCAAATCTAAATAAGCTGATACAATTCGTTCCAGTGAACGCAGTTCCTTCTCGCTTAGATAATTCTTTGCAACACACACATCACTTTTTACAATCTTTCCTTCCGGTGTTGCTGCCCAAGTCGTTAATCCCATGTGAGGTTTATCTGCATCAGCACGCTCGTAAATCAACTCTGCCGCTGTATGTCCATGCACCGCATAATGCATTTTATTTTGCACTTTTGCAAAAAACTGCTTGGTTGTTTTTGCTGTTCGATCGTAATCGAGAGCTGTAGCAAAAATATCCGTTATTTTCTGATAAAACCTACGCTCGGATAAACGAATCTCTCGAATCTGCTCCAACAAGCGGTCGAAGTATTCTGTTGTAAGTACAGAACCACCATTTTTCAGGCGTTCACTATCTATTGCCCAGCCTTTAATAGTATAGTCCTTTGCAATTTGGTTTACCCATTTCCGGAATCGTACCGCACGGTCAGAATTAACTTTAAAGCCTACAGCAATAATCATCTCTAAAGAATAATGATTTGTACTATAGCTTTCCCATCAAGCGCAGTTATTCGAAATTTTCGAATAACTGAATCCTCCTGTAATTCACTATCTTCGAATATCTTTTTGATATGATAGTTAATTGTATTCGTACCTACGTCATATAGAGTTGCCATCATCTTCTGCGTCAACCATATATTTTCGTCCTCGTAGCGCATCTCAATATTGTCTTCCCGCTCGCCGATAGAAGCAACATAAGTTAAGTATTCTACTGCGCCGGAACGGATGCTCATTTCCTCTTTTTTCTTTGCCAAATATAGAACCTCCTTTTTTATCTCATTACTAGATCCAACCTTTCCTCTTAAACTCTTCAATTTGAGCTAAGTCTTCCTCCGAAGGTACTTCCGCCTTTTCTTTATCGATTGGAAAATTCAAATATTCACTGTTCCATCTGGCAAAAATCTTAGCCATCTCGTCCGATATACGAAGATCACGTTTCATAATAGAGTCCAGATTCCAGTCCATGACTTCCGACGTTCCCATTGTATTCGTGATAGCAATCTTAGACAGCGTATACTCTTTTTTCTTTTTACTAAAATAGCCATTACCGGCGACAATATTCAGTTTCTTTTCAAATGGCAACTTATTCCCTATATGTTCAATTTTTCCTTAATAGTTGAGTCCGATTCCTTTGGAAAGTAATTGGTCTGCCACTTTTGAGGAAATATATGTTCAATTTCCCATTTAGTAGGAAGCAGATCATCCTGATGTTCGTAGGCAAGTGTCTTCAACATCATGCGTACTGCATTCCGATTCGGATTATGAATATAAGGCTCCAACTGCGTCACATCAACGGTCTTAAACTCAAAAATAGGTATATTGGATGCTACAATGGCAGAATTTAGCTTTAGAATATCCGGTTTAACAGCATTGATTGTCGGCATCATCAAATACTTTGTCATCAACTCCATAAGAAGCTTGTTCAAGAAACGTGCAAATCTTGTTTCAAAATTCTCTTCGTTTCTGTAACAAACATAATAAATAACAACCGGATATTTCCAGAACTCATTCGGATAGGAAGTCAAGATATCCAGTGTCTGTTTTATTTTATTATTCTTAGACCAAGCTTCACCTTCAATCTCCTCACCCATATTTATAACCTTCCACAGATTCAAAATTATGAAGAGAGTATCCAATAGTTCTTTCTTATATAAACGTTCAAACTTATTCGCCGAATAATACTTTCTAACACCGGGAGTAGTTGTGTTCGTATCCTGATCAAGTGCTCGGTAGTAAAACATATTGTAATAGAAGAGCTGCTGTATGCTTTCATTTGCATCTGTAGCCTGCTCATCCAAATCTTTCCAACGCTCTATAAATGCTTTCTTGGCTTCCACCTCAAGTTGGTTATAAATTTTTGCCTTGAATATATCAGCATCTGACAGAGGTAATCCTCTATCATTTAATGTTGAAAAAATAGTTAATGCCGTATCCTGTGTATCCGCGGTAATTGGAAGTAAAATTGCCTGATTCAACACTGCATAAATAAACTGATAGATCATAAGCGGATTTTCTGTAGAATGTCTATCAAACAGTTTTTGGAAATAACGATAGTTCCTTGAATAGTTATCTTTCGCATTCTCATCTGTTTTTCCGCTTTCCAAGATGGCACGTAGGATTTCATTACCTTCATTATTCACAACACGGGAAGTTAAAAGAATATTCTTGAAGTCCACTGTACCGGTAAGCTTATCCGTGCGCCAGATTGTAGGTTCAATTTTACCAATAAAGTTATTAGCTTCTGCTGTTCTCTCCGATTCAGGCGTAGCTACAAGCTTTGTATAAATTGCACGTAGCAGCAGAAATAACGATGTGATACGTTGCTGGCCATCGATAATTTCCTGCTCACCATTTTCATTTTCGTAGGAAACCACACTCCCCAGAAATAGGAGCTTTCTCTTTCCGCACCGCCACTTATAGTAGTAAATCCCCATAAATCCTCAAAAAGAGTCTCTACTTGCTCCTCTGTCCATGCGTAAGGGCGCTGGTATTCCGGAATAACAAACGGCTTTGATTTACCACTGCCTAAGAGCATCTCCACGCTCTGTTTATTCACCTCTATTGTTGTTGGCATGTTAGTGTCCTCCCCTTATTTCTTTATTCTTTCCGATACAGTTTTACGACTCAATTTTAATATGACAGACATAGCTGTATATGTGTATCCCGGGTCAATCTCCAAAAGCTGAAGAGTTGCACTCTCTCCATCAGTCACCCCATCGGTCACCTTATCAGTCACCCTCTCAGTTCCATGAACAATCCTATCTTCAGGAGCCGTAAACTTCACCATATTATCACTTGGATTTACGGTAAATTCCGGTATTGGCAAATTATCCGGTAATTGACCGCAATTAGAGATATAATCCGATGTTTCAAGACCATCAACAGCTTGAAGTCCCATTGCGGTATACCAAGCATAGCCCAACTCCCGTTTAGAAGGTTCTGACTGCCTAATATATTCCTCAAATGGATCCTTTTTAATGTCATCCATCCATTTCACCTGCTTTCGTATCCTTAGCCCTTTTATCCAGCATTTTCTATTTTCGTCCAAACTAACGTAATTTTGGATGAAAAATCATTTACTATCTGCGCGATTGTAAAATGTATTTCGTCCTAACCGGATTATAACGCCTTCATCGGTAAGTTTCTTCTATGCCTCCATGCCACTCTTCTTTCGTCAGTAGGCTTACGTGTCCCTTTCTTATTTCGCCCATCTGCGGCACAGGCGCATCTCCGGTAGTCCATTGATACTTGAACCCCAGCTTTTCCTGAACACGCTTTGATTTGTCGTTACCATCATAATAACTACACCAGATGCGAACAAGATTCAGATCAAGAAAGGCATGACGCAGCAGCTCTCTTGCCGCCTCCGACACAATGCCCTGTCCCCAATAATCAACTCCCAGCCAGTAACCAAGTTCTGCCTCATCCTCCTTTTCTGCAAGATCATTGTGGTGAAGGCCGATGCTACCAATGGGAACTCCTGTTTCCTTTAGCACAATAGCGTAGGTCTCCGGTACCATCAGCACATTCCTAATAACCTGTCTGCTGTCCTCTTCACTTGTGTGTACAGGCCACCCTGCAATCGGGCCTACTCGCGGATCTTTTGCGTATTTATAGCATTCCTCTGCATCCGTTTCTTCCCACGGACGGAGGATAAGCCTCTCTGTTTCTAAAATCATACCTTTCACTTCTTTCTCTTCAGAGCCGGAATTTCTCCTGCATCACTCCCGGCTTCGACTCCGCAATCATTAATATTATCACTACCAATGCTCCATCACTCAGTCTCTTGATTCCATTTTGAAATAAGACCTCTCTATTTTAGAATTTAAGGAGTAAGCTTTCTCCGGATTTAGACTTGTAATTAATGTTCATCATTTTTGAAATTGGTATTACTAAGACAGAATATAGCGAATAAATAGGCCACAACTGTGAAAAAACTAAAACGATGCAAATCGTAGTGAAATCCGGAATGCCGAATGCAATTGCACGCATGGCATCAACTTGATATGTTAAGGGATTAATGCGTGAAATACATTTTTAGAATGAATGGCGCATTGTCAAAGGAATAAAAATAATGGTGCAGCAAAAAAAGAATTGGCACTAACAGGGTGTCCATCACAAAGTCTCGTTGCTTATAATTTTTTTATCAGTAACGCAACACAAATCAGGATAGAAGCCCAAAACAGCACGCTAATCATTAAAAAAACGATAATCATGCAAAAATCTATAAAGTGAAAAAAAGATCCACCAACAAAAAAAGGAAAGAATATATAAAATGCTAGCTTGAATGACAACTCCTACGATTGGAAAGCTTGCAATTCCGAGTATATAAATTGCCGGATGAATGCCGTTAAGAATCTTTAAGCTTAAAAAGTCCCCAACGCTTGTCCGTTATCATGCGATAAACGCATTGGTACATTTCTTTAAATAACGACATGGCAAAAAAATACCGATTAAAGAATAGGAAAGAAAACTTACAGTCGTTCCGTTGAAGGATATATCTCCAAATGTAGCTTGAATACCTACAGAATAAAAATAAGAAATATAGAATAGGGGAAATCAAACTACTATAGATAATTTGTTTGTTGGACCAAAGTGCTTTCAACTCATTATTGACCATTATGGGTAAACCCTTTAGCCCGAGATGCCCACGCTTAATATACATTTGAAATTTACGCATTTTCTGTCGCCTCCTCTTGCATCATGATTTCCTTAAGACCCAAGCGTTCACCACTAATACTGGTAATCGATACTTCGGCTAAAAGCTTTCCAATAATGCAGTTCAAGTCTACAGAAGACTCGATGAAACTTACTGTTTGCTCTTCAAACTTAGCTCCTTGGTCAATCAGTTCCTTTTGGAGCGTGTCGCTAATTTCTCCGGAGAAGGAAATGTCGATTTCCCTTGTCAATTGCTGAGCGCTTAAAAAATCCCGCATACTACCAAAGTAAAACTGCTGACCTTGATTTAGAAATAGAATTTTATTGCAGTAATCTTCCAGCATTCCCAAATCATGCGATGAAACAAGAGCCAGTTTCTTTTCATCAAAACATTTCTCTTTCAAATATTCGAATAGTCCATGGGAGTAACGGTAATCCAAACCGGCGGTTGGTTCGTCCAAAATCATTATTTCAGGCTTATGAACTAAAGCACGTGCAACTTGAACTCTTTGTTGTTGTCCGCCGGATAGTGAATCGGGGGAACGGGTATAGAAATCTGTAAGATCAAGAATTTCAGAGATAGAATCCGTTGCCGCCTGTGATTCTTTCTTAGAAAGACCGGTCAATACAGCTCCAAGCATAATGTTATCTCGCACATTTAAATACCAATCAATGGATTGCTTTTGCGGGCTTATGCCTAAATCATGATAAGTAAGCTTGGGTGAACAAGTAAGGCTTCCCTGTTGGGGTGTATAAATTCCGGATAATAGATTAAGTAAAGTGCTTTTTCCGGCTCCATTTTTGCCAACAACAGCAATAAAATCTCCTTTCTCTGCCTCAAAAGAAATGTTACAAATTCCGTTGTGCGTTCCTTCGTAAATAGGATACATCTTTAAGCGTCAGCAATGCCATTGTTAATCCCTCCTATTCCTGTTGAGCAAAGTATGTAATTGGTCAAGCGCTGCATCAGAATAAATTTTCTTAATATGCTAGTTGATTGTACGAACATTAATGTCATATAGTGCTACCATTTCCATTTTCATTCATATTAATCCGACGCGCTCTTCAAGTTCTGTATAAGAAGCCAAAATAACCTGAAGCATATATCTGATAAACGGAATCGGATAATTAAAGGGCAACCGACATCCCGCCTCCTTGATTGGTGTTAACAGGAGTTCAGATTGAAACAATTTTAACCGGGATGTCGGGATAGAAAACAAAGTATGCCGTTTAATAATATCAATATATGAAGAACAATATGATACAAGTCCGGTATCACGCGTTTTTCACTCATAGGAATGAGCCTTATCGTGCCTTTAAAGCATGCATTGTACCCCTTCAGTTTTCTTTCGGAGGCACCAAAGATGGTGTAATACCAATGGCAAAAAAACTGAATCGTTAACCACAATGCAAGGATCGTGAACAAAATCCATTTACCTGTAGGCTGAAAAAAACGATAACTAATCAGTCCTATGCTATACAGGCAAAGCATGGCAAACTCTGCGCTCTGCATTCCCATTCCTTCAACAAGAATTCGTTTCCCGAAGCGCCATGTAATCGTACATCCCAGAAACCATATCCAAAGCAATATTTGCACGAATGGCATTAATATCATATTCATCCAGAAATCTCCATGGAAAGATTTTTACATACACCACAGTATTTACTGTACCAAACACCTTAGCACGCAACTCTCATTGTTTAATTATTTATATTTTTGATTCTACCCCCAAGAAATATGACCGCCATCATACAGCGTGTCCTGCGAGAAGCTGAGACCCGGGAGCAGGAATGAACTTAGTTAAAACCGCAGAGATTTGCAAAACGGTAAAATAAACTCTGCAATCTACAGAATTGAAAGAGCGAGAGCTAATTTTCTAAAAGCTTTCAGTTCTATAAGTTGCAAGGAAAACCTTATTTGGAGAACTCATGGGTAATGTTATGAATTTATTGAAAATCTTTTCTTTGATAGTATCCTCTTCTCCTTTTATCGTCAAGCTATACGAATTTAAACCCAAACTTTTCCAAAACATAGTTTTGAATTTCTTTATCATTTTCTTTTTTTAACTACCAAAAAGACGATAGAGTTAAAGTTCTATCGTCTTCCAAAAAGGGTTTAGAGCGACATCTCAAATGAGAATGCCTAATCTCTATTTATCTAAAATTTTCGTAATTTTTACTTACCTTCTCCCAATCCAAAACTTCAAAGAAATTCTTTATATAATCTCCTCTTAAATTCTTATACTTAAGGTAATAAGCATGCTCCCATACGTCCAAAGCCAATATTGGAGCATGCTTTCCCTCTTCCATAAAGGGATTATTCTGATTTGCCGCCTTGGTCGCATATAACTTTCCTTCCTTATCTACGGAAAGGAATGCCCAGCCTGATCCAAACTGTCCTAAAGCCAGATTCTGCAAAGTCTCTATCAGCTTCTCAAGAGAACCGAAATCTCTCCGAATAGCTTCTTCCAAGGCCGGACTGGGTTTTGTGTCTTTCTTCGGGCTCAGAATAGAAAAATATAAATTATGGTTGTAATACCCGCCACCATTGTTCTGCAAAGTATTTCTTAAGGCTTCATCAGATACAGAAGGCAGAGAAGATAGAATGTCTTCTACAGATTTATCGCCAAGACCTGCTTTATCCACTGCTTCATTAAAGTTCTTCGTATATGCTGCATGGTGCTTTCCGTAATGAGTCTCCATGGTTAAAGTATCAATGTGGGGCTCTAAAGCATCAAAAGCATAGTCTAATTTTACCTGTTCAAACATAAATCCTCCTTTAGATGTCTCAATCGCTCAAGTGTTCTTTTTCTCATACTGTAGATTTAAGTCAAGTTCTATTTCTCCTTGGCTATTACTACGGTATGAAAAAACTAATTTATGATTCTAGTATAACAAAGTTTATGGACAAAGTGTATGAGTATTATATTTTTCCGTATCTTTGTGCATGTATGCTGGGTTTCCGGTTATCTTCGGTTGTCTTTGATTAGAACTCTGCAAATGTTTGGAAGTATTTCTCAAAGAGATCCAGATTCACCCAAACGGATCTTCCAACTCTAACAGTTGCCTGGGCTTCCTTTGCTAATCTCTGGAATGTATTGAGTCCCATGCTATAGAGGGCTGCACCCTCGTCATACTTCACATACTTCTTGCCCTGTTCTCTTGTTAATTCAACTCTCTTACGTGCTCTCCTGCTGTTATCCTCCCATATTTACGATCAAACTTATCAATAGCGTTTTTCTTAACCTTGCTTTACTCTCCAGAACTTCTGGTAGATAGAAGAAACAAGGATTTCTTTCTCTTCTGCTACAGTTCCAAACTTGATATGCTGCTTCTGATAATCAAAGTAGGCATTCAAGGTTTCACAATCCTTGAAGGATAGCGTAGCAATCACCATCTTGATTACCTGGTAATCATCTTTCATCGAGCTGAGCATTCTCAGCTGATTCCTAAAAAGATCCGGTGTACAGGTCTTCTCCAATTCACGCTCTATGTCGTTCTCATCAAAGGCCCGATCCAGCTCAACATTTCTAATAGCTTCTCTTGCAGTCGGATCTGACTTATCAGAGGTCTGAACTCTGATTCCCAGATCTCCTTTGTTCTGCCAAAACTTGAAATCCTGATCCACCTTAATGTCCAGTTTAATTCCATCCTCAATCCCGCTGAGCTGATGCTGGAAAGAAATATAATTGGCAAAGATAATCTCTATCTTGCCCTTCGAATCTGCCAGGAAGTACTGCTCCTGAAATCCATTTTGATAAATCACTTCAGTCTCCATGTGGTCACTCCTTTCGAATGATTTGTGGATACTGAAGCAGCGCTGCTTTCTGTATCTGTCTGACACTATTTATCTTAATTTATCAAAACAAAATGTTCTGTATCACGGTTGACACAATATACGTGTCATTCTGACACGCAAAAGGAGCATGGCAGTAAACCATGCTCCCTCAAATCAACTCATTATTAGCTTAGTATAGTAAACCTCGAATATCTTCCATCGTAATATTCTGTGGTATATCGTGTCCTTCTATCACATCATCAAACAATTTTTTCTTTGTTTCTTGTAAAACCTGGACCTTTTCTTCTATTGTATCTGCTGCTATTAACTTAAAAACTGTAACTTTATTTTTTTGTCCAATACGATATATACGATCCTCAGCCTGTTTTTCAACAGCGGGATTCCACCATGGATCATAAATAATAGCTGTATCAGCAGACACTAAATTTAAACCAACGCCTCCTGCTTTCAAACTAATCAAAAAAACACCTTCTACACTATTTTCAAAATTATCGACTACACTCTGCCTGTCTCTAGTACCACCATCTAAATAAAAAATATTAAAATGTTTTTTTATAAGTTCCTTATTTATAATTTCAAGCATTCGTGTGAATCTACTAAAAATCACCACTTTATGACCAGACGCATACAGTTCATCCAGCATCAATAACAATTGATCTAATTTGGCTGATTCAGAGCACATATTGGAATTGTACTCCTTAGGAATAAGCCTTGGATGACAACAAATCTCCTGCAAGTACATTAACCCACTTAATACAATGGAGTTTGATTTCATTTCATATCTATCTGCCTTACGATCAATTTCATTTCTTATTGACTTTAGCATGTTTTGATACAGATTTCTTTGCTCCTCATCAAAGGAACAGAAAATTATCTGTTCTTCTTTTTCCGGAAGATCATCTAAGACATCCTTCTTAAAACGCCTAAGTAAAAATGGTCCTGTGAGCCTCCTTACTTTTTCAATTATTTGATCATCTGTCAAACCATTCATTACTGTCTTATAAGTCAGTTCCGTTGGGTTGGCGATTTTCATCAATCCCCAGTATTCTTGTATATTATTTTCAAGTGGAGTTCCCGTCATAATAATCCGAGTTTTAGCATTGATAGCTTTGATGGCTCTGTATGCTTTACTCCTCGGATTCTTAATATTTTGAGCTTCATCAACTATAAGATGATCAAAGTTGCACTCATTCAATAATCCAATATCATTTAATAAAGTTCCATAAGTTGTAATTATCGCTCGACATTTTAATGCATCTGAAAGGTCTCGTCCGCTTCCATGATACACATATGTACTTATTTTTGGCGCAAATTTCCTAAACTCACGATTCCAATTTTCAATCAACGTTTTAGGTACAACGATAAGGGCTTTCGTATCCTCTTGTGATTCATCAGATAAATACGATATAACCTGCAGTGTTTTACCAAGTCCCATATCATCTGCCAAGCATCCGCCAAATCCGTTCTTTCGTAATGAAAGTAACCAGCGAACACCAGTCTTTTGATAATCACGTAATGTTTTATCTAAGAACTCCGATAGATGTAAATCAATATCTTGATAATCATACAGTTGATCAAATGCATCTATGTTTTTTTCTCCAAAGAAATCTGCAATCTCAAGAGCGCTTAATATGTCCTCCTTGGAAATTCTTAGATTATTACCATCTTTTTCTATTGCACTCTTTCCCATCTGTTTTAAGGCGGATGGAGAAAAGATTACTTGTCCATTGTATTCTGTCCAGGGTTCCTTTCTTTTTCTAAAATCGATCAATTCACTTAACGAGATTTCCGTTTCTCCGGCCTTCACTGCCCCGCTGATTTCGAACCAATCCAGTCCATATCCAATATGAATATTTTCAAAATTAGCCACACTAATACGCTTTCGACTGTTAGTAAATAAGCGTACCCCTGCTATTTCTAACTTCCGCATATCTTCAGTAATATCTTTCCCAAAGTATGAAAAGCCTTCTTTTACAGCATTTTTCCAATGACATTCTTTTAATAAAGCAATAATTTCCTTTTCAAAGCCATAATTCCTATATTTCGACTCATTGATCAACAGAATTTCTTTGTCATCTGCTTTAACTAAATCATTGCCATAATCAAAAAACAGTTCAGAATAGTAGTCTTCAGACGATACATCCACATAGAACAGTGGAAGAATTTCATCCCCCACATGCTCAGCTTTATTTTCTTCATAATCTATAAACAATATCGTACCATCTTGAAATGCCGAAAAGCCATGTATGCATTCAAGATTACTATTTCCAGAGTTAAGTACTAACTGTTCTAGCTCAAACATCGGTGTCTTACGTTTGTCTTTACAAAAGATGCACCCATGCTCGACCATTGTTTTTAAATACGGTAGGCGACTTGTCGAAAAGATATATTGATTTTTACTAATCTGTGTATTTGCTGGATCATTAAATACATTCTTGATATTTTGCAGGTCTGCCGAACTCAAATTATCTGCATAGGAAACAGAGGACAAGTTCACGTTCCTTAACTGCCCCGAAAACTGCCTACTCTTTAAATGGGGGATTGTTCCTTCATATGTTTCAATCACTAATCCCTGTTTCTTTCGGCTCTCATCAAGATTTATGTTAATGATTAAATCAGCCAATTTATTACTCCTCGTCAAGATCTACGTAAAAATACTCATTACTTAGAACCATCTTTCTATATATGTTTTCTTTTGTTCCTTTTGGACATGTATTTGTCCACACTCCTTCATGCGAATCTGCATCAGAAATACCTTCATAATTCATCCTGCAATCGCCTCCACAAATATACTTTATATCGCACTTCATACATGCTGATGAATGCTTCACATCAGTTGTCAATTTAATTTTATCTGACGCGCTAAGGATATCTTCGAATTTTGATGTTCTAATATTCCATCTACTTGTTAATTCATGAATTCTATTACACCAAAATACATCTCCATTTGCTGCAATTGCAATCTCTCCAAAGCCACAATTCTTTCGGATAATATGGCCTTCATAGTTCAAAGGAAATGTTTCAAGGTAGTAGTTAGGATACAGTCGTTCTACCAAATTTCTTATATTTTTCCTATATTCTGCATTTCCAATTTGTGTCTTACGAACATCTCTTCCATCAAGCAATTCTAGATTAAATCGAATATATATTTCTGGATATTCCTCAATAATACTTTTTGCAAATGGCTCAAATTGTGTATAAATTCTTCAAGATCTTCATACAATGGCGTAACCGCCATTGATGCTCTTACTCCTAATCGGCTAAACGTAATTAACGTAGAAATTGCTTTTTCAAAACCGTCAAATTGGCGAACCTTATAGTAAGACTCTTTATCATAACCATCGATACTTATTTGTACCTCATCTATATATGGTCCACATTCTTTGATGGATTTATCATTCCAAAGAATTCCATTGGTAAGTACCGTCACATTTAACTCAAGTTCATGAGCATGTCGCAATAAGACTTCATATCCTTTATATACTGTCACTTCTCCACCTGTAAAAGTGACTCCATGCCCACCACACCTTTTAAATTCGGATAATACTTCTTTCCATATTTCAGTTGGCATTTCTTCTATTTTGATATCACCAGCATACATATAGCAATGCTTACAGCGCTCATTACAGTTGTTGGTCAAATAAATATATATATTTTTTTCATTAGAATGGGCCACAACAGGATGCTCAAACTGTTTTGCTTCAATCTGAGAAAGAACTGTGACAACATTTTCTTCATCAAATATTTCAAGCACTTCTTGAATGCTTTTACCGTTACTCAATTCTTTGTAAATCTCTAATTCACAATCATCAAGAACAAGCCACAAAACACCTTCTGTATATATAACGAGATTTTTATCCTCGAATTTTTTTATAACAACATCTTTCGGAAATTGAAATCTCTTGTCTAAATCTACTTCTTCTTCAACTTCCTCTTCTTCAAATAATGGTCCCATATTTCTCCCTATAATAAAAAAGTAGCACGACTTATGTCGTGCTACTGCTCTGCATTCTTCACTGGTGATTCTTCGTATTAAATATATCACCTTTGATACTTGCGCAAGAACAAAAACAATATATATGACCAACCGGTTAGGCCATCTTATATTAGTTCTGGTTCTTTTCGCAGCTCTTGAAGCAATACATCTGGTTAACACGAGCGCTATTCTTAGCCTTCTTTGCCTTCCATGTCAACTTGATAGTCTTCATTGCGAAATACCTCCTATATCATTCTTCAGTTTTCAGCATTCTGCTCAAAAACTTATTAAATTTTATCACAAAAACGCCTATCTATCAACGTGATTGTGTAATCCAAGAAAAACCCATACTCAATGCACAAAACCCTCTATTGTTTATCTTGTATCATCGTTAAATTCCTCTTTAACAAGATCCTTAATGTCACTCTTGATACTCTGCGTATCAACAATGGAATCTTCGCCCAGCTGATGAAATTTTTCTCTATCCCCCTTAGTATATTCTTGATTGTCATCATACTTTTTAGTGATAAGTTGAATCATTTTTCGTCTCAGGTGCTTCTCCCCTATAATATTTGACCTTTCTTTTACCCATGCAATAGCCAAGATGAATAACATTAAAAAGCCAATATATCCTAAAAGCGGATACATAACAGATACTAACGATTTAAAGCCCATAAAGGATAATCCATAACCTATCACTACTGCGCCAATCAGAATAGGATAGAAACGCTTGGGCTTATCGGAAGAAAAGCGTTTTGCTAAGGCATAGAATAAACTGAAGGCAGTATTAAATATAAGACCAAAAATAGTAAGAGCATATACCAGTGAAAATACCGGGTGAATCTGTTCTGCAATCGCTAGCATAGGAATATCAACAGTGGAAACGAGCTTAACATTTGCATATAAAATACAGGTAGCAACAGTAATAATTATACTAACTACGAATCTACCTAAAAGACCACTTTTTTCGGCAACTCCAATTCTCATAATGGATCCACCTAATACAAATGCCATAGACACACCCGTCATAGCAGTGAGTGCAAAGTAGTTTAATAAAGAAACCCATACATTTGGCATCGGGGAATGAATAGTAGCTGAAATAGCTTCTAATTCATCGAAATAAAAGCTCCGATTTGTAAAAGTATAGACTGCAATAATCATAATCATGATAAAAACCATAGGAGTAAATATTCCAAGCACACTTGTGATTTTTTCAAAATCAAGAAAGCTGACAACGATTACTAGTACCGCACACAATAATCCTCCTGCCCAAAAGGGAAGACCGAACTGCTGATTAAGGTTTGAACCGGCTCCGGCAATCATAACAAATCCGACTACAAAGCAGGAAATGATTAAAGCAATATCAAGAATTTTATTCGTAATCGGTCCGGCTATTTGAGAAAGAACTTCAAAGTGATCATTCGATCGATAATAACTCCCTAAAGTAATAATGATTTTACCAAAAACTACACTTATGATACCAAGAACAATGGTTCCTATAATCCCCCATTTACCAAAGCTAACGAAGTATTGCATCAAATCTTGTCCGGAAGATAATCCAGCTCCAATAACAACTCCCACATAAGCCAATGATATATTTAAAATTCTTTTTAACACCTTATATCTCCCAAATATTATAAACACAAACTATAATCCGCCCATTAAATATACACAATTTCTATATCTATGTCAAAATCAGAATGTATGTATTGTTTTAAAATTCTTCCAAACTATTACTCTACATCTCTTATGTTATTTTGCCTTGCAGTATACTTTTCTTAAGATTAAATATACAGCACCGAATTTGACTTTCACGATTTAGTATGACAAAATGCATCTATGAGCTAGTGATATACAAGAAAGAATTGTTAAAGATTCCTATATGACAGGTATTGTTGGCACCATATGGACTTATCGAAGAGGATCCGGTAGCCCTCTTGGTGGAAAAAAAGCGAAATTTTCTGTAACTGGAACTTGGTTTATCGGATTAAGTATTGGAGGTTTTCCGGTAGGTGCTTCTTTTGATGAAACCCTCAATTCTCCTTCTATAAAGATTACTGTTAAATGATGTAATTTGAGGTGTTGTTATGAAAGCTATTTTATTGATAACCGTTGGATTAATTATTCTAGTAGTTAGTGCAATAGTTCCATTACCTATGATGTTTGGGATTTCAGGTATAGTATGGAGAATTATTATTGCTATACTAGGCATTTTTTCACTTATAAAAGGCATCAACAAAACATCTAGAAAAAAATAATCTCATCAATACATCGAAAAGAAAAAACGAAGCGAGATAAGGCATTATGATCTTGCTTCGTTTTCTGTTCCATTCCTATTGTATTAATCAAAATCACAGTCTTATAGCAGATGTCTCTCTATTTAGTCTAGCCTCCGGCTGCAAGCTTGTGTTTCTTGTATTGCTTTGCAGCAAAGTGCCTTGGTTCTTTCTTTTCCAATTCCTCAAAAAGCCTGTCTATCGGATTCTTATAATTTTCATCGTCTTCTCTGACTTCTGAAGCATCTATCATGTCCAGCAGTGTTGCAAAAGAGGGTATTATGCGCAAATTGCATAATACCCCCTTGAAAAGGACTTCTTATAAACTACTTCTTTTATTCGATTATTCGTTAAGCGAATACTGTAAAATTGTTGAATGTATCATCGGAAAAAAGAAGGTATAAAACATATTATAATAGTCCCGATGGCACAAACCACTAAAACGAAGATAGCTTTTTTATATTCTTCTTTCATCTTTACTCACCATCCTAACTCTTAAACAAGCCACTATTCCAGCTATATTCGCCACTTCAATTGCACAGATTCCTCCAAATCAAACTACTGTTGCCTCAAGATTCTTTATTAATTTCTCGGGAGCTTATATATAACTTACCATTCTTTTTAATAAAATACAAATTTCTATGATTTTCTCAGTAATGCCTCTCTTAATTTAATCAAATACTCCGCGCTAAGCCTCGGAATTCCATAGGGACTAAAAAAATTCCCCAAAAAACGAGAGACCTATCTTCACAGTTCTTTTTTGAGCATGATAAATTTGTGTGTTCTGTATTCTTCCCTAAATCCATTCTGTAGAAACATTGGGATTGCCGGATTATCTATGGCGATATCGTCATAGAGCAGTTTTACACCATTTTGTTTAGCAGCATTGCACAACAAATCCAATCCAATAGCGCCATAGCCTTTTTTTCTATATGGAGCATAGACTATGACATCTGCGAGATAAAGCTTTCGATCACTATCGTAATGATAGGCAATCTCTCCAATAAAATGACCGGCGTTATCCTTTAAATATCTGTAATAACGTTTACCTTCGTGCTTTACAATCCAGTAATCATACCAGCTATTCCACTCTTCTTTAGGAAAAGGAATTATACCTCCCCATGCTTGGTTATATGACATGGTTTCCGTATCTGCCATCATCTTCTGCCGAAACCAAAGATCTTCCAAAGACGGTGTATATAGCGTGATGAGGTTTTCCCATTCGTCTTTCGTTACTAAACTTACGTGTCCCTTTCCTTCACTATTCACTTTTTGATATTTTTGGTTCCTACTGTTTGGCTTATCCGGTATCGTCATTTTAATCTTCCCCGCCTCAAGTAAAGGTTTAATATATTTTTCTGAAAGTTTCTTCTACCGGCCACCCCCATAAATTCTTGCATTTCTTTCCTACTACGAGGTATAGAACAAAATTGAATAAGATCTTGTACTGTGACTTGCTCCTTATCTTGTTCCTTTACTTGCTCCTTATCTTGTTCCCTTGGAGCAAAATCTTCAGTCGGTCCGACTGTAGCCGTTGCCGCCTCGGAAAGGGGAATCACTGTCAAAAAAATATCTGCCTCTGTAAATACAGGCTCTCCGCCAGAATACATCTTCGTGTATTTATAGCTGTTTCTCATACCACTTCCAAGCTCATCCGCAAGTCCAATCTCTCGGAAAACCTTTGCTATCGGCGGATTCTTTGCAAATGGCCTGAATGTTTTCAGATTCAGGTTTCCGTGTCCATGTGCAAGGTTGGCATTTTCTGTTGTAATCTTATCCCTCTCAATGACGAGTTTCGGTATATATCCGCTGGAAAAATCACGGTGCATAAGCAGGTTAGAAATAATCTCACGCAGGATTTTATCTCTGGCGCTTACTCTTTGGACACCATCCAATATAAAAACATCATTCAGATGCCTCTTTCCAAATTCCATCAAACGATCGTAGCTTTCAATTTTATTATATGCGTTCATTGAAAAGCCTACGCTTGCTTCCGCAGGTCTCATCTAACAAGACCTTATCTTTAATACAATGTGCTTTTCCGGCAAATGTATTCCAATACCCATGAAAAAGCCTGATTTCAGGGCTTTTGTGGCATCTGGCAGACGCAATCCGGCCTGTGAAATTACTCAGATACGCTCTTGCTATTGCTATGCTCATTCCGGCTGTGCCTCCTTTCCAAACCCCTAAAGGGTAATCCTTAAAAAGTATAGCTATCCTTAAATTGTGTAGGAAAACCTTAAAATGCTTAATTCTAGCCCCATCTAAGCATCATCGACACAGTTCAAAAGCTCTGCATTGACAGTTTCCTGTACCCCTCATTAGGCTTTGATATACGGCACAATCACATCGTAGAACTTCTTCGTCCAGTCAGCTTGAAAGTTTGCCATCTGGAGCCAATCGGTCTCGTTCTCGATGCTGACGTTACTCAACTGAATAAATACCTTAGACGACTTAATGTCATCGCCACGGTTCCATTGCAACGTAGTTCCCAGAGCTGATTCGATTTCGTCTTTATGAGTGTAAAGACTATCGAAGGCGTCCTTATTTTCCTGTTTATTTCCTCTACCAAAGACAACCTCTGCTCTCGCTACATCATAGTTTGATACACAGCACAGACAAAATCCACCAATACCAAAGAAGCCGTTAATCCAATTATCCCTCGATGGATTAACATTGGAAAAGGAACCATCCTCACCATGTGCTTTCTGTATAATTGGCAGTGCGTATGTCCAATATTTCCTACGAAGCTCAGAGCGGCTGCCCGGTTCATCTGAATTGTCTTCATTCTCGTCGCGCAGGTAAAATACCAAGTCTGCCGGATCTTCATCATACAGTTTGAAGAGACGGCTCAGGACAGACAGCTTGCTCTGTGTATTGGTGTTTGTCCACACATAGATGCCGTCGCCAATTTCCAGCGACTTAGTGAACGCATCCGGATTCATGTTGAAATGAAGAGCGATGTTTTCCTCCTTCGATATGGCCAGCTTTGTGATAATAGCCTTGTCCTCAGCATACAGAATCTGAATAACTTTCTGGAACATCTCAACCCAGCTTGTTACCGGCTGTTCAGTGTTCTTAAAGGTGAATTTGGCAATCAGGCGTCCAGTCAGCTCGCCCTCATCTTCAAGCGTATATGTGTCTAACTGCTTTTCTTCTGGTTTATATTCTACGACAGGTGCTGCCCAGATCGACAGAGCCCTGCCCATAAGATATTCGCTTCGCGCCTCCAGCTCCGCCAGCGTCCACTTATCCTTCTTGGCTATCCAAGTGTTCATGCGGATACCACTGTCATCGAAACCATTCTGCATTGTTTTCTTCTCGGTGAAAGTACTATTACTATACTTCGAGTTATAGGCCGTCAGCGTAAGATTTGCCATGCGATGCAACCACAGCTCATGTATCCGCTCATAGTCATCACCCAGCTCCTTCTGCCATACCGGTGTCAGACGCTGAGGCATGATGTGCTCAATCGAATAGGTGCCATCATCACAGTGACGATATACATCCTTATCCTCCGAAGTGCCAAAGTTCTCGAAGCGCTCAAGAATGTAAATTTTATTCTTGCTATTCATCTGATACACTGGACGTTCCTCAAATGCCGCCTTAAACTCCACATCGTCCGGGAAGCGGGCACGCTCCTTCTTTGAAAGAAGTGCATACTTAAGCTTCTCGACATAGTCATTCTCGGTGCCGTCGTACCGGACGATTTCCCGGTGCAGCATGAGGAAAATTTTATTCAAAGCATTTGTCGGCAGGTCACACATCGTCCTGCGGAACAGATAGTTTTCTGTCGTCAAGAAAATCTCCGTGACCTGTGACAGCGTCAGTTTATTTTCGCTATAGAGACGCAGTACTTCCAGGAAATACGGTCTTGTTACCGTCGTCTCCAAACGATTTAGTCGATCAATGCAAGCATCAAGAGATGCAATGCCAGAGTTGCCATCAAGGAGAATCTGATAGTGTTTGGCATAGGACAGCATCTCCGCAAGAAGCAGTTCAGTCTCAATCTTTCCGATTTCCACGAAGTCTTTAAAATTGATATAAATTTTCTTCTGCTGAGGGATGGCCTGCTGCTTTACACTCAGGTAATCCCGAATGAAAGCGCTCACATCATATTTCGTACAGACCTCGATCTTATTCCAGTATTTCTCGTAATAGTCCTCCTGTTCCTTGTGAGGTAATCCCATCAGAATATAGTTTCTGATTTTGTCACCCTCGCTGAGATCAAGGCCGGTCGAATTCAGACTCTCAAAAATGAGTTGCGGATTATCATCCATATCCAGCCGGATGTTTATAATCTCCAAACAGCATATCGCATCATAAAGCTGGTCGATGGTGATTTCCTGCTTCTGAATCCGGTCATAGAAATAATCGTAGTTCACCGTCAGATTGGACTCACGGATATGCTCTGTCGGATCAGTGAACAACTTCCCAAAAGCCGTCTGGTCATTCTTTATCGGCTTGAGCTTGATACGGGTATCCTCCGTTTTCCACTTGTCCACTAGATATTCTTCAAAAATACGCTGCTTTAGATTAGCAGTCTCCGACACAATGACACCCTTATCAATCAGGTTATACATGGCAAGGAACAGTAGCGAAACTGTCGTAAGGCGCTGCTGGCCATCGATGACCAAGAACTCCTCATTATGGCCTTCCGGATTGTAAACGGAAACAAGGCTTCCGAAAAAGTGGCTCTTCCTGTCTCCCTTGATAATTTACAAGGTCATCGTACAACTGCTTGCAGTTCTCGGTCTTCCAGTCATAATTTCTCTGGTACACAGGGATAACAAAGCGTTTATCGGAACCCTCCATGTATTTAACAAATTTGCATTCTGAACCTTTCATATATCGTTAGTCCTCCTTCTTAGCTCCGTATGGTGCAGGACATGTTGCGGAGAATAGCCTCCCATGTGGCTCGTTCACTCTCATCACGGGCATTATGCTAGCGCTCGTCCTTCTTGACATCTTCGGCAATTTCTTGAATCTTCTTATTTATCTTGTCCTCGTCTGTCCAGTCACAGTTTCCCCAGACATCAGCTTCTGTAAAATGGACAATTCTTAATATGATTAAATTTGGCTTTTGACGCTCTAATCTTCAATTTTTCCCAACTTACTAATGATGGTCTCTTTCCTTCAGGTACCTGGTGTAAGCATTGCCCCATTCCTTGGTACTTATCTATCCAATAGTTTTCAGCGCTTGCTAAGCGTTGAGCATCTTTATAATAATTATCGAATACATAAGGAACATCTTCCAAGACAGCAATTATAATTTTTGCTTTCGAATCTTTATTTGTATTTACTAACACTTTAATGTGCGTTCCACTCTCAATCTTATTCTTATGATATTCGGCACGTGTTGGAACCTCTTCACTTTTCCCTACATATTCACATATTCTATTGCCATCTTTTTCTATGAAAATTCCATATACTCCACGCACACATTTAATAATAGACTCATCAATAATAACACCCATACACATATTCCCTTCGAATACAGCAGATGAAGTTTCGGGATATAGCTTATTGGTTATACTTTAAAATATTATCAATGTCCTGTTTTAGGTAAGCAATATCCTACTTTCTTCTTCCAATATCCTGTTTTGCCATTCTAATATTCACGTTTTCGATTCTGTTGTATCTTCCGCTAATATATATTTAATGGAGCCAGAGCTACGTTCAGGTGTGAACACTACACTGAAACCATGTTTTTTATAAAAATGTTCCAAGCAATCAAAGTGTCCCTTATCAACCGATGAAAGTTGACCACATATATACTTTGCATCAGTGGTTTTACAATACTCAATAAAGTAACGCATCAATATCGAGCCGTTTCCCACATTTTCATCCTCAGCCAATATATCATCGATTTTGATATAAGGCTCCTCTCCGTAACATGACACATATGATGCCATAATTCTTGGATGATTAATAGCCCTATAGCGTTCACTATACAACATAAAACAGATATCATTATTAAAAACCCGTTGTACAACTAAAACCTGTTCTTTCATTTTGTTAACGCCTTTTCCAACAATAACATGATTCTTTTCTTCTAAGATGCTATGAACAAGCTCTATCATAATGGCTTTCTTATTCGCATTTATTTCAATCGTCCTTAATGCACGTTGATAGTCATTGCATATTTCTAATAGCTCTTTTTTAAAAAAAGTATTAAGTATCCACCTTCTCAACATCTTGATCCCTCTTATAGTTTTTTAATATCCAAAGATAAAATATGCCGTTATCATGTGAATTGTTCTGCTTCTGCTACAGTTATTATTTAAATTGCAGAATCCATATTATTAGTTATTTTCAAATACTTTCCATACACCACGTTCCTTCTTTAAGAGCCACCATTTTAAACTTCATCAAATTATAATATTTTGGCACTGCCATATTTAGTCCTCCTTAATCTTGTATAAATCAGACTTGTCCGCGACCATTTGAAAATCCTGTACTTTACCCTCTAATGGAAGTGTATAGTATACCTCTTGATTCTCCATATCATTATTGTCTGTCCATAGCTCGCACTGAAGCATTACCGTAGCAACAGCATCATCCATGCCCTCCGGCGGGTATTTATGTTTCTTAAGGAGTCTCTTAATCATCATGCGCATCTTTGCACGCGCCGAATCACGCTTCTGCCAATCTATGGAACGGTTCTTGCGGAGTGCCTCTGTAAGTTCTTTTGTTATAGCTATCAGCTCACTATTTTCATAGAAGTCCTTAATCGTCTGCGGCTTGGTAAGGGCATCATAGAATGCCAACTCATCTTCAGAGAGGCCAAGCTCATCCCCGGCTTCATGTGCATCACGAATCTGCTTTGCCATTTTCAGAAGTTCTTCAATGACCTCCTCATTGGTAAGCATTCCGTTCAGATACCGGTTCATGACCCCCTGAATAATTTCACTGAATTTCTCAGACTTTACCACATTCGTGCATCTATATATCTGTACCTGCTCTGCAATCAGCTTTTTCAAAAGTTCAACGGCAAGGTTTCTCCTTCATCTTTGAGATTTCCTCAAGAAATTTAGGATCGAACAGGGAGAATTCTTCTTTAACATCGGAGAATAAATTGATAACACCATCGCTCTTAATGCTGGATTTCAGAAGTTCATTGATACGAGCGTTCATTTCCGGCAGAGATATCTTCTTACCCTCACCCTGATTCATTAGTCGCATCACTAGCACGCGGACAGATTCAAAGAATGCCGCCTCAATGCGTAGGTCACGTTCTACCAGCGATGAACAGAGAGACAACGCCTGATGCAACAACAATGCCTCTTTGATGAAGTCTTCGCGTTCTCTTTCTTTGTCGGTTCCTACAATAAAGTTAACCGCGCCGGTGATAGCCTTCGAGCGTTCAAGATCGGTGCCGTTCGTAAATTTGGAATAGTCATATCCGTGGAACAGGTCGCGGCAAATGGACAGCTTCTCAAGAAACTTCGGATAAGCTACTTTGGCGATATCGGTATCACCATAGTTCTTTTTATCACGAGCTGTATAGTCATTCATGGCCTGCTTCAAGGCTGATGCAATGCCAACGTAGTCAACAATCAAGCCGCCTTCTTTATCCTGAAAGACACGATTGACGCGAGCAATGGCCTGCATCAGGTTATAGCCCTGCATCGGTTTATAAACATACATTGTTGCAAGAGAAGGAACATCAAATCCGGTCAGCCACATATCAACGACTATGGCAATCTTCATTTCGCTATTATTGTCTTTGAATTCCTTAGCGAGCTCATCCCTGCAGCGCTTGTTTCCAATAACAGCACGCCACTCTTCCGGATCTTTATTGCCCTCGGTCATTACGACTTTGACCTTTTCTTTCCAGCTTGGGCGCAGCTCAAGAATACGATTATAAATCTTCATGGCGATTGCACGGGAATACGCAACAACCATTGCTTTTCCTGTCAGGAGATCAGCACGGCAATTCTCATAGTGGTCAAGAATATCATTAACCAGTGAATCTATAGTAGCATCATTTCCAAGGACAGCCTCCATCTGTCCAAGCTCCTTCTTGCTCTTTTCAACCACTTCAGGATCAGCGTTATTCGCCATGATATCATATTCCTGATCGATAAGATGAAGTGTAGCTTCATCAAATTTCAGCTTGATTACACGGCTCTCATAATAGACCGGTCTCGTAGCGCCGTCCTCTACGGCCTGCGTCATATCATAAATATCAATATAGTCGCCAAAGACCTCACGGGTATTTCTATCCTTTGCAGCTATAGGTGTTCCGGTAAACCCAATATATGTAGCATTTGGAAGGCTGTCACGAATGATACGTGCCGTTCCGACCTTTATCTCGCCGGTCTTGGCGTCAACTTTTTCCTTCAATCCGTACTGGCTACGATGCGCCTCATCAGCCATAACGATGATATTGCGGCGCTCTGAAAGCGGCTCTGATGATTCTTCAAACTTCTGCATCGTCGTAAAAATGATGCCGTTTGCCTGCCTACCGTCCAGCCAGTCCTTCAAACCTATATCATTCTTACCTGAAGTCTCTGTCAATTTCCTGCAGGTAGCATGCACCGGTTCCTGACGCAGAAAATCTTTGCACTTAGCAAACTGTCCGTAAAGCTGATCATCAAGATCGTTACGGTCTGTAATTACTACGATAGTTGGGCTGTCCAGCGCTTCCTGCAGAAGGTGTGCATAAAAGACCATAGACAGAGATTTCCCGCTGCCCTGTGTATGCCAGAATACGCCACCTTTACCATCAGTTACTGTCGCGTTTTTTGTAGATTCAATAGCCTTTCGGACTGCAAAATACTGGTGATAGCCAGCCAGAATCTTAAACTTCTTCAATCCCTCACTGGAGAAGCAGATGAAATTTTTGGTGATGTCCAGCAGGCGCTCTTTTTCAAACATTCCCTCAAAGAACGTATCAAACTGAGCGTATTGCGTATTTTCATAACTGCCATCTTTTGTTTTCCATTCCATGAAGCGATCTTCACCGGAAGTGATGGTTCCGGCCTTGCTGGTCAGATGATCGCTGATTACGCAAATGCAGTTATAGATAAACATTGACGGGATTTCCTGCATGTAGTTTCTGATCTGCAGGAATCCTTCGGAAGCGTCTGTTTCCTCACGAGATGGCGACTTCAGCTCAATAAGTACAATCGGCAGGCCATTTAAGAATAGAAGAACATCCGGACGCTTATTACTGTTTTCAATGAATGTCCACTGGTTTGCTACAACAAAGGAGTTATTTTCAGGATTTTTGTAGTCAACAATATAGACGAGACCGGAGCGCTCCTCGCCCTTAACGAAGTACCAGACTTCGATTCCATGCTGAAGATAATCCATAAAAAGTTCATTTTTCTGGACAAGTTCAGCGTTCTCAAAATTCTTCAATTTGAACAGTGCATCCGTAATAGCATCCTCCGGCATAGTCGGATTCAGTCTATGCAGTGCGGATAGCAATTCTTCTTCATATAATGGACTACGGAAGTCACGCTCCAAATCCGGCGCGTAGACATACCTGTATCCCATGTTCTGGAATAATTCGATGATTGAATTCTCGTAGTCCGCTTCGGTATAAAATCCTGACATAAGTCCCACTCCTTTGTTTCTATTCCTACATTATACTCTTCCTCTTCTATGAAGGGGTGTTTTTCATTCATTTCTACTCCGTTTCAAATTAAACAAGAATTTAGCAGCTTAAAGGTTAATGTCAGAGACATCAAGCTCGCCGGACATAAGTTTTGGTAATAAAACATCACGAGTTGAAGCTAATATTGTGTTTTCCTCTTTGTATTGTCCCATCATTTCAAAAATCGGTGTAACAATTGATGTGTAACTATGTACTTCTTCAACATCTAAACTTGGTATGGACATAGAAGAAATGTGTTGAGGATAAATATGCGGTTGAGCCGAACCTGTTTGAGCATCGAATATTTCTTTTTGGCGTTTTTTTAGAAGTACATACCAAAAATAAACATTACCTGTCATTGAGCTATCAATAAAAGACGAGTCAGATGACCAAATAGGGATATTCCATAAGCTTACATAACCTGCGTTAGCACCTGATGCCGAAATTGCAAGTACAGGCGATTGAGTATTTGCTACATTGTGATAGGTAGAGGGTTCTAATCCTCCGGCAATTACAGGTACATCGCCCAAAATTGCATTTTTAGAAAGCAAGCTTTTTCCACGCTTGGGCTTTATGTAGTCAGCAATGGTACAAGAACCATTTGAAATGTTAGGAAACATATTATCAAATATTGCCTGTGCTTGCTGCTCTAAATTCTTGTTTATTTTCTCATTCTCCTCGATCTTGTCATCAATGCCTCCAAGAATTCCAAGAATCTTATCTTGTGTATTTATGTTAGGTAAAACAAAACTCATTTTCCTCATACTTGCCTGACTCAATTTTGGCTGAGCAGATCCAGTAATATATTCAGAAAGATTTTTATTGTTTATCAAATAATAGAAGTATCTCAACCGGCACTCATTCGTAGTTGTTGCAATATGTGCATGATTATTAACCCAAAATTTCCCATGCACCAGTTGAGCCACATCTTGTTTGAGATTTTAGGTTCTCTCCATCTTCTGCAATTAACACATATTCCCCATCGAACAAGTAATTATCTACATGGTCGATAACTCCTTGTGCGCCATAATAACGATATGTCCCTTGCCTTTTCTGCCTTTCCATTGCAGAAAGTGGAATTCGATCTTTATCGTGTAAAATTACTACATCATCAAAGCTATACGTTTTCATAAATCTTTACCTATCCAATATATTTTTTATGTGCCAGCTTCACATTGCTTTGTTTAACCATTGCATACTGAAGTGTTGTATCTATTCGTTTATGCCCGAGAAGCTGCTGCAACTGTTCTATCGGCATTCCTTTATCAATCGCCTTTGTCGCAAGCGTTCTCCGGAACTTATGAGGATGTACCTTATTAATGCTCAACTGCTTGCCAATTTCACGTACGCGGGATTCAACTCCACCAATCGTCAAGCGCGAATGAGGCGCCTTCAATGTAACAAACAGTGCTTCGCAATTATCATCTCGGCTCTCGATATACTCTTGAAGATGTATCTTCGTGCGAGCGTCAAAATAGACGATGCGCTCTTTATTCCCTTTGCCGAGCACCTTGCATTCTCGTTCATTGAAATCGAGGTCTGACTGATTCAATAACACGAGTTCGCCAACGCGCATTCCAGTTGAAGCCAGCATATCAATCAGCGCGAGATCTCTTCTCTCCTCACAACTGTCTCTCATCTTTTCCAGATCTTCATCCGAATAAGGTTCCTTGATACTGCTCGTTGTCTTTACCTTGTGAATTCGGCGGATGGGACTCTTGATCAGATATTCCTCATCCTCCAGCCATGAAAAAAAAAGCTCGATAGGATCCGACGAACATTGTCAATCGTAACCCGGCTAAGGTTCTTTTCCTTCTGATAATCAGTCAGATAAGTCCGTAGATCCTCCGTCATGATATGCGTCACTTCTTTGCCAGTCTCCGTTAGCATCCGATTGACCGTGTTCTGGTAATAGGTCAATGTCTTCTCAGAACAACCCTCGATGCGTTTTGCCTCCAGAAACTTTTGCAGCAGTTGCTGACTGCTGATTTCATCTGCATCCTGCTTATCCTCCATGTACTTTGACAGCACAACTTCAAGCGTATGTTCCAACATCTTTGCCTGTGCATTGTCCAGAAGCGACATCATTCGCTGTAATACTTCCTGTTTGATCGCATTTTTCATATAGCCGTTTCTCCTTCTATAGATTTTCCAGAGAACGACATCAACAGCAGTTCCGTTGGTTGTTCCTCCCGCCGTTGGTAGGAGGTTATAATCTATTTCTTGTTTTTATCTTTGGCTTCCTTTTCGAGTGCCTTTACTGTGTCAAGATATTCCTTCTCGACTGGCGTAAGCGTCTGCACCTGATATTTGCGGTATTCAGTCTCCGCCTTTTCAATCGCTTGATTATGGCTAATTTTTCCGGAATCCTCCAGTACCCTTTCTCCTGTACTGCTGAGAAGCTTATCGAGTTGAGTGACATAATCGCTCATGTGCATCGGATTATGCCGCATCGCTTGAATTTCCGCAAAATCAAAGTATCCGGAAACAAGGTTGTTCAATATTTTTAATTCGCCTTCGTCGAGATAATTCTTTGCAATCCCTATGTCGGACTTTACCGGAAAATCGCCTTTGAATGACTTAAGCCCCATAAAAGGTTTATTCGCATCGGCTCGCTCATAAATCAGTTCTGCGGCTGTATGACCATGGGCTGCGTAATGAAGCTTATTCTGGACCATCTTAAAAAAAGCAATCGATTCGTTGCTCTTAGAATCATAATCAATACTCGTAGCATATAGATCCAGCACCTGACGGTACATCACTTTCTCACTGGATCTGATATCCCGGATCCTGTCCAGAAGCTCTTTCCAGTATGCTCCTCCGCCATTTCCTTTTAATCTCTCATCGTCCAGTGCAAAGCCCTTAACCATGTATTCTTAAGGATTGCTGTAGCCCACCGTCTGAACTGCGTAGCAACAAGAGATTTGATCCTATATCCGAGAGATATAATCATATCCAGGTTGTAAAAAGGAATCAGCCTTGATACGGTTCTGTCGCCTTCCTCTCGAACCTGTCGGAATTTCCGACAGGTTGAATCCTCGTCCAGTTCGCCCTCCTCATAGATATGCTTAATGTGCTCAACAACATTTGTTCTTGATGTTTGAAACAATTCTGCCATCTGTTGTTGAGTAAGCCATACAGTCTCATCCTCAAGGCGAACTTCTATATTAGTTTGACCATCTTCTGATTGGTAGATGATGATCTGTCCTTTGTCATCATTATTCACTGGATTTTTTCTCCTATATCGTTATCGCATAAACAAGAATTTAGAACAGCAACTCGCATCATTATTTGCTCATGCTTTTGCTGATAACATCGCCGATGCCACCACAGAAACCTGTCCTTTGCTTGGTGATTTGATTACCGTTATCGATAATCGAGGTAAAACGCCACCGCTTACAACAGACGTCTACGACTATCCAATCATAGATGTTGGTGCTCTTAAGGGCACTGGGCGTATTGTAGATTTCAATAACTGCACTAAATACGTCGAACAGAGTACCTATGCGACATGGTTCCGTAGTGGACATCCTCAACCCTGGGATATTCTCATTTCAACAGTAGGAAGTTTAGCTGAAATGAAAATATATCTTGGGTCAAAAGGTTGCATGGCTCAGAATGTTGTTGCATTTAGAGCCACATCAATAAGTCCACTATACCTGTATCAATATCTGCGATTCATCCGTGCTGATTTGGTTGCGTACAATATAGGCTCTGTTCAACCTAGTATAAAGGTTACTCATATAATCAAGCATCCTATTTTTGTCCCTGAAAACACCAAATTAGAACGCTTTGAAGTGACAGCAAAAGCCATAACAAATCGGCTTTATGCTAACTACAACGAAAATGAATCGCTTAAGGCACTGCGTGACACCTTACTTCCTCGGCTGATGTCCGGTGAACTGGACGTCTCAAACATTGATCTTTAGGCTGCTAAATTCTTGTTTATCTCATTGTTCACCTCAATTTTGTCATCTAAATCTCGGAGTATTGAAGCCACTACCTTCTGTTCCACCAGTGATGGCAATTCCACTTCAATACCATCAAATGTGTCTCGCGTGATAGTATCAAACACCGAGCCATGAGTATTCTTTTTCAAAACCACCACGTTGTGCTTAAGCAAGTAAAATAGATATTCCTCATCAACAAGACCTTCTTTTGCGCTAAGTCCATAACATGACTGATTAAAAGCCATGGGATATGGAATCATCGCCATTTCTCCGACAGTGCCGCGCGCTGAAATTATTGAATCATTTCGCTGTAGCAATTTCGTCGAACTATTGTCAAGTCCAGCTTGTGTAATGGTCCTCTCCGTTTCATAGACGTAGCGATAATCATTGTTAAAGTCTTTTACTGAAAGCCATGGAATGTCACCATTCCAATATTCCGGCTTACTTGTCTTTGGAGTTCCTCCACCAATAATATCCATTATTTCGGAGAGTTTATATTTCATACCCAATCGCTCCTAACTTTCTTCTGATCTCGTCCTCCAGTTCATGGGACTTGGCGAACATATCGGACAGTTCCGATGTCAGCCGCACCATTTTCTCCTCAAAAGGCTCACCATCATCTTCCTGATCCTCTATGCCAACATAGCGTCCCGGAGTCAAAACATAATCTTGCTTTGCGATATCTTGGATTGTTGCTACAGAGCAGAAACCTTTTTCATCCTCAAGCGTGCCATTCTGGAAAGCTTCGAATGTATCCGCGAGTTTTTTGATATCTTCCTCTGTAAATCTCGATGCTTACGGTCGACCATGTGTCCCATCTTGCGGGCGTCGATAAAGAGTGTCTTGCCCTTCTGTTTCTTGCCCTTTGAAATGAACCAAAGCGTCGCAGGGATTGTTACGCTATAGAAGAGCTGCGGAGGCATCGCAATAATGCCTTCAATCAGGTCATCTTCTATAATCTTCTTTCTGATTTCACCTTCGCCTCCAGTCTGGGAAGACAGGGCTCCATTTGCAAGAACAAGTCCAATCTTTCCGTTCGGTGCAAGGTGGTGGATCATGTGCTGAATCCATGCAAAGTTGGCATTACTCGCAGGAGGAAGTCCGTATTTCCAGCGAACATCGTCCATCAGCTTTTCCTGTCCCCACGGATTGTAATTGAAAGGAGGATTGGCCAGAATGAAGTCTGCCTTCAATGTTGGATGAAGGTCTTTCGTAAATGTGTCGGCATGATAACTACCAAGATCAGCATCAAGACCACGAATCGTAAGATTCATGATGGCCATCTTCCATGTGTCCGGATTGGCTTCCTGACCATAAATTGAAATCGATCCTCTTTTAGCGGAGTGTGCTTGAATGAACTTCGCGCTCTGTACGAACATGCCACCACTGCCCTCTCGTGTCAAGCGAATGACACAAAATATATTGTCTATTTTTAGACAACAAAAGAGAGTGATTTCTCACTCCCTCATGCGTCTATTTCCATATGATTTTCTGAACGATGCTTCCCTCACATAGAACAGAGTCGATGTACTTTTCCATTAACTCCCTTGTAAGCTCGTTGTCTTTGACAACTTCAACTTGTTTGGAAAGTTCATCTATTCTTTCCGATAGGCTTTCAAGTTCTTTGTCGATGCTCTTTTTACTTTCTATGAATTTGAGCTTTGTCATCTTACCGAGTTTGTATTTTTCAAAGTCTGAAGTCTTTTTAGCTTCAAGCCTTGCAACTTGTTTTTCCAAATCTTTAATACTTGTCTTATCCTTTTGCTCAAGCTTAACCTCGCCATATCTTTCTTTAATAAGAGCTAAAACCCGTTCTTCAAGCTTCTCAGCTCTTGAGTTCTTATGTTCCACATTGTTGCATTTACAAATTCTGCAATGAAAATACTTGTGTACTCTTACGCTCCCATCAAGTCTTGGTCTTTTTGACTGAACAAATCCCAAGACATGATTACAAGTAGGGCATTTAGCAAAACCTTGAAGTGGTGAATGCTGTCTCCAGGGATAATCGGTGTTCTTACCTTTAATAAAGCGTCTGCTTTCTTTTATGGCTTGAACCTTATCAAATTCTTCCTGAGAGATAATCGCTTCATGGTGGTTATACACCCTGCCCCATTCTTCCTTTGGATGAAATTTGAAGCTTCCAGGTGTCAGCAATGATTTTTCTTGCATATTGAAGACATAAGTGCCTGTGTAGTTTTCATTTGAGAGCATATCCGTTACAGTTCCGTTTGTCCAAGTAGGATTCTTTCTGTTTTCAGAAGATACGATGTTATACTCGTAGTCCATATTGGTGAGTTCTTTTTTACGCTCATTCGGTGTTGGGATATTCTCCGCATTCATTACGGTTGCAATCTTTCTTGTAGTCATTCCGCTTAAAGCTAAATCAAACACTTTTCTGACTATCCAAGCAGTTTTTTCATCAATGATGATATTGTGCTTATCAGCCGGATCTTTCATATAACCAAGCGGAGGACTCCAGGCAAGGAATTTTCCTTGCTTTTTAAGTTCCGTTGAAACCGACTTAATCTTTTGTGAAATATCCTTTGTGTAAAAGTCATATAGCAGTCCCTTGAACTGAATATCAAGGTCTGTTCCATTTCCTTTTTCTTTGGCACTGTCATATCCGTCATTGATGGCTATAAATCTGATACCAAGAAACGGAAAGATATTTTCAAGGTAATCGCCAAGAGCAATATAGTCCCTCATAAACCTTGATAGGTCTTTTACGATGATTGCGTTAATCTTTCCGGACTTTACTTCCTCAAGCATTCTTTGAAAAGAAGGACGCTTTTCGTTTGTTCCGGTATAGCCGTCATCAATATATTCTTCCCTTTGAAAAGACTTAAATTCTTCATTTTTATTGAGATAATCATTCAGATATTGCCTTTGATTTATGATGCTTTCGCTCTCGTCTTTCTTCATCTGATCTTCTACGGAAAGTCTGATATAAAGGGCGATCTTACTCATTTTCTGCACCTCCCATCAGCATATCCATATTAAATTTGAAAACCACCTCAAAGTTGTGATTGGCATAAACGATTATCTTTTCTACTAGGCTGTGAATTAAATCGCCCGAAAGCTTTTCAATTCCCTTTGCCGAGAATACATCCCTTATCCATTTGAGTGATTTTCTTTTTTCCTTTTCAAGCTCCTTTGCCTTATTCTCAAGAGCGATTACTTCATTGTTAATCGTGGCTATATGACTTAGAGCAATTTCTCTTTTCAGTGAATAAAGCTCCCTGTCAATCTTTCCGAGGCTATATTCCTCATACGCCTTTTTGAATGAGCAGATCTTCTTTCAGCACCTTATCTTTCAGCTTATCAATATCTTTTATGGCAAGGGATAGTCCCTCATCAAACCTCAAAGACACTCTTTCAATAAACTTTTTCTTACTTGTAGCTTTGGTAATAAACTCGGATACCTTATCCGATATTGCCTTATCTAAATCCCTTTCCATAACAAAGACACTTTTTTCTTTTTCAAGTGTTCCCGTAGATGTGTCATTTTGAAAAGAATAGTAAAGCCTGTCCTGATTTTTACCATATATTCTTGTTCTTCTGAAAAGCTCTTTGCCTGTGTTATCGTTGAAAACCAAGCCCTTATATCTATTCTCGTAATCTCTTTCAAAGTCGTGCATTTTCGCAGCGAAAGGATGATTTTCAAGTCTTTGTTTTCTACCCTCAAGCACTTTTTCAAAATCTTCTTTTGAGATAATAGGCTCGTGAGCATTTTCAAATATTATCTGCTCGTTTTCCTCTACGAAATGCTGTTTTACACCCTTTGCAAGATTTTGCTGCCTTCTCCCCTGCACCAATGTGCCGGTATAGGCTCTATTTGTGAGGATTTTAGAAATAGTAGACTTATGCCACTGTGGTTCTCCCTCAAGCCTGTAAACTCTTCCGGTCTTGTAGTAAACCATCCCTGTGGCATAGCCTTTTTTATTAAGGTATTTTGCAACTTCATATTGGCTTTTCCCCTCAAGCGTTAAACGAAACATCTCTTCTACTATAAAGCGAACTTTTTCATCTACCTCTAATTTCTGTCCCTCTTTCAGCTTTACAACCTTATATCCATAAGGCGGAACAGTGCCGATAAAATATCCGTTTTTTGCCCTGTTATGCTTACTTGTTTTTATCTTGACGGAAATATCTTTGGCATACATATCGTTGACGATATTTTTAAGCGTTACCTCAAATGACTTTTTAGAGTCCAAGTCCTTTACGGTATCCACCTTGTCATTAACCGAGATAAATCTAACACCTAAAAACGGAAATACTTTATCAATCAGTCTTCCCATTTCAAGATAATCTCTGCCAAGTCTTGATAAGTCTCTTATGATAATGCAGTTTATCTTTCTATCCTTAATATCCTGCATCATCTCCTGAAACTGAGGTCTTTCAAAATTTGTTCCGCTGTATTCGTAATCCGTGTATGTGTTTAATACCTTAATGTTTTCTTTCAAGGCATATTCTTTACAGCAAAGCACCTGCGTTTCAATGGAAGAAGATTTCTCTCTCCATTCTTCTTTTCTTTCAGATGACAGCCTTGTGTAAATACCTGCTTTATAGAATATCTTTTCAGTGCTATTCTCAGCTTTTTGAACATATCTTTTGGAAGTTCTTGCCATCAGCAAACACCTCCCACTGCAAGTTTGGGCATATTCATTTCTAAGGTTTCACCATAAGCTCTGCCTATGGTAAATACTCTCACCTTATTTTCATCTGAAGCCTTACAATCGCATTTTTCACTGTCCAAAATCGCCTGCATTAGATTTACCGTCTCCATATTATTGAAGACAAAGTTTATGGCATTATCTTCGCCAATCTCTATGCAGTCAATGAAAGATACTAAGGATAATCTATTCAGCGTACCCTCTTCTACATCAGGAATAATATCGGAAACAAAACTACCCTTATCTTTAATTTTTTCTGTTAACTCTTCTATCGTTTTTTGTTTTGTAATAATCTGTTTCTCAATCTCCCTAATCTTTAGAAGATAGTTTTTTCTAAATCTCTCAAACTCTTCTGTGGTAATAAGCTCTTCTTCCAGGTCCATATAAAGAGAGCCTCTAAGCCTTTCAAACTTTTTCTTTTCCGCATTTAAGGAGTCGAAATCAGCCTTGATTGTGAGCTTAGAAATATCAATCTTACTTACCTTTTTAAGAAGCTCATTATATTTTGAAAGATAATCATTAAGAGCATGAATGGTAGCACCTATTACATAATCTTCTTTAACGCTATGCCTTGTGCATTCGCCCTTGATGTTATATTCGGAGCATATATAAAAGATGTTGTAGCCGTCTTTTGACTTGACCTTTCGTCTAATCATCGGGCTGCCGCAATCTTTACAGTAAAGCATTCCAGACAGAATACTCGGATTTTCTTTGAAGCTTTTACATCTCGAAGCAACATTTTATTTGCCAGTACAAATACGGATTTGGAAACAATGCTTTCGTGAGCATTTTCTATTGTGATCCAATCATCCTTTGCTACATCGACTTCTCTTTTGGATTTGTAATTGAGCTTTGCCGTCTTGCCTTGTTCTAAAACGCCAATATATACCTTATTGGTGATGACCCTGTTGACCATCTTGGCATCCCACTTGGCATCTTTTACGATAAAGCCCGTGTTAAAGTTATCGCCTTTATTCTCCTTGTGCCTGGACGGTGTAACCGTACCTATGCTGTTTAGAAAATCAGCGATTGCCTTTGAGGAATATCCCTCAATTTTCATATCAAAAATACGGCTGACAATATGAGAAACCTCCGTGTCAACCACAAGCTTATGCTTATTCTTACTGTCTTTCTTATAACCGAATGGAGCGAAAGAACCGATAAATTCTCCGTTTTTCCTTTTGACTTCCTTAGATGATTTTACTTTCATAGAAATATCACGGCAGTAACTGTCGTTAATAAAGTTTCTAATAGGAAGTATCAGGTGGGTATCGCTCACATCAGCATTGTCGCTGTCGTAATTATCATTTACGGAAATAAAGCGTATACCTTTTTCGGGAAATATCTTTTGTAAGTATTTGCCGGACTCGATATAATCTCTGCCGAAACGGGATAAGTCTTTTACGATAATTATCCTAAACTTGCCCGCGTTTAAGTCTTCAATCATATTCTTAAAGTTCGGTCTGTCAAAGTTAGAACCGCTAAAGCCGTCATCTACATACTCATTAGATATGGTAATGCCGTTTTCCTTAGCGTAAGACTTGATGATTTGTCTTTGATTTGAAATAGAATTGCTTTCTGAAATATCCCCGTCCTCTCTTGAAAGACGAAGATACATACAAGCGATATTATTGTTCATAAGAACCCTCCTAAAATTTTATTTTGGCAAATAGTCATTTAGGAAGATTGCTTCTACCACTTATATTGTACCGCACCCGGATTTTTATGTCAGCCCTATAGTTTTATGACCGACCTTAAAAGGTGCATTTCAATAATATCCAGCAAATCAAGCTTTTCGCTCTTGCTGCTTGAGTAGGTTACCTTCTTCTCATAATTTTTCTCTATTTGCTTTTTATCTTCATTTTTCTTGTTTTCATTTTTCATGATCATAACCTCGCATTTTATCAAATATAAGTTTTATGACATTGGTAGGTGCATTGGCTGCTACATAGGAATCTCACCTCCGCCCCCTATTCCAGACGAGGCAGCTTAAACTATTGAAGTATCATTATCACCACTTACATCATCGAAATAAGTTGCCACACTTATCTTTTATGTATTCCTATCTATCGCTCGTTTTCTTCTATCCTCGGTTAGCTCCGGTATTCATTTGAACCGATTTTCATCAGCAGAAAAGTCTTGGCGTAGGTCATAATTCTCAGCAAGTGGATAAAGTCCTACCTTGGTCTATTCAGTTGTCAAAGAACAAATAGCTTTCGCTATGAGAGTTGCTTTTAAGTTTTGGGATAGAGATTGCTCTATCACGAAAGAAGCAAATTACCCTCTCACTATGTACAGTGAAAATTCGACCTTGGTGTTAACCACTTTTACGAGAAATTTTTGGAAAAATAAAAAAAGCACCTACTTTGTTTCAAGTAGATGCTTGCAAATATACTGGCTCTTAATTAGATTAAATTGAGTTTCTCTGTTCTGTCTTTAATAATTTTATTGCTATTATTGAAATATCTTTTATATTCCTCTTTTTGACTTGGAATATATATCTCTTCTCTCTTTAACGGAATTATCAATCCTTTTTTTCCAAATCCGAACTGACCAAATCAATTATAGACTCATCATATATAAAACCCTCTAACCTAAAAAAATGATATAAACTTATCAAAACTTCCAAATAAAAGCAAACCAATCGCTGTAATTTTTCAATTGCATAATTTATCTTTGAATTATCGTTTAAATACCATTTTTTTATTGCAAGAAGTGTTAAATCAAATCTATCATAATATGAATTTTTTCCACCTCTCGCTTGATTTACTGTTGTTCCCTGACCTCTTGGAAATACCATATGACCACCAATGGTTCTGGAAATCATTAAGTATTCAACAATATCTTCATCAGCTAATCCTGCTTGTTTTTGCCCAATAAACAGAAGCTCCTATATAATCTGATGACAATAGATACTTACCATCATCAATAAATAATGTATAGAAATCTCCACTTTTAAAAATTTTTGGCACTTATTTTTCAATTGAGTTAAGTTTAAGGCTCTCCAACTTTTCTTTACTAAAGAAAAATCTTCTCTATATCATCATAAAGTTGCTTGCTACACTGATCAGGATCTTTTTCTTGTCTCTAAATTAAACCCAAGTGGATATTCAGGATATAAGTCGAACAAATAATTTTTTTTAATTTCAAATATACCACCTCTAATTTGTATTTTCTTATCTAATCATACCCTATCTGAAGTATGTTTAACAATGCACAAAATATAACCCTCAAATATAAAGGTTAGCAGGCGGATTTGACACCGCCTGCTATGATACTACTTTACATTAAATCATTTAGCAGTTCCTTTAACTTTTTCAAAATCTTATTTCTTCGTTTAAGCAAAGCCGGTGCTGATATTTTTTTTGAAGTTGCTATCGAGCGAAGAGACTCATCCTGATAGTAAAGTCTTTCTATGACTTCCCTTTCCTCATCGTTTAATGAGTCAATCGCTTCTCTAACTCTGTCGATAAGCATCTTGGTTTCAACGATTTTTTCCAAGTCGTAATTCTCATCTGCAATAGTATCCTCAAAAGAATATTCCGTGCTGAGGTCAGAAAAAAAGAGCAACTTGTTTTGTCTGTCAAGTCGCTCTAAATATCTTTCCCTATTTGTAATTTGCCAGTAGCTTTTATAGACTTCTTGGTCTACTTCGATTTTTTCGTCTCCAACGAAAATATAGTATTTCTTATCCATTTTTTCCTCCATGTTCTTTTGAATTTGTTTGCTTGTTAAAATCCAAAAGAAGCTGGAGGACTTCTTATTCTTTTCATAAGTCTCCTAAAATGAGCGTAAAAAAAGACCATAAGTTTTTCACCTATGGTCTTTGCCCGTGATATTAAATTAGTTCCGTCCCACTATACACACTTTAACATATATGAAGTTCGTTTAGAGTCCCCTCTTTATCCGATGATTGTCCGTAGGTACTCCGTCATTAGTCCGCAATGACTCCGTTTTTTATCCGCCTTTTATCCGATAATTTTTCTTTTAAATCTTGCAAAGTCATAGTCGGACAAGCTTTTTCAGGTACCAGTAAAATCATACTGTCAGGCAAACGCTCAATGCTATCTACGGTGTCATCATCTAACCTTTTCATAAGAAGAGCCACTTCAGCTTTATTCCTCAAATCATATATGGGCATTATCTTCATTTCTGTTCTCCTTTCGATTTTTCATCACTGATTTCTTTTAAAAGAGTCGGAAGAGCGTATCCCCAAAGTGCTATGCCCATAATGGCAATCGCTTCATTTTTCCGCTCGTAGAATGATGTCTTTTCTAATGCAACCTTTCTCATTATCTCTTCGTTTGAATATTTATCACGACTAAGATATGAGTATTGAATTATCGTATAGTAACACTGACCGTGAACAGGATATTCTTTTAACCTTATCAATGCACTGTCGATAATATCAATCAGCCATTTCGTTTCAAAAAGATGTCTGACCCTCGCTTCAAAATCATCAAGGACTCTTTCGGGAGCAAAATTTTCCAAATATGAAAGTGCCTTTCCCAAATCACTCCCATAGGTTACTTCCTGCTCACAGACAAGGCACTGTGCCGTATTTTTTACTGACCAAACGACATTCCTATATATCGAAAGTACGGCTTTTGCTTTCAGCTTGGTCGGTAAAAAAGGAAGCTCATGACTCTCATAGAGCCTTTCCAATTCCCTAAACATTTTCCCCTTCGCCATCTGCCCTCACCTCACTTTGTTTCCCATGTATTTCTTAAAACTTACTGCAAAACATTCGTTGCATTTAAGTTCTTCAAATGTTATAATAAGTGTACTCAAGTTCTATTTAATTATACACAAAGAAAAAGAGAAAAGCAAGTACCTAAATTCACTTTCTATTTTTTAAGTAAACTTAGGTTCAACAGGAGGATAAAATGAACTTTGGAGAAAAGGTGAGAAGCTTTAGAACCGAAAACGACTATACACAGGACGAGTTTGCAAAACTTATCGGTGTCAGCAAAAGAACGCTACTTTTATATGAACAGGGCAAAAGATACCCGAAGCAAAAGGAAGTCTATGAAAAAATAGCCGAGGTTATGGGCTGCGATTATAACTTTCTTATGACGGAGGAAGATGAATTTTTGGAAGAAGTTTCTAACAGATACGGCACAACGGAAGTTGCAAAAGTCAGAGCCTTAGCCGAGGGAGTAAGCAGTATGTTTGCAGGCGGTACTCTTCCCGAAGAAGATATGGAAGAAGCATTCCAGGCAATCACAAGAGCCTACTGGAAAGCAAAAGATATTAACAAGAAATATGGTAAGAAGAAGGATAAATAAAGGTGAGCTATGACAAACGATTGGATATACGAAAAAGCCAATGCTTTGGTCAGAAAGCATTTTACTCGTGATCCTTATGAGCTTGCCAAAGACCTTAATATTCATCTTGAAGTAATGAATAATATGACTCATCTTCTTGGAATGTATCAGGTCATACAGAAAAACCGTTTTATCTTTCTTTCCGCTGATTTACATCCAAGTATCAGGAAGGTTGTTTTAGCTCATGAAATCGGACACGACCAACTTCATAGAAATTACGCAAAGGCAAATGCCTTTCATGAGATTTCTATTTTCAGAGAATTAGGCTGCCACGAAATAGAAGCAAATATTTTTGCGGCTCATCTTCTGATTGATGATAAAGAAATCATACGGCTTTTAGAAAATGAAGATGTATCGGATCGCTCTCTTGCTAATGAGCTTGGCGTGGAAATCAACCTTGTAAACTTGAAAATATCAGAGCTATACAAGATGGGCATACTTTCCTCTCCCAGATACAACATCGAAAGACCGAGATCAGAATTTTTGAAAGACTATAACCCCATAAGAGATAGAAATAATTCGACTTATTAAAAGCTCTCAAAGGACGCTGACAAATAATTCTATGCAGGATATAATGACTAACAAAACTCAATACTCGCTTAACGCTTAATCTACAAATCATTCTTTTGTAGCAAGCACAGTCTTTGGATAGCCAAAGACGGAAAAATCGATGAAGCAGACCTTTATGGTACTGCTTCTTTTTTATCAATTTTTAGCTTGTTAGGGAGAACCCTAAGACCCCAAAATACACCGAAAGGAGAAAAAATTATGGAAAACAGAGAAAGAAATATTCAGCTAATCGTAAGAGTTAATGAAAAAGAAAAGGCACTTTTTGAAGAGAAACGAAAACTTGCCAAGTGCAAAAATATGAACCTTTTTATTAGGAAATGCGTTCTTGAAAAGGAGATTTATCAGGTTGATTTACAGCCCTTTGCAGATTTGCAGGGACTTCTTTATAACGCTACAAGCAACATCAATCAGATTGCAAAACGAGTGAATTCGACAGGCATTATTTACAGCGATGACATCAATGATATGAAAAAACAGATAGACCACATTTCAAAAGAGATATGGCAAATCCACTCTCTTCTGCTTGGAAGAACCGCCGAAACTGGAGATGATAAGTAATGGCAATAACGAAAAATTCACCCTATAAAAATCTACGCTGAACTTGGCGATTGACTATATAACCAATGCCGAAAAAGACGGATGAAAAAAATCCTGATCAGCACCAATAAATGCCACACAGCTTCCGCTCACACACAATTTTTAAGACGAAGAGAAGAAAATAATGTAAGAGGTTCTGTACTTGCAAGACATCTTATTCAATCGTTCTTGCCAGGTGAAGCTACGCCTGAAATGGCACACCAAATTGGTCTGGAGCTTTGCAATAGAATACTTAAAGATGAGTATGAATTTATCCTCTCTACCCACATTGACAAAGGACATATCCACAACCATATCATCTTTAATAATGTAAATATGGTAACGGGGAAATGCTATCAGTCCAATAAAAGAAGCTATCATCAAATCCGTTATCAAAGCGATAAACTATGTAAAGAAAATAGACTGTCAGTCATAGACGAATACTACGAAAGATTTAAGAAAAAGTATAGGACGAACGGCAAATCCTGGTATGAAAATGAGCAAGCTAAGAAAGGAACTTCTTGGAAAAAGCAAGCTTCAGTTTGACATTGACAAAATGATAAAACAGTCAAAGGACTGGGACGAATTCTTGAAAAAGATGGCGGATCTCGGCTATGAAATTAAGCACGGTAAGCACATCGCTTTTAAGCATAAAGATAAGGAAAGATTTACAAGAGCAAAGACTATCGGAGAAGATTATACAGAAGAAAGACTCAAAAAAAGAATTTTTAGAAAAACGCTAATCAAAAGACATTCGCCGTTAAAAAAAGCGTGTCGGAAATATTATCGACATTGCCAATAACGAGAAAGCACAATCAAGCAAGGGATATGAATTCTGGGCTACCAAACACAACCTGCAAGTAGCATCAGATACTGTTATCTTAATGCGTGAAAAAGGCTTTAAGTCTCTTGCTCAGCTTGATGATTTTATTAAGAAAAGTGCAGACAAAAGGCAAAGCCTACAGGACGAAATTAAGGTACTTGACGAGAAAATAGCTACTCTTTCCACTACTATGGAGCAAGTCCATACTGTAACGAAATACCGCCAAATTTATCAAGCATATAAAAAAGAGCCTACTGACAAAGCCTTTGCCGGTGAGCATAAATCGGAAATTCTCTTGTACGAAAAAGCCCTTGCCGACCTTAAAAAGTCATACTCTAAAATGCCAAATTCCAAGCAGATTTTTGAGGAACTTGAAAAACTGAACGAAAAAAAGAATATCCTTATGCAAGAGTATTCTTCCTCAAAAACCGAGATGACCGAACTGTATCAAATTAGGAAAAACTACGAGAGATATATGGGGAAAGAGATGGAGAGATAGTAATATAAACGATAATTTACCGTATCAGTCGCTAATGGTAGCTTGACCGTTCATTAGCATAGGAAGTAGCCAATCTCGTAACTGCACAAGCAATTCGTTTTCAAGCATATTTTGCTCTTGCATTATGACTAATTTATTAAGCTCATCAAGATACTTAGAATCATGAGGCATAAACACAGGGATGTTTTCAACATCACTTTTAGTAATAAATTTTACTATAGAACCTGAAGAACCTGTTTTGAAAGAATTGATTCTATATAAAGCTGCTAAATATAAGATAGCATAATACTCTTTTTGAGGGCTTAGCACATATGTCCTCTGATATGCATTAAATTTACCGGAATAATGTTTAACATTAAAATCGCCATTACCGGCTATAAGTACAGATGATGAATTGAATGCATACTCATCACAATGCAATGGAGTATTTGAACAGGTAAAAAATTTATATTTCCCATTTGATACAGAAAAATTTGCATCTTCTTTACCGGTTATAACTTGTGTAAGGCTTTTAGCAACAATAAATTCACCTTTAATTTTATTATTTGTTGCTTTAGCCATCATATCTTCAAAAATGAGATGCATTTGCTGCTCTAAATTATCGTTTATCTGTTCATTTAACGCTATCTTTTTATCAATTCTAAGCAATATATTAACCACATTGTCCTGTTGTTTCTTTTCAGGTAACGGGACAAGAACTTCTTCAAACACACTTTTACTTAGTATAGGTGTTCTTGTTACTGATGCTATCGAAAACAAATATTCTTTTTTTCCACATAGCCAATAATAAACATAATATGGATTATATTCTTCTTTTATTTCCGTTATAGAATTAATTTGTTGATTTGTTGCACACTTTTCATTACACATCGCAACATTTCCCATATCCCAACCTATACAGCCCACTAAGATACTTGTTCCGTCAATCGAATTAGATTTAACGCTTTTTAATCCGGCTTCTGTTAATGTTTTTTCTGATTTTTTTACAAAGTATCCTCCGTGTAATTCTGTTGGAGAAATAAACATATATTGTCCATCGTAGAATTCTTTATGTGCCGTTGCCGGTGTTTTTCCTGTTACAACCTTACCTATCCTTTTTATTGGGACTGACTTGTAATTTATCTTGTTCATAGTTCCTCCGCTTATCCGATATATTTTCGATGAGCAATTTTTACATTGCTTTGTTTTACCATTGCGTACTGCAAGGTCGTATCTATCTTTCTATGCCCCAAGAGTTGTTGCAGTTGCTCAATGGGCATTCCTTTGTCTATTGCCATAGTTGCAAGGGTACGCCTAAACTTGTGCGGGTGTACCTTGTGCAGTCCTAATTGCTTTCCAAATTCTCTTAGCCTTGTTTCTATACCGCCGATTTTCAGCCTTTCGTGCGGTGCTTTCAGCGATACAAAAAGTGCTGGATTATCGTCGGTTCTGCTGTTTAGGTAATTTTGCAAATGTATCTTTGTTCGTGCGTCAAAATAGACCACTCGTTCCTTGTTGCCTTTACCGAACACGATACATTCTCGCTCGTTAAAATCAATATCATTTCTGTTGAGCAACACCATTTCGCCGACACGCATACCCGTTGAAGCCAGCATATCAATCATTGCCAAATCTCTCGGCTCTGTGCAATTATCTCTCATAAGCTCTAACGCTTCATCGGAATATGTTTCTTTAATGTTAGTGCCGGTTTTGACCTTATGTATTCGCCTTACAGGGCTTTTCAGTATATAGTCCTCGTCCTCAAGCCACGAAAAGAAGCTGGAAAGAATGCGGCGGATATTATCAATCGTAACCTTGCTTGATTTTTTCTTTTCCTGATACTCGGTCAGGTATCGCCTTATGTCGTCGGTTTCAATGTGCTTTACACTTTGCCGACAGTCGCAATCATCATTTCGATAGTTGCTTTGTAGTATTTAAGAGATTTCTCGGAACAGCCCTCGATTCGCTTTGCTGATAGGAACAGTTCCACATAGTTCTGCTCCGAGATTTCCTTTTCACTTTCAATTTTTGTTACCTCATAACCAAAAAGCGTATGCTGCAATACCTCTTGCAAGCGTTCTGTCTGTGCGTTGTTCAAGAAAGGTAACATAGCCTGAACGACATCTGTAATTAAATTTTGTTTCATTAGTCAATTCTCCTTTTGTTTAACTTAGAGAACGACTACGGAGTGGGTAGTCCCCTGATTTAACTCTCGCCACCCACAAGAGTTATGGGATGTATGTACAGATAAACGATAATTTACCGTATCAGTCGGTGATGGTGGCTTGACCATTCATTAGCATAGGTAAAAGCCAATCACGGAGAGCAATTAACTCCTGATTTTCTCTTGTATTTTCAGAAATTACATTGAACATAGGATTTACTTGTTCGTTAAATATCTGAAGTTCATCAAAATCAGGAATATAAATATCTCTGTCTTTCAATAATGGCTTTTGCAAATGTTTTAATCCTGTACCTTGAAAGAATTTTTGATTAAGTTCTGGTCTTATTGATACTAAAAGCAGGTATAAATAATCTGACATATTTTTATTGGAAGAAATACACCAAGTATCTGTGGAATAAGCTGCTTCGCCAACATAAAATTTAACATCGGCGTTACCTCCGGTATTTAAAAAGCAGTTCCGACCATTTACAAATGGAGTATCCCATTTCAAAAATAGCTGAGCCACTTGTGAAAAAAATGGATATTCTCCCTGTTGATTGTTTTTGCTTCGCCTACTTGAACAGACGATTTATCTAGGCTTTTTAGCAACAATAAATTCACCTTTCAATTTTCCATTGATTTGTTGCTTTAGCCATCAGTATCTTCAAAATATCGAGATGCATTTGCTGCTCTAAATTATCGTTTATCTTATTATTTGTCCGAACTTTCATTTCTATTTTATATAATAAATCGCCAATTCTTACCTGTTCTTCATAATCAGGCAAATATACATACAAAAAAACGAAAAAAATATCCTCATTAAAACTTGCCCTCAAGGTCATTATAGTATTACAATCCAACACTTTCCGAAAATACTTACTTCTCAAGAAAAAAGCAATATATTTCGAGTACACAATCCCCGTTGTTTTAGGTCTTAGTCTTTTCACGAAACCACTAAAAGTTGCTTTTGGATAGTCCTTTATCACAACACAACTCATCGCTAAAGCATCCACTGTTTCACTTGTTCTCGTAATAAATACATCGTCTTTTTTTACAGAATATATTTCTTGTTCTTTAATAGATGTATTCATTAAATCCGATAATTCCTCGGGAAGAAAATAATTATTAAACACCGTACTAAATGATACAAATGGAGAACCGTGTCCAGATTGCGCTTTTGATGAAGATATGCCCGAACTCATTTCATATAAATCACTGAATTTGTACTTTGTAAGTTTACTCATACTTCACCTTCTTTAACTGTTCCATAATCTCGGTTTTGAGCTTATCTCCCTCTGCAAAGTATTCTTTTAATTTTGCCTGATACTCATCCATTTTTGCCTGAAATTCTTCTTGTGTTAATTCTACATAATCAATCTTTACATCAAAATATTGACCGGCTGCAAGTGAATATTTCTTTCCTTTTATCTCCTCATAAGTAACTGCAACGGAAAAATCCTCTACAGCTTCTTTATTGTTAAATGTATCAACTATTTTATTGATTTCTTCCGGACGCAATCTTCTTTTTTGATTATTACCGTCTTTGTATTCTTCTCCCAACTTAGAAGCATCAATAAGGACAACTTTCTTGTTCTCCTTTGATTTATCAAAGAATAAAACAGATACATTTGTGCCGGTATTTGCGAAAACATTGGACGGCATACTAATTGCTCCACTAATAATTTCTTTATCAACAATGTGTTTTAACACCTTACTTTCAACACCTGATTTTGCCGTTAAAAATCCAGTTGGAACAACAATCGCACCTTTTCCATTGCTTTTAAGCGAATTTATGACATGCTGAATGAAGAGCGTATAAATTGCCATACTCTCTTTTTTCTTAGCAGGAATTTTCGGAACGCCACCCCAAAAACGAACGGGCATTTGATCTAATTTCGCTTTATTCTCAGAAAAATCCATTTTAAAAGGTGGATTGGATACTACATAATCAAATTGTCTAAGTTCTTTTCCATCATCGCTTTTATGATACGGGCTAACTAAGGTATCTCCTTGAATAGCATGATCTAAAGAAGAAACTAAGCCATTCAAAATAAGGTTTAACTTCAACATTTTATTACTTCTTTGAGATATATCCTGAGAAAAGATAGTACACCTATCTTCGCCAATTTGGTGTGATAACGCCATAAGCAGTGTGCCTGTTCCCGCCGAAGGATCGTAGCATTCTATGTTGTGCAAATCCTTATTTTCTCCCACAAGCAAGCGAGCCATAATTGTCGCTATTGCATGAGGAGTGTAGTATTCAGCATATTTTCCACCGCCAGCTGTATTATAGTCTTTAATCAAATACTCAAATATAGCTGCAAAAAAATCATAATGTTCATTAAATGCTTCATCAAAAGAAAAATTGATAAGTTTATCCACCAAAGCTCGTGCAAAAGGAGCTCTTTGTGCATCGTCTGTAACATTGGTAGTTATTTTTTCAAATAAAGCTATTTTTGTTTTTTCAGTTGTTTCTGTGGAGAATATTTCCTTATTCTTGTCTGCAATATCCGTCATCGTAGAATCGAAAATGACATCAAAATCGCCTTTTGACTGCTGATTCCATAAGTTTGATATTAAATGTTCTGGATTTAATCTTGGAATATCCGGAGAAAGCTGATCGAATAAATCAAGCCTTTCATCCTCTGTCATTTTTCTGTATTCTTCTTCCCATTTAGACGCATTGCGAAGTCTTTCACTAATTTTTTTGACTTCCACTCCGAATTTATCATTCAAGAACTTGAAAAGAAATACTTGAGTGATTATTTTATATTCATTTCCATCGTTGCCAAGTCCATAAACTTGGCAAGTAGCTTTTAAATTATCTATTAACTGTATAGTCTGTTCCTTAATATTCATACTTTCTCCCTTAAGCATACATGTAGTAAGAGTTGTACTGATCAAGATATTCTCGACTTATTCTGAATTGAATAAATGACCTATCTTCACGGCTATTTGAAAAATTCATGCTGTTCATTGAGTCTGTTATTTCCTTCATCACAGTTTGCTCAAAATACGCATCTTTCTTCAATATGTCGTTACGATCATAAACCTTACTATCAATATTTCTCTTTATTGTATTCAGCACATCAACAATATCCTCATCGTATTCAGAAGCAATTGGAGTTGCTGAAGTCATCTTTCTTCGCTCATTTTCTTCCTTTATCCTCTTATGCACACGAGCAAACTTCGTATCGCCATTATATCTTCGTAATATGGCAGTATTTTTTTCCTCTTAATTTCAGCCAATTTCTTCAAAAACATCTTCCAATGCTTCCGATTGCTCATTAAATTCTTTTGATACTGTCAATTACAAAAACCATGTTCTTTAAATCTTTTGCATGAAAGCTTCTCTAAGTGTGATATATTCTGGATCATCTTGATCGAAATTTTCAGCAAATTCATTTATGGTTTTTTTCCATTTTTCCTTTATCTCAATGCCTCCAGATATAATCTTCATTTCTTCTTTGCTTATAGATTTGAAACTGAACTCTATATCCTCCATCGCCTTATTGACAATTTGCTTCGTTTCATCATGCATACTGAAAAACTTCTTTTTTTGGTTGATAATATCTATGCAATGTGAAACCTCAGAAATCATTGAAGGCAACTTTGTTATCTCAAGTTTTTTTCAAATTTTTTTGTTTCAATTCCTCATCGCCAAAAGTTCTTACAATATTGCACAAATCTCTTGCAGATATAAGCACCTTTTTTTAACTTTAACAACTCTTCTTTATCCTCTATTGTTGATATTTCGGAGCTAAAAATCCTCTGCATTGTCTATGGTATAGTTAAATAAAACTTGCCTTACTTCTTTCATCTTTGCAACTAATTCTTCGGGACTTTCAAGAACTTGGCTCAGTGTATCCATTGTATTTCCATCGCCTGTTTCAGCAGGATCCTTAAACCTGTTAAGTTCTTTTTAGATAAGCTTCATTTGTCTCATCAAAGTTCTTTTTAATATCTGCAAAAATCAATGACATATCCATAGTAATTATCTTTGTAAGGTCTGTTAACTCTCGTCAAAGCTTGTAGAAGATTATGATCTTTCAATTTTCTCCCGAAATATAGCCTTTTTAGTCTTGGAGCGTCAAATCCGGTCAAAAGCATATTAAACACAATAAGAATATCTATTGTATTATTTTTCTTGAAATCATTAACTATTTCTTTTCTTGTCTCTTTATCATCGCTATCATGAAGAATTAACCCCGCTTTTAACTTACTTTTTACAGAAGCGTTGCAATTCAGTTCTTCTTGTATTTCATCGAAATAAGCAAATAGTTTCCTTGCTTGCTCACTTGTTTCGCAAATCACCATTCCGCCTAATGTATCGTCTCCCTGAATTTCTCTGAATTTTTTCAAATCCGAGATAATATATCGTAAAAGCTCTTTCACATAGGAATCGTGTTCTACTATATAGCTTTTCTTTATATCTTTTTTCTCAACCAAATGCTCAATACTGTCATAAATTTCAGAAAGCTTTTCACGGTATGAAGTTTCAATGTCTTCCCTTATTATTTTCAAGGTATATCCATCTTGAATTGACTTGTCATAATAATAAGTATGCAAGTAATTACCAAACACTTTCCATGAAGCTCTTTCTTCTTTAAGCAAAGGCGTTCCAGTCAAGGCTATCTTTATAGATTCTTGATCCGCATCAAACAGATTTGCCAAGAAACAGCCTTTCGGATTATATCCTCGATGTGCTTCATCGATGATAAATATTCTTTGAAGATTTGTGTCATAATCGTTAATCACGACTTTTTCTTTATCTTCAGCAAATCTTTGAATGTTGACAACTGTGATTTCTGTTTTTCCACTGTTTCCGTCTTGAGATTGGTTTGTTCTGAATTGAGCCATCAGTTCTTTTCTGCTACTTGCAGTTTTGACCACTAAACCTCTTGCCTCAAATTCTGAAGATGCTTGCTCTAACAAATCTAATCTATCTACAATAAAATAAAACTTAGCTACTTTATTCTGTTTTGCATAATAATCTGTTAAGGCATAGGTTAAGTGGTAAGACAATGCTGTTTTTCCACTGCCTTGTGTATGCCAAATAACACCTGATTTAATCCCCTCTTCCAGTTTTTCTATTACAGCAAGCGTTGCAAAAAATTGTTGGTATCTCATAATATGCTTTTGATCTAAGCTTTCAATCTTACCACCATCAATTTCTCTATCTATTCTTACATAAGCAAATCCATATTTCAGAAGAAATAACAGTCTTTGTTTTGAACACATTGATGTAATTATTCTGTTTGTCGGCGTATTCTCATTTAAGTTAGTCTGATATTCTGGAGATGTATGGATTACTTGGCAATTAAAAATCTGATAGAATTTGCTTTTCCATATCTTGATTTATATCCAAATACGGAAAATCTTGGATAAATGGAGCTACATCATTGTTGCCAGGATTTTCTTCTCTAAAACAATTGAATTTTGTTGTATCTCTTGCCCCAGTACAATAAAACGCACCCTGAATAGGTGTTATTCCTCCCAAGGTTTCATACTCCATATTATTAGAGAAAATCATTAGTTGAGTGATGTTAATAAACCTGCGAAATTTCTTGTTTGGAAATCTTTGGTCATTCATCCTCTTGCTTTCCGCAACCATTCCACCTTTATTATTAGGCTTCTTAACTTCAATAAATACAAGAGGAAGCCCATTTACAAAAAGTGTAATGTCCGGTCTGAATTCATCCTGTCCATTTTTACAAGTAAACTCAGCAGTATAATGGAAAGTATTGTTGTTTATATTTTCAAAAATCAATGAGTTTTGTTGGAGAAATTGCCACTAATCTCTTATAAAAAAACTCTTGCCTAAATCGTCATTGTCCAATTCCTGCCTTATGTTTCTTAAAACTTCTTCAACTTCTCCAGCATGAGCAGGGTTTAATTTTTTGAATTGATCTTTAAAAACTTCTAAAAGAATATTAGTATCTCCATCATACTTAATACCCTTCATATCTTCAGTTATTTTCCCGAAATACTTATATCCCAGGCGAGATAAATGAACCAACGCAGGCATTTGTACTCTTGTAGCCTCATTGAAGTCCTTATTTCTTGAATAATTTTTAACCTCACTCATATTATTCACTCTCCTCACCATTAACAATTGAAACCATATCCGCAAAATCGACATTCAATTTTTTGCCGATTCGATATAAAATCTCCATACTGACAAATTCACCTCTACCCATTTTTTTGCTATAGTAGCCGGTGCTAAAGATACTTTTTCTGCCAGATCTTTTTTTATTCATATTCTTATCAATTAGTATTTTCCATAATCCATTATAGCTAACCTTCATATCTTCACCTCTCAAATTCGTGTTCATGAAGTTTCATTTCATATATTTTACCATAAATTTAGAATTTATTCCATATACAAAAAAAGAAGCCGGTGCAGTCCGAAGACCACACCGACAATTCATTATCTTTCCGCTTCTTTGGAAGCTTCTTTCTTTTCAGTAGGCTTTGCTTTTTTTCTTCAGCCTTAAACTTCTTAATTGCTCCGAGGACGGACTCTTTCTTTTCTTCCTGACTCTTCATTTGCTCCTTGGCTTTTTAAGAGCTTAGAAGCAAGTATCCTCACATTCGTATGCTCTTTTGCCATTATCATCAATGGATTTTCTCTCCTGACCGAAGAGCTTTTACAAAAATCTCCTTGCTTAAAGTCCTTTGGAATATCTCCCTTTTCTCCATAAGCAGAGCAATTTGCATAGTGCCTATTTCCCTCATCGTCTTTTTGATACAACGGAGAAATTGACTACCTTAAAGCCTTCTCCGTTCTTGTTTTCTCGTTCCACTACCTCGACTTCTCCCTACCACATTCCCGACAATATTGACCAGGTCATTATCTTCTTTCTCAAGGCTCTCATTTTCCTTAATCTGACCGCTTTCACGAAGCTCATCAATCATATAGTCAAATTCCTCATTAAGCAGTGTTAGTGAGTCGTTATTTGTATAGTTGTCATACAATATATCCAATGCTTCCTTGTCATTCACGCCCTTTTCAAAACTGATAAGAGCCTTTGTAAAGTCCTCGTAGTTCTCGTTTGCCATCTGCTCGATGGTATTTCTCATTTCCTTGTAATTCATTATTCATACCTCCATATTTGTTGTTAAAAAAATAGAAAAGGGGCTTGATTTAAGTCCCTTATCGTTCATCATGTTCTTTTGATTTTGTATCTTTTACTTCTTTTTCTCTTTGTTCCGACTGGAACGACTTAATCTGCCCTAAGATAGACGACTTTTCTTCCTTTGCGTGGAGATTATTTTCCACATCATAGGTAGTCTCAAAGTAGTCACTATCTCTAAAATCATTATCATATCTGTCAGGCACGCCGTCATTATCCAAGTCCTTTGCAAGCGGATCATAGAAATTACCTTCATCATCAATTTCAAGTCCTAACGCCTGTTTTAATTCTTCCTCATCAACAGAAACAAATGCACTAAATTCGCCGTTTTCCATTTCAAACTTCATGCAATCAAGAGCCTTTTCTTCACTGCCGTTTTCTTTTACATAATCGTAATGGCTTATCTCTTTGCCGTTCACAAGCTGCGTAGCCGTAAAGTCCTCAAGATTAAGCTCAAACTGTATCTCATGCTTTTCATCAGGCGTATTCGTATAGGCAATCCCTATATGCTTTAAATCAGGGTACAGCATATTGAATTCGTCATAGCTATGATTTTCTTCATACTCTCTGTTACAGAAGTCAATGATGGCTCTTTTCACATCCTCCACTAATGGATTGGGATTTTCTTTTTCTTCCACCTCTCCCATATCAAGGAGCTTATTTAACTCCGCAAGTCTTAATACCTTAGTTTTCAGCTCATCCGCCTTCTCAAAAGGCTTTTTTAACTCCTCTTTGGCATTTTCAAGCTGCTCTTTTGTACTGATGAGTTTTTCTTCAAGTCTATTTAATTTTTCAGGCATTTTCTCAAGGGCATTATCAAGCCTTGTAATATTACCGTCTGCACTTGTTCCAAGCTCTCCTGTCGTTTTAGAAGCACCGTTTAAGCTGAAATTATGCTCATTGGTAAAGAAGTTGTAGCTCACTTCCAAGTCCATATTTCTATATTTGCCGATAACTTTGCTCTCATTTACTTTTACTGTCTTTATAGCTTCAAGCAGCTTTTCGCCCGCTTCTTTTTTATCAGTTATCTTCACTCCGTTAATGATTATGGAAGTAAACTTATTTTCGCCATCTCCTTGCGGTTCTATGCTTGATATATCCTTTTTAACAGCTTCAATAAGTTTTTCAAGCCTTGCAATTTCATCAGGGTAGGTTTTTGCAATCTTATCTTCCAAGCGATAGCGATTTGACTTGTAGTTGGCTTCCAGCATTTTCAGCTTTGTAACCTCATTATCCAAGTCCATCTTTTCCTTGATTTTTGGATCACCTGTTGCAAGTGCCTTAATCTCTGCGTAGTTAAGTGAGCTTTCGTCCACATCTTCCGCCACTCTGACAGGAGTCTTACTTGTCATTATCTGAGAAATAAACTTTTGCTTATTCTCTATGGTCTGCCACAGGTAGGCATCAAAGGTGTTCTCAGTAATATATCGATAGATATTTACTTCTTTGTTTTCATTTCCCTGACGAACAATTCTACCCGCACGCTGCTCAAGATCTGCCGGTCTCCACGGAACATCTAAATCGTGCATAGCAATCAGCTTATTTTGCACATTAGTACCTGCTCCCATCTTCTGAGTAGAACCCATTAAGATACGGATTTCTCCTTTTCTTACCTTTGCAAAAAGCTCATCCTTTCGTTTATCGGAATTGGCTTCATGGATAAAGGCGATTTCTTCTTTTGGTATTCCCATTGCCACAAGCTTATCCCTTATATCATCATAGATATTAAATTCTCCATCACCTTTCGGTGTGGACATATCCGAGAAAAGAAGCTGTGTAGACTTATTCTCTTTTGTCTTATCCCATATCGAAAATACATTTAACGCAGACATTGACCTTGCTATCAGGATTATCAGGAAGCAAAGGATTGATTAAACGCTGATCTAAGGCGAGCTTTTTACCGTCATTGGTAATTTTCAGCATATTATCTTCTTCTGGCTCAACTTCCCTATTTCTAACCTTATCCGCTCTTTCAGATAGACCCTTTAATATCTCTTTTTGTTCATCACTCGGCATTGTCTTAACAACTTCATAGTGTGCTTCAGGAGTAGGAAGATTTAACATATCTGCCGTCTGAATATCTGCTACTTCCTTAAACATTGACATTAGTTCAGGCAAGTTATAGAACTTGGAAAATCTCGTCTTTACCCTATATCCGGTTCCCTCGGGAGAAAGCTCAAATGCTGACTGTGTTTCTCCAAATGTAGAAGCCCAAGAGTCGAAATGCTCTAAGCCATTTTTTTCTTAAGTTCTTCATACTGCAAATATCTCTGCATGGTATAAAGCTCCGTCATCGAGTTTGATACAGGCGTTCCTGTGGCAAATACGATACCTTTTCCGTTCGTCATCTCGTCCATATAACGGCATTTCATAAACATATCGGAAGACTTAAAGGCTTCCGACTGCCCGATACCTGCTACATTTCTCATCTTCGTATAAAGGTAAAGGTTTTTGTAGTTATGGGCTTCATCGACTATCAGCTTATCAACGCCAAGCTCTTCAAAGGTAATAACATCATCTTTCTTGAAATCATCATTTAGTTTTTCAAGCCTTGCTTCCAACTTCTTTCTTGTTTTTTGCAACTCTTTGACCGTGAAATTCTGATTCCTGTCGTGCTTGTATTCTTCAACATAGTTAATGATTTCATCAATCTGATCCTGAATATGCTTTTGTTGATACTCTTTACTCATCGGAATTTTCTCAAACTGACTATGCCCGATTATTACCGCATCATACTCTCCTGTTGCAATCTTTCCGATAAATCTCTTTCTGTTTTTCGGCTCAAAATCTTTCTTGCCGGCCACCATGATGTTGGCGGACGGATAAAGCTGCATAAACTCTCTTCCGATTTGTCCGGTCAAGTGATTGGGAACAACAAATAAAGACTTCGTACACATTCCAAGCCTTTTTGCTTCCATAGAGCTTGCCACCATTTCAAAGGTCTTGCCGGCACCTACTACATGGGCAAGAAGTGAATTTCCACCATAAAGGATTCTTGCGATAGCATTTCTTTGATGTTCATATAGGTCAATTCCCTCGCCCATACCCTCAAAGGTCAGATTGCTGCCGTCATACTCACGATTTCGGATTGAATTGAATTTCTCGTTATATACATTTACAAGCCTGTTTCTTCGCTCCTGATCGTTAAATATCCAGTTCTTAAACTCTTCTTTCAGAAGCTCCTGTTTTTGTCCTGCAAGCATGGTTTCTTTTTTATTTAAGACCGATGTTTTAGAGCCGTCAGGATTTACTATCTGGTCAAATACCTTTGTTTCCTTTAGGTTTAGAGCATCTTCAATCAGCTTGTAGGCACTCACTCTACTTGTACCATAAGTCATTTCCGCAAGGTCGTTTCCTCGGTCTTTACTTTTTCCCTCAACATTCCATTCACTTGTAAGATGAGAAAACTTGACCTTTATATCCCATCTTGCCCAGCCCGGTGTTTTTAAAGTTTCAAAGACAAAGCGTTCTATATCCTTTGCAGGTATCCAGGTAGCACCGAGTCTGACATTTATCTCGCTTGCTTCAAGTTCTTTCGGCATAACCTTTTGAAGCTCTGCCTTTTGAAATTCAAGTCGGTTTAATTCATTTGCAAGCAATTCCTTTTCATCTGTATTTTCATCCGGAAGCATTCTTTGTGCTTGGCTTAACCTTGCAATATAGCTATCCACAATACCTATCTTTTCTCTGATATTTCCGCTTAGATACTCATCTTTGTTACATAGGCGTACTTAAAGGAATTATTCTCATCACTACAGCTAAACGGCAAATCGCCGTCTTCAAGGTCAAATGAAAGCTTCTGATTAAACCTTGTATTCTCCTCTCGAATATTTAGGAAAATTTCTCCTCTAAGCTCCGAAATGATAGTACTTCTATCTTTATCTGTCAGACCTTGCATATATTCAAAGTCCACATAGCCTTTTTGCGATATAGAAAGCACCAATGCTTCAAGTGAGGTATCCACATGGTCAATTACTCTTGCTTTTGTGATAGTACGCTTGAAGAAAATATCTCCCTTAGCATTAAAGTTATCTTCCTCATCAAGTATTTCAATGGATGATACAAGAGGGAAATTGCTGTCTTCTCTTAATGCTCTTGTATTTGAAAGGTTATTTACAAAGCCGTGCTTTTTAGAAAAGTTGTCATAAACTTCATTTAATTTTTCCTGAGAAGCCTTTATCTCTTCATCGCTGAAATCTTCCTTTTGGCTTTTAATAACATCTTTTAAAGCTTCATTCAGCTTTAGATAGTCTTTAATCTTTTCTTTGTTCTTATCCGATACCTCTTTTTTAATAAATAGCGAGTTTTCCCTGTAATACACATCGTTATCAATAACGGTATAGGAGAAGTTTTTGACATCGTCTGTTGCCGGAATGGAAGTTATCTCATCATCAAGAAGTTCTATCTCTTCGTACTTACTCTCTTTAGAGATTTCCTTACTTGCCTTTTCAAGACTCTCTCTTAAATCGGCATTTTCTTTTGGAAGACAGGAAATAGTGTTTCCAAATCTCCCTGATACTTCACGCATTGTGCCAAGTACCATTTCAGGATGCTCCACAAAGTATTTATTGTAGGTTAGCCCATTTTCATCTTCAGCTAAATGCACCCAGGACTCATCACGCTCAAGAACGCTGTCTCTTTTCTTTAAGAAGATAATATCGCTTGTTACTTCTGTTCCAGCTACTCCCTTAAAAGTGTCGTTTGGAAGCCTGATTGCTCCTAAAAACTCAGCTCTTGCATTTATATATCTTCTGATACTTTCATCTTTCTTATCCATCGTTCCGCTTGATGTGATAAAAGCGATAACACCGCCATTTCTCACCTTGTCAATGGATTTTGCAAAGAAGTAATCGTGGATTAGAAAGTTGTTTCGGTTATACTCTCTGTCATTAACCTTAAATTCTCCGAAAGGAACATTCCCAATTGCTATGTCAAAGAAGTTATTGGAGAAGCTTGTTTCTTCAAAGCCTTTTACCTGTATGTCGCTATTAGGATAAAGAAGCTTTCCGATGCGACCGCTGACAGAGTCAAGCTCAACTCCGTAAAACTTGGACTTATTCATTTCATCCGGAAGATTTCCGATGAAGTTTCCAACTCCCATACTTGGCTCTAAGATGTTTCCACTCTTAAAGCCCATATCAGAAAGAGTCTTATATACGCCGTCAATAACTGTTTTAGGCGTAAAAAAGGCAGTTAAGGTTGATTCCTTAGCCGCTTCATATTCTAAAGGCGATAGATTTTCTTTTAGGAATTTTCTTGCGGTCTCCCATTGACCGCCCTTTTCTTCATCGAAAACTTCGGAAAGTCCGCCCCAGCCGATATATTTTGCTAAAACTTCCTGTGCCGTACTGTCAAGTTCTCTTTCGCCCTTTTCAACTCTATTTAGCATTGAGATAGCTTCGAGGTTTTGGTTTAACCTTTCGCTCGGTGTGAGTTTTTCAGGTAAAATCTCCTCTGTAATCTTGAAATTGGATGCTTTCTCTTTTGGTTTATCCTCAAGTCCGAATAGTCTTTCCAAATCTCTTTCAAGCCTATATGGGATAACCTCCGAGCCGGTTATCATACCACCTAAGTATTCAGCATTATCTTTTATGGTGATAGTCTTTAGTCCACCACCCATATCGTCAAATCTTGTTATGGTAAAGTCTTTATCCTTGTAATGAACTTCATCTCCTACAATGAGTTTCGGTCTATCAAAACTTATCTTTTCCAAAAGCTCTTTATCATCAGCAAAGCTTACGATTGGTATTTGACGGTTGCCTTGTCTTACAGGATCAAGCCATAAATCATTTTTACCTATAATTTCGTTCTTACTTACCTCGTGAATGGTATAGGCTTCATGCTTCATATAGACCGTTCTTCCAGAAGATAAATCCAATTTAGGCTCTGTGGCAGCTTCTTCCTTTTCCTCGCTCAGATAGTCAAAAATATTTCCCTGAACGGCTTCTTGATTTTCTGATTGGGTATCGCTTTCTACTGCGTAATCATTTATCTTAAAGGCTTCATATTTGCCACTATCTATCAGCTTATCTACCTTTTGACTATCCTCAAAACTTACTCCACGATTAAGAGTGTATTCTTTCTCCTCAATAACAACCTTTCTTCCCGTGTCTTCAAGACTAATAGCAAATCCGTCTTTTTTACCTGCAAGGATAAATTCATTTCCGACTTTGATTGCCACTTTCTCAAATTCATTATCTGAAGCTATTTCTTTAAGACTGTCCACAAACTCGCTCATCGTTACAAAGCCGATATTTTCCTTAAAGCTTTCAACCTGCTCTATGCTCACCTCATCATTTACAAGATAACCTTTAAGCACATTGAATTTCGCAATATCAATGTCAAGGTTTTTAAGATACTGTATCTTCTCTGCTGTAACTTTTGTCTCTCCTTTGTTCCAATCATCAATCAGCCATTTCAACTGCTCCATTTTCCAAACAGGAAGCTTAGGCTCAGCTATTTCCGTGATTTCATTACCGTAAAAATCATATTCTTTAATGGCACTTAATATCACATCTAACTGCTCATCATTAAAATCTTGGATAGAAATATTAGTACCTTTAAGAGCTTCTTCAAGCTTACTTGTCGCAAGTCTGCTTACGGCTTCTTCTCTTGTAACCTCATATTCTTCCATAATAGAGCTGACTTCTTCGGCAAAGTTAGGACTTAATTCTTCCGCGTATTCGTCCGGTAATTCATTACCTGCTGCTTTATAAACCCTTTTATCTTCAAAACTCAGCTCACCATTGAAGACCATCTGAAGCTCTTCCTCGCTCATCTGCTTTTTAAGCTCTGTGTCTTTAAATTCCCTAAATGTTTTCGGAAAATCTTCTAAGATAAGTCTTTGTGCATTTAACTCCTTTAGCTCCTCAAGATTAAAATATCCCCATTCAGGCTCAATCCCAAGTACAAGTCCAAAGGCATCGCCACTTTCTCTATCATACTCCGTCATATACCAGGTCCAATTACTTCTAAACGGGATGATATATGCAGCGTGTACTTCCTTATCGGCAAGTGAAATACTTTCCTGCTCATAAAGTTTCGGCACTCTTTCAAGCATTTCCTCAGTCATCAGCTCATTAGGATTATCCTTAGAATAGAAAAAGGAAGCATTTTCAGCTCCCTCTTGCATCTCTTTTATGCCGTTTTCTTCTACGCTTCGACTACTTCCTTGATTGTCATTTCTTTCAAGGCTGAAATCATCGCCTGATACTTCGGATCTTCCTCGCTTACTATATTCTGTGCTTTCATCAGTTTCGGCTTCTCGTCCCTCATAAAGCCGATTGCTCTCTTCTGAGTTTCCATTAAGTGAAATACCAGCTTCTTCTCTTTGTAAAGGTCGATTAGCATCTGATAGTTCTCCTCGTCCTTGCTCTCTGAAAGATACTCCAGTCTCATCACTGCGTAAGTCGGATTCGGAAATTCCTCCATAAAGCTCTTCTCTTCTTCCAGGCTGCTTAGGGTCTTCTCCTTGATGATTGCTACTATCTCGTCCGTATTCTCCACTCCCGAAAATTCGGTTTCTTTGCTCATCATTTCTTTCGTCATCTGATCGAATAACATTATCATTTCCTCCTAATTCATTTACTTTATTTTCATTATAATCGGCACTAAGGTTCTTTGTCAGGTCTCTATTTTTATAAAAATTTCTCGTTCTGCTTCTTGTCTCCTCGATGATTTGGCTACAAGCATTTGAAATACAAGTACCGACACTCATAAAAGATATGCTGTCGATAGACTTAAAATTTTCTCTTAAATTATCCATCGGAAACGGATAATCAATTTGAAATCTGTTTGAAACGGCATAAGCTACCGAGTTTCTCATAAAGTTTGCAAATGAGTTTCTATCTTCATCTGCAATTCTTAAATTGTTTGCAAGCTCGTAAATGCTCTCATCGGCATATATTCGGCTTAAAGTATAAAGATTTTCAGTTAAGCTATCACTTGCCTCATATCCTTGCAAAGCAATCATGTCTTTTAAGGCTTTGCCATTATTTTCTTTATCAAAAGACCATAGCTTAACTTCATTGACATTCCTGTCCATTGAAGTTGTCTGGCTGACATCGAAGATATATCTGACCTTTTGAAAGGCATTACTGTCATTTAGGATTGGTATGCCCTTTTGCCCTCTCATAACAGTACGGTTAAATCGTTCTCGCCATAAATCAAAGCTTGTGCAAGCTGTGGCATTCGGATTTTTATCATAGATACTTAGCTGACTTAAAAAGTCGTATTTCTGATTGTTTCCGACAACCTTTAAGAGTTTCAGATATTCGCTTTCGCTATCTAAAACATCTCTTTTTACAAGCTCCATAATATTGTAAAAATCGTTCGTTCTCATTCTTACCTCCTGTATATTTCATTCAAAATCGCTTCAAGCACATTTACCACGATGCTGTTGCCGGCTTGCTTATACAATATAGATGATGTTTTGCCCGGTCTTTTCGGATAAATGGCTCTTATATTGTCAAAGTCTTCATCATCAAAGCCCATAAGTCTTAAACACTCCCTTTCCGTAAGATACCTGTACTTACCGTTTCCTATATCTACAAGTCCCGAGTTTGGTACTCGTACTTGCTTTGTGGAAATGGTATAGGCGTATTTATCTATGATTTTTAAGCGACCTTTGAAGTTCTTATTTAGGATTGCCCGATAAGTATCTGAGCATTGACTCCTGTCTTACTTCATAAAGGTCTGAAACACCTTTTTGAAGAAAATCATCAATGCTTCTTGTTTCCGCTTTTTTAAGAGTTTCAAAATCAAAATCATTTTGTCCGAGTATGCTCACAACAAAGATACGCTTTCTATTTTGCGGAATACCGAAATCCATAGCGTTTAATATCTTGTATTTGCTCTCATATCCGAGCCTTTCCATTTCTTTTAGGTAATGAAAAAAGGAAGCTCTCATATTCTTATCGAGAACTCCCTTTACATTTTCCCAAAGGACAACCTTGGGCTTTTCCTTCATTTCTTCAATTATCCGTATTGTTTCAAATAACAAGCTACTCCTTGTGCCACTTCCTTTTTCTCCGCCTTTTTTAAGTCCGCTACGGCTAAAATCCTGACAAGGACTTCCGTGCATTACAAAGTCTATTTTTTCATCCGGTGGATGATACTTTACTATATCCTGTGACTTAAAGTCTTCTCCATAGAGTGCATTATAGCTTTTTACACAATTCTTATCGACTTCCACATAATCAACTATCCTATATGGAATTTTTTGCCTTATCAATGCCTTTCTTATAGCACCGATGCCACCGAAAAGCTCCAACACTTTTATCTCTTCTATCGTAATCACCTCCAAAAAAATAAGGGAACAAGATAATCTCTCATTCCCTTAAAACTTACTTTCTGTATTTTTTTCTATCGTCTTTTTAATCTCAGTTTCAATTTCTTTTTAGGAACTCATCCTTACTTGCCTTTCCTTTTGCAATATCCGATAGCTTCATTTCCCACTCAGCCGTTGTCTTAGCGGACTTAAAGGCATCCTCAACAATGGTTACAAGGCTGATTCCTTTATGTGTGGCTATAAGATTTTTCTTATCTCTTTCTACAAATCCCTTAAAGATTAAGTTTTCAATAATACCTGCCCTTGTTGCCGGAGTGCCAAGACCTTTTCTTTCCACCTCTACACCTTTTTCTAAGGCATCATTTCCTGCAATCTCCATAGACTTTAATAGCGTATCTTCAGTAAAGTGTTTCGGAGGTTGGGTAAATTTTTCTTTAATCTCTTTATTTTCAATGCTTATAATCTCTCCAACTCTTACATCAGGAAGCTCCATGTCCTCATCTTTTTTCGCCTTATATTCTTTCAAATACTTGGTAAAGCCCTCATCTTTAATAACCTTGCCGGTACTCGTAAATTCAAAGCCGTCAAATTCAGCTACAATCTTCGTTGTGTTCTCAATTAACGGATAGCCCACACTTGCGTGAAGCTTATTAGAAATAAGCCAATATACCTTTGCTTCACTCTCAGGAATGCTCGATAAATCTTCGATCATTGAGCTTACTGTAGGAATAATCGCATGATGATCCGTAACCTTTTTTGAGTTAAATACCGTCTTGATACGCCCTGTATCAAAGTCATTCTTCCCTAAAATATTATTGATGGTACTTGTAATCATATCCTCTGTTAAGCATCTGCTGTCTGTTCTTGGATAGGTAATCAGTTTTTTCTCATATAAACTTTGAGCATAATCAAGTGTCTGCTTGGCTGAGTATCCAAAATACTTATTGCACTCTCGTTGAAGTGTTGTCAGGTCAAAAGGTAGATCAGGCTTTGTTATTTTTTCTTTCTGTATGACATCAGTTATTTCAATCGTTTCTCCGATTAAATTAAGTAATTGTTCAACAGCAACCTCATCATCAATTCTGTCTGTTGAAAGTGTAAATCCATTTGTATATAGCTCCACTGTATAGTATTTTTCTTTCTTAAAATTTGCTATCTCATCATCTCTTTTTACCATCATGGCAAGAGTCGGTGTCTGCACTCTGCCAACAGAATAATTTTGCTTATATAGGCACGAATAGAGCCTACTGATGTTCATTCCGACAAGCCAATCTGCGATAGCTCTTGCCTGTGCCGATTCAAAGAGACTATCATAGTCCTTTCCAGCTTTTAGGTTATCAAAGCCCTCTTTAATGGCACTATCTTCCATAGATGAAATCCATAAACGCTGCATTTTCTTTTTGCATTTAGCCTCGTTATATACCAGTCTAAAAATGCTCTCTCCCTCACGACCTGCATCGCACGCATTGATAATTGTATCAATCTCTTTGTCGTTCATCAGCTTTTTAAGAATAGCAAACTGTTTCTTAGTGGATTTTGCCACCTCATACTTGTATTCGCTTGGAATAATCGGTAAATCAGCCATATTCCACTTCGCATACTTTTCATCATAAGCGTCAGGATTTGCCATCTGAATTAAATGTCCAACGCACCATGATACTTTATAGCCGTTTCCCTCATAATATCCGTCTTTTTTATTTTTCGCTCCGATAACCTTGGCGATAGATATAGCAACACTCGGTTTTTCCGCTATCACAAGTTTATGTTCCATGTATATTTTTCCTCCTGTTTCAATAAAAAAGAGCGAAAGATTTTACTCTCTCGCCCTGCACTTTGCACCAAATATTGTATTATTTTTGGTGCATTATTTAATTTCGTGAATTTCTTTTTCCAGTTCGAGCACTGAATTCATCAGCTCTTCAAAACTCGGATACTCGCCAAAGAACATTTCAGTCATATTTTTATAGTCATCTTTAATCTCCTTTAGGCGATACTCATCAGGCATAAGTCTGATTGTTTCAGTTGTAGCATCTTCATATTTTGCCCATTTCCTTGGATAGAATTTCTGCTTAAACTGAACAACTTTTTCAAGAAGCTCAAAGCTCTTAAATGCTCTGTCTTTATACCTCGAATTTGCTATGCACACTAAATCATAATAGTGTCTTGCATATCTTTTAGGTATTGCAAGCTCTTTCGGTCTGTTTGCTTCATGATGAAGGATAGTCGCTTTCTCCCAGAATGTTCTTTCAGGAAGAACGGTTCTAACTTCTATAAAATCCCCGTCAAAGAGCATAGGATATATTTTTTGTATATCAGGCACAATATGAACTGCTTCCGATGGTGTCCATGCTGCCAGTGTTCCAATCTCAAGCCTTACTGCTTGTGTTACATATGAAGACTTGAATGCTTTCGGGTATTCAAACAGAACTGTCTGCGGATCGCTTTTATCTATTCTTATATGAAACTCCTCATCAAGCATATCTCTAAAAATCACTTTCTAACTGAGGAACAAATTCATTTTTTTAGAAAGTCTTCCGTCTTTTGATTGGACTCTTTATTAAATTTATCTTGCTTTTGTATTGGAGCGTTTTTTTGCCAAGGTTCATCAAAGCTATATCCGATCACTCTCCAATCAAGGATTAAATCAATATCTTCGGAAAATCTTTGAATTAAATTGAAGCATTTTGAAAGGCTTGTGCCTCCCTTTAAAGGTAAAAAGCTTCTTTCCACTTACACTTAGTGAAAAGATAATTTAAAAACAAAAGCATACCCAATAATCTTTTTCAAGAATTACCTCATTTACACCGATTTTCAAGGAAGCATTTTTTATAACTTGCTCTAATTCATTTTTTGACATCTTTTTGTATTCAAACATTTCTACACCTCTGAAATTTTCTTAATAACGCCATATACCCAGGCACTTGTGGTTTTACTATCCGCCAGTAGTTCCGACTTTTTCTTTTTCGGATAATTTTTTTCCCGTAGATAATCAATCTGCTTTGAAGTGATTTTTATCTTTTTCCGATTGCCTTAATTGACTGTATCACCATTGAAGTCAAGGTTGACATTTTGGAAATGTCTCCATTATTTCTACGCTTAAATTCGATTGTTGCATTACCGAAACTGAAACTGGCATATCTTCCGTCTGATATATATGTCCACTTTGCCGGTACTTGCGTAGATAAACCTAATAAATTAAGAGCCGTATTGCCCGATGGAGCAATCGTCCAATTATATTTTTCTGGCAATGGCATTCGCAACTTCATTCACGGACGGTGCTTCATACTCTCCGATCAGTTCTATATATTTCGGCTTATAGTAAATGCCTTTCATAATACGGATAATCTCTTTATCTTCTACCAAACGATTTAATGTACTGCGAACTGTTTCATATCCTGCAATATCAAAAAAATCATTGGCGATGAAAACCTGATTGGGCTCAAAACTTTCTATCCTGTCCAGTATTTTCTGCTTATAATTCATCTGCTATGCCACCTCCTTTGCACCAAATATTATATAATATTTGGTGCAAATAGTCAATGGCAGCAAATCTCACAACACTTTATACATTAAATATCTTCTGTTTCAGAAGCTTCACTTTCCTCATACTCCTCAGCTTCTGAGAAAAAATCGTCCTCTTCTTCAAGATTTTCAAGTTCCTCTTTCTCTTTCTTCTTTATAACCTTGAAATAATATCCGCCGCCTAAAGCACCTGCTACTACAAGAGCCAAAAGAATATATGTGCCTAAATCACTCTTTTCTTCTTTTTTCTCAGGCTTTACTTCTTCCTTTACAGGCTCATCTTTGGTAATTTCCTGCTTCGGTGTTTCTTTCTTTTCAACCATATTTAGAAGATCGTCTTCAGATACTTCCGTTAAAAGCATTACATTCTCACTATCCTCATCGTGGTTGATGATAAGATAAAAGGTCTTACCGTTTTTCGTTTGAAAAGCAATAAACTGTCTTGCATCGGCTGAATACATATCAACTTCCTTTTCATCTCCATGATGAATCGGATAGTCCTTATTTGCATTGTCCTTATTTTCCGTAACAGTTCCTCTTGCCTTTGAAGGTGCTGAAGCTACTCCCTTATTGGTATTTACAGTCTTGTTTGTACTATCCATAGATGAATCCTGACTGTTGTTATTAGCAGGAGCCTTTGGTGTCAGCTTATTAGGATAGCGAACTTCCTTTTCTTTTTCCTTTGTTTCCGCTCTACTTGTATCCTTTGTAGTGTTCCCTGAGCTTACCGTATCAGACGATCCTTTTCCTGAACTGCTTACAGAAGTCTGTGGTGTTTGAGGAGAAACACCCGAGCTTGTCTTAATTCCTGAAATCGGGCTAATCGGTGTAACTGACTGCGATGTTACAGGAGCTTTATTGGTTTCAGTAGCCTTTTTCTCAAGCTCTTTCACCTTTTCAGTCAGCTTCTCCATCTCCTTTTTCATATCTTCTGATAAGTCCTTATTTCCCTTATTCTTTTTTGCTTTCTCTTTAAGGCTGTCAATCTCATCTTCAAGGTCTTTGATTTTTTCTTTCTGCTTATCGCTTAACTTATCTTTATCCTTGATTTCGCCATTTAATTTATCAAGTTTATCCTGAAGCTCCTTAGCCTCTTTTTCCATCTTGGAAATATTCTCTTTAGAAAGCTCCGTCTGTGTGCCTTTATCTTCAGTCTTTGGAGTTTCTGTTTGCGTACTTTCATCCTGCTTTGGCTTTTCTTCCTCCGTCTGTGTTTCTTTATTCTTAAGCTCTACCTTTGCTACCTTACGGATAATTTCATCATTTCCATCGCCCTTTACTTCATAAAATAGAAACTCATCAATGAATTTCATATCATCGGGGAGTATCGGAAGATCCCCGCTATCAAGAAACTGTCCTTTTTCAGCCTTAATCTTTTTCTTCCTTAAAGACCTTTTTCATCTTCAAAGATGTATTTTACATTAACTTCCACTTCCGTTTGAACGGCTTCATTTTTTTGTAGGAACTTCTGTCTTTTTGCTCCTTGGCATAAACAACTGTCCAAAGACCTAAAATGCAGCTAATACTTACAATCACTGCAAGTGCTGCCGTCCAAAACTTCTTATTCTTTTTCAAACTGGTTTTCATAGTTGGTCTCCTTTTTCATTTCAGCTTTTTGTTTATTTACCTTTGCCATCAAATCACTGATTGTGATGTTGTTCTTTCTACAAATCGCTACGATTTCCTCATTTTCAAGTTCTTCCTCACGAATGAATAAAGGCTCCAATTGTTCATCAATCAGAGCCTTCTTTGCTTTCAACTTTTGTATTTTGTTTTTTTACGATGTATAGTTCTTTTCCCACATTTTTTTACCTTCCTTTCTAATGCCCTTTTTACATTCGGCGGAAAAACCGTATCCGACAGGATGATGCTTACAAAAAGTCGCTATCCAATCATCTAAAGTAGTTACTCTTATATGACCGATATTATCAATTACCTTTCCGTCTCCGATATAAATACCTACATGACCATAGGTAAGCCCTGCCGTGCTTCCGCTACTACTGCTTTCCACTGCAACAAGCATTCCAACTTTTAGTTTTGACCTGTCTGATGTAAAGGTATAGTTTCGATACATATCATTAGCGTTTCCTCCGATATATCCAAGCCCTGCGTTCTGATAGACCTGTGATACCCACATGGCACACCAGCCGGGACCAGGCGATGGAGTAATAAAGGCGGCATCTACTATTTTCTTTTGCACCTCGCTTGAAGCTTCGTATTCAGCACCATTACCTACACCTCCAAGAGAATTTATCAGATCGGTATTACCGAAGATTTCCGCCATATTTCCTTGAGCAAGGAATAAGGCTTCATAGTGCTTTAAATTGTCGGGATACTCAGCAAAGACTTCCCTTATAATGCTGTCCATCTCTTTTTTATCGAGGGTTACAATAAGTTTTTTATACTCATAAGGCTCTTCATGACTTTCGGTATACTCATTTCCATCTTCATCGGTATAAGTTTCCGTAACTGTCCTATATCTGATTTCAATCTCTTCATCGTAGGAAAGCTTATACATATCATTAAAAAAAGCCCATCCAAAAATTCCTCGAACTTCCGAAAGATTTTTAACTTCCCCAAACCTTGCCGTGATATACGATAAAAGCTCATGGACATTGTGTCCGATAAAGCCGTTCTGATTGACGATGTATTCGTCATATCCCGGATAATCACTTTCGACATTTTCAATTTTGTCGTACAAATCATTTTCAAGACCTGAGAAATACTGATTTATCCCTTTTAGCTGTTCCTCACTTGATAGGTAAGAAGTCGTTAAAACGCTACTTGTAGAGTTCACTGCTCCCGACATTGCTCCGCCTGAAAACTGAATGACGAATGTTCCAAGAAAAATAATTCCAATCAGAATAAGCAAGATGCCCTTTGCCTTTTTAACAATCAGCTCCTTAGAACCTTTCAGTGTATCAATCACGCCTTTTTTAATTCTGTCTCTGATTCTTGTCTGATTGTTGCCGTTTATGGCAGCTTTCATCTGCTTTCTCTTTTGGAATTTCTTATATGCCGAAGCCTTTTTATATTCATCATTCTTTTTAAGTTCCTCTTTGGCTTCCCGAAATTCAAGCTTTGACTTTTTCTTTCGTACACGAAAGCTGTTTTCGGATAAGTCGTAGGACTTTTTCATTCGCCTTTTATCCGAATAATTCTTAATTCCGTGAATAAGCTTAGATGATGTATCAAGACCTTTTTCGGCAGCTTCTACACCTTTATTTTCATCACTTCCTGTAGATAAATAGCGACTTGCCACATCACTTGCCCTTGCAACGGATACAGCACTTGCTCCAAGCAAAGTTTCTTTATTATGGCGGTTATAGAGTCTATTTTTCTTTGCCCTATCTTCTGCGACCTTTTTACCGCTTGAAGCCTTGGTGCTTTCTTCCGTCTTTGAAATGGTATCCTTTATGGTTTTGTCTTCTGCTCCTTTTCTTGTAAAAATATCATCAGAATAATTCTTGCGTTTAATCGCTTTCTTCTGCATTTCATGAAGCTTAGACTTCTTATTTGATAAAGGCTCATAGGATATTTCACTATCTCTAAAGTCGGTATCGTATCTGTCTGCTACGCCATCTCCGTCCTGGTCTTTGGCAAGCGGATCGTAAATACGATTTTCTTTGACTTCCGTTTGATAATCCGATGTTGCCGATACTTTTTCACTGCCGGTTTCAGATTTTGCTTCAGCATTTTTAAGATTTCGCTTAATGGCGTTTTTGCTTTTATTACTTAGGCTTGTATCAGAGGCTTCAGTAATTCTCTTACTTTCCTTTTCATGAAGCTTCTCGTCAAATCTGTTCTCATCATTAGTTAACTTATTCCTATAATCATCCCCGACCTTTCGTTTACTGCCTAAACTGTCAAATAAAGAATCATTACCTGAAACACTCGCTTCTTCCTTTGCTTTTATCCTTTCATTCAAGTCTCGCTTTCTTTTTTTGCCCATAGACACTACCTCATTTCTTCAGGCTTCGTTGTCATCTTCTGATAGAGGATTGTGTCTTTCGGGAAGTTGTCTACAAAGGGAACAATGGTATTCCCAAAGAAAATAAGCCCCTCGCCTGCTCTTGAATTGGTAACGAATTTCTCCTGGTCTTTTGAGATTTTAAGCTTTACTACAAGCCAATCTCTATCACCGGTTGCCTGATTCAGCATCAGGATAAAATCCGTATTGTCAAAGATATTTTCAATCTCTTTACTGGCAAGAAGATCCTTTACATTCTGCGTAATTCCTGTTGGAATACCGCCCCATTTACGAAACCTCTTCCAGATTTCCACAGAATACTGCGAAGTCTGCTCATCTTTTAAAAGCAAGTGGAACTCATCAATGTAATATCTTGTGCTTTTTCCGGTATTTCTATTTCTTGAAACCTTGTTCCAGACCTGATCTTGAATAACAAGCATTCCTATCTTTTTAAGCTGCGTTCCAAGCTCCTTAATATCAAAACAGATGAGCTGTTTATCTAAGTCAACATTGGACTGATGATTAAAGACATTAAGAGAACCTGATACATAGATTTCCATCTCCGTTGCAAGCTTTTTACCTACCTTTTCTTCCTGATTTTTTAGCATATCGTATAAGTCTTGTAAGATAGGCATATTTTTCGGTTCGGGTTCGTTAAAATACTTTTCATAGATTTTCGGTAAGCACCTGTCAATAACAGACTTTTCTTCCGCCGTAAGACCGCTTCCGCCAACTACAAGCTCAAGCATACTCATAATGAAGTTTGCCTTATCCTTGAGCGGTGCATCTCCATCTCCGTAGTTCATGTTTATATCAAGGGGATTGAGAAAGTCCTTACTCTTGGCACTGACCTTAATAACCTCGCCGTTAAACTGTTTAACGAGATTTCCGTACTCTCCCTCGGGATCACAGATAATAACATCATCGTCCGTTGTTAAAATGGCATTTGCCATTTCTCTTTTTGCTGCAAAAGATTTACCTGAGCCCGGTGTTCCAAGTATTAAGCCGTTTGGATTTTTAAGCTTTTCTATCTGCCATAATAAGGTTATGACTTAGAGCGTTCAGCCCATAATAAAGGCTGTTGCTTGAGTTAATGAAAAGCTCTTCTGTTGTAAATGGTAAGAATACGGCAGTAGATGATGAGGTAAGTCCTCTATCTATTTCAACTTTGTTTACTCCAAGCGGAAGCACGCTCACAAATCCCTGCTCTTGACTATGGTCTAAGCGTTTCAGCTTGCAGTTGTGTCTGCTTGCAATTGATGAAATCTGTGAAAGTGTCGAGTCAAGCTTTTGCACTGTCCTTGCAAAATTCATAAAGACAATCGTAACGATAAACATACGCTCATCTCTTGTTTGTAAATCCTTTAGAAGCAGCTTGATATTATCCCCGTAAGTGATAAGGTCGCTTGGAAGTATATCCATATCATAGCCTGATCGAACCGCCTTTTTGTTCTCCTCGATTTTCATCTTGTCGATGTCGGTATTCTTCCTTTTAACCATCTTGATGGCTTCCGTCTGCTCAACCGCTTTGATATGAAAGGAAATATTGATGTTGTCATCTATATCTAAAAACTCTGCAAGCATTCTGTCCGAAAGCTCACTTGCAAGGATTTGAAGATGACTGACGGATCCGATGAATTTACCGAACTTAAAGTATTTGCTTGGGATAAAGTTAAAGCTATCCGGTGTAATTACCGTCTTTGTGCTTTCCCTTGGCTTTAAGTCTTTGTAGGAAAAAGAAAAGAGCTTATCAGGATTTAATATATCGTGTAAGACTTTCAGTCTTTCTTCTCCCGTTAAGCCCTCGGCTCTAACTCCCATATTTTTTAGATTGGACAGAATATCAAGCTCCAGTCTTTCAAGCTTTACCGTAGCCTGTTCTAAATTATCCGCTTCTACCCCAAAAGTGATATATTTGGATTTTTTAAGTCCGTTATTACCCTTGGCAAGCTGACTTTTAAGCATTTCACGAAACTCAAGGCGAATATCGTCATATCCGTCATTTTTATCGGGAATTTGAATGGCAGCTTTCAGTTCATTATTTCTTCCAAGCTGATTGATATACGAAAACTCAATATCTACGCTCGGATCAAATGAATTTAAGACATTGGCAAACTGATTAAAGATAAGGTCTTTATCTTCCTCTAAGGCAAGCTGATAGTTTATGTCCTGAAAGGCAATGCACTTATTAAAATGCTTTTCGTCAAGCTGACAAATACCACTTTTTAGCATTCTAAGATACGGAATAGTGTCTTCAACCGTAAATCTTTTCGCTTCTTTTTTCAGGATAAGATCAAGAAAAGATTTATTTTTCTTTCCCTTTCCCGTCTTCTCGCTTCTTAGATTTTTCTTGTTTTGTGCTAAGATTTTTTGATTTTTTTCTAAGCTTATCTGCTGTATTTTTTTCTTTTTCTTGTTCAAGGTAAACCTCCCTTCTCACTCTCTTACCGGGCTGATAAAATTTGTGCAAATAGATGTACTTAAAATATTTTTCAAATGTCAGTCCGTCCTTTTCAAAAAGCGTTATAAAAAAGATTGGCAAGGTCGCTACAATCAGGAAAATAACCGCAATATCGTTCGGCACAAACTTTCTCATAAAAAGATAAGTAGGAATGCCTACAAGTGCTGCTACCGAAAATCCGATAAGCTGTCTTCTTGTTAAATTGAAAGCAACCTTTGTCTTAACTTTCTTTAAGTCTTTAGGGATTGGTACATACGCCATATTCTACCTCCCACAGTTTCTGATATTTTCTATTTCCTCAAAATGCTCATAGACAGTGCCGATTTCATCTCTTATCTCTTCAAGCTCCTCTGCTACGCTTTTACTGTGTCGATTTAGAAAGTCATTTTCCATGCTTTGAAACATTTTGATGTCGGAAATCTCTCTTTTAATCTTCTTTCTGAACCTTTTTTCGGAAACAGCAGCCGTTACAATTCCAATAAGTGAAACTGTCGCAATACCGTACATACAAATATTTTTTCTCATATAATTTCTTCCTCCTTAATGTGCATTCATCACGCTTTTAGCAAGTGTTCCGCTCTTTAAAAGCATTAAGCCGAGCAGCACCGAATAGCCAAGTACGGCAAATATGCTTGCGTGAATATCTGTAATTTCTATCGTTTTTATTAGAACGGCGTATATGCCGAAGCAAACCATTAAAAACAGTCCCTGTAATCCAAGTGCAAACAAACCTTTATATAGTTATTTCCAATTTGTCCCCACTCTTTATTTCCCATTGTGGCAAAGGGTATTGCGGAAACCGATGCGTAGATATATATCTCAAACATTCTTCCGTAAACTACAAGCATAATGACGATTGAAACCGCCTGTATTGCCAGTTTTACCATTGATGTTTCAAGAAGTATGCCGAGCAGCTCTCCTAAACCCTTTTCTTTTAAGCCATCTACCATTGCCACAATTTCATCTCCGGTAACAACAGCAGAAGTGTTAATCACTCCTGCTGCCTTGTTTACCAGATTTTGTGCTACATCAAATACCGCCATCGAAAAATCAAAAGCGTGAGACACAAGCCATACGGCAATCCACATCTTGATGATGTATTTAAAGAACTCGAAAGTATCCGTATCGTGCATATTATTCTTTTGCATAACCATATTGATGAGTTCAATGCAAAGCACTGCCGTAATAATCAGTCCTGCAATCGGGATAATCACAGAGTCGTTTATGCTTTTGATAAAGCTAAATACTTCCGAGTTCCAGCCCATAGGCGTTTGTCCCACATCCGTTGCCATCTTTCCGACTTGATTGTTGATGTCAAGGAACATATCTTCTAAGTTTGCTTGGATTCCGCCGAGCAGAAGGTCTTTGAAAAACTCTTCTATCTTGTCAAAAATCCCAAACATAGGCTATCTCCTTACTTTAAGACATTTGCAAGAAGTGGGATAAGCTTAAGTCCGATAAGGACAATACCTCCTCCTGCCATTAGCTGCTTGATACCCTGAGACTTCGCTCCAGGGTTGTCGTTACCATAACCTTCCATCAGGTTGATAACACCCCATGCTCCAAGTCCTGCTCCTACTGCCATAACTAAAATCTTTAATACATTCACTGCCTGTGCGAAAAATTCCATGATTTATTCCTCCTCTTTTTCTTCTTTCTTTTCGATTTTGTTGCAAGACATTACAATGAAATTCTTATAAGTCTTGCCGTTTTTAACTCTTTTACTAAAGTAGCCATAGATGTGAATGAAGTCATTCTCCTTAAACGCTTTGACTGCCTCAGCCTTATCGCCATAAATGGCACAGTTGATATACTCTTTTCTTTTGCCATATCCTTTAGCAAGAGTAAAATTTGCAACCTGTACCTCTTTATCCTCTTTCATAAAGCTTCCAAAAGTCGGCTCCTTAATGAGATTGGCGTTAATATTAATCATTTCTTTATTCATTTTTTCCTCCAAAATTAAAAAAGCGACTGAAAAATTCTTCTCAATCGCAAAGTGTTTATTCTATATAATTGTCTCTTAAAAGTGGGACTTCTGATCCTTATCATCTTATACTCCTGATTTCTGATATGAAAAAAACAGTAAATCTTTTTAGACTTACTGCATTCTGGTAATAACGGTTTCGCCGTTCATTTTTACTTTTCCTCTTCGCTTGATATAGCTTTCTATGTCAAACATATTCTTCTTGTCATAGTCCTCAAGGAGTTTATAGTTCTTATGCTTTGTAATATCGAATTTATCAGATAAAAACGGTCTTACTCCTCTAAGCTGAAAGATACATTTGCTTCCGTCCATAACCGTTATCTCATCTTGGCTCATCAATTCTTTGCCGGTCTTTTGATAGTTAAGTCCAAAAGACTTTTGATTTGACCTTGTTTCCGATGTATTGTAAAGGTCTATTGTTTCCTTACCGAGTGTTTCGGAAAGCTCTTTTAATGTGGTCTTTTCCTTTCCGCCAAGAAACAAGGTGCTATCACAGTTACCTACAATGGTATCGGCATTATCTTTATAGATTGCCTTTAGCTGAGATTGTGCCTGTAAGATAATACTTGCTGAAATCTCTCTACTTCTGATTGTGGCAATCAGCTTTTCAAACTTTGGAATTAAGCCGATATTGGCAAACTCATCAAGCAAGCACCTTACATGAACAGGAAGTCTACCTCCATACTCATCATCTGCTTTATCGCAAAGTAGATTAAATAGTTGTGAGTACATAATTGACACTACGAAGTTAAAGGTATCATCCGTATCAGAGATAATAACAAAGAGTGCTGTTTTTCTATCTCCAAGAGTATCAAGCTCCAGTTCATCCTCACTCATCAAGTCCCTAAGTTCCTGAATATCAAAGGGAGCAAGCCTTGCACCACATGATATAAGAATAGACTTTGCTGTTTTTCCAGCAGCCAATTTGTACTTTTTATATTGCTTCACTGCAAAGTGTGTAGGCTCTTTCCTTTCCAGTGCTTCAAAGAGTCTGTCTATCGGATTCATATAGGTTTCATCATCTTCTCTAACTTCTGAAGCATCTATCATATCAAGTAGTGTTGCAAAGTTCTTTTCTTCTCTTGGAGCTTCATAGAAGATGTAGCCGATAAGGGCTGTATAGTAGAGCTTTTCAGCTTTGACCCAAAAATCTTCACCTGATTTTTCTCCCTCTCCCTTGGTGTTTGCGATGATTGTCTGTACTAATTTGAGTATATCTTTTTCACTTCTGAGATAAGCAAAGGGATTGTATTTCATAGACTTTTTGAAGTTAATGGTATTTAGGATTTTTATCTCATATCCGTTATCCTCAAGCATCTTACCGCACTCAAGGACTATAGTTCCTTTAGGATCGGTTACACAATATGACGAGTGCATCTGCATAAGATTCGGTTTTACATAAAATCTCGTTTTTCCACTTCCTGATCCACCGATTACAAGCACATTTTTGTTACGAGCATATTTAGGATTAGCCGGTCTGCCATTCATGGTTAATCGTTCTGTTTGTGTAAGCAGGATATTGTTTTGAAACTTTTCATCCATATATGGCTCTATATCTTTTTCGTTCCCCATCTTGCTGAGCCATACTCTTTCCCCTGTCTAAACTTTTTTGCATTTTTGCCCTTGGTATATACGATGAATTTGATTAAAGCTGCTACTCCTACGCCTATTAGAATGTCAGCCACATGAAGGCTTGGAAGAAAGCTCATCGTGTTAATCTCTAATACCCCTTGAAAAATTTTGTCAATAATATCACCACCTACATAAGCTCTTACATGGTGCGAAAAAATATTACCTACATAGAAAAACGCAAGATAGGGAATGTTCTGCTTTAGAAATTTCGCCTTATCCTGCACTTTGAACAAGCCTTTTATGTCTTTTAGTATTTTATCTATCACAAGTATCATCACCTCCAATCAAGAGCAACAAAAAGTGTCTTCCTTTAGGTGTTACAAAGGTTTGAATGCCAACCGCATCATTATCATTTCTGCACCATTCCTTAATCTCAAAATATCCTTTATTATTCTTTGCATATGGCAGAAGTCTGTTTTTTTCTTATCCCGATAAATAAGCCCCTTATCTATCAGAAATTGAATGAATATCTTTTGTGGAATATGAAGCTCCTTTGCCGTATTTCTGAAATTTGTGAGCAAGTTATTATCTATTAGCTCATCGAAATACTTAGCTTTCGGCTCTAAATCCTCAATCATTTTCTCCTTTTTAGCAATGAGGTTATTGGCAAGAAGCACCGCATTTGCGAGTATCTCTTCTTTTGATAAATTCTCTTGATTTTTGATATATCCGCCGTTTTTACGAATACTCGGAAGCACATCTTTTGTAACCCAACGCTTAAACTCTTTTGCCTGTGGCAGCTTGGAAGATAGGATGAGAGAATATAATCCTGACTCATTGATTATTATTGTTTCCTGAACTCTACCAAGTCTGTCGATGAGTCCCTGTTTTAGGGAGTCATCTTTTTCTACATGCCTTTCTACTGCATTTAATGGTTTTACATATCCCAATTTTTCAGCTACTTCTTTTCCCAATAAAGAAAAAAACTCACCGTCTTTTTTTCAATTACAGTGAGTTTCCCGAATTTCATATTTTCAAATGTTATTAAATTACTCATAAGCTCTGCTCCTTTTGCTTATTCTTAACTTTATCTTTAGTGATGGTGTCTTTTTGCCATCTCCTTAAACTTCTCAATATTTTTATGAATGGACTCTTTGGTTTTCTCCTTTTTCTCAATACTGGAAAGCACATTTTGAAATGCCTTATTCATGACCTTGGTGTCCTTTTGCCTGAAAGAATACCGAATGTGTTCCGGTCTCCTTATCTTTCATAACCGAAAATTTAACGCCGTGTTTATTCAGTTCTTTCTTTAGCTCCTTTAGTTCTTCGTCTTTGACATTCAGCTCTTCAAGTTGTCCTTTCTTGACCATATCTTTAAGTTTTACTTGACTTCCCTCTACCTTGATTAGCTTATCAAATCCGCCGAGCTTTTCTGCTTGCTGAAGTAATTTTTTCAGTATCTTTAATAATTCTTTTGCCGTAGCTTTGGCAAGCCTTACTTCCAAGTTTATGGCTTTGCTTGAAACTTCTTCGTTAATCAAGTTCTTTCACCTCCCCTTAGCAGCCTTTCCTTATTTTGCTTTAACTTTTCTTTTTGCAGCCTCTTTCTGAAATCTTCTCCCATTACTTTAACGGGAATACACATCTCGATAATCCTTGAGTAAATCCTTTCATATTCCACGCCGTCATCTGAATTTTGTATTTTTTCGTAGGGTAAATTTGTAGTAAAGATTGTCGGCTTTTGCTTTAGATAGCGACTGTTGACAATGTTATACACCTGTTCTTTGGCATAGCTTGTATCACGCTCAATTCCAAGGTCATCTAAAATAAGCACGGAAACATTGGTTAGAGCTTCGATATATTCGTTCTTATCTAAATCAAATCCGCTCTTTTGTAGGTCATTTATTATCTGGGCAAAGTTTCTAATTTTGACCCTTATCATATATTCTTCAATAAGGGCATTTGCAATACAGCACGCAAGATAAGTCTTTCCACTTCCGACTGTTCCACAAAAGAGTAAGCCGATATTTTCTTTTTTCATCTGCTCGTATTCTTTTACATAATTTTTCGCTATGATATAGCTTTTGTCTTTCTCACCCTTATAGTTATCAAAGGTATAAGCCCATTGGCTCATTGAAATAAAGCAGCTTCTTTTAAGTCGCTCAATCTCTTGTTCCTTTTCTCTTTGCTTCTGTTTTTCAAGTCTTTCCCTGTCACATTTGCAGTTATTCTTAAAGATAAATTTCATATCCATAAGGTTTCTCACTTCGCCGTCTTTTCTTTCGTGGCAATTTTTACAATAGGCGTGTCCGTCTTTCATATACTCTGTTTCAGGATCGAAGCTATATCTAACACCCTCGATTAAAATATCACCCAATTCTTTCATCATAAATAATCTCCCATCTCATAATCTTCTAAGCTGTATGACTTAGCTTATTTGTTTGCTTAACACTTCCCCAGTCTTTATAGAACCATGAAAGAATAGTCGCTTTATGGTCTTTGTAGGTCTTTCCTGTGCTTTGAATGTAGGTTGAAAGTCTTTCAATGTAATTATCAAATAGACTTTGCAGTATCTCTTTTAGGTCTATTGCTTCATCCTCTGCTAAAAAGACATTTTGAAATGTTCCATAAGTAGCTTTCCCTAAACTCATATCAGGATTACTATATTCAGTATTATTTCTATTAAGATTACTTCCGTGTATATTCTTCATTTCTTGAGGTGTAGTTTCTACACTTCTGGAGTGTAAATTATTCACTTCTGAAGTGTAATTTTTACACTCGGAGCGAAATACGCTCATAAAGTCTTTAACATAGATGATATTGGGCTTTCCAAGCCCCCGTTTCTTTCTTTCGATAAGTCCTATACCGCCTGAGGTACTATCAAGCTCGTTAAGGATTTTGACTGCCGTCTTATTGGATCTTCCTAAAGTCTCCATAATCTCTTCCACAGTGAAGATGATATATACTCTGTTTTCTTCATCAAGCCATTTATTTCTGAAAGACAGACTTGTTCGCTCCAATAGGCAAGAATATAAAATCTTTGCGTCCGAGGATAAGTTCTTAAACCTTTCATCAGTTACTATGATTTTCGGTAGCATATAGTAGCTGAAACGGTCTCCGTCACGATTGTAAAAATAATCAAATTCCACTTCTCACACCTCCTCTCTTTTTAATTTTTTGCATAAGAAAAGACGATAGATGTTTTACTTTCTATCGCCTCATATCATAGATATTCAATTCCGTAGTCAAACTTCATCAAAAAAACTAAGTTGCCTTGAAATATCCTTCCCTTCAAATAAATTGAGATGGTTAAATATAGCTTCATTATCATGAACGATACCGTTCCGTTCACAGAATTCATGAAACAAACCCATTAGTTTTTTATCGTTTCCACTGTTTGCTACATAATTGTTTCCGTATTCTCTGATGTAGCGTTCTTTCAGCTTTGGAAACTTTTTATCTAACTGCGAATAAATATTCTCTGTTTCCATCCCGAAGTGTAAGACCCATACCAAAGCATATTATTCCAAACACTTTTGCTTCCTTGCAATAATTTAAAATACCAATAATGTTTCCCTCCGTATCGTTGATAAATGGCAGTATCGGAGTTAACCAAACTACTGTTGGTATTCCCTCATCACGCAATATTTTTAATGCTTCAACCCTTTCTTTTGTTGTTGAAACATTAGGCTCTATTTTTTTACAAAGTTCTTCATCATAAGTTGTTAATGTCATTTGAATTACACACTTTGTTTTTTTGAATTTATTTTTCTTAAACAAATCTAAATCTCTCAAAACATTAGCGGACTTTGTTATAAGCGTTATGCCGAAACCATATTTATTTACTATCTCAAGTGCCTGTCTTGTATAATTTAGTCCAAGTTCCTCTTTAATGTATGGATCAGTCATAGAGCCTAAACCAATCATGCATTTTTTTCGCTTTCGTTTTAGGCTCTCTTCCAAAAGGCTGATTCCATTTTCTTTTACTTCTACATCTTCAAATTTATGATTCATCTGATAGCATTTACTTCTTGAGTCGCAATAAATACATCCATGAGTGCAACCTCTAAACAAATTCATTCCATTCTTTGAAGAAAGTATTCCTTTTGCTTTTGTAAAATGCACTTTACTACCCCAATTATTTTGACTTACAGTTTTTCTGATGAGCCTTTAGCTTTTTCATTGCCCAATCATAATGACTTGCAGTCGCACTCACAAAATAGGAACCCAGCGTACTCCCTCCAACCCATTTATATACACCTTTTGAAAAAAGTTCTTCGTTTGCAAAGGTTTCAGCCAAATGTAAAACATCGCTATGGGATTTATGAAACATTTTAGTTGCATTTTCAAGAGAAGTATTTTGATGTTTTTTCCAAAACTCCACATTCATATCACCATAAGTTTTCCAGTTATATGGTTCAGGCAAAAATGGTTTTTCTTCGCCCTTTTGATTGGAATGTACCCAATTCAAAATAAGCTGATGCCATTCATAGAGATGGATTAAAATATCTCTTAGATTTTTATCTCTTTTCCAATGGGCTTCTTTTTTCTTTTCCTCTTTTGAAAAATCAAATGGTGTATTTAACTCTTCCTCAGTCATCTTTGAAATAAGTAAATTTAACTTTTCATAGTTTTCCTTAGCAGCAGTCATCAAATCACTTTTTGTCGTTGGTCTTGGCATAACATTTTACTCCTATTTCACTGAATATCTTAATATAGTTTTTTTGTTTTTTTCTTCTGATGTCCTGTTTTTATTACTTAGATATATTTCTCTATGAAAATCACCTATTCTTGTCAGATTCAGCTTTCTTACAAATTCATTCATCTGTTCAAATGATTTTGGCTCATCATCATAACTTCCAACATGTAAAATCTGAATAGATTTACCTTCTTCTATTTCTCTAAAACTCATCTCATCATACAATGCATTAGGCTTTTTCTTTTTTATATTCTCAAGTGCCTTTGTGAATATCTCTTGTGTAATAAAATCAGGTTGTTTAATCATCAATGTGTATTCCAGTTTATTTTTATCAAGCTCTTCTCCATTTACTTTTTCCCATAATCCCTCTAATGGATATACCGTAAAATCTGTGATTTCGCTATCAGTTTTATTTTTCATTGCATTTTTAAATAGCATTTTAATGGCGTAGGCAACAGAATATAATGTGGATATTCTGTCTGAGAAATCCGTTTCATTCGGATTGCCTTTCCCTTTTATCAAAAATAAACTTTTGCTTTGGCACTTCTACAATGATAGGTGTTTGCTTTACACCATAAAGATTTTTTTCTTGTTTTTCTCCATTCATATTTCATTATCCAATCCTCCCTTTACATTTGGTTAATTTTTATTATATAGGAGGATACTTGACACCATTTGTCAAGTTATATATTTTTCTGCCATTTTATTTATCATTTCTTTAATCTGCATTCGTATCTCTTTTGGTTCTAATACTTCCGCTCCATCTCCGAAAGAAAAAAATATAATTGTATAGATTATAATCATTTGGTATTTCTATTTCAGCATATAAATTTCCCTCATCGTCTTCTATGATTTCTCCATTTAATTCATCATATACCCTGAAAGCAACTTTACGATCAAACTTAACTTTTATATGCACTGTGTTCTCGTGTGGCATTTCTTTCTTGAGTATTGCATCTTCAAAGTTGTCATCAAACTTTTCAGTATGGATTTCTAAATTCTTTATCCGGGACAATTTGAAATATCTAAAATCATTTCTAAGTAAACAGAAAGCATATAGATACCAGTCCTGACTCTTGAAAAGTAGTCTAACGGGTTTAACTCTTCTACTTGTTTCTTTTTCATTACTGCTAAAATATGTGAATGAAGTAATGTTTTTACTTAAAATTGCAGACTTAATATCATTAAACATTTGTTCATACAGCTTATTGTTTTGCCAATTATTAAAATCAACCTCTATCCAACTGGTATTTTTTATTTTAAAGAGTGCGGAAAGTTTTGTTAGAAGCTCATTCTCATGCTGTATTGCGGTATTATCCAATCCTTGAAGAGCTGACATAATTTGTTGTTTCTCGTTTTCAGACAGTAGTGATTTACTAAGAACAAAATCCTCAGCAATTTCTATTCCACCGCCCTTTCCTTGCAACGCATAAATGGGAATACCTGCACTACTGATAGAGTCAATATCTCTATAAATTGTTCTGACTGATACCTCAAATTTATCAGCAAGTTCGCTTGCTGTAACTTTTCCCTTTTCTAAAATATAATATAGTATCCTAAATAGCCTATTATCTTTCATCGTCTTAACATCTCCTATATTTATTATACCACAATAACTTGACATCTGTTGTCATATTATGAAATGTTTTTCAAATCATGATAGTGCTACTTATCTCCCTTATTCACTGTTATAAAAAATAATTAAATTTCACTTCTCATACCACCTCTCTTCTTAATTTTTTGCATAAGAAAAGACGATAGATGTTTTACTTTCTATCGTCCCATATCTTCAGTATTTAGTTTTATTCAACTCGACAAATTGTTTTTTAAGCTTTAGTTATCGGAATCCAAAGTTCCATTTTATAGTCTTTGCTATCCATATCACCTTCGTAATAATATTCAAAGTCAGGTTTTCCTGAATGAACATAGCCATGCTCAGGGAAAAAGACTTCCATCGCATATTTCCACCCATTATGAATGCAATCCGGAACACTTCCTGTTAACTCTACAACGGCATACTCCGCTTCTTCCATTTCCAAAACATCTAAGCCCATGCTTCTTGCTTTGTCTACATCATTAACAATATAGCCTGCCATATAGTTTATTGTGCTTGGGTTTTTCCACATCATGGCAAACGCCAATACTTTGACCGTTTCCCAAACTTGCAAGTTCATCGTGGCTATATTTTTTTCATACAGCTTATCCCAGACACTTGGACATAATGATGAATTGATGCTTTGTTCATTTACCCCTGCGACTGCAAAGGCTTGTTTCTTTTGAATTGTAATATTCATGCTTCTTCCTCCTCTTACACTGAGTGCTAATTGCACCCGTGAAACTAATTTGAATGGTTTCCCATTTCTCACCTCCGAAGGAGTAAATCCATGAAAAATTTTTTTAAATGCTGTTCCAAATGAATCTGATGACTCATATCCGAATTTGAATGCAACATCAATAATCTTTTCATCCGTATCTCTTAATATAACGGCTGCTTCCGTTAATCTTCTACTTCTTAAATATTCTGAGAGCGTTGTTTCGGTCAGAATAGAAAACAAGCGACTGAACATTGAATACGAATATCCGGATAACTGAGTTACTTTCTTTTCATCAATCTCATCATCAAGAACTGTTTCAAGGTAATCAATTGTATTGTTAAACAACTTGATAATATTCATTTCGATCCCTCCTTTCTTTCGGTTTATTTTAGTATAGAGGAAGATTTCTTTTCCTACCCTACAATATTTGTACAAATTTTATAGGTTTCATCTAATAGAAACTTATAACTTGGGATTTGTTTACTTACAGTACGCCTCTATTTTATCCTCATATTTTTTCAAAAGTTCCCGTGAATATATTTTTTCATTTTTTGAATCTCTAACTTCTTTCCAAAGGATAGCTGCAGCTTTTAACTTTGTTAGAATAGTATTCGCTAAATTCATCTGTACAAAAAAATCTTTTTAAAAAAATTGGTTCCATTGGCAAACTGAATTATCATATTTGGCATAGTCTGATTCTCCATAGTATATTTTAATCATATCTTGGATTGTAAATTTTATATCGTTATCCCTTTTTACTTTTCGCCAAGCTGTTGCCATATCAGCATTAAATTTAAACGAATTAACGCCTATTACCTCTGAAAAATATTCTCGAAATTTTTGGTTAAAAGAAAATCCGCATTCAAGTAACGGTGTATCTAATGTTATAACTTCGGATTGATTTTTGTTTCCTTTGCTCAAAAATTTTTCTATCCTATTTCCCTTAAAATATTGTTCTATAATATGATTCAGCTCCTGTTTTGTACATCTATACTCCAATCCAAGAGATTTACAAATTTGTGAAAGTTCATCTCGATACCAGTAGTATCTGTTAAATTCTTCAAATGATTTTATATCTCGAAAATCAGGTCTATTCTCTTTCAAATGCTTACCTCTACAAGTTCTAATTTTACTATTTCTTTTTCTTGGGGTTAGGTGTTGGCAGCTCATCATACATTGAATTGAATAAGCCGGTTAAAAATTCTTTGTTATCAACATCATCTACCAACAGCATTTCCTTTGCTCCATCATAGGGTAACTCATACTTTGCATTCGGCATATATGCTATTGCAGATTTAACAGGCTTCACTAAAAACCTATCATCATAAATTCCACCAATAATTTTCCCGCGATAATAAACAATATATTCACCCATCATTGCTTTATATGTTATTTCTTCCAACTCAGATAGTTGTTCTAAAATGAAATCCAAATATTCTTTACTTGAAGCCATTTTTTATACCTTCCTTAATCACTAAAATTTCAATAGTCCATTTTCGTCAAACTTAAAATTCGAACCCCATGCAACTTCCCAATAATATCCATCTAAATCAGAAAAAAATATGCGTGATATCCGCCCCAAAAAGGTATCTTGTGGTTCTTTTTACAATTCTTCCGCCAGCGCTTCGTACTAATTCAATTACACTATCCACATCTTCTTTATGTTCAACATTGTAAGCTAATGTAATTCCTGAAAAATCCGTTTCCTTTTTGGTGGATTATTTTTCATCAATATCTTTTTACTAATTGTTCCAAAGGAAATAGTTCAAACTTTGTTCCCGGAGTATCGAAAAAGCATACCGGTGGATTATTTTCTCTGCAATCAGTCTTATAGCCTAAGTCATCTCTATAAAACTTGATTGACCTTTCCATATCTTTAACACCTAAACAAATACAAGTAATCTTGTTCATCGTTACCTCCTATGAATTCTTATTTGTCATACAATCAATTTACTTGCCAACTTGTAAACTTGTTTTATCTCTTTACTTTCTAATTTCCAGCTATCAAGCTCAATTTTAATCAACTCCGGGAATTTCTTACTAATATCCCTTAAAGCATTTCCAACAGATTTTCTCACATATTCGCTTGCATCTTCTTTTAAGTTGGCAATCCTTTCAATAGCTTCATTCGGATTTTCCTTGAAATATGGTCTGCTCGTCCATATTCTTAGTCCCTCCGTAACAGCTCTCCTTGTATTAGGATTATTGTTTTTTAACCATTCATCAATTATTGGAAGTGCTTTTTCATATCCTTTTTTCTTGCAGAATTCATCAAATGCCTTTGCCAATACTTCCTGAACTCTCCAATTATCATCTTTGGAAACTTCATCTCTCATAAATGCTAAAATATCATCTTGTTCTGATAAATATCCAAAAAGAAATACACCGTACATTCTTACTTGATAGGTATCAGATTTATATGCTAAAAAAATGCCAAACTCTTAGCATATTCATTATCATTAGCTTTATAATCAGTTAAGGCTCTTTTCTCTTCCTCTTTGAAACCATTTTCTATCAAAGAAAACTCTTTTTCTAAACTCGCAATATATTCTTTCAAGTAGCCTCGCCTCCTCACAAAATATCTATTTACCTACACATCTTTAATCTTCTCATTTATCAATTCAATAAACGCTATCACAGTCGCTCCTATCATCGGGAGCCCATAAGGACTAAATAGGAAACCGATAATCAAACCCGATATGCCTATTCCGACTTCTCCTTGAATGAAAGAAGCTAACGCCCCAAATATGCAGAACATCATAACGATATAAAGTAACGCCGTTCCTATACCAAGTAAGAATGTCAGAAAAGCAGTCAGAATTGATAAGACAAGACTAATCGGGAATAAGATAATTTTTAATATCCATCGCATACACTACCTCTTTTCTCTTCGGCTTATGTGCTGCTTACAACCATTATTTTAATGGATAATGACTCTAAGCAACACATAAACTATCAGTTTCTTCAGTTTTTAACTTTGGTAGAAGCTTCAAAACCTTTGATTTTACTGAACTATTTGCCTCTGTCATTATTATGACACGAGACCCACAGCAGCAATCATATACACGGCAGTTTGAATAAGGCTTCAGAATTGACACCAGCGTGTTTACGATACTTGACGGTGTATAAAACTCTCCGCCGCCTTTGCCTTCCTTTTCAGCAAACTGAGCGATGCAGTATTCGTAAGTTCTACCGAGGACATCTCGGTTACCTTCGGTCTCTCCCATATCCATATTGGTAAAGAGGTCAACGACATCTCCGAGGACTCTTTTGTCCAGATCCGGACTGGCATAATTCTTTGGAAGTACATTCTTAAGTTTCTTATTGTCGGCTTCTATTGCACGCATAGCATCATCAATAATCCTTCCAATTTCGGGCTTATGCGCTGCTGCCGCAATCTTATTCCAGCGGGCCTCCTCCGGGACAAAGAAAACATTGTCCTCCAAATATGCATCCGGATCATCCTCGAATCCATCTCCTTCAGCAACAAGCTGTTGATACTTCTTGTCAAATGCCGTAGAGATGTACTTCAGGAAGATAAGCCCAATTATCACGTTTCTATATTCTGATGCCGGGATATGTCCCCACAACACACATGCTGCATCCCATATCTGCTTCTCAAAGCCAATGTTGGCAGTATTTTTAACAGCCATTTTCCACTATCCTCCATTTTCTATTTGTTCTAGATTAAATCATATTTTTACTTTGCTGTAGGCCTACGTATCCATTATACTACACTAACTCTTTTAAGTACCTTGTAACAAATGTACTTGCATTCTTACTTCCTATAATCTGACTTTAATACTAGTTTGTTGATTCACTTCTGGTTTGGACAATAACGCTACCGTCTCCACATGGCCGCTTCTCGAGAAATTATCAATGCCCACCCACTTCTCCAGTACATATCCACCTTCTCTTAGGTACTTCATATCTCTCGCCAGACTTCCCGGGTCACAGCTTACATAGACAATGCGCTTGGGGCTAAGTTCCAATACTGCGGAAAGGCAAGCTTCGTCACATCCTTTTCTGGGGGGATCTAAGGAAACCACATCCACCAGATTTCCCACGTCCTTGCCTTCCCTCTTCTGTTCTTCCACCCACTTGGGAAGGACTTCCTCTGCGGCTCCCACGAAAAACTCCGTATTATGAAGACCGTTCTTTTCCGCATTCTTCTTGGCATTTTCAATGGCTTCCGGAACGATTTCCAGCCCGTAAACCTGCTTAGCCTTTTGGGCAAGGAATAAGGAAATGGTACCGATTCCGCAGTAACAGTCCCAAACGGTTTCTTCTCCTGTAAGGGCTGCATATTCAAGAGCTTTCCCATAGATTTTCTCGGTCTGGGCAGGATTTACCTGATAAAATGAAGGCACGGAAATAGAGAAGCTGAGCTCCCCGATTTTATCCTCTATACTGTCTTTTCCGTTAAGGCAATGGGTTTCTTTTCCTAAAATGGCATTGCCCCTACCTTCATTAATATTTACGCAAAGTCCAACAATCTTTTCTTGAACTTTTTTATTTAACCCGCAATGTCCACCATCTTCACTTTGTGTGTCCACTCCACAGTGCAGCTCTACTCTACTTTGTGCGTCCACTCCGCAATGCTCATCTGCTTCACTTTCTGTATCCATCTCCCTAGGAATATCTACTTCACTTTGTAAATCGCCTTCCTCAGCACTGAGCGGAAGTCCCTGCAACCTCTCCCACAGCTCTTTTCCATGGGACAAGTTCTTTCCGTTTAACACAAGGCAGAGCAGGATTTCCCCTGTAGAAAAGCCCTTTCTTAGGAAAATGTGGCGAAGCAGACCCTTTCCACTTTCTTCCTCATAGCCGGAGATTTTGTATTCCCTTGCCCAGTCCTTGATGCATTGCAAAATCATGGGATTTTCAGCGCCATTGATTAGGCAGTCCTTTGTTTCAACAATACGGTGGCTATGAAAGCCGTAAAAGCCCATGCGCAAAGAAGCGTAACTTTCCTGTTCATTCTCCGGACTCTTCTTGCATTCTTCGGGCCTTTTTCCGCCTACTGTTTTTTCCTCTCGGATTTCTTTCCCGTTCTGCACCGGATACTGGGCTTTATTCCGATAGCGCTCAGTCTTTCCCCCGAGGATTCCCTCTCCTCTCTTACGCACTTCCTCTTCCGGAATGCCTGCAATCCGAATGAGGCTTTGGGCGATTCTATCTTCCTTCCATGCAAGTTCCTTTTCATAGGATAAATGTTGCAACTGACAGCCTCCGCATTTTCCCGCGACAGGGCAAAGGGGTGCAATGCGATACGGGGAAGGCTTTAGTAGCTTTTCCACCTTGGCATAGGCGTAATTCTTTTTCACCTTTAAGATTCTGGCTTCTACTACGTCTCCCATCACGCTGTCCTTCACGAAAAAAACCAAGCCGTCCTTTTCCGACGCCTTGGCCTTCTTCCGTTAAGTCCGTTATTTCCAAAATGATAAGCTCATTCTTTTTATAGCTTTTCGTTTTTGGCATTCTGTCCTTCGACTGCAAGTCTTCTCCCTGATTGATTTTCCGATTAATCTCGTTTCCTGTTTTCTGCATAGACATCTTCAACCTTACTGCTTTTAGAGCAAACTCTTCGCCCTTCAGCCTTTCAAACCTTCGCTCTACAGCTCTCTCCCTCTTTCTCTGTACTTCTATCCCTGTAGCACCCTGCTCCTACCACCGTAAAAACAAACTCACAAGGCTTAAAAAGGGGAGCGCCCCTTGCTTCAAGATAATTGTCTTATCCGAGCTGAGTCCTCCATACACCGCAACCAAAAACATGATGCTTAAGATCACAACGGAAAGCTCCATGTTTCCGCCCGACCTGTACGTCCCGTAAAGAAGGGCGATTCCCAGTAAACCGTTATAAATACCCTGATTTTTAAAAAGCGTATTCAGGTTTTTTCCTCTCAAGTCCCTCACGCTCATCTTAAATACACGGGCGGTGCTTTCGCTATCCGTCATAAAGCTTTCCAGTAGCATGATATACAAAAAGAGTAGCGCACTGCCGCTCATAAGCATCTTATTTACGATACTGAATGCCATCTTATTTTTCTCCCTGTTTTTCTCTATGTTTTCCTCGATGAGTCTGGCATAAAACATATTGCCGTATTGGTAGCGATAACCGCCATTTTCCTGAATGGCAATCTTGTTCCGATAGGGGACGGTCTTTCCGCCGGATAAGTCCTTGGCAAAGCTCTCCGAAAGACTGTCCTGATAGCTTCCCCCATTCTCTTTTACGTAGTAGAGAAAACCGATTCCGTAGTTATAAGCCTGCCAAACCGACTTTTCATCCAGAGTAAGCTCTCTCGCCTTCGTTTTTAACTCTTTATAATAGCTTAGTCCCTGTTCAATGGACTCTTCCGTATCTAAAGTATTCACGGGCAGTCCCTTAGATTCGCTGGACTGCATAACATCCTTTAGCCTTCCTCCGGACTCTACATTCATAATCGCGTACAGGACTTCCAAATCCGCACTTAGGCCTTTTTCTTTGGCCACCCGCTCCAGCATTTCCCTATGCATAAGTACGCTTTTTGGATAATGCCAGTGATATGCCGTGCTTTTCCGGTATAGCAAAAGCAAAAGTGTAAAACTGAAGAAGATAAGTGCTACAACAAAAGCAGATCGAAAGAATTTATCCTTCTCCGAACTTTTCCTATGCGGTCCTATGATTCTTTGCCACCAGTTCCCCTTGCTGCTCTTTCGCTTCCTTTTCATTCTCTCCCTTTTTTAGCTTGGACTTCTCATTCGGACAAGGCTTTGCATTGGCTACCCGCTCTTCCTCTTCCTCAACGAAGGAAAAAAGAGCAATTCCATAGCCCTTTAAGGGATAAGCGAGGTGATAATTTCTTCCGTCACACTCTCCTTTTACTACAGGCAAATATTTTTCTTCCTTCACTAAGCCTTCTTCCGTGAGAAGAAGCTTCACCTTCTTTGTTTTCGGAAGTCCAACCCAATAATTTTCTCTATCTACCCCGGTCATATTTACTACAAAGAGAAGGCTTTCCTTTCGCTTAGCTCTTCCGCTTGTCAATGCTCCTTTCTCTGTGTCTGTTCCCTTTTCCGCTTTCTTATCTTTCCCCATGTGATTTTTGCAATTCCGGATAAAGCTGTAAATCGAACGGGAACTGTCATCCGCATTGACCCAAGAAAATCCCTCATACTCATAATCCGCCTCATAAAATGCAGGATACTCCTGATAAAGGTGAAGTAAATCGCGCATAAAATTATGAAGAGAGCGGTTCTCCTGCTGCTCCAGAAGATGCCAATCTATGGAACGCGCTTCACTCCACTCACTGTACTGCCCGAAGTCCTGTCCCATGAAAAGCAGTTTCTTTCCGGCATGGCCGAGCATGAAGAAATAGCCTGCCTTTAGGTTTTGGAAGCGTTCTTCATTCGTTCCCGGCATCTTTTCAATCATGGAATGCTTTAAATGCACCACCTCATCATGGGAAAGCACCAAAATGAACTTCTCCGAGTAAGCATAGCTCATACCAAAGGTCATTTTGTTGTGATGATAGCAGCGATAAAGCGGACTCTCCTCCATATAGCTTAGGAAATCATGCATCCAGCCCATATTCCACTTGAAATGGAAGCCCAGTCCCCCGTCCTCCGGGGCCTTTGTAATATCCGGCCAGGCAGTTGATTCCTCCGCAATAATAATCGCTCCGTCTTCTCTCTTTCGAATAAGGGAATTCAGATGCTTAAAGAACTCAATAGCCTCCAGATTACCGTTTCCGCCGAAGCGATTCGGTAGCCACTGTCCGTCTTTTCTGCCGTAATCCAAGTAAAGCATCGAAGCCACAGCATCGACCCTTAGTCCGTCAATATGATACATATCGTACCAGTAGAGTGCATTTCCTATCAGGAAATTCTCCACCTCGGTCTTTCCGTAATTAAAAATCTTCGTTCCCCAGTCCGGATGCTCTCCGAGACGAGAATCAGGATGCTCATAGCAGGCTTCGCCATCGAAATCGGCAAGGCCGTGGGCATCCTTTGGAAAATGTGCCGGCACCCAGTCCAAAATCACACCGATTCCGGCATTATGCAGGATATCCACCATTTCCATAAATTCTTTTGGACTACCGTGGCGGGAGGTTGGAGCGTAGTAGCCCGTAACCTGATAGCCCCAGGAGCCGTCAAAGGGGTGTTCCGCAATGCCCATGAGTTCCACATGGGTATAACCCATATAGTTGCAGTACTCCGCAAGATCTCTTCCTGCCTTCTGGTAACTGATAAAGCCATTTCTTTCAGGGCTTCCCTCGCGCTTCCAAGAGCCGATATGCACTTCATAGATAGCCATGGGACTTTCTTCCCAGTTTGTCTTTTTCCGGCTCTTCATCCATTCCTTATCGGTCCAAGGGAATTTTTCTATATTTGCCGTAACGGAAGCATTTCCGGGACGGAACTCACTGGAAAAGGCATAGGGGTCTGCCTTATAAATCCACTCGTCCTTTTGTGTCAAAATAGCATACTTATAGAGCTCATTTTCTCCCATTTCGGGAATAAAACACTCAAAGACACCGGAATCCGCCACATTGATCATGGCATTTCCTTCCGGATTCCAGCCATTTCTGTCACATACCACGGAAACTGCCTTTGCATGGGGTGCCCAAACCGCAAAATGGACTCCCTTTTTTCCTTCATAAGTGCAGGGGTGTGCTCCCATTTTCTCATAAATCTGATAATGTCTTCCCACTCCGAAAAGATAGCGATCCAATTCCGAAAAAAATCTGTCCATAATCCTCCCCCTATGCGTTGTAGCTCTTGTTTTACTCTTTTTATCTCTTATATTACTTACTCTTATATTACTTACTCTTCTTTTGCTCTTTTTCCCTCTTATAATGCCTGTAATTTCCGCTTTTTCCTGTCCTATAATACTAGTTCTGTCTTATTTCATAGTTCTGTCTTATTTCACCTTAATCATTCTTCCGCTGTGTGCAGCACAGAAAACTTTGATTTGCCCGTACTCATCCATTTCCACTTCTTCCTGTTTTATCAGGTCAAATGCCAGCGTCGCGGGAATCGGTAATTTCAAACGAATATACTGGTCCATCGAGTCGTTGTTTAAGAGCACCAGCACTCCGCTGTTTCCATCCGTTCGAATAAAGGCATAAAGGCGATGGTCAAGATAAAGTTCCTTATAAGCACCTATCTGTAATTCCGAGTTCTTCCCATGAATCTCCGACAGCTTTGCCAGATAATTGGTAAAGGCATCCGGTTTATAGTCTTCCGGGATAAAGGGGTTCGAAAGTAAAGCCTCTTCTCTCCTTTCCCGCTTTCCTTCTAAAGCATACTCCGCTCCGTAGTAGAGAGAGAGGGGCGTCCCGGTAAAGTGAAGAGAGCCATATAGATTCCGTATAAATTCTCTTTATCCGTTAAAACCGAACTGATTCTGTCCGTACGGGGACTCTCTAAAAAGCTGTTCATCTGCAGAAGAATCTCGTGATTCTTCCCCATGGTATAAGCCAGGTCATAGAAGTTCTTTTCATTAAAGGCCTTTACCAAAGCCTGGTAAAAATCATAGTGGCAAAGAGACTGGAGCGTTTCCGAATTCACATACCGTAGCGGTTCCCCCTTCCGTAAGTCTCCTAGCAGGAAAAATTCCGGCTTCATTTGTCCTGTGAAGTAACGTAGAGACTTTTGAAAATGGATATCGAGGCTTGTACAGTTGGCAATCCGGATGCCGTCAATGTCAAATCGCTTAATCCATTCCTTTATTTGGTCAATAATATAGATTCGAAGGTCCTCGTCATCAAAGTTAAAAAGCGGAAACTGCTCCTTCCTCTTCCAGGAAGCATAGGAAAAACCGTCTTTAAAGGAGGAGTCTCCTTGGAAATCCACATTTTTATACCAGGTTTTATAGGGAGATTTTTCTCCCTTTTCTACAATGTCTTGGAAGATAAAAAACTCTCTACAGCTAAATACAACCGCTTCATCCAAAAGTACACGAATTCCCATACTGTGGGCACGATTGATATAGCGGCAGAGTTCCTCCTCCGTTCCCAGTTTCGGATTCATTTCACTAAAGCTTTTCATCCCATAGTGTAGAGGATCTCCCGAAAAAAGAGGCCCCAATATTACCGCATCTACCCCTAAAACTTTAAGATAGGATAAATATCCTTCCAAGCGGGATAAAGGAGATTTCTCTCCCTTCCCCTCTTCCCCAAACATTCCTCCGGGGAGAATATGGTAAAATATCGCACCATCGTACCAGCCATCTGCTCGCTCCTCTATGCTATCTCCAATACATTCAAATTTTCTTTTACTGATTTTCTTTTACTGATTTTCTTTACTGATTTTTTTTACGATATCTTCTTAAACTTTATCCTTTCACTTCCAGCCGTTTCACAAACTCTCCAATCCGCTCCATGGCTATCTTTAAGTTCTCTAAGGAGTAGGCGTAAGAAATACGAATAAAGCCCTCTCCGGAATCACCGAAAGCCGTTCCGGGAACTACCGCAACTTTTTCCTCTTTCAGTAATCTCTCTGCAAATTCACCGCTGGAAAGTCCGAATTTTTTTATGGAAGGAAAAACATAGAATGCCCCAAAAGGTTCAAAGCAATCCAAGCCCATTTTCCTGAAATTATATAAGAGGAAGCGCCTTCTTTCATCGTAGGCTTCTCTCATCCTCTCCACATCCGGATCTCCGTTTCGTAGCGCCTCTATTGCGGAATACTGGGAGGTGGTCGGCGCACACATAATGGCAAACTGGTGGAGTTTCAGCATCTGCTTTAAAATGCGTTCATCCGCACAAGCATAGCCCAGTCTCCAGCCGGTCATCGCATAAGCTTTCGAAAAACCGTTAATATAGACGGTTCTTTCCCGCATACCCGGAAACTCGATAATCGAATGATGCTTTCCCTTATAGCTCAAAGAGGCATAAATCTCATCCGTTAAAACATAGAGATTATGCTTTAAAATAAGGGGCACTATCGCCTCCAAATCCTCTTTTTCCATGATGCTTCCCGTTGGATTGTTCGGAAAGGGAAGCACTAAAATTTTAGATTTTTCCGTAATCGCTTCTTCCAGCTTTTCCGGTGTTAAGCGAAACTCGTCCTTTTCTTCCAGAGGAATCGGCACAGGTACACCGTAGGCCATCTTTGCGCAAGGAAGATAGGAAACATAACAGGGCTCAGGAATCAAAACCTCGTCCCCCGGCGAAAGAATCACACGCATGGCAAGATCTATCGCTTCCGAGCCTCCCACCGTAATCATAACTTCGTCTTTCGGGCTATAGGAAATGCCGTGCATAGTCTCTACTTTACGGCTGATTTCCTCACGAAGTTCCATAAGACCGGCATTCGAAGAGTAGAAGGTTCTTCCCTTCTCTAAAGAATGAATCCCCTCTTCCCGGATATGCCAGGGCGTATCAAAGTCAGGCTCACCGACACCAAGGGAAATCGCGTCCTTCATTTCCGAAACGAGGTCGAAACTTTCGGATTCCACTCGGTTTTATCGCAAGAACCTCCGGATTTAAATCTTTTATCATGGGGATACCTGCATTCTTTCATCGGATTTGGAAATGCTCAACTTCGTTCCGTGATCCTTATAGCGCTTCAAGACAAAGTGTGTTGCGGTGGAAAGCACCGCTTCCATCGGTCCCAATTTCATGGACACGAAATTCGCCACTTCTTTCATGGTTCTGCCTTTAATCATAACCGTAAAGTCATAGCCTCCACTCATAAGGTAGAGCGCATCCACTTCTTCATACTGGTAAATGCGCTCCGCAATATTGTCAAAACCCATCCCCCTTTGCGGAGTAACCTTAACTTCAATGAGCGCATCCACCCGCTCATCCTTCGTATTATCCCAATTAATTAAGGTATGATAGCCACAAATGGTTCCTTCTTTCTCCATGGCCTCTACTTCCCTTGCTACGCTCTCCTTATCTTCCCCAAGAAGAGCCGCAAGGTCCTCCATACTAAGCTTTGCATTCTTTTCAATAATACTTAATATTTTCTCTCTCATACCTTTTCCTATTCTTCCGTCATTTTCCTGCATCAACTCTTAAGGGGAAAACCATCTCTCTTCGGGAAACTACATTTTCTTAGTTTATGTCTCAACCCTTAAGATTTCTCCCCAAAAAAGGGACTCTTATCCTGTCTATTTTACCTAATATACCAAAAGCTAGCAAGTCCGCAGGCTAAAAAGATAGTAGCAAAGACAGTAGACTCACAGACTAAAAAGATAGGTAGCCCGAAGGCCCCCTATCCAAGTGTCTCCAGTTCTTCTTTTGTGAAAATATCTTCCAGACTATCCCCCTCCTGTTTATAAAGATAGGATTCTCCGTATTCGTCCTTTCGAATCCGCTTTTTCTCCGCATGAAAACGAGCAATACAGTTCGCTTCTATCCCTTTTTCCCGGGCAAGATACGAAAAGTCCTCCCCTCTTTCCATTCGAAGTAGAAAAGCCCCTTTTGAGTGAAGGGCATAGGGAGAAATCTGAAAATGCTCGCAAAGTTCTATGGTACTTTGCAGGAATGGAATCTTCTTGTAGGAAAGAGAAAAGCCTCCCCCTCCCATTTTTCCAAGACCGGAGAGAATCCCGCCTCTTCCAAGGGGGAAAACTTCTGTTACGAAAAACTCATACATAAGCCCGGGAAATAAGTCTGCTAGCTCTCCTCGCTTGATTTCTCCTGCATTTTCCTTTGCCTGAACATCCGCTTCATATAGAGGAATAGGTCCTCCGCACCTCTCTTCATCCGTGAAGAGAAAGATATTTTCCGCAGAAAAAGAATGGCTATCCTCTTTCCAAAAAAGTTGAGGCAGTTCTTCTATTCTTCTTTTCTCTTCCCTTTGATAGCGTGTCGAAAAGGGAAGATTTTTTCCTTTTTCCCATAAAAAGCGGCTACCCGAAAGCCCCGGGTAGCCCAGTAAAACAAGATCCTCTATCTTTTTCTTAGATTCTTCTTTGTTCATCTTTTTATTTCCGTTTTCTCTTTGGCTCTTTATTAAGCGAACAAATTGGCTTTTTTTAGACACAAACTGTTTTTTTCGCTTTATTTAACGGCTATTGTATTCCGCTTTTTGTTTTCCCTTACTTTTTTTACATTCTAGTAAGCAGCGGTGTCAAAACCATTCCCAAAAACCATGAGAGCGGCTAAGACAAGAACTATTACCGCAGTAATCGATTTTTTTCTGTTTTGGACTAAGCATATTTTCTCCTTTAGCATGACAAAAAAATTTGAAGCCTTCCTAAGTCGGAGGATTCGACCGGCCTATTCTTCTTATCTAAGACTATTATTTAGTCTACTCTTCTACCTAAGACCAACTTTAGACCAATCTATCTTTCTTACTTTTAGACTATCATTCGACCAGTCTACTCTTTCTTCCGCCAAATGTCTTTAGGAAAAATCAAATTTTTTTATAAATAGGTTTTCTTATAAAATTCCAGTCTTCCGAGCGCTCTTGCTAGCGCCGCCTGCGATTTCTTAAATTCCATATAGCTTTTGCTTTTGCCGAAGTTCCTCTTCTGCTCTTTCCTTAGCTTCCTCGGCTCTTCGAATATCCATCTCTTCCTTCGTTTCCAAAGTGTCCACAAGCAAAGTTAAGCGGTTATTGGCAAATTGCAAAAATACCCTTTCCGACCTCAACATGCACCCAAGTGCCGTCCGGCTTCTGGGCATCCAGTACACCGATTTCCACTGCAACGACGACAGGCGCATGGTGCGCCATAAAGCCGATCTGCCCGTCCAGTGTACGAACATTCAGATATCGAAGCTTATCATCATAATAGACCTTATTCGTTGCGATAACCTTTGCACTGAACAGGCCTTCATTTCCTCGTATCATAAGGAACTCCTTTAGTTCTTTAAGCTCTCCGCCTTCTTCTTCACATCATCAAGATTTCCGACATTAAAGAAAGCAAGCTCCGGAATATGGTCCATTTCTCCGTCAATAATGGCTTTAAAGCCGGCAATCGTTTCTTTCAAAGGAACGTAGCGCCCGGCAACACCGGTAAACTGCTCTCCCACGAAGAAGGGCTGAGAAAGGAAATTTCGAATCTTTCGTGCGCGGTAGACGAGAAGCTTATCCTCTTCGGAAAGCTCTTCCATGCCGAGGATTGCGATAATATCCTGTAGTTCCTTATACTTCTGTAAAATCTGCAGTACGCTCTGTGCCGTCTCATAATGCTCTTTTCCGACGATGTCTTCTTCCAAGATACGGGAAGAGGACTCCAAGGGATCCACCGCCGGATAAATGCCCTGTTCCACAATCTTACGGGAAAGCACGGTTGTAGCATCCAAATGGGCGAAAGTGGTAGCCGGTGCCGGGTCTGTCAGGTCATCCGCAGGCACATAGACTGCCTGCACGGAGGTCACGGAACCGGACTTTGTAGACGCAATGCGCTCCTGCAGCTGTCCCATTTCAGAGGCAAGAGTCGGCTGATAGCCTACGGCTGAGGGCATTCTTCCAAGAAGAGAAGAAACCTCGGAGCCGGCCTGCACAAAACGGAAGATATTATCGATAAAGAGGAGCACATCTTTATGCTGTACATCACGGAAATATTCCGCCATGGTAAGCCCTGTCTCCGCTACTCTCATTCTGGCACCGGGAGACTCATTCATCTGTCCGAAAACAAGAGCCGTATTCTTGATAACGCCGGACTCCGTCATTTCGTTATATAAGTCATTTCCCTCACGGGAACGCTCTCCCACTCCGGTAAATATGGAGTATCCGCCGTGCTCGGTCGCGACATTTCGAATCAGCTCCTGAATGAGGACGGTCTTTCCTACTCCGGCACCGCCGAAGAGACCGACCTTTCCGCCCTTTGCATAGGGGGCAATTAAGTCAATGACCTTAATTCCGGTTTCCAAAACTTCCTGTACCGGACTTTGCTCGGTAAAGGCAGGCGGTTTTCTATGAATTTCCCATCTTTCCTCTGTTTTAATCGCTTCTTTCTGTCAATGGTTTCTCCCAGGACATTAAAGAGTCTTCCGAGGGTTTCCTCTCCCACAGGAACAGCAATTCCTCTTCCCGTAGACAACACTTCCATATCTCTTTCCAACCCCTCACTGGGCGCCAGCATAATGCAACGGACGGTATTGTCCCCCAAATGGTCTGCCACTTCCATGGTTGCCTTCGTGCCGTGGTTATCCACCGTGAGAGCTGTCTTAATAGTGGGAAGCGGACTTTCCATGAATTCCACATCCACAACAGGACCCATAACCTGTACGATTTTTCCTGTTTGCATCTACCCCTCTCCTCTCTTCCTATTTTTTCTTCGCCTTTGCCGCCCTTTGCGCTTTCGCTCCGGCAGCAATTTCCGTGATTTCCTGAGTAATCTGTGCCTGCCGCACACGATTGTATTGAATACGAAGCTTCTGCTTTAACTCATTTCCGTTTCGATTTGCTGCGTCCATAGAAGTCATTCTCGCATTCTGCTCTGCGCAAAACGACTCCACGAGAGCACTGTAGATATAGCCGTTTAAATAGTCCGGAATGATATTTTCCATCAGGGCATCGGGACTCGGGAAAATGTTAAAGGCCTCATAGTTTGCGGTAATCGGCACTTTCACAAAGACGGGGTGCAGCTTATCCAGAGGGAGGAGCTGCTCTTCCATGCTTTCCATCTCTAAAGAACTCTTCATTCTGGTGTAAGCAATATGCAGCTCATCAATTTCCCTATTTTGAAAAAGCTCCAGCATCTTTCTGGTAATTACCCTAGCTCTATGGAGTGTCGGATTCTGCGCTGTATAGTGAAAAGCTTCATCAATCGGAATCTGTCTCGTATGAAAATAGCTTCGCCCCATTTCACCGACTATGAAAAGTCGACTGTTTTTATACTGCCTTAAGAGCTCTTCCGTCTCTTTAATAACGTTGTGATTGTAGGCACCTGCCAGTCCCTTATCCGCCGTTACACAGATGATGGCAACCTTACTTTCTCCCTCGGCTATCCCCTCTCTTAAGTCAAGATAGGGGTGTGTATAGTCTTCAGGCAAATGTCGCATAACACGCGCAATCATTGATTGCAGAGTGTAGAAGTAAGGCTCGGTCTGGGCAAGCTCCGCCTTCGCCTTACGCATCTTCGTACTGGAAATCAGGTACATCGCATTAGTAATCTTTAGTGTATTGTCAATGCTTCCGATTCGATCTCTTAATTCTCTTGTTGTAGGCAAAATCCGCCTCCTTTACGAAAGTTTCTCCGCTTCTTTCTTCTTAAAATTATGGTAAGCGGAAATAATCTGCTCTACAAGGTCATCCGCAAGCAGTCCGGAAATCTCGATATTGCGTAAGAGCTCCGGCTCCTTCTCTTCAAAGTATTGAAGAACTTGCTTTTGCAGGCTCTTTACCTCTTTTTTCTCCACATCCAGGAATTCCTTATTTAAGGCTAAGACAAGCGTTACCACCTGCTCTCCTAAGGAAAGCGGATTTCCAAGAGGCTGCTTTAAGAGCTCCATAAGGATTGCTCCCTGTGTAAGCTGCGTCTTCGTACTCTCGTCAAGGTCGGAGGAAAACTGGGTAAATACCGCCATTTCTCTGTACTGCGCAAGGTCGATACGGAGAGAGCCGGCTGCCTTCTTCATGGCCTTTGTCTGTGCTGCACCGCCCACACGGGAAACGGAGAGCCCCACATTTACCGCAGGACGCTGTCCCTCAAAAAAGAGGTTACTTTCTAAGAAAATCTGTCCGTCCGTAATGGAGATAACATTTGTCGGAATATAAGCGGATACATCGCCGTCCAAAGTCTCAATAATCGGTAAGGCGGTAATACTTCCTCCGCCAAGCTCGTCGGAAAGACGGCAGGAGCGCTCCAAAAGACGGGAATGCAGATAGAATACATCTCCGGGATAAGCTTCACGACCGGGTGCTCTTCCCAAAAGAAGAGAAAGCGCACGGTAGGCTACGGCGTGCTTACTTAAGTCATCATAGACAATGAGCACATCCTTTCCCTCATACATAAAGTATTCCGCAAGAGAGGTCGCCGCATAGGGCGCAATATACTGAATCGGTGCCGGATCAGCCGCTGTTGCCGCAAGGACACAGGTATAGCTCATGGCATCGTGCTTCTTTAAATTCTCAACAAGGGCCGCGATGGTGGATTCCTTTTGTCCGATAGCCACATAAATACAAAGGCAGTTCTTCCCCTTTTGATTTAAAATGGTATCCATTGCGATGGAGGTCTTTCCGGTCTGTCTATCCCCGATAATTAGCTCCCTCTGGCCTCTACCGATAGGGAACATGGAGTCAATCGCCAAAATACCGGTCTGCAAGGGAACATTGACCGTTTCTGTCCAGAATTCCGGGGGCGGGCTGTTCAATCGGACGGTAGTCTCTGGTTACAATCTCTCCCTCGCCATCAATCGGATTTCCGAGTGCATCCACCACTCTTCCGAGGAATGCATCTCCTACGGGAATACCCGCCATCTTATTGGTACGAACGGCGCGGCTTCCCTCTACAATGCCCTCTTCGTCACCGAAGAGAATCACACCGATTCGGTTTCTTTCTATATTTTGCACCATACCGCGGACACCGTTGTCAAAGACAACCACCTCTCCGTACATGGCATGATCCAAGCCATTTATGATGACAATGCCATCTCCCACGGAGCTAACGAAACCGATTTCCCGCTTCTCCGCCTTTAAGTCAAAGTCCTCTACCGAGCTTTGCAGGATACTTACGATGTCCTTACTGCTTCCGCCGAGGCGCTTATTCATCACTTCGTCGAGGAACTGCTGTCTTCTTCCCTTGGTACTCCAGTCATACTGGTCATTTCCCACCTCAAGAATAAAACCGCCTCCTAAGGAAGCATCCTCTTCAACTCTCATTTCAATATTGTGGGTATGGTACTTGTTATAGACAAAATTCCGGATACGCTTTAACTGCTCTTCCACAGGCTTTGTCACATAGCGAAGGCGAACATTTAACTTCGTGGATTCCTCTCGAGAAAGCCTTTGGTACTCCTCCGCAATATCCTTCCAGGAGCCTACTACGCCCTCCTGGCATAAAACCTTTAAAATATCTCTTACTTCTGTAGGAAAAATACTGTCGATTATGGCTAGTCTATTTTCCAAGGGAACAGTAGGGTCAGACAACTGAGATGCTGTTTCCGGTAAAACTTCAAAAATGCGACCGGTTTCCTCGATTTCACTCTTGGGAACATGCATTCTGTAAAGCTGTTGTGCATAATCACTGACTTTTTGCAGCATAATCCTTTACCCCTTCTTCTCTGCATCCTCTAGGAAAGTGTCGTAAAGCTTCTGGTTATTTTCCGCAGAATCCTTACTTGCCGCAATCTTATACGCAGCCTTTGCCACAAGCATAGCCACTTCCTCTTCCATCTCGTGCTGCTTCTGCTCTGCCTGCCTCTCAGCCTCTATCTTTGCATCGGCAATAATCTTTGTTGCCTTTTCTCTGGCATTTCCTATGATTTCATCATACTCGTTTGTGGCCTGCATTCTGCTCTTCTCGAGTTTTTCCTGACGCTCCGCATCAATCTGTGCCATAGAATCCTCATACTGCTTCTTTAAAGCATTGGCCTTTTTTGTCGCTTCTTCCGCTTCTCTATAGGAATTATCCAACTCATTTTGCCGCGCGGCAAGAATGTCCCGCACCGGCTTAAAGAGAAAACGGTACAGGAAAAATACAAGCACAAGTACATTGATAACGGTAAAAATAAAAGTTCTTAGATCAAGGCTCAGCATCCTTTTCCTCCTTAGCTTAACAACCGTCCTGCCCTTTACTTCAAGAAGAGAATAATCATTAAGCCGATAACGAAACCGTATATTGCGGTTGCCTCTGCGAGAGCACAACCCAAAAGTAGAATCGTCATAATCTTGGAACTGGCCTCCGGCTGTCTTGCTACCGCCTCCGTTGCCTTTCCTGTTGCAAGACCGATGGATAAACCTGCTCCGATACATGCCAATGCTGCGATTGCCGCTCCGATTGCTGTCATAATTCACACTCCTATTCTGTCGCCTTTGCGACCTACTCTGTTTACTATTTCTATTCTCTATCTGTTATTTCTGTATTACTATAATCCTTTATTCTACCGCCTCTGCAATATAAAGCGAGGTCAGGAATACAAAGACATAGGCCTGAATGAGACCGTCGAAAATATCAAAGTATAGGGATAAGATTGCCGGAACTCCCACGGGAACCACCAAGGTCACGAGCTCCATAATAACGAATGCGCCAAGGACATTTCCAAAAAGACGCATACATAAGGAAAGAGGCCGGATAAATATCTCCAAAATATTAATGGGGGTAAGAATCGGCATAGGCTTTGCAAAGCGTTTAATCCAGCCTCCGAGTCCGAAAGCGCGAATCCCTGCTGCTTCCACAAGGACGATGCTCATTACCGCAAGAGCGGCCGGGATATTCAAGTCCTTGGTCGGCGGCTTCATTCCGAAAATACCGGTCAAGTTTACAAAACCGATAAAGAGGAGCACCGACGCCATATAGGTACTGTATTGTGCCGCTTCCTCTCCGAGCGTTCCCTTTGTAAACTCATCCAGCTTAATGACGATCAGCTCCGCAATCTGCTGACGCTTCCCCGGGTTTCTGACACGAAGATTTCTCCCCAAAAGAAAAGCCGCAAGGATTAAGACAGCCATGACAAGCCATGTCACAAACACCGACTCCGCTATGGGGATTCCCCCAAAAAGCGGAATCGTAAAGGCGGTCTCCACATTCAATTCTTCTAAAAGAGACCGAGCAAGTTGTTCCATTTCCTTCCCCCTTCCTGTCTCTAAGGTTTTATGTTCTTTTTTAATACTCGTTTAGCATTATATTCCCACTATTTCGTAATGCAAGTTTTTTTAGAGAAAATGAATCCTCTTCTTAAAAAAATAAAATCTGCTTTATACGCTCCTCTTAGGCTTTCCTAGTAAAAAAGAAGCTGTGAAAACAGAAAATCCAAAGCTGAACCTCTTCTTCACAACTTCTTTCCTCACTTAAAAAGTATGTCGAACTATAATCTTATCTTTGTTGTTTATGGTGCAACCGTTAAGGTTGTGGAGCCATTGTTACTTGCGCTTGATTCTGTACTCGTTACAGTATTTGTGCTTAGATTCTGTCCCGGACCGGCCATAGCAGAATTGCTTGATGAGGCAGAGCTCTCTACTTCTTCACTCCGTACATACTGCTTGGAAATATAAGCATCCTGTCCGTTATAGTTCACAATCACCCACTCACTGTCATAGTCGCCCTTGTATTGAATCTCCGTTCCGGCATCCAAAACAGTCAGCGTTTCCGAATCTGTTGTAGTGGGTTTTGTTCTGACGCGTACACCGGTAGTCACAAAATAGCGCTTAGCCGCTTCCGTCGTTTCTTCTACCGTGCTTTCCGCTTCCGTGCTCTCCATCGTCTCAGCAATAGTGGTAAGCACTGCTGTAGTTTCCACCACAGTTTTTCTTCCCTTAAAGACAAAGAGTCTTATCAGAAGAATCACAACCAGAAGAATCGCTACCGGTAAGGCAATCTGCAAAATGCTATACAAGTCAATTTCCCGTCTTGTCGATTTCTTTGCTTTTCTCTGACTTCCACCCGTTCTTGCAGCTACTCTTCTCTGGCCTGAAGCAGTTCTCTGTCCTGTTTTTACGCGTTTTATCCCTGCGCTGGAACTCTTATCTGTTCTGCCCTGTTGTTTTTCACTATTTCTCCGAATAGGTATTCCCAGCGCTCCGTCATCTTCCTCTTGGATAGCTACTGAGACAGTTTTTCTATCCGGATAGCCTTCTGCCCTAAGCTTCGGTGCCTCGCTACCATAGGAATCTGCACGGACTTTTGCTATCGTACTTTCTGTTTTTCGCTCTCTTCCGTCCTGACTTTCATCCATATAGGAAGAAAGTGCATCTCTAAGCATAGAAAAAGAATCATTTGCATCTTGTGCAGAAGGGTTATTTCCCATCTCCGCCATTTCTCCAAATGCCCGTATTCCATGATAAGCATCTCTAGCCTGCGCCGAAATAACCCCCCCGTCATAAAGCTGGTTGATATCTCCCTCCAGATTGCTGGATACCATCAAGGCCTGGTCTATCTGCATACGTACCAGAAGTGCCAAAATCTCTTTATCTAAAATAACAGCTTCTCTATACCTTCCGTTTAATAAATAATTTTGCACATCCGAAAGCTGTACTCGGATCTTCCCCCAAACACTGTTTTCTCTTTCAGCCATACTTCCTCCTTGTGCTTTTATTCATCAGTAGTATACCTAGAATACATTCTTTCTTCAAGGAAGAAATGTAAATTCCTGCTCTTATTTTTGATTATTATATTTCAGTAATTAATGTTTTTTCATGCACTGCCAAATTCAATCCGTCGTAAGCAAATCATTTTATTTTCCGAATCCCGTTTATAATTCCCCTTTATCCCCTAGATTGTTTCAAAGTGTCCCAAACTCCTTCCGGCAAATGGTCCCGGATTTAATCTGGAATAAATTTTTTCTTTTCCCGTATCATCTATGATTGCCACACAAAAGATATTCACATATTTTCCTTCATAAAACTGTCCATCCGTTAAGCCTTCCAAAAAGCTGTCTCCGATATACTTTAGTTTCATACCCTATTACCTCCCCTATTACCATTGGACATCCTTATCCAAAAATTAAATAATAAGTGGTATATCGAAATATCTTCTTAAAAAATAAGTATTTTTTTGTACAAAAAAAATACGGAAAAGAAGATTTCTCCCCTTTTCCGTATTCCCTTTTAAAGGGATGAACGTCTAAGTATGGTAATGACCTTTCCCTTAATCTCTTTTTTATTTACTGCTCCGAAAAGGCGGCTGTCCTTCGCTCCGGAACGCATATCCGCCATAATAAAGTATTCGTCTTCCTTTAGGGTAATCGGATATCGTACCGCCTCCGTATCATAGGGTCTGGTATCATAAAATATACCGTCTTCAATCTGTATATTGCCATTTATCATAAGTCCGCCCTCATCCAGAATTTGAATTACATCTCCGGGCTGGCCAATGACTCTACCTACAAATTGCTTTCCGTCCTTTTGATAAACCAGTACATCGGAAGGCAAGATTTTATCCTCTAAACGATAATAAAGCATCAAGTCTCCTGCACTGAGTTTCGGCTTCATGTCATCATTCTTTACCGGGGAAATACCGAAAATGATAAAAAACATGACATAAATCAATCCTGCCATCAGCACAAGGTGGGATAAAAAAGAACGCACATCCGACATCTGCCGGTAAAAGGCCCTCTTTTTTCGAATTACATCCAGTGGAAGCAGAGCCTTTTTTTCCTTCTTTAACTTAGCCATTCACGCCTTCTCCTTTGTATGCCGTCTCTCCCATTCCGGAAAAATCGTTCCTTTCCGTTGCTGTCGCCCTATCCGAATACCGAGATTTCATAAGTGAAAGTCTCTTTTCCAAGTCTGCAATCTTGGCATCCCTCTCTTTTAGCCTTGCCTCGTAAGAAAGCTCTTGTGCATAAAAGACAGAGCGGTATTCGCTATCCAGGTCCTCCAATTTCTTCCACAACGAGGCCGGTTGAATTCCGAATAGCCCCTTACGAAAATGCATTTTCTTCATATACTCTGCTACTTCTTCCAAAGTTTTTGATGCCATATTTTTTCCCTCTCTTCTTAAATACAGGATTTGCCTATCCATCTAACCTTTCCTGTCCCGCACTTCTCCAACAATCCATGTCTCCCGGCAAGATGCCAAGTACGATTGTTTATTTTATCCGAGCAAACCCTCTACTGACTGTTCTTTTTCGTTCTCTTCTCCGTGTTTTATAGTATAGCTTGCATTTTTCTTTTTGAATAGAGATATCCCCGGAGAACTTCCTTGCCTAATCCTTTGTTTCGATATAAGATAAGCCAAAAGCTTAGAAAGGATGAGACAAACCGTCTCCCTATCTTTTCGACACAAAATGAGCTTTTCTTAAATACTAGATTCATCTAAAGAAGAGTGTACATTTTCTGTTTTGAAGAAAAGTAGCTCAGTATGGAATTCATCAAATAGATTGAAACGGAAAGGATTTATATGAAAAATTAATCTCCTGGAACGTCAACGGACTGCGTGCCGTAATGGGCAAGAACTTTATGGAGGATTTTCAAAAACTCGATGCGGATATTTTCTGCTTACAAGAAACCAAATTACAAGAGGGGCAAATCAATCTCGATTTACCCGGTTACTATCAATACTGGAATTACGCTGTAAAAAAAGGCTATTCCGGAACTGCCATTTTCACAAAGGAAGAACCGCTTTCCGTCCAATATGGCATCGGAATCGAGGAGCATGATCAGGAGGGGCGAGTGATTACCCTGGAGTTTAAAGACTACTATCTGATAACCGTTTATGTTCCCAATTCCCAAAACGAATTAAAGCGTCTTCCCTATCGCATGGATTTTGAGGATGCCTTCCTGAACTATATACTAAATTTGGAGAAGAATAAGCCGGTAATTTATTGCGGAGACTTAAATGTAGCGCACGAAGAAATTGACTTGAAACATCCGGATACAAATCACTTAAGCGCCGGTTTCTCCGATGAGGAACGGGCAAAATTTTCAAGAGTTCTCGGTAGTGGCTATCTGGATTCCTTCCGTCACTTTTATCCCGAGAAAGAAGAGGAATACAGTTGGTGGAGTTACAGAACCAAGGCTCGAGATCGTAACGTAGGTTGGAGAATTGATTACTTTGTCGTTTCCGAAAAGCTGAAAGAGAAGTTGCTTTCCGCTTCTATTCATCAGGAAGTGATGGGCTCCGACCATTGTCCGGTGGAGATTACCCTGGACCTATAGATTGAGAGGTTTTTTATGCGGTTACAATGTGATGTACACACTCACACCCTATATTCTCGTCATGCATACGCGACCATTTTGGAAAATGTGCATGCCGCTAAGGAGGCAGGACTTACACTCCTCGGTTCTACAGACCATTTTTCCTCCATGCTCTATCCCGATTATGAAAATATTCGCCACTACCAATATCTCTGCGTGAGTCATACCTGGCCAAAGGAGATAGAGGGAGTCCGTCTTTTACAAGGCTGTGAGGTAGATATTGTAGACCTGGCCGGACACCTCTTCGGCTATGACATCCCTATTGCTAAAAATATAGACGGGGATTTTTATTCGGATAAAAAAACGCTTTCCCTTTACGAAAGAGTCACCCGAAAAATGGACTATGTGATTGCCTCCGTTCATCGCCATAGCTTTGCCGATACCGCAACACCGGCGGAATGTACGGAGCTCTACTGCAATGCAATGCAGAATAAAAAGGTCCTGATTCTTGGCCATATCGGACGCTCCGGTCTTCCCTTTGAAATCGACCCTGTTCTTCTTGCCGCAAAAGATATGCATAAATTGATTGAAATCAATGAGCACTCTTTAGACAGTCGCAATCATTGCAATGAACGATGCAAAGAGATTTTAAAGCGCTGTGCAGAACTGGAGGTCCCTATCTCCATCTCCAGCGACGCACACTTTGCAACTGCCATCGGAAAGTTCGACAAAGTAAAGAAAATGCTCTCGGAGATTCATTTTCCTGCGGAACTGATTGCAACAAGGTCCGCTGAAAGCTTCCTAAGTGCTATGAAATTGGCAGGAGTATAAAAAAAGGGGCTGTGAAAAATCGAAATAATTTTCTAAGCAATATAGGTCTGAACTTGGGGCACGCTCTCGCTAGCTTCGCCACGTAACGGATACTAAGCGAAAAACAGCGTTTCTCTTGTTTTTCGCAAGTACCGACGGGCTCAGACTACCCCCGCATTCAGACCTATATTGCAAAGAATTCCTTTATTATTTTGATTTTTCACAGCCCTTTTCTATCCTAAAAATGCTTCTTCCTGAATGCTTCCGCATTTTCTTCAATTTCTGAAATCAGAGCCACGCGCTCCGCATGTCTTCCTCCCTCGAATTCCGAAAGAAGGAAACTGTCCACTATCATTTTAGCCAATTCGATACCAATGACTCTTGCCCCGAGACAAAGTACATTTGCATCGTTATGTCTTCTTGCCATCATAGCGGAATATGGCTCTGTACAAGGGAATGCACGGATTCCCTCTACCTTATTGCAAGATAGGGATATTCCGATACCGGTTCCGCAAATGGCAATCCCAAAGTCTGCCTTTCCTTCCGAAACCAAACCGGCCACCTGAAAACCGGCAAGCGGATAATCATAGCGTTCGGGATTATCAGTTCCCACATTGATGATTTCTATCCCCTGCTCTTCCAAATAGGCTTTCAGCTCCATCTTCATTTCTACTGCAGCATGATCATTTCCCATTGCTATCTTCATTCTTTTCTCCTTCTTTTCTTTGCAATCGAAGTAAATTCTAGCTTTTCTCTACTCCCGGCTCCAAAAAGGATACCGCAGAATCTCCACATAACTTTTCCAAAAACCGCTCATGGCTTGCCCTTTAGCACCAGTTAAAAATTATAGCATTGATTGGCTTTCGGAACGAGTCCTTCCTTGAAAAACTTGTGTTAAAATAAATCCGGCATATTGATCTTTACCAAAAGTAACTTTACAAAAGGAGTCATGTTTATGAATAGCTTAGCCATAGCCACATAATTCGAAGAGGAATTGATTCAACTAAGAAGATATTTTCATGCACATCCGGAGCTCTCCCGGAAAGAATGGAATAGGTTCTTTCTTATACTGCTTTCATGCGAAACTTTTGCTGTTCTTTTTCATTTTCAGCCAGGGAAATATCCGCTCCCAAGCCACGAAGTTTTGCTTCAAAATGCTCATATCCTCTTTGAATGTAGCCAATATCATGCACCACAGTGATGCCCTGCGCAGCAAGACCGGCAAGAACCAGGGCTGCTCCTGCACGGAGATCCAGTGCATTGACAGAGGCTCCGCCAAGGCTCTTCTGTCCCTCAATCACAGATACATTGCCCTCAACCTTGATTTTAGCTCCCATACGAGTGAGCTCATCTACGTATTTGAAGCGATTCTCAAAAATCGACTCGGTCACTACGGAATTACCTGAAGCAAGAGCCAGTGTTACAGAAATCTGCGGTTGCATATCCGTAGGAAATCCGGGATAGGGCAACGTCTTTACATCGGTAGACTGCTGCTCCAGTTTTCCGATAACACGAATACTCTCGTCATATTCTATAATGGTATTTCCCATCTCCAGAAGCTTTGCAGAGATGGACTCCATATGCTTTGGAATTACATTTTTAATTAAAACGTCACCTCTCGTAACTGCTGCAGCGCACATAAAGGTTCCCGCTTCAATCTGATCAGGAATTACGGCATATGTTGTTCCATGGAGACGCTTCACTCCGCGAATACGAATGGTATCTGTTCCTGCTCCACGGATATTTGCCCCCATGCTGTTTAAAAAGTTGGCTACATCTACAATGTGCGGCTCTTTCGCGACATTTTCCACGATGGTCATTCCGTCGGCCAATGCCGATGCCAACATAATATTAATGGTTGCCCCGACAGAAACCACATCCAGGTAAATATGGCTTCCGAAGAGTCCCTCTTCTGCCTTGGCTACCAGATAGCCGTTTTCCACCTCTGCCTGTGTTCCCAGAGCACGAAAGCCCTTTAAGTGCTGGTCAATGGGACGCTGTCCGATGGCACATCCGCCGGGAAGCGGAACTGTAGCCTCGTGGTATTTTCCAAGTAATGCACCGATAAAATAATAAGATGCACGAATCTTTCTGATATATTCATCATCAATGCTGTGCATGCTGATATTTTTGGCCTCAATTACCGCTGTATGTGCATCCAGACGATCCACCTTCGCTCCTACCTCTTTCAGAGCCTCCAACATAACATTGACATCCCGAACGTCCGGTAAATTCTCGATGGTAACTTGATCTTCAGTCAGCAAAGCACCGGCAATGATACCCAGTGCCGCATTCTTTGCTCCTCCTATAGTAACCTCTCCACGAAGGGGGTTTCCCTCCCCCTCTCATGATGAAAACTTCATTCATGATAAACCTCAACTTGTTTTATATTCTCAGACTCTGTAAACTGTCTTCCCTTTTCTACTCTTTTTTTACAACAAAAAAGGACATTCTTTCTGTAGAATGTCCAATGATTATAGTGCCTTTTAAGGAAAAGTGCAAGAAAATAAGTTCTTACGTCCTTTATCCCTTGAGCTGCTTTAAAACTCCGGGAAGTTCTGACAAGGACTGAATCTTCTCCGCATAGTTCTTTGGACTTCCAAATCCGTAGGATGCAAAGAGGAAGGCTATTCCTGCTTTTTCTGCAGATTCTCTATCCAAGTCCGTATCCCCAAGGTAGACTGTATTTTCCTTGGAAAGCTTGTTTCGCTCCATGAGCAAAGCAATATTTTCCGCCTTGGATCTTCCGGTATTTCCAAAGCACTCTATATCCCGGATATCTTTCCCCTCCCCTAAAGAAAGTTTTGCTGCCGTAAGCATGGCTTCTATATAACCGGACTGGCAGTTCGATACAATATAAAGTTTTTTTTTCCGTCAGCCTGCAGGCTCTTAAGACAAGTAAAAAAATCAGGATAAAACTTTCCGGGATGCTCAGACAAGTAAGTATTCTCATAATCCATAGCATAACACATGATTTCTTCTCGTCTTTCTTTTTTTAGCTCAGGAAGAAGCCCCTCCCCGATTTGTTCCATGGTAAGCCCCATGTAGCTTTCCAAATCCGAGGAGCGAACCACTCTGTCCCTTGTCTCCGGAAAATGAGAAAATGCCTCCGTCCAAGAATCTGCCACCTCTTTTACCGCATCCCAAATTGTTCCGTCTACATCAAAAATCACCGCTTCTATACTCATTACTTGCCCCTTTCCCTTACCCTATGATTCTCTTTTTACTCTTTTTTACTCTTTTTTACTCATTACAGAAGAAAGAACTCATCCTTCTATAATCTTTTATATTCTTCCCTATTCTTCTCCAACAATCTCTTTCCAGTACTTTTCTCCCTGAAAAATGCTGTTGCAGTAGCAGTCCACAAAGGTCTTTCTAATCGGTTCCGCCACTTCTAAAAGTCCCAAGGACTTCGGAATGAAAAATAAGGCATCGGCAATGTCCTGTGCCATCTTCTTTGCCAAAGACTCGTCCTTCATACGAAGCAAGCCAAAAACTGTGGAAGAATAACTCTTATCCTCTACACAGGTTTCTATCCAAAAAGAAGCAAAGGCCTTCCATTCCGCCAGTTTACAAGCGTTCTGTAACATCTTGTTTGCCGACTCTTCATGCTTATCTGCTTCTGTACTTCGGTCTGCTGCATCTTTCTTCTTCATTTTATTTTCCGGAAGACTTTTTTCTTCCGGAAATTCAAAAATATCCAGCAGCTCTCTAATTTCCTTCTGTTTTGATTTTTTATTCCAGAAGTAGATTCCTGTACGCCCGCTGATTAATATGCTCATCCAAGCGAACATATACTTATCTAAGCAAGGATTATCATTTTGAAAAAATCCACCTGTCTCTACTCTTTTCTTTTCCAGGAGAGGATGTCTCTTTCGAAGAAGCAATAGTCTGTATTCTTCAATCCGCCTTTCTTCGATTTGCTTTTCTTCGATTTGCTTTTCTGCCAAAGCCTTATCTTTCTGCTCCTGTCCCAGGCTGTTCAATTTTTCTATTATAAGAGCTTCTCTTTTTTCCGGATCCCTTTCCTCGTAAAATGCCTTAGGCCAGTCTAAAAATGGATTTCTTTCTTCTTTTTCTACTTCTTTATACAGCATCCCTATACTCCTTTTTTCAGGAAATCCCAGTTCCTCTTTCTTCCTTCGGTTCATGGTTCATTCATATTTTGTTATCACATTGTTTACAGCATAAACATAGTTTATTCATGCTTCTTTTTTATACTTACTCACAGATAACGAAACAGACGTTATTCAAATTAATAGATTTTTTTCATAATACTCGGCAGGAGCATCCTCACGGTTGCTCCTGCCTCCTCCCTTTTATGGGGTATTTTCCTTCTTCTTTTTTTCATACTGCACAAATATTTTTCTAAAAAACACGGAATTCATCCACGCCAAAAGCGGAAATCCCAAAATAAAAAATACCGGAACAAAAATAGGCATAAATCGAATCAAAAAATACACAAGGACTATCGCCCCGGCATCCAGCACCAGCATCCCGATAGTAAACGGCAAATGGCGAATGGACATAAGAAGAGCATGAACCATGGTTTTCTGCCAGGTATTTTCAAAGCGCGAAAGCAGTGGCCATACATAAAGAAAGACAAAAAACCACAAAAGAATCAGGGCATCAGTCACTCCTCTTAGTACAAAACGAAGAATACTGTTATTGATGAATACCGCAGAAAAAAAACGATGATCCAAAATCAGAATCAGTAAAATCGGAAGCAAGATTATCCAAATAATCAAGCCTTCCTTCCAATTCTTCTTAAATGAGCGAAGAAACATCCGAACGTTCCCGTCATCCTCATCCTTTACTATTTTTAAAGTGCAGTAATATAGTGCCGTTGTGGAAATCCCAAAAGTTACTATAGGGAGAGAAAAGAGAATCCAGAGCAGATTCAAAACCATAATATCGGCAAGTCTTCCCACAAAGCGCCATATATCGTTGTCATAGTTAAAAAAACCTTGAAACATCTAGTCCGTTCCTTTCTGTTCCTCCATATATTTTTTTGCATCTTTCAGAAAACTGAAACTGATCAGCAAAATGACAAAGCCGATTGGAAATGCGGCAATGATGGAGACGGACTGTAAGTTTACCATAGAACTCTCTGAAAAAACCAGTGCTAATGGGAGCAGAATTAAGAGAATAGCCCAAAATCCCTGTACTTTTTTTCCGGGCTCTTCTCCCTCTGCAAGGCTTTTATAGCTGTACTGCGAAGCTACTAGGGCGATAGAGTCAAAGGAGGTTGCATAAAAGGCAAACATGGTAAGAAGCAAAAGAAGCAAAACAAGAGGAGCAAGCGGTAAAACTTCCAGACATTTCACGATGGTCTCGTAGAGAGACTGACTGCTCTCATAGATTTTGAGTACCGGGAGCTTGTGAAACACTTCCAGAGACAGACTGTAATTTCCCAAAATCAGGAAACTGACAAAGGTACTTCCCACACCAAAGCCATAACCTCCAAGAATGGTCTGTCGTATTGTACGTCCTTTGCTGATACTTCCTATAAAGAAGGGGGATGCAACACACCAAACCATCCAGTAAGCCCAGTAAAAAATGGTCCAGTTTTCCGGAAAATGATTCTCCCCCATAGGATCTGTATAGGTCGCCATGGTCGGAAAGTGCTCCACCATATTTCCCAAAGCCATAAAAGCATGTTTTAAAATGAATTTTCCGGCGCCACCCGCAAAGAAAATATAAATCAAAAGAGAGTAAAAGAGCCAGGTACAAGCCTTTGCCAGAAAAGAAATGCCCATCATCCCTTTCAGCAAGGAGAATGTATATATGGCACAGGTTACAATGAGGATGAGGAGAGTCAGGTCTCTTGTGGAAACTTCCGGCAGTACCCTCTTCATAATTTCCGCCATAAGCGGTGTTGCAACGGAGAAAGTGGTCGCAGTACCGGCTAAAAGTGCAAATACCGCTAAAATATCGATAGCTCTTCCTACGATCCCGTCCGTCTTCTCTTTTAAAATCACTCTACAAGCCTCGGAATAACGCTGTTTACTCCGCTTACGAACGTGAAGCATAAAACCAAAGGCCGCAGCAAGAACCAGATAAAATCCCCAAGGAATCAAGCCCCAGTGGAAAAAGAGTATAAGTCGTTGCCCATTCTTCTTTTCTTCCTAAGCCTTGCACATAAGGCTCTTGCACATAGAGAATCCATTCGCAAAAGGAATAGAACAAGATATCTGCAGCAAGGCCGGCAGTAAACATCATGCTCCCCCAGGTAAAGAAAGAATATTTGGGCTTTTCATTTGGTTCTCCAAGTACAATATTTCCATAAGAAGAAAATGAAATGTATAAAGATAGAAGAAAGATAAATAAGCCCAAACCTAGATAATATACTCCGAATTCCGTCCCTAAAAATTCTCGAATCCCGGAGAGAATACGATTGGAGTTTTCCGGGAATATAAAAAAGAAGAAGCACAAAAGTACGATGGCAATGAAGGGAATTCCACTAATTCCATAGTCTATTCTGCTTTTTTCTCCCTCCCTTTTTCCGTTCTTTTTCTCAGTCTTTTTCTCGTTCTGATTCAGTCCCTCTAACGTTTCCGTTCCGAATTTCTTCTCCTCGCTTTTCACCTCTCTTTTCACCTCTCTTTTCACCTCTCTCTTCTCCTCCTTTTCTATTTATTTACAATCTAATAACAGCTAACGTGCTGCTCTATCCTCCTCTTCCAAAAAATCTGAACAGTTGTCTTTTGTCACTTTCGAATACGGTAAGCGGATAATCTTTCGTATCCCGCTATCTTCTTTTGTTCCGTCTCCGGAGGCAAGCTGAAATGCCAGTTGAAACAGTGCCTTTGCCTGACCTTGTCTATCATTATACACTGTAGCACGAAGATTGCCTTTTTCCACTGCCATCAACCCCACTTTTGTTCCGTCAATTCCATAAATATATGGTCTATTATCTTTGGATACTGCAATTTTATCATAGGCATCGATTACTCCCAAGGCCATATCATCATTGTTGGAGATAATCAGTTCAATACGATCCTGAAATTCGGAATAGAGCTGCATCATTTTGCTTTGTGCCTCCGCTCTGTTCCAGTTTGCTATACCGTATCCAAGTCTTTCAAGCGGAATAGATTCCTTTAGTAAAGTTCCGGTAGCATACTCTGTACGCATGATGGCATCCTGATGTCCGGGTTCTCCTTCAAAAATAAGGTATTGAATTTTTCCATCCCCGTTCTTATCCACTTCAGAGGATAGGCTAACAGCCGTATTTTCTCCCTCCTCTTCTTCCAGGATATCTTCTGCAATCAACTCCCCTTGTAAGACTCCGGACTGTTTTGCATCCGCCCCTACATAATAAAGGCGATTCCACTGGGAAAGGTCCTCCTCAACCAGTTCTCGATTAAAGAAAATGACCGGTACATTTTTCTTCTTTGCCATATCAATGATTTCCGAAGGAGCTGTTCGATCAACCAAATTGACACAAAGAACATCGCAAGAATTTTGCAGCATTTCCTCGACCTGCTCATTCTGTAAAGCCTGACTCCTTGCAGCATTATACCGCGCAACACTGACTTCATAGCCCTCCGATCGTTTTTCTGCCACTTCTCCATCGAAGGCCTTCATATAATCGCTGATAAAGGTATCATAACTATCATAAAGACTGATGCCTATTTTGATTTTTTTCTTTTCCTTCCTCTCTTCCTCTTTTTTACATGATAACAAAAGCAGGATAGCGGAAATGAGTAAAAAGAAGATTGCCATTTTCTTTTTCATAAAAGCTCCTATCACTGTCCGGTAGGAAACAAGATTCGTTCCATTTCGTCCGTATACATATTTTCTGCCCGGACCACATAGAAATCCACTGTCTGGTCTCCGGGTGTGATTCGATTATTGGAAAGGCGCTGCCAGAGATTCACTACTGCGGAATAAGCCATCGCATACTGATCAATCACAATCAGACTCCTCACCATTCCCGCATCCAGGCTGTAAATGACCTCATCTGAATCTCCCACCCCGTAAAGCTCAACAAACTGTCTTCCGGTGTCTCGAAGGTACCTCGCCGCAATTTCCAAGCTGTCATTATCCAAGGCTATAATAATATCTACACTTCGTTTATGGTTGGCTACCTCAAGGTCCTTTCGAGCTTGTCCCTTGTCTTCCATAATCCAAACTATTTCTTTTTCTCCATCCTCCAGTACCTTTTTTAAAGCCTCGAGGCGTTTTCTCATATTTCCTTTATTTTGGTTTCCCGCAAGAATTCCGATTCTAAGCCTTTGATTTTGCAAATTGGATTGCAAAACCTCTCTCCCCAAGGCCTCTCCCAAAGCTTCCTCATCCACTCCGATGGAAGAGATGGAAATAGTAGGATCTGTAACTTCCTTTTCACAATTTACAAGTTCCAGCTTGCTACTCTTCCCCAGCTCATTGAGCAGATTCCCTGTACCCTCTGTAGCTCGAAGTTCCGTAATAATCCCGTCGGCTCCATTTTTTATCTCTCTGGAAAGACTCAGGTATTCCTGTTGAATGGAAAGGAAACGACCGCTTGTCACAAAATTGTATTCGATATTATAACGCTTTGATGCGGCATTTAAACCTTTTCGGAATTTATCCCAACCGGTGGAACTGCTGCGATCCACCACTATGGAAATTTTATACTTTTGAGGCTTGCTATCCCCAAGGAGTCTTCCCAGAGAAAGGGCAAGAAGCAATATGGCAACAATCCCCACTCCTACCGTAAATATTCGATTCTCTTTCATGAGTTTCTACCTCCCCCATGAAACCCGCTGCTACTGCTATGCATACTTCCATGTTCCAAACTTTTTTGGGTTTCCTCCGTATACTCAATCGGAGGAAGTCGTAATTGAACCGTAGTTCCCTCATCCGGAGCACTGACAATCTTCAGTCCGTACTGTGCACCGAAGCGGAGTTGAATTCTCCTGTGTACGTTGATCAGCCCCACTCCGGAACCCCTCTTTTTCTGGTCGGAGAAACTGGAAATTTCCATTTCATTATTCAAGAAAGATTCAGCCTTCTCCGGAGGCATGCCAAAGCCGTTGTCTTCCACAGAGAGCAGGATCAAAGGCAAGCCGTCCTCGGTAAGGATTTTTCCCCTGACATCAATTTCTCCGTCTCCGTCCATTCCTTCCATGCCATGGTATATGGCATTTTCCAGAATCGGCTGCAAAATCAGCTTTACGGTGAGACAATGAAGAACCTCTTCCTCTACATCAAAGTGTACGGAGAATTTATTTTTAAAGCGAATTTTTTGAATATTCATATAGTTTTTAGCATGCTGTATTTCTTGAGAGAGAGGAATAATATTCTTTCCTCCGGAGAGCGAAATACGGAAAAAACTGGCAAGCTGTGTCACCATAAATACAGCATCTTCCCTCTTTCCACTTTCAATCATCCAAACTACGGATTCCAGCGTATTATAAAGGAAATGCGGATTAATCTGCGATTGCAGCGCATCCATCTCTGTCTGTCTTTTTTCTTCCTGCTGCTGGATCTTCTCCTCGGTCAGTTCATCAATTTTTCGGAAGGATTGCACAAGTGTCTCTCCCAAATGAATGATTTCCGTGCTGCCATAATGGGAAATTTCTTCTATAAACTGTTCTCTGTCTCCCATATTTTCCAAATCTTCATTCAGCTTACGAATCGGATAGGAAAGTCGGAGGGAAAGCAACTGATTAAAGAAAAGAGAGATTAGAAGGGTCAAGGATATTAACACAAAAACAAAAATAGAGTGTTCCGCCCGGAGTGAACACCGGATTTTTTTCCTCCAATACAGAGACCATCTTCCAGCCTGTATAGCCTATGGTATCCAAAAATGACGGTTTCTTTCTTTCCCTCTTTCTTCACATAGTGAAGTCCGTCCTCCCACTCTGCAACATCTTTCGTATTTTCCTGAAAAAGACTTTCGAAGAATTTCCCGCATACGGGGATGATATATTAACTTTCCTTTTTTTATCACAAAGATAAAAAAATAGCGAGAATCATCCTCTCCATTGAGCTTTTCCATCATCCGCTCTATGGTGTCGTAGTTCATATCTACCAACAGTACAGCATTGTTACTGACTCCATTCCTGTTTAAGTCCACAACGCGACTTAGGGAAATCACCCAATGCGTACGGAAGGATGGATCGTCAAAGAGATTTTTGCACATGAGGAAGTGAAAAATGCAGATTTTCCACCTGTTGCACAGCTGTAGAAAAAAATCCTGCTCCACTACCTTTCTATTTTTTTCTTCTCAGCGGAAATCGGGACTGCCGAAATCAACTTTCCTTGCGAAGAAAAAATGGCAACAGAAACAAGATTATCCTTATGCGCCTCGTATAAGAGGTTCATTTCTTCATTGAGTTCCGACAAATTGAGATCCGGAACCTTAATTACGTTATAATACATGGCATCGGAAATCCGGCGCATGCTCACCAGATATTCCTCCAGCTGATTGGCACCTTGCTTTAAGAGCTGTTCCGCCTGCTTTTCCCGCTCATGCTTTAGGCGTGAGGAAAACTGTAAATATAAAACCGAGGACAAAAACAGAATGATAATGATGGAAAGAAGCATAAAGCTTAACAAAATCATATTGTGGAAAGAGCGGAACGGGGACTCCATAGAAAGAGGAAAAAAATACCCCTTTTGAAAGAATATTTCCTTAAGGAAGTCCTTCTTAGAATCTATTCTCTTTTTCTTCTCTCCTTCCCCGGAGACAGCTCTTTCCTGATTACCCATTAGTTTGCCTCGTTTTTCATCCCGCTGGTCTTATACTTTGAGGGAGACATCCCAAACTTCTTCTTAAATGCATAGCTAAAGTAATTGGGATCGGAATATCCCACCGATTCCGCTATGATATAGGTCTTCTCCTCCTCTTCCACCAGAAGGCGAAGCGCCTTTTCCATCCTGTAATCTGTTAAATAATTGATAAAGCTCTTTCCCGTCTCCTTCTTGAAAACCGTGGAAAAGTATGCCGCAGAAACATGGAGTTCAAAGGAAAGCGCCTCCACGGAAAGATCCTTATCCATATAGTGACTGTGGACATGTTCCACTGCCTTCTTTACAAATGATTTGGTCTTATCACTTCTCTTTTCCTGGATGACAACCTGAATCTTCTCACAAATCTGCTTCATCCAAACGGAAAGCTCCGAAAGATTAAATTGCTGCACCTTTTGGTATACATCTTCCTCTTTTGGGAAAATGAGTCCCGCATCCAGCTGGTTGGACAAAAGAAACTTATGAATATTGGTCACTAAATCCATCAGGAAAAACTGGTATTCCTGCAAGGAAGGATTTTCCAGGCTGCTGTTTTTAATGTATAGGTCAATGTCCTTAAAAAGCTCTTCCTTCGAAGCCATACGAATACTTCTGTAAATATCCAAAAGTCGTTCTTCATCCAGAAGTTCCCGGTTTAAGGAACGGTTTTCCCTTTCTTCCGGATTGATATCGGAAACGGCAATCGCCTTTCCTCTTCCGTATATTACACGGTATGCCACGGCATCCCTTGCTCCCATATAAGACAAGGGTAAATCCATCAACGAACTTACCGTCTTTCCTATTCCTGCGGTAATGGTGGCATTGCAGACATGCTTTGCCATTCGACAAAGTGTTTCCAGCTCATCTGTAAGCCTGTAACTGTCCTCTTCCTTTTCCATCTGGGTAATCACAACTGTATTCCCCAGGTAAGTGAAGAAGCGGGCCTGCCAGTTTTTACTGAGGCGTTCTTCCGCAAGTTTCCGAATAGACATACTGATGAGTACCGGATTAATCCCCTCCGGAGAGAGGCTGATGGAGTTGTGCAAAACCACAATGCAATAAAGCTTTCCGGGAAGAGTAATCTGGTAATCCAGCATGGTTCGTTCCAGATCCTCCTGCCTTACATTTCCCTCTATCAAAGAAGTATAAAAGCTTTCCTGTAAAATGGGTAAGCTTTCCATGTAATAGTTCTTCAAACGATTGATATTTTGCTTTTCATCAAATTCTTCGTCCAGACGCTCGCGTACCTTTTTGAAGATACGAGACAGCTCTGCACTGTCCACGGGCTTTAGCATATATTCTTCCGCCTCCAGACGAATCGCCTCCTTGGCATACTCAAACTCGTCAAAACCGGAAAAAATAATGATTTTTACGGAAGGATACAATTCCTTCAGCTTATGGGAAAGGGTAAGTCCGTCCATATATGGCATCTTGATGTCCGTGAGAACTACGTCAACCTGTTTTTCCTCTGCAATCTCCAAGGCTTCCAAGCCATTTTTAGCATAGCCCAAAAGGGAGTAGCCAAGGCCTCCCCAATCAATCTTTTGTATGATGGCTTCTACTACATCTTCTTCATCATCCACCAAAAGTACGGAATATTCCTTCATTTCTTATCTCCACTATATTTTTCCTCTATACGTTTAAACTGTATGCTCACGAGAATAATACTGAGAAGAATCAAAGAAATGCCCAAAAACGGGTGAATCAACATAGCTAAGGATGCCAGCAAAGAAATGGCCGCAAAGACAAGAACCACAATTCCCGCCTCTCTTCCGTATCCTTTCTTATCTTTCACAGGAGGACGCCCCTTTGGACGAATACTGTCCACATCCTCAAAGACCAGTAATTTCACTGCATAATACAATAGTAAAACCGTAAAAAGCAGGGGAAGTCCCATTTCCTGCATAATTTTTCCTATCATATCTTCGACACCCCACTCTTTGTTCTTCAATCTATAAATTCCCTTAAATTCTCCTTAAAAGGGAGACATACACTCGCCCCATTTTACAAAATAGCGAACACCAATGCAAGAGATAGCCTAAGGGAATATATAAATAATTCAAGTCATTTTTCTTTCGATTGACAGTTCACATACCGCCATGTAGTATCTTCTTGTCACATTATTTTTCTTACTATATAAGGGGTTTTTATGAAAAATTCTCTCTTTGTCCGAAGACTTGTCGGAACTTCCATCCTCTCCGCTGTAGTTTTAAGTTTGCAGCTTGTACTGGGCAGCGTTAAGTTTGGCCCTTTCAATATTACCTTTACCCTAATTCCCATTATCTTGGGGGCTCTTCTCTATGGTCCCGTAAGCGCAGCCTTTTTGGGGGCTGTCTTTGGTCTTACAGTCTGTTTTTCCGTTATTTCCGGAAATGACGCAGGAGGCTTTATCCTCTTTGGCCAAAGGCCGGTTATAACTCTTCTGCTTTGTCTTATAAAGAGTACTGCCGCCGGATATCTCGCAGGACTTTGTGCCAAACGAAAATCCTCAGTCTATCTCTCTGCGGCTGTTGCTCCTCTTGTAAACACCGGAATCTTTATTGCCGGCTTAGTTCTCTTCTTCCGGGATACCTTGATTCTTTGGGCAAATGGAGAAGAGGCAGTCATGCACTTCATCCTCTTTAGCATCCTGGGCATGAATTTCCTTGCAGAACTTCTGCTGAATCTCCTACTTGTTCCCGTTATTCTCCGGATTCTTTCGGGTGTGCGATTTACAAAAGACGAAATTGAAAATATATAGGAGGAAAGAACATGATTTTGGCCATTGATTGCGGAAATACCCATACGGACTTCGGTTGTATACGAGAAAATGGAGAAATTGCACAGATTTTCTGTATGGAAAGTAATCGAAAGAAAACAAGTCATGAATATGCTGCAGACATCGACGAAATATGCACACTTTTAGGCATCCATGTTTCCGATTTTAAGGGTGCCATCATTTCTTCCGTGGTTCCGGAGCTCACCGGTTCTTTTCGGGAAGCTGCAAGAATTCTTCATATCGAAGACTGCCTCATAGTAAACACGGAAAATATTTCTTCTCTTTCCTTTTCCTCTCCTTCTTCCGAAGAGGTGGGTCCTGACTTAATAGTTTCTGCAGTAGGTGCAAAAAAGCTCTATCCGCTCCCTGCAATCATCATAGATATGGGAACTGCCACAACCCTCACTGTAGTGAACAAAGAAGGACTCTTTGTGGGAGGTGTTATCCTTCCCGGCGTAGGCATCTCGATGAATGCTTTAGCTAAAGAAACCTCCCTGCTTCCTTCTATCGATGTTGCGCCGGCAAAAAAACTGATCTCTTTAAACACGGTTGATGCCATGCGTTCGGGAATTATTTACGGCACTGCCGGCTCCTTGGATGGCATCATAGAGCATTTTCTGCAGGAATTAAAGAAGAGGCGAGTCTTATCGCAACCGGTGGACTTTCGCACCTGATTTGTCCCTACTGCAAACATAAGATTACGGTAGATGAAAATCTCCTCTTAAAAGGCTTGTGGGAAATATGGAAGGATGCGAGAAAAAATCACGCTTAAATTTCTCAAAGAGTATCCGCTTAAGCGTGAAAGTTTTATTCTTCGGGAAGCAAGCTGATACAGCCTATAAAAAGAAGGATTCCCGAGGCAAGTAGATCGCCTTCCGTTCCCTTTAGAAAAAGACCTATGGGAGAAAACCGGGGGAGATACTGCAGTAAACCGCTCAAGGCTGAAAAATCCATAAACGCCCCACCAATCAGGCTGAAAAAAAGCCCAAGATTCAGACTGATACCTGTTTCAGCCCCTTCTCCGAGGAATCTCGTTGAGATAAGACGAGAGAAGCCAAAGAGAAACACCGTATAGGAAAAAACGGAAAGCATCGCAAAAAAGCTGAACGAAAGATGTAGGACAATGTAAAAGCAGAGGCTGATAAAGAGAAAGAAAAGGAACAAGCTTCCCAGATAACGCAACTTTCCGTAACGTATACTTTTCACCCTGCTATACACTCTCTTCTCTTCCCTTTCGCCCTGGACTCCCGCAAGGGAAAAGAGGAAAAAATATAAAAGAAATGCATAAACCGCCTCTCTTTTCGGAGAAAACAGCTCTTCTTCCGCTCGTCCGTTCTTCTCCTCGACCGTATAGAGGGGTGTTTTTCTTTTGTAGTTTGCTTCATTTTCTTTCAAAGCCTGTTCTTCTTCCAAGCTCATGTCTTTTCCCAAAATAGAGGAAAGATAATCTTCTGCAGTCCTATCTATTTTCTCCGTCGCAACCAGGGCTGCTACAATTTCACGAACAGCCATTTCCGAAAGAGAGGAACTTGCACTTTCATAAAGAAGTAGTTCTTTTCCATCCGGATGATCACTATACCCCTCTTGAATACTAAGAACTCCCTCTTTATCTCCGTACAGAAGCTTTTCCGCTTTTTCTTCCGTGGAAATCAAGCTTATTGCAATACCCTTTTCTTCTTCCAAAGCATAAATCAGCTCCTTGCTCCATTCTCCATGATCTTCATTTAAGAGATAAATTTGTAAGCTTTCTGTCTGCTTATCCTCCGCATATTTTCCAAGAAGAAGACAAAAGCTGAGAAAAAGAAGGATGCCTGCTGTTCTTCCCATCAAAGTAAAGCCTCGCCAAAGAGGAAAGGGGAGAAGCTTCATAAGAAGATTCTCTCGGTAACGCCCCTTACTCCCCTTGGAAAAAGCGCCGTCTAAGAACTTCTTTTTCTCTTGTTTTCTCGGAAAAACCCTCTTTTTAAAGAGCAATCCCAAAAGACGCAAGAATATTCCTATTAGAAACCAAGTGATAAGGGAAAGAACAAAAGAAAGCAGAGACTTTACTCCATAGCCCCTTCTCAAGCCTTCCAAAACAATTGTTGTAATGCTGATTGGGGAAAATCTTGCGATGGAAAATGGAATTCTCCCTGCACTGAATAATCTACCGGTAAATAAGAGAATGAGAAAAATCAAAGAAATACTTAGATTTTTTCCCAAGCGTTCATCCTTTACCACCGTAAAAAGCCCCATAAAGAAAAAGTAAAAACCAAGTAAAGAAAAGAAATAATACGCAGAAAACAAAAGCAAGCTTTCCAAAGAAAATGAAAGCATCTGATGCAAAAGTAATAGAGAAAGCCCTAAGAAAACAAGGGAAAGAAAAGACAAGACTATAAATTTGGAAAGGTAAAAGCCCCACCCTCCCATTTGTCGAAAACGGGAAACAATCCCCCTCTTTTCCTCTTCCGGAACCGCAGAAATCACAGATAAACTTACAAAAGAAAGAAAGAGAAAAAGCAAGGCGGAGAAAATACGCATAAGAAGAGCTATCTCCAGATTCGCTGCTATCTCCTCATCCTGAAATACAAGTTGTCTTTTTAAAACCGCTGAGAGCAATCGTTCAGAAGCCATCTCATAAAGTGACTCTTCCTCTATGGCAGAAAGTGTTTCTCCGTAAGCAGTATGAAAAACGGCAAGACTTGTTTCCTGCTCTTTTTCCATAATTTTCATAACTGAAGTAAAAACGGACTCCAGGATAGCTGCTTCTGTAGGACGCTTTTCATTGAGAATGAGTTCTACCGGCTCCCCTTGAAAACGATAAGCCGTATAAAAAAAGTCTTTTGGAATCCGTAGGATCCCAACACTTCCCTTTTCCAGTTCCTCAGAAATCTCTTCCCGGCTGATTTTATGAACCTCGGAAAAGAGTTCTACCTCTTCCATCTGTCGGATCAGTGTTCTGGACATTAGTGTTTCATCTTCGTCTATAATCGAAACAGGAAAGGAGAGCATCTGTCCGGAATCGCCCTGAAAAAAGAAGAGAAAAAGAGGAAGTAAGAGTAGTGGAAGAAGAAGGGAGAAAAGTCCTCCTTTTTTGAAAAATAAGTTAAAGTCCTTTTTTAAGGCCGCCAAAAAGCCGTTCATTTACACGATCCTTCCCTCTTCCAAATACACGATACGGTCTGCCATCTCTTCCAATTCTCCTCTTCCGTGGCTAATCAATAACATGGCTGTACCTTGCGCCTTCATTTTTCGAAGTAAGGCGAGAATTCTATCATAAGACTCGTTATCACAGCCTACTGTTGGCTCATCCAAAAGAAGAATATCCGGTCTTCTCATTAAAGCGGATGCCAGGTGCACTCGCCTCTTCATCCCCCCGGAAAGTGCAGAAATGCGTTCTCTTTCTTTATCCTCCAAGCCGAGCTCCTTTAAAAGCCAGTGTGCTCTTGTAAAAATCACTTTGGCAGGAAGTCCCAGTATTTTCCCGTAAAAATACAGATTTTCCAATGCGGAAAGACTGTCATAAAGAGATAAATCCTGTGGAAGGTAAGACAGGTTTTTCTTTATCTCTTTCGGAATCAAAACCTCTCCCTCATCATAGGGCAGTATCCCTGCGATAGCCTTTAGAAGCGTACTTTTTCCTGCCCCGTTCTCTCCTCGTATCCCCAGTATTTCTCCCTTATACAAAGAAAGGGAGAGCCCTTTCAAAACTGCTCTCCCTCCTCTTTTGTAGTGAAATCCTAGGTCATTAACCGTGCAAATCCACTCTTCCATCTATTCTGTTACCCCCAAAAGATTCATATAGATGCGTTGGAAACCTTGTGCAAATTTCTCTCCAAGCTCATAGAAATCATCTTCAGAGTAATTGCTGACATCCACTACCTCTCCCTTAGGCAGGGTAATATCCGCTTTATCGGAGGTATTCAGGTTCAGCTTAACTCCACTAAGTCCCATGGAATACGCTTCAAGTCCGCTAAGAACAAGCTCATGGTCACTACTGTTCTTTTTCACCGTCTTTTACCGTCAGAATTGCCTGTCCGCCCATTCCTGTCGGATCTTTTTACAGTATAGGTTCCGTAAGGCATCAGTATAGACTTCTTTCCTGTTTCAATAGCATACTCTAAACCGGTAATATTGAAGATTCCATTTCCTCCGGAAATGCTTCCATTTAAAGTTTTACCCTTTAAAGCATACTCGTTCTTCAGATAGAAAGTTTCTCCCTCTCCACCCTTTTAAATTCAGCTGCTCGATAGTCTTATCTCCGTCTTTTGCTATTTCTAAGCTGCAAACATATTGATTGCTGCTAATCTTGATTTGACGGAGCTTCTTTCCCTCTACAGCAATGATCCAAGTAAAGTTCGCGTCTTCAATTTCCTGTCCACTATCTTCCGCAGCCTCTCTGATTTTCTGTGCAAACTCTTGCAACTGCTCTTTTGCAGGAAGTGAGCTTCCCAGTCCCATTGCATCATTTATCTGACTTCCATAGTTTCCCTGTTCAAGCAGCTCTTCCAAGTCTTTGTCTTTCTCCACTGTGTCTGCAAGCTTCTCCAGAAAAGCCTTTACCTCTTCTGCCTTCGGAGTAAAGGTATACACTTCTCCCTTTGAATTTCTGTCCGAGTCCGTCCAAGCTTACTTCCTGCTTTTTCCACCTTAAGATTGTCCTTTGTGATGAGTGTAGCATAGAGCGCACCATACTTTTTTTAAGGAGCTTTTCTAAAGTCTTTTGATTCTCTTTCGTCTTCTTTAAGTCAGGAGCTTCTTCTACTTCTTCCCCTGTCAGATTTTTAATAACAGTCTTATAGTCTCCCTTATAAAAATGCTCGTCAATCGCAGGAAGGGCAAAGCCGACTACTCCATCCATATATTCCGCATAGGCATCCAGGATGTCACTTCCCATAAGCTGCATCCCCATGCTCATCTGCAGGCTTCCCTTATCCCGATCTGTCTTTGCTTTCAAGGTCAAAGAAGAATCCTCAAGATATTTATTGATTTCCTCTCTTCCGTCGACTTCTCCGGTCAAAACCATGGTCATTTCTTTGGTTTCCTGATTGATAAAGCCCAGTTCTTCCATGGACTTAATCTTTCCGTTAAAGTATTCGGACTGGTATTTTAAAAATCGGTCTTCCGCACTGGAACCCAAACCGCTGAAAAGAAGATTCTTTCCGAAGGCAAAGATGCCGACAAGCAGAAGAACAACCGCTGCCACAATTCCGATAAAAGCCTTGGGAACACCGCCTTTTCCTGTCTTCTCTTCAACTGTATATCTTGCAAAATCAGCCGTGTTTTTTACCGGCTCCTCAGCCCTTTCCTCTTTAGCCACTCCAGTACCTTCAACAGTTTTGGCAGCTTCTGCAGTTTTGGCAGTTTCAGTAGCTTCAGAAGCCATAGGAGCTTCAGAAGCCACAGGAGCTTCAGGAGCCACGGGAGCCACGGGAGCTTTAGGAGCTTCCCGAAGCAGTAGAAATGTTTAGGGCTTTATCCAGCTTTTCCCCGCAATTCGTACAGAACAAATCCTGATCCTGTGCTTCCTGACCGCAATTAGGACATATTTTCATGATTCCTCCCCTATATTGTCGATAATTTGTTTTTTCTTAACTATATTAACATAGCATAATCCGTATTTCTTTTCAATTTTATGAATAATTTAATGATGAGAAAGCAAAGAAAAATGGAAGATTAGTCTTTCCGCATCTTCTACTAAAACTCAGGCCTTTTATAGTAGAGGTGCAATAAAGCGTAAAAATCCCTGCATAACTCTCTTTAAAATACTTCTTTTCCTGCCCCAATCCGCTGCAATTTCCGTTGAAGTTCGAAAAACCTCATAAATCATCCGCGATATCAGTGATACAGGGACTTTCATAAATCAATACTCCATTTTCAAAATGATGGTACAAAGAGCGATAATCAAAGTTAATAGTTCCCACTGCTGCCAATCGATGATCGACAAGAACCTGCTTCGAGTGAATAAAGCCCGGGGTATATTCAAAGATACGAACCCCCGCCCGAAGAAGCTGGGCATAGTAAGAGCGGCTCACGGCAAAAATCATTTTCTTATCCGGGATTCCCGGCAAGACAATCCGTACATCCACTCCGCATTTTGCCGCATTACAAAGTGCCCTGCTCATTTCATCCGTAATAATCAAGTAAGGTGTCGTAATGAAGATAGACTCTTTAGCAGAGTGAATCATATTTAAATAGACATCTTCTCCAAGAGGAAGGTCGTCTATCGGTGTATCTCCATACGGCGCACAATAGCCTTCTTCACTGAACTTCTCCCAATATCTTGGAAGGTAGTTATAGAGTCCCCTTACCGGACTGTCATCCATAGCGTGCCACATTTCCAAAAAAAGCAGCGTCAATGTTCCCACGCCTTCTCCGCGAAGTCGGATTCCCGTATCCTTCCAATATCCATACGGAGAGCGGATATTGAAGTATTCATCCGCAAGATTATAGCCTCCCGTAAAACCAATCTGTCCATCCACTACCGTAATCTTTCGATGGTCTCGATTATTCATAAACAGATTGACAACAGGAACAATAGGATTGAAAATCCTGCAACGGATTCCCCCTTCTTCCAATTCTCTTAAAAAGCGAGGATTGATGAACCCAATTGACCCGACATCATCATAGAAAAGCCTGATTTCCACGCCTTCCTTTGCCTTTTCCAAAAGAATCGACTTTATCTCTCTAAAGGACTCCCTGTCCTCTATGGCATGGTATTCCATGAAAATGAATTTTTGGGCTCCGCGAAGTGCTTCCATCTGTGCTTCAAATCCAAGACTTGCTTCCTTATAAAAAACCACTTCCGTATTTTTATATACCGGAAATCCCGCCAGATTCTCCAGCATGGAAAACTGGTTCCCGATTCGGGGATTTTCCTTTTTTAAATGGTTCAAAGCAGTGTGACTGTCATCCAGGTAAGGAAAAAGCATACTGTCCGCTACTTCAAAGCGTTTCTTCATGGTTCGGGAAAAATTGGATCCGTAGACCAAAGCATAAAGAATCCAACCCAGAATCGGCATCGCCATAATGAATACCACCCAAGTCAGTTTAATGGAGGCATTTGTACGTTTCCCGATGATATAGAATATAGCCAGTACAGATAAAATCCGAAGTCCTGTCGCAATAAAAATATAATTCTCCGTCAGGCGAACAATCACAAGGTAAAACCAAAAAATCTGTAATAAGACAGCAAATACCACAAACAGTAACCTTCCCACACTGTTTTTCTGGTCTTCTCTATGAACTGCCTTGGTTTTTTTTGGCATAAATACGCCCTCCTATAATCAATCGACTCTTACCCTATACTATAGCAATATAAAATTAAGCCTATGAGAGATATTAAGCTCTTTAAAACAGCCGGATATATGCCGGAAGTCCGTCTATATACTCCGCACTGCACTCTCCCCGGATTAAAGGGCGAAGGTAATCCAAGCACTCTCCCTCCAAGCTATGTCCATTTTCGGAAATCCACTCTTTAGGCAGTTTTTTCTCCTTGTTGGCAACGAACGACAAAGGTACGGAAAGAAAGTTCACCTTATATTCCCCTCTCATTCCATTTACCCGCTCCAAACTCACCATTTTTCCGCTTTCTCCGGAAAGAGCAAGCTCAACCGCCTTCTTTCCTAAAGAAAAGGCCTCCAATACGTCCGTCTTGGAAAGGCAGTGGCTTGCACAGCGTTGCAGTAAATTAAACTCAATTGCACGGGTTTTAATGTTCTTTTCTTTTATAACAGTGTATTTTCCTTCTTCCGAATCTGCTGCCTCCTGCAAAAAGCCTTCCAATACCGCTCCGGTACCTCCGGCTATAGTATGACCGAAGGCGTCCTTTTCCCCTTCTTCTTTCTCATAAGAATAAAGAAAACGACCTTCTTCGTCCTTTACCCCTTCGGAAACCGCCACCATGATTTGGGGATGTTTCTCCAGCATTTCATTTACATCTTGCAAGAACTTCTCTTTTGAAAATGTATTTTCCTCCACATAAATCAAGTAAGGAATACTGCCTCGTTCTTCGGAAAGTGCAGCTGCCGCTGTAAGCCAACCTGCATTTCTTCCCATCATTTCTACAATCATGACATAATTCTTATCGTAAGCCATACATTCCTGTTCCAGTTCCAAAAGGCAGGAGCTGATATATTTTTATCGAAGACGCATAGCCCGGGCAGTGATCTATACCGTATAAATCATTGTCGATGGTCTTCGGAACCCCGATAACACGGATATCTTCCCCTTATTTTGAAAAATAAAGAGAAAGCTTCCAGGCCGTATCCATGGAATCATTTCCGCCGATGTAAAGAAAGTAGCCTATATTCCATTTTTTTAAAAAAATATGAAATATTGTATCAAAATCTCCGGGATCTTCCTCGGGATTCTGTAATTTTCTCCTACAAGACCCCAGAGCCGAGGCCGGAGTTGTGGCGAGTCGAGAAAAAAATGCAAGAGATTGTATAAGGTCCGGGCTTATCTCAGTTTCTCTTTCTTCTTGGCAGATTTCCCTCGCAAGCGGAGATAAGTTGGCTATATCCATACTTTCCACCGGGAAGATACTTCTCTTTTGCTCTAAAACAGTATCCCTAAGGTTTATGAAATCCTCCCGAAATACACCTTCTACGCCATACTTTGCGCCATATACTTCTCCAATTTCCTCCCGTTCCAAAGCTTCCTTAATCACTCCGGAAAGACTTGCATTAATTACCGCTGTCGGCCCCCTCGACTGTGCCACCAATAAATTCTTCTTCATGTTTTCACTTTCCATCTTTTTTTCTTCAGCACTACATGCCTACCATCACTCTTACTTACTCTTTTAAATACTGCTCCAAATATCCTAGGGGGAAAGGAGGCAACGCCAAGGGCTTCACCGCAAGGCTGGTAAGAAGAATCGGATTGTCATCTGCCAAGGCCCGATTCAGATTTAACTTCCCGCAAAGCTTACATTGATGAAGTATACTCCAGTCTCCATCCTCTCTGGAGACAACGGCAATGGGTTCCATTTTTCCGTGACAGGCAGCTTTCCGGTCTCCCGCCGTCTCATCAACATGAAGACTGTAAAGGCAGTAGGGACAGTGGTTTCTATGATTTGAACCTGCGCCTTCCGGATGAATCTCCTTTCCGCAATGCGCACATACAAAGCTTTCCAAACAAGCCTCTGTACGGTAGTCCGCTTGATTCATCTCACTTCTACTGCGATTCGCATTTTCTCTATTCGTATCTTCTCTATGTGCATCTTCCTTTTTTCGCTGTTCTTGTTTCTTCCCTGCTTGCCACGTCTTTTCCGATGTAAGTTGTTCAAGTTTTTCGACTTGCAATACAGGTCTTTTTGCCTTCTTTTTTACCGACATATCTCCGTTTTTCATCTTTAGTTCTTCCCTTTTTATCCGTCAGTGCTCAAGAAAAAATATTTGACTTTGTATTATATCATATATTTTTTGCAAATAGCAGAGAGCCTATCGCCCTAAAAATTTCTCCGCAATTGCCACAAAACTTGCACTTCCTTTCCAAAGAACATCCTCATCCACATCAAATTTTGCATGATGATGCGGTTTGTCCGTTCCCTTTTCCGGATTTGCGGAGCTTAAGAAGAGAAAAGCGCCTGGAATCTTTTGTAAATAGAGCGAAAAATCCTCTCCTATCATGCTGGGGCTTTCCCGATACAACACTATTTCTTCTTTAAAAATATCTTGTATCGCATCTTTGGCAAACTCGGTCATTTCTTTGTCGTTAATAAGGGGCGGAGCTCCCCAGTCCATGGTATAATCCACGCTGCCCCCAAAGGCTTCTGCGGTACATTTTACCACTTCCCCGATACGCTTAGCAAGCTTCTGTCTTACTTTTTCTTTAAAGGCACGGGTTGTCCCCTCTATATGAACCGTGGAGGGAATGGCATTGTATAATTCCCCTCCTCTTATCAGTCCCATGGTAAGAACAGCCGCATCCGTCCCGGCAATTTCTCTTGCATTGATAGTCTGCAATGCAAGAATGATATGGGCTGCTATATTAATCGGATCTACTCCCTTTTCAGGCGTAGAAGCATGGCAGCCATTTCCCTTTACTTCTAAAATAAAACGATCATAGGAAGCCATTACTGCTCCGGGAATACAGGCCATCGTTCCACTTGGGATACTTTTATCTAAAATACTTCCGATATGCATCCCGAAAATGGCATCTACCCCCTTTAATGCCCCTTCCTCTATCAGAATAGCCGCCCCCTTCGCAAGCTCTTCCGCCGTTTGAAAAAGAAAACGAATTTCTCCGGAGAGCTCCTCTTTATGAGGATAAAGTATCTGCAAGGCAGCTAAAAGCATGGCTGTATGGGCGTCATGTCCGCAGGCATGCATACAAGAATTATGCAGCGAAGCAAAAGAAAGACCGGTTTCTTCTTGGATAGGAAGAGCATCCATATCCGCTCGAAAAGCAAGTGTTTTTCCCGGACGGGCACATTTCATCGTTGCTACGATACTGCTGTCCTTTTCCGAAAGTATGTATGGGACTCCTATTTCTTCCAATTTTCGGATTACATAAGCGCGCGTCTTCGGTAGATAGAATCCCAATTCCGGAATCTGATGCAGCTCCCTTCGCATCTCCACAATATCGGATTCTATCTCTTTACACTTTTCCCATAGCATATTTTTCTCCTTTACAAACGAAATCAAGCTAGAGCTTTTCTCAGTCATTCTCTTTTCCTATTCTAGCAAAATAAAGTCCTATTTTGCCAGTCTTAAACGGATAATTATGAGGTAAAGGGTGAAGCTTGAAAAGAAATAAACAGCGAACAGGAGACGGAATATAAAATAAAATAATTCATTGTATAATGCGTACACTTTTCACTAATTAAAATTATAATTTGTGTCGAGAATAACTCGTGTCAGATACATTGTTATCTTTTATTCATTATTCCATTTTTAGAAGACGAAAGGAAAATAAGGGAAACGAAATGCCTCACACTTCAAACGCGATAATCTTTAAGAATAAAAAAACTGAGGTTTCCGATGCATATTGAATTCAAATCTACAAAATTCAAAATCAAAAAATATTTCTTATCAACAATGATGGATAAGTACGAAAAGGAGGAACTCATATGAAGGCACTAATTTATGGAGCGGGTCTTTCAGGAAGGCAGGTTTACAAGAACATAAAAAGATGAGATTCAGGTAATCGGGTTTTTTTGGATGGAGATCCGGACAAAAAAAGGGACATGTAATCGCCGACGGTCTACCCTGCTATGGAGGAGTGGAAAGTCTTTCAGACATGGAATTTGATCGAATTTATATTGCTTCTCGATTTTTGGAAAGATATCAAAAAAATTCTGACGGATAATGGCGTTTCAGAAGATCGCATCCGAGTGGATATCCCGCTGGACACAGTTTCCGATGTTCGAAATACCTGGCTGTATTCTTATGCGAAAGCATATAAGAACACGAAGCTTTCCGTAGCGGAAGGGGGTGTATTCAGGGGAGATTTCGCCAAATACATCAATAAGGTTTTTCCGGATTCCAAGCTGTATTTATTTGATACCTTCGAAGGCTTTGACCATAGGGATGTTGAATATGAATCCAATAATTATAAATTCGGTTTAAATGATAATGAATTCTCGGATACATCATTGGATGTGGTTATGGAAAAAATGGAGCATCCAAAGAATATCATTATAAAAAAAGGATTCTTTCCGGAGACTGCAGCAGATGTTGATGACCGATTTTGTTTCGTACACTTGGACTTCGATTTGTATGTTCCGATACTGGAGGGACTACGGTTCTTTTATCCCAAAATGGTCGAAGGGAGTGTAATCCTGATTCATGACTATTACAATATCGGCTTACCGGGAGTAAAGGACGCTATAGAGGATTACGAAAAAGAAATAGGCAGAACCCTGTATAAAATGCCAATCGGAGAAGATCAAAGCATTGCCATTATAAAGGATAGTCGTTCTTAAAGAATAAGATGGAATAATGCTTCTATTCGCTTGACAAGAATTCCTTTACTGCATATTGTCATCCATATATTAGAAAAGTCGTGTGCATGGTAAAACAGATGCTCCATCGCAAGACGTATGAAGGAAAAAATATGGATTATACAGCTAAAAATTATATTATTTCGGAAAGCAAGGACTTCGCTCTAGTGAATAAACCGGTAGGCATGGATTCAGAACATGCAATGGGAGACGGATTCTTTCCCATTCATCGTCTTGACAAGGTCGCAAGCGGACTTCTTCTTTATGCAAAAAATCCGATTAGTGCAAAAAAGCTTTCCGAAGCACTTCAAGAGGGCAAGATTAAAAAGAAATATCATATTATTGTCGAAAGCACTTGCAATACCTCCAAAGAAGAGGATGAAACTCTGTCCGTCAGAACAAACAACACAATGGATAGAGGCTCTTCCAAAGCTAAGCGGCTTCCGAAAAGAGGCCGTTTCACCGATTATCTTTATAAAGATGCAAAAAAGCAGAAGATGTTTCCTGTCAAAAAACTCCGCAGGGGGGTAAAAGAGGCTGTCCTCCATTATCAAGTACTACAAGAGAAAGACGGTCTTGCTCTTTTGGATGTCGAACTCGAAACCGGACGTTTTCACCAGATTCGTGCACAGTTCTCAGCCCACGGCTTTCCCCTCTTCGGAGACGGAAAATACGGTTCCCGTCAAAAGGGAAATGTAGCTCTACATTGCTATACCCTCTCCTTTCCTAACCCGGAAGGTGGAGAAGAATTGCATTTTCAAGTGGAAGACAGGGATGAAGAGCCCTGGAGGAATTTTTATGAGAAGCCTTAAAATAACTTGTTTTTCTCTATCAAAAATGCTAGGATAAACCAGCAATAAAGATTTTAAAAGCACCCGAAAAGCGGGTGTTTTTTTACGATTGGGAGGGCTTTCATGTTCGTTGCAAAAAACTGGAAAGACTATGAGGTCATTGACTGCTCAAAGGGCGAAAAACTGGAGCGGTGGGGAAAGTATATCCTTTGCCGTCCGGATCCTCAGGTCATTTGGCAGAGCGAAAAGAAAAATCCTTTCTGGAAGAAGCTGAACGGCCATTATCACCGCTCCAAGGCAGGCGGTGGAGACTGGGAGTTTTTCTCCCTTCCGAAGCAGTGGCAGATTTCCTATCCCTTAGGAGAAAACGGAGAAGACAGTCTGAACTTTCATCTAAAGCCCTTTGCCTTTAAGCACACCGGTATATTCCCGGAGCAGGCTGTAAACTGGGAATGGTTTTACCATTTGATTAAGAAAGAAAAGGAAAGAAGAGAAAAGAGCGGAGACAAAACACCGATTAAAGTTTTAAATCTCTTTGCCTATACCGGAGGGGCAACCCTTGCCGCAGCAAAAGCCGGCGCAGAGCTTACCCATGTGGACGCGTCGAAAGGCATGGTTTTTTGGGCAAAAGAAAATGCGGAAGGCTCCGGACTTGCCGACTCTCCCATTCGTTATCTTGTGGACGACTGTGTGAAGTTTGTCGAAAGAGAAATCCGAAGAGGCAATCTTTATGACGGCATCATCATGGACCCCCCTTCTTATGGTAGGGGACCGAAGGGAGAAATCTGGAAAATTGAAGACAGCATCTATCCCTTCCTAAAGCTTAGTGAGAAAATTCTGAAAAAGGATGCCCTTTTCTTCCTTTTAAACTCCTACACAACCGGCCTGCAGGCAGGAGTTATGCAGTATATGCTGGAAGAGCTCATCGGAAAGGGGAGACGCGGAAAAGTTTCTTCCGATGAAATCGGGCTCCCCGTATCGGAAAACGGTCTGGTGCTTCCCTGCGGTTGTGCGTCCAGGTGGGAAAAAGCCGAATCGTAAGGCATTTGGCACTCTTTGTCAGAAAAACTTTATTGTATTTCTTTATAAGAGAGGATAGTATTACTGATAAGAGTTTAAAGGGAGAGGTGGCTTTTCTTTTAAAGCCATTTTCTTATGTATAAAAGCAATTTTTTAAAAAGAGAGAAACTCTTTCCCTCTTTTATCAAGATAAAACACCAGTAAAGCTTATGGAGGAAGAAATGTATAGGGGATTCAAAGTTTTTTTATTAAGCCTAAGCGCCACAGCCTTATTTTCCGGCGCAGCATTTGCTGCGGGCTGGAGTACAAATGAGCAGGGTCAACAGGTTTATCAAAATGATAATGGTTCAGTGGCTACCAATACTTGGATTAAGATTACGCAAAACGGAAAGACCGAATGGTACTACGCTACCGCAAATGGAAGCTTAAGACAGGACGGCTGGCAAAAAATCGGAGACAGCTACTATTATTTTGACGGAAACGGTATGATGCAAACCGGCTGGGTACAGGAGGATCGCTACTACTGTGATCCCTCCTCCGGAAAGATGCTCAGCGGATGGAAGCTCCTTCCCCTCCCCGAGGGAGTAACTGCCGAGGAAGGCAGGAAGAGTTCCAACAACAATTACTGGTTCTATTTCAACCAAAGTACCGGAGAAAAATTATATGCCAAGGACGGTCGTGTTACCGTAAAAAAACCATTGATGATGCATCCTATGGTTTTGATGAAAACGGAATCATGGTAACCGGATGGGCAAAAACAGCAGATGGAAGTCCGGAAATTTCCGGCTACAGCTATTTCGCCGAAAAAACCGAAGGAAAGTTCAAGATGGGACAGCGTCTTTCCGGAACGTGGTACGCAACAGTCGGTCCGGAAGGGGACGGCAATCTTGCAACAGGCAACGTGGAATGGTTCTATCTAAAAAACAACGGCCATCCTGCTGCAGGAAACAATGGAGTCTATGAAGTACAGCGTGTCGGAGACAAGCGGTATCTCTTCAATGAAAAGGGTAACCCGGTATATGGCATTCAAAAAGGTAAAACTGCCGCAAATGCTCCGGAAGCATATTATTACTGCGGAAAAAACAAGGCCGACAGCTCCGTAAAGACAGGAAAGATGAATTTAGTCGATGGAGACGGAGAAAATATCACTTGTTTTTTTGATAATAGCGGAAAGGGTGCCACAGGCATCAAGCAGGACTATGTCTACTTTAACGGTCGCCTGCAAAAGGCGGATAAGGGCTCTCACTATCAGAAGATTACTCTTCCCGGACAGAACAGAAGCTATGTAATCAATGAGGCCGGTAGGGTAATGAAGTCCAAGACGAAGTATAGAGATGCAGACGGAAATAAATGGTCCGTAAACGCAAGCGGTGTCATTACTTTGGATGAGGGCTTGGATACGGTAGAGCTTCTCTCCCCCACCGTGACAGATATTGATTAAAAAATAAGAATGTGCTGAAAAAAAGAGGCTTTCCACTTTATGGAAACCTCTTTTTTTCATACAATTCGTGCCACATCCCAATACTGCGGCAACGCTCTTCTCTTTATCCCGCTTTCTTTTTTTGAGTATCCCAGGAACCGTCTTCTTTCAAAGTATAACCGTCTACTACCGTATTGAAGAGCATTTTACCATTATTAATCCCCGCTTCTGTACTGAAGTAATACCATTTTCCATTAATCAGCCTCCAACCGGTCAGCATCTTACCGTTGTTGATTCCCTCCTCGGTACTCAAATAATACCATCTTCCGTTGATCAGCTGCCAGCCGGTCAGCATCTTACCGTTGTTGGCACCCTCTTCCTTGCTAAGATAGTACCAAGTATTATTTCGGAAAATCCAGCCTGTAGACATATAGCCCTCTTTATTAAAGAAATACCAGCTCTTATTAATCAGTTTCCACTCGTTCTTTGGATAAGAGCCATCTTCGTTCTGTATCCACCAGCCTTTGGAATCCTTTTTCCACTTGACCTTTTTTGCAGAACTGTCAACTGTATTCGGGACATTGTCTCTCCAGTAATTTCTATAGGAACTACCGCCGGATCCTCCTTTCTTTCCTGTCCATACGGTACTGCCCTCTTCCGAATCATCCAAGTCAAACTTGGTGAATAAGGGGTTTGCATATCGCTCGCTCAACTTCACGGCAGAGTGGTTTACTATGGTATTGATCCCGTCTCTTCCCATCTCTTCCTTAAAGAAAGCATGAAGTCCAATCTTTTTTACAGAAGCGGGAATACGGATATTTCCGATATGATTTCCACTGAATGCTTCTTCTTCTATCTCTTCCAAACCATTCGGAAGTATAAGCTCTCCATCGTGTAAAACATCGGAAAAAGCATAGGCATCAATCTTCTTTAAATGGCTTGGGAAAATAATCTTTCCTCTGATGTTTAAATTTGAAAATGCACCCACTCCGATTTCCTTTACCGTGTCCGGGATTTTTAAATCTCCTTCCAGCTTAGTAGCACTCCCATAGGAAATTCCGTTAAATGCATAACTTCCTATTTTACTAATACCATCTTGTAAAACAAGCTTTATACTTTAGGCTCTTCTCCCAGTGCAAAGAACAGTTTATCCCACTCTCTATACCCGTTCACAGCATTATAATCCTTTATTGCACCATTTCCGCCAATAGTCAGCTTATATTTTATTTGACCGGAAGAAGCTGTGCCGGATTTTACCACCGACCAGTTCAATTTGCCATCTGTATCGGGAAGCCGATTATCCGTTCCTACCTTTATCGTTTGCTTAAAAATTCCCACTTTCTTGGGTGGATCCCCACCCGCTCTTTCTACCAAGAGGATGTAGCAATAATAGGTTTTGTTAGCCAACCAATCTATATTCGAAACATCCGTATAATAGGAGGCTTTCCAATTATCCTCTCCGGTTCTCCATCCCGCAAGGTTCATGCTGTCCTTGTAGGCAGTACTAAAGTCAGATTCTTTTACCGCTTTATTCGCATCCTGTGTTCTAAAGAAATAACACTCTGCAATGCTTTTAGAAGAAACTCCGGAAATATTGACCTCCAGGAAGCTTTTTTGGATACTCGGTACTTGATATAAACGTATCGAATTGATTTGTACTCCTCGCTTCTTCTGCTCATCCTTTTTCTTGGCCGTTTGCTTCACCGTAGTGAAACTATGGTTATAATGCAGCTTTCCGGTATCCTCTAAATAAATCGAAGATCGATTAATAATGGTATTATGCGTTGCATCCGTACCTTCTTTGTAAAATGCTTGGCTTCCAATCTCCACTACAGAAGCCGGAATAATCAGATTCTTTAATTTATTACTCTGAATAAAAGCAAAATCGGAAATCTCCTTCAGCGTAGAGGGGAGAGTTACATCCTCTAAATTCTCCATATAGCCAAATGGAGCCCTTCTGATTCCTAAACCTTCCACGCCTTCTGCAATAATGACCTTCTTTATTTTATCCCTATAGGCAAACCACGGCGCTCGCTCTCTATCGTCTCCATATCCATATCCACTGATTGTCAGCGTCATGTTTTTTCCTTCTCCACTGAGGCTGTACTTCATATTTTGACCGAGTCTTCCTCCGGAAAAGGGACTCTGTACAATGACCGTATACTGCTTAACTTGTTCCACCTCACTTCCTGATACAATCACTTTATTTTTAATCGTTAAAGTAGCTTTCCCCTCTTTTAAAGCTTTAATGTGAACATCCTTCGTATCAGGATCTATATGAACCCGAACAATATCTTCATGATTGGAACTGACTTCAATGCCCTCAACAAAACGATCTCCTTTACTCAGAAACTCATTGAGATTCTTGTCCTCTCCTTCCTCCATACCAAGAGATCCCGTCTCCATATCGTCCTCGCTTCTATCTATTACACTAAGCACGAAGAGAGAGAAATGGTCTGTTTTAACTTCCAGTTTTTTCTCTTTTTCTTTTACTTTCACATCACTCAGTTTCTCCGGCTCCGCATCCGGCTCATCTAAGTGGAATACGGCGAGTTCCTTGCCTTTTGCAAGAATATTCAATCTTTCGAAACTGACCTTGACATCCCCTTTTTCATTATCGGGTTGTAGTTCTTCTCCCTCTGCGTCCAGAACCGAAATATCAAAAATAAAGCTTTCCAGAAGCTCTGCATCTTCTTCCTTTAGCTTTTCCTCAACCTTTTCCTCGACCTTTTTCTTATCCACCTTTTGACTGAGTTTTTTTACTTTCAATTTGGCCTTTTTCGGAAATACCCCTGCATCTGCTTTTACACTGACAAGAATTCCATCTACCGTCTTCTTTCCATAAAAAGGAACATCTTGTTCTTCCTCTTCGGATGCAACAATCGTATTCTCTTCCTCTCTGCTTTTTCCCATTGCTCTTGTAAGATTTCCTGTCGAAAATACGGATAGCAACATAAGCGTGGACAGGGCAAGAGCACATGTCTTCCTAAACATTCTTTTCTCCTTTCAGATTCTTTTCAACTACACTTTTCACAGACCCCGGATTGTACTCCGGCATACTTATTTCATCGGCATAATTTTTAGTTTTTTTAATATGTGATTTTTATCGTATGTATTTAGAACAATTTCATGATTTGGGGATAAAAATGGATCAGTCCAAAGAAGAATATTGACGAAAAAGAGCTTTCGCTATACTATAAATAGGTCGCTAGGGGCGCTGTATGCTGAGAGGTGAAAACCGACCCTTTAACCTGACCCGGATAATGCCGGCGTAGGGAAGCTATACGATTTGCCCCTCCATGCCGTTTTGGCGTACAGGAGGTTTTTTTATGAGAAAAAGTACAGAAAAATTAGCATTTTCAGGCGTATGTATCGCTCTGTCCATGGTACTGGGAATGGTAAAATTGTTTTCCTTACCTATGGGAGGCTCCGTGACTGCCTGTTCCATGCTCTTTGCCACTCTGCCGGGCTTCTTCTTCGGAACCGGCTATGGCTTACTTTCAGGTTTTGCTTACGGCCTAATCAGCTTCTTTTTAAAGCCGGAATTCTATAGTCCCGCACAATTTGTTGTCGATTATATTTTCGCCTTTTCCGCACTGGGCATCTCCGGGTTTTTCAGCAACAAGAAGAACGGCTTATACATCGGCTATCTTGCCGCCTGCCTTGGCCGTTTTATCTTTGCCTTCTTATCCGGTTTACTTTTCTTCGCAGCTTACGCTCCGGAAGGCATGAGTCCTGTGTGGTATTCCTTTGCCTATAATATCAGCTACATCGGCATCGAAGCGGCAGTCACCATTGCCGTACTGTTCTTACCGGTAGTATATCGAACCATCTATCGTTTAAAAGGAAAGTTCAGACAAAATGAAGAAGTAAATCTGATTCACTCATAAAATGATTTGTAGAAACCATGTTCATTCAGAATCAGAGCGAACAGTTTTCAAATGTCAGCCCTGATTTCGGCTAAGGTCCATTAATAATAAATGGAGGAAGGGGATTTTATCCTCTTCCTCCATTTATTGTTTTCCATAAGTTCGGAGAGATTCTCTTTATCAGCACACCCGTAAAATAGGCCAAAGCAAGGCAATAGACAGGACTCAAGAGATAAAAGAAAGCTTTCAGTCCATTGGATACTCCATCATAAAATGATAGAGGAAGCACGTTCTGTAGAAGCCCCTGCAAAGTACTCTGTAACATGAACCAAAGTCGAAGAAAAAGGTAATGTACTGCATAAATATAGAAATTCATCTCTTGTAAAGCTTCAAACAAGTAAGCCAAACCCCTGTTGCCTTTACACGATAATGTCGGTCGGTCTCCTCTTAGCCAAAGAATACAAAAGAAGAATAGAGCCATACCAAGACGATAAAGAACCGTAAAAGATAAAAGAAAAGCTATATTTTCTCCAAAAAGAACATAGCCGTAGCAAAGCAAAGAAAAACAGAAAAGCAGGCAGGGTAATATGAAGCACTTTAGATGTGTATTCCTTGTTTTTCCCTCTCGGAGGAATTTACTGCTTTTACCCTCTTCATCAAGAAAAATGGAAAATGCAGCTCCAAAACTATAGTAAAATCCCGCGTCTTCATTTAAATAAGGAATATCCAAGCGAAAATGCACCAAAAGTAAAAACAGAATCGGAAATATAAAGGCTATTCTTCGCGACGTTCTTCTCTCCCTTCCCAAAAGTGTTGAAACTGCAATAAACGGAAAGCAAAAGGTCAAAAGAAGAAGCTGATAAAAATACCAAAAGACCGGATTGAAACGATAGAAAAAAATACCTTGAAAAAGATTATCCGGATTCCATTCCGCTTTCCGGAAAAGCATATACAGTACAGTCATTCCCCCATTCCATAGCAAATATGGGACAAAATAACTTGAAATCCGTTCTTTCAGCTTTCTTCCCCAATCTCTAAAACTGTTTAAATTCCGATAAAACAAAAAGCCACTCAGGAAGAAGAATCCCGGAACTGCCACCTGTCCCAGAAACTCAGAAAAGAAAAACTCCAGTTTCAATAGACTGGAACTATCAAAAAAGGCCGTCTTGGGGACAGCCTGTAATGCAGGCACAGTAAAATGCGTACTGTGCACAAATATAACCAAAATAGACAGAAAAAAACTATATGCCGGTAAAAAGGCAATCTGACTGTTCTTTTTCATTTTACATATCATCAAACTCTATGCTGAACTGCGCTGTTTCCGAAGCTCTATGCTTCTTATACTCTGCCACACGTGCATTGATTCTTCCTACCGGATCCAGGATGGAAGAAATAGAAATATCGTGGTTCATATTGTCAATCAGAAGCGCAATGTACTTTGACATATCTACATTGATATACCACTCTCTCTTTAAAAGCTCTTCCGGCTGATAAATCAGGTTTGTGGTTAAGACACCGGATAAAATACCTGCTGCATAAGCCTCATCGAACTTGTTTAAGCCGTTTGTGAAGAGACCGAAAGTGCAGCATGCATAAACTCTCTTTGCCTTTCTATCTTTTAAAGCCTTTGCCGTATCAATTAGCGATTCTCCGGAGGAAATCATGTCATCAATAATAATAACATCCTTTCCTTCCACGTCCGATCCCAAACTCATGGGCAACAATCGGGTTTCTGCCATTTACAACCTGTGTATAATCTCTTCTCTTATAGAACATACCCATATCAATACCAAGGACGTTCGCAAAGTAAATGGCACGGTTCATTCCTCCTTCATCCGGAGAAATCATCATCATATGATCCTTATCAATATCCAAATCTCTTACATTCAATAAAAGCGCTTTAATAAACTGATAGGTACAGGATACATTGTCAAAAGAATCTCTTGGGATGGCATTCATGACTCTCGGGTCATGGGCATCAAAAGTCAGGAAATTTTTTACCCCCATTTCATGCAATTCCTGCAGCATAATTGCGCAATCCAAAGACTCTCTTCCGGAACGCTTATGCTGTCTGGACTCATACATAAACGGCATAATGACATTGATTCGCTTTGCCTTACCGGTTGTTGCCGCAATCAAGCGCTTCAAATCCGCATAATGATCATCCGGAGACATATGATTTACATTTCCAAAAATAGAATAGGTCATGGAATAGTTCATGACATCTACCATAAAGTAGATATCCACTCCACGAACGGACTCCAAAATTTCTCCCTTTGCTTCTCCCGTTCCGAAGCGAGAAATTCTTGTAGGAACAATAAAATCCGATTTCTGATAACCGGAGAAAGCAATCGTCTCCTTATGTTCGCTTTCTCTTTGAGCTCTCCATGTAGCCAAATAGTCATTGACCTTCTTCCCTAGCGGCTCAATGGACTTTAATGGCATGAGTGCCAAAGGCCCTACAGGAATACGCTCAATAAACTGTGACGTTCTGGAATCCGACATGATTTTCCCTCCCCAAATAAAAAAGCTTACCTTACACTATACAAGTTAATACGTTCTTTACTGCATCCTATACCTTAAAAATTTCCACTTGGATGAGTCCTCTCTAAAAATACAAGAAATACCCGAAAATGTCTATTCCCTTTTCTCTTTTTAAGAAATTTCCTTTTTATCCAAGTCTCTGATCTCTTCCATATAAAGGAATTATCTCATAATCCGACATCATACGGGAAACCACTCTGTCGGAATAAAGTTCTCGCAAGTCTTTAAAATTCAGATTGGTAGAAATAATCATGGTCTTTCTGGATAAAATCCGCTGATTTAATAAATTGAAAAACCGAGAAGCCGTAAAAGAATTGGAGAATTCCGTTCCCAAATCATCCAGAAGCAAAACATCGGCCTCGGTAATATATTCGTCTTCCACTCCCTCACGCATAAGCTTGGAAAAATACTGGAATAAACCGTCTGCAGTAAAATACAGTACACTGACTCCCCTCTCCAATAGAGCCTTCGCGATACAGTGAAGGAAAAAAGTCTTTCCTGTCCCCGTTCCTCCCGTAAAAATGAAGTTTCCCTTATTCTCCGGATAATTCATTGCATAAGCATAGAAATAATCTCGGATTTCTTTCATATACTCCCGTACTGTCTTGTTCCCAGTCTGGCTAAGACGTTCTATGTTATCAAAGCGTTCCAGCTGAAAACGGGAAAAATTCTCTCTCTCCAAGATTTCCCCCATCTTGGATTGTTTATAAAGGAGCTCCCCCTGAAGCTTCATGAAGCACTGGCACTTTCTACCCTCATATACTCCGGTATCTTTACAAAGAGAACAGGTATAGTGCGGCTCCAAATCAAAAAGAGCGTACCCCATCCTTTTCAAAGCTTCTTCTTTCCTGTCCCGAATCTTACGAATAGATGGACGAAGCGCCGCAATGGCTCTTGCATCTCCCTCCTGCGCTTTAACTATTGCCGAAAGAGAAAGTCTGCGTAGCTCTTCGTCCAAAGCGGCATAGCCGGGAACATTGTCCAATACTTCTTTTTCCTTTTCCAGAGCTTCCCTTTCCGCAGAAAACCGTCTGTCGGAAAGTATCTCCTGAATCTCATGGAATTGCACTGCACTTAATGCCATTCTTTATTGCCTCCCTGTTGCAAAATTTTTAATGCCTTCTGCTTTGCCAAGGAATCATAATCCACCTCGCCCTGGGTGAAATTAAGGAAACGGTTCGCCTTTTTCTCTGTATCCGCTCCGCTCTTTCCCTGACCTGCCTTCTGCTTTTTCATGCCCTTTGTTAATTCAAAGTCCTTAATCAATTCCTGTGCCTGCTTCACGGTTCTGATTCCCTGCTCGCTCCAGTCAAGAGCCACCTTTTCCATATATCGAGGAGAAGTCTTTTGTATGCTGGCACAATAATCCAATAAAAACTCTATCAATTCTGAATCCATGGCCAGGTACTCAACCATATACTCAAACTTTTGTACATGGCTGCGTGTTACCCCGCCGGGCAGTAAATGCTTTGCCACAAAGAGGATACCCTCAAACTCCTCTTCGTCAATTTCCCTTTTCTTTTCCCCGGAAGGAAGGAACTCTTCTTGATTTGGGCATCAAAAAAAGAAGCCTTTGTCAAATTCTGTTCCCTCTTCATTTCCAGATTTGCTTCCGACAGCCTGGCTGCCTCTTCATTTCGGATTTCTTCCTCTACTACTCCGGTAGTTCCTTCCTTGAAGATTCCTTTCTTTTCCCAATAAGAAATAGCTCTTGTGATATCACGATCGGTCAGATTCAGGGAATCAGCAACAGTATGAACCTTCATATTCTCTTTGCAATGGCGAAGCAGGTAGAGGTACACTCTCACGTAGTCCCCATTGGCTTCTGCTAAAAGCTCGTCAATAAATGCATTGGGAACACAAGTGATTTCTGCCTGTATGCCCTCCTTAAACTGTATGTCCATGCCTTCCCTTTCCCTATAATCCCCCTCTAGGAATTTGCTCGTTCTGCATCATAGCATAGGCAAAAAAACTCTTCAATGGTTCTGCTCCACAAGTTTATCCACAGAATTTATCCACATTAATGTGGATAATGTGGGTTTCTTTTTTGAAATAATATGGAGTCCAGTATTTACGGGCTTTATCACAGTTTTTTACCTTATCGATTCAGTGATTTATCCACATTTCATAGGTGGATTTCCAAAATATACAATAAGATAAAAATTATTTCTTTCCCACTTTTATTTTTTACTCTTATCATTAAGCAAGTTTAATATTTCTTATCTTTGAACTGTAAGTCAATATAGTCGGGTCTAGGCGCAGCTTATATCCACGGGGGGACAAGAGATTGTACAAATTTTACAAGCGATATTCGTAATATAAAAAGCTGCCGGCAAAGAACACTGCCAACAGCTTACTTTCAGTGCAATACCAAGCACTCCTTATTCTTTTTTAGCCCCCGGAAGCTCTAACAAATGTTCTCCCACTTCCACAATATCTCCCGCACCCATGGTAATCAGGAGATCACCCTCCTGCAAGTGGGAAAGGATAAACTCCTCTATGGAAGAAAAGTCCGGAATATAATATACATTCGTATTCTGTGAAAGCATCAGTTTCCGAAGGTCATCAGAAGTCACTCCCACAGTATTTTTCTCTCTTGCCGCATAAATATCGGCCAGGATAATTTCATCCGCCTGCGACAAAGCACCCGCAAATCATCCATGAGGGCCAAGGTCCGGGAATAAGTATGCGGTTGAAATGCCACCCAGAGCTTTTTATGAGGATATTTCTTTGCAGTAGCGATGGTTGCTGCAATCTCCTGCGGATGATGAGCATAGTCATCAATGATGGTAAAGCCATTGACCGCACCTTTCAGCTGAAAGCGACGGTCTGTTCCCGTAAACTTCAATAAGCCTTTCTTGATAGTATCTAAGGGAATCCCTATTTCTCTTGCAACTGCAATCGCGGAAAGGGAGTTGTAAATATTATGTTCCCCCGTTACACCCAGCGTGACCTTTCCTCTGTCTTCTCCCTTTTCAAAAAGGGTAAAGCTGGGTCGCGCAAAGCGGTCATAGGAAATGAAATTTACCGTATAATCCGCATCATTATGACCGAAAGTAATGATTCTTCGTCCGGGCAGGTTCTCTAAGAAAAACTCGGCATGAGGAATATCCTTATTAAAAATCAGGATTCCGTCTTCCGGGAGCTTTTCAATGAACTTTCTAAAAGATGCACGAATATCATTGATATCTTTAAAGAAATCCAGATGATCCTCTTCGATATTTAATACTACTTCAATGGTAGGGAAGAAAGACAAAAAAGAATTGGTATATTCGCAGGCCTCCGCTAGGAAAACATCAGATTTTCCTACTCTTAAGTTTCCTCCGATATCTTTCATCATACCACCGACGGTAATGGTCGGGTCCATTTGCGCTTCCATCAGAATTTCCCCAATCATGGAGGTTGTTGTCGTCTTTCCATGCGTCCCGGAAACATTGATGGCTTCCTTATAATTCTTCATGATTCTGCCCAGAAGTTCCGCACGGGTCATCATAGGAATATTCTGTCTTTTTACTTCCTGAAATTCCGGATTATCCTCCGAAATTGCTGCAGTATAAACGCAAAGCTCAATTCCCGGAACAATATTCTCTCTTTTTTGCGGAACTTGAACAGAAATCCCCAGAGACTCCAAATGCTCTGTCAGGGGAGAGGACTTCATGTCGGATCCGGATACCTTAAATCCTCGGTCATGCAGAATCTCTGCAAGCCCACTCATAGATATCCCGCCTATACCGATAAAATGCACCCATACAGGATGATCAAAATGAATATCGTACATAAAACCTCCTACAAAACCCTGTTATTCCAAAGCCTTACCACAGAAATTTTGCCTTTTTATCCCAATCTTCTACGCTACATTCTGTCGGAAAATACTGTCTTTCCGGCTTTCCAAAGCTAAAAGCAAAATATTTCCCAACACACCGACAGCCAGAACTTCGCCTGCTCCCACGGTGGCAAATAGGAAATAATATGCATCCGTCACACCATAAGCATACTGTAATACAAAAGGAATGATAATGGCATTGGCTAAAATCGGCGGAATGCAAACGAGCCATTTGCTTACATTTCTCAGCTTATAGCTTAAAATTGCGGCAATCAAGGTTGCCAAAGTCCCGAAAATGACGTCCGGCATTGCTGCCCCTGAAAAAAAGTTGCCCAGTAAACAACCGAGCGCTATCCCCGGAACAGCGGAAAAGCTGAAAAAGGGGAGAATACAAAGGGCTTCCGCTATACGAAACTGGATTGCCCCGAAACTAATGGGCTTAAACAGAAGTACAAGCACCACATACACAGCCGCTATAAGCGCAGCCTCCGCCATCATCTTTGTTCTTTTGTCTTGAAAATGCATTTTTTCTCCTTTAGTTTTGTTTTAAGTGTGGAAGGTCTCGAACACACTGATGGAAAAACGGGTAAACAGGGAAACTTTATGTTTTGCAAAATAGCATAATCACTTCTGCTCCCGCTTCATTAACTAACAGAGTTTAGCATAAAAGATAAGAAGAAACAAGATTGGGAGGCATAGCAAAAAGTTAGGGGAACATAGCAAAAAGTTAGGGGAACATAGCAAAAAATCAGAGACCTTACGGTCTCCGATTTTTGCTATAAAAAATAATCTTGTACTTTTTCATCTATCCATTGCTATAAAACTGCATCAAGTTTCTGCTCTTGAATACCATGTTTTTCTGCATAGCCGGTAAGAATCAGGGTCAATGCACCGTCTCCCGTTACATTGCAAGCTGTTCCGAACGAGTCCTGCAGTGCAAAGATAGTCAGCATCAGGGCGGTTCCTGTACCGTCAAAACCAAGTACACCGGTAATAAGACCAAGAGATGCCATAACGGTTCCTCCCGGAACACCCGGAGCTCCAATTGCAAATACACCTAAGAGTAAGCAGAAAAGAATCATCTTTTCGATAGAAGGGAACTCTCCATAGAGCATCTTGGATACTGCCATAACGAAGAAGGTCTCCGTCATAACGGATCCGCAAAGGTGAATATTGGCAAAAAGAGGAATTCCAAATCAACCATATCATTCCGAAGCGTCGGTACAGACTTTTTAGCACAGTTCAAAGCTACGGAAAGAGTAGCTGCAGAGGACATCGTTCCTACCGCAGTCATATAAGCAGGCGGATAATTCTTTATAATATTCATCGGATTCTTTCCGGAATATACTCCCGCAATGCTGTACAGCAGAGTCATCCAAATATAATGCCCAACCATAACGATGATAATGATAATCAGGAAAATCGGAAGCTGCTTTGTAATCGTTCCCTCATAAGCCAAGGTACAGAAAGTTGTTCCGATAAGAATCGGAAGTGCCGGAATAACAAAGCGAGTTACAATGGAAAGAACGATTTGCTGGAACTCTTCCAGTACACCGGTAATTAATTTAGACTTGTTCCAAGCTGCAGAAAGTCCTACTAAAACGGAGAAGAACAAAGCAGACATAACCGGCATAATCTGCGGAATAGTCAGCTCAAAAACAACTTCCGGTAACTCCTTCAGTCCATCCACATCCGGATTGATATTCAAGTGCGGTAAGATACCATATCCTGCTCCTGTTGCAAAAAATGCAGCTCCGATAGAAGAAACATAAGCCAGGATTAGTGCAACAATCAACATCCGGGAAGCATTATTCCCAAGTCTTGTAATAGAAGGGGCAATAAAACCGATGATGATGAGCGGAACGCAGAAACTGATGAACTGTGCCACAATAAACTTCACAGTCACAACAATATTTAAGAGTGCCTGTCCGAAAGCCGACTGATCCATTGAACTCAAAGCCAGTCCGCAAGCGATACCCAAAGCCAGTGCTACAAGCAGTTTAAAGGGCAGGCTGTGTATAAAACCTTGTTTTTCCATATATCCTCCTCCAAATTGATCTATTCAAGATAGGAAGTGTTCTTCACTTTTATACAGAGCAAATAAAGCTTCCTATCCCATGTTCTAGAAATAGTATAGCAAAAAATCTTTTTTTGTGTGTATTTTTTATGCATTTTCTCCTGCATTTACAGGCAGGAATCCACATCCACCTGTTCTGTCATCACGTTTAAAATTTCCCGGTCTGTAGAAAGCATGCCGACCTTTCCGATATATCCGATATTCTTAATCGTATTCTCGATATCTTCGTCCACAATACCCTCTCCACCATTAAATCCCTGATCCTTCATGCTCATGGAGTGTGCAAGGATTGCCGCATGAACGGAGGATGCAATTTTGGCAGCACAACTTGGCTTTGCGCCATCACAAACGATACCGCCTACATTGCCAAGAGTGTTGCTAATGGTTTTTCCAATCTTATTATAATCACCGCCGCACATATAGGTAATGCCCGCACCGGCACCGCAGGATGCACTGACTGCACCGCAAAAAGCGGAAAGCGCACCGATATAGTGCTTAATATATACCGATACCAAGTTACTCACAATCAAGGAGCGATATAACTTCTCCTTGGAAACCTCTAAAGACTTTGCATACTCCACTACCGGCATACTAACCGTAATCCCTTGGTTTCCGGATCCGGAATTGATGACAACCGGTAGGGGGCATCCGCTCATTCTTGCATCAGAACCCGCCGCAGCTCTTGCGCAAGCACAGGATTTCACATCATGTCCCCAGGTTTCCAGAATGGTCTTTCCCACACTGGCACCCCAGGCATTATCCAATCCCTCCTGTGAAATTACCATATTCATGTCAATCTGCCTCTGTAAGACATGAGCAACTTCTTCCAAGTTCACGGTGTCCGCATACTCTATAATTCCTTTAAGAGACATCAGGCTTCGGTCCCCACCTGTGGAAAGCACATCCTGCTTATCTTCTTCGCCTTCCTTATACAGGACTTCTCCATCCTTCTCCATAAGGACAATGTTGGAGTGCTGATGCGCAATGTCCAAGCGAACCTTATGATTTTCTCCGCTAACCTCAACTCGAATATAAAGCTTGGTACATCTTCTTCGAAGCCCACTTTACAGAAACCGGTATTAACCAAAGATTTACACTTTTCTCTATCCGCATCCGTCACAGTGCTCAAAACTTCCAGCTTCTTATCTGCGTCCCCTCCAAGAACACCAAGAATAGCAGCGACCTGCATTCCCTTCTGTCCGCCGGAATTCGGAACGGTAACCGCTTTTACATTTTTGATAATATTTCCCGAACAGCACAAGTCTATGTGCTTGACCTCTTCAGATAACAGTTTTCTCGCCGATGCTGCTGCATACGCAATCGCAATCGGTTCCGTACAGCCCATTGCCGGTACCAGTTCATGCTCTAAAATCTCTGTATAATTCTTTATCAATCTCTCTTCCATACTATTTCTCTCCTTTATAACGACCGAAATTAGGCTCTTTAGCTAATCATATCAGTAATGCTATCAATAGTCACTATACCAATATTCTGAAAATATCTTTTATTTTTTGTGCATTTTTAAAAAAGAGTACCAATGCGTATATTGGCACTCTTTTCTTAACTCGATATCGAAAAGCTCATCTGATCCATTTTTTACTTGGGAAAATGCAAATTATTTCGATATCCGCTGTACTCCCCGAAATCCTTCAAGTCTTCTTCCAAGAACTTGACCGCCTGTTCCACATCTCCCTTATGTAACGCGGAAACAATATCCACATGATGCGCCGTATCCATCGAAAAAAGAATTTCCTTTCCTTCTTCCAATAATACTGTGAATATGCCCTCTTTAAACGTCCCATACAATTTTCCAGCTGTTCCACAATAAAATGATTGTGACTTATGGAAATCAAGCGAAGATGAAACTCCGTATTATGTTTCCAATGTGTCATGGCATCCGTTTCGTTATCATTGCAGGCACTGTTAATCGCTTCCAGCTCTTGGAAATCCTGCTCCGTCATTTCGTTTCCGCACTCTCTCAGCACCCCTCGTTCCAAAATAAAACGAAAGGCCAGCATGTCGTAAATATCATCCTTACTGTAGCGCACTACCTCATAGCCGTAACGCGGAATATTTTTCAGCACACCATCAGCACACAGCGCCATAAGAGCTTCTCTTACAGGAGACTTACTGCAATGGTGCTTCTCCACTAGAGCTTTCTCATTTAAGATATCCCCCGAGCCTATATTTCCCTGAAAGATATCCTCCAATATTGCCTGATATACTTGATCTTTAAGACTTTTTTCCATTGTACTCCCCTGATTATCCCTTGCTCCATTCTCTCTTCTATAACAAAGAACAGAATCTTCTTCTCTATATTTCACCATTCCTTTTCCAAAGCATAAAGATACCACAAGGCCTCTTTACTTGTATACCGTTTTCCCTCGACTCGCTTTTTCTCTTGTTCTCTGCTATGCTGTATATATCATCTTATGCAGAAAGGAAATTTATGAATATTTATGATCGCTACATCTTTCGAGCCGCTACCGTTGCGGACACGAAGGAACTGGCGGATATGGAAAAAATTTGTTTCCCGGAAAACGAATTCTGCTCTTATGAAGATATGAAAGATCGGGTAGAGCATGCGGCGGAAGACTTTTTAATTGCCTATGACCAAGTCAATCGAAAAATCGCCGGTTATTTAAGCGGAATTCATTCCAGCTCGGAAGCATTTTTGGATGCTTTCTTTACCAATGCTTCTTTACAGGAAGACAATGCCAAAAATTGTTATCTCTTGAGTCTGGAGGTTCGTCCGGAATACCGGAGAAAAGGAATCGCCTCTCAGCTTATGGAGCGCTACCGGGACAAAGAAAAGACCCGCGGCACGGAAAGAATATATCTCACCTGCCACGAACATCTGATTCCTTTTTATGAGGACTTTGGCTACGAGCACATCGGCCCTTCCCCTTCTACATGGGGAGGAGAGCCCTGGGAAGATATGGTTTTATATCTCTAAAAAGCAGGGAAAGAGAAGCAATTTTTTCTTTCCTTATTTTTTCTTTCTTTTTCCTGCAGTTTTCTCTTTCTTCCCCTGTTTTCCGGCCATCTCATCTACAATTTTTTCCATGAGCTGCTTTTTCAGATAAACATCAAAGGCCAAAAGGCTTAAGTAAAAGAAGTTTCTAAGCTCCTGCCTCTCTTCTCCGGAGAGGTTCTGGAAGCTTGGGTCTTTTTCGGAGAAAGAACCTTGCGCCTTTTCATAACGTGTCTTTACATCCTCCATCACATTCTGCATTTCTACATTTGCATAGGAGAATACTTCTTCATAAATATCCTTTAACTGCGGTTTTGTTCTGCTGTTAAAATAGTTTTCATTCAGCGGACGAAGAATTGTTGCAATATCAGAAAGGCTTAACATACTTTTATAATAATAAATAAAAAGCAAAACCAGCATATGATTCTTCGTATAGCGCTTCCCGGCAGGCGGAGGAAGAATCTTATTTTTGCATAATTATTAATCATGGTCTTTGTCAGAGCCTTATCCTCTTCATACCGTCTCATCGGAGCAAGATGTTCCTCCATAAAACCGGTCACTTGATCCATATAAAGGTCCAAAGAAGGGAGCTGGGATGCATGCACATGATGCAAATTCTTTAAGTATTCGATTAATTCATTTAAAAATTTATCGTCCATGAAATAAATTATAGCATAAAATACTTTGCTTCAAAGCTGAAAAATTCGGAAATAATCCGCGATTTTCTATTCCTCAAAAAAATGGTACAATAGTGAGCCATTACCATTTAAGGAGGTCCCATGGACTTATATGCAATATTAAATAAAGAACAAGCTGAGGCGGTTCGCAGTACGGAAGGTCCTCTTTTGGTCCTTGCCGGAGCAGGATCGGGAAAAACCCGTGTTCTGACTCATCGAATCGCTTATCTTATCCAAGAAAAAGGTATTTTCCCCTCCCATATTTTAGCCATTACTTTTACCAATAAGGCTGCAGCCGAAATGCGAGAAAGAGTGGAGGCACTCCTCCCCGGAGAAGGGAACAGTGTTTGGGTATCCACCTTCCACAGCATGTGCCTCCGGATCCTCAGGAGGGAAATCGAGCAACTGGGCTACAACAGGGATTTTTCCATCTACGATACGGATGACCAAAGAACTCTGATGAGGCAGATTTTAAAAGAGCTGAATATCGACACAAAGACGCTTCGGGAGCGGGCGGTTCTCTCTCAGATATCTCAAACAAAAAACCGAGGCGGGAATGCGGAGGACTACCTTTCCGAATCGGACGGAGATTATCTGAGCAAGCTTATTTACCGGAGCTTCAAGCGTTATGAGGAGAAGCTGAAAGAGAACAATGCCTTGGATTTGACGACCTTTTATTAAAGACCCTAGAGCTTTTTGAGCGCTTTCCCGAGGTTCTTTCCCGCTATCAGGAGCGTTTCCGCTATATTCTCGTGGACGAGTACCAAGACACCAATGATGTGCAGTTTCGCCTGATTTATGCGCTTGCCAAAAAGTATAGAAATATCTGTGTGGTGGGAGATGACGATCAGAGCATTTACCGCTTTAGAGGCGCAAATCTCGAAAATATTCTGTCCTTCGAAGCGGAATTTCCGGGCTGCTATACCGTGAAGCTGGAACAAAATTACCGCTCCACTTCGCCGATTTTAAATCTTGCCAATGCGGTCATCGCAGAGAATACCCGCAGAAAGAGCAAAAAAAGCTTTGGACCGATAAAACGGAGGGAAAGGAAGTCCTCTTTCAAGAATATGAAACGGCAGAGGAAGAGGCAAGAGATGTAATCCGGCACATTCGGGGCGAAAACCGCTTTTACAAGGACTTCGCGATTCTCTACCGCACGAACGCCCAGTCTCGTCTATTCGAAGAACAATGTATCAGCTGGAATATTCCCTACCAAATTGTAGGAGGAGTAAACTTCTACCAGCGAAGAGAAATCAAGGATCTTCTCGCCTACATGAAGATTATGGTGAACCCAAAGGACGACATCGCTTTCGAACGAATCATCAATGTACCAAAGCGCGGTATCGGAAATGCCAGCATAGAAAAACTTCGGCAGTATGGACTTCAGTTCGGCGGATTCTCTCTTATAGAAACAATCCCCTTTTCCAAGGCGGCCGGCCTCTCCGGAAAAGCTCTCTCGGAAATCGATAAGTTTAGTCAGACGGTTGAAAGCTGGAAAAAAGAAGAACTCGGAAAGCTTATCGAGCGAATCCTTGACGACACAGGCTATGAGACGGAGCTTCTTTCGGAAGGAGCAATCGAAGCCGAAAGCCGTATGGAAAACATCCGAGAGCTGGAAGGAAAGCTTCTTTCCTATATTCAGGAAAATGGAGAAGACGCGAGTCTTGCCGCCTTCCTCGAAGAGGTTTCCCTCCTTTCCGACCTCGATAGAAGTGACCTTACAGAGGATAAAATCACGCTCATGACTCTGCACGGGGCAAAGGGCTTGGAATTTCCGGTCGTGTTTTTGGTAGGTCTTAGTGACGGACTCTTCCCAAGCGCACTAAGCCTTGGAGACGACGAAGAAATCGAGGAAGAAAGGCGACTTTGCTATGTCGGAATCACCCGTGCGGAGGAAGAGCTCTACCTAAGCTCCGCGAAAAATAGAATGGTGAACGGACAAACACAGTATTTTAAAATCAGTCGCTTCTTTGAGGATATTCCCGACGAACTTTTGAAAAAGAATCTGCTCTACCGGCCAAAACGCTCCGAGGAAGAGCTTTTCTTGGAAAATAGCGGAAAATCCTACTATAACAGTTATTTAAAAAATGCCGAAAGTTCCATTTCGTCCTACTTTGGAAGGAGCGGAGAAGGCGGCCACGGAGCAAAAGGCTACAGCGGAGGCTCTTACGAAAGACAAGGAAGAGGCTTCGGAGAGACTTACGGAAGGCAAGGAATAGGATTCGAAAAAGGTCAAAGCACAGATGCCCCGAAATACGGAAGCCTGGACAAGTTGAAACAGTCAGGCCTTCTCCAAAAAGGCTTTTCATCCGGAGGAAAGACAAGCCCCGCCTATCAGGAAGGCGACCGGGTAAAGCACACAAAGTTTGGCGAAGGAAGCGTTTTGAAAATCGAAGAAGATGTAAAGGACTATCTGGTAACCGTACTGTTCGACAGTGCAGGGCAGAAAAAAATGATGGCCGGCTTTGCAAAGCTCGAAAAGCTATGATGCATAATGATTACCATTTGCAATGCCCGAAAAGCCTTGATGCATTGCGAGTATGCTTTGTAAGTTCGTGCTATCTTATCTGTAGAGAGAGCTTTTTATAAATCTCTCCCTTTACTCAGAAAGGAAATAAGAAATGAATATCCCCAATGATCCGATGATTTTACTGAGCTTTGTAAACACGAAGCTTCGGGACGAATACAGTAGTTTAGAAGAGTTTTGCAAGGGGCACGATCTGGATGTCGAAGCCCTGAAAAAGAAGCTGGAAGATATCGGCTTTCAATACAATGCAAAGCTGAAACAATTCAAATAAAGCATAAGTTAAATAAAGCAAATGTTCAGCAGAACAAAACAATTGAAAGAGCAAAAGTAGTTTATTGCTTTTTCTCTTTCGCTAAACTGTCACCGGTATATTTAAGTAAAATAGTAAGGAGAAAATGATGCGTTGTTTAGTACAAAGAGTGCTTTCCGCCTCGGTTTCCGTAGAAGGAAAGACAATAGGCAGTATAGAAAAGGGCTATCTTGTCCTTCTTGGCGTAAAAAATACGGATACGGAAGCAGTTGCCGATAAGCTACTAAAGAAGATTTTGGATGCTAGGCTTTTTGAAGATGATAACGGAAAAACGAATCTTTCCATACGGGATATTTCCGGCTCCCTTCTTGTGGTCAGTCAGTTTACCCTCTATGCAGACACCAAAAAAGGGAATCGTCCCAGCTTTATCCAAGCCGGAGATCCCGCACATGCCAATGCACTGTATGCCTATTTTTTGAAGAAAGCCGAGGAAGCCGGCATGCACACCGAGCACGGAGAATTCGGTGCGGACATGAAAGTAAGCCTTATAAATGACGGGCCGTTTACCATTATGTATGATAGCGATTTGATGTAAAAAAAAGGGGCAAGCCTGCCCCTTTTAAATTAACTTATTCTACAACCTTAATTCCTTCCGCAGGGAAACTCTGGCCTTTAACGAGGTACTGTAGCTTACTTCCACAGTCTTTCCTTTATTCGTTTCCACTTCTTTCGTTAAATCATTGTTTCCATCCGTAGTAAAACGGAAGCTGTGCGTGTCGTCCGACTTCAAGGTAAAGACATCCCCGTCAACGCTCTCAATCGTGCCTTTTACCTTTAGGTGGTCTGCATCTTCTCCTTCTAAAGCATCCTCTGTGATGGTATAGAATGCTACGGGATTATTGCTTAACTCTCCAAGATAATATACGCTGATTTCTCCACCCACCTTTAATCCGCCTTGTGTTAAATCGATTTCAAAGCTCGGTCTTTGGAAGGTAACGGTGTCCCCGTACTTCTTCCCCTCTGTATCCTCACCGTCCAGTGCGGCTTCACGGAAATCCGGAATCTCTTTTACAGTGATACTGCTGTCATTGATTGCGGTAATCTCTCCGTATAAGTTTTGCTCGTCATTGAAATCTTCTGTAGTAAACTCATACGGTACGGAAACGGTAACGGATTTAACGGTCATGCCATCCTGTGGCTCTGTTCCTTCATAGCTGATTTCTACTTCATCTCCCGGCATAAGTTCCCAAGTCTTATCTAAAGTAGCACCATTTACATCAAAAGTAAGAACTTTACCATCTCCTGTCTCTACACTCAGTTTTCCATTATCCAGCTTCTGCACGGTGGCGCTTAAACTGTTCTCCGATAAAGCCTCGGAGCTGGGTTCTTCCTGTGCCGTCTGACTGCTCTTTGTATCCGTTTTCTTCCCACAAGCAGCGGCAAAAAGCATAAGTCCAAAAATAGCAATCCATAGTGTTTTTTTCATATAAATCCCTCCTCACTTCATTGCTACTTATACTAGCATGAAGTGTATAAAAAAAATTGTGCCTTTTTCTGTATAATTTCTTAAAGAATACCACATATTTTGATTCTTAACGAGTCTATTCCGTAAATCCTGCGTAGTCTTGTCCGGACTTTTCCGCCCTATTGGAAAATGAGAAACTATCTTTCTTCCATCCCAATAACTTCTCTTTCCCGTTAGCCATTAGTCTTCCTCATAAAAACGATAATCCTTTATTTCGTCCGGCAAATACTGCTGCTCTACGAAGTGCCCCGGATAGTCATGAGGATATTTATAGCCTACGCCTCTTCCGAGCTGTTCATGCCCGCTGTAATGCGCGTCTCTAAGATAAGAAGGAATCTCCAAATTCCCCTTCTTTCTGACTACATCACTTGCCGCAAAAATCGCCTTCACCGCGGCATTGGACTTCTTTGCCGTCGCAATATAGCACGCCGCCTGGGTAAGAATAATCTGTGCCTCCGGCATGCCTACACGCTCCACTGCAAGGGAAGCGTTCACGGCAAGAATAAGTGCCTGCGGGTCGGCATTTCCCACATCCTCCGAAGCGCAAATCATGATTCTTCTTGCGATAAAACGAATGTCCTCGCCGGACTCAAGCATTTTCGCAAGATAATACACCGTCGCATCGGGGTCACTTCCCCGCATGGACTTAATAAAGGCGGAAATCGTGTCGTAATGCTCTGAACTGTTATCATAGCGAAGAATCTTCTTTTGCATACATTCGCCGATATTTTTCTTTACATAGGCGGATAACGCCGTCAGAATCGGGATTCGTACTGAGAACGGCAAGCTCCAGCGTGTTTAAAAAGCACTCTGGCATCGCCCGATGCATTTTCCAGTAAAAAAATTCCTTCCCTTCCTCCGAAAAGGCTTGTCCGAAAATTCCCGAGCCCCCTCTTCTTATCCGACAAGGCCTCGTCTGTAAGACGCGACAAAAGCCTCCTTCGATAAAGGCTTTAGTTCAAAAAGGCGGGAGCGGGAAAGCAAGGCGGAATTCACCTCAAAATAAGGATTCTCGGTTGTCGCCCCAATGAGAATCACGGTTCCGTCTTCCACATAGGGAAGCAAATAATCCTGCTGTGCCTTATTAAAGCGATGAATCTCGTCCACAAAGAGTATGGTTTTTCTGCCGTAGCCCCCCAGATTCTCCTTTGCACGGCTCACCGCTTCCTCCATATCCTTTTTCCCGGCGGTAGTCGCATTGATTTGGATAAATTCCGCCTTCGTATGGTTGGCAATGAGCTTTGCAAGAGAGGTTTTCCCCGTTCCCGGCGGGCCGAAAAAAAGGAGAGATTGCAGCTGGTCTGCACGAATTAAGCGGGAAAGCAATTTATTTTCCCCGATAATATGCTCCTGACCGACAAACTCTTCCAGCGTTCCGGGACGCATCCGAACTGCCAAAGGCGCCATTTTCTCTTGATTTTTCTCTGCCTGATAGCTAAATAAATCCATCTCTCCCCTTCACATTTCTATTCAGAAGCCGTATAACCGCGCTCTTCCCTTCTGCTCTCTGTCCTTCTACTCTTTATGCTTCTACCCTCTATCCATCTTCTCTCTTTCCTTCTTCTACTGCCAGGTAATAGGCTTCGTTCTGTCCGGAATGATTTCAATCCAGTAGCCGTCCGGATCTTCAATAAAATAGATGCCCATACCATGATTTTCAAAGCAGATACAGCCCATCTTTTCGTGAAGTGCATGGGCTGCCCCGATATCCTCCGTGCGAAGCGCGAGGTGATACTCCTGCTCCCCGAGATCATAGGGCTTTGTTCTATCCTTCATATAGGTCAGCTCCAGACGGAAGTCCGTAGAATCATCTCCCAAAAACACGATAATAAAGTCATCCCGTTCATTTCTACTAAGCTCAAGCAAATTCAAAGCTTCTGCATAAAACTTCATACTTCTTTCCAAATCCAGTACATTAAAGTTAAAGTGGTTAAATGAGAATGGGCTCATTGTTTCTCCTTTCCTTTTCCGGTGCCCCTGTGGGACATTTTCTTTCTCTATGATAATGCTTTTTCCCGCATTCAGCAATGCCCGCAGAAAGACCGCAGAGTGTCCGCGGAGTGCCCTGTGCCTTCATGAGCTTCGTCTTATTTGATTTCTCGGAATAACACGAATAGCAGCACTGACACCGTAAGCAATGATTTCACAGAAACAAAAAAAGAGAGGAGTGTACCGACCCCCAAAAGTTAGACGAAAAATCTAACGATGAGAGTCACCTCAAATTTCCTCTCTTTTCTTTACATTTTAAAGTTATAGGACAAAACGTGTTGATGGCTTTCTCATGTTGAATGACCCGGAATCAGTGTTACCGGGCGGCTTACATCCAGTCCGTCTAACAAACGTTTCTCCAAAAGATCGATCATCAATTTTACTGCCATTCTTCCTTTCTCTGATACATCCTGATAGACAGTCGTTAATCTCGGATAACAATATTTTCCTAAAATATTGCCGTCAAAACCTGCAATGCCGATGTCTTCCGGTATTTTGATTCCCAAATCATGAAAATAATGCATAGCTTCAACTGCAAATGCATCCGCCAGAAAGAAGAATGCGGTTTTTTTTCCTGCAAACCTGCTCATCATTTTATAATTTTCATTTCTCCTTTGTTCTGTTTCATAAAGACAAAGAAAATCATTTGAAAGAAATTCTTTTCCCGCTCCTTTCCACGCCTCTCTATAGCCCAACCAACGCTCGTGATCAACGCCTATATTCTTCCGAGCACATACATAAATTGACTCGTATCCTTTTTCCAGAAGATATTTCGTCATAATATAGCCACCTTTTTTATCCTGCAGTCCCACATTGACATAATCCGAATTTTCTTTATTAATCAGATCAATAGCAACAATCGGTTTATTTACCAGCGTTTTCAGCTTTATATAGTCCCTGTAGGTGAAAGTAATGGCTATGAGTCCGTCTACATTCCACGCCAATGCCATATGAAAAATCTCTTCTAAGTTTTGCGCTGCATATAGCATCATATAATATCCGGCTTTACGAAGCATTTCTTCCATTGCGCCAATGATATGGCTGTAAAATGTGTCTGAAATAGCAGAATTCTCATAATAACGCGAAGAATGAATAACAACTCCGATGATTTTGGAGCTGTTATTCTTCAAAGCACGAAGCCCTAATTTGGGAACATAATGGTATTCATCCAAAAGTTTTTGAATCTTTTTTGTATTCTCTTTTGATACTTTCTTTACATTGCCATGTAAAACATTATAGACAGTGGTCATACTTACATCTGCCTGCTCGGCAATCTCTCTTATAATCATCATTCTGTATCCTTCACGCTTTTTCTTCGCTTAATTGAAGTCATTATGTGACGAAATCAGTCTAGTTAATTACATCTCCGGTCAATTCATAAATTGCACTTCTCTCAATTTCCAAGTCTCCACCTTCAGCAAAAAGCTTAAGTTGATAAGGTTCTTCCGGAAAAATAAGATTGGAAAAAACCAGTTCTCCATCATTTATAAAGAGTTCTGACTGCGAAACATCCAGAATCAATCTTAGATTTAGATATTCTTTTTCAAAGTCAACTTTCGCTTTATATTTCCCAGGAAAATTTTCATGGGGATTTAGTCCTGTATTCATTCTATCTACAGTGCAGGAACGTTCCTCCTTTGAAAAAAGAATCTCCAATTGTTTGCCCTGTCCTGTTACTGCTCTGATTCCAAACGAGGAAGCGCCCATTTTGTTTGTAGGATAATAAAGCTCCAAATCCAATGCCTCCGAGCAATCCTTAAGTGTCCATTCTTCTCCCGCTCCCATTTTCATTTTATGCATTTCTTGCTTATTTTTCCGAAGTGCACACATCTCTTCTATCGGAATCTGCGTCAGATAAAATTTTCTTCCTCTTTTTTTCAATTTTAATTCCCTTATAGAGGACATCTGTCCTTTAAAGGGACTGGTCGGTAAGAAATCCCGATACTGCCAATTATCAGCCCAGGCAATCATCAACCTTCTATCATCCGGAAGATTATTCCAACTCACACCCGCATAAAAGTCCTTCCCATAGTCTAGCCAATGCCCTTCCTGCTTTTCCCCATCCGGTCTAAAACTGATTCCATCAAACTCTCCGATAAAATACTTCATTCCGGTACCACCTGCAGGAGAGCCGTTATTTATGCTGATGATAAGAATCCATTTTGTTTCTTCGGAGTCCTGTACTCTTAACGGAAAGATCCGGGCATTCCCACGTACCGACATGGTCCGAATCAGTCCCGCTAAAAGAAGATATCTGTTTCCAATGAATCAGGTCTTTGGACTCATAAAGAAGAACACAATTTCCCCCGGTAACAATCATCACCCATTTATCTTCATAACGAAAAACTTTAGGATCTCGAAAATCTTTTCTCTCCTCTGTAAGAACCGGATTCTTCTCATATTTTTCCCAGCTTCGTCCTTTATCATAGCTAAAAGCTAATCCCTGGCTTTGCTTTTCTGTTCCCCGCTCACAGTAAGTAAAAAAAGCAGCCAGCCTGTGATTTTCTTCATCTACAACAGCACTTCCCGACCAAATTTGTCCATGTTCATCCGGTGCAATGGCATTTGCAAGTCTCTTCCAATGAATGAGATCTCTACTCACCGCATGTCCCCAGTAGATTTCCTCCTGTATGTTATATTGATGAAACAGATGATATTCTCCTTCATAATATACCAACCCATTCGGATCATTAATAATATATTTTTCTGCCGAAAAGTGAAATTTAGGTCTATATTTTTCCATATGTATACCATCAGGCACTCAAGTTATGAGTGCCTGTCTTTCTCATTTCATTTACATTCTGCTTATTCTTCTCTCTTTTTGTTTTACTATGATTTCTTTAATTCCTTAAAATCAGCCTTTAAGTGAGAAACCATATCGTCAAAGCTATATTCTCCGCTAAAATAGCCTTGAAAATCTGCTGCTGCTTTAGGCTCAAACCCGGAAGGAAAGCCTCCCATTACCCATGAAGTTGTTTTTCCGGCATCAATATATCTTTTTACCTCTTGCGAAAGGGGATCGGAAATCTCTATTCCCTCATAATTCTTAAATGCCGGAACAAATCCCAATTCATTCACAACCAGTTGCTTCCCTTCATCTGACTGAAATAGCCAATTCAAGAAATCCTTTGCTGCTACTTTTACTTTTTCGTCTGACTGCTTATTTACACACCAGTGAATAGAAATTCCGACGGAAATACAGTCTTCTTTTACACCCTTTGTCGGAATAGGAAGCATCCCCATCTTATTCGCAGTTTTCTCATCAATCCCTTTTAATTCCGGTCCAATCCAGTTTCCCTGCTGTACAACCGCAATTCGCTCAATAGCAAGGCCTCCACCGATTTCTGTAGAATAATCCACTGCATTCAGCTTCGACAAATCATTTCTTGACGGAGTATATTTTGTCTCAAGATCCAGCAATGCCTTTAAAGAATCTGCATATTTAATCCCAGTTCATCGGAATTTCTTAGTTCTGTTGCACTTTTATATTCACATGACAAAGGAACATTCAAAGTATGAAGCCCGGGAATCCAAGTCTCTTTTGCTGCATAATCTTCCACAGCTTCAAGTTGAGGATACTTATCCTTCAGTTTTCCACTATCAATCTGCTCCTGTAAGTCGGCAAAAGCTTTGTCGATTGCATCGTAACTGGTAAGGGTTGATGCATCAATTCCGGCATCTTTAAATATTTCCTTATTGTATACCAATCCATAACCTTCCACACTGACAGGAAGCCCATATACCTTTCCGTCAACAGTCACATCATCAATACTTCCATCTACTGCATTTTTTACCCATGGTTCTGCGCTTAGATCTTCTACATAATCCATCATGTTTGTAATATTGTCACCCAATGCAAAAATATCAACAGCATTATTTCCCATGAGCTTTGCTTTTAAGTTTGTATTATAGTCATTCCCCTGAATGCTCTCTACATTTATTTTTACATTAGGATGCTCTTTCGTGTATGCGTCAGCTACCTTCTGTAAAGGATCCGCAATTTCCGACTTATTCTGATACAAATTAATCGTTACTGTGTCCCCTTCAGCACTTCCTGCACCGGTTTTACTTCCACACCCGCTCATCATGCCAAGTGTAATTGCTGCGACGAGAAGTACAGCCATCTCTTTTTTCTTCACCATCTTTCCCTCCTTATAATTGAAAAACTATCTTGACACAAGTTCTTTACAAGACAAAAGTCTTCTATAATGACTTGTGTTAAATTTATGATTTTTCTTGAAATTCTAATCTTTCTCTTTCCTTCAAAATAGTAGATTTACTTTCCTACTCCGGCCGTAATTCCCTTCACAATATACTTTTGGCAGCTAAGGTAGAACAGCACAATTGGAATCATGCATAGCATTAACGACGCAGTGGCAAGATCCCATTTCTTTGTAAATTGTCCAAAGAAGAGATAAGTACGAAGCGGCAGTGTCTGCATGCCATTCTTATTAATAACAAGGGAAGGAAGAAGAAAATCATTCCAAATCCACATCACGTTGATTACCGCCACAGTGGCAATTATTCCTTTCAACAGTGGTAAGACAATATTGATAAAAGTCTGTACCATATTGCATCCATCTATAATTGCCGCTTCCTCCAACTCTATCGGAATGTTTTTAATAAACCCGTGAAATAAAATGATGGACATTGCACATCCAAAACCCATATACATAAAAACCAGACCGGGCCTATTCATCAGATGCAGTTTACTCATAATATCCACAAGCGGAAGCATGACACATTGAAACGGAATCAACTGGACTGCCGCAAACATAAGGAACAGAATTTTACTGGTTCTTGTCTTATACCGCACAAGCACCCATGCCGCCATGGAAGAAATGAAAATAATCAAAGCCGTAGAAATACACGTTATTGCAAAAGAATTCATAAATGCTTTTACATAATCCATCTCTTTAAAAGCCTTAGTATAATTCTGAAAAGAGAGTTGTTTCGGTAAAGCAAGAACATTTATATAGATATCCTGCAACGACTTAAAGGAGCTATTAACAAGAATAAATACGGGAGATACAAATAGTAGTGCCAACGCAAAACCTGCTGCCATGATAGAAAGTCGCTTTATTACCCGCTTACTTTTCATTATGCTTCAACCTCCCTTTTCTTCGTAATGGAAAGTTGAATAACCGAAATGGCCATGACCACAATCATGAAAATTACAGCCTTTGCTTGGGCGAGGCCAAATCTATTCTCTCCGAAAGCCGTAGTATAAATATTCAGTGCAAGCATCTGCGTGCTGTTAACCGGACCTCCACCTGTCAAAGAAAGATTCTGGTCAAAAAGTTTAAAGGCGTTTGAAATGGATAAAAATAATCCAATCGTAAAGGCAGGCATCATAAGAGGTAGGATAATATAGCGCATTCTATTCCAACCTACTGCATTATCCAGTTCTGCAGCTTCCAATACATCTTCAGGAATGTTCTGCAACTGCGCAATATAAATCATCATCATGTATCCCGATAATTGCCAGGTCACAACAATCAGTAATCCCAAAAATCCGGTTCTCTGATCTGTAAGCCATCCCCTAAGCCACAAAATACCCAGTTTTTTTCCTATTGCTTCAAAAACCTGCACAAATATAAACTGCCAAGTAAATCCCAGTAAAATTCCGCCAATCAAGTTTGGCATAAAAAAGATGCCACGTAAAAAATTTACACCTTTTATTCTTTGTGTAACCAGTGTAGCCAAGACAAAGCCAATCAGATTTACTGAAATAACCGCACACACAGAGAATAAGAAGGTAAAAATAAATGCATTTCTAAACGACAAATCGCTTGTCAGTATTGTTATATAATTCTGCACTCCTACAAAATGCTTAGCTTTGCTGATCCCATTCCAATCTGTAAAAGAGTAACCAATTCCCATCACCGTAGGAATCAATTGGACCAAGGTAAAAGCAACTAAAGCCGGTGCCATAAATAGGAAGAATCCCTTCTTTGATTTCTTCATGATGTCATACCTCCCTACTTCTCAACTATAGCAATTTTCATTTGATTTGATAATAGGTTTTATATAAAACCTATATTTATAACAAAGGATTTCGCTTCTATATGTGTAAATTTTATATAAAACCTTTTCTTACGAATAAAAGCCAAAGCATTCAAAGTAATTTTAAAAATGGAAGTAGTTTGGAGAATACGACGCCATGACAACGTATTACAATCGATTAAAAAAGCAATGGAAAAAAGAGAGAAAAAAAGAGAGTGAAAGCAAGATGGCTAAGCTGATGGGTTTACTCGTAAGAGAAGGAAGAATTGCGGACATTGAAAAAGCCTCCTAGAGCCCTGATTACAGAAAGGCTCTGCTCCAAGAGTTTCATCGTAGGTTTTTTTTCCTACTAAAAACAAGCGGAACCAAGCTTAACGATAGAAAATTTTCATAAAAAAAGGAGCTGTGAAAAATATTTTGATTTTTCACAGCCCCCTTTTATAAACCTAAGCAGTTTAGCACTGCCACCGGTGAAACGCCGTTCTCCTACTTCTCCGCAAGGATAAATTGGAAATACCGTAAGCAGGCATAAATCGTAAATACTGCTGCAATAATCGTCTCCACTAAAACCACGGGCTGTAAAAAAGCAACATTCATGCCCATCTTTGTCAGTACCGCAAAGCACTGCTTCGTCGCAATGGCGGAAATTACAAAGGGGAAGGTGAAAGCCGCATAGCTCGGGTAGAAGGGGAAGCGCAGGAACTGTATGCTCTTAAAGAGGGCAAACAGGTAAATCACGGAAGTCGCCACCAGTAAGAACAGGACAAAGCTCTTATTCTTCTCCGGAAAAGCCTGAATATAGCCTGCCGTGCAGAGTGCCATCGGTGCCGCATAAATCATCATCAGCGGCTTTGCAGGATCCGGCACCGGAAGCTTCACATAGCGCTTTGTAACAACACAAAGCAGAATCAGTAAAGCGACAAAACCAAAATAAAAGGCAGCCTGCCCGTAAGCGAAGGTCTTATATGCCGGTGTGGTCAGGGATGCCACAACAATCCCGACATAAACGATATACCATACGGTATGCACATTTTTCTCTTCGAAATGAAGGATATAAGTCTTCGTAAAGTAGAGAATCAACACAATGTGGATTGCATTCGCAAAAACCCAAAGCGGGAAAGAAATTCCCGGAATAAAGGGCTTCACATATACGGAAAACAGCATGAGCGCCATGGGAAAGGTTGCAAAAACGCCCGCCCCGATGGGGATAGAAAGTTCTTCCTTTACCGCATTCGGGAAAAGAATGAGCTTCAGGAGAAGGAGAATTAGAATCACAAAGGCAACACAGCCAAAAAGCAAACGGATACCTTCTCCATAACTTTGTAACAAATTACCAAGTGCCGCCATACCGAGCATCACGCCCGAGAAGGCAAAGGGGATTTTTTTTATTTTTTCCATGCTAATGACAGCTCCTTATACTGCTTTTACTTCGTGTACAGGGGGAAGGAAGGGTGCTTCCAAGCCTTGAATCGGCTCCGCATCTACATTCTTAACGCCCAGCTCTCGGCAAAGAATCTCGGCAACCTTTCCTGCGCAAAGTCCGGTAAAGGCGATACACTGCTTTTTGTGCTCTCCTTCCGCCATTTCAAAGCCTCTGGTAAGAACACGACAGCAAGCGGCATGCTTTGCATTTGCCTCTCTAAACCAGTCATGAAGTTCCTTGGAAAGTTCCATAAGAGCATTCACTTTCGGATCCTTCGGGCCGTCCGGTGTCGTTCTTCCGAAGAACATACCAAGGGCAAGGATTCCTCCGTTTAGTGCGCCGCACATACAGCCGGAACGACCTGCTCCGATAGACATACCGGAAGACATCGCAATAACGGACTCGGGTACATCCGCCTGGAAAGCATCGCGAATAGCTTTCATCACTGCCTCACAGCAGAAAAATCCGCCGGCATAAAGCTCTTCCGCATTCTTTAAAACGGCATGAGGGCTCACCTCTTTTGCATGATACGTAATAATAGACTCCATCATAAGTGCTCCTTTCGTACTCTCTTATTTCCTGACCAAATAAGAAAAAATTGATAAAAGTAAAACGACCAACGTTCCTCATTATATCGGCTTTCTTAAAATCATTCCAATTGATGAATATTATAATCTCCAAGTTCTATTTGTTTTTTCTATAATTGTTAAAAACATATAAGTATTTTTTCTCTCTGTTGTAAGAAAGCTATCAGCTCCTCCATTCTTTCCCTATTTTTGCGCAGCAAAGCCCGGCGTTTCCGTCGGGCTTTCTGCTGTATAGAGTAGTAAGGGTCGATTAAACCTGTTCGCCAATTTTAGCTCCGAATCTTTCAATTCGGTCAAGAGTATTCTACCCTATTAATCGATTTAGGTCAAGGTATTTTATGAATTTATTTGGCAATTTGCCTATTTTTCCGATAAATATCTTTTGCAATTTGCCTATTTTGCATAAATTCTATTTATGGAATCCATTCTAAAATTCTTGTTTCTATAAAAGCATGCCTGTTTTGAACTTAATTCCCTCTTTTTTTAAGGAAGAATTTCTTATAAAAAAGGCTTCCCCAAAAAGAGAGTACGCTAAGCCCAAAAAGAACTCCATAAAGCTTCATTGCGCTCTGATCTTCCGTTGCTACGGCAGCTCTTCCCTTTACAGCAGGTCTGCTCTCTCCGAGAACTTCACCCTTTCTTTCCGGATTATCTTCCATAGGACGACTCGCCCCAAGAACCTTACCCGGCTCATCCGGTGTAGAGGGAGGAGGTGTTCCCGGATCCTTGGGTGTATTACCGGAAGGCGTTTGGGGGTATTTCCACCACCTCCCGGATTGTTCGGTGTATTTCCGCCGCCTCCCGGATTGTTGGGTTTATCTTTTGTATTCACAAAGACGTTCTTATAACCGCTATTCTCGTCGTCAGCTCTTATTGCGGTATATCCGTATACATTCTCTTCCGTAACAGTATAGTTAATTTCTTTTCCGGCAGCATTATATTTTGGCATATCAAAGGTATGTTGCCAGCCATGCTCTGCAGTCAGGTAAATAGAAGATACTCTATTTCCATCCGCAAAAAGCTGAATGGTAATGCCGAGCGGATGCTCGCCACTTCCCTTCCAGATCTTTGTCACAGGGATAGCCACACGGCCTCCGGTATAGTTCGTAATGGTAAATCCTGTATCCTGCGTTCCGGCAATAGCAGGCTTGTAGTCCTGAAGATTCCCCTCGGCAACAGTGTACGTAATCTCCGCGCCGGAAGCATCCTTCTTGGGAAGATTGGAGAAGGACGCCTTCCATCCATTCTCTTCAGAGAGTTCCTGTACCTTATTGGTCTTTTCTCCATTTTCTACAAGATAAACCTTTACTTTTTCCGGCTTCGCTACAGTGGAATTACCCTGAATCCACTTCTTGTCCACCAATACACTTCTAGTTTCCGGCTTCGCTTCATTCGCTTTTTTATTAACAAATCTCTTAGTTACCGTAGCATTTCCCGCAGCAGAGCTCTTTAACTCTTCTTTACCAACCTGCTGTTCCTGTTCGTCCAAAACATAGCCTGTAGGTGCCTTGATTTCCTTAATTATATAGTCTGCCAAAACGGCATTTTCTAATGTGGCAATACCATCTTCATTTGTGACTACAGTTTTCTTAACCTGTGTTCTTTTATTTTCAATGGTAAACTCCGCACCGGAAAGAGGCTGTCTTTCTTCATTCTTCTTCTCAATGCGAAGCGTAAAGCCAGTACCGTTTAAATTACCGCTGGAAGACTGTACAGGGACTTCTCTCTTATGTGTCCCCATACTGATGCTGTCCCCTGTGATAGAAGCATCATTACGATACACTGTACCGTCTTGAGGAACTTCATTGACTTCCACATAATACTGTAGCTCGAAGCCTTCTTCAACATTCAAATCCCCTACTTTATAATCAAAGGCTCTTTTATTGTCTTTATAATTCAGTGATACTCTTTCTCCACTTGCAGGATTCGCGTTATTTGTAACGTCTTGTAGAGCCCACTTTGGTCCACGGTTTGCTCCATCATCTGTTGCGGGATGGAATACATAATGTTCGTCTCGATAGCCGGACCTCCACACGCCTCTTACCAGAGTTGGGTAAAAGCGATCTGCGTCAGAGGCATTTTTCCAGTTCATGGAATGCTCGGGGTCACTCGGATCCACATAGCTAAAGACATCACTGATTAATTTATCATGGATCTCTATATTGGTGAATTTTTCGGAAACTGTTCCTACTCTCGTAAGCCTTCTTCCGTTTACCTGAATAAAAAAGTGAACTAAATAATGAATTGTTCCTTCTTTATCCTCATATTGTTCAATAGAGCCGCCATAATTTTTCCAGAAGTTGGGTTCCTCGTCCAGTCCTATTCCCTGATAGTTCAGTTGAATAGAAAAAGTCTGCCCGTTAAACGGAATATTTATCGGCACTTGTTTCGCTGTATTCCCTTCAGACTTATTGATGCGAACAAGGAAGGTGAACTCTCCATCGGCCCCGCTATAGTTCTCTGCATTCTCTGTGAATATAATTTTCAACTGCTTTGTCGTACTGTCATAATGTGCATTGGCCATAACCTGACCGGCATCATTTTTAATTTCCGTATCTTCACTTACGGCTGCCAGACTGCCCGGAAGCTGAACAACGGCATAGTCCCCGTTGTTTACCGTCTTTCCGCTTACTGCGAGCTTAATCTTCAACGCAAAATCGGTGTTGGCATAAATCTTTGTGTTTTCATCGATTGGATTACCATTCAATGTCATCCTAATATTTTGAATCACATCCGATCTTTCAACCCCTGTCCCCAAGAGGCTTGCTGCTCTCGCCATAGTCAAATATCTGTCGAATCCGTGGAGTCGGATAAGGAAGCCTCCTCCAAATCGTTCTCCGTATCCTCCGGATTTACGCCTGTAATCTCTGTTCTGTTACCCTCTTCCTCTACATCGGAAGAAGATAAGGAAATACTGCTTTCCGGTGTGGTGGAGACATTTTCCGCATTGACAACAGAAAATCCCTGCCAAAAAATGGCGACAGAAAGCAACAATGCCAGCAAGTTTCGTTTTGCTTTCATTTTCTTCTTCTCCTTTTTCTGAATCTGCATCTACATCTACATTTACATTTATATTTACAAAGCGTTATTCTAACATAAATATTTTTATTTAAAAATATAAATTTTAACCGGGAATAGAATTTTTTTACCCTCTTTTTCTGATGCTTCTTTTATCAGAGAGCTTTCTCAATTCCGTTCCCGGTTAATTTTAACAATTTTTAGATGATTTGCTTTTTAGAATCCGGAAGAATGCGCCTTTCAAGGATTCATACAGTACTTTCAAGAGTGGTTATAAAGACTTCACTTCCGCCTTCAATTCTCCGTTTTCCAGTACTATCTCGATTTTATCGCCTTCTTTTACCTTGTCTTCCAAGATACACTTTGCGGCAAGCGTTTCCACATGCTTTTGCATATACCGCTTTAAGGGTCTTGCTCCAAAGCCCGGCTCATACGCATTTTCCAAAATGAAATCCAGGGCCTCTTTCGCAATCTCAATGTGCAGTCTCTTATCCTGCAAGCGCTTATTGATGTCCTTTAAAATAAGCTCCGCAATTCGCTCCATATCCTTCTGCACAAGCGGCTTAAAGAGGATGATTTCGTCCAGACGGTTTAGAAATTCCGGACGGAAATGCCCGTGCAGGCTATCCATCACTTCTTTTCTGAGTTCTTCCGAAATCACGCCGTCCTCTCCGATACCGTCCAGAAGACTCTGTGCCCCGATATTCGAAGTCAGGATAATAATCGTGTTCTTAAAGTCTACGGTTCTACCCTGCGAATCCGTGATTCTTCCGTCATCTAAAACCTGAAGCAGGATGTTAAAGACATCCGGGTGAGCTTTCTCGATTTCATCGAAAAGCACAACGGCATAGGGCTTTCTTCTTACCGCTTCCGTAAGCTGTCCGCCCTCTTCGTAGCCTACATAGCCGGGAGCCGCACCGATAAGACGGGATACGGAATATTTCTCCATGTACTCCGACATATCGATTCTGACCATGGCATTCTCATCATCGAAAAGGTTCTGCGCAAGGGACTTCGCAAGCTCGGTCTTTCCCACACCGGTAGGTCCTAAGAAGAGGAATGAGCCGATCGGCTTCGTAGGATCCTTTATACCCGCCTTCGAACGAAGAATGGCTTCGCAAACCTTCTCTACCGCTTCTTCCTGTCCGATGAGTCTCTTATGAATTTCGGCGTCAAGGTGCAACACTTTTGAACGCTCGGATTCATTCAGCTTTGTTACGGGAATGCCCGTCCAACGACTAATGATTCTCGCAATCTCTTCTTCCGTTACCTTATCATGCACAAGCGTACTGTTTTCTTCCTTCTGCGCTAAGGCTTCCGCCTCTTCCAGTTCCTTTTCGACTTGAGGCAGATCCTGATACTGCAACTTGGAGGCCTTTTCATACTCTCCCTTTTGCATTGCAATATTGACTTCCGCCTGCAGCTCGTTCTTCTTTTCTCTTAAAGTCTGCAACTTGGAAACGGCATTTTTCTCATTTTCCCACTGTGCCTTTTGGACATTAAACTTATCCCGAAGCTCGGAAAGCTCCTTTTGCAGTGCTGCGAGTCTTTCCTTCGAAAGCTGATCGTCCTCTTTTTTCAGCGCAAGCTCTTCAATCTGCAGCTGCATAATCTTTCTCTGCTGCTCGTCCATTTCTTCCGGCATGGAATCCATTTCCGTCTTAATCATAGCGCAGGCCTCATCCACAAGGTCTATTGCCTTATCCGGAAGGAAACGATCGGAGATATAACGGTCGGAAAGCGTCGCCGCCGCAACGAGTGCGGTATCCGTGATTTACGCCGTGGAAGACTTCATAGCGCTCCTTGATACCTCTTAAGATGGAAATGGTATCCTCCACCGTCGGCTCATCCACCATAACCGGCTGGAAACGGCGCTCAAGAGCTGCGTCCTTTTCAATATATTTTCTATATTCATCGAGGGTTGTTGCACCGATACAGTGCAGCTCGCCTCTGGCAAGAAGCGGCTTCAACAGGTTTCCGGCGTCCATGGAACCCTCGGTTTTTCCTGCGCCGACGATATTGTGAATTTCATCGATAAAGAGGATGATCTCTCCCTCGGACTTTCTGACATCATCGAGAACTGCCTTCAGTCTTTCTTCGAACTCTCCTCTGTACTTTGCTCCGGCAATGAGAGATCCCATATCCAGCGCAAAGATTTTCTTATTTTTCAAAGATTCCGGCACATCGCCCTTCGCAATTCTCTGGGCAAGTCCCTCTACCGCTGCAGTCTTTCCGACACCGGGCTCTCCGATCAAGCAGGGATTGTTTTTTTGCTTTCGGGAAAGGATTCGGATAATGTTTCGGATTTCTTCATCTCTTCCGATAATGGGATCGAACTTCTGCTGACTTGCTCTCTCGACCATTTCATAGCCGTATTTGTTTAAAGCATCATAGGTGCCCTCGGGATTGTCCGTCATGACCTTCTGGTTTCCTCGAACAGAGGAGAGCGCCGCGAGGAACTTCTCCTTTGTGATGTCAAACTCTTTAAACAGCTCCCGAATCGTCTTGTCTCCGTCCTTTAGGAGCGCGAGGAAAATATGCTCCACGGACACATACTCATCGCCCATGGCTTTCGCATGGTCCTCTGCATTCATCACGATTTTATTCGCATCCTGCGAAAAATACTGCTGCCCTCCGGAAACCTTGGGGAGTGCATTGATTTTCTCTTCCACCGCTCTTTCGAAGCTATCCGGCAAAATGCCCATTTTCTGTAAAAGCTTCGCAATCAGGCTGTCCTCCACCTGAAGAAGGCTTAAGAGCAAATGCACCTGCTCCAATGCCTGATTCCCGTGATCCATCGCAATCTTCTGGCTGTTGTTGATACTTTCTACCGACTTTTGTGTAAAACGATTTATATTCATACTCACTACCTCACTTTTTCACTAAGATAATCCTATTATAAACGTATTGTTAGCACTGTCAAGTAATGAGTGCTAATTTGTTGTGAAAAGTGTGTGAAGAAAACACGAATGTTTTGGGGCATAAGGCGTACTTAGATTTGTGTTTTTTCCAAATACTCCGTCATGGTCATCATTTTAGGTTTTTTAATATCCTTTAATGCCAGAAAGTCTTTATCTCCTGTCAAAAATATGTCTATATCGCTTTCTATCGCCGTCACCAATATGGGAAAGTCTTTCTCATCCCTTATTTCCGGATATTTCTCTTTTTCCGGATTTCTTTTTACTTGTACCAGGTCAAAGGGTAGGCTGTGAAAAAAATCTTTTAGAGCAGGCTTTCTTGACGAAAACTTCCTTTCAATTACAAGACTTAACTCTTCTATAACATAATCACAAATCACTATTTCATTCTGCTCCGTGATTCTTTTTAATTAAGTTTCTGGTTTGATTAGAGGGAAAGAAAATCACGGATATCAAAATGTTGGTATCCAGCATGATTCTCATTTTATTTTCTCCTTCGTTCCTCTCTTATCTCCTGAGCGAAGCTTTGTAAATCTTCCTCCTTATAATACCCGGCTTCCTCGGCTACTCCTCTGAATTCTTCTTCTACTCTTTTAAAGGCCAGCATTGCGGAATTCTCAAAGTAAAATCTTCCATTTTCTTCCATTATTACAAGTTTATCTCCGCTTTTTAACTTGAGTTTGTTTCTAACGGATACCGGAATTGTAATTTGCCCTTTACTTGAAATCTTTGCCACTTCCATACATACCCCTTTCTCTTTAGACTTCTTCTGAATATCTGAAAAACTTCTTGAAATGCAATTTATACTAATTAACTATGGCTTTTATTACATCCCTATTATAAATGAATTTTCTATTCTCTTCATTTTTTTCTTTACAATTTTTACTTTCTTTATATTCTTTACTTTTTTGTTTTACCCTTTTAACCCCTCAATTTCTCCACTGCCTCTTTGATTGCTCTAACCGTATATTCCAGCTCTTCCTCCGTGAGTGTCTCTTCCAGGCTTAAGCGCAGTCCGGAGTATGCCTCTTCATGACTCTTTCCGATTGCGAGAAGTACATGACTCGGCTCTAAAGAACCGCTTGCACAGGCTGAGCCGCTGCTTGCACAGATTCCTTTTTGGTCAAGGAGGAGCAGAACGCTCTCTCCCTCTACTCCGGGAAGGCAGATATGGACATTTCCGGGGAGACGATGATGAAGTGAGGAAAGGAAGGGGTTTTCCGGACTCTCTCCGATTCCCTCGTCTTCCAGTGGATTCACACCGCTGATTTTTGCCCCCGGGATTTCCTCTAGGAGCCTTTTAAAAAATAAATCTCGCAGTGCTATTTTCTTTCTTCCCCTCTCTTCCATGCCAGCAAAGGCTTCCTTTGCCGCTGCCGAAAAGCCGACTATTCCGGGAACATTTTCCGTACCTGCACGAAGTCCCCTCTCCTGTGCCCCGCCGTGTAAAAAGGAGGGGAGCTTAAGACCTTTTCGGATATACAGGAGTCCCACTCCCTTCGGTCCGTGGATTTTATGGCTGCTTGCAGAGAGTAGGTCTATCCGCATTTCCTCCATATCGAGCGGAATCTGACCGAAAGCCTGCACTGCATCGGTATGGAAAACTGCGCCGTACTCTTTCGCAAGGCGCCCTATCTCTCTTAAGTTCTGCAAGGTTCCGATTTCATTGTTTACCGCCATAACGGAGATCAAGCAATGCGAACGCTCCTCTGTTTTTCTTAAAGAGCTTTCTTCCTGTAACACTTTTTCCAGAATCTCCAAATCCAGAAAGCCCTCTTTATCCACCGGAATCCGGCTTACTTTTACTCCCAAGCTTTCAAAAAAGCTACAAGTTCGAAGCACGGCAGGATGTTCTATGGTACTGGTGATGAGATGTGCGCTCTTTTCCTTTTTTAATGCTCTTTCCAGCACCACGGAAGAAATCGCCCAGTTATCACTCTCCGTTCCGCCTCCGGTAAAATAGATTTCCCGGGGAGAAACGCGAAGAAGAGAGGCGATAGTCTGCCTACTCTCTTCTACCGCCTTTCTCGCCTCTTGTCCGAAACGGTAAATAGAAGAAGGGTTCCCGTAATAGCCGGAAAGATAGGGCTCCATGGCTTTTCTTGCCGTCTCCGATAAAGCTGTTGTCGCCGCATTATCCAAATAAATCATTTTCCCCCCTCCGCTTTTATCTTTCATCATAGCGAAAATCTCCGCTTTTTCCGCCTTTTTTCTCCTGTAAATGCACCGCTTCAATATGCATGCGCTTATCAATAGCCTTACACATATCGTAAATGCAGAGTAGTGCAATGCTCGCCCCGGTAAGCGCTTCCATCTCCACCCCGGTTTTCCCCAGTGTTTTCATTGTGGAAATAACCTGAATTTCGCCTATCTTCTCATCTACACTAAACTCTATCTTTGCTCCGTGAAGCGGCAAAATATGGCAAAGCGGAATGAGATCCGAACAGCGTTTTGCCCCCATGATTCCTGCAACCTGCGCTACAGTAAAAACATCTCCCTTTTTGATTTTCTTCCCAAGAACCGCCTGCATGGCTTCTTCATTTAGGAAAATGCTTCCCACCGCGACTGCTACTCTTTCCGTGTCATCCTTTTCGGAAACATCGACCATACGGGCATTTCCCTTTTCGTCAAAATGTGTAAACTCTCCCATTTTTCTCCTCATCCTGCACATTCACTGCAAGTCTTATTTCAAACTCTATCTTCTCTGTAAAAATTAAATCTCCGATTTTTGATTTTTACAATCCTTCTAAAAATTTAGTCTTCTAAAAGAAGAAGCTTCTCCGTATCTACTTTAAGATACTGTGGAATCCCCAAAGGCTCCCATCTTGCAAGAGACTCTCTCTGTTCCATAAAGACGATTCTTTCCGTACCCTCTTTCGCCTGAAAATAGAAATTTTTTTCAAAGGGATAATCCGCAATATTCTCTAGGCGAACCGGGATACAATTTTCTCCCGCCTCTTCCTCGGAAAACACAGGGATAAAATCGTGAGCGCGATAGCCCACGGAGGAAAGGCTGTCCGGTATTTCCTTATCAAGCTGAAGTTCTATCCCCCAGTCCACTGCATACAGGCCATTTTCTCCTCTTTTTTCGGCTTTGGAAATGTTTTTACAGCCTGTCAAAGCTGCTGCCGCTCTCTTCCTCGGATTTCGGAAGAGGCTCTTCGTTTCTCCTTGGCAGAGGATCCTGCCGTTCTCCACGATGAGAAGTTCCTCGGAAAAGCGATAAAGCTCATCTCTCGAATGGGAAACCATAATACAGCTTCCTTGGAAGTCCTCCAAATGTAGCATAAGCTCCTCCTGCATTCGGTCCCGAAGAGAAAAGTCCAGTGCGGAAAAGGGTTCGTCAAGCAGGATGATCTCCGGTTCTCCCACAAGAATCCTCGCAAGAGCCGCTCTCTGCTGCTGCCCGCCCGAAAGCTTCCCGGGAAGGCGTTTTTCCATGCCCTTTAGCTCCATTTTTTCTAAAATAGAGCTGATTTTCTCTTCTTTTTCCTCCTTGCTCCCCTTAAGAGCCACCGAAAGATTCTCCCAAACGCTCATATGCGGAAAAAGCGCGTAGGACTGAAAAAGATAGCCCACCTTCCGCTTTTGCGGCGGAAGATTCCGTTTTTTTTCCTTGGAAAATACACAGTTCTCGCCGATGCAAATCTCCCCCTCATCGGGATTAAGAATTCCGGCAATCGCCTTTAGACACATGGACTTTCCTGCCCCGGATTCTCCCAGAATCCCGAGCCTCTTTGCTTCCGTCTGAAACTGCATATCCAGAGAAAAGCTTCCCATATTTTTTTTAATCGAAACACTGCATACCATTTTATCTATTCCATCCTCTGTCCATATAGAGCTTAGCTTACTTATCTATTCCATACTATATCCCTATAGAGCCCGGCTTGCTTTCCTTCGCCCCGCGCTTCTTTAATCTATCCCTTATAGCGCTTTTCCTCTGTCGCAAACTGATAAAGCGTTAAAATCCCGAAGGACAGAAAGAGGACTACCATTACCCAAAAACCTGCAGTCGCATAGTCCTGGTCTTGCATAACGAGAGCAATTCTTTGGGAAATGGTCGCGGTCTTCCCCGGAATATTTCCGGCAAGCATGGAAGTCGCCCCGTATTCTCCAAGCGCTCTTGCAAAGCTTAAAACCGTTCCGGAAAAGATACCGGGGGCGGAGAGCGGTACAATAATTTTCCAGAAAATGGAAAACTCGCTCATCCCGAGCGTCCGCCCGGCATAAACCAAGTCCTTCGGAACGAGTGCGAAGGCAGACCTTGCATTTCGATACATAAGAGGTAAGGAAATCACGGTTGCCGCCACCACACATCCTAAGAAAGACTGCACCACCTTGATGCCGAAATGTTCAAAAAGGAAGATACCGAAGGGTCTTCTCTTACTAAAAAGAAGGAGCAGGAAAAATCCTGCTACCGTCGGGGGAAGGACCATAGGAAGGGTAAGTAAGCCGTCAATAAAATTGTCCCAAGGGGACGGGAGCTTCATCACTTTCCTGGCCAAAAATATTCCTAAAAAGAAGCAAATCACAGTGGTAACCACTGCGGTTTTCAGAGAAATCCATAAGGGACTCCAGTCTAAGCTTTTTATCATTTCCATCATGGATTTCTCCTTCCATCATCTTTATTCTACATTAGTGTCAAAATAATACTTTTGGAATGTCTCTTTTGCGGTGTCGCTGCAAACAAATTCTATAAACTTCTTTGCTTCCGTAATTTCCGCTTCGCTTGCTTCATCATTAACTACCTGAGAAATGGGGTAGATAACATTTCCGGTTAAATCATAGGAAACCTTTTCGAGAATCTCCACATCCGTGTCTTTCCCGTAGGTATCGGAATAATAGCTTGTTCCCACTTCGGAAGAGCCTTCCACTACCGCCGCCAAAACCTTCGAAACATTGGACTGCTCGGAAATCTCTACACCGCCCAAAGCATCGGAAACTTCCTTTGTACTGATTTTGGAAAGATCCTCTGCCTCCGGTAAAATGCCGAGACTCACCAGTGCTTTTCTGGTATATCTTCCTACCGGTACGGTGCCGTCTGCAAGCGCAATGGACTTTGCATCCTTCAGCGTCTCTAAGCCGGTAACCTTCGTACCGCTGTCTTTTCTTGTAATTACGCAAAGCCGGTTATTGACTACATTTTGTCTCGTACCTTCAACGAGCTTTCCTTCCTCCTGCAAAGTATCCATCTGCTTCTGTGCCGCCGAAAAGAATACATCACAAGCATAGCCTTCCTGAATCTGTGTCAGAAGCTTTCCGGAAGAATCTGCCTGGAAAATGAGCTTTACGGAGGGATTTTCCTTCTCATACTGCGCTCCGAGCTCTTCCATTACATTTTTAAGAGAAGCCGCAACAAAGACCTGAACTTCCGTCTTTTTCTCTTCAGCGGCCTTTTCCGTTTCCTTTGCGCTCTCTGTCTCCGCTTTACTGCTCTCGGTCTCTACTGCACTGCTCTCTGCTGCCGTCTCCTCTTTCTTTGCTCCGCCGCAAGCTGTTAATGCTACGGAAAGCATAAGTGCAAGACTTCCTGCTAAAAGCTTCTTCATCTTGTCTCCTCCTAGTTTTCTTTTTCTGTCCCCCGTAAAATCCCTATGCCGTGAAAGAGCTCCGGAAATAAAAACTCCAGATTCTCCTTACAAGCCTTCGGGCTTCCGGGAAGGTTTATGATTAAAGAATGTTTCCTTATCCCTGCAGTCTGACGGCTTAACATGGCTTTTTTAGTAATCGTCAAGCTATGCTGTCGCAAGGCTTCCGGAATGCCGGGAACATCTCTGTCACACACTGCTTTGGTGGCTTCCGGAGTGCAGTCTCTTTCAGAAAATCCTGTTCCTCCGGTAGTAAGAATCAAAGAAATCTCTCTTTGATCCGCTAAGCGAATGAGGGCCTTTTCTAAAGCCTCTCTTCCATCGGGAAGGAGCAGACTCTCCTCCACAATCATCCCTTCTTGCTCTAAAATTCCTGAATAAGCGGTCCCGAAAGGTCCTCATATTCCCCGGAAGATGCTCTATCCGAGAGGGTAATGACCGCCGCTGTATAAGCTCTCTTCGGATCAGGCGGAAAAACTTCCACCAGGTCTCCCTGCCGGATTGTTCCTCCCTTGATTACCCTGGAAAATACCCCTTCTCTTGGCATAATGCAGTCTCCCATTCTGTGATAAATAGCACAGTGGGTATGGCACTCTTTCCCAAGCTGAGTCAGCTCTAAAACCGCTTCTCCGACATGAATTTCACTTCCTACCGGGCACCGGGAAAGGTCAAAGCCTTCCACCACGAGGTTCTCTCCGAAGGCACCGAACTCCACTTCCGCCCCTTTTTCCCGAAAATCCTCTATCTTTTCAAGAGAAAGAAGACTTACCTGTCTATGCCAATTTCCTGCATGCGCATCTCCCTCTATCCCAAACTGCGGGAGCAGGACCGCTTCCTTCACTTCCTTTTTTTCCGTGCCCTTTTTTTTGCTTATGCATATCGCCAGTAACTTTCCCATTTAGCCTCCGATTTTTCCTATTTTGGCTTATCTCTTTTTTTCTGCCTTCTTTACCTTTCGCAACAAAAGCACAAAGCTTAGCCTCCGATTTCCCCCATTGCCCTATTTTCCGTAACCTCGGAGAGCTTTTCAAAGGCATGGCTTTCCGGCTTTCCTAAAATACACTTCCGAAGTGTTTTTTCCACTTCCACTCTTTTCTCCTCTTCGGAAAATGCCGTATTTCGTAATATCCCCCTAAGTGCATATCCATTTCCATAGCAAAGACAGGGCTTTAACTCTCCTTCGCTCGTTAAGCGGATTCGATTACAGCTTCCACAAAACTTCCCGTGAAGCGCGGAAATAAAACCTACAGAACCGAAAAAGCCCGGGATTCGGTAATACTTCGCAGGACCATTTCCGTGGACGGAAATATCCTCGGTAATGCCCGGATAAATCTCTCTGATTTTCTCTAAAATTTCTTCATTATAGTAAGGTTCAAAATTTTTCCCGTAGCCAATCGGCATCATTTCTATGAAACGAATGTCAAGAGGACGCTCCTTTGCAAGCGCTAAAAGAGAAAAGAGCTCGTCCTCATTTTTTCCCTTTTGTATCACGGTGTTCAGCTTGACACGGACTCCGGCATCACAAGCTGCAGAAATCCCCTCTAAGACCTTGGGAAGCGCAGGAAAGCCCGTGATTTCTTCGAATCTCTCCTCCTTTAAGCTGTCGAGGCTCACATTTATCCCGTCAATTTCGGCGGAAAGAAGCTCCGGAAGCGCTTCCTTCAGTAAAATGCCGTTCGTGGTCAACGTGACCTGTTCCACCTTATCAAGTTTTTTTAGCGCCTTAACAAAATCTAAGACCCCGTCCCGCACCAAGGGTTCTCCGCCTGTCACCTTAAATCGGCTAATTCCCAGCTTCGAAGCCTCTTCTGCAAGAAAAAGAAGTTCCGAAAAGGACAGAAGCTTCTCTATGGGAAGCATATTCTCCATGCCCTTAGGCATGCAGTAACGGCAACGCAGATTGCAACGGTCCGTGACGGAAAGGCGCATATAATTGATTTGTCTTTGAAATTGATCCTTCATTCTTCCTCTTGCTTTTCTATTCCTTCCTGACTAAAAGCTAGTCTAAGCTCATTCTCGCATTGCTCTTCGGCTTCTTTTCTAAACCTTATGTAGCTTCAATTCCCACATCTTTCCCTATAGCATTTCGCTCAGATTCTTTCTAAAAGTACATCCAGCTGTCCTCCGCAGACCATGCCTTCCTCCGCAGCAATATCGTCGGCAAGGTCCACATGATATAGGCAGGCAGGCTTTGCATTCTCCAGAAATAACTCTCGGCTCTTCTGTATCACTTCCGCTTCGGTGCAGCCCCCTCCGATAGTGCCTATGAGCTTTCCTAAGGGACTAATCAGCATCTTCGTGCCGGCTTCTCTTGGTGCGGAGCCCTGTCTCCTAACTATGGTCGCCAGCACATAGTCTTCTCCGCTTAGCATGGCATCCAGCATTTCCTTCGTAAGACTTTCCTGATGAAAGCTCTTATTTTTCTCCATCACGATTTCCGAAAGAACGGAGAGGCCGATTTCCATAGGGGTTTCCGCCCCTATTGCGAGTCCGATAGGGCTATGCAATTCCTGAAGACTTTCTTCGCTGACTCCTTCTTCCAAAAGTTGCTTCTTAATAAATGCCACTCTTCTTTTCGAGCCCATCATGCCGATATAGGCATGGGTTTTCTTTAGAATCTCTCTAAGGCAGATGAGGTCATGCGTATGCCCGCGGGTGACAATCACAAAATAACTGTCTTTATCCCCTTTAAGGGTAGAAAGGGCTTTTGCAAAGTCCTCACACAAAACCTCATCCGCCCCTGCCTCTTTCGCCGCTTTTGCAAAGGAAGGTCTGTCCTCGATGCAGAGCACTTGAAAGCCCATCATTTTCCCTAAACGAATCACGGAAAGAGCGACATGTCCCGCTCCAAGCACAATGAGTTTTTTTTCACCGGCGAGATTATCCAGGAAAAAACACTGTTCTCCCAGAGAAAGAAAACCTCGTTTTTTCTCCGAAAAATCAAGTGGCGGACAGTTAAAATCGGAGGTGCTAAAAAACACTTTACCGTCCACAAAAAGAAGCTTTTCTCCAAGGCTTTCTTCATTTAGGGATGTGAGTAAAACATTTTCCCGGGACGGGTCCAGTTCTGCGATATGCTGCCATATTTCTCTCATCTATGCTCCTTTCCGGAAAACTTTTTTTGCAGTAATACGCTTTCTATAAAACACTTTTACAGTAAGCCACCTTCTCCAAGGCTGTCTATATCCTCTTTTGTCACGGGATCGTCCGCCATGATACGGGGCAGTATCAAATCAAATACGGTAGACGGGCAAACATAACACTGCCCGGAAGTCCCATAATGGGTACATTGTCTTTTCCGTAGGCCAGCATGAACATCGATCCCGGAAGAACCGGTGCACCGTAGCTTACGACTCTTTCCGCAGACTTTCTGATGGCAAGTGGGGTTCTGTCATCGGGATCTACAGACATACCGCCGGTACAAAGAATAAGATCCGCCCCTTCCAAAAGAAACTTTTGAATAGCAGCCACTTCCATATCCACATCATCTGAGCAAAGGCTCTGCCCGATGAATTCAACCGGAAAAGATGAGAGCTTTTCCTTCACAACCGGCGTAAAGCCGTCCTCGATTCTTCCGTGATAAACTTCATTTCCGGTAGTGACGAAGGCCACCTTCTTTTTCTTATAAGGAAGAACGCGGAGAATACCGCCGTCCTTCGTTATGCGCTCTGCCCTCTCCATTTTTTCTTTTTCGATGCAAAGCGGAATGATTCTTGTTCCGGCAAGCACTTCTCCCTTTTTCACGGGAGTATTGTTCTTCTTCGTTGCCATCATCATTTCCCCGAAAGAATTCAGCTGAAAGAGCTTTTTCGAATCGACCTTCAATACGCCGTCACAGTCTGCAATGAACTCGATTTTTCCCTCTTTGATCTCTCCGGAATGCATGTTTTCGCCTTTTCCCATCCTATAGAGGATTTCTGCTGCTTCGTTTTCATGAAGCATATCCGCATCCTCATCCCAGATATAGATATGGTCTTTTCCTACGGACAAAAGCACCGGAACGTCCGCTTCCTCGATTCTGTGCCCCTTACGAAAGACCGGGCCTTTTTTGACTCCGGGAATGATCTGCGTAATATCCTGACAAAGAATCTGTCCAACCGCCTCTATTGTCTTCATCTCTCGCATACGCTCTTTCCCTCCCCGGTTTTTATATACTGATTTTAAAATCTAACAAATTTTTAGCTGTGTTAAAAATCTCTATTTTTCCTAGTATAGTGAATTTCATAAGCAAGTGCAAGGAATTCCATATTTATAGCTATTTTTATTAACTTTTCCATTTTTTTAGACTCCTTTCTCAAAAGTCTTAAATCCGCAAAAAAATACTATGGTTTTCATCATTTAATTTTTTTATTAATCGATTGGATTTTATATTCCTGTTTTTTTCTATAGCTTATCTCTATCAATTTAAAAGCGTTTTTTTGCATTTTTTCTCTTTCTATTTTTTTAGACATTGTGACTATATTAATTTAAATTATTTGTGTAAATCTTATAGTTTATACTTTCTTCTTGTAGGCTTCACCGCTTTTTTCTCCTCTTGCATTTTTTTAGAAAACGAGTATCCTATACTCGTAGTTCTTCAGGGCGGGGTGTAATTCCCCACTGGCGGTACAGTCCGCGACCTGCTTTGGCAGCTGAGTCGGTGCAATTCCGACACCAACAGTATAGTCTGGATGAAAGAGGAGCGAGTTTGACGAGTTTTTCCGCCCTGTACTTTTTGTACAGGGCTTTTTTAGTAAGAGAGAAAGGCGAGGTTAAAATGAAAAACGGAAGTACAGAAACAAAAATCATCACAGGAGGCAGAATGGAAAAAGAGATCCGTCAAAGCAGAATCGGAAATATCGCCATTATTGGGATTCTCTCCGCAATATCCTATATCTTGATGTGGCTTGAGGTTCCCGCACCACTTATGCCCCCCTTTATCAAATTTGACTTTTCCGACTTTCCGGCGCTCCTTGCCGCCTTCGGTCTTGGACCGATTGCCGGAATACTGGTGGAGCTTATCAAGAACATTCTCCACTCTTTCAGTTCCGGCTCCTTTGCCGTAGGAGAACTTTCCAACTTTATTCTTGGCGCAAGCTTTGTCGGCGTTGCGGGAATCTTGTATCAAAAAAAGAAGAACAAAAAGGGAGCCGTGATTGCCTCCATTCTCGGAGCCGTGTGCATGGCGCTCATCTCCTACCCTTCCAATCTTTTTGTGGTTTATCCCTTCTATTACAATTTTATGCCCAAGGAAACTGTGCTTTCCATGTATCAATTGATTCTTCCATCTGTCGGAAGTATGGAAGAGGCACTTCTTATCTTTAATCTGCCCTTTACTTTTATCAAGGGAATCCTGGATGTCCTGCTCTGCCTCTTTCTGTATAAAAGTGTATCGCCCCTCCTTCATAAGTTTAAACGCTAAATAGTTAAAAAGAGAGAATATTTTCACGATAAATGTGTAGTGCAATACACATTTTAAAAGCTAAAACACCCGTTATTTCTCCTTGTACCTGCTTTGGAGCAAATTATCGGGTGTTTTCGTTTAGTTTAAGAGAATCTACCATTGAAACAAGCAGAAATTTTCCGTAAAATAACGAGAACAGGGTGTATTTCATCTCCCCAAAATAAACTTAGCATATTTTTATAAATTACTCGGACTTTCCGGGCTTTTTACATAGGATTTCAAGAGGAAAAACATGACAGAACATGATTTTGAAGAAATGAACTACCAAAAAAAGATGGAGGAACATCGAAAAAAGATGGGACAAAGGATGGAAAAAAGAAGACGGGACAGGCAGTCTCATATTCTTCTCTTTGTTTTAGGCTTAATTCTTCTTTTTCTTGCTTTTATCGGATTCCGTTTTGCTATTCCTTACCTACAAACGAGAAATCTTCTAAGCCCCAAAAAAGGAAGCTTACCGGCATGGGAAAGCGACATTCAAGCCCTTTCTTCGGAGGGCGAGACAGCCGGAGAGGGAGGCAATGATAACAGCTCTGCAACGGTTTTATCCGCAAAAGAAGAAGCATTAAAAAAACCGCAGAATTGCAGGCAAAGCAATATGATTATGATTCCGCCATTGCCACTCTTAGTGCTTTAAACGAGGCAGGGGATGCAGATATTTCTGCAAAAATCACTGAATTTGAGGAAGAAAAAGCAAAGCTTGTCCCTGTTGATATGAACGATATTACACACATTTTCTTCCATATCCTCATCGTCGATACGGACCGCGCTTTAAAGGATACCCACCAGGGTAGACAGTACAATTCCGTCATGACTACGATTCCGGAGTTTAAAGAAGTTATCCGGGAAATGTATGATCGTGGCTATGTCATGGTGCATATGCACGACATTGCGGAGATGCAGGAACAGCCTGACGGAACAAAAAAAAATGGTAAAAAAACAGATTATGCTCCCGGAAGGAAAGAAACCTTTCGTCATGTCGGAAGATGATGTAAATTATTATATTTACATGCAGGGAAATGGTTTTGCCGACAAAATGGTATTAGACGAAAACGGAAAGCCAAAACTGCAGTATACAGACAAAGATGGCAATGTAAGTGTAGGCGACTATGATTTAGTTCCTATTTTAGATGCCTTCGTGGAAGAACACCCCGACTTTGCCTATCACGGTCATAAGGCCATCATCGCTTTCACGGGCTATAACGGTGTACTGGGCTATCGTACAGACGAAACCTTTGATCCGAATTCTCCTGCCTTGGACCCAAAAAACAAAGCCAATCCCAATATTGAAGAAGACAAAGAAACCGTGAAGAAACTGACACAGGCTTTAAAAGATGACGGATATGAATTTGCTTCCCACTCCTGGGGACACATCAATTTTACTACCCGCTCTCTGGAAGCAATAAAAAAGATACAGATCGTTGGGAACGCAATGTAGAGCCTTTGCTCCCCGAACCTTGTGAAATTCTTCTATATCCTTTCGGTGCGGATATCGGAGACTGGCACCCGTACCAGAGCGGACAACAGGAGGGAAAGTTTGACCTTCTCGAAAGTGCAGGCTTCCGTTATTTCTGTAATGTGGACTCTACCCAGATTTGGATGCAGTACGGAGAGCAGTTCCTCCGTCAGGGAAGAAGAAATATAGACGGCTACCGCTTGTATGAATCCTATATCGGTAAAGCAGACCGCCTTTCCGACCTCTTTGATGTAAAGAAGGTATTTGACACAAGACGCCCCACTCCGATCAACTGGGAGTAAGGGAAGTTGATGGAATATGTAGAGAGGAATGAGTTCAAATGAATAAAAAACTGGATACAAAGGAGGTACGACACCTCTTCGAAGGAATACAAGAGCTGAAAGGAACGGATGAATATTTTTGTTTTTTTGAAGATGTTTGTACCATCAATGAGCTTCTTGCCATGGCGCAACGGTACGAGGTTGCAAAGATGCTTCGTGAGGGAAAAACCTATATCGATATCGCAAAGACAACCGGTGCATCTACCGCAACTATTTCCAGGGTAAATCGTTCCTTAAATTACGGTGCAGACGGCTATAGCCTTGCATTTGACCGCTTGGACAAGAAGAAAAAGGGGACAGAAAAACACGATACCGTACGTCGTGCAAGCAACGCTTGTGATGAATAAGCCACGTAAAAAGGAGGAGCCGTAGCGCTCCTCCTTTTCTTTATAAAAATGATCATTCAAGGCAGTCGAAAAGCGAATATAAAACGCCCCTTAAGCATCCGATCGACTAAAGCCATTTTTCATTTTGCAGCTTACTTCATAAAGTACTTTATCCAACACTGCTTCCGTCTCTTCTTTTACCATTTTGGCAATTTCCTCGTTACAGTCTTCCAAGAGTTTCATGAGCGCAGCAGACTTAGGCATCTTCTTTTCAAGCTTATCTTCCAATTCTTTCATCAGTGTATAGCCCCTCGTGGGAACCTTTCCCTGATAGCGTTCAATATGCATCTTACATTCACTGAACTGGGAATCTGCAAGAGCAGCAATGATGCGATTTACCCAGTAGAAGTTTTCTGAAGTAACAGTCTTTGTGGTATTCGCAAAGTATTCAGGAGTCTTGTTGACATTCGCATAGAAGGGAACAAAGGCATTGAAGGTGTTGGAGCCGAAGCATACCCACTCAATGGCTGCATATTCCTTCGGAAGATCCGGGCGAATCTGTACAAGACTTAAGAAATTGTTTCGGCTGATTCCGATAGGACGATATTTTCCCCGGTTCTTCTCATCGCCGTATTTTCCATAGCAATCGTAAGGTGTTCCTTGGAAATGAGAGGATAAGATATACTTCACATCCTCCGGCGTAATCTTAATCTCAGGGCAGAGACACCAGGGAAGATCATCGTCTTCCGGCTTTAACTCGGCATTTTCTCCGTCGAAACTGAAAGTATTTTTATTGAAATATCTTGCCATATACCAAGCTCTTGGCGTGTTATAAATATGATCTCCATCGGAGTGTGTTCCAAAACACTCCCTTGGATTAATCCAATCTCCCTCTGTTTTTTCAATCTCATCGGAAAAGCGCAAATCCAAGTAATTCTTAGCGATAAATTCCTTTAAATCTTTAGAACAGATATACTCATCCTGCGCACCAAAAGCATCTTCAAAATCAAAATAATCGATTCCCAGCTGATTTGGCATCATGACATAGGCATTGTCCGGCACTCTTCTTGCGATAAAATGGTGTCCGCCTATAGTTTCCAACCACCAAATTTCCTTCTCGTCCGAAAAAGCAATCCCGTTCATCTCATAGGTACCGTACTTTTCCAAAAGCTCTCCAAGACGAAGCACGCCTTCTCTTGCGGAATGAATGTAGGGAAGTACCAGACTAACCATGTCCTCTTCTCCTATTCCTCCGATTTGCTCCGGCTTTCCGTTCTCCGCCTTCTTATAGACTACAAGGGGATCTCCGGAAAGAACACGTTCGTTGCAGGCTATGGTTTCGGTTGCCGTCATGGATACATTTTCACTGTTCACTCCTGCTGCGCCCCAGATTCCCTCATCCTCATAGACTGCGTTTGGCATGCAGGTATAGCGAAGCGGGTTTTTCGGAAGCGGAATCTTCACATGCGAAAGCACGGAAACATATTCCTTGCCCTGGTCCTTTGGTTCTACTACTATGAACTTTTTAGGGCTAAAGGAACCACTGCCGGAATCTTCATTTCTGGCAATCATGGTTGAGCCGTCGAAGCTAGCCTCTCTCCCTACTAAAATCGTTGTACAAGACATATTTTTCTTCCTTTCTGTATTCTCAAATCCTATAAAAGCGATAGTCCTATAAAGCACTTCGCCTTTCAGTATACTCCAGGACAAGCCCCTTTTCCATAAAAAAAGAAGCCTGATGATTTCAGGCTTCTTACTTATCGCTGAGAGCGCGAGACGGGAATCGAACCCGTTTCCGATTTTACAAGCTACTACCTCATAAAAAGTGAGGTATTTATGCAACACTATTTCAATGTAGAGATTGCAACTTCATATGGTGTGAATTGTGCAATACTGTTAGATAATATACTCTTTTTGGTGCGAGAAAAAAACAAGGCGAATAAGAAAAACACTTTTTATGATGGCTTTTACTGGACTTACAATTCCAATGAGGCCTTTTCAAAGCTTTTCCCTTATATGACTCCTAAAGTGATTAGAACCTCACTAGATAAGCTTATTCTAGAAGGTCTTTTATTAAAGGGTAATTATAATCAAAATCAATACGACAGAACTGCGTGGTATGCAGTAACAAGAAAAACTCTAATTCTGTATCACATAGTGGATCCGGAGGATTATGCCGAAAAAAACTCCGTAGAACCGCATAAATCCTCATTTGCCCTACAGGGCAAATGCATCCGCCCCACAGGGCAAATGGATTTGCCCCAGGAGAAAAATGCATTTGCCTCTGAGGGCAGACCAATACCATATAATAAACAAGATATAACAACTGATAAAAAACAATCTACCTATCCGGCTGCGAAGATGGATGAAGATGAGATGGGTATCGCTGGAGATCCTGCTTCAGCCTTTTTAGAGTATCAAAATCTCATCAAAAAGAATTTTCGCTATGAAGACTATATACTAGAGAACCCAGGAGCAAAGGATAAGGTAGATGAAATTATAGACCTTATGGCCGAAATCATTTCTATACCACAAGATAAGGTTAGAATTAATCAAAAGAATTATCCCTATTCTGTTGTAAAGGCTCAGCTTCTAAAGCTCGATGATTCTCACCTGGACTATGTTCTGAAATCTCTAACAAAAGCAAGCCAAAATAATGAGATTAAAAATATTAGGAGCTATCTACTTACTTGTCTCTTCAACTCAAAGAATTCTGCAAATATAGGCCTATCGTGTGAGATACAACATGATTTACAAAGCTACAGACAAAAAAATAACTCCATGGATGTACTGCAAAATGAGAAAGATGAATTGGATTATGATGAACTTGCAATGCAAAGGTTCCAAGCTCGTCTGAAAGAAACAAGGTAAGGAGGAAATTATGCAAGAAAAAGATTTTTGTGAGTATCGAAAATTATCTAAGGAGTTATTAAAGATACAAGAGAACTATCAGATGTTTAAAGCGAAGCTTGCTGCGTTCCTTCAAAAGCTCAAACCGGAATTCCCGGAGGGACGGATATATCAGACCGAACATCCATGCTTGCAGTTAAACTTGTGGAGATTGAAAAGCAAATAGTCGAGTTTAACGAGAAACGTCTAAAAAAAGAAAAGAAACTAAGAAAAGAGTTAATGGAAGTAGAAGATATATTAATACGAACAGTTATAGAAAGATATTATATGGATCTAAAGACCTGGCAAGAAATTGCAGTTGGAGATTTTTGCGATATTTTAAACAAAGACACTTTGCGTATGAGTACAAAAAGATATTTCGAAAAGCAAAAGGAAAAAAAGAGAAGGAAATATGTTTCATGAAACGCTATGCCCAAAAAAAAATAGTAGAAGGAATACTACTTGAAACAATTAGAATGACACAAAAAGAAGGCTGCATACTAAAGGTGCTGGAAGTAGATAGTAATAAATCTAATCCTGATGTTCTACGAGCAATTTTGGAGAAAGATAAAAATTGTAAAGACTACCTACTAGAAAAAATAAAAAGTACCGGAAAGTATCAAGAGGCAAACTTAACAATTGATGAGGTCAATACTATTCTCGATAATTTTATTTGTGAAACGCAAAGTGATTACCAAGATTATGAAAACAGTAAAATACTTTTAGTCCCTATTTTTTATGATGGCTGGAAGCTGCCTAATGAGAATGAAATTGATATAGAAAATCTCATAGCAAATAGTAAGCCAGGAGATTATCTTTTATGTAGGCTCTCAAGGTCTTTAAAACGAGATAGATTCTACTGTAGATACATAAAAAATATAACTAAAAATATACACTCCGGAAACGGAATAGAAAAAGGAGAAATATGAAATATTTAAAGTACAAAGTGATTGATATAGGTAAAATGCATAGCAGAAATAATATGAATAATGCCAGTGAATTAGCCATTTCTGTATAGCTTAAAAAAACAGTAGCAAGAAATGACTACAATGTAGTCAAATGATAAAGTTTTCAACTTTATTTATGAAGGTTTTCAACCTTAAACTGAGCAAAAGCTCAGCCGTCTCACATTTAAAAAATATTGATTTTTTATGAAAGAGTTTAGAAAAAAATGAGTGTAGAAAAATATATAAAAATAAAACATAAAAATGAAAAATCAAGAGGAATTGATTCTCTAAATAACTACATTTCTAATCCGGAAAAAGTTACATTTTCTGATGAAAAATCATCTATAAGTTCATTAAGTGAATATATGGAAAGAGATGAAAAAATTTTCTATGAAGAAGATAATAGATTACTAGTAACAGAGATAAATTGTTCAGACAAAAGAATTTGTTAAGTATGCTCATTATTTAGAAAAAAGTTATCATGCTAAAAAAAGTGAGAGGCTAAATGAAGGACATTTAGCAAATGATGTATTTCATTTTATATCATCTTATAAAGGAAAAGACTATGATCCTGAAATAATTCATCAAGCAGGAGTTGAATTATGCGAAGCTCTTTGTGAGGAAGAATTCATAGGTAAAATTACTACTCATTTAGATACAGAAAATATTCATAACCATATTGCCATATGCGCATATGCTATAGATAAAAAAATCACAAATTTAAAGACTCGTATCATTTATATAAACAGGTTAAAGAACTATCAAAAGATATATCTTTACGATATGGATTAGATTTTTGAAATTAAAGGGATTGGGGAAAAGAAAAAAACTGGACTGAGATTTTTAGAAGATAAAGTAGCAAAAAAAGATATAGTATCATTCACAAAAGAAGTCAAAAAAATGATATCAGAGAATGTGCTTTATCAAGTAATAATATAGAAGATATGAAAAAGAAAATGGAGGAAAAGGGATATAAAATAATTGAAAAAAAAAGAGGAAAGTCTACAAGTTTTACCTATGTTAGAGGAGATATTACTATTTCTGATTATCGACTAGGTAAAAAAATATATGCGAGAAGGTCTTGAGTATTTGATTGAAAAAAATGTAAAAAAATAAAAAGAAAAAAATACTTACTTAATAAGATAAATCAGAGCAAAGTTCAACATTCAAGCAAAATAAATTTAGCTGGAATTTATATTCAAAAATATGATGTCACTGGAAAAAGAATTCCTGCACTATTACAACTTTTGAATTTAATTAAAGAGATTATTTCTAGAATAGGAGACAGCTTTGTTGAATTGTCACTGGCAGAAGAAATAGTAAAAGATACAGCCATGGCATCATCAAAAAGCAAATTAGAATTACTAAATTTTGCTATATCAACTTGTTTAAAGCACGGAATAAATACACAAGGTGATATAGATGATAGGATTTTTAAAGCAGGATTAACAAAAGCTGTATCTAGCCGAGAGTCAGAAAAATTATATACATTAATAGACAAGATGGAGAATATTCTACAACAGTATGAAAAGCAAAAAACAGCAGAAAAGTTATTAATTAGTCTAGGTATAAATCCGGAGGAAATATCTAGGAATGTATATTCAACGGAAGATATAAAAAAGAATATTGCCTCTCTAGATCCACTAGAGTTTCGAAAAAAAAAGCAAATAATGAGTATACTTTCTGGATCTGAATATAGAATTCTAAAAGAGAACCTTAATAATCTTTCAAATACTGATGCTAAAGATATACTGCTTTTTCTGCAAGAGAAAACTGCTGTTCGGCCACCAGTCCTAATCTCTAAACAGGAATATGAACGTAAGAATAATGAAGAAATGTTTCTAAAAAAGGCTAATGAATATTTTGAAAAATTATATAAAAAGCAACATGATGAAGCAATCACAAAGAAGCAAGCTTATACATTAAATAAGTTATTGTCTAGTGAAGATCAAAGTAGGGTAAATATACATGAGTTAAGAAAAGATGAGGCAAATAGATTACTAAATATTCTATTAGAAACCCCTATATCAAATAATAAGGGGATAAAGGATAATGTAGCATTAACTAAATGGGAAATGGAAACACTACAATTAATTGTAAAATTATACCCTGATAACTTTCAAGCAATTGATATTAGTAAAGTCCACAAAAAAGAAGCCAATAATATCATTCAGCATTATTTTGGGAAAGTAGATACTATCCTTCAGGATATCGTGCAGCGTAACAAGGGAGTTAAATCAGAAGATATTATAAATCCCGGATTAGATGAAAAGCTGCAGCATTTTACTAAAGAAGAAAAAAGAATAGTATATCCCTATAAAAGTATTAAAGATTTAACTTTAAAGTACGGGTTACAAACTGAAGAAGATGTTATTCTATTCAAGTCTAGGATAGAAGCGCTAGAAAAAGAAGCTAGAGAATTACAAGAAATAGCTAATACTAATACTGAATTATATAGAGACTTATCCAGGACAAATACAGCTTTATCGTTGGCCACCAATAAGGCATTTATATTTGGTAGCCTATTTGCAGGAGATACACAGGAATTCCAGAACATCTCTAAAAGCTTAGACTCTTTGCCTTTGGATTATTTAATCGAATTCAAAGAGAGTCTACCGGAACTCGCAAAAAAACTACGAGAGTCTTATGATTCAGGTATATATAATCCATATGTAACAAGGAGGATCCAAAAGCTAAAAGAGATAGCTCAAGGAGAGCTAGCCGATAAGCTTAAGAATTGTCCTCAAAAAAAACTTCCGGAATTAATGGAATCCCCTGTTTTCCGGAAAGAACTAGATAAATTTATTTCTAATAAAAAAGAAGAGTATGAAAGAATGCAAGTTGAAACTATACAAGAGATGAACTATAACGATAATAAAGAAAATGATTTAAAGCTTTATAAGGCATTTTTTAGAAGATAACCTTGAAAGGAGATTGAATGACTAAAGAAGAAATTTGGGAAATGACACTCCCTAGATATTTACGAAATGATATAAAAGCATATGTGCAGGGTATTAAAGAAAATTCAAGTCTTCTTGACTGCCTTTGGGGAGAGGTTTACGGATCAATAAACTCTGCCCTATATAGTTATGAAATCTCTGATGAACAGGCAAGATTTTTAAGAAACAAGTATTTGGGAATAGGATTGGAGGATGAATAAAATGTTGATAGACTTTACTAATTGTCCAGAAAATAGACTTCTTATGTATGGAGGAGGAAACGGGAAAAAGAAGGGAATAATATATGAGGGAGAAACATATATGCTAAAATTTCCTTCCACAGTTAGAAATAGCTTAGAACCGGAATATTCAAATAGTTCTATAAGCGAATATATATCTTGTCATATTTTTGAAAGTGTTGGAATAGAAACACAAAAAACTATTCTGGGAACATTTAATAATAAAATTGTCGTGGCATGTAAGGATTTTACAGTTAATGGATTTGACTTAAAGGATTTTGCTTCACTCAAGAATACCATTATATATAGTTCAGAGAATGGTTATGGTACTGAATTAGATGATATTTTGGACACTATACAAACACAAGAAGTTATATCTGCCAAATTACTGGAAGAATATTTTTGGGATATGTTTATTGTAGATGCTTTAATTGGAAATTTTGATAGACATAATGGTAATTGGGGATTTCTTATAAATAAGTCGGAAGGAAGTATACGTTTAGCACCTGTATATGATTGTGGTTCTTGTTTGTATCCAAAATTAAGCGAAGCTGGTATGAAAAAAATACTTATGTCTGAAGAGGAAATAAACGAAAGAATTTATGTTTTTCCCACTTCAGCTATTAAGTATGATAATAAAAAAATTAACTATTTTGAATTTTTAAACACTACTGATAATACTGCTTGTTTAAAAGCGCTCAATCGAATTCACCCCAGAATCGATATGGATAAGATTAACTTAATTATTGAGAATACTCCGTTTATTTCAGGAATACAAAAAGAATTCTATCGTACTATGTTAGCCCATAGAAAGGCCAAGATACTGGATATAGCTTTACAAAGATGTGAAAGAATTACTAAGCCCCTCGAACAGAAACCAAATATGGCAAGAAAAAGTATTCATAAAATAATAGATAATTTTAATTCTAGAGACCTTAACAATATACCCAATACTATTAATAACTACAAATCTAAACACTAAGGTTTATTTTTTATCAAAAGTATACATAAACAAAGTGGAAAAGATTTTAATAGACCAAGATATCAGGGAAAAGGAGGACTAAGATGAGTGAAATAATTAAGGAATCAGGAATTATTGCTTTTGTGGGTTGTAGTTTGATGTTATCGACGGGAATAGTACAAGTATTTTGGACACTAACAAGAAGAATAGCGGAAGAAGATGGATATCGAGCAGCATATTTTATGCGAAAGCGTGGGATTCTAAGTATAGTGATAGCAATTTTTGGATATATTTTATTGTTTTTCCTTATATTTTTTTCTGGCATAAAAAATGAAGTGATAATATATGATGCCTTTATGACAAAGTGGATGTATGCAATGTTTTTTTTTGCATTTTGCGTAATTCTTAAACGTGGATTTATGGATATAAATGTTAGTAGAGAACTTGAAAAGATATTGGATGACCAACTAAGAGAGTTTAGAGAAGAGCAGCTAAGAGAAGAACCTGAGAAATATAAAAAGGAAAAGGAAAACTAAACCTACCTGTCTGTATATCCTCACGGTGAGGATATACAGACAGGTAGAGAAAAAGAGAGGTGAAAGAGAGATGAGAAGTTTGCCTTATGTGCCTCCTTACCATGAGGATGTACATTATATAAATAGTTTTGTTTTTAAAGGACAAAGAGTTGATAATGGAGAATATATTATAGGAAGAATAGGGTTACCCCATATCGTTAAAGGGGGGATTGATATACCTAACAAGGAAGTTGAAACTGAAATGTGGGTTTATGAAAATAAGAACAAGAGAAAACCGTGGAAAATGTATTATGTCAAGACAGAAACCATTGTTATGTTATAAATATTGATAGAACGGTAAATTTGGAATAGGAACAGCATGTATTAAAAAAAGTATACATTTCGATAGTATTTAAAATTATCCAAATTTTACTATCAAAATCTACAGAATATATATTATGATAGTATCATAAATCAGTTTATGCTTTTTGATAGTAAAGGAGAGATATGGGAAGAGAAATTTTTGGATATACAAGAGTTAGCACAAAAGAGCAGCATCTAGAAAGAGGTATCCAGGAGATTATTACATTTTGTGCTGAACATGATCTTAAGATTGACGTAGATAGAAATATTAAAACAGATAAACAAACTGGGAAAGATTTCAAAAGATCCGGATATATATCTTTGAAAGAATGTGTCCGTAAGGATGATATTGTTATTATACCCGAATATGATCGTCTAGGCCGAGCCGATGAAACTGCCCGGGAGCTTGCATACTTTAAAGAAAAAGGAGTTGATGTTATATTTTTAGATATTCCTACAACATATCTTTTTTTAGAAAAAGGTAATGATTCCGGAATGATGAAAACGATTTATAGTTTTATTAATGACACATTAATTTCTGTATTTCAGCTTCTTGCCACAACAGAGTTGGATAGAAAACAAAAGCGACAGGCTGAAGGCATTGCTCAAAAAAGACTAAGTGATTCCTGGGACGATTATGGTCGGCCAAGAAAGCTTTCAAAGAAGAAGTTCTTTGAAAAATATAAGAATGTAGAGGATGGAGTTATTACTAATGCCCTACTCTTCAGTGAATTAAAAAACAGAATGTCTCAAGCAACTTACTATAGATATGTTCGAGAATATAGAAATGAAAGACAAAGTAACAGTATAAAATAAAGGGGGAAATTCCTCCTTTTATTTTATATTTACATAAAACATATATACTATTTTTTTATATATGATATTATGTATATGTAAAACATTGTATAAATTCAAAAAGGAGAAAAATTATGACACAGGAAGAATTGAAACAATTCAAAACAAAAGTTCACAGTTTGTATTCTCAATGCCAGGAAGTAATGAATCCTAAACACTCATTACTCAATAGAAATATTGAGCTTGAAAATACTGAGGAGCAATCCTTTTACATGATGGTATCTGATTTTTTTCTGCAGCAAAAACAAGATGAACTTTTAAGAAAAAGAGAACTAAAAAATGGAAGAAACTAAAAAATATACAATATTTGCCGGAGTAAATGGAGCCGGGAAATCCACTTTATATAAATTATTTGATGGAAAGGACATTGGAATCCGTATAAATTCTGATGAAATTATAACTCAAAGTGGATGGGATTGGAGAGATACAAAGGCACAATTCAGAGCTATGCGGATTGCTGTTGAAAAGATAAAAAGCTGCATAGAAGAGGGAAAATCCTTTAATCAAGAAACCACTCTTGCAGGCCATTCTATAATCAACACGATAAAAGCAACTAAAGAAAAAGGATTTTCAGTTCAGATGTGTTATGTAGGGCTGGAGTCTCCGGAGCTAGCAATAAAGAGAGTATCAAATAGAGTTAAAGAAGGTGGTCACGGAATAGACGAAGGAGATATACGAAGAAGATATGACACTTCTTTATCAACGCTAAAAGAAGTAATTCCTTTATGTGACTATATCGAGTTTTTTGATAACTCTAAAAAATTCGAAACTATAGCACTTTATGATAAAGGACAAATTATAGAAAAGAAAGAAACAAACTGGCTTAATCAAGTAATTAAAGACATTCCTAAATTAGATCAAATAAATGAAGAAAAAAGGAAACCCACGCTAAAGGAAGTGATAGAACGAGGCAAAAAACGACAAAGCGAATTAACTAGTAAAGAAAATAATAAATCAAGAACCCTTAAATAATAAAGCAGATAATTGGGAGGAAGAAATGCAGATTATTGCAATAGCTAATCAAAAAGGTGGAGTCGGAAAAACAACCACTTCTCATGCTATGTGTGCTGGACTTGCTCAAAAAGGATTTAAAGTTCTGGGAATAGATATGGATCCACAGGGAAATTTTTCCGTTGCTTGTGGAGCAGAAAACTTGGATGTATCAACAATATATGAGTTAATAAGAGGAGACTCCGATATTACTGATACAATTCAATCTCTGAAGAGTGGATTTGATATTATACCATCAAATATTATGTTGGCCGGAGCAGAGCAAGAGCTATCTCAAACAGGAAAAGAATATCGCTTAAAAGAATCTATAGAGTCAGTGAAGAAGAAGTATGACTTTATAATTATAGACACACCACCATCTTTAGGAATTCTGACTGTAAATGCTTTTACTGCAGCAACAGATATTATTATTCCTACAACAGCCGGAATCTTTGCGACAACAGGGATAAATCAATTAAATATCACTGTAAAAAGCGTACAAAGTATTGTAATGCAGCTTTAAAGATTACTGGAATTCTATTTACCAGATTCAATCCTAGGGCAAATATAAGTAAGCAAATAAAGGAATTAACCGAACAGCTAAGTAAATACATATCTGCACCTATATATAAAACATATATAAGAACTGCAGTGGCTATCGAAGAGGCACAGGCCAATAAAATGGATATATTTAACTATGCACATAAATCCACGGTGTCTGAAGACTATAAAGATTTTATAGATGAATTCTTGAAAGGATGTAAATAATGGAAAAGAAACGAGCTAAATTTGATCCGGAATCTGCTTTTAAATCAATAGTGGGATTAAATGACTCAATAGAGGAGGAGACAAAAGAAGAAACGCCCCAGGAAAAAAAAGTCGGACGTCCACGACTTAGCCAGGAGCGCAAGAAAACTGTTGCTATTACTGTATATCCTAGTTCCTACAATGACTTAAAAAAAATAGCTTATGTAGATCGCCAAAGTGCCAGTGAAGTAATTGGAAATCTAATAGAACAATATATAAAAGAAAACGAAGAAAAATTGATTGAATACGATAAAATAAAAGGACAATAAACATTATAATGCTTTTCGTGTGTCAATGGTCTCGGAAAATACTCCCTATTTTCCTCAACCCTTACGGGAAACCATTGACACACTTATTTTTTGCGTTATGTTCCTTCTACCGAAACAGGAAACATAATACTTCTAAATGCTAAATCCTTTTTCGGTCTATAAGTTTAACGCAAAAAAACGCTTCATTTCAAGGACGTTACCATTACCTCTCCAGGAAACAATAATTAGTATTTTTTCTAGAATGATATTGATATAATCACTTAATCTATCAATCCCTCTCTTTCTTTCATCTTCTTTCTTTCTGCTCTAATAAATATAAAGGTAAGGCCAAATAGTAACACAATACATACAAAAATAAATATCCTGATTTTATAGCTCATTTTTCTTTGCTGATTCTGCAGCTTTGTATTCTTTTGTAAGATTAAATTCTCCTGGCTTTCTTGCAAACCATTCAATTCTTCTGAAAGTGTGATTTCCGGAACGGATTTACCAAAATGAAGTTCAATCATAGTAGGCTTATCCTGGCTTATTTCAAAACTCCCGGTATCACTAGAAAAGAAAAAGTCCTTATCAAGACTCTCGCCTTTTTCAAAAGTATATTCTCCTATTGGAATAGATTTTGTTGTATAAAAATCATTTTGCTTGTATAGATATATTTCTTCTTTTTGGTTTTTATTTCTCCATAGGACTACTTTGATGTTATTTCTTGACCAGTCAAAATCCGGATTATCATAAAAAAATATCGTTATAGTTCCTACTTCAGAAGGAGTATCTGAGGCATCAGAAGCTTTGGCACTTTCGATAATTTGCTGATTTTTAACAGCTTCAGAAAATGACATGGTTTCTTGATTTTCAGAAGCTGTATTTTGATTTTCAAGACCAGCTGAATCCTCTCCACTAAATCCTGAAAAATCCCAATCTAATACTTCTCCATCTTCATTAACATATTCTCCATTTTCATTGGTGGGAAAGGTACTCATATACTGATTAAAAGCATTATCTCCTCCTTTTTCTTGCCCACCTAAAGATAAAAATATGAATTGTTGGCTTAATATCAAAGCCATAATACAGAACTTTCTAAATTTATCCATATTACTCCTATAATGTATATATTTAATATATTATAAATTTACTATTCACTAAATGACCACCACTGTTTTCCAACAGAGGAAAGATAAGATTGTGTGTACTTTCTGCTACTTTTGTCACGATGAGAGGAATTAGGATCATTAACTACAATATATCCATCGTCCGTAACTCCTGTAAGAACAATAAAATGCCCTCCATTGGTAAATTCTGAAGGCTTGCAGCTCATTATAACCGGATGTCCACTTGCAAGCTCTTCAGTAATTTTAGATGAAGAAATTGTTTTACACTTCGTGCCATAATATCCGGCTACGGCAGGAAATATTCCCCACCCTTGTCCGGCTTCTCCAGCGTAAAAGTGATTATAGTTCCCTGTTTTTTCAATAATTTTTTGCACAACATCTGAAGGATAAATCCATCCACTCTTATCTGTACCACTCTTTAGATAAGATAGAACCATGGATAACGATGTTACCGAACAACCTGAAGAGGAAATATTGCCTCCTCCGAAGGGTACACTTGACCAGGGCTGTCCTCCACTCTGAGAGAAATAAACAACTGGATTATTACCGCCATTATCCGGCACAAGGTAATTTTCTGCGATAATTCCAGCAATTTCTAAACCTGAAGCCGTTCCACTAGATAAAGTAGTAGAAAGTGAAGTAAATGTAATTCCATAGTCATTATACCAGTCACTTTCAGTCAGTAAGGCTTTTGCCCACTCTTGATTGGCTGAATTCCATCCTCCAGATTCTCTAAACCCAGTCATTAACTCTTCATGACTATCTATAAAAGCTTTAACATAATCCGTATAAGAACCACCATCAATTCCATATAAAATTCCAGCTCCTTGCAGCATAGATCCTAAATCTCCTGCACTTGAAGTGGCTATAGACTCTCCATTTTTCCACTTAGCGAAATCCTGAATAGCTGAATTTCTTTGCCCTTTTTCCCAGCGATTTCTAAATCCATTTAAGTATTTTGTTTTAATACCTTTAAGCTCAGATGTAGAAGGCGAGTAACATATATTAAGCATTTCTTCTTCTGACATTGAAGATTTCAATTTCTGAATAACCTTTTGAACACCGCTGCTTCCAGCCCAAATTGATATACTAAGCAAAGTGCCTCGAAGAACCGGAGAATATTTTTCTGTATCGGATATATCAATTCCTTGTTTACTCATTCCGGAAACACATGGAGGATAGTATTTTGAGATAAACTCTTCAATTTGCCTTTGGTAAATCCTTCAGGATCAGCATCGTAAACTGAATGCCAGGCACTCACCATAGCTGCCGTATCTGCTGAATTTGCAGAGATTAAACTCTTGGAATTGCTGTACTTATTATGCAGCTCTTTAAATGCAGCATATTTCTGTTCGTCTTCAGCTAACACTCTACCAACAAATCCCCAAAGATCATAACGATCATCAAATTGTGCAATTCCATATGCATGACTATAGTCGGATCCGGCGCTTCTTCCTCCTTCAGCTCCAGACTCATATTGCACAAATCCCATCCAGATTTCATCTTCCTCTGAAGATGCAGCTAATGAGTAAAGTCGAAAAGAGAACGCTATAGTTATTAGACAAAGAAGAAAAACTACATAAAATATTCTTTTATATTTTAAAATTCCACTTATCTTATATCTACAAATCATCTATTCCCCTTTAAAAAAAGAACAAGGAAATTCCTCGTTCTTTACTCTGTTCCATTCTCCTCTAGTGCAGATTCTTCTTTCTTAGACCATTCTTCTGCTACTTTTTCTTGCTCTTCTGCAGACAGTTTATTAAAGTCCTCTTCCTTCATACCATAAATAAGTGTAGTAGTAGTAGAATTTGAATTATCTTCAGACACAGGAACTGCACCAATTTGGAATATTCTTACTTGAGATGCAATATTTACGTTCATATTTAAATCCGTATGACCAAAGCATACCTTTAGAGGAGAACCATCTGTATAAGTATTATGGCCAGGGCATCCATAATGGTTATGGCCTAGACACTCATAATAACCTTCGCATCCAAGTGGTCCCGCACAATGTCTTATTCTGATATTACCATTTCTATCTCCATACTCATGGCCGGGACAAGAATATACGGCCTGATAATGAGAGCAAGTTCCATAGCTACGTCCCATATTTCCACCATCTCCATGGTAACATGTTCCGGTAACCGTGCAGCCTGCATAGCCTGAATAGGGGATATCCCCTTTTGCCCGGCAAACTTCACATTCCTGGTCTTTAGTTGGCGAATAAAGATCACCATAGAGCCAGGGATTATACTTTAAATCAGTAGACCAATATTTTGTTACTTGAGAAGAATCTAAATCTACTTGCGGTTTATTTTCATTGCAAAAATATGTTGCATCTCTGCAGCCTTTAGTTCCAGGATATAAAGCTGATTCTGAAGTCGAGTAGCTATGAGTTGATTTATAAAGTGCTGTTAATAATTCTTTCGCCTCTTCTCTATGCTGCGATTGATTATTTTGCATCATAACCACTAAGCAAGAAATACAATCTCCTATATTACTGGAAATACCTTGCGTAGCATTACCATCATAAAAAAACTTTTGAAACACTCCATTTTTATATTCATCCGGCTCATTAATTCCAAAGTGAATTTGCTCTCCCTTTAAATTAGTCGTATGAGCATACCCATTAATAATTCCGGATATTTGTGAAGAAAAGCTACTGTCTAGAGCATCATAAGTAGTCTGAAATTCTTCCAGTTGCTCTTTGTCAGACAAAATAACGCTCACAGCACTAGATGCAGTGGCGCCTCCACCACCTCCGGAATTTGCAATAATTAAGATGAAAAACATAAATAGGCCGAAGATACAAATTATGGGCATAATAATTTTCTTCTTGAAAAAATTAACAGATTGGGATAACAGTCGTATAGGAGAAGTAAAAAAATGAAATGCTTTCCCAAGCTGCTGTTTTAGCTTTCCAAAAAGGCGAAGAAAAAAATTCTGTCTGGCTTGATATGTAATATCAACATTGACTTTCTTCAATAAACGAATAGTATTACCGGCAAAGGAGTGATTCAGACGATCACTCACACCTCCCAAAATCTTTTCTGAAGCTCCGGAAAAAGGATTCTTCAATTCACCAAGAGGGGTTTCTTTTAAAATATTTCTTCCGGTAGCTGCGGCTATTGAAGCTGATCCCTTTAGAATTCGGCCACTTGTAAGCGCTATGGATGAAGAGGTTTTTAAATAGGATAGCCCCTCAGCACCTTCCATAGACATTAATTGATTGACTCCTAATATATTTAAAGCAGATCCAACGGCATTATGTTGTACTAAACCCTTCATTTTCTTAGAGCTATGAGATAATAAGGATTTAGCTCGAAATATAGAAACAATATCTGTTTGTCCAAGTGCCTCAAAGGATTTTATTGCCTTTTTAATATCTTTCTCCCTCATGCGCTTAAGAATTTCGAGATTAATTCCTCCTTTTTTTAAAGCTAAAGGTAAATCCCCTAATTCCTTCTTTGCTGCCCCAAGAATGTGAAGATTTGTATTATTTAAATTGTGAAGAAGATACGTATCAATAATTCCTTGAGCTGCTTCAAAATCTTTAAGGCTTTTAAATCTAAAAATCTGATTATTATTCTGAAGGATTTTTAGTTGAGAGTGTGAAAAAATACCCTTGGCTTCACGCATCTTTTCTTCTAGTCCATGCAGCTCGATAAATTCCGTTGCCCTATCTGCTCTCTTCCGGAATCCGGAATTAAAAGGAGTTCCATTTACATCTTTGTTTTGGATAAATATTAAAAGTTTTTTTTCATCAATTGAATTAGATCCTCTCATATAAAAACGCTCTGGATTGTTGATTAGCTCAGAATAAGCTCTATCAATTCCCCTAGTATAGCCTTTATATACTCCTAATGCCTCCTGGTCTTTCATGTAATTTTCAATGGATAGATATTTACCATCCCCTTTGAAAAAAACCTCTGAAGCAATATAACGATTACTTTCTTTCTGTAATTCTTTAATTAAAAAATTAGTCTCACCTATATTGCCAACAGCACCAATAATCTCCTGGATATCCTTAGTTTTTTTATGAAAATCATTTGCACTTTCGTAAGACTCTTCTGCACTTGCTTTTACGACAGTAGTAGGAGATTTCAGGGCAGATTCTACCATAGAATCCACAGATGTTCTCCCGTGATAATCTAAAGTGACTTTATTCCCATTCTGTAAATTCTTATCAGCTGCCATTTTCCCTCCATTCCTTAACTAAAAACCCCTTTTCAGCAAAAAAGGAATTGCAATAAAAGAGAGGCATTGTATTTGCCTCCCTAAGATTTTAAATTTCATCTCTAATGATTTTTGTTGATATTAATTTATAAATTGGCGACTCTTTAGAGATTATATTCTTAAAAGGTATTACTGACGTAACCGGATACTCTTGCGATGCAGCAATAGATAAAAGTCCATGTCCAGGCTGAGAGTTGTGACAATAATCAAGTTCTGTCTTTGAAAGGTTAAGTAGCTCTCCAAATCTTATCGCATCCTGAGGATGCTGCTTTAATAGCTGGACAAACGCAGTGTTCTTAATCATATCTCTTCCGGATTCAGAGTTTAGAAGATTTGTTACGTTCTGCGTTATACCGCAAGTATATAAAAGTATATGCCTACCAACTTTCCATATTTTTGAGAAGTATTGTGACACCAACTCTGACTTAAAGAATAGATGTACCTCATCAATATCTAAAATAGTTATTTTTTTCTGCTTTGCATTAGCACAAGCTCTTTGATATATGTACTCCAAAATAACTAGCATGGCTAGTTCTTTCAGATTGTCTCCTAAACCTACTAGATCAAATACAACAAAGCGATTTTTTAAATCAATATTTGTTTTTTCTGAAAATAAAATATCCGTTCCTCTTTGTGTGTATCTTTCAACTGTTTTTTGCAATTCGTAGGTTTGTCCCATATCTAAGGTTGTTGGCGGTACTTCCATAAGAGCATTATAAAAATCCTCCATAGTAGGAATGTCTTCTTCTTTTTGGCTATATTTCCACTCATCAAATATCTTCTTCCCCGCTTGAGTAATTTCTGTTTGCTGCAAAGAAGATAAAATTGTGTGAGAGCCAAACATAACGGATACCATGGAAGTAATAAAGTCTATTTTATTCGCAATAGGATCCACATTGTCACTGATGGAGTACAAGTTATTAATATCAAAGGGATTAATCCTATCTTTACCGGATCCCGTAATATGAATAACTTGACCGCCTAATGCTTTGCATAATGTTCCATATTCCCCCATCGGATCTATACAAATAATGTCTGCTCCAGGATCTAGAAGAAAATTTGAAAGCTGCTGGAATTTCGTAAACATAGACTTCCGGAACCGGTAAATCCTAGTCTTAACATATTGTAAGAATCTCCGGAAGATCGACTATATGAAATCAAGGATTTTGTGGCTTTGTTAATGCCAAAATATTGTGGACGATAAATTCCAGAAAGCTTTTGTCTAAGATCTTGAGCAGAAAAAGGGATAAATCCTGCAATGGCCTCAGTTGTTAGTGTTCTTTTTCTTCCGCTTTGGTCTTGTCCAAAAGGAAGACAAGAGTTGAAAACTTGCTCTACATTCGTAGATACTCTTTGGCAACCAACCCCCTTTGAACGACACCTATCTCTAATCGTATCAATGTGTTTTTTCACTTCAGTTAATGTATTTGCAAAAACTGTAATATGGAATTGTACTTCCCATAAGTCTTGATCTCTAGATGAAAGATCGTCAAGCATTTCTTCTGTATTATCCAAATCTCTTTTTGTGGTATATGGAATAAAAAAGGTTTTTGATTGCATAGCTGCAGCATCACCCTCAATATTGAGAAGCTTGTTTTTCACCATTTTGTAAGATGTAGCTTTATCTATCTTCTTAAGATTAAAACTCACTATACAGTCAAATTTTCTCTCAGAAAGCTCAGTAAGAAATTTATCCGGGATAGCTGAAGGATAAGAAAGGACAGAAAGGCAGGCTCCAAATTTATCTCCAATTTTAAAATAATTAGAAAAAAATTCCATAGATGAAGGAGCAACATACGTTTTAATATCTAGGCCTTGGCCATATAAATTATTTAAATTAAAAGCAGAGATAGCTTCTCCATTTACCGATATTTCCTCTATATCCTGGTCTGAATCCGGATTATAAAGACTTCTTAGTAAAGTTAATCTTTCCGTTCTGTCCAATGAATTTAGATAAACGTGCATCTTTTCAAGTGGAGAAAAAATATTTTCTTCAACCGAATTATATTCATTTATAGCATCTTCTAATGAATCCTTTTCTTCCGTAATCGTAATATACTTTTCTCTAAGTACATTTTTTTCCTTGTGGACATTATCCCGGATTATTTCATTATACTCCTCTCGGAAATCATCATATCCGTCTCCAGCTTCTTGTAATAGCACATCTTTAATCATAGAATCACTTTCTAGAATTCTATTGATAATCGTGATTTGAACTCTATTATCAATATCAAAAGAGGATAAAGCTTCTCTCCAATTCATATAGATATCTACTTTATCCTCTAATTTTGCTAGATTGAAATTTATATCCTGCATTTTATAGGTCTTAGAATAAAGACCTTTTCGTACTTCAATAATTCCATCCTCAGATATACTACGCATTGGAATACTATCTGTAATGCTAAAATGTGGAATGTGTAAAAGCTCTTTCTTTAATGACTTGTTCAACTCAATCTCCTTTCCCGGTATTATAGTATGTCTTTATAAAATCTTGAAAGCGATAAATCCCGGTATTTTCAGACGGATCGTTAATACTCATCTTCTGCTTTTTGTTAAAGGAAAAAACACGGTTTAAAGCCACTCTATCTTGACTGTCTAAATATCCAATTTGGAAAAAAGGTGCAGCCTTTATATGATGAGAAAAATTCGTTGAATCCAGCATTTTTTTGTTTCCATTGGTATCTCTACTTCTTAAAGAACAGATAGATAATAAAAAATCTTTCTTAAAGAAAATATCCGGAAGATTGGTTCCGACAAGCTCTTCTCCGTCTAATATATAAACGGCATCTGCTTTAGAATCTGCGATAGCAGAAAACATTCTTGCAACTTTCTCATAACTTGATTGAGATTTTGCTCCAATAATGCGTACCACCGCATCTACGTTAGAATTTCCTATAACCTCACTTTGAAGAGAAAGAAATTCAATTCTTTTGTATAAGGTAATAGATTCGTCTTTAAGTCTTTCTTTAAAAGCAGAAAATGAAATATTATCTAATCCATCAATTATTCTGTTAAAAATCTCTTTATGCTCTCGCTTTATTTGACCTTGAAAACCAAAAATCTTTCTTGTAACATACCGAAGAATTTCTCTATCTACTTCCTGCACTCCGGAAAATAAAGTTCCAGGATATTGAATAGAAGAAAATTCTCCCAACTCAGGAATCTCTTGTGTTGTATAAATTTCTACTCTCTTTCCCTTTTGCAAGAAATATTTACATTCTTCTTTAATAGTTCTTAGCAGTGTGCTGCGATTGGAGGATAATAAAAATCCATTTAGCTTGGTAGACATCCTGTCAAAGTAAATCTTTCTTCCATATTCATCTTTTCCATAATAAACGCCTTTTTCGTAGTGCTGAATATAAGAAAATGGAAAAAAAGAAAGAATTCTTTCCTTGCTAATTGCTTTAAAAGAAGATATATAATTTTTCCCCAAAGGGCTTGAAGAACAAAAAGCTTTAGTTTGCTGCGTATTTAAACTATTAATCTTAACTGCAAAAGATGCTGCCATTTCCTTTAATGCCATAAATTGTTTTTTTACATCCTCTTCGCATTCTCCGACTATACTGATATATATCTGCAGATTATATAAAGATTTTGTTTCCAGCTCTTTTTGTAATATAGTGACTTTCTCTTCAGAGAGAGATAAAGAACCTTTTTTTAGCTCAGCAATGCAAACTTCTTCATCTACTGCATTGCAAAATATAGATATTGTTGTCCCTAGTTTTAAGATTTCTGTCAAAAAGGCATGAGAAAGGATTTCCGGAAAGCTATCTATCATAACTGTTTTCACGTATTTATTGTTAAGAGATAAAGATTTAAAAAGATTATCCTTCTCTTTTTCAATAATGTCCGATGGCATAGGAGATAAGTCTCTTAAATAGAATTTTTTTCCAATCTGAAAGGAATCTGTCCTATCCATCATTCTAAAATGAGATTGTATAAGCGAAAACCATTCAGTTAAAGGAACCACGTTTAATCCTTGATCCTCACATTCCAAAAATATCTGTTCCGCATCTTCAACATACCTCATATCAAGATTACATAAAATGTAAGTAGATTTTTCATGTGAATAAATCTGAATGAATGGCTTGGTTTTATACTTTTTCCCTTTAACCTTTTCTAGAAAAAGCAAGAAATATTCTAATAACTTATCCTCATATTTCTTCTGACATAGTTCATCTATCTCTTTAATTTTAAATAACTTACTAAACCCGGAATCTGTTTGTAATATATTCAGTTCTTGATAAAATCCCTTTACTGGAACATAGCCTTTAAGCGGTTTAATTTTATGTTTTCTCTTAAAAGGAAACATCATTACCTCCCTCTTGCTTTGGTAAATTTCAATTTCTTTCTGCGAAATCTCCATTTCTCCTTGAATTTCTTTTGCTTAGAAAAATGAATAGCCTCCAACTTTTCATATTCATTTCTCATAGTAGGATAACGGCTAGGGCTACTTAACCTGAGATTCACGTTAAGAAATAAAAACAATTCTGACATAGTAAATCCATTAACCTTATAAAATCCTATGCCAATTGGAATAAGGGACAATATTGCAGATATGATTAAACTATATTCCTTTAAGTAAGAAATACCTGAAAAAAACTTTAAAGTAAAATAAAAAACAACTATGGCAGTTACTATAAAAAAACATTCTCTAATGGAGAAATTCCCTACCAATTTGTCCTTGACGTTGTTAATTTCTTTAGGAATAGAAGTCCTCTGGCCATCATATTTAATGTTTTGAACTCCATATTCAAAACTATTGCTTGCCATCTAATTTGTCCTCCACATTAGAATCATTTTCAGCTAAATTCGATTTACCCAAGTTTTGAAAAAAGCATTGAATCTCAGTTAGGACTTCCCCGGTATAAAGGCCTTCGTCTAATAAATGCGAATATATTTCTGCAATATCTTTTGTAGCCTCATCACGAATTCTCTGCAATTCACGCACGTTTTTTCTCAAGTTGTTTAAGTCTTCAAGTTGATCCCTTGTTAAGTTTATATCTTGCTTAAGTTCCTCAAAATCTTTCATATCAAAATCCATAATGCCTAGTCCCCTCCAAATATTTTTCTTGTTATTTGCGCTGTTCCTCCTACGGTAGTTAGTTGAGCAAGTTTAATTGCCACCATTGTCCAGGCTACTTTTGATATATCTACTGCACCTTTTGTTGTATCAATAGAGCCAAAATATTGCTGAAAAACAACTCCACAAGCTATGGAAGAAACCGCTAAAACTGCCATTATTGCAGCCGCCTGAAAACATATCCCTAAATAACCTCTTATAAAACGAAGAGCTTGAGAATTTGCGCCTTTGTAGATATCAAAAAAAGCAAAAGGAGCAAACAAAGTTAGGCATGCAAGCTCTAACAGTCTCCGGAAAGCCACAAAAAACATTCCAACATTTGTAATTTGAGCTACTATATATGGTCCAGCTAGCATAATTATTGCAGATAAAAATGGTATAATATTTTTAACATTACTTAAAAGACCTTTTCCCCTATTAAATCCCATTTCTTGTGTCAACTGGTCTTTTAATTGATCAACTATAGTAATTTGCCCGGAAGATAGACTTAAAGAAATGCTTTCACATAACACTTTGGATAAAAGTAAAAATCCCGAAAGTAGTTTTTGAATATTAAATATAAAAAATACGGCCAGAATCAACTTTAAATACGGCCGAATTATTTTCTACAGAAACGTCTCCAAAATTTCCAATATACTCTTCTGATTGTTCATAAAAAAACAGGGTAAACATAAGTATTAGAGAAAACCCTTGTATGTATTTATAAAAATCAAGATTGGTAAGGCCTTCAAAATCAGCTGCACCATCCATAGTTGTATCACCACCATCCCCTGTCATGGCATAATTCAAGTAGCCGTATGAGTTTTTTAAAAGAGTAGCCGGAGCCATAAATGCATCTTCTTCCTCGGTAGAAAGAATAGTCCCCAGCATAGTATTCTGAATAAATTTTTCTGCGCCTGTAAGTTCATCTTTAGTCTCTGTAGAATCATTCTCTACCGGTTTAATGATACTTCCCTCTGTCTCATCTCTAGTGACAAAAAAATTAGCATCATCTTCTGCAGCATAAGTCATAGCACGAACTCCAAATAAAATTAACGCACTTACTATAACTGCTAAAATCAATGATGATTTAAAAGTTCTATGTTTATGAAGACTAAGCTGCTTAGTGCTATACAGCCCTTTTATTTCGTCTTTATATGACAAACAAAGATTTTCTAAAATTCTTAGCATAAACCTCCTTTTTTGAAAATAAAAATAGATTCTGCTTCTAGGCAGAATCTATTTTTATCATTTAGCAGGAAAAAGTCTTAATCCATTTATTCTAGAACGGAATCTCTAATTTCAATGGGTATTTCATCTTCTTTAAGCTCCAATACTTCACTTGATTTTACATTATCCTCTTTTAAGCGGAAAAAGTTAAAATTGAAATAAAGCCAGCAAGAAGAAAAGTAATAGCAGCTACTAAAATTTTGAATGAAATTTTTAATAGCTTTATAATAATGGGAAAAAACAAAAAGCTCAGAAACAATAGTCCCATTGATGGTTGTGGAAATTCTATTCCAAATAAAGCCTTAGATACATCAGAAAGAAAAAAATATGGAATTAATACAACAATTAAGTATATTACAAAATATATGGCTAAGGTAATCATAAATACCTCCTGATGTTTTATTCCTTGATTATAATTTTGATGATTCTATCCCTAAATACGGTCACACCAATAGCTATAGCTAGAAGAACCAAAGCAGCTGTAACCTGTCCTCTAAATGTTTTATTCGCGCCGGGATCGTCGTTTGTTTGAGAATCGCTATAGCTTTTGCCTGCCATCAATCCGGTTATAAGGGCGGATATGAAAAATCCGACCTGTATAAAATTAAATATGTCAGTGACAGTTCCTTTGATAATTTCATTATTGTCTTCCGCATAGACTATTGTACATAGATTAAATCCAATTAAGGAAAATATCAATGCAAATCTCTCAATTTTACTAACAATGTCTCTTTTAATCTTCTTTACTACATTAACTGTTTTCATTTGTTTTTCCTCTCTTTTAAAATGCATCTATCCGGCAATCCCTACTATAGGGAAAGTCCTTCGTCATTCTTTCTTTTTTATACTCCGCTATTTCAACTTTAGACATAAAGTGATTTGATCCGTATTCTATACCTTTTGTGGCTTTGTCTCCTTTTGGTCTTTCTACCTTTAAGCTGGATAGGACTTGATAGATAAAAAAACAAGAATAAACAACCAAATAAGATGTTTTTTCTAAAGCAAAAATATTGAAAAATATTTTTGGTATAAATGGAACAATGCCAAAGTAATTAACTACAGAAGATAATTGTAAGATATCAAAGCTACCTATACTTCTTTCCCATAATGAAAGATGCGATGCAAACCACTGCGACATTAACAAAAGAATAATCAAATATGAAATAGTCCATATGCTAATTTTTTTCTTCTTTACCATACTGGTTCTAATTCCTCCTCCTTATAAATTTCTTCCTGCAGCACAATTCCTCCAACCCCTTTAAGATTTGGAGTCTTTTCTAGTGGAACCACTGAATTTCTTAGCTGCGCAGCATTTTTACTATCCATTCTTTCCATCTCATCAATCTTTTCAAATTCTTCTTTAAAGGCTATTTCTTCAGCCCGGGCTTTATCCTGTATTTTCCTAATTCCTTCAGAATATGAACGCCCCAGGCGATATGTATCTTTTGTGTGTCTTTCAAAAGAAGGGTGAGAGTCTTTAATTTCTTTTGCTATATCGTAATTCATGCAAGACTCAAGTTGCTGTCGCTTTTTTGTCAGAATCGGAAATTGTCCACCTAGTAAAATAATGCATTCATCACTTTTCATTCTTTTTACTTCCGAAGGTGTCATTAATTCTCTTTTTTGTGCTTGTACGGAAGTATTAATTTGTGGTGTGTTATCGCCTTTATGGTACGATATAGAATATGATTCTGTTCTGATTGTTTTATAATCTAAGTTTTTAGATATAAAGTTCGCAGCACTATCATCCTTGCTAGTATTTCCTGAAGAACCTAAAAAAAGGGTAATAGAACAGTTTGACATTATTGTTCCTGCTGTTTTTTCGTACAGCGCTTCAATTTGTGACGGAGCCTGGACAATGATGGAACAAAATATTCCTACACTTCGTAGTAAAGTGATTTTTACATCAAACTCTGGTATCTTTCCCGTGTTAGCAAATTCATCAAGAATCATCCAAACCTTATGTGGTAAAGTCTGCCCGAAATCTTTGTATTCCTTATTGGCCTTGCTTGTTAATACAGTAAACAGCTGAGAATACATTAAAGATACGAGAAAATTAAACACCTTCGTATCAGGAGGAGTTATTACAAAGAGCGCAGACGGACGATCACCAATTTTGTCAAGCTCCATACTATCTGTATTTGTCATGATTCGTATAGATCTTTGCGCAAATACGCCCAGACATTTTGATGCAGTAGATAATATAGATCCAAGTTCTTCTCCCCGAGCTGTTATTTTATGGTAGTACATAAGAGCCGGATGATCAGATCCTTTTTCTTCTTCTAAATCTTCCATTATTGCATCATATATAGATGACTTATCATCTGTAGGCGACCAGGTTTCAAGAAGCGATACAACAGAAGAAAGGTTAGCTTCGCTATAATCTATCTCATAGTACACATAGGAACAAATAGAAGTTAATACGTACGTAGCTGTAGTAGACCAATGATCTCCTTGATCTTTGCCATTTGTCATATTTTCTACAATTGCTCCAACAAGAACCGATATATCTTGTTGAGTTCTGATATAAGCAAAGGGATTATAACAATCGCTTTTATTCATTTCAAAAAGATTAAATACTCGAACTTCATACCCATGTTCTTTAGAAATGTTCCACAATCATTTAGCAGCTCTCCTTTCGGATCTGTAATTACCATAGATATTGCTTTTCCTGTTACTGGATCTGTCGGTAATGAGTATATATTAGGCTTTACATAATATCTGGATTTTCCTGTTCCGGTTCCACCGATAACTAATGTATGTAGCCACCCCAATCCATTTGCAGGAATATTTTTTTTGTTATACGGATTAGTATTATATGTTATAGATAAATTTTCACCCAGTAACATATTTGTGGATCTTCCATGAGGACAGTTCATATTCTCTTTTACATTCTCCTATTTATCTATCATATATTTAATATATTACATTGTGCTTTAATATTATATATATAACATTAAACTTCTTCTGAATTTACTTCACCCTGGCTTTCAATTTCATTAGGCTGCTCTTTTGAAGAACCACAATTTAAAATTTTAAGATCCTCCTCCTCAAGCTCAAATGAGAATTTTTTACACAGTCTTTTAACATCTTTTTTCAATGATTTGATAAAGCTATTAATAACAAATGTTCTCATAGTTTCTTCTAATGCCAGGCTCTTTATCTTTTTATCTACCTCAATATTTATAACGGGGTTACACAATCCTTTTTGTAAGCTGTCAATATACCTGATATTCATATTTACTTTCTCAAGAGCGTTTTTTTGTTCTTCTTTTTCTTTAAGCTTAGCCATTATTTCCTCCTTATAATATAAAAATAGACTCAGTCCAGTACCGAGTCTATTCGTCCAATTCAATTAGATGAAACTATTTATATATCTTACTTATTTCTTCTTGTGTGAATTCCTGATCAAAAGTTTGCTTCTCATCAGAAAAAGAAATGTTTAAATATATATCTTCATCCACCGGCTTGCTATTAAAGTAGTCTACTAACTCTTTTTTTGTCATAAGGGTTTCACTATTTTCATTCTTTGGATAATCTTGTAAATCCTTTCCCATATTAAGCTCCTTTCTTTTAAATATGTTAAATATGTTATATATATAATATAACATATTTTCTATATTGTAAATATATTATATATGTTCTTTTTTCCCAGAAGCTTGATGTGGCTCTTTGCTTTTATACTTAGAAAGTACCTCTGAAAGATTCTTAGATGCTTTAACAATATTGTTTTGAGAAGGCTCTCTAAAATAGTTAGCAAAACTACTAGATTGTTTGAAAGCTTCTTTAGCAATATTAAATTCGTCATGTTGTGTGAATGAATGAAAATCAAGTTTTCCGTTATTATAACCAACTATAATATGATCAATCAAGTGAGTACTCATTAATTCACCGGCAAAGAATAAATTTCCAGTCATTATAAAGTCTTGCTTTGATGGTTTTAAAGTACCTGATGGATGGTTGTGCATAAGGATAAAACCAGCAGCATTAGATAAAATAGCCGCTTTAAGTACTTCTCTTGGAGATACAATGGATGTATCTATACTTCCAATCGAAACAATATGAGCGTTAATAGGTTTAAGGGCTGTAGAGCAATTAATTATAGCAACAGCTTCTCGATCAAATGATGCAATTTCTTGGCCGATAAGATCCACTGCTTTTTCAGGAGAAGTAAGTGCAGTATCAGAGTAAAGCTTTTTATCTGTTATAAGCCGAATGCCTACCATATCTAAAGAAAATTTATCGTTCATATTTTCTACCTCTTTTATCATTATTTCTTGCTTTTCTTAAAGCCCTATCTTTTTCTTTCGCAGAAAGTTTTACTTCTGCTTTAGTTAAAACATCATCGAGTTTTTTATTAGCAACATATTTATGATCACTTAACTTATTTTTTTGATTAGTATTGCCATGTGCTAAAGACATTGATTCTTTGACGTATGGCAACATTTTAGTAACATCACAATCTCTTACAAGGTACTGGTATTTCCCCGGATCCTCAACCGATTCACATTTATAAGCAAGCACACGTTCAGTATTTAAAGAATTTTCAAACAATTCTTGTGACTTGCGATTTATCGGAATCGAATATATCCTCCCACCCTGCTCAGCATAGGATTTAAGTCTATTTAAAACACTTTTATCTTGCTCTTTTTTTGACTCTAGGATAAGTCTTTCTAGTATAGCAGTAAGAATCCGATTTAATGATTCTAGAGTTGATTCTGTAGCATTTAGTGTACTATTCAGCTCTTCCATAGTCTGTATCCTTTCAAAATAATAATATAAATGTATACAAACTTATCTATTGTAGAATTTTAACATAATACAAAGAACATAAGCGAACAAAATAGTGAACTCGCCGAAGTCTTATTAAAAAGCCATTGTAGAGTACTTTTTTTAATTTGTTTTTTTAAGAGATATTTTTTTGTGAACAATTTGTGAACATGATTAAATATATATTAAAGTAGCAATATTCATCTATCTATCATATACTTAGTATAAAAATCTAAAAATAAAAATATATATAATATATTTACAATGCAGGCAATATTATATATAATATATATAATGAATTATCTATAGGGAGAGAATAAATGATTCATACATTTAAATATTGTTATGCTGAGTGGATAGAATCTCTCAAAAAAACTAATCTAAAAGACGTTACTATCCTCCGGCACAAACAACGATATGAAAAATATATTGCACACTCAAAATGGATAGAATATGAGTTAAAAGATATTAGTCTCTCCATTATTGAAGAATGGGCTAATTCATTAATAAAAGACTTTCCAAAGCTTACAACCCAAGAATGGAGCAATATACGCAGCATTCTAAGAGGAGTTTTTCACTTAGCTCTCGTTCATGAATATGTTTCAGAAAATATCATAGATAAAATAAAATCAACTAGCAGAACTCTTGCTAAAAAAAGAAATAATGCAAGAAAAAAAGTCTTTCTTTTACATGAAGAATTTATTATATTAGAGGAGTGCAAGAAAGATTTTAAAGATTCTGGGAGCTTTGTCCCACTTGCTATTCAATTCAATTTATTTATGGGATTACGTGTTGGAGAACTACTTGCTATTAAATGGAGTGATATTTGCGATAATAAAATTCATATCCAACGGCAATACGAAAAGAGTATTGATGCTCATGGTAATCATTGCTATAAAGTGGTTGAATATACTAAAACTGCACGTAGTGGACAGGAAGATTCAAGCGATAGAATTATTCCTATTCCGGAAAAAGCGCAGGAAGTATTAGATGTAATTAAGGAGCTATCGGAAAAATCAGAATATATTTTTTATCAGGATGGTAAATTAATAACCACATCTATGCTAAATCACAGGCTATATAAATACCAAAAAATACGAGGTATCAGTCCTTTAAAATCATCCCATGCACTACGTAGAACCTACGCATCAAAGCTTAACTACTATGGCTTTAATGTTAAAACAATACAATCCTTACTAGGACATCGAAATGTAGAGACAACCTATAAATACATATTTGACCTGGAAGAAAAGGATTCATTGCTATCTAAGTTGAATAGTACATTTTAAATGTACTATTCAACCCGAACTAGAAGCACAAAAAAAGGACCTCTCCAAAGCCCCTTTTTTTGTAACTTCCAACACTATTGGTGGTAGCAAGCGCGAGACGGGAATCGAACCCGCGACCTTCTCCTTGGCAAGGAGACATAGTACCACTCTACCACTCGCGCACAATGCCCAGAACCGGAATCGAACCAGTGACACGAGGATTTTCAGTCCTCTGCTCTACCGACTGAGCTATCTGGGCAAAAAAGCGGGTGATGGGAATCGAACCCACGTGTTCAGCTTGGAAGGCTGACATTCTACCATTGAACTACACCCGCAAATTGTACTTTGTTTAATTTTCAAGGCACGAACGATATATTACTATACCCCTATTGTCCTTGTCAACGACTTTTTTGCTTTTCATAAAAAAATCCCCTCCTTTCCTAAATAGGGAGAAGGAGGGGGTAAGGAATGAAAAATGAAAAAAACAATCATCGGATATCTAGGTTTAAAGTGTGAAATGCTTAGAACCTTTTCTAAACTCTGTACCTGTTCAAAGAGCCTTTCGCTGGTTGCGGACAATTCCTGTGCAGAAGCGGAATTGTTTTGTACAACGGAAGAAATCATTTCAACTCCTTGTTCTATGCCACTTACGGTCTCGGCCTGTCTGTTGGAATATTCCGAGATCTCCGTAATCTTTGTGTTCATCTGGCGGGAACTCTTGACCAGTTTTTCCAGAGAGGATGCCGCTTGGTCCGCCATTTTTGTTCCATCCTGAATAGAACGAACTGTATTTTCAATTAGTGCAGTTGTGTTTTTGGCTGCCTCTGCCGACTTTCCCGCAAGATTTCGTACTTCGTCCGCAACTACCGCGAAGCCTCTTCCAAACTCTCCTGCACGGGCAGCCTCCACTGCGGCATTTAGAGCCAGTATATTGGTCTGAAAGGCTATATCGTCAATGGTTTGGATGATACTGCTGATTTGCTGTGCGGTTCCGTTAATTTCATTCATGGAATGGCTTAAAGCATTCATTTGCTCACTGCTATCTTTTAACATAGCTTCTGTAGCATTTGAAAGTTCTGTCGCCAAGCCTGCATTTTCCGCATTGGTTTTAATCTTATCGGAGACATCGGAGATATTTGCCGAAAGTTCTTCAATGGAACTTGCCTGTTCCGTAGAACTCTGCGCCAGAATTTCACTGCCCCTGGAAACTTCCTTAGCTGAATCATTAACGTAAGTAGACGACTTTTCCACTTCTGATAGAGCATCTTTTAATTTACTGTGTATCTGCGCCAAAGAATCAAATATTTTTTGATAGTCTCCAACATACATCTCTTTGCAGCTACTCTTAACACAGAAGTTTCCGTCTGCCATGGCAAAAAGGAGAGAATGCATATCTCCGATAATGGCTTTCAGCCGATGCGTCATTTCTTTTATCGCCCCAACGGTAGTTCCCACTTCGGTATTGTCCACCGGAAGCTTAAGGTGCGTATCCAAGAGATGCCCATCAGAAAGGCGTTGCATACAGTCCCTAATTGCTACGAGGGGGTTCATTAATTCCCTCTTTACAAAGAGCATCATAATAAAAACAAAGATAATAGAAGGGATTAAGAGCATAATACTGATTCCTGTGACTACGGCGGATAAGCTTTTTGCCTCCATCATCATCCGCTCGGTTCTCTCTGTAATGCTGTTATAGAAGATGGTATATTGCTTCTGCACTTCGGCTTCACCCTGCATATAGTCCTCATTGTAGAGAAGCTCTCTTGCGTTGTTAGCGTCCTTTTTGGCTACATAGTCAAAGGCTTGCGTTTCCAAATCTGCAAGATGTGCAGAAGTGAGCTCCATTGTGTGCATTGCATTTTCTTCCACGGTATTAAGACCGTAATGATTCATGATTTCTCTTGCTTTTTCACGATTCTTATAGCTATTGATTTCGTTATTATATTTATCTAAATCGGGTATCCATGGTCGAGGCATAAGACCTGGCATGTCTTGTTAAATCCACGCTGGCAGTAGCGAACTGCCTTGCTGCCAGAACAAGAGCAAATCTTTTTTCGCAAGCATTTTGAGCCTGACGCATTGTTACAGCGCTGCAAATAGTAGCGACTGCAGTAAGAAGTAACATAATTATGACGCCGATTGAGAAAAATCGAAGCTTCCCGGACTGTGTCCATCTTTTTTTCATGAATTCCCCCTCCTTGGGTATGATTTCCTCTGAGAGATTTTGTATTGCATTAGCTAATACTGTATCGACAGAAATACGAAAAAAATTAAGCTTTTTTGCATAAATGGATTTAAAATTCAAGACTCTTAGAAAAATGGATAACTAAATTGAAAAAGTAAATTCCAGTGCAGAGGTAAATTCTACCTAGCTTTAAAAAATCCCTAAAATCAGGCAGTTTGAAATTTCATTTCTGCCTGATTTTGCTATAATAGTGCATAACAACCTCAAAAAATCTCTTTCCGGACATGGGAAATAAGCCACAGGACAAGTCGTGTGTAGGACTAAATTCCACTGGCTATATCGAAAAATGTAAAAGTTTTTGCCCTGTCTGACAGCAGATCGGTTTTGGGTTGTTGGGTTACTTAAAGCGAATCAGCTTGGGCCTCAGACAAACCTCGTCAGGATGAATGGGTCCGAGCTGAAGTGCTTTTAAGACATCTTCTCCATATCGGTTTAGTGCCCTTTGATAAGGAGTATCTCCATTTAAGCTTTCCCTTGGCGTGGAATTGATGTGGTTTACAATCCGATTCACATCCCATTGTGTAAGAAAAAGCAAAAAGAAGATCCTTTTGGAAGAATCATGCGGAGCATGGTGTGGGCTTGCTCTAAGCCCCCTTTTTGTCCACTACGCATAGGGATCACAATAATAAATGCTGCTACGTTGTATCCCATTGGGATTTGTTTCTAAAGCGACAGGATCTCCAAACTCCGAGCCTCGGTCTGTTAGGATATATTCAAAGATAGATTGAAAGTCAAAAAACATCCTCAAAAACGCCTTTTCTAAACGGTCAAAGACTGCTTTGACTGCTCCCTTTGTACATCGATTTAACAGATAAGCCAGGAAAAGTTTTTCCTCTGTAAAGAAAAAAGTTAGTAGAGTTTTTTGTGAGTCTCTGCATGAATGAACGGTATCCATCTCTACAAAAGCATTTAATCCAAGCTTCAAGAAGTCCTCATAGCTTCGACCATGAAATATTTCACGGTTTGAAATCTGTGTTTTATGGCATTTCCTTGGTTTGAATGTCACTTTTCGTTTTAAATCGATATTTTTGGAGCTAAAAATTCCTTGGTCAATGTAGGAGTACATGGTGCGAACAGACATCTGTAATTCCGGATGATTCACTAAAATCTGGTAAGGTGATTGCCCCTTTGCGATAAGTGGTGTGATGATGTTGTCTTTTTCTCTTGCTTCCTTTTCGGAAAGATTTATACCTCGACGAGAGTCCTTAAGGGTTTCCCTATATTTTCTATCAGCAAATCTGGCATCATAGGTATATTTATGGGCGATACTACAGAGATGAAGCTTTTGTGAGCAACCATTACATACGTAGGGAGCCTTCATTAAGCGATTACAGAATTCCTTTTCAAAGTCCTTACACGTTTGATTACAACTAGGACAAGAAGTGCACTTTATCCCACAAAGAATAATCTTCTTACAGACATTTGTTTTACGACACTGGTAACGATGAACACAGAAGTTCTTTTTGTTCAGAAAGCTGCCCTTGTGATACCAGTTTGATGCTCGGTGTTTCTTCACTTCCTTAGAAATGGTAGAAGGATCTTTGCAGAGGTACTTGGCAATCTCCTTAAAGGAAAGCCCTTGATTTAGACTTTGCTCTATAAAGAGTCGGTCTTCTAAAGAAAGATGCTTTTGGTTACCGGGAATAATTTTACTCATAATAATCTCCTTCCATCGCTGTCAGAAGGAGCATTAAACATACCATGAGTAGTGTGAAAGAGAAAATATCAACTGTGCAGAAGTAAAATCTACTGATAGACTGAGGACTAGAATTTACTTTTTCATTTTTGGAGAAAAATGGATATTGGGGGAATCTCTTTTCATTTTTCCGCTATTTTGCTATGATTAGCCTTACTTTAGAAAAGCAATGATTTTCTTTATTAAGAGATTATTTGCCATTGTCTGTCGAATCTATGGCATAAGCTATGTTGTATGTGCTTAAGTAGAACGGTACTTAAAAAGTGAGGAATAAAATGAGTGAAAATGAAAAAAGAAGCGATTATATCTCTTGGGATGAATACTTTATGGGCATTGCCGAGCTCTCCGCTCGCCGTTCCAAAGATCCTTCTACGCAAGTAGGGGCTTGCATTGTCTCTTCCGATAATAAAATCCTTTCCATGGGCTATAACGGCTTTCCGAAGGGCTGCTCCGATGATATTTTCCCCTGGACGAAAATGCAGGCGGAGAACGATCCCTACAATGCCAAATATATCTATGTGACGCACGCGGAATTGAATGCCATTTTGAACTATAGGGGCGGCTCCTTAGAGGGGGCAAAAATCTATGTCACCCTCTTCCCCTGTAATGAATGTGCAAAAGCCATTATTCAAGCAGGAATTAAGACTCTGGTTTTTCGTGAAGATAAATATGCGGATACCCCCTCGGTGCGGGCATCAAAAAGAATGCTGGATGCTGCAGGAGTTCACTATTATCAATATCAGGCAACAGGTAGAAATATTTCCTTTGATTTATAAGTCATAAAAATACCACTTTGTGACTTTCGATTTTAGAGAAAGAAGAAATATGTTTATTGCAAGAGAAAGTAAGAAAAAACGAGAAGCCCGCGTACGGGAAATCATGGCAAGACTTGATGCCCATTACGGCGACCACCCTATGATTTTTTTGGAGGCGGAAAATGCCTGGCAGTTGCTTTTTGCAACCATTTTATCAGCGCAGTGCACCGATGCCAGAGTCAATATGGTAACGGAAAAGCTCTTTCAGAAGTATAAAAGCTTGGAGGACTTTGTTTCCTGCGATTTGAAAGAGCTGGAAGAAGATATTCATTCCACCGGCTTTTATCACAATAAGGCGAAAAACATCAAAGCCTGCGCAGCTGCTTTAGTAGAAAAGCACGGCGGAGAGGTTCCGAAGGACATTGACTCTCTTACCGCTCTCCCCGGTGTGGGAAGAAAGACGGGAAATTTGATTTTAGGGAATATTTTTGACATCCCTTCTATTGTTGTAGACACCCATGTGAAGCGAATTTCCAATCGCTTGGGGCTTGCCGATTCCTCCGATCCGACAAAGACCGAGTTTCAGCTTATGGAAGTGCTTCCTAAGGAATTTTGGATTCGTTGGAACACACATATCATTGCGCTTGGCCGTACGCTTTGCACTTCTCAAAAGCCGAAATGTGAATCTTGTTATCTTAATGACCTCTGCCCCTCGGTGAAAGGTGACCCGGAAACATGGAGAGCACCCTCGGAGAGAAAGCGGTAAAAGCGGCATTTTCTATAGCGGATATAGCAAAAAACCTTATCCATGAATTGGATGAAAAATGAGGAGCAAAATTATGGACGATTGTGAGGATTGCAGAAATTATTCCTATGATGAAGAGGAAGAGGAAGCAGCTTGTATGGCTGTTTTTGACGAGGATGACCTATCGAGATTGCAGAATGGAGATTCTCGTACGCATTGCCCCTACTGGTGCAGAAGTGATTCCATAAAGGCAAAACATAGCGGAAACGAATACGACACTGTAAAATATCAGGCAATAGGACATCTTGCCGCAGAAAGTATTGCAGAAAAACTGCGGAAAAAGCTTGCAGAACGGAGAGAAGCGAAGGGCTAAGATTAGTTCTCTGCTTGGAAAAGCATTTACGCTTTTAATGAATAGATTGGATAAAGAAATGAACATTGTACTGCATGAACCGGAAATCCCCTTTAATACCGGAGCCATTGGACGCACCTGCGTTGCGACGAACACAAGGCTCCACCTGATTAAGCCCTACGGCTTTATTTTGAACAGCAAAAATATCAAAAAAGCCGGCATGGACTATTGGGAGCATTTACGGCTAAAGGAATATTTAAGTTATGAAGATTTTTTAAACAGCCTGGAGGATAAGGGAAAAATAGAGACTGTCTCCGGTGAAGTTCCCGGCGCAAGGCCCAAAATCTGGTACGCGACCACGAAGGCAAAAAGAACTTATACGGAGGTCTCTTTTTCCGAAAATGATTACATTATGTTTGGAAAGGAATCCGCCGGTATTCCGGAAGAAATTCTAGTGGATAACGAGGAACAGTGTATCCGCATTCCTATGTTGGAGGAAGCTCGTTCCTTAAATCTTTCTAATTCCGTGGCGATCATCCTGTATGAAGCATTGCGGCAGCAGGATTTCCCCTTTTTAAGTAAGGAAGGAGCGTTACATCATTTGCAGTGGAAAGAATAAACTATTATTATTGCGATTTATTAAAGGAGAATGTATGAATATAGTTAAAGTTATTTTTACTGTTTCTCTTGTGCTGATGTGCATTTTTATAAAAGTATTAAAAGCTAAAAATAAGAAGTTATTAGGTTCTTTTTCTTTTCAACTTATCGATGATGAATATCTTAAATGGTATCAAAAAAATAGTTATATACTAAATAATAGACATGCTTCAATGTATGAAATTGACAATTCCATTTATACGTTAAAAAGTAATACTCGAAAAATAGAGGAATTTCTACATCAATGGTTCAAGATTATATTCGCTATCTTGAAATACTTTTCTTCCTCTAAAAAAACCTACAATACTAAAAATTATTATATGGCATTTTAAGTTTTTTTGTATCGAGTGGATTATTTAATTTCTTTCTATTAAAGAATTCATCTGATAATCCGAGCACAAGTCTTGAACAGAATTGGTTATCTTGGTTAAAAATATTTACAATTAGACAACCTTGGAATGCCTTTTTTTCCATTGAAGATTTATTTCTACTGATAATCTATTTGATGATATATTATATACAATTCCATCTATTTTATTTTGCAATTTTCGGCGGCAGTATGGGTAAAAATTCTAGACGTCTTTTTGTTTTAAAAACGTCTAGCTGAAATCTGGAACTACTCAACCAGTAATGAACTTATACAAATTAATAAACCCATTAAAGAAAAATCTTATATTTATCAATGCAAAAAGTCTCTCCCTCGAAAATAGATTCTCTCATTTCAAATGCTGTTGGTGCAGATTACATGAGAGAGAATATATCAGTTTTTTTAAATATAATTAAATTAGGTATATTTAAATTAAATGTATTTAATTTAAATATACCTAGATTAAAAAAATATTTTTGAACTTTTTTTAAAGGATTATGCGGACCATTATGTATTATACTTTTTTTGGATTTATTTCTTATTGTGTCTCAGAGTATTTCAATTAAATTCCTATATTGTCCTTCAGCAGCTCAGATCATCCATTTTATATTTCAACTAATTATTACCATTGTATATTATTTTTTTATATGTTTCACAAATAGATCTGCTGAGTAAAAAAAGAAAAAAACCTAAAAAGTAAAAATTGAAGAGAAAAAATATACCTATGGTATAAAAAGTGCGACAATCCGCTCTCAAAAAAATCACCCCTAATTTTTTTACATCAATACTAACCCTTGGAGAACTAATGACTTATATTTTTTTCAAATTTCTAAAAATTTAGTATTGATTTTTTTCGTGTTTTTCCTCCTATTAAATTGATAACAAAGTTATCTCTTTTAATACCTCTCATAGTAGCCATATTTATAAATATTTTTTTGGTTTTTTTATAGAGCAAGAAAAAAAGGGAACAGTAACTTAAATATGTATTTTTTTAAAAATGAAAAAGTACCCCTATACCATCTACAAAAGGGGTACTTCACCATAATGTAACATACTTTGTAAATAAAAATAAATTCCATTAATAAATAGTTATACTATATTTACAGAAAAGCATAAATATGAAGATATTTATAATATCTTCTATAAACTTAGTGCCTTAAAACTGTGTCCTCTATTCAAGCTAGTTTTAGTTATCTCCTGCATCATCTTCCGATACGGTATAGGTAAATCTCTTCTTGATATCCTCATCGGATGCCAGATACTCATCATAGGTCGTAAGCTTATCAATCAACTTTCCATCAATGATTTCCATGATACGGTTTGCGGTGGTTTCCACAACCTGGTGGTCACGGGAAGCAAAGATGATCACTCCTGGAAAGTTCTTTAAGCCGTCGTTTAAGGCGGAAATCGCCTCCATATCCAGGTGGTCTGTAGGCTCATCCAGAATCAGGACATTGGAACCCGAAATCATCATTTTGGAGAGCATACAACGCACCTTCTCTCCTCCGGAAAGGACATTGACCTTCTTTACCCCGTCGTCGCCCTTAAAGAGCATTCTGCCAAGATAGCCTCTTACAAACTGGGTATCCTTGTCCGGGGAATACTGGGTAAGCCACTCTACAATGGTATCCTCGGAGCTGAACTCCTTCGTGTTGTCCTTTGGAAAATAAGACTGGCTCGTGGTCAGTCCCCACTTGTAATCTCCGGAATCCGGCTCCATTTCTCCGGCAATAATCTGCATAAGTACAGTCTTTGCCAGCTCGTTCGGGCCTACAAGAGCCACCTTATCGGTACGGTTTAAGATAAAGCTGATGTTATCGAGAACCTTTACCCCGTTAATGGTCTTTGTCAGATTATGCACTTCCAAAACATCGTTTCCGATTTCCCGGTTCGGCTTAAACTGAATATAGGGGTACTGTCTGGAAGACGGCTTAATGTCGTCGAGCTCAATCTTTTCGAGAGCACGCTTTCTGGAAGTCGCCTGCTTGGACTTCGAGGCGTTTGCAGAGAAACGCTGGATAAATTCCTGTAACTCCTTAATCTTCTCCTCTTTCTTTCGGTTTGCTTCCTTCTGCTGACGAACAATAAGCTGGGAAGACTCAAACCAGAAATCATAGTTTCCGGCAAAGAGAGTAATCTTTCCGTAGTCGATATCGGCAATGTTCGTACAAACCTTATTTAAGAAATAACGGTCATGGCTGACTACGATAACGGTGTTTTCAAAGTTAATGAGGAAGTCCTCTAGCCACTCAATGGAAACAAGGTCCAAGTGGTTTGTCGGCTCATCGAGAAGCAGGATGTCGGGATTTCCGAAAAGGGCCTTCGCAAGAAGAACCTTTACCTTTTCAGAGCCCTTCAGCTCGTTCATCATCTTGTGGTGCAGCTCCGTTTCGATTCCGAGACCGTTTAGCATGGTCTCCGCATCCGCTTCCGCGTTCCACCCGTCCATCTGGGCGAACTCGCCTTCCAGCTCCGCCGCACGAATACCGTCTTCATCGGAAAAATCCGGCTTGGCATAGAGGGCATCCTTTTCCTGACGCACCTCATAAAGTCGCTTATTTCCCATGATTACCGTATCCAAAACCGAGTAATTGTCATACTTAAACTGATCCTGCTCGAGAACGGACAAGCGCTGTCCCGGAGTCAGGATAATCTCTCCGGAAGTCGGCTCCAGTGCACCGGAAAGAATCTTTAAAAGAGTAGATTTACCGGCACCGTTCGCACCGATTACCCCATAACAGTTTCCCTCCGTGAATTTGATGTTTACATCCTCAAAGAGGGCCTTTTTACCCACTCTGTAGGTTACATTACTTGCAGCAATCATCTTTTACCTCTATATTTCCTCATAAAAATACGCTATATTATCCTCCGACAATATAGCATTTATAAGGGGAAAAGGGAAGGGCAAAGGAAAGGGTAAAATGATGAATGAGAAAGTAATGGCGGGAATTCGTGCGCATATGCAGGACATCTCCGGATTTGACCGGATTGAACTGCTACAAATCGAGCCCGGCCACAGTCTTTTCAAGATAGAAGTAACGGAAAAAATGCTGAATCACTATGGTGCCGTCCACGGCGGGGCGCTCTACACCCTTTGCGATATGGTTTCCGGTATGACCGCCTATGCTTACGGCGTAACCAATGTCACCCTCTCCGGAAATATCAACTATCTTCGCCCGGCAGGAATCGGCACGCTCTATATCGAGTGCAATGCCCTGCATAAAGGCAGAACGACCGTTGTGCAGGATGTCTTAGTGCGTGACGACGAAGATAGATCGATCTGCACTGCCAGAATGACCATGTATATCACAGGAGAGGTGAAATAGACTGCAAAAAAGCAAATACGATATTAATCCATATCCTCTTTCAGGCGATCATAAGCAAAGCCGGGGTTTAAGGTCATGCTTCTACCGCCTGATACTTCTATCGTTGTGGCCGTCATATAACTTGCTGCATCCGAAGCCAAAAAGACAATCGGCTTGGCAATTTCTTCCGGCTCAGCCATACGTCTAAGTAAGGTCCCCATAGCATTTTTCTTTAGCTCTTCTTCCGGAATTGCCGCTTTCGCCAAAGGAGTTGCCGTAAAGCCCGGCATAATACAACATACGCGAACATGATGGGCACAGTACTCCCCTGCAAAAGTATTGGTCAGGTTATTGATAGCGGATTTCAAAGGTCCATAGAGGGTGCTTCTTCCCGCAGAGGAACAACGTGCAGCTAAAGAACTTACGTTTATAATTGCCCCGCCGCTTTTTTTCATATAGCGAAATGCCGCCTGACAGCCATACACTACGGACTTAAAGCAGGTGTCTACCATGAGGTTAATCTCTTCCTCATCATATTCCTCCCCTTTTTTATAGCCTGTAGTGCCGACATTATTTACCCAAACATCCAGACGTCCGAACTTCTTAAATACCTGCTCGGCAAAGCTGTAATTTGCCTCTCCATTCGAGACATCCACCACTTCCGCATAGACCGGCCCCAACTTTTCAAGTTCCTCTTTTGCTTCCATAAGCTCTTCCTTGTTTCTGGAGCAAATGGCGACAGAGGCTCCCTCCTTTAAAAAAGCTTCTGCCGTAGCATATCCGATTCCCTTACTGCCACCGGTCACAACCGCTACCTTTCCTTGTAAACCCAGATCCATTTTAACTCCTCTATACTCTTTTACATTGTTTATATCTCTTCACTAAATATTTTCAGGGACTGATACAGTCTGGAAACAGGTAGCCCTACCACATTGTAATAGTCTCCCACTATTCCTCTCACATAGCGGGAAAATTCTCCCTGTATGCCATATGCGCCTGCCTTATCCATGGGATCTCTCGTTGCAATATAGTCCCGAATTTCCTGTTCGGACATTTTTGCAATTTGTACGACAGTCCTCTCGCAAAAGCCCATTTTCTTCTCTCCGTAAAGAAGACAGACACCCGTATATACTGCGTGTTCTCGGCCTGAAAGCGCGGAAAGCATCTGATACGCGTCTTCTTCCGTCCTCGGCTTCCCGAGTATCTTCTCTCCGGAAAAAACCACGGTATCCGCCCCGATAATTAGGGTCTTATCGTCAAAATGCTTTTGCACTTCCTCCGCCTTTAAAAAAGCGAGGCGCTGTGTAAGGAGCGCCGGATCTTTCTCCACGCTTTTCTCGTCTGCTCCGCTCGGAAATACCGTAGGATTGAAACCTAGGACTTGGATTAACTCTATTCTCCTTGGGGACCGGCTGGCGAGCACTATTTTGGGAAAACTGCCGAGAGCCCCCGGCTCTTACACAGCTCCCCCATCTCTATTTCCCTTTTCTCCATAATCCTTTTTTCCAGGCAGTCAAGCTCTTTCTTATCCATCTTTCTTTGTCCTTTTTTCAGCTTTTTTCATAATTGTTGCCTTGCTTTTTCCTCTTCTTTGTACTATTGTGAAAGCAAATCGGCTTTCTGTTTCTAAGGAAGGTCGGCATTGTTGTGAAATGGCAAAATTCAATTCATATTGCCATACTTTTAGAAGAAAGGGAATATAAATATCATGAAAATTGAAAATGTAAATAACGTTGAAGGCTTATTTAATCTTTTAAATGATTTGAAGGGTAGAGTTGAGTTGGTTTCCGAGGAAGGCGACCGTATCAACTTAAAGTCCAAGCTCTCTCAGATGCTCATGATGTCTCAGATGCTCGATAAAGCTTATATTAAGGAGCTTGAGTTAATTGTCCACGAGCCGGAAGATATGAAGAGGGTTGTAGAGTTTATGATGGGTGATGCACACAATTAATTCTTAGGAAAACAAAAACATGCAAGAGTACATAGACGATAGAAATTATGATTGTATCGTTGTTGGCGGCGGAGCCTCCGGGCTCGCCGCCATTTCTGCTATGGCGGACTTGGGAATAAGCAATACAATCCTCCTGGAGAAAAACAACGAATTGGGCGGACGTCTCTTAGAAGATGAGAATCTGATTTCTCTTTCCGGAAAGTCCTTTTCGGGAAAAGAGCTCTTGGCACAGTTTTCAAGGCTCATGGAGATTTACGAGGTAAAAACCGCTCTAAATAGAGAGCTTATTTCCGTTACAACGAGATACCGCATGCTACGCGAGCGATACTCGTTAAGAATAAACGAAACAGAAATCGGAAACAAAGAGTTCGTCGATTCTGTTTCCATTACAATAAAAAATAATGTCAATCAAAGCGAAGAACTATACCGTTGCAACTACTTGATCCTTGCTTTTTCGGGCAGTGAGATTTTTCCCCTAGCCAATTCAGATTATTCCGAGGATAGGGTAAAATTCATCTCTGCAGAGAGTCTTAGGGATTCTCTCGAACTGGGAGGGAAAATCGGAAGAGATCTTGGAGAACTGCTTCTTCGTAAAAAGAAAGAAGAGGTCTAGGCATCACAGCTTTTTCTACTTCTCTGCTTCTTCTTCCTCTTTCGCCTTCATAGCAAGCTCCCAAAGTAAGCTCTTTCCTTGTGAAATCTGTAAATCCACACCGGTTTCGTTCGGCTCATCTTCCTCGAACTTGTAATCCTTTTCCGGAAGAATTGCATTTAAGAGGATTCCCACCAGGGAACCGGTTGCAAGGCCGGAGAAAGCAATCTGTACACCAAAAATATTGAAAGTCAAGGCTCCTGCACCGGAATAGTTGATCCCTATAGAAAGAACCAGAATCATCGCCGCTACGATGATATTTCTGCTCTTCGAGAAATCCACCTTGGTCTCTACTACATTTCGTACACCGACTGCAGAAATCATTCCGTAGAGCACTAAAGAAATACCGCCGATAATCGCACTGGGCATTACTTCAATTACCGCAGAAAACTTCGGACAAAAGCTTAAAAAGACAGCAAATACTGCAGCTAAGCGGATAACTCGGGGGTCATAGACCTTTGTCAGGCTTAAAACTCCGGTATTTTCACCGTATGTTGTGTTTGCCGGTGCACCGAAAAGAGAAGCCAAGGTCGTTGCCAATCCGTCACCGGTCAGGGTACGGTGCAATCCCGGATCCTTCATATAATTTATTCCCACAGTGGAAGAAATAGCGGAAATGTCCCCGATATGCTCCATCATGGTTGCAAAGGAGATAGGGATAATGGTAAAGCAGCTGCTAAGCAATAGAGCAGGATCCAGATTTCCGCTTGTAAAAAGAGAAAATACAGTTCTATTGTACTGTACCGGGAAACCAAACCAGGCAGCATTTGCCACAGGCTCAAAATTGATCAATCTCAAAACTGCCGCAAGTACATAAGACACCAAAACACCAAGCAAGATAGGAATGATTTTCACCATGCCTCTTCCGAAAATATTGCAAACAATTACCACTACTATTGCAGTTAAAGCCAATGCCCAATTGCTGGAGCAGTTTTCCACCGCCGACTTGGATAGATTTAAACCGATGGCAATAATAATCGGTCCTGTTACCACAGGAGGGAAAAACTGCATAACCTTTTTTGCCCCGAATGCCTGAAAGGCAAAAGCCAGAATCAGGTACATCAGTCCGGCAAGGGCGACACCGAAACAGGCATAAAGAAGCAATTCCGGCTCCTTATTCGGTGCAATACTCATATATCCCGCAAGGAATGCGAAGGAAGAGCCCAAGAATGCAGGAACCTTCTTTTTCGAAATCAAGTGGAACAAAAGTGTTCCAAGCCCCGCAAAAAGCAATGTAGCGGAGATAGGCAAGCCCGTAAGTAAAGGCACAAGTACCGTAGCACCGAACATTGCAAAGAGATGCTGGAATCCTAAAACAAAGAATCTCCACCCTCCTAAAGCTCTTGCGTCAAAAATAGCCTCTTCACCAAACTTTTTCATCGTCTTTACTTGCTCTTTCACATCTTCCCCCTTCTCTTTAAAATATAGTACCATCCGCTTGCTTGTTTAGCTCAAAAATTGCCGTTCCCTATCATACTCCCTTGCATTTTTTCTGTCAAAGAGAAAGAGTATATATCTCTAAAGAAAAAAGTTTATAAAAGCGTTACTTTTATCTTTAGAGATTTAGTGATAAAATATAGGCAATAATCTACATCATAAATTCAAATTTCAATTTTATAAGTAATTTGCACTAATCGAAAATAACTTTTATACTTCCATTTCCACCAAAAGGCGGGGCGGGGGTATATAATACTAAAGATAATGCTTGGAGGTATGACATCATGGAAATTAGACAGCTGCATTCTTTTATAAAAATCGTTGAGTTGCAAAGCTTCTCCAAGGCAGCAGAAGCTCTGGGTTATACCCAAGCCGCTGTCACCATCCAGATTCGTCAATTGGAACTGGAATTTAATACTCGTTTTTTCGATCGAGTAGGAAGACACGTGGAGTTAACGCCTCCCGGAAAGAAGTTCCTTCTCTATGCCAATGAAATACTCAGGAAGGTTGATGACGTACATACCATTTTGGGCACCACGGTGGTACGTGATCATAAGTTGCGCATCGGTACCTTGGAGTCTCTTTTAAACTTTAAGCTACCCGAGGTTATAACTTATTTCTATCGTCATTATCCCTCCATCTCGTTAGAGATTAAATCCGGCACACCAAAGGAATTAAATGAGATGTTGGATCACAACCAGATTGACCTGGCATATTACATTGATCAGAAAGTATACGGGCAGAACTGGGAAAAGACTCTGGAAGAACCGGAGTCCGTTGTTTTCGTTGCTGCGAAAGATGCCGATTTGCCGGAAAAGAACGAGTATCTTCTTCCGGAACTATTAAATCTTCCTTTCTTCCTAACGGAAAAGGATTCCAACTATCGTTTTGCACTGGAGCAAGAGTTGGCATCACAGCACCTTACCATTCGTCCATTTTTTGAGACCAGAAATACGGAAGTCATTATTGAACTGATTAAGGAAAATAAGGCAATTTCGTTCCTGCCTTACTATGCTGTACAGAAAGCCATCGAAGAAGGCTCCCTGCGTAAGCTGGAAGTAAAAGATTTTCAGCTTACCATGTATCGGCAGCTGTTCTACCATAAGGACAAGTGGATGACGGAAGAAATGAAGAAATTTATCAGCTTAAGCGATGCATCAATGTTATAAAAGAATGTAAGAAAAACCCGGCTTGTGGACTTTCCACTAACCGGGTTTTTTTCTATAATTAAGTTTGGCTTACAGGAAAAACGTGGTGCTATTTTTTTCCCTTGGCTTAGGACGCATAGCTTTTTTCTCTCCGCTTCTACGAACGCTTCAGTAAACGCATTGCATTTACAATACAAATCACGGTCACTCCCACATCGGCAAAAACAGCCGCCCACATATTGGCAAAGCCGAAAGCACTGAGCAGTAAAACGAGGATTTTAACCCCAAGAGCAAAAACAATATTCTGCGATGCAATTCTCACTGTTCTTTTTCCTAGGGAAATCACTCTTGGAATCTTTGCGAGGTCATCATCCATAATGACAATATCCGCCGCTTCTATCGCAGCATCCGATCCCATTCCGCCCATGGCAATGCCTACATCAGAGCGGGAAAGTACCGGGGCATCATTGATGCCGTCTCCCACAAAAGCAAGATAACTGCTTTGTTTTCCATCCTTTTTCAATCCCCTAAGCAGTTCCTCTACCTTTCTACCTTATTCGCCGGAAGAAGTTCACTGTAAACCCTATCCACTCCCAGAATTTCACCTACTTCTTCCGCCACAGGGCGACTGTCTCCTGTGAGCATTACGATTTCCTTAACGCCTTCCTCCTTCATTTTCATAATGGCTTCATGGCTGTTTTCTTTTATTTCATCCGCAATATAAATTTTTCCCAGATAAGAGGAATCTACCGCAACATGGCATACGGTAGCACAGTTTTGCTCTCCCGTCTGATAGGCAATGCCGAATTCCTCCATAAGCTTTTCATTTCCAACAAGAACTCTGCTGGACTGCACTCTTGCAATGAGCCCCTTACCGCTTCGATTTACAATTTCTTCCGGTGTAAGCAGCTCCTGATCACCAAACCACCTCTCCTTGTATGCCTGTAAAATGGATTGTGCAATCGGATGCGTGGATCCGTTCTCCACGATTGCTGCCGTATTCAGAAGCACATCCTCGGAAATCCCTTCCTCCGGACATAAGCTTTTTACCACAAAGTTTCCCTTGGTCAGTGTTCCCGTCTTATCCGTTACCAGAATAGACAGCTTGGAAACAAGCTCTAAATAGTTCGATCCCTTAACAAGAATTCCCTCCCGGGATGCTGCACCAATTCCTCCAAAGAAAGAAAGCGGAACAGAGATAACCAAGGCGCAGGGACAAGATACAACAAGGAAGGTACAGGCTCGATAAAGCCAGGTGATTGGCGGGTGCATCTTCCAAACCACCGGTGGAAAAACACCGATTACCACTCCGAAAAGTAAGCCTAGGTTTGGAATAATAGCCAGTGCCAGTGCCGCAAATACAACTATCGGTGTATATATCCGAGCAAAGCGAGTGATAAAATTCTCTGTCTTCGATTTTTTCTCCGAAGCCTCTTCGACAAGCTCGAGAATCTTCGATACCGTGGAATCTTCAAAGCACTTTGTGGCCTCTACACGAAGAAGACCTTCTCCGTTAATACAGCCGGAAATAATAGTATCTCCCGGAAACACGGAGCGCGGTACGGACTCCCCTGTAAGGGCTGCCGTATTCACCATACTTTCTCCACTCCGCACAATCCCGTCCACGGGTACCTTTTCTCCCGCTTTAATGAGAAGAATATCTCCGATTTTCACCTCATCCGGGTCAACCGTTTCTATGCTGCCGTCTTCCCGTTCTACATTCGCATATTCCGGAACGATATCCATCAGCTCTTTAATCGACGCACGACTCCGCCCGACTGCATAGCTTTGGAAGAGTTCTCCGACCTGGTAAAACACCATTACCGCAACTGCTTCCGCAAACTCACCTGCAAAAAAAGCACCGACGGTAGCAATAGTCATAAGCAATGCTTCATCAAAGGGGCGGCGATTTTTAATCCCAAGAAAGCACTCTCGAACCACATCATATCCACTGATAAAATAGGGAATAAGATAGAGTGGCAGAAAGAAAAGCGGATGCTCATTGAAAATGGGAATCAGCTTCACTTTTTCCACCAGTATCAAAAGTAAAAAAAACGCCACTGATACCGCAACTCGATTTCTTTCTTTTTTTAACTTCTCCGACATCTTCTCTCCCCTTAATTCTTTCTACTCCAAAACAAACCCTTTATCTCATCGGCTTTTTGTCTGCATTTTTATACTCCCATTACCTTAAAATCCGGCTCGATGGTTTTTCCGATACGGATTGCCTCTTTCAAGATTTCGTCAAAGCGTTCATCTTCTGCTTCCAAAGTAAACTTCTGCATCATAAAATTGACCTTTGCAGACTGCACTCCGTTAATCTTACTGATTGCATCCTGTACCTCTGCAGCGCAGTTTGCACAATCGATTTCACAATCATATTTCTTTTTCATTTTTATCCCCTCCTTATTTCTTCGACAAAAATTTCGAAACTTATTCCTCTGAATGCTCTATTCCCATTGCAATAATGGTTTTTACATGATCATCCGAAAGAGCATAGACAATACTCTTTCCCTCTCTTCTTCCCTGTACAAGCTTTGCAGTCCGAAGTATCTTTAATTGATGAGAAACTGCGGATTGACTCATTTCCAGATCTTGGCAGATTTCCGTGACATTTTTCTCGCCGGAAAAAAGATCATAGAGTATCTTAATGCGAGTAGAATCCCCAAATACCTTGAAAAGTTCTGCCAGGTCACATAAGACATCTTCCGAAATAGAATCTATTGCCCTTCTACTTTGCTTTTGTGGCTCGGCTTCTTTCCATTCCGTTATTTTCTTTAGCTTTGATTCCACATCCCCCCTCCTTTTCTTCTGAAAATAGTATAAATGCCTAATCGCATGATTCTTTCTTCTTGGATTGCCCACTATCCATGAGGAAAAACAAAAACAGAATCAATATATGAATATATTATCATATGGTGATTTTATGTCAATTCATTTTTTCTTTTTTTATTTTCCAAGCCACTTACTTGTTTCTTCTTCAGACGATAAGGCAGGATATCCAAAATCAAGATACTCCTGCCTTACGAACAATACATAGCAAAATGGAAAGAAAAATGACTTCCCTTATACAAATACATATTCCTTAAGTCGCCGAAAGGCCTCTTCCACCCTAGTTTTCGGAAGCGCAAGATTCATACGAAGATGCGTCATTCCGTGGAACATCTTTCCGTCCTGTACGGCGACTCCAAACTCCCAGCATCTCTTCTCCAGCTCCTCTAAGGAAAGCTTATGACTCTCCAAGTATTTTCCGCAGTCAAGGAAGAGCATATAGGTTCCCTGAGACTTCATTACGGAAATCTCGGGGAAATTCTCCTTTATAAAAGCACAGGCAAAGTCCCTGTTTCGGAAAGAACGGAAAGTAATTCCTTAAGCCACAGTCTCCCCTCCTCGGAATACGCTCCGATAAGAGCATGCATGGAAAGAACATTCATGGAATTATAGTGACTTAAGGAAGCCTCTTTTTCCATTCTGTCCTGCAAGGTCTTGTTGTAGCAAATGTGATAAGCCCCGACGAGACCTGCCAGATTAAAGGTCTTTGACGGCGCATACAGGGCGATAGTATGCATTTTGGCATAGTCGCTCACAGACTGTGTCGGGATATGAGAAAAGTCCGGCATAATGATATCCGACCAGATTTCATCGGAAATGACCTGCACATCATACTTTTCGTAAAGTGCCATAAGTTTTTCCAACTCCCAACTTTCCCACACTCTACCGGACGGGTTATGCGGAGAGCAGAAAATGGAGGCATGAATCTTTTCCTCACGAAGCTTCTTCTCCATATCATCAAAGTCTATCCTCCAAATCCCCTCTTCATCGCGGTACAAGGGACTGGAAACGATGGTATAGCCGTTATTGATAAGGCTCCTTGTAAACCCGACATAGGTCGGAGAATGCAAAAGGACCTTATCCCCTTTAGAGCAGAAAATACTCAGAGCGGAAAGAAGACCCCCGAGAACCCCATTTTCGTAGGAAATGTTTTCCGGAAGGAGACTCTCTACCCCGTTCTGCGTTTTCTGCCAGTCCATAATCCCCTCATAATATTCCTTACTCGGCTGAAAATAGCCGAAGCAGGGATGCATGATTCTGTCCGCCATGGCTTTCTGAATGCAGGGTGCCGTAGGAAAGTTCATATCCGCAACCCACATCGGAATCGCATCAAAACCTTCTTTCGGTGCTTTGGGTGCAGCCGGCAGCTTCCCAATTCCGTCAATCGCTGTCGCATCTTTCCCGTGTCGATCGATAATGCTTGTAAAATCAAATTGCATCGCCTTCTCCTTTCGTTGCCTACTCTTTTTTCTACACACTTTTCTCCCTTATTTCTGCCTGAAAAATCTCTTTTCCTATTATACCCAAAAAATCGACTTCCAGAATAAAATCTATCCTTTTCTTATTTTCTTACATTTATCTGCAATCGATTTTTTAATATCTCCTCCTTTATATTATATTCTCTCCTGCCGATAAGACTGCTATATGGGAAGAACTTGGGGAAGAACTGGAAAAGGACTTCATAAAGGGCTTTGGCTCTTCCCTTAAAAAACCGGGAGGGCAAAAATGAAAAGAATGCCGATGAACAGAAAAGAAAACGAGCAGAAAGGAAGAAACAGAGGAAGGAAGACTTTCGGGCTCTTCTGTATCTTAACAAGCTTCCTCTTTCTCTTTTCCGGCACTGCGAAAGCGGACTGGGTAAAGGGAGAAAGTAAAAATGCATGGTGGTTTGATTTTGGAAATGGGGATTATTTCAAGTCTTCTTGGCAATGGATTGACGGCAATCAGGATGGCATTGCAGAATGTTACTGTTTTGATGAAAATGGATGGATGTATGAAAATACCACTACCCCTGATGGATATACTGTTAATGAAAATGGGGCTTGGACTGTTAGTAATATTGTTCAAACTAAAACCTCAGATTTGATTCCTAAGAATAATACGAATAACAGTAACAATACTGCAAGCAATAATTTTACAGAAACAAAAAATAACAATCTTACCGAAACAAGAAACAATGAAGATTTTAGTGAAAAACAAGAGGAATACCGAGAAGATCTATTAAGAAGAGTGAACAAATATAGAGATAGGCAAGGTTTGAACACTTTGGAAGAAAATGACTATCTAAACGAAATGGCACAAATTAGGGCTGAAGAATTAAGTGTACGCTATTCTCATATTAGACCAAATGGTGAATCGATTTCAGGATATGGTATAAATGGTGAAATTGCTATGAAAGAAGTAAACACCCCAAGAGAAGCATTCCTTGCATGGAAAAACAGTAAGCAGCATAATGAAGTAATGCTACACAGAACTTTTTTAACTTTCGGTTCTGGATATTATGTTGATGAGAATGGTAAGTCTTATTGGATTATTCTTTTTAGCACTGACATGAATCCATATTAAAAATAATCCACAAAAAAAGAGAGGAATTTCCTCTCTTTTATTTTTACATCTCAATATGGTCTACATCGTAGTCTTTTACCTTATTTACAATATCAGAATGGTTCACAGAACTAATGATGATGTTATCATACTGTTCTTGTATATCTTGATCCGTAACAAATTTCAACAATACCTCAAAACTATCCTCATCTAAATGATCTGTATCATCAATAATTAAGAAACCAGAACCAGAAAACAAATTAACTAAATCTGTCATGAGAACAATTGCTAATATTTTCACCAGCAGATAATGAAGTGTATGGTAAAAATGGTTTTAATTCTCCAAGTTGGAATAACATTATAAGTCCATCCTTAACTAACAATTTCACTTTCATCCCAGTTTTTAACACGGTTGCCCGTTCATTACATACATCTTCAATTGGTTACTTTTGAATGGTGATTTATCTGTTGTACAACAAATCTTATCGTGCCTTAAAACCATATCCGAATATGGAGTATAGGAGTTTATTTCCTACTCTGCTATACTAAGAGAACTTCAACTTCGTTATTTTCTTTTTTATTTTAAATCCTATTTATTATCAGACTTTCTACTAGCTACTTTACTCTACTTTCACTTCTTATTATCTTCTCTTTATCTTTTCCTTATCTTTGATTATTCTTTTTGCTTTTAGTTTTTATTTCTATGTAATTCTTATTCTACTATTTCTATTTTCTATCGAAAGGAGGCATTCTATGCCTAAGCCTAAGGCTTATTCTAAGACTTCTAAAAATCTAAGTGAAAAACAAAAATTCTTATCCGAACTGATTCTCATGGATGATATCTTTATCCGCATTGTTTTAAAAGATGTAAAATGCACCGAATATATTCTACAAACCATTTTACAGAAACCGGACTTAAGGGTTAAAACGCAAAGTATTCAAAGTGATTTAAAAAATCTGCAGGGACGCTCTCTTATTTTGGATTGTCTTTGCAGTGATACAAAAGGCACAGTATACAATATAGAGGTTCAAAACGATTCGCATGGAGCGAGTCCAAAGCGTGCTCGCTATCATTCCGGACTCATTGATATGCATATTTTAAAAAAAGGAAAAACTTTTGAAATTTGCCCGAAAGCTATGTTATATTTATTTGTGCAAAGGATATTTTGAAGGAGAACAAACAGATTTATCACATTTCCAGAATAATACAGGAATCCGGCAAGAAGTTTCCGGATCAGGCGGAAATCATTTACCTAAATACAAGTAAAGACAGCGAGAATGAATTGGGAAAGCTGATAGAGGATTTCTACACCAAAGATCCAAAGAAGATGCATTCCAAGGTTCTTGCCAAAAGAGTCGCCGATCTAAAAGAAAATAAAAATATAGAGAAAGGAGAGCATGACGCCATGACAACATATTACGATCGATTAAAAAAACAATGGGAGAAAGAGGGAATGATAAAGGGTAAAGAAGAGGGAATGGTAAAGGGCAAGGAAGAGGGAAGAGCAGAAAGCGAAAGCAAGATGGCTAAGCTGATGGGTTTACTGGTAAAAGAGGGACGAATTGCGGACATTGAAAAAGCCTCCGAGAGCCCGGACTATAGAAAGGCTCTGCTTCAAGAGTTTCAATTGTCATAAGGGGATGCTACAAAAAACGACCGAAAACAAGTTTAACGGTAGTAAAGAGTCGCCGATCTAAAAGAAAATAAAAATATAGAGAAGGGAGAGCATGACGCCATGACAACATATTACGATCGATTAAAAAAGCAATGGGAGAAAGGGGGAATGGTAAAGGGCAAGGAAGAAAGCGAAAGCAAGATGGCTAAGCTGATGGGCTTACTGGTAAAAGAGGGACGAATCGAGGATATAGAAAAGGCCTCTGAAAGCCCGGACTACAGAAAGGCTCTGCTTCAAGAGTTTCAATTATCCTAGAGTTTTTCTTTATTTAACTCCTTATTTTAAAGAGGGATGAATATTGTTCAAAAATAAACTTTTTCTGCCGGTGGAAAATACATAAGCTATTACAAAAATTTTAGAACTATAAAGCATTTTTTCGTTGCAATAGTCCCCGGCTTCCCGTATTGTAAAACACAGAATATACTCGAGATACCGCACGCTTTGCGAGCGATACTCGCTGTAAAGAAAAAGGCTTTATCTTTAAATGAGATACTCTGCTTTTACCGGATAAAGCCCTGTTTTTGAAGAATATGGAGGTAAATATGGCTCAAGTAAGATTTTTTTATGTAAACGGTTGCCCCTACTGCGCACAGGCAAGAAAGGCAAGAGAAGAACTCATTTCGGAGAACCCGGAATACGGCAAGGTAGAGTTCGAAGAAATTGATGAAGGACTGCACCCCGAGATTGCCGATCAGTACGATTACTGGGCAACCCCGGCTATGTTTGTAAAGGAAGAGAAGATTTACGAAGCACATGTCGGAGAAAAGTACGACGAAGCAAAGGAAAATGTAAGGAGAGTGCTGGAAGCTGCATTAAAAGCATAAAGAAAAAAAAGGCTATTAAAAACAAAGCTGTAGTAATTTGCTGTGCAGGTCCGTTGCAGGGTAAAGAACTTTGATTTTTATAGCCTATTTTTTTTATCCCTTTTCTTCTCCGAAGCGGAAAGCTTGCGGAGTCGTTCTACTTCTGAATACAATCTGCAAACTCGCCCCGCAGGAAGCCGACTAATTCTGTCGGAGAGAGGACAAGCTGTGCTCCTCTTCTTCCGGCGGAGATAATGAAGCTCTCCCGCTCCCTTGCTTCTTCCTGTACAAAGGTCGGGAACTGCTTTTTCATTCCGACCGGACTGCAGCCTCCTCGGATATAACCGGTGATACTCAGTAAATCCTTCATGGGCAGCATTTCCACCTTTTTGTTTCCGGAAAGCTTCGCGCACTTTTTCAGGTCGAGCTCCTCGGCTACCGGAATTAAAATCACAAGGTAGCCCGTTTTATCGCCCTTTAGAACTAAGGTCTTATACATGCTCTCCGGCGGAACGCCAAGCACTTCCGCTACATGCACGCCGGAGAGGTCATTTTCATCGACGGGGTACTCTCTTTCCTCATAGGAAATCTTCGCCTTGTCGAGAATTCTGCACGCATTGGTTTTTGTTTCTTTTCCCATACTATTCTCCTAACTTTAAGAAACTCGCCCCTTTTCCATCTCATAAATCCGGTCAGCAAGGGAGATGGTGGATTGTCTGTGCGAAACCAGCACTACGGTCTTTCCCTGCTTTTCCCTCTCTAATGACTGCAAAATAATGCCCTCGTTTAAGACATCCAGATTGCTGGTAGGCTCATCGAGAAGCAGAAGCTCCGCATCGTGAAGGAAGGCTCTTGCGAGACCGATTCGTTGCTTTTCTCCATCAGAAAGAGAATCTCCAAGCTCGCCCACCTTCGTTTCATATCCTTTAGGGAGGCTCATGATAAAGTCATGAATGCTTGCTTTCTTCGCCGCATTTTCAATCTCTTCCTGCGTAGCGGAGAGCTTTGCGACCGCAATATTTTTCCCGATGCTGTCATGGAAGAGAATCGTATCCTGTGTCACATAGCTCGTCATTTTGCGAAGGCAGTCCGTATTGATTTCCTTCACATTTTTTCCAGAAAATAAAATCTCTCCCTCTTTCGTATCCCAGAAACGCATAAGCAGCTTTAAAAGAGTGGATTTTCCGGAGCCGCTGGCACCGTGAATCCCGAGAACCTTTCCGTTCGGAATGTCAATCGAAACCTGCTTTAGAATGATTTCATCCTGATAAGAAAATGTAAGTTTTTCGACGCTTGCACCGTTAAATCCAATATTTTCTCCGTTCGATACCTCTTCTACCGCCGGCTCCTCCTCTAAAAGGGAAAGTACCCTCTCTCCGGAGGCCAAGGTCTGGTTTAAGGTATTGGAAAGAGAAGAAAGTGCTACAACCGGTCCAAAGGAGCTCATCATGGCAAGGGTGGAAAGGAGCAGAGCGGAAAAGCTGACGATATGGCTCTGATAGAGGAAAAGCATGGTGAAAAATATTCCCCAGGAAAAAAGCTGAATCGCAAGATTCGTCACCGCACGCTGTGAGCCCTCAAAGGAGCTTAAGTTTCTTTGGAAAGCGGAGAGTCTTTTCGACCTTTCATCCATTTCCATAGCTTGTTTTTCTCCCACATGGTATTGCTGGATTTCATCCAGACCGTAGAGACTGTCCAAAACAAAGTTATTCAGCTCTCCCATCTCGCTTCTAAGCGCCATTCCGGCTTCTGCACTGCGCTTTCCATTCCATATGGGAAGCAGCACGCCGACAGTAAGATAGGCAAAAAAAGCAATCCCCCCTGCCAGGATATGTTGCTTTCCGATAAAAATCAGCATAATCAGAGAAGTTAAAAAGGCAATCGCAATCGGAGAAACGGTATGCGCAAAAAAGACCTCTAAGAGTTCGATATCCGAAGTAATGACGGAGATGAGATTTCCCTTTTCCTTTCCCTCCAGCTTTGCCGGGCAGAGTTTTCTTAATATGGCAAATACCTTGTGACGGATAATCGCTAAGATTCGAAAGGCAATGTAGTGGTTGCAATACTGTTCACCGTAGTGCAGGATTCCACGCGCTGCGGCAAAGAGGAGAATCACGGTAAAGAGCTTCTGCCATGAGCCTGTAGCAAAAGAGAAGAAGCCCCCCGGCATAGAAAAGCTAGCCCCGGAAAGGCCATGCAAAGCAGGAAGCTCCAAAATCCCTTTTAGGATTCCGTATCCCCCGAGAATGGTAAGGAAGATTGCACATAAAAATCCCAAAACACCTAAGATAATGCCGGTCAGCATCACTCCCGTAAGAGGCTTTACAAGAACGATAAGCTTCCGCATAATGGCCAAATCCGACCTTCTTTTATTCATGCTTTTCCCCTCCTTCCTTTATATCTTCCCTTTCTCCTCTTTGATCCTGCAAGTCTTCCATATGCCCCGGTTCTTCCATACCAGTATCTCTTTGTGTTTCTACAAAACTTTCTTTATGTCTTCCTGCAGAACTCTCTTTGTGTTTTTCCGAATAGCGTTCCAGCTCTCTCTGTTCCTTAAACAAACGGCTGTAGCTGCCTCCCTTTTTAAGGAGCTCCTCATGCTTTCCGGCTTCCGCCACTCTACCGTTTTCCAACATAAAAATACAATCACTCCCTACAACATTGGCGAGTCTATGGGAAATCAGGAGTATCGTTCTGCTCTTTGCGAGCTCATGAATGACCTCCATAATCATTTCTTCACTTTCCGCATCAATATTCGAGGTCGCTTCATCAAAAATATAGACCGGAGTATCGTGGAGGAGTGCTCTTGCAAGAGAAAGTCTTTGCTTCTGCCCTCCGGAAATATTGGTACCGTTCGAAAGGAGCGGCATAGTAAGTCCCCCTTGTGCTTCTATAAAGGAGAGGAGGTTTACCTTTTTTAAGGCTTCCTTCATCTCCTCCTCGGTTGCGGATTGCTTTCCGAGGAGAAGATTCTCCCGCACAGTCCCCTTAAAGATCCAACTGTCATGCCCGATCATCGTCATTTTATCGAGGATAGATCGAGACGAAAATTCCGTAAGCTCTCTTCCGTTTAACTTTACGGAGCCTTTGTATCCCTTATTTTTCCCCATAAGAATCCCGGCTATAGTGGATTTTCCGGATCCGGAAAGCCCCACGAGGGACACAAAGGAACAGGCAGGAATTTCCAATTCGACATCTCGAAGGATTTCCCGACTCTCCTCGTAGGAAAAGCAAAGTTTCTCCATGGAAATCCATATTGCTTCCTCTTCCGGTACGGCTTTCCCGTCTTCCGCTTCCGGAAGATCCAGAAAAGCAAAGATTCGGTCACTTGCTTTCATCCCGTTCATGCCGATATGAAAGAAGCTTCCGAGCAGTCGCATGGGGAGAAAGAATTCCGCCGCAAGGAGGGTAATCATTAAAACACCGGAAAGAGAAATTGACCCTTTGGAAAATTGACCAAGTGCCGAGATGATCCCGACCGCCGCCCCGCCGTAAGCGATAATATCCATCATCGAAGTACTGTTTAACTGCATGGAAAGCACCTTCATCGTGATTTTCCGGAAACGCTCCGCTTCCCTGTCCATGTCCTCCGCTGCGGCCTGATCCGCCTGATAAATCTTTAAGGTGGTCATGCCCTGCAGCTTTTCCAAAAAGCTGTCGCCCAGTCCGTAATAGATTGCAAAATAGTTGCTGAGCAATTTTTTGGCTACAATCATAACAAGCATAATGACAATAGGAATAAGAGGCACAGCAAGTAGGAGGAGCAGTGCCGTTTGAACACTGATGCGCGAGAGGATAAAGAAGAGAGTAATCGGAGCCAAAAGGGAGTAGAAGAACTGACTTAAGTACCTTCCGAAATAGGTTTCCAGCTGTTCCACGCCTTCTCCTGCCATTTGCACGATTTCCGCGCTGTTTACGCTTTCTCGGTATGACGGCCCGAGGGCAAGCATTTTCTCATAAATCTTATTGCGAAGGATTCGTTTCACATCCGCACTGGCATGAAAGCTCGCCTTTGTATACAGGCGGTCGCAGAGAAAGCGAAAGCCCAGTCCGAGGAGAACAATCCCCATAGTCAGGGCTATTCCCTCCGTACTGAGATTCTCGCGCCAAGCATTCTCTAATAGATGGGCAATATTGTACACAATCACGACCTGTGCAAGGAGCGAAATCCATTGCCATACTATCTGCTGTACGATATACTTTCCGGCCCCCTCTAAGAGCCGAATCAAACGCATTTTAATCATTAATTCTCCCTTTTCTTTTATCTATTTACACTTTCCTTTTCCATCATTTCAGTTTTATCCCTTAAGCATCCGGCTTTTTTCCCGCTTTCTTATTTTTCATTCCCTCTACCGCATGAGAAATCGATAAGAGCGGATGATGGAGCAGCATACTCGGTCCGCTTATCCGCATAACCGTCCGAATATTCTCCCGCATTTCCGGCGAATAGCAGTGTACCGGGCAATAACTGCAGAAACTCTTTTTTTCCATAAAAGGACAACGGGCAATCCTCGATATGGCATAGTCCGAAAGCGCCTTACATTCTCCGCAAAGTGCCCCGGAGCTACCGTGCTTCTTCTTGCAGTATAGAGAAATCATCTCCGAGATCAAACGGATTTCACCCTGTCTCTTCTTTTCGATCTGCTCTGAATTCATAAAGCGCACTCCCTTTCTTTGCCGACACAGATATTCTTTCCGCCCTATTTATGCTACAATATCGAAGTATTTATGATGCAAAAAAAGTTTTCGGAAAGGTTTTTATGAAAAAATATCTGCGCTTTAGCTATCCTATTTTGGCTGTGCTTTTCACGCTGATGCTTTACTTTATTCTTTTTGTCAGTGCTTTTGAGTTAGCTTGTTATAACGACTCCTCTTATTATAGAAAAGAATTTAAAAAATTCAAAGTAGAAGAAAGTCTTAAGGAATATAGGGGGGAGGAAATTCCTCTTTCCGATTTGGAAAATGTGATGCGGGAAACTCTGCGTTATCTTCGGGGGGATCGGGAGAATCTTTTAATTCCCGTTTCGGTAAATGGAGAAAGCACGGCGTTTTATCAAGAAGATGAGGCTTCCCACATGGCGGATGTTCGGGTGCTGTTTACGACAAGTCTTACACTACGCACCATGTTTGTTCTTTCCTGCCTCGCCATTCTCTTTTTCCTTCTGATTTTGGAGCATGGTAGAGCCTTTTATATTCTGGGAAAGGGCTTTCTCTTTACTTCTATAGGACTGCTTTCCGTCCTGCTTCTCCTTTCCCTCTATGCCGTAGTAAATTTCAATACCGCGTTTACAGAGTTTCATCATATTTTCTTCTCACAGGGAAACTGGGAGTTTGATCCTACTTTAAGCCGCATGATTGACATTATGCCGGAGGAATTTTTTGCAGATACCGCCCTAAGGATTCTTATGCATTATCTTTTCCTCCTGGTCTTCCCTTTCCTCTTCAGCTTTTTCTTTGTAAAAAGAGCTAAGGGCTGGGGTTACCCTGAGGAAGATAAAAAGGAGTTTTATGGAAGAATATAAAATCGAAGAAAAAAAAGCTATCCTCGTTGGAGTACAGTTTCCGGACAATAAGGATTTTTCTCTCGATATGGAGGAGCTTTCCGGACTTTGTGAAGCTTTAAGCATTCGTCCCGTAACAAGCCTTAGTCAGAGCCTTGCGAGAGAAGACAGCGCAAGCTTTATCGGAAGCGGTAAGGTGGAAGAGGTACGAGAAGCCATTCTGTTCCATGAGGCAAATCTCGTTATTTTCCAAAATCCGCTTTCCCCCCTCTCAGCTTCACAATCTAACAAAAGCACTTCCCTGTGAGGTTTTAGACCGCACACAGCTTATTTTACAAATCTTCTCGGAAAGAGCGAAAACCAAGGAAGCGAAGATGCAGGTAAAGTACGCCACACTCCAATATATGCTTCCCCGCCTTGTCGGCTTACGGGAAAATCTATCCCGTCAGGGTGGTGCTTCCGGCTCCCTTTCCAACCGTGGTTCGGGAGAAAAGCAGATCGAGCTGGATAAGCGGAAAATTCAGGAGGAAATGGCTATCCTTCGAAGGGAATTAAAGAAGCAGGAGGAAGTACGAAAGGTAAAGAGGCAGAAAAGAGACAAGTCTGCTATTCCAAGGGTGGCCCTAGTGGGCTATACCAATGCGGGAAAGTCGAGCCTCATGAATGCGCTCCTTGCCCTTAGTAAGGACAGTCAGGCAGAGGGCGTAGAGGAAAAAGATATGCTTTTTGCCACCCTCGACACCACCATTCGAAGAATTGTACAGGAGAAGGGTGAAGAATTCCTGCTTGCCGATACGGTAGGCTTTATCCGTTCTCTTCCGGACAAGCTCCTCGATGCCTTTCACTCCACCTTGGAAGAAGCAGTGGAAGCGGATTTGATTTTACAGGTCGTGGATTACAGTGATGAAAATTATCAGAAACACATGGATGCCACGCTGGACACCCTAAAGAAGCTCGAAGCTGGGCATATTCCCATGCTCTATGTGATGAATAAATGCGATAAAGTTCTTCCCTTGGAAGAGCTTCCGAAGCTGAGAGGTGAAAAGCTCTACATTTCCGTAAAGGAAAAGCTGGGCCTAAAAGAGCTTGTCGAAAAGATTTCGCAAGTCCTCTCGGCAGGTCTAAAGCAGGTAGACCTCCTCCTTCCCTATACCGCTTCCGCCTATGAAAATCGAATCCGAAGCGAAGGAAAACTCCTCTCCCTCTCCTACGAAGAAGAAGGCATCCTGATTTCCGCAAAAGTTCCCGCTGCACTGGAGGCACAGCTAAAAAAATTACAGTATATCGGAATGAGATAAGAGATAAAGTGATTTTTAAGAGATTGATAGACTATAAAAAAATACGCACTTTACGCATACTCCTCCTCGATGGACAAAAAGCGGTAGTTTTGAGTAGCTGTTTAATAAAAAGAATAGCGAGAATGAATAAAGCTGCAGTCCCTCTTAAGTAAAGTGTGCGGAGACGCCGGCACTTAACGAACACGAGCGAAGCGAAGTGCGAGTTTAGTACCGCTGAGTCGGAGCCCAAGCGAGAGCGCCTTTACGAAAGAGGGGACTGTAGCTTTGTTCCCCTTACTTTATTATCAAACATACCGCAAAAATCACCGCTACAATCCGCCCTTTCTTCGTGTTCTTCTCCACCCCGATATAGCGAAACTTTCCAAGGCCGCGGACGGAGATTTTTTTTCTCCGCCCTTTAGACTGCTGCTGCCTTTTTACCGTTATTCCGTCCCGGTAGACAAGTTCTCTTTGGAAGTACTCCTGCGCATTTCCTCTCGAAAGATGAAAAACGGCGGAAATGACGGCATCCAGTCTTTCTGAGGGGATGAATATCCTCTCTTCCGCTTCTCTTCTCTCTATCCCTTCCGTTTCTTCCACTTCCCTTATCTGCACCGATGTATGCCGGATTGTAGAGAGGTTTTCCATTACATAGTCCTTCATTTTCCGTAATAGAAAAAGGTAGGAGATGCTTTCCTGAAAAAGGATATCCCCGACCTGCTCTCTGGTAATTCCCAAATTCATTACCGCACCGAGAATATCTCTATGAGAAAGTTTCTCCGTAAATTTTTCCTGCTTTCCCCGAATTTCCAGAATAGAATAGGGCGCATTTTCTCCGGAAAGAGAAGTTCTACACTCTTCCTCCGTCATAAAACTCGGATAGAAAACAAAGAGCTGTCTTTCCCCATTTTCCGGTAAAAGAAAATAGGAGGCGCCTCGCTCCCCCCTAGTACTTTGCAGGAACTTTGCCCGTTCCTCTTCCGACAGAAAGGCGCTTGTTGTCGCGTAACCTCGCTCCTCCGCCATGCGCCGTAAGTCTTTAATGTGAGACAGTATATCTTCTTTTTCTTTCATGATGGCTCTATCTATGGTCTTTCCATTCTTTCATGCCGCTCTATGTAATTTCTTCCGATTCTTTCCGGCAACTCTGTCTATTATCTTCCCATTCTCTTATACAACTCTATTTGTTTTCTTCCAAAAATTCCATTTCCCCCTGCATCCATATTGTTCCCTTAAAGCGTCTTCCGATAGCCGGAACACCGAGAAGATCCTTCTCATTCATGCAGACATGAAAAATGGCATCATTACATTGTACTTTTAAGTCCAGCACATTTTCTTGTGTATAGACATTGCTCTTAATGCGTAAAGAAATGATTTCTCCCAAAATGGCATACTGGTCACATTCCACGCCTGTAGGCATAAAACTGCTCTCTACCAGGCTGTAGAGGTCTTCCTCCTCTATCCTGCGGTTAATTTCCGACATAATATGCATATCGGTCTCCGTCAAAGTCTCGATTGCATCCTCATCTCCGGCTCTTGCAGCATCAAACAGGCGCTTCTGCTCTCTCTTTCTCTGCTGGAAAACCTCCTCATCCTCCACTCTTTTTTCGATTGGTAAAATGATTTTTCCTTCGACAGCCATGCCGGTTAAAAATACCTGCTTGGGCTTAATCGGTACGCTCATACGCTTTAATTGTCTTGCCTCCAAGGAGTTACAAAGATAAAAAATCAGGGTAATACCGGAGCTGAAATCTTCCATGATACCGGCATAGGTTTCACGCTCTGTATGTCGCTCAATCCCGGCTTCCTCCGTGCGCGTACCCTCATAAGAATGCATGTACGGGAAATAATAGTCCCGGACAAACATACCGTCCGGATCCCTATGTCCTACTACGGTTATTCCCATAGACGGTGCTACCGGAAGCTGGTACTGCTCCACTACTCTTCCTGACTCCGCAGCCACAAAGGCGGTACGATATTTTTCATGGATTGCCCTGTCTAAGTAAAATTCCGTCTCCCGATCATTTTGCAAGGCGGAAAATCCTATAGACCGTAGGAATTTGTGCATTCTCTCTCCCTTATCCTTGGTCATATCATCGCATAGTTACACTGCATCTTACGATATATTCTCTCTCCTTGCAAGATACTTCCCTATAATTGTAAGAAAAAAAGGGATTCAGCCTATAATAAACTAAAATCCCTCTTTCTTCATAACGAGTATTACTCATAAAGACTGCGGTATCTCGTTGTCCTTATTTTCTCTTCGGTGCTGCATGTACTGCTTCGGAAATACATCTTCCAGAGCTTCTCCAACCGCCTCATTGTAAGTCGGGTGAGCTCTCATAGCCTTCAGAAGCTGCGGAACGGTAAAACCGTTTGCTACCGCATTCCCGAATTCGCCAATCATATCGGTTGCACGGGCGCACATCATCTGTACTCCCAAAACAACCTTTGTCTCCTTATCTGCCAGAATCTTCACGAAACCGCGTTCTTCCTTGGAGATCAAGGATTTACCATTGGCACTCATCATGAATTTTCCAACTTCAATTTCCATTCCCTTTTCCTTGGCAATGGCTTCGGTAATGCCGACGGAAGCAATTTCCGGGGAAGTGTAGACACATGACGGAACTACGGAAAGATCTATGCTTCTCTTTTCTCCTGCAAGCTCTTCCATCAGGCAAATACCCTGCGCGGAAGCAAGATGTGCAAGCTGCATTCCCGGAATCAAATCTCCGATTGCATACACACCGTCCATAGAAGTCTTAAAGTGCTCATCCACGATTACCCTGCCTCGCTCCATCGTAAGACTTACCCCTTCTCCGAAAAGTCCCTCTGTTGCAGGAACTCTTCCTACCGCACAAAGAACATACCGGGAGCTGATCTTCTCCTCCTGTTCCTTATCCAGATAAATACAGGAAACTCCGTCGGCTTCCTTTTTAACTTCCTTTACCTGTACACCGGTGTGAACCTCTACTCCTCTTTTCTTTAGAATCATCTTCAGATTCTGTGCAAAATCCTTATCCATGTTGGCAAGGATGCTGGGAAGAGCCTCCATTATGGTAACCTTGGTGCCAAGCGCTGCAAAGATGGAAGCAAACTCCACTCCGATAACTCCGCCTCCGATGATGCTTAAGCTCTCCGGTACTGCTGTGAGTTTAAAGATTTCATCACTGTTCAGAACTCCCTCGCTATCGAGTCCCGGAATCGGTACTGTAGCCGGCTTAGAGCCAACCGCAAGAATGGTATGCTTTGCTTTGCAGTGTAATTCTCCCTCCACAGAGTGAACCGTTACGGAGCCATCCTTTTCCAAGGTTCCCGTTCCTTCCAAAAGCTCCACTCCGTTTGCCTTAAAGAGCTGTCCTACACCGGATACAAGCTTATTAATCACATCGTCTCTATAGGATAGAATCTTTTCGTAATCGTAACGGACATTCTCCGCAAAGATGCCATACTCTGCCGCCGATTGCATTTCTCGAAACAGCTCCGTAGCATGAATCATGGCCTTTGTCGGAATACAACCTCTGTTTAAGCAGGTTCCGCCCGGCTTATCCTTCTCTACTACCGCAGTTTTAAAGCCGAGCTTAGCGGACTTTAAAGCCGTCACATATCCTCCCGGACCCGCACCGATTACGATTACATCATACTGTTTATCCATATTACTCCTTAATATAGAGAGTACTATTCCTGCATAAGCAGAAATAGTACTCTACTAAAAAATCAAACAATCTTATGTCCACTGATACCGAAGTACCGGCTCTCTTGCAGCCTTTACCTCATCCAGTCTGCCGACCGGTGTCGTAACCGGTGCATTGTGGAGCGCTTCCGGATTCTTTTCAGCTTCCTTGTAAAGCTTTCTGAATACTTCAATCGCCTGATCCAATGTTTCCTTCGACTCGGTTTCGGTCGGCTCAATCATGAGCGCTTCATGAACGATAAGAGGGAAGTACATTGTTGGCGGATGCATGCCGTTGTCTAACAGACTCTTTGCAATATCCATTGCGGACACGCCGGTTTTATCTTTCAGATCCTGCAGGCTCATAACAAATTCATGCATACATACTTCGTCGAACGCCATAGTGTACAGATCTTTCAGCTTATACCGCATATAGTTCGCGTTGAGAACCGCGTTCTTACAAGCCTCGGGGATTCCTTCCTTACCTAAGGTAAGAATATAGGTCAGAGCTCTTACTACAACCAGGAAGTTGCCGTAGAAAGCTTTCATATCTCCAATGCTCTTTACCGGCTTAACGAAGTGCTTATCCTGCTCTCCTTCCACAAGTACAGAAGGGAGGAAATCAGCAAGAAGCTTCTTACATCCTACAACACCGCTTCCGGGACCGCCGCCACCGTGCGGAGTGGAGAAGGTCTTATGGAGATTCAGGTGGATAACATCAAATCCCATATCTCCCGGACGAACTACGCCCATAACGGCATTCAGGTTCGCACCGTCATAGTAGTTTAAGCCGCCGCAATCATGGATAAGCTTGGTGATTTCCAGAATATTGTCATCGAAAAGTCCGACTGTGTTCGGGTTTGTCAGCATTAGACCTGCTACATCATCTCCGAGCACCGCCTTCAACTTCTCCATATCCACTAAACCGCGTTCGTTTGACGGAATGGTTACTACCTTATAGCCTGCCATTGTTGCACTTGCAGGGTTTGTACCATGTGCCGCATCCGGAATGATGATTTTATCTCTCTTAAAATCATTTCGGCTTTCATGATAAGCCTTAATCAGCATTAAGCCCGTAAATTCTCCGTGAGCACCTGCTGCCGGCTGTACAGTAAGTCTGTCCATTCCGGTGATTTCACAAAGCAGTTTTTTTCGATGGTCTGGATTACTTCCATAGCACCCTGTACCGTACTCTCCGGCTGTAAAGGGTGAATGTCTGCAAAAGCCTTCCAGTCCCGCCATGTCATCATTGACCTTCGGGTTATACTTCATCGTACAAGATCCCAGAGGATAGAATCCGTCGTTTACGCCTCTGGACTTCTTCGATAACTCGGTGTAATGCCGGCTGAGTTCCGTTTCGGAAAGCTCCGGAAGATGCAACTCGGTTTTTTTCTTCTATCGCCTTCAGGAAGAGTCTTAAGCTCTACGTCACAAGGGGGAAATAAGCTACATTGTCTTCCTGCTCTGCTTTTTTCCAAAAAAATCAGCATACTTACACCTCCTTTATAAGCTGTACTGCCCGGTCAATAGAGGCTTTGTCATTTACCTCCGTGCAACACCAAAGGATTCTCTTCTCATCCAGTGGATATCCTCCGAGGATGTCTTCCTTTTCCAGAGCAGCCAAAACCTTATCGGAAGGAATCTCCGATTCCGTAACAAATTCGTTGAAGAACTCTCCGTCCTCTGTTCTCTTAAAGCCAATCTTCTCCAGCTCGGCAGCCATATAATGCGCCTTGGAAAGACAAAGCTCGGCAGCCTGCTGCAGGCCTTCCTTTCCTACTGCAGCAAGATACACACCTACAGCCAGTGCGCAAAGCGCCTGATTCGAGCAGACGTTACTGGAAGCCTTTTCTCTACGAATGTGCTGTTCTCTCGCCTGTAAGGTCAGAACATAACCGGTTCTTCCCTGATGATCCTCTGTCGCTCCTACAATTCTTCCCGGAAGGCTTCTCTTCATGGCATCCGTACAAGCCATAAAGCCGATGTAGGGACCTCCAAAGGAGATAGGAAGACCAAGGGCTTGTCCGTCTCCAACAGCAACATCCGCACCGTACTCTCTCGGGGTCTTTAGCAGACCTAAGGAAATGGGGTTCACGCTCATTCCGAACTTTGCACCCTTTTCGTGTGCGATTTCTCCGATTTCCTGCGCCTTCTCCAGATTGCCGTGGAAGTTTGGATGCTGAATAAATACTACTGCCGTGCCCTCATCTGCATGAGCCTTGATATAGTCTATATCCGTCAAACCGTTCTTCTCGGGAATGATTTCCACTTCCATTCCATTTCCATGGCAGTAGGTCTTTATGGCGGAAATATAGTCCGGATGCATCAAAGCGGAAACAAGAGCCTTGCTTCTCTTTCTTTCCCGGCACATATTTACCGCCTCAGCCGCAGCGGATGCTCCGTCATAAATGGACGCATTGGAAACATCCATGCCGGTGATATCGCAGATCATCGTCTGATACTCGAAAATAGACTGCAATACACCCTGGCTGGTCTCTGCCTGATACGGGGTATAGGAGGTTAAGAAATTCTCCTTGGAAATAACGCTCTTTACAATAGCCGGAATAAAGTGTCTGTAAGCACCTGCACCGCGGAAAATCACGGGGAAAACATGGTTTTTCTTTGCCATACCCGTCATAATCTTCCGAACCTCAAGCTCCGACTTGCCTGAGGGGATGTTTAATTCTGCACTCAGTTTCACTTCCTTGGGTACATGAGAAAACAGCTCGTCAAAAGACGCAAAGCCGATTTCTTTTAACATCTCTTTTTGCTCTGTACTTGTATTGGGAATGTATTTTCCCATAGCCTCACCGCCTTTCTTATACAGTCTTTAAGAACTCCTCATATTCATCCGCTGTAAGTAACTCTTCCTTATCGCTTACATCTTTAACTTTGATAAGCCAAGCCTCGTACGGCTTGCATTCATGCTCTCCGGAGCATCAAGTACTTCTTCATTTACAGCGCTAACGGTTCCGCTTAAAGGAGAAAGTACATCGGAAACCGCCTTAACAGACTCCACATCGGAGAACGGCTCTCCCATGGTCACTGCATCGCCAACTTCCGGAAGATTAATAAATACGAGGTCTCCCAACTCAGCCTGCGCATAGTCGGTAATTCCTACCAAGTACTCTCCGCCTTCTTCCTTTACCCACTCGTGAGACTTTGTGTACAATAATCCTTGTAATACTGCCATTTCTTTATCCTCCTTGTTTTCTTTATCTCTAGCACGGGATATTCCCTTGCTAATCTTTGCTATTCTTTGTTGTTCTTAGTTATTGTTTGTTATTGTTTATTATTCTTTGTTTTTCTTTTTACTCTTTTTGTTCTTTACAATTCTTTATCTTGTAATTATTTTGCTCTCTTATAGAAAGGAAGCGGAATAATCTCTACTTCTACCTTTCTTCCGCGCACATCTACTTCCAACTTTGTACCGACTTCCGTATAGCGTGCATCCAGCAAAGCCATACCGACCGGCATATTTAAGAATGGAGCCTGCGTTCCGGAAGTAGTGTGTCCGATAACTTCTCCGTTTAAAAGAACATCCTGTTCTTCACGGATAATTCCTCTTCCGATAACCTTAAGTCCCACTCTCTGAATCTTCGGCTCTCCCTTTGCCTCGATAGCAGCCTTACCGATAAAGTCCGGCTTATCCATCTTCACTGCAAAATTCAGCCCTGTTTCAAGAGGAGTAATCTCATCATTCATCTCATGGCCGTAAAGCGGCATGGATGCCTCCATACGAAGAGTATCTCTTGCTCCCAATCCGCAGGGAACGAGCCCTTCTTCCTTACCGTTCTCCAGTAAGAGATCCCACATCTTCTCTGCATACTCATTCTTTAAGTAGAGCTCTACGCCGTCTTCTCCGGTATATCCGGTCTTCGAAACGATACAGGGCATACCGCCAACCACTGCGTCAAATACGGCATGATAGTACTTTGTCGGGATGTACTCTTCTTTGGTCAGCTTTCTTAAGATGTCCATAGCCTTCGGGCCCTGCAACGCAATCTGAGAATACTGATCGGAAACATTTTCAAATTTCACATCGCCGAACTGGTGCTTTAACATCCAGTCAAAGTCCTTCTCCTTATTTGCCGCATTTACAACAATAAAGTAGTCGTTGTCTTTTCTCTTATAAACAATGAGGTCATCCACAACGCCACCCTTTTCGTTACACATAAGACTGTAACGGGCCTGTCCGTCTACCATATTTTCAAAGCGATTGGTTAAGAGCTTCTCCAGATTGGCTAAGGCATCCTTACCCTGGCACAAAATCTCTCCCATGTGGGAAACGTCAAATAGTCCCGCCTGATTTCTAACCGCTAAGTGTTCCTTAATTACACCGGTAGGCTCATACTGTACCGGAAGGCAATAGCCTGCGAAAGGAACCATCTTTCCCCCTGCTTTCACATGGGCATCATACAGCGCTGTTCTTAATTCCATAGCATTCCTCCTTTATTTTGTCTTAAAAAATGTATCTATCCCAAAAACTCCGCAATTTCTTCTGCGGAAATTCTGTAGATTTTTCCTTCCAGATTTCGACTCTTTAATCCCTCATAGAGAGAGTCCTTGTCGAAATATAAACCGATAAAAGTTTCTGCAATTTCTTTTTCATCCAAGGTACTGAAAAAGTCTCCGCTTACTGCTGCTTCTTGAATTTTTCCCTCTTTTACTTCAAAGGAAAATTGCATCTTTCCTCCCGGAAAACGTCCGGTTTTTTCTATCGAAAACTTGGGATTCTTCCCATACAGTTTTTCCTTATTTTCAAAATGTTCCCTTGCAAGTTCGGACACCCGTTCCCGCTCGGAAGACTCCAGCTCGTATTCCCTGCTCTTCGGATCCGCCGCCATAATGGCTTCTATCATTTTTCTTTTAAAGACTTCCGGACTGATCTTTTCTTGCAGGTGTTCGGAGATATTGCAAACCCGCTCCCGTACCGATTGAATACTTTTGGATCGAATCTTACACTCATCCACCTTGGTGGAAGCCACCATTTGCTCTATATCCGTATCGAATAAAAGGGAGCCGTGGTGGACAATGCTCTTTCCCAAACGATACTGCGCATTTCCGGAAAACTTTCGCCCCTCTATACAGAGGTCATTTCTCCCATTAAATTCTCCATGAACCGACAGTTTCTAAAGCGCTTAATATCGGGCTCAGATAATCTCTGAAATCAATTTCTTCTCCTCTGTCCCGGTCGATAAAGCTGAACTGCCAGCCTCCAAGGTCGGTGTAAATCGTTCCGCCTCCACTCATTCTCCGAACCAAGTGAATCTCCTTTTCTCTGACATAGGGAAGGTTGATCTCTTCCATAAGATTCTGGTATCTTCCGAGCATGAGAGTCGGTGTCGTTCTCCAAAAGAGAAAGACGGTTTCCTCAAAGAGCTTCTCTGTTGCCAGATAATACTCCAAGCCGAAGTTTTCGTAGACGTTTGTGCTATCCAGCTCAATATAAATCATGGACGTCCTCCATCACTTCCCAAGCCTTATACGAGCTTCTGGCAAGCGGAGCCGAGGCAACAAAGCGAAAGCCTATGTTCAATGCCTTTTCCTTATATCTTTGAAAATCCTCCGGGCTGGCATAGCGTGCGAGGGGATAGTGCAACTTCGTCGGTTGCAGGTACTGCCCTATCGTTAAGATATCGCAGCCGGTATCGTAGACATCCCGCATTAACTCTTCAATCTGCTCTTCCGTCTCTCCAAGCCCCACCATAAAGCCTGTTTTGGTACGGATATTCTTTCCGTGCTCCTTACAATACTTTAGGACAAAGAGAGAACGCTCATAACTTGCCTTAGACCGAACTTCCCTCTGCAGCTCCTTACCGTTTCCACATTATGGTTTAGTACATCGGGCATAGCCTCCAGTACGATATCCAGCGCATCGGTATCTCCCTGCATATCGGAAATCAATGCCTCTACGGTAGTTCCGGGGCAAAGCTCCCGGATTGCCCGAATGGTCTTCGCAAACTGCGTCGCACCCCCGTCCGGAAGATCGTCTCTTGTGGAGCAGGTAAGCACGACGTGCTTTAGATTCAGCTTCTTCGCCGCCAAGGCCACATTCTTCGGTTCCTCCTCATCGGGCGGCTCCGGTCTCCCCGTACAAACATTACAAAAACGACAGTTTCTGGTACAAATGTTCCCGAGAATCATAAAGGTAGCCGTATGCTTTCTATAGCACTCCGCAAGATTCGGGCAATTTGCTTCCTTACATACCGTATTCAGATGCAGGTCTTTCATCAGACTCGCCACCTCTTCCGTGGCCTCCTGATTGAAGCGGACCTTTAGCCAATCCGGCTTTTTCTCTGTAAAGGTTTTCTTTTCTTCTGTTCTTTCCAAGCTTTTTTCCAAGACATTCTCCCTTATGGCTATTCTTCCTCAATAAGGCCTACAACCTCTTCTACCTTTACCTCATCCCCTTCTTCGAAATACACTTCCTTTAAGGTTCCGCTAAAGGGGGACTCTACCTGTGTCACCACTTTATCTGTTTCGATTTCAAAAATCGGTTCTCCCTTTTCTACCTTATCTCCTACAGATTTAACCCAAGAGCACAATACCGCTTCCTGCATTTCTTCCCTCAGTTTCGGTAATACCAATTCCATTTTCATAGCCTACTCCTATTCTGTCAAAATTTACTTCTATCTACACCCTTTTCTAGAGTAAAAGGGATAGCAAGCCTTCTTTTTCTCTGGTGGACTGCTGCCCCAGAAGTTTTTCTACATTTTCCTCAAAAAGAGAGAACTTGTATCTTTTCCCCTGAAATAGGTCTCTTGCCTTCTTTCCATCCAGTAAGGGGGAGTTCATGGCAAAACTCTCCACTATTCCCTTTTGCACCCGGTAATCGATTGTCAAGGGATAGTCTTTGTACTTACTCTCTCTGTGAAAGTTGAAAGCGGGAGATTTCCCAAAGGTCCAATCCCAGGAGCGGTACTTTTCTTCGGCAAGCTCCTCTACCTCCTTAAATTCCTCTTCCGTTAATACAAGGCGTTCTCCTTCTTTCCCCAAGAGTTGCTGAAAAAGAAGCTCCATAAACTCTTCTGTCGAAGGGGGCTTCTCTTTTGTCTTTTCCCATTCTTTTTTTATATTGGTTACTTCCGATATGGCAGAAACCGATGCCTTGGAAGTGATATCTTTCGTTTTATGGGCAGTGCAAATTTCCGATAAAAGCGTAAGATCCGAATCATACAGAAGTGTACCGTGATGTAAAACCCGGTTTCCACTTACCTTCTGTGCACTGCCGGAGATTTTTTTCTTTCCGATACACAGGTCCGAAATCTTATCCTGCTCTGCATGAACTCCCAAGGCCTGCAAGGCAGAGAGAATAACAGACAGGAAGCGACTATAACACAAACATTTCTCGTTCTGAAATCAAGCTGTAGTTGATATTGCCCAGATCATGATAGACTGTCCCGCCTCCGCTCATTCTTCGTACAACCGGAACGCCCCTTTGCTTTAACTGCAAAAGATTCACTTCCTGGGAAATATTTTGATAGCAGCCCACAACTACTGAAGGACGATTTCTCCAAAGCAAAAAAACATCCTTATCCTCTATCTTCCGGAATAAATATTCCTCCAGTGCCAAATTGTAAAAAGGGTCCAGTGTATCACTCAATACGCCTATCATCTCTCACCCCTTCTGCAAAAAGCAGACTACTCTCCCATGCTCCTAAAAGGAATTAAATCCGATTAGGGGGTTATATGAATCTTACCATGATTCCTATTGTATACTAAGTCACAAGAAACATGAAGCATTTTATCCGGATAATTAATAAATATTTTTGTATTTCATCAAGTTCCTTTATCAATTATGCACGAAAATATAATCCTTTGTTTCTTCGTAGCAAAATTGAATTGTATAATTTCAACATCATGAAACGGTTTTTATTTCACTTGAAAAAATATTCTAAAAAGACTGCAAAAAGATAAGTCCTTCCTTAAGAAGTTCCTCTTTTCACAGTCTTCTCATTTTTTTACACCATTTAGTTTATTTAGCCTATTTATACCATTCCTTGTGCGAGCATTGCCTCTGCAATCTTTTCAAAGCCGGCAACATTGGCACCCACCACAAAGTCTCCTTCATAGCCGTATTTCTTGCCGCTCCGGATACATTCTTATAAATGTTCTGCATAATCCCTTTCAGCTTTTCATCCACTTCCTCAAAGCTCCAGGAAAGTCTCTGAGAGTTCTGGCTCATCTCCAAAGCGGACACGGCTACACCGCCGGCATTCGCTGCCTTACCCGGCATATAAAGGATCTTCTTCTCTAAGAAAACGTCTACAGCATGCTCATCAGAAGGCATATTGGCACCCTCCGCAACGCAGAAACAGCCGTTCGCAATTAAGGTCTTTGCTTCCTCTCCGTTTAACTCATTCTGGGTTGCACAGGGAAGCGCCACATCGCACTTTACGCCCCACGGACGCTCTCCGGCATGATACGTTGCTCCCGGAACACGGTCCGCATATTCGGAGATTCTGCCTCTTTTTACCTGCTTAATATCGAAGAGCACATCGAGCTTAATGCCATCCGGATCATAGACATAGCCGTTCGAGTCGGAGCAGGTCACCACCTTGGCCCCAAGGCTCTGTGCTTTTTGAATGGCGAACTGTGCTACATTTCCGGAGCCGGAAATAGCAAGCGTCTTTCCCTTAAGCTCCTTACCTGCACCCTTTAACATCTCCTCCACAATATAGATTAAGCCGTAGCCGGTTGCTTCGGGACGGGCAAGGGAGCCTCCCAAAGGATCTTCCCTTTCCGGTAAATACACCCTCGTACTGATTCGTGATTCTCTTATACTGTCCGTACATAAAGGCCACTTCTCTTCCGCCTACACCGATATCTCCGGCAGGAACGTCTTCATTTGCCCCGATATACTTATAAAGCTCTGTCATAAAGCTCTGGCAAAAACGCATAACTTCCGCTTCCGACTTTCCCTTTGGGTCAAAGTCCGCACCGCCCTTACCGCCACCGATAGGAAGACCGGTAAGAGAGTTCTTTAAGATCTGCTCCATACCGAGAAACTTTAGGATTGCCTGATTTACGGTCGGGTGGAAACGAAGTCCTCCCTTATATGGTCCGATTGCAGAATTAAACTGCACACGGTAGCCGATATTCACATGGTTCTTTCCTTGGTCATCCGTCCATGGCACACGGAAGCTCACAATTCTTTCCGGCTCCACAAAACGCTCCAGTAATGCATTTCTACGATATACATCTTCATTGGCTTCCACAATAGGAGAAAGGGACTCTAAAATTCTCTTTGCCGCCTCCAAAAACTCCGCTTCATGAGGATGCTTCTTCTCCAGCGCCTGATATACTTCACTTACATAAGACATAAATTTGCCTCCATTCTTTCTACATTTACCGCTAAACTATAGCACCAATTGCAGTTTTCCTACAAGAGAAAATAGCTTGCATTCCGAAAAAGAATAGTAATTGTACCCTAAATGGAATACAGTATCCTTAAAGCATAAGCATCAAGAGAAAGGCTACCTTTCCCATCTGTTGTATAGGAAAAGATAGCCTTTCTTTTTTCTTTATATCGGTTACCAAGTGGGCACACCAGAAAATGATGGCGCGAACTGAATTTTTGTCCTCAAAGGGAACGTCCCTAGTCTATATTATAATTTAAATCCTTCAGATCTCTCTTTCCCTGAAGATCTTCCTCCAGAAAATCAAACTTAGCCATACCCTTAAAACCTGCCACAAGGGAGGTGGGGAAGCTCACTATTTCCTGATTGATTACGCGAACATTGCTGTTTACGATGCGTTTTGCCGCTGCAAGGTCCTCATTTTCCGAAGCAATCTCCTTCTGGAGTGCTAAAAACTGCTCGGAGGAGAGGAGGTCGGGATAGTTCTCCGCCACAGCACGAATTTGCGAAAGAACATCATTTTGATTCGCAATCACCTGGTTGGTGTCCTTCATGCTGCCACCCTGTCTTAAGCCCACAAGCTCCGTAAACACCTTCTGTTCATGCTTGGCGTAGGCTTTTGCTACCTTTAGCATCTCGGAAATCGTGTCATAACGCTTTACCAGTGTGATGTCCACCGTCTTCTTGGATTCCTCGATAGAAACCACATAGCGATTTAACTTATTGCTCTGTCCGATAAACCAAAAGAAAATCACTGCCAAAACAATAATCGGAATTAAAACCATTTTTTTCTCCTTTTCTCTTCTTTTTATGGAAATGCGCTTTACTTCATTTCTAAAGTATACGCTCGTTCCAACACAATGCTTTATGTAAAGATCTCCGTAAAGCCTTCGATAAAATCAATCTCCGCCCGAAGCTTCTTATACTCTTCCACCATGGAAAGCTTGTCTATCGCCTCTACCGTTTTGGGAACAGGGAAAAGCTGATAGCCCGTATAACGGGAGATATACATGCTGCTGTCTTCTATATAGATTGCCGTCCGGCTTTCGGCAATATTTTTGTCAAACCACTCTAAGACAGTCGGGTTTAAAAAGCGCCTCGCCATGAACTCGTCGGTACAAAAAATATTGTAATGCTCGTTATGTCTGATGTCCTCCGTATCAATCTTCAACTCATTTTTCTGCTTACCCGGATAATTCTGTATCTCTCTCTTCAAAATAGCCGTTTTTTCTGTAGGAATGATCCGGATATGTCCTGAAAAGGGTCGCGGAAAACGCATCCGGAAAACCTGTCCGTAGAAATCCGTTATCTCTTTTCTCGATGTCCTTCCTTTGCTGTCCGTGCTTTCCACAACATGATAAGCGTAAAGATTCATTACGGAGAGTTCTCTACTGTCATGAAAGCTAAGTTCCGTATTTCCCCGGTAATTAGTGGAAGAGGGACAAACCTTCTTGACAGGGTCCAGAAGAAAGTCCGGCGTGACCTTCATTTCTCCCGCGGGAAAGATCTCTTTTACAATGGGAGATAAACCTTTCCACGTAGAGGACTTCGTTGTTCTCTTTCTTTTCACGAAAGAGTTCCCGCTTCCTTTTGAACACGGGATAGACGAAAATGAATCCTAAAACTGCTGCAATACCAAGTCCTACAAACTTAAACATGGCAAAGAGTAAAATCGCTCCAATCACCATGGCAATCTTATACATCTTCCATCGGAGGTTTAGTTTCATCTTTTCCCGAAGAATTTGTAGCTTCCCTTGGTACTCGGAAGAGGCTTCTATCTTTCTGATGCGCTCAAGCTCCTCTTCTCTGCTCTCTCTTATTTCTTCTGCCATTCTCACTCCTAAGAACTCACTCCTAAAAATCTACTCTATTGCTATCCGGAACTTTCCTGCAAGACTCGTCTTTTTTACAACTAAGGTGCAGCCAATAACGAGGAAAGTTGAATTGGAATCAAATTAATAAATTATATAATCTGACTGTTTTTAAGAATAATAAAGGAGGAAGGTACTGTCAAGAATAAAGAAGTAAAATACTCATTCTTTTTCAAGCAGTATGAAGCGGAAAGGAATTCCGATTTAGAACTCTGTTGCTTAGCCCATAAAGATTAGGGCAATCAGATTATTTTCCTTAATGAAATAGGCAATGCTTCCTTCCTTCGAAAAGCCCTCTACAATCCACAAGCTTAGAAAGGACTCGGGAAGTAAACTGAAGAGAATCAGAAATACCCAGATGAAGAACAACCACTCTATTCCACCAAGGCAGAGTCCCAGCATCCTGTTTCCGAAATTTAAGACGGGAAGTTTAAAGATATATTCGAGGATTTGTTGCACAATCTTAAAAAGCAGCCTAAAAAGAAAGTACAAGATAATAAAAAACAGGATCCCGTTAATAAAGCTGATAATCTGCTGCGCAAAATAATCCTGCCATTTTCCCATTGTCTCATATAGTCCACCGAAAAGAGGCGGTGCCGTAGGCTCCGGCTGGGAGGGCAGAAAATCACTGATTCCCTTCGGAATAGCTACCATATTGTTTTTTACCGGAAGAATAGCAGACCATATTTTGCTAAAGATCCCTTTTAAAAAGGCACTCTCTACTACCGCTCTGATTGCAAAGGGATAGAGGAGCTTTGCCAATATAATGGACGCAAAAAGAGAAAGAACGGAAAAAATCTTCTTTACCGCCCCTTTTTTATACCCTATTACTGCAAAAATAATAAAGGAAAGGAGTAGGATGATTCCTACTCCTATTTCACTGCTTCCCATCCCTTACCCCATAAAGTGTTCTTCTCTTAAGATGAGTTTATCATCCTTGTCATACTTCGGGCGGAAAAGAGAGCCAATCTTCTTGCCTATGCTCGGCTTCTCTGCCTGATCCGCAGTATCTTCAATCAAGTCTCTGGCACTTTCCTCATTTAAGACGATGCCGTCTTCCTCCATAAGCTGAATGCGCTCATAGAGGGCGGTGATGCCTTTCTCCGTAATACTGCAATCAATGCTCTTCGCATAGTTGATTGCATAATCGGCAAATTCTTCGATATCCATGGAAGATGCAGACTTTGGAGTTTCCTTCACTACAGGACGGATATCCTCCTCTATCGCAGTTCTTTCTTCTCTGATTGTCGGAAGAACTTCTTCTTCCTCTTCTTCATTTTCCTTATTTGCCTCTTCTAAGACCTCGGTATAGGGTCTTGCAGGACGTTCAAAGATAGAAGGCTTATGCGGAACATACTCTTCCGGCTCCTCCGCGTCTTCAGGCTCATCGAGATATTCCTCTTCAGTATCTTCCTCACGTTCCTCTTCATAAGGAGCTTCTTCCATGCTTGCTTCTTCGGGGAAAGAATCCTTTTCCAAATCTACCTCTTCCAGAAGATCGTCCTCTTCCTCTTCATGATCGGATACAATGTCAAAATACTCGATAAATTTGGGTCTATCCTCTGCCAGACGATCGAAACGATCCACTTCATCAATTAAAACAACGGAAGAAGCATCCTTCGGATGAAGAATATACTCTTCAATTTCATCCAAAACGGAATATTTCAGTCTGCCTGCATGTTCAATAATCAAATCTCGTTCCTGCAATTTATCTGAAAATACGGCAAAACCTTTCTCATTTAACTTATCTGCACTAACCTTGGCGACTTTAAAATTGAGCTGATATTCTTTATGGAAATATTTGATTTCCTCTACCGCAATATGAAAGCCTCCTCTATCGTTTTGGCTTCAATAATCATGTGGTAGTTCGGAAATGTTCCCTTTGAAGACTCTCTTTCTGATAAAGCAATCTCCGGGACTGTGTCTGAAATGACTTCAGTTGTAGTGTCCGTTGTAGCTGCTTTTAAGGAAGCCCTTTCCGTCTCCATTTCCCCTAAAGTGCTTCTATCATCCGCTTTTACATCCTGATTCTCTTCCTCTATATCGGAAGTCTGACCTTCCGCATATTCCTCCGGCTTTGCTTTTTCTTCTTCCGGAAGAATCTGCTGCATCTCCGGAAGTTCTGAGGATACAGTGTCCTCCATATCTTCATCAAGGTAGCCCTCGTCATCCGCATCAGACTGTGCTGCAGGCTCTTGAGCCGGAGTCTCTAGCTCCTCATGATATTCTTCTTTAACAAAAGTATGGGATGCTTCTTCTTCCTTTAGCGGACGGTAATGAAGCTTTAGATCCATAGCCTTATCTACGTATTTTCCCATACCGAAGAGCAAAATCATCTTGTCGCAAGTGCGAACACAATCATCTTCTCTTCCCGCTTCACCGTAGAGTTTTGCCAACTCATAAAGCCATTGCTCTTCCAGTTCCGTCTCCGTAAACTGCTCTAATGGGCCGACAAGCTGTTCAGCCTTTGCCCCCTTCGCTTTCAAAATCATATATTGTAAAAGGAATCTGCGAGGATCCTCTGGACTTACATCCATAAATTCTCTGTAAAACTCTACCGCATCCTCAATAGCACCGGAACTTAAGGATAGCTCGGACAGCTTATACAAGAAACGCTTTCCTACCGGAGCTCTTTCAAAGGCCAAAAGTAAGATATCCTTTGCCTCCTCATATTCTCCGTTTTTCTCATAAATTTCTGCAATGGAAGAAAGCAAATTGGCATTGCGAACTCTGTTCCAGTCAATGGTATCGGCAATCTGCATTGCCGTCTTATAGTCCCCCTGACCACTTAATTTTTTAATTTGCTCTGCTTTAATGCTAAACTCGTACTTATCCATATTTCCCCTTTTTCCTTTATAAGCTGACTCTTCCGTCCAATGCTCTAAGGAGTGTTATTTCATCTATATTTTCTATATCTCCTCCCACCGGAACACCTGAAGCAATACGGCTCAGTTTAATTCCCAGCGGTTTTATGAGCTTTACAATGTAGCTGGCGGTAGTTTCCCCCTCTAAAGAAGAATTTGTGGCAATGATAATCTCTTCCACGTCCCCCGGAAGGCGCTTCATAAGCTCCTTCAAACGAATATCATCCGGCCCGATACCTAAAAGCGGTGATATTGCTCCATGTAGGACATGGTAAACCCCATTGTACCTTCCTACTCTTTCATAGGCCCCCATGTCTCTCGGATTTTCCACCACCATAATCTGCCGGTGGTTTCTCCCCGCATCCCTGCATACCGGACAAAGCTCTTCATCCGTTAGGGTACAGCAGCAAGTACAATAGCGTATGCTGTCTCTAGCCCGTTTTATGCTATCGGAAAGAGCGTAAGCACTTTCTTTCTCATCATTAATGATATGATAGGCTAGGCGCTGTGCAGACTTTGCACCGATACCGGGAAGTCTGGAAAGCTCCTGCACCAACTTATCCATGTCTTTGGAAATATTCCATTAAAATCCTAATCCCATTCCACCGGTCAATCTACCCATTTCCTGACTGGAGTCCTTCTCTATTTCTGTTAATGCCTGATTCGCCGCAAGTGCAATCATCTCTTCTAAGGTCTCCACATCTTCCGGATCGACCGCATCCTTATCCAGACTCACCTTTAAGACCTTTTTTTCACCACTGATCACAATCTTTACAGCGCCGCCACCGGCCTGTCCGGTATATTCCTTCTTTGCCAGCTCCTCCTGTGTTTCCTCCAGCTTCTTCTGCATCTTCTGGTATTGTTTCATCAGATTGTTCATATTCATGCCGGGCATTCCTCCGGCAAAACCGCCATGCTTAGCCATTATTCCTCCCTGGAAAAAAAACTATTTATCAAATCATAATCTTTGCTATTTTATCATGAATCCTAGGTATAAATCTATTACTTTTCTTATTTTTACCTTACAGCAGAAGCTTTTAATAGATTTCACTTACAAAAAAACGCAAAAATACAAAAATAGAAATACAATAATCCAAACACATAAAAACACAAAAATACAAAGCTAATTATCTGTAATTTCTATCGGCATATCAATTTTTTCAAGCTCTTCATCGGAGATATAGCGGGTGCTTCGTTCTCTCTGCTCTGAAGCTCCAATATGAAAATGATATTCCATCCGATATTTTTCTTGTAAAATCTCTTCCAAAGAATTATTAGAACTTAAAATATTCCGACTCACATCATCCATCGGAATAATCAGCATGGATTTTTTATCCTTACCGGGATAAATGCGCGATTTTACAAGAGCCCCCCGCATCGGTTGCGGAAAATAACTGGGGACCACAGCCCAGTTTTTCTTTAATTCCTGATAATCTTCAAACTGTGCCTGGGGTAATTTTATCGGTTGATCTTGCTCTGTCTCCACAGGGTTTACTGCTGAAGTTTTAGTTCCCTCCACTTGAATAGAACTATCCACAATCCGGACGCCTTTTCGGAGCTCTTCTTCCAACTCCTGCATCCGCTGCGCTAAAGCATCTGTCGTTCCTTCCGTCTCCGGATAAGCCAGCTTCATTAAGCAGGTTTCCAACAGAACCCTTTTTGATTGGCATAACGAAATTGTTGTAAGAGTTCCGACAGAAGACGGATTCCCCTAAGAATTTCTTCCATGGGCATAGACTCTGCATCCTTCAACAGTCTGTTTTTATTATCTTCCGATAAATCCACTAAACCTTGTAAATTTTTGACTGACTTCGCGAGCATCATATTCCGGAAATAATTCAAAAGGTCCGAAACGTATTGACTCAGCTCCTTACCCTGCTCAAGAACTGTAGCAATATTTTCCATAACGGCCTGTATATTTTTTTGTCGTAAAGCGGAAATCAGATCGGAAAAAACGGCAGTATCTACCGCCCCCAATACTTTAAGAGCATCTTCATACGATATTTCCTGCTGAAAATCATAGCTGGCACACTGATCCAAGAGACTAACTGCATCTCGCATCGAGCCATCACCCATACGGGCGATATACTCTAAAGCTTCTTGAGAAATAGAAATTTCTTCTTCCTTTGTAATCATCTCGAGTCGCTTCACAATCGTTTCTACTGAGATACGTTTAAAGTCATAGCGCTGACAGCGAGACAAAATGGTAATCGGTAAGGCATTGGGCTCTGTAGTTGCCAAAATAAAAATCACATATTCAGGCGGCTCTTCCAAAGTCTTTAGAAAAGCATTATTTGCCTGCTCTGTAAACATGTGAACCTCATCTATAATGTAGACTTTATATTTCATATCTACAGGAGGATATTCTATTTGCTCTCTAATTAAACGCACATCATCAATATTTCTATTGCTCGCCGCATCCATTTCGTAAACATTGATACTGGTATTCGACAAAATGGACTTACAATTCTTGCACTCATTACAGGGATTCCCATTAATCGGACTCTCACAGTTGACTGCTCTGGCAAGAATTTTTGCCAAAGAAGTTTTTCCTGTTCCCCTCGTACCGCAAAAAAGGTAGGCATGACCTACCCTTCCGCTACTTACCTGATTTTTAAAAGATCTCGTGATGGCGTCCTGTCCTACGATGTCATCAAAGTCCTTCGATCTCCATTTTCTATATAAGGCTGTATATCCCAAAAGCTATCCTACTTTCTTATTTTTCGTCACCGAAAGAAATTCCCAATAACCTTGCTTCCTTTATGATTCCGGACTCCGGATCTACAGTCTTTAATTTTCCTGCAATTTCAGCAAGAGGGACTGCTACAATTTCCGTATTCTTTAAAGCAAGCATATAGCCGTACTTTTCTTTCTTGATGAGCCTTGCCGCTTCTGCTCCGATTCTGGTTGCAAATACTCTGTCATAAGGAACCGGCTGTCCTCCTCTTTGGGTATGTCCGGGAACTGTTACTCTAACCTCTGCGCCGGTTTTCTCCTCTATTTCTTTTGCAAGTTTATACGCAACAGAGGGATGAAGCTTTCTTTCTTCTGCTATCTTCTTCTTTAATTCTTTCTTTGTAAGCTTAGAATCTTCTTCTGAAATAGCACCCTCTGCTATTGCGATAATGGAAAAACGGGAACCGCCTGCATGTCTTTCAGCAAGCTTCTTACAAACAGAATCTACATTATAAGGAATTTCGGGAAGTAAAATGATATCCGCTCCACCTGCAAGTCCTGCATATAAAGTCAACAAGCCCACCTTATGCCCCATTATTTCCACAATAAAAACTCTACCATGGCTTGCTGCTGTTGTATGAATGCAGTCAATGGCATTGGTTGCAACCTGTACTGCAGAATAGAATCCGAAAGTCATATCCGTACCGTAAAGGTCATTATCTATTGTTTTTGGACAAGCAACAACATTTAAACCTTCCTCACTAAGAAGATTCGCCGTTTTTAATGAACCATTTCCTCCTAACACAACAAGGCAATCCAAACGGAGCTTCCTATAAGTATGCTTCATTGCTTCTACCTTATCCAAACCATTTACATCCGGCTCGTGTATCAACTTAAAAGGAGTTCTGCTTGTACCAAGGATCGTTCCGCCTTCCGTAAGAATTCCGGAAAAATCGGATCTCTCCATCTTCCTGTACTCATCATAGATAAGTCCTCTGTATCCATCCAGAAAACCGTAAATCTCCAGATTATCAAATAAGTTAAATAAAGATTTACCAACACCTCTCATCGTGGCATTCAATGCCTGGCAGTCCCCTCCACTGGTTAATATACCTACTCGCATAGCTCCTCCTTCTCCCATCCAATCTTTTATCTTGAAAAAACAAAAATGCTTAGTGTCAATCTCTTACGAGCCTATTCTTTTCTTATCTTTTATACTTTAGATTATAGCTCTTTGCAATGCAAGTGCATCTATTTTTTTGACTGAATATTCATAGTGAAAGTATTCATAGTGAAAATGTTCATAGTGAAAATTTTTTTATTCCAGATAGCTTATCATGAGAGAATTCATGAGAAGAAGTTTATAAGAAAAAATTTATGAGAAAGAATTTGTCAGAAAGAATTTGTCAGAACGAATTTATGAAAAAGGATTACTGAGAAAGATACAATAGCGTTTGTAAATAATTCTTGATACCTAGGTGACATTTAATCCTCAAGCTATAGAATTATTTTAAAGAAAAAAAGAACCCATAGGGTTCTTTTTGAGAGTTGCGGGAGATGGATTTGAACCAACGACCTCCGGGTTATGAGCCCGACGAGCTACCAGACTGCTCTATCCCGCGATAATATGGAAATGGGGCCTACAGGGCTCGAACCTGTGACCCTCTGCTTGTAAGGCAGATGCTCTCCCAGCTGAGCTAAGACCCCATATCAAGACATTTCTGTCTTAGTGGATGGAGGTGGATTCGAACCACCGAAGTCAATGACAACAGAGTTACAGTCTGCCCCCTTTAGCCACTCGGGAATCCATCCATATATATAAGCCCGTAGGCTAGCGACCCGGAACGGATTCGAACCGTCGACCTCCGCCGTGACAGGGCGGCGCTCTAACCAACTGAGCCACCGGGCCATTTCGTACCTGCTTCCTATAATGGAAGTTTATATCTTACCGAGTACTTAGTAATCCCTAGGTCACAATTACCTAACAACTACCTTTCCTCAGAAAAACAACATATCAAAGAAATAACTCTAGAAGTAAAACAAATCAATCAGACGCATTGGATAAGCCCTCGACCTATTAGTAACTGTCAGCTGAATGTATTGCTACACTTACACCTCAGTCCTATCTACCTCGTTCTCTTCAAGGGGTCTTACTCCTAACGATGGGATATCTCATCTTGAGGTTGGCTTCACGCTTAGATGCCTTCAGCGTTTATCCATTCCCAACTTGCCTACCCTGCGATGGGATTGATTCCCAACAGGTTCAGCAGAGGTCAGTCCATCCCGGTCCTCTCGTACTAAGGACAGATCCTCTCAAATATCCTACGCCCGCGCCGGATAGGGACCGAACTGTCTCACGACGTTCTGAACCCAGCTCGCGTACCGCTTTAATGGGCGAACAGCCCAACCCTTGGGACCGACTTCAGCCCCAGGATGCGATGAGCCGACATCGAGGTGCCAAACCTCCCCGTCGATGTGAACTCTTGGGGGAGATCAGCCTGTTATCCCCAGGGTAGCTTTTATCCGTTGAGCGATGGCAATCCCACTTTCATACCACCGGATCACTAAGTCCGTATTTCTACTCTGCTTGGTCCGTCAACCTCGCAGTCAGGCTCCCTTATGCCTTTACACTCTTTGGATGGTTTCCAACCATCCTGAGGGAACCTTTGAGCGCCTCCGATACTCTTTCGGAGGCGACCGCCCCAGTCAAACTCCCCACCTGACATTGTCCCTTGACCGGCTTACGGCCTAAGGTTAGAAATCCAATAACATAAGGGTGGTATCCCAACAGCGACTCTGATAAAACCGAAGTTCTATCTTCTCAGTCTCCCACCTATCCTGTGCATACATTACCGAATCCCAGTATCAAGCTGGAGTAAAGCTCCATGGGGTCTTTCCGTCCTGGCGCGGGTAACCAGCATCTTCACTGGCACTTCAATTTCACCGGGTGCATTGTTGAGACAGCGCTCAAATCATTACGCCTTTCGTGCGGGTCGGAACTTACCCGACAAGGAATTTCGCTACCTTAGGACCGTTATAGTTACGGCCGCCGTTTACTGGGGCTTCAATTCAAAGCTTCGCTTGCGCTAACCTCTCCTCTTAACCTTCCAGCACCGGGCAGGCGTCAGCCCATATACTTTACCTTACGGTTTCGCATAGACCTGTGTTTTTGCTAAACAGTTGCTTGAGCCTTTTCTCTGCGGCCCAGTTGCCTGGGCACCCCTTCTCCCGAAGTTACGGGGTCATTTTGCCGAGTTCCTTAACAATGCTTCTCCCGCCGGCCTTAGGATTCTCTCCTCATCTACCTGTGTCGGTTTGCGGTACGGGCTTACTAAACACTATAGCGGCTTTTCTCGCCACAGAGTCGAAGAGCTTCTCTACTTAATTTCGATCCGCATCAGGTTTTTGGATTGTATAGCGGTTTTTCCTACTACACTCCTACCTCCCTTGCACCGGTCTTCTCATTCCCGGCTCTCTCTTTCTCCATGTGTCCCCACATTTCTGATTTAGTAAGGTACTGGAATCTACACCAGTTGTCCATCGACTACGCGTCTCCGCCTCGCCTTAGGCCCCGACTTACCCAGGGCAGATCAGCTTTACCCTGGAAACCTTAGATATTCGGCCTGGAGGATTCTCACCTCCATCTCGCTACTCATTCCGGCATTCTCTCTTCAAAACAATCCACGGATCCTTTCGGTACCGCTTCATCTCGTTTTCAATGCTCCTCTACCGATGTATAAATACATCCCTAAGCTTCGGTGTCATGTTTTAGCCCCGTTAATTTTCGGCGCAGGACCTCTCGACTAGTGAGCTATTACGCACTCTTTGAATGTGTGGCTGCTTCTAAGCCAACATCCTAGTTGTCTATGAAATCCCACATCCTTTACCACTTAACATGTACTTTGGGACCTTAGCTGTAGATCTGGGCTGTTTCCCTTTTGACTACGGAATTTATATCCCGCAGTCTGACTCCCGCTTATATCTTAC
>CAKAHF010000002.1:0-225000 GCA_916439225.1 uncultured Oribacterium sp. | reverse complement strand
AGAAGTCCTTCCAAAATATGCGCTCTGTCTTCACACTTTTGAAGGTCATACTCGGTTCTTCTTCTGACAACATTGACCTGATGTCCCAAAAACTCTTCCAAAATCTGTAGTAAATTGAGAATCCTCGGCTCTCCGTTTACGATACAGAGCATAATCACACCGAAGGTTTCCTGCAGCTGCGTATGCTTATAGAGCTGATTTAAAATAACCTGCGGATTTGCATCCTTTCGGAGCTCGATATTGATTTTGGCATTGGAATTCTTTCCTGCCGCATCGTGAATATAAGTGATGCCGTCAATTTTCTTATCTTTTACAAGATCTGCAATCTTTTCAATGACACGGGAACGGTAAACAAGGTAAGGCAGCTCTTTTACAATGATTCTGTGCTTTCCGTTTGGCATGGTCTCAATTTCGCAAACGGCGCGCATCTTCACCTTTCCTCTTCCCGTACGGTATGCCTCTTCCACATCTCTTTTTCCGAGAATGGTGGCTCCCGTCGGAAAATCCGGCCCCTTAACAATGGGGAGCAGTTCTTCAATTTCCGTCTTTCTTCCCGCAATGCGATTCTCAATGATTTTATCCACGCCCTTAATTACTTCTCGAAGATTATGAGGAGGAATATTGGTAGACATTCCAACTGCAATTCCGGTTGCTCCGTTTACGAGGAGATTCGGAAAACGAGCGGGAAGAACAGTCGGCTCATCATACTCGTTAGAGAAGTTCGGCATGAAGTCAACCGTATTTTTATTGATGCCGGACAGCATTTCCGCCGCCATCTTGGACATCTTTGCCTCGGTATAACGCATAGCCGCAGGACTGTCTCCGTCTTCTGATCCGAAGTTACCCTGCTTATCAATTAAAACATAGCGCATGGACCAGGGCTGTCCCATATATACTAAGGATCCATAAATAGAAGAGTCGCCGTGGGGGTGATATTTACCCATGGTCTCTCCTACAATGGTTGCACATTTCTTCGTTTTCTTATCCGGTGTTACTCCAAGGCTTTGCAGAGCATAGAGTACTCTTCTTTGTACCGGTTTCAGACCGTCTCTCACATCCGGAATGGCTCTGGATACGATAACGCTCATAGCATAGTCGATGTAGGAATTTTCCATCGTCTTTTTCAGATCAACATCCTGCACCTTATCGAAAATATTCGGCTCCAAAATCTACCTCCTATACATCCAGATTCTTAACATAACGGGCATTCTTCTCAATGAACTCTCTTCTGGGTTCTACCTGATCTCCCATTAAGGTTGTAAAGGTAATATCGAGCTCCGCCTTGTCGTCTTCTTCCATGTTGACACGAAGAAGGGTTCTGGTTTCCGGATCCATGGTGGTCTCCGCAAGCTCCTCCGTATCCATTTCTCCCAAACCTTTAAAGCGGGATACATCGGCTCCCTCTGCTCCGATTTCCTTTAAAATGTTCTGGTACTCTTCATCGGAATAAGCATAGTAATGCTTTTTGTTCTTTGTTATATTAAAAAGAGGCGGCTGTGCGAGGTAGACATGACCTTCTTTGATAAGATCCGGCATAAAATTATAAATAAAGGTCAGCATCAGGGTGGAAATATGCGCTCCGTCCACATCCGCATCAGTCATAATAATAATCTTATGATAACGAAGCTTCGACAAATCAAAGTCCTCATTGATTCCCGTTCCAAAAGCGGTAATCATTCCCTTTATTTCTTCATTGGCATAAATCCGATCGAGTCTTGCCTTCTGCACATTCAATACTTTCCGCGAAGGGGAAGTACCGCCTGCGTCTCCGGATTTCTTCCTTCCTTAGCAGGCCCCAGTGCGGAGTCTCCCTCAACGATAAAGATTTCACAACGCTCCGCATCCTTACTGCTGCAATCCGCAAGCTTTCCGGGAAGTCCCACACCGTCCAGTGCCGACTTTCTTCTCGTTAAATCTCTTGCCTTTCTCGCTGCAGCTCTCGCTCTTTGCGCCATAATGGATTTTTCACACATGACTCTTGCTACGGACGGGTTTTGCTCGAGGAAATAAGTTAACTGCTCCGAAACGATACCCTGTACGGCAACCTGTGCTTCGGAAGTGCCGAGCTTTTGCTTAGTCTGTCCTTCGAACTGCGGATCTTCAATTTTCACGGAAATGATACAGGTTAAACCCTCACGGATATCCTCTCCGGAAAGATTCGGCTCACTGTCTTTTAAAAGCTTATTCTGTCTTGCATAGTCGTTAAATGTTTTTGTTAATGCATTTTTAAAACCGGTCAGGTGGGTTCCGCCCTCCGGAGTATTGATGTTGTTTACGAAGGTATAAATATTTTCCGTATAGGAATCATTGTGCTGCATCGCTACTTCAACAAGAATCTGCTCTTTTTCCCCTTCACAATAAATAACATCAGGATAAAGTGCTTCTTTTCCCTTGTTTAAGTATCTTACGAACTCCTTGATTCCTCCCTCATAGTGGAAGGTCATTTCTCTAAGCTCTTCTTCTCTTTCATCCACAAGCTTTATACGAAGATTTTTGGTTAGAAAAGCTGTTTCTCTTAAACGCACCTTTAAGGTATCGAAATCATAGATACTTTCTTCAAAGATTTCGGCATCAGGTAGGAAATGAACCTTGGTTCCATGCTCTTCTTCCGTACAAGTTCCAATACATTCAATCCCTTTTGTAACTTTACCCTTAGAGAAGGACATGGTATAGACTTTTCCGTCTTTACAAACCGTGACATCCAGGTATGTTGACAATGCATTTACGACACTCGCTCCCACGCCATGCAGTCCGCCGGAAACCTTATAGCCTGATCCGCCGAATTTTCCGCCTGCGTGAAGCACGGTAAATACGACTTCCAGTGCGGATTTTCCCGCCTTTTTCTGCAAGTCTACCGGAATTCCTCTACCGTCATCTTCTACGGTAATGGAGTTGTCCTTATGAATAGTAACGGTAATATTGTCACAAAATCCCGCCAATGCCTCATCCACGGAATTATCCACAATTTCATATACCAAGTGATGTAAACCTCTGGCAGAGGTACTTCCGATATACATTCCGGGACGCTTTCTTACCGCTTCCAAGCCCTCCAGTATCTGAATCTGATCCGCACCGTATTCCTTCGATGCGTGAAACTGTTCATTCAGATCCTGCTCTTCTCTCTCTATTGCCATGAACCCTCCTCTATGGACATTCAATCTTTCCACCTTCCACATAGTAAAGCTTATCTATGGGAAAACGATTTTCTATCAAATCTTCTAAACCGGTACAAGTAATGATACTTTGCACATCGGATATTTCATCCAGTAAAAAATTCTGTCTTTTTTTATCGAGTTCCGAAAAAACATCATCCAAAAGTAAAATAGGATAATCCTCTATCTTTTCCTTTACGAGCTCAATCTCTGCCAGTTTCAAAGAAAGAGCAGCCGTTCTTTTCTGCCCTTGCGAGCCGAACTTTCGAATGTCCTCTCCGTTAATTTGAAACAAGAGGTCATCTCTATGCGGTCCTACCAAGGTAATTCTTTGCTTCTTTTCCGCATCCCTTGCTTTTAGGATTGCTTCTAAAAACTCTTCTTCTTTTACATTTTCCTCGTAAGAAAGAAGCAGTTCTTCCCTTCCTCCGCTGATATTTTTATGAATTCTTATCAGTTTATCTTTAAGACTTTCTATAAACTCTCTCCTTAAACGAATAATTGCCTGTCCGTATTTTACAAGCTCCTCATCCCAAACGGAAAGACTGTCTTCCAGCTGCGGTTTAAAGGGAATATCTTTCAGTAGCTTATTTCTTTGCAATAAGACCCGGTTATACCTTGTTAAATTATATAAATAAAGCTTATTTAACTGGCATAGTTCCAGATCTACAAATCTTCTTCTTTCTTTTGGGCCGTCTTTTATCAGGCTTAAATCTTCCGGAGAAAAAATAACTACATTGGCCAGTCCGAAAAGGTCGGAGGCCTTTTTTACCGGAAAGCCGTTTATCGCAATCCCTTTTACATTGTTTTTTTTCAAATGAATATCAATGCGATTCTTATGTGACTTTTTTTGCAAAATCATCTTAATATGCGCTTCTTCTTCCGAAAAACGAATCACATCTCTATCCTTGCAAAAGCGAAAGGACTTGGAGCTGGCCGCAAAAAAGATGGCTTCCAGTAAATTGGTCTTTCCTTGCGCATTGTCTCCGTAAAAGATATTGTTCTTCTCTCCCAGAGAAAGCTTCAAACTTTCATAATTTCTGTAATTTTTCAGCTCTATGGACTCAATTATCATTCTACTGCATCCGCATTAAAGTTAACCGGTAAAATCATATAAATATAGCTTTCATCCTTATCCCGGATAAATACCGGGGAACGGGGAATGGTGAAGTATAAAGAAACCTCTTCTTCATCGATATTTTGTAAAGCATCAATCAGGAAATTCGGATTGAATCCGATAAGAAGATCCTTACCTTCCTGTTTTACCGGAATCTCAGCATCCATTCTTCCCAAATCGGAAATAATTTTCAAAGACAAGCTGTCTTCTGCAATCTTTAAAATAAGAGGTTGCTTATCATTGTCCCTTGCCATGATTCTTGCTCGGTCTATATCTTCCAAAAGCTGTTTTCTGTTTACGGAAATCTTCGTTTCGTAATCGGTGGAAAGCATCTGCTTTACATGGAAATATTCACCTTCCACAAGTTGAGTAATCACTGTAGTATCTTCGTAGTGGAAGAGAAGATATTGTTTGGAAAAATACATTTCCACCATATCCTCCAGACCACCGGTCATGATCTTTGATAAATCTGCCAGAACTTCTTTTGGAACGATGGCATTCTGCTCCGAGTAGGAATCCTTTAAACAGGTTTTTCTTATAGAAATACGATGTCCGTCTAAAGAAGTAATAGAGAAAAGATTATCTTTTATTTCAAAGTATTCCCCTGCCATCTTCTTGTTATTTTCTCCATTTGCGGTAGAGAAAATGGTTTGATTAATCATATTTCTCAGAGAAAACTGAGACACAACAACAGCTTCCTGTTTTTCTACTATGGGTAAAGAAGGAAATTCCTCCGCATTTCTTCCCATGATTTTGAAAACGGATTTTTCACAGCTTATAATGCAATTACCATTTTCTTCTGTTTCAATACAGAGCTTTGTTCCTTCATTTTGGGGCAAACGTTTGATAATTTCTTGAAATAGTTTGCTTCCAAAGCCACTTTTCCGGGCTCTGCAATTTCTCCTTTACAAATGCTCTCAATTCCAAATTCCGATTTATTTCCAATAAGGACAATCTGTCCCTTCGTAGCATCAATCAGGATACATTCCATAATACTTATTGTTGTTTTGGAAGCTACCGCACGTCCTACGATTTGAATAGCTGAAATTAAGTCATTTTTTTGAAAGTATAATTTCATAGACTCTCCTTCTTTTTTCTCTTTCTTTTTCTTTAGTAGTATTACTAGGTTCTGTGGAAATGTGAAATCTCCCTTTTCCCCTGATTTTCTCTATTTTCGGAAGAAAAAAACAATGTGAATGGGATAAGGATTCTTTGCGGAATCAAGGAGAAATCTTTTTCCGTAAATTCTCTATTGTGGATTGCAATTGTTCGTTTGTTGGCAATTCTGTGGATATTTTTTCACATCCATGAATTACAGTGGAGTGGTCTCTTCCTCCCAAAAGTTCTCCTACAGTCACCAAAGGTACATTGGTCATTTCTCTGCAAAGATACATGGCAATTTGTCTTGGGTAAGCAATGTTTTTCTTTTTGGTAGGAGAAGCTAGGTCGGAGATGTTTAAGTTATAATACTCCGCTACAATTTCTATAATCAGCTTCGGTGTTACTTCTTTTTTTTCACTCGGTGTGATGTGATCCTTAAGGAGTTCTTCCGCCAGGGCGAGAGTAATAGGCTGTTTTACCAGTCTTGATTTTGCAACAACCTTTGTAAGTGCTCCCTCCAGTTCTCTTACGTTGGACTTAATATTGTCCGCAATATATTTAATGACTTCATTGTCAATATTATAGCCTTCCAGCTCTTCTTTTTTACGAAGAATTGCCATACGGGTTTCCACATCCGGCATCTGAATATCTACAATAAGGCCTACCTCGAATCGGGAGCGAAGTCGTTCTTCTAAGTTGTCAATATCCTTTGGCGGTTTATCGGAAGCGATGATAATCTGCTTTCTATTGTCATAAAGAGTATTAAAGGTATGGAAAAATTCTTCCTGGGTTCCCTCTTTACCGATTAAAAACTGAATATCATCAATCAATAAAACATCGAGTTCCCTGTATTTCTTTCTGAATTCCGCAGGAGAACTGTTATTTTTATTTCGAATACTGTCTACAAATTCGTTGATGAAAGTTTCCGATGTAACATAACGAATCTTCGCATTTTTATTCTGTTGTAAAATAAAATGTGCAACAGATTGCATAAGGTGCGTTTTGCCGAGTCCCGCACCTCCGTAAATATAGAGAGGATTGTATTGTTCTCCGGGTAGTTCCGCTACTGCCACGCAGGCAGCATGGGCCAAATCATTGGAAGAACCTACGACAAAAGAATCGAAAGTATATCGTGAGTTAAGATTGGAATTTTTTAAAGATTCCGCAAAGCTTAATTCTTCTCCACTATCTTCCTTATATAAAGAATCCAATCCGCTTTCATCAATTAGAACAATTTCCCTGTTAATTCCTGTTACTTCCATAATGGCAATACGGAGAGTTTTGTCATATCTCTTTTTAATAATAGGAATAAACTGTTTCTTATCCACAAGAATTACCAGATTTTCATCGATAATGTCGTAAGGTTTTAAAGGAGCAATCCAAATATCATAAGTAACATCCGCTATAGGATCAATTTCCCTTACCATCTCCAATATTTCATTCCATTTATCTTTAATGATTTCTAAGTCCTTTGTCATACTCCACCCTTTTTTATGATTTACGAACAGATAGAAGATAAGCCTATTTATTCTACAGCATGGGGAATCCTTTATCAAGTTTGAAAGTCGTAAGTTTAATTTGCCAAAAATGAAAAAGTAAATTCTAGTCCTCAGTCTATCAGTAGATTTTACTTCTGCACAGTTGATATTTTCTCTTTCACACTACTCATGGTATGTTTAATGCTCCTTCTGACAGCGATGGAAGGAGATTATTATGAGTAAAATTATTCCCGGTAACCAAAAGCATCTTTCTTTAGAAGACCGACTCTTTATAGAGCAAAGTCTAAATCAAGGGCTTTCCTTTAAGGAGATTGCCAAGTACCTCTGCAAAGATCCTTCTACCATTTCTAAGGAAGTGAAGAAACACCGAGCATCAAACTGGTATCACAAGGGCAGCTTTCTGAACAAAAAGAACTTCTGTGTTCATCGTTACCAGTGTCGTAAAAACAAATGTCTGTAAGAAGATTATTCTTTGTGGGATAAAGTGCACTTCTTGTCCTAGTTGTAATCAAACGTGTAAGGACTTTGAAAAGGAATTCTGTAATCGCTTAATGAAGGCTCCCTACGTATGTAATGGTTGCTCACAAAAAGCTTCATCTCTGTAGTATCGCCCATAAATATACCTATGATGCCAGATTTGCTGATAGAAAATATAGGGAAACCCTTAAGGACTCTCGTCGAGGTATAAATCTTTCCGAAAAGGAAGCAAGAGAAAAAGACAACATCATCACACCACTTATCGCAAAGGGGCAATCACCTTACCAGATTTTAGTGAATCATCCGGAATTACAGATGTCTGTTCGCACCATGTACTCCTACATTGACCAAGGAATTTTTAGCTCCAAAAATATCGATTTAAAACGAAAAGTGACATTCAAACCAAGGAAATGCCATAAAACACAGATTTCAAACCGTGAAATATTTCATGGTCGAAGCTATGAGGACTTCTTGAAGCTTGGATTAAATGCTTTTGTAGAGATGGATACCGTTCATTCATGCAGAGACTCACAAAAAACTCTACTAACTTTTTTCTTTACAGAGGAAAAACTTTTCCTGGCTTATCTGTTAAATCGATGTACAAAGGGAGCAGTCAAAGCAGTCTTTGACCGTTTAGAAAGGCGTTTTGAGGATGTTTTTGACTTTCAATCTATCTTTGAATATATCCTAACAGACCGAGGCTCGGAGTTTGGAGATCCTGTCGCTTTAGAAACAAATCCCAATGGGATACAACGTAGCAGCATTTATTATTGTGATCCTATGCGTAGTGGACAAAAAGGGGGCTTAGAGCAAGCCCACACCATGCTCCGCATGATTCTTCCAAAAGGATCTTCTTTTGCTTTTCTTACACAATGGGATGTGAATCGGATTGTAAACCACATCAATTCCACGCCAAGGGAAAGCTTAAATGGAGATACTCCTTATCAAAGGGCACTAAACCGATATGGAGAAGATGTCTTAAAAGCACTTCAGCTCGGACCCATTCATCCTGACGAGGTTTGTCTGAGGCCCAAGCTGATTCGCTTTAAGTAACCCAACAACCCAAAACCGATCTGCTGTCAGACAGGGCAAAAACTTTTACATTTTTCGATATAGCCAGTGGAATTTAGTCCTACACACGACTTGTCCTGTGGCTTATTTCCCATGTCCGGAAAGAGATTTTTTGAGGTTGTTATGCACTATTATAGCAAAATCAGGCAGAAATGAAATTTCAAACTGCCTGATTTTAGGGATTTTTTAAAGCTAGGTAGAATTTACCTCTGCACTGGAATTTACTTTTTCAATTTAGTTAAGTTTAATTTGGAAAGGATAATAAAAACAACAGACTGAACATTCCTAAAAATTTGTTTTTAGATAGATTTGGGGTATTTTTTTACTTAGGCTTTTTAAACATCCTTTGTGGATGAATAAAAAAATGTTAAATTGTTGATAAATTTTTATCCACAATTTAACAATAGCAAAATATAGTTTTTTAAAAATAATAAGAGAATAAAAATAGAAGTAATCCACAAGAAATTGGTAAAATGTGGATAAAAAAATTAATATGTGGATAAGTGGATAAAAATGTGGATAAATATTTAGAACTTGGATATATAATTTTTTTCTTGTAAGTTTTTCTTGACGAGTATAAAGAGGCTAAGTATAATAAACAGCGATGTTTACCCAAAATTAGGAGTTTATTCGGGACCTTCGTAAGGACGAATAATTCCCGGAGAAACGATTGGTGGCTCGAGCCATACACTATAAAAAGGGGGTGTCCGTATGCATAAGGGAAAAATGACTTTCCAGCCGAAGACAAGACAAAGAGCTAAAGTGCATGGATTCAGAAAGAGAATGTCCACTGCAAATGGTAGAAAGGTTCTGTCTGCAAGAAGAGCTAAGGGTAGAGCAAAATTATCTGCATAAGATGTAGAATATGAAATTTGAGGCCGCTGTAAAGCGGTCTTTCTTCAACCATGGAGATATTTTAATGAAGCGCTTTCCATCCATAAAATCCAATGAAGATTTTCAATATTGTTATAAAAAGGGAAGATCTTGTGCAAATTCGTATTTTGTAATGTATGTGATTGATAATCATCTTTCTTTTAACCGTTTAGGGATTTCTTGTTCTAAAAAGGTAGGGAATTCTGTTGTCAGACATGGAATCGCAAGAAAGCTTCGTGAAATATTTCGTTTACACAAGGAAATTGTTTTGGGTAAAGACATCATACTTGTGGTAAGACAAAAGGGAAAAGATTGTTCTTACTTTGATTTTGAAAAAGCATATCTGGAATTATGTAGCAGGCATCATATAAAAGACAGAGAAGAATAAAAGTAAAAGACTTTTACTCTTTTAGTATGGAAGAGCTTTTTTCTAAAATTTTGACTTTTTTGTATAACTATATTATTTACTATATAAATAGGAAGAAAGTCAGTTTTAAAATATGATTATCCTAGAAAAGGAGAGAGTATGAAGAGATTTTTTTTGGGAATGATTCGATTCTATCAAAAGTTTTTATCTCCTTTAAAAGGACATGGCTCTTGTAAATACACACCGACTTGCTCTCAATACGCCTATGAGGCAATACAAAAACATGGTTGTGTGAAAGGTTTATGGTTGGCAATATGGCGGATTCTTCGTTGTAATCCTTTTGCCAGAGGCGGATATGATCCTGTTCCCTAAAGATGGAGGGAGAAAAACTTGAATTATCTAATTTTGTTAACAAAAAATACCTGGAATTTTCCAATTTTCGGGCCGATTTGGAACTTTATCGTAACCTTCCTGGGCCTGGTAATGAACTCGATTTACAGTTTTTTGGACCAAATCGGTATTCCCAATATCGGTTTAGCAATTATTTTATTTACTTTAGTAACAAGAATTATTTTATTTCCGACTTCCTTAAAGCAGCAAAAATCCTCTCGGATGATGCAAATAATGCAACCGGAGATTAAGGCGGTTCAGGAAAAATATAAAGATAGAACCGATCAGGCATCTATGATGGCACAGCAGACAGAGATGCGTGCAATCTATGAAAAATACGGCACATCCATGACAGCAGGATGTCTTCCTCTTGTTTTGCAAATGCCTATTATTTTTGCTTTATATCGTATTATTATGAATATCCCTGCCTATGTTCCTGCCGTAAAAGCAGTATACGAAAATGTATCCTCCGCAATCGGCGGTGCGGATGCAGCACAGGCTTTGGTGACTTTCGGAGAGAATAACGGCTTAAAGGCGGTTTTAAAAACCTTACATAACTTAGGTTTAGATGATCCGCAAAAATATGACAGTACAGCAATACACAATTTTGTGATAGACTTTTTATACAAGTTAAATCCTGCACAGTGGGTAAAGCTTCCGGAGATTTTCCCGCAAGCGACTTCCGTAATTGAAACAGCTGCAACAAAGTCTGCGGAAATCAACAGCTTTCTGGGATTGAATCTCGCTACGGCACCTTCCGCTTATGGGCTTACACCGAACATTTATTGGTTGATTCCGATTTTGGCAGGCCTTAGCCAGTGGGCATCTACGGTACTTATGCAAAAGCATAGTATGCCGCAAGCTGCAGATGGAGATCAGTCTGCACAGATGATGAAGAGCATGAATGTGATGATGCCTTTAATGTCTGTATGGTTCTGTTTTTCATTCGCATCAGGTATTGGTTTATATTGGATTGCTTCTTCTGTATTTATGCTGCTTCAGCAGCTCATCCTGAACTGGTATTTCGGAAAGAAGACAAACGAGCAGCTTTTACAGGAAGCTATGGCCAAGGCGAATGAAAAGAGAGCAAAAAGAGGACTTCCTCCTATTGATGAAAGGTCTATTGAAAACCGTTTAAAATCAATGCAGGCAAAAGAAGATTCCGAGGAGAGGAATCGGATGGAGCGTATTGCTAAGCAGAGCCAGAAAACAAAGGATTCTACAGAGTATTACAATAAAAATGCAAAAGAAGGATCTTTGGCAAGCAAGGCAAATATGGTCCAATTATATAATGAAAAACATGAGAAGAAGTCATAAAGCTTAGGGGGAAAAGCTATGGATAAAATCAGAGTATCCGCAAAAACAATAGATGAGGCAATTACCAAGGCAACCATTCAATTACAAACAACATCAGACAGAATTTCTTACACTGTTCTTGTACAGGGAAGTAAAGGAATCTTAGGAATCGGTGCTAAACCTTGGATTATCGAGGCATTTCCGAAGAAAGAAGGTGCAGCAGATAAAAAGCCTGTAGAGACTGCAAAGCCAAGTGCTGTTAAAGAAATTCAAAAAGAAGAAAAAGTAGAAAAGATAGAAGAAAAGCCGCTTGAAAAAAAAGTAGAAGAAGCTTCCGAGAATAAAAAAGAGAACTATTCCAAAGATAAAAAGCCGACATTCAAGAAAACGGAAAATCAGAAGAGTTTTAGCCGTGGTGGTTATGATCCGATTCCTGCACCAAGAGAAAAAAGAGAAAGCAGAAACTTTGAAGAAAACAAGGCTTCTGAACTTCCGGTTCCGGAGAAGAGAGAATTTCATCCATTGACAGAGGAAGAAATTGCCGAGAATAAGGAGAAAGCGAAAGAATTCTTGTCTTCCATTCTTTCCGGGATGGAAATGGAAGTTGAAATGCAGATGGAATTTCGTGAAAACAGCAATGAACTTTATATTAATCTTGTAGGTCCGGATATGGGAATTCTTATCGGAAAAAGAGGACAAACTCTGGATTCCTTACAGTATCTTTGTTCCTTGGTTTTAAATAAGGACCATAAAGAAGACTTCCTTCGTGTAAAACTCGATACAGAGGATTATCGTAAGAGAAGAGAACAAACCTTGCGAAGCCTTGCAAAGAATATTGCCTATAAGGTAAAGAAGACAAGAAAGCCTGTAAATTTGGAACCGATGAATCCTTATGAGAGAAGAATCATTCATGCTTCCTTACAAAATGATTCTCAGGTCTCCACAAAGTCCGAGGGTGAGGACCCCTTCCGCCATGTAGTTATTTTTTCCAAGAATGGTGGAAAGTTCCGTCAGGATAGAAGATTTAAAAACAGATATCCGAGAGAGAATCGAGCTGATAAATAATATTAAATAATAAAGCAGTTCATATTGTTTTAAAAAGTAAATACGAAAAAGGAAAATCCTAATTTATGAGGATTTTTCAATGTAATAGGAATCCCTTCGTGAAAGGAAGGTTTAGACGAACCGGTCAAATTTTCTTTCATGAGGGGATTTTTTCTTCAGATTGCAAAGCATAGGGAATATTAGTAAAATAAAGTGTTTAGGAGGTGAGATAGTGGATACAATCAGTGCCTTAGCTACCGCTCTTGTGGAAAGCGGAATTGGTATCATTCGTTTAAGCGGAGAGGATGCCCTGCCCATTGCGGAAAAAATATTGAAAACGAAGAGCGGAAAGCTCTTGGATATTCGAGAAAGTCATCGCATTCGCTATGGCTTTGTTTATGATGGGGACGAGGCAGTTGACGAAGTTTTGGTATCCACTTTTTTAGCACCAAAGTCCTATACAGGGGAGGATGTGGTGGAAATCAACTGCCACGGATCTGTGCTTCTTCTGCAAAGGATTTTCACTTTAACGCTTAAACATGGTGCGAGAGCAGCAGATCCCGGAGAATTCACGAAGAGAGCCTTTTTAAACGGAAGAATAGACCTTTCCCAGGCGGAAGCCGTGGCAGACCTCATTTCTTCGAAGACGGAAGCAGGCATTCAAAGCTCTTTGGCACTTGTGCAGGGTGCTTTGAGAGAAAAAATCAAAGAATGCAGAAGTCTCATTTTAGAGGATACTGCTTTTATTGAAGCGGCGCTGGATGATCCGGAACACATTTCCCTGGACGGTTTTTCGGAAAAATGTGCAACGCACATGGAATACATACGAAAAGAGATAGAAAAGCTCCTTCGCTTTAGGGAAGAAGGACGAATGATTCAAGAGGGCATCAATACGGCTATTGTCGGAAAGCCGAATGCCGGAAAATCTTCTCTTTTGAATGCCTTGGCCGGTGCGGAAAAGGCGATTGTTACGGATATTCCGGGTACAACGAGAGATACGGTAGAGGAAAATATTCGTCTGGACGGCCTTTCCTTACACCTTATGGATACGGCGGGGATCCGGAGCACGGAAGATATTGTGGAGGGAATCGGTGTCGAAAAGGCAAAGAAATCTATAAAAGACGCGGACTTACTCCTTTTTGTGTTGGATGCTTTGAAGGAATTTGAGGAGGAAGATGAGGAAATTCTCTCCCTCGTGAAAGAGAAAAAGACCATTGTCCTACTGAACAAGACGGATCAGAAAACCATTTTAACGAAAAAAGAGGTGGAAGAAAAAACGGGACTTCCCGTTATCGAGATTTCCGCTAAGGAATGGACGGGAATCAAGGAATTGGGCGAAAAAATTCGGGAGCTTTTCTTCTCCGGCTCGCTCTCCTTTTCTTCCGAGATATTTATCCATAGCGAGAGACAGAGACTGGACTTGGAGGAGGCGAAAAAATCCATCTTGGAAGTACAAAACGGTTTGCAATTATCTCTTTCCGAGGATTTCTTAAGTATCGATCTGATGGGGGCATACACGGCACTCGGTAGAATTTTGGGAGAAGAAGTTTCCGAGGATCTCGTGAACGAAATTTTTGCCAAGTTCTGTATGGGAAAATAGAAGCGTTTCGTGAATCAGTTTATGGAAAAAGTCCTTACATTATCCGGATCAAAAAGCTGTTTTTCTTTTTTTAAGAAGAGTAAGGTTAAATACGTATAAAAATAAGTGGTTCTAAATTTGAAAGGAACAAAATGTCTTTAATCGAGGAAAATTTTGATATCATTGTTGTGGGTGCAGGACATGCAGGAGTGGAAGCGGCACTTGCCTCCGCCAGAATGGGTATGGAAACACTGATATTCACCCTAAGCCCGGATGCCATTTCCATGATGGCTTGCAATCCGAATATTGGGGGAAGCTCCAAGGGACATCTTGTGCGAGAGCTGGATGCCCTTGGCGGAGAGATGGGAAAGGTCTGCGATCGTTCCTTTATTCAGTCCAGAATGTTGAATAAATCGAAGGGCCCTGCAGTACATTCTTTGAGAGCCCAAGCAGATAAGCAAGTGTATTCCCAAAATATGCGAGAGGTTTTGGAAAACCAGGAGCGTGTTCATATCCGTCAGGGGGAAATAGTATCTATTTTAACGGATGAAGAGAAGAAAGAAGTAAGAGGGGTAGAGAGCAGTACCGGCGCAAAGTATTTTGCGAAATCCGTTATCATCTGCACGGGTGTGTACTTAAATGCAAGGTGCATCTACGGTGAGGTTTCGGAAAAAACCGGTCCAAACGGCTTAAGACGCGCGGAAAAGTTAAGCGACAGTCTTCGTGAACTGGGCTTTCCTCTTCTTCGCTTTAAGACCGGAACACCGGCTCGTGTGGATAGAAGAAGTCTCGATTTTTCTCAAATGGAAGTGCAAAAAGGGGATGTACCCGTCGTTCCCTTTTCTTTTTCGACGGATCCCGGATCGGTGCAGATTGAGCAGGACGACTGCTTCCTAACCTATACGAATGAGGAAGGGCATCAGCTTATTCGAGAAAATATTCATCGTGCACCCATGTATAACGGAAGCATCGAGGGAACGGGACCGAGATACTGCCCTTCCATTGAAGACAAGGTAATGAAATTTCCGGATAAGGACAGACATCAGATTTGTGGAACCTGAGGGCAGATACACGAATGAAATGTATCTCTCCGGCCTCTCTTCTTCTCTTCCGGAGGATGTGCAGATTGCGATTCTCCATACTATGCCGGGTTTTCAAAAGGCGGAAATGGTACGTCATGCCTATGCAATAGAGTATGACTGCTTAAATTCTTTGGAATTAAAAAACAATTTGGAGACAAAGCGCATCGCCGGTCTCTTCTTTGCAGGACAGATGAACGGTTCCTCCGGTTATGAGGAGGCTGCAGTGCAGGGTTTTATGGCAGGAGTAAATGCTGTGAAGCGGATAAGAGGGGAAGAAGCCTTTGTGCTGGACCGCTCCGAAGCCTATATCGGTGTGTTAATCGATGATTTGGTGACCAAGGAAAATAAAGAACCCTATCGCATGATGACAAGTCGTGCGGAATATCGTCTTCTGCTTAGGCAGGACAATGCGGATATGCGTCTTCGAGAAAAGGGTTATAGTTTGGGTCTCGTTTCCGAAGAAGAAATCCAGAAGACACGGGAAAAACGCTTGAGTATTGATAAAGAGGTGGAAAGACTGGGGAATACCTATATTGGTGCCAATGAGAAAAATAATGCTGTGTTAACTCGTCTGGGCTCCTCTCCCATCCAGTCCGGCATCTCTCTCATGGAGCTTTGCAAAAGGCCGGAATGCAATTATGAAAATTTAGCGGAGCTTGACCCGGAACGTCCCGTTTTGTCTCCCTTTATCTGTGAAGAAGTGGAGATTGAAATCAAGTATGAGGGCTACATCAAAAGACAGATTCAGCAGGTGGAAGCCTTCAAGAAATTGGAAAAGAAGAAGCTCCCAAAGGAAATAGATTATCAGAATATGCAAAATCTTCGCCTTGAGGCAAGACAGAAGCTGGATAAGATTCGCCCTGAAAATATCGGTATGGCCTCCCGTATAAGTGGTGTGAGCCCGGCGGATATTTCCGTACTTTTAGTCTATCTGGAGAGATATAAAAAATCAGTATAAGGAGCATACTATGGCAAGGGAAGAGTTTTCTCATCGCCTCTTTGCTTTATCAAAGCAGCTTGGCGTAGATTTACAGGAAGAACAGCTACAGCAATTTTACAGCTACTATACTTTGTTGGTAGAAAAGAATAAGGTAATGAATCTTACAGCCATTACAGAAGAGGAGGATGTGATTATAAAGCATTTTACTGACTCTCTTGCGATGGTGAAGCTCGATGTTTCACGTGAAACATTTTCAAAATGGATAGAGGGAAAGCGTTGCATGGATGTAGGAACAGGGGCAGGCTTCCCGGGGCTTGCCATAAAAATCGCTTTTCCGAGCATTTCTCTCTCCTTAAGTGATTCCTTGCAGAAGCGAATTCATTTTTTGGAAGAAGTCGTGCAGGAACTGGGCCTTAAGGGAGTGGATTTTTACCATGGAAGGGCGGAGGATTTGGGGAGAAAACCGGAACTCCGCGAACAGTACGACCTTGTTTTTTCTCGTGCTGTGGCGAATCTCTCCACCCTAAGTGAGTACGACCTTCCTTTTGTGAAGAAGGGAGGCTATTTCCTCGCCATGAAGTCTATGGATATAGAGGAAGAATTGGAGAAAGGGAAGAAAGCCATACATCTTCTGGGTGGAAAGTTGGAGGAAATCCTTGAATATACTCTTCCGGAAACAGATATCGGGCGTTCTCTTCTTCTGATTCAAAAGATAGAAAATACAGCAAAAAAATATCCGAGAAAGGCGGGGGTTCCGAATAAAGAGCCTTTGGGTTAAAATTTCAAGAAAGTTGAAAGGATATTTTTCGAGACTTGCAGGCACTTTGCGGATATAGTATAAATGTTTCACGTGAAACATTTTAGAAGGGGAAGGTTCGGAATTGGCAAGAATTATTACCATTGCAAATCAAAAGGGCGGAGTCGGAAAAACGACAACCGCATTAAACTTAGCAGCTTCCTTAGGGGAAGCGAAGCAAAAAGTTCTACTTTTGGACTTTGATCCGCAGGGCAATGCAGGAAGCGGTCTGGGAGTTCGTGACGCGGAGAAGAGCATATATGAGGTCTTAAGCGGAGATCTTTCGATCGAAGATATTTTACATACAGAAATCGTGGAGAATGTAGATTTTCTACCGGGAAATCGCAATTTGGCTGCGATGGATGCAGAGCTTGCAAATGAGGAAAATAAAAACTACCTCCTAAAGGATGTTTTGGATAAAATTGAAAAAAACTATGACTACATCTTTATCGATTGTCCTCCGAGTCTTGGTACACTGACCATTAATGCACTTACGGCTTCCCATTCCGTCCTGATTCCGATTCAATGTGAATACTATGCGTTGGAAGGACTAAGCCAAATGCTGGAAACCATTCAGACGGTTCGGGAAGCGCTAAATGAGGGCTTAAGTATAGAGGGAATCCTTTTCACGATGTATGACGGCCGGAACCTGCTTTCACAGGAAGTGGTTCATGCAGTAAAAGAACATTTTACAGTAAATATTTTTGATACGATTATTCCAAGAAATGTGCGCCTTGCCGAGGCACCGAGTCATGGTCTCCCAATCAATCTTTATGATGGCAGTTCCACGGGAGCGGATGCTTATCGGAAGCTGGCAGGAGAAATTCTGGAGAAAGAACTGTAAGAAAGAAAATAAAAAGAAAATACTTTAGGAAAAAGTATAGCGAAAATACCCTGGGGAAAAGTACAACGAAAATATATAAAGGAGCAACTATGGCAAAGCATGGTTTAGGCAGAGGGGTAGACAGCCTTTTTGCTACAAATCCCAACAAAACAGAGAAAAAAGAGTCTGGAGAAGAGGCAAAGCTTCTAAAAATTTCCTTGATTCAGGCAAATCCCTCACAGCCCAGAAAGCGCTTCTCCGATGAAGAATTGAAAGAGCTGTCCGAAAGCATCAAGCAGTATGGGGTGATTCAGCCTCTACTTGTAAAAAAGCAGGGACCGATTTATGAAATTATTGCCGGGGAAAGACGTTTCCGTGCCGCCAAGCTTGCGGGACTTACGGAGATACCTGCTTTAATCCGGGACTATGACGAAAAGTTGAGTAAAGAAGTTTCCATTATTGAAAATATCCAGAGAGAGGACTTAAATGCGGTGGAAGAGGCACTTGCATATCAGAGTTTGATTTCGGAATATGATTTAAGTCAGGAAGAACTTGCGGAAAGGCTTTCTAAGAAGAGAACAACGATTACAAACAGCCTCCGTCTTTTAAAGTTGGAAGAGGAAATTCTGAACTATATCCGAGAGGGAAAACTGAAGGAAGGACACGGAAGAGCCCTTCTTGCCGTTCCGGAAGGCAAGAAACGCCTTGCGCTTGCCAAAGAATGTGTGGAGAAAAATCTCTCTGTTCGAGAGATAGAAAAACGAAGCCAAGAGCAAGTTCAACAGAAGAAAAAGAAGCCTTTATCCAGACAATTTATGAGCATTTTCAAAGATCTGGAAGAAAAAATGGGAGAAAATCTGGGAACAAAGGTAAAAATCATTCCGAAGAACGAAAATAAAGGAAAGCTGGAAATTGAGTATTATTCCAAAGAGGATTTGGAAAGAATTTATGTCCTACTGGAAGGAAAGGCAAAGGGGTAAATGGCTAATATTACTATCTTAGAAGAATTTCTTCCCGCTTTACTACTGTTTTCTCTATTGCTTTCTTTGATTGCACTACTTTTTGCATTAAGAGCGGAGTCCAAGTATAAAAAGCTGTATAGACAATATGACTACTTTATGCGAGGGAAGGATGCGGAAACACTGGAGGATTATTTCATAGAATTGCAGAGACATGTAGAAAAATCGGAGGACCTTTTAGAGGACCAAAGAGAGATGTTGAAAGTTCTTCATAACAATAACCGCATTGCTTTTCAGAAATCAGGCCTGATCCGATACAATGCCTACAGTGGCCTAGGGGGAAATCTTTCCTTTGCACTTGCAGTTTTAAACTACGATAATACGGGATTTGTGATGAACTCTGTTCACGCTAAGGAAGGAAGTTTTCTGTATATTAAGGAAGTGATAGAAGGCAGTACCTCCGTAGAATTAGGAGCAGAAGAAAAACTGGCCTTAGAAGAGGCATTGGGCTACAGAAGAAAGAAAGACTGAGAAAGGACTTTTCGTGAATAGCGGAATATTTAAGAAAAAAAAGTTTTGGACGAAAAGGAGAACAAAAAAGCTGGTTCTGAGCGGCATTTTTTTAGTCGCTCTTCTTTTTTATTTTATCCATGCCTATCGTTCCATGGATAGAAACAGTAGGGTTTATACGAATATGGGGGAGTCTAAGCTCCCTTATCTCTATGTAAAGATGGGGGACAAAAAAATAAATCCACTGCATGGTTTTTATCAGGATATGGATGGATTAAGTATCCGAGACAGTATTGTAGCGCTACCCTATGACAGAGAACTTACTCTTGTAGCTGACGGAGAAAAATATTCCATTGAGTCTGCCCATTATGATATTCGAAGTCTGGACGGTTCAGAACTTATCGAGAAGGACAGAAAAGCAGAGCTGGAAAAGAAAGACAAGGAAATAAAAATCACCCTTCCCATCCAAAATTTGATTCAGGAAGGAAAGGAATATCAACTTCGTCTAACCCTGGATATGGGAGAAAATAGTCTATATTACTACAGCCGGATCATTCTTGGGAAGGATAAGATGGCAGAAGAAATGCTAAGTTTGGGAGAGAACTTTACTCGAAAGTCCTTTTCCAAATCAGAGGCACGATCCCTAAGCACGTATTTGGAATCGGATGATACGATGGATAATTCCGATCTTTCTCATGTTAATCTTCACTCTTCTTTTCAACAGATTACCTGGGGTGATACAGCAATGGTTCTGGATGGCGAACCGGAAGTAAGCCTCAAAGAAATCAATGGTATTATGGGGCTTGTACAGGTACGGTATTCTTCTAAAGCAAACGATCAGAGTGGACATACAAGAAGATTCTTTAACGAAGATAATTTGTTATGCGCTATGACAGCCAGAGAATCTATCTAATGGATTTTGATAGACAAAGTACGGAAATATTTGACGGACAAAGCTTTCGCTTCGAGGGTAAAGAAATTTTACTGGGAGTGGACAGAGCAGAAAAAATACAAGCAAAATACTCGGATAATAAGACTTTTTATGCCTTTTCCAAGGGAAATACTTTGTATCGCTTGAATACAGAGGGAAGCTTGACGAGAATTTTCAGCTATATTACGGAGGAAAATGACAGCTTTCGAGGAGACTTTTTATCTCATGGCATCCGATTAATGGATGTAAAAACGAATGGGGATGTTGATTTTTTGGTTTATGGCTACATTAGCCGTGGTCGCCATGAAGGATATACGGGGATTGTTTTCTATACTTATGATAACTCGGAGAATACCGTGGTGGAAAACTTTTTCCTTCCTCTGAAAGAAAATAAAGAAGAATTGGAAGAAAGCTTGAACAGACTTTCTTATCATGCAGGAAATAAGATGTTTTATCTTTACTACGAGGGAACGATTTACGGTATTGATACCAACAGCTTTGAAGTGCTGACGATGGCTTCCTCTCTTCAAAAAACTGAACTATCCTCTGCTGACAATGGACAATACCTGGCTTATGAAGAAAAAGATCTTGAGTCAGAGTTAAGCCAGACAGTGACTTTTCGAAATTTAAAATCAGATAAAAGCCAAAATATAGTAGAAGAAAATAAACGATTCTCTGTCATTGGTTTCATTGAAGACGACCTGGTACTGGGAGTTTCGGACAAGGAACAAGGAACGGAGTGGAACCCGCAGGGAGAAATTCCTGTAGAAGAAATACGCATCATCGGAGCGGATTTAAAAAAACAAAGCTATCGTATAAAAAAAGATAAGCTGTATTTTTTTCCAATTTTACCATCGTGGGAAATCAACTGCGTTTTGATGAGTATACTCATGATGAAAAACGGATATGCATATTTTGGAAAGGATAGTGTACTTTCCAATAAGGAGGAGGCGGAGGAAAACAAGCTTTTTCCGGTGCTAAAACAGCAGGGTGAATTTGGGAAGGTCTATGTTCTTCCGATTCTTGGAAAGAATACGGAAAAAAATCACCATGCAAAATCCGGAGAAATTTTTCTATAGAAAAGGCGGGATCAATAGAGTTGAGCCGGAACAAGATGACAGAAAAAGCAGTGTTCTTTGCCTATTCTCTGGGACATTACAGAGGAAGCTATCAGAATATGGAAACTGCAATTTCGGCAGTATATGATAATTTTGGATACATTTTAAATAAAAAGCAGGAAATACTTTGGAATAGGACCGACCGCCCGAGTGTATTCATAGGAAAGGCGCGAGAAGATGAGGTAACAGACTTCATCGCTCAAATTCCGGATCTTAGAAGCAGTATAGAAAGCGATGGAGGAGAAATACTCAATCTTTATGGTGTAAATCTAAACGCAGCTTTGTATTATACCGCAAAGGGCTATCCTCTCATGATTCGTGTTGATGAGAATTGGGAATTGATTACAGGATATAACGGTAGTCAAATAACCAGCTATCTTCTGGGAGGCAGCGACTCTCCCAATCTGATGAAAAAAGAAGATGCAGTTGCAAGATATGAAACTGTACACAATGCTTTTTTTGCCTTTTTACCGAAAAACTAGTTTATAAAAAAGATACCGCAGGAAAAGACTGCGGTATCTTTTTCTCTCAGAACGAGTGTCACCCGAAAGTGCGGTATTTTACTTGTTTTTCTTAATTGATTCCTCAATTTCTCAATTCTTCAATTCTTCAATTCCATCAGCAATGAGGGCAAAATCTTCCAGGCTAAGTGTCTCCCCACGAACATTTTCGGGATAAGAAAGAGAGGCAAGCAATGACTGCAGTTCCTTCTTATCCATATGAAAACCGGAAGAAAGTGCATTCACCAGTGTTTTTCTCCTTTGCATAAAGGAAAACTTAATGGTTTTAAAAAGAAGTGACGGGTCATGAACTGAAACCGGTGCTTTTTGATGTAGCTTCAAATGGATGACCATAGAGCTGACATTTGGTCGGGGAATGAAACAATGAGGAGGTACTTCCTGAACAATTTCCGGTTCAGTGTAGTATTGTACGGCAAGAGAAAGTGCGCCATAGTCCTTTGTCCCGGGTGCGGCTTTCATGCGAAGAGCCACCTCCTTTTGTACCATTACGGTAATGGATTGCAACGGAAGCTTTTTTTCCAAAAGATCCATAAGAATGGGAGTGGTAATGTAGTAGGGAAGATTGGCAACAACTTTGATGGAAGAAAATTCTTTATGCTCTGCCAGAAGTGCCGAATAATTTACCTTTAACGCATCTCCGTGGACCAGAGTAAAATTTGCTTTATCCGATAAATTTTCTTCCAAAATAGGAATGAGCTTATCATCGATTTCAATGGCAATGACATAGCCGGCTCTTTCACATAACGCTTCTGTGAGCGTCCCGATTCCGGGACCTATTTCAATAACCAAATCTTTTTCGTTAATATCGGAAAAATCCAGGATATGCTCCAGGACGGAAGAATCAATTAAAAAATTTTGCCCAAATTGCTTTTTGAACTGGAAATTTGTCTTTTGTAAAACTGCAATGGTTTCTTTGGACTGCACAAGTTTTGCCATACTTCTCCTTGTTTTCAAGTTCCCTTTTGCCGGTGGGAAAAAGAGAACAAATCAGCGTCGCTTCGTTGGAATCTTGCCACAGTTTAGTAGAGAAAGCAAGACGTTTCTTTGCTCGGCATGAGGATTTTGTGCAAATTATTATGCTATTAAATGTATCAGGAAAACGGCCGAAAAAAAGCAAAAAACATAAGAAAAACAAGCCATGAGGGGCTTTTCCTTTTCAGGGCTTTCAGTTATACTAAAGTGGACGATTTTTATAATTCGTAAAATGACTTGCTTGGTAAACACATTTCATTTCCGAGAATTATTGAAGAATTCTCGTTTATTATATACGGAGGAATCCATGTTTTCGTTAATTTCAAATGACATAGGGATTGATTTAGGTACATCCAGTATCTTGGTTTATATAAAAGGTAGAGGAGTGGTTCTGAAGGAGCCGTCCGTGATTGCAGTAAATAAGGATAACAATGATGTTGTAGCGTATGGTGAGGACGCCAGACTGATGCTGGGACGTACTCCGGAGAATATCGCTGCAGTTCGTCCTCTTCGGCAGGGAGTTATTTCCGACTATACTCTGACAGAGGAAATGCTGAAGTATTTTATCAACAAGGCGGTAGGAAGAAGGACTCTTCGTAAACCGAGGATTTGCGTCTGCATTCCCAGTGGTGCCACAGAGGTGGAAAAGAAGGCCGTTATGGATGCGGCAAATCATGCCGGAGCAAGAGAAGTAAGTGTTGTTGAAGAGCCTGTGGCTGCAGCAATCGGAGCAGGAATCGATATTGCAAAGGCGCAGGGCAATATGATTATCGATATCGGAGGAGGGACTGCGGATATCGCGGTTATTGCTTTGGGCGGTCCGGTGGTTTCCGAATCCATTAAGGTTGCAGGGGATGATTTTGATGAAGCAATCCTCCGTTATATGCGAAAGAAGCACAATCTTTTGATTGGAGAAAGAACGGCGGAGGATATTAAAATCAATATTGGCTGTGCCAGCAAGCGTCCTGAAAATGTAACGATGGAAGTTCGAGGCAGAAACCTGGTTACCGCACTTCCAAAGACTGTCGTAGTCAGCTCGGATGAGATTATGGAAGCTCTCCTGGAGCCTGCCATGATGATTGTCAATGCCGTACACAATGTCTTGGAGAGAACACCGCCGGAGCTTGCAGCAGATATTTATGAGCGTGGAATCGTGATGACGGGAGGTGGTGCCCTCCTCTACGGCTTTGATAAGCTGATGCAGGAGAAGACCGGCATTACAACGATGCTGGCAGAGGACCCATTAACCGCTGTGGCGATTGGAACAGGAAAATCCATAGATTTAGCCGGCGACGATGATGACTTCTAATTCTAATTTTGTAGAGCTGGAAGGAAAGATAAACCATATCGTTTTTCGAAGTGAGGAAAGCGGGTATACCGTATTTACTATAGAGACTGAGGGAGAAGAGTGTACCTGTGTGGGAAGCTTCTCCCATATTGTGGTATCTGAAAAAATAAAAGCCAAGGGAAGATGGAAGGAACATCCGACATATGGGAGACAGTTTTTTGTAGAGGAATATCAATTAGAGGAACCGGACAGCATTTTCGGAATCGAAGAATATCTGGCCTCCGGGGCAGTTAAGGGAATCGGAAAAGCAATAGCGAAAAGAATCGTTAAAAAATTTGGGGAAGATAGCCTTAGAATCATGGAAGAAGAGCCGGAGAGGCTTGCTGAGATTCGCGGTATCTCCGAACAAAAGGCAAGGGATATTGCGGCAGAACTCTCCGGGAAAAAGGACAGACAGGATGCTATCCTATTTTTACAGGGAATTGGAATCAGCCTGAATATGGCATACAAGATTTACAAACATTTTCAGGGAGAAATCTATACTATTTTGCGTGAGAATCCATATCGCATTGCCGAAGAGCTGGAAGGGGTCGGCTTTAAAAAGTGCGACTCGATAGCAAGGCGGGTTGGGATAGAAGCAGATTCGCTTTTTCGTATTCAGGCAGGTATCAGCTATACCCTCTTGCAGGCTGAACTTATGGGACACTGTTATTTACCGCTTACTCTTTTAAAATCGGAAGCAGAGCGAATTTTAGAGATGGCAGTTCCGGACTTTGAAGAAGAACTCATGGATTTACAAATCAAAGGACGGGTCAAGCTAAAAGGAGACAGAGTATATCGCAGCACTACATTTTACCGGGAAATGCGTGTTGCGGCGAAGCTTCTTACACTAAACATTGAGGAGGAAGAAGCATACAGTGAGTCCTGGGAAAGATCGATTGAGAAGATTTTAAATAAAGAAAAGCCGGATTTGGATCCTTTGCAAAGAGAGGCGGTAAGCCTTGCTGCGAAGTCCGGTATCCTGGTGATTACCGGTGGTCCGGGAACCGGAAAAACAACAACGATAAAAACCATTCTTAGACTCTTTAATGAAAGAGGGAAAAACATCGCCTTAGCTGCGCCTACAGGAAGAGCGGCAAAGCGTATGGGCGAAGCGACAGACTATCCTGCCAAAACCCTGCATCGTCTCCTCGAATATATGGGAAAAGAAGGGGAGGAAGAGGATGAAGAGAGCTTTACCCGCTATTTTCAACGGAATGAGGACAACCCTTTGGAGGCGGATGTTATCATCGTGGATGAGATGAGTATGGTTGATCTCTACCTGATGGACGCTTTATTAAAGGCGATAAATCCCGGAACAAGACTAATCCTTGTGGGAGACAGCAATCAGCTTCCCTCAGTGGGCGCAGGAAATGTGCTTAGAGATATTCTTAGCTCAGAATGCATTAAAACGATACAGTTAAAGAAAATTTTTCGTCAGGCACTGGAATCGGATATCGTGGTGAATGCCCATAAAATCAATGAAGGAATTGAACCGGATCTTGCTAAACGTTCCCGAGACTTTCTTTTTATACGAGGGGATAGTGCTGAAAAGATATTTTCCGATATTGCGGTGCTTATGAAAGAAAAGCTACCCAAATATTTAGATATCGATCCTCTATCCATTCAAGTGATGTCGCCTCAGAAGAAAGGCGCTTTGGGGGTTGAAAAGCTAAATCAATATTTACAGGAAAGCTTGAATCCAAAGGATAAAAATAAGGCGGAAAAGGAATTGTACGGGACGCTTTTTAGACTGGGTGACAAGGTGATGCAGGTAAAGAACAATTATAAGCTTGCGTGGGAAATCCCCGGTAAATACAATATCCCCATTGAAGAGGGAGAGGGAATCTTTAACGGGGATATCGGGCGCATAACGGAAATCAACCACTATGCACAGACCCTCACCGTATTTTACGAGGAAAAGAAGGTGGAGTACTCTTTCTCCGACTGTGAAGACTTGGAGCTTGCCTATGCGATTACCATTCATAAGTCTCAGGGTTCGGAGTACGAAGCGGTGATTCTTCCGATGTATAGAGGACCGAGACTGCTCATGACCCGAAATCTTCTCTATACTGCTGTGACCAGAGCAAAGTCTTGTGTTTGTCTTTTGGGAGACCCCTATGTCTTTCGGGAAATGCTTCATAATGAGACAGAGCAAAAGCGCTATTCAGGGCTTTCCGAGCAAATAGGGGAAATGCAGGAAAAGCTAGCTGATTTTTCGGAGTCCTCTTTTGGGGACGTGGAAAGGAATGAGGAAGTATAAATCCGCACGAAAAAGGAGTCGATATGGGCTTTAGAGAAAAATGGAAAGAGGGAATTATCAATGCCCTATTCCCTCCGAGGTGTATTCTTTGTGATGAAGTCTTGGAGGAGAAGGGCTCTTTTTGCTCCTTTTGCAAGGAAAAGGAACTTTTTATGGAGGAGCCTTCCTGTAAAGCTTGCGGTCGAAGTATTTTAAGACAGGAGGAGAGTTTTTGCGGAAACTGTAAGCGCCATCATTTTTCTTTTTCGGGAGGAATGATGCTCTACCAATTAACGGAGGAAATAGAGGGCGCGATAATGGAACTCAAGTACCATGGAAGGCAGGATAAGGGGCTGTTTTTCGGGAGGCGTGCGGGAGAACGATTTCACGATAAGTTAAATGCGCTGGGAATTCAGGGTATCATCCCGGTCCCCATTCACAAGGAAAGAAGAAAGAAAAGAGGCTATAATCAGGCGGAAATCATTGGAAAAGGTTTGGAGAAAGAGACCGGGATTCCGCTGCATAGTGATTTTTTGAAAAGGAATAAAAAAACAAAGGCCTTGAAGGACTGTGGTCCTGCAGAGCGCTTACAGAACTTACTCTCCTCGATGGATTGCGAAGCACTTCCCCCGGAATTAAAAAGATTGGTTCTTCTTGACGATATATTTACTACGGGCGCCACGATGGAGGCATGCTGCAGAAAGCTTTTGGATGCAGGAGCAGAAGAAGTGTATATCTTGGCAATAGCGGGACGAGCGGAAGACTAGAGAGAAGCATAGAAAATATAGAAAATATAGGAAATATAGAAAATATAGTCAGTATAGTTAATATAAAAATGGAGGAGTAGTAATGAAGAATAGAAGACGAGAGGCAGGAATCCTTATGCCGGTATTTTCCCTATCGGGGGAGTATGGAATCGGCAGTTTCGGAAAGGAAGCCAGAGAATTTGTGGATCTTTTACAGGAAACGGGAAATCGAATCTGGCAAGTCTTACCGATGGGACCGACGGGATTTGGAGATTCACCCTACCAGTCCTTTTCCACCTTTGCGGGAAATCCCTATTTTATCGATCTTCCGAGTTTGAAAGAAGAGGGATATCTCGCAGAGGAAGACCTTATAGAGGAAAGGGAGATTTTTTCCTCTTGCAATGAAAAGATAGACTATGGTTTGGTATATACAAGACGGTTTCCCACCCTTAGAAAGGCCTATGACAACTGGAAGAAAAAGGGAGGCGATATCGAGCAGCTTTTAGCAGGACGGAGCAAAGAGAGCTTTGACTACTGCCTTTTTATGGCATTAAAAGAGAAGTTCAACGGTGCTCCCTGGTTGGAGTTTCCTAAAGAATACCGAGATAAAGAGGAAACTGCCATAAAGCAGTTTATAAAGGAAAATAAAGCCGAAATTGCTTTTTATGCTTTCATGCAGTGGCAGTATGATACACAATGGAAAGCTATACAGGACTATGCCCATGAAAAGGGAATCCGGATTCTAGGGGATATCCCGATTTATTGCGCGATGGACAGCGCAGATGTCTGGGGCAATCGCAAAATGTTCGACTTTAGCTGGAAAGAAAGAAATATAGAAGAGGAATGCGCCCGTGATATCGAGAAGCGAAGAATACTGGAAGAAGCGGAAGCAAAGGGTTATCCGGGTTTTGTAGCCGGTGTACCGCCCGATGCTTTTTCCACAACCGGTCAACTATGGGGAAATCCTCTTTACGACTGGAAAGAACAGGAAAAAGACAATTTCGCATGGTGGTGTAAGCGAATGGAATATTGCTTTAGCCAGTTTGATCTACTTAGAGTGGATCATTTTAGGGGCTTTGAAGGCTACTATGCAGTACCTTATGCGGACCAGACAGCGATAAACGGAGCGTGGAGAAAAGGACCGGGCATTGCTTTATTCAATGCCTTCCAAAAGCATTTTCAAAAGAAAGAGCTGCCGATTATTGCCGAAGACCTGGGGATCATTACGGAAGAAGTACGGGAGCTTATGGAAAGCGTCGGCTATCCCGGCATGAAGGTTTTACAGTTTGCTTTTGATTCGAGCTTTGAAAATGTATATCTTCCGCATATGTTCACGAATAACAACTCTGTCATATATACCGGTACGCATGACAATGATACTTTAAAGAACTGGTTTGAGACTATGGGTGATTACTCCCGTAACAGAATTTATCGTTATCTTTCCCGTTCTCAAAACGACTGGAATGCCATTTCGGAGCTTTTGATTAAGGAAGCCTTATCCAGTACATCCTTTCTGGCCATTATTCCTGCAGGAGATTATTTGGAGCTTCCGGCAGAAGGGCGCATCAATGCACCGGGTACGGAGATGGGAAACTGGCAGTGGAGGATGAAAAAGGCTGCTTTCTCGGAAGAAAAAAAGAAGAGTATGAGAGAGATGCTGGAGACCTATGGAAGGCTTGTATATGACGAGTAATAGCCTAAATGGAGGCTTATAGCAGGAGATTAATTTGTCGAGATAGAGTTAGGGTATGTCATAGGAAAAAGGAGACGAAAGGTAATAATGAATAAGGAATATCGTGTGTAAGGCATACGATATTTGTTGCGATAGCGTTGGATAGTATGGGGAGGAGTAGTGAGAAACAAACTTTTCAATAGGCAATTGAATAAGGGTATACTACCGGTCCTTGTCATCTTTTTTGTTGCCCTTTTTTTACTGTATTGTTCTTTGGGATTGAAAGGTGCCGTTTCGAAAGAGAATTTCCACCGCCTCTCCAAGATGACAGTGGAAGTTAAACATGAAAACGGTAAGGTTGATATATATAAGAGCAATATGTTTAACTTTACCTCGAAAAACGACAAGCTCACTATACATCTTCCTTTGGATGAAAGTCTTAAGGAAGAATATCAGTCTATCAATTTTTTCTTCTATGCTTCGGAAGTAAAGGCCTATTATAAGGATCAGCTTCTGGCGAGCTTTGGGGAGAATGTGCGCAGGCATATGATTGGACACTTGAAGATTTTTATTCCGGTACCGTTGGCGGCTTATGGAGATGAGATTCGTATAGAAATAAAACCTACTATGAATTATATGGAGGACAGCTTTCATTTACCGGTCTTGATGCCGATGAAAGATGCCTTGTTTTTCCCGATTCTGGGGGTGGAAACCTCCTTTGCTTTTTTCTATATGATATTTATCGGTAGCTATATCGGACTTGTTGTTCTGGCCTGTCTATATTTTACGCAGGACTATGCAAGAGAAGGATTCTGGCTGATGCTTTTGATTAACGGCATTGTATCCTGGTATATGGGAAATAGTGGAATGATTTATGCAGTCAGCTCCAATGAGGATTTCAATGCAGTTGTGGAGTACATAGGAATGTATATGCTGTTTTTCAGTGCTCCACTCTATGCCAGCTATGAAACCTCGCGTCCGATAGTGAAAAAATATCTTAGTTATTCCGGAAGGTTTTTAGCTGTCGTGTTTGTTCTCTGTCTGCTCCTCTATCTTTTACCAAGTGGGTACAACTTTGCGACATTTCTTCGTTTTGCACAGGGAATACAGGTTGTGACGGTATTTTCTTCTTTAATCAGCCTTCTCTTCCCCGGGAAGCAAGCGAAGAAAAATGGTGATTATATCATGCAGTATGGTATGATTTTTGTGGCAATTTTTGGCCTTTTGGAGCAGATACGGATTATATCAGCAACTAGAGTTACTGAACGCTGTCATCCTATTTTGCAGTGGTTTGTTGCTACTCCATTTGCCAGGTTTTTGATATATAGCTTGGTCATTACATTTCTAACTTCTTATGCTTTTAAAGTGGGATATATTTTGGAAAAGACTCTGGAAGAAAAGCATTTGAAAATACTTGCCTATACGGATAATCTTACGTCCATAGGAAACCGACAATATTTGCAAAGAAAACTGGACTTATTGGATAACAGTCACAGTACGGACTATGCGGTTATTTTTGCGGATATCAATGATTTAAAATATACCAATGATCACTTCGGGCATGGTTCAGGAGATCGATTGATTAAAATTGTAGCATCTTCCATAAAAGACGCAGTGGATAGTGTCGGCGGATTTACCGGAAGAAATGGTGGCGATGAGTTTTTGTCGGTTATCAGCCCGGCTGAAAAAGTAAGAGGAGTTACGGACAAGATCCGGGAGAATCTTGTCCGGATGAGAGAAGAAGAGAATGTTCCATTTCCTGTTAGTGTTTCTTTGGGAATTGCGAAGTATAAGGAAGTGGAAGAAGAACTTAAACTGGCCGGCGAGGATCATATTACAACAAGTCATGTCATTCGAAAGGCAGACGCAAGGATGTATGAGGACAAATGTGTCCATAAGAGGTCAAGCAATCGCTGGGCATAAAATAGTTTTATGAGATAGGATTTTACTTAAAAGGAGTAGGGTGATAGTGTAGATATAAGGGAAGGAATAGGATTCTATAAAGATAGAGAAAAGTAGGGATTGGGAAAAGTAGGGTGAAAAATGAATCAGTTATATCTACTGTGTAAAAAGAATAGAACAATTATCCTATTGTTTTTCGCCGTTTTATCGGGAATTCTTTTTCTGCGCCTATTTTTAAGTGTATGGGGGAAGGTTTCCACAGATAACTACCGTGTTCTTACGGAAATGTCTGTGGATGTTTTACATGAGGATGGCAGTATCGATCACTTTGACAGCCATTTATTTAATTTTTCTTCCAACAAGGACAAAATCATATTGCATCTCCCGCTGAAAGAAAGCTGGAAAAAGGAGCATCAGGCAATTAACTTCTTTTTTTATAACAGCGTGGTAAAGGCATATTATAAGGATAAATTGATTGCTTCTTTTGGAGAAAATCTGAAAAGACATATGATAGGAAATCTAAAGGTCTGCATTCCGGTTCCTATTGAGGCATACGGAGATGAGATTCGGGTGGAAATCTTTCCGACCATGCCTTATATGGAAAATAATTTTGACTCTCCGGTTATGATGGCAGAGTCGGACTCCCTCTTTTTTACTATTATTGGACAAGAAACTTCTTATGCAATATTTGTCATGACTGTCGTAGCTACATTTTTAGCGATGATGATGTTTGCGTTTTTTTCCGGAATTCATATCTATGCCCGTGAGGGTTTTTGGTTGATGAGTATGATTTTTGCCATTACTCTTTGGCATCTGGGAAATTCCGGAATGATGTATATGCTGACAAATTATGAGGATATGAATGCAGTAGCAGAGTATATCGGTATGTATTTGCTCCTTTCCACTGCACCGCTCTATGCCAGCTATGAAACAGAGCGTCCACTGGTAAAAAAATACTTAAGAGTTGCCGGATCTATTTTATTTTCCCTTTTCTTACTTTCTGTTGTTCTATACATCTTACCGACAGGCTATACTTATGTCTGGCATTTACGATGGGCACAGGGAGTGCAGATTGTAATGTTGCTTTCGACTATAGCCAGCCTGATTTTCCCGGGTAGAATGGTTAAAAACAGCTCGGACCATATTCTTGGCGTGGGCTTGGTCTATGTTGCTATTTTAGGAATTATGGAGCAGGTCCGACTTATTCTATCTGCGAGTGTAACCCATAAATGGCCGTTGCTATTGCAGTTGTTTGTAAAGGTACATTATTCCAAAGTTTTAATTATTTTGATGATATTCGTATTCATAACAGCATTTTCCTTTAAGCTGATTCTGGTTTTACAGGAAAATATGGAGGATGAGCATTTACGGGTTTTGGCATTTTCCGACAACCTGACCGCCTTGGGAAACCGACAGTATTTACAACGAAAATTGGATGTCCTGGATAACCAGCATTTAACGGACTACGGAGTTATTTTTGTTGATATCAATGATTTAAAATACACCAACGATCACTTCGGGCATGAATCCGGGGATCAACTGATTAGAATGGTTGCCAGTGCCATAAAAGAAGCAGTCAGTGTAAGTGGCGGATTTTGCGGTAGAAACGGTGGTGATGAATTTATCGCAGTAATTAGTCCGGAAGAATATTTGGAGAGTGTTTCTAAACAGATTTTGGAAAACCTGGAACTAATCAAGGAAAAGGAAAAGGCAAGATTTCCGGTCAGTATATCCTTGGGAATAGCTACTTATAGTGAGATTTCTGCAGAGATTCGCTTGGAAGGCGAGATTGTCACCACCGGCCTGGTAATCCAAAAAGCGGATCAGAGGATGTATGAAGCAAAAAGTGTATACAAGAAGAGTAAGATAGGAAAAGAATATCTTGAGAATAAGGGAAGAGCATGGTAATGCGGAAATATCCACACTGCCATGCCCTTTTATTCTCCTTTTTTCTTTTCTTCTTCGAGCTTTTTCTCTTTCTCTTTTTCTTTTTTCTTTTTGAGCTCTTTCTCTTCTTTTTGTTTGAATGCGGAATCTTTATCGATTCCTCCAAGTCTAATCATAAAGTCGGACCGTTTTTCCAATTCCTTCTTCTCTTCTTTTTTGCCGTATTTTTCCGTTAAAGTAGGATCTTTGGAAAAGAGATTCGTTCCTAAACCAAGACGTTCCCCCGGAATTTCCACTCCCATAGCAGCTAAAGTAGTTGGAAAGTAATCGAAGGTAGAGTATTCTCGTTCTTTCTTTTCCTCTATCGCAACAGCAGAATTTAAAAAGACGGTATAGACTTTTCTTTGGTAGGACTTTGGTACATTATCACAGAAGTCTCTGTCCATTGTGGGATGATCTCCTGAAATAACGATGGTGGTATTGTCATAAAAATCCTGCTTTTTTATCCAATGCACAAACTCTGTTACCTGCCTCGATGCACAGTTAAATACATTGGCATATTGATTATCAGGATATGTATTTTTGCAAAGTCGGCAGACATAGCCGTCCGGAAAATGAGTATCTACGGTGAGTAAAGTCAGATTAAAGGGCTTCCCTTCCTTTGAAAGACTCAGTAATTCTTCCTTAGCGTAGCTATAAAGCTTTTCATCTTCAAATCCCCAGTTTACCCAGTAATCTCGCGGAAACTTATTCTTTCTTTTCCAATAACTGAAATCCTCTACTTGAACATCGCCGTGATCTTTCATAAAGAGCTCTCGTCCGCCAAAGTAGCCTACAGAGCCTAAAAGGAATTTTTGTGTATAGCCTTCTTCTTTTAAGATATCCTGTATGGAAACCACAGAGGGGAAAAAGCTTTTTTGGCTGTCCATGGAATTTTGCTCTATGGAAATTTTTAATGGAAGCCCCGTACTCTGTCCAAAGATGGCTCCCATGGTCCATGTAGCTCCGGGGAGAGAGATTCCGCCATTTCTTTTTTCTCCTTCTCCGGAAAAATCTTCGCCCTCCAAAGAAAGTTTGCTCATCTCCGGGAGCAGGTTCTCAGGAAAGGCTCCCCCATGCTTCTCGTCCATAAAAGTAAGCTCAGTGGATTCCATATAAATGTAGATTAAATTGCGCTTTTTTTCCGGAAAATGGAGTTCAATTGCTCCGGGGTCCACATAGTTTTCCTCAATAAAGTCGGAGGATTGAATCTGTGAGACAATATAGTTGCCTAGAGAAATACTTTCCCATGCATCGGCAATAGTGAGAATAAAGAAGAAGAGCCCTAAACAGAAACAAAGAAAGAGATAATAGCTCTTAAGCTTAGTCAGTAGAGGAAAAAAAACAGATTCTGCAGCCTTCCACCTTTTGAGCAAAATAAAGAAAGAAAACAGAAGTAAAATAATAACGGAGGACGGCAAGAGAACCGATTGCAAAAAAAGCTGTACCAAATGCCCGTTTGCTCCTCCCATGGGGGCTTTCACATGATATAGAATTTCGTCAACGGTTAATTCGTTCCAGTTTCCAAGCAGGTAATAAAGAGAGAAGTACAGAAAAAAAGAAAAGAAAGTAAATAAAAAAACAAGAGTAGCCAAAATCCACTTTTTTAGTCTGCCCTTTTCCTTTCCTTTCTTCGAAAGAACTTCAGAATCAAGTTCTAAGTATTTATCCTCTTTTATATCCATAATATTTCAAATTCCTTCTGTAGTTATAGCACCGCTCTTAATACTGTATACAGCAGGAACATCATACTTCTTATTCGAAAAACTGTAAAGGGAAGCAGGTAAATCCTACTTCTTTTTTAATAATCTGTAAAAATTCTTGATTTTTTATCTTTAATGACAGTATTATATACGAGTCGAGTCGGTTTTAGAAAAAGAGAAGCGATGTAGGATAAGCTTAGATGGTTTTCAGATATAAAGAGGAGAATAATCCCGATGAAAGTAAAAAGGGAACAGTTGGAATTTTTAAAAAAGTTCAGACACATTGTAGAAATGAAGAATATAGAAAATTGAAAGATATTCCCAGACACGGTAGCACGAATACCTATGCACATAGTATCAGAGTTGCTATGATGGCGTACAGCCTGGCAAAGAAGTGGAATATGGATGCGGAAAGTGCAGGAAAGATTGGCCTGCTCCATGACTTCTGCATGATAGATTATCACAAGGACGATGGTACTGTTCATGACGGAAGGTGGTATTGCTTCTATCATGGAGAGGATGCGATAGAAAACTCCGAGAAACAGAATTTCTACTTAAACCATGTTGAAAAGAGAGCGATTCTGACCCATATGTTTCCGCTGTCCACCCGAATTCCAAACAGTAAACTGGCGTATCTTTTGACACTGTCCGATAAGACGGTAGCCTTACAGGAGTCTTTACAGAATATCGCAATTGCCTTTGCTCACTTGCGGTATCATACCATTTTAAAACAAAGAAAAGCAATGCGGTTTTTGAGAACAATGCTAAGCTTTTCATAAGAAAAGAGGGCTGATTTCAGCCCTCTTTTAATTCTTAACGAGTATCTCTCGCGTAGTGTGCGGTATCTCATTCATATAAGATAATTTCTTTCTCCGAAGATAAAGGAACCTACCCGAATGATTGTTGCCCCTTCTTCTACTGCGACTTCATAATCTCCGCTCATTCCCATGGAAAGCTCCGTCAAGGGAAGAGAGGGAAATGTATTTTGCAGAGAAAGTAAACTCTCCCGTAAGCTTCGAAAAACCGGACGATTTCCTCCGGATTATCTGTGAAAGGAGCGACAGTCATAAGACCCCGTATTTCCAGATGCGAAAGCTTTGCCATTTCTGCAACCTGTTCTTCCAGTTCATGGAGATCTAAACCGGATTTACTTTCCTCCTTTGCAACATTGACTTCAATAAGAATCTTTGCTGTACAGTTCTTCTTCGCAAATTCTTTATCAATCGTTTCTGCAAGAGAGAGAGAATCTACGGAATGGATGAGCACCACCTTGCCCGGAAGGTATTTTACCTTGTTTTTTTGTAAAGTACCAATCATATGAAAGCGGGGAGGACAGTCCTTCATCAGGCTATCTGCCTGCATAAGCTCATACTTATCACGGATTTCCTGAACCTTATTTTCCCCAAAATCCTGTATTCCCAAGGAATAAGCTTCTTGTATTGCGGAATAGGGCTTCGTTTTGGAAACCCCAAGCAGCAAGATATCCCTTTCCGACCTGTTTACGCGGGCAGAGGCAAGACGAATCTTTTCTCTAACGATTTCGATTTCTTTCTTCATGGCATCTTCCTTCTTTATGATTCCTTGTTTAAGGCAAGGATATGATCCACTGCTTTGGGAAGGCCTTCCTCCAGAATATGCTCTGTGATGTGATTTGCTACAGACTTCGTCTCCGGCTTGGCATTACCCATTGCAATTCCTAAGCCGACAGAATCCAGCATTTCTACGTCGTTCCAACCATCTCCGATAGCGGCGACCTCATCCATGGAAATCCCCAAACGATCGATAATTTTTCGGATGCCATGAATCTTAGAAACATCTTTTTTTGCGATATCAAAGGACATGCCATCGGACCAACGAATTAAGTGACAGTCCGGAAGGGCATTCTCTATAAGTGGAACTTGATCCTGGCGTAAGATGGGAATCAGCATAAGCTGTTCATTTTTCTCCGCTTCCGATAAGGGAAGGAGAGGAGGAATACCTGTATGCACATAGGCAAGCGTTCGCAAAAGATCCTCATTAACAAAGTTTGCGTACAGTCTTCTCTCTTCCAAAAAAAGAACGGGAAATGGATGTTCCTCCAGAAGGGAAGTAAGCGTTTGACCATAGAAGCAGGGATGGCTTCTCGTAAAAGCACCTCGCCATATTGTGGATCAAAGTACGGGAGCTCCGCTTCGGGAATATCCATGAGGAACTGATATTCTTTAGGTTTTTTTCCGGGGTTTATAGCGAAATGCGCTTTTGCCCGCTCTTCATTTAGAATATAGCTGTATCCCCCGTCCAAAGTAACAAAGGCATCAAAGTACATGCCGTCCACAAGCCCTTCATTGTGAATTTCCACCCAATGTCTTCCGGTTGCGATGGCGCAGTAGATGCCTGCCTCTCTCGCTTTTTTAATAGCCTGTTTGGTGGTTTCGGGAATGACTCCCGTTTCAAAAGGGCGAAGCGTACCGTCAATATCAAAAAAGATAATTTTAATCATGCTGTAACTTAGCCCTCGTCCCGAATTTCATCACGGTAAGTCTCTGCAGTATTTGCTTTAGTAGAATTTTCTGTAGAGGAGAGGAGATCTTCTTTTTCATTAAAAGGAGCACTGCTTTCTCTTAAGGCACTCACTAAACCGCTCATATTCTGTAGATCGGAGGGAATGATAATCTTTGTGGAGCGACCGTTGGAAACTTTGGTGAAGGCATCTAAGGCACGGATACGGAGAACCGCTTCATCTGCACGAGCTTCTCTAAGTAAGCGAATACCCTCCGCCTCCGCTCTTTGCACGTCTAAAATTGCCTGTGCCTTACCTTCCGCCTCACGAATTTCTTTTTCTTTCTGTGCTTCAGCGGCAAGAATGGTTTTTTGCTTATCGGCTTCCGCATTTAAGATGGCAGCTTGCTATTACCCTCTGCAGTCAATACGGCAGACTGTTTCTTTGCTTCCGCGAGAGTGATAGACTCTCTCTTTTCACGCTCCGCCTTCATCTGCTTCTCCATGGCTTCACGGATGGCATCGGGAGGAAGAATATTCTTTAACTCTACACGGTTTACCTTAATTCCCCAGGGATCGGTAGCCACATCGAGTAAGGAACGCATCTGGGTATTAATTTCGTCACGAGAGGTCAGAGTAGTATCAAGGTCCATGGAACCGATGATATTACGAAGGGTAGTTGCCGTAAGATTTTCAATAGCGGCAATGGGATTTTCCACACCGTAAGCATAAAGCTTCGGATCTGTGATCACGAAGAAGACTACGGAGTCAATTCGCATGGTTACATTATCTTTTGTGATAACGGGCTGAGGCGGGAAATCGGCTACCTGCTCCTTTAAATTGATGCGCTTTGCAATTCTATCCATGAAAGGAATCAGAATATGTACACCCGGTCTCCATACGGAATGAAAACTTCCTAAACGCTCTACTACCATGGCACATGCCTCCGGTACAATCCGGATGGTAGAGAGAAAAATCAAGAGTAATACGACTAATAAGATAATAATTGGCATATGTTTTATCCTTTCTGTTTCTTTCGTCTTCAACGCAAGTGCATGCGCCGAGGAAAAACTTTGTATCTGCTGCTACCTTTTCTTTTGTACATTGTTTGGCCTAGGAGCGGAAAATGCACTATGAAAAGCATCCATGGTTGTGTCGCTTATACCGGCTACTTTTGCTTTTTGCGACAGAGTTCCGGGTGTCGGGCGTGACACAGGGGACGAACCTTTGGCCATGGGATTTACTCTGGCAGAAATAACGGGAGATTTTTTCTCCGCAGTTCTGTTCAGATAGGTTGTTTTTCGTCCATTTCCATGATATTCACAGAAGTCATCAGGCAGGGAATGAGAACGATTGATGTAGACATGATCATCCAAAACCCAAGGCTCTTTCACGAATTTTCTGCATAAGGGGCAGAACCGATTTGTCAATGTAGAATCGCATATGGGACAAATGAGCATGGAACCTCCTCTCTATTATCTGAAATAAAAACTTCCTCCCTATGATAACATGATTTTTCTAATAATAAAATAAATAGAATCAAGAGAGTAGGGACTCCGGCTTTTCTTGAAAGACGCTTTGCAATCTGCTACTATGAAACGGAAAATATACTTAGCTGTTTAAGGCCTTGGAAAAGGAAGGATCAATCATTCATTCATTTGAAGAAGAAAGAAGGAATGTGAAAATGGAGAAGAAAATACTCTATATAAATAAAAAAGATGCCGATAAATTAAGGGGACTGAGAAATCTGGCGCTCCTTCGCAAGGTGAAAATTTTGACTGCATCCGAGGAGGAATTGACAACACTTCCGGAGGAAGCAGAACTTCTAAAATTCATCGGTTTTAATAGTCGTGAAGTAGGAGACTTCCTGGTAGACCTAAGAAAGCTGGGTATCAGAGTGGATTTAAAGTGCATGGAAACGGAGCATAATAAGAACTGGAGTCTTGCAGAGCTTTACAAGGAGCTGGAAGAAGAGCATGAATATATGACTAAAGGAAAAACGGTTCAAAAGGAAGAACAATAATTTATATTTTGTTTCTGTGGGGGCTTTTCTAAGAAATGTTTATCAATAACAAAAATGAGAGGAAATGGAAATGATAGAAGTACAGAATAAGAAGCGGAGCAGCAGAAAAAGACCGCAGAGCTTTGTACGGGAGCTTTTTGAATGGATTAAGATTATTCTCGTGGCGGGAATTGCCGCATTTTTATTGAATAACTTCGTAATTGCCAATTCCACGATTCCCACAGGCTCTATGGAAAATACCATCATGGCGGGAAGTCGGGTATTCGGATCCCGCCTGGTATATCGCTTTGGAGAAGTAAAGCGAAAAGACATTGCTATTTTCCTCTATGGATATAAGTGTAGAAATGACGGGCAGACCTATAGAGAGACGGACAACGGCACCTGTCCTCTTTGTGGGAGGGAAGATAAGCGGAACCAGCCTGTCTATTATGTGAAGCGTGTTATAGGCATGCCGGGAGACCATGTTGAAATTAAGAAAACAGGAGAGGTAGATGCAAGCTATATTACAAAATTGAATGTGCGTTCCGCTACCGGAAAGATTCCTGTAGGAACAGTTTATGTGAACGGAGAGGAGATAAAGGAAGCCTATCTTCCTGAGCCGATGATTGTAGACGGAAATCAATTTCCGGAGATTGATGTTACTGTCCCGGATAATTGTTATTTTATGATGGGAGACAATCGAAACAACTCTGCCGACGCACGTTTTTGGGGCGAAAACCAATTTGTAAAAAGAGAAAAAATGCTTGCGAAAGTCTATATTTGCTATTGGCCGCTGGATCGCTTCGGAGCTGTAAAGTAAGCTTGATTCAGAATACGTTTTTTCTTAATACTTAAAGGAAAGAAAAAGATAGAAACTTTTCACATTTTCAACACAAGAAGGAGCTAAGGTATAAAGTGTTTTTTTGTTCCTAATAGCAGTGCTACAATGGTAAGGCACTTTTGAATAGAATCCGTCTTGCTGAGAAGTGATTCAATATGAAGGAGGAAAAGGTTTATGGGAAAGACAGAAGGACAAAAATTGGAAGAAAAGTTATTCTTCAAGCCAAAGCATATTGCCAAGGACAACCCGAAGGATATCGAGAAGGCCATGGCATTTGCGGAAGGCTATAAGACTTTTTTGGATCATTCCAAAATTGAGAGAGAATGTGTCAGCTACAGTGTAGCTTTGGCAGAAAAGGCCGGATATAAGCCCTTTACTCGTGGTATAAAGCCAAGACCGGAGATAAGTTTTACTATGTAAATAGAGGAAAGAATCTGTATCTTGTAACCATCGGTAAGAAGCCTTTAAATGAGGGTATTCATTTTAATATTGCGCATATCGACTCTCCGAGAATCGACTTAAAGCCGAATCCACTTTATGAGACGGATGAGCTTGCATACTTTAAGACCCATTATTATGGCGGAATCAAGAAGTACCAGTGGACAACCATTCCACTTGCTCTTCACGGCAGAATTATGCTTGCCGACGGCAAGGCCATTGATGTGGATTTCGGAGAGAAGCCGGGTGACCCGGTACTCGTTATCACCGACCTCTTACCGCACCTGGGTAGAGCACAAGGTGAAAGAAAGCTAAATGAAGGTATCAAGGGAGAAGAGTTGAATATCCTTTTGGGATCTCTTCCGGTTGATGATAAGGAAGTAAAGGAAGCATTTAAGCTAAGAGTTTTATCCATTTTACATGATCAGTACGGTATTACCGAGAAAGATTTTATGCGTTCCGAGCTGACTCTTGTACCTGCGCAGAAGGCCGTTGATGTTGGCTTGGACAGCTCTATGGTCGGTGCATACGGACAGGACGATAAGGTTTGTGCTTATACAGCGCTTATGGCAGAGTTCGACTGCAAGAAACCGGAGTACACTTCTTTAACCGCATTGGTGGACAAGGAAGAAATCGGATCTACCGGAAATACCGGAATGGAGTCGGATGCTTTACTTCATTTTGTAGAGGACCTCGCTGAGTGTGAGGGAGAGAGAGTAAGAGATATCCTTCGGAATTCTATCTGCCTCTCCTCTGACGTAAATGCAGCTTATGATCCAACTTTCCCGGATGTCTATGAGAAGCAGAACTCATCCTTCTTTAACCACGGACCGGTGCTTACCAAGTATACCGGTGTAAGAGGTAAAGGCGGTTCCAACGACGCTTCCGCGGAGACTATGCAGAAGGTTATCGGCTATATGGAAGATGCCGGTGTAGCTTGGCAGGTTGGAGAACTTGGTAAGGTAGATGAAGGCGGCGGAGGAACTATCGCGATGTTCATGGGCAATATGGATGTGGATACCGTAGACCTCGGTGTAGCAGTCCTTTCCATGCATGCACCTTTCGAACTTACAGCGAAACTCGATGTATATTATACCTATAGAGCATTTTTAGCATTTAACAAGTAATTTGCGGTTTATAAGCCGTAAAAATAAAAGCAGGAGAAGAGACGAGAGGAAAATATGGGATTTTCCTCTCTCCTTTTTCAAAAAAAAATAGAGTAAGGAGTATTATGAGAAAAAAGAAGATTTTTGCTGTGGCAGCGATTATGGCTATGGCAGTATTTGCAGCAGCTTGCGGAAAGAAGGCAGAGGACAGCACCAAGGCTGCCACTGCTTCCGAATCGGAGATTTCGGAAAATGAGGCCAGCCCCTCCACCTTGACGGCGGATAGTCCGGAGATTCAGGAATTGGAAAATATGACTGTACCGGATGAGCCGAAGGTTTCCGAGATGGGTAAGATTACCCTTCCGGATTTATCTACGATTTCCGTTACCGTTGCTCCGATGGAGAATGTAACACAGGAAGAGGTGGATACTGCTATTAGTCAGGTATTGGCGGAGAATCTCACAACCGTTGATGAAGCGTCCAAGGAAGGCGATACGGTAAACATTGACTACAGCGGTTCCATTGACGGCGTAAAATTTGATGGCGGAACAGCGGAGAAGCAGGATTTGAAACTGGGATCCGGACAGTTTATTCCGGGCTTTGAAGACCAACTTATCGGTAAGAAGGCAGGGGAAACCGTAACCGTAAAGGTGACTTTCCCGGAGCAATATGGCAATACCGACTTGGCAGGAAAGGCTGCAGAGTTCGAGGTTAAAGTGAATGAAGTAAAGCGCGAGTCGGAGCTTACGGATGAGTGGGTAAAGAACTACGAAGGGACCAAAGCGGAAACAGTAGCTGCTTACCGAGACCAAATCAGAGAACAGTTGCAAAACAGAAAGGCATTCAGCTATCACTCTGCAATACAGGATCAGGCAATCCAGCAGATTTCTGATAAACAGAAGTAGAGCTTTCCAAGAAGTTCTTAGACTATGCGAAGGCTTATATTTTAAATGCCCAGTTAAGCCAGTATAAGCAGTATGGCATGAGTGCGGCCGATGTAGTCAATATGTCCGGAAAGACAGTGGAGCAGTTCAAGGAAGATGCTTATGCCAATGCGGAAGCCTATGCAAAACAGCTTTTCATCATGAGAAAGCTCGCTGAGGAGCAAAATATTCGTGCAACAGATGAACTTTTGGATAATCTTGCCAAGGCAGAATCCTCTCTTACGGGAGAAGAGACCAACCGCATTAAGTTAATTGAGCAGTATGGTAAGGAGCTTGTCGAAGAGGCAGCTATCCGAAATGCGGTAATGGAATACGTTGAGTCTCAAATTAAGGTTACAGAAGAAGAGCTCCCCTTTGAAACCCAGATGGATTTAGGTAAGAACAGTGGAAGTAACACTGCGGAAAGCAGCACAGAAGAGACCACAGAAGCTGCACATTAAACATCGCACGCTTTGTGAGCAGTGCACATGAAGAAAAAAGCCCCTTTAGTGGTATTGCACTAAAGGAGCTTTTTTCGTTTATCAAGTAAGTTGAATCAGTAAAACTGCATACTTCATGCTAAAAATATCATAGCTAAACTTTTACACTATAGTCTGCTATTTAGTCTAAACTTGTAACCACTTCTATGCTGTCCGGTAAAATCTCCGCATTTACTATGGGATTTCCGGAGAGCTTTACTTTCTTTAAGTTCGGGAAATTCCGAAGGGCGGAGACATCGGAGATGTAATTGTCCGAAATATCCAGCTCTTCCAAAGTGGAAAGCCCCTCAATACAATCCAGATTTTCCAGATTATTTCTACTAATGTAGAGCTTTTTCACCGCCTTAAAGTGGGAAAGATAGGCCTTGGCATTCGGGTAGAAGTTTCGGGAATCATCGTCCAGATTATGAATATCTGTTCGAGATAGTTGCAATACCTCTACAGTATGGTCATCTTCCACCTTGGATAAGGAGAGAGGCAGCTCGGGATTATCGGAAGTACTGGTGCTGTTTAAGTCCTTAGGAAGAAAATACATCTCCTTCACACCGGTATTGGAGAGAGCTAAGCTGTAGTTCTGATAGCCGTCCATAGGGGTGTCACGGAAAATAAGTTTTTCCAAGGCGGGAAGTTCCCGTAAAACAGGGCCCAGAGAGGGACCGACCTCTCCAATAATGCCATTTCCGATAATCGTTAACTCGCTTAAGGCATTCATGCCGCGAAGGGAGTCTGCTTCATATTCTCCGGACTGATTATGGATGATCAAGGACTTAATGGAGGACATATTGGAAATGCTCTTTAAATCAACGGTGTAAATTTCAGCCTCTTCCAAAGCGGATAAGCCGTGTAAATCGGGGATATCATAATTATGGTATCCGAAGCCTAATTTCTGTAAGGAAGAAAGGCTTGCTAAAGCATCGGTGTTTGTTAAATCGCTACAATCTATATATAGGCTGTTTAGAGATTGCAGATTTCGTAAGCCCTCCAGAGAAAGAATCGGGAGATCCTCCAGGTGGAGAGACTTTAACTTCGGCATATTCTGTGCAAATTGCAAATCCTTTAAGTTGATAATCTGGCGAAGATTCAGCGTTTCAATCTGCGGCATACCGGACAGGACACTGACATTTTCCACGCCCTGCTCATAGTCTCCGTAAATCTCCAGTGTCTTACACTGACTTAAAGAGGAAAGCGGGGAGAGGTCCAGTGGGGTATTTCTATTACCTCCTATCTGTAAAGCCAGTAACTCAAGCTGCGGGAAAAAGCTAAGGGGGCTGATTCCCGGCTCAAAATCACTGTCCACATTAACAGCCAGTTCTCTAAGAGAAGAAAAGGCCTTGTAAATATCGGCAGGATCTTCCTCTTCTTCCCCATAGCGGTAGGAGGAATCCTCAGTAAGATAGACACCGTAGAGCCCGAGAATCTGCTCGGGATTGGCAACGAGGTTTTTGATTTCTTTAAAGCTCCTGGAACCTATGGTCAAATATTGCAAATTCGTAAGAGATTTTAAGTCATCGCTATATCCGTCGTCATAGGAAAAGCGAAGATTATAGTCAGAGGAAAGACTTACAAGACCGATAAAGGGCTGTAAATCCTCTTCATTAAGATAGTCGTCTCCACTCAAGTAGACTGTCTTTGGTGAAACGGCCTTTCCTGACTCGTCTACAGACTTGGAATAATCAAAGCGCCATTTATCCTGTCCGTCGGAAGGATCCTTACTCCTTCTAAGTGCAAGGTACTGTAAGGATGCATAGTCCTCTGCCGTAATGTCTGAAAACGGCTTGGAAAAGGCTACTTCGGAGAAGCTCTTCATGACTTCCTCTTCCGGTGCACTGCGATAGCTTTCACTGCTGCTTATCGTCGAATAAGAACGATAGCGGAGAAGGGGAAGAATAATCGCAAAGAGAAAGGTAGAGGCAAGAATACCGATAGCGATTACGATGGCGACCACATTCAGCTCCTTCGATTCACTACGCACGGTAGCGCTTGGCCTATTGTAGTTCACTTCCTTTATATTAAAATTCTGGGTAATGTTCGGCTTATGCGGTTCGATGTATACCTTGGTATTACAAAATTTACAGCTGACGAAGCCTTCCTTCATTCCCTCCGGAATATCAAGCTGGCCGTGGCAATTGGGGCATTCCATTTTTGTGACAGTCATAGTCTTTCCTCTTTATCTGATTGATATTGGTTTTATCTCATCTTTATAAAACCTGTTTCCCTAAGCAGCTCCGTTAGATGTCAATATTTTATGAAGTCACTTTGAGAAGATTATTCTATTAAAACAACTCTTCTAGTTTACAATATTAACAGGGGAATATTCAAGAGGAAGGAAAAGATTGTGGATTTTACGAAGATAGGGTAAAATGCTTCTGTTTATAAAGAGCGTTATAAAAATTGCATTTCAAGGAATAGGAGAAAATATGAATATACTGATAGGCTATGATCGTTGCTCAACCTGTAAGAAGGCGGAGGACTTTTTAAAGGCAGAGGGAGTTTCTTTCCGGAAGCGCCCGATAAAGGAAGAGAAGCTTAGTGCCAAGGAAATTCACGAAATGCGGGAGCGCTCCGGCCTTCCTTTAAAACGTTTTTTCAATACCAGCGGACTTGTATATAAAGCTCTGGAGTTAAAGGATAAGCTCCCAAGCATGACAGAAGAGGAACAGGAAGCGGTTCTTGCAACGGATGGGATGCTGGTAAAGAGACCGATTTTCTTATATGGAGACAAGGTTCTTGTGGGGTTTAAAGAGAAGGAGTGGCTGGAGGCAATCAAATAAGTCCGGCGAAATATGGCCTTCCTCGGATAATCAAGCAGATGGACTATACATAAGCGTAAGGAAGACCTGTTTGAAAAAAAGAAAATTTTGGGAGGATTAGAAATGACAACGCAAACCATCATTATCATTGCCGTAGTAGCAGTAGTGTGGGCAGTAGCCTTCACCATAATGCTTTCTATGGGAAAAAAAGAGAAAAACAGTGAGAAGAAGTTTCATGAGGACAACAGGGATAAGGGAGTTATTCACATTTACGGGAAGCAAATCAAGGTAGACGGAAGCGGTCTTGTCAATGTGCCCTTCACTACAGGAAAGGACTTGGAAACCATCGTGGCCTTGACACCCGGACAGCACTCCATTGAAGCAATTTTTTTGAAACGACTGAAAATGTAGGCACGAAGACCGGGAATGTCAGAACGGAAAAAGCTCGGCTTTGATCTTTCCGTAGAGGCCGGACACAGCTATTCCGCTGCATTGTATTTCTACTCTGCCGAGGAGAGAAAAACTATTATAAAGGGGCAGACAGGACAAGCCATTTTGGAAATTCCGCTCACGATTCTCGAAGGCAGCGATTCTATAAAGGCATATATCGTTGTCTATAGAGAAGGCTAAAAAGAGCCTTTGAAAGATTAAGATGAAAAAAAGAACACCTACCTGGATGAAAACGGAAATTGTCATTGGGAAATCAAGCACTATTCTCCCAATCCTATTTCGGCTTTGTTTGTTTTGCTGCTTTTCGCCGGGCTTTTTCTCTTCTTTTACGCACACGTGGGATGGGACAGCAGCCTTTGGTTTATCTTTGTACTACTTCTCCTTTGCAGTTTTGTTGCTCTTCGGGAGCTTTATAAGTTTTTCTTCCAATCCTATATTGTGGAAGCCGTATTTTATGAAGAGGAAATAGTGCTACACTATCGAAAAGGAGAAAGCCGGAGCATTCCCTATACGGGAATCGGCTTCGTGGATTTTCAGCTACACGACGGAGTAGGGAGCAGAGTTCGTTTTTACCCTCATTTTACTTTCTATAAGAAAAACAGTACCTCCAAGATTCTGGACTCGATTTATAAATGGGACTATTTATTGTTTACAGGAGAGTTGTATTCTTTCGAGGATTATCTTAGAATCAAAAACTGCCTGGCGGAAAAAGAAAAGCATGTCTTCGAGCCTCGGGAAACAGAGGAGTGCTTTAAGAGGAGTAGACTGACAAGAAGAGCACGGAGGGACGCCGGAGTTTAAATCTAAACGGGACATCTCAGGCTTTGCAAGTGATACCCAACGAGATATCGCACGCTTTGCGCACGATACTCGTTATGAAGCGGATGATACAGCCGAAGCACTTGCAACAAAGACTTCTACAACAAGCACTACTTACTATGCAGATGCAAATGGGAATATAAAAAAAGATCCCAAAGAAAAAGCGAAGGTCCGGGCCTTCGCTTTTTGAATGCGGAATTTCTCTATTATGAAATACAAATATTCAATAATTAGTAAAAAGCTCCGTAATATAAAAAGTTTTTTTCTGTATTTTAAATAAAAACTATTGAATATAAGAAAGTTTTTTTGTATCATCACATATAATATAAATCAAAAGTATAGCCTTGAAAGTGCATAAAGCTTACCACAGATGCATTTGGATATCATGGAGCAAATGGCTAAATTCCTAAATAACTAAATAGTTAAGCCATTAGGCAAGCAAATAGGGAAATAGCGTAACAGCATATAGGAGCAAAGAAGATATGGAAGAAAAAGATAGAGTGCCTCGCCCGCAATATTTACAGGTATTGAAAAAGTATAAAGATATTCCGTTGGTAAAGATTCTGGTGGGAATTCGTCGATGCGGAAAATCCACCATTCTGGAAATGCTGAAAGAAGATTTGCAGGACAGCGGAATAAAAGAAGACCATATTATCAGCTTGCGATACACTATAGAAAGCCTGGACGAAGAAATGAGCAGTCAGGATATGCTCCATAGCATCAAAAAGCGAATGAAAGATAAGGAACGGTATTACCTTTTACTGGATGAGGTACAGGAAGTAAATAACTGGGAAAAAGCGGTGAACCATCTTTTGGAAGAAGAAAATACAGATATTTATGTGACGGGATCGAATTCCAAGCTGCTTTCTTCTGAAATCTCCAGCTATCTGACAGGACGATATGTCTCTATACCGGTTTATACCCTTTCTTTTGCGGAATATTTGGACTTTAAAAAAGAGGACTCTCGCTCCAAAAAAGAAATATTTACGGAATACCTTCGCATGGGGGGATTTCCTCTTGTTGCTCGTAGTCAATTTGATGAAAAATCAGCCTATCAGATAGTGGAAGGGATCTATACATCCGTCATCAGCAATGATATTACAAGAAGATACCATATTACAAACTTTGATTTGTTTCACCGGGTTGTTAAATTTGTTGTGGAAAATGTGGGCAAAACCTTTTCTGCAAATGCCATTGCAAAGTTTTTAAAAAGTGAGGGACGCTCCTTATCTATTGAGCTGATATACAATTACTTAGCGTTTCTGGAAAAAGCCTTTATTATCTACCGATGTCAGAGGTATGATTTGCAGGGGAAATCCGTTTTAAAAACACAGGAAAAATTTTATCTTGCGGATCCTTCTTTGAAATACTGCATCATGGGATTTAATCCAAAATCTATTGCCGCCATGCTGGAAAACCTGGTGTATTTTGAACTTAGAAGAAGAGGATATGATGTATATATAGGGAAAAATGAGACGAAGGAAATAGATTTTGTCGCGGTAAAGAGGGATGAACGAATCTATGTACAGGTATGCCGTACCTTACCGGAGGATTCAGACCGGGAGCTTGCCAATCTCTTGGAATTGAAAGACCATTATCCTAAGTATGTGGTAACACTGGATGAACTTGCAGGAGGAAATTTGAATGGAGTAAAGATTGTTCATTTGGTGGACTTCCTCTTAAGTTATGAATACTAAAAAACATAGAAGGCTAAATGAGATATCGCAGGCTTTACAAGCGATATCTCATTTTTAGGTACAGGGAAACTAAATCTTTGTTCTAAAGGAATTGACAATGCCGCGTATTGCACCGTAGCCCACTCCGGCTACAGGCCAGACAATCCAGCTAATGTCCCAACGCCGGGTAATAAAACTGTAGCCCAGATAGATCGCTGTTACCGAGCACCAGTAAATTTGCCCGACGGTTTCATTTTTATGCTCGTCCATCTTTTTCTCCCTTCTATACTCTCCATGTTCTAAAAGCATATTCATGGCATCCCAAATAATATTCGTCTTAACAATCAGAAACACGCCAACGGCCACAAAAAGCAGAAGGAAAGGCACTGCAAGAGCGGTGTGGAGATCATCTTCTCCAAAAAGAATCATACTGATGAAAATAGGGCTTACCGCAATGATGCAAAGAAAAATGCCTAAAATCATCTGGGAAGTATAGGTCCCCTGGAAACGGGATTTTTTCTCCTGTACCATACCGTTCACCCCGTAAGCGGTGTTCAGAAGCTCTTTTTCCATATAATGGAATCGATCTCCTTCAATGGAGCTTTTGATAAATAAGGCTACTCCTACTCCTGCCAAAAGGAAGAGGAAGAGCACACCAATCCCGACTGCTTTTCCCTCTGATAGAGAAAGAAGAGAGCTTTCCTGAAGAGTGCTTAAAACAATCAATAGGCTGGGGGAAAGGATACAAAGCAATACGCCCAGAGCAATTTGAGAAGCTGCTTGATACTTGTGTTCCAAAAAGGCATTGGCCTCCTCCATGGAAACGGGAACTTCTTTAAAGGAAGAGTCCGTATCAACCTTTGGGGCTTCTCCCGGGATGTCTAACTCTATCTCATCCTTTAAGAGATAATCCGTGCTTACGGAAAAAACCTCGGATAACTTCAAAATCTTATTCATATCCGGAACGGACTGGGCGCCCTCCCATTTGGAAATGGACTGTCTGCTGACCTCCAGCTTCTCTGCGAGATCTTCTTGGGACCAGCCGTTTTTCTTTCTTAATTCAATAATCTTGTCTGCAAGTATCATACTCTACTCCTTTTATGATGCTGTGTTTGAGCCGCTGCACTTTCTTCTTAATAGCTTTTTTGCGTCTGCCTTTTTGTGACGAGTGTATTCTATAAGATAGGAAAGAATCTTCGCTTTGGAAAATGCTCTTGCTCATTCCGTCTTTACAGCTCCCATACTAGCGAAAATCCCGGTTGCAGAGAAGAAAGCGAGCTTGTCAATTTGACAACCGAGGGTTGCAAAGCCTTGATTTCAAGGCGATTCTATTCTTGCATTTGCTTTTCCAAAAAAGAAATGGCCTCACTGTAGCTCATGGCGGAAGTCTCTTTTTTTTGCTCCTCGCCGAAATTACTGATTAAGCTTTTCGGAGTTTCTTCCTCAATTCTTTTTTTAAAAGCGTAGTAGTCCGTCTTCTCTACAGGCTTATCATAGAGGATAAATTCTTCATCGGAACGTTGCGGAGAAGTGGCATCATTTTCAAAACTCTTTTCCGGATCATAGCTGTAGCTTGCCTGCTTGTCCCATTCCAAGGGGAAGCTGGCGGATGCAGGAAGAAGGTAAAGTACTTCCATGTCCTTCGCATCGAATTCACATTGCTCAAGATAAAGTCGCTTATCCTTTTTTGTCAGGAAAATATTGTAAACGGCACCGCCACCCACCTGATAATCCAGATTTTCCTTCTTCGCAATTTCCACAGTCTTTCCGTCTTGGAAGCTGTAAATGTGGAGGTTTGCATGGATGGCATTTCCCTCCTCATCGTATTGACTTCCGTCTATAAAAAGAAGTTCCGGCGTACTGTCTCCGTAAACATCGGCAATGGCAATTCCCTTTGTTTTCATCTTAAGATGTCTCCCCACGGGATTTTCTTCGTAAATCTGCCAGGTATAAGCTTCAATGTCTTTTTGCTTTTCTTTTAAGAGGGTTAAATAGGCGGTGTAGACAGCTTTTGGATCAGTTGCTTCGGGAGTTGTATTCTCGGAACTTGTTTCCACTTCGTTTACCCCTTTTTCTTTGTCGGATTTTGTCGCTTCGACCTGTGTTTCAGAGGGCGATTGGCTATTTTTCTCCACAGAGGCAGTGTTTCTGCTCCGACTCATCACAAGATAAACAATGGCAATGATGAAAAGACTGATGATGGTGGACTTATGAATTTTCATGATGTATTCCTTTCTTTATTTCCTATATACAGTATCACAAAGCAGAGAAAAGATATAGAAAGCTCCATTTTCATATTCTTACGATTTTATTTTATCCTTTTTATAGTTTACTCTTGCAAAAACCAATCTTCTCTGTATTATAAAAATGAAATAATAATGAAACTTTATGATTAAAATGAAATAAAAATGAAACTAAAATAAAAAAAGGAGAGAGTGATGTATAGTAGAGAGAAATTAAAAAAATTACGGGAAGATAGAGGACTAACACAATATGAATTGGCGAAAATTGCCGAAATCTCGGTAGTTACCCTTAATAAAATTGAATCATCAGACTCAGCCAAGCCTTTTGCAAAAACATTAAATAAAATTGCAAGGGCATTGGGAGTAGGCATAGATGAGCTAAGTGAATCTGAAGGAAAGAGCAGTCCGGATGTATTTTCCGAAATAAATGCAGTCCTTCATAGTAGAGCCAAGGTTATTACAGACCTTATGAAAATAGATTCTTTTATGTTTGCTTACATCCAAAAGCAATTGGATATCTTTAGAAGAGATTTATGCCAATTTTTTGGAATCTCGGATTCTATTTTATTGGAGGCGGTACTTTTTTCAGGAGCATCGTGGTCACGCCCCGGAAATACTACCCATGAAAGCCATTTTCCTGAAGTGCTGGGAGACTTATTGGCACTGCAGGGCATTTCCATTCCTGTAGATAGAAAGAATATTATTATAGATACGGAAGACAAAATTGAAGAATATGCCAAAGCAAGATGCGTGTACGGGATTTGTAAGGTTTGTAATAAGAGGGGAGAGCTACTTAGAATAGGGCAAACGATAGATTTACCGACTCGTTTTCACAAACATATTTCAAAACTAAAAAAGGAAGAATATCCTTCGATGAAGAAATATTTAAAAGGTACAGATCGGTTCGGAATAGATTATTATTTTGTTTTATTGGCGCTTGAACCCGAAAAGTTGAGCGGATTACAATCAGCTACATGGAGATACTATGCGGAAACAAAATTAATTCTGGAGAAAAAAACATATTTAAAGGGGAATAGTCATAAAGGAAAAGCAATTGTTACCGGAGATAATCTAATTCCGGAACATGTGCAGAAAGAAATGCTTAAATATTATCACAATATTGAATTATAATTCTTAATGACTATCGCTTCTTGCCGCTATAACGGAGAGTTTTATTTGTCTGGACGAAAGGGAACGACAGGATTCTGCACCCTATTCACTTAAGGCATGGGACTCGGATATACGATTGGCGGAACAATTACCCTTCTGGCAGGCTTTGTTCTGATTTTAGCTAGGCAGAAAGCGCTTTGCAGAATCTATGAACCGGAGGAGGAAAGAAGTTTAACTTAGCAATGAAAATACCTTTGAACTGCCTAGCGGGAATATCCTGATAGATTTTACAATTTTTGGAGCTTCATCATCTCTCTTTAAGAGAGTTGTTTTTTATAAAAATTTAAAATAAATTCTTGGGTACATAGAAAAATTCAATTTCTATCTCGGTCGCCATAGGCGTATACTTTCCCCGTTACAGTTTTAAAAGAGTGGCTTAAGGAGGAAAAAATGAAAAAAAGCTTAAAATTGCTGTTGCTCTTGGGAACAGTAGGAATACTGATGGCTGCCTGCGGAAATAAAGCAGCAAGTAATGTAGAAACCACTGCAAAGGGAACGGAGCAGAGCACGGAATCTGTTGCTGCGACAGAGAAGAGCTCTGAGAAGGAGACGGAAAAGGCGGAAGCTTCCGAAAAGAAGGTGGTAGAGGGAGCGGTGAATAATACCGTAGACTTATCCAAGTATGAAAAGGGAAAGAAGGTTCGTCTTTGGATTCCTGTGCCACATAGCAGTGAGTATCAGACTGTTGAGGACGTAAAGTATGATGCCGGAAATGCTAAGGCGGAAATGAACACAGATGACTGGGGCAATCAGATGCTTTATGTGGAATGGGATGAAAATGCCGAGCCTGCCGATAGAGTGGTAAAGCTGGATTTACAGGTAAAGAGAGAAGAAATCATTAGCCCTGAATTAAAGGAAGATGAAAATGCGGAGCTTCCTGAGGATGTGAAGAAGTATCTGGAGCCTTCCAAGAATCTTCCCTTAAATGATCAGGTGAAGAACAAGGCTGCAGAAGTTACCGAAGGAAAAACTACGGATTTAGAGAAGGCCAGAGCTATCTATGACTGGGTTATTGCCAACATGAATCGTGATGAGAGTGTAAAAGGCTGCGGAGAAGGAGATGTTTGTGCACTTTTAGACACAACTATGTCCGGAATGTACCGATATCAACTCCATGTTTGTAGCTCTTTGCCGTGCATCCGGAATTCCTGCCAGAGAGCATTTCGGAATCCGTATCAATGCAGAGGATATCACTAAGAACCAGCATTGCTGGACTGAATTTTACTTAAAGGGCACAGGCTGGGTTTCCGCAGATGCAGCAGATGTATTAAAGGCTGTTTTAAAGAACAACTGGACAAAGGATCAGGCTGAAACCAAGGAGAAGCAGGAGTACTACTTCGGAAACTGTGATGCGGAGAGAATAATTTTGTCTGATGGAAGAGACCTCACTTTAAGTCCTGCTCAGGATGGAGAGGCTTTAAATGATTTCGGCTATCCTTATGCAGAGGTTGATGGAGTAAAGCTCGATAACTACACCCCGGATGAATTTGTTTATACCTACAGCTTTGCGAAGAAGGCATAATCGGAAATGAAGAATACTTTGCAGTAACTATTCTGTATCACCATTTATTTATGAGAAGAGCACTTTGCATGTTGCAGAGTGCTTTTTTCGTGTCTCTTTGTGTCTCCTGTAGTATAAAGGGTGAAAGTCCCTAATCTGCCATGATAGTGGCAAGGGTATAGATGAAGATAACTGCGCATAATCATAAAATAATAAAATGTTATACTTGCGCATAATCAAAAATTCCAATATAATGTGCGTATAATCAAAGAAATACCATATATAAACACTGCGCATAATCAAAAAATCCACCCAATGAGGTAGATTGTAACTGTGAGGAGAATCGGATGATTTTAAAAAGAAAAATCTATAGTAAATTATTGGAGTGGAAAAATGGCTGCGGTGGAACAAAAGCGATAATGCTGGAGGGCGCCAGGCGTATTGGCAAATCTACAATTGTTGAAGAATTTGCAAAGAAAGAATATGAATCGTATATTCTTATAGATTTTGCAAAGAAGGATAAAGTTGTAGAAGAATACTTCAATCAATACCTGAATACGCTTGATGATTTATTCATGCTGCTTAGCACCTACTATGGGGTTCATCTTATCAAAAGAAAATCCGTGCTGATTTTTGATGAAGTACAGATGTTTCCACAAGCAAGAGCCGCAATAAAGTATCTTGTTGCTGACGGTAGATACGATTATATAGAAACTGGCTCATTGATATCCATCAAGGAAATGTTAAGGATATTGTAATTCCCTCAGAGGAGAGAAGCATTACCATGTATCCGCTTGATTTTGAGGAATTTGCCTGGGCGCTGGGAGAAGAACAGCTTTTAAATTATATAAAAAGATGTTTTGAAAAGCGGGAGCCTTTGGAAAGAGGTATGCATAATAATGCAATGATGCTTTTTAAGCAGTATATGCTAGTGGGTGGTATGCCAAAACCGCTTATCATTTACATTGAAAATAAAAAAAACTTCAGTTTAGTGGATGCTGAAAAACGGGATATTTTGAAATTGTATCGTAATGATATTATGAAGATTAAGGCACAGTATCGTGGCAAGGTTTTGGCGATTTTTGATCAAATACCCGGATTATTGTCACAGCATGAGAAACGTGTCGTATTCAAAAATATACAGGAAGGCAGTTATGCGGATCGATATAGTGAAACTTTTTTTTGGCTGTCCGATTCTATGATTTCAAACGAGTGTTTTTTGTGTAATGATCCCAATGTTGGCCTCTCAATCAATGAAGAACGAACTTATGTAAAGTGCTATATGGGGGATACAGGACTTTTGCTCAGTCATGCATTTGATGAAAACGAGTTGTTAGAGAGTGAGGTATATGCACAGATTCTAAATGATAAACTATCTATTAATGAGGGAATGTTATATGAGAATGTCATAGCGCAGATGCTTGTGGCAAATGGACATAAATTGTACTTTTATACTCATTATTCACTGGGAAAACACCGTAATGATATAGAAATTGATTTCATTATATCCAATAACAGTAAGTTGAAATATAAAATGTATCCTATAGAGGTAAAGTCAGGGAAAAAGTATTCTACAGCTTCTCTCAATAGATTTAATGAAAAATATAAAGCAAGAATAGGGGAGAGTTATATTATTCACCCAAGAAATCTGGTCATGAAAGATGGAATAGTGTGTATACCGGCGTATATGACCTTCTGTTTATAAAAGTCAAATAAGTTACGCTCCGATAGAAAAGGAGCCCGTCTGCTGAGAATATTTGCGTATCAGATACGATTGTAAGGCCAAGAAACTCTACACTTATGAGAGTCTTTTTGAATATGGGTCTTACAGAGTATACTGGGCATAAATATTGATAAGTAATTCGAAAAAAACGGCTGAGGAGATGACTATAGAAAATAGAATCCACGGCATTTTAGGAGGAAAAACACTATGTTAAAAATCTGTTTCGTCTGCCATGGCAATATCTGCCGAAGCCCCATGGCGGAATTTATCTTTAAAAGAATCGTGGAGGAGAATGGAAGAACAGAAGACTTTCTCGTAGTCTCTAAAGCGACTTCCACGGAAGAAATCTATCGCGGGCAGGGTAATCCCGTCTATCCTCCTGTACGGGAGATTCTGGAAAGACTTGGAATAGACTGTAGCAAAAAAAGAGCCTGCCAATTACAGAAAGAAGACTACGAAAAATACGATTGTTTTATCGGGATGGACGAGCGAAACCGCGAGAATATGAAACGCATTTTCGGAGGCGACCCGGAAAAGAAAGTTTCTCTTCTTGGAGATTATACCGGCCATCCTCATCTTATTGCAGACCCATGGTACAGCGGAGAATTCCAAGCCTGCTATGAAGAGATTCTAGAGGGCTGTGAGGGATTTTGGAAAAAAGTAAAAATGGAGTAATATAGAAAAAGAAAAGCGCCAGAAATGCGCAAGAGAAAATGGAATGGAAAATCGCAAAATACGGAATAGAAAATCGCACTGGAATAGCATAATGGAAAAGTACAACGGAGGAGGCATTCAAATGGAAAACAATCAAAATAATAAGGAGAAGCAAGGAGAAAGTCGGCGCTATCTTATTGTAGTAGATATGCAAAAGGACTTTATTGACGGTTCTCTTGGTACGGAAGAAGCACAGGGGATTGTAGAAAAAGTAAAAGAGAAGATTCTGTCCTACCCAAAGGACATGGTCTATGCCACGCTGGACACGCATGGAGAGGACTATCTATCCACGCAGGAGGGGAAAATGCTTCCCGTGCCGCACTGTATAAAGGGGACTGAAGGCTGGGCACTTCATCCGGCACTTAAAGAACTCATTCTTCCGGATCATTTCTTTGAAAAGGGAAGCTTCGGAAGCCTCCGATTAGCGGAATCCATGCGGGAACTTTTCAGGCAGCAGGACAGTATGGAGGGAGCTTCCATAGAGCTCGTCGGTCTATGCACGGATATTTGTGTGGTATCGAATGCCCTTTTATTGAAGGCTTTTCTTCCGGAGGTGCATATTTCCGTGGACAGCAGCTGCTGTGCCGGCGTGACGAAGGAGAAGCATTTGGCCGCACTGGAAACTTTGCGCTCTTGTCAGATAGAGGTATCATAATATAGAAAAGAGAACTTTCGGGTTTTCTACTGTGGAAGAATTGCAGTAGAGAAAAGCCGAAAGTTTTTTCTTGACAGCAATACTTTAGTATAGTAATGTGTTATCACGTTAAACAAACAAAGAGAATGGTTTTTTAACAGAATAAACCGCAAAAACTATAAAACAGGGCAAAGCCAAAAACAACGATAATTGAAAACCGGCAGAACCGTAAACCAACAAAATGACTGCAAACCAACAGCAAAACAACAAGAACTGTAAAACAAGGAAATGAAAAACTGCAAACGAATTTTAAGGGAGGAGTAGAAGATGAGGATGTGGAGTAAGATGATGGGAAAAGGGAAAAAGAGGAGAGCACTGGCATTAGGAGTCTTGGCCTTATCCGTATTGGTCTTGACTGCCTGCGGAGGAAAGAAGACGGAGCAGAAAAAGAGCCTAACGGTAGGCTTTGATCAGGAGTTTCCGCCTATGGGCTTTGTAGCGGAGGATGGAAGCTATACAGGCTATGACTTGGAGCTCGCGGAGGAAGTTGCAAAGCGCCTGAATCTGGAATTTGTGGCAAAGCCGATAAACTGGGACGGAAAGGACCTGGAGCTGAATTCCGGAAATATCGACTGCATCTGGAACGGCTTCAGTATGAACGGAAGAGAAGATAAATATACCTTTGTCGGCCCCTACATGGCAAACAGGCAGGTCTTTGTGATAAAAGCCGATGCGAATATCAGTACTCTCTCCGATTTAGCCGGAAAAACAGTCGAAGTACAGAAGGATTCTTCGGGCTTACAGGCTTTAAGTCGAGAGGAAAATAAGAGTTTAATGGACAGCTTTACTTCCTTGGTAGAAGTCGGAGACTATCAAAGCGCCATGATGGATTTGGAGACCGGTGCCTGTGATGCCATTTGCATGGATTCCGTGGTGGCGGAGTATCAGATTAAAAGCGCCAATAAGCCCTTTACCTTACTAAGTGAGAGTCTTTCCGAGGAAGAATACGGAATCGGCTTTAAGAAAGACAATGCGGAGCTAGCCGAAAAGGTAAAGCAGACGCTTTTAGAGATGAAAGCGGACGGAACGGTAGATCAAATTACGGAAAAGTGGTTCGGCGCAAAGGATAGCTTTGTTTTGGAGTAAAAATAGAGGATGTAAAAAAATCAGCTTTACTTTTTTATAGCCCTATTTTACGAGAAATAAGAGATTTTAACATAGATAGACCATTATAGGATTGAGAGGGATAGAGATGCAGTGGTACATCATTTTACTTAAACTTTTAGAGGGACTCGGCGTGAGTTTGAGCATCTTTCTGATTACGCTGCTTTTTTCCTTGCCCCTCGGCCTTTTCCTTTCCTTCGGAAGAATGAGCCGGAATCCGATTTTACAAAATACCACCAAGGTCTATATTTCCATTATGCGGGGAACGCCCCTCATGCTCCAGCTTTTCGTGGTATACTACGGCCCCTATTACATTTTTAAAATTCAACTCCACCCGGGCTACCGGATGATGGCGGTGTATATCGGCTTTGTCTTAAACTATGCGGGGTACTTTGCCGAGATTTATCGTTCCGGAATTCAGGCAATGGATAGGGGACAACTGGAAGCGGCGGAGATTCTTGGCTACAGCAAGAGGCAAAGCTTCCTGCGCATCATTTTCCCGCAGGTATGGAAAAACATCCTGCCTTCGATTACCAATGAGGTCATTACTCTCGTAAAAGATACTTCTCTCGCCTTTTCCATTTCGGTTATGGAAATGTTTACGACTGCGAAGGCGATTTCTTCTTCGCAAAGTTCCATGCTCCCCCTTATTATGGCGGGAATTCTGTACTATATCTTTAATTTTATCGTGGCCTTCCTTATGGAACGCTTTGAAAAAAGGCTGGAATATTATCATTAACTTAAGTGAATTTGTGGAAAAAAAGTAAATCGTAAATCTGTATCAGAAAGATTTCTCAGGGAAAGACTAGGGGTAAAGTATAAAGAGAAAATACGAACGAACAGGTATTAGCAAAAACAGAGAATATTAAGAACATCATGTAAAAGAGAGTGGGAGAATTATGGCAATACTGGAAATGAAGGGAATAAGAAAAGGTTTTTCAGGCGAAGAGATTATAAAAGGGATAGACCTAAGTTGCAGAGAAGGAGAGGTGTTGAGTATTATCGGACCCTCCGGCTCCGGGAAGTCCACTCTCCTACGGATTGCGACATTTTTGGAAACTGCGGATTCGGGAACGATTATCTATGGCGGAAAGCCGGTTTTTCAAAGAGAGCCGGTTTTTCAAAAAGAGTCGGTAGAGACAGAATCAAAAAAAGTCGAAGACGGTAGTGGCTGGAACGAAACGAACAGGCTGCAGGCGAAGAGTCTCTTTGGTTTGGTCTTTCAAAACTTCAATTTATTCCCACATTGGAGCGTTTTGGAAAATATCATAGACCCACTGATCCACGTACAAAAGAAAGAAAAGACGATTGCGGTAGAAAAAGGAATGACATTATTAGAGAGAATGGGACTTTCCGACAAGGCAAAGCAATATCCGTATTCTCTTTCGGGAGGGCAGAAGCAGAGAGTTGCGATTGCAAGAGCACTTGCCCTTGAGCCGAAAATCCTCTTCTTTGATGAACCGACCTCCGCACTGGATCCTGAGCTGACCGGAGAAGTCCTGCAACTCATTAAGTCTCTAAAGAATGAGCAGATGGCGATGGTAATCGTGACACATGAGATGGGATTTGCTAAAGAGATTTCCGATGAAGTTCTTTTTATGGAAAAGGGAGAAGCACTCTGTCAGGGAAGTCCGGAAGCGGTATTTTCTGTAGAAAATAATCGTTTGCAGAGCTTTTTGGGGAATTTTAGAAGCTTGTAATTATCTGATTATGTAGGGAAAATCCTTATTTCACTCTCTTTTTATCACAGGAAGAAGGAAGTGGAACAAGTCCTATGTGGGACAGAAAGCCGCTTCTACAGATATAGAAGACCGATAAGTGGGAAATGGATTTAAATTTAAGCGGAAAAATGTGAATAATCCTCGAAAAATTGATAAAGTAAGAATATCGTAACTTTTTCTTTTCTTTTATTGGAAAATAGGGAAAAACAAAAGATAAAAAATCCCTTGGCAATGTGTAAAAGTGTAATTCTTGTGGATAAGTCGAAGTTTTTTTTCTGAATTCAAAGAAAAACCGATAACTTATCCACATTTTTGCGATAAAAGCTTGCAATATGGCGTATTTCAACAAATTAAAATTTAAGTAAAATAAAGGAAGCATCTTGCAAAAATAGGCAGACAGTACAGATTTCGTAATTAGTAGAGTCTCGTTTTTCTTTTTGTCTTCTTAAGAGCGGAAATTAATGATAAAATGAGGCCGAAATCTTTGGGCTTGTCATAAGCTGAATTTGATGATTCGCTAGATGCTCGTTCAAAAAGTTATGACGGTTTGTCTTTTCGTTGAGGTAAGGGAATGAATTGGAAAAATCTGTGGAACAAAAACTATGCCTTAGTTGTTTTTTATGCTCTGGCTCTGGCGCTTTTATATCATCTTGGAGTTCGTATTTTAGATCATTTTCCGGAGCTGGGGGCGCACCTTCAAAATCTATTTCCTTGGGCATCCCAGGTTATCTCGCCCTTGCTTCTCGGCTTTGCAATTGCCTATCTTCTAAGTCCGATTTGCCATTTTTTTGAAAGAATACTTTCGAAAAATGCGTTGCTATCCAAGAAGCAGAGCCTTTGCCAAAATATTTCCATTCTTATGACCTTTCTCTTGTTGATATTGGGAGTTGTATTTTTGGGCTCTCTTCTCCTTTCCACTCTGACAAAAAGTATCCAGGTTCTGCGCCTTGAAGACCTGTTCCAAGGCATTGAAGATTTTGCCTCTACGGTAGAAAAGTTTTATTCCGATCTTTACATCAGACTGGGAAATCTGCCTATAGGGGGAGAGGATGCAAAGGAAGCGGTTCAGCTTTTGCTTCAAAAAGCGGTGGTGTTTTTTCAAAACATGGGAAACAGCGTATTTTCTTCCTTGGGAAGCTTGGCGGGAGCACTCAGTACCTTGGTTTTTGGGATTATATTTTTCGCTTTATTTTCTTGCGGACGGACAAAAAATCCTTTCCTACTGGGCAAGAATTTTTCGTCTACTTTTCGGAGAAAGAAGATTGGAGAAGCTCCGTCGTTTCTTTATAGACGCAGATCGCGTATTTGCAGGCTATCTTCGCGGACAGATTATTGACGGCACAATTATGGCAGTGCTGGTCAGCGTCAGTCTCAGTGTTTTGCAGGTTCGCTATGCTGTTGTCATCGGTGTTTTGACCGGTTTTGGGAATCTGATCCCCTATGTTGGTCCTTTTATCGCCTATGGACTGACAGCCTTGGTTTGTCTTGTGTATGGAGATTTTACTAAGCTTCTGCCGGCTCTCATAGCTCTTTTTGTGATTCAGACTGTGGACGGAAATGTGATAAACCCGAGACTCCTTTCTCAAAATATTGATGTGCATCCGCTTGTGGTGATTATCTCTTTAATCATAGGAGGCAGCCTGGGAGGATTCTTGGGAATCTTCCTGGCCGCCCCTGTGGCAAGTCTTATTAAATTGGAACTCGATAAATTTATGGAACAGAAGCTTTCTATGAGAAGGGAAGAAGTAGCTGATATTTCGGAGGAAAAGACACAAGATATGCCATAAAACCTCTTGTCTTCCCATAAAATCCTTTTAGCAGACTCCGGCAAGCTTTTTCATATTCCTTTCTTCATAAAAATCCTCCATCACAGAACTGATTTTTATGGAAATCTCCGACTTTGCATCAGAAGCATTCCACCCCTCAAGGATGGCTTTGGAAAAGGCAAGGAGCTGATGGCGTATGCCTTCTCCTTCCAAAGGATAGAAGTAACGACGATTTTCATTCGGATCTTCAAAACGAAGTTCAAAATAGTCAGTCTTCCACCAGGGGGCCGGAACATAAACATAGCCCTTTGTTCCGGAAATGACCAGTTCACCCTCCGATTTTACTCCTCTTCCGACCTTAATGGAGGCAGTGGCAGTAGGGAAACTGAAGTCTATTTTTGTGAAGCTGTCATATTTCAGGGCTTCATTCTCAAATAGAGAGTGAATTTGCTCCTCGTAAGGAGAGTTCAGAAGCTGAAAAATAGGAAGCATGGCTGTGGGACCCCATGCACAGATACTGTTCCAGGCATTCTCCGGATTCTTATTTTTTATACCTTGCATACTGGTACAAGTCGAATCGATAGAAACAACATTTCCGATTTTACCGGATTTTACAAGCAGTATAAGTCGATTGTAGGCATTGGAGTAGGCGGTTTTAATTGCTTCCATGAGTACCAGCCCGTTTTTCTTTGCGAGCGTATAAAGCTCCTCGCATTCTTTTTTATTTAAGGCAATCGGGGATTCGCAAAGAACATGTTTCCCTTTTTCTAAAGCATGCTTTATTTCTTTATAGTGGCTTTGCGGATGGGAAAGAATATAGATACAGTCGCAATCCTCTAAAAAATCATCGTAATCCCTTATAGAAGCGTCATTACTACGGCTTGAGTTAAAAAGGGCAGAGACAGTAATGCCATTTACAAAGGTACTTTCCTGGTAGTATTTGTTCAGTATATTTTCCTCAAAGCCTCCTACAAGTCCAAGGTTTAACCTTCTGTCTTCTGTGCGAAGCTCACTGCTGGAAACTCCATTTGTTCTTGGTAGATAGATTACGGCACAATATTCCTTCAAATAATCAAAATGACCTTGCCAGTCTGATCCCACGGTAAAAATTGAGACTCCGTATTTTTGAATATCATCGATTTTCTGTCCCTCATATTCTTCGACAATGATTTCATCGGCAAGACCTGTATTCTTTACTGCTTCCATTCGCTCACTCAAGGACTGTTTGACATTGATTTTTCCTCTGCTTTTGTCAAAATTATCAGAGGTTACCCCTACAATGAGGTAATCTCCCATTGCCTTCGCTCTCTCTAATAGCCGAAGGTGTCCCTCATGTAATAAATCATAGGTACCATAGGTGATGACTTTGGTCATAGAAGTTCCTTCTCCTTTTATAAATATGCAGTAATCCTAAATTCATGTTTATATAGAGAGTTAAATGCTACTTGATTCATATTTTATTCCCTGATCAATTTCCTTAAATGACTCCATATATTCTTAGTAGCAGGATTCTCTCCAATAGGGCGATTATCCGACAAGGGAATTCCCAAGGGGAGAAGTTTCTCTTCCCAGTATTTCGCATATTCTTTTCCGCTCTCTTTTTCCAAAATTCCCCTATACAGTTTGACAATCATTTCGGATTGCAATATGGCATAGTCAGCATGTACAAGGGCAGGCATCACAATATAATTTTCCGCATTTACAATCGCTTTCCCATCCTCCGGATTTTCTATATCTATTTCAGAAGTTACGAACCAAGGAATGTAAAAGAGCTGCTTGGTATAATGTTTCAGTTTTTTGCTAAAAAAAGACGGTTCTACCATAAAACTTAAATTATATTCATCATATGGCTCGTTAATAAAAACAGCATCCGGATGCAATGCCTCTAAATCAAAGTTTCTGAAATCTAAAAGATATGGAGAATTCTTTCCAAACTCATTTTCATATAGATCAAAATCCCATTGTGCGGGAGAGCAGTTTCCTAAACCGTCTTTAAAATAATAAGGAATGGGCATTACAAAGCATTCCATTTTTTTATCCTTACGTGCTTCCTCAAATACCCCCCTCATGGTATCCCAGTGGGAATATAGACTTGGAAGAAACAAAACAGATTTCTCCTGTTCTGTTGCGTTACCCTTTTTGTTGGAAAAAAATGCAGTACTATTTCTCGCCTTTAACTCATTCCTGTCGATGGGGTATTGGTAAAAAGTTTTCCTCCCATTCCTTTCATGTACTCTGCTTCCATCTTTTTATATAGAGGATAGTTATGTGCTCCTCCATCCTTTTTCATTAAACCATAATCATGATACTTATTTTTGATAACTGCAAAATATTCTTTAGGTGCAGGAAGGGATGCCAGAATACATAGGGCATCAAATAATTCTATTCGATTTTTCTCTTTTTCATGGTCAGTAGATAGACGGTCGTAAGGAAAGATATCTACTCCGGCTCCATATAGATAATTATGATATTTGCCTAATGCTTTGGAGGAAATCAGCATCTTATTGTGCTTTACATGGCTGGTCAACTCGTAATTGGAATTATCCATAATTGAACAAAAACTTAACTCTTCAGGAAGTTCCGCATTAGCAACTTTGGAGAAAATTTCATAGTCTTCTCGCATCATCATGATGTCAATATCATCATCCCAGGGAATAAAGCCCCGGTGACGAATAGCCCCCAAAAGAGTGCCATAGTCAATACAATAATGAAGCTCATGCTTTTCGCATATTTTATCAATTTCGAATAAAATTTCTATTTCGGCAGCCCAAGCACGCTTCATCATAGCCGGAACATAGAAACCCTCTCTGACTTCATCCAAAAAAAATTCTTTTGGAAACTCCATATCATCAACTCCCTGATTCTAGTATCAATGAATACAAAAAGATACGAGATTAAAGATACAATAAGTATATCGGTAAAAAATGGAATTCTATTAGTGAAAATAAAAAATAGAAAACACCAAATATGGATGAGTGAGAAACTATATCTTGTAGCTTTTAAAAGAGTCAAAACTTTTTCTGAAAATAATACATATTTCTTGTTGACAAGCAGAATTCGCGGTGCTAAGATACACAGGCTGTCGCTCCAAAAGAGAGGTGGCAAGTACCTTGAAAATCAAAGATCGAATAATACACAGACCCTGAAGATTCTTGAAATAAGTTCTTCTAAAGAAGAACAAAAAAGCCGGAGTTCCGGCAGAGAAAATTCAGAAGCACAGAAATGTGCAGCGAAAAACCTAATTACAGTAATTAAGGAAAAACAAAAGCTAAGCTAAGTTTTGACTTGGACTGAACTTTAACTGTCAGTGATGACAGATTTATACTTTTCTTTAAGAAAAGTACTTATTATGAGAGTTCGATCCTGGCTCAGGATGAACGCTGGCGGCGTGCCTAACACATGCAAGTCGAACGAGATGCGTATTGGAAAGCTTCGGCCGGAAGATACGTTATCTAGTGGCGGACGGGTGAGTAACACGTGGGTAACCTGCCTTATGGAGGGGGGATAACAGAGAGAAATCACTGCTAATACCGCATAAGCACACATTGCCGCATGGCAGAGTGTGAAAAGATTTATCGCCATAAGATGGACCCGCGTCTGATTAGCCAGTTGGCAGGGTAAAAGCCTACCAAAGCAACGATCAGTAGCCGATCTGAGAGGATGACCGGCCACATTGGGACTGAGACACGGCCCAAACTCCTACGGGAGGCAGCAGTGGGGAATATTGCACAATGGGGGAAACCCTGATGCAGCGACGCCGCGTGAGTGAAGAAGTATTTCGGTATGTAAAGCTCTATCAGCAGGGAAGATAATGACAGTACCTGACTAAGAAGCCCCGGCTAACTACGTGCCAGCAGCCGCGGTAATACGTAGGGGGCAAGCGTTATCCGGATTTACTGGGTGTAAAGGGAGCGTAGACGGAATGGCAAGTCTGAAGTGAAAACCCCGGGCTCAACCTGGGGACTGCTTTGGAAACTGTTGTTCTAGAGTGTTGGAGAGGTAAGTGGAATTCCTGGTGTAGCGGTGAAATGCGTAGATATCAGGAAGAACACCGGAGGCGAAGGCGGCTTACTGGACAATAACTGACGTTGAGGCTCGAAAGCGTGGGGATCAAACAGGATTAGATACCCTGGTAGTCCACGCTGTAAACGATGAATACTAGGGTGTCAGGGGTGCAAAGCATCTCGGTGCCGTCGCTAACGCAATAAGTATTCCACCTGGGGAGTACGTTCGCAAGAATGAAACTCAAAGGAATTGACGGGGACCCGCACAAGCGGTGGAGCATGTGGTTTAATTCGAAGCAACGCGAAGAACCTTACCAAGTCTTGAGATCCCATTGACAGAGTATGTAATGTACTTTCCCTTCAGGGGCAATGGTGACAGGTGGTGCATGGTTGTCGTCAGCTCGTGTCGTGAGATGTTGGGTTAAGTCCCGCAACGAGCGCAACCCCTATAGTTAGTAGCCAGCAGTAAGATGGGCACTCTAACTAGACTGCCAGGGATAACCTGGAGGAAGGCGGGGATGACGTCAAATCATCATGCCCCTTATGACTTGGGCTACACACGTGCTACAATGGCGTAAACAAAGGGAAGCAAGAGGGTGACCTTAAGCAAATCTCAAAAATAACGTCTCAGTTCGGACTGTAGTCTGCAACCCGACTACACGAAGCTGGAATCGCTAGTAATCGCAGATCAGCATGCTGCGGTGAATACGTTCCCGGGTCTTGTACACACCGCCCGTCACACCATGGGAGTTGGTAATGCCCGAAGTCAGTGTCCCAAGAGAGGGAGCTGCCGAAGGCAGGACTGATGACTGGGGTGAAGTCGTAACAAGGTAGCCGTATCGGAAGGTGCGGCTGGATCACCTCCTTTCTAAGGATAAAGTAGGGGTTTGTGTGTTATTCGATTTTTGATTATAGAGGTAAGATCGAAGAATTTACTTTTCGAAGAAAAGTTTTCGATGGCAATCCGATGCAGGAGAAAACCCTTATAAAGGTAAAATTCGAAAAAAGTGTCTTTGATAAAACAATTAAATAATTCATTCTTGTCCGGTGTTGATGCGTTTAGGGGAAACACCCGTTCCCATCCCGAACACGACGGTTAAGACTTAAACGGCCGAAAATACTTTGCTGGTAACGGCACGGGAAGATAGGTGGATGCCGGACATTTTTTAAAAAATCCAAGCGTAATGCTTTGGGGATATAGCTCAGTTGGGAGAGCACCTGCCTTGCAAGCAGGGGGTCAGGGGTTCGAATCCCCTTATCTCCATTCGTGACTTTTAGTCACGATGTACATTGATAAGTGAATATCTGAAAGAAAATAATTATTCTAGTAAATAGAGTAAGACATCCGAGGGTACAAGGTAAAACTTGTACAAACAATCGAGAGTAAGAAGAGAAATCTTCTTCACAATCAGAAAAAGAGATACACGCTAGTATCTCAAACACTTGAGCGATCAAGTGGAGAATTGGTTAAGCAATAAGAGCATAGGGTGAATGCCTAGCACTGAGAGCCGAAGAAAGACGTGATAAGCTGCGAAAAGCTGCGGGGATTGGCAAATACGAGTTGATCCGCAGATATCTGAATGGGGAAACCCACTAGAGAAGACCTCTAGTACTGTACAGCCAATACATAACTGTACGGAGGGAACCCGCTGAACTGAAACATCTAAGTAGGCGGAGGAAGAGAAAAACAACCGTGATTCCGAAAGTAGTGGCGAGCGAAATCGGAAGAGCCCAAACCGAGGTGCGTGCACCTCGGGGTTCGGACTGCATAAAGATCTGTAAGTGAGTGGAAGCCGATGGAAATAGGCGCCATAGAGGGTGAAAGCCCCTTACACGAAGCGTAAAGGATCAAGCAGTATCCAGAGTACTGTCAGACACGTGGAACCTGGCAGGAAGACGGGGGGACCACCCCCCAAGGCTAAATACTACTCAGTGACCGATAGCGATTAGTACTGTGAAGGAAAGGTGAAAAAGGACCCCGGGAGGGAGTGAAAGAGAACCTGAAACCCTGTGTTTACAAACTGTGGAACAGCGCAAGCTGAACCGCGTACTTTTTGTAGAACGGTCCGGCGAGTTATAGTTACTGGCAAGGTTAAGAACTTTAGGTTCGGAGCCGAAGCGAGAGCAAGTCTTAATAGGGCGTCAAGTCAGTAAATATAGACCCGAAACCGGGTGACCTATCCATGTCCAGGATGAAGCTAAAGTAAAATTTGGTGGAGGTCCGAACGCACATCCGTTGAAAAGGGTGGCGATGAGGTGTGGATAGCGGAGAAATTCCAATCGAACCCGGAGATAGCTGGTTCTCCTCGAAATAGCTTTAGGGCTAGCCTCGCTGATAAGTCTTTCGCAGGTAGAGCACTGAATTCTTGAGGGGGCGTCAAAGTCTACCAAGAGATATCAAACTCCGAATGGCGGTAAGATATAAGCGGGAGTCAGACTGCGGGATATAAATTCCGTAGTCAAAAGGGAAACAGCCCAGATCTACAGCTAAGGTCCCAAAGTACATGTTAAGTGGTAAAGGATGTGGGATTTCATAGACAACTAGGATGTTGGCTTAGAAGCAGCCACACATTCAAAGAGTGCGTAATAGCTCACTAGTCGAGAGGTCCTGCGCCGAAAATTAACGGGGCTAAAACATGACACCGAAGCTTAGGGATGTATTTATACATCGGTAGAGGAGCATTGAAAACGAGATGAAGCGGTACCGAAAGGATCCGTGGATTGTTTTGAAGAGAGAATGCCGGAATGAGTAGCGAGATGGAGGTGAGAATCCTCCAGGCCGAATATCTAAGGTTTCAGGGTAAAAGCTGATCTGCCCTGGGTAAGTCAGGGGCCTAAGGCGAGGCGGAGACGCGTAGTCGATGGACAACTGGTGTAGATTCCAGTACCTTACTAAATCAGAAATGTGGGGACACATGGAGAAAGAGAGAGCCGGGAATGAGAAGACCGGTGCAAGGGAGGTAGGAGTGTAGTAGGAAAAACCGCTATACAATCTGAAGACCTGATGCGGATCGAAATAAAGTAGAGAAGCTCTTCGACTCTGTGGCGAGAAAAGCCGCTATAGTGTTTAGTAAGCCCGTACCGCAAACCGACACAGGTAGATGAGGAGAGAATCCTAAGGCCGGCGGGAGAAGCATTGTTAAGGAACTCGGCAAAATGACCCCGTAACTTCGGGAGAAGGGGTGCCCAGGCAACTGGGCCGCAGAGAAAAAGGCTCAAGCAACTGTTTAGCAAAAAAACACAGGTCTATGCGAAACCGTAAGGTAAAGTATATGGGCTGACGCCTGCCCGGTGCTGGAAGGTTAAGAGGAGAGGTTAGCGCAAGCGAAGCTTTGAATTGAAGCCCCAGTAAACGGCGGCCGTAACTATAACGGTCCTAAGGTAGCGAAATTCCTTGTCGGGTAAGTTCCGACCCGCACGAAAGGCGTAATGATTTGAGCGCTGTCTCAACAATGCACCCGGTGAAATTGAAGTGCCAGTGAAGATGCTGGTTACCCGCGCCAGGACGGAAAGACCCCATGGAGCTTTACTCCAGCTTGATACTGGGATTCGGTAATGTATGCACAGGATAGGTGGGAGACTGAGAAGATAGGGACTTCGGTTTTTATCAGAGTCGCTGTTGGGATACCACCCTTATGTTATTGGATTTCTAACCTTAGGGCCGTAAGCCGGTCAAGGGACAATGTCAGGTGGGGAGTTTGACTGGGGCGGTCGCCTCCGAAAGAGTATCGGAGGCGCTCAAAGGTTCCCTCAGGATGGTTGGAAACCATCCAAAGAGTGTAAAGGCATAAGGGAGCCTGACTGCGAGGTTGACGGACCAAGCAGAGTAGAAATACGGACTTAGTGATCCGGTGGTATGAAAGTGGGATTGCCATCGCTCAACGGATAAAAGCTACCCTGGGGATAACAGGCTGATCTCCCCCAAGAGTTCACATCGACGGGGAGGTTTGGCACCTCGATGTCGGCTCATCGCATCCTGGGGCTGAAGTCGGTCCCAAGGGTTGGGCTGTTCGCCCATTAAAGCGGTACGCGAGCTGGGTTCAGAACGTCGTGAGACAGTTCGGTCCCTATCCGGCGCGGGCGTAGGATATTTGAGAGGATCTGTCCTTAGTACGAGAGGACCGGGATGGACTGACCTCTGCTGAACCTGTTGGGAATCAATCCCATCGCAGGGTAGGCAAGTTGGGAATGGATAAACGCTGAAGGCATCTAAGCGTGAAGCCAACCTCAAGATGAGATATCCCATCGTTAGGAGTAAGACCCCTTGAAGAGAACGAGGTAGATAGGACTGAGGTGTAAGTGTAGTAATACATTCAGCTGACAGTTACTAATAGGTCGAGGGCTTATCCAATGCGTCTGATTGATTTGTTTTACTTCTAGAGTTAGCTTTGTCTTTAGACAGGCGGATTTATCTTGACAGGCTTTAGCCTATTCGATATAATCCTTTTCTGACGGATATTTATTTATGCCTCTATAGCTCAGTCGGTAGAGCACGCGGCTGTTAACCGCGGTGTCGTTGGTTCGAGTCCATCTGGAGGCGTTTCACTATTCTCTCACCGAGAAAAGTGTGGCGAAGTAGCCAAGTGGTAAGGCGTGGGTCTGCAACACCCTGATCACCGGTTCAAATCCGGTCTTCGCCTTTCACTCTGCTAAAGAGTTTGGCGCCATGGTCAAGCGGTTAAGACACCACCCTTTCACGGTGGTATCACGAGTTCGAGTCTCGTTGGCGTCATTTAATACATCTCAAGGGCTATCCCTTGAGATTTTTTTATTGCTAAGATGCATAAAGTAAGATGAATGAAGTAAGATGACTGAAGTAAGATGAATGAAGGGGAAAGATATGATGTTAAAAGAAGAAGGTGAAGCTGCTAAAAGGGTCCTTTGCGGAGCGAACTCCTATATTGAGAAGTATTTCTTTAATCCTCGCTTTCATAATCTTCCTGAAGAGGTAAAGGAGAGCCTACAGAAAAATTGCTGTGGTATTTACAGAAGATATAGGCGGTATATTTCTAATGCAATTTGATGAAGAGGGAAAAGCTGGATATTGCATCAATTAAGGAAGAGGGAGATTTTCTTTATGATTCTATCGGTGCAGAACTAAAGCGTAAACAGATATTAGTAGAATACAAAGATTTATTTTCCAAACTGGAGGAATATTACTCGGGTTTACAGAAAATAGAGAAGACGGGGTTGTAGAGCATGTATACTTTAGATGGGGAAAAGATACTACAGTATTTTTTTGAAAGAAGAGATAAAGAATGGGAGAATAAGCAGGAAAAGGAACTGCTATCTTCTTCCGGTAAAGAAGAGCCTAATATCATTCCAAATGTGAAAATAGTAAGTGAAAGTATCTCAACCAATTCAGAAATGAAAGAATTGCTAAAAGTAGAAGAGCTCCCTGCAGGAACCATGCTCCTTACAGATTTTCAGACAGCCGGGCGAGGAAGGCAAGGTAAGAGCTTTTACTCGCCAAAGGGTATGGGACTTTATTTTTCCATTTTAACAAGACCGCGGGAGAATCAGGGAAATGCCATACTTATCACTACCCATGCCGCGGTCGCTGTTGTGCGGACTATACAGGAACTTTACGGAATAGAATTATCCATAAAATGGGTAAATGACCTCTTTTATCAAGGGAAGAAAGTCTGTGGGATACTTGCAGAGGGGAAGTTTCAATTCAATTCGGGAATATACAATGGGCAGGGGAATTCATCTAATTTAGAATACTGTATTATGGGGATAGGACTGAATCTCTTTACACCGGCAGAGGGTTACCCTGAGGAGATTAAAAGTATTGCCGGCTCTTTATTTGGAAAGTTTGATGATGCAAAACACGTAGATTTTGACAGAAATAAACTCATTGCGACGATTCTATATCATTATTTTTCAATTTGTAAGGAAGAGGAAGTTTTGAAAGAATATTGTGTGAAAAATCTTGTTTTGGATAAAACAGTTTGCTTTATGGAAAATGGAGTAGAAATTCATGGTAGGGTTATTGAAATAAGCTCAAAAGGAGAACTGAGAGTTAAACTGGAAGATGGTGAGGAGAAGCTTGTCTTTTCAGGAGAAGTGCATTTTCTGTAGGAGAAATACAGAATAGAGTAAAGATTTTGTCAGTTGATAAAGAAATACAGTTTCATCCAAGACAAAATGCTTCTAAAATGATAAGATATCTAAATTACAGTGCAATTTGGGGTGATATTATGAAGGATCAAAGAAATAAACGAAAAAGAGTAGATGACGAAGCTAATTTATTGGAGATGTGCTTCGTTTACTTTTTGCACTTTCCATTGCCGTGGTAACTATAGTGGCTGGATTTATCCTTTTTAAAAATATTTATGGTTTTACACTACCGAATCTGAAACAAACGGAGGCTTCTGTTGAGCAGACGAAAGAGGCAGTAGTGATTACGGAAGAAGTAAAAGAAACGAAAAATAAAAAAACAGAAAGTCTTGAAGTAAGCCAAACAGAGAGTACTGTGGAATCTGCTGATACGCCAAAAGAGAGTACAACAGAAGCAGCAAAGGAAAAAGAAGAAACAAAGGAAAGCAGCACGACAAAGGAAGATAAGAGCGAGAAGGAAAGCAAAAAAGAAAAAGAGAGTATAGGGGAGTCTCCGACATTGGAAAGCAAAAAATCCAAAACACAGGAAAGTAGCCAAGGAACGAAGAACTCTGACAATGCAGTAATTGGCGAAAGTCCGGAGATAGCAGATAGGGATGAGGAAGTGGGACCGGGTGTGGTTTCACCGTAGCTTCGAGAAAGTTTCATGATGGCTTTTCCATGCTTTTACCGGGGCTTCAATAAAAAGGAAATCAGAATGATATATTATCTAATGGGAAAATCCGCTTCCGGAAAGGACAGTATTTTCCATATATTATTAGAAAAAACAGGATGGAAGCAGCTGATTCCCCTATACCACTCGCCCAATGCGAGAGGGGGAAGTAGAGGGGCAGGAATACCACTTTATCTCGGAAGAGGACTTCCAAGACTATATTGCTTCCGGAAAGATGGCGGAATATCGTGTTTATGACACGGTTTTTGGAAAATGGTACTACGGTACGGTTTTAGCTGAAGAAAACGCTACAAAGAAAGATGTCGGAACTGCCTCAAGAACTGGCGAAAATATGCTTGCCATAGGTACGCTGGAAAGCTATTTGCAGCTAAAGACGAAGCTCGGGAGGGAAAGCATTTTCCCGATATATATAGAAGTGCCGACGGAGCTTCGCTTAAAGCGGGCACTTCTTCGCGAGGAAGGTAGAGGAAAGTTGACGGAGGAGGAGATTCAGCGACGCTTTAAAGCGGATGACGAAGATTTTTCCGAAGAGAAACTGAAAGAAGCGGAAATCGAAAAACGTTATCGGAACATTACACTTTTAGACTGCGTAGAGGAAATTTTAAGGGATTTAAGCTGCGATTTTTTATAGCAAGATAGAGGTTTGGAGTAAAATAAAAAATGAAGCAATATACAATCGCGACCCACAGAATCCACAATGCCTACCTTTTACTCGGGCAGGAGGAGGAAGAACTGGAGAGGATGGCAGGAGAGTTTGCTGCGACTTTACTTGCGGAGAAAGAGCATTTTCAGGAAAAGGGCTTTCCTTCTGCAGAAGAATATAAGAAAAATGTTGCTCTTCGCGTGGAAAAGGGAGAGCATCCCGACTGTATTATTGTGGATTTTGAAGAAAAGCAAGGGGGCGGCAAAAAGGGCAGCATTTCGATAGACCAGATTCGTCGGGACGTCAAGGCAACGGTAGAGATTTCTCCGAAAGAGGGAAAGCACAAAGTTTATATTATCCGACACAGCGACACCATGACTGTGGAAGCGCAGAATGCCATTTTAAAGACCCTGGAAGAAGCGCCGGAGCATGTCATACTTCTGCTCCTGGCAAGAAATGTAACAAGACTCCTTTCTACGGTTCTGAGCCGTGTGGTGAGGATTTTTGTCGGGGAAATGGATATCGAAAAACGCTGGAATCTGCTGATGCAAAACTCCACTTTGGCAAGTCTTCTTCCCTTTTTACGGGAAATCAATCGAAAGAGCCAGTTGGAGATGCAGAAAATGGTGGAGGAGCTAAGCCGCGTAGATACCGAGGATTTATTCTGCTTTCTTGATATTATTTTAAGAGATGTGTTATGCTATAAAAGCTCTAAAGATACAAAGCTATTGTACGGCAGAGAAGCCGTCGTACATCTTGTGGAAATGGGAGAACGATATTCTTTCCGAGCCTTGGGGCGCTGGGGGGAATATATGGAACGATATAAGGAAGGGAAGCTGTACAATGTGCAGAGTTCCTTGCAGTTAATGGATTTGTTTTTTCTTTTAAGTGAAGAGGTATAGGAGTTTTACTATATGACAGAAGTAATTGGCGTTAAGTTTCGAACAGCGGGAAAGGTATATTATTTTTCTCCTAAGGGAGTCAACTTTTCCCGAGGGGAATATGCCATAGTGGAAACTTCCAGAGGAGTCGAGTACGGAGAGGTTCTTTTGGAAAATAGAGAGATATCGGAAGATAAAATCGTTGCGCCGTTAAAGGACATTATCCGAAAAGCAACAGAAGAAGACCGGCTGAAATACGAGGAGAATCATAAGGAAGAGCAGAAGGCCTATGCAATTTGTCAGGAGAAGATCAAAGAGCACGGCCTCGAAATGAAGCTTATCGATGTAGAGTATACCTTCGATAGAGGTAAGGCATTGTTTTATTTTACTGCGGAAGGTAGAGTGGATTTCCGCGCCTTAGTAAAGGATCTTGCAGCAATTTTCCGTACCAGAATAGAACTTCGACAGGTTGGGGTAAGAGACGAAACCAAACTGCTTGGTGGCATAGGAATCTGCGGAAGACCGCTTTGCTGCCACAGCTTTTTATCGGAATTCGCACCGGTATCCATAAAAATGGCAAAGGATCAGGGCTTATCCTTAAACCCCAGCAGCATCTCCGGTGTATGCGGAAGACTGATGTGTTGCTTAAAAAATGAAGAAGAGGTTTATGACTTCTTAAATTCCAAGCTCCCCGCTTTGGGAGACTTTGTAACGACAAAAGACGGCTTAAAGGGAGAAGTGGTTTCCGTGTCCGTCTTAAACCAAAAGGTAAAGCTGATTGTCAACCTGGAAAAAGAGGATGAAAAGGAACTTAGAGAATATGCTGTTTCCGACTTAAAGTTCAAGCCTCGCCGGAAAATGGATTTGGAGTAAGCTTTGGAAAGAATAGATGATTTACAATGTAAGGGCTACCGTATTGTGCAAGATACGGAAGCCTTTTGTTATGGGATTGATGCAGTGTTGCTCAGCGCATTTGCAAAGGACTCTGTAAAGAAGGGAAGTCGGATTTTGGATCTTTGCTCCGGAAACGGCATTGTTCCCTTGCTTCTTGCGGCAAAAACAGAGGCGAAGGAAATCTGCGGTCTGGAAATACAGGAAGAAGCAGTGGAACTTGCGCGTCGCTCCATTTCCTTAAATCAGGAAGAAGAACGTATGGAAATGCTGACAGGAGACTTACGTAAGATTACGGAGCTGAGAAAGAAAAACGGAGAACGGCTTTCTCACCGCTATCAGATTGTTACGGCAAATCCGCCCTATATGCAGTCGGACCTACAGAATCCGGACTCGAAGAAGCTCATCGCAAGACATGAGATTTTATGCCGTTTTCAGGATGTAGCAAGGGCGGCAAGCTTTGCGCTGGAAGCCGGAGGAAAGTTCTTTTTGGTGCATCGCCCGAAGAGGATGGCGGAAATCATCAGCATTTTACGGGAAAATAAGCTCGAGCCGAAGAGACTTCAAATGGTGCATTCCTATGTGGAGGGAGAGGCAAAACTCTTTTTGATTGAGGCGGTAAAGGACGCAGGAGTAGAACTTCGGATTCTTCCTCCACTTGTAGTATATCGGGAGAAGGGAGAATATACGAAGGAGCTGAAAGAGATTTACGGAATATAAGCTTATCCATATATGGATATTATCCGAATATGAGGGCTATTCAAGTGCATTTTCCTATGCTAGATTGGGTGAAATCATTGGTGAGGAGTCTACAGAGAAGATGCTTCCCGATGAAAGCTAAAAAAAACATAAAGAAAGGAGGAAATACACTCTTTTTTCCTTTTCTTTTCCCAATCTATGGTAGAATAGGAGAACTACAGTACAAAAGGAAAGGAACGAAGATTCATGGCAGATGCAAATGCATTGCAATTTTTAGAGATGCGTGTAGAGGATTCTACGCGCATAGCTCCGTTTTTTTATCGAAGACCCAATAAAACCTGTGATAGCTGTGCTCTCGATAGTTATCTATGGCGGGAATATTGTGATATTCTGATTGCCGAAGAAGAGGACAAGGCTCTTTTTCTTCTGATGGACAGAGACGGAGAAAAGTACACGGCGATGCCTTATTGTGATGAAGAGGCGCTTCCTATTTACTTTAAGAAAATTGAAGTATATTTCAACGAAGTTTTAAAACAGCCCTTAAAGATTTATCTTGCGGACGAGGAGGCAATCCGGTTCCTTTCCCTGGAGGAAAATCCACGCTACCTTGTAAAGAAGAGGAAGACTTTAAGGACTATCTCTATGATGCGGAGGAACTTCGAACCCTCCCCGGAAAGCGTTTTCATAAAAAGAAAAATCTGGTCAACAAGTTTAAAAGGGAGTATGAGGGACGCTGGGAGTATCGCAGCATCTGCTGTAGTGAAAAGCAGGTGGTCTGGGATTTTCTGGACCGCTGGTACCGGTCCCGCGTGAAAGAAGAAGGGAACGGAGAGGACACCCTGGAATATGAAATCAAGGGTATTCATGAAGTTTTGCAAAACTGTATGAGTATTGACCACTGTACCGGAGGGATTTTTGTGGACGGCAGGCTCGAAGCCTTTTCTATCGGAGCGTATAACCCGAAAGAGGAGATGGCTTGCATTTCCATAGAAAAAGGAAACCCGGAGATACCGGGGATATATCAAGTTATCAATCAGGAGTTCCTGCTTCACGAGTTCCCACAGGCAAAGCTTGTAAACCGAGAGGATGATATGGGGCTTGCCGGTTTACGAAAAGCGAAAGAAAGTTATAATCCTATCGGCTTTGCAAGAAAATATATGCTTGTACAAAAGGACTATCAGGGCTATGAGGATTATGTCGTAGATAAGTTTGAAGAAGAGGTTATGCAATATGAGCAGGAAGATTCTGCTTCTTAAGACCGCGGAAGAACAGGAGAGAACGAAGAAGCTGTATCGAGAGATCTTTCCGGAGGATACGGAGGATTTTCTGGATTTCTACTACAAAAAAAGACCGAAGAGAATTCTTGCTATGGAAGAAGACGGAGAAGTAATTGCCATGTTGCATCTAAATCCCTTTCTGCTCTCCTTTTTTGGAAGAGAAATCACGGCAACGTATATCTATGCGGTGGCAACCAGGAAAGACAAGAGGAAGCAGGGGATTATGGGGGAACTGCTAAGCTATAGTTTTCGGCTCCTGAAAGAGGAAGGAGAAGCATTTTGTTTTTTACTTCCTGTAATGGAGCAGATCTATACTCCCTATGGCTTTCGGACGGTAGCGAAGTTTTCCACGGAAGAGTCTGAGGACTTCAGAGAGTCCGGAGAAAAAGCGGGACAGGATACGAAGCTTTTGTTATCGGAGAAAGCGGATGTTTTAAAAGCGGAAAAGCTGCCGGACTACAAGCTTTATGCGATTCCTACGGAAGAACTCTTAAGTAGGAGAGAGGAAGAAGCAAGGTTCTCCTCCGAAGAAGATGAGTTTCCGGAGCATCCCGTTATTATGATGAAAATCTTGAATAAGGAAGTTTTTTGCAACTATACAGGCTATCCGGAAGAGAGCGAAGAAGAGCTTCTCCATAGACTTTCGAAAGAGAAGCTGCACTTTGTGGATGCCCTTTGAGTTCCCTAAAGTAACAATAAAGCACAATAAACTGAAAATTAGCTTGCGAAACTGCGATTTTTTTGTTAAAATAGGCGACTGTATCACTATTCCTTGCTTTTCCAAAAGGAAAGGCCAGAGACCATAAGGAGGTAAAAGCGAATGAACAAGTATGAGTTATGCGTTGTTCTCAGTGCGAAGCTCGATGATGAAGAGAGAGCAGCAGCCATTGAAAAGATTAAGGGATTTATTACCCGTTACAATGGTACTGTTTCCGAGAACATCGAAGAGTGGGGAAAGAAGAGACTGGCTTATGAAATTCAGCACATGAAGGAAGCCTACTACTATTTCATCCCGTTCACAGGAGATGCAAACACTCCTAACGAGCTCGAGAACCAGGTTCGTATCATGGAGCCGGTAATCCGTTATCTTGTTGTTAAGCCCGAAGAAGCAGCTGAGGTGAAGACAGCGGAGACTGCAGCAGAAACTGTAGCTGAATAAGCAAGCGGAAAGCGAGTAAAAGATGAACAAAGTTATCCTAATGGGTAGATTGGTAAGAGATCCTGAGATTCGGTATTCACAAGGGGAGAATAGCTTGGCTATCGCAAGATATACGCTTGCAGTAGATAGAAGAGGAAGAAGAAACCAGGGCGACAGTCAGCCTACTGCTGACTTTATCCGTTGTGTGTCCTTCGGACAGAGAGCGGAGTTTGCCGAGAAGTATATGCATCAGGGTATGCGTATGCTGGTTTCCGGAAGTATTCAAACCGGCAGTTACCAGAACAAAGACGGACAGACTGTATATACCACAGACATTATTGTGGAGGATCAGGAGTTCGCAGACAGCAAAGGACAGGGAGGCGGAAGTTCTTCCTATTCCAGAGAGTCGAGTAGTCCGTTTATGGGCGGAACAGATGACTTAAGCGAAGGATTTATGAGTATACCTGATGGGGTAGAGGACGAGGGACTCCCCTTCACCTAGGTTGGGAAGTTTTCCTCAGGATGAAAGAGGGCAAGATGTAGCTTGCCATTTTAAGGAGGAAAGCCATGGCATTTCAGAAGTCAGATAAAAGCGGTGCAGCAAGACCAAGACGGGCTGGCGGCTTCCGTAGCAGAAAGAAAGTATGTGCATTCTGCGGTGAGAAGTCTAAGCCGGTAGATTATAAGGATGTTGGAACTCTTAGAAAGTACATTTCCGAGAGAGGTAAGATTCTTCCCAGAAGAATCACAGGTACCTGTGCATCTCATCAGAGAGCAATTACAACAGCAATTAAGCGTGCAAGACACATTGCATTGCTGCCATACCAGGTAGATTAAGAAGAACAGCTCCACGAAAGTGGAGCTGTTTTTTTAATTAAATCGAGCAATTAGTTTAAAATGCGTACAAAAAATCTATAAAATAGTGTAAAATAAAACATTATAATAACAAAATGGAGTGAAGATATGAATTTATACTATGAATTGCTTCAATATCCGGTTTTTTCTATGAAAGAAGTGAATACGTTATATGCAAACGAAAGAACCGCAAGGGTGGCATTGGGAAAACTTCTGAAAGAAAAAATGGTTTATAAAATTCGAAATGGATTATATACCTGTGTGAGTGGGGAAAATGGAGGACCTGTAGCGAACCGGTTTCAGATTGCATCTGCCATTACGTCTTCTTCTTATGTATCTCACCATACAGCCTTTGAGTATTATGGAATCACAGATCAAGTCTTCTATGAGATTTATGTCGGTTCCGAAACACGATTCCATGACTTTGACTTTGATGGGTATAGATATCATTATGTAAAAAAAGGGATAAATGAAGGCATAGATTCACCGGATTTTAGCGGTGGCATCAGGATTACGAATAAAGAGCGGACGATAGTGGACTCCATAAAAGATCTTAACCTTATAGCAGGGCTGGAAGAAGTGCTTATGTGTGTAACTTCTTTAAAAAATCTTGATGAGGATAAGTTATTACAATATCTGAGTGCTTATGGGAGTACCTTTTTATATCAGAAACTAGGGTTTATATTTGAACAATATCAGTTGGAGATGGGGGTAAGCGCTAACTTTTTAAAAGTATGTAAGAATAAGAGCGGAAATGCAAAGCGATACCTAACAAACGGCATCAACGAACCCGCCTACTCCGGTGAGTGGAAGTTGGTATATCCGAAGGATATGAAGAAATTGAAGAATGGAGGGATAGAAGATGCCACAGTATAATAGAAAAGCGCTGGATGAAAAAGCTCGTGCACATGGCTTTACTCGAGATACCTTTGAAAAGGTTCTTCGGCTGGTTAAGATTCTGGAATTTCTAAATACGCAGACATATATGCGTGAACATTTGCTACTTAAAGGTGGGACAGCTATCAATCTGACTGTTTTCAGGCTTCCAAGATTATCTGTTGATATAGACTTGGATTTTATTCCGAATCTGACGAGGGAAGAAACCATAATCGAAAGAAAACAACTGACAGAAACGTTAAAAAGCTATATGGCGGAGCAGGGGTATTTTTTGTCTGGCGCATCCAGGTTTAGCCACAGCCTGGATGCTTTTCACTATAATTATACGAATGCAGCAGGCAATAATGATATGTTAAAAATAGAAATCAACTATTCCTTGAGGACGCATTTACTTCCTGCAGAAGATAGAGTGATTTTAACAACTCTATTTGGAAATGCATTCAAGGTTAGGACTGTCGCAGCAATGGAAATATTTGCTGCAAAAGCTAATGCACTAATAAGTAGAGCCGCTGCAAGAGATTTATATGATTACTGTAACATGATTGAGATGAACTTGTTTTCAGATGAAAAGAATATGTTTAGAAAATGCATACTATTTTATGCCACAATTTCCGCAAAAGAAGTGATTAAAGGATTTGATGTGTCAGCTATAGATAGCCTTATTTTTTCAAAAATAAAATCAGATTTATTTCCGGTTTTATCTGCAAAGGATAAGTTTGACTTGGAAGAGAAAAAGAGAATTGCAAAAGAACATATAGAACGCCTTATGAAACTGACAGACAAAGAGATGGAGTATATGGAAATGTTCATTAAAAAACAATACAAACCGGAATTACTTTTCGAGGATGAGGAAATTCTAGAGCGCATTTGTAATCATCCTATGGCATTGTGGAAATGTAAATAAGAAAAAGGAAGAGTAAGACTTTTCGGGAATAGAAAACTTTGAAAGAAAGCGCTGGATTATGTAGCGATAGCAAAGCTTTCTTTGACCAGAGTCTCGGGGAATGCTATAATTTCCCCAAATGCCATAGAGGGTCAAGCAATAGAGCCAGGGGGAGAATAAACCGGTGAACGAAGAATTGATTTCCGTAAAAAATGTGAGTAAGGTCTATCGTCTGTATGACCGCCCGATTGATCGATTACTAGAGAGTATCAGTATACGAAAGAAATCCTATCATAAGGATTTCTTTGCCCTGCAGAACATTTCTTTTACGGTAAATAAAGGTGAAGCGGTAGGTATCATCGGAACAAACGGTTCCGGAAAGTCCACCATGCTTAAGATTATTACCGGGGTACTCAGCCCGACAAACGGCAGTGTGGAAACAAGGGGAACAGTTTGCGCTCTTCTTGAGCTTGGAGCCGGCTTTAATCAGGACTATACCGGTATAGAAAATATCTACATGAACGGCACCATGATGGGAATCAGCAAGGAGGAAATGGATAAGAAGCTCCCGGACATCTTAGACTTCGCCGATATCGGAGACTTTGTGCACCAACCGGTGAAGTCCTATTCCAGCGGAATGTTTGTGCGCCTTGCCTTTGCGCTATATATCTCCATTGATCCCGAGATTTTGATTGTCGACGAAGCGCTTTCCGTCGGAGACGTCTTTTTTCAGGCAAAATGCTATCATCGGATGGACGAGTTGAAGAAGAAAGGAACAACCATTCTCATGGTAACGCACGACCTTGGCTCCGTGATGAAATACTGTGACCGCGTTATCCTCTTTAACAAGGGGGAAAAGGTAGGAGAAGGTCTTCCCGGGCAGATGGTTGACCAATATAAGAAGATTCTTGCCGGAAAAAATCCGGTTGCGGAGAAGTTTGTAGACGAGCAGGATTTCTTAGGGGATGGAAAGATAGTAAATACGGAGAAGAGCCGTGAGGAGCTTCACGGATCAGACAGCGAAGCTGACAAAAAACAAGCCACCGGCACAAGTACCGAATTCGACGTAGGTCAGACATCCTGCACAGGCGAGCAGGTAGACACAAAACAACAAGTTGATCGCCTTAAAGCCGATTTCTCTGCAAAAGACAGTGAAAAGCCTGAGCGCCTTATGAAAGACGAAATGAGCATCAACCCCTCGGCACAGCTCTACGGAAACGGAAAGGCGGAGATTATCGATTTCGGTATCTTTGACAAGGACGGAAAGCTCAGTAACATCCTTATAAAAGGTGAGAGTTTTACCATTCGGGAGAGGATTCACTTCTATGACGAGATAGTCGCTCCCATTTTCACCTTCACGATAAAGGATAAGCGCGGTATGGACTTAAGCGGAACCAATACGCTTTTTGAAGGGGAAAATATCCCTGCCGTTAAGGCGGGAGATGAGTATATCTGCTCCTTTAGCCAGAAAATGAACCTGCAGGGCGGTGAGTATCTGCTTTCCATCTCCTGCACAGGCTTTGAGGGGGGAGAACATACCGTTTACGACCGAAAATACGACATCACGAGCATCACCGTACTGTCCAATAAAAATACAGTCGGGATTTACGATATGGAGTCCGAAGTGGCTCTGGAAAGGCACGAAGCATGACATTTGCAGAGTATAAATGGAATCTGATGGATTGGATCAATTTCTTTCCGGCAGAGGGAGGCCTTGAGAAGGATGCAAAGGTTCTCCTCCTTTGCGATAAGGAGTCGGAAGAGCTTTTTGCTTCCAAGCTTAAAAAGAGAGTGAAGCGCCTCTCCCTTCGCTTAGAAGAAGGGCAGTATGACTATGTCCTTATTCCTTCGTTAAATAAGCGTATCCTCACTCTATTCCAGGATTCCATAGAAAAAATGCTCCTCAGCTTTTCGGAAAAATGGCTTCTTCCGGGCGGCGCGGTCATTTTGGGTGTACAAAATGAAAAAAGTCTGGAAAGCCTCAGTACCGGCTATTTAGAGAAGGAATTGAGCTATACTTCCTTGGGAGAACTGCAGGAAATCGGAAAAAACCTGAAAAGTCGATATGAGAAAAGCGAAGACAGGATTTATTTTCCGCTTCCCTCATTGGACTATCCTATCCATTTCTATACCAAGGACAGGTTGCCACAAGATGGTGAGGAAAATCAAAGCATGAGCGCCCTTTCAGAAGAAGGCGTTTTTCCGAACTTTGCACCCTGCTTTTTATATTATTTTCGGAAAAATAATACCGGCATATCCGAAATGAAGGATATTCACAGCAACAAGCTCCATTATCTTAAGTACAATTCCAGCAGAAAGCCTTGTTATGCCATTAAGACGGAGATTCTTTCCGATAAAAAGGGAGAGAAGCTCGTTTTGAAGGAAGGCATTACCAAGGAGGCGAATCAGCATATCGAAAGTCTTCCCGAAAAAAGAAAGATGATGGAGGCGTTTTTTGCAGATCGAAAGATAAGGGTGCTGGCGGAAAAACAGTTTTGGAGAGCGTATGAATCTTCGGACTCTCTTTCGTATATTGTTTATCCCTTTTTGCAGGGAAAGAGTATTTCCGAAATCCTTGGGGGACTTATTGCGGATGGAAAAGCTCCGGTCAAGGAAATCACGGAAGCGCTGGAACTACTTCTTGGAAGAGAAGAGTGGATTGCTCCTGCAAACTACGACTTACTTTTTGAAAATGTTTTGATGTCGGGCGATGATGCAGTTCTCATCGACTGCGAGTGGGTTTTCACGGAGGGGGCGGAGAGAAGTTTCCTGCAGTACCGTATCCTTCACTACTGGTATGAAAGTTATAAAGAGAAATTACGATACAAGGACGAAGAAAGCTTTTTCCGCTTATTTTCCGTAGGAAAGGCGGAGTTTTTTCTTGCGGAGAAAAAGGAGAAGGAATTTCAGAAGGAAGTGCACGGAGAGAGCGAAGAGAGCAATGTCTGGGCCTACCGCAGTCAGCGCTTCAGTCCCGAAAACTTCCAAAAGCAAAAGGAAGAGATTCAGGAAAAGGAACGGATTATTGCGCATCTACAGGAGGATATCAAGGATAAGGATGTCTCTCTAAGAAAAGAAAGAGAAGTGCTTCGTCTTACGCAGGTCCATGTGGGAAATCTGGAAAAGGTTATCAGCACCCATGAACGGGATATCGCACAGCTTCAGATGGAAAAGGCATACTTTGAAAAGCACCAGAGTCTTTATTCCCGCATAAGAAGAAAAGTCTCTTCCGCATTCAATCGCCGTTTTCCGGAGGATAGTAAGAGAAGACTGGTTCTATACTATATCGCACAGACCTTCCTGCATCCCATTAGAACCTTACTCCTTTATCTTCTTCCGTCCGGAAGAAATCGGATCTTGGGGCATTTTAAGATTGGAAAGGCTTATGTAGAGCGCGGAAAAGTGCGTTTTGATAAAATAGAGCAGCCGAAGGTCAGCATCGTCATTCCCTGCTATAACCAGATTCACTATACCTATCGCTGCCTGCAATCGATTCTTGCCCATACGAGTCAGGAGGAAACGCCATACGAAGTGATTATCGCAGACGATGTGTCTACCGATGCTACAAGAGACCTGCGTTTATTCTCCGAGCATCTCGTCATTGCCCGAAATAAGGAAAATATGGGCTTCCTAAAGAACTGCAATCAGGCAGCGGAAGTCGCAAGAGGAGAATACATTTTCTTCTTAAACAATGATACGGAAGTGACGGAGGGCTGGCTCTCTTCCCTTGTGGATCTTATGGAAAGACGAGCCGATGCCGGTATGGTGGGATCAAAGCTCGTCTACCCGGACGGGAGACTCCAGGAAGCGGGTGGGATTATCTGGTCCGATGCCTCCGGCTGGAACTACGGAAGACTGCAGAACCCGGATGAGCCGGAATACAACTATGTAAAAGAAGTGGACTATATCTCGGGTGCGGCAATCCTGATTCGGACTTCCCTTTGGAAAGAAATCGGGGGCTTTGACGAGCTCTTTGCGCCGGCTTACTGCGAGGACTCGGACCTTGCCTTCTCCGTACGAAAGCACGGGTATAAGGTCCTTTACCAGCCCCGCTCCAAGGTGATTCACTATGAAGGAATTTCCAACGGAACCGATGTGGAGGGGAGCGGTTTAAAGCGCTATCAGAAAGTAAATCAGGAGAAATTCAAGGAAAAGTGGAAGGAAGAGCTGAAGAAGCAGAGTGTGAATACCGGAAATCCGAATCCGTTTCGTGCAAGAGAAAGAGGACAGGGAAAACGCTATGTTCTCTTTGTCGATCACTATGTTCCGACTTTTGACAAGGATGCCGGATCAAAAACGACCTATCAATATCTGAAAATGCTGACAGACAAGGGCGTCATCGTGAAATTCCTTGGAGATAACTTCCTACAGGAAGAGCCGTATACTTCTGCCTTAGAGAATCTTGGGATAGAAGTATTGTATGGCAGCAGGATGCAGGGGGATATCTGGAATTGGATGGAGCGAAACAAGGAGATGATCGATATCGCTTACCTGAATCGTCCGCATATTGCAACGAAATATATTGACTTTATTAAGGAAAATACCCCCTGGAAGATTATATTCTACGGACATGACCTGCACTTCCTTCGACTTCAAAGAGAATATGAACTTGAGCAGAAACCGGAGCTTTTGGAGGAAATCCAGTACTTTAAAAATATGGAATTCTCCGTTATGGGAAAGGCGGAGATGAGCTATTATCCGTCTTCTTTGGAAGTGGAGGAAATCCATAAAATAGATGACAGCATCCCGGTAAAGGCCATTACCGCCTACGTCTTTGACAAGCCGGCAGCCGTAGAGAAAATCGGAGAAGAAAGAGAGGGCATCCTCTTTGTAGGAGGCTTTGCCCACCCGCCCAATGAAGATGCTGTCCTTTGGTTCTGTGAAGAAGTCCTGCCCTTTATGAAGAGACAGCTACCCGACTTAAAGTTCCGTATAGTAGGAAGCCATGTTACGGACAAGGTGAAAGACTTGGAAAAAATAAAGGGAGTCGAGGTACTCGGTTTTGTGAGTGATGAAAGACTGCATGAGCTTTATCAGGAGAGTCGCCTTGTGATTGTTCCGCTCCGTTATGGTGCAGGGGTAAAGGGTAAGGTTGTAGAAGCACTTCACGAAGGAGCAGCAGTGCTCACCACCTCCTGCGGAGCAGAGGGCATTCCCCATGCCAAGGAAGTTATGGTGGTGGAGGATGATCCCCGGAAGTTCGCCGATGAAGGAGTCCTGCTCTACCAGAACCTGCCGAGGATTCGGGAGTACTCGAAGAAAGCTACAGAGTATATCGCGGAGCACTTCTCCCCGGATGCGGTGTTTAAGGGGATAAAGGATGATTTTGGATTGTAAGAGTATATAGCTTGATACAATTCCAAAATCATATTATAGCGAAGTAAAGCCCCCAAAGTGATAAATGAGGTGATAAATCGCCCAAGAGGCGAAAATGATGGAATAAATGATGGGATAAATCGCCCAAGAGGCAAAAATGATGGAATAAATGATGGGATAAATCCCGAAAACGGCAAAATTGATGGGATAAATGATGGGATAAAATCTAAACTATCGCATATAGCAGTAAAAAAACGAGAAAGAATAGAAAAACTACTTGAAATCATCAATGAGAGTCCCTCGGTAGCATCGGATTCGATTGCAATACAGCTTGGCATATCAAGACCAACAGCAGAAAGATACCTTGCAGAGCTAAGAAGAATGGAAATAGTTAAGAGAGAAGGATTCAATAAGAATGAAAAATGGCTGATACTCTGATTGTAAAGCCTATGTGATAGATAAACAGTAATATAATACAAGCACAGCATAGTTAAGAACGAAGGAGCTAGGAAAAATCTATGGAAGCAATTCTTTTATGCGGAGGTCTCGGAACAAGGCTCCGCTCGGTGGTTTCCGACCGCCCGAAGCCCATGGCGGATATAGCGGGGAAGCCCTTTCTTCATTATCTTGTGAAGATGCTTTCCGAGAGTGGCGTAAAGCACCTGATTTTTGCCCTCGGCTATATGGGGGAGCAGATAGAGGCATACTTTAAAAGCGGAGAGGAATATGGACTATCCATATCCTATTCTTATGAGGAAAGCCCCCTAGGAACAGGTGGAGCCATCAGAAACGCTCTTTCCCATGTTTCTGCGGAAAATGTTCTTGTTTTAAATGCGGATACCTATTTTCATACGGACTATGAAAATCTGCTGGCAGAGCAGCTTAAAAATCAAGCCGTAATGACCATAGCCAGTAGGAAAATCAAAGATATCTCTCGTTACGGGGCAATCCTAAAAGATGAGACAGGGCGCATACTTCGCTGGAACGAGAAATGAGCCTAAATGAGGAGAAATCACCGAAGCCCGGCGAAATCAACGGGGGAATCTATGTGATGAAAAAAAGCCTCATTGAGAAGATTCCGGAAGGAAAGCAGAGTCTGGAAAATGACTGTATTCCTGAATGGCTGGAGGACGGCGTATATCTTCAGGCACTTCCCTCGGACGGCTATTTTATGGACATCGGGATACCGGAAGACTACGCACAGTTCCGGAAAGACATAGAGAACGGGACAATTAACGAAGAAGTCTCCTAGCTTCATAAGATGGAGGACTTCTGCCAATCCTCGTTCCTGTATAGTAAATACTTTACAATGAAAAATATCTGTCATATACTAAAGAAAAAAGGAGATAGAACTATGGCGCAAGTAAATTTTCGAGTGGATGATTCGATTAAAGAGAGAGCGGAAAGTGCATGTACGGCGATGGGGTTAACCATGTCTTCTGCAATCAATATTTTTCTGACTAAAGTTGCAAATGAGAAAAGAATACCTTTTGAAGTATCAGTAGATCCATTTTACAGTGAAGAGCATATTGCTATGCTGGAAAGACGTATTGCGGATATGAAAGCAGGGAAAAAAGTTCATGAGCACGAACTCATCGAGGCTGAATAATGAAAAAGATATGGCATGTTTATACGCAATTTAGAAAGGACATGGAGAGCGGAAAATGCTGAAAAAAACCGTATTTTTAGATCGGGACGGAACGATAAACGAAGAAGTCTCCTACCTCCACAGGGCGGAGGACTTCCGCTTTCTGCCCGGAGTGGTGGAGGGCATGAAGCTTCTCTATGAGCAGGGCTTTCAACTTGTTGTGATTACGAATCAGGCAGGAATCGGAAGAGGCTATTATACGGAGAAAGATGCAGAACTGCTTCACCGTTATATGAGAGAGGAACTTAAGACACAGGGTATCTTCCTGCAAGGCATCTACTACTGTCCTCATCACTTGGAGGGTCTCCCTCCGTACAATACTGACTGTCCCTGCAGAAAGCCGAAGACGGGACTCTTTTATCAGGCAGAATGGGATATGCTTTTGGAAGAGAGAAATAAAGAAGATGCTCTTGCCTCCATACGAAAGCCCAAAATCGGCGAATTAATCCAAAGCGCCTACCGGCTGACAGAAAGGGAGTACAAGAAGCTGGAAGAAGAAAACCGCAGTCTTTCCGAGCGAAAGAACTGGCTTTCCTCTTCTTATATGATCGGGGACAAGCTCCTTGACTGCACGGCAGGAGCAGAGTTCGGTGTAAAATCCATACTCCTTGGAACAGGCTACGGGAAGGAAGAAATGGAGAGAGCCAAAAAAGAAGGAAAGCAAGATTTCTCTTACTTTCCTACACTTTTAGATGCGGTAAGAGCGATATTATAGGCTCTTTTGAAGTAGATTGTTATCATCTAAGGAAATCTTCTCCGCAATAATTTTAACTATTTTTACTGTTTCTGAAAACTCCAAATCTCCTACATAAAGATTGTCTTCTAAATATACTTTCCATAATTCTTTAAGATAATCGTCATCCTTTATGTCCTCAATAATATCCTTTGCCTGTTTCATAAGTAGCAAACTTTCTCTTCTATTTGCGGTTGAAATAATGGCCTGTTTTAAAATGTCAAAATCAATTTCCTCTTTTCTTAAGTTGTATAAACTATATAGATCGTAAAAATCTCTCATCCTTGTTGTGGAGATATTTCTTTTAATAACGCTCTCGTATTTCGGCTAATATCGTTTCGATAGGATATGCTAAAACCCTAAGACTTTCCTCTTGAAACATACAAGGATATTGGTATTCCATTTCCCTTGGTGTTATGGCATCTCCTGTTGTAATATCAATCTTCATATCATTTTTAATCTTGCCAAATTTAGCTATTAAATGGACTCTGAAATTCTCGTATTCATCTTCTTCTCGTATATGGCTTATATCTGTTATTTCAAATTCTATACCGTCATCTACCTCTACATTTAGGATTTCCGAAACAATATTTCGTACAATTTCTTCCTTCAATGGAACACCTTTGATGGTGGTATCCATATCCATCGTAGTACGGTTATCAATCCCAATTATAGAAGATATAAGAAGTCCGCCTTTGATGATAAAATTAAATATATACTCAGATTTTGACAGTCTTTCCAAGAATCTTTCAAAGAAAAACATTTGTAAAACCTCTTGTGATCTAAGGTTTTTAGAGTTCGCAATTTTTCTTATTTTGCCTTTAAGACTTTCCGGACCTATCATTTATAAAACCTCCGTGTATTTTCTGATTTCATCTTCAATACCAAGGATTTTGCTGTATTTGATAAGATTTCTGATATTTTTATCTTTGCTCTTAAAGTATCCGGTCATTGCATCTATAAATATCTGCTTATCAACCGACTTCCGTTCTAAAACAATATCGCAGATACATCTTTCCATGTTATAGCATTTGACAGAAGAGCCTAGCGGTGTTTTTGTCTTACTAATTCCCAAATCAAAAAAATCTATCTTGACATAATGCACTTTAATATTTGAAAATTTTCGTTTTATATGCCCTGTATTATATCCTTGGGGTACACTGATGTGAAAAACATTAGGTGTTCGATCACTAAATCCAAGAAGATATAAAGCTGTATGGAAAGAAAATACCACTTGCTCATTATTAAGTGATATTGCGGCAAAGTCATCATCTATGGCATCCTTTTTCTTATAGACTCCATTTTTAACTCTCTCCAGCTCGCCTTTCTGGACAAGTGAAGCTAAGATATGCCTTTTGATGCCTATCTCTTCCGCCTGTTTATTTGTAATAATATTACTTTCTAAAAAGTATTTTTCTAAAGCGTTCATTTTATCACCCTCTTTACAAGTACGCTTTAATTATAGATTGATAAAGAGCATATGTAAATCACGAGGTAAAAATGCAAGCGTTTCAAGAAAAAAGAAGGAAAGCAAGACTTCTCTTACTTTCCTACACTTTTAGATGCGGTAAAAGCGATATTATAGGCTCTTTTTAAGTAATTCACTCTCCCTTTTTTATTTCTGCAATTCTTTTAAACTGAGCAAGTTCCTCATCCGTTAGCTCAGGACCATCTTCATCAAAAGAGAAAGGGCGCATAGCTGCTTCCTTTAATTCCAAAATCTGTTCATCGGTCAGTTTACTATTTTGATCAAGATTATATTTTTTCACAGCCATTGAAATACGCTCTCCTTTCCTTTCGGTTGCAATTCTTGCAGATATAATTCTATAAAGTGGATTTCGAAAGGTGTAAACAACCATTAAAACTTTACCTGCAAATCCAATAGTTATATACCTGTCTTCATTATAACTATGAATTTCATCAAAATATTCTAGTCGCTGTTCATCCGAAAAAATACTGCTCCAGCATAAGGCACAGACTATGATAAATCGGAAGATGCAGCTCCTGAATCTGATAGGTTTCCCCGGAAGGTACGATGATGGAAAGGTCAGCCAAGTCTTTCCCCGCCCCACCATCTTTTCCTGTCAGTAAAATGCTCTTCACTCCCATAGCCTTTGCAAGCTTTAAAGCATAACCCACATTCTTCGCATTGCCGGAGGTGCTGATACCAAAGAGAATATCCTCTTTCTTTCCATATCCCAAAAGGCACTGCGCATAAAAAAGAGCTTCATCCTGATCATTACTGAAAGCAGTATGAAGAGCGGTTTGTGAGCTGAAGGAAATGGCCGGAAGCCCCTGCTCCAAGTGTTTGGTAAAATACTCCGCTTCCTCTCCGTAAAGCGCCTGCAAACGAGATTGCAGTTCCGGATTTATCTTTCGCTTTGCGCAAAAAGCCTTCATCAGCTCTCCGACGATATGATCACTATCTGCAGCGCTTCCTCCGTTACCACAGAGAAGTAGCTTTCCCCCCCTCTCATAAGAATCCCGTATGAACAAAAATGCTTTCCATACTTCTTCCTGTACGGCTTTCAAGACCGGATATCTTTCTAATAAAATTTCCAATTCTTTATAGGATTTTTCTTCCTGTACTGTCATAATCTCTCCTTTTGTTTGGTCATGGCACCCCGAAACTACAAGGTACTACTGAATATTTTACTATGGAATATACAAGTTTTCGTACAATAAATCATAGCATAGCTTTTCAAGAAATGGTCCAGAATTTTATTGAAGTGAGATTTTGTAATAATTTCTGAATAAGTATTTACTTTATCCATGTGGAGAACTATAATTTAATTACCTTTTAGGTAATAGAATTATAGAAAGGAAAAAATGATTTAGTTTGGGAATGCAGATACTATTTAAAAATGAAACGGCAAAGAAACAGTTTTGCTCTGCATACAAGAAAAAATGGAGATATCCTGAGCTGGTAAAAAAGAAACTTGAATCTGTAGAAAACTTTATACTGAATGCAGAATCTTTAATGGATATTGCAAATTATCCTCCGTTTCATTTTGAACGCTTGAAAGGGTTTAGAAAAGAGGAGTGGAGTATTCGAGTAGGAAATACCGGATATAGAGTTACCATGATTCCTTGTAATAATGACGGAAATGAGATTACGGAAGGGGATATTTTAGCCCAGTGTAAAATGATTAAAATTGTGAAGGTAACGGAGGTGTCGAACCATTATGAATGGTGTAAAAGAATATAAAGATATAGTGGCATATCACCCGGGATATTATATAGCAGATATTATTGAGGATATGGGCATTAGTCAGGCTGAATTTGCGACAAGGATGGGAACAACGGCCAAAACTTTAAGTCAGTTAATTCATGCTCAGGCGAATATTTCTAATGACTTAGCAAAGAAGCTTTCTGCAATGACAGGAACAAGCATAGAGCTTTGGCAGAATTTACAAAATACCTATGATAAAAAGCGGATTGAAATAGAACAGACGAAGGATATTGACGCGCAGAAAGATGTGATAAAAGAAATAGATTATAAATATTTTGTTGAAGTCGTTGGTTTGCCGAAAGTAAAAAGCATAATCGATCAGATAGCAAATTTATGTTGTTTTTTAAAGGTCTCAGATTTGCGAATCATGTTACAGCCTGATTTTTTGGTGAATTTCAGAACTGCTTCACCACGTAACAGCAAAAAGAATATTATGAATTCCAGGGCTTGGATTCAAACAGCTATCAATATTTCGAAGAATATTGATACTAAACCCTATGATGCAGAAATTAAAAGGATATTTGCCGGAGTTAAGAAGTATGACTGTGCGAAAGCCGGAAGAATTCTTGCCAAGAATGCGTGAAATTTTTTCCGAATGTGGAGTGGCATTTGTTTTATTGCCACATTTAAAGAATTCCGGAGTAAATGGTGCTGTTAAGTGGGTAAATGAGGACAGGGTCGTGCTTGCAATGAATAATCGAGGACTCGATGCGGATAAGTTTTGGTTTTCTCTATTTCATGAAATCAAGCACGTTCTTCAACAAAAGATAAAAACTGTATTTGTAAGCAGTACGGCGGAAGAAATGATAGAGATAAATAATAATCTAGAAACAGAAGCAGATAAGTTTGCAACTAACTATTTAATTCCCCTGGTAGAGTATAAAAGATTAGCTCCAACAAGATTCATTTCGGATAAGGAGATAGTCGAATTTGCTAAATCAATAGGAATTCACCCGGGAATTGTCGCGGGAAGACTGCAACATGAAGGAATCATTGCACAGAATAGATGCTCAAAGCTAAAAGAAAAGTATGTATTGGAACTTCGGACATTGCCGTGAGAACCATTTGTTAAGCATAGAGCAAAACTGTATTAAAAAGAGCTTGGATTGGAGGCTGACTTGAGCGAATTAAAAAAGAAAATAAACTATACAGTGGCATGCATAAATGAGTTTGCCAAAAAATTTGAAATTACCTCAAAAGAAGCATTTCAATATTTAGAGAAGTACAAAGGAATCCTTTTCCTTAAAGAGCACTATGAAATAGAGCACACACTTAGCTTAGAGGATGCAATTGAAGATTTAAGCAGAGTGTGTAGAGCCAATGGAGGTGAGTATTAATGCGACTATATCATGGAAGCAATGTGGATATTAAAGAAACAACGAATCAATACTCCTTTCATACGGATAGAGCTATTCGGCTACTGAAGAAAGTGGAAGAATAGGAAATGGGTGGAGGAATAGAAATGAGTAGAGAAGAGCAAATGATAGAATATATGGTCCAAGATCTTGTGGAAATCTTATCGGAAACATCCTGGATGGAGTATGACTTTGCAATGAAGATTATATACAGCTCGGAGGTTTATGACAAATTGATGGAACCGGGTACCGGGCTATATAGAGAAAGTCCGGGCTATGTATACGGACTTTTACAAGACGAACTAAACTTCGGACATATCGTGCAGGCTGAACTATAGCCTGCACGATTGTTTTATATAGCAGGTAATGTGCAAGAAAACAATAGAACTTAGCTCAAACCTATAACGCAAGTGAATTATACGACATTCCACTTTTGATTCGAAAGAAACTTGAGCGGAAAAAACAAGTGGAAACTTAAGAAAATATTTCGTCTTTTTAGTTTTAAAAAAATTATAAACAAACAAAAAATCATAATTCTTAAAAAAATCGTCACATTTGCCAATTGAAAAGTGAAAAAAACGGAATCAAAAACGGGAAAAACCGATTCTATTACATTTTGAACCCCTCTTAAGCAAGGTCTATTGAAAAAGAAAATGCCACTGATAAAATTTATTACAGGATACGCATTGCTTGGAAAAGAAGCAATCAGAGGGATTTGATTTTTAAATAGAGTAGGTTACAGTGAAGGAACGCCCGCTACATCGAGCCTTTCTGTATTCATGCGGAAAGATTGACTTTCTTACTATTTTGTATGGTATGGAAAATGCGAAGAGGTAGGCGATGGCGATGAAGAAAAATAATAGGGATTATATTGCACAAATGAACAAGGGCATGAAGCAGAAGCTATCTATGCTCTTAATAGCTTGTCTTTTGTTCACCGGTTATCATGGTCTTACCATTTCCGGAAGAGCAGAGCAGGAAGAAAAAGAACAGACGAACGAGATATCCGTCTCCGGCACGCAGGTGAAGGTTCAACTGCTTGGCGAAGATATAAGAAGAGCGGCGAAGGAAGCCATCGAAAAAGGAAAACGAGTAGAAGCCGCGGCTTTACAGGGCTACAGCGGAGACGAGGACCTGCAGAAAGAGTATGCAGAGATATTCTCTTCCGAGAAAGAAGTCTATGAGATTCCGCTTGACAGCATTTCCGAAGGACTTTCCGAGAGCCTTGCCGAGGAAGAAGCCGGATTACAGGTTTTTGTAGAAAGAGATGCGAAGGACCTTGAGAGACTTGTAAGAAAAGAAAGCAAAGAAAGCTTACTTCTCTATGATAAAAACAGCCAGCTGTCACAGCTCTTCCCGGAGACTAAGCAGGAAGAAGTAAAGTCGGCAGTTGAGAAAGAAGAGGAAAGCGGAGCGGAGGAAGCTCTTGCGTCCGACAGCAATATCGAAAAAACGGAAAGAAATACAGAACTGACGGGAAGCGAGTTAATTACCTTCCTTTATAAGAACAAGGCGGACCACAGAATCAGCTTCCAGCTTTCTGTTGATGGAAATACATACCCGAAGGTAGTCGTATCCCCGAAGACACAGCTTTTTAAGTCTTTCCTTGATAAGCTGAAGAAAGAGGAAAAGAAGACCCGGCAGGAGACAACTGCCGCTGCAAGTACAGAAGCAAAAGAATCTAAAGAAGAAAGTGCAGAAACGAAAGTAGCTTCTGAAAATACAGAATCCAATGAGCCGGAGAGCTCCGTTTCTTCTGTGAGCCTTGTTTCTACTGAGGGAAGTGAGGAAGAAACAACTGTAGCAGAAAATGTTACTGTAGAAACTGCTATGGAAGCAAGCGCTGAGGAAGAGAGTATAGTAGAAGAAAGTACGGAAGCGGAGGCTGGTGAAGCAGAAACAACAGTTTCTGAAACAGTGGCAGAAACCGCTTTAGAAACAAAAGATACAGAAGTAAAGAAAGACAAGGCAATTTTTGAAGGTTTCTTAAAGGAAGTAATCGAGCACTATGAGGAATTCCTGGGAGAACTGCAGACTGCAAGATTCACACAGTACAGCTTAAATGAGCTTGGAAGAAAGACCCAGAACGTTGAAATCAAAGACTTTGTAACAGTTGAAGTGTTCTACGATGAAGATGCATTCGATGAGGATGTTGTGCTTGAAGCAAAGCGCCTTGTGAAGCCGGAAGAAGAGGGCAAAAAAGAAGGCGAGAAGCTTACAGAAGAGCAGATTAAGCTTATGCAGGACACAGGAATCTACGAAGATACTGACTCTTTAGATATCCGTTTTGTAAGCAAGAAGGACAAAGAAAAAGAAGTAGAACCGAAGGAGAACTATACAGTTACTGTTCGTCTTACTTTCGATAAGAAGGCTGTTCCGGAAGAGGCAACTGCAGATACCATTGCGATTCATCACATCGTAGAAGAAGATGGAAAAGAGCCGTATGTAGAAACGGTACTTCAATCAGAAGCGGAAAAAAAGGTTGAAAAAGAAGAGTTAACCTTATCTCACGAAATTGGCGAGGCAGAAGCTGAATTAATAGAATCCGGGGAACTTGTCTCTGAAAATGAAATTCCAAATGAAAGTATTTCTTCAGCGAAGGAAAATAGAGAGAACATAACAAAAGAATTTACAGTAAGTTCCTTTTCGGCATATATAGTGGGGTGGAACAATGAGAAACAGGAAAATAAATATGGTACAGTTCGATTCCACTTTGTAGATAGTAAATTTAGAGAATTAGCACCGGTAGAAAATGTAAAGGAAAAATGGCTAAAAGAAAATGTAGTAGATTATTATAATGTTTCGTTGCCATCGATATATGAGTACAAGCGCTCAGAAGAGAATCCTCACGGCTTTGCGGGCAAGACAACTTGGGGTGGGCGTATAGTGCCAAAATATCCAGAACTTACGCGCAAATTCTTTGGCTATGAATTACGGGGGTTATATGGCTTACCGGATAAGCAACCAGAGGAACCTTCAAAGGCATTACATTATAGAGTTATAAAACTAACTGAGGGGTGGGCAGAATATGAAACTGATGGTGTCTATACAGGGGCTATATACTTTGGATGGAAAAACGTGCAACCGAGATGCGTTAGAGATTTTTTCTTCGTGTATGATATCAAAGCGGATGATGCCTGCCCAAACAAGACAAGAAACTTGATAAATCCTACATTACTACATGATAAGTATATTACAAAGAATGGTGAAGATAATTATGAACTAACATTGACTGCACAGACAAAGAAGGGAGATATTAAGAGCGTAAAGCCGAAACTGGATGTAGTTTTTGTCTATGATAATACAGGAAATATCAATAAAGCAGATACAACAGAAACAAAAAATGCAGTTTATGGGCTAATGGATGATTTAGATAAAAAGACAGATGCTAGGTTTGCTCTTGTAGCTATGAATAGCGAGGCAAAACCAACGTATAACTCCGGATTATTCAATAAGTATAGCGATGTTGAGCTAAACACTAAGAATCTCAGGAATTATCTTAAGGTCGATCAAGCGTTGAATGGATTAGAGTCATCTATAGTAGGAAAGTTTGGGAATTTAAATAATAATTTACCGCATAATGATGCAATCTATAATGATGTTACTACTTATGAGTTTGGTAAAAAGGAAGCTATAAAAGGAAAGATAGAAAATTTGAAGCCAAATGTAAGCGGAGGTGGTGCTAACTATGCGGCAGCAATTGCTGATGTTATAAGCTTAGTTAATGTTACCCATGTTCTCACAGATCAGGAGTACATGCACTCGGTAGCAAAAGAATATGATATCAACTGGAAAAATTCCAAGGAGGTAACGAGACTAGAAAGAGAAATAATACTCTTTATTATTCAGGTGACGGTGGCACCGTTCGACAAGATGCAAAGGTGGTAGTAGTCTTCATAACAGGAAGTAATCCTACAAAGGCGTATGTACCGAAAGATGGGAAATATGATACCTATATTCGACACAATGGAGAATACTATCTTACACGCAATAACTATAAAAAAGGCCAGAGTATAAGTAATGATGGTAGTAAGATTTACTACCCGGCATTAGATACCGCAAAAGCTCTTTTGAGACATCTGCACTACCTTGATGCATTTTATACAGTTGGAGTAGGAGATGAATCAAATTGGGACAAGATAGAGGACTTTACCAGTGTACTTCCGATAGGAATAACGAAGAAACACTTTGATGCGTCGAATGTCAGCGATTTGAAGAAAGACTTTGATAGTTTGCCTTATAATATTTTCAATGCCCAGCTCAATAGCGTTAGTATTGAAGATACATTAAGCGAAAACGTAGAGCTAATTGATGGAGATAATTCTATTCACGGAGTGCTTGCTAAAAAGCAAGCCAATAGGGTAGAAGACGAGAAAATAATAGATCCTAGAGACTATCCATCATTTGGATTAAATAGAATCAAAGCATGGCAGACATACGACGATGTGAAAAAGAGAACAGTACTTCACTTAGAGACCGATCCGGAGAATTTTGTATTACCTGATGGATATGAGCTTAGGCTTGTTGCGGATATTAAGCCTAGCAAAACTGCTTATAAGAATATAAATATACCGTCAAAACGACAAGATGGAGATGACAGAACTGACTTAAATGATATTTATAAGAAGGAAAAACTTGGAGGAAAAGAACCGTTAGATAAATATGGTACTTCTGCGGGAATTAACGGCTTACCTACGAATGATTTTGCTGATGTAAAGTATAAGTATGAAAAACCCGGCGGAGGAAATGAAATACCTCCGAGTGAAGAGTACAAGAAACCCATCATCAAAGTCGAAGAAAAAGGCTATCTCCAAGTCAAGAAAATTATTTGGGGGCTGAATGGAAAGATATACAATCAAAGCTCAGGTACTTGGACTGAATTTGGTAAAAAGATTTAAAGAACATTAGCTTCCAGATTTGGCAGAAAGATTTATCGGATACAAGAGATGAAGAAGGTGGAACGCTTCTAACAACAATTAATTTAGGAGATTCTGATTGGATAGATGGCAGCTTTAAAGACGATAGAATCATAAATAAAAATGGATACAACATAAAAATCCACAAGTATGAAAGCGAAAATGGAGCTGATAAATTTATCTTTACAATTGATGATCTACCTAAAAATAAAAATTATAGGGTTGTTGAGATAGTTCATAATGAAAATGAAGTATACAAAGAGGCTGAAAATGCTTTAACTGGATACAAGTTTGTCGGTAAAGGTAAAGATGGAAAAGGGAAGAATGGAGAGAGGACAGAAAAATATAACCCTCTAGTTTCCCCGAGGCCAGGCTATACCTATGAGTTTAATAACCTATATGAACCTGAAAATCCAGAAAAGATTACTGTCAAAAAGATAGTTGAAGAGTTTGGCGGTACAGCTTATACCAATGAAGCGAAGAAGGATAATTTTGAATTTGATATAGCTTTCTATAAGCGTGATGGATTAAATAATGTTCCTTTGAATGCAGATGAACTAGAACCAATACTGAATTCCTTAAAAAAGAAGTATGAGAAAGAGAAAGAGGAAGAGAAAAAGACTTTTGAAATTAGTGTTGTTCCTCACAAACTTGGAAGCCATACAAGAGTATCAACTATTCACTTCCAACTTCACCATGAGGAGTCTATAGAAATTGCCTTTACTCCAAACTATAGCTTCCGAATCTTTGAAGAGAAAAAAGATGGATATGAAAAGGCAAAGGTAGATACGATGAAGGGCATTACAAAAGGTGATATTGGCCATCGAGAAGAAAAGCTGGGAAAGTTTACCTATACCTACACGGACCTTACAACTAACCAAGGCCAGACAGTGGTTTTCAAAAACCCGAGAATTACCGTTGTTCCAACCGGCCTTCGTGGAGACCTCACACCTTACCTCTTCAGTATCTTCGGCTTCACTCTCATGGCAGGTGCATACTTTGCCATCAACAAAAAGAAAAGAAGGGAGATTTAAACCAATCTTTTCAGAACGTAGAAGAGGAACTGCAAGTTTCATCTACTGCAAAACTCTAAAGCAGAAAGGATAGCCACAAACGATATCCTTTCACTAATCAGAACTAGCTATAGTTCATTGAAAATCTTATAACGAGTCTCTTCCGATGCAGATACAGCTGCTGAAGAAGAACAAAGTTGGAAAAGAACTTCGATGCACCGAATATCGACGAAAGGAGTTGAAATGGCGACTCCGGTGTCTCCAACAGCAGATGCATCTGCATCGGAAGAGAACTTGTTTAGACACGAGTATTATCGACCGGACAAGAAAGAATATAAGGTTTTCAAGTAGCACAATAAATCGAAGGCTCGCAACCTTCTGTTTATATATCACACAATGTTTCTACTATTTTAAAAAGGGAGAGAAAACATGAGAAAGAATTTTAACAAACTCGCAACCCTGGCATTATCCGGAATGATGGTAATGTCAATGGCAGTACCTGCATTTGCGGGACAGCATTTTAGTGATGCTGAATTAATAATTCCATTTACTAAGACACTTTATGTAGATGGTGAAACATTAGCACCGCGTACATCTTTCAATTTTACAATTACTCCTGCAGCGGGAGGAACAACATGGGAATATGATGGTGAAGACGCGCAAGGGACCAAAAAAAGAGGAAGCGTACAAACAAAAGCCGGAATTGCTAATGGTGTAAAAGTTAAAGAGGCAGCAAAGTTCGCTCCTAATCCGACAGATTTAACTAATAGATTCGGTACAACGGTTACTGTTGGTAATAAAACATATTCGGCTTTTACTTCTGAGGCAAAGTTTGAGATCGATGAACTTGTGTTTAAGAATGCTGATTATGGCACATATGAGTACAATTTAGAGGAAGTTGACAGCCACTATGAGGGTGTGAGATATAGTACATCAAAGTTCAAGCTCTATGTTATGAAATATCATAAGACAGAGAATGGACAGGAAAAAGACCACTTGATTGCTAAAGTTGTTCGTACAGAGGCATCCCATAAGTTTACTGACGTAGCAAAGCAGTGTATTGGAGCTAAGGTCGAGGGTATTGAGAATAACTATGGTAATCCGACTCCGCCTGAAACACCGGATATTCCTCCTGTAACTCCTCCGGGTGGAACTCCTCCCACAGAGGACCCCAATGATACAACCCACGTAGTACATATTGCTAAGAAAATAACTGGAAATGCATCTGTTAAGACGAAGAAGTTTGCCTTTGAAGTATATGTAATTCCTAGCAGTACTGCAGGTGTAACGGAAGATGCGACAGGGCAGAAAGAGAGAGAACAGTATGCTGTTATCAATGAAAGTGCGGAAAGAGTAAGTGCCGTATATGTTGAAGCAAGTACTCAAGTCGAAGTAGATAATAAAGAAACAAATCCAATAACTGGTGTAAGAAAGCTTACATTTGAAGCTGCGGATAGTCAGGGTGTTAAGATTACCGGATTGACAAAGGGCGATAAAGTAGTTGTAAAGGAAGTTGATCAGGATAACACTTATGTTGTTACGGCAGGAGAGGATCAAACTAATTACGCTACAACCGGTTCAGGGCAGCTAGGTTCTCGTATAAATAAGACAGCTATTGCTGTTGATGCTAAGCGTCAATTAGACTTTAATGTTGAGAAGAACGAAGCTAAGGTTGTTGTAACGAACGATAAGAACAATATCACACCGACCGGCATCGTTATGAATGTTGCTCCATATGCTATGATGCTTGCCGTTGCAGGCGGTTTGGGTGTAGTATTCGTAAACCGTAAGAAGGAAGAGGAATAATTTCCTTACTTTCTATATAGCACACATCAAAATCTTTCCAAATTTCTTACTGGGCAAACAAATCTTCTTCTCCAAGCTTGGTGAGTGAAATAGGAAATTTTGAATCAGTAGGAATCCCGGGGCTTATCCCCGGGAGGAATACTGAAATACAAGGTTTGTAGATTATAAACTTTGAACATAAAGATTCAAAGTCTATTGTGTACACACCGTGTACAGGGAAAAGGAGTAGAAAGGACAAGGAATGAATGTAGCATCCAAAGCTGCAAGAGTGGGAGATAGGATATTATCGTATCTTGCTATTATTATAATGATAATGATGTTATCTTTTGGAGCGTATTCTCTGTGGGATACATATATCGCTATGTCCGGTGCTTTTTGAAGAATGATTTTCTACAGTACAGGCCAAACTTAGGGAATACCGAAGAAACAAGGTTGAGCTTGCAGGAGTTACTAGCAATAAATCCGGATACAAGAGGCTGGATTACAATCGATGATACACATATTGACTATCCCATGGTTCAAGGAGAGGACGATATGGAGTATGTCAACAAGGATGTTACGGGAGAGTTTTCTTTGTCAGGCTCTGTATTTCTTAGCGCAACAAATAAAGCGGATTTTAGTGACCCTTATATGCTAACTTACGGCCATCACATGGATAATGGCGGAATGTATGGAGATGTAATGGAGTTCACTAAAAAGGATTACTTTGATTTACACCAAACAGGACATCTTTTCTTACCTGATGGAAGTGCTAGAAAATTAGAAATTTTTGCTGCAATAGAATGTGATGCTTACGATAAAATGATTTATAGTACGGATGGAAGAGAAGGTCATATTATGGAACTTGTAACATACTTAAAGAACCATTCTACAAATTTTAGAGACATAGGGATGAGAGAAAGTGACCAGATAATAGCCTTGTCTACTTGTGTATCGTTGGAAACCAATGGTCGAGCAGTTGTTATGGCGAGAGTAAACCCATAAAGGGAGGAGTAACGGAGATGAGAGCGAAAGAGTTTTTTATAAGGGCTGGCAAGCTTCTATCAGCTGTGCTTTCCTTTCGGTAGGCCTGAGCATGGTTTCGCAGGCAATGGTGTCTTATACACTAAAGTTTCCCGTGAAGATCAATGTTTCAGGAAATGCCCCGGAAACGACATATCGTGTAAAGATGGAAGCAGATGCGAAGAATCCAAATGCTCCTCTTCCAAGTCCAAGCGAAATTTCCAAAGTTGGAGCAGGAAACAATCAGGAACACAAGGTGGAATTTGAGATTACGTATACCGCACCGACAAGAGAGGGAGAGGATTTAATCTATAAAATCAAACAGACTACGGAGGCTGCGAACAATTTAGAGCTGAGTAAAGATGAGTATACTGTAATCGTGCAAGTTTTTGAGGATGAGAAAAAGCCCGGACATTTAAAGGCGGTTTATTGGGTTGGTAAGAAGGATTCTGAAACGAAGAGTAAGAGTGGAGAAATAAGCTTTACAAATAGATATAACAGAAGCCCGAATCCCGGTGGCGGAGGAGATACTCCTCCCGGTGGTGGCGGAGACACACCCCCGACACCCACCCCTCCAAACCCGACACAGCCTACTCCGAAGATTCCGGAAGTGCAAGGAGAGGTAAGACCTTTTGATCCTGTAAAAGCGATACAGAAAGTTCCCGAGGTTTTTGGGGCAATCAGAAAGGTTGCAACGGGAGATAGCAGTTCTATGGCACTATATGGCTTGTTTGCCGCTACATCAATGTGTTCCTTATTCTTCTGGGGAATTGGACAGAAAAAGAAAGAGAAGAAAGCCTAAGGGTATCAAATGCTTCCTATTATATATAGATAAGCATAGGATATAAGAAACAACTTGTGTGATACCTTTACAGGGGGATGGTTAGTCTTTAGCTACAGAGGTATTGAAGAGAGTCTTCGGCGTAGATTTCTACGCCGGGGGCTCTTTGCTGTCGTTTTTTCATCCGGATGATCCGCTTATCGGGGAGTCTTTTAATTACTCTCCGTAAGCCAATCCACTATATATAGGAGTTCTATACCCTTTATGTTTCCGCTATCTTCATAGCGTCCTGTAATCAGTACCTTTCTGTGATTATCGGGAATTTGCAGTAGATTATCCGTTTCGTGGGTATTGCTTGGTAGTCGGTAGCAGACTTGGTAATACTCGACGGTTCCATTCTTTCTTGCTATAAAGTCAATCTCCTTCTCTTCAAGTCTTCCGACATCGACGGTATAGCCTCTACGGAGCAATTCCATAAAGACAATGTTTTCCAAGCGATTTCCGTAATTGCCTTCCTGGAATCCTACTGCTATGTTTCTAAGACCGTGATCCGCCATATAATACTTTGCATTTTGTCGTAAGTAAGCTTTTCCACGTAAATCATAAGGCATTGCTTCATAAAACAAAAAGGCTTCCTGTAGTAAGTCCAGATATTTTCCTACAGTATGATAGGAAATGGATAGTTTTTCGTGGGATAAAAGATTGGATATCTTTGTGCTGCTGATCATCTGCCCGGCACTATCGGCTAAAAAAGAAACGATTCTTTTCAGCGCGAAGGTATCTCGTACATTTCCTCTGCTTGCAATATCATTTAAAAGTATAGAGTCATATATGCCTGAGAGAATACCGGACTTTAGCTCCTCGTTGGAGAGAATGACTCCGGGAAGTCCTCCGTACTTTTCATATTCTTTATAGGCAATATCCGTTTCTCGTGTATTTAGGGGAATTCCTTTCGCCTCCAGAAACTCATGAAAGGAAAAAGGATATACAGGGATTTCTACATATCTCCCACTAAGCAGGCTTGCTAACTCTCCTGATAATAGCCTTGCGTTAGACCCGGTAAGAACTATATCGCAGTTATAACTTACCCGAAAACCGTTGATGACCTCTTGCCATGCATCGACATATTGGATCTCATCAATGAGAAGATAAAAAGTGTTCCCGTCTTCAGGACAGAGACGCTCCAGTACAGTGCCTAAATCCTCCTTGGACTGCACGTTTCGATAGGCATAGGCCTCTAAGTTAAGGTATACAATATGGTCAGAGGGAACGTTCTCGCTCTCCAGGTACTCCTTATACTGTTTTAAAAGTACAGACTTCCCGGAACGACGAACTCCGGTAATAATTTTAATGAAGTCAGTATCTCGAAAGGATATTAACTTGTTTAGATACTGTGTTCTTAAATACATAAATCTCCTTTTCTCTGCTTGCTTTACTTGAAAAGACTTAGAAAGTACCTAGAAAGGACGGCGCAGGTAAGAATCTTATTCTTATATATTTTTGCAAGCCTGTTCTTATAGTAGTACAGAATCATACTTCTGTAAACTGGTAAATTATGAGATTTATAGAACTATATTTCTATAAATTAAAAAGTATTTACAATAAATAGAACTATATTTCTGTAAAAATGAAAGTATTTACAATTAATAGAAATATAGTTCTGTAAAAATAAAAGACAGGAACAAGTATAAATCGCTATGACACCTTATAATGAAAATAAAGCGCAATTATGATATTTTATATATAAACTAAATAAAAAGAGCTGCGATTATACGCCCGGATAATTCTTGCGGATGTTTTTGGAAGATGCGTTTGATAAAGCGCAAAACAAAGCGCAAAATAAAGCGCAGAAAAGCATGATGACGAATCGAGAGCATATATTGTTGCTTCATAAGGAAAATCCTTCATTAACGCAAGCGGAACTATCCGGAATGATGAACAAATCAAGAAGAGCGGTACAAATGTTAATGAAGGAATTGCTGGATGAGGGGTTGATTGACAGAATTGGATCTAAAAAGAAGGGATCTTGGCTTGTTAAATAGTGCGGTGTGAAATGAAGCAAAGAATCATTGGAGAAAGAACAAGATGGGGGGTAAACATGGCTTTAACGGTAAAGAAGGGACGCCCGGAAAAAAGTGAAGGAAGAAGCAAAAAGGAACTTGCGGTTTATGATTATCTGGATAAACTGGGGATTTCTTATGAACGGGTGGACCATCCGGAAGCGCATACCATGGAAGATTGCGCCGTGATTGAAGAGGCATTTTCCGCAAGAGTATGCAAAAATCTCTTTCTTACGAACAGTAAGCACGGCTTTTACTATCTTCTTATGATGCCGGGTGAGAAGGTATTTAAGACGGCAGAGTTGTCGAAAGCAATCGGCTGCGGACACCTTTCTTTTGCGGATGGGGAGGAGATGGAGCGAGTACTGGGCTGCACTCCGGGCTCGGCCTCTGTCTTCGGTTTAATGCATGATAAAGAGGACTTGGTGGAGCTTTTAGTGGATAAGGATTTAATGAAAGAGGAATATCTCTGCGCCCATCCCTGCCACAATATTGCAACATTGAAGCTGCGGACCAAAGACATTTTCACGAAGTTCTTAAAGGCGACGAAGCATTATAAGACGGAGGTAAGCTTGAAAGGGGAGGGGTAGTCCTATGAATGATTTAGTTAATAATCTCCATGCAGATGTTTATACAAATATTAAAATGCTAATGGAGAATGCAAGAACGGATGTAGCGAAGCAAGTCAATAATATATTGGTAAAAACGTATTGGGAAATAGGGAGAATTATTGTAGAAGATGAACAAGGTCATGCAGATAGGGCCGGGTATGGGAAGAGCTTAATAACAGATCTATCTAAGAAACTTACAAAAGAATATGGTAAGGGATTTTCAAAGTCAAACTTATTCTATATGAGAAGTTTTTATTTGACATACCCGATTTTCCAAACACTGTCTGGAAAATTGAGTTGGTCGCATTATTTAGAACTTCTATCTATTGAGGATAAGAATAAGCGTAGCTTTTATGAAAAAGAAACTGTCAATGCAAATTGGTCCGTAAGGGAATTAAAAAGACAAATAAATACATCGTTATTTGAGAGATTATTGCTATCAAGTGGGGATGAAAATAAAGAAAAAGTATTAGATCTAGCTCTAAAGGGAAATGAAATAGCTACTCCAAAGGATATCATAAAAGATCCTTATGTATTTGAATTTTTAGGATTACCTGAAGAAAAACCGATTATGGAAAGTGATTTAGAAAAAGCACTTGTAACTCATATTGAAAAATTCTTACTTGAACTTGGCAAAGGGTTTATGTATGTAGGTTCACAGCAAAGGGTAACACTTGGAAATACCCATTATTATGTTGATATGGTATTTTACAATAAAATCCTAAGAAGCTATGTGCTTATTGAACTTAAGACAGCTAAGTTAATGCCTGAAGCAGTGGGACAGCTTAATATGTATCTGAACTACTATAAAGCCGAAGTGAATGATGAAATGGATAATGAACCTATCGGGATTATTCTTTGTACGAACAAGGATGGTATACAGGCGGAATATGCACTTGGCAGCTTATCTAACCAGATTTTTGCTTCTAAATATACGCTATATATTCCGGATAGAGAACAGTTAGAAGAGCAGGTAGAAAGAATAGTAAAAGAATATAAGAAAAAATTATAAAACTGTTTTTAGAGCACGTTCTCTAAACAAACTGCTTGACGGGGCACCTCATCCATGCTAGACTTGCATGGTACTTGGGGCAATGCCCTATTTTTTATGCACTAATTTCGTAGTCATGCGAAGTTAAAAATCATTGGAGGTGAAAGCCGTGCGTACAAAGATTATATTAGCATGTACAGAATGTAAGCAAAGAAATTACTTTCTCACAAAGGAGAAGAAACTTCATCCTGAGCGTATGGAAGTGACCAAGTATTGTAAGTTCTGCAAAAAGCACACGTTGCATAAGGAGACAAAATAATGCAAGGAGAGAAAAAGTCCGGACTGAGTTCTTTTTTGTCAGGTTTGGAAGCGGAATTCAAAAGGATAGTTTTCCCAACACGGCAGGATGTAATTAAGCAGTCTATTGCTACGGTTGCCATCAGTATCCTGATCGGTTTACTGATTACCGGCTTAGACATTGCCATGAAATGGGGTCTTGGACAGATTCTTGTAAAGTAAAGGTGGGAAGATGGCAGAGAAAAACACGGAAGCCCGCTGGTATGTAGCGCATACCTACTCGGGTTATGAAAACAAGGTCAAGATGGATTTGGAAAAAACCATTGATAACCGTGGCCTTCAAGATGTGATTTTAGAGGTCAGTGTTCCCATGCAACCGGTTATTGAGATGAAGAACGGTGTGGAGAAGAAGACAGACAAGAAGATGTTCCCGGGCTATGTTCTTGTGAACATGGTCATGAACGATGAGACTTGGTATGTTGTTCGTAACACCAGAGGCGTTACAGGTTTCGTCGGTCCCGGATCGAAGCCGGTTCCCCTTTCTGAGGAAGAAATCCTGACCTTAGGCTACAGAAAGTCCGAGGTGCTGGTGGATTTCGCAGAGGGTGATACCGTGAGTGTCATTTCCGGAACCTGGAAGGATACCATTGGCGTCATTAGCCAGATCAATGACCAGAAGAAGACTGTCACCATTAACGTAGAGATGTTCGGTAGGGATACCCCGGTAGAACTGTCCTACGGCGAAGTGCAGAAGTTAAGATAAGATTTGGTAATACCCGAGGGATTTTATCCCATGGAGTACATTTAGCCACCGCTTGCAAAGCAAGCTCGTGGGAGGGTTTACCCGCAATTACCACAAGGAGGTGCCTATATGGCAAAGAAAGTAGAAGGTTACATTAAGTTACAGATCCCCGCTGGAAAAGCAACTCCGGCTCCCCCCCGTTGGTCCTGCATTAGGACAGCACGGTGTTAACATCGTTGCATTCACTAAGGAGTTCAATGCAAGAACTGCAAATGAAGGCGACATGATTATCCCCGTTGTTATCACAGTTTATGCGGATAGAAGTTTCAGCTTTATCACGAAGACTCCTCCGGCTCCTGTTCTCATTAAGAAAGCATGTAAGCTGCAGAAAGCATCCGGCGAGCCTAACAAGAATAAAGTTGCAACCATTTCCAAAGCTGACCTTCAGAAGATTGCAGAGACTAAGATGAAAGACTTAAATGCTGCAACATTAGAAGCTGCTATGTCCATGATCGCAGGAACCTGCAGATCCATGGGTGTTAGCGTTGAACAATAAGAAGGGGAGGCGATTGTTAAATGAAACAGGGTAAGAGATATGCCGAAGTGGCAAAGGCTGTAGATAGACAGGTTAAGTACACTGAGTTGGATGCAATTCAGTTGGTAAAGAAGAATGCAACTGCAAAGTTCGATGAAACTGTAGAGTTACACATCAGAACCGGTTGTGACGGTCGTCACGCTGACCAGCAGGTTAGAGGCTCTGTAGTTCTTCCTGCGGGAACCGGTAAGAATGTTCGTATCTTGGTTTTCGCTAAGGATGCAAAGGCTGATGAGGCTCTTGCTGCAGGTGCCGATTTCGTTGGTGCAGATGACCTCGTACCAAGAATCCAGGATGGTTGGTTCGACTACGATGTTGTTATCGCAACTCCCGACATGATGGGTGTTGTTGGACGTATCGGACGTTTGCTCGGACCGAAGGGCTTGATGCCGAACCCGAAGCTTGGAACTGTTACTATGGATGTAGCTAAGGCTATCGCGGATACTAAGGCCGGTAAGGTTGAGTACAGACTGGACAAGGCGAACATCATCCACGTTCCTGTTGGAAAGGCTTCCTTCACTGAAGAGCAGTTAAAGTCCAATCTGGATGCTTTGATGGCAGCTATCGTTAAGGCTCGTCCGTCAAGCTTAAAGGGTGCTTACATGAAGTCCATTACTTTGACTTCTACCATGGGCCCCGGGTGTGAAGCTGGATGCAGTACAGTTCGGTGCATAAGAAAATTTCTAAAGACTACTTGGGATAAGACCCAAGTAGTCTTTTTTGTTGTGCGCCTAGCGGCGCACGTTTCTAACGGGTTAAAGTCCCGAATCCGCCCGGTAGTGGGAAGGATATAGCCGAAGGCAAGGGTGTCGAGGGTGACCTCGAATCTGAAGGAAGCTGGATATGAGGAAGATACTAACTCATGGGCAAATCTCTGGTCTGACGAACAGAAATCTCATATGAGGTTATGCATGAGGATAAGACTGCAGCACAAGCCAAAGTCCAATAACTACACGGAATCATGCATGATAAATGAGGCAGATATATGGAGAGGAAGAAACGTGTGGTACCTAGGGAGGTCTGTGTGATATGCCTCGAAAGAGGTAACCATTGCCCAAAGCAATGCTGAACACACAGAAGTCAGCAGAGGTCATAGTAGTCGAGAGACAAAGGACCGAATCAGTAGGAGTCTCAAGTATGACTGAGAAAGGAGGAATGACTGGTTATGGCAGAAAACATTGAAAACAATGGCTGTTCGCAAAGAGATAGTGCGGAACATGAAGGGTATGTGAAAGCGCGTAGGTCATTCAATCCGATATGGAAAGAAAGAGGCAGTGCACAGCCAAGACTGATAAACAGTGGCTTTTACGATTTAGCCATAGCATATCAGTCTGTGCACGTCAACTATTGAAAGCGCTGTATACGAGAACCGTACGTACAGTGCTGTGAGAGGACGGCGGTTAGTCACCGCCTCCTACTCGATATATAAGTTATTGAGACTTATAGGACAAAATAGATATAACAATGCTGGGCTGGAGTATTACTGAATTTAAGTTGCGCTAAGTTGCAGTAAGTTGCAAAAACAAGGAAAATTCTCTCTTTGAAAAATCAGAAACCGCGTAAAATAAGGGTTTGTGAAGAGTACAAAGCAGAAATTTAAGTTGCAGTAAGTTGCAGAACGATACTTTATTAGATGGTGAAATCGAGATTAAGCATGCAGTGGTAATTATACTCTACAGTTGATACAATGAAAGAAAAACTGAGAATCGGCGAGGAGATAGTCAATGTCAATAAAAGATATAGAATATATCAATAATTTAGTTAGAGAATTAATTTCATTGCCGCGAGAAACAGAGTGGGTAGAATTTAAACATAATAACGATGATCCACAAACAATAGGTGAATACATTTCTGCTCTTAGTAATTCGGCGGCTTTATTGGCAAGACCAAAGGCGTATATGCTTTGGGGAATAGAAGATAAGACACAAAAAGTCATAGGAACATCGTTTAGTTATGGTGTTGCCAAAAAGGGTGCGGAAGCACTTGAAGCATGGTTAGCGCGTATGCTGAGTCCGCGTATAAATTTCAGATTTTATGAGACTGAATTAGAAGGTAAGAAATTAACTTTACTTGAAATTCCCTCAGCAGAGAAACAGCCTATTCATTTTGCAGGAGAGAAGTATATTAGGATAGGCAGTAATAAGAAAAACCTAAAAGAGTATCCGGATAAGGAAAGAGATTTATGGAAAGCCTTTGATAACACTCCATATGAGCTTAGAACAGCAAAAGATAATGTGCCGCTATCGGAGATTTTTACTATACTGGATTCAGTTGGATATTATGAGAAAATGCAATTTGCTTTACCTAAAAACAAAAACAAAATAGCGGATGATTTTGTAAATGAAAAATTCCTAAAAAAAGATGTTACAGGAACTTATGAGGTTACAAATGTGGGAGCGTTGTTGATGGCTAAGAATTTAGATTATTTTGAGTCATTGTCTCATAAGGCGGTTAGAGTAATATGGTACAAGGATAATAATAGGCTGGAAACAATTAGAGAAAAGTCATTTTCCAAAGGATATGCAATAGCGTATGATGAGATTCTGGAATATATTTTAACCATAATTCCACAAGAAGAAGTAATAGAAGGATCCATAAGGAAGACGCAGTTAGGCTACCCGGAAATAGCTATTCGTGAATTGCTTGCAAACATCATGATTCACCAGGCTATTGACCAAAAAGGAACGAATCCTATGGTGGAACTATTTAGGGATAGAATAGAATTTTCTAATGCAGGCTCACCTCTTGTTTCTATTGAACGCATTGTCGATACTATTCCGATTTCAAGAAATGAAAATCTCGCGGGGTTTATGCATAAAATTGGAATTTGTGAGGAAAGAGGCAGTGGTTACGATAAGGTAATTCATGCAACAAGTAACCACTCTATGTTGGCTCCTAAAATAGAAAATCAAAGCGATAAATTCACAAAAGTAACTCTATACTTAAAAGTACCATTTGACTTAACAAGCAAAGAGGACAGAATAAGAACCTGCTATATGCAAGCATGTTTCTTATGTTAATGGAGAAGCTATCAATAATAATACCATTCGAGAAATATTCGGTATTACAAACCAATATAAATATAAAGCTTCGAGAATTATTAAAGATGCTGTAGATGCAGAACTGATAAAAGCGGTAGATGAAAATACAGCTCCTAGGTATATGAAGTATATTCCCTTTTGGGCTTGATTTAAGTTGCGCTAAGTTGCAGTAAGTTGCAAAAACGATAAAAAATCTCAATTTCAAAAACCGAAAACCGCATAAAATAAGGGTTTGTGAGGAGTAGAGAGCAAAAATTTAAGTTGCGCTAAGTTGCAGTAAGTTGCAAATGGGCATTTTGCTTATAACAAAAAATAATAAATTACAACGAATTTTGTAATTATTTAATTTTTATACCCGAAATAGATCATAATATTTTCTGAATTTCCTTCTAAACTAAAAAAGCTACGTCAAAAAAAGTGAATTTTTGGAGAAGAAAGGAAGAAGAAAACGGCAGAACCGTGCGTTACTGGGTAGAGTATGTGAAGATTCAGTATTGGAGCCCGAAAGAGGCATGAATCGATTTCTAAAAATTCTTGACATTTCATCGGAAAGATGCTAGTATCTGCAAGGTATTAACCGAAGACAGCAGGTATTCAAGACTTTTGGCAAGATTGCACGGCTTTTCCGTGCTACTCAAGAAAGTTGAGGATCTAAAGAGCAATCGCCCGCCGAGGAAAGAATAAAGGATTGGCTTCAGAAATGAAGCGTAGAATTCGTATTTTCATCCCCTGTCTTTGGCAGGGGATTTTTTAATTCTTACGGGAGTTTCGTGGAAACACAAAAGCCCATTCGCGTTAATACTTTCTAAAAATAAAGAAGGAGGAAACCGAAGATGGCAAAGGTTGAATTAAAGCAGCCGATTATCGACGAAATCAAGGGATTTTTGGACGGTGCTGTAGCAGCTACTGTTGTAGACTATCGTGGACTTACCGTTGCGGAAGATACAGCACTTCGTAAGGCTTTGAGAGAAGCAGGCGTGCAGTACAAGGTCTTCAAGAACACCCTGATTAAGAGAGCAGCAGAGGGAACGGACTTCGCTCAGTTGGATCCGGTTTTAGACGGACCTACCGCTCTTGCTGTATCTAAGGATGATGCTACTGCGGCAGCAAGAATTTTTGCAAAGTTTGCAAAGACCTCTCCCAAGTTGGAGTTTAAGGGCGCTGTTGTAGAAGGAAAGTTCTACGATGCAAAGGCAGTACAGGCACTGGCAGAGATTCCGTCCAGAGAAGAGCTTCTGGGAAGACTTCTCGGATCGATCAAATCCCCTGTTACAAACTTCGCTCGTGTGCTTAACCAGATTGCACAGAAGGACGGCGGAGAAGCAGCATAAGGCGGCTTAAAGAAGACGCTGAAGTGTGAATGAATGCATAGAAGTAGGGAGATTCCTGTTTTCGAGCATTCGAAAGAAAACGAATCTTTTTAGGACAAAGTCCTAAGGGCGAGACGCGGATGAAGTGATTCTCGTCAAAAACAAGGAACAGAAACTTTCTGTTCGAAAAAATAATATTAATGGAGGAAAATACAATGGCAAAGTTAACTGTTGAAGAGTTTATTGCAGCAATTAAGGAACTTTCCGTAATGGAATTAAATGATTTAGTAAAGGCTTGCGAAGAGGAATTTGGTGTTTCCGCAGCAGCAGGCGTTGTAGTTGCAGCAGCAGGTGCCGGTGCAGGCGCTGCAGCAGCTGAGGAAGAGAAGACCGAGTTCGACGTTGAGCTTACTGATGTAGGTCCGAACAAGATTAAGGTTATCAAGGTTGTTCGTGAGGCTACCGGTCTTGGACTGAAGGAAGCTAAGGACCTCGTTGAGGCAGCTCCGAAGGTTCTTAAGGAAGGTGCTTCCAAGGCTGAAGCTGATGATATCAAGGCTAAGCTTGAGGCTGAAGGCGCTAAGATTACTCTTAAGTAATTTATCGCATGAAGATAAGAAGGTCGGGGAGAAATCCCCGATTTTTTTGTTTATATTTTTTGTTGAGTACACCAACCTCTTGACTTTCTCCATAATCGATGTTAAAAGTTATGAAGAACTAACCATTGTTAGCACAGACTACATTGTATTGAAAATGGAAATAAAATACAAAAGGGTTAGCCTTGACTTAGTAATAATTCCTATTTTATACTACTTTTACATTCTTTAAACTTCGACTATTCATAAGAGAAGCTTAGCCGATATAGGAAGGTATGAGATTGGTTTTGTGGAAGTCGGGTTTTGGGGTAGGTTTTACAGAACGGAATAATGAATTGTTTGTATGAATAAGGAGGGTTTTATGTTTTTAGCAAATGTAGCATGGAAGAAAATTGGGATTTTCGCAGGTGGAATTCTTTTCGGTACAGCCGGAATGAAGATTTTAGGATCCAAGGACGCGAAGAAGATGTACACAGAGGCAGCGGCAGCTGTGCTTCGCGGTCAGGACTGTGTGATGAAGGTCAGCACCAGCATTAAGGAGAACTGCGAAGACATCTATGCGGATGCAAAGCGTATTAACGAGAAGAGAGCGGAAGAGGAAGAAAAGTCCTTAATCTGTGATTGCGAAGCAGAGTGTGACGGCAAAGAGGTTTAATTCTTAGTTTAACTTGCTGAGTTTGCGGCATTTTGTCCTTAACGAGTGTTGCTTACATGGCAGACAATTTTTATTTCATGGAAAACGAAGTAAGGGAAAGGTAAGGGAAATGAAGTGTAAGATTTTACATGAATCCCGGGGTCGTATGAGGGTTCATGCTTTACAGCCAAGGATGACTGTGGAGCAGGCGGATATTTTAGAGTATTATCTGAAAGCCCAAGAGGGTGTTATTTACGCGAAGGTAAACGACAGAACGGCAGACGCCATTATTTCTTATGAAGGAACACGGGAGGGGATTATTCTTGCCCTCTCCCGTTTTTCTTATGAGGAGAATGTGGCACTTGTGCCGGATCATACCGGAAGGGCATTGAATCGGGAATATGAGGACAAGCTGGTTCTTACGGTGGTAAACCGTGTAGTGAATGTCCTCTTTTTCCCTGTTCCCTTAAAGCGAATACTGACGGGAATAAAGGCGATTCCGTATGTTCTTAAGGGAATGGGAAGCATTTTAAAAGGAAAAATAGAGGTTGCTCTTCTTGATGCGGTAGCGATTTCTGCATCCATTCTTACGGGTGACTATGATACGGCATCTTCTGTAATGTTCCTTCTTGGCATTGGAGAAATACTGGAAGAGTGGACGCACAAGAAGTCGGTGGATGACCTTGCGCGTACCATGTCTCTCGATGTAGATAAGGTTTGGACCTTGGTACAGGGCGAGGAAGTGCTTCTTCCTGTAAATGAAGTACAGGTAGGGGCGGAAATCATTGTCCGCACCGGAAATATGATTCCTTTAGACGGTAAGCTTTCTTCCGGAGAGGCTATGGTTAATCAGGCTTCCATGACGGGCGAGTCTGTGCCGGTTAGAAAAACAAAGGGCAGCTATGCCTATGCGGGAACGGTTGTGGAAGAGGGAGAGTGCCATATTATCGTAGAGAAAGAGGCAGGCTCCGGTCGCTATGATCGTATTGTGAAAATGATTGAGGAGTCGGAGAAGCTGAAGAGCTCTACGGAGGATAAGGCTTCGCATCTTGCGGATAAGCTTGTTCCCTATAGTCTTGGCGGTGCTGCTTTGGCTTATCTTTTTACTCGAAATGTGACGAAGGCGCTGGCCTTTTTGATGGTGGATTTCTCCTGTGCGCTGAAACTGTCTATGCCTGTTGCGGTGCTTTCCGCAATGAGAGAAGCCGGAAAGTATCATATTTCCGTAAAGGGCGGTAAGTTTATGGAAGTGATTTCCGAGGCGGATACCATTGTCTTTGATAAGACGGGTACACTCACCTATGCAAAGCCCAGGGTAGAAGAGGTTATAACCTTTATGGGGGCTGACGAAGACGAGATGCTTCGTATGGCGGCGTGTCTGGAAGAGCACTATCCTCACTCTATGGCAAATGCGGTAGTGACGGAGGCGGAGAGAAGAGATTTACATCATGCAGAGCGACACTCCAAGGTCGAGTATGTTGTAGCGCACGGTATTTCCAGCATTTATGAAGAGAAGAGAGTGCTGATCGGAAGCTATCATTTTATCTTTGAAGATGAGAAGTGTACAGTGCCGAAGGGTGAGGAAGCGAAGTTCCATGCCATTCCGGAGGAATATTCTTCCCTTTACCTTGCGGTGAATGGTCAGCTTGCGGCGGTAATTCTCGTATCTGACCCGCTTCGTGCGGAAGCAAAGGATGTTATTCGTAAGTTAAAACACTTGGGCATCAATAAGGTTGTGATGATGACCGGAGACAATAAACACACGGCAAAAGCGGTGGCGAAGAAGGTCGGTGTGGACGAGTTCTATGCAGAGGTGCTTCCGGAGGACAAGGCGAAGTTTATTCAGGAAGAGCACAAGAAGGGACGTAAGGTCATCATGGTAGGAGACGGAATCAACGATTCTCCGGCTCTTTCCGAGGCGGATGCGGGCATTGCGATTTCTGCGGGAGCGGCGATTGCAAAGGAAGTAGCTGATATCACGGTGAAAGAGGGAGACCTTTATGAGCTGGTTATCTTAAAGGAAATCAGCAATCGCCTGATGCGCCGAATTCATGACAACTATCGCTTTATTATCGGATTTAACTCCGCGCTTATCGGATTAGGATTCTTCGGAGTCATTACTCCGTCCGGCTCTGCACTGTTCCATAATGTTTCGACTATTGCGACCGGATTAAAGAGCATGACCGCACTTCTTCCGAAAGAGAAGAAGGAGGAAGTACAGCTTCTCGTACAGAATGCGAAGGAGCAGAATGAAGCCTTTGCTTTGGAAGTGAGCAAGTCGGCGTAGGGGGAACAAATTAGCGGCTCAATTAGCGACAGAGAAATAGCTTGACAGTGCTCGATGTGAAATCTACACTATAAGATGTGGGATATCCCACATCTTAAGGGGGTGATTTTGTGGAAGTAGTTAAAGATTATGATGTTCATATTGATAACAAGAAACGTGTGACTCTTCGCGGTGCCAAATATCAGTATTACAATGTTCGTGAATATGAAAATGGATGTATTATGCTGGAACCAAGAGAACTTACCACTCCGGAAATGATTTCTGAAAAGACTCTGAGAGATATGGATCAAGCGGTTCATAACTTTCGTTTAGGAAAGTATCAGAGCCGATAGATCTTTCTGACTTTTGAGGTATCAAGGGATGAGGTTCAATAAGACCAGTGGAGCCTACGCCAGGATAGTTCTGTCAGACTTGCCACCGCTTGATAGGATATAATAAAGGAACTATTTGTTAAAGGCAAAGCTGATAGGAATAGCCATAGATTAAATGAAAGCATAACAGGAGGACAGGATGAAACCGTATGAGAGTCATGAATCAGAGGAAAACTACTTAGAGGCCATTTTAATGTTATCTTTGGACCACAGAAAGGTTCGTGCCATTGACATCGCCAATATGCTTGGCTTTTCGAAGCCCAGCGTGAGTATTGCTTTAAAGAGACTGAAGGAAGAGGGTAAGGTGGAAGTGGATGAAAAGGGTGCTCTGACCTTGACGGAGCATGGACTTTCCATCGCGCAGACTACCTATGAGAAACATACGGTTTTAACCGATGTACTGGTGGCTTTAGGAGTAAACGCTTATTCAGCTTCTCAGGATGCTTGTCGAATTGAGCACGTCTTAAGTCCGGAGTCCTTTGGTAAGATTAAAGACTTCTATGTAAAGTGGAAGAACGGAGAATACACAAAGTAGTGCGTGAATGTACTATTCTAAAAGAGTTTTCCAAAGAATATATCTAAGAAATGTTAAATAAAGAGCATTGCTCTAAAGAGAAGGGGCTGTCGCACTAACCACTTAGTGCGACAGCCCCTTTATCACAAAAAAATAGCCACTTCAATCTCTATTCTCACATTTCATGAGCCACTTTTTTAATTTTTCTCACATTTCATGAGCCACTTTGTGGCAGTCAAGAGAAGTAGACACGAAAAATATTTTTTCTTTTTTCTTTTTTCAAAAGTGGATACTGGCCACACTTTTAACTATTATGTATTTTCAGAAGTCGGAGCAGACTATTTCTAAGAAAACTCGCTATGAAATAGCCGAATTTTCTCGTTATATGATTGACATTTAAGTTAGATGATGCTAATTTAATGGTTGGTTTATAGATACTAACTGTAAAATGCTATTAGTATCCTTTTTAATTCATCACCTACGAAAAATCATAGAGTAGTAGCTATCCGTATGACGCTTTAGAGTGCTCGATTAAACACGCATGTAAAGAGCCTGTTTAGAGCGTTTATGGACGTAGGGCAGGAAGCATGAAAAGGAATACAGAGCAGAAGGGAGGGGTTATGCCACTTACATTAGCCGGTACCGGTGTGCCACTGGAAATTAAAAGAATCGGCGGTTCTGCGGAGATGAAGCAGCACTTAAGCGACCTCGGATTTGTGGTCGGAGGAGAGGTGACTGTGGTTTCTGCATCTCTTGGAAATGTCATTGTAAAGATTAAGGATGCCAGAGTGGCCATCAGTGAAGAGATGGCAAATAAAATTATTGTCTAAATATGCAAAGAAAGAAGATGGAGGAGAGTATGACACTGAAAGATTTGAAACCGGGACAGAGCGCTGTGGTGAAGAAATTAACAGGAGAGGGCGCCGTAAAAAGAAGAATCATGGATATGGGGCTGACGAAGGGTGCGGAGATTTTTGTGCGTAAGGTGGCACCTCTCGGAGATCCCTTGGAGATTACCGTTCGAGGCTATGAACTTTCTGTTCGTAAGGCAGATGCGGAGATGATTGAAGTGGAAGAGAAGGCTTAGGAGGAAGAAAATGGCTGTAACTATAGCACTTGCCGGTAACCCGAATGCCGGAAAAACAACTTTATTTAACCAATTAACAGGTTCGAACCAGTATGTAGGAAACTGGCCGGGCGTTACGGTGGAGAAGAAGGAAGGTAAATTAAAGGGCCATAAGGACATCGTGATTGCCGACCTTCCGGGTATTTACTCCCTTTCTCCCTATACACTTGAAGAAGTGGTTGCGAGAAACTACCTGATTAACAATAGACCGAATGCGATTTTAAATATTGTGGACGGCACGAACTTGGAGAGAAACCTTTATCTTTCCACGCAGTTAAAGGAACTTGGCGTTCCGGTTGTCATGGCTATCAACATGATGGATGTCGTAACCAAGAACGGTGATGTTTTGAATCTGGAGGCCCTTGGTAAGGCAATGGGGTGCAAGGTAATCAGCATTTCCGCACTTCGTAATCAGGGAATTGACGAGTTGATTTCGGAAGCGGTAGCGGAAGCAAACAGCGGTGCAGTACCTGCGATTGAACACCGTTTTTCTGAAAATGTGGAAAAAGCGCTTTCCGAGATTCAAAGTAAGATTAGCGGAGAAGTTCCTGAGGCGCTTGCACGATTCTTTGCTATCAAGCTTTTTGAAAGAGATGACAAGATTCGAAAAGAGCTTCCGGAGAAGGCAAAGAATGTCGATGTGGAGAGTATTATTTCCGGAATTGAAAAAGAAGAAGACGATGATGCGGAGAGTATCATCACAAATGAGCGATATAAGTATATTCAGAGTATTATTTCTTCCGCTTATGAGAAGCGTGGAAAGACCGGTCTTACGACATCGGATAAGATTGACTCTATTGTTACGAATCGTTTCATTGCTCTCCCGCTTTTTGCACTCATCATGTTTGCCGTGTACTATATCTCCATTTCCACAGTGGGAACGAAGATGACCGACTGGGTAAATGACGTGCTTTTCGGATCGGATCCGTGGTCCTTCTTCGGACTGGTTGATCTTCCGTCCATCCCGGGTGCAGTTACAAGTCTTCTGGAGTCCATGAACGTGAATGAGGCTTTACAGGGTCTTGTGATTGACGGTATTGTTGCCGGTCTTGGTGCAGTACTCGGTTTCTTACCGCAGATGCTCACCTTCTTCCTCTTCCTTGCTTTCCTGGAGGGATGTGGATATATGGCGAGAGTTGCGTTCATCATGGACCGTGTATTTCGTAAGTTCGGTCTTTCCGGAAAGTCCTTTATTCCGATGCTGATCGGTACCGGGTGCGGTGTACCGGGGGTTATGGGTTCCCGTACCGTAGAGAATGAAAGAGACCGTCGTATGACGATTATGACGACCACCTTCATTCCTTGCTCCGCAAAGCTTCCGGTTATTGGTTTACTTGCCGGCGCGTTATTCAATAATTCCGCATGGGTAGGCTGGAGTGCTTATTTCCTTGGCGTTTGTGCCATCGTGTTCTCCGGTATCGTATTAAAGAAGACAAAGATGTTCGCAGGACAGCCGGCGCCCTTCGTTATGGAGCTTCCGGCATATCACATGCCAAGAGTGATTGACATCTTAAAGAGTATGGCGGAGAGAGGAATGTCTTTCGTAAAGAAGGCGGGTACCGTTATTCTCCTTGCGACCATCCTCGTTTGGTTCTTGTCCAGATTTAATTTCCGGATGCAGTATCTTCCGGAAGATGACATGGATACATCCATTCTTGCCGCTTTTGGTAATGCTTTTACATGGCTTTTTGCTCCTCTTGGTTGGGGCAAGTGGAAGGCTGTAGTGGCAGCGCTTACCGGACTCATTGCAAAGGAAAATGTAGTAGGTACTTTCGGAACCCTCTTCCACTATCAGGGTGCAGAAGAGCTTGCCGAGTCCGGTGATCAGATTTGGGCACAGGTTCGTGAGTATTTTGGAAATGGTATCGCAGGATACAGTTTCCTTGCTTTCAACTTGCTCTGTGCTCCCTGCTTCGCAGCAATCGGCGCCATCAAGAGAGAGATGAACAATGGTCGTTGGACGATGTTTGCCATTGGTTGGGAGTGCTTCTTGGCTTACTGCGTATCTCTCGTAATCTACCAGATTGGCGGACTCATCGCCGGTGTTGTCAGCTTCAATTTCTTCACCATTGTGGCAATTGCGCTGATTCTGATTGGAATTTGGGGACTCCTACGTCCGTACAAGGAAGCGGATACCCTTTCCGAGAAAGAGGAAAGCGCCGTAGAAAGAGCGATGGCGTAAGATATATATCTTGGACAGATTTATGTATAGAATATTAAAAAACTGCTTTGTGATAGAGCTATAAACAGAACTGTCCCCCGGTTTTTGTATACCCCCTTCTCGTTTTGTTCAGGAAGGGGGTAAATTGTTTTCAGAAGAAGGTTTTTAGGCCCGTATGCTCTGTTTTTTTATAAAATTTTATTTTTTCTTTCTATTATCTCGTGCAGAAATCCATTATAATAAAGATTAGTTATGCAGAACTAATTTCTGCTGATTATTTCTAGGGAGCTCAATGTAGACTGCTTGAAAGAAGCAATATAGGATGAAACGGGTAAAGGATAACTATAGAAATAAGACTATAGAAATTAGACTGTAGAAATAAGACTGTAGAAATAGGACCATAAAATTGCAGTTATAGGATGAAAACGACAACGGGTAGCAAATAGCAATAGAAAGAAGGGAATACGATGGGAAATATTGTAGTGATTTTGTTTGTGGCAGGACTGATTTCTTGATTATTCGTGCTTTACGGAAGGAACATAAGGAAAGCGGATCCTGTGCTTTTTGTAGCTATGCGAAGTCCGGTAAATGTGACCATGTAGGCCATGAGGAATTGGATCACCCGAACTTTCATCTTACAAAGGAGCAGCAGGCTATTCTTGATCGGCATAGCAGGAATAGAAAGAAAGCATAGTAGTTTTTTTGAAATTTGGGTACAATACATACAATACAGATAAGATTGCCGGTTCGGTTTATAAAGGAGCAGTTTATGTTACGTATTGAATCCGAGGAATTAAGAGTAGATATAAAGGAAGAGGGAGCGGAACTCCACTCTGTTTTTGATAAAACGAGAGGGCAGGAGCTTCTTTGGCAAGGGGGCGCACTGTGGAAAGAACAGGCGCCCGTTTTATTTCCCTTTATCGGGCGTCTACAGGGAAAGCACTATTTTTATAACGAGAAGAAGTACCCTATGAGCTTACATGGCTTTGCCCGGGAAAATGCATTCCGTATTGTAGAATGTGAAGAGGACAGCTGTATTTTGGAGTTAAGAGATACTGCGGTAACAAGGCAGTCTTACCCCTTTTCGTTCCGTCTAAGACAGGAGTACAGAGTAGAGGGAAAGAGGCTTTTTATCGAGACTAAGGTGGAAAATCTCGGTGTGGAAACCTTGTACTTTGGCTTGGGCTTCCATCCCGGATTTCAGCTATTTACTCCGGAGGAAAAGATATCGGAGTTTGAAGTGTATTTTCCGAAGCTTGGAGATAGGAAGCCGGAGCAGATTCTTTTTTCTAAGGACTGTCTCACGAAAAAAGAGAAAGGAAAAAATCCTCTGGAGGGGAATCTTCTCTCGCTTTCTTCTGCACTCTTTAAAAAGGATGCAGTAGTTTTATCGGAAACAAACGGTGCTCTTTTCATACGAAAAAAAGGGGAGGAAAAAGGTCTTTATCTGGAGTACCCGGACTATCCCTATATCGGATTTTGGCAGCCTTACGGAAAAGATGCACCATTTCTTTGCCTAGAGCCTTGGACCTCTCTTCCCGGAAGAGACGGTGTTGAGGAGGATATTGCAAAAAAAGAAGACTTCCTCTCCCTTTTGCCGGAGGAAGAGAAGTCTTTTCATTGCACGATTCAATTGCTGTAGTCCGCTCTTTAACAGTTTGTTTATTGGACGAATGTGCTTCGCAACGGAGCTCCACAGCATAAAGAAGTTTTGATTTTTTACAGCCTCTTTTCAGAATAAAGAGGCTTAGGGCATTACCTCATTTTACTCCTTTTTATAGTAGTAGAGGATAATCAGTAAAGAAAAGGCTTCCGAACAGGGGAAAGCCAGCCATACGCCGGTCATTTTCCATATAGAAGACAGGACGATAGCAAAGAAAACAATGGCGAAGGTTCCTCGAATCAAAGAAGAGAGGAAAGCAGGTTTTGGATTGTTTGTTGCGGAAAGTAGGATACGAGAAGCGTGTTGATTCCGACAAAGAAGAATGCCCAGAAGTAGAGATGGATGCCCTCTGCTGCTGCGGCATGGAGTCCTGCATTATTTTCGCTGTTAAATAGAGAAATAAAGAAATCACTCTTGAAGTTTACGGTAAAGACAATCGTTAGAGAAAAGAGCAGTGCGGTGACAATGCCGTATTGCAGATATTTTCCCAAAGAACGATTGTCTTTTTTTCCGTAGCTTTGGCTCATCAGAGGTTGCACGCCCTGCGCGAGGCCGTTAAACAGGGCGTTACACACCGTGGAAACATTGGCGATGACACCGTAACTGGCAACACCGATATTTCCGGAAAGATTCAAAATGAGCATATTGAAGGTGGTTATGGTGACGGCGTTCGCAATTTCACCGACAAAGTTGGAAAGCCCGAGCTTGCAACAGGCACAAAGGTGCTTAAAACGTGGTGTTTGCCAGCCGAAGGGAACCGTATTTTTCTTACTGCAGTAATGCAATAGGCAAAAGAGAGAACTGACAATCGGAGAAAGTCCGGTTGCAAGGGCGGCTCCTGCCATTCCCATATCCATAGGGAACATAAAAATATAGTCGAAAACGATATTAAAAAGACTCGCAATAACAGAGCCCATCATGGCATTGGATGGGTTGTTGTCATTTCGTACATAGGCCCCTGTCGTATAACCGGACATATAGAAAAAGGCGAAAGGAAGAATCGTCCGAACATAGGGAATTCCAAGGTTTTGAAGCTCTGTATCCGCTCCCAAAATCTGTAAAATCTGTCTCGGGAAAAAAAGCCCGCCAATCATAAAAGGGATGCTGAAGACAGCGTTCCAAAAAAGGGCTTGCAAAAAGAAAGAGTTGACGTCTTTTCCTCTTGCCTTTCGGATACTGTATCTTGTGGCACTTCCAATTCCGAGCATGGAACCCAAGGCATTCATCATGCCGTAGAGCGGGAGCACCAGATTTAAGACAGCCAGGCCGTCACTTCCCGAATAGGAGGCAATAAAATAGGTGTCTGCCAAAATATAGACGGAAATACCAATCATAGCGGCAACGCTATGACTTACATATTGGATAAATCTTTTCATAAAAACCCCTGATTTGTTTACAACTTGACTCTGATTTTTTCGTCCACTTTTGCAAAATTATTTTTACAGTAGTATAATAAAGCACATTTAGAGCAGTATTTTTGTTATCCTAACATGGAATAGAGAAGTTTCGCAAGGAGAAGAGTTTTGGGGCATCGCTTATTTGCATAGAATCACTTTTCAGCTTTATGCTTGGGGTATCTTGCTTTTTGGCTGTAAGGGGGAAATAGATGAGGAAGGTTCTGACGGAGGAAGAAAAATTCAGGCAAATGATGGAAGAACCGGTCAATGCGCTGATTCCACGCCTTGCGCTTCCTTCCATGGTATCGATGATTGTGGTGGCTGTGTACAATATGGCAGACACTTTTTTTGTGTCTCAGCTCGGGACTTCCGCATCCGGCGCGGTGGGGGTGATTTATTCGATGGTGGCGATTATCCAAGCCATCGCCTTTATGATCGGAATGGGATGCGGAAATGAGATTTCACGCCTGCTTGGGGCAAAAAAGCAGAAAGAGGCGGAGCGTTTTGTAGCCATCGGTTTTTTTACGGAACTTTTCCTCGGAACGCTGATTGCACTTTTCTGCATCATTTACGTAACCCCGCTCGTTTACGCGCTTGGTTCTACAAAAACGATAGCGCCCTATGCGATAAGCTATGCGAAATATGTTCTTCTCGGGACGCCCTTTATCATGGCTTCCCTCGGCATGAACAATATGCTCCGTTTTCAGGGAAATTCCTTTTATTCCATGCTGGGGATTGCTACCGGCGGTATTTTAAATATGTTTCTGGATCCGCTTTTTATCTATGGCTTTCATATGGGGATCATGGGTGCGGCGGTAGCAACTACGCTTAGCCAGATTGTGTCCTTTTGTATTTTGCTTTATCAATGTAATAAGATGCCGGCCTGCATTACCGTGTCCTTTAAAAACTTTAAGCCAAGCATGAAGCGCTACAGTCTGATTTTACAGTTTGGTCTTCCAAGCCTTGCCAGACAGGGAATCGCCGGAATCTCCACAATTATTTTGAACTTTTCTGCACACCCTTACGGCGATGCCGCGATTGCCGCCATGGCAATTGTGATGCGGATCACGATGTTTTTAAATTCACTTGTCATCGGCTTTGGACAGGGTTTTCAGCCGGTTTGCGGATATTGTTACGGAGCAAAGAACTATAAGAGAGTGGAACAGGCTTATTATTTTAGCTTAAAGGTTTGTTTTTTTATGTTGATTGTTATGGGAACAGTGGTTTTTATTTTTGCAAAGCCATTGATTACCGTCTTTAGAAAAGAAGATGCGGAGGTTATCCGTATTGGGTATAGGGCGCTTCGCTTGCAATGCCTTACCATCCCGCTTGCAGCACAGATTACCATGGCCAATATGTTCAGCCAAACTACGGGTTATCCTTTCCGGGCGAGCATTGTGGCTCTGCTTCGTCAGGGGATCTGTCTGATTCCGGTGCTGCTTATACTGCCACCCCTGTTCGGACTCTTCGGTGTGCAGCTGTCTCAGCCTGTAAGCGATGTTTTTGCGGCAAGTATTGCTTTTTTGATTACCGGAGGGATTTTAAAGGAACTTCGGGGAAAGCCGGAAAAGTAGATTTTAGGGAAATAGGAGCATATAGATGTTTTCTTTCTTGTTACTGATTATTTATTTGTCTTTTATCAGTTTGGGGCTTCCGGATGCCTTACTGGGCTCCGCCTGGCCGATTATGCATGAGGACTTAAAGGTTCCCCTCTCATATTCCGGCAGTATTTATATGCTGATTTCCTGCTGTACCATTTTTTCCAGTTTGAAAAGTGAGAGTTTGAATCTTCGCTTTGGGACGGGGAGGATTACGGCTTTTTCGGTATTGCTTACAGCCCTGGCAATCTTCGGCTTTTCCATGAGTCGCTCCTATTATATGCTCCTTCTTTTTGCGATTCCCTATGGTCTTGGAGCCGGCTCGGTGGATGCGGCACTCAATCATTATGTTGCTCTCCATTATTCCGGCAGGCACATGAACTGGTTACATTGTATGTGGGGAATCGGTGCTTCCGTCGGTCCTTATGTGATGGGTTTCGTCCTGCAAAGAGGGGCTTCCTGGTCTATGGGCTATCTTATCATCGGTATAATTCAGGCGGGACTTACGTTTTTGCTGTTCCGAAGTCTTAAACTTTGGAAAGAAGAACCGGAAAAGGAAAGTCCGGTGGAGAGGGCGGATGAACTTGTAGAGGAAGATTCCGTGAAAAGAAAAAAGGGGATGTCCTTTCGGGAAATTTTTGCTCTTCCCGGAGCGAAGGAATGCCTTGGGAGTTTCTTTTTCTACTGCGCAATCGAGCAGACCATAGGACTTTGGTCCGGCTCTTTTATGGTCTATTCTTTGGAAATAGATGCTAAGTTTGCAGCATCTTTGGTGGCTTTGTTTTATTTTGGTATTACCTTCGGACGTTTTCTCGCCGGTTTCTTTTCAGTAAAATGGAAAGATCAAGAGCTGATTTTGTGTGGGGCCGGAATTCTCCTTTTGGGAATTCTTCTCCTCTTTTTATCGCTGGGAGCCTCCGCTGAATTACAGTTCTTTCCATTCAGCTTTCGGGAGCTTCTTGTGAGTGCAAGCCTGCTTTTCATGGGGCTTGGCTGTGCGCCGATTTATCCTGCCATCATGCACTCCGTACCCTATCACTTCGGTGCGGAAAATACCTCTGCGCTGATTGGAAAACTCATGGCATCGGCATACATCGGAAGTCTGAGCTTGCCACCGATTTTTGGGATTTTGGCAAAGAATTTCGGAACGGGGCTTTTTCCGTTTTATGCTGTGGTTTTGGCTCTTGCCATGGTATACATGTATCAAAATCTCCTTAAAAAGAGTAAAGAGGCAAGAAAAAACCTCGATGGTAATAACGATAGTTGCGGAGTAAATCTAGAATTGAAAGTGGAGGAGTCAAATTGAATAAGGAATTCACTGCGAAGCTGAAAGATACATTTATGGTGAATCTCGGAATCGTGATTGTGGCGGCAGCCATTTTCTTTTTTCAGGTGCCGAGTCATGTTGCGGTATCGTCCATTTCCGGACTGGCAATCATTTTGAATCATTTTTGCCTCTTTCCGTGGCGACCTTGACGATGATTATGAATGTGCTGCTTCTTGTGATTGCTTACTTCTTCTTAAGCCATAGCTTTGCGTATAAGACAGCCTATGCGACCATAGTGCTTCCAGCGATTATGCTGCTTTTTGAGAAGCTGTTTCCGAACAACCGGTCTTTAACGGGAGATGTACTTTTGGATGTGATTGCCTATATTTTCTTTGTAAGTATCGGGCTTGCGATCCTATTTAACCGAAATACCTGCTCGGGCGGTCTTGATGTTGTGGCAAAGCTTATGCAGAAATACCTCCACATGGAACTTGGAAAGGCGCTTGGGCTTTCAGGACTTTTCATTGCGGCTTTGTCTATCTTTGCCTTTGACAAAAAAGCAGTCATTTTATCCATTCTTGGAACCTATTTTAACGGGATTATCCTGGACCATTTTATCTTCGGACAAAGTATCAAGAAACGGGTTTGTATCATCACCGATAAGGCGGAGTTGATTACGGATTATATTTTGAATCGTCTACATAGCGGAATGAGTGTTTATGATATCGAGGGAGCTTACAGCCATGAGAGGAAAAAGGAGATTGTCGCTGTGGTGGATAGGCAGGAATACCAGAAGCTGATGAGCTTTTTGGAGAAGGAAGACCCGAAGGCTTTTATCACGGTTTACAATGTGGCCGAAATCCATTACACACCGAAAAAATGGAAATAGCTTGTTTTCTCCTCTGTTTTATCAGTATAATAGTCGGCGGTGTTTTGTGATGAAGGTCCGAAAGAAGGAGCAAAAAAGATGGAAGTACTTAATCAACACAAGGGAAAGATTTTGAGCTATTTGCAGATTATACTGGGCTGCTTTATTACAGCTTTTTCCGTGAACTGCATTCTGGTGCCGAATGGATTATCCACCAGCGGTGTGACGGGACTTTCTCAGATGGCGGAACGGTTCACGGGAATCAACTACAGCTATATTTATTATGTTTTTAGCATTACGATTTTGATTCTGGCCTTCTTTACCTTAAAGCGGGAAGAGTTTATGAAGATTATCTTTGTCTCCTTCCTCTATCCGACTCTTCTGGTCTTGACAGGCATGTTCCACTTTGTATTTGTACAAGGGGAGATGTTCTTGGTTTGTATATATTTCTCGATTTTCTACGGTCTGGGGTCCGGTCTTGTGCTTCGTGCGGGAGTGACCTTTGGCGGTACGGATACGATTGCAAGAATTCTGAATCGAAAGGTATTTAAAGGAGTTGCTTTGAGCCGGGTTATGCTGTTTTTGGACGGCAGTATCCTGATTTCTTTAGGCTTTGTATTCAATAAGGATGTTGCACTCTATGCTCTGGTAAACCATGTCATCTGCATTTATATCATGGATTATATGCTCTTCGGTTTCCGACAGAAGCTGTATAAGACCAATATCATTCCTGCGAATCCGGATAACAGCGATGAAATTACCCGCTATATCTTAAGCCTTGGCCGAGGGGTGACTATGTATAAGGCTGTAGGTGCGTATACAAAGTCGGATAAAATCATGCTTTCTTCTATCGTATCTCCGAGACAGTCCGCCCTCATTCGTAGCTACCTGGCAGAGCATTTCCGAATGCCTTTATGGAGGTTTCTCCGATTGTTACGGTTTACGGTACGGGAGAACGTTTTGTGCGAATTAAGGGTGAGGATTAAAACATCGTTTAAAGATAGAATTCTTTTTTGTAAATAGGCTTTATTCTACTTGTCGGGAAATGAATCAACATTTCCCGATATTCTTATTTGTGGAAAAATAAAGCTACTATAGCTGGTAAGAGCACGGATGGACGCTATGTTCTGTTTTTCGGAGAACGGCTATAGGAGAAATAAAATCATGGGAACTGGAAAGGCGCGTGAAGACGGTAAAGAGAAAAATATCTGGAATAGCAATAAGCTGGATTATGCGCAGTTGGGAAAACAGATTAAAAAGTATCGTATTCAGAAAGGACTTAGGCAAAAGGATTTGGCAAGCCTTGTATTTACGACCACCAATACCATTTCTCGCTTGGAAATCGGAAGCGTGGGATGCAGTTTGGAAATGTTGCTCGCTATTTCCGATGTTTTGGAGCTTAGTCCGGATGTTTTGCTTTTTGGTAATTTCAATCCGATGTTCAGCCGTTTTTATCCTTTCTTTTGGGAAATGAAGGATGCCATTTCCGGGAAAATCGAAGAATCTCTTGGGGAAATATTTCAAAATCTGGACGAGAAAGAACGACTTTCCTCTGTGGAACAGGATTTTCGAGATTGGATCTCCGCTTTTTCCGTAGCGGAAAAATCCTATCTCTATCCTGCAGATGCCTTTTTCTTTCCGAAAAAAGGGATGGAAGAAAAGCAGGAAAGAATGAATAGAAAAGAAGAAAAGGAAGAACGAAGGAAAGCAGTACGACAGAGAATTCGTGTAAAAAAAGAGGAAAAAGAATAGGGAAAAGAATAGGAAAATTCGTTTTTTACTTTGCTTTCATTATGCTTTTAAAACGGTTTTAATCCTCTTTTTTGTCTTATGCACAATTTGTAAAATAGCCTGCTTTATGCTAGTATATAACCTTGGAATTTAAGTTTTAGAGGGATAATCTTATGGGGTCGTATACTGTACTGCAGTGGGCTACTTTTTTTATGCTCTACTGTATTTTTGGATGGTGCTATGAGTGTACTTATTGCTCCATCAAATCGGGACATTTGCAAAATAGAGGATTTTGTCATGGACCATGGATTCCCATTTATGGGGTGGGAGCCTGTCTCTTGGTTCTTCTAAGCCACGGATACGAGGGGAACATTTTCTATCTGTTTTGTGTGGGCTTTATAGGAGGAAGCTGTCTGGAACTTGTTACGGGCGTGACAATGAACAAGCTCTTCCATATGAGGTGGTGGGATTATTCTCATAATCCCCTGAATTTTCATGGGTATATCTGCGTTCCGGCATCTATAGGATGGGGATTTGCGGCCATTTTTGTGATGCGTGTTCTTCATCCGCGCATTTCCTCCATTCCTGCAGACTGGACTTACATTACTTTTGTGATTATGAATACTATGTTCTATACCCTCTTTGTAGAGGACGTTATCCTGTCTACAATCGGCGCTTTGGAATTGAAGGAAAGAGTCACACGCCTTGCGGCCAATTCGGAGGAAATTCAGAATCTTCGAAAGTCTATTTCGGAAATCTACGATAGACTCTCCGATGCCAGGGCGGACTTGGAGCTTTCTGCAGAGGAGTTCCGTACTCTGCAAAAGACGGAGGGAAATGTTGCTGCAGCCAAATTTATGGCAAGTACGGTAAAAGAATCCACTCTTGCAGTGGCCGGTACGGTAAAGGACTCTACTTTAGCCGTGGCAGACTCTGTAAAGAGTTCCGTTTCGGCTATGGCAAGTTCGGTAGGAGAAGCCCTTTCCTTTCCTTCAAGCAGAAAGCTCAGAGATATGGAAGCGGAGAGAGAGAGACTGGAGGAGAGACTTGCTCTTTTGGAAGATGGAGGAAATGAGCACAGCGGTAAGATGCACTGGTGGATCAAAACCATGCTGCGTAACAATCCTGAGGCCGTTTCCGAGGATGCGGGATTTGATGACTTAAAGACTGCAGCATTAAAACCTTTGCATGAAAAGAAGCAGAAAAAGACTTCTTTAGGAGGAAAAACATGACTTTGGCACGAAGCATGAAGAGTCTTATGGAAGGCAATTCCGTAATTCGAAAGATGTTTGAACTGGGTCAGGAAATGACGGAGAAGTATGGAAAGGACCGGGTTTACGACTTTAGTTTGGGAAATCCGGCGGCATCCGTTCCTTACGAGGTAAAGAATGCCATTATCAGTCTTTTAGAGAACCAGGATCCGCATGAGATTCATGGATACATGAAAAATGCCGGTTTTCCCGATGTTCGAAGACAGGTGGCAGAGCATCTTACAAAACGCTTTGGATTGGACTATACGGAAGAACATGTTTTGATGTGTAATGGCGCAGCAGGAGGGCTCAATATTTTGATGCGCTGTCTTTTGGATGAAGAGGACGAGGTACTTTGCTTGCTCCGTATTTCACGGAGTACCGGTCTTATGTTTCACATTATAAGGCGAAACTTGCTGTGGTTCCCATGAGGGAAGATGATTTCTCTTTGAACCTGGATATGGCGGAGCAATTGATTAAGCGTAGAACCAAGGCGGTTATTCTGAATAATCCCAACAATCCGAGTGGAATCATTTACAGTGAAGAAGAATTGCGTGCCCTTGCCCGCTTATTAAAGAGTGCAGAGGAGAGGGTTGGACATCCTATTTATCTGATTTGTGATGAACCATACAGAGAACTGGCCTATGACGATAGAGAAGTGCTGTTTATGCCGGAGATTTACGAGAACAGCATCTATCTTTACTCTTTTTCCAAGACTTTGTCTATCCCGGGAGAGCGTATCGGTTACCTTGCCATAGCAGATAGGGTAGAAGGGGGAAAAGAGCTGATGACGGCGGCAGTCATTGCCGGAAGAACTCTGGGCTTTGTCAATGCGCCCTCTCTTTTTCAAAAGGTCATCGGACAGTGCTTAGATGTAAAGATTGATTTGAGTTTTTACGATAGAAACAGACGCTTGCTCTATACGGAGCTTAGCGAGATGGGATTTACTTGTGTCCCTCCGGAGGGTGCTTTTTACCTCCTTTTGAAGTCTCCTTTGGAAGATACGGATGCGTTTTTAAAGCTTGCAGAAGAGGAGCATATTATTTTGGTTCCGACAGACGGCTTTGGTCTCCCCGGTTATTTCCGGATTGCCTATTGTCTTCCTTATGAGAAAATAGAAGCATCCATTCCCGCTTTTCGGGCTTTGGCAAAGAAATGCAGGGAAATACAAGAATAAAAGAAAAAAGAATGCAAAGCATATAAAACGAAAAGAGCAAGGCTTCCGCCTTGCTCTTTCGCTATCATTTTGAAGGGGGCTCCGAAACCCTTATTTACAGGAGAAGGTCCCGGAGTTGAGTATGAAAAGCTTTTTTTGTAGTTACATCTTATGTAACTGTGTATAGGATACTTCTCTTCTGTGATGAAATTATGTTTTGTGCCTTAAAGAAAAATAAAAAGTATAAAGAAAAGATTTAGGAAGTGAAAAAAATTCTTACACTACGGATTGAAATTTTTTGCGTTTCAAGTATTTTCCTTGATTCTCCTTCAGTACTTTTCCTTCTTTTGCGACCAGTTGCCCTCTTAAGAAGACTTCTTCCACCACGCCCTGTAGCTCTAAACCTTCCAAGGGGGCATAATCGGAAAGAGAAACCTGCTTTTCCTTTGTGATTGTCTTCTTTTTATCCGGATTAAGAATCACAATATCAGCGTCAGATCCCTCTGCGAGAACACCTTTTTCAGGATACATGCCGTACAGCTTTGCGGGATTTTCGGAAAGTAGAGCACACATTCTTTCCTTTGTAATACGCCCTTTTACCACGCCTTCCGAGAAGATAACTTCTCCTCTGGTTTCCACTCCGGGCATGCCTCCCGGAATTTCGAAAGTCTTCTTTACCCAGTTCTTTCTGCGCAAGGGTGAAGGAGCAGTGGTCAGTGCAGACAGTTTGGATTTCTTCATCGGCGAGAGCCTTCCATAGGGCCTCCTGATCCGCTTTCTTACGAAGAGGCGGTGCAATGACATAGCGAGCGGAACGCAGGAAATCCTCCGACTTATATAGATCTTCTGTCATGGTTAGGTACTGGGGACAGGTTTCAGCAAATACGGTTTGTCCTCTTTTTCTTGCTTCCCGGATCTCATTCAGTCCCTTTTCGCAGGTAAGGTGAACATCAATGATTGGTGTGTCAACTACATTTGCAATGTAAAGCATACGGTTAATCGCTTCAGCTTCCGCATCGTCCGGTCTGGAAAGGTAGTGAGAAGAAACCTTTGCTTTTGTCTTGGGGTCGGAAATCAACTCTTTCTGCAAAGCTGCAATCATACCTGTATTTTCACAATGAACACCGGTGATTCCGCCTACGTTCTTAAGCTCTTCCAAGATTTCGAACATCTCTTCATCGTCCACCTGGATATCGTAGGTCATATAGATTTTGAAGGTGCTTAATCCCTCTTCCATCATCTTTTGGCATTCTTTTTTGCTGTTTTCATTCCAGTCGCTGATGGACATGTGGAATCCGTAGTCGCAGGAGGCACCCTTGTCCGCTTTCTTCTGCCAGTTACGGAAACCCTCCATCAAGCTTTCTCCTTTGTACTGGGTTCCAAAGTCCACAATACTGGTAGTCCCCCCAGCGATGGCAGCTTTCGTGCCGGAAGGAAAGTCGTCACAGGTTACAGTGCCGGCAACATGAAGCTCGAAGTGGGTGTGGCAGTCAATAAAACCGGGGAAGAGGAGTTTCCCTTCGGCATTGATTCTTTCCGGCTGTTCCTGCAGGCTTTCTAAAAAAAGAGCCTCTTCCTTTTGCTCCGATTCTCTGAAAATCTTTTTGATTTTTTCCCCTTCTATATAAAGGCTGCCCTTAAAACTCCCCTTGGGGCTTATGATGGTTCCATTTCAATGCAAAGCATATTGCCTCCTTTTAATGTTGTACTTCTTTCAGCACAGTTCTTCTTTCAAGTTAAGTCGAAATTTCCATAAATCAGTATAACACTCCTTTTCAGAAGAAACAGTTGATTTATGAAGTATTTTTAGGTGAAGACAAAAGTATTTTTAGGTGGAGGCAAAAACCACTGGACAAAGTTAGCACAAACTAATATAATCACGTTTATAGTTAGTTAAGATAAACTAATTAAAGAAAAGGGGTATTATGGAGTGGAATGGATTTTTTTGTAGGAAAAAAAGTTCTATTGAAGATTATGTAAGAGAACATATCTGCCTGAATGCTCCCGTAATTGCAGGACTTAAGCCTGCAGCGATTTTCACGGTCAGTTTGGAGGAGAAGAAAATGCTCGAAGGTTTACTTTCCCACTATGAGGATTTCCGAATAGAAACCCTTCATTCCGGGAAAAAAGAGAGCATTCTACTGTATAGAAAGACAGTGTTCTTTCGGCACTTGGAAAATAAAAGCTTACAAAAATTTCTTTCTTCTTTGCATCTGGGATACAAAGAGGACAAGACAGAGAGCTACTTGCTTCTCTTTAAAGAGCGTTTTCGGCAGTATAAGGATGAGGGAGCGGGTTTTCCTCATGAGGTGGGTATCTTTTTGGGGTATCCGCCCGAAGATATTCGAGTGTATATGCAGAATCCGTACCAAAAAGCCAAGCTGACAGGATATTGGAAAGTCTATTCAAATGAAGAGGCGGCCTTGAAACTGTTTCATAGTTATGACTCTTGTATCCGGAAGTTTTTGCAATTTTTGGAGGAAGGATTCAGCTTGCAGAACATTGTGGAAATCTACGGAATGAGGAGAATGAAGGCGGCATAAAAAGAGTGTTGCATCAGCAACAAAATAATCCTAGTATAATAATAGGATATAGTTAAGGGAGAAGAAGAGATTCTTCTACACAATATATAAGGAGGACATAAAATGATGAAGATTGTATTTTGGAGTCAGACAGGGAACACAGAGGCTATGGCTGAGGCGGTAGCGGAGGGCGTTAAGGCTGCCGGAAAAGACGCAAAGGCAGTCAGCGTTTCCGATATCTCCGCTGCGGATTTAGCGGGAGAGGAAGTTTTCGCATTGGGCTGCCCTGCTATGGGAGATGAAGTTTTAGACGAGGGAGAAATGGAACCTTTTGTGGAAGAACTGATTCCGGCTGTTTCCGGTAAAAAAATTGCTCTTTTCGGATCCTACGACTGGGGTGACGGGGAGTGGATGCGTAACTGGGAGGCAAGAATGAAGGAAGCCGGAGCAGTTTTAGTGGCAGCTCCCGTAATCTGCAATCTTACACCGGACGATGAGGGACTTGCCAATTGTAAGGCCCTTGGTGAGGCGCTTGCAAAGGCGTAATAGTTAGATAGAAGATAAAAAGAGAAAAAGAAAAAAGAGAAAAGATAAAAAGAGGTTCTGTTTAGGCAGAGCTTCTTTTTTTGACCGGCAGAGAAGGGATAGTATAGCAAGACATAGCAAGTATTTATTTCAAAAAAATTAATAAATATACAAGAAAGTCATTTCAAAAAACTCTTTACCGGCTTATCCAAAAGATTTAAGATAAGGCATTGTTATGTTTAAAAATATTTAATTATAAAAGGAAATTTCCTTTTTATCGCAGAAAGGATGAAGAAATGGATATGCTAAAGAGCAGAGGCTTAGAAATTCCTTTGATTCAGGGAGGAATGGGAGTGGGTGTTTCACTCTCCGGTTTAGCAGGGGCAGTGGCAAAGACAGGGGCTATGGGCTGCATCAGTACTGCCGACTGCGGATATCGAGAAGAGGACTTTCGTCTCGCTCCGGAGGAAGCCAATCTTCGAGCTTTGCGAAAGGAGATTCGAAGGGCAAGAGAAATAAGCGAGGGAAGGGGACTATTATCCATTAATGCCATGGTTGCTACAAGACAGTGGGAGGAAGCTATAAAAACGGCTGTGGAAGAAGGCATAGATGCTGTGATTTCCGGAGCTGGTTTGCCCTTGAGTCTTCCGGAGCTTGTTCCGGAGGGAAAGACCATGATTGCTCCTATTGTGTCGAGTGGAAGAGCGACAAAAGTCTTGCTCAAAACCTGGAGCCAGAAATATCATAGAACTGCCGACTTTGTTGTTTTGGAAGGGCCCTTGGCAGGGGGACATCTTGGCTTTAAGGCATCCGAAGTGGAGGAGGGAAAAGTTAAGCCATTGGAGGAGCTGATTCCGGAAGTTTTATCTGTCATAGATGGTTTTGAAGAGGAATTTGGGAAAAATATTCCTCTTTTTGCAGCAGGGGGGATCTGGAGCAGAGAGGACATCACAGGAATGCAAACTCTAGGTGCTTACGGGGTACAAATGGCCACCCGTTTTATCGCTACGAAAGAATGCGATGCAAGCGATACCTATAAACGGTATCTTATTTCCAAAGAAGAGGAGGATCTTAGCATTATTCACAGTCCGGTAGGAATGCCGGGGAGGGCAGTGAAAAGTCCCATGTTGGAAAAGCTTGAGCTGGTCGGACGGATTCCGCCAAGGCACTGCTCGCGTTGCATTCATAGCTGTAATCCGGGAGAAGTAAAATACTGTATCACACATGCTCTGATTTCTGCTGTGGAGGGAAATGTGGAGGAAGGCCTCTTTTTCTCCGGAGCCAATATAGGAAAACTTCAGGAAATTGTATCGGTAGAGGATATTGTGAAAGAATTATTCCCGAAATAAAGCGAAAAGTGGGAAAATGGCTCTTCCCTGCTAAGCGGAATGATTCTTTACGGTTTCCGTGAGCTGTTCCTTCAGCCATTCCGCAAGTACGGTAGCCTGATTCAGTTCTTCTTCTTTTGAGGCAAAGAGAAGCGTAATATCCTTTTCTTGGAGTTCTTTCTTTACAAGCTGAATAAAATTGTCTTTTTCCGGATTTTTCTCCAGTTCTTCTCTATAAAGCTCACGAAAGCGTGGAAAGAGTTCTTCTTTATGGTCGAACCATTTTCTTAAGTACGTGGAGGGGCTGAGTTCTTTGGCCCAGAAATCGATGGCAGCTCTTTCCTTTGCGACTCCTCTTGGCCATAGTCTGTCAGTTAATATGCGAAAGCCATCCGTATCTGATTTTTTTCTGCGTAAATGCGTTTGATTTTTTTATCTGGTACATACTGCACTCACTTTCTCCCGTTTTGGGAAAGATGCCGTGGGGTGCATAGGAAAAAAACGAGTAGCCATGTGAATTCCGGAAAGCTTGTTTTCCTAAGAACTACACTGCTTAAATCGAGTATTATGTAAAAATTTATTGTATATATAAATATATCATATGGGAATGGCTTTTTTTCTACTTATTTTTTTGAATGCAAAAACGGAATAAAGGTTTAAAATTTAAGTTTTATTTAAAAAAAGGATAGACGGATATTTTAGAAAAAGCTGTTTTATGGAAAAGAAGAAAAAAAGAGTATCGCGATACTTGCGATACTCTTTTTGAAAAGTATGATTCTTGAAAAGTGGTGCAGGCCAAGCCTGAAACCGCTCGTTTATGCAGTTTCCGGGAAGAAGATCTTCATGTCGTCTTCCACAGTTCCAATTCCGGCAATACCAAAGTTTTCTACAAGAACCTTTGCCACATTCGGAGAAAGGAAAGCGGGAAGAGTCGGTCCGAGGTGAATGTTCTTTACGCCTAAGTGGAGGAGGGCGAGAAGCACGATAACAGCCTTCTGCTCATACCAAGCGATATTGTAAGCAAGAGGAAGCTTGTTTACATCGTCCAGACCGAATACTTCCTTAAGCTTCAGAGCGATTAAGGCTAAGGAGTAGGAGTCGTTACACTGTCCGGCATCGAGGACTCTGGGGATTCCGCCGATATCGCCAAGATCCAGCTTATTGTACTTATACTTTGCGCATCCCGCGGTTAAGATTACGGCATCCTTCGGAAGAGCCTTTGCAAAGTCGGTATAGTAGTCTCTCTTCTTCTGTCTTCCGTCACAACCTGCCATAACGACGAACTTCTTGATCGCGCCGGACTTTACGGCCTCTACTACCTTATCTGCAAGAGCAAAAACCTGCTCATGGGCGAATCCGCCTACGATGGTACCTGTCTCGATTTCTGTCGGAGCAGGGCAGGATTTCGCCTGTTCAATGAGGGCGGAGAAGTCCTTAATCTCACCATATTTTCCGCCGATATGCTTGCAACCCGGGTAGCCTGCTGCACCGGTAGTCCAAAGTCTGTCCTTATAGCTCTCCTTTGGCGGAACGATACAGTTTGTGGTCATGAGAATCGGTCCGTTAAAGGGCTCGAACTCTTCCTTCTGCTTCCACCATGCATTTCCGTAGTTTCCTACAAAGTGCTTGTACTTCTTAAAGAAGGGGTAGTAATGGGCGGGAAGCATCTCAGAGTGGGTGTAAACATCCACGCCTGTGCCCTCTGTCTGGTCCAGAAGCATTTCAAGGTCTCTCAGATCGTGTCCGGAAACAAGGATTCCCGGATTCTTTCCAACACCGATATTGACGCTTGTGATTTCCGGATTTCCGTAAGTGGAGGTATTGGCACCGTCAAGGAGAGCCATACCCTCTACTCCTGCTTTTCCGGTTTCTAAGGTAAGCGCCACAAGATCGTCCACGGAAAGACTGTCATCTAAAGTTGCAGCAAGGGCTCTTTGGATGAAAGCATCCACATTGCTGTCATCCTTTAAGAGAGCATTGGCGTGCTTGGAATACGCTGCAAGTCCCTTAAGTCCGTAGGTAATCAATTCTCTTAAAGAACGAATATCTTCGTTTTCCGTAGCCAAGACACCGATACTCTGCGCAAAGATTTCATAGTCCTTTTCTGCGACTTTTACCGTAGCAGCTGTAGGAAGACTGTTGATTACGGTAATCTTTGCTCTTTCCGCATCTCTTAAGGCGAAAGTTTCCTTTATACTTTCCACGATAGCATCCTTATCGAAGTTTGCATTGGTGATGGTGATGAAAAGGTTCATGGTCACTCTGTGGTTTACTTCTAAAGATACATCTTTCTCTTCTTTTCTTAACTGCTCAGCTACTGCGGATAAGCCCTTGGTGGCATAAACCAAAAGGTCCTGCATGGCTGCAACATCCGGCTTCTTTCCGCAAACACCGGATACGGTACAGCCGGAACAGTTTGCAGTTTCCTGACACTGATAACAAAACATCTTATTCTCCATTTTTTCCCTCCTAAGAAAAATAATGACTCAAAACCATTTTGCAGTGAAGCGGATATTTTACAGAAGAATCCTGAAAATCGCCCCTCCCACTCAATGTACTTCATTTTGCAATAAAGGAGAGAAAAAATATGTTGCATGTGCAACAAATAAGAATTAGACTATGCACTAATTAAATACAATCGGAGATGGTCAGGCCGGAAGTTGATTTTTTGAGGGAATGGTGAGGCTATAACGGCTTACCGATAGATAATCGATGATAGAGGATTCTGAAAAGGAGAGGCTATGTCAGGAGAAAGGAAGGCCTGCTGTAATTGCGGAGGCGGATGTCATATAACAGAAGAGCGAAAAAAGCTGAATAAGGAGGAGGTTCTTCGTTATTCGGATATGGAAATATTTCAGGGCATTGAGAAGGAAAATCTGAATGCTTTATTGTATTGCATGAAAAGCTATGTGCGTTCATACAAAAAAGGAGAGCTGATTCATCTGGAGGAAATCATGAAAAGCATGTAGGCGTGGTGCTTTGTGGCAGCATTCATATGATCAAAACGGATGTCTGGGGAAAAGAGAGCTTGCTTACCTATATGGGGGAGGGAGAAATCTTCGGAGAAACCTTTGGAAACAGCGCTTCCGAGGATGAATATGTTTCCTTTCTTTCCTCGACGAAAACGGAGGTACTTTTTCCTCTCCTTTGAGAAAGCCATTCATGTTTGTAAAAACCAATGCGGCTTTCACTTTCGCTTGATTGAGAATCTGTTCGACTTAATCAGCAAAAAGAATATTCAGCTCATGGAAAAAATTGAGGTAACTTCTCGCGGAAGTCTTAGGGAGAAGATTTTAGCCTATCTTTCTTTACAGGCACAGAAGCAGAAGTCCAAGTACATCGAGCTTTCTTTGAGTCGCACGGATATGGCGCAGTTTCTTTGCACGAATCGTTCCGCCATGACCAGAGAGCTGGCCTCTTTAAAGGAGGAGGGCATCATCGATTTTGACAGGAATACTTTTATTTTAAAAACGCAGACGGAGATTTAAGACGAAAGAGCACATCGCTGGAGGCTTACAAAAGAGAAAGGGCAGCTATTTTATAGCCACCCTTTCTCTTTTGGTATTCTTAGCAAGTTGCTGTTAACCGGTTGTGATTATACAAATACTCTATACACTTTATAAGTCTAGCACCGATTGAGACGATATACCAGTAAAAAAAGTATAAAAATCCATTTTTTTATGATTTTAAAAAGAATTTTTCCTTATTTAATGAAGATACTTTCTTTCCAGAAGCTCTAAAGCATTCAGGTATTTTTCTTGTACACCCTCTGTCTTTTTCTCTGCCTCGTAAACCTCACTTTTTTCATTGATAAGCTTGAAATCTTCCTCGCTGAGACCTCTTTCCGCGAAAGGATAAACTACACTGTTTTCCTTTTCGATATGGAGCTGTAAAAGGTGGGCATAGGCCATCGCATAAGATAGAATATCCAACTTTAACTCCGGAGTCGGATTCTTCTGATATTCATTGAGAGCAGTCTCTAAAGCAAGAACATCTGCTCTCCCGAGGTCGTGCTCTACAAGCATTCCGTTGGTAACCAGCTTATCCGCAACAGGACCCATTTTCTCTACCATGGCAGGGAAAAGAAATTTCTTCCTTTCCATGGTGGTGCTTATCTGCATAGCCTCTTATAAAATCAATGATTTGCCGAAAATCGGCATCCGGTACATCTCTTCCGTCCATCAGTCCCAGACAAATGTTACGAACTACGGCAAGAGCTCTGTTGATATTGCTATGCTCTTCTTCCATAATGACAATACTTACGTTCATTTATTTCCTCTTTCTTACAGTTATGGCTCTGTTGTTTTTTTCAAAGCTACAGTTTCCGTTAAAAATCCTGTACCGGAACCCCTTTATTGATACAAACTGTAGTGCCATTCTTCATTGCAGTCGAAGTGAAGGCCGGTATCGGAGAGCATTCCCTCCATGATTTTCTTTCTAAGCTGATAATAAACGGAAGGATCTCCGCCTACAGCGATCCAGAAGGGGGCATGAATATCCTCTTCTTGAACCCAAGAGGTACGGCTCGGATCTTGCTCTGTGATAACATTCACTCTATCGCAGGGCATGCCGTTCAGAAGAGAATCATCCATCTTTCTGTAGGCATCGGAAGCATCGGAAGTAGGAGCTATTGCCCGTTTTTTTCCGAACGCAAAGGCGATTTTTTCCAAGTCCGAAAGTCTTTCCGGATCTTCTGCTAAAATACTTGTTACCAAAAGAGCATAGCGTGCCTCCGCATCCTGCACTCTTTCCTGTAACCAGCCGTGGATATTCATCACGTCAATCAATTCATTTAAGGGACGAAGTTCATTGTTTACCGTCTTCTCCTCTAAGTGTGTCTCGGAAAATACAGCCCAGCCTGATTTTTCGCCATGCTCAGCAATCTCGCGAATCAGCTCTTCCTGCAGCTGAACTTTATTATAAAGCCAATAGTGAATCGGTCCTAAAAAAGCACTCATTATTCGGAAACCTCACTTAACTTTGCATTTAAAGTAGCAAGAACAGCATTTGGATTTAAACCATGTACCATGCAAGCATCTTCCAGAGACTCCATCTGGGAGCTCGGGCAGCCTAAGCAGTGCATACCGACCTCAAGTAAACTGTCGATTAACTCCGGATGCTCATTTACAATCTGACCTACTAACATATCGCTGGTAATCTTTGCCATTTTATTATCCTCCTAAAATATCCCTATTTTTGTACTGTATCACCCTATCTCTTCATGGGCAAATTTCTTGATTACGGGGAGTAGTATAGCAAATCCAAATAAAAAGTGGTGTTGCAATTGCAACAAAATTGCTTTGTGAAAAATTAAACTTAGTAGAACATCCTATTTTTTTACTTCTCAAGAATTCTCCTTTCCTGTATAATGCTTGAGAATGAAATAAACGAAAGGAGCCTGTATGGCAATAAATAAAGTAACAGAAGTAAAGAAGTTAAACAGGAAGCTGATGGACTTTTTGGACAGCAGTGTCAATGCCTTCTTTGCTGTAGAAAATATGAAAGATATCCTCTTGGAAGAGGGATTTCTTCCTTTATACGAAGGAGAGGACTGGAAATTAAAGAAGGGTGGAAAGTACTTTGTCACAAGAAACGGTTCCGCGCTCATCGCCTTTGTGCTTCCGGAAAGCCGTTTAAGGGTTTCCAGATGATGGCAAGCCATAGCGATTCTCCGGTATTTAAGATTAAAGGAGATCCGGAGCTGGAGATTGACAAGGCTTATATCCAGCTGAACGTAGAAAAGTATGGCGGGATGATTTGTTCCCCTTGGCTGGACAGACCGCTTTCCATTGCAGGAAGAGTGCTGGTAAAGAGTGCTAAGGGTGTAGAAACGAAGCTTTTAAATATTGATCGCGACTTACTGATTATTCCGAACCTTGCCATTCACATGAATCGTGAAGTAAACGATGGCTATAAGTTTAATGCACAGAAGGATATGCTTCCCCTGTTTTCTACGGTAGAAGGAAAGGGAAGTTTTAAGAAGATGGTAGCCGATGCAATTTCCGTTAAGGAAGACAGTATTCTGGATTGGGATTTATTCCTTTATAACAGACAGAAAGCGACAATCTTAGGCGGAAAAGAAGAGTTTGTCGGAAGCGGAAGACTGGATGATCTGCAGTGTGCCTTTTCCTCTTTACAGGGACTTCTTGCCGCTAAACCGAAGGAGAGTGTGGCGCTCCACTGTGTTTATGATAACGAAGAGGTGGGAAGCGGTACGAAACAGGGTGCGGCTTCGACCTTCTTAAAGGATGTACTGCATAGAATTCTCTATGCTTTCGGTATGGGAGAGGAAGAGTATAGCAAGGCTTTACAGAATAGCTTCCTTGTTTCCGCAGACAATGCGCATGCCGTTCATCCGGCACACCTTGATAAGGCGGATGCCTTAAACAGACCCTATATGAACAAGGGTATTGTGCTGAAGTACAGTGCAAACCAGAAGTATACGACAGATGCCGTATCCGCAGCAGTATTTAAGAGCTTCTGTGAAAAGGCAAAGGTGCCGTACCAGAGTTTTGCCAACCGCTCGGATATGCTTGGAGGTTCTACACTGGGTAACATTTCCAACAGTCAGGTGGCACTGAACACCGTGGATATCGGACTTCCTCAGCTTTCCATGCATTCCCCGTATGAGACGGCCGGTGTAGAGGATACCTATTACCTTGTAGAAGTAGCAAAGCTTTTCTATTCTTCTTCGGTACTTGGAAGAGGAGACGGAAATCTGGAAATCCGATACTAAGAGCTGAAGTTAGGCATATTGTCCGAACATAGAATAGATAGAGTGAGAGTAGGGCTTTACTTACTGCTATAGAGCAAAAGGGGGTTTTACAGGAGAGGAATAGTTCTTTTACAAGAGAGGAATAGTCCTTTTTATAGGAGAGGAATAATCCTTTATAAACGAGGAACGGTTCTTTTACTGAAAAACGATATATTTTTTAGAAATCTAAAGGAGAGAGTATGGAACAAAAAAAGATTAACTGGAAATTGCTCGCGTTTATGGCATTTTCCACGGTTTGGGGCTTTGGTAATGTGGTAAACGGCTTCGTATGGTTTAATGGAATTCAGGTTATTTTCAGCTGGATTTTCATGTTTGCCTTATACTTCGTGCCCTATGCATTAATGGTTGGAGAACTTGGTTCCGCATTTAAGAATGCAGGTGGAGGAGTGAGTTCCTGGATTCGCGAGACCATGGGAACCAAGATTGCGTACTATGCAGGTTGGACTTATTGGGCTTGTCACATCACCTATATTGCAAGTAAGCCGAGTGGCGGTTTGAAGGCATTGTCCTGGGTGATTTTCCGTAGTGCGGAGCTCTATGATCGTTTGCCGAGTATTTACATTCAGCTGATTACCTTTGCCCTTCTTTAATCTTCTGCTATGTAGCAAGTAGAGGTTTAAATCCTTTGAAGAAGATGGCAACTTTGGCAGGTTCCAGTATGTTTGTGATGTCTTTGCTTTATATCGTGATGATGTTTGCAGCTCCGGCAATCAATCCGAAGGCAGACTATGTGAGCCTTGATTTTAGCTTAAAGAACTTGATTCCGAACTTCCGTCTGGAGTATTTCACTTCCCTTTCCATCCTGGTTTTTGCAGTGGGCGGATGTGAGAAGATTTCTCCGTACGTAAACAAGGTAGAGAACCCGAGTAAGGGCTTCCCGAAGGGCATGATTGCGCTGGCTATCATGGTTGTGGTTTGTGCTATGCTCGGAACCATTGCCATGGGGATGATGTTTGATCCGACCCTCATCAATGCTTCTGAAGAGAGCTTTAACTCTTATGCAGCAAATGGTGCTTACTGGGCTTTCCAGCGTCTTGGTGCTTACTATGGCATCGGTGATACACTTCTGGTAATCTATGCACTTTGTAATATGGTTGGTCAGTTCGCAGTTCTCATCATGAGTATCGATGCTCCGCTTCGTATGCTTCTTGATAATGAAGATACAAAGCAGTTTATTCCGAAGAAGCTTCTGAAGCAGAACGATGTTGGAGCTTACACCAACGGTATCATCATGGTAGCGGTACTTTCCGGCTCCATTATCCTCGCACAGTCCTTTGTACCGGGTGCTGCAGCCGTATTGAAGCAGTTGACCAAGTTGAACTCCGTATGTATGCCGCTTCGTTACCTCTGGGTATTTGCAGCATATATCGCCCTTCGTAAGGCAGGGGATAAATTCCATCCGGAATATCGTTTTGTAAAGAACAATACTCTGGCTTTGGCTTTCGGTGTATGGTGTTTCCTGATTACAGCTGCTAGCTGTCTTCTGGGTATGCACTCCAAAGATACCTTTACTATGGCATTAAATATCATCACTCCCTTGGTGCTTTCCATCTTGGGTATCATCATGCCGCTTTTGGCAAAAAATGAAAAACAGGCAAATGCTTAATTCGAATTTGCGGAAAAATATTATATTTTTCCGCAAATTTGTCGTTATAGACCTTTAATACAAGGATGTAGAAAGGATCTGGGCCATGAAGGAAAATCGGGAATGTTATCAAAATCGAGAGCTGTCTTGGCTTTTGTTTAATGAGCGTGTTCTAAATGAGGCAGCCAATCCTCGTGTGCCTCTTATGGAACGTCTGCAGTTCGTCTCCATTTACCAGACAAATCTGGATGAGTTTTTTATGGTTCGTGTGGGAACACTCATGCAACAGATGGAGAATAAAAAAACGGTCAAGGATAACAAAACAGGCTTAAGCAGTAAAGAGCAGATTAAGTTGATTTTGAAGGAAGTGGCACGTCTTGAGCAGAAGCGTAAGGAAATCTATACGCAGCTTATGGGAGAACTGGAGCCGGTAGGCATTCATATTATCAACTTCCAGAAGCTATCCAAGCAGGAGCAGAATCAGCTGGAGGCATATTTGACAAGGCAATTCGTCCTTATCTTTCTCCCATGATTGTTGGAAAACAGCAGCCCTTCCCCTTTCTGCAAAACAGTGAACTTTATGCGGTGGCACACCTGGAAACAAAGGGTGGAAAGAAGAGAATGGGCATCGTACCCTGCTGGAACCCGGTCTTTAAGAGGCTGATAGAGATTCCCGGCAGGAAGGGCTACCATATGCTTTCCGAGGAACTGATCCTTCACTTTGTATCGAAGCTCTATCCCGCTTATACGATAAAGGAAAAGTCCATTATCCGCATTACAAGAAATGCGGATATTGATGCAGGAGATGTCTATGATGAGGACATGGATTACCGGGGCATGATGGAACAGCTTCTGAAGAAGAGAAAGCGCTTAAATCCGGTAAGGCTGGAGCTGAGCAGAGACTTACATAAGTCAGTCAAGAAGAAGCTTGCGGCCCATCTTGGCATTTCCGAAGACCATGTTTTATACTGTGAAACACCGCTTGACCTCTCTTTCCTTTTTACTTTGCAAAATACCAAGAGGGAACATCAGGAGATGTTCTATCCTCGCTATAGTCCGAGGATGAGCGGGAAGATCCGAAAGGATGAAAATATACTTGAGCAGATTGTAAAGAAGGATATTCTTCTGTCTTATCCCTTTGAAAGTATGAAGAATTTTATCAGCCTTTTGCAGGCTGCAGCGGTGGATAAGACGGTCAATTCCATAAAGATAACCCTCTATCGTATGGCGAGTCACAGCCAAATCGTGGATGCGCTTTGTGAAGCGGCGGAAATGGCAAAGAAGTCCTCGCGCTTGTAGAACTTAGAGCAAGATTCGATGAGGCTGCAAACATTGAGATGTCAAGACGACTGGAAGATGCAGGCTGTCAGGTTATATATGGTTTACCGGCCTACAAGGTGCACTCTAAGCTTTGCTTGATTACCCGCAATACGGAGGAAGGTGCTTCCTTTATTACCCAAATCGGCACAGGAAATTACAATGAAAAAACAGCGACTCTCTATACCGACCTTTGCCTTATGACAGCCAATCCGAAGATAGGGGAAGATGCGCAGGAAGTTTTCCGTACCCTGCTTCTGGGAGAAACAGTAGAAAAGAGCTCTGCGCTCCTGGTCGCTCCGAGGGGCCTGCAAAGTGCTATTTTAGAGAAAATAGAGGCGGAAGGCAGAAAGGCGGAGGCAGGAAGAGGCGGATACATTGGCTTAAAGCTCAATGCCCTTACGGATAAGGATATTATAGAAGCTTTGATTGATGCTTCGAAAAAAGGAGTTGTGATTCAGCTTCTTATCCGAGGAATCTGTTGTCTCATTCCCGGTATTCCCGGAAAGACGGAAAATATCCGGATTCACAGTATAGTGGGAAGATTCCTGGAGCACTCCCGTATATATCGTTTCGGACAGGGGGATGAGGAAGAAATTTATATCGCCAGTGCAGACTGTATGACCAGAAATACCCTCCGTAGAGTAGAGGTTGCAGCTCCGATTTTTGATGAAGAAAATAAGAATCGCGTGCGGGAAATCTTCGACCTCGGCTTTAAGGATACGGAAAAGGGAAAATGGCTTCTTTCTGACGGTCTGTATCATGATCCGGAGGGCTTGGGAGACGAACGATTTGATTCTCAGGACTACTTCTATAAAGAAGCTTACAGAAATGTGGAGTAAGAAAAATGCTTTTTATCTTTGCGGCACATTATGGTGAGGCAGAAAATATAATTCAATCACTGAAAATGGGGAAACGAACAACTTCGTTTCCCTTTTTGCAGTATTGTACGGATGCAAGGAACGAATCCGAAATATTGCTGACTATCTGCGGAGAAGGGCGAAACAATGCGGCAGCTGCAGTTTCTGCGACCCTTGCAAAAGAAGGGGCAAAGAGAGGTGATCTTCTCTTATCTTTGGGTAGTGCCGCTATTCTTAAAGCGCCGGTGTGTGAGTTGAGCACAAAAGAGGAGTATCTTCTCTCGAAGCAAGAGGAAGGACGGATAAACGCTTTAGGAAGCTGGTTCTTGATTCATGCCTTGGAGGAGCAGGCAAGTGAAAAGCAGTTTTTTCCGGAGATGCTCTATGACTTTCCTTTCCGGAAGCAAGACTTATTACAGGAGACAAAGTTCTTTCTTTAAAGGATGCGGAGAAATGCAGGGAAAGACATTGTTTTCTACCGGGTAATGGTGCGGAGAGTCTTACTGAAACTACGGGAGATACGTTAGGGGAAGCACTTCTTTATGATATGGAATCGACAGCGGTTTTTCAGAGTGGAAATTTCTTCCTCTCTACGGAGGATATGTTTTTTCTTCGCTGCGGAACAGACTTTGGACTGGATTTTTCTGCGACCGGAGATAGGGAAAAGAAAGAAAGAGAGAAAAGCGGAAAACGAGATTGGAAGGCGGAAATTCAAAAATTGCTGAGAAACGAAGAAAAAAAAGTACTTTCCTTTATACGGAGTTTAGAGAAAATCAGCATAAAAAACGAGCTTGCAAGACAGAAAGAGGAGGATTTTTTGGAGGAAGTACAGAGTCTTTCCAAGGAACTTCGTCTTTCCTTTGTTTTGGAAAAAAGGCTGGAAAAACTGCTTCGTTATGGAAAGAGCCTTTCTCTTTCCTTAGACAATTATTTTCAGGAAAAAAGGCAGGAGGGACTTCTCCCTGTACGGGATAAGCGAGGGGGACAGAAGCTTTTATATGAGCTGGAGGAATACTTACTTCGCCCGTCGTCCTCCTGTTTTAGGGAAGTACATTACTCTGAAAAAGAATGGAAAAGAACAGAGATCTGTAGTATTGAAGAAGAGAAAACGGTCCCTCTTTATCCTCATTTCTCCCATATCTATGTAGAAGAGGGAGTATGGGGAAGCCCTTATGTAAAGAGCATATTGCCAAAATTCCCCAAGGCGAAAATCATTCTTATTCGACACTATAAGGATCTCTTCAACCGGAAAAAGCAGAACAGACTTATACAGGAAAAGAGCAGAAAGCTCATCTTGGCCAGGAAGGAAGGGCAGAGAATCTATCCCGGTGCGCCGGTTTGTCAAAGCTTTAGTGAAACACATTTTTGCTATAGTTCATTAATCATGAACTGTCCTTTTCACTGCGAGTATTGTTATCTGCAGGGAATGTACCCCTCTGCAAACCTCGTTCTTTTTCTAAATATGGAAGATTATTTTCAGGATTGCAGAAAGTGGATAGAAGAGAAAGGAAATCTCTATCTTTGCATTTCTTATGATACGGACTTATTGGCTTTGGAGGAGATCTTCCCCTATGTGGAAAAGTTCTCTCATTTTTTGGAGGAGGAAGAGGGACTTCGAATGGAGCTTCGGACAAAGGCGGGGGGAGAAGCCTTATTTCGTAAAATGAAGCGAGCAAATCTCTCTGAGAAAGCAAGAAAAAGACTGATCTTTGCCTTTACGCTTTCTCCGGAAGAAATCGTACGGCGAGCGGAGCACGGCAGTGCCGGTCTTACAAGTCGATTAAAAGCAGTCAAGATGCTGATAGAGGAAGGATTTTCTTTGCGACTCTGCTTTGACCCGATGATTTATCATGAGAATTGGAAAGAAATCTATCGCAAGTTTATGGAAACAGTTTTTCGGGAGATTCCAATGGAGAAGCTCTATGATTGCAGTGTGGGGAGCTTCCGCATTTCCGAGACGTATCTTAAGCCGATGGTGAAGGCATTTCCTTATTCGCCCTATACGACATTTCCTTATGAAAATACGGGAGGCTACTATCATTATCCGAAAGAACTTATGGAAGAAATGGAGCACTTTCTTCTTCAGAAACTGGAGGAGAAAATACCGAGAGAAAAAATTTTTCGATGGGGCGAAGCGGGAAATGAAAGCGGAGGGGCATGCGATTTTGGATGACAAAGGACAGAAAGGCAGTAATGATGGGAGATAAAGAAAGGGTTGAGAATAAAGAATCAGGAGGAGAGAAGCTTGCCATAGTAACCGGAGCCTCGGGCGGGATAGGCTATGCTATTTCGGAGAAACTCTCTGAAATGGGCTACAAGGTCTACGGGATAGGCAGGGACTTTCAAAAGTTATCTAACGAGCAGGTGAATCAGTTGGCTGACGCATTGCCTGAAAAGGGAAAACTGCCGGATAAAGGGGACTTGCCTTTTGTTCCCGTAAAGCTTGATTTACGGGATAATCAGGCGGTAAGAGACTTTTGTCGTTCATTTCAAGAAAATAAACCGGAGATACTCGTTCACTCTGCAGGGGTAGCTTACTACGGTTTTCATGAAAGCCTGAATCAGGATAAGATTTCCGAGATGATGAAGGTAAATCTGGAGACACCTCTGTTTCTCAGTCAATTTTTCCTTCGGGATATCAAGGAAAAAAGAGGGCATATTTTCTTTATTTCCTCCGTGACCGCCCTTCATGAAAACAGCTATGGAGCAGCTTACGGAGCAACAAAGGCAGGACTTCTTTCTTTTGCGCGAAGTCTGTTTGCAGAAAATAGAAAGTCGGGTCTAAAGGTGCACAGCATCTTACCGGATATGACGGATACCAATCTATATCGGAATGCGGATTTTACAATAGGAGAAAACAGTGCAAGTTTTCTGCTACCCTCTGATGTGGCCTCTGCAGTGGAAACAATTCTTAAGCAAAGAGATGGCGTGGTATTGGGAGAAGTGCATCTACGCCCACAGGTATTTCAGATTACAAGAAAGCCGATAGAGAAAAACTGGAAAGCCGATAGAGAAAAACTGGAAAGCCGATAGAGAAAAACTGGAAAGTCGATAGAGAAAAGCTGGAAAGAGTTAGTGGGGAAGCGCTTGAATAGGGTATAAAGCTGGAATAAAGAATTTTGCATGGGATAGAGTTTGACTCATTAAACTTTTCCAAAATTGTACATTGAATACAATATTTTTTTGAAATATCCTCGCTATACACCGGTTCCTAATTTTGCTCTATTTTTACTTTTTATATTGAAATTTGTGGAAATATTCCTTAAATAAAGAACAATAATTGTGCAAAATAACAAGATGTAGAAAAATTAACCTAATTCATGCCCTGTTTTCCGTGAAATCTTCTTATTGCGGGAGAAAAATTGAAAATTTATAATATTTGCAGTAAAAAACAGGAGAAAAAAGAGTGGAGGCTTATTATGGTTAGTTTTTTGGTGTGTCTTTTTATTCTGATTGCCGGATATTTTACCTATGGTAAATTCGTGGAAAATACCTTTGGTCCGGATGATAGAGAGACACCGGCCGTACAACTAAATGATGGTGTAGATTATGTCGTGATGCCGGAGTGGAAGTTGTTTCTTGTACAGCTCTTAAATATTGCTGGTTTAGGACCGATTTTTGGAGCTTTAACCGGTGCAGAGTGGGGGCCGGTTGTATTTTTATGGATTACCTTCGGTACGGTTTTTGCCGGCGGTGTGCATGACTATTTTTCCGGAATGCTCAGTGAGAGATCAAACGGTGCTTCCATTTCCGAGGTGACCGGTAACTACTTGGGACTCGGTATGAAGAATCTTATGCGTGTCTTCTCCGTAGTGCTTCTTATTATGGTAGGTACTGTATTTGCCGTTGGCCCTGCAGGGCTCATTGTAACTCTTATCAAGTCCGGCGGTTCTGCCAATGCCTTACTCACAAGTAAAGAAGTTTGGCTTTGGATTATCCTGATTTACTATCTGATTGCGACTTTCTGCCCGATTGATAAGATCATCGGAAAGATTTATCCGATTTTTGGTGTATGTCTGATTGCGATGGCAGTCGGTGTAGGAATTGGAATATTCTCTCACGGTTTTGTGATTCCGGAGATTTTTCAGCATTTTAGAAATGAGCATCCGAGCGGTCTTCCGATTTGGTCTTTTATGTTTATTACTGTAGCCTGCGGTGCTATTTCCGGTTTCCATGCAACACAGTCTCCGCTTATGGCACGCTGCATGAAGAGTGAGAAGCAGGGACGAATGGTTTTCTATGGTGCCATGGTTGCAGAGGGTATTATTGCGCTCATCTGGGCAGCAGCAGGCTGTGCAATTTACGGCGGTGCGAAGCTCTTGGAAGCCGGTGGCGGAAATTCCACCACGGTTTATGACATTTGTAAGACTACAATGGGATCCGTGGGAATGATTCTTGCTATGATGGGTGTTATAGCTTGCCCGATTACTTCGGGTGACACGGCATTCCGTTCCGCCCGTCTTACCGTTGCAGACTGGTTCAAGATTGATCAAAACGATTTTAAAAAGCGTGGACTTTTGACGCTTCCAATTCTTGGCGCAGGTGCGATTATTTCTCATCTGGATTACGCTATCGTATGGAGATACTTCAGCTGGACGAACCAAACCTTGGCTATGATTGTGCTTTGGGCGGCTTCCATGTATCTCTTTAGAGAGAAGAAGAATTACTGGATTACGGCAGTTCCGGCAGTATTTATGAGTGCGGTTTCCATGACTTACTTCTTCTGCGCTCCGGAGTGTCTGGGTGCTTTCGGATTAACCACTGCTGTGGCTTATCCGGCAGGAATTATCCTTGCGGCAGTTTTCCTCATTCTCTTCTTAAGAGCAACGAAGAAGCCGGTTTCCGGAGAGGCTAAGGCATAAGAAATTGGAACTTGCTGTTTTTAAGGCTTTCTTTTAAGCATAAAATGCATAGAAGGAGCATGGTTTACAGGAAATATTGAATCAATAGTAAAATTTTCACCTCGCTTTCTTTAGAGGAAGCGGGGTATATTTTTCTTTATCTATAGAATTGTATTCGGATAGAAAAGTGATGAGATATTGTTTCATGGTATAGAAAGGTGAGGCTATGAATTTTCCCCTAAGTGAGAAAGAGTTGGAAAAGGATATTTTAAAAAAGGATAAAAGGGAGGCACTGCGTATCGGAGCGATAGGAATCGGAGAGAAAGCCCTCTATTTAAACTCCTTTTATATTGACAGGATGTACTACATACCGATAGAGGCGGTAGAGCGTGTGTATAAACGTGTTGCCATGAGTAAGGGCGGCTTTTCCGGAAAGGGAATTTTTGCAAGCTTGTCTTATCTTGTTGTGGAGTATGACGGAGGAAAAGAAAAGGCCTGCCTCATTCGAAAGGAGTGGAGGGTGGATGAAGCCCTTTCTGAAATAAGGAAACGTTTTCCGGCAATTTCTACCATGAGCAAACGTGCGGAAGAAAAGCTTCGTGCAGAGGAAGCGGAAGAAAAAGCGAAACTCCTTCCGAAGCTTTCAGAAGAAGCGAAAGGGGCCCTTTCGGACATAGAAACGGCAGAGGCGATTTTACTAAGACGGGAAGATTTATATCAAAACCTTGCCGTGCAGGCAAAGCGGGAAAGAATGGTACAAAGTACAAACCCCTATTATGGACATTTTGCTTTGCTTCTTTTTCTGGGAGCGGTATTGTGTCTTTTTTCGGCATTTTTCCTTTATAAAAATGGAGAGCAAAGTCTTGCAATCGTCCTTCTTGGTTTTGCTTTGATGCTTCTTATGATGGGACTTCGCGTCCGACCGACCGGAAAAAACAATCGGGAAGCGGTGAAAAAGGAGTATGAAGAATCGATTCGAAAAATGAAAGAATATCTGCCCGGAGACTTTCCTCTTCCTCCGCAGTATGCCCATCCTTTTTGTCTGGAGTGGATGCGGCAGAGTATTTTGGAGGGTAAGGCGAAGTCTGTGCAAGAGGCATATTTGCTTCTGAAGCAGGAATTAAAAGAACTTGACAGCTCAAAGCAGGTTTCACAGAAACTCTATGACCGTATCGTCGTCATTAAACCGATGTTTTTGGCGGCGGAATATGAAGATTAGTTTGCATGCTCTATAAGATATAGAGGGTTTGTTTATTTACTTTGCATCTTGTGTCGATATACTTGAGTTGACACTTAAATAAAACTTAAATTTAAAATCAAGATAAGAAAGGCGATGAAGATGAGAGGGGATATTTCGGACGGAAGACAGATTTTTAGGAAAAATATGCCGGTTAAAATTTTGCTGTTTACTCTATTTTTAATGGCGCTTAGTTCTTGTGTCGGGAAAAAAGCAAAAGAGGAGACAGTGAATCAGGAGACGGAAAGTAGCACCGATGTACAGGCTGAGACGAGCCCGGCTTCGACAACGGAATCCGCTGAGGAAACCGAAGATATTGAATATGACAGTGCTAAAATCAATAAATCTGATCTTTTTACTTCCTATCCGGGGGACGGAGTGTGGAAGAATAATGAAAACGAATATATGCTGATTCCCTATATTAAGGATGGAAAAGAACAGATTGAATTTCGGCTCTATGGAGAAATAAAATTTTTACTGGAACAGCTTTCATTTTCCCAAATGGAAAATGGAGGAATCAAGGTATCCGGAAAGATGCAGAGGGTGAAGGACAAGAGCTGGAATGCGGATGCGGATGTGATTTGGGACAGTTTGGAATCCATAGACTATCCCTCGGTTCGGTTGACTAATGGAACGGAAATGACCGATGTGGATATGGGTGGAGACTATACGTACTATGGTCTTGTGAGTAGTACGGAACAGGAAAATGTAGGAGATATCCGCGGTGTATATGAGGTAGAATGGGGAGAAGGCGGAGCACAGATGACGATTAGCGGAAGGGATACTTATATTGTTAACATCATTGCGAATTATGTCATAGATGCTTCTACAGGGAATGTGCATGCTGCTGAATTTGAAGGAGTTGCAGTAAAAGAAAGTGGCAACCTATATAGGGCTACAGGAGATGACGGGTGGATCAGCTTTGTAGTCAATACGGATGGTAGTATCAGTGTCACGGATCAGTCATCGGATTATGGAGACCTCAGTTTTGTAGATACCTACAGAAAAGTAGGCTAAGCACTTTTAAGAGGAAATCCCCGGAAAAGGGGGAAGGCTTCTCCTTAAGCAGGAGAAATCATAAGAAAATAAGTGCCGAATCCTAAGGAAACAAGTGTCGAATCTTGGGAAACAAGAGCTAAATCAACCCTTGCGATTCTGTTTTTCATGGGGTAAAATCAATAGATAGTTTTTTAACAGAGAGTACGCAAAGGCGTGTTCGAAAGAAAATTCGATTGGAAAAGAAACAGTTTTTGATAGAGGGGGAACTATGGCGGATAAGAAATTGGTGGAGCAGATTACTTCCAGGGAGGAAGATTTTGCGCAGTGGTATACGGATGTAGTGAAGAAGGCAGAGCTGACCGACTATTCTTCGGTTAAGGGCTTTATGGTAATCCGTCCTGCAGGATATGCCATTTGGGAAAGGATTCAGCATGAACTGGACACCCGTTTTAAGGCCAGCGGTGTGCAAAACTGTGCTATGCCTCTGTTGATTCCGCAGTCTCTTTTAGAGAAAGAAAGTGAGCACGTGGAGGGCTTTGCTCCGGAGGTTGCCTGGGTAACCCACGGCGGTTCCAAGAGACTGGAGGAAAGACTCTGTGTTCGCCCGACTTCAGAGGTACTATTCTGTGATTACTATTCCAAGGTTGTAAAGTCCTATAGAGACTTACCCCAGCTTTTAAACCAGTGGTGTTCCGTTGTGCGCTGGGAGAAGACCACAAGGCCTTTCCTTAGAACTAGAGAATTCCTCTGGCAGGAGGGACATACCGTGCATGCTACGGCGGAAGAGGCGGAAGAGAGAACTCTTCTTATGCTGAACATCTACGCGGATGTTTTGGAAAATGAGCTTGCTATCCCGGTTGTAAAGGGTAGAAAAACCGATAAAGAAAAGTTCGCCGGTGCGATTGCAACCTACACAGTAGAGGCATTGATGCATGATGGACAGGCTTTGCAGTGCGCAACCTCTCATAACTTCGGAGACGGCTTTGCGAAAGCCTTTGACGTACAGTATTTAAGTAAGGAAAATAAAATCGAAACGGTTCACCAGACTTCATGGGGAATCACAACCAGAACCATCGGTGCCTTAATTATGGTGCACGGAGATGATTCCGGACTCATTATTCCTCCGAGAATTGCTCCGGTACAGGTTGTTATCGTACCGATTCAACAGAATAAGGAAGGTGTACTGGATAAGGCCTATGCTTTAAGGGATGAGCTCCAGAAGGCAGGAATTCGTGTTAAGGTGGACGATTCCGATAAGTCTCCGGGCTTTAAGTTTGCTGATGGAGAGGTGCGCGGTATTCCGCTTCGCTTGGAAATCGGCCCCAAGGATATGGAGAATAATCAGGCGGTACTGGTCAGAAGAGATAACCGGGAAAGATTGTGGCAGGGCTTTCCGGATTGACTTCCGAAGTAGAGAAGCTGTTAAAGCAGATGCAGAAGGATATGTATGACAGAGCCCTCGCTTTCCAAAAAGAAAGAACCACCGATGCAAAGAATCTGGATGAGCTTGTGGCGTCTCTTGATAAAAAGCCGGGCTTTGTACGGGCTATGTGGTGCGGATGCAGAGACTGTGAGGATAAGCTGAAAGAATATTCCGGTATTACTTCCCGTTGCATCCCGATGGAGCAGGAAGAGATTTCCGATAGCTGTGTTGTTTGCGGAAAGAAAGCAACAAAGATGGTTTATTGGGGAAGAGCGTACTAAGATATGATTTTTTTGAGGGGGAAGCCTTGGGCTTCTCCCTCTTTCAGTATATAATGACGGAATAAGGAAGGAGAGAAAATGGGGAAAAAAGTACTTTTGCTGGTAAACAGCAGTAGCGGACAGGAGAAGGGCAAGACGATGCTCTATCCTATAGTGGAAGAATTTGCCAAGAAAAATTGTGAGACTACCGTATTTCCGATTCTTCCGAAATCAAAGAAGCTAAATACGGCATATCTGTTACATAAGTATCAGGAGCAATTTGATCTTATCGTTTGTGTAGGAGGGGACGGAACCCTGCATTATCTGGTGCATAGCTTGATGGAGGAGGGATTAAAGATTCCCATTGGCTATATTCCGACCGGTTCCACCAATGACTTTGCAAATTCTCTGGGAATTCCCAAGGACCTAAAGGAGAATATCCGTGGAATAGTAAAAGGGGAGCCTTTTTACTGTGACATTGGGAAGCTGAATCATCGGTATTTTAATTATATTGCGGCATTTGGAGCCTTTACCAAAGTGAGTTACGGCACCAATCAGGAATTAAAGAACAACCTGGGGCACATGGCCTATATCTTGGAGTCGATTCGTACGATGCCGGAGCATTTAACTAAGAGTTATACTTTGAAAATCATATCGGGAGATTCCTCTTGTACAGGAGAGTATATTTTCGGTGCAATTTTCAATTCTCGTTCTGTCGGGGGCTTTACCGGTTTTCCGGGGAATTCTATAGAAGAAAGATTGTCTGTGGATTTGCAGGATGGGGAATTTGAAGTTCTGTTGATTCGCACCCCGAAGAATATTGCAGACTATGGCGAAATTTTAAGTTCCATACTGGGTGGAAGTATTCCGGAAAATAATCCTTTGGTGCAGTTCTTTAAGACAAAAAGCCTGAGGATAGAGGCGGAAGAGGAACTGGGCTGGACCTTGGACGGAGAGTTTGGAGGAGCCTATAAGGCAATGCATATAGAGATATTAGAGCGTGCCGTGGGCGTCATGCTTCCGAAAAAGGGCATGGAAGAAAAGTAGATTTTGGTATTGGATGTTTGTAACAACTTAAGTAAAAATGGAAGGCAAATCGAGGAAGAAACTAGGGTGAAGATTACAATGCCAAAGGGAGCGGAATTCATTATTCGCTCTTTGGAAAATGCGGGTTTTGAGGCTTATATCGTAGGAGGCTGTGTGCGAGACGGAATTCTCGGTCGAGATCCCGAGGACTGGGACATCACCACAAAGGCAAAGCCGGAAGAGGTAAAAAGTATATTTCCACATACCGTAGATACCGGAATTGAACACGGGACGGTGACGGTTCTTGTGCCACCGGAGGAGGTGGAACGAGGAATCAGGAGCTTTGAAGTAACGACCTATCGGATTGATGGAGAATACACGGACCATCGGCATCCGAATGCGGTTTCCTTTACGGGCTCTTTAGAAGAGGATCTGGCAAGGAGAGATTTCACGATAAATGCTATGGCTTACCACATGGAGAGGGGAATGATTGATCCCTTCCATGGGCAGGAAGACTTGGAAAATAAAATCGTTCGTGCAGTAGGAAAGGCAGAGGACCGTTTTGCGGAAGATGCTCTTAGAATGATGCGGGGTATTCGCTTTTCCGCACAGTTGGATTTTTCCTTGGATGAAGAAGCCTACAAGGGCATCATGAGTTTAAAAGAATGCCTGAAAAATGTTTCCAAGGAGCGCATTGCCGTGGAGCTTTGGAAACTTTTGGCGAGTGCACATCCCGATAAGGTGGAGATGTTTTTTTCTACGGGCCTGGCGCCTTATATAACGGAAGATTTTCCGAGAGTTCAGGAAGCGGGGATACCGAAACTACTTCCCCTTGCTCCGGTTGAGAAAAGCATTCGTTTCGGACTTTTTCTCCGAAATGTGCCCGGCTTATCCCGTAATATTTTGAGGGACTTAAAACTGGATAGGGATACAATAGAGGGAGGGAGCCATTTTGCGCGCTTGTTTTCCGAAAAGGAAGTGGAAAGCCCTTATGCCTTACGAAGACGGATTGCGGATTACGGCTTAAAGATGATCCGGGATTTTTATGAGCTAAGACTGGCTTTACTTATAGAGGAAGGCAAGCTGGAAGAGGAAAAAAACACGAAATGGCAAGAGGATATTTCCACGGTGGAAGAGAGACTCTTGTGGATTTCTCGGGCGTCCGCAGAGAAAAACTGTGTGTCTTTGTCCGACTTGGCGCTAAGCGGAAAGGATCTGATTTCTCTTGGCGTTTCTCCGGGAAAAAGGATGGGGGAGATTTTACAGCTTGCCTTTGAACGGGTTTTACGAGAGCCTTCGGAAAATGAAAAAAAGAAGTTGATTTCTTATCTCCAAGCTGAGGGAATCATAAAAGCATAAATTTATCTTTGTAAATTGGCAGAAGTCTCTGCAATTTTAAAGAATAAAGTAGTAGAATAGGAAGACAAAGAGTAGCGGATTTTATTGACAAAAAATGGAGGTTTAGAATGTTGGACTACAAAAAGGAGTATGAACGCTGGGCCAAGGCGGATTTATTGGATTTTGACCTGCGAAGAGAGCTGGACCTGATTTCCGGAAACGAGGAAGAGATTAAAGAGCACTTTGGAGTGGCGTTGGAGTTCGGTACAGCGGGGATTCGCGGCACTTTGGGCGTCGGAACCAATCGTATGAATATTTTTGTGGTACGACAGGCTACGGAGGGCTTGGCAAGGTACATTCTGGATGAAGGGCTGGAAAAGCTGGTGGCCATCAGCTATGATTCCCGCCTAAAGGGCTGGACCTTTGCAAAAGAGGTGGCACAGGTTCTTGCGGCAAATGGAATCTCCGTTCGCCTTTATGATGCCTTGATGCCTGTTCCGGCACTTTCCTTTGCGACGAGATATTATCACTGCAGTGCGGGAATTATGTTGACTGCATCCCATAACCCTGCGATATATAACGGCTATAAGGCATATGGCAGCGATGGCTGTCAGATGACTGACGAAGCTGCGGACAAGGTTTATGCCAAGATGAAAGAGACGGATGTCCTACACGGCGCGAAAACGATGTCCTTTGCCGATGCGGTAGAGAAGGGATTGATTCGTTTTGTAGAGGAGGAATGCAAGGAGGCTTTTTACAAGTCTGTGCTTTCTCAAAGTGTACATCCGGGCGTTTGCAAGGACGCAGGTCTTTCCTTAGTCTATACTCCGTTAAATGGAACCGGTTTGGAGCCGGTTACCCGTATATTCCGTGAACTGGGGATTTCCGATGTGACAATTGTACCGGAGCAGGAATATCCGAACGGATACTTTACAAGCTGTCCTTATCCTAATCCGGAGATTTTTGAAGCCATGGAGAAGGGACTTGCGCTTGCCAAGGAGAAAAATGCGGATTTACTCCTTGCAACAGATCCCGATGCCGACCGTGTAGGTATCGCTATGCGAACGGAAAATGGAGACTACGAGCTTGTCAGCGGAAATGAGATGGGGGTACTCCTCTTGGATTATATTGCAGCGGGAAGAACTGCGGAAGGAACCCTTCCGAAGAATCCTATTGCGGTAAAATCCATTGTCAGCACCCCGCTTGCGGATCAGCTTGCAGCAGACTACGGAGTGGAAATGCGTCATACCCTGACCGGCTTTAAGTGGATTGGCGAACAGATTAAATTCTTAGAGGAAAGGGAGAACAGGAACGCTTCCTCTTTGGATTCGAAGAAAGTTACGGTTATCTTTCCGGCACGGCAGTTCGAGATAAAGATGCGGTTGTTGCTTCGATGCTGATTTGCGAAATGGCGGCTTATTACAGAAAGAACGGTTCTTCTATCAAGGCCCGCCTGGAAGAGATTTATGAAAAATACGGTTACTACTTAAATGCAGTAGACAGCTTCTCTTTCCCGGGACTTTCCGGTATGGACAAGATGAAGGGAATCATGGAGACACTGCGGAAAGACAGTCCGAAAGAATTTGCGGGTATAGCTGTAAAAGAAGCTTTGGATTATCTGGATAGTGAAAAGACCGGACTTCCTAAGGCGAATGTGCTGCTTTACACATTGGATAACGGAGAAAGCATCATTGTACGTCCTTCGGGGACAGAACCGAAGATTAAAGCCTATTACACAACCTTGGGAAAGACGAAAGAAGAGGCTAAAAAAGAAAAAGAAAAGCTGGCAAAGGCATTACAGCCAATTTTCAGCTGATACAGAACATTCTTATAGCAGATAAAGGATGAATATAGAAAGCTGTTGCTATAGTGCAGGATAAAAAAGGGGGAACCGGCGCTTTGCGAGAGAATATACGAAAAGAGGAAGGAATAGAAAACGGAAGAGAAACGGGAAGAGAAAAAACAAAGAAAAGAGTGAAGGAACTCGATAGCTTTAAGGGGTTTCTTATCTTTTTGGTTGTCTTTGGGCACTTTCTGCTTCCCCTGAGCGATAGTCCCTATCCTCTGTTTAATCGCAGTTTTTACTTGATTTACAGTTTTCATATGCCGGCATTTCTTTTCCTTTCCGGCTATTTTGGCTATGGAAAATGGAAAAAAAGAGGGACGAGTTTCGTTCCCTCTTTTCCTATCTTCTTTTGTACATTCTTATGAAGTTCATGCTACACCGCGCAGACCTTCTTTTCTATGATGTACATACGCGCTGGCCTGATTTCTTCCATGAATCGTCTACGCCTTGGTATCTTCTTGTACTTTTCTTTTTGGAGTTGGCAATGCTCCCTATGGAGTTTTTTCGCAGAAGAAAGTCGGGAGAACAAGTGGTCAGTCTGTATTTACTGTGTTTGATTCTACTCTCCTTTCCCTTATCTTTTTTGAAAGTCGGAAATGAACTGAAGGACTTCTTGGCCTTGGATCGAATACTTGGCTTTGCTCCCTTTTTCTATCTTGGAATGATTGCGAAACTTGGAGATTTTTCCTTTCGAAGAATCCATAGAATACCCTTTGTTCTCGGTGCCGTTTTTGCTCTGACCTTGATTATTTTCTTACCAACTCTTCTTCCGTATACTCGTGTTTTTTACGGTACCTGGGGCTATCGTATAGAAAGGGAGGCGATTCTGCCGTTTTTTAAAAGCCATCCCATGCTCTTAAGAATCGGTTTTATTCCATTTTCTCTTTGTATCGCGTATTTCTTTTTTGGATTATTGGTTTTACTTCGACAGGGAAAAGAAAGTATTCGACCGGAGATTAGTTCTCGAGGAAGTCAGATATACTTTGGAATGGAACGAGTATTTCAGGATAGGGAGACTTTTCTTATGAAAATGGGACGCTATACAATGCCCATTTATGTATTGCATCGTCCGTTCCGAGATGCGTTTTATGCCGGAGGACTGGATGCGCCGTTTTTATATGAGGGAATCAGTCTTTGGATTATTATCCTTTTCTATGTTTTTCTGATTCTTTTATCCCTGCTTCTGCTTTTTGTTTTGGGGAGAAAAACCTTGGATAAGCTTTGTCGTTTTCGTATTACGGAATAAAGTCGGAAATTCCTGTGGATAAATGAAAAGGGTATCACGGTTTTGCTGAGGAATATTCGTGTTTAATAAGGGGTTCGGCATTCGTCGGCTTAAAAACGAGATATCGCACGCTTTGCGAGCGATACTCGTTATGAATAAAAAGAAGCAGGTGGAGTCCACCTGCTTCTCTTTATAATGCGTAAAGCATCCTCTGCGTTATATTATATTTTATCTTACTTCTTATCTTCGATAACAAGACTTCTTAACTTACCGTCCATACCCCAAAGGATTGCAGCAACAACAATTAAGATTGCAGCAATACCGAAGCTGGATGTAGCAAAGGGGATCTTGGAAATTGCGTTATACAGTGCACCGTAGGAAAGTCCTGCAATAAAGATTGCACAAGTCCATACCGCCATCATTGCGGAAAGCAGTCTTTTCGGAGCAAACTTGGAAATGAAGGAGTTACCAAGCGGGGAGAAGGTCATCTCACCGAAGGATAAAACAAATCCGAAGAGAACTACCCAGAGCAAGTTTGCAGGCTGTCCGCCTCTTGTAATATCCGCAAAGGCAAAGACAGCAAAAGCAACTCCTAAAAGGCCGAGACCTAATGCAGTGTGCTTAAAGATAGTCAATCCGCCATTCGGTCTTCTTGCATCCATCTCCCAAAGTATACCGAGAATTGGGCCGAGAGCGATACATACTAAACCGTTCAAGGAATCGAAGAAGGAAGTCGGAACCTGGAAGCTTCCAATCTGCCAGTTCATACGATACACTTCTTTTCCTGCTTCCTGAATTGCAGTTCCCCAGTAATCATAAACCGGAAGATAAGCCATATACCAGAAAATCCAGAAAATAGCGGAGAAGGCGGATACGAATACGATAGCTGCGATTCTCTGCTTCTCAATCTTGGTGAGCGGCTTTTTCTCCACTGTTTCAGAATCTGCTGCGCTTGTATCCTTCTTTTCATTCTCTTTGAAGGGTCTTGCACCGACTTCGCCGAGAGATTTCCAAGAACAAACGAACAAAACAGCGTTAATCAACATAGCAACGGCACAAACCAAGAAACAGATTCTGTAACCGTAGCTTCCTGCAATCAATCCGATAGAAGTTGTTCCGATAAAGCTTCCCAAGTTAACCATGGAGTACTGTGTGGAGAATGCTTTGTCGAGCTCCTTCTTATCGGAGAAAAAGAAAGGCCGGTGATAGAGTTGGTCTGTGGCTTAAAGAGACCGGTTCCGATGGATACAAGACCGATCATGAGAGCCATTCCGCCTAAGCTGTGTGCGTTAAAGCCTACAAAGTAACCAAGGCTCATCAGAGCCATTCCGATTGGAACGAGGTACTTTGCACCGAAGAAACGGTCGGAAAGAACAGATCCGAAAAGTGGTGCCAGGTAGGTAAAGGCAACGAAAAAGGACTGATAAACCGCATTGGAACCATCCGTGATGCCTAAGCCGCCCTTAGCTGCTTCCAACGCAATAAACTGGATGATTAACCATTTTGCGGAGTAGTAGCTGAAACGCTCCAAAGTGAAGGCAAAGTTACAAAACCAGAAGCCTGCTTTGGGATTCGCTTTTGTTTGAACTGTGTTGGTCATTTGAAATCCCCCTCCTAAAAGGACTTAAAAATTAGTAACAAGGAAAAACAACTTCTTTTGTTGCAAATTCCTTCCCCCCTATCTTTCTTTAGAATTGTTTACAAAAAAGAAAGATATTAGTTCGAGTTCTGTAATTATATTATTTTATTCTTAAGGATTCAACGGGGAAATGTGCAATAAAGTTTATTGTATTACTAAAAATAAATAGTTTTTATTATTTCAAGTATTTATATTAAAAAAATTAATAATTAAAAAAGAAGGATTTTATTCTACAGACAGCTTTTTCACATCCATATCCTTTGGCAGGATAAAGCTCAAAATAAGCGCTACTACAAAAACTACCGCAACGACATTGGCACCGAATACGATCTGCACAATGGACGGGAAAATGTGCCAAATTTCAGCTTCCGTGCTGGCGGTAAAGCCTACACCGATTGCCAAAGAGAGGGAAGCAATCACGATATTTCTCTGTGAAATCCGCAGGAAGCAATCATTTGCATACCGGAAACAACGATGCTACCGAACATCATGATGGTACAGCCTCCCAATACACACTGGGGAAGAGAGGAGAAGAACTGTCCTACAGGAGGAAGAAGACCTGCAAGCATCATAGCAGCAGCGCCGGTTGCGATAGTGAAGCGGTTAACAACCTTGGTCATGGCAATGAGCCCGACATTTTGTGAGAAAGAAGTAACCGGAGCACATCCGAAGAGAGAAGAAATTGAGGAAGCATAGCCGTCGCATGCCAGTGAACCGGATACCTCTTTCTCGGTGATGTCACGATCCAGTCCGGATACAACCATGGCAGTAGTATCACCGATAGTCTCCGTCGCGGATACCAAGAAGATGATACAAACGGAAACAATGGCACCAAGGTTAAACTTCGGCATATAGGGTAAGATTTTCGGGAGTGAAACAAAGCCCTTGGCAAACAGTGTACTGTAGTCTACTTTTCCCACAAAGATGGAGAGAATGTAACCAACTACAAGACCTGCCAGAACGGAGAGCTGCTTCATATAGCCTTTTACGAAAATGCTCCAAACGATACAAGTCAATAAGGTAATGCTTGCGATGATTAAATTTTCTGCTGAACCGAAATCCTCTGCATAGCCTCCTCCGAAAGATCTTGCTCCTACTGTAAAGAGGGAGAGACCGATAGAGGTTACCACGGTTGCGGATACGATAGGGGAAATCAGCTTCTTCCAGTATTTTGCCAGGAGTCCGAGTGTTCCCTCAAAGATACCGCCTACCAAAATTGCACCGATTACGGTCGGATATCCGTAGTTTGCGGCAATGGTCGATAAGATTGTTACGAAAGTAAAACTGACACCCATGATAATGGGGAGCTTTGCCCCAATCTTCCATACAGGAAAGAGCTGAATCATGGAAGCGATTCCGGCAACGAACATCGCGTTTTGAATCAGAGATGCAATCTCCTGTTGAGAAAGTGCGGGCTGTGCCGCTCCGGCAATGATGGTAATGGGAGCGAGGTTAGATACGAACATGGCAAGTACGTGCTGCAGACCGAAAGGGATTGCTTTTCCAACAGGTACACGGCCGTCCAGACGGTAGATGTTCTCAATAGAGACATTTCCTGCTTTTTCTTGACTCATTTGTCCTCCTTCTTTATGGAAAAGGAAGGTCCCTCTTCCATAAATATAAAATATTTATAAACTCACTTAAGCTGAAGTGTAGCACTTGCGTAAAACAATGTCTATCTGAGGGAAAAGAGAAAATATTTAAGCGAAAGCATAAAAACAATTTGCATTTCCGGAAAAAAATAGAGGATAATAGGAGAGATATTTCATAAAAATAGAAATAAAAAAACGGAATTGTTGCCGGAACAGGATAAAAAAGAGAATATCGAAAAGAAAATCTAAAATTTTTTTAGGTCAAAATATATGATAAAATCTAAAAATTACTGTTTATTTTTGTGAATAGACGCTAGAAAAAACAAAATTTATACTATATTAAGGAGAGTTGGGATTTTATATTCTTTTTCAGAATCAGAAGAATGCAGAACCCCATGCATCGGTTTGTGAAATAAAAGCTTGCGATAGATTGCTTTTGCTAGTCAGGAGGTCAGGAGGATTTCTATGAGAGAGGTTGGACAAGACAAGATTCGAGTTGACGCCTATGGGAAGGTCACGGGCGAAGCAAAGTATACAGCGGACTTGGAGCCGAAGAATATTTTGCACGGTAAGGTTTACCATTCCACGATTGCAAACGGTCTGGTAAAGAGTATTGATACGACTGAGGCGGAGAAGGTTCCCGGAGTGGTAAAGATTATTACTTGCTTTGATGTACCGGATATCCAGTTCCCGACTGCCGGTCACCCCTGGTCTGTTGAGAAAGCACACCAGGATATTTGCGACAGAAAGCTCTTAAATCAGAGAGTGCGTATCTATGGTGACGATATAGCCTGTGTTATTGCGGAAAATGAAGTCGCTTGTTCTCAGGCACTTCGCCTTTTGAAGGTGGAGTACGAAGAGTACCCGGTTATGACAACCGTAGAGGAAGCCTTAAAGGAAGGGGCAACTCCGCTTCATCCGGATCTTCGTAAGGACAATGTCATTGTGCACAGCCATATGACAATGGTTGAAAAGGACTTTGCCTATGAAGAAGGGGTAAAGAAAGCAAAAGAACAGTATGGAGAGGATAATATCGTAGAGTTTTCGGAAGTCTATGACACGCCGAAGATTTCCCATTGTCATATCGAGCTTCCGGTTTCCTTTGCCTATGTGGACGTAAACGGAAAGATTACCATTGTCAGCTCCACACAGATTCCGCATATTGTGAAGCTCTATGCCTCCATGGCGCTCGGCGTTCCGGCGGGAAAGGTGCGGATTATTAAGCCCTATATTGGAGGCGGCTTTGGAAACAAGCAGGATATGCTTTACGAGCCATTAAATGCCTACATGTCCATGCAGGTTGGCGGAAGACCGGTTCGCCTTGAGATTTCCAGAGAGGGAAACCATTTACGCAACAAGAACAAGACACCAGATTACAGGGCACACGAAGGCGGTGGTGACGAAGGACGGACAGTTCCTCGCAAGAAAGCTGGAGGCTTTTTCCAACAACGGCGGTTATGCTTCTCACGGGCATGCGATTTGTGCCAACTGCGGAAATGTCTATAAGGAACTGTATCAGGATAAACTCGGTACGGAGGTGGATTGCTGGACAGTCTATACCAATGCTCCTACAGCAGGTGCGATGAGAGCTTACGGTATTCCGCAGTCGGTTTGGTTCACCGAGTGTCAGACGGACGATATCGCAAAGACGCTGGGAATCGATCCCTTGGAGCTTCGAATGAAAAACTGCATGCCGGCAGGCTTTAAAGACCCGCATAACGGCATTACCTTCCATTCCTACGGCTTAAAGCAGACCATGGAAAAGGGTGCGGAGCTCGTGCACTGGAAGGAAAAGAGAGCGGAGTATGATAAGCCGCAGAGTGGAGAGAAGCGCAGAGGTATCGGCATGGCTATTTCTGTTATAAGACCGGTGTGTACCCCATTGCTTTGGAGACAGCTTCTGCCCGTATGGTATTGAACCAGGACGGTTCCGCACAGCTCTTTATGGGAGCAACGGAGATCGGGCAGGGTGCGGATACCGTATTTGTGCAGATGGCAGCGGAGTCCTCCGGACTTCGATTCGAAGATATTTATATTGAATCCACACAGGATACCGATACGGCACCTTTCGATACCGGGGCTTACGCGTCTCGCCAGACCTATGTTTCCGGTAAGGCTTGTAAGAAGGTGGCGGAAGAGTTTAAGAGAAAACTCATCGACTATGCCGTGTATATGGTGAATCATGCAGTAGAGGATTTCTCTAAGACCGTATACTTAAATGAAGTGACAGCTGCCGCTAAGGCAATCCGGGAAGCTTATGGCTTAAAGGAAGACGAAGAAATCACCAAGGAGATGTTAGATGTTCTGGAGTCGGAAATCATCGAGAAGAAGAACGGAAAAGCCGTGCTTCCTCTTCGGATTTTGGCGGACACCGCATTCTATTCCCTGGATCGTTCCGTACACATTACCGCTGAGCTTACTCACCATTGTAAGGAAAACAGCTTTTCCTCCGGTGCTTGCTTTGTAGAGGTGGAGGTGGATATTCCGCTTGGACTTGTAGAAGTAAAGAATCTTGTGCAGGTGCATGACTCCGGTGTGATTATCAACCATGCAACCGCAACGGGACAGGTACACGGCGGTATCGCACAGAGTATCGGTTTTGCTCTTTCCGAGGAGCTTCTTGTAGATGAGAAGACAGGAAGAGTCTTGAATGACAATCTTTTGGACTTTAAGATTCCTACCGCTATGGACGTTCCGGATATGCAGGTGGATTTTGTGGAATTGGATGATCCCACAGGCCCCTACGGCAACAAGAGCTTAGGTGAACCTCCTATTATTCCGGCAGGACCTGCCATTCGAAATGCCATTTTACAGGCTACCGGTGTAGCAATGAACAAGGCGCCGATGACTGCCCAGAGACTTACCGATGCTTTCAGAGAAGCCGGCTTAATCAAGACTATTTAAGGGAGGGTGAGCAATGTTCGATATTCAGGAGTTTTACGAGGCAAAGAGCGTAGAGGATGCGGTAAAGGCATTGTCGAAAAATGAAAATGCGGAAGTGATTTCCGGCGGAACCGATGTGCTTATTCGTGTCAGAGAAGGAAGAGATGCGGGAAAGGCATTGGTTTCCATTAAAAATATAGAAGAAATTAAGGGTGTGAAGATGCTGGAGAACGGAGATCTCTTTATCGGTGCCGGAACGAGCTTCACTCATATCACTAGTGACCCTCTGATTCAGAAGCACCTCCTTATGCTGGGAGAGGCGGTAGATACCGTGGGTGGCCCGCAGATTAGAAATATGGGAACCATTGGAGGAAATATCTGTAACGGTGCAACTTCTGCGGATTCTGCAGCAAGTATCAGAGCGCTGGAGGCGATTGTACATTTGGTAGGACCGGAGGGAGAGCGCGAGGTGCCGATTTCCGAGTTTTATACCGGACCGGGAAAAACCGTCAGAAAATGGAATGAGGTTTGCACGGGTTTTAGAATTCCAAGGGAAAATTACGAGGGCTGGAGCGGAAAGTACATAAAGTACGGAAAGAGAAAGGCCATGGAAATCGCTACTCTTGGCTGTGCAGCTATGGTAAAGCTCAGCGAAGATAAAAAGAGCATTCTGGACTGCAGACTCGCTTACGGTGTAGCGGCTCCGACGCCGATTCGTTGTAAAAAAGCGGAGGAAAGCTTAAAGGGTGCGGATATCCATGATGAAAAGCGAATTGAGGAATATGTCAATATTGCTTTGACAGAAGTGAATCCGAGAAGCTCCTGGAGAGCTTCTAAGGAATTCCGTTTACAGATTATCGCGACTCTGGCAAAGAGGGCATTAGAGGAGGCGATTCGCCTGCAGGGAGGAGAGATTCATGCTTAAAATCATACATTTTACCGTTAATGGAAAAAAAGTAGAGCTTGCCGTGGACGAGAGAGAATCCCTGCTGGACACCCTGAGAAATCGTTTGGATCTCACTTCAGTGAAAAAGGGCTGTGAGGTAGGAGAGTGTGGCGCCTGTACCGTTTTGGTAGACGGAGAAGCAATTGACAGCTGCATCTACCTTGCGATGTGGGCAGACGGCAAGTCGGTTCTCACGGTTGAAGGCTTAAAAGGTGAGAATGGCGAGTTGAGTCCCATTCAGAAGGCTTTTATTGAGGAAGCAGCCGTACAGTGCGGTTTCTGTACCCCGGGAATCATTATGTCCGCTGTGGAGATTGTGGGTTCCGGAAAGCGTTATACGAAAGAGGAGCTTCGGAAGCTGATTTCCGGACACCTTTGCCGTTGTACCGGTTATGAAATATTTTAAAGGCAGTAGAAAGAGCAGTAGAGGAAACGTATTTGGCAACACATAAGTAAGTCACAGGAGGTTGAGATGGAGCAGTATCGTTTTATTGTAAATGGTCGAGAAGTGGTAACGGAGGAGGATAAGCCTCTCCTTCGCTACTTAAGAGATGATTTAAAGTGTAAGTCGGTAAAGGACGGTTGCAGTGAGGGAGCTTGCGGAACCTGTACTATCATTATTGATGGTAAGGCTATGCGTTCCTGCATTTTAAGCACGAAGAAGGCTGTGGGGAAGAATATCGTTACCGTAGAAGGGCTTAGCCTTGCAGAAAAAGAGGCTTATGTCTATGCTTTCGGCCGCGCAGGCTCCGTACAGTGCGGTTTCTGTATTCCCGGTATGGTGATGAGTGCGAAGGCGCTTATCGATGAAAATCCGAATCCGACAGAAGAGGATATCAAAAAAGCAATTCGTGGAAATATCTGCCGTTGCACAGGCTATAAGAAAATCATCGAGGGAATTGCTCTTGCTGCCAAGGTTCTTCGCGGTGAGGAAAAGATTCAGTCCGATTTGGAAGCGGGAGAGGAATTCGGTGTAGGACAGTCTGCTTTCCGTGTGGATGTACGGGAAAAGGTACTGGGAACCGGAGAATATCCGGATGATGTGGAGATGGAAAATATGGCTTACGGTGCTGCGGTGCGTACCGAGTATCCGAGAGCAAAGATTTTGAAAATCAACACAGAAGCGGCAGAAAGCCTTCCCGGAGTACTTTGCATCTTAAAGGCGGAAGATGTACCGAACAACAAGGTCGGACATATCCAGCAGGACTGGGATGTTATGATTGCCGAGGGTGATATTACCCGTTGTATGGGAGATGCACTCTGCCTGATTTGTGCGGAGACTCCTTCTATTTTGGAAGCGGCTAAGAAACTTGTAAAAGTAGAATATGAGGTTTTAGAGCCGGTTAGAAGCATAGCGGAAGCCAAGGCGGAAATGCACCGAAGGTACATGCAAACGGTAATCTCTGTCAGTCTCGTCATGTAAGTCGCGGAGATGCAAAGACTGCTATTAAGAATGCCAAGTATGTCGTAACGGATAGCTTCTCCACTCCCTTTACCGAGCATGCCTTCATGGAGCCGGAATGTGCGGTTGCATTCCCCTATAAGGACGGTGTGAAAGTATACACTACCGACCAGGGTGTGTACGATACTCGAAAAGAAATTGCAATCATGATGGGCTGGGATCCTTCTCGTATTGTGGTAGAGAACAAGTTGGTCGGCGGTGGATTCGGCGGTAAGGAAGATGTTTCCGTACAGCATATTGCAGTCCTTATGGCCTTAAAGGTGAACAGACCTGTAAAGGTAAAGTTCTCTCGTCAGGAGTCCATAAACTTCCACCCGAAGCGCCATGCCATGGAAGGAACCTTTACTCTGGCTTGTGATGAGAACGGTATTTTCCAGGGTCTTGAGTGTGAAATCAACTTTGATACCGGAGCTTATGCGTCTCTTTGCGGTCCGGTTTTAGAGAGAGCTTGTACGCACTCCGTAGGTCCTTACACCTATCAGAATACGGAAATCTTAGGCTTCGGTTATTATACGAACAATCCTCCTGCAGGAGCCTTCCGTGGCTTCGGCGTTTGTCAGAGTGAGTATGCTTTGGAAATGCTCATCGATAAGCTTGCCGAGAAGGTAGGAATCAGTCCTTGGGAGATTCGTTTCCGCAATGCCATTGAGCCCGGAAAGGTCCTTCCGAACGGACAGATTGCCGATCCTTCCACAGCGCTTAAAGAGAGCCTTCTTGCTGTGAAAGATGTCTTTGAAGCGAATCGAGGAAGAGCAGGGATTGCTTGTGCTCTTAAAAACTCCGGAGTCGGTGTAGGTCTTCCGGATAAGGGACGCGCAAGAGCGGAAGTGGTAGACGGAAAGCTGATAGTTTATACCGCAGCATCCGATATTGGGCAGGGCTGTCGTACTGTATTTACACAGATTGTACAGACTGCAACAGGTCTTCCTCTAGAGAAGATTGAACTCTCCAAGGGCTCCACAGAGGATTCTCCGGATTCCGGAACAACATCCGGATCCCGTCAGACTCTGATTACCGGTGAAGCGGTAAGAGGGCTTGCGGCGGACGTGAGAAAGGACCTTGATGCAGCAGGCGGAAAGCTGGAAGACTTGAACGGAAAAGAATATTTCTATGAGTTCTTTGATCCGACGGACAAGCTCGGTGCGGATTTACCGAACCCGAAGTCTCATGTGGCTTATGCTTTTGCAACCCATGTAGCCATTTTGGATGAGGAAGGAAAGCTCACCGATGTATATGCGGCTCACGATTCCGGAAAGGTTGTGAACCCTGTATCCATTCAGGGACAGATCGAGGGTGGTGTACTCATGGGAATGGGTTATGCTTTAACCGAGGACTTCCCCTTAAAGGACTGCGTTCCTACGGCAAAGCTCGGAACTTTGGGTCTCCTTCGTGCAAACCAGATTCCCAATATTCATGCTATCTATGTGGAAAGAGAAGGACTTCCTTTCGCATACGGCGCAAAGGGAATCGGAGAAATTGCCTGCATTCCTATCGCTCCGGCAATTGCGAACGCATACTATGCCTTTGACCATGAGTTCAGAACGAAGCTTCCGCTGGAAAAATACCTACTACCGGAAAAAGAAATAAGTCTTCGTTATTTTGAAAATGAATTTCTTCGAATAATCCCCCTGTACTGCTGTTTTGTCAGAGCTGGAGTTACGAACAAGACGTCCGGGATTTAAGAGGAAATGCTTGTTAAGAGTAAGAGCTATGAAAGAGGAGTGAAAAAAACCTTTTTCATGGCTCTTCTTTCTTTGGGAAGCCTCAAAAAGATTCCGTCTCAAAGCCCTTATCCTTAAAAAAATCCAAAGTGCATCATGAGAGCAAAAAATAGATCTAAAATGGCTGTTTTAAAGTCTAAATAAGTAAAAAAATGGAAACAAACCATATCCGAATATGGAGTATAGAAAGAAAGTATGTTCTGTGATATAATGCCAAAAGCTGAAGCTGAAATGTCAAAAATGGAAGCTTGAAGTTCTAAGTTTGAAGCTCTAAGCTCTAAGCTCTAAGCTCTAAGCTTTAAGTTCTAAGCTTGAAGCTCCAATAGAGTGTAGATTGCGAAGGACTGTTCAAAATTTTATGACGGATATCCGTGAAAAACAAAATATTTTATCTCGAAGGATGAGATATCGAAAAAGGAGAAAATATGGCAAGTAAAGTAAGTAAGGCCCCGGTTGTGGCATTGGTGGACCATGAAGAGAAATTAAAGGCGCTGGATGCGGCTTTAACAAAGATAGAAAAGGACTGCGGAAAAGGCTCCATTATGAAATTGGGAGACGCAGGGGTGAATAAGGATATCGAGGTGGTACCTACAGGATCTCTTTCTGTGGACATTGCGCTTGGTGCCGGAGGATTTCCGAGAGGAAGAATTATAGAAATCTACGGACCGGAGTCGTCCGGTAAGACTACCTTAGCTTTGCATGCCGTTGCCGAGGTGCAAAAAAGAGGAGGCATTGCCGCATTTATCGATGCGGAGCATGCCTTGGATCCCCGTTATGCGCAGGCTATCGGCGTAGATATTGACAATCTCTATGTTTCCCAGCCTGACTCCGGAGAGCAGGCTTTGGACATTGCGGAAACCATGGTTCGTTCCGGTGCAATGGATATTTTAGTTGTGGACTCCGTTGCGGCCTTGGTGCCGAAGGCGGAAATCGACGGTGAAATGGGAGACAGTCATGTAGGCTTACAGGCAAGGCTTATGTCTATGGCACTGAGAAAATTGACAGCCATTATTTCGAAGTCCAACTGTATACTCATTTTCATTAACCAGCTTCGTGAAAAAGTGGGTGTAATGTTCGGAAATCCGGAAACCACCACCGGAGGAAGAGCGCTGAAATTCTATGCTTCCGTGCGAATCGATATTCGAAAGGGAGAGTCCATTAAGGCAGGAGAGGGAGAATTCAGCGGAAATCGCGTAAAGGTAAAGATTGCAAAGAATAAGATTGCGCCACCCTTCAAGCAGGTGGAATTTGACATCAGTTTCGGTAGCGGTATTTCCAAGGAGGGAGAGATTCTGGATCTTGCCGTGGAAAAGAAGATGATTGAGAAGAGTGGAGCCTGGTTTGCATATCAGGGTAATAAAATCGGGCAGGGTAGAGAGAATGCCAAGGCTTTTTTGAAGGATCATCCCAAACTCATGGCAGAACTGGAAAAAGAGCTGCGTAAGGAATACGGCTTAAAGGAGGATCCGTATCTGGAAGCAGTAATCCATGCAGCAGAAGAGGAAGAGCCTGCCGTAGATACATCAGCACAGGAATCCTAAAAAATAGAGAAAATAAAACTGAAAAATATCGATTTGGCAAAGAGATAGCAGGCTAAAGAGGAACTCTCTTAAATCGATAAAGGGGTAAAGGTCAATGAAAGAATGGGAAGCAAATATCGAAGTGCATAATCCCTTGGAAAGAGCTTCCCTTTCTGCGGAAGAAAAGCTTTTGCAAAGATGCAAGGAACGTAGCCTATATCTTCTGACAGGAACTGCCAAGACGGAGAGGCGTCTTCGGGAAAAGTTGGAGAAGTCTCAGCGTTATACGGAAGAAGTGATTGCCAAAACCATAGCTTTTTTAAAGGAATATGATTATCTCAATGACTACAATTATGCCCTTCGTTATTTAGAGGAAACAGCGGAAAGCGATCTCTCCGAGATATGAAAGCAAAGCTCTTTCAAAGAGGGGTGGATTCCGTTTCTTTAGCTGAGGCGGTGGAGGATTTTCAGGAAAAGCAGCGAGAGGAAGAGAGTCATCCTGAACGGGAAGCTCTTTATAAATGCCTGGAAAAGAAGAGAAGGTCATTGGATATTGCAGATCCGAAAGAAAAGCAAAAACTTTACGCCTTTCTTATGAGAAAGGGTTTTTCCTATGATTTGATTCGAGAGGCCTTAAGCCTGGAGGAAGAGTTATAAACTAAGTTCGAAGATTTGAAACAAGGGAAGAATATTAAAGCGGAGGAAAATGCTTGACATAATCAATTTAATTGTGTACAATCATCTTGTTTCTAAGAGAAAAAGGATAGAGGAGGTTAAGTTATGTCAGCACCAAGTGTTACAGCAAAGGATTTTGAAGAGAAGGTTTTGAAGGCAAATGAGCCGGTTTTAGTGGATTTCTGGGCAAGCTGGTGTGGACCTTGCCAGATGCTTTCTCCCATTATTGGAGAGATTGCAGAAGAGGCAAAGGGCTTTAAGGTTTATGCAGTTAATGCGGATGAAGAGCAAGAGCTTATGGCTCGCTACGGAGTACGTGCTATTCCGACTCTTATCGTATTTAAGGATGGACAGATTTACAAGCAGAATACCGGTTTCATTCCTAAGGAACAGGTTTTAGAACTTTTAAAATAAGAGCTATGGTCGAAGGCATAAAAAGGACGGCTATGGCCGTCCTTTTTTGCGAGATAGACTTTGTTTCGAAGAGGGAGAAAATATGTTTGATTTAGTTATTATCGGAGCAGGAACTGCAGGGCTTTCCGCAGCGATCTATGGACTTCGTGCCGGAAAATCCGTTCTGGTTTTGGAGGCCTCCACTTATGGCGGACAGATTATCAATACTCCTGAGATAGAGAATTATCCTGCTATACAGAAGATTTCCGGCTTTGAATTTGCTACGAATCTTTATAATCAAGCTAAAAGCTTGGGAGCCGAGATTCGTATCGAGAAAGCACTTTCCATAGAAGAAGAGGGAAAGTATAAGCTTGTCAAAACCAAGGACAATGTTTATCAGGCAAAGACAATTATTATCGCAACAGGGGCAAAAAACAGGACGCTGGGAATTGAAAAGGAAGAGGCGCTTGTGGGAAAGGGTGTTTCCTATTGTGCAACCTGTGACGGGATGTTCTACAGAGGAAAAGTTGTTGCGGTAAATGGTGGTGGTAATACTGCCGTGGAAGATGCCGCTTTTCTTTCCGGATATGTAGAAAAAGTCTATGTTATTCATCGTAGAGAGGAGTTTAGGGCAGACAAGGCAGAGGTGGATCGTTTGATTGCCAAGCCCAATGTGGAGTTGGTTCTAAACTCTACAATTAAAGAATTAAAGAGCGATGAAAGCGGTCTTACGGGAATTGTTGTCGTAAATAAGGATGGCGAAGATAGAGAAATTCAGGTGGACGGGCTTTTTGTTGCCATTGGTCAGGTTCCGGACAACCGAGGATTTGCGGATTATGTAGATTTGGATGCTAAAGGTTATGTTTTTGCAGGGGAGAATACTTTGACAAAAACAGCGGGCATTTTTACGGCAGGAGATTGTCGTACCAAGGAAGTACGACAGCTGACAACGGCTGCTTCAGACGGAGCGGTTGCAGCATTGGCTGCAGTAAATTATATTCATGAGCAGGAATTATAAGTAGATTAGGGTGGATTAAATCGGAATGAATGAAGGAAAGGAAAGAATAATGCAGGAAGAATACAAGGCGTTAAGATTGGAGAATCAACTTTGCTTTCCTCTTTATGCATGTGCCAAGGAAGTAACCAGAAGGTATAAGCCCTTTTTGGATCCTTTAGGTTTAACGTATACGCAGTACATTACTATGATGGTGATGTGGGAAAAGAAAGAAGTAAGAGTAAAGGACCTGGGCGAGGTCTTGTATCTGGACTCCGGTACGCTTACTCCGCTCCTTAAGAGATTGGAACAGAAGGGCTTGATCAGCCGTTCCCGATATCAGGAAGACGAGAGAGCACTTTGTGTACGCATTACAGAAGAGGGAGAAAAGTTACAGGAAGAAGCTAAGGAAGTTCCGGTGGGCATGCGTGCCTGCCTTTCGCTAAGCGACGAGGAAATGCTTGTTATGAAGAAGCTTTTAAGCAGGACCTTGGATGCAATAGAGAAGAGGGATTAGTTTCCGATTGGCAATTAAGAGGATAGGACAGTGTTCTATTCTCTTTTTTATAGACAAAGAAGGGTATTGCATGAAAATCAGGCAAAGTCATATTCGGGATATACATTGTGCATAAAACTACGTGTACATATTCTATTTCGGACTTCTTTTTTTCGGAAAGCTGTAATAATATAGAGAAAATTTGTTAAAATAATCTGAAAGATTGTCGATATAAATAAAAGGAGAAGGATATGGAAGATTTGGATTTCTTGTAGTAGGGGCCGGGCTTTTTGGAGCTGTGTTTGCGCATGAGGCGAAAGAGCGAGGAAAGAAGGTTCTTGTTATCGACAAGCGAAATCATATTGGTGGAAATGTATATTCCTATGAAAAAAACAGTATTATGGTGCATCATTACGGGGCACATATTTTCCATACTAATAATACAAAGGTTTGGAACTATGTGAATCGCTTTACGGAATTTAATCGCTTTACCAATTCTCCGATAGCAAACTACAGAGGGAAAATCTATTCTCTTCCCTTCAATATGTATACTTTTAACACGATGTGGGGTGTTATTACTCCGGAGGAAGCTGCGGAAAGAATTGAGACCGAAAGACAGGCTGCAGGAATCACGGAGCCGAAAAATTTGGAAGAACAGGCTATTTCCCTTGTCGGAAAAGAGATTTATGAGAAGCTGATTAAGGGTTATACCAAGAAGCAGTGGGGAAGAGACTGTAAAGATTTGCCCGCTTCTATTATTCGCCGTCTGCCGGTGCGCCTAAGCTATGACAACAATTATTTTAATGCACTCTATCAGGGAATCCCGACGGAAGGATATACGGCAATGGTAGAAAAGATGTTGGAAGGTATTCCGGTAGAACTTTCTGTAGACTTCCTGGAAAAGAAGGAAGAGTGGATGGCCAGGGCGAAGAAGGTCATTTTCACAGGGGCAATTGATGCATACTATGACTACACTCTTGGAGAACTGGAATATAGAAAGGTTCGCTTTGAGGTGGAAGAACTTCCGATTCCCAATTTTCAGGGAAATGCAGCAGTCAATTATACGGATGAAGAAAGTCCTTACACGAGGATTATTGAGCATAAGTGGTTTACTTTCGGAAAGGACCGGGAGGGCAAGGATATTCCGACGACCATTATCTCCAAGGAGTACAGTGCGGAGTGGAAAAGGGGAGATGAGCCCTATTATCCGGTAAATGATGAGAAGAACCAGGCTCTCTTTGAACGATACAAGGCTCTTGCCGAGAAAGAAGAGAAGCTGCTTTTTGGAGGGCGTCTGGGAGAATATAAGTACTACGATATGGATGCGGTAATTGCAGCTGCACTGGAGTTTTCCGAAAAAACTTTGGCATAAGAAAAAGAAAATTCGTTTTTTCTCTGTTATAGAAAGAATCAGAGAAAACGAAAGAAGCGGATAAAACGAAGTTCTTGCGAAGATTCGAAAGGAGGAAAAATGAAAAGTCTTGGCTTAATGGGAAGAGTCGCAGTCAGTTTTTGCGTCAGTACCATTTTGCCTATCTTTCTCTTTTTTCTCTCCACAAAAGGGCTCACGACGATGGAGCAAAATATTTTCATTCTGGCAATTGCGGGAATCTTCCTTGTGGCTTGGATTTATAACGGTATTGTTAAACCGATTGATACCTTGAAAAATGCTACAAAGCGTATTGAGTCCGGAGACTTGAATTTTACGTTGGAAGCGGAAACCCATGATGAATTCGGTGAACTGACGCAGGCTTTTGAAAAAATGAGAATGAAGCTAAAGCAGAACCAGGAAGAAAAGATGCGGGATGAGGAGGAAAACCGGGAACTTGTCACCAATATTGCCCACGATTTAAAGACTCCGATTACAGTAATCCGAGGTTATGCCGAGGGAATCTTGGAGGGAGTGGCTTCTACCGAAGAAAAAAGACGGAAGTATCTGCAAACGATTTACCATAAGGCTGTAGAAATGAATCGTCTTATTGATGAGTTGAACTACTATGCCAAGATTGAAACCAATAAGATTCCCTATCACTTTGTGCGTCTGCCCGCACTGGAATATTTTCAGGACTACAGTGTAGAAATGGGGGTGGATCTGGATAGTCTGGGATTTCAATTTACTACCGATTTTTTCCTGGAAGATACAGTAGAGATTATCGCGGATCCGGAGCAACTTCGAAAGGTATTAAACAACATTGTCTCCAATGCCATAAAGTATATGGATAAAGAGAAACCAAAGATAAAGTTTAGCCTATTGGATGCGGGAGATTTTGTCGAAATCGTCATCAAGGACAATGGTAAGGGTATAGAAAAGAAGGATTTACCCTATATCTTTGAACGGTTTTTCCGTTCGGACGCAGCAAGAGGTACGGAAACAGGCGGATCCGGTATCGGATTGTCCATTGTAAAAAAGATTATAGAGGACAGCGGAGGACGCATCTGGGCAGAAAGTGAAATAGGTGAAGGGACAAGCATACATTTTGTACTTAGAAAGTATTTTATGGAGGGCGGTATTACGTCATAAAAGGAGTTTGATGAGGGAAGAATCATTTCTTTCGCCAAAGGAAGGGGAAGTATATGGACGAGAAACAAAGAATATTAATTGTGGAGGATGATGCCTCTATTGCGGAGCTGGAAAAGGACTATTTGGAATTGTCCGGCTTCTCTGTGGATATGGAAAAGGATGGAGAAAGGGTCTGCAAAAGGCTTTGGATACGGACTACGATCTTTTGATCTTGGATCTTATGCTACCCGGAAGAGACGGTTTTTCCGTGACCCAGGAATTAAGGGCGAAGAAGGACATTCCGATTCTTTTGGTTTCCGCCAGAAAGGATGACATTGATAAGATTCGAGGTCTGGGACTTGGGGCGGACGATTATTTGACGAAACCTTTTTCTGCAAGCGAACTTGTGGCGAGGGTGAAGGCTCACCTGTCTCGCTACAAGAGACTAAGAGATAGCGGAAAGGAAGAAAATGAAATTATAGAGATTCGGGGCCTGCGTATCGACACGACAGCAAGAAGAGTTTTCGTAGATGGAGAGGAAGTCAGCTTTACCTCTCGTGAGTTTGACTTGCTGGCTTTTCTTGCAGCGCATCCAAATCGTGTATTTACAAAGGAAGAGCTTTTCCAGGAAATCTGGAAGATGGAATCTATCGGAGATATCGCAACCGTTACGGTGCATATTAAGAAGCTTCGAGAGAAGATTGAAATGACGAATGCGGTGAAGCCGCAGTATATCGAAACCATTTGGGGTGTGGGATATCGTTTTAAGGCGTAGAAAGATAAAAAATTCTTGATTTATCCCGTTCCTCCCTTTACTTAAATGCCCTGTCGTATATAATTCCGCTTAGTGCCAATTTGTCTAAGTTTAGAGAAATGCACAGATTTTAAACTAGAAAATGTACATTATGTACAGCATTCAAACTTATCTTCTTTACATTCATTTGTAAGAGAGACATATAAGGAGGTTAAAGATGGCAAGAAAGTGGGTTTACCTCTTCACAGAGGGTGACGCAAGTAAGAGAGAGCTTCTCGGCGGTAAGGGAGCAAACCTTGCGGAGATGACCAATATCGGTTTACCGGTTCCGCAGGGTTTCACAATCACAACAGAGGCTTGTACACAGTACTATGAGGACGGCAGAGAGATTAATGCGGAAATCATGGGACAGATTGAAGAGCATATCAAGAAGATGGAAGAGATTACAGGAAAGAAGTTCGGAGACCATGAGAATCCTCTTCTTGTATCCGTGCGTTCCGGTGCTAGAGCTTCTATGCCCGGTATGATGGACACCATCTTAAACCTTGGTTTGAATGAAGATGTAGTAAGAGTTATTGCTGAGAAGTCCGGAAATCCCAGATGGGCTTGGGACTGCTACAGAAGATTTATCCAGATGTACTCCGATGTAGTTATGGAAGTGGGTAAGAAGTACTTTGAAGAGCTCATCGATAAGATGAAGGAGAAGAAGGGCGTTAAGCAGGACGTTGAGCTTTCCGCAGAAGATCTTCACGATCTTGCAGAGCAGTTCAAGGCGGAATACAAGGAGAAGATTGGTAAGGAATTCCCGACTGATCCGAAGGAGCAGCTTTTCGGTGCTATTAAGGCCGTATTCCGTAGCTGGGATAACCCCCGTGCAAACATTTACCGTAGAGACAATGACATCCCCTATTCTTGGGGTACAGCCGTAAACGTACAGTCTATGGCATTCGGTAACATGGGTGACGATTGCGGAACCGGTGTTGCCTTCACAAGAGATCCGGCAACCGGAAACAAGGGACTTTTCGGTGAGTTCTTAACCAACGCACAGGGAGAAGACGTAGTAGCCGGTGTTCGTACACCGATGCACATCAACGAGATGGAGCAGAAGTTCCCGGAGGCATTTAAGCAGTTTACAGAAGTATGTAACACTCTGGAGAAGCACTACAGAGATATGCAGGATATGGAGTTTACCGTTGAGCACGGAAAGCTTTACATGCTGCAGACCAGAAACGGTAAGAGAACCGCACAGGCAGCTCTTAAGATTGCTTGTGATTTGGTAGATGAGGGGATGCGTACAGAGGAAGAGGCAGTGGCTATGATTGATCCTCGTAACCTCGATACCCTTCTTCACCCGCAGTTCGACCAGAAGGCATTGAAGGCTGCAACACCGCTTGGAAAGGGCTTAGGAGCATCTCCGGGAGCTGCTTGCGGTAAGGTGGTATTTACTGCTGATGATGCTGTAGCTTGGGCAGGAAGAGGAGAGAAGGTTGTTCTCGTTCGTTTAGAGACTTCTCCCGAGGATATTTCCGGCATGAAGTCTGCACAGGGTATCCTTACCGTTCGTGGCGGTATGACATCTCATGCAGCCGTAGTTGCTCGTGGAATGGGAACCTGCTGCGTTGCCGGTCTTGGCGATATCGTGATGGACGAGGCTAACAAGAAGTTCACTCTTGGCGGAAAGACTTTCCATGAGGGAGATTGCATTTCCATCGACGGAACTACGGGAAATGTATACGAGGGACTTATTCCGACAGTAGATGCAAGTATCGCAGGTGAGTTCGGTCGTATCATGGGCTGGGCTGATAAGCACAGAAAGCTTGCTGTTCGTACCAATGCGGATACTCCGGCAGATGCAAGAAAGGCTAGAGAGCTTGGTGCTGAGGGAATCGGTCTTTGCCGTACAGAGCATATGTTCTTCGATCCGGAAAGAATCTTCGCATTCCGTGAGATGATCGTTTCCGATACCAAGGAAGAGAGAGAAGAAGCTTTAGAGAGAAGATTCTTCCGTACCAGCAGGGCGACTTTGAGGCTCTTTATGAGGCTCTTGAGGGTAACCCCGTTACCATTCGTTTCTTAGATCCGCCTCTCCACGAGTTCGTTCCGCAGGAGGAAGAGGAGATTGAGAAGCTGGCTAAGGCAAAGAATAAGTCTGTTCAGGAAATCAAGGATATCATCACTTCCTTACATGAGTTCAACCCGATGATGGGACACAGAGGACTTCGTCTTGCTGTTACTTATCCGGAGATTGCCGTTATGCAGACAAAGGCTGTTATTCGTGCAGCAATCAATGTACAGAAGAAGCATCCGGATTGGAAGATTGAGCCGGAAATCATGATTCCGCTTACTTCCGAAGTGAAGGAGTTCAACGTTGTTAAGAAGGTGGTTGTAGAGACTGCTGATGAGGAAATCAAGAAGGCAGGCGTACAGCTTTCTTACCAGGTAGGTACCATGATCGAGATCCCGAGAGCTTGTCTTACTGCGGATGAGATTGCAAAGAATGCAGACTTCTTCTGCTTCGGAACCAATGACTTAACCCAGATGACCTTCGGTTTCTCCAGAGACGACGCAGGAAAGTTCCTGAATGCTTACTATGACAACAAGATTTTCGAGTCTGACCCGTTTGCTAGCTTGATCAGGTCGGTGTAGGAAAGCTGATGAAGATGGCTATCGATTTAGGAAAGCCGGTTAATCCTCACTTACACGTAGGTATCTGCGGTGAGCACGGCGGAGATCCTTCTTCCGTTGAGTTCTGCCATGACATCGGTTTAGACTATGTATCTTGCTCTCCCTTCCGTGTGCCGGTAGCTCGTCTTGCTGCAGCACAGGCTGAGATCAAGAACCCGAGAAAGTAATAGAATATCTTTTTAAGGGAAAAGTACTTTTTAAGGAGTCGCGGAAATCAATCCGCGGCTCCTTTTTGCTGTGCGCCTAGCGGCGCACGTTTCTAACGGGTTAAAGTCCCGAATCCGCCCGGTAGTGGGAAGGATATAGCCGAAGGCAAGGGTGTCGAGGGTGACCTCGAATCTGAAGGAAGCTGGATATGAGGAAGATACTAACTCATGGGCAAATCTCTGGTCTGACGAACAGAAATCTCATATGAGGTTATGCATGAGGATAAGACTGCAGCACAAGCCAAAGTCCAATAACTACACGGAATCATGCATGATAAATGAGGCAGATATATGGAGAGGAAGAAACGTGTGGTACCTAGGGAGGTCTGTGTGATATGCCTCGAAAGAGGTAACCATTGCCCAAAGCAATGCTGAACACACAGAAGTCAGCAGAGGTCATAGTAGTCGAGAGACAAAGGACCGAATCAGTAGGAGTCTCAAGTATGACTGAGAAAGGAGGAATGACTGGTTATGGCAGAAAACATTGAAAACAATGGCTGTTCGCAAAGAGATAGTGCGGAACATGAAGGGTATGTGAAAGCGCGTAGGTCATTCAATCCGATATGGAAAGAAAGAGGCAGTGCACAGCCAAGACTGATAAACAGTGGCTTTTACGATTTAGCCATAGCATATCAGTCTGTGCACGTCAACTATTGAAAGCGCTGTATACGAGAACCGTACGTACAGTGCTGTGAGAGGACGGCGGTTAGTCACCGCCTCCTACTCGATTCTTTAAGAGTACCATGAACAAGACGCAGTTTCTTCTAGAAATACGGGAGAAGCATGGTATAATAGCCGTTATGGAAAAAAGATAACAATCCGGGAGAGAATTAAGATAAGGATGGGTGAGATATGAATATGGAAAATAAGAACAAAGAAAAAAAGAAGATTTTGCATAAAAGAGGGATTTACATTGCTGTACTTAGTCTTGCTCTTTTAGCCCTTTCCGCCTGCAAGCCGACTTACGGAACCAATGAGACTCCGGTCATGACTACTGCGGCAGCCGAAGTGGATATTCCTATGGATTTGAGCAGATTCATAATGACGTATTGGAAAGCATCAATCCGGAGGATTATCCCTTTGTAAAGAACTTAATCATCTCCGGAGACAATGGATCCAAGATTGTAGATGTACAGGTGGAGATTGTAGATAATGTAAGCACCGAAGCTTTGAACATTTTCTTGGATGAAGTGATGAAGACCATTGCCAATGAGGCGTTTATCCAGGACTTCCGCTACACTAAGTCAAGTGATACGGAATATGGCAGTTTTTTCCAAAAATATGCCGTGCACTACACTGTGACAAACGGAGAGGGAACCGTGGAAGATATTACGGTTAATCCCGGAGAGAATTTCCCCTTTAAAGCATAAAAAGACAACTTGGAGTAACTGAGTATTCATGGAAAAAGAAATGAAAAAAAAGAAGGAAGGCTTTCGCCTGGAACACTGGCATATTGTGGCTTTTGGACTCATGGTTTACGATGCCCTGGCATTGGGACTTTCCTATTTGCTTGCCTTGTGGTTGCGCTTTGACTTGCGCTTCTCGATGATCGATCCTCCATATATAGAAGCTTGGAGGAGATTTCTCCCCATTTACGTCCTCTTTTCTCTGGTGATTTTTTGGAATCTGAAATTATATAAGAGTATATGGCGGTTTGCCAGTTACTCGGAGCTACTCCGAGTCAGTTTGGCAACCATGGTCAGTTCTCTCTTTCATATCGTAGGGATTACCTTGCTTTTCCGCAGAATGCCCGTTTCCTATTATTTTATCGGAGCATTGCTTCAGTATTTTGCGGTTTTGGGGATTCGCTTTTCCTACCGCTTTATTCTTCTGATTCGGAAAATCAATTCCAAGAGGATTCAGTCGCGTATCATGGTGATTGGGGCAGGGGCAGCAGGACAGATGCTGGTTCGTGACATTCATCGTGCCGGTGAAGTGGGGGGCGACGTGGTATGTATTATCGACGATAACCAAAACAAGTGGGGAAGACTGATTGACAATATTCCTGTTGTAGGAGGAAGAGAAAGTATCCTGGAGGCAGTTGAAAAGTTTGCTGTCGATAAGATTTTTTTGGCAATTCCTTCTGCTACGGCAGAACAGCGCCGTGATATTTTGAATATCTGTAATGAAACCAGTTGTGAACTGAAAAACCTCCCCGGTATGTACCAGTTGGTTCTTGGAGAAGTAACGGTTTCCGCGATGAGAAATGTCTCTGTAGAAGATCTCTTGGGTAGAGACCCTATTCGTGTGGACTTGGAGGATGTTTTTTGTTTTATCAACGGGAAAACCGTGCTGGTTACCGGTGGAGGAGGAAGCATCGGATCGGAGCTTTGCAGGCAGATAGCGGCGCATAACCCGAAGGAACTGATTATCTTTGATATCTATGAAAACAATGCTTACAGTATTCAGTTGGAGCTGAAAGAGAAATATCCCTATCTGCGTCTTACGGTATTAATCGGTTCGGTCAGAGATTCCCGTCGTATGTTTCAGCTTTTTGAGGATTATCGCCCGGATATTGTTTATCATGCAGCCGCACATAAGCATGTTCCTTTGATGGAAGAAAGTCCTTGTGAGAGCATTAAAAACAATGCTTTGGGTACCTACAAAACAGCTTATGCGGCAATGACACACGGCTGTCAGCGTTTCGTGCTTATTTCTACCGATAAGGCAGTTAATCCCGCCAATATCATGGGGGCAAGTAAACGTCTTTGCGAAATGATTATCCAAGCATTTGATGCAAAAATCAAAGCGGGAAAGGCGGAAGAAATTCCCCAGCTTTATACCCATAAGGGAATGGAAAATGCAGATAAGGCGGGAGATGGAACCGTCTTTCAAAACATCCATACAGAGTTTGTTGCAGTCCGTTTTGGAAATGTGTTGGGTTCGAACGGTTCCGTCATTCCTATTTTCAAAAAACAAATTGAAAAGGGTGGACCAGTTACGGTTACTCATCCGGATATTATTCGATACTTTATGACGATTCCGGAGGCGGTAAGCCTTGTTCTGGAAGCGGGAAGTTTTGCAAAAGGAGGAGAGATTTCGTCTTGGATATGGGATCCCCTGTAAAGATTGATACTTTAGCGCGAAACCTTATCCGTCTTTCCGGTTTTAAGCCGGACATGGATATCAAGATTCAGTACAGCGGACTTCGCCCCGGAGAAAAGCTGTATGAAGAGAAACTTATGGCAGAAGAAGGCCTGGAGGATACGGAAAACAGTCGAATTCATATCGGGAAGCCTTTACACTTTGATATTGATAAGTTTTTGAAGAGTATAGATGGGCTGATGGAACGAGCCTATAAAAATAAGGATGATGAAATTCGGGAAATGGTACAAGATATTGTGGAAACGTATCATCCGGCAGAAATTCACTAGAGCAACACCCGGAGGGGCTGTAAAAAAATCAAAATAATTTTCTAAGCAATATAGGTCTGAACTTGGGCACGCTCTCGCTAGCTTCGCCACGTAACGGATACTAAGCGAAAAACTGCATTTCTCTTGTTTTTCGCAAGTACCGACGGGCTCAGACTACCCCGCATTCAGACCTATATTGCAAAAATCACTTTATTATTTTGATTTTTTTTACAGCCCCTTTTTTTAATTAAAAAAGCTTATAAAATAGAAAAACCGGTCGATTGGCTATATGTGAATTGTTTTAGACGAGAGGAGTGTCTAATTAAGAGAAAAGAAACTGTCCGGAGATGAAAACCCGGAAGTCTTATTCCGTGATGAATATAAAAGAGGTATTTTGAAAATCATCGAAAATTATTTATAAAACAGCATAAAAATAGTGTATGGAATTGTTTTTGATGCAAGATTAAAATTAAAAAAGAATTATTACTGCTTGCGTGATATATGGAATTAGGAGGAAAATAAATGAATATCGCTTGTGTGGTTCGCTTGGGGAATGATTCAGACATTGAAAAAGAGCTGAAAAATTTGGTGAGACTTGGTCTTCACAGTTGTCAGCTGATTTCATGGGACAGGAAATTTTATAACTCCGAAAAAAATGCGCAGAAAATAAAAGAGGTAACTGCTGCTTTAAATGTGCAAATCAGCGCTTTTTGGTGCGGCTGGGAAGGCCCGAAATTCACGAATTTTTCTGAAGGTCCTATGACCATGGGCTTGGTTCCGGAAGCATATAGGATGGAGAGACTTATAAGCTTAAAGGAAGGCTCTTTCTTTGCTAAAGACATCGCGGTTACCAATCTCGCAACCCATGTCGGATTTTTGCCGGAAGACCCCAAAGATCCAAAATATGCAGGCACGATTTTGGCACTAAAGGAATTGATGAAGGTTTGTGAAGCCAACCAGCAGTATTTCCTTTTTGAAACAGGATTGGAAACACCGGCAACACTTTTAAGAGCGATGGAAGATGTCGGTTCGGAATTCCTCGGTGTCAATTTGGATCCCGCGAATCTTTTGCGTTACGGTAGGCAAATCCGATTGACGCGGTAGAAGTCTTCGGAAATAAAATCCGCGGAGTACATGGAAAAGACGGATTCTATCCCACTTCCGGACAGGAGCCGGGAGAAGAAGTGAGAATCGGCGACGGAAGGGTAAACTATCCTTTGTTTTTGCAGAAGTTGAAAGAAGTAGGCTATCAGGGAGATATTACTATAGAAAAAGAAATTACCGCTGAAAAGATAAGAGATATTCTCTATACGAAGCAGTTTCTTCAGGGATTGCTGGAGAAAATTTAAAATGAAGAAAGGCAATGCCGAAAGGTGTTGCCTTCTATTTTTGTGAGGTCTCGGTATAGAAATGACGACAAGAATGAAACCAATAAGACAAATAGATATTCGGGAACATAATTTGCAAAATGTCTATGAGTATGTCTTGCATAATTCTAATGTTTCCAGAGCGAAACTTGCCAAGGGATTGGGCTTAAGCAAACCGTCCAGCTCCTCGCTGGTAGATGAACTTATCTCTGTAGGTGCTTTATTCGAGGATGGAGAAAAAGAAGAGGATGGTTGCGTCGGCAGAAATCCAATGTTGATTAAAGCAGACTTTCGTTCCCATTTTTGTATTGTCCTATTTTGGAAAGCTGCGAGTATCGAAGCCAGTGTGATAAGTATGTGCCGGGATTGGGCAGAAGAGAAAAGAGTCATTTACAGTTCTCCTTTCGCGGTATCCTCACCGGAATACTATGGAAAACGTTCTATTGAAATAATCCGGGTTTTGAAAAGTGAATTGGAAAAGAATCATTATTATATGGGGACCTCCATTATGCTTTCCGGGATTGTGGATATACATAGAAAAGGTATTTTGTCTTATCCTCTAAATATAGATGAGCTGACAGGAAAGAAAATTGTCTCCGATATAGTGGACTCCGGAGAGAATGCCATAGCTATTTCAATGATAATGTAATCTTGGGATTTTCTGCAATGAATCATTTTCAATTACAGCAACGGAATTTTCTCTATATTCATTTTTTAACCGGAATTGGAGCGGCTTATTTTATGAAAGGTCAGGTTTTCGGAGATGCCGGGGGAAAACTCACACAATTTGGGCATTGCATCGTCTGTCCCAATGGCAAACAGTGCAGATGTGGGGCGTTCGGATGCCTGGAGGCGGAAATAGGAGAAATCGCGTTGCGGGGAGAAATCCGAAAGTATGATGAGAGTATAGAAAATTTTCCGCTTGGAGAAGGAAAATATTTGGAGTGGCTTATCAGGCGGAAAGAAGGGGATTTTACCTTCTTTTCCGAGTTGAAAAAGGAATATATTCGTGATTTGGCATTTGCTATATGCAATGCATCTACCATGGTTTTTCCGGATCTGATTCTTTTGGGTGGCTATTTTTATCTCTGGGGAGAGGAGTTTTTGGGGGAGTTAGAGGAGGAAATTCAACGAACAGGATTTTCTTACATCATGCAGGATTTACATTTGCAATATTGTAAGGAGAGAAAAGAAGAAATTCAGGTAGCTTGTGCTGACTATCTCTTTTCAAGATATTATCGTTTTACAAGTCGCAAAATAGAGGGTATCCATTTGGGATGAGGGATTATTAATGAAAACTTTGCTTGTATGAAAGCATCATTTCCCCTATAATGCTCAGTGTTTATTTCGCCTTTTTGAGGATTTAAAATTATAGGAGGAAGATGCTTTGATTATCACAAAGACCCCTTTTCGCATGTCTTTTTTCGGCGGCGGAACGGATATGGAAGAGTATTTTAAGGAGAACGGCGGTGCAGTGCTTTCCACCAGTTTTGATAAATACTGCTATGTCAATGTTCGGCACCTTCCTCCTTTTTTTCAGTACAGTACCGAGCTTTCCTATTCCAAGACGGAAAGGGTAAGGAGCCTGGAGGAGATTCAACATCCGGCAATCAGGGAAGCCATGCGTATGCTCGATATGCAGGAGATTCGTCTGATGTATGAGGCGGATTTGCCGGCACGCTCGGGACTTGGAACGAGCTCTTCCTTTGCGGTGGGGATGCTCCATGCCTTTCATGCCTTAAAAGGAAAATACGTGGATAAAAAGACTTTGGCAGATCAGGCAATTCACTTGGAAAGAGTTCTTTGCAACGAGGCGGGAGGCTGGCAGGATCAGATTGCGGCATCTTTTGGAGGGTTGAACCGTATTGATTTTTCTGCAGAAGGATACCGGGTTAGCCCGATTCTCATTTCTCCGGAAAGAAAGCAGCGTTTAAATGAAAATCTGATGCTTTTCTTTACCGGCTTTACCCGTTTTTCTTCCGAAATTCAGAAAGCGAATCAAAGCAGTTCTCCGGAAGACAAGAATGCGCTTCTTCGAGAGATGAGAGCCCTTGTGGATGAGGGCGCGGATATTCTTTGCTCTAAGGGGAGAGACTTGGATGATTTCGGAAGGCTATTGCACAGTACTTGGGAATTAAAGCGAAAGACGGCAAAAAGTATCAGTACAGACAGTATTGATCTCCTCTATGAAATGGGACTTCGTGCCGGTGCGCTTGGCGGAAAGCTGCTAGGGGCAGGCGGCGGAGGCTTCCTGCTGTTCTATGTGGAGAAAGAAAGACAAGAGGGGGTTATGGAAGCCATGCGGGATCTCCTATATATTCCTTTTTCCTTTGAAAACGGAGGAACACAGGTGGTTTACTATTCTCCGGAGACCTTTGAAAAGAAAGGGTAAAAAGAATGCTGAGTGAGTGGCTGTCTTATCTGCAAACCGGTTTACAATCCAGGTCAGGGGATTCCTTTTTTCTCCTACTCTTTGGGGTTTTTCTATTTCTTCAGCTACTTTGTCTTTACCGAAGATTTTCGATTCTGAAAACCGGAGGACATTTTTGGGATAGCTATCATATTACGGGGGATACCTTATATATTCATGCCGGGCTTTTCTGTATAGGAAGGCGGGATGTTCCTTTCGCGGAGATGAAGACTGTAGATATTGATTATGTCAGAGGAAAAGGGGGCGCAAGGTTTACCGTGCAGATTCATAGAGAAAAAGGTCTGAATAAGCGCTTTGTTATTTCTGCAGATGAGAAAGGAAAGAGGCAGCTCAAAGACTTGGAGCGTGCACTTTTTCAGCACAGGATTGCCGTAAGAAAATGGGGATATTAAGATGCGTGTTCTTTTATCTATGTGTTTTTTGAAAAAGAATGTCCCTTCTGAGAAGAAAGGCCGGAAGAGATGACGGAGATACTGGAAAAGTTTTCTATTACCCTGCAAGAGTGGTTAATGAATCCGCTTTTCAATCCGTTTCATTATCTCTTAGCGGCAGTCTGCGCCTTTTGGCTGTTCCGCAGAATATCTATTCTCCGGACCGGCGGGAAGTTTTGGGAACCGTTTCATATTGTGGGAGATACTCTTTATATTCATGCTGCATTTTACTGTATAGGAAGACGCGTAGTGCCGTTCTCGGAAATGGCAGCGGTGCACATCAGCTATGCCTCCGGGAGAGGCGGCAGACGCTATATCGTAAATTCAGCGGAAGAAGGGAATCGCAAAAGTCTTTATGATCGGTACGAATAAGAAGGAACTTCAGAAGCTCGAGGAATTGAAAAAAGCTCTTAAAAAGCACCGGGTTGGTGTGAGGGAATGGGGATAGGTGAAAAGTATGCTAAGTATGATAAGTATGCTAAGTAATTTGAAAAGTGCTTTAGAAATAATAGTAAGGCATCCCCTTTTTCCCCTGGTTTATGTGCTTTTGTTCTTTCTTCTGCTACTTTGGTTTTATAGAAGGCTTTCGATTCTGAAAACCGGCGGGCGTTTTTGGGATCGATACCATATTACGGAGAATACCTTATATGTCCATGCCGGTTTTTGCTACAGGGGAAGACGGGATGTTCCCTTCTCAGAGATAAGGACAGTACATATTTATTATACCCATGCAAAATGGTGCGGTACCTATACTTTGGAGCTTCATAGAAAAAATGGCCCATATCAGTTCCTTGTCCTTCCTGCAGATAAGAAAGGAATGAAGCAGCTCAAAGAATTGGAGCGTATATTTTTTCAGTACAGGATTCCTGTAACAAAAAAGGGCCCTTAAGCTGTGTGATGACTTTTTATTCTTGTATTTTATTAAAAAATACTACAAATTCATAATTTGCCGGAATCATTAAATAAGATTTATATTATACAAAATATAATTGACAAGCTTTCTTACCTCTGTCATAATACAGCCTGTAAAAGATAGTTAAAACTAACCATTGGTTTGTTCTTACTATCCGGGCTAATGAACTTCAAAAAAGTATCAGCCTATTTATGAATAGGAGGATGCTTTTTGTATTCATAACGAGTATTGCTCGCAAAGCACACGGGTTCTCGTTTAATAAGGGAAACGAGTGTTCTCTGTAGGGCCTTGATAGATAGTGAGAAATATTTATTGGAGGGAAAGGGAAAGTATGAGAAAAACTTGGATTCTTGGGGCGTCGACAATCATTTTGGCATCCTCTGTATTGGCTTGCGGAAAAAAGCAGGAGGAAGTATCCACTACTGCTGAAACGGAAAAGGCGGCTGAAACAACGATGGCAGCTACAGAGAAAGCTGACTATGTCTTTGTGAAGATGACTGTTCCGTATGCAGATTTCTACTATGGAGAGTTAAAGGATATTGCTCCGGAAGAGGGAAAGATTTGAAGGCAGATCTGGAAGCGGAGGATTTAGTTGCAAAGGACGGCTTCAGAGAAACCGGGATGTATGACAGTGTAAGTTCTCCCACGAAGGAGAAGGTGGAGAAGTTTGTGATGGCGGACGGTGCAGTAGAGGGAGAAGGCTCCATTTATAAGGGAATTAAGCATGTAAATGTTGCGATTCCGAAGTCTCTCTATGAGGATGCCAAGAAGGCTTTAGAGGAGAAGAAGGAAAGCAAGAACGCGCTTCTTACCCTGATGGGAGCTATTGAAAGTGAAGTAAGTAGCGAGCCTAAGGAGTATAAGGTATTAAACTCCGACGGAACCCTTTCCAAGACGCAGGGGACGACCACTGAGGGTAAGGATATTGAAGCTGAGATTACCACTACTTCTTCCTACGGAAATTATGAAATCGAAGTCAGCGGTTTGGACATTGACTCTGAAATTGTACAGGCTGCGATTCTGGAAACCAAGGACGGCGCAAAGTACGGCTTAAAGCATGAGGACAATATCTGGTTAAAGCCGGAGGAACTGGCATTTTCCGCTGTGGCTTTTGAGGACACCAACCATAAGGCGCAGAAAGAGTTTAAGCGTTTTGAAGATATGCAGGACAAGGACATTGTAAAGATTACCTATTTCTTAATGGATGAGGATGATGTGGAGGTTCCCGTAAGTCTTCATGTAAAGAAGATTGCACCTTCCGAGTACAGTGTCAGCGGTGATGAGAAGGTAAGCTACAGTCCGGAAGGAACAAAGGTGAATTATCAGCTTTCCACCGGAGAAGACAGCTACAGCCTGGGCAAGGTTATCAGCAGAAAGAGTGAAGTTAAGGGCGAGGTAAATACGGAAACTGCAGGAGTTTTGGTACTGCCTAAGGAAATGACTCCCGGAAAGTACCAGCTGGTGTTCTCTAACGACAATCTTTCCGATGTATCCTTCAAGGTACTGGTAGAATCCGGCTTAAAGGCGGAGGACTTCCATTTTGAAAATAACAAGTTAAGCCTTGCGGAAAACGCAGATCAGCTGACTATTGCAAACTACATTGCTTCTACAAGCTCTGCAACCATCGGAGAGAAGGAGTTTAAGGGCGGTGCCGGAAGAAGATTCGGAAAGAATATTTCAATGAAGACGGTAGCGTAAATACCGAGGCGAGTTACAAGAAGGACGATGTGGAAGTAAAGTACTTTGACGGACCCGGAACCTATCCCGTAACAATAAAGGCAGACGGATATCCTGATGTACAGTTCGAGGTAGTCGTACAATGATCTTGACTCTTACTTTACTATGCAGTTTAGCATTTTTCCATTTCTTTGGAAAAGCATTAAAGAAGAAGCCGGCAGTGTTGTATGGGATTTGTATCCTCCTTTCCTTGGTAAGCATTTTTTATCCAAGGGAGGGAGGACTTCCCTTTTTGGATTTCTTTTTTAAGAAAATCATGCAAAGGGGCGTGCTGGCAGGTTCTCTCTTTATTTGGGTTATGCAGGCTCCCGTGCTTCCTAAGAGCTTTGCCGGAAGAAAGACGATTTATCTTCTTCGAGGGGAAATGGCAATCTGTGCCTCCCTCATTACCCTGGCCCATAACCTGGCATTTGGCGGAAAATATTTCGGTGCCTTATTCTTCGGACAGGGGCATATCAGCCTGATGGAGCTCCATGCAGCCATTGTATCCTGCCTGATGATTCTCCTGTTGATTCCTCTTACTATTACTTCCTTTCAGAGTGTTCGGCGGAAAATGCAGGCTAAGAGCTGGAAGAAGCTGCAAAACTGGTCCTATCTTTTTTACCTGCTTTTGTACCTGCACATTTTCTTTATCTATCAAGGAGCGCTGATTCGAGGAAAGGGAGAGTATTTCTTCACCTTGATGCTATATAGCTTCATTTTTGGATTCTACGGATTCCTACGGATTAGACAGTATAGAATGCAAAAGGAAAGCAAGGAGAAAAAGGTATTCCCCCTACTTCGTATTGCGGGGATTTTACCCATTGTTTGTCTTTTTCTAAGCGGCTTTTACAGTACCGGAAAATACCGAGCAGCATTGGAAGCCAATGTGGATAAAATCAGAAAGCAGGAAACTGTAGCGGAAACCACGGATGGAAGCTTAGAAGAAAGCGGTTTGTCTGAAAAAGCAGTAGAAGCTGGCGGAGATAAAGCCTCTGCAAATTCTACGGATGCTTCTTCCGATTCTCAAGGTGCTGATGGGAATAGTGCATCCGGAGCCTATAAAGACGGAGAATACTTCGGCAAGGCTTCCGCCTACAACGGCAATGTGGAAGTGAAAGTCACCATTTCCGGGGGAAAGATTACTGCCATCGACATTGTGAAAACCAAGGACGATGAAGAATATTTCTTTGATGCAGAAAAGCAGGTGATTCCGGAAATTTTGGAAAAGCAAAGTACGGATGTGGATGCAGTGGCAGGAGCCACTACCAGTGGAGAAGGGATTGCTCATGCGGTAGAGAAAGCCTTGGAAGAAGCAAGGAAATAAAAATTTTATTTTTCAAGGAAATCTCCCTTTTGCTTATATTTTTTGCAGAAGGCGCAATATTTTCCTGAGTATTGCATCGTAAAATACAATAAGGAAAAGTAGAAAAAGACTCTGGGATATGCTAGAGTCTTTTTTGGTGCAGGGAATTGTATAAAATGCTTGTGATAAGCTATTGAGGGAGAGCATTTTTATACCCAATTACAGCTTTCTCATCTATCACTTGCAAAATAATCAAACTGCAGGACAGAGAAGATATAGAAAACACAGGAAACAGAATACACAGGAAACAGAATACACAGCAAACAGAATACATAGAAAACAAAAGATATAAAAAATACGGAGAATAATAGAAGAAATAAAAGTTATACAGTAAGGAGATTAATATGGAAAGATGGAAGAATGAGGCGGAAGCCAGAGAAGAGATCAAAGCCCTGGTTGCGGAATACTACCACAGCTTCAAGGAAAAGAAAAAGGATTTTGTACCGGGAGACAGAGTAAGCTATGCTTCCCGCGTATTTGACGAAAAGGAAATGTTGTCCTTAACCGATGCCACCCTGGATTTTTGGCTAACCACAGGACGATTTGCAGACGAATTTGAGAAGAAATTTGCAGAGTGGATAGGGGTAAAAAATGCTTATCTTGTAAACTCCGGATCCTCGGCAAATCTTCTTGCCTTTATGACACTTACAGCGCCTGAGCTCGGAGAGAGGCAGATTAAAAGGGGAGACGAGGTGATTACGGTAGCATGCGGATTTCCGACTACGGTGACGCCTATACTTCAATATGGAGCGATTCCGGTATTTCTGGATGTGACAGTGCCGGAATACAATATAGATGTAAGAATGCTGGAAGAGGCACTTTCCAAAAAAGACAAAGGCAGTCATGATTGCACATACTCTTGGAAATCCTTTTAACTTGGAAGTAATCAAGAAGTTCTGTGATAAGCACGGACTTTGGCTCATCGAGGATAATTGCGATGCCTTGGGATCCCGATACACCATAGACGGAGAAACCCGTTTTACGGGCACATGGGGAGATATTGGAACCAGTTCTTTCTACCCGCCTCACCACATGACCATGGGAGAGGGCGGTTGTGTTTATACCAATAACAGTAAGTTAAGTCGCTTGATTCTTTCCTATAGAGATTGGGGACGGGATTGTATCTGCCCTTCCGGACAGGATAATTTCTGTAAGCATCGTTTTTCGGGACAATACGGACAACTTCCAAAAGGCTACGACCATAAGTATACCTATAGCCACTTTGGCTATAACTTAAAGGTAACCGACATGCAGGCAGCAGTCGGTGTAGAGCAGCTGAAGAAATTCCCGACATTCATCGAAAAGAGGAAGGCAAACTGGGCATTTTTAAAGGAGGCCCTTTCTGACATAGAGGGCTTAATTCTTCCGGAGGCGGCTGTAAATTCGGATCCTTCTTGGTTCGGCTTCCTGATTTCCGTGAAGGAGGACGCGGGGATTAAGCGAAATGATTTAACCGCCTTCTTGGAAAATGCGAATATCCAGACAAGACTTCTCTTCTCCGGAAATCTGATTAAGCATCCGTGCTTTGATCAGATCAGAGGAACGGATGCTTATCGTGTGGTGGGAGAGCTTAAGAATACCGAGTTCATTATGGAAAATACCTTCTGGATTGGAGTTTACCCGGGCATGACAAGGGAAATGCTTCAGTATATGGCGGATAAGATTCATGAAGGGATGAAAGAGTGTAAGAAGGATTAATTGGCGAACAGTACAACCCAAGACTCTTCCCCGGCCTCATTCACATAGTACCCTGTACCGACAGTTTGATACGAACTTTGGCTCATGAGCCGGTTGTGCTCCCCGCTGCTTTCCCATGCGGCAACAGCGGCGGAGGGAGTATCCACCATTCTCATGATCATTTCCCCGTTCACTCCGTCTCTCCAGCCCAAGGGCTTTCCGGTACCGGGACGGACATGAGTATATGAGGCGGAAATTTCTCCGGCTCGAATCTGTGCAAGAGTTTGGAGATGTTCATTTTGCTTAAGCCTTGGAAGACCCTTTTGCTGTCGAAAGAGATTGATTCGTTCCAGAACTTCGTTTCTGGAACTTTCTTTGTTGCGAAGATAATCCGCCTGAGAAGTCCTGGTTCTATCAGCTGTAGCGCCTTGGCTGTTGCTGAGCTCTGCTCCCCTTTGAGAGCCTGCGGCTACGGCTACAAAACGCCTCTGCACAATTCCTTGCTCTGTCCATGCACCGTTTTCGTTTACGGTATAACCGTCGGGGGTCGTTGTATTGGAATACATCCAACCATTTGCATCAAAACAATAGGACTCGGCAATGCCGTCACGGTTTCCGTCTAACCATTGCCAAGTGGATTTATGGAAATTACCATTTCCCAAATCAAACCACCAGGCATTCCTGGAGATACCCCTAGTCCAACCGCAGGAAAAGGCGGGGATGGAAGATAATAGGGATAAAAGGGATATCATGAGCATTGTTCCGAAAAACTGTTTTGCGCTTCTGATTTTCATGTACTGTCCTCCTTGACTTTCATGCTGTGTTTGCTTCATGCTTAATTTGTGCTTAATTTTGTGTGCTATTATCGTGAGGGATGCTTTGCGCTAAATAGTTTCTTTGTCTTGTTATATTTTTCGTTTGCTAGTCATCCTCTTCATCCTCTTCTTCCGCTTCCTCCTCCCGGTCCTCTTCACCGTCATCTGTGTCGGGAAAGTCAAAAAAGTCTTCTTCTTTCATGTTGTACTGCTCCATGTCGATATTGTCCTTTTCCGCCCAAGGATTTTGGGGGCCGGGGTCAAAGATTCCGTTCGGGTTATGACCGTATCGGGCTAAAAAAGTAGGGTTTCCTATTCCTCCAATCTGTATTTCGGGAAGCTCCTCTTGCTCTCGCTTTGCCCTTGCCATGAGTTCGTCCATAACCGTACTCGGTTTTGTGCGAAAGATACTTTTCTCGTAGTACTGCGGTTTTCCGTCATTCCCCAGGTATTGTCCGTTTTCATTTACCGGATACCTCCCTTGTACCGTGGTTTTTTCCGCCATTGCTCCGCTTTCGTCGAAGTAGTAGGCATAGCCGTCTATTGTGCACCAAGATTGATACATTTTTCCGAGACTCTTCAATCTGTTGCTCAGAAATACCATTTTCCGTTATGAAAGAGCCAGCCTGTGAGCATACGTTCCCTTGCGGGGTCGATATAGTACCAATCTCCCTTGTGCTCCAACCAACCGGGAATGGGTTTTCCATAAGAATCCACATAGGTCCATTCCTTCTTTGTCATCACCCAGGTTCCTTTATCTGCAAATGCGCTTTTCCCGGGGAAAAGGAATAAGAAGAGAAAAAATAAAATCATCAATCGCTTTTTTGGCAACATGGCATCCTCCTTGATAAAAAGTGGTATTGCGTCACTATTTTTATCGGTGGGAAGCGCGGAAAGAATAAACCGCTTGCCTGGTGGCGTCTCTTCGGGAAAGCTTAAATTTATGATATTCGAACAGAAAAATAATATCTTGAATTTTTTCGAAAGATTATTATAGCTTTTTCTAACTATCTTCTGTATTATGAAAAATATTTTGATCAAGCCGTTATTTATGGTAGAGAAAATAAGAAGTAAAACTACTGCAATAGAAGTAGAGGGACAGGGGCGTGGTTGATAAAGCAACAAAAGTAAAGCGATAAAAGTAGAGCAATAAAAGTAAAGCAGTACAAGTAAAGCTGTACAAGTAATGAAAGTACAAGTAATGAAAGTACAAGTAATGAAAGTAAAAGTAATAGAGGGAAAACGATATGAAAAATCTGTTTAGGGGAAAAGGTTCGCGGCTTGTCCGATTCATCTCTTGTTTTGTCCTTTTTCTTTTTTTACTCTCCGCCTGCGGGAAGAAGGAGCGTTATCAGGACCAGTTCACGGATGTTTTTAATACGGCGTCCATGGTCATAGGATATGAGAGAAACGAGAAGGAATTTCAGGCCAAGACAGAGTTGATTCACGAAAAGCTCTTGTATTACCATAAGCTCTTTGATGTCTATAGCGACTATCCGGGGATAGAAAACTTAAAGAGGGTAAACGAAGAGGCGGGACAGGCTCCTGTTAAAGTGGATCCGGATATCATGGCGCTACTCAAGTTCGGAAAGGGAATCTATGAAAGTACGGACGGGAAGGTGAATATTGCCTATGGCTCGGTGCTTTCTCTTTGGCATGACAAACGGGAAGCAGAATTGCCGATCCGGAAAATGCTTCTCTTCCCGATGATGCCGCTTTGTTGGAAGCTGCACAGCACTGTAATATCGAGGATTTGATTTTAGATGAGGAAAATTCCACCGTTTACTTTAAAGATCCCGCGCTTCGACTGGATGTTGGCGGAATTGCGAAGGGCTGGGCAGTGGAAAGAGTGGCGGAGCTCTTGGAAAAGGAGGGCGGTAAATCTTACCTATTAAATATAGGAGGAAATCTTCGGGCTATCGGAAGAAAGGGAGACGGCACAAAATGGATTTGCCCGGTACAAAATCCTTTCTATATAGACGGTATAGAGGATGAGCCCTATGCCGTATCCGGTGAAATTGAGGATATCTCCTTGGTTACGAGTGGAGACTATGAGCGCTATTTTACGGTGGAGGGAGTTCGGTATGCACATATTGTGGATCCGGATTCAAGGTATCCTGCAACATTGCATCGCTCTGTTACAATACTGACTAAAGACTCCGGGATTGCAGATGCACTTTCCACGGCACTCTTCATTCTTCCTGTCGAGGAGGGGAAAGCGCTGATTGAAAAGATGAGGAAGGACTATTCTACGGAAATAGAAGCGATGTGGGTGGAGCCGGACCATAGTATGGATTACACGGAGAAATTTTTAAAGAATATCGATGCCGAGTAGAAATTGCTGCCGGCCGGGAGTGTTTACGGAATGGAAAATGGAAAATGAAAAAACCGTAAATAGGATAAGAAGAAAAAAGAGGGCTTTACAAGCCTTCTTTTTTGATATAGAATCTATGACACGCACGGTAGCGTGTTTTTGATGGAGACGAGTGTAGCAAAATCCGCTCTAGCGCTAGGAAAAACAGTTTATTTATTGTTTGTCATTAAATACAAAACTTGTAAAAAATCCCTTGTCAGACTGCGGACTTTGTGATATCCTTGTACGGCTGTGGCATGATAGCGATGAAGGAAAAGATTACTATAGAGACGAAAACCGCAAGGCATAAGTACCTAGAGAGAACTTTCCGGAGCGAATGTCAAGTTTAGAAACTGACGGCAGGTCACTGTACTACAATTTAAGCACCAAGCAGCGGGTGCGGCGTGTGTATTTATATGAGATACGCGCGGAAACGTGTACAGTCACCAACTTATCGTCAATAACCCGATAGGAGGCGACTTTTTTTATGGCAAGTCAAGTAATGAGAATCACCTTAAAGGCTTACGAGCATAGCCTTGTGGACGAATCAGCCGCAAAAATCGTAGAGAACTGCAAGAAGACAGGCTCTCAGGTTTCCGGCCCTGTACCACTTCCCACGAAGAAGGAAGTAGTTACCATCCTTCGTGCGGTACATAAGTACAAGGACTCTCGCGAGCAGTTCGAGCAGAGAACACACAAGAGATTGATCGATGTCATCAATCCGAACCAGAAGACCATGGACAGTCTTCAGAGACTGGAAATGCCTGCAGGTGTATTCGTAGACATCAAGATGAAAAACAAATAATTCTAGTATGAACCGATTACGGTTCCGCTGTAGAAAGGAGAACAAATGAAGAAAGCTATTTTGGCAACAAAAGTAGGAATGACACAGATTTGGGATGAGAACGGCGTGTTGATTCCAGTAACTGTACTTCAGGCAGGTCCCTGTGTGGTTACTCAGGTAAAGACCCTTGAGAACGACGGTTACAAGGCAGTTCAGGTGGGATTTTTAGAGAAGAGAGAGAAGCTGGTGAATAAGCCCCTTAAGGGACAGTTCGACAAGGCCGGCGTTTCCTGCAAGAGATTCTTAAGAGAGTTCCGTTTTGAAAATGCAGAAGAGTACAAGGTAAAAGATGAGATTAAGGCAGATATCTTTGCTGACGGAGATAAGGTAGACGTAAGCGCTACTTCCAAGGGTAAGGGATTTGCATCTGTTATTAAGAAGTATGGACAGCACAGAGGACCAATGACTCACGGTTCCAAGTTCCATCGTCATCAGGGTTCCAACGGACCGTCTGCAACACCGTCCAGAGTACTTCCGGGTAAGGCAATGCCTTCTCACATGGGTGCGGTAAAGGTTACAACACAGAATCTTACCGTAGTAAAGGTTGATGCAGAAAGGACTTATCCTTGTAAAGGGTGCGGTTCCCGGACCAAAGAAAGCTCTTGTTACTATCAAAGAAGCTGTAAAGTCCTAAGACGAAAGGAAGGAGGAACATAGTAATGGCTAACGTATCTGTATTTAATATGCAGGGTAAGGAAGTTGGCAAGATGGATCTGAATGATGCGATTTTCGCAGCACCGGTTCACGAGCACTTATTACACCTTGCAGTTGTGGCACAGCTTGCCAATAAACGTCAAGGCACACAGAAGGCCTTAACTCGTGCGGAAGTTTCCGGAGGAGGAAGAAAGCCATGGAGACAGAAGGGAACAGGTCATGCAAGACAGGGTTCCATTCGTGCTCCGCAGTGGAAGGGCGGTGGAGTAGTATTTGCTCCGACACCGAGAGATTACACCACTACCATGAACAAGAAAGAGAAGAGAGCTGCATTAAAGTCTGCATTATCCAATGCGGTGGCTGAGAATAAGCTGATTGTTGTGGATGAGATTCATTTCGATGAAATCAAGACCAAGAATTTCCAGAACATGCTGAATGCTCTTAATGTACAGAAGGCTTTCGTTCTCTTAGATGAAAATGATAAGAATACCGTGCTTTCCGCAAGAAACATCCAGATGTAAAGACTGCTCAGGTAAACGAATTAAATGTTTATGATGTTCTGAGATACGGCACTGTATTAGCTACTAAGGCGGCTCTTTTAAAGGTTGAGGAGGTATACGCATAATGGCTAACTTACAATATTTTGATGTTATCCTTCGTCCTGTAGTAACAGAGAAGTCTATGGCTGACATGGCTGAGAAGAAGTATACCTTCTTGGTTCATCCTGAAGCAAACAAGGTTCAGATTAAAGAAGCTGTAGAGAAGATGTTCGAAGGAACAAAGGTAAAGGCTGTCAACACCATGAACTTGGAAGGTAAGACCAAGAGAAGAGGTATGGTATTCGGAAAGACGGCAAAGAGAAAGAAAGCAATCGTTACACTGGCAGCTGAGTCCAAGGAAATCGAGATTTTCAGCGCTCTGTAATTAAGTAAAGACCTGCGTGAAAAAATTTCTCAATTATACGCAGGAAGAAAAAGGAGAAAAGTATTCATGGGTATTAAGACATATAAAGCTTATACACCGTCCAGAAGAAATATGACCGGTTCAGACTTCTCTGAAATCACAAAGAAGACCCCGGAAAAGTCCCTTCTGGCGAAGAACAAGAAGACTGCCGGAAGAAACAACCAGGGTAAGATTACGGTTCGTCACCACGGCGGCGGAAATAAGCAGAAGTATAGAATCATTGATTTTAAGAGAAATGCGAAGGACGGAGTTGTTGCAACTGTTGTCGGTATCGAGTACGATCCGAACCGTTCCGCAAACATCGCGCTTCTTTCTTACGAAGACGGTTCCAAGGCATATATCCTTGCGCCGAACGGTCTTACAGACGGCATGAAGGTTATGTCCGGAGAGCAGGCTGAGGCAAGAGTAGGAAACTGCTTACCTCTCGCTGTTATCCCTGTAGGTTCCGAGATTCACGCCATCGAGTTAAAGCCGGGTAAGGGTGCTCAGCTCGTTCGTTCCGCAGGTAATGCTGCGCAGCTTATGGCAAGAGAAGGAAAGTATGCAACTTTAAGACTTCCTTCCGGTGAGATGAGAATGGTTCCCATCCAGTGCCGTGCAACGATCGGTGTAGTAGGAAACGGAGACCACAACCTCATTAACCTCGGTAAGGCAGGTAGAAAGCGTCACATGGGTATCCGCCCGACAGTCCGCGGTTCCGTAATGAACCCCAACGATCACCCGCACGGAGGTGGAGAAGGTAGAGCGCCTATCGGACGGAGCGGACCTTGCACACCTTGGGGTAAGCCTGCACTTGGATTGAAGACCAGAAACAAGAAGAAGCTTTCCAATAAGCTTATCGTAAGAAGACGTGATGGTAGAGCCATCAAATAATTGAGGAGGAGAAAGAATAATGGCACGTTCTATTAAAAAAGGACCATTTGCAGATCAGAGTCTTTTAAAGGCAGTAGATGCACTGAATGCACAGAATCAAAAGACAGTTGTAAAAACCTGGTCTCGTCGTTCCACAATCTTCCCGTCATTTGTTGGACACACTATTGCGGTTCATGACGGAAGAAAGCATGTACCTGTATATGTTACAGAAGACATGGTTGGACATAAGTTAGGCGAATTCGTTGCAACAAGAACATACCGCGGACACCACGGTAACGGCGACGAAAGAAGAGGATAATCTGCATAATTGAAAGGAGGACATGAAAAATGTCAAAGGGTCATAGATCTCAGATTAAAAGAGAGAGAAATGCAAACAGCGATAAAAGACCTTCCGCTAAGCTTTCTTATGCTAGAGTATCTGTACAGAAAGCTTGCTTTGTTTTAGATGCTATTCGTGGCAAGGGATTGGAAGAGGCCTTAGGAATTGTAACCTACAACCCAAGATATGCTTCTACATTGGTTAAGAAACTTCTTGAGTCCGCAGCTGCAAATGCAGAGAACAATAACAATATGAACAGGGATACACTTTATGTTGCAGAGTGCTTCGCAAACTGCGCACCGACATTAAAGAGAATTCATCCCAGAGCACAGGGAAGAGCTTACAGAATCTTCAAGAGAAGCTCTCACATCACTGTTATTTTGGACGAAAGAAAGTAAAAGGAGGCAAGGAATGGGACAGAAAGTCAATCCGCACGGTATGAGAGTCGGTATCATTAAGGACTGGAATTCCAAATGGTACGCAGACAAGAAAAACTTTGCTGATACACTTATCGAAGATCATAAGATCAGAGAGTTTTTAAAGAAAAAACTGTATTCCGCAAATGTCTCTAAGATTGAAATCGAAAGAGCAGCTGAGGATAAGGTTCGCGTAACAATTTACACTGCTAAGCCGGGTTATGTTATCGGTAAGGCGGGAGCAGAAATCGAGAAGTTGAAGAAAGAAGTACAGAAGTTTACAAGCAGAAATATCTTTATCGATATCAAGGAAATCAAGAGACCGGATAGAGATGCACAGCTTGTTGCAGAGAGCATTGCGCTTTCTCTGGAGAACCGTGTTTCTTTCCGTAGAGCATTGAAGCAGGCTATGAGTAGAACCATGAAGGCAGGAGCACTCGGAATCAAAGCTTCCGTAGGCGGACGTCTTGGTGGTGCTGATATTGCAAGAAGAGAATTCTATAGCGAGGGAACAATTCCTCTTCAGACTCTTCGTGCAGACATCGACTATGGATTTGCAGAAGCTGATACAACCTATGGAAAATTAGGTGTAAAGGTTTGGATTTATAAGGGCGAGGTTCTTCCTGCCAAGAAAAATAAGGAAGGGAGCGAGAAATAACTATGTTAATGCCTAAGAGAACGAAATTCCGTAAGCAGATGCGTGGCAGAATGACCGGTAAGGCTTCTAGAGGAAATACTATCAGCCACGGAGAGTTCGGTATTGTTTCCACAGAACCTTGTTGGATCAGATCCAATCAGATCGAGGCAGCCAGAGTTGCCCTTACAAGATACATCAAGCGTGGTGGTAAGGTTTGGATCGATATTTTCCCGGATAAGCCCGTTTCTGCTAAGCCGTTAGGAGTACGTATGGGATCCGGAAAGGGTGCTACCGATTACTGGGTAGCGGTTATTAAGCCGGGCCGCGTTTTATTCGAGATTGCCGGTGTACCGGAGGAAATTGCAAGAGAGGCTTTAAGACTTGCTTCTCACAAGCTTCCCTGTAACTGCAAGATCGTCGCAAAAGCAGATCTGGAAGGCGGTGATAACTAATGAAAAAGAATACTTATTTAGAAGAGCTGAAGGCAAAGTCAGCTGAGCAGCTGAATGAAGAGCTGGTTTCCGCAAAGAAAGAACTTTTCAATCTGCGATTCCAGAATGCAACCAATCAGTTGGATAATACAGCCCGCATTACCGAGGTTCGGAAAAACATCGCTCGGATTCAGACTGTTATCACTGAGAAAGCGAAAGCGTGAGAAGGGAGAACAGAATAATGGAAAGAAATCTGAGAAACCCGTACCGGTAAGGTGGTTAGTGCAAAGATGGACAAGACCATCGTTATCGCTATTGAAGATCACGTGAAGCACCCTCTTATTGGAAAGATTGTAAAGCGTACCGTTAAGATTTACGCTCATGACGAGAACAATGAGGCCGGTGAGGGAGATACTGTAAAGGTAATGGCAACCAGACCTTTGTCCAAGACCAAGAGATGGAGACTCGTTTCTATCCTTGAGAAGGCGAAGTAATTTAGGAGCAAGGAAGGAGCATATATGATTCAGCAGGAAACAAGACTGAGAGTTGCTGATAACACAGGTGCAAGAGAGCTTCTTTGCATCCGCGTTATGGGTGGTTCAACCAGAAGATATGCCGCTATTGGAGATACTATTGTGGCTTCCGTAAAGGATGCTATTCCGGGCGGACAGGTTAAAAAGGGTGATGTTGTAAAGGCTGTTGTGGTTCGTACTGTTGACGAAACAAGAAGAAAAGACGGAAGCTATATCCGTTTCGATGAAAACGCAGCGGTAATCCTCAAGGAGGATAATACTCCGAAGGGCACCCGTATCTTTGGACCGGTAGCAAGAGAGTTAAGAGATCATGGTTATATGAAGATCGTTTCCCTTGCCCCGGAAGTATTATAAGGAGGGGAGCCGTATGCGTAGAATTAAGAAAGACGATATGGTAAGAATCATTACCGGTAAAGATAAGGGTAAAGAAGGTAAGGTTTTATCCTTCGATCCGAAGACCAATAAGGTAGTGGTAGAAGGTTGCAATATGGTAACCAAGCACCAGAAGCCGAGCCAGGCTAACCCGCAGGGTGGACTCTTAAAGAAGGAAGCTGCTTTAGATGCATCCAATGTTATGCTTGTAGTTGACGGACAGGCAACCAGAGTCGGATTCAAGGTAGAGGACGGCAAGAAGGTACGTGTAGCGAAGAAGACCGGCAAGGTTATTGACTAAGAGAAAGGAGGAATGAAAGATGGCTAGATTAAAGGATATTTACAATAGCGAAATCAAAGAAGCTATGCAGAAGAAGTTTAACTATAAAAATGTTAACGAAATTCCAAAGCTTGAAAAAATCGTCATCAACATGGGTGTTGGTGAAGCAAAGAAAATTCCAAGGTTCTCGATAGTGCAGTACGTGATTTAGAGATCATTACCGGACAGCACGCAGTAACCACAAAGGCTAGAAAGTCTGTTGCAAACTTTAAGATTAGAGAGGGACAGGCTATTGGTTGTAAGGTTACTCTTCGCGGAGAGAAGATGTATGAGTTTGCTGATCGCCTCATCAACTTGGCTCTTCCTCGAGTAAGAGACTTTCGTGGTGTGAACCCGAATGCCTTCGATGGCAGAGGAAACTATGCCCTTGGAATTAAAGAGCAGATCATTTTCCCTGAAATCGAGTTCGATAAGGTAGACAAGGTTAGAGGAATGGATATCATCTTCGTAACAACAGCGAAGACTGACGAAGAGTCCAGAGAGCTTCTTACCCTGTTCAATATGCCTTTTGCGAAATAATCGGAGGAAAATATGGCAAAATTATCAATGAAATTAAAGCAGCAAAGACCTGCAAAGTTCTCCACAAGAGAATATACAAGATGTAAGATTTGCGGACGTCCGCATTCCGTACTTCGTAAGTATGGAATCTGCCGTGTATGCTTCCGTGAGTTGGCATATAAGGGAGAAATCCCCGGTGTTCGTAAGGCATCTTGGTAAAATGATTGTAAAACGAATATCCTGTGCTTAAGCACAAGATATTTCGTTTACAAATAGAGGATAGTGCATAGGGCGCATCCCAATAGAAAGAAGAAAGGATATCCGTAAACATGAGTATGAGTGATCCAATCGCAGATATGCTTACAAGAATTCGTAATGCAAACACTGCAAAACATGATTCAGTATTGATTCCGGCATCGAAGATGAAGAAGGCTATTGCTGAAATTCTTCTTAAAGAAGGATACATCGCAAGCTGCGAAGTTGTAGAGAACGGAAAGTTCCAGGACATTAAGATCGGCTTAAAGTATGGAGCTACAAAGAACGACAAGATTATCTCCGGAATTCGCAAGATTTCCAAGCCGGGTCTTCGAGTATATGCCGGCAAGGAGAATATGCCGAGAGTGCTTGGCGGTTTAGGTACTGCAATCATTTCTACAAACCAGGGTGTTATCACCGACAAGGAAGCAAGACAAAAGGGTGTAGGTGGAGAAGTCCTTGCCTTTGTATGGTAATCTGTCGGAATATATTTTCTGAAACAGTATTTTACTGAGAATTTAAGAGAGGAGTATACTATGTCACGTATCGGAAAATTACCGGTCGCGATCCCGGCAGGCGTTACTGTTGAGATTAAGGACAATGTAGTAAAGGTAAAGGGACCGAAGGGAACCTTAGAGAGAACCTTTGCAAAAGAAATTACAATTAAGGAAGAGGATGGCCACTTGGTGGTTACTCGTCCGAATGACAATAAGAAAGAAAAGTCTCTTCACGGACTGAGCAGAGCTTTACTTTTCAACATGGTTGAGGGTGTATCGAACGGTTACGAGAAGAAGCTTGAAATTAACGGTGTAGGTTACAGAGCCGCAAAGCAGGGTAAGACCTTGACTTTAACTTTGGGATATTCCCACCCTGTAACGATGGAAGATCCCGAGGGTGTAGAGACCGTAATGGAAGGAACCAATACCATTTTCGTAAGAGGAATCGATAAGGAAAAGGTTGGTCAGTATGCTGCGGAAATTCGCGGTAAGAGAGCTCCGGAACCCTATAAGGGCAAGGGAATCAAGTACGCTACCGAAGTTATCCGTCGTAAAGTCGGTAAGACTGGTAAGAAATAATAGGAGGAAAGTAGAATGGTTAGCAAGAAAAATAAAGCCGAGCTTCGTCAAAAAAAGCACGCAAGAATCAGAAACCGTTTGTCCGGAACTCCTGAAAGACCTCGTCTTGCAGTTTTTCGTTCAAACAAGCACATGTATGCACAGCTTATTGATGATGTTGCAGGGACAACTCTCTGCGCAGCTTCTACCTTAGATAAGAATGCAAATTTGCAGTTTACAGATAATATTGAGGCAGCTCAGTTTGTTGGTAAGGCTATTGCTGAGAAGGCTGTTGCCAAGGGAATCAAGGAAGTCGTTTTCGACAGAGCAGGATTCCTGTATCATGGTAAGGTTCAGGCCCTTGCAGATGCTGCAAGAGAAGCCGGACTTGTATTCTAATCGAGAGGAGAAATCACTAAGATGAAGCGCGAAAAAATTGACGCAAATCAGTTAGAACTGAATGACAGTGTAGTAGCTATCAAGCGTGTAGCGAAGACTGTTAAGGGTGGTCGTACCATGAGATTCTCCGCTCTTGTTGTAGTAGGAGACGGTAATGGCCATGTAGGTTGCGGAACCGGTAAGGCAACTGAGGTTCCTGAAGCAATCCGTAAGGCAAAAGAGGCTGCAGTAAGAAATATGGTTACTGTACCTGTAAATGAGGATAAGTCCGTTCCGCATGATTACATCGGAAAGTTCGGTGCTTCCACCGTTCTTTTGAAGAAGGCTCCGGAAGGAACCGGAATCATCGCCGGCGGTCCGGCACGTATGGTCTGCGAGCTCGCAGGAATCAAGAACATCCGTACAAAATCCTTAGGATCCAATAATAAGACAAATGTAGTTTATGCTACATTACAGGGTCTTACTTCCATGAAGACACCGGAGCAGTTCGCTATTCTTCGTGGTAAGACCGTAGCAGAGATTACAGGTTAAGGGAGGGTTAACATGGCAGATAAATTAAGAATTACTTTAGTAAAGTCTCCAATCGGTGCCATCCCTAAGCAGAAGGCAACTGTGCAAGCTCTTGGATTAAAGAAGATTCGTCAATCCGTTGAGCTTCCCAACAACGGCGCTACCAAGGGAATGATTCAGAGAGTGAATCACTTGGTTAAAGTGGAAGAAATCTAAGGAGGCGAAATATGGAGTTAGCAAAGTTATCACCTGCAGAGGGCTCTAAGCACTCCCAGAATTTCCGTCGCGGCAGAGGCCACGGTTCAGGAAATGGTAAGACAGCAGGTAAGGGACATAAGGGACAGAAGGCTCGTTCCGGTGCACCAAGACTTGGTTTCGAAGGTGGCCAGATGCCACTCTTCCGTCGAATCCCGAAGAGAGGATTCACCGATCCCAACTCTAAGGTAATTACCGGAATCAATGTTTCCGTATTGGAAGACCGTTTCAATGCAGGAGATGAGGTTACTCTGGAGAGCTTACTGGAGAAGAGAATTGTTCGTAAGTTAAATGACGGTGTTAAGATTCTTGGAAACGGAGAGTTGACAAAGAAGCTTACCGTTAAGGTAAATGCATTTTCTCAGAGTGCAAAAGAAAAGATTGAGGCTTGTGGCGGAACCTGTGAGGTGATTTAATGCTTCAAACAATACGAAATGCATTTAAGGTGAAGGATTTACGAAATCGACTGATTTACGTATTCCTGATGCTTGTAGTAATTCGTTTTGGCTCAAATCTTCCTATCCCGGGTGTAAATCCGGGATATTTTGGAGATTTATTTAAGAGTATGGCCGGAAACGATGCTTTCGGTTGGTTCAACACCATGACCGGAGGATCCTTCGAGCAACTCAGTATATTTGCATTGTCCATTACACCCTATATTACTTCTTCCATTATCATTCAGCTCTTGACAGTAGCCATTCCGGCTCTGGAAGAGATGCAAAAGGATGGAGAAGAGGGTAGAAGAAAACTTACGGAATATACCAGATACGTAACCATTGGACTTGCTCTTTTGGAGTCAACAGCGATGGCAGTAGGATTTGGCGGTTCCGGACTTTTGATTGGATACGCAGAAGGAAGTGTTCTTCGTAAGATTGCCGGCATTGTCATTTGCGTAGTGGCAATGACTGCGGGATCGGCACTTCTGATGTGGATTGGTGAGAGAATGACGGATAAGGGAGTCGGAAACGGTATTTCCTTGGTGCTCTTATTCAATATTCTTTCTGCTATTCCACAAGACTTTATAACCTTATATGAGCGCTTCATTATGAACCATAATGTAGCGACCATGGTTGTTGCGGCAATCATCATTGCGGCGGCAATCTTCTGCATGGTCTGCTTTACGGTAGTACTGCAGGATGCGGAAAGAAGGATTCCGGTACAGTATAGTAGACGAGTACAGGGAAGAGGAATGGTTGGCGGACAGCAGTCGCAGATCCCTCTAAGGTGAATACGGCCAGCGTTATGCCGGTTATCTTCGCATCGTCCCTTATGACTATGCCGGTTGTACTCGGACAGATTCTTCACGTGGATAACGGAAGCATCATCGGTAAGATTATCATGGCTTTGAATTCCGGTTCCTGGGTAAATCCCAATGCACCGATTTATTCTTTGGGATTATTACTTTATATCGTGTTGCTTTATTTCTTTGCTTATTTCTACACTTCCATCTCATTTAATCCTTTGGAAGTTGCAAATAACATGAAAAAGCAGGGCGGTTTCATTCCGGGTATTCGTCCAGGTAAGCCGACCAGCGATTACTTAAATGGAATTCTTCGCTATATTATTTTTATCGGAGCAACGGGGCTTGCTATCATTGCATTGGTGCCTATCGTTATTTCCGGAATCTTCAACGTGAGTCGTATCTCTTTTTCGGGAACTTCTCTCCTGATTATCGTAGGAGTAGTTTTAGAAACCTTAAAGGCCATTGACTCACAGATGGTAATTCGTAATTATAAGGGATTCTTAGACAATTAATCTATAAGCCTCCTTAGCTTCAGATTTTTATAGAATATCTGTAAGTTAAGGGGGCTCATAGTGGTTTTTCACACTTAAGAAGAGGCTGAAAATGAAAATAATTATGTTAGGTGCTCCCGGTGCAGGAAAAGGAAGCCAGGCTAGTCGCATTGCCAATGAATATCATTTGCCGCATATTTCGACAGGGGATATTTTCAGAGCCAACTTAAAGGAAGAAACAGAGCTTGGAAAAAAGGCAAAGAGCTTTATGGACAAGGGTGAGTTGGTGCCCGATGACATTACCATTGCGATGCTTCTTGATCGAATTCATAAAGAGGATTGCAAGAACGGATACATCCTGGACGGATTTCCAAGAACCATTCCGCAGGCGGAAGCGCTCACCGAGGCTTTGGCTAAAGAGGGAGAGAAGATAGACCTTGCTCTTGATGTGGAGGCTCCGGACAATCTTATTATCAAAAGAATGGCAGGAAGAAGAACCTGTCCATCCTGCAATGCAATCTATCATGTAGAGACGCTGAAGCCGAAGAAAGAGGGGATTTGTGACCTTTGCGGAGCAGAACTCATTCAGCGTAAGGATGATAATGAGGAAACCGTGAAAAACCGTTTAAAGATTTACCATGAAATGACAGAACCGCTTATTTCTTATTATAAGAAGGAAAATATTCTGGAAGAAATAGACGGAACGGAAAATCTGGATAAAGTCTTTGAGACAGTAAAGGAAATTATTAAAAAAAGAAGCTAAAGAAGAAAAGGTTTGAGCATGATTGAAATAAAGTCTAAAAGAGAAATTGAACTGATGCGGGATGCCGGTAAAGTACTCGCGGAAGTCCATGAAAAGGTTGGAGAAGCAGTTGCTCCCGGAAAAAGTACTTTAGAGTTAAACGATTATGCAGAAAGTCTCATCCGAAAGGCAGGATGCACACCAAGCTTTTTACACCTATATGACTTTCCGGCGGCTTGCTGTGTTTCCGTAAATGAGGAGCTCATTCACGGGATTCCGACGAGAGATAGAATCTTGAAAGAAGGAGATATTGTTTCCTTTGATATCGGAACCAATTATAAGGGCTATCACTCCGATGCGGCACGGACCTGGGCGGTAGGAAAGATTTCCACGGAAGCAAAGAGGCTGGTGGATACGGCGAGGGAAGCGTTCTTTAAGGGAATTATGGAAGCTGTACCGGGAAATCATTTAAATGATATCTGCGGAACTATCGGAGATTTCGTTGAAAGCCGCGGTTATGGCGTGGTTAAAGAATATGTCGGACATGGCATTGGACATGAAGTGCATATGGATCCTGAAGTGCCAAATTACCGAATGAACAGAAAAGGACCGAAACTGCAGGCGGGAATGACACTTGCGATTGAACCCATGATTACAGAGGGAAATCCGGCAGTAAGGGTTCTTTCCAATGACTGGACAGTAGTTCCTTTTGACGGGAAGCTGACTGCACATTATGAAAATACAATATTAATCACAGACAACGGACCGGAAATCCTGAGTCTCATGAAAGGATAAACAGAGTATGTCGAAATCAGATGTAATCGAAATTACAGGAAAAGTACTGGAGAAGTTACCGAATGCCATGTTCCAGGTAGAACTGGAAAACGGACATCAGGTGCTTGCTCACATCTCGGGAAAACTTCGTATGAATTATATTCGTATCTTACCCGGAGACAAGGTAACGATCGAGCTTTCTCCCTATGACCTTTCCAAGGGAAGAATTATCTGGAGAGATAAGTAAAGGTTTCGCTTTACATTTATAGACTGTTTTGCTAGAATTATACGGCAACTCTGTTCAAATTCGTAAAGGAAAGGGGAATTTTACTTATGAAAGTAAGATCATCAGTAAAACCGATCTGCGAAAAATGCAAAGTAATCAAGCGAAAGGGCTCCATCAGAATTATCTGTGAAAACCCTAAGCATAAGCAGAGACAAGGTTAATTAACAGGAGGAAACAAAGATGGCTCGTATTGCAGGTGTGGATTTACCTAGAGAAAAGCGAATCGAAATCGGTTTGACTTACATCTATGGAATCGGAAGATCATCCGCTGATAAGATTCTTCAGGCTACCGGCGTTAACCCGGATACCAGAGTGAAGGACTTGACAGATGATGAAGTGAAGGATCTTGCCAACTATATCGCAGACAACCAGATGGTAGAGGGTGACCTTCGTAGAGGAGATTGCTCTAAACATCAAGCGTTTACAGGAGATTGGTTGCTACAGAGGAATCCGTCACAGAAAGGGACTTCCGGTAAGAGGTCAGAAGACCAAGACCAATGCAAGAACCCGTAAGGGACCAAGAAAGACCGTTGCTAACAAGAAGAAGTAAGGTCTAAAAAGTAACTAAGAGGATCTTCATGTTTTAATTACAGGAAGAAATGAAAAAGGAAAGTAGGTTAGTTTAACTATGGCTAAGTCAACTGGTAAGAGAGTGACAAAAAAGCGCGTAAAGAAAAACGTTGAACGCGGACAGGCACATATCCAATCATCTTTCAATAACACAATCGTTACATTGACAGATGCTCAGGGTAATGCTCTTTCATGGGCAAGTGCCGGTGGTCTGGGATTTAGAGGTTCAAGAAAATCTACTCCATATGCAGCTCAGATGGCTGCTGAAACTGCTGTAAAGGCAGCTTTGGTACATGGCTTAAAGTATGTGGATGTAATGGTTAAAGGACCGGGTTCCGGAAGAGAAGCAGCGATTCGTGCCTTACAGGCAAACGGACTCGAAGTAACATCCATCAAGGACGTTACACCGGTTCCCCACAACGGATGCCGCCCACCGAAGCGCAGAAGAGTATAATTGTTTTGCTTATCATTCTATAAATGGCATATTTATAAGAAGAGAATCTGCTATATAAGAGAGAATCTGCTATAGCGGAGTAAGCATTATACGTAAACAGTATGACCATTTGGTCAGCCCGAAGAAGCCGATGGTGTAAAGGGCGTATCAAATTTTGGAGAGGTTACTTTTTAAAGTGACAGAACTTGATATTTAGGAGGATAATATGGCAGTAGATAAGGTTCCTGTGCTTAAAAGATGCAGGTCACTTGGACTTGACCCTGTATTCTTGGGAGTCGACAAGAAATCAAACAGACAGGCTAAATGCCAGAAGAAAGATGAGTGAGTACGGTCTTCAGCTTCGTGAAAAGCAGAAGGCAAAGTTCATCTACGGTGTTTTAGAGAAGCCTTTCCGTAACTACTATGCAAAGGCAGAGAGACTTCCCGGTCAGACCGGTGAGAACTTAATGGTTCTCTTGGAGTCCAGACTGGACAATGTCATTTTCCGTATGGGAATGGCTAGAACAAGACGTGAGGCTAGACAGGTAGTTGGCCACCGTCATGTTACCGTAAACGGTAAGATTGTAAACATTCCTTCTTACCTTGTATCCGCAGGCGATGTAGTGGCTATTAAAGAGTCCATGAAGACTGCACAGAGATATAAGGACATCACAGAAGTAACCGGCGGCAGAATGGTTCCGTCTTGGTTGGAAATGGATGAAGAGAAGTTGAGTGCAAACATTAAGAATTTACCGCACAGAGAAGATATCGATGTACCGGTAAACGAGATGTTAATCGTCGAGTTGTACTCTAAGTAATAATGCATAGCAAGAATCACATGAAATAATGTGGATTCTTATTCTTAACAGCTGAGCTCTGCTTGGCGGAGCAAAGGCTGTTTGGCCTAAAAAAGGAGGCGGCATGTTTGATTTTGAAAAACCAAACATTGAAATTCTTGAAATTTCAGAGGATAAGCGCTTCGGTCGTTTTGTCTGTGAACCTTTAGAAAGAGGCTATGGAGCGACCTTGGGGAATTCTTTACGGAGAATGATGCTGTCCTCTCTGCCCGGGGCTGCGGTTTCTGCAATTAAGATTCAAGGACTTTCCGGAGATAAGATTCCCGGAGTAAAGGAAAGCTACAGCGAGGTTTTAACTAACTTAAAAGCTCTGGTAGTTTCTATTCCGGAGGATGTGGAGCAGCTTGAAGCACATCTGGAAGTCAGTGATAAAGAGGAAGCGAAGGCTTCGGATTTTAAAGCAGAGTCGGAACTTGTCATCATAAATCCTGACTTGCGCATTGCAAGTCTTGAGAAGGGTGCAAAGCTCTCCATTGGAGTAGTGATCACTAAGGGACAAGGCTATGTAGGGACAGTGAAAGAGAAGGCGTCACAGTATCCGAAGGGATATACACTTTTGGATGCGTTATATACACCTGTAGACAGAGTCAATATGACTGTGGAAAATACCCGTGTGGGTAATATGACGGACTATGACAAGCTGACTTTGGATGTATATACCGATGGCGGTATGCTTCCACAAGACGCAGTTTCCGCTGCGGCAAAGATGCTGTTCCAGCATCTGGATCTTTTTGTAACCCTTTCCTCTGAAGGGGCAGAAACACAGCTCATGGTAGAAAAAGCAGAGGATGATAAGGACAAAGTTTTAGAAATGAATATTGATGAACTGGAACTCAGTGTCCGTTCCTATAACTGCTTGAAGAGAGCAGGGATCAATACGGTTTCGGAATTAACTTCCAAGACACCGGAGGACATGATGAAGGTTCGTAACCTGGGAAGAAAGTCCCTCGAAGAGGTGCTTGCGAAATTACGTGAGTTAAACTTGGGACTCTCCACACCGGAAGAATAAACCGGACTCAGGATTTTACCCGATAAGACTAAAAAGCACGGATAAGGAGAAATTAAAATGGCAATGTATAGAAAATTAGGAAAAGCTACAGCACCGAGAAAGGCTATGCTTAGATCCTTAACTACAGATGTTCTTCGCTATGGCAAGGTTTTCACCACTGAAGCAAGAGCAAAAGAAGTTCGTAAGCAGGTAGAAAAGCTTATTGCCCTTTCCGTAAGAGAAAAGGATAACTATGAGATGGTTGTCGTGAAGGCAAAGGTAGCGAAGAAAGACGCTGACGGCAAGAGAGTGAAGGAAGTAGTAGACGGAAAGAAAGTAACGGTTTACGATGAAGTAGAGAAGTCCATTCAAAAGGATCTCCCCTCTCGTCTTCAGGCTCGTCGCCAGATTTTAGCAGCTACCTATGTTCCGACAGAGAGACCGTCTGAGGCTGCCGGCAGAAAGAAGAATACAAAGAAGGTAGATATCGCAAAGAAGCTTTTCGATGAGATTGCACCGAAGTATGTTGACCGTAAGGGTGGATATACCAGAATTGTTAAGGTAGGTCTTCGTAAGGGAGACGCTGCTATGGAAGTTCTTTTAGAGTTAGTATAAAGAATTCCGTCAAGTACATTCCGGAAATGTACTTGTATAAAACGAATGAACAGATTGCAAAAGGGGCTGTGGTTTTCCACAGCCCCTTTATTCTTAACGGAAGTCATTATCTTGTAAGATAAACGCAAGTTGATTATAGTCTTAAAAAAATGCTATATACTAAGCAAAGAATAAAAAAATGGAGGGCGCATATGTTTAAGAAAAAAATGGGATTTATATTATCCCTTTTGTGCATGGTTCTTTTTGCTATTCCCGCTTTTGCAAAAGACAGCACCAGTACAATTTCCAACATCAGTATTAAAAGTAGACCAAAAATCTGAAAAAAAGATGGAAGCAGGATCTTCTCTTGGAAATATCAGTGAATCTGACTTTACAGCGTGAGGAGATACGGACAGATATCATGTAGATGCAGTACAATGGGTGGACAGCGGTAATTCGGATGTTCTTCAGCGTGGGGCAGCGAGCCGAAAAGTACTACTCTATATCGTGGCAGACAGCAAAGACAAAGAATAATGGAGATGCTATTACTTATCAATTCTGCCGGTGCTATACAGCAACAGTAACGTAAGAGTAGTCAAACTGGAACATTTGTTAGTGCAAAAACGAGTCAGCTCTACGGAGTTGGAAGTAGTTCATCAACTTAAAAGCCGATTTCAGGGAACATTTGATGCTCCCTGATAATCTTGACTGGTCTGCTACGGTCTTGGAAGTGCAAGTTGGTCAGCAGGAGAATAACAGCTCCGGATATTTATGAGCTAAAGCTATACAGAGAAGGTAAGCAGCTGGCAAAGATTACTACGGATGCATTGAGCTTAAATTTCTATCCCTTGGATGACAGAGGAAGGAAACTATAGCTTTCATCGTAAAAGACTATTCCCTATACAGAGGCGCAGAAAAAAAGGCAGGAAAAAGCATCGGAAGATAGCGGAATCCTATAGCTTGTATATTGCTGCGAACCAACCGACTCAAACGGAGAAGGAAAAGTACAGCGAAACACAGATTTTTTTGGACAGACAATACAGCAAATCCTACACGAATAATACACCCAATAACGAAATCCCTTCGACCATTGGTTTGGAGTCTGATTAACGGAAAGTGGTATTTCCGCTATCCGAATGGTCAGCCGGCAATGAATACCTGGCTGGATTGGAACGGACGTTGGTATCATTTTAACGGACAGGGAGAAATGGAAAACCGGTTGGTTTAAGAATGCATACGGATATTGGTTCTATCTTGAACCGTTAAATGGAGATGCAAAAGACCGGTTGGAGATTGATTAACAATATTTGGTATTATTTTTATACCGGAGAAAGAGGCGATCGCCAGTGTTCACGATGGTATGCAAATCGGTATTTTCCAAATCGGACAGGAAAGCTATTACTTTGATGCTACCGGGAGCTATGCGTACCGGCTGGATTGCAGTTTAATGATTAAACGGTAAAACAGGCATACTACTATTTTTCATAGATAATGGTGCTATGGCGAAAAAAATACAACAATAGACGGTTTCCGTGTAAATGAACTGCGGACAGTGGGTTCAGTAGCTTTTTCTTGTCTCCTGCTTCCTAGCTATGGTAGAATACCTCGGAAGGAGGAGTTCATGAACGATTATAGAGAAAAGAAAAAAATGCTCGCCTGCTATGATGGCGATTCATGGAATGACAGAATGAAGGGCGGTAAAGATTGGGAAGATAGTTGATTGATGCTTTAATTCATCATGCAGAGTTTTATGTGCCTATGCGTACAATGGGCGAGAGGAGATGACAAAAAAAGCCTGCTTTTTGCTGTTGTGGAAGATAAAGGAACAAAATCATTTTTTTATACTCTTTTTCACTTCTCAGGAAAAAAAGGCTAAAACATTGGAAGAGTGATACAGAGAGCAGCTGCTATATTGAGTTTTCCACCAGTTAGCAGCTGATGGCGCTTGGATGATCCCTGAGAATTTCCGGATTTGTCATCAATATGAATAGTGAGAACTTTTATTCTATGGAGAAAGTTTATCGTAAACTGCATTCATGTGGAGCAAGCTGAGCTGATGGGTGAAGTTCCTGTCAGACCGGATGAGAATATAGAGTTTACGGAGTCTCTGGGAGATAGCTAGGAGCTGGAAGAGGCACTTAGCTGAGTATATGCGTGATGATCAGAATGTTACGCTGCTTATCTCCTTGGGAGCTAAAGCAGGACGGAAAAGAGCTTCAATCTTTGTATTGTAAGTCATGTAGGCAGTATACAGCCGAGCTTTTGCAAACATTACTACAGTTGGAAATGATTTTTCAGACGGAATTCCTTTTGCGGTCATGTCCTAACAGATCAAAGACTGCGGAAGATGCGATAAAAGACTTGTTACCTTTCTACAGAAGACCTTTTGTTATGTAAAAAAATGAAGCATTAAACAATATAAATTGTGCCCGAAGTAAGAAAGCTATATTATCAGGTCGGGATAAAAAGAGAAGCGATGCCAAAGAAATGAAATTCATTTTTGACATCGCTTTTTTTATCATAAAATGTAGAGCTAAAAAGGATTGTGATACCTTTCCTACAGAAAAAAACTTATGCATGACAAGAATAAAGAAAAAGCTTTTTCTGAAAAGAGGTATAAAAAATATTTCATAGAACATATATTCTGAAAATATCTTTACAAAAACAATTGTTCTGTGTTATTCTTGTCAAACAGTAAAAAGCGAAACAGGCGTTTACGTAAAGGAGTGAAACCATGAGAATGAAATTTGAAAAACTTTTGAGATATTTGTAACATCCCTATTAATCGTTTTCTTTAATCGGTATCTTTATCCATTCTACCCGGAGATTCGTGTATAAGTTTGTATTGGACTTGGCTTTTGGTTTCTCTGTTTCTGCTCTATGAGATTGATAGAGAATGGCAGAGAAGAAAAAAAGAAAGCCAGTTTTTTATAAAAAAAGAGAAATTAGAGCAAGACGATTAGTGGAGTACATAGAAAAGCAAATTTGAACAGTAAAGAGTAGAAGACAGGTGAAATCTAGACAAGTCACACACATATATATCTAAGAATGACTAAAAAAAGCGATAAGTAATCAAACTCGTCTATCAAAGAAAAAGACTGTCCAGACAGCTCTTTTTCTTCATACTGTATTTGCTTATTCAGCTGCAATAGCACCTGTTGGGGCAGGGCTCTTCACAAGCGCCACAATCGATGCAAGTATCCGGATCTACAACATACTTTGTTGGACCCTCAGAAATAGCTTCTACAGGACATACTGCTGCGCAAGCACCACAGCTAACGCACTCATCACTCACTACATGTGCCATAATCGTTCCTCCTTATACAAATAGACCATATACTTTACTCCCAGTAAAGTTCTATTCATTCTAATGCATTTCGGAAATATTGACAAGAATATCTCGAATTTCTCATGTTCAAAAATAAGGAGCAGAATAGAGCCTATCTTTCAGAAAGGATTTTCGGAAAGAGGTAGAATCAGAAAAATTGCAGAAGACAAACATTTCCCAATCCTGACTGATTCGTATGAGAAGTCAGATAGAATGATGCAAGCTCTAAAGTCAAAAACATCAAGAAAAAAAGGATAGCCGAATAATCAGGGAATCCAGTATACTAAGTCCTATGATTTTAAATGTATCCATGCTAAGTAAAAGCGTATATAGGAAAAAAACTGTGCTGAAGGATGTATCATTTCATCTGGAAGATAAGGAAAAAAAGCGGCGATAGTCAGGAATCAACGGTTCCGGAAAAAAACAACCTTGCTCCGATGCATTCTGGGGAATTGAGGAGGCAGATGAGGGGAGCATCGCATTTTTCCAAAGAGAAGAAAATGGACTACCTTGCACAGCAACATGCCGATATAGAAACGGAAAAGGAGGACTATGACACTCTTTCCGGGGGACAGAAGACAAGAAAGCGCCTCGAGGAAATCTTACAGGAGAAAGCCCGGATCTTCTGATTTTTGGACGAGCCGACAAACCACTTGGATATCGGCTCTATTCAGTGGCTGGAAAAAGGTCTTGAAAGCGCTATGACGGGAGCAGTGCTTCTCGTTTCCCATGACCGTTATTTTCTGGATAGAATCGTGACGAAAGGTGATTGACCTGGAGCGGGGAAAGGTAAGAATGTACCAAGGGAAATTACAGTGCCTATGCTGAGAAGAAAGAGACAGATTCGTGAAGCGGAGTGGAAAGCCTTTTCAAAACCAGCAGGCGGAGATCAAGCATCAGGAAGCCGTGATTGAGAAGCTGAAGCAATTTCAATCGGGAGAAAAGCATTAAGCGTGCAGAATCCAGGGAGAAAATGCTCTGTAAGGTGGAAAGACTGGAGAAGCCGGAAGAGCTCGAGAATGAAATGAAGCTCCTCTTTTTCGCCGAGGGAAAGCTCCGGAAACGATGTTTTAATGGCGAAAGGAGCTTGGGAAAAAGCTATGACGGAAAAAAAGACTCTTTTCGCATGGAACTTTCTCCCTGCAAAAAGGTGAGCATGTAGCGCTTATCGGAGATAACGGGAACCGGAAAGACGACCTTACTGAAGATTTTTGAACGGACTTATCCAGGCGGATGAGGGAGAATTTCGTTTAGGGCTCCAAGGTGAAGGTGGCCTACTATGACCAGGAACACGCCGTACTGCACATGGAAAAAGACCCTCTTTGATGAAATTCAGGATACTTATCCGGACATGAATAATACGAAAGGTGCGGAAATGTTCTTGCAGCCTTTCTCTTTTACGGGGAGATGATGTCTATAAGCGGATTCAAGACCTTTCCGGAGGAGAGCAGGGCAGGGTGAGCCTTGCGAAAGCTCATGCTTTCCGATGCGAATTTCCTCATCTTGGACGAGCCGACAAACCACTTGGATATTCAGGGAAAGGAAGTTTTAGAGGAAGCGATTCGAAACTATGAGGGAACCGTCCTCTATGTTTCCCATGATCGTTATTTTATCAATAAAGACAGCGACAAGAATTATAGAACTCTTTTCCAATCGCTTTTGACAATTACATCGGAAATTACGATTATTATATCGAAAAAGAAGGAAGATGTTCGTGCCTACGGAGAGTTGCAGCAAAAAAGGAAAAAGATGCCTTTAGAAGCGATTGATCCGGAAGACACTGCAAAGACAGGAAGAAAAAGGAGAGCAAGAGGCTCGACTGGGAAAAACCAAAAGGAGCTCTCCGCTAAAGAGAAGAAAGTGGCAGAATGCTCTGCAAAAAGGCGGAGGAAAAAGATTGCCAAGCTGGAAGAGCGAAAAGAAGAGCTCACTGCCTCCATGGAAGAAGTCGGATCCGATGTCGGGCGCCTCATGGAAATCCATAGAGAGCAGGAAGCGATAGATAAAAGAGCTGGAAGAGCAATACGCACTCTGGGAGGAGAGCTCGTTGGAGCTCGAACAGATATTAGAGTAACAGAAACTGAGCAGTTTATGCAGTACAGGATACTGGAACAGGGGGTACACTCTGAGCCCTCGCCGGTACTTGCGAAAAAAAAAGCAAAGGAACTGCAGTTTTCTCGCTTTAGTATCCGTAAGGACAGACTTTCTCATCAGAAAGAGTCGTCCTGTACAGGACCAACTTTTCTGATGAAAAGTTTGTCCTTTGCATAAGCATAAAGCTCGAGCAATGCGCTACCGAGCCCATGCTCAGTCAAGGCGAGGTTAGCAGAGCGTGCTCCCAAAATTTTTTCAGATCTGTCTATTTTTACCTCTAAATTCTCTATCTCTGCAATATCTCTCTACTCCGCATCTTTCATACTGAGTGAAATCTTCTTCCTCTCCATATCCACGGAGAGGATTTTTACTTTCACAATATCCCCAAGCTTTTACGACATCGAGGGGTGTTTTACGAACTTTTTGGATAGGGCGGAGATATGGACCAAAGCCGTCCTGGTGTACACCGATATCGACAAAGGCTCCGAAGTCCAGGACATTTCGAACTGTACCCTCGAGAATCATCCCCTCTTTTTAAGTCGGAAAGCTCTAAAACGTCACTCCGCAAAATGGGTGCGGGCACATCTTCACGAGGGATCTCTTCCCGGTTTTGCCAGAGCTTCCACAATATCCTTTAAGGTAAAAGCTTCCGATATCGAGCTTTTCTTCTAAAGCTTTCATTCCCGCCGGGAAGAGCGGATATCATTTTTCGAAATATCCTTTCCCTTTTCCCTCGGCAATGTCTTTTTCATTCAAGATTTAGAAGCGAGAAAGTTCCTTTTCGTTTTTGCCCGATAGGACTCAGGGTGCACGGAGGTTCTGTCCAGCACTTCCTTACCCTCTCGGATGCGGAGGAAGCCGGCACTTTGTTCAAAGGCCTTGGGACCGAGCTTTTGCCACCTTTAACAGCTCTTTTCTACTCTTTAAAAAGCCCCGTTTTCTTCTCTATACACCACGATATTTCTTTAGCCAGTGTCTTGTTGATGCCGGAAATGTAGGAAAGGAGGGCTGCGGACGCGGTGTTTAAGTCCACACCGACATGGTTCACGCAGTCTTCTACGGTGTTGTTCAGCTGTTCCTCCAGCTTGTTCTGATTCATGTCGTGCTGGTACTGCCCGACACCGATGGCCTTAGGCTCAATCTTTTACCAGCTCCGCAAGCGGATCCTGAAGTCGTCTTGCCATGGAGGTTGAGCTTCGTTTCTCCCGTGTCAAAGTTCAGGGAACTCCTCTGTCGCAAGCTTACTTGCAGAGTAGACAGAGGCACCGGCTTCATTGACAATCACATACTGTACCTTTGCTCTTTGTTTCATGAATATAGTCGCTGATGACCTTTTCCGATTCACGGGAGGCTGTACCGTTTCCAAGGGCAATGATATCCACCTTATGTTTTTCAATCAGCTTATGAATCGCAGCCATTGCTTCTTTTCACCTGATTTCTTTAGGCGGTGTAGGGTAAATCACTGTCGTGTCCAGCACCTTTCCGGTCGGATCGACCACGGCGATTTTACAGCCGGTACGGAAGCCCGGGATCCCAGCCGAGCACGACCTTTCCCGACAATGGGCGCCTGCATGAGAAGCTGTTTTAAATTATCTGCGAAAAATGGCGATGGCGCCGTCTTCCGCCTTTTTCGGTTAAGATATTTCGGATTTCGGTTTCGATAGAGGGGGAAATAAGTCTCTTAAAGCTATCCAGCACAGCTTCCTGCAAAGAGACGGAGGTTTTCTCCCTGCAAAGCCTTTCCGGCCTGCTTTTCGAGATATGCGATAAATCTCCTCCTGCGGGAAATTCAGCTTTACGCTGAGAACCTTTCTCCTTTCTCCTCGGTTTATTGCAAGCGTACGATAGCCGGGAATGGTTTTTACCTTTTTCCTCATAGTCAAAAATACATCTCATAGGTCTTTGCGTCGGGATTTTCCTCCGCATCCTTTTTAGAGGAGGAAATACTGCCAAAGCTCCATAGTCTTGTTGCGAATCCATTCCCTGTAGGGAGGCATTTTCGGACAATTCTTCCGCAAGAATGTCCTTTGGCATAATTTAGTGCCTCTTCCACGCTGCAGCACTTCCTTTTCCTCGGAAAGATAGTGTTTCCGCTTCCTTTACAGGATTTACACCGGGGGTGAGAATGGCCTTTCATGAGCCCCTCTAAGCCCTTTTCTCTTGCAATCATACCTCTTGTTCTTCTCTTCTTTTTATAGGGGCAAAGGTAGAGGTCTTCCAGACGCACCGCAGTGTCAGCCGCCTCAATCTGAGCCTTTAATTCCTCCGTGAGTTTCCCCTGCTCGGCAATGCTGTTTAAGATACTTTCTCTTCGCTCCTCCAGATTCCGAAGATATTGCAAGCGCTCTTCGAGACTGCGAAGCTCCTCATCATTTAAACCGTGCGTAGCTTCCTTACGGTAACGCGCAATAAAGGGAACGGTATTTCCCTCGTCTAAAAAGCTGGACTGCCGCTTCCACCTGCATTTTTTTAAGAGATAAGTCCTCGGCTATTTTTTGGATAATGTTCATGCTACTCCTTTGTTATGCTTAAGTGATAATTGCATTTTTCCTTTTAAGCAGAAAATGGATTTTATGCTGCTTTTCTATCAAGCAGATAATATTTTTTTCTGCTACCTTTGTAACAAGTAGATAGAAGCTACATTTGTTTCTTTTTGAATCCATCTTGCTACCGACTGATTTTTTTATCATTATACTATAAAAAGAAAAAAAGATAGGATAACCCATTTTTTTCGAGGGAAGGTAAAGGAGGACAATCTTTGAAGAAGTACAGCTTAGCTATTCTGATATGGATCGTTTTCGAAGCGGTGGCGGTGAGTCTTTGGCTTACGAAGCATAATCTTTTTATCTTTTCAACTTTAGTTATATCGGAATCTCCCTATCTTTTCTCTTTGTTTCCGCCCTCTTTCTATTAAAGGTAGGAAACTTGGAAAGGATTATGTTCCGGGCCTTTCTCATCGGAAATCTCGCCTATTATTTTGTGGGGATTGCTCTGGCCTTTCTTTGCAAGGATAACCGAGCATTTTGCAAATACATCTGCCCGGTTACCGTATTTCTAAAGCCTGCAAGTTATTTTTCTTTGGTACGGATTCGTTGTGATGAGAACAAATGCATTTCCTGCGGAAAATGCAAGAAGGTCTGTCCCATGGATGTGGAAATGACGGATAATTCCAGGAAGAGAAAAAACGGGACGGATTGCATCCTGTGTATGGAATGCGTAAAGGTCTGCCCGAAGGGGGCGCTGTAAGGGGTATTATCTGTATTGGATTCTAGTTATCTTCATTCAGCAGAGGAAAACGCAATATCGTAATATGCAAAAGTATGTTATTGCATAATACGATATTGCATTCTATAATGTTCCTGGAGAGTATCATGAGTATACGCGATATCTCGTTTTCAGGAGGTGATTTTATGCGTTTTATAGGAAGAGCATTCGAATTAAGGGAATTAGAAGAAGAATACGAGAAAGGCACTTTCGCTTTATCGGTAATTTACGGAAGAAGACGAGTAGGGAAAACCTACCTGATTAAAGAATTTTTAAAAAGAAAAAAAGGCTATTATTTTGTGGCATTGGAATCCAATGCACTGATTAACCTGAGTCTTTTGTCACAAGCTATCTATGAAGCTTGCGGGAATCTAAAGGGCCTTCCGGATTTTCAGGATTTTGAGGCAGCCCTTCGCTATTTGTTTGCCTACGGAGAAGAGCATAGAATCGTTTTTGTCATCGATGAGTATCCCTATTTAGCCCAAAGTGCGGAGCATATTTCCTCCCTGCTACAAAAACTGATTGATGAGTATAGGGAAAAGAGCAGGCTTTTCCTGATTTTGTGCGGCTCTTCCATGAGTTTTATGGAAAAATCAGGTACTGAGCTACAAAAGTCCGCTTTACGGACGACGGACAAGTCGGTTAAAGGTTCAGCCCTTTGGCTATTTGGAAGCGGCCGAGTTTGTCGCTTCCTATAGCGATAGAGATAAGGCCATTGTCTATGGAATCACCGGAGGAATTGCGGAATACTTAAGCTTTTTTTGATGAAAAATGTAGATTTAAAAACTAACATTATTCGTAATTTTCTGGAGCCTAACGGAAGGCTGTTTGAAGAGCCTGATAATCTCTTAAAAGCAGGAGTTGAGACAGCCCAAGCTTTACAATGATATTCTTTTTGTGATTTCGGCAGGGGGCAAGCAAACTAAATGAAATGGCAACGAAATTAAATATGCAAAAGCGGGGGACTAAGTCATTATCTAAATTCTCTACAGGAACTTGGAATCATTGAGAAGAAAAACACCGGTTTTGGATCGTAAAAAGTAAGCGTCCGATTTATCGAATCAAGGATACAATGTTTCGTTTTTTTGGTACTGTTTTGTGCAGAGGAATTTAAACTTACTCAATATGGATTTGGGAGAACTTGTGTATGAGAAGCAGATTGAACCAAAAACTCAATGAATATATGGGGGCTGTATTTGAACAGATTGTCATAGAGTATTTTTGAACAAAGGCTGAAAAAGGAAAGTTGGACTTCCTACCGGAAGATTATGGAAATTGGTGGGGAACGGACAATATAAGAAAGAAGGAATCTGAGATAGATTTACTTGCTTTTAGATAGCAAGGACAGCTATTTATTTGCCGAGGTAAAGTGGAGAAATCAAAAAAATAGATGTGACGGTTTACCAAGAATTATTGGAAAAAGCGAAGCAGTTTCCGGCGAAGAATAAAAAGCTATTGGCTGGTCAGCCTTTCCGGATTTGAAGATTTTCCTGTTGAGAAAAAACACGGAGCGAATTACTTTAGAGGAAATCTATGATAAATGAATAGGAGAAATCATGAAACAATCTTTAGAAGAAAAAAACAGTCACTAGCTATGGAGGATTAGCGGCAGGGAAGAATTGCGGACAGCTGGTGCTACTTGCCTATCAAGAGGAATTAAATCTTTCAGAGGAGCTTCTGCTTTCTCTCTCTGCAGGGCTTATTGAGGGCTTAGGAACCTTAGAGGGGACCTGCGGAGCACTCATTGGAGCAAACCTTGTTTTAGCCATGAAAAAATAAAGGGGAAATCAATGGTACAGGTGGAGGCCGCCCATCTTTTCAGGACTTTGAGAAGCGCTGCCAGAGCCAGCATTTGCAAAAATTTAAGAGGCATGAGCAAAGAAAAGCCTCTTTGCAGCTGCGAAGATTGCATCAAAGAGGCGATTGCTTTACTGTATTAGAAAGTTTCAGAAGTCAAGGAATCCTTTCCTCCACTTCCTGATAAGGGATAAGCCTTACGGAGTGCCTGATAGCAGGAGCAGTTCTCTTCGTGGTCGTTAATCATGCCGCAGGCTTGTAAAAAGAATAGACAATGACGGGGCCGGTATACTGAAAGCCCCGTTTTTAAATCCTTACTGATTGTCTCGGAAAGAGTGTTTTTAGCCGTCATTTCCCTTTTTCATGCCCTTGATAACAAAGACTCTTTTTCCACCGGAAAAGCTCCAAAGGTAAGCATCAAAGCTTCCCTCTTCCTTTTGCAGGGCTAAAAATGCCTTGGCATTTTGAATCATAGCTCTGATTTTTCGCTCCGACTTAATCATACTTTCCGTATGCATGATTCTTTCAATATCTTCTTCTGTGAATGCCGCGACCTTTTCCGGGGAGAAGCCGGCAAAAAGCACTTCGAAAAGTTTCTCTTTTTCGAAGAATCAAGGCCCAGCTAAGTCCGGCCTGCATGGATTCCAAAAAGCAAATATTCAAAGAGCTTTTGATCCTCATGGGTGGGGTACGCCCCATTCTTTATCGTGGTAGGAAATCATTTCCGCACTGCTGTTTTTCCATTGACAAGCCATAGCACCCTCCTTTTTAGTATTATAGCAGAAACTGTTTAGAGTTGATAAGAAATAACGAGAGTAGTATAATGTACTACATATAATACTTTCACATAGTTTAGCTGTACAATAAACTAAGCAGTTTTAGAAATAGAGGTAAAATCATGGCATTTTCAATTCGAATGAATGAGGAGGAAAAAGCACTTGCAGAAAGCTATGCTAAGCTTCATGCAATGTCTTTTGGGAGAAGCTTTCAAAAGGGCATTATTTGAACGCATTGAAGAGGAGTATGATATCAGTCTTGCCAATGAAGCCTATCAGGAATATAAGAATAATGGATGTAAGTCCAGACCCATTGAGGAACTCTGGAAGGAATTGAATCTATGATCTATCATGTGGAAACAACTGCTCGATTCGATAAAGAGTTCAAAAAAACTGGACAAATACACACAACAGATGATTAAATCGTGGATTGTAAAAAAATTTGCAAAATTGTGAAAAATCTGAGAGCTCATGGAAAGGGACTTACCGCTAACAAAAAGTGGACAATGGCGGTATAGAATCGGAGATTATCGCTTACTCTGTCTTATACAAGATAAGGAGCTGATTATACTTGCATTGGCTGTTGGTCACAGAAGAGACATCTACAGTACTTAGGGGAACAGTAAGTCTCTATAACTGTGAAGTGGTAGATTACGGCCTATTTTTAGACCTACTTTCAATATTGCTTTCTCCGCTTCTTTCTTCGTAAATCCTTCATTCATCAGCACATCTATTAAATCATCTTTGGAGCTAACGCCATCCTCCATATATTCCTTCCGCAACAATCTCGGATTGCTCTATCCAGTTCACATTAACGTGACTCAGGGCAAAATTTTGCATTCTCCAAGTTGATATTTTTCCACGGTAAGCATTTTTCATAAAAAACAAGCTATAACAACTACGGTATAATGTCTTTATGGTAATCTTTGCTCTCTTATTAGGCAAGAACTAGTGCAGTTTAAGAAAAGACTTTTGAAAGAAATGGAGAAACAATGGAAGAATTTAAAACAATGAGACGGTTTAAGCAGGAAATTTCTAAAGAAGAGTGTATTCAAGTTTTACAGGAAGCTCCCAGAGGGTAATGAGCTTTTCATGGGGAAAATGACTATCCTTATGCTGTTCCTTTAAACCAGTTTTATGATGAGGAAGATGGAAAACTCTATTTTCACGGTGCGAAAGAGGGGTTGAAATTGGATCTGCTTGCTAAAAACAATAAGGTCTGCTTTACCATCATGGACTCAGGATTCAAAAAGGAAGGAGAATGGCCTTGGTATATTCGTTCCGTACTTTTGCCTTGGAAGGGTGGAAGCTGTGGGAGAATCAGGAGAAGGTGATAGAACAATGTAGAAAACTGGCGGAAAAAATTCTATCCGACGAAGGAGTCTATAGAGAAAAGAAATAGAAAAAGCCGGGGCAAGAGTCAATATGCTTTTGCATGACGATTGACAGAATGACAGGAAAAGCTGGTGAAGGAATCCTAAGTCCCTTTTTATTTACCGTGAAAAAGGTGGAAACGGTGGCTTGTTTTTCCTGTGTAAAAAAAGAGTTTTCTTATTGTGACCTTTCCTTTCTATTCTCCGTCTTGATGGAAGAAGGCGAAAGAAAAAGAAGCGAAAAAGAAAGGCAA
>CAKAHF010000001.1 GCA_916439225.1 uncultured Oribacterium sp. | reverse complement strand
TTATGAATAAGATTTGAAACCCGATACCCGTAGCAAAATGCGGTATTGGGGTTTTTCATAAAAATTGTAGATTTTTCTATATAAAAAGTCCTTGAGAAAAATGTAAATCCTTGCTATATTGTGCTGGTGCCAATTAACGGACACAAGATTTTGTATTTTTAGGGATTACTTCCGTATTAAAAAGACACCCTTTTTACAGCCCTGTTTACTGCTTAAAGCTGTATGCCATTCTACCCGATTTTTAGAAGATATTTTTCAAAAACTGCTCGGTCTGTTGAAGCAGAATAAGTATTTTTAAAGTAATTGGGAGAGGGCGAAAAAAGATGTGCAGGAATACTGCACAAAGGCTCATCACTGGAAAAATCGTAGGTCAGCTTACGGAATGTCTTGCAAAATCGAGTGTACATCAGATAAAGGAAACGGTTCAAATGAAAACAATCATTAAGAGGGGACTCGGAGAAGAGGGATTACAGAGGAGAGAAGATTGAAAAAGCCATGGAGAAGGCCTTTCTCTCGGAGGGAATTGCAGTAGGAGGAGAAGCTCCACTTTCTTTTGGGAAAAGTGGAGGAAGCTCTGGAGGATAAGTTCCGTGTTTCCGTGGAGGAAATTCAGAATGCGGTAGAGGAATCTCTCATGCAAAACGGAGACTACCGGGTAGCTAGAGCGTATATTCTCTATAGAAAAAGCGAACTCTGCTCCGCCATTTAAGGCAGAGAATCAAGGAAGAAATCGGAGAAGAAGGCATTGAGGAAGTTTTTAAAGAAGATCCAGAAGGATTTTCCGACTATGACCTCTCCGTCTTTCCGCAAAGTATCTTTCCTTAAGTAAGGGAGAACAGGAAATTCCGAAGCGCCTCGCCCTTCTTACAAGAGCGGCGGCAGAGCTTACCACACAAGAAGAGCCGAACTGGGAGAAGATTGCGGGAAGACTGCTTTCCTACCATTTCCATAAGGAGTTAAGGAGGACGGAAGAGAGTCGCGCCTTCACGGCTTCTATGAGAAGCTTTGCTATCTGACTGAGCAGGGACTTTACGAAGCTATATTTTGGAGGCATACACGAAGGAAGAGGTGGAAGAGCTGGCAAAGGTGATTGATGAGGGAAGAAATGACCTCTTCACCTACTCCGGACTGGACTTACTTCTTTCCCGTTATGTCATTCGGGATAGACAGCATATTGCGCTCGAGTCGCCGCAGGAGATGTATCTCGGTATTGCCATGCACCTTGCCATGAAGGAAGAAAATGAACCGCGCCTTCTATGTCAAGGAATTTTACGATATTATGAGCCTGCATCAGGTAACCATGGCGACCCCGACGCAGTCCAATGCCAGAAAGCCTTACCACCAGCTTAGCTCCTGCTTTATTGATACGGTTGCGGACTCTTTGGACGGCATTTACCAGAGCATTTCGCTTTGCCGATGTATCGAAGTATGGTGGCGGTATGGGGATGTATTTCGGAAAGGTGCGCTCCCGCGGCGGAAAGATTCGCGGCTTTGAGGGGGCAAGCGGCGGTGTGATTCGTTGGATTCGTGTGGTAAATGACACAGCGGTTGCGGTGGACCAGCTTGGTATGAGACAGGGCGCTGTGGCAGTGTACTTGGACGCATGGCACAAGGATTTACCGGAATTTTTACAGCTTCGTACCAATAACGGCGATGACCGTATGAAAGCACATGATGTTTTCCCGGCGGTTTGCTACCCGGACCTTTTCTGGAAGAAGGTAAAGGAAGACTTAAATCAGGAATGGTATCTCATGGACCCGCACGACATTTTCCTGATTAAAGGCTACTGCTTAGAGGACTTCTACGGGGAAGAATGGGAAAGTCGCTACGAAGACTGTGTGCGCGACAATCGAATCAGTAAGAGAGTCTATGTCTTAAAGGATATTGTGCGACTGATTTTAAAGTCCGCAGTGGAGACCGGCACACCGTTTGCCTTTTATAGAGACACGGTAAACCGCATGAATCCGAATAAGCATAAGGGTATCATTTATTGCTCCAACCTCTGCACGGAAATTGCGCAGAATATGAAAGAAGCGGAAATTTTGGAGCGAAAGGTCATTACGGAAGAGGGTGATGAGGTCATTGTCAGCACCGTAAAGCCCGGCGATTTTGTGGTTTGTAACTTTGGCATCTCTTTGCCTTGGAAATATTGATGTGGAAAATAAGGAAGAGCTGCAGAAAATCACGAAGACCGTGGTTCGCGCGCTCGACAATGTCATTGACCTAAACTTCTATCCGGTTAAGGAAGCGGAGCTGACCAATAAGAAGTATCGCGCCATCGGGCTCGGTGTTTCCGGCTATCACCATGCTGGCAAAGCATCATATTGCGTGGGAGTCCGAGGAAACATTTGCGCTTTGTGGATACTGTTTTTGAAAATATTAATTTTGCGGCGATTACAAGGCGAGTGCGGAGCTTGCCAAGGAGCGCGGAAGCTATAGAGAATTTGCCGGCTCCGAGTGGGAAAGCGGAGTATTTCCGTAGAAGAGACTATAGCTCTTCCGAATGGAAAGAGCTGGAAAAGGAAGTGCATGAAGGAACCGAAATGCTTGGATTTTTGGGCAACGGCACCGACCAGCTCCACCTCTATTCTGATCGGAACAACAGCGGGACTGGATCCGATTATGAACCGTTTCTTCTTAGAGGAGAAGAAGGAGCAATCTTACCGAGAGTTGCCCGGAGCTTTCCATGGAGAACTATTGGTACTATAAGTCGGCGCACCAGATTGACCAGACCTGGTCGGTACGGGCTGCGGGACTTCGCCAGAGACATATTGATCAGGCGCAGAGCGTGAACCTTTGGATTACCAACGATTACAAGATGAGTGAGCTTTTGAACCTCTATACTTTGGCTTGGGAGTCCGGGTGAAGACGATTTACTATGTGCGCTCTAAAGCATTGGATCCGGATGAATGTGAGTCTTGCTCCGCATAAGGAGTAATCGATTCCTCTGTATGCCGCTTAAGGCCTACTACGTTTTCCTACTCGCCCCATGCGCCGATGCACTCGTGCTCCTTTGCGAACTCGCTTCGCTCAGACACGCATCGCACTCTGTTGCTAGCATGGGGCTCCTAACGGAAAGCCTCGTAATAGCCTTTTCACAGCATATACGGAGGAAGTCTCATAAATTTCTCCCTTATACATGAGGATGTTTATCTATAAAAATTGAACTATGCTTTTTTAAGGATCATAAAGACAATAGATTACTCTGCTGCGTTCGTGCAGTAGGAAAGGAAATATAGAATGGAAGAGATTAAGCGTAAGCCTTTATTTAACCCGGAAGGGGATATTGATGTTCGGAATCGTAGGATGATTAATTTTAACACGACAAACATCAATGATTTTTAACAATATGAAGTACGAGTGGGTTTCGGACTGGTATCGACAGGCAATGAACAATTTCTGGGTGCCGGAGGAAATTAACTTAAATCAGGATAAGAGTGATTATCCGAATCTCACGGTTCCGGAGCGGACGGCTTATGATAAGATTTTAAGCTTCCTCGTATACCTGGATTCCCTGCAGTCTGCGAATCTGCCGAATATTTCGCAGTATGTTACGGCAAATGAGGTCAACCTCTGCCTTTCTATCCAGACCTTCCAGGAATGCATCCACAGCCAGAGCTACAGCTATATGCTGGATACCATTTGCAATCCGACGGAGAGAAATGACATTCTTTACCAGTGGAAGACGGATGAGCACTTGCTTCGCAGAAATGAATTTATCGGAAACCTCTACAATGAGTTTGTGGAAACACAAACGAAGGAGAGCTTCCTCCGTGTCTGCAGTGCAAACTTCATCTTAGAGGGAATCTATTTCTACTCCGGATTTATGTTCTTCTATAACCTCGGAAGAAACGGAAAGATGCCGGGCTCCGTGCAGGAAATCCGTTATATTAACCGAGATGAAAATACGCACCTTTGGCTATTCCGAAACATTCTGCTGGAGCTGAAAAAGGAAGAGCCGGAGCTCTTTGATGAAAAGCATATTGAAGAAATCACCGCCATGGTAAAAGAAGGCGTAGAGCAGGAAATTGCCTGGGGACAGTATGTTATCGGAGAAGCCATTCCGGGCTTAAACGGAAAAATGGTGGAGGATTATATCAAGTATCTGGGAAATTTACGCTATAGCTCCTTAGGCTTCGGAACCCTTTACCCGGGCTATGAGAAAGAGCCTGAATCCATGAAGTGGGTATCGCAGTACGCCGATGCCAATATGGTAAAAACGGACTTCTTCGAAGCACGCTCCACTGCTTAGCGCAAAGAGCACCGCAATAGAGGACGACCTATAAAATGAGATATCGCATGCTTTTCGCATGATACTCATTAAGAATAAGGATAAAGATAAAAATCCGCTACAAGCTTGCTTGTAAGCGGATTTTTATTCTTAACAAGTGGCACAGAGCAAAGCCTAAGATATCTAGTTCTTAATAAGTACTGTTCGCGTAGCGTGCGGTATCTCATTTATGATGAGTGCTATTATAGAGATTTCAGATTATGATAAAAAGAAGTGTAAAGAAGAGTATAATTTATAAAAAAATGTGAAATAAAAAATGAGGAAATGATAACATTTTTCATGCACAAATAAATTATATATAAAAATAGAAATAAATATAGCACAATTCTTGATTTTTGCGTTATTCTCTAATTACTTTATCTACGGTCATGTAGAAGAAAACGGAGGATATGCTATGAAGAAGGAATAATCAGTACAACTCTGACGCTGGGACTCGCAGCGTCTGTTTTGGGTGCATGCGGAGGTTCGGGTCAGGCTGAAGGAACAAAAAAAGCGGAAGGAACGAGTCCTGAAAAGGTAGAAAAACAAGGCGGATGGGGAAAAACAGAACTGCTTCTCTGGATGCCGCCCTTTGGAACTGAGGATACCTTGGACAAGGAACACCGGAAAAATATTTTGGCTCCTTTGAGGAAGAAAAATAACTGTCATGTAACTGTGGAAATCATTCCTTGGGCAAACTATGAGGAGAAATACTTAACGGCTATTTCTTCCGGACAGGGGCCCGACCTCGGATATATGTATATGGAAATGATGAATGACTACATTGACATGGGAGCCTTGGAACCGTTCGACAACTACCTTTCCGATGCGGATAAAGAAAAATTCTATTATCTGGATAAAGGTGTGGTTAACGCTAAACAATATGCGCTACCGATTGTGGTGGAAATGCCCGTGTCCTGTATTACAATAAAACGCTTTTTAAACCAGGGCCGGGGTAAGTAAAGCACCGGAAACTTGGGAGGAATTTAAAGATGCTTGTAAGAGCTTGAAAGGAGCTGGCATTACTCCTTTCCAGCAGCAGTGAGAGATGCTTCCCAAGGGCTCTTTGAATGAGCTTTACTTCCCGTACCTTTGGCAGGCGGGAGGAGACTTGTTTACGGAAGATGGTAAAGAAGCTATTTTTCAACTCGGATGCAGGGATTAAGGCGGCAAAGTTTATCTATAGTCTAAAAGAAGAGGGATATCTTCCGGACTCCACAACTTCCATGAACTGGAAATGAGATTAACGAACAGTTTAAAGGCGGAAAGCTGGGATTCTGTGTAGCCGGCACCAATAAGGCTCCGGATTTACGGAAGCAGGTGTGGATTGGGACTATGTGACAACGCTGAAGGATGCACGCGGCGGTACCTTTGTCGCAGCAGACTGCCTGGTTCTTTTAAGTGGCGAGTAAGCATAAAGATTTATCTGCGAAGATGGCTCTATATGCTAAGCGGAGAGTCCATGACAAAAGTTCCACGAAATGGCTCCCTTTGCACCGGTGGCTAAGGATGAAGAATATCATGACAATGAGGACTTCAAGAAGATTTATGAGGAAGAGCAGGACGCTCTTCATGTTTTTACCAGCAGTGAAGGGTTCGGCGGCAATCTATGATATTTTGTATAAGAATCTTCAACTGATGATGCTTGGGGAATTAAGTCCGGAGGAAGCGATTAATGAGTCGGCAAAATATGCTAATGAGGCGCTGGCCCAAACTAGTCTTTCAAGCCGGGATACTTCCATATTACTTGCTAAGAATAAGCTATTTTGCCCCTTTGTCTTTGGACAAGGGGCAATGTATCAGGAGAATGGAATATACGATTTTTAAAAAGAAATAGCGGTCTATTGTACATCTTGCCAAGTTTTATTCTGATTCTTTTGTTTTCCATCATTCCTCTATTTATGACGCTGTACTTTAGCTTCACGAAGTACAATGTCATCAATGCACCGGAATGGATTGGCTTTAAAAACTATACCGCTCTTTTTCAGGATTCCTTTTTCAAAGCCATGTAAAATACCATTGTATATACCTTGCTGGTAGTACCGTTACAGACATTGCTTTCTTTATTTTTGGCGGATATTATAGCAAAACAATTCAGAAATCGTTTTGGAACATTCATCAGAATGGTTCTGTTTATTCCGGTAATCAGCTCTATGATTCTGGTCGGTATGGTATGGAAATTTTTACTCCACGGATAACGGATAGTCAATATGATCCTTACGTTTTTGCGTCTCACCGCGAATCAATTGGCTTGGAAACACAAAATACGGCAATGATCAGTATTTGTATGACGTCTATATGGAAAAATGTGGGATATTTCTTGGTGATTTATTATGCGGGAATTATGGAATCCCTTAAGCTATTATATGAGTCGGCGAAGGTAGACGGAGCAAGCAGATGGCAGGAGTATATCACTCTTCCGAGCATTAAACCCATTACCTATCTGGTTGTAACCTTTAGGGACCATTTGGGAGTTTTCAGGTATTTGACTTTGGTTTATCTCCATGACGGGGGAGGACCGGGAAGAAGCACTTTAACCTTGGTACTGATTATCTATCAATATGCTTTTTAAGCAATACAAGATGGGGCTATGCCTGCGCGGTTTCTTTGTACTCTTCCTTCTTGTTCTCCTCGTTTCCGCCATGCAGAAGATCGCGTTTAGAGAAAGGCAGGAGGTATAGGCAATGAAAATATAATTACCGTCTTTTCGCGCTACTCTTGGCTTTTTCTTGCGCTTACTGCCCCTTTCCTTTTGTATATATACTTACTCGCTGAAACAAAGCTATTCCTTTAGGTTTGGACTTCAGTCTAGTGGGCTTGAGCTTTAAAAATTACAATACCGTGTTTAAGAACTTTGAATTTGCCAAGTACTTTACAAACAGTGTGATAGTAGCGGTTCTTGCCTGCGTCTTTAACTGCTTTATCAGTTCCTTGGCAGCCTATGGTTTTGCGAAAAGAATTTTGTGGGAAGGGACGCCATTTTTCTGGATTTATCTTGCAACTTTGATGATTCCGTCGAGTTATCTTGGTTCCGATGACAGTGATTATTAGAACCCTGTATATCGCAAACACTTATTCAGCCTTTGTTTTTACCCTTGGTCAATGCTTTCAGCGTGTTTCTGATTAAGCAATTTTTGGAAAACCTTCCCATGATTTACTGGAAGCCGCCAGAATTGACGGATGTGGAGAATGAATATTTATCTGCAAATCATTGTACCCTTTAATTAAACTGCATGGTTTCCTAACGGTATTTTACTTTTATCACTGAGCTGGAACAGCTTTATTTGGCCGTTAATCTGGATAACAAATCAGAATAAGAATACGCTTACACTTGCCTTTCATCCTCCTTGCAGCGAAAGTTGCTACCACAAACATGGTTTGCTATGGCGGGAGCAACACTCACCTTTTTACCGCCGTTTGTATTATACTTGATTTTACAAAAACAGTTTGTGGAAGGCATTGCACTTAGCGGAATAAAGGGGTGATTTTATGACAACATATCAATTTGCATTAGTGGATTCGCTGGAGAAGGTACTCCGAATCAAGAACCTGCCAAGATGAGAGATTCTAGTTTTGAAGGCTTATCTCGGTGAGCGCTTTGTCTTTTCAGCTGGCTTTACAGTTGTCAAAAATGATGATTTGGGACATAGCAACAGGCATTTTTCGGATAGAGATTATATCTGATCTGAAGGAAGAAATACAGTTAAGGAGGGTAGGTTTAGTTCCTGTGCCTATCCCTGCCATGGAATAGCGGATGAAAACTACCTGTCCAAAGAGTGCGGGCATGTATCCGGATCGTACTCCTTCCTTTTTTCAGAGGAGGAGGAAATAAAAGGCAATTCGGGGCAATGGAGAAGTTTGTGGATTGATCTTGATTTAGGAAAGGGACATCGCTCCCGGTAGGCATTCGATTCACTTACTGCTTTCCGATTTACAGGGAGGAAGCTGGAAGAGTACAGCTTGCTGGGTGGAAATATTGAGGGAGAGCTACCCAAGCAGGAGCTATTACATACGGAATGGTTTCATGCGGATTGTCTTGCAGATTATTATCACGTTCCTGTATTTGAGTGAAGAGCACTGGAAAAATTGTGGAAAACTTTATGCATGCTGCGGTTCGCTGCGGTGTAAACATGCTTTACACTCGATTTTCACGCCGCCTCTTGATACGGCAAATGGGAGGGAGGAGGACTACGATTCAGTTGGTAGACATCCTATGCCAAGACGGAAAATACAGCTTTAACTTTGAAAAATTACACAGGTGGATTTTCGCTTTGCAGGAAGTGCGGAATCACGCATCTTGGAAATATCCCATTTGTTTTCTCAGTGGGGAGCTGTAGCTGCGCTGAAAGTTATGGCTAAAACGGAAGAAGGGAAGGAATATAAGCTCTTCTCTTGGGATAGTCCTGCTGTGGGAGGAAACTATACTGAATTCCTGAAATGCTTTTATACCGGAGTTGAAGACATTTTTGAAAGAGGAAAATATGTTGAAAACAGCTATTTTCATATTTCCGATGAGCCGAACGAGGAAAATATGGACAGTTTCGGTGCTGCGGTAGATTCCGTGAGAGAGCTTTTTGCAAGACTGTAAGGTGATGGATGCTTTAAGCAGCTTTTGAAATCCATCGAAGAGGCTATGTGCAAAGACCGGTTGTGGCAGTGAATCATATTGAACCCTTTGTGGAGGCAGGAGTAAAAATCTCTGGGCTTATTATTGCACAGGGCAGGCTGTGGATGTGCCTAACTGTTTTATCGTAATGCCGGCTGCAAGAAACAGAATTCTTGAGTGCTTTGTTATCTCTATCAGGTAGAGGATTTTTGCATTGGGGATTTAATTTCTACAATTCGGAGAAGTCGATTGAACATATTGATCCCTATGCGGTTACGGATGTGGAGAAGCCTTCCCTTCGGGAGATCCCTTCTGGTTTATCCGGGGAAGAAGGGGTAGCCTGCTGACTCTATTCGCTCTGTAGTTTTGGAAGAAGCCTTATCGGATATCCGAGTATTGAAGATGGCGGAGAAAAGCTTGGGTAGAGACGGTAGTGATGAAAAGGAATTGAAGAAGTGGCAGGAATGGCTGAGTTTTACGAACTATCCTAAAAATAAGGACTCTTTTAGGGCGCTTCGAGACTGGGTGAATGAGAACTTGCAGGAAGAAGCGGGATGTTAGTTGCATTCTGTTGGTATTTCAAAAAGCGAAATGTGAGTTTATACTAATTTTGCTGCTATTCTGAGAAGTCTTATAAAAATGAAATTTTAGACGATAGGAAAGGTAGTTATATTTTGAAGAAAAACTATTTCGTGAAACTCGGGATCTGCGTAGAAGGAAAGAAAAAGCTGTAGGGAAAGCATGGAAGAGAAAAAATATTTATCCAAAAAGATAAAATAGAGTGGAATGCAGCTCGGGAGAAAGCATCAAGGACTCCATGGGACGGGTAATGATCGAAAAATGGGGTTTATTTGGATGACTATCAGATTCGCTATATTAAAGAAAATGTATCCAGCATTTATACCCTATCGTTATGTGGATGATAAAAGAGTTCTATTCCGGAAGAAACGAAAAATTATTCGTAAACACAGAAAACCGGACAGGGGCAAAGATTCAACTGTCTGTAGAAGTAAAGCATCAGCTGGAAGCGAGAATGAATCATATCTTTGACCATACGGAAGATGAAGACTTACATCAATTCTTTGGATATTTTTGGAGAACTGGAGTCCGCTATCTTTAAAAATGATGCGGTGGCGATAGATGTAAATCTTATTAAAATCAGTGATGAATATACCTTTAAACATAGTGTCGATGTAGCGGCTATTTCCATGATGATCGGAAGGGGAATATGGACTGCCAAAAGACGAACTCCATCAGTTGGGAATTACCGGACTGTTGCACGATGTCGGCAAGGCGAAAAATTCCCGAATGAAATCCTGAACAAACCCGGAGTTGACCAATGAGGAATTCGATGTAATTAAAGAACCATAGCCTTTACGGCTTTGAGATCTTGAAAGAGAAAAATAATTTTTCTCCGATTATTTTTGGATGGTGTTTTGCATCACCATGAGAAAATGAATGGAGGAGGCTATCCCGGACTGATCAAAAGGAAGGGAAATTTCTCTTTTCCAGAATTCTTTCAGTTGCGGATATTTTTGATGCTTTTGGTCACGAGACGCCCGTATAAAGGACCAATTAGCGGAAGAGAAGCAATGGAAATGATACTGGCATTAGGAGAAGAACTGGATAACAAAAGTGATTCAAAGCTTTATTGAAAGCGTGATTCTTTATCCGGTGGACTCCATTGTGGAACTGTCTAATGGGGAAATGGCAAAGGTGGTGGAAAACAATAAGCGCTATCCGACTCGCCCTGAAGGTGGTAGAAATCAGAACGGGAAAGGTGTATGACCTTAGTGATGATCCCCGATTCAACCATATTATAGTAGCTTAATTACTTATAGAATGGATTAAGATGAGGATAAATTTTTGCACGGAAAAATAAGCAAAATTTATCCTTTTTGACTCTCAACCGGTATTGCTCAGGAGCATGCGATATCCGCTTATTATGAGTATTGCCTGCATAGTGTTGGTCTCTCATTTTTCATAGTCAGCGTATGGCAAAGCTTTTTCTCTTGTTATGCTTCCCCTATCTATTGTAAAATGTTGCAAGAGCAAATTGCGGATGGTTTATCCTGTCCGTGATGAGTGGCGTGTGTATATTTCGGGATATTTTTTCATCATAGAGAGTAAGAGTATAGTGTAAATCAATGGGTTTAGAGAGCAGGAGTGTGCTTTGGAAAATATTGTTGTAAAAGATGTGTCCTATCAATACACGAGGCGAAATGAAAATGATGAGGTAATTGAAACCTTGTCTGCTCTTTCTGCACTCAATTTTTCGATAGAGGAAGGGAGTTTCGTCTGCATTCTGGGACATAACGGATCCGGAAAATCGACTTTAGCGAAGCTTTTCAATGCCTTGCAGCTTCCGACGGAAGGTACGATTCTGGTTTCGGGAATGGACAGTCGGGAGGAGAAGAACATTTTCCCGATCAGAAGAGAAGTGGGAATGGTCTTTCAGAATCCGGATAATCAGATTATTGCGTCCGTTGTGGAAGAGGATGTCGGCTTCGGGCCGGAAAATATCGGGCTTCCCACTGATGAAATCTGGCAGAGGGTAAACAACGCCCTCTCCGCTGTGCATATGGAGGCCTACAGATTAAAGTCTCCGAATCACTTGTCGGGCGGACAGAAGCAGCGTGTAGCGATTGCAGGAACTCTTGCCATGGAGCCAAAGACCATTGTGCTCGATGAGCCGACCGCTATGCTCGATCCGAGCGGAAGAAAAGAGGTTTTGGAATCGGTATTAGAGCTGAAGCGGAAGAAGGGCATCAGCATTATTTTGATTACGCACTATATGGAAGAGGCGGTTGATGCGGACCGGATTCTCCTTATGGACAGCGGAAAGCTTGTTATGGACGGAAGTCCCCGTGAGGTTTTCCAAAATGTGGAGCGCTTAAAGGAATATCGCATGGATGTGCCGATTATTACGGAGCTCGCGCACAAATTGCAAAAAAAGGGCTTCCCGATAGAAAAGACCATTCTAAAAAAAGAGGAGCTGGAGGAAGAGCTCTTTAAGCTAAAAGAAGAGGGATTTGTTCTGCAAGAATGTGTGACAAAAAAGGATCTTCCGGGATTAGAGGATGGTTCGAGTGCCAAGGAAAATTCGGATATGGCATCGGTTTTGCAGGGGATTTCCGGGAAAGAGCAAGAATCAAAGCCGGAAAAAGAAGCAGATATACAGGAAGAAGCAGACGTACAGAAAGATGTAGACATACAGAAAGATGCAGATATAAAAGGTGAGAAGCCTGAAGCAGGCGACTATATCGTGGAAGCGGAACACCTCTCCGCAATTTTCCAGGAAGGCACGGCTATGGAAAGCTTTGCCCTAAAAGATTTAAGCATGAAAATACGGCGGGGAAGTCTCACCGCGGTAATCGGGCACACCGGCTCGGGAAAGTCTACGCTGGTGCAGCATTTAAACGGGCTCATTAAGGCGAAGTCGGGAGAGATTTTCGTTTCCTTCCGGGAGAATCCGCCCCTCGTGAAGAGTGGGAAATCCTTCCTCTTTTTCAAGGGGAAGAAGACGGTCATAGAAAAAAAGGGAAGACTTTCTCTTTCGGAAGAAGGCTTTGATTATCGTGCGCTCCGCTTTAAGGTGGGACTTGTTTTCCAGTACCCGGAGTACCAGCTTTTTGAGGAAACGGTCCTCGAGGATGTGATGTTCGGCCCCCTAAATCAGGGAAAGACGAGGGAAGATGCGGAAGCTCTTGCGAAAGATGCCTTGGCGAGTCTCGGAATCGGAGAAGAGCTCTATGCAAAATCTCCTTTTGAACTTTCCGGAGGGCAGAAGAGGAAGGTCGCCATTGCGGGCGTACTTGCTATGGGACCGGAGCTGCTCATTTTGGACGAGCCGACAGCCGGGCTTGATCCTGCAGGAAGAGACGAACTTTTTGAAGAAATTGCAGGGCTTCGGAAAAACTATGCAATGACCATCCTTCTCGTTTCCCACTCCATGGATGATGTGGCGCGTTATGCCGACGAGGTTTTGGTTTTGCATCAGGGAGAACTGAAGATGGAAGGCACGGTAGAGGAAGTATTTTCCCGGAAGGAAGAGCTGGAAGACATGGGACTTGGACTTCCGCAGATTCGCGCGCTTCTTTTCGACTTGCAGAAAAATGGTTTAGATATACAACTTGGAAATACCGTGGAGGAGGCAGTCTTTGCCCTTTCCCATTACTTTATAGAAGAAAAGAGGAAGGGGGTAAGCCATGCTTAGAGAAATAACCTTAGGGCAGTATTATCCCGTAGATTCCTTTATTCATAGACTTGATCCGAGAGTAAAACTTGCCGGTACCTTCTTGTTTTTAATTGCACTTTTCATTGTGAATTCCTGGACGGCCTACGCAGTGCTTGCTCTGGTGCTTTTCGGCTTTATTCTTTTATCGAAGGTGCCCTTCTCCTTTATGGTGAGAGGCTTAAAGAGCGTGCTGTTCTTACTCTTGCTTTCCGTGAGCTTTAATCTCTTTCTTACACCGGGAGAAGAATTGTTCCGGATTTTTTTCTTGAAAATGACCAAGGAAGGCCTGCAAATTGCAAGCATGATGGCGATTCGTCTTGTGATGCTGGTGCTTTCGAGTTCCATTTTGACTTTAACAACAACACCGAATGCTCTTACAGACGGTATGGAAAAGGGACTGGGAATCTTTAAACTTTTCCATTTTCCGGTACATGAAATTGCGATGATGATGTCGATTGCTCTTCGTTTTATCCCTATTTTGGTGGAAGAGACGGATAAGATTATGAAAGCGCAGATGGCAAGAGGCGCAGACTTTGAAAGCGGAAGCATTTTCGATAGGGCAAAGGCTATGGTGCCTATCCTTGTACCCCTTTTTGTCTCCGCCTTCCGAAGAGCCTATGACCTTGCGATGGCGATGGAGGCGCGCTGCTATCAGGGAGGAGAGGGAAGGACCAAGATGAAACCGCTTCACTATACCGGGGCGGACTATCTGTCCTACCTTGTATTGTTCCTCATTTTGGGACTGGCGATTGGAAGTCGATTTATTGCTCTTCCGTAAGTGGGATGCAATGAGCTAGGGCTGTGTTCATGCTTTACTTTACTAAGAGCAGTCGAAGCATAAAAGCCTTTGATGAGCCTCTGATAAAAACGTAGAGGAGTTTTCGATAAGGCTATAGCGTTGTGATTGGCGTAGACGATCTGTTAGGGATAAGGATAATCAATAGAAACTAAGAAAGAGGTGCATCTTGCATCGTTTTGTATTGAAACTGGCCTATGAGGGCACAAATTATCATGGATTTCAAAGGCAGGAGGAGCTTCGGACGGTCTCGGGAGAGATAGAGGAAGTACTTTCTCGCCTCTTTCCCGGGGAGTGCCAAAACTTTATCGGGGCGAGCCGGACAGACCAAGGAGTCCATGCTTTGGGAAATATTCTTTCCTTCGATACGGAAGCGGAGCGAAATCCGGAAAATTATGAGAGAGCTTTAAACAGTTATCTTCCGGAAGATATTCGTGTTCTTTCAGCATGGAAAAAGACGGAGGATTTTCACCCTCGTTTTACGATACATACGAAGGAATATCGCTACAGTATAGATAGGGCGAGAGTGGAAAATCCGCTTTATCAAAGGCTGTACTATCATTACACCTTTCCTCTTGATTTAGCGATGATTCGAGAGGGGATCGAAATTTTAAAAGGAGAGCACGACTTCACTTCCTTTGCGAACCCCAAGGCGCAGACTTTGTTAGAGGGAGGCTCGGCGGTACGTTGCATCACGGATTTTCGCCTTGAAGAAGAGGGGGAGTATCTGCATTTTACGGTAAAGGGAAACGGTTTTCTCTATCACATGATTCGTATACTTTGCGGGACACTCTTGGAAGTCGGAAGAGGAAGGATTTCGCCTTCTGCACTTTCTGAGATTCTTGCCGGAAAAGACAGGCGCCTTGCCGGTCCGACAGCCCCCGCAAAGGGACTTTGTCTACTGCATTTAGACTATGGCGATGCTTTGTAAGAGAAAAAGCTAAATTTTATGAAAATGATATCTTTCTTTTATTTTAGATATCATTTTGATAAATATCCCTCCTATGCCCTATTCCCAATACTAAAACAATAACTTTGTCCTCCTGAATTTCTGCAATGATTCTATAATCCCCTACTCTATATCTCCATTGTCCGCTTCTATTGGCTGTTAATCCCTTTCCATGCTTTCTGGGATTTTCACAGCCTTCTAAGTTTTTTCTAAGCCAGGCAATGATAAGAGAAGCTGTGTACTTGTCCAGCTTTTTCATCTGCTTTAATGCTTTATCGGAAAATACAATTCTAAAACTCATTGTAAGCCCAGTTCTTTCTCTACCTCATCAAGAGTATAGGTGATAGGATTTTCCTTATATTCCGCTAAAGCTTTTTCATAGGCCTGCAAATCATACTCCTCTTCAATATGTTCAAGAACTGAGCGTCTAACCAATTCTGAAATACTAATTCCATTCATTTCCGCATATTTTTTGAAAAGCACAGAGTCTGTTTCACTTAATCTAAAAGAAATCGTCATCCTATCCCTCCTTTCATGTGCAATATATTGTATTACATATTGTATAATGCGTCAATTTCCTCTACTATCCTAAATGAAGCCACTATAAAAAGTAGGCCCTTCTGTTCCAGTCTGAAGCTGTAGCAGTTTGTAATGATGTACCTTCTGAGAGAGGATTCCAGATTGCAAAGGATAGGCATGGCATTTCATTGCCTTTTCACCCGCTAAGGGATATACTGACAAGGATTTATTGTATATTTCTTTAGGAGAAAATTTTTGAATACTATAGGGATAAAAGATTGCACTTACAAATACATACGAAGGAATGAAAATGATGAGGTAGTGGAGAAACTTCCCGCTATTTCTCCTTGGGGTTCCATGATGGAATAGGGAAGCTTTGTCTGTGTGCCGGGCCATGATGGTTCCGGATAATCCGCTCGGACAAGGCTTTTTATTGCTTTATAGAGTAAGAGTAAAATAGGAAAAGATTAGGAGGAAGTAGTAGATGAAGAAAAGACTAGCGGACTACATTGCGGAAAAACTGGTGGAAGCGGGGATTTGCCGCTCCTTCTCCGTCGTAGGCGGAGGCGCAATGCACTTAAATGATGCGCTTGGACACAACAAGGGGATTCAAACCCTCTACCAGCATCATGAGCAGGCCTGTGCTATGGCGGCTGAAAGCTATGCCAGAATCCACAATGTTCCGGCCCTCCTTTGTGTGACCTCCGGTCCCGGCGGAACGAATACGATTACCGGTGTCTTGGGAGCATACCTGGACTCCCTCCCCATGATTGTTTTATCCGGACAGGTGCGGCATGACAATACCGCTCGCTGGTCGGGAAGAGCGCTTCGTGCCATGGAGATCAGGAGTTTGATATCCTGCAGTCCGTATCCTGCATGTGCAAATACAGCGAGATGCTGATTGACCCGTACCGTGTGCGCTATGCGATTGAAAAGGCGATTTACCTAAGTCAGACCGGTCGTCCCGGTCCCTGTTGGCTGGATATTCCGGTGGATGTACAAGGCTGCATGATTGAAACCGAGGATTTACTGGGCTTTGATGTTTCCGATTTTGAGAATGGAGGAGACGGCTGGGAAAAGAGAGAAGTGGAGAATAAGCATCCGGAGTTTGCGACAGCGTGTCGAAAGTTCTTTGCCGATGAGGAAGAGAAGAAAGCTCTCCATGAGCTGTATGAAAAGAGAGAGAATCCGCATGTCTTGGGAGAGGATTTAGGAAGACAGGAAGACCACGGCTTTATGCACTGGGAGGACTTCCTTCCGCTTGCCAAGCAGGTTTTAGAGAAAATCAGAGAAAGTAAGCGTCCCATTTTCTATACCGGAAACGGGGTTCGCATTGCCGGAGCGGAGACGATGTTCTTAGAGCTTTCCGAAAAGCTCGGCATCCCCGTAGTGCTCGGCTGGAATGCGCCGGACATTTTCCCGACAAAGCACTCCTTAAATGCGGGACGCCCGGGGGGAAGAGGAGACAGACCGGGAAACCTTGCCGTACAAAATGCGGATTGCATCTTAAGTATCGGATCAAGACTCAATATCCGTCAGGTGGGCTATTCCTTCCGTGACTGGGCACCGGAAGCCTATGTGATGCAGAACGATATTGACAGCGAAGAGATTGCAAAGCCCTCCGTGCACTGCGATTTACAGCTTCATGGCGATGCCAAGGCTTTGATTCGTGCACTACTTGCGCTTTTAAAGAAAGAAAAGAGCCTACCCCTCTTTAAGGGTGGAGAAGGAATAGTTCGCGCGGAAGCGCGGAAGTTCATTCGGGAAAAGGCGGCAGAAGCAGTCTTGGAAGAGGATAAGAGCGAGCGGCTCACTTGGCTTGATACTGTGCGTTTCTATCAGGCAAATTATCCGACAATACTTCCCGAATACCGTTCGGAAGAGACTGCGGAGTGTAATGTCTATGCCCTTGTGGAGAAGCTTTCGGAAAGGGCGGAGGAAGACCAGATTACCGTTGTGGGTAACGGCTCTCCCTGTGTTGCCGGCGGACAGAGCTATATCATAAAAAAAGGAACCCGTTTTATCAGTCAGGACGGTGTAGCGTCCATGGGATACGGACTTCCTGCCGGAATCGGTGCTTACTATGCGGCCATTGATTTCACAAAGGTTGAGGAGGAAAAATTAAAGCAGACTCCGTACTGGCAGGGGAAAGAAGAAAGCTATCCGCCTTACCGGGAAAAGGATATTATCGTTTTAACCGGAGACGGCTCCATTCAGATGAACCTGCAGGAGTTACAAACTATTATTCATCACAAGATGCCTTTAAAGATTTGTGGTAAATAACGGCGGTTATCATTCCATTCGTCAGACCCAGAACAGCTTCTTCGGAAAGCCTCTGGTGGGAATCGGTGTGGACTCCGGTATGGACGGAGAGGGAACGGATCTTTCCTTCCCAAGCTTAGAGAAGCTTGCCTCTGCCTACGGCTACCCCTATGTTTCCATTCACAGCAATAAGGAGCTTTCCGAGGGAATCGAGAAGACTTTATCGCAGGACGGCCCGGTACTTTGCGAAGTCTTTGTAAGCCTTACACAGCAGTTCCTACCGAAGTCTAGCGCAAAGCGGGACAAGGAGGGCAATCTCTTCAGTCCTCCTCTTCAGGACATGGATCCCTTCCTTCCGGAAGAGGAAATGGAAATGCTTATGCTCCTAAAGAAGAGGCAGTAAATGCGGATACTGATTAGCGGGATTACAAGCTTCCTCGGAATTAATACAGGAAAAGCGCTTTTAAAAAAGGGACATGAAGTCTACGGGATTTTGCGCCCGGAGAGTCGAAATAAAGAAAGACTTAAGGGAGAGGAGGGGATTCAACTTCTCTCCCTTAACATGGAAAGCTTTCTTCTTTGGGAGAAAGAAAAGGGGAGAGAAGCGGAAAGTCTTAACCCGGCCTCTCTTAGTGAGATTCACTTTGACACGGTTCTGCATTTTGCCTGGGACGGTGTCGGTTCCTTGGGGCGTTCGGATATTGCGACGCAAGAAAAAAATCTTGCCATGAGCAAGGCCTTTTTTTCCTGGGCTAAGGCACATGGCGTAAAACGCTTTTTCTTTGCCGGATCACAGGCTGAAATGGGGAGAGGCACAAGAGAAGAGCCTCTTCCGGCAAGCCCCTACGGAGAGAAGAAGCTCGCCTTTTCCGAATACGGCCTGAAAAACCACGGGGACATGGAATTTATCGACCTTCGAATTTATTCTATCTACGGAAAAGGGGATCATGAAAGAAGTCTTGTAAAGACGCTTGTGAGAAACACCTTAAAAGGAAGAGAAACGGAGCTTGGACTCGGAAATAAAATCTGGAATTTCATGGCGGAGGAAGATTTCGCCCGGGCGCTTGCTTTTTTTGTGGACCTGGACTTTCAGAAACGGGGGGCTTTTACAATAGACATCTGCAGTAGAGAAAGTCGTCTTCTTTCCGACTACATTAAGGAAATCGAGCAAATCGGCTTCTCTTTTCTAAAGAAAAAGGGATAGAGCATAGCGAAGAAAGTCTCCTGCGCTTTGGTCTTCGTCCGCCCAATGTGGAGGGCGATTATGACTTTACAGCGCATACAAAAGAGCTTCCTGCTTTGGGCTTTGAAGAGAAAATTAGCTTTTCTTCCGGAATAGAAGAGTTATATGAATTTATTTATGAAGAGGAATTCCTGAAAGCGTAAAGCTACTGTTTCTCCGGAAAACAACAGGATAGATCGGCAAAGTAAACCTCAGGAAGAAGTTAAATTTTTTTAAATAAATTAAGCTATATCAATCAAGCTATATCAAAATATTTAAAGAATAAGAAAGGGGAAATCGATGGCAAACTGTATCGTCTGCGGAGAGAAGCTTTCCGAGCTTGCCGTTTTTCATAATATGCCTGCTTCTGCGCAGGATTTTCCGAGAAAAGAGGATTTAGAGCGGGAAAAGCCGGTGGATTTACCGCTTTGCCAATGCCTGCACTGTGGTCTGGTACAGTTTGATACCGAGCCTGTCCCCTATTATAAGGATGTGATTCGTGCAGGAGGCGGAACAACAACCATGCGCCGTCTTCGAGAGGAAGAATACAGAAAGCTTCTTTCCTATTTGCATAATAAAGGACAGAGGGAGCCCGTGATCTTGGAGCTTGGAAGCGGGCAGGGAGAGTTCCTTAAGATGTGGGAAGGTGTGGAATGCGGAGCTTTGACTCCCTACACCTTGGGGATAGAGCACAAGAAGAGTCTTGTGGAAAAGGGGAGGGCTGCAGGTCTTCCTCTCTATGAAGGCTTCCCGAAAGAAGACTTTTCCTTAAAGGGATTTACAGCTCTTTCTCCGGACGGAAAACAGGAAAAGGAAGTCGGAGAAGAAGTCGATGCCATGGTGCAGTTTAACTTCCTCGAGCACCAGAAGGACCCGAAGGGGATGCTGGACTACGCCTATACGCATCTTCGGGCGGGCGGCATTTTCCTCCTCACGGTGCCGAGTTTTCATTATATTTTGGAAAACAAGAGCTACTATGAGCTGCTCCGTGACCATATCAGTAATTTTACGGAAGAGAGCCTGCAATATCTTTCTCAGGAAGCCGGTTTTTCTCTTCTCGAGAGTCGCGTAATCAATCGGGATACCATTGAGTTTGTTTTGCAAAAGGAAGCGAAGGAGAACTTAAGCATTTTCCGCTACAGCGGGCAGAAAATTGACATTTCTCCTCTTCTTGAAAATGAAAAGGAGATTCAAGAGGATATAGAGGCTCATATCGCAAAGCTAAAGGAAAAGGGAGAGAGGATAGCTATCTGGGGTGCGAGCCATCAGGGGCTTACCCTGCTTTCCACAACGGCGCTAAAGGATGTAGTTTCCTATATCATTGACTCTGCACCCTTTAAGCAGGGACTGTACAGTCCGGCTTCCCATGTCTTGATTGTGCAGCCCGAGCATTTTCAGGAGGAGCCGGTGGACGAAATTCTCATCGTGGCACCGGGCTATACGGACGAGATAGCCGGGATTATCAAGCGGGATTTTCAGCCCTGTCCGCGGATTTTGGCACTTAGGGGCGAAAGGATAACGGAGCTTTAGGGGTGAAGGGAATCGCCTGTAGGAAAGCAATAATCTGGCAAAGTGCGAAGTTGTTTGCTACGAGGGTAGAATAGAGGCTAAGACCTTTATAGAATGATAATCAATCATAATCCGGTGAGTTGCAAAGTATTTTACGAAAAAGGAAAGGGAGTCGCTGTGCGAGCATTTGTCTTAGAGGGAAGAGGAAAAGTGAAATGGATGGAGAAGGAGAAGCCAAGAATTCTTTCGGAACACGGTGTGCTCATCATGCCCCTTCTTCTTGCGCCTTGCACAAGCGATGTGCATACGATTTGGCAGGGCTCTCCAAAGAGAGAAAGTCTCACTCTGGGGCATGAGTGCGTGGGGAAGATTATAGAGAAAGGCAGTGCGGTAAAGGATTTTTCCGTGGGTGAAATTGTGGCGATTTCCGCCATTACCCCGAACTGGGACAGTGAAGAAGTTACGGAAAATGAGTCCCATGCAGACTATCCCTTTTCCGCCCATTCCCTTGGAAAGTCCATAGACGGGGCTTTTCAGGAATGCTTTTATTTACCTCATGCGGATAAAAACTGCGGAAAAATTCCGGAGGGGCTTTCCTTAGAAGATGCGCTTCTCTGCACGGATGTTCTGCAAACCGGCTTTACTGCTGCAGAAGAAGGAAGAGTGGAGAGGGGAAATACGGTTTGTGTACTGGGGATCGGGGCTATCGGCCTTGCGGCGATTTTTGCCGCGCAGTATTTCGGCGCAAGTCGTATTTTTGCCGTGGGAAGTCGGGAAGAGAGCAAAAGACTGGCGCTTAGTATGGGAACAAAGGATTGCCCGGTGGAGGTTTTGGATTATAGAGAGCTTAGAACTCCCCTACCGGAAGGGAAGCATCCTCTGGCAAATTCCACAAATTCTCCCATTGTCAATGAAATCTGGAATCGGACGGGCGGAAAAGGCGTGGATCGTGTTCTCCTTTGCGGAGGAGACGAATATGCCCTTTGCGAAGCCTCCGACATGGTAAAATACGGGGGCGGCGTGGTCAGCAATGTGGCCTATTTCGGGGCGGATGAGGACATTGTTACGGAAGAGCTTTCCGGAAGACCGTTCCGCTATCTTATTGATGGGGAAGAGAGAGAAAAGAAGGCGGTAGACGCCCTCTTTTTGCCAAAATTTTCCTTAGGAAAGGGTATGGCGGGAAAGAGTTTCGTCTTCTCTCTTTCTAAGGGCGGAAGAGCACATCTTGAGAAAATTATGAATATTGTCCGGGAAAAGGATTTTCACCCGAGTGCATTTTTTACGAAAAGCTACTGCGGTATGGAAAATATAGAAGCGGCACTGTATGATATGAAGAACAGAGAGGCTGTAAAAGTCTTGGTATATACGGATTTAGAAAGATAAAAAGCCGTAAAAGTCTTGGTATATACAGATTTAGAAGGATAAAAAGCCGTAAAAATTTTACTATGTACCGATTTAGAAGGATAGAAAAGAGGTTGGAATTTGAAGAAGACCATCAGTATCGTTATCCCCTGTTATAACGAGGAGGAAAATGTTATTCCCCTTGCGAATGCACTTAGGACTTGTTTTCAGGAGAAGCTTAAGAATTATCATTATGAGCTTCTCTTTATTGACAATGACTCACAGGATAAGACGCGGGAGAACTTAAGAGCGCTTTGCCGGGAAGATAAGGGCATCAAGGCGATTTTTAATGCGAAGAATTTCGGACAGTTCAACTCTCCCTACTACGGGATGCTGAACAGCACGGGAGATGCGACCATTCTTATGGCGGCGGACTTTCAGGATCCGGTCGAAATGATTCCGAAGTTTGTGGAAGCCTGGGAGGAGGGCTACCGCATTGTAATCGGTGTGAAGACAGAGAGTAACGAGTCGAAGCTTATGTACGCGCTTCGTGGCATTTACTATAAGCTTATCCGGAAAATGTCCTCGGTGGATCAAATCAGCCAGTTTACGGGCTTTGGCCTATACGACAAAGGCTTTATTTCGGTAATGCAATCTCTGGACGATCCCACTCCCTTTCTGCGCGGTATTGTGGCGGAGCTTGGTTACAGAAGAAAGGATATCCCCTATACGCAGCCGAAGCGTCGGGCGGGCGTGACACACAACAACTTCTATACCCTTTATGATGCGGCTATGCTGAGCTTTACCAGCTATACCAAGGTGGGACTTCGCTTGGCGGTATTTTTGGGCGGTATTTTTGCGGGAATCAGCATGCTGGTCGGCCTCCTATATCTCATTATGAAACTGATCTGGTGGGACCGTTTTCCCGCAGGTATGGCTCCTATGCTGATAGGAATGCTTTTCCTGGGCTCTGTGCAAATCTTTTTTATCGGACTTTTGGGAGAGTATATCCTTTCCATTAACCAAAGGGTCATGAAGAGACCGCTCGTGGTGGAGGAAGAGAGACTGAATTTTTCGGGGCAGGCAAGCGGTGAAAGCGATTCTCCGGAACAAACAATAAGTAAAGACAGTTCTTCGAAACAGCCGAGGCAGGATGTCTGTGAAAGCAGTTCTTTAGAACAGCCTGCACAGAATGACAGTTCTTCGGAAGAGGTGTAAGAGAAAATGAGAGCAAAGATTGATATTGCCTTAGTAAGAGAAGGAAAACTGCATATTCAGGGCTGGGCCTTCGGAAGAGATCCGAAGACTCCTGTGAAACTGTCCGTTCAGGGAAGACAGGGAGAAAAAAGAGAGTTTTCCTATGAGGAAGTGGAGCGGGAAACCGTAAATGAAGCTTATTTTCCGAAGTACGAGGAGGAAAACGGGAAGAAAATCAAGAGGAAGTTGGGATTTTCCTTGGACACCCCTTACGAACTGGGAAAGGGCGAAAGGGTGGAGCTTTTGCTTCAGGTGGATCAGCAGATTCGTCGTTTTAGTTTTGATGATAAAAAAATAGAGTCCTTTAACTCCCACGCCCACAAGAAGATGGAGAAGTTCTTGGCTCTTTTCCAATGGGAAACCGTGGAGGCAGTGAAGGATACTTTGAAAAAGGGTGGACTTTCCACTCTTTGGCATAAGAGTGTGCGAAAGCTAAAGAGCATTGAAGAGGACTACGACTATAATGAGTGGTACAAAAAAGAGAAGACTGGAGCAGAAGAACTTTCACGGCAAAGGGCGGAAGTTTGGGAGAATCCCCTGCTTTTTTCCATTGTGATTCCGGTATACCGTCCCAAGGAAGCATTCCTACGAAGACTTTTAGACAGCATTTTATCCCAGACCTATCCCCATTTTGAAATTTGCCTTGCAGATGCTTCCGAGCTTTCCGGGGATACTTTGGAAAATGGAGAAAAGTCCCCGGTTTCGGTTTTACAGGAGTATCAGGAGAAGGACAGCAGAGTGCGTTTTTCCGTACTTCCCAAGAATCTGGGTATTTCCGGAAATACCAATGCCGCTATTGCCATGGCCAAGGGGGATTTTATTATTTTTTCCGACCATGATGATGAGCTCACGGAAGATGCCTTATATACCATTGCAAAAACCATTAAGGAGCATCCTAAGGCGGAGCTTCTCTATAGCGATGAGGACAAGATTGACTTTGCTTCCGCCTATTACTTTGAGCCCCACTTTAAGCCGGACTACAGCCCGGAGCTTCTCCGCAGTGTAAATTATTTCTGCCATCTTCTGATTGCGAAGCGTTCTTTGCTGGACGCGGTAGCGAAGGAGGGAGAAGAGGGAGAGAAGATTTACGAGCAGAAGGAATATGACGGTGCGCAGGATTATGACCTGATTTTACGTCTATGCGAAGAGGCGGAAAGAAGAGAAAAGGCGGCAGGCCTTAGCGAGGAAGAGCAAAAGGAACAGGAAGAGGCGCTCTTTACCTCTTCCACCATTATCCATATCAGGAAGGTGCTCTATCATTGGCGCTCTCACCAGCTTTCCACGGCCCAGAATCCGGAGGCAAAGCTCTATGCTTTCACTGCCGGAGAGTGGGCGGTTTTCGACCATGCAAAGCGCCTGGGACTTCCCATTGAAAAGGTGGAGCGAGGCATTACCTACGGCTATTATCATTGCCACTATGCCTTGGAGAAAAAGGATGGGGAGCTTCCTCTTATTTCCGTGATTATCCCGAGTAAAGACCATAGTGAGGATTTGGATCTGGCCATTCGCTCTCTCTTTGCCGGAAGTTATCCCTATTTGGAAGTGATTGTGGTGGAGAACAATTCCGTAGAGGAAAAGACATTTTCCTACTATGAAAAGATTCAGGAGGAATTCCCGGCAAGATACGGAGAATTCCATACCAAGGCGGTACGGGTGGTGCGCTGGGAGAGAGAGTTCAACTACTCCGCGATCAACAACTTCGGAGTGGGATTTTCCCACGGAGAGTACCTGCTCTTTATGAACAATGACATTGAGTGCCTAAAGAAAGATTCCTTGGAGGAAATGCTTCAGTTTGTGCAGCAGGAGGAAGTGGGCATCTGCGGTGCAAGACTCCTGTATCCGGATAAAATGATTCAGCACGCCGGTGTGGTGATGGGCTTTGGCGGCATTGCCGGAGCGAGCTTTATCGGTACCCACGAAACGGAAACAGCTATATGCATAGGGCGGCCTGCATTCAAAACTATACAGCGGTTACCGCTGCCGTTTTAATGACCAAGAAATCCCTCTTTGATCAGATGGGCGGTTTCCGAGAAGAGCTTGCGGTAGCTTTTAATGATGTGGATTTTTGCTTGAAGATTCGCGCCCTTGGTAAGCGGGTGGTTTATACCCCTTATGCCCTTTTTACCCACTATGAGTCCAAGTCCAGAGGACTGGAGGATAATCCGGAGAAGATAAAGCGTTTCAATGGAGAGATTGTGTGCCTCGCAAAGCATTGGCCGGAGATTTTGAGAAAGGGAGATCCCTACTATAACCCGGCACTGACGCTTAGGAAGTCAAACTTTACGCTAAGAGACCTTTCCGTAGAGAAGGTGGGAGAGCCGTTTCCTTTGGAGATACTGAAGGATATTGTGTAGATGAGGATACGATGCTTCAGCCATCTCCTCTTTCAAAAAGACGCTCTCGCTCGATTCGCCTGACTGAGCAGTGGTTTTGTGAACCACCGCTCACTTTGCTTCGCAAAGCAAATTCCTTCGGAAGCTGGTCTTGTACAGGACAACTTTTCTGATGAAAAGTTTGTCCTTACGTAGCGGATACTAAGCAGAAAACTTCGCTGTGCTTGTTTTCTGCAAGTACCGACGTCTCCATACGCTTTTCGTAAGAGGGGGTAGCCTAAGCATCTGTATAATGGTATTTTTTTCGATTCCAAAGCACGAACCGATTAAGAAGGTATATGTAGAAATGGTGCGGCAGATTGTAGAAAGTGAGGCGAAAAATGATGAAGACGCTGAATGATTATTTGGCAATGTCTTATCGTATGGAAATTGTAGAAGATAAGGATGAAGGCGGATTCGTAGTTTCCTTTCCGGATTTACCCGGTTGTATTAGCTGTGGTGAGACAGTAGAAAGTGCAGTAGCGAATGCGATGGATGCAAAAAAAGAATGGCTTGCAGCAGCATTGGAAGAAGGTGTGAAGATTCATGAGCCGGATAGTCTGGAAGACTATTCCGGACAGTTTAAATTGAGAATTCCCCGGAGCTTGCATCGATCCTTAGCGGCGCATTCAGAGAGAGAAGGAATTAGCATGAACCAGTATTGTGTATATCTTCTTTCCAAAAATGACGCCTAGTACAAAAGATGAATGGATATAGAAGGAAAGGAAAATGAATTATGAAGCTGAGTGAATTCCCTTATGAGAGGGTGGATTTTACAAAAATGGAAAAGGAGCTTTCGGATTTAACGAAGGCCTTGGATAAGGCAAAGTCCGCAGAGGAGGTCTTTGCCATTCATAAGAAGTATTACAAGATGCAGGACGATGTGATGACGGCCATGGTGCTTGCAAATTTTCGGAACAACATCGATATGACCGATGAGTTCTATGAGAAGGAAAAGGACTATTATGATGAAAAGATGCCGGGCTTTTGGAATGCGATGGTGGATTACCAGAAGAAGCTCTATCATTCTCCTTTAAAAAAAGAGATGGAAGAGAAAATCGGGCATGTTGCCTTTAAGAATATTGAACTTGCGATAAAGGGGATGGACGAGAAGCTCATTCCCCTTATGCAGAAGGAAAATGAGCTTACGACCGCCTATGGAAAGCTTCTCGGTACGGCAACGATTGAATGGGAGGGAGAGGAATTAAACCTTTCTCTTATGCGCCCCTATATGACAAGCGTGGACCGTTCTGTCCGGGAAAGAGCTTGGGAGAAGTACAGTGCTTTTTTTGAGGAGCACAGGGAGGAACTGAATTCCCTCTATGATGAGTTGGTAAAGAACCGAACTGAGCAAGGACGCCTGCTTGGCTATCCTGATTTTACCGAACTCGGCTATGCACGGATGAATCGTAATTGCTACGGTGAGAAGGAAATTGAAAGCTTCCGAAATCAGGTGAAGTGTGACCTTGTTCCCTTCGTGGAAAAGCTGCATGAAAAGAGAAGAAAGAGACTGGGACTCGACCATCTCTACTATTATGATGAAGATGTTTTCTTCCCGGAGGGAAACCCTGCTCCGACCGGAACCCCGGAAGAAATCATGGCGGCCGGAGAGAAGATGTACGATGAACTTTCCCCCGAGACCTCTACTTTCATGCGAAAAATGCGGGAAATGGAACTCTTTGATGTCCTTGGCAGGAAAAATAAGAGTACCGGCGGCTACATGGATATGCTTCCGAACTACAAGATGCCTCTTGTTTTTGCAAACTTTAACGGAACTGCAGGAGATATCGATGTGATTACCCATGAGTGCGGTCATGCCTTTCAGGGCTATTTGACTGCGCATCTTCCGATTAGAGAGCATAATGACTTAACTTCCGAAACAGCTGAAACCCATTCCATGTCTATGGAATTTTTTACCGAGCCATGGATGGAGCTGTTCTTTGGGGATAGAGCAGAGGACTACAGGGAAATGCATTTTGAAGATACGCTGATGTTTATTCCCTACGGCACCATGGTCGATGAATTCCAAAATATCGTCTACAAACATCCGGAAATGACTCCGGAAGAGCGAAACGAGCTTTGGAAGAAACTCGAGAAGGAATACAGACCGCACCTTGATTATAAGGACAATCCATTCTTAAATGAGGGAAGACTTTGGCAGAAGCAGAGCCATATCTATGAAAACCCCTATTACTACATTGATTACTGTCTTGCTGCGGTAAATGCTTTGCAGTACAAGGCTTTCATGAAGCGGGATTTCAAAGAAGCCTGGAAGAGCTATATGGAGTTTTCTCATCTTTCCGCATCCCTTTTCTTTACCGAACTCGAGAAGAAGGCAGGACTTATGAGTCCCTTTGAGGAAGGAAGTATTAGAAAACTCGTTGAAGGACTTGAAGACTAAGGTCACGGAGAGGAAAGACCGGAAGACAAAAGCCTCTTAAGAGAGGCGAAAACATAAAGAAAGAGTGGTGTATTTAGGGGAGGGTAAAACATGAATCCATTTTTATTGGTGGCTATTAAGCTCTTAATCGGGTTTCTGGCCTTGGTATTGATTATCAACATCACAGGGAAAGGCAACTTGGCACCGTCATCTGCCAGTGACCAAGTTGTGAATTATGTACTCGGTGGAATTGTCGGAGGAGTGATTTATAACAATAGTATTAAAATCTATGAATTTATTGTCATTCTGGGAATATGGTGTCTTCTTGTGCTTGGTCTGAAATGGGTTAAGAATCATAATGTAAAGGCGAAGCAGCTAATCGATGGTAAGGCACATATCATCATTGATGACGGTAAGATTCTTATTGAAAATTGCAAGAAAGCCGGCTTATGCGCTCATGATGTGGCCTTTAAACTGCGTACCAACGGCATTTTTTCCTCCGATGATGTGAAAAGAGCTATAGTGGAGCAAAATGGACAACTGATTATCATTCGCTCCGGTGAAGAAAATCCAAAGTTCCCTATTATTACGGATGGTCAAGTACAGCATGATATTCTTAAAGTAATCGGAAAGGACGAGGAATGGCTTCTTGAGGAGCTGAAAAAGCAGGGAATTGAAAAGTATAGCGATGTATTTTTAGGCGAGTATGTTAATAAGCAATTGAAATTAACGACTTATTAGGGTGGAGATTAAGATGGTATATCCTCGTAGAAATCTTATGCTTTTACCGATTGTTTTAGATTGTCATTTATGAATTGGAGGAAAGCTTTATGAGAGAAGAAGGGAGCGCCTTGGATGGATTTATTCTTCGGTACGCGGGCAAAGGACTACCTTTCTATGCATTTTGAAGAGTTCCTGATGTTTATCCCCTACGGCACCATGGTGGATGAGTTCCAAAACATTGTGTATAAGAATCCGAAAATGACTCCTAAGGAGAGAAAGCTGCTTTGGAGAACCTTGGAGCAGGAGTATAAGCCACACTTAGATTATGCGGACAATGCCTTTATGGAAGAGGGCGGTTTCTGGCAGAAGCAGCACCATATTTATTCTACTTTATTCTATCACCGCTTTTGGCTTATGTCCTGCTACCAAAGCTTAGTTTTCTTTTTTTACGAGTTCCAAATATCTATACATACTGGCGGGGGAGCAGGACAGTCTGCTCCCTACTGTTTTAACAGAACCCTTCATAGAGAAGATGCCTTTTTGATAAAGCTGTCGTATGATATCAAGCTTTTCGGAATGGTTCAGTTTACTAAAGGGAAGAGACTTGTTTATTCTATGTAATATTTCATCTATTGTATTGGAAATATTTTCCGAAAAGATTGTCTGTTCATCATTTCCTTTTATTTCTATGGAAATATTTTTGGATACATAATGATCCGGATGGCATAGAGAAAAAATAAGATTGGACAGCTCTTTGTAGCGGTTGTCATCAAAGTTTATATTCAGCCCGCCTAGGGCTTTACCGCTTTCGTCCTTTATAAAAAGGGTAGAGCACCTTAGAATCTTTCCATTGGCGGAAAGCGCTCTATAATTTGCCTGCCATTTTTCTTTAGCGGACTCCTCGCTTTGTAAAATGCTTTTCATGGTGGGACTGAGCGGATCTCCATTTTTTCTGCCACTGATATCACCGTTAAGGATATATAGAATCTGCTTTAGATCATATACTATAATTTCGTAATCAGGACCCAATACTGAGCCTAAAAAATCAGAAAGATCCCTGTATCGTTTTAAATCTTGTTCATTCATAATCCCTCCAAATTCTATTGGTATCCTCTCAGCACACAAAAATTTTAGGAAATCAATCTAATGTATTATAGCAAAACTTCATGCTCTTAAAATCGGCATTTAAGCAAAATCACCAAAATAACAATTTATGGCCTTAGAGGTAGATAGAAAAAAGTTGAGAAAAAATTCTCAGATAAATTCTCAAATTTTATTTGTCTTAAAGAGATGTAGGAAAACAAAGGATTTTTACTACACATTAGTGTGAGTATTATGTGTAAGGGCAAAGAAAACTCCCATTAAATTTATCAAAGAGCAATTTCTTTGTTTTTAATATTTTATCGCAGAATACGGGATTTGTACAAAATGCACACTTTTGCACTAAATTCTTGCTTTAAATACACATTAAATTAATGATATTGACGGGGTGCTAAAAGGATGATAAATTATTCTCACATCAATATGCATATAACAATACATTTTTTATATATAATTTTAGAAATTAAGAGCATGTTGGCGCAATCTGTAGAAGAGTATTTATATTTTGTTTAAAGGGAGCACAATACTGTCCGCCAGTCGTTTCTTACGATGACCGGGGTATCAAAATATATTTTTATATATGGAGGTATGAAAATGGAGTACGAGAAAATGTTAGGCGTAGAGGCACCAAAGTCATGGACTCATGTAGTGAGAGAAGTTCCCACAGTTACCCAGGAGCAGAGAAGAAAGGCTCTGGAAATGACGCATTATAATGAGTTTGCTTTTCCGGCAGGTCTTTTATACATTGACTGTCTTTCCGACTCCGGAACTACATCTATGACAGACACACAGTGGTCTGCAATGTTCCTGGCAGATGAATCTTACGGAAGAAATAAGGGATACTATGTTCTTTTGGATGCATTCAGAGATGTATGGGAAAGAGGAGACAATCAGAAGAGACTCATCAACTACATCAAGGAAGGTGTAGACAAGGATGATGTTGAAAAGATGATGAATGAAGTCTATCTGGTGGACTATGAGGGCGGATTTATCAATGGCGGTAAGTACCAGCTTTCCAGACCCAATACCTTTATCGTTCCCCAGGGACGCTGCGCAGAGGCACTTTTGTTTGATGTATTAAAACCCTTATTTGCAAAGAGATGGCCGGGTAAAGTCTTCACCATTCCTTCCAATGCTCACTTTGATACTACAGAAGGCAATATCAAGCAGATGGGTAACGTACCCAGAAACCTCTTCCATAAAGAAATCTTATTTGAGGTACCAAAGAGCGGAAAATATGAGAAGAATCCTTTCAAGGGAGATATGGACATTGATAAGCTCAACCAGCTTATTGAGGCTGTAGGCGTAGAGAATGTTCCGCTGATTTATTCTACAGTTACCAATAACTCTGTATGCGGACAGGCTGTTTCCATGAAGAACATCAGAGAGGTTTCCCAGATTGCCCATAAGTACAATATTCCCTTTGTTATGGACGGTGCAAGATGGGCAGAGAACTGCTACTTCATTAAGATGAATGAAGAAGGCTATAGGGACAAGTCCATCTGTGAAATCGCAAAGGAGATGTTCTCCTACTTTGATGTGGTTTCCGCATCCCTTAAGAAAAACGGACATGCCAATATGGGTGGCATTTGGCCTTCCGTGACAAGGGATTATTCTGGCAGAAGTTCTCGGAGTTCAATGAGGACGGCAGCGTAAAGACAGATATCGGACACCTTTTGAAGGTTCGCCAGATCTCCGCTTACGGCAATGACTCTTACGGCGGAATGTCCGGACATGATATCATGGCGCTTTGCCAGGGTATGTATGAAGAGGCAAGATTTGACTATCAGGACGAAAGAGTAAGACAGTGTCAGTATCTGGCAGACGGCCTTACGGCAAATGGTGTTCCTGTAGTACAGCCTGCAGGAGGACATGGAATTTATATTGATGTGGATAAGTTCTTTAACTATAAGAGAGGCCATGAGAGCTTTGCGGGACAGGCCCTTTCTTTAGAGATGATTCATCGTTACGGTATCCGTTGTTCAGAGCTTGGGGATTTCTCTATGGAATATGATCTGAAAACTCCTGAGCAGCAGAAGGAAGTATGTAATGTGGTTCGTCTGGCCATCAACAGAAGTCAGTTCAGTAAGCAACACATGGACTATATTATTGCAGCCTTGACACAGCTTTATAAAGACAGAGATACGGTTCCCAATCTAAAGATTACCTTCGGACATACTTTGCCAATGAGACATTTCCATGCATGGGCAGAGCCCTACGCTCCATCTAAGGAAGAAATGTGTGAGGAAGGAAATTACAAATATTGGGAAAAATAAATGAGATATCGTAGGATATGCCGGCGATACTTGTAAAAAAATAAAATATCTTGGCGTCCGGTCTTGTAAAGACCGGACTGCTATCCACAAAGGGACTTACACTTTTTAGTAAGATGGAGGAAGCTTATGGGTTCAGATAGTACCGCTGTAAAGCAGGATGGATTTAACTCACAAATAGGTTTTATTATAGCCTGTGTAGGTTCGGCTGTAGGTATGGGAAACCTGTGGAGATTTCCGGTGCTTGTATCAGCCTGGGGAGGCATGACTTTTTTGATTCCCTACTTCTTATTTGTTATCTTGATCGGTAGCACGGGAGTGGTGGAGGAAATTGCACTGGGAAGAAGTACGGGGAAAGGTCCTATAGGAGCATTCGGTGCTGCTATGGAACATGCCGGAAAGCAGAAAACTTGGTGAGAGCATAGGAATTATACCTACAATCGGTTCTTTGGCTCTCGCAATAGGGTATTCCTGCGTAGTAGGTTGGATCTTTAAATATGTTGTCATGGCCTTTACAGGTCAGCTTTTTGGAATGGGTAGCAACATGGATCTTATTGGCAGTACTTTCGGATCCACAGCTATTGCATTCGGTAACAATGCCTGGATTATTATCGCCCTCGTTGTAAACTTTGCTATCATGGCCTTTGGTGTTGCAGACGGCATAGAAAAAGCCAATAAGTTTATGATGCCGCTACTTTTTGTTATGATGATCGGACTTGCTTTTTATATAGGCATACAGCCGGGGGCAGTGAACGGATACAAATATATCTTTACGGTTAATCCTGAAGGACTAAAGGATGTAAGACTTTGGATATTTGCATTCGGACAGGCATTTTTCTCCCTTTCTATTGCAGGAAACGGTACGGTTATTTACGGTTCCTATCTGAGTAAGAAAGAGGATATTCCCTTCTCTGCAATGAATATCGCCATATTTGATACTCTTGCGGCACTTCTTGCAGCATTGGTGATTATCCCTGCTATGGCGACATCCGGTGCGGAGCTTAGTGAAGGCGGCCCGGGACTCATGTTTATTTACCTTGTCAATATCATGAATCAAATGCCCGGTGGCATGCTTGTAGGAATTATATTCTTCGTATGTGTTACCTTTGCAGGGCTCAGCTCCCTTGTGAACCTGTATGAGGCGCCGGTAGCTACATTGCAGCAGCAGTTTAAACTCAGCAGAGTACAGTCGGTAGGAATTATCGGAGTCATTGGTGTAGTGGTTGCAGTATTGATACAGGGAATTGTAGGCAACTGGATGGATGCGGTATCTATCTATATTTGCCCTATTGGTGCGGTACTTGCTTCGGTAATGTTGTTCTTCGTATTTGGCAAGCAGTATACCATGGAGGCTGTAAATGCCGGTGCAAAGAAGCCTAAGGGAGATACTTGGTTCTTCTTGGCAAAGTATGTTTATACAGGCCTTGCCTTACTTGCTCTTATTGCAGGTGCATTCTATGGCGGAATCGGATAATCGAACTATAGCAGAATAAGAAAGCCTTTTCATACAAAAAAGTCCCTTTCCTAGAGAATCATTGCTAAGGAAGGGAGATCGTGCATTCAAAGAGAATGCAATATGCAAATGAAAAAATGTCCGAACCCTGCGGCTCGGACATTTTTGTGATTCTTAACAAGTATTGTTTGCAAAGCACGTGCTGTTTAAGCTCTCTTTTTCTTTTCCTCTAAAGCCCGGAATAGAAGTCCTGTAGCACTTAGCCCAAAGAGGGAAAGCGCGAATGGATTTGCTTGATCGGCTGTATGGACAGAGCCTCTTCTTGTTGCACCAAGAACTGTAGGAGCATTTTCCCTTACAGCCCCTAAAACCTCCGGTTCTGCAGGAGAAGGATCATTATCTCTACTTGCAGAAAGAACTGTGGGAGTTTCTCCTTCGTTCACAATCGGAGTACGGGGGCCTCCGTTTCCGCCTCCGCCATTCCCTCCACCACCATTTCCACTGCCGGGATTAACAGGGTTTACCGGATTTACAGGATTAGTCGGATTGTTCGGTGTTTCAGGCTTTTCAGGATTAGTAGGATTGTTCGGTGTTTCAGGCTTTTCAGGATAAATCACCTCTCCCCCGCAAAGGTGGGCGCTTTCCAATCTATAAATTGGAAGGTGGTCTCCGTAATCAGGTTCCGGCTCAAGCTTTCCGGTAACGTAAACGGATATCTCTCTAGTAGTCCCGTCAGCAAAGTGAAGTGTGGCTTTTACATATTTATCTGCACCGTCATCCAAGAAACTTCATTTGGAAGATCTACAGATTGTAAAGTGTCTCCCAGTTGTGTACGTAGAACTTTCTCGATATCCTTCTTATCTTCTTCCGTAATAAGAATTCGGGGTAATTCATCTTCTGTTACAGTTTCATCATAGTGGATATGATTTAAATGAATATACATATGGTAGTGCTGCTCTTCAGACATTTTATCATTGAGATTAATCTTCAGGGTCCGCACTACGACTTCATCTTTAAGGACAGGATAGAGGATTTCTTTGTTATATCTCTCGTTGTCTCTTTCTCTTATCTTTAATTCCGGATTACCGAGACGTTCTCCGCTGTTAAGCAAAGAATTAAGATGGGTTTTGAGGGATTCTCCACTGCCATTTCTATCGTTAAAGACGAATTTCTTGTCTTTTGAAAGAGAGAGCTGTTCTAAATCGGCTTCTTCCACAGGGAGAACGGAGTTTACACTTAATTCTTTTGCAAATGTCACCGGAACAACAATTTCCATATCCCCATGCTTTTCGGTCTTTACCGTCAAGCGTACTCCATAATCGCTGCTTTCTCCATGTCCAAAATCGAAGATGGGTCCCTCTATCGGATGAACAATTTCCCGATTCACATCCACATCCAAGATGCCGGTTAAAACATTGTTTTTTATGCGGGAAAACAGAGCCTTGATATCGGCTACTTCTTTATCCGTTAAAGTAGTATTTTCATCAAAACGTCCTTCTTTAAAAGGGAAAATAATGTTTTTGCCGATGAAAAGTGTAAGTTCAGGCTCCATCCCTGTAATATCCTGATCACTCATTACATAGACCTTGGTTTTTACGGATTCTCCAAGTTCAGTGGTGTATTCTACATTATAATAATAGCGCTTTGCAGTATCCTCTCCTTCGGAGTGTACATTTCTGTCCGTAAATTGAAGCTCTTTTACTTCCGGATGATATTTTTTTAAGAAGCTAATGATTTCCCCCATATTGTGGTCGCAAATAGCTTTATTTCGCGGGAGATTGAATAAATTGACATTTCCGTTCACAAAGAAGCTGAAAGTTAGGATAGCAGTTCCTTTTAAGGGGATTAAGACTTTGGGACCTTCGCCATTAAGCTGCCATACGACATAGGCCAGCTTTCCCCATTGTCAAATTTCTTAAAGCGGATACCGACGGGAGTCATATCGCCTCCGGCCTCTCTAAAAGGTAGAATACCGCCATAAGCTTCTTCATCCGAAATGTTACTTCTATCTGGGTTTTTTCTGAGGGCTTGGGCAATGATATTCAGAATCTGTCTACTGGGATTCTGCGGATTCAGTCCGTAAACAGCAGGATTATCTGCTCTATAATATTTTTCCTCACCCAAATATTCCGGAACTTTCACGGGATCAAGGATTTCGTCAAAATAGGCATAAAACTCATCTTCGTTTTGGATACCTTCAAACGCGAAAAGCGCATCCAGAGAAGGATAAAGACCGTCTTCCTCCTGTGCATCCTCTCCGGAAAAATGGTCTTCCGCAGCTCTCATTGTGCTTATATCAGCGGATTCCTCTGCTTCGGGATTGTTTATAAGAGAAGCTTCATTTTCTGATGTGAAATCCTCGGATAAGGATAAGGATGAGGATGAGGTAGAGACTTCACTTACGCTTTCTTCTTGAGTCGGAGCGGCAAAACCAAGGACAGAACTGCTTAAAGAGACCGCCAGAAGCAATGGAATAAATCGTTTCTTTTTCATACATTTTCTCCTTTATTACTCTAATTTTTTACATACAAAAATGCTTTCGAAAAGGAAAGCATTTTGCATGGAATAATCTATATTTAGTCTGCTCCGAAGAATCCCATAATTACGATGCCGATAACCGCCAGGGCAACTGCAAAGTACTGCTGTTTACTGAGTCTTTCCTTCAGGAAAATATGTGCCCAAAGTGCGGAGAAGATGCAATAGCTGGAAATAAGAGGCGCGGAAGCCACGGCATTTGCGGCAAGGGCCACAATGTATGCAGCTTGTCCTGCGGTCTCACTCATGGCACCAAGAAGCTTTGCTCCATCATAGCCCGGGAAGAACTTGGTCTTCTTTACGAAAATTAAGTAAATAAGAGTAATGATACCCACTACGAGGAAGGTGTATTCATAGGCTACATTTGCGGAATCTTCGGAAAGACGATGCACGAAGATGGAATCCATAAGGGTTCTTTCTGCAGGATTATCCGATATCGGGGACAAAACCACTGCATCCATAAAAGTGCCGAGCCCATCAATAATGCAGTAAGCGATAGAGAAGAAGATAGCGAGGAAGCTGTTCATATGCTTCATGCCGGGCTCTTCACCGGATTCTTTCAGCTCCGCTTCTTCTTTTTCTTCTGAAAATAGGAAAGAAGAACAATCGCAACAATAACAAGAACAGTTGCGATAAGTTGCGGGAAGCTTAAAGTCTGCTTTAAGAAAAGGAATGACAGAAAAGCAGCTACCGCTCCGGATGTGTTACAAATCGGAGAAGTAATGGAAAGCTCTATATAGCGAAGTCCGATATAACCAAGGAGCATGGAGCTAATATAGAGAAAGGATACAGGGAGATAAATCCAAACTGTTTGCAGGTTGAAAGTCACTCCCTTTACAAGAACCTGATAGGTTGCGTGAGTTCCCATTACAAGACCTACGGCAACAATCATCTTAAGATGGCTGTTCTTATCTTTTTGCGGAGAGCCGAGTTTGGAAAAAAAGTCGGATCCGGACCAGAAAAAGACAGAAACCAAAGAAAGTACAAACCACATAATAACCCCTTCTAAAATAATAAATGGAATTGTTACAAAATGATTCTCTACAGTGTATATAAGATGAAATATTCTTAGAGTCGAAAGCCGTCCTTTAAGGGAATCGGATATAAGACGAACGGAAAATTCCAAAAAATTAATACAAAATTAAGTCTTCCATAAAAAATCACGCATAATATAACATGAACAATTTATATTTGACAAGCAAGATATTTTGAAATTGGGAGAATACGGTATAAAAGCCACTAAAAGCAAGGGATTTTAAAAGAGAACTTTGGGAATGGCATCTTTAAGAATTTTATCCAAAGAAGGGGAAAATGCTGCATTGGAGACAATGCAGGATAATTTATCAAAATCCGAAGTCTTAAAAAAGCCTACCGCATTTTCTTTTGTGGTATCACAGAGGAGTATGGTTTTGTCCGCATTTTCCATCATGGACTTTTTGACCAGTCCTTGGGAATCGTCACCTTCAAATACTCCATTTTCCCGAATCGCCTTACAGGAAAGAATGGCAAGTTCCGCATGGAAGTTTTTGATAAACTCGGAGGTGAATTCCCCGACGATGGAAAGACTTTGGTGCTTCAGTACTCCCGGACAGAGAAAGCAAGTCAGGTTTTGGGCATGAGAAAGCTCGTTGGCAATATTGATGCCATTTGTGATAACGGTAATATTTTGCTTTGTCTTTAGAATAGGAGCAAGCTGACAAACTGTGGAAGAAGAATCCAAAAAGAGCACCATACCGTCTTTGATTAAGCTATCCGTCTTTCTGGCAATGCTTGCTTCTTATCTAAATTCTCAATTTGTCGCATACCGATCGGGCTTTCCTTAGCGGATTTTACATTTAGAGAAACATAGCCGTGCGATCTTTTCAGAATGCCGTCTTCTTCCAGGGAAAGCAAATCTCTTCTTATAGTAGAGCGGGAGGCATAGAGCTTCTTGCAAAGATAGTTCATGCTTGCAATACCATTATGCTGGTTCAACTGTTCTACAATTTCCCTTTTCCTCTCGTGGATATCCATCGTGTATCTCCTTTAAGTCATAATCGTTGTGTTGTCAGAGCCTCTGGCCTCTACGTTTACAGGAATATCCTTTCCTGTAAAACATTTGAAATTTGGACAAAAATGTTCAAGCATGAACAGTATAACACGAAATAGGGAATTAATTTCAATCATTTGTTCAAAGATACAATTTATTTAGTTAATATGCTATATTTTCATTGTTAAAAAAACGTGGAGATAGGCAATATGAAGAAAGTTCTAGCTTTTGACATGGGTGCAACTTCCATAAGAGGGATAGTTGGCTATGTAGAGAATGGGCAATTCTGCACAAAGGAAGTTATGCGGATGTCCCACAAGATTCAAAATAAAAATGGAAGACTTTATTGGGACTGGGAGAGTATCGCAAAAAAGATTGAAGAAACGATTTTAGAGAACCCCGATGTCTCTACGATTGGAATCGATACCTGGGGTGTGGACTTCGGTGTAATCGATAAAGACGGAAATCTTTTACAGGCGCCCCATTCCTATAGGGATGAGAAATTTTCCGAAGGAAGAGAAGAAGCAAAGGCATTACTGGACGAATTTGAACTTTTTCAAAACAGCGGAAACCAGATTATGACCATCAATACGGTTTATCAGCTTCTTGCCTTAAAGAAATTTGACAAAGAAATTTATGATAGAGCGGATAAGCTTCTTATGATACCGGATCTCCTTTTCTACCTCCTAACCGGAGAAAAAATCGGAGAAGAGAGCATTTGGTCCACAACAGGGCTGTATGACTTATCAAAAAAACAAGTTTCAGAGCATTTGTTCGAGAAACTAAGCTCAATAAGGAACTGGTTCCACGGATTGTGCGAGCAGGAGAGTGCAAGGGAAATACAAAGAATTCGAGATTGGAAAGCTTAAGAGCCTTATCTATCGACGTCATTCCGGTTTTGGGACATGATACGGCAAGTGCACTTCTCATGATTGAAGATACAAAGGATTCGCTTTTCTTAAGTTGCGGTACCTGGTCCTTAATCGGTACCTCTGTACCGGAAGCGAAGGTGGGTAGAGAAGTTTATGAGAAGAACCTTACGAATGAACTTAGCTACAAGTCCGAGACGCTGTTCTTTAAAAACATCACCGGTCTCTACCTATTAGAAAAGTATAAGGCAGAGTTGGAGGAAAGACTCGGAAGAAAAATAGCCTTCCAGGAAATAACCGACTTTGTAAAGAAAGACAAAGAAGCCGGATTCCTCCTTGACATGGATGCGGAGGTTTTCGGAAGAGAGGGAATAGAGGTAAAGAAAGAAATCGATGCCTTTATCCTTTCCCGCGGTGGAACAGTACCGAAAGAGGTTTTTTCCTACTTCACCCTGATTTACGAGAGTATGGTGGAGAAATACAGAGAGGTAAAAGAGGATATTGAAAATATCTTGGGAAGAAACTTCACGAAGCTCCACATGATAGGGGGAGGCGCAAGGTCAGAGGTTCTCGCGGAAAATATTGCGAAGAAGCTGAAGGTTCAGGTCAAGGCCGGTCCCTATGAGAGTTCCGCACTGGGAAACATTCTCCTCTGTCTCCTTCATGAAAAGGAAATCGAGAGTATTGAAGAGGGAAGGAAGCTTATTTATGCGGCTTCGGAAGTAAAGGACTACTCCTAAAAGCGGAAGAGTTCAATAAAGGAAATTCCTTCATAATAGAAGGCTTTCAAGAAACGGAAAAATCGTTTTAGCTGGCAGTTTCCAAGCATTTTGCTTGAAAATCAAAAAATATATTGGGGTTTATGTAGATAAAGGAGGAAGTATGAATCATCCAAGAATTGGTATCAGACCGACAATCGACGGAAGATGGGGAGGAGTAAGAGAGTCATTAGAAGAGCAGACCATGAATATGGCGAAAAGTGCTGCAAAGCTCATTTCGGAGAATCTTCGTTATCCTGACGGAGAGCCTGTAGAGGTTGTGATTTCTCCGACAACCATCGGCGGTGGCGGAGAAGCGGCTATCTGCGAAGAGTATTTTTCCAAGGAAAATGTAGTAGGAACTCTTACCGTTACTCCTTGCTGGTGCTACGGCACAGAGACCATGGACTTAAATCCGAATACCATTAAGGCGGTTTGGGGCTTTAACGGAACAGAGAGACCGGGTGCAGTGTATCTTGCAGCGGTTATGGCGGCTTATGCACAGAGAGGCCTTCCTGCTTTCTCCATCTATGGAACAGAAGTACAGGATAAGGACGAAACCAGCATTACGGAAGACGTGCAGAAGAAGATTTTGGACTTTGCGAGAGCTGCAGTCGGTGTAGGAATCATGAAGAATAAGTCCTATGTAAACATCGGTGCAGTTTCCATGGGTATTGCGGGTAGTGTGGTGAATGTAGATTTCCTCCAGAAGTATCTCGGTATGAGAACCGAGTGGGTAGATATGACAGAGGTTCTCCGCAGAATCAATCTGGGAATCTATGATCCGGTAGAGTATGAGAAGGCTTTGGCTTGGGTAAAGGAGTATTGCAAGGAAGGCATGGACATCAATGCCGGAAAGAACTTCCCCGAGGTTATCACAAAGTCCAGATTTGTTCCGGATGACAAGCAATGGGAGTTCTGCGTAAAGCACGCTATCATCGTAAAAGATATTCTCTACGGAAATCCGAAGTTAAATGAACTTGGCTGGCACGAAGAGGCGCTTGGAAGAAATGCCATTGCCGGCGGATTCCAGGGGCAGAGAATGTGGACAGACTGGCTTCCGAACGCAGACTTCACAGAAGCAATTATGGCTTCCGGTTTTAACTGGAATGGAAAAAAGATGCCGACTCCCTTTGCAACGGAGAATGACACCTTAAACGGTGTGGCAATGATGTTCGGATGGCTGTCTACAGGAAAGGCTCCTATCTTCTCCGATGTAAGAACCTACTGGTCTCCGGATGCAGTAAAGAGAGTCAGCGGAAAAGAGCTTAGCGGATACGCAAAGAATGGTATTATCCACCTGATTAACTCCGGGGCAAGCTGTCTGGATGCCAGCGCTGCGGCAAAGGATGAAAAGGGCAACGGCACCATGAAGGAGTGGTGGAATCTGACAGAGGCTGACATTAAGGCTTGCTGTGAGGCTACCGACTGGTGCAGAGCGGACTATGAGTACTTTAGAGGCGGCGGATTCTCCTCCCACTTTAAGACAGCGGCAGAAATGCCTGTGACCATGATTCGTGTGAATATGGTAGAGGGAGTTGGACCGACCTTACAGGTTATCGAAGGACACACCTGTGTACTTGACGAAGATGTACATAGAATCTTAGATGAAAGAACCAGTAAGACCTGGCCGACTACCTGGTTTGCACCGAAGATCGGCGTAGGTGCTGCAGATTCCGTTTACAATGTGATGGCAAAGTGGGGAGCAAACCACGGTGCAACGGTAGAAGGACATGTAGGAGACAGACTCCTTACCTTGGCTTCCATGCTGAGAATTCCGGTAGCTTTCCATAATGTAGAGGAAGAGAGAATCTTCAGACCTCACTCCTTTAACGGCTTCGGCACAGCGGACTTAGAGGGACAGGACTACAGAGCTTGTGCGTACTACGGACCTTTATATAAGTAAATTTAATTAAGCGGGAGGCTCCCGAGCGAAAGGCGAGGGAGCTCCACCTTATAGAGAAAAATGAAGTGATATGTCTATAGAGAAATGGATTTTTAGAGTTTTGTAGAGCAAGTGGAAATCCTTCTCATGTATTTCAGTAGGAAAAGAGGAAGACTTATGTTAATGGAAAAGGAAAGACTGCTTCTTATCGAGTACGGAAAGAAACTGGTAACAGCAGGACTTACCAAGGGTACAGGAGGAAACTTAAGTATTTTTGACCGGGCACATGGCCACGTAGCCATCACTCCTTCCGGAATCGATTTTTTTGAGATTCAGCCGGAAGACATCGTAATCATTGACCTGGACGGAAAGTGGTAGAGGGAAATCGTGTTCCTTCTTCCGAGTGGGCAATGCATATCATGCCTTATAAGTACAGGGATGACATTGATGCAGTCGTTCACGCTCACACCATGTATGCTACTGTTTTGTCCTGCTTAAGAGAGGATCTGCCCGCTACACATTATATGATTGCAGTAGCCGGACCGACCGTCAGAGTGGCAAAGTATGCGACATACGGCAGCAAGGAGCTTGCGGAAAATGCCTTTGAAGCCATGAAGGACAGAAAGGCTGTAATTCTTGCAAACCACGGTATTCTTGCAGGAGCGAAGGATATTCTCAACGCTTTCAATATCGTTGAAGAGATCGAGTATTGCTCTGAGGTTTATACCAAGGCAAAAGCCATCGGAGAGCCGGTCATTCTTCCGAAAGAAGAAATGGAACTTATGGCGGAGAAATTCAAGACCTACGGGCAGAGAGTGAGCACGAAAAAAGACTAGGGGGAAGATTATGGAAGCTTTATTATCAATGAAAAATATAAAGAAATCTTTCTCCGGAGTAGCAGCACTGAAAAATGCCGAGTTGGACTTATATAAGGGAGAGGTAGTGGCTCTCATGGGAGAGAACGGTGCCGGAAAATCCACCCTTATGAAGATTCTGACAGGAATATATTCAAAGGATGAAGGAACAATTCACTTTGAAGGGAAAGAAGTAGAATATAAAAATGTTTCCGAGTCGGAAGCGGCAGGAATCGCCATTGTCCATCAGGAATTAAATATGATGAATGATTTGACGGTGGCACAGAATCTTTTTATCGGACAGGAACGCATGAACGGCTTTTTCATCGATGATAAGAAGATGGAAAAGGATGCGGAAGAGCTCTTTAAAAAGCTGAATGTAGATATTAAGCCCGGTGCAAAAATCGGGGAGCTTACCGTAGGAAAGCAGCAGATGGTTGAGATTGCAAAGGCGATATCTACCAATGCGAAGGTGATTGTTTGACGAGCCGACAGCGGCCTTAAGTGCTTCCGAAATTGAAGAATTATTCAAGGTTATCCGTGATTTACGGGAAAAGGGAGCAGGAATCATTTACATCTCACACAGAATGGATGAAATCAATGTTATTTCCGATAGAGTTACGGTGATGCGTGACGGTGAGTATGTAGGAACCCTGATTACAAAAGACTGCACGAAGGACGATATCATTAAGCTCATGGTTGGAAGAACCGTATTTATGGAGCCAAAGACACAGTCTGCGGTTCCTAAAGACGCGGAAGTGGTTCTAAAATGTGAGAATTTGAGTCGAGGAAAGGCTGTTAAGGATGTTTCCTTTGAACTTAAGAAGGGAGAAATCTTAGGCTTCTCCGGCCTTATGGGAGCGGGAAGAACCGAGGTGGCAAGACTGCTGTTTGGAGCGGACAAGAGGGATTCCGGAAAGATTTATATTCACGGCAAAGAAGTGGATATCCAAACTACGGAAGATGCGGTAAAGGCAGGAATCGGCTATCTTTCCGAGGATAGAAAGCGTTACGGACTCCTGGTTGATAAGTCCGTAGAGGAAAATACCTGTCTCGCATCTCTGGAAAAATTTCCCAAAGGATTTTTTATTGACCAGAAGAAATGTAAAGAGGTTAGTGAAAAGTATGTAGAGGAATTAAAGACCAAGACTCCCGGTGTTTCTCAGGTTATCAAGAAGCTCTCCGGCGGAAACCAGCAGAAAGTGGTTATTGCGAAGTGGCTCTTAAAGGATTCGGATATCTTGATCTTTGATGAACCGACAAGAGGAATCGACGTAGGAGCAAAGAGCGAAATCTATGAGCTAATGGAGAAACTGGTATCGGAAGGAAAATCCATAATCATGATTTCTTCGGAATTACCTGAAATTTTAAGAATGAGTGACCGAATCATCGTTATGTGTGAAGGAAGAGTGACAGGTTGCTTGGATATTGCAGAAGTCAATCAGGAGACCATTATGACTTGTGCAACAGATAGACAGGGGGACTAAAGGTGAAGATTAAGAAGATTTTTCAAACCAGCAGGCAGTAGTTATTGCTGCACTCATCGTAATATGCGTGGTTTTCTCGCTACTGACAGACAAGTTTTTACAGGGCACCACCTTTACCAACATTTCCAAGTCTGCCTATTATGTAGCATTTATGGCAATCGGTGTAACTTTCGTTATTTCTACAGGAGGAATTGATTTATCCATCGGTACTGTAGCAATCTGCTGTGCCCTGATTGGCGGAACACTCATGGAGGGGGGCTTAGCTATGCCTCTTGTACTCCTCGTGATTCTCTTATGCGGTTCCTTATTTGGCTTAATTAACGGAATCCTGGTATCTCGCTTGGAGCTTCCCGCGTTTATTGCGACCCTCGGAACCATGATGGTATCCAGAGGTTTGGGTTCCATCGTTTCAAAAACAAAGACCATTTCCTTTCCGCAGGGAACGGCAGAGGGTGCTTGGTTCAGAGAGATTTTTATGGTTACAAAGGAAGGGGGACTCTTCCCGAAGAACTTCCCGACAGGTTTCCTGCTTCTTGCTATCTGTGCGGCAGTCATGGCAGTGGTTTTAAATAAGACCAAGACGGGAAGATACATCTTATCCATCGGTTCCAATAAGGAAGCAACAAGGCTTTCCGGAATCAATGTAAAGAAGTATGAAACTCTGGCTTATGTATTCTCCGGATTTTTTGCGGCACTGGCAGGTATCGCGTATGTGGCAGTATTCTCCACAGCGCAGCCCAATACCGGAAACGGATTTGAGCTTGATGCTATCGCCGGCGTGGTAATCGGTGGAACATCTCTTTCCGGAGGTGTAGGTTCCATCTTGGGAACCATCATCGGTGTTTTCATCATGACAGTTTTGAAAATCGGCTTCCCCTACATCGGGGTACAGTCACACTACCAGCTCTTTATCACAGGAATCATCTTGGTGTTTGCTGTGTATATGGATATCCTAAATAGGAAAAGAAAGGTTTAAAGGAGGAAAAAGATGAAAAAAAGAATTATGGCAGTTGCACTGGCGGGCGTAATGGCTCTGTCTCTCGCAGCATGTGGAGGTTCCGCAGCTAAGACTGAGGGAACAACAGCGGCAGGAACAACCGCTGCCGCTCAGGAAGAGAAGAAGACAGAGGCTGCTGAGCAGCAGGCTGATGGCGAAGCAATGAAGATCAATGTTATCGCTAAGGGCTTCCAGCATCAGTTCTGGAAGGCAGTTGAGAAGGGTGCAATGCAGGCGGGAAAGGAACTGAATGCAGAAGTTTCCTTCCAGGGACCGGATAACGAGTCTGCTATCGCACAGCAGGTTGAGTATCTTGATGCAGCTATCGCACAGAAGCCGACAGCAATCTGTCTTGCAGCGCTCGATACCAAGGCTTGTATCGGTTCTATCCAGAATGCTATGGATAAGAATATTCCTATCATTGGATTCGACTCCGGTGTTCCTGATGCTCCGGAAGGCGCTATTAAGGCAAACGCTTCCACCAACAACTATGAGGCAGGAAAGCTTGCTGCAAAAGAAACTTATGCTTTAATTAAGGATAAGGTTGAAGGTGCAACAGACGTTGTAAGAATCGGTGTAGTGGCACAGGAGTCCAACTCTCAGTCTATCGTGGAGAGAACAAAGGGATTTGTTGAGGCTATGACAGAACTCATCGGTGCTGATAAGGTATCCGTAGAGGGACATGACAGCTTAAAGAATGAGAAGTCCGGTGCGAAGGTGATCATCGATGTAGGTATCCCTGCAGAGGTTAAGGATGCAGACGGAGCAGCAGTTGCTTCCGCTATCTTGGAGAAGTCTGACCTTATCGCTATCTACGGTTCCAACGAGTTCGCAGCAAACGCTATTATCACAGCTAACGAAGGTCTGGACAAGATCGGCGAGGGCAAGGTTGTAGCAGTTGGTTTCGACGCAGGAAGCAAGCAGTTACAGGCTATTAGAGACGGTTTATTCGCAGGTTCCGTTACACAGGATCCCGTACAGATTGGCTACAAGGCAGTTGAGCTTGCAGTTAAGGCAGCAAAGGGTGAGTCCGTATCCGATGTAGATACAGGCGCTCTTTGGTACAACAAGGACAATATGGCAGACGAGAAGATTGCTCCATGTCTTTACGAGTAAACAAGCTGTCTCAGGCTTCGACTGTGCTTCTTGTTAAGAACGAGATAACGTGCGTTTTACGAGTAATGCTCGTTATAAATGAAATATCGCGTACGTATCACACGATATTTGAATAAGAGTACTTTCCCAAACGAGGTATTACATTTCCGTGATACCTCGTTTGTCAAAGGAAAAAAAGGAGATTATAAAATGTTAAAAGGGATACCTGCTATTCTTTCTCCGGAATTGCTGAAGCGCTTATGTGAAATGGGGCATTCCGATAAGCTTCTCATTGCTGATGGGAATTTTCCGACGCATACAGTAGGTGCCGACTCCCACATAGTAAGAATGGACGGCCATGGTGTATGTGAAATTTTAGATGCTGTACTGCAGCTTTTCCCGCTGGATACTTACACAGAGCGTCCGGTGAGTATTATGGAGAAGGTACCGGGAGATACGGTGGCTACCCCCATTTGGGATGAGTTTAAAAACATTGTGGCAAAGTATGATTCCAGGGAAGACGCAATTGGCAGTATTGAACGCTTTGCTTTTTATGAAGAGGCAAAGAAGTCATATCTGATTATTGCTACATCGGAAAAAGCACTTTATGGCAACATTATGTTGCAAAAGGGTGTTGTATAAGATTAAAAAAGGAAGATATATCGGCTCTCACCCGAGCAGATTGTGATGGACCGATTTAAAACAAAAGAACTTAAGGAAGGTTTATTTACAATGACTGTCGTTGTCTAGCAAGCGACAGCCCTATACAAGGAGGTAAGTATGGCTAATAGAATCGTGTTGAATGAAGTATCTTATCATGGAAAAGGGGCAATCTTAAGTGTCACAGAGGAGGCAAAGGGTCGTGGTTTCCATAAGGCTTTTGTTTGTTCCGATCCGGATTTAATCAAGTTTAATGTAACGAAGAAAGTAACCGATTTACTGGATAAGGAAGGCCTTCCTTATGAGATTTACTCCGATATCAAGGCTAACCCGACTATTGAAAATGTGCAGAACGGTGTAGCAGCATTCAAGAAGTCAGGAGCGGATTATATTATCGCAATCGGCGGAGGATCCTCTATGGATACCTCCAAGGCTATCGGTATCATCATTACCAATCCGGAGTTTGAGGATGTAAGAAGCTTAGAGGGACTTTCTGCAACAAAGAAGCCGTCTGTTCCAATCTTCGCTATTCCGACAACAGCAGGAACTGCAGCTGAGGTTACCATTAACTATGTTATTACCGATGTAGAGAAGAAGAGAAAGTTTGTTTGCGTGGATACACACGATATCCCTGTTGTGGCTTTTGTGGATCCCGATATGATGTCCAGCATGCCTAAAGGGCTTACCGCATCAACCGGTATGGATGCGCTTACTCACGCTATTGAGGGATATACAACAAAGGGTGCAAATATCATCACCGATATGTTTAACTTAAAGTCGATTGAGCTGATTGCAAAGTCTCTTCGCGGTGCAGTAGAGAATACGGCTGAGGGAAGAGAAGGAATGGCACTTGGACAGTACCTTACCGGTATGGGCTTCTCCAACTGCGGTCTCGGTATCGTGCACTCCATGGCACACGGCTTAGGCGCTCTTTACGATACACCGCACGGTGTAGCTAATGCGATTATTCTTCCTACTGTTATGGAATACAATAAGGAAGCGGTAGGAGAGAAGTTAAGAGATGTAGCCAAGGCTATGGGTGTTCCCGGTACAGAGAAGATGAGCAAGGAAGAGTATCAGAAGGCGGCAATCGATGCTGTTAAGAAGCTTGCTGAGGATGTGGGAATTCCAAAGGATTTAAAGAACATCGTAAAGCCGGAGGATGTGGATTTCTTATCCCAGTCGGCTATGGATGATGCTTGCAGACCCGGAAACCCGAGAGATCCGAAGTTTGAGGAAATTAAGGAACTTTTCTTGAGTTTACTGTAAAGAAGGCTGGGCTTTAGAGATTAAGGCATAAAAAAAGCAAGAAGCTGTACAGATTTTGTACGGTTTCTTGCTTTTTTTACACAGCAAATTTTTCTTCCTATACAAAAAGGGAAATAATTATGTTAAACTAGCTTGTAAATATTTACTGCATTGCGTCTTGAATGATGTGGAGGGCAAATGAAGAATTATGATGTAGCCATCGTTGGTGCGGGACCCGGAGGAATTTATGCAGCTTATGAGCTGATGAAGAAGGACCCCGCTCTTTCTGTTGTAGTTTTAGAAGCAGGACACAGTTTGGAAAAACGGCACTGTCCGATTGATGGAAAGAAGATTAAGACCTGTATTTCCTGTAAAAGTTGTTCCATTATGAGCGGATTTGGCGGAGCAGGAGCATTTTCTGATGGAAAATACAATATTACAAACGACTTCGGTGGCACTCTATACGAATACATTGGTAAAGAGGAAGCACTCTCTCTGATGAAATATGTTGATGAAATCAATATGGAAAATGGAGGAGAGGGGACTCGGCTTTTCTCCACGGCAGGAACCAAGTTTAAAAAGCTTTGCATGCAGAACAGATTGAAGCTTCTGGATGCCTCCGTTCGACATTTGGGAACGGACATCAACTATGTGGTACTGGAAAATCTCTATGCGAAACTCAAGGAGCAGGTGGAATTCCATTTTGATACCCCTGTGGAGAAGATAGAAATTGTAGGAAGACAAGAGAAAAAGCTTCAGAGACTTCCGCGCATTCGGAGGAGTCAAAGACTTTGAAGACAGACTGTGACGGCTTCATTCTCCATTGTAAAAAGGAAAGCTTTGCAGCCAAGAAATGTATTGTTTCCGTAGGAAGATCCGGTAGCAAATGGATGGAAACGGTTTGTGAGGATTTGGATATTCCCACAAAGTCCAATCGTGTGGATCTTGGAGTAAGAGTGGAACTTCCTGCTGTGATATTCTCTCACTTAACGGACGAGCTTTACGAAAGTAAGATTGTCTATCGCACGGCACTTTTTGAAGATAATGTGCGAACTTTCTGTATGAACCCGAACGGTATCGTGGTAAATGAAAATACAAACGGCATTGTGACGGTTAACGGACACAGTTATGAGGGAGAGGAGAAACATACGGAAAATACGAACTTTGCACTGCTTGTGGCAAAGCATTTCTCTGAGCCTTTTAAAGATAGTAACGGCTATGGCGAGAGCATTGCCCGCCTCTCCAACATGCTTGGTGGCGGTGTTATTGTGCAACGTTTTGGCGACCTTGTAAGAGGAAGAAGAAGTAATCATAAGAGAATCGAAGAAGGAATGGTTCAACCGACCTTACAGGCAACTCCCGGAGACTTAAGCCTGGTACTTCCGAAGCGTATTCTCGATGGCATTATGGAGATGATTTACGCTCTGGATAAGATTGCTCCCGGTACAGCCAATGAAGATACTCTGCTCTATGGTGTAGAAGTTAAGTTCTATAATATGGAAGTAGAGCTCGATGAGCATCTGGAGTCAAAGTGTAAAGGCCTCTATGTTATCGGAGACGGATCCGGAGTGACCCATTCTCTTTCCCATGCTTCGGCATCCGGCATCTTTGTGGCAAGGGAAATTGCAAATGGAGTAAAGTGATACCGGACATTGGAGTGAAAAATTAGAACCATCAAAGGAACAGAAACAGCAAAGGCACAGAAACGGCAAAGGCACAGCAAAGTAAAACAATAGAAGTGCTAATAGCGATGGAAATAATAGAAGCAATAAAAACAATATAAACAATAAAAACAACGGAAAGGAGGAGAGTGTACTGTGCGGATTTATATGGCTCGCCATGGGGAAACCGACTGGAATGTGGAACGACGTATTCAGGGCAGTACGGATATTCCGTTAAATGAAAACGGAATCCGACAGGCTTATTCGCTAAGTAATTATTTGGAACGGCAGCTTTGCGCCGAAGACCATTTCTCTCTCCTCTGTCTTTACGAGCCCGCTTAAAAGAGCAAAAGAAACAGCGGAGATTGTGGGGGGAGAGTTGCATCTTCCTGTAAGAGTAATTTCCGGGCTGGAAGAAATGAACTTCGGAGTTTGCGAAGGGAAAAGTTGGCTGGAAGCAAAAAAAGAATACCCGAAAGAGTTGGAGGTTTGGGAAGAAAACAAACAATTCAGAAGAATTCCGGGAGGAGAATCCTATCAAGATGTCTTAAATCGTTTTTTTTCTGCCTATTCTTTGATAAAAAAAGAGCTTGAGGAAGAAAAATCGGATGCGAACAAAGAGAAAGATATCTTGATTATTACACACGGTGCAGTGATTATGTTGCTTCTTTCATTAAAGGAAGGACATTCATTTCAAGACAGCTTTATTCGTGTAAGGGTGGAAAATGCTCGTGCCTATTTCTTCGAGGAAGACGAAATAGAAGCCATTCGTGCGAAGTGCCAAGCCTGATTCAGATATTTCGAAATTGACGAAAAAGCTAGAAATCGAAAGAGGAAAAGAAAATGAGTAAGAAAAAACTTATGGAAGAAATATTACAAGAAAATCGTCAGCTGAACCGTAATTTAATTCATTTAGGAAATATGACCGGTCTCCTTCTTCTCATGGAAGGGATGAAAGAAGCAAAGAAAAAGAGAGATAAGGGGGCAATCTTCCTTGCCAAGTTTGGACTTCTTATTGTTGCAATCATAGAAATCTTTCTAACGGCAGTCAATGTTTCCGAGTTGCTTGAAAAAAGGAAAGAAGTAAAAGCGGAAAGAGAAGAAGAGGAAGAATGATGGTTTCAGCCATGGATATTTCGCTAGGAGGCCTCTATTTATTTTTGATAAACCTCCTTACTTCCTTCTCTACGGTCTGGATAAATATAAGGCAGTCCGTCAAGAATGGAGGATTCCGGAACGGGTCTTACTGCTTATGGCATTTTTGGGAGGCGCCTTTGGCGCACTTTTTGCGATGAGGATTTTCCGACATAAGACCAGAAAGGGAAGATTTAAACTGATGATTCCCCTTTTTTGCCTCCTTTGGGGATATGTCATTGTGCACAAAGTGCTGGAGATAGCCTAAAGCGTGTTCTCCGGCTTTTTTATTCTTGAAAAATCTCTTTTTTGGCACGAAAAAAAAGAAGTTTTGCATAAAATGCACAAAAATTAATTTTTAATATTCCTGTAAGCTTATAAAATTGCATCAAGAAAAAATCTTGATTTTAAAATAACATTACAATATACTGGTTCTACTTTCTGTTTTTTTACAGGGATTCAGCAAAGATGAATAAGAAGATAGGAAATAGGATTTTGAGGAGGGGCAATTGAGTGTAGCAATTTCTATTAAAAACGCAGTAAAGAAATATGGGGACAGTACGATTATTCCCGATTTAAGCCTGGATATCCGAGAAGGCGAGTTTTTTACCTTATTGGGACCGTCCGGCTGTGGAAAGACCACACTTCTTCGAATGATTGCCGGCTTTAATTCCATCGAAGGCGGAGATTTTTACTTCAATGATAAACGAATAAATGATTTGGATCCGGCAAAGAGAAATATCGGTATGGTATTCCAAAACTATGCTATTTTTCCGCATTATACGGTAAGACAGAATGTGGAATTCGGCTTAAAGAATCGTGGAGTTCCCGCTCCGGAACGAAGAGCGAAGAGTGAAGAATTCTTGCGATTGATGCAGATTGAAAATCTTGCGGATAGAAAACCGGATAGAATGTCCGGAGGACAGCAACAGCGTGTGGCTTTGGCCAGAGCATTAGTCATCCAGCCGGATGTACTTTTGATGGATGAGCCTTTGTCCAACCTTGATGCAAAACTTCGTGTGGATATGCGTAGCGCGATAAGAAGAACACAGCATCAGGTAGGCATTACCACTGTCTATGTAACGCATGATCAGGAAGAGGCGATGGCTATCTCCGATCGTATTGCGGTTATGAAGGGTGGTGTTTTACAGCAGGTTGGAACGCCGAAGAGCATTTATCAAAGACCTGCAAATCTCTTTGTGAGCAGTTTTATAGGACGCTCCAATGTAGTGGAGGCAGAGCTGAAGATAGAAGGTGGAGAGAGTTATCTGGCTTTTTCCAATGGAAAGAAAGCGGCAATCAAGAATATTGAAGAGTCTTATAAGAAGGATCAAAAAGTGAAGTTAAGTGTGCGTCCCGAAGAGTTTATTCTTTGTGAAAAGGAAGAAGAGCTGATTCATGCGCGCATAACGGAAAGTATTTTCCTGGGACTCAATACCCACTATACTGTGGAATTGGAAACGGGAGACCGTGCTGAGATCATTCAGGAATCCACCATCAGCAATATTTTAAATGTCGGTGAAGAAATCTCTTTGAAGATGAATATGGAAAAAGTGAATGTTTTCACGGAAGATGGAGAGAAGAATATTCTTGTGGGCGTATGTAATGAAAAAGGAGTTTAGGGATGATGAAAAGAAAGTTGGAGATTTGGACCTTTTTCACCTTTGCCCTGCTGGCACTCTTTTTGGTGTTTTTGATTTATCCTCTCTTCGGTATTCTGCAGCAATCGGTGATTGATGAAAACGGGCGTTTTACCTTAGAACAGTTTCATAAGTTTTTTACGAATCCGTATTACAGCAGTACAATTTTAAACAGCTTTTCAGTAACCATCGCCATTACCTTGAGTACCTTGGTTTTGGGAATTCCCTTTGCCTATTTACTCCTTTTATCAGTTAAAAGGAGCGAAGTTTCTCTTTGTGGTAAGTATTCTTTGCTGTATGTCTGCACCCTTTATCGGAGCTTATGCATGGATTATGCTCCTGGGTCGCTCCGGCGTCATTACACAGAATCTTGCGAAGATAGGCATCAATATAGGCAGTATTTACGGCTTCAAGGGAATCCTCTTTGTGCAGGCTTTAAAGCTTTATCCGTTGGTATTTATCTATATGAACGGAGCTTTTAAAAACATTGACAATTCTCTGATAGAGGCATCGACAAGTCTTGGTTGTAAAGGTATCCATCGTTTCTTTAAGATTATTTTGAGCCTATCCATGCCGACTATTTTAGCGGCTTCCTTGTTGGTGTTCATGCGTTCTTTCGCAGACTTCGGAACACCTTTGATTATCGGAGAGGGCTTCCGTACCTTTCCGGTGGAAATCTACAAGCAGTATATCGGAGAAAATGGAACAAACCATGCCTTTGCCGCAACCATCTCCGTAGTGGCAATCCTGGTTACTGCACTGGTTTTCCTGATTCAAAAGTGGGCGGGAAAGCAATTTACCTTTTCCATCAATGCCTTACATCCGGTTGAAAAGCAGCGACCGAAGGGAATCATGGGGATTTTTATTTATCTTTTTACTTATGGACTCAGCGGAATTGCCATTCTGCCGAATGTGTATATTATTTACCTGTCTTTCAGAAACTGCGACAGATCGGTATTTAAACCGGGATATTCTTTGATAAACTATACGCAGGCGGCAAAAAAGCTCTTGCTTCGTTCAATCCAGAATACTTTCCTCTTGGGATTTGTCCTTGGCGCTGATTATTCTGATTTCGATTATCATTGCGTATCTTGTTGTTCGTAGAGGAAATTTCCTGAACAATACAATTGATACCCTTTCCATGTTGCCTTATATTATTCCGGGTTCGGTAATCGGTATTGCTCTTGCGGTGTCTTTCTCGAAGCCGCCCATTGTACTGGTGGGAAGCCTTTGGATTATGGTGCTTTCTCTGGTTATTCGGCGTATGCCCTATACTATACGTTCCGCGACCGCAACGCTGGTGCAGATTCCCTACTCGATAGAAGAGGCGGCACTGAGTCTCGGATCTTCCAAATTAAAGACCTTTACAAAGGTAACGGTCCCGATGATGGCAAACGGAATTCTTTCCGGAGCAATTTTGAGCTGGGTTGCCATTGTTACAGAGCTTTCCAGTGCCATTATCCTGTACAACAATAAGACCATTACCTTAACGATGTCGGCGTATGTGGCGATTTCCAGAGGTAACTATGGAATTGCAGCAGCTTTTTCTGCGGTTCTTACAATCTTAACTACGATTTCTTTGATTATTTACCTTGCTGTAAGTAAGTCTGAGGATGTTAAAGTTTAAGATAATTAATTACTTTATGCATAAAACAAAAATGTTTTAGCAATAGATTTAAGGAGGGAAAAAATGAAGAAAAATCTAATGAAATGGCTTGGTTTAGGGCTTCTCACCATGAGTCTTGCAGCTTGTGGCGGAGCAAAGGCCGGTGGAGACGATGCAAAAGAGACAAGCAATGCGGAAACAGCTGCAGAGAAGACAGAAAGCAAAGCTGAGGCAGAGGATGCGGAGGAGCTTGGCGATAGTCTTACTCTTTATTGCTCCATGACAGATGATGACGTAGATACTGTACTGGAAGGCTTTAATGCGCTTTATCCGGATATTACGGTAGAGGTAGTAAACGGTTCTGCAGGTGAACTTTTTGCAAGATTGAAGGCAGAAGCAGCCAATCCGCAGGGTGACGTTATGCTTGGCGGAATGAACCAGGCTGACGGGGATAAGAATAAGGATATCTTTGAACCGTTTATTTCTGTTCATGAGGATGAACTTCCGGAAAAGTATAAGAGCAATAACGGATTCTACAACTATGATCACCTTTCTTCCGTAGTATTCTGTGTGAATACCGATTTGGAGAAGGAACTTGGTTTGGATATTAAAGATTACAAAGATCTTTTGGATCCGAAGCTGGAAGGAAAGATTGTATTCTCCGATCCCAACGAGTCTTCTGCAGCTTGGAATAACATTTCCAACATCATGGCTGTGTATGGAAATGACAGCGAAGAGGCTTGGAGCATGATTGAAGGTCTGATGAAGAACAAGATGGTTATCCAGGGTAGCTCTTCCGCTTGTTTTAAGAATGTGGCTGACGGTGAGTATGTAGTAGGTCTTACTTATGAAGATGGTGCTTCTACTCTCTTAAAGAGTGGAGCTGAGAACATTAAGCTGGTTTACCCGGCATCCGGAAGCTCTAACTTTGCTTTTGGTTGCGCAGTGGTAAAGGGTGCTCCGCACATGGCTGCTGCAAAGGCTATGGTTAACTTCCTGCAGTCTGCAGAAAGCCAGACCGCAAGAGGAAATGCTCTTGGAACCATCCGTCTGACTAACCCGAATGCAAAGATTGACTACCAGTTCATTCCGAAGGATGATGAAGTAAAGTGGGTAGACAGAGATATAGAGTGGTTAATCAGCAACAAGGACCAGGTATTAGAGCACTGGAACAAGCTCTACACCGAGTACTACAAATAAGATAAATCTGAAAATCGATTTAAGCTTATAAAATAAAAGAGAAAATGTAGAAAAAGGAATCTTCAGATGAATTATTCATGGAGATTCCTTTTTTGAAAACTATGGAAAAGGGGCATGACAAACGAATGCTGGAAAGTTTAAAGGAAGAGGTTTTTCAGGCAAATCTGGAGTTAAAAAGACAAAATGTGGTGATTTATACATGGGGAAACGTAAGCGGAATTACGGAAGACAGAAGATACATGGTCATTAAGCCCTCCGGAATTGCCTATGATAGATTGAAAGCGGAAGACATGGTGGTACTGGATGTGGAGAGTGGAAAGAAGTTGGAAGGCGAGTGGAGTCCCTCTTCCGATACAGATACACACCTTATCTTATATCGTCATTTTCCGAGTCTTTTCGGAATTGTACATACGCATTCCACTTATGCGGTTTCCTTTGCTCAGGCCGGGAAAGCAATAAAGGCTATGGGCACAACGCATGCGGACTATTTTTATGGAGATATTCCCTGTACCAGAGCCTTAAAAGAAGAGGAAGTGAAAGAAGACTATGAAAAGAATACCGGAAAAGTCATTGTGGAGTGTATTGAAAAGCTGCAGCTTGATCCACTTGCCATTCCCGGTATACTGGTAAAAAACCACGGTCCTTTTGCTTACGGTATTTCCCCTGAGAAAGCAGTGGAAAATGCGATTGTCTTAGAAAAAATAGCGGAAATGGCATTTCGAACTCTAGTCTTAAATCCTGCCGCTTCAATGGAAAGCTATGTTTTGGATAAACATTATTTCAGAAAACATGGAAAAAATGCCTATTATGGACAAAAGAAGTAATTTTGACTTATATCTTGTCGCATCCCTGCCGAAAGAAATAACAATAGGAGAGTAGGCTGAAGATGTAATGAGAATAACTCATTTTGAGTTGTTTTTTTCATATATAGTCATTTTTACCTCTGAACAAGAAGAGCCATCCGACGGGAAGTCCGCCGATGGCTCTTCTTGTGTTTTTTAAAGGTAGGTATTTTTTTTAAAAGATAGGTATTTTTATTTAAAGATAGGTATTTTATACAAATTAGAAGTGCAGCATCTATTTCTGAGAATACTAATCTAATTCGGAATAGCAAATTTTATATCCCTTTCCCACAATTTCCACAACCTGCTCAATTTCCCCGTCGGGATTAGCAACATGAAAGGAGTCGGGCTTTCCTTTGTCATCTTGGAAAAAGCGTACCGCAGTTCCGCAGGAAGAGCTTAAATCCCTGGGGACCGGTTGTAATTGTGCCTCATTTCCTTCTTTGATTTTTGCTTTTTGAAAGCGCATAGCCCCAAAGTGGCTGTGAAACGTAGCGATGTATTCTCTGATCATTTTAATCCTTTTTTAGACTTACTAAAAACTCGTTGTCATTTTCCTTTTTAAATGTCGCCGTATAACCTGCTGATTTTGCATAGCGGGAAACATTTTCCACACAGGCCATATTGTCGGTTAAGAGACTGTACTCCGCTTCATGGCTCTTTTCAACGGCGTTTTTAATGAGAATAACCGGCTGCGGGCAGGAAAGTCCTCTTGCATCAATCATCTTTAGCTCCTCTCTGTCCCTATGGACTCTTTTTGGGAAAATGTGTTCACTGCAGCAATAACAAATAATACAACAAGACCGAGGATTACCGCAATTTTTCCGTTTGGAGTCGGGCCCTTACCGGATGCGGCGAGTCCAAAGTTGTGGCAGAAAGCGGCACCGACCAAGAGGCCAAGGTAGGTAATTGCGGAGTCCGTGTTTCCTTCTCCTGCCATAACCATCTGGCGAAGAGGGCATCCTCCAAGAAGACAGCAACCAAAGCCTGCAAGAAGCATGCCGAGGAAATTCCATAAAGCGTCATTATGGGCAACCGGCTGTTCTACAAAACCGAGATTAAATTTTCCGTATGCAAGGTTTCCGATTAAAGCTGTAGCAAAAATCATGCAAAAACCGATTAAGAGTTTCGGCTCACGGAAAAGAATCATATCACGGAAGCCGCCAACCATGCAAAGTCTGGTGTACTGTGCCAAAGCACCCACGATGAGTCCTGCTGAAAGAGAAACAATGACGGCAGCGTGCTTTGCACCGGGGCCCTCTGCAGTAAAGAAGATAAATGCGGGAGCGGCAACAACCAAGATAAGCAGTGCAATCTGTGCTACAGGGAGTAAGATTCCTTCGCCCTGTCCCTGCTTATAGGTTCTCTTTAATGAGTAGCCTCTCTTTAAGAAGAAAATGCCAACCACGATGCCTGCCACAAATCCGACAAGACCTACGACGGCATTGAGATCTCCTCCTGCAAGACGAAGCACCATACGGAAGGGGCAACCGAGAAACATCAGGCAACCGATCATCACAAAGAATCCAAGGAAAAACCGTGTTACGGGAGAGGAACCTCCACGTGGGGAAAATTCACCTCTTGCCATGGAAAGTCCCATAGCACCGAGAATCAGTCCGATGATCTCCGGACGAATATACTGCACGGGTTCCGCTCTGTGTAAGCCCAAACCTCCTGCTGTATCTCGGATAAAACAAGCCAGACAGAATCCCATATTTGCAGGGTTTCCCATGAGAACCAGTGCCACGGAAATGATTCCGATGATTCCTCCGGCAATGGCGATGTTGATACGCTCCGCTTTAAAATTCATACTTCCTCCTTTGTCCGCACTGTACGGAGATCATAGTATTCTTCGATTCTTCGATATTATAGCATGTAAAATTGTGCATAATTATTGAAAAATCCGAATAAAGGAGGCATTTATAGATAGAAGTGAATAAGCACTTTCCCTTAAAAATAAATTTAAACTGTAAAAAATAAAAATTATAGATAAAAATTTAATTGACGTCAATTTATTATTGTGTTAAATTTCAGCTATGGCAATTTTCCGAAAATGTGTTTACTGAATGGGCAGGCTGCGGAAATGCTCTTTTTCTTTATATTTAAACAGTTTTGTGTAGCTCCATGTGATTTCACGTGACTTGCTTTAGTTTCGTGCGATTTCATGTGAAAGACTGTTTTGGTAAGTTATCCAAGGCTTTCCGTGAGACCTCAAGATAGAAGGAAAAGGAGCGCGCAATGGGGCTTATGAAGGGACAAATAGAGATATTTTTAGATAGCCTTAAGGAGCGGATATATACCGAGTTCGAGCAGGTTTCTTTTTGTTATACCGAAGATAAAGAATATCGAGAGACGGATACAATAGTTTATGAAGAGAAAGACAAAAAGGACTTTCTGTCTTTTCGTACCTGTTGGACGGTACCCGAGTCCTTTGCAAAGAGAGTCTTGGCATTTTCTCTGGAAATGAATGCGGAAGAGGAACGGGTTTTTCCCGGCTTTTCTCTCTATGTGAACGGTGTGCTTCTTCATTGTATGGACAGGAAACACAGAGACTGTGTTTTGACGAATTCCGCTGAGGAGGGAAAGGTTTATCACCTGCAGCTTTGCTGTCCTGTGAAGGAAGAGTGTACGGACTTTGATTTAAGAGGAAGTTTTCGGGTTTTGGAGCCTAGAGTGGAAAAGCTCTATTATGATTTGTTAAGACCCTTTGAAACGATGCGGTTATTGCGGGAAAATTCAGAGGAATACAGAGTTACGGAAGAGGAAATCCAACGCACCATGGATTTGGTTGATTTTAAGGAAGTCAGAAAAAAGTCTTTCTATGAAGATGTAGAAGAAGGAATCGCTTATATTCAGGACAATTTTTATCGAAGATATATTCTTTATCCAACTGCGATTATTCCGATTCGAAAAGGTATAAAAAGGGTATTTTGGTTTGCCTAGGAAATCCAGGAATATAAAAGATGCCACAGATTGGTTTGTATTGTCGCCAATCATTAGATCGAAAGTCTGATGATTGGCGGTCGGTACAAAGCTGTGGCATCTTTTTTAGCTTTTTATTAATCTGGGCTTCGTTTCTTTTACAAGGCAGAGCCCCCTTGGTGTGATGCGGATTTCCGGAATTACGGGTAATGCCATAAAGGACAAAGTAATAAAGGGGTCAATCCCCATGGGTACACCCATTTCATGGAGCTTTTGCTTCATTTTCCAAAGACGCTTTCCGGCTTCCTCGTAGCCACAATCGGTCATGAGTCCCATGATGGGAAGAGGAAGGGTTTCAAAGACTTTTCCCTGCGAAACCACGGTATAACCGCCCTGCGAGCGAATCAGCTCATTTACCGCAATGCTCATGTCGAGGTCGGAATCCCCAACCACGATGATGTTATGAGAATCATGAGAAACGGAACTTGCTACCGCACCCTGATGAATATTGTAGCCCTGACAGATTGCCACAGCCATCTTTCCGCTACCAAGATGCCGTTCTATCGCTGCAATCTTTTGGTATTCGGGGTATTCTGTAGGATCAAAGTTGGAAGAGCGTCGGAAAGAGACCTGCAAACGTTCGGTCGTTATCTGGCCCTCCATGATACCAATGACATTGCTGATTCGCCGAAGTACCGGAAGGTGAAAGTCTTCCGGCCTCGTAGGACTGCAATGAACGGTTTTTTTCAGCTCTTTCGGACAGCGGGGAATGAATATTTTTTCTTCTTTTTCTACAAGTCTTCCCTTGTGATAAACCTGCATTATATCGACCTTCTTCGGGTCGGAAATAAGGACGAGGTCAGCCTGCTTTCCGGGGGCTATGGCACCGAGGTGATCTAAATGATAGCAGTTCGCGGAATTGATGGTCGCCATCTGATACGCGTCTTTTACGGACATACCTAGAGAAATTGCTTTCCTGATGGAGTGACTGATATGCCCTTCTTCCAGGATATCTTCTATGTGTTTGTCGTCCGTGCAAAAGGAAAAACTGCGAGTATCCATGCCTTCTTTCAGGATACCCTTTACTATGGCTTCCAGATTTCTGGCAGCGGACCCCTCCCGCACATGAACGTGCATACCGCACCGCACTTGTTCCAGAGCATAAGAAAAATCAACCGCCTCATGATCTGTTTGTATACCGGATAGGGCATAGGGACTGCAGTGCCTCTTTTTCCAAAAAAATGGGGCATGTCCATCCAGTATTTTTTTCCGTCCATACTTTCCAGCTTGTCCCACATTCCCGAATTGATACGAAGTACGCTCTGGGCATCCATGACTTCTCCTAATCCTAAAAATGCGGGGATTATTGAAGTATGGGTTCATATCCTTAGCGAGGAAGCTTGCTCCGTTGTCGTCGATTTCCGTAGCAGGGAACACAGGATGGGAGCATAACATAGACATTGGCGGGACTCTTTTCGCTTTGCTGTAAAATATAATCAATGCCGGCGGCTCCGGAGACGTTGCAGGCTTCGTGCGGATCCACAACAAAGGTCGTTGTTCCGCAAAGTGCTGCGGTACTGATCAATTCATTCGGAGAAACCATGGTTGATTCGAGATGAAGGTGTGCGTCGATAAAGCCGGGGAAAAAGGTATTTTCCTTTGCAGTCCACAGTTTTATTTCCGATATAAGCGCTTCCGATTCCGACAATATAGCCATGCTTTACAGCGACATCCCCCGTGTAGAAGCTGCCTGTATAGACATCGAAAAATATTGGCATTCTTAAAAAAACAAGATCTGCAGGGACTTTCTTTTAAACAAACTTTAGACAACTTGCTGTAGAGATTCCTGTTCATACCGCTACACCTCGTAAATTTTCACAAAAAAATATTGACTAATAATTATTTTTACTATATATTATTACACAAAAGACTAGTTTTATCCAGCATATGATCCTTAAATATATATAATACATAGTTGAAAAGAAAAATAGAAAATTGTAGAAAAAGGATGGTTCTGAAACGAATCTGTTTTCTTTTTTTATTAATGTAAAATAAAATTTCTATTAAAAAAATATAGCCTTTTTTTCTGTTTGATGTAAAATAGCCATGTTATTCGTTCTATACGAATACGGTAAATTTCAGTTTGAGAGCAACAGGGGATAATGCAGGAGTATATTCAATCTCGTTGAATCCCGACAGGTACAAGTCGTGAAGTCTATGTCGGTTTTCATATACTGTCTATTTACTTTTTTTAGGGGGACGACAAATGGAAAAATTCTTTAAACTCAAGGAACATCAAACCGATGTAAAGACCGAGTTCATAGCGGGTATTACCAGCTTTATGACTATGGCTTACATCCTAGCGGTGAATCCGAGAATCCTTTCTGCAGCCGGAATGGATGCAGGAGCGGTATTCACGGCGACAGCGGTAGCTTCGGCAATCGCCAGCATTATGATGGCTCTTCTTGCGAACCTGCCCTTCGTGCTTTCGGCAGGAATGGGACTCAATGCCTACTTTGCTTATACGGTAGTCCTGAACATGGGATACAGTTGGCAGATGGCTCTTGCGGCCGTTTTTGTAGAAGGTATCATTTTTATCGTTCTGTCTCTTACGAATGTTCGTGAGGCAATCTTTAACGCGATTCCGCCGACCTTGAAACTCGGCGTATCGGTAGGTTTCGGTCTGTTTATTACCTTTATCGGATTACAGAATGCACACGTTGTTGTAGACGGTGCAACTCTCGTTACTTTATTTTCTTTCAAATCTTCTTTGGCAAACGGAACCTTTAATTCCGAGGGAATAACCGTTGTTTTAGCCATTCTCGGCGTTTTAATCACCGCTGTTTTGGTTATTAAAAATGTTAAAGGAAATATTCTTTTCGGTATCGTGATTACCTGGCTGCTTGGTATTCTGTGTCAGCTTGTAGGGCTCTATCAGCCGAATCCGGAAGCAGGTTTTTACAGCCTGATTCCAAGCGGCATCATTGCTATGCCGGCTTCCGTTGCACCAACCTTTATGCAGCTGGATCTTTCCCGGGTTGCCAGCCTTGAATTCTTGGTTGTTGTTTTTGCCTTCCTTTCGTTGATGTATTCGATACCCTGGGAACTTTAATCGGTTGTGCTTCCAAGGCGGATATGTTGGATAAAGAAGGAAAGCTTCCCGGAATTAAGGGAGCACTGATGGCGGATGCGATCGGAACAACCGTAGGAGCAATCCTTGGAACATCTACCATTACTACATTCGGAGAGTCTGCATCCGGTATTGCAGAGGGTGGAAAGACCGGACTTACCGCGATTACGGTAGCGGTGTTTTTCCTTCTTTCTTTGTTCTTCTCTCCGCTGTTTCTTGCGATTCCTTCCTTTGCAACTGCTCCGGCACTCATCGTTGTAGGCTTCTTCATGATGCAGCAGGTGGCAAAGCTGGATTGGAATGATATGCTTACCGCAATTCCGGCATTTATCTGTATCATTGCTATGGCATTTACCTATTCCATTTCTGAGGGTATTTCTTTCGGTATCATGAGCCACAGCATTATCCACCTGGCTACCGGAAACGGTAAGAAAGTCAGCATTTTGATGTATGTTTTGACAGTGGTATTTATTCTAAAGTACATCTTGATTTAAGTTTGTACGGGGAGATTGCAGGCTGTTTTTGAAAAGATTTTGCTAAAGTTTTTCAAAAAATAAATTTTACACATGTCGCAGGCTCCACCTGCGACATTTCTTCTATAAGGAGGGAAAATGGAATATTTGGTACATGGAGATCTCTGTTTCAGTGTTGATGCAGAGCATATCGAGACGAAAGAAGATGCCTACCTACATGTAAAGGACGGAAAATGTATTGCTTCTTATGGTAGTGTTCCGGCTGAACTTTCCTCCTTGGAGATAAAAGATTACAGCGGGGATTTGATTCTTCCCGGCATGGTGGACTTACACCTTCATGCTCCGCAATATGCTTACCGGGGAACGAAGATGGATTTACCGCTACTGGACTGGTTAAATATCAATACTTTCCCCGAGGAAGCAAATATCAGAATGTGGACTATGCCAAGGCAGCTTACGAAAACTTCGTCGAAGATTTAAAGGAGAGTCCAACCACTAGGGCCGTAATTTTTGCGACTCTCCATAAAGATGCCACGCTTTGCCTTATGGACTTACTGGAAAAGACGGGGCTTAATACCATGGTGGGAAAGGTCAATATGGACCGGAACTGCCCGGATTATCTGACAGAGCATACGGCGGAAGAGTCACTTGATAATACAATTCATTGGCTTAGGGAGATTCCGGAGAACTATGAGCATTGTCGTCCGATTCTTACCCCGCGTTTTACCCCGACCTGCTCCGATACCCTCATGGAAGGACTTGGGAAAATCATGGAGGAGAAGAGGCTTCCCCTGCAATCGCACTTATCTGAAAATAAGGCGGAGATTGCCTGGGTGCAGGAGCTTTGTCCCGATACAAAAAACTATGGTGAAAGCTATGATCGTTACGGTTTACTGCAAAATACGGTTATGGCGCATTGTGTCCATACAGAGGATGACGAATTGGAACTTCTCATGAAGCGAGGATGCTTTATCTGTCATTGTCCCCAGTCTAATACGAACCTGCAATCCGGCGTTTCTCCGGTAAAGCATTTCTTAAAGAAAGGGGCTAAGCTCGGACTCGGAACGGATGTGGCAGGAGGAGCAAACCTTTCTATGTTTAGGGCGATAACGGATGCTATACAGGCTTCCAAGCTTCGCTCCTGTCTTTTGGGAGAAGATGCCGCAATCACCCTGGAAGAAGCCTTTTATATGGCGACATTTTCCGGCGGACGCTTCTTCGGAAAAGTAGGATCCTTCCTGCCGGACTATGATGCGGATTTTCTGGTTTTTGAAAGAAAGAGAAAGAGTGTTCGAAAGGAAAGTCTATTGGAACGTCTGGAAATGTTGATTTATACGGAAAAGGAACTCTTTGCGTTAAAGGCAAAGTTTGTGCAAGGTAGACAGATTCTGTAGAGTATATTCGAGATAAGCAGGGAAGACGGAGATAATGAGTGGGGGATAGGGTGAGACAATGGAAGAGAAGAGAAGGAAGAAGAGAGTGACTCTGGGCTTTGTGGTTATGGCATCCGGATACAGTCGACGCTTTGGAAGAAATAAGCTTTTGGAGCCGATTGCCGGGAAGCCTATGATTTCCTATTGTTTCCGGAACCTTTCTGCACTTCTTTATGAGATGAATGCCATAGGCTCACTTTCGGAAACGATCCAGGAAAGTGGAGGAAAGGAAAAGAGACTAGGGCTGAATTTGGCACAACCTCTTGTCGTTACGCGTTATCCGAAAATACAGGAACTTGCTACGGGGTATCAGTTCCGAAGTATTATGCACAATGAAGAGGAGCAAAGTGATACGGTAAGGATTGCTTTGTCCGCTGCTGAAAGTAAAAATTGGCAAGGCTGTATGTTCCTCACGGGAGATCAACCTCTTCTTTCCAAGGATAGTCTTTGTCGGATGGTAAAAGAGTTTGCCATGCATCCGGAAAATGTAATTCGCTTAAGCTACCAGGAAGAAGGGGGGAATCCGGTTATTTTTCCGGGAAAGTATTTTGATGCCTTAAAAAATCTTACAGGAGATCATGGAGGAGGTTTTCTTCTTAAAAATGGTGTGGTGCCTTTATCGGACATCATTAAACTTCCTGCGGAGAGAGAGTTTGAACTTTGGGATGTGGATAGCGAAGAATCTTTGGCAAAAGTGGAACAGCTTATGCATCTGTCGTAAGACAGAGCATAAGCTGTTTTTTGCTATAAGCTGTTTTTGCTCTTAATGAGTATCTCCCGCAAAGCGTGCGGTATCTCATTTCTGAAATTCACTTTAATACAGGATTAAACCGGCGATGCTTTTGCCCAGTTTTTCGCATCGTCTTTTCATGTTTAGGATTGTCCGAAGTTCGCTTTTTCCTTTTGCTATGAAGACAATATTCTGTGCGCTTCCAAGCCGTTCTATGCTCTCTTCGTTTTTGAAAATATTATAGGCATAACTGTAATGAAAGGAAGGACTTTCCTTTTCCATGAAGTTCTCCGTCGTTTCGCAGAGTGCTTTATCTTCGCCCACAAAGAGAATGTCTCGTGTCATGTCCTTATCCTTTAAGAGCAGGGAAAGGTTTGTTTTTGCCAGAGAGAGAAGATTCTCCTCATCCTTTTCTCGCTCTATGTCTCCGGAGAGCTTTTCGGAAAGAGACGGTAGGATTCCTTTTCTTCCATAGCGTTTTTTACTGCCAAGAACGGTAAAGCCATAAAGACTTTCCAGTTCTTCCTCCTTGGGGAGTTTTGCTTCCAATAAATACTGCAGTGTGAAGAGGAAAACGGAAAGGAAAGCTCCAAGGAAAAGCCCTAAAATTGCCTGCTTCAAAATTCTCGCTTTGGAGGGTTGTGCATTGCTGCTTTCTGCCTTGGGGAGTTCTTTTTCTGCCTTTTCCAAATCGGAAATACTCTTCATAAGGCTGTCAATTTCTTCTTTTTTGGCATTTTGTCGGAGGAGAATACTGCTTTCCTTAGAGATGGAGCTTACAAAATGAGAAGTCATTCCCTTTGCGATTTGGTCATGGACCAGATGAAGGTCATGCACGGCTATTGTTCCCTGCAAGTCATTTTCCAAATTTTTAAAATATAAAATAGCTGCATCTCCCATCTTTTGCACGTCTTCCTCACTTGCTCCGGAAAAACAGAGACTGATGGTTCCGGCTTCTTCGTTCGTGCGGAAAAAGAGGATGTCCGGGATATCGCTTGCTTTTATACTGCCCTGCGCTTTAGCAAGATTCTCAAAGCTCTTTCCCGACTGAAAAAGAGAACTGTAATTTTCAACTAAGGCAGCTCTTTCCGCATTTTCCGTACGATTTTCACTTTTTTCTCCGCTATCCTCCGGGAAAGGAATGTTACCGGGATCCAAAACTTTGACGTATAGATCTATTTGTCTTTCATAAACTGTAGTCGGATCCAAAGTGTAAAGATAAGAATTCTCCCGGTTTTTTTGTTGCCAGAGCAGTCTTTCTTTTTCTGTTTTGATTTGGATATTGTAGTAGTTTTCTTTTGCGATTCGCCCTTTTTCTTCCAGTTCTTTTTCTTCCGCGAGCTCTTTTTCCTGCGCATCCGCTTCTTGTGCTTTTATGCCGTTTGTTGAGCTTGTCTGTTCAGGCATTGCCCGTAGTTTGACAAATGCTCCTGCGAAAAGCAGGCTGATTAAAATAATCCAGAAGCCCTTTCGTAAGTACAGGGCAATCAGTTCCGGCAAATCAATAACTATTTCTTCTTGCAGTTCTCTTTCCATTTTTACTCCTTTTTAGGTCTCAACTAGGCTGTTTTATGTCTCGCTATACTGTTTCATGTCTCAACAATGTTGTTTTATTCCTCAACGATCTTGTTATATTTCAAATCCCAGCTGGAAAAATGCAGTATAGCTTCCAAAACACCACCGCCGATAGCCCTTGCCTTATCCGATATATTTTCAAACTCTACCGCCTCTCCTCTTGGATCGACATCTCCGATTTTCATCCCGGAATAAACGGAGATTCCTTCTTGCAGCATCCCTCTGAGCCGTCCGGAAATTTCGGTAATTACCGCTTCACCACTTACCCTTGCACAAACATCACCTTTTTCTACGAGACTGCCGAGGGGGAGTGTTTCTTCCATGACTCCGGCACATGGAGCACGAAGTACTCGTTCTACCCCATATCCCCCTATGATTCCGGGGATGCCGGTATTCGGGATGGCTGAGTCCTGAAGCAGTACTCTGCCCAAATTATGTCCTCTTTTTGTTTCCACAACCGCATGACAATCCACACCGGCTGTAAAACCGGGGCCAACACCGATGACTACTTTTGCATCCGTGATTGCAGTCCCCAGATTTTGCTTTGCTAAAATGGCATCCACAAGTGCATCAGGCTTTAAACTCTTCATGATTTCTTTGCCTTCATCGATTACAACGGGGATTTTCTTTTCCTTTATAATAGACCAAACCTCTTCCGGAGTTTTGGCGAGGACAGCTTCAATTCCCTCAACCTCGGTTTTTCCTAAGCGTACTGCCTCGGAAAAAGCTACATTTCTTCGGACAGCGGTAGGAATTGCCAACTCACTGTGACATACCTGCATTCCTGCTCGAAAGAGCCGAGCGGAGATACCTGTTGCGAGATCGCCTGCCCCGCGAATAAATACAAACATATTGCTTTCCAACTTTCTTTTTAGGGTAATAGATAGCTTTACTTCGTATCACAATGAAGGTATTGTACCATAGAGAGGGAAAAGAATCGCTCTTTTCTTCTTTGTTTTGAAAAAAGTTTGTAAAAAAGTCTGTAAAAAAGTCTGTAAAAAAGTCTGTAAATAAGTCTGTAAATATAGTCTGTAAATTTAGTCTATAAAGGAAGCCTCAGAAAGGAGGATATGAAAATGGAGAAAAAGCTTCAAAGAGAAGCAGAACCACAAGCAAAATTAGAAATGAAATTACAAATGAAGTTAGAAACGGATGAAGAAACAAAACAGGCGCTTTCTGCCCTCTTGGAACAAATTCCAAGGGGAGTGATTTCTGTAATCGGAAGCGGTGGAAAAACAACTCTGATTGAGACTCTTTCTTTACTTTTATCAAGAAGAGGGAAGGTTCTGATAACGACCACCACTCATATTTTACCATTTTCACATTGCAAAAATATTCTGCCGGAGAATAGGGAGGAAGAAAAGGATATTTTAGTTTCGCTCAGAAAGGAATTTCAAAAAGAACAGATTTTATGTATGGCTGTACCGGGAAAAGACGGAAAATTAGGAAAGCCCCCTATTCTTTTTTCTGTATTGGAAAAACAGTTTGATTATATCCTGGTGGAGGCGGATGGCTCGAAGCGTTTGCCGGCTAAAGCGCATAATGAAAGAGAACCGCAGATTCCGGAAGAAACGAAACTTTCCATTTTGGTGTTTGGAGCCTCTGCTCTTGGAAAGCCGATAGAGGATGTTGTACATCGGGTTGAACTGTTCCAAGGCCTGTTCACACCGCCCCTTAAGAAGGGAACTGTTCTTTCCAAAGAGATTTTGGCGGAGGCACTGCAAAAAGAAAGGCTTGGAGACATTCTTTTTATCAATCAAGTGGATTGTATAGAAAAAAAAGAGCGGGAAATGCTCCGCTCTTTTCTGGAAAACTGTCTAAACAAACCGGTTTTGCTAGCTTCTCTATTAGTTTGAGCTCTGGTGCTCTTTGTTAAAATCGGAAGCGTTTACTTCGCCTGCCTTTGGCTTAGCGCCATTTCCCTGGATAGCTCTTGGCTTGTAGTTCTTCATTACACCGTTTTTCTTCTCGGGAACAACTATCTTCGGCTTTTTCTTATCGATAGCTTCCTGCTCTGCCTTCTCGAGCTTTACTTCTACTTCCATTTCTTTAACACCGTTGTCCGGGTCGCCCACGTACCATGCACCGTCTGCATTGACTGTGTAACCATCCGGAGTGGTGGTGTCGGTTAAGAGCCAACCGGCATCATCAAAATAGTAGCACTCGGCAGTACCGTTTCTATCCCCATCAAGCCATGCCCACCCGGACTTAGCATAGTTTCCGTCTTCATATCCATACCACCAGCGTTCGCTGTTTTCGCCCTGGCCTTTATTCCAGTTTGCCATAGCGGGGATGGACGCTGTAATGCTCATTGCCAGTACAAGAGTGCAAAACAATTTCATTTTCTTCATAATTTTAACCTCAACTCATATTTGATTTTGCTCAAAAATCCATAAACTGGATTTATTTTACTAGAGAAGAGAAATAATGCAATAAAGAAAATCTTAAGGATAAGTTGTTTTTCCTTACTTCCTTAAACTTTTCGTAGCTGAGTATTCTTTGCAACTTTACCTATCTTCCAAGAAATAGTATAATCATGGGGACTGTCTTTATAGGACGAAAAGGAATTCATAAGGATAGTTTTTATCTTGAAGTTTAGAATGTGCTTTTAGATTGATATATAGTTATGCAAAACAGTAGATTTTTACAAAAATCGACGAAAGAGGACTCATGAAAAAAAGAAATACAAAGCCGGGGACCATAGACCTCTATCTTAGAGCCCCCCTCTACTTATCTCTATTGTGGCTTCCGATTCTGTTTTTGGCTTTCTTCCTGGAATTGAAGTACATGCTTGTTCTTCTTTTCTGTACCATTTTATATCTTTGCTTTGCCATTTTCCTGTATCGAAGCAGAAGGACTCGTCTTATGTCGGCTCTTTTAGACTTTTCTTTACGGGCAAATGAAAACAAAGCCAGACTTTTTGAAGAGATGCCGACAGCCTATTGTATAGTCGGAGAGAATGGAGATCTGTTATGGGAGAACAAAGCCTTCCATAAAATCTTGCAAAGGGATGAGAAGATTGAACGGAACATCTTCAATATTTTTCCCAATATGCAAAAGGAAATGCTCAAGGAAAAGGAAGCTGTACTGGAACTGCACTCCTCCTTTATGGAAAGAAAATACTGTATCGACCTGATTCGTCTGGAAGCTTTGGAGGATGAAGGGACGGAGACATTGCGAGGCCTTTCGGAAGAAGAGGATCTTGTTGCGGTTTATCTTCGCGATGAAACAGAAGAAGTGGAATTGCAGCAAAAGCTCGATGAAGAACGAGTGGTTTTGGGACTTGCCTACATTGACAACTATGAAGATGTTATGGAGCAGATAGAAGAGGTGCGACGCTCCCTTCTTATGGCTCTTATTGACCGAAAAATCAACCGATATATCAGTTCTTCAAACGGTGTAATTAAAAAAATTGAAAAGGATAAGTACTTTTTTCTCTTAAAGCAGGCTGCCTTGGAGAAAATGATGGAAGATCGCTTCTCCATCCTCGAAGAGGTAAAGGAAGTGGATATGGGCAACGAGCTTGCAGTAACCTTAAGCTTGGGCGTCGGATATGGCGCCGGAGACTATTCTCAGAATTATGAGTACGCCAGGACAGCAATGGATATGGCGCTTGGCCGCGGAGGCGATCAGGCTATTGTAAAGAACCCCGAAAAAAACTGAATTTTTACGGTGGAAAGAGCCAAAGTACGGAAAGAGTAACCCGTGTAAAGGCCCGTGTAAAGGCGCAGGCTTTTTCAGGAACTGGTCGAGTCAAAAGACAGAGTCCTGATTATGGGGCATCGAAATGCCGATATGGACTGTTTGGGTTCTTCTGTCGGAGTCTATCGTATGGTCACGGCAATGGATAAGAGAGCCTATATTGTGCAAAACAATGTTACCTCCACTATTCTCCCGTTAAAGGAACGTTTTTTTAAACAACTCCGACTATCCGGAGGATATGTTTATAGACGGAGAAACGGCAAAGGGCTTGGTAGACAGCACAACCATGCTCGTTGTTGTAGACTGTGATAGACCTTCTATCATAGATGAGCCGGAGCTTTTTGAATATGGTAAAGACCAAGGTTGTATTTGACCACCATAGACAAAGCTCGGAAACGATACAAGGCGCAGTTTTAAGCTATTGTGAGCCCTATGCTTCTTCCGCATCGGAACTGATTGCGGAAATGATGCAGTATATTCAGGATGGGGTAAAGGCGAGACCGCTGGAAGCGGATTGTATGTACGGCGGAGTGGTCATTGACACCAGAGAGTTTACGAATCAAACCGGTGTACGAACCTTTGAAGTGGCGGCATACTTAAGACGCTGCGGTGCGGATATCACTCGAATTCGAAAAGTTTTTCGAGAAGACTTTAGTGATTATCAGGCAAAGGCGGATGCTATAGGAAGAGCCGACATATACCGGGACTACTATGCAATCAGTACCCTTGGGAAGCAGGGAGAAGACAGTCCTACCGTTCTTTGTGCAAAAGCTGCCAATGAGCTTTTGAATATTCGCGGCATTAAAGCGAGTGTTGTGATGACCAAGGTGGAAGACACCGTATTTATCTCTGCCCGCTCTATTGACGAAATGAATGTACAGGTACTTATGGAGAAGTTGGGAGGAGGCGGACATCGTACCGTTGCCGGTGCGCAGATGCAGGGCATGGAAGTGGAAGAATGCATCGAAAAGGTTAAGGGAGCTATTGATGAAATGATTTTAGAAGGAGAAGTAGCGTAATGAAGGTAATTTTGTTAAAGGATGTAAAGAGTTTAGGGAAAAAAGGGGAGATTGTAGAGGTTAGCGAGGGCTACGGAAGAAATTTCATCATTCCTACCAAGGCGGGTGTTTTGGCCGATGCCAAAAACTTAAACACTTTGAAGCTGCAGTTACAAAATGCGGAGAAGATAGCGGAAGAGAAGTTGGAAGAAGCGCAGGAATTAAAGAAAAAAGTGGAAGAAGTAAAGCTTGTTTTCCATATGAAGGCGGGTAAGGACGGAAGAGCATTCGGCTCCATCTCCACCAAGGAAGTTCAGGAAGAATTGAAGAAGCAGTATGACATTTCTATTGATAAGAAGAAAATGGAATTGGATGTGCCCATGAAGAATTTCGGGGGCTATGATATTAAGGTGAAGCTGCATAAGGACGTGGAGGCATGCCTTCATGTCAGTGTACAGCCGGAGTAAAGCATGGCAGAACAGGATGAGAGGCTGCTTTTACGTACCGTTCCCCATTCCAAGGAGGCGGAGTCCAGCGTAATCGGCGCCATGATAAGAGATGGAGATGCCGTACTTGTCGCTCTGGAGATACTTAGACCGGAAGATTTTTACAGCAGACAATATCAATTGCTCTTTGCTACGATGAAAGAAATGGCAAGAGACGGTATCGCCATTGACTTTGTAAGCTTACAAGACAAATTAAAGGGGAAAAAGGACATCCCCGCTGAATTTGTATCCTTAGAGACCTTAAAGAACCTGGCTATGGATGTGCCCAGTGTGGCCAATATCCGTATTTATGCCGAGATGGTTCGCTCTAAGTCTGTTCTTCGTGCCATGATTCGTACAAACGAAGAAATTGCGGACATGTGTTATAAGGGAGAGGATGAGCTGGAAATCATCTTGGAAACAGCGGAAAAGAAGATATTCAATCTCCTCTTGGAGCGAAACAGCAGAGAGTTCGTTCCGATTTCCGAAGTGGCAATGAATGTGCTGCGCAAAGTCGAAGAGGCTTCCCGGCAGAAAAATGCCATTACAGGCATTGCATCCGGATTTTTGGATCTGGATTATCGTACTGCAGGCTTCCAAAAATCAGACTTGATTTTGATTGCGGCAAGACCATCAATGGGTAAGACTGCCTTTGTCTTAAATATCCTGGACTATGTAGGGGTAAAGAAGCACGAGCCTGTCATGATTTTTTCCTTGGAGATGTCGAAGGAACAGCTGGCAAACCGAGTTCTTTCTTTGGAAACGCAGATTGAAGCGGATAAGCTTCGAAAAGGTACGCTTACCGATGAAGAGTGGGGAGATCTGATTGAAGGCGTAGACAGGCTGTCCAGGGCCAATGTCTTTATCGATGACACGCCGGGAATTACAGTCAGCGAGCTACGCGGAAAGTGCAGAAAAAGAAAGCTGGAGTCAGGACTTTCTCTGGTGATGATTGACTATTTGCAGCTTATGAGCGGAGAAAAAGGAAAGCGTTCTTCCGAGAACAGACAGCAGGAAATCTCTGAAATCTCCCGTTCCTTAAAGGCGCTGGCAAGAGAACTGGACTGTCCGGTAATTGCTTTATCTCAGCTTTCCCGTGCTGTAGAGCAGAGACCGGATCATAGGCCCATGCTTTCCGACCTTCGTGAGTCGGGGGCAATCGAGCAGGATGCGGATATAGTGATGTTCTTATATAGAGATGACTACTATAATAAGGATACGGAACATCCGAATGAGGCGGAAGTCATTATCGCAAAGCAAAGAAATGGTCCTATAGGCACCGTAAAGCTACTTTGGCAGCCGCAATATACTCGTTTTAAAAAAATGCGGAAAAAGAGCGATAAACTGTATGAAAAAAATCATGATTTTATGGAACAAGCTGTTGCTGTATTGTACTCTAAAAAAAGAGAATGCAGTACCTGAAATAGTCTTTTTAAAAAACTGTCGTATAAGTCTTATGCGACAGTTTTTTTCTGGCAGGATAGATGGCAGTATGTGTTAATCTTTGCTTATGTCAAAAAAATGATTCTTCTTGCAAACGATTTATTTCTCTTTTACAGGAAAAAAACTGAATTTGCTTTATGGATGTGAAAAAAATACATAAAAAATTTATAGAAATACATATAAACTATCTTTATATAAAAATATCATCTAAAATTATTATAAAAACCCGCATAAGAAATTGCAAATCATACGATAAAATAGTATGATGAAACAGTCAATAAAACTTTTTTTGTAAGGGAGAAAAGGATTATTGATAAAAGGAGGAGCCATGAAAATCGAGAAAATTGATGACAACTCCATCAAGTGTACATTATCCAGCTTAGATTTATCTTCCAGAAATTTAAACCTAAGGGATATGACCTATGGCTCTCAAGCTGCTAAAAGGCTTTTTAACGAAATGATGCAAAAGGCAAAGGAAGAAGTGGGATTTTCCATTGAGAATACGCCACTGATGATTGAAGCGGTTCCTTTGCAAGGTGGTGCGGTACAACTCATTGTTTCTAAAGTGGAAGACCCCGAAGAGTTAGATACACGCTTTTCTAAATTTTCCTCAGCTAGCAGTGGACAGAACGGCTGGATTTCCGAACTTGCAACTCAGATACTAGAGGGTGCACAGGGCTTGATGAAGCAGTTGAACGAGGATGAAGGGACAGAAGCTGTTACAGAAGAATTAAAAACAGACAAGAAAGAAGAAGGGATTCGCCTATATCGCTTCCATAGTTTAGACCGTGTAATTGATGCCGCAAAGGCAGTGGGAAACTATGATTTGGGGACGAACAGTCTCTATAAGGATGGTGGAAATAAGGCGTATTACCTGTGTCTTCATAGCAAGAATAAAGATTTGGATACTTTGAATCGCGTTGCCAATCTTTTGATGGAATATGGAGAGAGAGTAAAGGGTGATTCAGCAAATGAAGCCCATTACAGAGAACACATGGAACATCTGGTTCCAAAGAATGCATTGCAAAAACTGAAACGGTATAGTTAATGAAGTGGCAAAGGATTGAATTATTCCCTTACAAAGACTAAGCTAGAGACTGGATAAGGAGGAAAGTTATGGCTGATATTACAAAAGACATGAAAATAAGCGACATTATGGCGTTAAATGAACTGATTGCCCCGTTTCTTATGCAGAATGGTATGGGCTGTGTGTCTTGTGCAGCCTCCCAGGCCGAGTCTTTGGAAGAGGCGTGTGAAGCACACGGTATCGATGTGGATGACTTGACGGAAGACTTGAATGATGTTTTGCGAGAATATAGAGAGATTCTGGAAGCCTCTCAAGAATCCTAAGAATCAAGACAAACAGACATAAAAGACAGTTAAGCGGAGGAGCGATGCTTCTCCGTTTTTGATTCTTCAAAACTGCTGTATTGGAAGTCCGGCAAGAAGCGTGAAAAAATTTTTGAAAATATGCAAAAATATTGTTGACAAGGAGTTTGAGTTAGTGTACTATAACTACAGTTAGATAAAACTAACCGGTTTGAATATTGATTTTTCAGAATTCATAACCAAAAGCTTTGTCGTGTCCTCCTGACCATAAGCACGGCGAAGTCAAAAATCTCCTGAAATAAATAGACTCAACTTAAGTGTTCACTCGAAAGAGTGAGAAAAAAACAGAAGCTTGCTCGGCTTCTGTTTTTTTTTTTTGCTCTCATTCATAATTAGGGTTGCGGAAAATATTCTATGCACTCTTAAATATTTCTTATTTTTTGTCGAGATATAGTATAATCAGTATAAGTTTGTTTTGTGCTCGGTTCTATGGATTAAGATGCATTTCCTCATTTGTGAAACAAGAGAATACGGATTTATACGGGTTAAGTGAAAAAATTGATTTTGAAGTTTATCCAATAAAGACGGATGCCTTATGAGACGAACCTTTTCCTTATTTCTGGCTTTACTCATCGTATTGCAAAGTATTATTGCCGTGGGCGAGGAGCAGAGTCCTGCGCTGAAAAATCCCGAGGATAATCATAGCTTTGTATTGCCCTCTTCGATTGGTGAAGAGAGAAGCGGAGAAAGCTTTGTTGGAGATAAAAGAGATGGAGGAGCTGAATTTTCCTTTAGTGGAAAGGAGAATACTTCCGGGGAAAGCGGAGAATCCTTTACGGAAGAACTCTATCAGGGAATAGATTTGGAAGAAGAAAAAGAGGGGCAGAAGGGTGCGGGAGAAGCTGCATCCGACTCGGAGTTAAATCCCGCCAGTCCTTCTTATTTTGAAGTGAATAAAAAGAAGGTATTTAGCTATTCGGATGAAGAAGTTTCGGTAAAAGCTATCCTTTCCATACCGGAAAGTCTTCCCAAAGGAATTGTCTTTTTGGTGCGCCCGATTCTGGAAGAAGAAAGGCCGGAACAGTACAGTGCGTATGCGGAAGCATTAAAAGAGCATAAAGAAAAAGAGCTTATGAAAAGCGGCAATATGGAGGAAGAGGAAAGCGATTCTTCGGAGGAGGAACCCGGTTTTTCTCCGGAAGAGCTCCGGTTATACGATATCGGCTTTTTTTTGCCGGAAGAAAAAACAGAAGAATATCAGGAAATAGAACCGAATAAGGGTAGTGTTGCAATTGAATTTACCTTAAAAAGCCCTTAAACGGAGAGGGAGAACTGCAGGCTGCACATCTACCCATCAAGGAAGAAAAAAAAGAAGATGGAATCAGTACTTTGGATATCCTGGATGTCACGAAGGAGGATGTAGAAGTAGAAGAGCTACTTGTAAGAGAAGGAAAGAAGGCCATTGGAAGTAAAAGAGAAAGACTGGAATTCAGTTTGGATAGCTTCTCCCCTTTGGCTATCTGGAAAGGGAAAATGACCGGAGCGGACAGAATGAAGCAGGAGCTTGATTTTTCTCTGGGAGAAATCAAGGGTTCCTTCATTGGTGGCAGTGGATATGAGAATTTTACTTCAACCCTTTCGGCAGATGGAAAAGAGCAAAAGTGGGAGCTGAATGGAGGCGCATATTCTCCTCTGGATTTGGAAAAGCTCAGGATGAGCTTTGGTATGCGATTTAAGGATTGGCCCAGAACATGTAAAAAGGGAGATAAGATTGTCTTTACATTTCCGGAACCCCTTATAGCTGTTGGAAATGATTTTTCAACAGCAAATCTTCCGGAAATCAAGTATAGCTATCTGGACGGTATAAGTACGGATGAAGATAAACTTCTTTGGAAAACCAGCTTTCGTAACAATGCGGAAGGCAGGGCGGAGCTGGAAATAGAATTGGGTAAGGGAATAGAGGACCCGGACCTGGATGTGGATGAGGCTCTGGCAAATATCTTCCTGCACTTCAAGTTTGATCATAGTAAGTGGAACGAGGATAGTGACGGATTTTCCTCTGAAATTGACCTACCTAAGATAAAACACAGCTTACATTTTCCAAAGTTTCCGGAACTTATATCCGGGGTAAAGAAGACCGCTATTCCCCATTTGGATCGTGGAAATTGAGTGGAAGATAGAAGTTGGTACGGAAAGCAAGGGAGTCAGATTAAACGGACTTACCGTAACGGATTCCTTTGATGAAACAGAACAAAAGCTGATATCCGCTAAGTGGAACAGTACATCGGTTTTAGATATTAAAAATGAATTAGTCAGAACAGAGTCGGGAGGAAGAACGCACTATTCCTATACCTTTCCGGCGGCATCGGACAGTATTATCAGGGCACCGCAAACCCTGACTTTTACTACGGGTTTAAAGAGAGCGGTATTTGAGGATCCTTATCCTTCCCATATCCAAAATGCGGTTCGTTTGAGGCATGAAGATCCTACGAAGATGGATCCGGATCCCTTAAAAACCGCTACTACTGCAGAGCAAATAGTAGAAAAGGTGATCCTGAGAAAAGAAGGAGAGCAGATTAGCGGAAACCGCGTTAAATGGAAAATCAATTTCAATAAAAATAATGCCCGTGTATATAAGGCGACAGTTGTGGATGAACTGAGCAGCGGGCTTACTTTAGATGAAGATAAAGGGATCACGATAGAAAATCTTGGAGATGGAATTGAAGAAAAAGTAAATTTAAAAAGCTCCAGTCCTTCAGCAAACTTTACCAAATTAGAAGGGGGAGGAGCGCAAACGGTAAGCTATGAGCTGGAAAATACCGCTTCCGGTTCCAATATAAAGATTCATTTTGCAGAAGACTTCCAACAGGCTTATCAGATTCGCTTTGAGACAAAGGTGGACGAGTCGAGTCCCTTGGTTCCGGTAGGAGGAGGCTCACCTAAAAAGGGTGTAAAAATACGGCAAGGGTAAAGGTTTCCTACCCTCTCGTAGAGGGAGAAGGACCTTCTGAGGTTCCGATACCTCCTTCCGTAACGACCGTTCCGTTTGAGACGGCATTCTTAGAGAAAAAGACCTATGGCGTAGATAAAGAGAAGGCTTTACTTTCCTGGGTCTTGGAAACATCGACAAAGGGGGATGACTACGAAAAAGCAATCATTGAAGATACGATTGCTTCGGACAGTAATTTGTATGACCTGGATATAAAGTACGGTAGTAATACGGAGATTTTTTCAGGAAGACAGAATGCCTCTTTTTTTACAACAACGAAGACAGAGACGATTTTTGGAAATGGTCATCAGCCTATGGCGGACATCAGCGTCCAATATTTTCCCAATGCCATAACGGATGGGGGAAAATTGCGGATTGAGATCATCCGACGTCCTGAAAGAGGTGAGGACTTAAAGCTGTCTAATTTGCATATTGACTATCGAACCAGGGCGGAATATTACATTGGTCACAATGAGAATCATAACTATGTAAATTCCGCGACAATCAAACTGTATGAGCATGAGACAGATCCTGACAACCACCCACTGCATGAGAAAACAGTTTCGAAGATGCAATCTCTGCAAAACAATCTCTTAAAAAAAGAAGTGAAGAGCTTTTACAGAGATGGGGATAAGAGAGCATTTTTCCATTTTAAAATTACGGCAAACGGAGATCAATTCGATAGCCTGGCGAATGTGAAGTTGGAGGATGACTTAAACGGAATCTTCTTTTATAAAGAGGGAGATGTCATTAAACCCTTGGATTCCCGATATTTTACCATTACGGACGGCAGCGACCCGGATCATCCTACAGGGGCTTTGATTAAGGGGGCAACAGATACCGCTGTCCCGGCTTCCGAAATGACTATTGATAACACGCATCACAAGGTGAAGGTAGAGCTTGGAAGCAGTTTAAAAGATGTTTTGGAACTGAATATTTATGCCTATTTAAATGCAGACGGGCAGGAATTGCTTTTCAAAAAACCGATTACCAGTGTAGATGATCTGGAGTCGGTAGAGATATTCGTAAAGAACAAAGCGACGCTGGACTCCACGACTTTCCCGCAATCGCAGGTTCCTCCCCATGAACCTACTACTGTTGTCGTGGAAAAAGAAGGTGTCGGTAGCGCGGAAAATTTACGGAATGAGATTCTGAAAAAGAGCGGAAAACAGGGTGAAGGAGACGAGGCGAACAGCATTGAGTGGTCGGTACTCATTAACCCGATGGGCGCAAAGCTAAAAGACAGGGTGGTTTTAGCGGACGTCATTCCGGATGGTCTCTATTTGGATTACTCTACAGTAAAACTCTATAAAACGACGCATAAGCCGGGAAGTACGGAAATTTATGAAAATGCTTCCGACCCCGGTGTCGTTGAATTGCCCGTGGCTCCGGAAACGGATATTACAGGCTGGTACAAGCAAAGATTAAGGAGCTTTGTTCCGGATACGCTGCATCCGGGAGAACCCGATAAACTGCAGACCACATTAAAAGTTACGCTTCCAAAAGATACAAGCGATACCTACCTTTTAAAATACACCACGGTCCTTAGGGTGAACAATAGAGCGGAACTGAGGGAAACAAAGAATACGGTTTCCGTAGAAGCCGGAAAGAGCAGCAGCAGCTATATTGTAAAGGTAGAAGATTTTGAATTTACATCCGCAGGCAGTCGAGTCCGCTTTAATATGAAAAAAGCGGATGCCTTGTCCAGAAATGTGGTACTTCCGGGTGCCAGATATGGACTCTTTTTGGCGAGCGATAAAGACAAATTAACAGAGACGGCGACCGTGGAACAATTGCAAGGTCTGGCTGAAGACCTCCAGATCAGTAATTCCAAGGGAAATATTCGTTTTATGGGGAAGCGAAATGAAAACTATTATGTTATGGAAATATTGCCCCCCAAAGGATATGCCCGAGATACTACGGTTTATGGGCCATATTCCATAAAGGGAAGTGAAAGTGGAACCAAAAATATTGTGCCCATGGTCGGTGAAACAAAGAAGGCGGATATCTTTATCGATGTCAGAGAGCAAAGAGGGTATAAGGTTGGTACACTGAAGGTCAAAAAGATTTTTGAGTCTGCCAATTCGGATTTGACCAATCCCTATCGAAGGGGAGTAAGTGCGGGAAATAGGGACAACTTAAAGGCGGAATTCAAGTTGTTCATTTACCCGGATGGCACTATTGATGACAAAAAAGCGGTACAAGTTAAGCTGAGAGCAGGATTAACAGAAGGTACTTATATCTATGACGGAAAAGTAGAGCTGGACGCAGATAAGAAAAATATTTCTACGGCTCCTTCCGCTCTGGGAATAGCAGGGCTGGAAGTATCGGAGCTTCCATGGGGCATGTATAAACTGGAGGAAACGGCTACTGCGGAAGGCTACTTCATTATGAAGCCTTCTTCGATTACATTTGAAGTAAAAAAAGAGAAAGACACAAGCGGAACGGGAAGTCCGGCAGACCTCCTTTATACCGGAACCATGGACGGAGAGAAGATCGTTTTAAACAACAAGCCGACAATCTTTCGTTTCCAAAAGCAAATTGAGACGGCAGACAGTCTTAGCGGAAGTAAGTTCCGTCTATATGGAAAGAAGGGAGATTTCTTAGGGGATACGGTGAAGGGTGCTTTTCTGGGAAATGGCAATACCTATGGCTTGACAGAAGATGGAGAAGAAGCCTATATCCTGATTACCGGGGAAGTACTGGAATCGACTACCGGCTTTAGCTTGGAGGCTGTATTAAAGTCGGGCTACGAATACAAACTTATAGAAGAAAATGCTCCCAAAGGCTATCAGATTGGTGTAAAGCAGGGCGGTATTTTCAGGCTCAAAAAAGATGGAAGCGGGCTGGAATTTGTTGGTGCAGGCGGAAATGAGGGCGGTATTTTTGAAATAAAGCTGATTGGAAATGTCGGTACTCTTATTTTAAAGAACAGCCCCACAAAGTTTACATTCACGGAAGTGGATCAGTATGAAAATACGGTTTTGCATTCCGAGTTTAAGCTGTATGAGGCAAATAGTGACGGAGATAAATTAAGTGCTACAGCAGCTCCTATTGCAACCTGGATCAATACTGCCGCCAATACCCATGAGATTTCAAAGCTTCATGCGGATGCATACTATCGACTGGAAAGAACAAATCAGTCCGTTCTCTATGAAAAAAATCATCCGACAAACGACTATTATCTGTTCCAAATCAGTCACGACGGAAAAGAATTGAAGGAAGTGTCGGGAATCAGCGGAAAAAAGAACATTTCAGGAGATATCGTAAAAGAGGGAGCGAATAAGAATAAAGAACTAAAGATTAAGGCGACCCGTATTCTGGCACACGCCAGCTTGATAAAGCAAGATAGAGAACCGAAGACAGTCGGCGGAACGGACTATGCGAAGCTAAAAAGGAGCAAAGTTTAAGCTGTATCAGGTAAAGGATTCCGGGAAATATGATAAGGCAAAGGCCTTGGATGTGCATGCCAATAAACTGAAGGATTCCGGTGCACCGGACTATGATTACACTGCCTTAGACAATAGAGCAGAGACGGATGATATATTCCTTGCAGAACTTATCAGCGATGAAAATGGGATTCTTTCCACAAAAAACATTGCGGCAGGTCTGACTCATAAGACCTATAGCGAGGCGGGAAACGAGGAGCAGAGGAAGAAGGAGAACCAAAAAGTATCTCTTCGTGACGGTTTAGCCTTAGGCGTTTATTATTTTGTCGAAGAAACTCCTCCTACAGGCTACACTATCGAGCAGGAAACCATCGCCGGTGTAAAGAAAAACAAAAAATATGTCTTTGTGATTACTAAGGATGACTTGGCGGGGGGCGGAGAGAAGAAGACAGTAAAAGCCTGTTCCTTTACAGAGAAAATAGCGGAAGAAAATGGAAGCAGTCCGGGAGCAAGCGGAGATGAGGTAGGGATTGCAAAAAATAGCCGTGTTCCGGGGAAACTGAAGATTCTAAAGGTAGATGACTTTGATCATACCATTCTGTTGAATGGAGCCAAGTTTGGTCTGTATAAGGATAGTGCGGCAAGTACTCCTGCTGTAGAAGGAATTACCGGAGCAGGAGGACAAGCGGGCGAATTGGTATTTGACGGGCTGGACTGGTATCAGGACTATTATATTAAAGAGTTGATAGAACCCCTTGGATACTTGTTGGATCTAAACGATGACGGAACGCCGAGTGTTTACGGCCCCTTCCGTTTCACTTCGGAAAAGACGGAAATTGCAGAAACACGTACCAATGCCGTAAACGGTGTTCAGGTCATACACTCTGCAATCGACCCCCTGCTTTCCTATAGTGCAGAAGATAAGAAGAAAGAGCATTGGGAAAACAGGGAGAAGCTCGGCGGACAAGAGTTCAGCATCAGCGGTATTTTTAATGGAACGACTGCGGAGAGCACCAGGGATTATACTGCCGATGCCGATGGAAAAAAGTTGATTTCGGGAGAGTTTCTCGCCGGAAAAGTATACACCATTAAGGAGGGCACTAATCTTCCGAACTCACTTCGCCCTATGAAGGAACTGAAGTTTAAGATTAACAATAAGAATCAGATTAGCATCCTTTCTCCTGTACCGGAACAAAATGTTTTCAAGGTAAGTGGAAACAATTTGGAACTGGCAAGAGAGCGGACCGCCTTGCAGTTTCCGTTCAGGCGGAACATCAGGAGAGAAGCGGAAAGAAGGAGAGCCTCCCGCTTTACGGAATGTCCTACCTGATTTCCACCGATCCTGCCGGACTACATCCGATTTCTGCAGGAACGAAGCTTACCGTAAACGGAGATAGGGTTCCTGCGCCGACACACTGGACAAGCTATAAGGTGGATTCCTTTGTGAATGCGGGTAACCTGCGTTCTAAAAAGATTAACGGATATCGCCCCTATTATGAGGGGGATATCAGTATCTTCGGTCTGGAACGGGATAAAACCTATTATATCCGGGCAAAAGAACTTGTAGAGGATCAGGAGCTTAGAAAGAACTTGGAGCTTTCACCGAGTCAGTTGGGAGTCTACAAGATTACCGTGGCATCCGACAGCAACATTACAATGACAAAGGAAGTTTCCGGAGTGATAGAAGATTTCCGTTCCGGAGCACATCCTACATTTACTTACCGACTGAAAACGGGAGCACTTTCTTTCCATACTACAGATTTTGAAACAAGGAAGAAGGACATAAGCGGGCAGAAATATGCTCTTTATGCAAAGAAAAACTGGCGTTTATCGGAACTTCTTAAGGGAGAAACGAGAGAGGATGACAGCATAGAGCAGGCGTCGGAATACCCTGAAAGAAACGCAAAGGAGATCCTGAACTATCACGGAGAGGAATATCTTTTACAGGAGATTTTTGAAAATGACAGTGACGGAAATCTGGATATAGATAAGTTAACCCTTTCGCAGGACTATCTTCTTCTGAACATCACGGAGGAGAGAGAATATAATAATCCGAAAAACGAGATGGTTTTTAGACTGGTGGAAGAGACGGATGGAACGAGGAAAATTCGTGTGCTGTCTTATGGAAGAGATGCAAGGAATTCTTCTCGTCCAAGATACCAGACAGCATTTTTAAAGGGAGAGGACTTGTATATCCGGAGGCCAAATGCGGATGAACCTTTGAAAACTTACCGTCCTATGAATAAGGAAGGTATTTTGGGAGAGGGAGAAGAATTTACGGAGCTTCCCGTACTGCAATGGCTCCTTTATCCAAGAGAATCTTCGGGCGGTATAGGTAGCGGTTTAGGAGGAAAAAGAAAGGGCATCATCCCGGGTGGCGGCAGTTCCGAGATTGGCCCCGGAATCCCCATTTTATCCGGGGGAGAAACAGGCGGATCGGGAGACGGGACGCCTACAGTCCCCCCGATAGGAATTGACAAGGCGGGAAACCCTATTCGCATTGACAAAGCAAAACTTCCTCCGGAAATAGTAAAGTATATTGAACGTTATGGTGTTCCGAAATTGTATTCCAAAGGAGAGAAGAAAGAAAATTTGGAGAGGATTCGGAAGAAGGGAAAGCAAGCAGGCGGCTATACAAAGAAGGAGCTGGAAGCGCGTCTTGCAGAGCTGCTCGGAGAGAATCGGGAACTAAGCAAGGAAGATTTTGAAGAACTCAAGCTGATTGGAGAACTGCTGGGAGCAATGCGAAAAGGAAAGATGGATATCTACGGCAGAGTTATCCCGACAGGAGACAATAGCAATATACCCGGGAACTTAAGCCTCTTTCTGCTCAGTGCTATTCTCTTAGAGGAGTATTGGAGAAGAGATAGAAAGAGGAGAAGAAAAAACGAGAAGAAAAAACGAGATAACGCAAGCTTCGTAAAGGAAGCCTGCTAGGAGAATGATAAAAGGGTGACAGAATTGTCACCCTTTTATCATTTTATATATTTCTCGCTTCCCCATCCCGCGGTCCTTTGCAATCTGCTTTATTGCATCTTTTTCGCTAAAGCCCTCTTTGATGTAGTGCTCAAAATGTTCTTCCGGTGTGAGTATTTCCCATTTTGCTTGTTCTTCCAGAAGCTTTTTTTCTCGAGAAGCTCCTGCAAGAACCAAAACATATTCGCCTCTTGGCTCTTCTTCCCGGTACTTCTCAATCGCCTCGTCCAAAGTAAAGTATAGAACCTCCTCATGTTTTTTTGTCAGCTCTCTTGCGAGGCTCAAGGCTCGATTTTCCTGAAAAGTCTCTCGAAGATCCTCCAAGGTTTTCCTCAGATGATGTGGAGCTTCGTACAGGATGATGGTTCTTTCCTCTGTAGAAAGACTTTCCAAAATTGCCTTACGCTCTTTCTTATTGCTTTTTTCCGTGGGGAGAAAGGCTTCAAAGACAAAGCGTCTTGTGCTTAAGGCAGATAGAGTAAGTGCAGTTACAAAGGCGGCAGGTCCGGGAAGACTTTCCACGTTTATACCGGCGTCAATCGCCTGCCTTACGAGTTCTTCGCCCGGATCACTGATGCAAGGAGTACCTGCATCGGTAATGAGCGCAATATTTTCTCCTTTTAAAAGACGCGTCACAAGCTCTCTTGCTTTCGACCTTGTTAAATTCGTAGTAGGCGGTCATCGGTGTCTTGATTTCAAAGTGATTGAGAAGCTTGATGGAATTCCTTGTATCCTCAGCGGCAATACAATCCGCTTCTTTTAGTGTGCGGAGTACACGGAGGCTGATATCTTCCAGATTACCTATGGGAGTGGCACAGAGGCTTAATTTTCCGCTTTCCATGGTGTAATAGTTCCTTTCTATATAAAATGAAAAAATATATGGCAAAGACTTTCAAGCGTAAATTGTATTTTATTGAGAGCTGATTTTTGTCATGACAGGAAGAATCTTACTACAGATGAGGAAACTTTCCCAGTAAAACTTTACGCAATAGATTTGTGTTTCATGTACAGGAAGAATCTTACTACAGATGAGGAAAACTTTCCCAGTCAGTAAATCATAGGAAAATACAGGGAACGCAAAAATTTACGCAAAAAATCTTGACAAAGAAAATGTATTGCCTATAATTAAATTGTAAACAATTGAAAATACGCTTTTACTTTTAATCTTTTTTGTGATTTCAGTACAGAATGTAAAGAAAAAGATGAACCGATTATGGATGAAAGAATCGGGAAGAAAAAAGGAGGAAGAAATGAACATTTATGATTATTCAGTACCCATGGTAGGTGGAGGAGAGCTTTCTTTGGGAGAGAATAAGGGTAAGGTGATGCTGATTGTGAATACGGCGACCGGTTGCGGTTTTACCCCGCAGTATGAGGACCTCGCAAAGCTCTATGAGGAATATCATGAGAAGGGCTTGGAAATCATTGACATTCCCTGTAACCAGTTTGCGGGACAGACTCCGGGAACAGATGAGGAGATACATGAGTTTTGTACTTTAAACTACAATACCAAGTTTCCGCAGATGAAAAAGTCCGATGTAAACGGTGAGAATGCACTTCCTCTTTATACTTTCTTAAAGGAGCAGAAAGGCTTCAAGGGCTTTGGATTTAGTCCGAAAGGACTTGCTATGGCGGCAATGCTTCTGACAATCGACGTAAACTACAAGAAGAATCCGGATATCAAGTGGAATTTCACCAAGTTCCTGGTAGACAGAGACGGAAACGTGGTAGAACGTTTTGAGCCGACTGCAGATATGCAGGATGTGGCTAAGAAAGTTGCTGAGCTGATTTAATCAATTTTTTTTATCTCTAGCGGTAAATCATCGAAGAGAGCACCGATTCTATAGATAAAAGCATTTTCCTATGTTAAAATAATAGCTGTATTCCTGCAATGGGAATACAGCTATTTTAAAGCGGTGAAAAAAACAGATTCCATTGCATTGACAAGTGTGCTTTCTTAATAAATAGATTGTGTTTTGAAAAGGATTCTAAGTACAGTATGGTTTGGTTATGCGGAAGGGGGAAATGATGAAAGAAGAGAACAGATCCAATCTCTCTAATTTGCATTTTCCCGTTTTGTTCAGCAGTGTAAGCGGAAAAAGAGAAAGACTTGCCGTGGAAGCGGAGTGGCATGACTATGATGAATTGGTTTATTTTCAAGAGGGCGAGTTTCAGCTTTATCTGAATCTGAAAGAAAAACTGGTGAAAGAAGAGTGTCTTTATTTTATTCCCAAAGGTTGTTTCCATCGTATATATGCAACTTCGGACAAGGCAGTAGAAAATTCTCTCTGCTTTAAGCTCGAGGATTTTCGCTTTTTGGAAAATGATTTTTTGGAGCAGAAATTTTTCGCTCCGTTAAGGGAAGAAAGGCATTTTTTCCCTGAGGAAATCAGCCTCAATGATATGGGGTTTATTGATGCAGTACAGAGTTTTTCACGCATGGTACAATATTTTCATAAACATGCCATAAAAGAGGACAGCATCGAGTCCTGCAAAAAATACAGTCTGCGAGGACTTGCAGATCATATGCATATGCGTGCGGAGATGTTGCATCTTTTTGCCACTATGGAAGGCATGGGTTTGATTCGGGAGAAGTGTTCGACAGAGGAGGGCAATAAGGCCGAACTTCTAAAAGAGTGTATCTTGTACATGGAAGAGCATTATAAGGAAAAATTGTATATTCATAATCTTTCCTCTCTTTGCCGGTTAAATGAGCAATACTTTACTCGGTTTTTTGGAAATCATGTGGGGCTCCCCCCTTTGGAGTACCTCAATCGCTATCGCGTGAAAGGCAACGGATCTGATGATTAAGACCGAGGAAAAGATAGTGGATATCGCAAAGAATACAGGTTTCCATAATCAAGGTAACTTTATTAAGACCTTTAAAACCATTATGGGAGAAACGCCAAACCAATATAGAAAGAGAATGTTGGGATAACTGTAAAACGAATCAAGTACTTATCTTTGTATTTGAAAAAGGAATGTATAGAAAGAAGGACAATAAAAATGACGTATTATTATCCGGCAATTATCCGGAAAAAAGACGAAGGCTATAGAGTGGATGTGATTGATTTGGAAGGTTGCTTCGGAGAAGGAAAAGACAAGCAGGATGCCCTGGAAGACGCAAGACAAGCAGGAGTAAACTGGCTCCTTGTGGAGTCCGAGGACAGCATGAACTTCCCCAAGCAGACACACTTGGATGATATAAAACTGGAAGAAGGAGAAGAGAAAACCATGCTCGCCTTCCTTATGCCAAAAGAAGGCTGGGATGAATAGGGAAAGACTTTTCTTCAGAAAAGTCGTCCCGTACCGACCACAGCCCGAAGGGGTGTGCTTTGCGAAGCAAAGTTTGTTTCAGCCCTCCTTTGCTGAAACAAAGTCCCAGAAATTCCCCCTTGTCACCCCCTTTATTTTTTGCTATACTCTTGCAGACATTTGGGCAGGATAGGAGGACAAGGTGCGTAAGGTACTTCTGAAAAATGGCTATGTGTATACGAGAGAAGGAATCGGGAAGGCGGATGTATTGCTTTCCGAAGACAGACTTTTTCTTGATTTTTCTGAAAATGATTTAGATGATACTATTATTTATAATTTAAATGGAAAATTAATTGTTCCGGGCTTTGTAGATGTTCATGTGCATCTCAGGGAGCCCGGTTTTTTGTATAAAGAAACAGTGGAGAGCGGAACGAGGGCAGCGGCGCATGGAGGCTATACCGCTATCTGTGCTATGCCGAACTTGAATCCGCCGCCATCGACTAAGGAAAATCTCTCCTTAGAGCTTCAGGCAATAGAGAAGGATGCACTTATCAAAGTTTATCCTTATGGCGCAATTACCCGGGAGCAAAAGGGACGAGGAGCGCTTTCCGATATGGAGGAGATTGCAGCAGAGGTTATCGCTTTTTCCGATGACGGAAAGGGCATGCAGGAAGAAGCACTTATGCGTGAAGCCATGAGGAAGGCGCAGGCGCTCGGAAAGACCATTGTTGCACACTGTGAGGATGAAAGCGAATTAAAGCCGGGCGGCTGCATCCATGACGGAGACTTTGCAAAAGCCCACGGCTATATCGGAATCAACTCGGCTTCGGAATGGAAGCAGGTAGAAAGAGACCTTCGGCTGTCGGAAGAGACAGGCGCACAGTATCACATTTGCCACATTTCCACAAAAGAATCCGTAGAGCTTCTTCGAAAAGCGAAGAAAAGAGGAGTGAAGGCGACGGGAGAGACCGGGCCGCATTACCTCATGTTTACGGACATGGACTTGGAAGAGGACGGAAGCTGGAAGATGAATCCCCCGATTCGTGCGACAGCGGACAGAGAAGTCTTGATTCGGGGAATACAGGACGGCACGATTGATTGCTTAATCACGGATCATGCGCCCCATAGTGCGGAAGAAAAGAGTAAGGGACTGTCCGGATCTTATTTTGGAATAGTCGGACTGGAAACCGCCTTTCCGGCCATGCTCCACAATATGGTTCTCCGGAACCCCCTAGACCGGGAAGAAGAACGCGTAGATAGACGAGAGGCAAAGGTGAACGCTTCGGAGATTCTCGCCGAGGGAGGAAAGACGGCATATGGCGCGATTTCTCTCTACAGACTACTGGAGCTGATGTGTACTAAGCCAAGAGAAATCTTTCCGATTAGAGGACCTAAGTATATCGAAGAGGGAGCGGACGCGGATATTGCCGTTTTAGACCTTAACGAAGTATATAAGGTCGATCCGGAAAGCTTCTACACAAAAGGTAGAAGTACGCTCTTTTCCGGGCAGGAGGTACAGGGCAGAGTGCTGAAAACCTTTTATCAAGGAAGAGAAGTTTACGACAGTGAAAAAGGAATTTTAGCGGGGGATAAGCACAAGGAATAAGATTACAAAGAGTCTTTTTTGAAAGGTCCTCTCCAAAGAAGAGAGAGACAGACTTAAAGAACCTATAAGAGGGTAGATTCCAATGTAAAACAGTTGAGTAAAAGTAAGGAGAGGAGAAAGACTGCATGCAAGAATGCGAGTTTAAGATACTGGAAAACAAAATGATTGCGAAAGAGGTATTTCTCATGAAACTGGACGGAGACTGCTCGGACTTTACTGCTCCGGGACAGTTTTGTGAGATTAAGATTCCGGGAAAATATCTCAGAAGACCGATTTCCGTCTGTGATGTTTCGGAAAATACTTTAAGCCTCATTTATAAGGTTTTGGGAGAGGGTACGGAAGAGCTGTCCTGCATGGAAGAGGGGGAATACCTCTCCATCTTAACAGGACTTGGAAACGGCTACAGCGTGAAAGACGCTCCGACAAATCCGGTGCTCTGCGGCGGTGGAGTCGGTGTACCGCCTCTTTACTACCTTTGTAAAAACTGGTAGAAGCCGGTAAGCACCCCTATGTAGCACTTGGCTTTCGTTCCAAAGAGGATGTCTTCTTCGAAGAAGAGTTTCGCGCACTGGGAGTTCCTGTGAATGTGGCAACAGAGGACGGCAGTCACGGACAAAAGGGCTTTGTGACCTCTCTTCTCGGAAAATACAACTACGCCATGGTCTGCGGGCCGGAGCCGATGCTCCGCGCCGTGCATGAGAAGGTAGAGGGCGGACAGTTCAGCTTTGAGGAGCGAATGGGCTGCGGCTTCGGAGCTTGTATGGGGTGCAGCAGGAAAATGAAGTCCGGCATGAAGCGTATCTGCAAGGACGGACCGGTATTTACATGGGAGGAAATCGAATGGTAAGCATCAAAACAAGGCTTTCGGGAATTGAACTGGACAATCCGATTATTCCCGCCTCCGGCACCTTTGCTTTCGGAGAAGAGTTCAAGAGTCTCTACGACTTAAATATCCTCGGCTCCATTTCCTTTAAGGGCACAACGGTAGAGGAACGGCCGGGAAATGCTCTGCCCCGTATTGCGGAGTGCCCGAGCGGTATGCTGAATTCCGTGGGATTGCAAAACCCCGGTGTGAAAAAGGTCGTGGAAGAGGAGCTTCCGCGCCTTGGAAAGTTTTTCAAAAAGCCCTTGGTAGCAAACATCTCCGGTTTTTCTCTGGAGGACTTTTCCATCCTCTCTGAAGAGATGGATAAGGTGGAAAATGTCGGCATTTTAGAAGTAAATATCTCCTGCCCGAATGTGTCCCACGGGGGTATGGCTTTCGGAACGGATGCAAAGTCTGTGGAAGCGGTTTGCAAGGTGGTAAAGGAGAAGACGAAGAAGCCGGTTTACATGAAATTGAGTCCGAATGTGACCGATATTACGGAAATGGCGAGAGCTGCGGAGAGCGGCGGTGCAGACGGCCTTGCCCTTATTAACACGGTGCTTGGCATGCGGATTGATATTAAGAGAAGAAAGCCGGTGCTGGCAAACAAGGTCGGGGGCTATTCCGGACCGGGCATTTTCCCGATTGCCGTTCGTGCAGTCTATGCGGTACATCAGGCAGTGAAGCTTCCGCTTATCGGGATGGGCGGAATCAGCCGTGCGGAGGATGTCTTGGAAATGATGATGGCGGGCGCAAGTGCGGTGGAAGTTGGGGCGGAGAATCTTGTGAATCCCGGGGTGTGTGAGGAAATCATCACGGAGCTTCCGATACTCTGCGAAAGACTGGGGATAGAGGATATACAGGATATTATCGGCATTGTTTAGTTAAAAGCAGTTTAGTTCTATAGAAGAGATAAACTGAATTCGAAAACATAGAAGGCACAAGGTCGAATTCAAGATAAATCAATGAAAATATATAGATAAAAATGGGAAGGAGCCAAAATGGGAAAGGATGTTATGGTAGCGCTGGACTTTCCGAGCGGAGAGAAGGCCTTAGCGTTTTTGGATTTATTTGCAAAGGAAGAAAGAAAGCCCTATGTGAAAGTGGGAATGGAGCTTTTTTACAGCGAGGGACCGGAGATCGTCAGGAAAATAAAGGAGAGAGGACATCAGATTTTTCTGGATTTAAAGCTTCATGATATTCCGAATACCGTAAAGGGCGGAATGCGCTCTTTAAGAGACCTCGGTGTGGACATGACGAATCTGCACGCGTCCGGAGGAGTGGAAATGATGCGACAGGCACTTTGCGGTCTTTCCTTCGAGGAGGGAGAGAATGAAGCTTGTGCTTGCCATGCGGAAGAGGAGAGCTCAAGCTCTGAAAAGCGGAAAAATCGTCCGCTTCTTATTGCGGTAACACAGCTTACCTCTACAGACCAAAGGTGTATGGAGGAGGAACTTCTCATTAAGGAAGAGCTGAAAAAGGTTGTGCTCCACTACGGACAAAATGCGAAGACGGCAGGGCTCGACGGAGTGGTTTGCTCTCCTTGGGAAGCAAGAGAAATCCATGAAAAGCTGGGTAAGGACTTCCTAACGATTACTCCGGGCGTTCGTTTTAAGGGCGGTGACATAGGGGATCAAAAGAGAGTCATGAGCCCGGCAGATGCGAAAGACGCGGGATCGGACTACATCGTTATGGGACGCCCCATTACGCAGGCGGAAAATCCGGTGGAGGCCTATAGAGAAGCGGTAAGACAGTTTTGCGACTAAACTTCCTTTCTAAGATAATGGGAAGGCTGAGTTTTATGAATAAAAGTAGAGTTTTGTGAAAAGCCGGAATACAGCTGCACAGTAAGGATAGTTTAATACGGTACAAAATTAGTTCAATAAGTCCATATAGCAGGAGGGAAAAGATGAGAAAAGAAGAAATTGCAGAAGGTTTATTATCCATTCAGGCGGTATTTTTAAGACCGAAGGACCCCTTTACTTGGGCATCGGGAATTCATTCTCCCATTTATTGTGATAACCGCTTGACCCTCTCCTTTTCCGGAGGTGAGAAGAAAGATTGAGGCGGGGCTTGCCGAGCTTGTGAAGGAACATTTTCCGGAAGCAAAGGCGCTTTTCGGGACGTCTACGGCGGGGATTGCGCATGCCGCTTTAACGGCGGAAATCTTGGACCTTCCTATGGGCTATGTGAGAGGCTCTGCAAAGGATCACGGAAGACAAAACCAGATTGAAGGAAAGCTGAACCCGGGTGAACCCGTTGTTGTGGTGGAGGACCTCATTTCCACCGGGGGGTCGGTTATCGACTGCGTGAAGGTCTTGGAGGAGAACGGAGCCAAGGTACTCGGCGTGGTGAGCATTTTCACCTACGGAATGGAAAAGGGAAAGAAGAGACTGAGCGAGGCAAATGTAGTAAATCACTCTCTCTGTGACCTGGATTCTCTCTTACCGGTAGCGGTAGCAAAGGGCTATATCGAAAAGGAAGAGGAGGCAAAGCTCCTGCGCTTTAGAGATAATCCCTCCGATGAGTCGTGGATGAGAGAGTAGAGTGTGAGGTTCCCGAAGCAACCCCTGATGAAGACCCGGGGAATGGGGAAGAACTAAGAGTAAATCCTAACAAGGATTCTCTATAGATGATGTTTGAATATAAGAAAGGGAAAAAGGATGGAGAAGAATCGTAGTATCATTAACATTTTGGATCTGAGTATTGAGGAAATTAATGAGCTGATGGCTTTGGCGGATAAGATTGAAGCGAAGCCCGAAGACTACTGGGAGCGATGCAAACATAAGAAGCTGGCGACTCTGTTCTTTGAACCGTCCACAAGAACCAGACTTTCTTTTGAGGCGGCTATGCTGGAGCTTGGCGGTTCCGTCCTCGGTTTCGCAGGAGCTTCGAGTTCTTCCGCTGCAAAGGGAGAGAGTGTAGCCGATACGATTGAGACTGTTTCCAACTATGCGGATATTATTACCATGAGACATCCGAAGGAGGGGGCACCGGTTGTGGCTGCGGATCATACAACGGTTCCGTTCATCAATGCCGGAGACGGAGGACATTTTCACCCGACACAGACCTTGGCGGACCTTCTGACCATTCATAGAACTTACGGAAGAGTAGACAACTTATGCATCGGTGTTTGCGGAGACTTAAAGTTCGGTCGTACCGTGCACTCCTTAATCGATGCCATGCTTCGCTATCCGAATAACCGCTATATCCTGATTTCCCCTGAAGAGCTGCGCTTGCCGGAGTATGAGATTGAGAAGTTAAAAGAAGCCGGTGCGGAGTTTAGAGAGACCACGGACCTGGAAGGCTCCATCCCGGAGCTCGATATCCTCTATATGACGAGAGTTCAAAGAGAGCGTTTCTTTAACGAGGAAGACTACCTCCGCTTAAAGGACATCTATGTGCTGACTCCGGAAAAGCTGAAAAATGCAAAAGAAAGCATGGGTATTCTTCATCCGCTTCCCCGTGTAAATGAGATTTCCGTTCAGGTAGACAAGGATAAGCGCGCAAAGTATTTCTACCAGACACTTTGCGGAAAGCAGATGAGAATGGCGCTGATTTTGAAGCTTCTCGGATTGGATAAGTAAATCTAGATTTATTGATTAAAGATTGTACTTCCATTCATATACTCTTTTCTAAAGGCACTCTCGCTCGATTCCGACAGAGCGGCACTAAGCCTCGAGCTTCGCTGCGCTTGCTCTCGGCAAGTGCCGGCGTCTCCATACGCTTTAGGAAAAAGAACGAAATAGTATTTTCTGGTAGTATAGAAAAATCCATTTTACTGTAAGATAAACTGTTAAATAAGGAAAGGAAATCATTATGAATATAGATGGAATTGAGAATGGTATTGTTTTAGATCATATTAAGGCCGGAAAGAGTATGCTTGTTTATCGCTATCTGGGATTACAGAACTTAAACAGTCCGGTGGCACTTATCCAGAACTGTTCTTCCGGGAAAATGGGAAAGAAGGATATCGTTAAGATTGCGGAAAGTATCGATATCGACTTAAATGTACTCGGTTACATCGATCCGGGTATCACGGTAAACTATATTCGGGACGGAAAGAGAGTGGATAAGGCAAATCTTTCTCTGCCGGAAACCTTAAAGGATGTGTTGCACTGCAAGAATCCGCGTTGTATTACTTCGACCGAGCAGGAGCTTCCGCAGGTATTTAAGAAAATTGAGGGAAAAAAGAGGCAGTATCGCTGCATTTATTGTGATACAATTGCGAAGAACGATGAATTTGAATAAACTATGTTTTTAGAGGGATGGTTTTCATAGCGGAAAAGGCTATGGTCATGTTGTAATCGTATTCGCTTAAGTCCACTTCTGAAACCGTAGTTTTGGAAGTGGATTTTTTATGTGAGGAAAAGGATATGAGCAGTTTTCTTTTAGAACGGAGAAGGGCGGGGATTTTGATGCCGCTGTTCTCTTTACCGGGAAAATACGGAATCGGAAGTTTTTCAAAGGAAGCAAGAGAGTTTGTCCGCTTTTTAAAGGAGGCCGGGCAGAGTTACTGGCAGATTTTACCTATGGGACCGACAGGCTATGGAGATTCTCCTTACCAGAGCTTTTCCACCTTTGCGGGAAACCCTTATTTTATTGACCTCGATACCTTGGTGGAAGAAGGACTGCTTATGGAAGAAGAGCTTTCCGACCTTTCTTTTTCCGATTCGGAAGAGGCTGTGGATTACGGAAAACTTTATACGCTACGTTTTCCTGTACTGGAAAAAGCGGTAAGGCGTTTTTTGGCAAGACTGGAAGCGGAAACGGAATCCAAAAGGAAAGATAAAGCGGAAGCTGAAATGGAGGGGGGAACGGAGCTTAAATCGTTCGCAAAAACCGATGCGGAGTGTTTCGTTCAAGGAGGAGAAAGAGGCATATTTGTCCTTCCTTTCAGATAATGCGCATTGGCTTCCGAGCTATGCCAAGTTTATGGCGAAGAAGCTGCCCTATTCCGCCGACTTTCATAAGGTTTGCCAGTACCTGTTTATCAAACAGTGGAAGAGCCTAAAGGACTATGCGAACAGTGAAGGAATTCAGATTATCGGGGATATTCCCATCTATGTTTCCTTGGATTCTTCCGATGTGCTGGATCACCCCTCCCTCTTTCAACTCACGGAAAACGGAGAGCCCTCCGCGGTCGCCGGCTGCCCTCCCGATGCCTTTGCGGAAAATGGACAGCTTTGGGGGAATCCCCTCTATGCGTGGGAGAAGCACGAGGAGGAGGGCTACAAATGGTGGATTTCCAGAATGAAGCATTGCTTTTCTCTTTATGACATTGTGCGTGTAGACCATTTCCGCGGCTTTGATGAGTATTTTTCCATTCCCTACGGAGATGAAAATGCAAAGCGCGGACACTGGGAAGTGGGGCCGGGTATGAAGCTTTTCAAAGCAATGGAGCAGGCTCTTGGAAAGAAAGAAGTTATCGCGGAGGACTTGGGTTATGTCACGGAGTCTGTGAAGAAGCTCGTTAAAGACAGCGGTTTCCCCGGCATGAAGCTTCTGGAATTTGCCTTTGACTCGAGGGAGAGCGGAGATTATCGTCCGAATACCTGGACCAAGAACACGGTTTGCTACACGGGAACGCATGACAATCAGGTCTTAAAGGACTGGTTTTTGGAAATCCTTCCGGAGGACCGGGAAATGGCGGCAGACTATAGCGGTAAGACAGTAGAAGAGCTTCTTCAGATGGACTATGTCGACTTCTTTATTAAAATGACCCTGGACTCCGTTTCCAATACGGCGATTATTCCTATGCAGGACTATTTGCATAAGGGAAGAGAAGCACGAATTAATACGCCATCGCGACTTGGCAATAACTGGAGTTACCGCTTTTTGAAGGAAGATTTTTCTAAGGAAGCAGCGGAAAAGATTCGGAAAATGACGGAAGAAAGCGGCAGACTTAGCTAGAGTGGCGTTTTAGGAAAATGCGTTTTTGCGTAGCCGTATGTCTTCAGAAGATAAGCAATAAAGAGCTTGCAGAAAAAAAGGTTTAACAATGTTTAAGAATGCTTTGTATTATCAAGAGGAAAAAGAGAGTTATAAGGCAAAGGTTCTGTCCTGCCTAGTTTTGGAAGGAAAAGAAAAGGCGACATGGGAGAAGAGAGTGGGAAAAAGCTTTCCTGCTCTTTTCCTTCTGCGCCTTTCCGAAGAGCCCTTTTATCCGGAGGGAGGCGGGCAGGCACCGGATAAGGGAACGATAGACGGCGCGGAGCTTCTCTTTGCGGAAAATGTAGAGGACGAGTATATCGTGCATCTTCTTGCAAAAGAGATTCCGGAAGGCACAGAGGTAGTTTGCAAGGTAGACTATGCCTATCGAAGAAGACAGTCGGAAAATCACAGTGGAGAGCATATTTTTGCAGGGCTCATCAACCGTCGTTTTGACTTCAGTAATGTCGGCTTTCATATGGAACTCTCTGCAGAAAATCCCCATGTGACTGTGGACTTTGACGGAGAGCTTTCGGAAGAGCTGCTTTCCGAGCTGGAAACAGCCGTGAATGATGTGATTCGAAAGAATCTGCCGATAGAAGAGAAGTACGTAGAAGAACAGAATATAGAAAAACAAAAAATGGAAGAACAGAATAATGATGAGCAAGATATAGAAAAAGAATCTAAAGGAGAAGAGCTTGGAAAAGAGCGAGCAGGGTTTACTAAAAAGCAAGAAGATAAACCGGAATTTCGTCAAAAGAAGGCCCTTTCCGGTGCGATTCGAGTGGTCAGCATACCCGGAGTGGACAGCTGTGCCTGCTGTGGAACGCATGTGAAGAGGACAGGGGAAATCGGGCTCTTTAAGCTTCTGTCCTTTGAGAAACACCGGGGCGGAACAAGAGTTTTCCTGCTTTCCGGAGAGCTTGCTTTTTTGGACACGCAGAAAAAAGAAAAGGTACTATTGGAGCTATCCCGTAACTTAAGTACCGACTATCAAAGTCTTTCCGAACGGGTGGATAAGCTGAAGGAACAGACGGAAGAGGAAAGAGGAAGACGAATCGCGCTTTCCCTGCAAGCGGTAGAACTGCTTGGAAACATGTATAAAAAGAGCTGTATATACAAGATAAAACTGTCTTTTTCAGGAAAGAGAATGAAGGACGAAGCAATAAAAGAAGATGCAAAGGAGAGAAAAAGGAATATTATATTGGGGAGTCCTCTTCATGGAGGGGGATAGAATACTACGGAAACAAAAAAATCTGGCAGTCTTCCATTTTCCGGACTTTGAGATGATCCTTCTCAACAAAGCCTGCGAGAGTTTAAAAATCCTATGTGGATACAGATTTCTTTTTGCTTTTTCAAGACGAGGAGAGCAGGAGTGGCAGTTTGCGGGAGCCGGACAGGCAGGATTTTTTTGGAACGGTTTAAGAAATGGAAAGAGGCGGGGCACTTTTTCCGGAGGCGGAAAAGAAGAAATGTTGCAGGGGCGCTTTCTTGGGAACAAAAGAAGAACTGAAAGAATGGATAGACAGTGCAAGATAATCGGCACTGTCTTATTTTTTTATTAAAAAAATAGACGATATAAATCACAACAAGATGTATTTTTTTAATAAAAAAATACATAAAAAGTGAATGGTGAAAACACCAAAAAAATGGAGTTCGGGAAAAAGTTTTAAAGATTGTACAAAAGGGTAAGGAAGCAGGCGAAGAAATACACAAAGCTGTATAGGAAGACAGGCGCCTAAGTCAGCTCGTGAAGGGCGAACAGTAAGTATGATGATAGTGCATCTATCGTCAATAAGGAGGATGAAAGACATTATGAAAGAAGAAATGGCTAAAGCGTCGAAGACCGTTGTCATGCAAGGTAAGGTGGTAAAGAAGAGAAAAAGAAGAAGCCTGAGTCGGAGAATCTCTATCCAGCTTTTTTTAATTATGGCTATCCTGTTTGCCTTAATGAATGGTGCCGTATTTTATATTTCAGGAAAGGCCTTTGGGAAGATTAGACATGATTCCCTCTATGCTCTAACAACTTTAAACGCAAAGAAAGTAAATCAAATTGCGGACACCACAAATCATTTGGCCAATGCCTTGCTTCACAGCATGGAAAGATACGACAGTATGAGAGAGGAAACTACAGTACGGGAAAAGCAAAGTCGAGTTCCGAAGGTCGGGCAACTTAGTGAATCGGAATACGATGAAGAAAACTTTGCCATAGATACAATTCAAGATGCTTTATCCGCGAATCCCGGTATCGCCGGTGCAGGTCTTTTCTTTGAACCGAACGGTTTTTCTTCCTCAATAAAGGACTATGCCTTTTTCGTACAGAGAAAAAAGGGGGAGACTGAAAAATACGAGATTTTAAATGTGGATTATAAAATCTATGGCGGCGGAGTTATGGAATATTACAGTAAAATAGAAGAGACAAAGGCTCCTTTTACAAGTCTTCCTTTTGACAGTGATTTTTCCGATGAAAATGTTTTTGTTGTGGCGAAACCGATTTTTTTAGAAGACCGTTTTATCGGTGCGGTAGTCATTGACCTGAAAACGGAGGTCTTTAACGAACTGGATATGAGCGATTTAGGAGAAGACCACTCATTCTTTGATGTCATTGCCCAAAACGGAGACTTTGTATTCAGTAATAATCCGGAAGCCGCCGGAAAGAATCTGAGCGACTTGGATCCGAACGCAAAACATCTGATTGAACTGATGTCAAAAGAACAGACATTCTTTGATCGGGATTACCGTCTTGTTCGTACTTTATTCCTCTTCACTTTGACGGAGCAAAGTGGTGGGTACAGATTGCCATGCAGGCGAAGGACTATGAATCACAGATGCGGAATCTGCAATATATGATGGTAATAGCGGAGTTCATATTGTTCCTTGCGGTACTTTTTGTCATTACCATTAGTATCAAATTATCCTTAAAACCTTTGTCAAGCATTGCGGAAAGCGGCAGAAGACTTGCAAAAGGTAATTTTGATGTGGAAATCCAATATTCTCATAATGATGAAATCGGAGAAATTGCCGGAACGCTTTCGGCTATTGTAGAGAGCCTGCGGAAAATCATCTTTGATTTGCAGGAGAAGCTGAATGCTATTTCAGAAGGAGATTTCCGGCGTAACAGCAGTAATATTGAAGCCTATGTGGGAAATTATGCACCCTTGGCAAGCAGTATCGCAAAAATTCAAGATTCCTTATCGGAAACTATAGAAGGAGTGAAGAGCTGTTCCACAGAGGTAAGAAACGGAGTCTCGCAGCTTTCTGAAAGTGCAACCACTCTTTCTCAGGGAGCAACTGAGCAATCGCAGGCGGTAGACACTCTTTCTGTTCGTATGGGTGAAATTTCGAAGGGTGTGGAAGAAAATGCGGAAATGGCAGACCATGCCAATAACCTGCAAGGAGAGACTCGGGAGGCTGTATTACGCAGCAATGAAAAGATGCATGATATGCAGGGGGCAATGGCGGAAATTACCCATAAATCCAATGAAATCAGTAAAATCATTAAGACCATTGATGACATTGCATTCCAAACCAATATTCTATCTTTGAATGCGGCGATAGAAGCAGCAAGAGCCGGTTCAGCCGGAAAAGGCTTTGCTGTTGTGGCGGATGAAGTAGGAGAACTTGCACAGAAATCGGCGAAAGCTGCACAGAGTACAGGCGTCTTGATAGAAGAGACAATCGATGCGGTAGAAAAAGGTGCTCGTATTACAGGAGAAACGGCAGAAGCACTATCCATTGTGGCAAGAAGCAGCGAGAAGGTGAATGAACTGATTTCCAAGATATCCGGTTCCTCCGAGCTGGAGGCCGATGCAATCCTGGATATCAAAGACAGTATTCATGAAATCTTAAATGTAGTATCCAAGAATACCGCAACTGCAGAAGAATCCGCAGCCTGCTCGGAAGAACTGTCCGCACAGGTTCATACCTTGAATGACTTAATGGATAAATTTAAGGTATAGTGCAACAATGGCAGTGGACTAAGAATAAGCGAAAGCCAGGAATAGATAAAAAGAGGCTGTAAAAAATAAAAACTTCTTTATGCTGTGGAGGGCCATAGCACTAAAAGCGTCGTTTTTGATTTTTTACAGCCACTTTAAGCTGACTCATCTTTTATTTTAGCTGCAGCAACTTAGCCGACATAGATCATGCCTTCAAAGAGCTCTTCGGCATCGATACCATTTACTTTTGTGGTCCAGCTTTCTCTGTCTCTTTCAATTTGAATCCGATAGCAGTTTCCGTCATATTGGAACTGGCTGAAATCATTGAGATAATAGCTGTTGCCGTATTCACCTCCGCTGACTGTATCCACATATTTACATCAATGATTCGCATTTCCATGGTGGCTTCATTATCGCTGTACATCAGTAAGAGATAGGAGCCGGCAGGAATAGTTCCGTCTTGCAAGACATTCCCGTTTTGATCCACTTCTTGCGCAGAAATATCCTGAAGAGCCCGTAAGACACGATTACTGGTTACTCTGTAGCGGTTTCCGGCAGGCTTCGGATAAGCATTCTCGTCAATAAGCCAATCTATTTCCACGGTATTGGTACTAAGGATTTCATTCCCTTCTCCTCCGCAAAATCCGGCGGCATCTGTAAAGCTCTCTTGAATATAATGTTGTTTATCCACATTATCGACAGTTTTCCAGTAGTATTCCTTGTTGGAGAGGTCAACAAACCAATGCTCATCGGGATTTAATTCCACAGTAGAGAGGTCAATTCGATAGAGGAAAGTTACGCCATCGTCTTCATCTTTAAAAAGGTAGAGATAGTACTTTCCGGATTTTTTGAGAATATAAGTCCATCCGTCCAGTCCTTCTACTATGCCGCTTTCCCTACCATTTGCCACAACCGACATATTCATATAAAAGTTACCGTCTAATGCCTGCCTTTTTAAGTAAACAGGCTCTCTCTTTCCGTCCCCGTCCAGATCGATATTCAGATGCTCCCTTTGTAACAAAGGCAGAACATAGTCTTCCTCCGTTTTTGTGTATTTTTCGTTAAAAAGATCCTCCGCCTCGTTAAAATACACGGTAAGTACCATGGGATCTTTCAGGGATTGACCGGAAGCACTGAAGTCATAATAAATGGAAACACCCTCTGCATTGACTGTCCAGCATAGGTTTTCTCCCTGTTCTTTTACTTTTGCAAGGAAATCTACGGGAAATGCCGTATCCATATCTGCAGACTCTTTTGCTCTGTTTTCCGCAAGGGTAAAGAAGGTTTCTGAATCCAGAACAACATCGGAAAAGGCGAGTCTTTTTCCACTTTCCGAGTCAAATTTACAGCACTGTGAACATAGCTTGTTTCGTTTCCTGTGTAATTTACAGACTTGGTCTGAAGGACACTTACGATACTCTTATCGGACCGTATAATAAAGCTGTTGCTGTCAATTTCCGGAGTACTGCCGGTAAAGTTTGCTACATTTCTTCTCGCTTCTTCCGAAGAGCTGCTGATTTTCACCAATTCTGCAAAATCTTTTTGGTATACTTCCTCCACTTCTTTGTTGTATTCCGACAAGGCATCTCTTAGTGCCGTGAATTCACTTCCTTCTTCTTTTAAGAGCAGCTTGCTGTATCCACCTTGATAAAAATAGTGGTAGTCGGAATCTCTATGGGTTTCTCCATTTTTTTCAATCAGTAAATGGGGAAGTCCCGGGAGTTCCGCGTTTTCTGCCTTTTTCTCTTCACCCGTTTCCTCTCCCGACTTTTCTGTCTCGGCATTTCCTCTGCCGCTCTGTTCCTCTGTGGCTTTATTCTCCGTCTTTCCGCAAGACAGCAGAATGAAAGCAAGCAGAAGGAAGATGGTTAAAACCCTGTTCTTTTTGCCTTTCATCTTTTCCTCCTTCAATCGGCTTTTAATAGAATTATTCTTATCAATCAATGCTTCTATAGACTGCTCATGAATTAAAAAATAATTTACACTATCTTATCAGTTTTTACTCCTATTTAAAACAGGGATTGGCAGTGCCAATCCCTGAAATGATGTTTCTCCTCCCTCAAAAAAAACAGAGGTAGTAAATCGAATACTTGTAAAGGAAAAATCCAATTTTTTCCAAAGGAGTAGCGGTCAATGTATAAAAAATGGAAATGAATGTTGTCAATCGCGCTGTACATTATAAAGCCTTCTTTCGTTTTAGATAAAGTATATACTATTATTTCCTATTTGGTTTTGTGAAACGAAAAGAAATTTTTTTGCTAAAGAATTTCAAAGAGCCGTATAAAGAATTTCGTCTTGCAAATTAAAAAATTATAAATATAATGAATCACAGTAAATGAGAGTGAAAATAAATTTCGATTTTCTTTGAAAAAAGAGATTTTTACTTTGGTGTTTTTTATTCTCAAGGAGAGTTAAAAAATAAATAGGAGAAGGAGTACTCCATGAATGATCGAGTAAAAAGATTACATGGAAAGTTGATTGTTTCGTGCCAAGCCCTTCCGGAAGAGCCTCTGCACTCTTCCTTTATCATGGGAAGGATGGCAAGGGCGGCCAAGATGGCCGGTGCCGGAGGGATTCGGGCGAACACGAAGGAAGATATCACAGAGATTCAGAAAGAAGTGGATCTTCCGATTATCGGAATCGTAAAGAGGGATTATCCGGATTCCAAGGTTTACATCACCCCCACGATGAAAGAAGTGGATGAGCTTACGAGTACGGGGGTAGACATCATCGCGATGGATGCCACCATTTCGGATCGCCCGGGCGGAAAAACTTTGGAAGCGTTCTTTACGGAAGTGAAAGCGAAATATCCGAATCAACTCTTTATGGCGGACTGTTCCACAGTGGAGGAAGCCTTGGAAGCTGACAGACTGGGCTTTGATTTTATCGGCTCCACCATGGTCGGCTATACCGAGCAGTCCAAGGGAGACCGCATTGAAGCGGAAGATTTTTTGATTCTTCGGAAGATGATTGAGGGGGTTAAGCACCCGGTTATCGCCGAAGGAAACATCAACACACCGGAAAAAGCGAAAAGGGTGATGGAACTCGGTGCATTTTCCGTGGTGGTCGGATCTATTATTACAAGGCCGCAGCTTATCGCTGTACCTTTTGTAAAAGCATTAAAAGAATGGGAGGAACACAAATGAAAAAAAGACAGATTGCCTTAGGCATGGCTGCAGTACTTCTGGCATCCGGCCTGGCTGCTTGCGGTGGCGCTAAGAAAGCGGAGACTACCGGAGCGGCTGAAGAGACAACAAAGGCGGCAGAGGAGAGCAAGGAAAATGCCGATGCGAAAGGAGAGGCGGATGAAAGCCTTGAGGCAGACCTTAAGCTTTTCACCTATCCTATCGGAAAATGGGGCGACAGCGCATCCGTTGACGGTTTACTTGAGAACTTCAACAAGAAGTACCCGAACATCCATGTAACGGTAGAGTATCTGGATTACACGAACGGTGATGATCAGGTCAATACCGCTATCGAAGGAAATGCGGCTCCGGATCTTATTATGGAAGGACCGGAAAGACTCGTTGCAAACTGGGGCGCTAAGGGACTTATGGTTGACCTTGCAGACCTGTTTGAGGATGAGGATTCCAAGGATATTTATGAAAATGTAACGGCTGCCTGCAAGTCTTCCGACGGAAAATACTATGAGTATCCGCTTGCTATGATTGCACATTGTATGGCGATCAACAAGACCGTATTCGAGAAGGCTGACGCTCTTCAGTATATCGATGAAGATACCCATACCTGGACAACAGAGAACTTCTTCAAGGCTGTAGAAGCGATTGAGAAGAACGGTCAGGAAAATGTTCTCGCTGTTTACTGCGGCGGACAGGGTGGAGACCAGGGTACACGTGCACTGGTAAACAACCTCTACAGCGGAACCTATACCAATAAGGAGCACACCGAGTATACCGGTGCGGAAGAGCAGAATGTAAAGGCTCTTGAGGCTCTTAAGGGAGCAAAGGGAGTAAACTTTGATCCGGCTTTAGTTGGTGGAGATGAGATTACCTTATTCAGAAACGGAACTTTAGCAATGTCTCTTTGCTGGAACTCTGCTCAGCAGAACAACAAGGATAACGGCGAGGCAGGAAAGACCAACAACGGTGATGAAATCATCCCGATGCTTTTCCCGACAGATGATGGAAAGACAGAGCTTTGCGGTGGTATCTGGGGATTCGGTATCTTTGATAACGGCGATGAGAACAAGGTTAAGGCAGCTAAGGCTTTCATCCGTTTTATGGCTAACGATCCGGAACAGGCAAAGATTTCCGTACAGACAACCGGATTTTTCCCTGTACATGAGAAGCTGACCGGCGTATATGACGGAACAGACAATGCGGAAACCATGAAGATGTTCACAGAGAAATTTATGCCTTCTTTCGGAGATTACTATCAGGTAACTCCGGGCTGGGCACAGGCAAGAACCGAGTGGTGGAATATGCTGCAGAGAGTTGGACAGGGCGGCGATGTCAAGACAGAGCTTGAGACCTTCCAGAACAATGCTAACGCAGCAGCGAAGTCCTAATATTTTCGCTCCGGAAGAGGCAAAAAAGCTCATTCCGGAGCTTTTTTTGTAAAAACTGTCGTCTACAAGCTTGCTGCAGCTTGTTTTAGACATTATCGGTATAGGATTTTAGACTAGAGTAGTTTAGAACTACAGTTATTAGACTGTAGCGGTATAGGACTACTGTTTTAGACTGTAGAAGTATAGGACTATTTATTTTGGACAAAAGCAGCGAATGTTTTAAGCGGAACGAAGGAGAACTTTATGGATACCATTCAAACGAGCAGAAGTAAGATTCTTGTGCAGAGAGAAACGCGCTCTGCTTATTTGTTTCTGCTTCCCAGCCTTGTTTTCTTCCTGGGATTTGTTATTTTCCCTATGATTTTATGCGTTTACACCAGTTTTTTTGATGCCACTATGGGAAAAAATGTAGCGGATAGGTTTATCGGCATACAGAATTATGTTGAGCTCTTCTCGGACGGCATTTTCCAAAAGGCACTAAAAAATACCTTGATTATCGTGCTGGTTTCCGTACCGGCAGTAGCGATTTTCTCTTTATGGGTGTCTTCTCTGATTTACAAAATGAAAGGCCCGGTACTTTCCGCCTTCCGTTGTATCTTCTACCTTCCTGTAGTAACAGGTTCGGTTGCGGTAACGGTGGTATGGAAGTGGATGTTCCACAATTACTACGGTTTATTTAACTATGTGGGAACCCACACGGGAATGATTGAAAAGAATATCAACTGGCTCGGTGATGCAAGATTTGCTTTGCCCTGTATCATTCTGATTTTATTTACCACCTCTGTAGGACAGCCCATCGTACTCTATGTTTCCGCTCTTGGAAATGTAGACGATTCCCTTGTGGAAGCGGCAAAGGTAGATGGTGCTACAAACTTACAGCTTTTCTGGAAAATCAAGTGGCCGCAGATTATGCCTACCACTTTATATATCTTGGTTATCACCACCATTAACAGTTTCCAGTGTTTTGCACTCATTCAGCTTTTGACTTCCGGTGGACCGAACCACAGTACCGATACTGTAATGTATTACATCTATTACACCGCCTTTAAGCTCTATCGCTATGGCTACGGAAATGCTATGGGTGTAATTTTAGCCGTGATTATTGCCTTGCTCTCTGCTTTGCAATTCCAGTTGGCGAAGGAAAAGTAGGAGGAAAAGCATGAAAACGAATAATAAATCAGTTTACAGTATCATCAGTGTCATCATTCTTCTGATTTTGGCATTTTTCTTCCTTTTCCCTCTGTATTGGATTATCACAGGCTCCTTTAAAACGGCGCAGTCCATTAACGGCACAAGTCCGGACTGGTTTCCGAAGGAATGGGTAATGACCAACTATCAGAAGCTTTTTTCCAGACAGCCGACAGCATTATTCAGCTTCACACTGCCCGGTATGGGGAAGGCTGCGATTTCCTTCGGCCCGAAAGTGCCCGGTGCGGTTCGCTGGCTCTTTAATACGGTTGTGATGTCTCTTTCCGCCATGGTTTTAACCTGTATTACGGCATCCATGGCTGGTTATGCACTGGCAAAAAGCGCTTTAGAGGAAGAACTCTTTTATTTACCTTGATTGTTTGTGCTATGGCACTTCCGAAACAGGTTATTCTGATTCCGTTAATCAGGGAAATGTCCTTCTTAAAGCTTTACAATACACTTTTGGCAGTTATATTCCCGACCGTCGGCTGGCCCTTCGGTGTGTTCCTCATGAAGCAGTTCTCCGAGGGTGTTCCCGGAGAAATGCTGGAGGCATCCCGCATTGACGGCGCCTCCGAGGCAAGAATCTTTTCGCAGATCGTGCTTCCCATGGTAAAGCCGGGAATCGGCGCACTTGCGATTTTTACCTTTATCAACAGCTGGAACGATTACTTTATGCAGTTAATTATGTTAAGCAGTACCGAAAAACTGACCATTTCCCTCGGTATCGCGAAGCTCCAGGCGGAAAACGCCACGGACTTCGGAATCATTATGGCGGGAGCAGCCGTAGCGGCAGTCCCGATCCTCATTGTATTCCTTATCTTCCAGCGCTACTTCACACAAGGCATCGCCATGGGTGCTGTTAAGGGATAACTTTTCATAAAGAAAAGTTATCCCTGCAATCAGACCACAGCCCCCTTAGGGGGTGTGCTTTGCGAAGCAAAGTTTGTTTTGGTCCACCTTGACCAAAACAAAGTCAAGGGCTAGAGTTTTCATAAAGAAAAGTTATCCCTGTAATCAGACCACAGCCCCTTTAGGGGGTGTGCTTTGCGAAGCAAAGTGAGCAGGCGAGCTACAAGCTCGCGCTCAGTCAGGGTTAGAAAGGACCACTATGAAAAACACAGAAAAATACGCAGGCATAACCCCTGCATTCTACGCTTGTTACGACGAAAAGGGAGAGGTTTCTCCCGAGAGAGTGCGTGCACTCACAAGATACTTTATGGATGCCGGTGTGCAGGGACTCTATGTAAACGGCTCCTCCGGAGAATGCATTTATCTTTCCAAAGAGGAAAGAAAGTGTATTCTGGAAAATGTTTGTGCTGAAGCGCAGGGAAAGCTTCGTATTATTGCCCATGTAGCCTGCAACAATACGCGTGATTCCGAGGAATTGGCTGCGCATGCCGAGAGCTTAAAGGTGGATGCGATTGCTTCTATTCCGCCGATTTACTTCCACCTGCCAGCATACAGCATTGCCGAGTACTGGAACAAAATCAGTGCGGCAGCACCGAATACCGACTTCATCATCTACAATATTCCGCAGCTTGCAGGAGTCAGTCTCACAGCGGATCTTTGCAAGGAAATGTTAAAGAACAAGAAGGTTGTCGGCGTGAAGAATTCTTCTATGCCTGTACAGGATATTCAGACCTTTAAGGCACTGGGTGGCGAAGACTTCGCCGTTTTCAACGGCCCGGACGAGCAGTTTGTTGGCGGACGAGCTATGGGTGCTGTCGGCGGCATTGGCGGAACCTACGGCGCGATGCCGGAGCTTTTTGTAAAAATGAACAAGCTCTTCGTGGAAAACAGAATTGCAGAAGCAAGAGAAATCCAGATAAAGGTGAATGAGATTATTGCTCTTCTTTGCAGCGGTCATGGCAATATGTATGCCATGATTAAGGAAGTGCTTCGCATTCGTAAAGGGCTGGAAATCGGCTCTGTCAGAAGTCCTTTAACTCCGCTTACAGAAGAGGATAAGAAGATTGCAGAGAAGACAGCGAAAATTATTGACGACGCAGTAGCTCATTTTTGCTAATGCATATATTTGCACTCATAAAAAAGAATGCCCCGCTTAAAAGAGATGAATAAGGCGGGGCATTCGCTTATATATATTTACGAAGATAGAACTTTGTTTTATCATAAGCGTATAGCGAAAACGGTCAATACAGTTTATGCTGCACTGTTTCGCAAGAGAATTTAGAAGGGTAGATAGGATATGGAAGAAGAAAAAATCATAGTTTGTTTTGGAGACTCCAATACACATGGATACGATAATAAAACAGGGGGACGTTTTGATAAAAATACCCGCTGGCCTATGGTTTTACAAAAGCTCTTGGGAGAGGAGTATTTGGTTCGGGAAGAAGGTCTTTCGGGAAGAACCACAGTCTTTAACGATCCGCTTCATGAATCCCTTTCCGGAGTGGAAGTCATTCGCCCGATTCTTCTGACCCATGAGCCCGTCTCACTCCTCATCATTATGCTGGGGACCAATGATGTAAAAGAGCGCTTTGCTGCCACTCCCGAAAATATTTCCCGCGGACTGGATAGATTGATTAAGAAAGCACAGGATGCGGAAGAAGCTTTTTTAGGTGCCAAGCCGAATATCCTGGTGATTGCACCTTACCCGATTGATGACGAGTATCGAGAGACCGCGATAGGAAATGATATGGGGGAGGGCTGTGCGGAAAAGTCGAGAAAGCTCCCTGCACTCTATAAAACGATTGCCGAGCAAAACCATTGTCATTTTCTTTCTGCAACGGATATTCCGGGAATGGAAAACTATCCCTATGACTATATGCACTTAAGTCCCAAGGCACATCGTGCACTTGCGGAAGCCTTGGCAGAGAGAATGAAGGAATATCTTTCATAGAAATAGAAAATCATCCGGACTTACAGACAAGGATTACTTCGATTTTAACAAGGGGGAGAAATTGGAGAAACGATTTTTAGCGATTGATATAGGAGGAACAACAACCAAATTTGCACTCCTTACTGCAGAAGGGGAAATTCTTTCACAGGGAGAAAGAGCGACAGAGGCAGAACAGGGCGGTCCGCATATCGTGGAAAGAATAAAAGCACTGATTCGGGAACAGGAACTTCCCTTGGAGGGAATCTGTATTTCCACTGCAGGGATTGTAGATGAAGAAGCAGGCGAGATTATCCATGCGGGACCACAGATTCCAAACTACAAGGGAACAGAGTGGAAGAAGCTCGTTGAGGCGGAGTTCTCTATTCCTTGTGAGGTGGAAAATGATGTCAACTGCGCAGGTCTTGGAGAGGCCTATTTCGGTGCGGCAAAGGGAAAGAAATCGGTATTGCTTCTTACGATAGGGACAGGGATTGGCGGTTGCTTTTTGCAAAATGGAGAAATTCAGCACGGAACTTCTCATGCAGCGATGGAAGTCGGTTATATGCAGATCCCCGGAGGAGAGTTCCAGAATCTTGCCGCGACATCTGCCTTGGTTCGAAGAGTTGCGAGCCGAAAGAAAGAAAGTCCGGAAGAGTGGAATGGAAAACGGATTCTTTCCGGAGTAGAAGAGGGGGACAGAATCTGCGTGGAAGAGCTGGATCGTTTTTGCGATACCCTTTCCCTTGGAATGAGCAATCTTTGCTATGCTTTTAATCCTGAAATTTTTATCTTGGGGGGAGGTATCATGGCAAGAAAGGATATTTTACTTCCAAAAATAAGAGAACATCTGCAGGAACATCTGATTCCCTTGATTTTCGAACACACAGAATTGGATTGTGCAACGATGGGAAATCAGGCCGGTTTTTTGGGCGCATTCGTGCATTTTCAAAAGAAACAGGCAGAGAGGCTTGGGAAAGTATAATATAAAGATGAACATCATGTACTAAGAGGAAGACTCATGAAAAAATACAAGATATTTGCAGAAGACAAAAAGTTTTACTTGGGAAATATAAACTGTTCGGAGGACGGACGATTTTCTTCTGTACACCTGGAAGAAGAGCTTACGGAAGAGGAAGCCTTTCAAAGGGAAGAAGATTTCCTGATCCCCGGGCTCATTGATATTCATTTTCACGGCTGTCTTGGGCAGGATTTTTGTGATGGGACGAGAGAGGCTATAGAAAGCCTTGCAAAGTATGAAATAGAGCATGGCGTTACCGGGATTTGTCCGGCAACACTAACTTTGGCGCTTGATGATCTCGATGCCGTACTTTCTCTTGCAAGAGACTATGCGGAAGAAGGAGAAAAAGAGGGAAAAGCAAGGCTCCTCGGCATCAATATGGAGGGTCCCTTTATCAGCCATGTGAAAAAGGGAGCGCAGAACGAAAAGTACATATTGCAATGCGATGAGAAAATACTCAGTCGTTTTATCGAAAGCTCCGGAGGCCTTGTCAAGTTTGTGGGACTTGCTCCGGAGGAAAATCCGGATTTTGAGGAGTTTATTAAAAAGGCAAAGGGGAGAGTGAAGATTTCTCTGGCGCATACCAATGCGGATTTTGAAACGGCTCTTCTAGCGTATCGTGCCGGCGCAAGTCATGCAGTGCACCTCTTTAATGCCATGACGGGACTGGATCACAGAAATCCCGGTGTTGTGGGAGCAACGGTGGAAAGTAAGGAAGTCTATGCAGAACTGATTACCGACGGCATTCATGTGCATCCCGTTATGGTGCGTGCGGCATTTGCGCTTCTTGGAGAAGATAGAGTGGTGCTGATCAGCGATAGCCTCCGCTCTACCGGTATGCCGGACGGGATTTATGATTTGGGCGGACAGAAAGTGAAGAAAGAGGGGAAGCGTTGCACCTTGGTAGAGGGGGGAAATCTTGCAGGCTCCGTTTCCAATGTCTTTGATTGCATGAAGACGGCTGTGCAGCTGATGAAGATTCCTTTTAAAAAGGCAATTCTTGCATCAACCATAAATCCTGCAAAGTCTCTTGGTGTGGAAAAGGAACTGGGTAGTATTTCCGTTGGAAAGAGAGCAGACTACTTGATTTTGGATAATGATTTAAACCTGAAAGCGGTTTATCAGTCAGGAAAAGAGATTGAGAGAAAATAAAATAAGTACATTTTACAAAATTTTATTTTAAAAAATATATTGCAAAAAAAGAAGGAATCGTCTAGAGTATCAAAGGCATTGGAAGGCAGTACAGCTTTCCTAAAATATTCAATGAAAAATAGGAGTAGACGATGAAAGGTTTTTTAAAGGAGTTTAAAGAGTTTGCATTAAAGGGAAATATGATCGATTTGGCAGTAGGTATGATTATCGGTGCAGCTTTTACCGCATTGGTAAACAAGCTGGTAAGCGACCTCGTTATGCCTCTCATTTCTCTCATTACCGGAAAGATTGATTTTGAAAATATGTTCATTCCTCTTGCCGGACAGACTACAAAGGTTTATAGCGAAGCAGTTGAGCAGGGTGCTGTATTGGCTTACGGTTCTTTCATTACCGCTGTAATTAACTTCCTCATCATGGCATTGGTGGTTTTCATTTTCGTAAAGCAGATGAATAAGATGAAGAAGGAAGTACCTGCTGAGCCGACAGACAAGGAGTGCCCATACTGCAAGAGCATGATTCCAATTGAGGCAACTCGTTGTCCTCACTGTACCTCTAAGCTTGCAGGATACGCAGAGGCGGTTTAAGAGAGTTTTCAGAAGGATGCAGAACTGAACGAACAGAGAGTATGCATCTTACGAAGAGCTTTTTATGAGCTTTTCTTATAGATTCTTATAAAAAAGAATAGGTATATCTTCGTGGGTATTGGAAAATAAGGCTTTTGGCTTTATAACGATAGTCGGAAATAGGGACTGTTGTTTGATTTTTCCGATATCCACGTTTCCGTTTTATATTTACAGCATAATAGGGAGGAAAGTATGCAAGAAAGAGAGCGCGAGAGTATTGCAACAAGGGCAGCGATAATCGGGATACTGGCAAACCTTTTTTTGTTTGTCGTAAAATATTTGCTTTCCCTCTTACTTCACTCCTTAAGTATCGGTGCAGATGCCTGGAATAACTTATCGGATATGGGAAATTCCCTCATCAGCCTTTTTGCGGGAAAAATATCCGGAAAAAAAGCGGACAAGGAGCATCCCTTTGGCCATGGAAGAATGGAATATCTTGCGGCTTTTTTGGTCAGTACCTTGATTATTCAGCTGGGGTTTCAGACAATCCGTTCGGCTCTCTTTTCCTTGGGAAAGAAAGAGGAACTTTCGTTTTTTGCCCCTGCCCTTTGGATTCTTGGCTTATCCGTCCTGATTAAAGTCCTTTTGTTTTTCTATTTTCGCTTTGTGGGAAAGCAAATTGCTTCCAGCCTTTTCAAGGTAACGGCAATGGATGCTTTACTGGATTCTCTAATGACGCTTTCCACCTTGTTTTCCACCTTTCTTTACTATCAAAGCGGTTACAATGTGGATGCGATACTCGGCCTTTTACTGGGAGCACTTATTCTTTTTAACGGGGTAAAAATGGCGAAGGAGACCATTTCCGAGATTTTGGGAAAACCGATTGAGGAAGAGCTGTATGAGAAAATCCGTAAAACAATCCTTACGGAGGAGGAGTTCCTTGCAGTGCATGACTTTCTTTATCACCCTTACGGCGCACAAAATGCCATGGGAAGTATTCATGTTCAGTGTGATGGAAGAAAAACAATTGCCTTTATCCATGAAAAAGTAGATGATATGGAAAGAAGAATCAAAAAAGAATTCGGTTTTTCCTTGCTGATTCATGTGGACCCCATTGTATCGGAAGAAGTTGAAGCTTGGCTTTCCCAAGTTGTAAAGCAGGTTTTGGCAAAGTATGGAGTAGAGGGAAGCTTTCACGATATTCAGTTCAAAAAAGACAGAGAAGAAAAAGCACTGTACTTTGACCTTCTTTTACCCTATTCTGTAACAGAAGATACGGCTTCCCAAATTATGGGGGAATTAAAAACATTGGTAAAAGAGGAAAAGGGAATAAACTGCGTCGTGGAATTGGACCGTCCTATAGTTGATACGACAAAGGAAGACTAGATTTCTCTATAAGGATTCTCAGTATTTAAAGAATAGATAAGGAAAAGACACTGTAAAGTCATAAGGGAAAAGACAAAGAGAGGGAAGGGCAATGTACGAAATAAAGGAACGTGTGCGTTATTCCGAGGTACGCGAGAACGGAAAAATGGACCTTTTGGGGGTGGTGAATCTCCTGCAGGATTGTTCTACTTTTCATTCACACGATGTGGGGATGTCCATTGAAAAAGTATTGGAGTTAAAGAGAGCCTGGCTTTTGAGCGCTTGGGACATTCGGGTATATGTTTTTCCTGCGCTTTATGAGGAAATTACGATCGGCACCTCTCCTCATTTATTCCGCGGTATTTTTGCTTATCGAAATTTTTGGATTAAGAACAAGGCGGGAGAGTATCTCATCAAGGCGGACAGTGAGTGGTTCTGTATTGATACGGAGAAGGGCAGACCGCAAAAAATCACGGAAGAACTGGTGGCTCCTTTCGGCGAGCCGAAGGATGAACTCCATTTGCCTCCCTTGCAGAGAAAAATCAGTTTTCCTGAGGACTGGGAGGAAGGAGAAGACTTTCCGGTACCGAGAGAATATCTGGATACGAACCACCATATGAACAATGCTCGCTATATTGCTATCGCTGAGGAAATACTGTATCAAAAAAGCGGAGAGCCCGCCTTTTCTTTTCCGGAGCATTGTGAGAGGGATACAAGAGAAAATTTGAAACAAGAAAAGGAAAAGAAGGAAGAGAGTTTGTCTTTCGGGATTCGCGCGGAATACCTGAAAGCCTATACATACGGGGATCATATTTTCACGAGAATCGCGATAGAAAGCAATCGAAAATGTGTCGCCTTTTATAATCAGAATAAGGAGCTGTGCTGCCATGTTGAAATTAGGAAAAACCCAGAGCTGTAAGATTCTTCGCGAGAAGGACTTTGGTGTTTTTGTGGGAAACGAGGGAGAAGAAGGGATTCTTTTACCCATTCGCCAGGTTCCGAAAGGAAAGGGTGTAGGAGATGAAATCTCCGTGTTTGTTTATAAGGATTCTAAAGACAGGCTGATTGCCACTACAAGAAAACCCTATATTGAGGTGGGAGAAATCGGGAAACTCAGAGTCAGCGATGTAAACGACATCGGTGCCTTTATGGATATCGGACTGGAAAAAGATATTCTGCTACCCCATAGAGAGATGCGTTATGCCTTAAAGAAGGACATGGAGGTGGAAGTCTATCTCTACATTGATAAAACGGAGCGTCTTGCCGCAACCATGTATACAAAGAAGAGAGAAGATGCAAAGCATATCAGTCAGGAAGAGGTCAATACTTCTCGCTATGAAAAGTGCGGAGAGCAGATTGAGCATATTTTAGAAGAAAAATTTGAGGGACATATTCCTTATACCGATAAGACGGTAGACCCGGAGCAGGTGAAGAAGGACTTTGGAGTATCGAAGGCTGCTTTTAAGCGGGCAATCGGCAAATTATTAAAGGAAAATAAGATCAAAATCACGAAAACGGCCATCTTTAAAATTTATAAAGAGGATGAATAAAAAACTTTTAGACTTATTATTTAAGAGAACTTGTCGTTTTCCGACGAATTACAGGGGTAGAATCAGCAAAAAATTTAGTTAAATTGTCTATTAAATATCAAAGACCTTATAACTTGTACAAAATTTGGCTCCGAATTTCGGAACTACGTCAATAGTCAGGAAAAAGAAAGAATATAGAATAACGATAGTCTTCGGAAAGGGAGACTGGTATTTCTATTATTTATACTGAATAAGAAAAGCATAAATTAATTTTATTCAGTTAGAAAAGGAGAATGAGCATGGCTAGTGTTCAGCTTAAAAATGTAGTCAAGAAGTATCCCAACGGATTCGTTGCCGTAAAGGACTTCAACTTGGAAATTGAAGATAAGGAATTCATCATCTTTGTAGGTCCTTCAGGATGCGGAAAGTCTACAACTCTTCGTATGGTTGCAGGATTGGAAGACATTAGCTCCGGCGATTTGTTTATTGACGGAAAAAGAATGAATGATGTGGAGCCGAAGGATAGAGATATTGCCATGGTTTTCCAGAACTATGCTTTGTATCCGCACATGACTGTATATGATAACATGGCTTTCGGCTTGAAGCTTCGTAAGGTTCCCAAGGATGAGATTGACAAGAAGGTGCATGAGGCTGCAAGAATCTTGGATCTTGAGCATTTACTGGATCGTAAGCCAAAGGCTCTTTCCGGAGGACAGAGACAGCGTGTGGCTATGGGACGTGCTATCGTTCGTCGTCCGAAAGTATTCCTTATGGACGAGCCTCTTTCCAACTTGGATGCAAAGTTAAGGGCGCAGATGCGTGTAGAGATTGCAAAGCTTCATAAGTCCTTAGAGACAACGATTATCTACGTTACACACGACCAGACCGAGGCTATGACACTCGGAACCAGAATCGTTGTATTGAAGGATGGCTATATTCAGCAGGTGGATACACCGGAGAACCTCTACGATACACCGTGCAACAAGTTCGTTGCAGGCTTCATCGGCTCTCCGCAGATGAACATGATTGATGCGGAGTGCACAGAGGAGGGTGGTGCTGTAAAGTTAAGCTTTGCAGGAAATACCATTACCTTGAATGAGAAGAAGGCAGCTGCGTTAAAGGACAAGGGATATATCGGAAAGACAGTGACTCTTGGAATTCGTCCGGAAGACCTGCATGATGAGGAAGAGTATCTTGCAAACCATGCTCAGTCCGTGATTTCCGCTGAGATTCGTGTATATGAGATGCTCGGTGCAGAGACACTGCTTTACTTTGATATTGCGGATGCGTCTTGGACAGCAAGAGTGAATCCGAAGACCAAGGCAAGAACAGGAGATACCGTTCGTTTCGCACTGGACGAGAATAAGATTCACATTTTTGATAAAGAGACAGAGCTTACCATTACCAACTAAAATGGAACTTTGTGGATAATTCATAAAAGCGAAAAAACGTTTTGGAGAAAAAGACAGGAAAGAAGCGATTTCTTTTCCTGTCTTTTTTAAAAATGCTTGAAAAGGGATAAAAAACTGATTATAGTAAGCTAAAGAGAGGGTATTATGCAATATTTAGAAAATAAATGTGCATGGTTAAGGGCGTAGAGGACATATAAAGTAAGACTGAGGAGATTTCTTGCCCTTCCGAAGAGATTTAGTTGATGAAAAGGATGGAGTAGAGATGATTTCAAATCAGGTTTTACAAAGTACCATTGATTCCTTAAAGGGAATCGCAAGGCTGGATATAGCCATTGCCGATATTGACGGAAAAGTTCTTGCGACTACGTTTTTAGAGGATAAAGATTTATCCGATATGGTGGTTTCCTTTGCGGCATCTCAGGCCGATTCTCAGGCTGCCGGCGGGTATCAGTTCTTTAAGATTTTTGATGAACATCAACTGGAATTTGTCCTGATTGCCCATGGAGATACGGATGATGTCTATATGGTAGGAAAGCTTGCCGTATTGCAGATTCAGACCCTTTTGGTAGCGTACAGAGAGAAATTCGATAAGGACAATTTTATCAAGAATCTTCTTTTGGATAATTTGCTTCTTGTAGACATTTATAACAGAGCGAAGAAGCTGCACATCGAAGTCGGTGTACGGAGAGTGGTATTCCTGGTTGAGTCTCATGAAAATATGGACGGTACGGTGCAGGAAGCCCTGAAGGAATTCTTCTCCGCAGAGGGCAATGACTTTGTTACTGCCGTGGATGAGAAGAATATTATTGTAGTGAAGGAGCTTGCTTCGGATGACGGCTACGAGCAGGTACAGAAGATTGCCGAGAGTATGCTGGATATGCTTTCCTCCGAGGTGATGCTTTCTACCAGAGTTTCTTACGGTACCATTGTCAATGAAATCAAAGAAGTTTCCCGTTCCTATAAGGAAGCGAAGATGGCTTTGGAAGTAGGAAAGATTTTCTTTGTGGAAAGACATATCGTGGCGTACAATGCTCTTGGAATCGGAAGATTGATTTACCAGCTTCCCATCCCGCTTTGTAAGATGTTTATCAAGGAAATCTTTGCGGATGTTTCCCCTGATGATTTTGATGAAGAGACCTTGGAAACAATTGCCAAGTTCTTCGAGAATAACTTGAACGTTTCCGAGACTTCAAGACAGCTCTTTATTCATAGAAATACCTTGGTATATCGTTTGGATAAGCTGGATAGGGCAACAGGACTGGATCTTAGAGTATTTGATGATGCCATTACCTTCCAGATTGCTCTGATGGTTGTGAAATATATGAAATATATGGAAAGTCTGGATTTCTAAAAAGTAATTTTTCAATGAAAGAAAAGGCGGAGGCGAGAGTTTCCGCCTTTTCCATTCTTTTATAAGAGGAAGTATAGACCTTGGTTCTTACGCGATGAAGAATGAGGCAAGAGAGTTTTCGAGAAGATAGAGAGGACAAATACAGTTATGGGAGTAGAAGAGAAGGAATATCCTGTGGAAGAGGAAAAGCAATCCTTTTCCGCAGCGGAGCATCAGGATTCTCCGAAAGAGAGCACAGAGTATACAGCAGAAGAAGAAAAACGGTATAAAGAAGGAAGTGAAAAAGAGTATCCTTCCGAGATGGAAAAGGATAAGAGGAGAGCAGGATTACGAAATTACAGCGTGGAGCGGAGTCGGCAAAATGGAAAGATAGCTCTCTTTGTTCTCTGCATTTTTGCGATGCTCTTTTCCTTTGTTCTTGGAGGAGCGGCCGTTTATCTTTATTACTTCAGTACTCCCGCCGTATTTTCTTTACGGAATACGGAAAAAGAGACAGGTAAGGAAGAAATTAATCTTTTTCGTGTGAGCACGAAGCTGAAAGATTTACAGGAGCTGATTAAGGAAAATTATCTTTATACGGAAAATGCGGAAAAAGCGGAAGACGGAATCTACAAGGGCTTTTTAAACAGTCTTTTGGATGAAGACCCGTATGCGGCATACTATACAAAAGAAGAGATTGAAGAATCTCAGAATCAGCAAAAGGGAATATACCAAGGTATCGGTGCGGAAGTCACGGAAACGGATGAAGGAATCAGAATAGAGTATGTTTATCCGGATTCGCCTGCGGAAAAGGGAGGACTAAAGTCCGGGGACATTGTTCTTCGTGTAGACGGTATTTCTGTGAAAGACTTAAGTTTGCAGTATATCGTCCAAAATCTTATTCAGGGAGTGGAAGGCAGTTCTTTGGAAATGATTGTACTACGGGATAATGAGGAGGTAAGCCTGCGCTTAACCCGCGGAGAAATTGTAATTCCACCGGTAGTGAGCGGAGATGCAGCGAGCATGCTGCAGGACTCTACAGTTCCGGAGGGGGAAATCGGCTACCTCTCCTTGCGCGGCTTCTATGAGGAAGCGGCTGATGAGTTTATTTCCCGGTATGAAAAGGAAATAGAGGGAAAAAAGAAGGGCCTGATTATTGATCTTCGAGGAAATCCCGGAGGAGATGTGGAGGCGGCGACTAAGCTTTTGGACTATTTTCTTCCGGATGATTTGGCACGACCGAAAGCAGTCGTAACGGAGAGTTCCGGAGCGATTCAATCCAAAACCACAAGGGATTTTTTTGGAAGGAGTGACTCTTTTACTCTATACAGAGGATAAACATGGATATGGAAAAGACTGGTATACGGATGACGGACATGAGGTTGATATGCCAATCGTCATTTTAATGAACCAAAATTCGGCTTCGGCTTCCGAACTTTTTGCCGGAGCTATGCAAGACTATGGAAGAGCCATTGTTATGGGGACACAGTCTTATGGAAAGGGAATTGTACAAACCATTCGTTCTTTTATAGACGGTTCTGCAGTGGAATTTACTACACACTACTACTTTACCCCCGCCGGACGAAATATTCATAAAAAGGGCATCACCCCGGATGTGAAAGTGGAAATATCCGAAGAAGACGGACAAAGCTATATTCAGGATAGAACGAAGGACAGCCAGTTAAGAAAAGGAGCAGAGACTCTTTATACTAATTTTATACATGGCTAAAGGGCACTATGCTATACTCCGATATAGAAATATTCATTACTGAATTGAATCATGCGGTTTGCAGAGAATATCTTTAGTATACGATTCGGAGTGCCTGATGCTTTATTTTATTATTAACCCTCTGGCCGGTAGGGGCCAAGGCTTGACAGTTTGGAAGAAAATAGAAGAAGAAAGCCGTACTTTCTTGGAGAAAGAAGGCTATCGTATTTTCTATACAGAAGGCTGTGGAAACGCAAAGGTCATTGCTCGTCAAATTACGGAAGATTCTCAGGAAGAAAAAAAGATAGTGGTGATCGGCGGTACCGGTACCTTAAATGAGGTGGTGGACGGGGTAAAGCTGGATGGAGATAGGGTTTCTCTGGCTTTTCTTCCGGTTTGTAAGGAAAATGACTTTGTGCGCGGTCTGGATAAGAGTTATAAGACTCCTGTCAATATTCAGGCGTTATTGGATAATAAAGAAAGAAAAGTAGATTACGGAATTGTAGAGGGGAACACAAGACATCGTCGTTTTGTAGTGGGAGCAGGTATGGGCTTTGATGCCGCTGTCCTGAATGAGCTTTTGGCTGTGCGTTCCGATATTTGTCCGAAAGAAAAAACGATAGCGAACGGAGAACGGAGGGGATTTTTTCGCTTCCTCTGCAAGAAATCCGGAACACTGGCGTATATCTATGCCTTTTTAAAAGGACTTAGAAGAGCTAAGCAATGTAAAGGAACTATCCTTTTGGACGGAGAGGAAAGGCTCGAATTCAGCCATATCTTGTTTCTTTCCATTCACAATCATCCCTATGAAGGTCGATATGTTCTTGGTAAGGGTGCTTCTGCGGAAGATGGATACCTGGATTTATGCCTGGTAAGTACAAAGTATAAATTGCGTCTCCTCCGCATTATGCTGGCTTCCCTTTTTGGGATTCACCGGTATCTTCCCGGAGTGCACTGCTATCGTTTTAAAACGGCAGAGATTCATATGGAGGAGCCCCTGCCTCTTCACATCGACGGGGAAAATATCGGAAGGCGAAAGGATATTAGCATTTCCTGTCGTCCGAGAAGACTTAGAATTCAGATTTGATGAGTTGCGAAAATTATGTGAGGAGACATTATGCGTGTAGGCTTAGGATATGATGTACATAGACTGGTAGAGGGAAGAGAACTGATTCTCGGAGGGGTGAAGATTCCTCACGAAAAAGGACTTTTGGGACATTCCGATGCGGATGTTCTCTTACATGCATTGACGGATGCGCTGCTTGGTGCAGCGGCAATGGGAGATATAGGGAGACATTTTCCGGATACGGATGAACGGTATCGGGGGATTTCCTCCCTTATTTTGTTGGAAAGAGCCTATGCTCTAATCCGGGAGCAGGGATATAGCTTGGGTAATGCGGATATGGTTCTTCTTATGCAAAGACCAAAGGTAAAAGACTTTATTCCTCTTATGGAAGAAAATATTGCGAAGGCACTTTCCTGTGAGAAGAATAGGGTTTCTGTAAAGGCCACAACAGAAGAGGGCTTGGGATTTACCGGCATGGAAGAGGGAATTGCAGCCAAGGCCATTGTTCTTTTGGAGAAGATTTCCTAGCGAAAAATAATATTTATTAAGGATAAGTCACAAAGTTGACACAAAATTTTTATACCATTTGCCCGAAGGAAAGGGAGGTATCATGAAACGAATTATTGGAGTGATTTTTTCTGCACTGCTTTTTGGACTGGTTGCAGGCGGAATGATGGTAGGTGTAAATTATATTGCACAGGAAAGAAATATTTATTCTATTGTGGAAGAGGCACAGCCAAAGCCGGAAGAAAGCAAGAAAGCAGCTCTTCTGAAATTGTGGAAACGGAAAAGAATAATAAGCCTTCCGATACGGTCATTGCTTCTACGGGAAGCGGAAAAACCGTTGCAGAGGTGGCAAAAGAGACTATGCCCTCTGTTGTGGCGATTACCAATATGATGCGGTATCAGGAAAACGGCTTCTCTATCTTTGGTGAAATTCAAAGAGAGACGGAGCTTCCTGCCAGCGGTTCCGGAGTAATCGTGGGACAGAACGATACGGAGCTTCTCATTGCGACAAACAATCACGTGATTCAGGACTCCAACTCCCTTACCGTAAGTTTTATCGATGAAAGTACGGCAACGGCCCAGGTAAAGGGAACCGATGTAACGGTAGACCTTGCTCTTCTGTCCGTGAAGCTTTCCGATATTTCTCCGGAAACGAGAGAAAAGATTAAGGCGGTAGAGATTGGTTCTTCCGATGATATGGAAGTTGGTGATCAGGTTGTGGCAATCGGAAATGCCTTAGGCTATGGACAGTCTGTTACAACCGGTATTATTTCTGCCAAGAACAGAGATGTACAGACAAAGGACGGAGTGTCAAAAGGACTTATGCAGACCGATGCGGCAATCAATCCCGGAAACTCCGGCGGTGCACTCCTCAATATGAAAGGCGAGCTCATTGGTATCAATGTAGCGAAGTATGCGGATACTGACGTAGAGGGTATGGGATATTCCATTCCGTCTTCTGCGGCGGAGACCATTCTTTCTTCCTTATCCACTTTGACCACAAGAGATAAGGTGCCTGAGGCGGAGCAAGGAGTACTGGGTGTTCAGGTAAAGGATATAGATGCACAGACTGCTGAAAGCTTTGCAATGCCGAAGGGAATTTACATCTTTAAGGTATTGGATGACACCGGTGCGGATAACAGCCAGATTCAGGAAAGAGACATCATCACGAAGCTGGATGGACAGGGTGTGTACACCACTGCGAACTTGAAGGCGCTCCTATCCAAGTATAGAGCAGGAGAAGAAGTGAAGCTTACCCTCATGAGACAGGATGGAACCGGAAAGTACAATGAAGTAGAGGCAACGGTTATCCTTGGCAGATCTCCTGCTTTAAATGGAAGCGGGAATACCGAAAAAAACGGAAACGCTTCGTCCGATAACGGTGTGGGAGGAGCAGAGGAAAATCCTGCAAATGATGGAAATACAGAGGATCATAGCGGAAATCGAGAGGATAATAATCGTAGTGGAAATGACAGAAGCGGAGATAACGGAGTAGAGGAAAATAATCCTTTCAAAAGCTTCAAGGATTTCTTTAACGAATATAAGAGATAAGAAATTTGCGTCGAGTCAGTTTGGAAGAGACAGCGGGTAGGAAAATGCCGATGCTATTCCGAAAAAACGTTCGTACAACGCATTATGAAGAAGAGCTTCCGAAGGATTTGGCCTTCGGAGGCTTTTCCGTTTCTTGACTAAAATAGGGCGAAGAGATAAACTACAAAGAACGCTAAAGCTTAAGAAAAGAGGAATTTATGAAGATTTATAATACCATGTCAAAGGAGAAGGAAGAGTTCGTTCCGATTGAGGAAGGAAAGATCAGAATGTATGTCTGCGGGCCGACCGTTTATAACCTCATTCATATCGGAAATGCGCGTCCTATGATTGTATTTGATACCTTTCGCCGTTTTATGGAGTACAAGGGCTATCAGGTAAAATATGTTTCGAACTACACCGATGTAGACGATAAAATCATCAAGGCTGCGGTGGAGGAAGGCGTAGACTGCCAGACTGTCACCGAGCGTTATATTGCCGAAGTCGAGAAGGACATGGCGGATCTCAATATCGAAGAGGCTTCCGCTCATCCGAAGGCAACGGAAGAGATTGACGGCATGGTGAATCTCATAGATGAATTGGAAAAAGAAGGGCTTTGCTTATGCCGTAAACGGTACGGTTTATTATGATACAACCGCATTTAAGCCCTACGGAAAGCTTTCCCATAAAAAAATATGGAGGATCTCCAGTCAGGACTTCGGGAACTCAAGGTTTCCGGTGAGGAGGAGAAGAAGAATCCGACCGACTTCGTGCTATGGAAGCCGAAGAAGATGGGAGAGCCGTATTGGAAGTCTCCCTGGAGCGAGGGAAGACCGGGCTGGCACACGGAGTGCTGTGTTATGGCACCGAAGTACTGCGGAGGAGCCTTAGACATTCATGCGGGCGGAGAGGACCTCATTTTTCCGCACCATGAAAATGAGATTGCCCAGTATGAGGCGGCACACGGAGAGCAGTTTGCCCGCTACTGGATGCACAATGCCTTTATTAACATTGACAACAAGAAGATGTCAAAGTCGCTCGGAAATTTCTTTACCGTGCGGGATGTGACATCCCAGTTTGATCCGATGGTCCTTCGTTTCTATATGCTTTCCGCGCACTACAGAAGTCCGCTGAATTTCTCCAAGGAGCTGATGCAGTCCGCGAAGGCCTCTCTCGACAGAATCTTAAGCTGTATCTGGAGACTGGAAGACTTGCTTCCCCGCCTTTCCGAGAAAGGTATTTCTTCGGAAGAAGAGGAAGTATTAAAGAAGGTAGAGGAGTACACTGCCCTTTTCTGTGAGAAGATGGAGGATGACTTAAATACGGCGGATGCCATTACGCAGATATTTGAGCTGGTGCGTCTTGCGAATTCCACAGTAAAGGAAGAGTCCTCCAAAGACTTCGGCTCTATCATGAAAGAGGCTATTGCTGTCTTAGTACATGTACTCGGTATTCGCACGGAGAAAAAGGAAGAGAAACTCGACGAGGGACTGGAAGAGCAGGTTAATGCACTCATTGCAAAGAGACAGGAAGCTAAGAAAAATAAAGATTTTGCCGAGGCGGATCGGATTCGTGATGAGCTCCTCAGTATGGGTATTGCCTTAAAGGATACCAGAAACGGAGTAGAATGGCAGAAGATCTAAGGGATAGCCTTGCGATGCAAATCCCCCCATTAAGCCTAGCTTATGTGGGGGATTCTATTTATGACTTCTTTATTCGAGACAGGCTGATTCGGGACTTTTCCGGCTCTTTAAACAAGATTAACAGCAAGAAAAAGAATTTCGTTTGTGCAAAAGCGCAGTCGGATATTATGGAATTTTATTTGGAAAAAGAACTCCTTACGGAAGAAGAGCTTTCCGTATACAGGCGGGCAAGAAATCATAAGTCACAGAGCCGCTCGAAAAACTCCGATATCGGAGACTATCGCCGTGCCACGGGCTTTGAGGCGGTGCTTGGTTACTTACATTATCAAAATGAGGAAGAAAGACTGCAAAGGCTCATGGAGGCGGGGCTTTCTTTCCTTTTGGAAAGAGAAGAGGGAAAATGAGAGAAGAGGGATACACCTTAGTAGGAAGAAATCCGGTTATGGAAGCTTTTCGTGCAAAGAAAACCATTGATCGTTTGTTTGTACAGGACGGCCTAAAGGACGGGCCGATTTTAAGCATCCTGCGAGAGGCAAAAAAGCAGGATACGGTGGTTGATTTTGTAAAGAAATCAAGACTCGATGAAATCAGCGGAGGAGAGGTACACCAAGGAGTGATTGCCTATCTTGCGGCATTTTCCTACGCGGAACTTCCGGAACTTTTGGAAGTGGCAAAAGAAAGAGGAGAAGCGCCCTTCTTCTTTTTACTGGACGGTATCGAAGACCCGCATAATCTCGGAGCCATGATTCGTACGGCAAATCTCTGCGGTGCGCACGGTGTCATTATCCCAAAGAGGAGAGCAGTGGGGCTTACTGCTACGGTCGCAAGAAGCAGTGCCGGAGCCTTGCATTACACGAAGGTATGTAAGGTGACGAATCTCGTGCAGACTATGGACGAGCTGAAGAAAGAGGGGATGTGGTTCGTCTGCGCCGATATGGCGGGCGAGAGCATGTATAAGCTGAACTTGAAAGGTCCAATCGGACTTGTGATGGGAAGCGAGGGGGACGGGGTCTCCCGCCTTGTGAAAGAAAACTGCGATATGCAGGCGTCTATCCCGATGAAAGGCGATATCGACTCCTTAAACGTATCCGTAGCCTGCGGGGTACTTGCGTATGAGATTGTAAGACAGAGAATGATGGGGTGAAAAGCTAAGGCTTAGGAAAGCGAGATGGGAGTGCACTAAGCTATTAAGCAAGTTAAGATAGAGAGTAAGTAAGATAGAAAGCAAGCAAGATAGAAAGCAAGTAAGATAGAGAGTAAGTAAGATAGAAAGCAAGTAAGATTTAGAGTAAGTTAAGGTCTAGGGAAAGGAGAGCGGCTTTGAAATCAAAGGGGAATTACCGAGTTGTGGAAAAGCTGTGGTTTTTTGCGCTCCTGATGTTTGCCGGGGGATTCTACGGAGGCTATACCTTTAGCTTACGAGGAAAAGTTTTTGCGAATGCACAGACGGCAAATCTTGTCCTAATGATGCTCTCCTTTGGAAATGGCGAGTGGAAGAAGGGCTTCTATGCTTTTGTTCCCTTAACGGCCTATATTGTCGGTGTCTGTATGGCGGAATTCATTTCCGGGAAAATGAACCAAAAGAACAAGGGCCTTTTTGAGGAGAAGCTTCTTCTCTTTGAAGCCTTTGTTTCTTTTGTGATTGGACTGATGCCCGCTTCCGTACCGGATCATGTTCCGCAGGTGGCACTCAGCTTTATCTGTGCGATGCAGTTCACCGCCTTTAGACAGGCGGAAGGAGTTAATATGGCAACGACCTTCTGCACGGCACATGTCCGACAGCTTGGAGTAAATCTTGTAAAAGCGCTTCGGGATAATAATGAAAATGCAGCCGTCTTATTCAAAGAACACGCTCTCATGCTTCTTTCCTTCTGCTTTGGCGCTTTTATGGCGGTCTTTTTAAGTCATATTTTTAGCTTTTATTGCATTTGGCCGGTGTCTATACTGCATTTATTTTTGTTCTATCATACGAGAAAAGAAAATAAAAAAGAGTGAAACGAGATATCGCACGCTTTGCGAGCAATACTCGTTATGAATAAAGAAGGGAGCGGAAGAATGAATCAATGGGAAATTGACGGAAAAACAAGACTCTACGGTCTGCTCGGTAATCCTGTTTCACATAGCCTTTCTCCCTTTATTCATAATGAGGGATTTCGGCGACTCTCCCTGAATGCCCGTTATCTTGCCTTTTCTGTGAAAGAGGAGGATCTGGAAAGCACTTTATTCGCTCTTCGGAAAATGGGCGTGGGAGGGCTTAACTTAACGATGCCTCTGAAAGAGGCGGTACTTCCGCTTTGCGACAGCCTGTCTAAAGAGGCGAGGCTCTCTTCCTCTGTCAATACTCTTGTTTTTTCGAAAAATGGCAAAATGACAGGTTGCAGTACGGACGGAATCGGTTTCTTCCGTGCTTTGGAAGCGGAGAATGGCGCTGTTAAGGACAAAAAGCTCTGTCTTATGGGACTTGGCGGTGCAGGAAAAGCAATCCTCTCCCGCGCAGTCTATACCGAAATTTCGGAAATTCGGCTTTTGCAAAGAGCTTCGTCCATCGAAAAAAACAGAGCATTTATTGAAAAAGTAGAAAGAGAAACAGGAAAACAAATTCTACTCGGATCCTATGAAGAAAATCTCGCGGAATTTCTGGAGAAAAGCGATATCCTTGTCAATTCTACAAATGTAGGAATGGGGGCGGAGGCTTCTCTCATTCCGGATAGAAAACTCCTTCATAAGGGGATGTTTGTTGCCGACTGCATTTATCATCCCTTCGAAACGAAGTTGCTTTCGCAGGCAAAGGAAGAAGGACAAAGCTACATGAACGGTCTCCCTATGCTTTTTTATCAGGCTACAGAGGCCTTTAGACTTTGGACGGGGAAGAGCTTTCCGGAAGAGGAAGTATTGGAAGAATTAAAAAGGAGGGTGAAAGGTTAACGAAGTGAGTGGTATTTCGTTGATTGACCTTAGCTTTGAAAAAGAATTTTAAACAAAAACTGTCATAAAAAAATCGATAATCACAATAGACTTAATGACAAGTCTCTGCTACGATATATGCTAAAAAAAGAAAAAGGAAAAATCGGAGCAGCTTCATTTTCGGAATTTCTTGAATTTATGTCTAAAAAAATAAGTAGTAGTAAAAAAATGGATACTTATTTGTGAATCAGCATTTCCTTTATTTAAGCAGCGACGAAGTATCGTTTATTAGCCAAAGTCTAAATTTCATTTATTCAAAAAAATTCTCAAAGGGAGTAAAAGTCTAACTAAAAATATTTACTAAACTTATCGACTCGTTACTGGTAAAATGACAACCTACTTTATAGTAAAGGAAAGCCGCGCCTAAAGGCGCCGGCATGGTATCTCACTTTAGTATCTCAACATGGAAGCATAACTATAAATAGTTTAGCATAGTTTTTTCCCAGCACTGTTGGATAAAGGAGAAGGTATCCTTCGCATCCTTCATCATATAATTTTGGAATGAGCTATCCGTACTTCCATTTGTGGAAAAAGAAAGATAGCTCTCTTTTAACGACTGAAGAAAGTTAAAAAGAATTTGAAGTTTTTCCAATGTTTTTGGAATATTTTTTTATGATTTCTTGTCTATATGATTCATAATTTTCTGCTTTTTTTGCCGGAAAATAACTCTTTTCTTAAATCTTCCAGTTTTGCTTTTTCTGATTTTATTGGAGTTCCAAAAGTATCTCCGCTTCTTCGGCATAGCATTCCAACACCTCTTGCCATTGAGTCGATAGGGGTTTCGATACCCGGTATCCATAAGTTCTTCATTATGGCTTTTATACTGCTCAATGAGTTTATAGAATCCTTCTTTTTATATTTTTGGGGAAGCATTTTTATCTGCTATTCGATACAATGCCTGCGAAGATGACTCAATAGCTAAAATTCCTTCTGCTTTATTTTTCCACATAGAATAAGCATCGGGCGTTCCAGTTTCAGTATATAAATAAAGATTTCCGGCCTTGCTTACTCCCTTTGTGACATCACGAAGAAGATTTTCGAAATCCTTCACTTCACTGTCACTCATACTGTCATAAAAACCATTTTTATCCAAATAGGAGGTGAAGGTTAACCACTGTTCTCCGTTATGCTCCCAAAAGGGATTATTTTTTACTTTATCTGCAACAAAATCATCCCAATCATCATCCTGTGTACGGCAAGAAAAGTTCTCTTCGGAAAACTGATATAAGGTTCCGTCCTTAAGTGCTATTATTCTTCCTTCATCCAGCATTTTTTGAAAACTATGATTTTCGTCTTCAGATCTGCTTGCGAGCCATTTTTTTCCTTCTTCAGATAAAAGAAATTGGTCTATCTGCTTTTTGGATTCATCGGCTAGCCTTTTTACATCAAATTTTGATGCGTTTTTTTCTAACTTCTTATTTTGTGAAGACATCCGCTTTTGATAAATTCCTTGGAAGCGTGTATTTCCACAACAGTATTTGATTTCAATTATTTTCATGATAGAATACTCCTCTTAATGAATTACAATACCAAAATTTAATGGATTTTACTCATATTCATGGACTACTGGGGTATCCTCATACCCAAAACCATAATATTCGTTCAGTTGACTATAAAAGTCTATTAATTTTCCGGTATGTAAGTCGAGCACTACTACATGTGATTGTCCATCTTCAAAATCTTTTTCGTCTAAAGACCTTGGTGTTTTCCGACCATAAGCATCCATAAAGGATTGTTCATAAAAGTGATCTGGACCGGATTGATATTTAGAGTGAAAATAAAGGAAATTTGTTCCAACATCACAATAGAGCAAATAGCTAAGTCCGAAGATGCATAGGAAGAGCTATAGGAGACTAATCTAGAGCGTCCTTTAATTTTTACTTCTGATACTTTATGTGTTCGTTGTTCATATCCACTACCCCAGTTAACTTCATTTTTTCTTTCCCAAGACAAATCATTTCCGATTCCTGTTTTCTGGTTATAAATAAACTTTCCATTAGAATATATATCTCCTGATGTATATTCGACTATAACCTTTGTTACATCATGCCCGCCATCTGTAGCTTTAGAATATATAATTCCGTCAAAATCGGCAGAGGGATTAGATGCATTAATATCGAAAATGAAACTTTCTCCAGACTTTCCTGATTTTGAATACACAGCAAACGCGTAATCTCCTTGAGGAATAGACTTAACTCTGATTTCATTTCCACTTCCACATGATACGTTAGTAGGTGTAAGTTTTCCACTTTCCTTATCAAACCGGCATAATAATGCATCAAAAATCTTTATTTTTCAGAGAGCATTCTGGCCATTAAAATTCTATCTTGCTCTTTGATAGAGAAAAACATAAAAAAATAGCTGTGGTTTGAACTGTTAATTTTTTTCGGAGAGACTGATACATGGATTATCTTCTAATTGAAATGCCTTTTGTGTATTCTCTTGTTCTGAATTACTGGCTATTTCAGCATCTGTTTCTGTATGGAATATACTTTCCTTAATTGTAAATCCTGCTAATGATTCGTCCAAGTAAGAATCATTAATGGAAAAAAATTTTCCACATCTCTAATGTCATCGTCCATTATGTTAGCTGCAATTAAATAATTTGAAAAAGATAAAGCAAAAAAAGATTGTAAGTAAAAATAAATTTCAGATTTTTTTGGACTTCATGTTTGGTCTCCTTTCTTTGATAGAAAAATATTAGTTTTTTTCAAAAATCACATAGTTTGATTGGTAGGCGGAAAAAAATTCAATATGCATGTCAGAATCTTCCTAATTAACAGGTGTATCGTCAAATTTTATAAAAAAATATTATTTTTTTCAAAAAAGGAAGAATGGTAAAAATTTCCATACAAAAATACCGACCTATTGGCCGGTACAGAATATTTTTGTGTTTTTTTGCTGAGTGTGGCTTATCGCCCCGCACATTCTCCGGAAAGCTTTTTCTTGCAGACTGCGCAGGGGCTTGTTTCGGGAATAAGATGCGTATAGGGGACCTCTGCAAAGGGATAATCGGGAGAGTAGAACTCGGTCTTTGCCATGCAGAGCATCTCTCCGCTTTCGGAAAAGACTGCATAGGAAAGTATCGTAGAAAGCTCCTCCACTTCTTCGCTAAAGACCCGAAGAGAGTAGGACTTCCCATTCAGTTTCAAATTATAAGTATATGGAAATCCGCTTCCATTATCCTGCTTTTCCATTGTGCAGAATCTTGCTTCCAGCCCGGCTTTTTCCATACATGCTTTTTTTACTAAGTCTGAAGAAACGGAAAGCATCGCATTTACCCTGAAATCTTCAGGATTTCCAAAAGTAAAATCCAAGTCAGTCCATAGTAGCTGACTACACCGACCAAATCGTTAATGGTGGTAATCAAGGGGCCGGAAGCCGCTGCCGGGTCCACTCCGACCTTCTTAAAGAAGATAGGCGTAACGGTGCCGACCAAGGAGGAAATCACCATGGAGAGCATTAGGGAAAATCCGATACAGGAAGAAATAGCAATGGCAATATGCAGTGGCTGGTGCTTAAAGAAATATAGGTATGCACCGATACCGACTAAGGAAAACAAGCCGATTACAAGACCGTTTAATCCGCCTACTCCCATTTCCTTTCCGACTAAAGTCATCTTCTGCTTTGCGGTGAGACGCTCGTCCATCAGAACACGGATGGTGACCGCAAGAGACTGGGTACCGACATTTCCGGACATATCAAGAATCAGCGACTGGAAAGCCATGATAATGGTAAGCTGTGCCACCACGGTTTCAAAAAGACCCACTACGGTGGAAACAACAAGACCGAGGAAAAGCAGAATCACAAGCCAAGGAAGGCGTTTTTTCACACTTTCCAGAAGCGGTTCATTTAAATCCTCTTCCGCAGTAAGACCTCCCAAACGAGCATAATCTTCACCCATCTCATCATCATAAACTTCCAATACATCTTGGGCGGTGATTACACCTAAGATGATATTGTTTTCTCCTAAAACGGGAATGGAGTTCTCGGCATAGCCTTTGATACGCTCCAAACAGTCCTCAATCTTTCATCCGCATAGACAAAAGGATAACCGGTTTCCGTGATATCGTCGAGCTTCGTATCTCTTCTTGCGATAATCAATTCTTTTAAATCTACTGCACCATAGTAGGAGCCGTCTTCGTGTACGACATAGACCTTGGAAATGTTGTCATGCTCGGCAGCCTGTTCAATCAGAGAGCGCATGGCGTCCCGGATATTTAAATCCTTTGTCAAGAAGACGAAGTTTGTCGTCATACGAGAACCGATGAAGGCTTCATCATAGGCTGCAAGAATCTGTAACTCATTTCGATCCTTCAGGCTCATCTTGGAAAGCCAGATGGTCTTCTTTTCTGGATCGGCTTCTTTCAGTAAGTCTACGGCATCATCCGGCTCCATCTCGGAAAGGACGATTCCGGCCCTGCTTGGACTTATCTCTTCCAGATATTCGTAGCCGTGCTCGGCATACTCCATAACCTCACTGAGGCGCTCATTATCTAAAAGACTGTACAAAAACTTACGCTCTTCCTCTTCTAAAAGGGGAAGGGCGGACGCAATGTCATTCGCATGGTATTCTTCCAGATTCTCCCGGATTTGCTCTTCCGTTTCGCCACTGCGAATGAGATCTATAATTTCTTGAACGTAGTCTTGTTGAATTCTTTCATTTTCGTTCATTTTTCTCTCCTTTCCAAAACTTCATGGACACAGGGAAAAAGAACTTATGAGTTTAGATTATAGGGAAGGAGGAATCATTCTTCGGATCTTCCGCTACAAAAGTAAATCATAGGCTCCCGGATCCGTGCCATCACTGCTTTTCATCAATCTTTCCTCCTTTTTTTAGAATTTATGACGAGAAGAAAGGGCTTTCCATTTTCTCATCTAAGGGCTTTCGACATAGAAGCCAAATCAGTCTAAATGTTTTACTTAATTTGTCTATATTTTATCACTGCATTTAACTGAAAACCCGACTAAGTGTATCACTAAAGTAAAGGGAATAGCAATGCTTTTATGAAGTTTTTTGAAAATGAAAAAAATGAATTTAAAATAGGCAAAGAGTAGAAGAGAAAAAGGAAAAATACGGATTTTCTTGACAGTATTCCCTACATTCTTTAGAGTCGGATACAGAGCAGGAAGGATGAAATAAGAATGTAATACGCTATGCATAAAATGATGCCCTAGGGTCGAACTAAGGCTTGAACTAGGATTCGGGCTAAGCTGTGAAGTAAGGGAAAACAAGCTTGAGAAGGAGTCGGTATGCAGATTT